>CAWJSE010000002.1:0-3419140 GCA_963845445.1 Candidatus Melainabacteria bacterium | reverse complement strand
ATTAGCATAGGGGGAGTCCTCGCGGGCTCTCCCCTGCTACACCACCGTACGTGCGGGTCCGCATACGGCGGTTCGGCGCTTTAAGTGCGCATAGCCTTCACCAAATTTGGCAAGCCAAGAAGCTGGAAGTTTGCAATTGTAAGAGCTTTATTGATTAATGGGTGCTGACTCATCCGCCAAGGCCCCCGAGCACGGTCTTTTGCCAGCCCTCTTGCCTCAGCCCATGTTAGACCCTGTTTTCTTAGCCTCTTATATCGCGTGGTTCCGCGTCTCCAGCGCTTCCATATTAGGCAGCGCAGTTTTCGCCTTATCCACTCCTCCAAGTCTTGCAAAACGCTAGGTGTCTGGCAGTAGCTGTAGTAACTAATCCAGCCACGTAAGTAGCTGCCTAATTCCTTCCCTATCTGCTCCAGGTTCCCGCCTCGATTTCGTGAAGTTATTCTCCTGATTCTATCCTTTACTCTCTTTAAGGCTATTGGCGCTATTCGGCGCTTCGGCTTCTTATGATTCGTAAACGTAAAACCAAGTAGCTTTCTCTTCCACGGTCTGTCTACCCCACTTTTCTCTTTATTTACTTTCAGCTTCAACTTCTTCTCTAGAAACTTTGTGATGCTTTCCATCACTCGTTCTCCCGCTCGCTTGCTCGCTACGTAGATGTTGCAATCATCCGCAAACCTCACAAATCGGAATTTCCGTTTCTCTAGCTCTTGGTCTAATTCATCCAATAATAAATTTGAAAGTATTGGCGACAGTGGACCACCTTGCGGTACCCCTTCTTCTGTTGGCTTGGCTAGCCCACCTTCCATCATCCCCGCATTTAGATATGCTCGTATGAGTTTCAATATTCGCTTGTCTTTTATCCGTTTGGCTACTCTACCCATCAATACATCGTGGTTGACTCGGTCAAAGAATTTTTCCAAGTCGATATCCACTACGTACCGCTGTCCGCTGCTTACATGTTCTTGCGCTTGCTTTACCGCTTGATGAGCTGATTTACCCGGGCGAAATCCGTAGCTGTATTGTGAAAATGTTCCGTCCCAGTGCTTCTGTAGAACTTGTTGCACCGCTTGCTGTATGAAACGATCTACCACGCTCGGAATGCCCAATTGTCGCATTCCCCCACCTGGCTTTGGTATTTCTACCCGTCTCACTGCTTTTGGCTCATACTGTCCTTCCAGAAGCCGCTGGCGTATGGTTCGCCAGTTTACCTTCAGATAATCTGGCAGTTTGTCGACAGTCATCCCATCGATTCCTGCTGCACCTTTATTTCGCATTACCTGTTTTATTGCTCTTCCCAGATTCTCTTTGCTTATTACCTCCTCTAGTAATTGCTCTGTCTTCACCAGACTTTCGGTTTCGTTTATCGCCATTTGTGATTCAGACCCTCGCATTGCGCCATCGGAAGCTTCACTCCCTACTCTCGCCTTTAAGGCTGGGTTACTCCTGTTTTTCTGCTGCTCTTCATTCATGAGATGCACGTCCTACTTGTCTTTTCCATTAAGCCCTTTCGGGCACCGTTTGGACCTTCGTTCCCTGCTCTTTCACTGCTTACCTACTTCGGTGCTTGTACAAAAAGTAAAATAATTTCAGAAAACTACTACGTCCGCTGCTGACTTCTGTATTGCGATCTGGTTACCTCTCAGTATCCTCAGTCCTGATTTTTTTTTTCAGGACACAATACAGACCTCCCAGGGTAAGTTCAACTTCTTTCCCCGCACACCCGCCGGATTTACATTTGCATCCCTTGATGGTTGTGGACTTTGCAATCCTTTGCTTGCTCGTCCGGATGCACCTGCCTCATATCCGGTTCCTGTTCGTCAGGTCGCGGTTTTGCTCCACACTTCTTTCAGACCTACCTCACGGCTCAGCCCTTGCGCTTCGCTAGACTTCATTACCATCAAATTGTCTAAGGACTCTCACCTCCTAAATGTTGAACATGCCTGGCACACAAAGCAACAAAAGCTCAGGAAAGCGGTATTGCTACCGCCTCCCTGGCTAGTCGCTGATTTTATCTCCGGGCAGCCTAGTCCCGGTTAGAACACCTCCAGCTCGCGGCTCCGGATTGGGAAGAAGATGGTGATCCACCACGAAGCCGCGGTATTTGTTTCACGGCGGATCTCTACACGAGCGCCGGTGTATCCTACGAAGTTCAGGTTGTCGATCAGAACCTGTTGCCAGAGTAACAGTACTTCTGGAATCTCCCGGCAAATGGGAGGCGGGTCACTGTCCCATCCTGCCAGAGAAGCGTGGACAGTCACTTCCTCGCTGACGTCAATCAGGAAAAAGCGATACCCCCGCTCCTCTGCGCTGTCCGAAACCGTCTCCCATCGGAACTGGCGGTCCCGCCAAAGAAGTTTTCGCATGCGCGTCTTTGCTTGGCGTTGAGCTTCTCGGTAATCCGCGAAGCCTGAATCAGGACGCCAAGCTTCGACCGCCTGACTGAGTCTTGCCAGACATTCTTTTGGACGCATTTGTACCTCCTTTCTTGTGAAAGCACCTCATTATTCCAGTGCCAGACTAGCAGCGCCAAGTAGAGGCGCGCTCTCGTTCAAAAGCAGGTAGATGGGAATGTCCGCTAACCAGGATTCTCCCCCGCCGTGGTCATTGAATGTATCGAAAAACTCCCGGTCGATCGCCCAAGCGATGTTTACTGACATGCCGCCGGACAGATAGACACCGCCGGTGGAGCTGAGAGTCAAAGCCAGATTGCCGGCAATCTGGCCGTAAAGTCTCTTGAACCAGCGGACCGTTTCGCTGTAGAGCGGATTGCTTCTGTTTCTGGCGCCCTCAAGAATCGTTCTTGGCTCTTCGCCAAATCCGTCTTCATCAATGCCACCCCTGAAGCGGAAAATGTCCTGTAAGCCCTGCTCTCCCAGGATGAGGTCGAGATGAGCTTTACAGCAATGCACCCGTTCCAGGTATGAGCGCAGATCCTGCTGAAGACCATTAATCGCGGCGAAGTCCACCAACCCTGCCCTGGTAGGAAAGGTGGTGTAAGAACCTCCACACGGTACGCGCATAGCAGCGCCGAAGCCCATACCAACACAGAGAACCGCTTGCACAGCATCTGGGTTCGGCTTCCCGGCCCTGAGCGTGACAATCTCTTCCGGCTGGAGCAAATCCACACCCCTGGCTGTGGCGCAGCAATCAAAAATGAGCTTCACGGGCAGCCCGAGTTGGGAGCTCAGTCTCTGAGCGTCCAAGGGCGAGCCGATCGGCCGAATATGGCAGGTTTGGTCAGGGTTAACAGTGCCCGGCACAGAGAGACAAATGGCTTCAGGGTCGCCTTGCCATTCAGCGCAAAAATGCGCCAGCATGACGGATATAGACCGCCAGCTTTCTCTTGGGACAACGATTCTCTTAAGCACCTCCACCGTGCCGGGTTGTACATCCGTCAAGGCCAGCTGGACTTTAGTAGCCCCAATGTTGCCGGCAATAACGAGCATCGCAGGATCCTTTCTCGCTGAGGAATAAAGTGTTTGTCTCGCCGCCACACAGCGGCCAAACATATCACTTACTATCGCTACACCCGAAGGCTGGGTGGTGGTTCCTCTTAAAATCAAAGACTGCAAACGATTTACTCTTACAAATTTGGACAGCTCAATTCAAGTTTTTTAGTTAATTACTTGTTAATAGCAGAATATCTCTAATCTCTAATTAGCAAAGCATTGTGCAGTCCTAAGTTTAGTGAAACGCCCTTTGATTTCTTCGTGAGGATGGCTGTGATACTTTGAATCTATCAACCGCCTCTAGTGAAATTAGATAAGCTTCATCGCGCTAAATAGATTAAAAAAATCTTTGCAACCTAGCGTCGTTCGCGCTAGGTCTGGCTCTTAAATTCCTCGCTCTTAGTTTGATTTCTAACTATGAAACGCTATGCAATTTTACATGGTTCGCGACTGAACTCTAGTGCCACCTCATTCGTATAGACGTAGACGATTGACTACTGATACGAGTTATCGTATCATGCTAATTGAGAGGCAGACTTGGAGAGAGCAAAGTTACAATATGCGCAGGTCAGCAAAGAAAGAACTAAATAAAACAGAAAGCAAATTCCTCTGGGAAGAAGGGTCTGGCAATGTTTTTGAAGACATTGGCTTCAGCAAAGAGCAAGCTATTAACTTGCTTGTGCGCGCAGATCTTATGATTGAAATCAGACGAATCATTAGAGGAAACGGCTGGTCGCAAAGAAAAGCAGCAAAAGAGTTAGGAGTTGCTCAACCGCGCATAGCTGAAATTATGGGGCTCAAGATTGACTGCTTTAGTGTTGACGCACTGTTGAAATATTTAGATAAACTGGGACAAAAAATATCATTTGATATCAAGCCAAAAGAAGCTGCATAGAGCAAAAGTAAACAAAAGCTCAGAACGCGATATTGCTAGGATATCTAAGCTAAGCAACATAGATGGAAAATTATAAAATACAAAAAAATATTTACTACCGGCATAAATTCAGAGCCACCGCCGTATTGTTATTCATTTTGGCCAGTTTTGCTGCTGTGGCTAGCGGAGCAGAAGACACTTCATTGCTAAGCAAGCAGCAGCAATCAGCAGCTAAAAAAGGCAACAGTTATGCTAAGTCGAGCAAGGCAGAAAAAGCGCAAGCTGCCTATCAAACGGCCATTGATCTGGTGGTAAGCGTAGATCAGTGCATTGCACTGGTAAAAAGCACTGAGAATTCTGGCAGTATTCTTATACCGGTACGCCGTAACTGTCTAAACAAAGCATTGCACCTAGCTAAAACACAAGATGACTATTTTCAAATTATTAGTTGTGCGCGTCAATGCCAGCTTTATGAAATTACTAAAGAGGCTGTCGATTCGCTCATAGCTAAAGCGCAAAGCAAAGAAGAATTGCTGCAATTAGCCCATAAAGCGCAATCGATGGCAATGAACGATATAAGCCATATTGCCATGGACAAGCTATATGTGCAGGAGACTAGTAGCGAAGACAAAGTAGATTTTGCCAAGCAAGCAAAGCTTATGGCTATGGAAGATTTGACGCGCAAAGCAATTAAAGATGCCATGGATCAAGAAAATAATGCTCATGTACTTTGTCGTCTAATTACTGCCATTGAGCCGCTTGAACAGCCTGATTTAGAGCGCAAAATTTTACGCAGAGCAGTTTATCAAATCGCCAATGTCAATGAATGCAAAGAAGTTTATGACATGGCCAAGCGGCTAGGGCAGGCAGATATAGTTGAATTAGCAGGATATAAGGGACGTAAGATGCTACTTATCCAGCAAGCTAAAGCTGAGCAAGGAGCGCTTGACGAACAGCAAGCCGAGGCAGAAGCGCAAAAGACAGCAGAACAAGCACAGCAAGCAAATCAAAAAGTTCAAGGCGCCTCAGCGCCAACACCGCCTGCCGGTCCAGGCTTTTAGTTGAAATTAAAGAGAACAATTTAATAATGATTAAAGCGAAAGCCCCGCCCAGGAGCACGAGGCATCTATTTGCTATAAAGCAAAATAATTTCAAAAAGGGCAAAGAACCAAGCAAGAGGACCGGCAATGGCAAAGCCAATTTCAGAGGCCCAGTCTACGTCTACCCCTTCTCGCCAATTACAATACATAAGCAAGCAGTTGCTAAGAGGGATAGTAAAGAACCAGCCCATTATGCCACCAAAGCAAGTAACTACCAGTAGAATTGTCCAGAAGTCCAAATTCGATAACCTCCCAATCCTGTGCCCAACATTACAATATACTTGCAGTGAGGATTTGGCAATCGTAAAATTACTAATCTAGTAACTCTTATTCGAGCTCAGGGTTTTGGAGCGGTATTCATGACATAGCTCTTTGACCTGAGTTTTTGCTGGATCGCTTTTTTCAAATAATAGACTATAACCAGACTAAAGACTAAATCTAATAAAATGAGCAGTGGTGAATAAGACAATAATTCCTTAATATACTGCGGATTAAGCCTTAAATAATAACCGGAATCGGTAAGATACCCTAAGCAAAGTGATTTTGACCAAGCTGGACTCATAGTCAAAGTGAAAGAGGCTACAACAAACAGCCATTTATTACGCAACACAGTCATGTAAGCCTCCAGTTTTTATTTCAAATCATCAAATCAAATCTACACTCCAATCATAAATTAGCAGCAAGAATAGTCCGTCCCTTTTCTTGGTGATCTCTGGCTGTCAGTATTGGTGATCTCGGCTACTTAAAGGGCGTGACAGCAAAAGGTGATTTCTTTCAGCTGCTATCACCCTTTAGTGGGATGACGGTAATTACAGGATCAGTAGCCTTAGCGCGAGCCGCGCGCTTTTGTAAAAGCGGTGTTTAATTTGATAAGAAGATTCTGAGAATGCAGATCCGGATTTTCTCTTTTGCTCTTAGAGAGGCAAAGATCCGCAGTGAACATACTGCTTGGTTCGATTTTAGATCTGCGACTGGCTTGATTTTGCTCATTAAAATTTGTCAGGATTAAGTGTTCGTGTCAATTCCGACCAATCATTTCATTTGAGGCACCCCAACCGGGATTAAAATACAAAACGCTTTCGCTTTAACCTGCCGCTCGACAGGTAGCGAGATCGGAGCACGGAACTTTAAAAACTGGAGATCGCCTATACCGGCGGTAAGAATTCAATGTTGTACAAGCTGGCTGAGTGCCCTTTCCCTAGCAGCAATTTGTATTTACCAAAAGGAAAAAAGGTCTTGGGTGGTGTGGTGGTTCTTCACGGGAGCGATGGCGGCGGCGCGCGGGGCCACGACATTATGGCAGAGTTTTTGGCGATGCACGGCTACGCCGCGCTAGCCTTCACCTGGTGTGCTTCACCAGCGTATCCGGTTGAAGGCGTGCCAGCGGATGTGATCAACATCAGACTGGAAGACACCTTTGAGTCCATCGATTGGCTTTCTAACCAATCAGCGATGCGGGGCAAGAAAATGGCTTTGTGGGGATTTTCGAGAGGCGCAGAACAGGCATTAGTGCTCGCATCTCTACCACAGCCAATCAAGATAGACGCTGTTGCCGTTCACGCAGCAACTGATTGCATCGTTGGCGGTTTCACTTGGAGCCGCGAGGCTGATGCACAAGATCTTGACGCCAGAGCCTGGTTTTGGGGTGGTCAGCCTCTCTGTCCTGGAGAACCCATTGCCATAGAGAATTTCGCCGGACAGGTTTTTCTCAGTCACGGTTTAGAAGATGGGGAACACAGTGACAAATGGTCGCCACAGCGCAGCCAGGCGCTCGAAAGCAGGCTAAGGGCGGCGGGTAGAGAGATGGAAACTCTCTACCTGCCGGGCGAAAAGCACATTCTGAGCGTGAGAGGTGCATACGCTCACCGAGAAATGCTTTTGCGCTTTCTGCAAAAAGCGCTAGCGGTGACTCGGTAGTAGGAGCAATTTGCTGAGATGTCCCGAAAGTACCAAAGTTGATCAAAACGAAGTGATCAGGAGGAATTGCTCAGCTGAAGGCTTGCTCTTAAATCAAACCTTTGGTTGGGCGATTCCCCCATTTTTATTTGCTTTTCTTTTAATTTACAGGGTTTATTTTATGACTTTCTTTTTTCCGTTTTCAGCCGGTCAATTCTAAGCCTGCTCCGAAAGCCTTTGTTGCAGAGCTTCAGCAATCCGGCTTATAGTCGCCAAAGTGGCTGTAGAATAATTGGTATTTTCATACTTTTGGATTTGCTGTTCTGCTAAGCCAAGCCTTTTGATAAGTCCCTTTGCGTCCAATTATTGGCTATACGCCATTTGATCAAAAGTACGGGAAGTTTCGAGACTGTATCCAAAGAAGCCAGTTTCGTTTTACCTGATTTCAGCATCTCATATTCTTTTACCTCGCCTTTAATAGCGTCAAGCTGATTCTCTAGGGATTCGATCTGTCCGCGCCTCAACCATGGCTGGTTAGAACTCACAGGTAATCTTTTTGCTTCGAAAATAGCGTCTTCAAATTTTCTTATCCAAGATTTGCTGATTTTGTATTGTTTTTCGTTCTTTATCATTTAGATGCCTTAATCTCGGTATACCTGGCGGTAAATTTCCCTCTTCGTTAAAGTCTGGTATCATCAAAACAATCCTATCATTGTGTTGGGTAATTGGCAATTTAAAGTTATGTCGCCATTCCTTACTACGTTTGACTGCGGCGAAAAGTTCCAATTCAATCGAAAGTAGCCGTTAATTTAAAAATGATCCAAAAAAACAGCAAAAAGATAGCAAGGCTTTGAGAGCCGGAGAGCGCAAATCAGCACGCTCCGGCTCTCTCAGCCTCTACGGTCCTGTAAAGCCTCCTTTCTGGCATGGCAGAGTTAGGTCATTTCCAACCAGGCCGTGACACGCCCGGATCTCAGGGGTTAGGCGCTCCTGCCAGCTTCCTTGCGGGCAGCCTCGAAGATTTCGCCCAACTCTCCGTACGCCCGCTGCTCCGCCTTGGCGCTAGTCACAGCGGCGATCCCATTGATGACCCTGACCTCGTGGTCGGCCAGCTCATTCAGCAAGAATGCCACTTCCTCCTTGATCTCGTCGTCACTGAGCGCACCGAGCCGGAAAATGACCTGGTCCCACTGGGAAGTGAACTCGTGACCAGCATCGACGGCATTCAGGACGGCTTTCGCGAGTTCGGGCGTTGACGCAACGAACTGCTCGGCGCGGCGTACGATGAAATCAGGCGTCTCCTGGTTCAACGCCTCTCGAATGCTTGCAATCAGACTTTCCAACCGATCTTCCTTCGGCACGGCACAATCTCCTTCTAGAGGTGAACGGCGCGCTTCGGTTAGGCAGTGCCTAACAAAGCAACGCCCAGGGTCTAAACACGCTCGCACTTCCCCAAGGACAACTCTAAACCGACTTGCACCGCAACACACGGCGCTATAATCTCAGCCGGAGTCCCCCTACCATCGCAAGCGAAGTGGAAGAAACACTGCTTTGGTCTTTGATCTAGGGGGTCTGAGCGTATCCTGCTTATTCGGGGTTGTTTGAACGATAACTAACTTTCCCAAAATGCAAGTAGCAAAATCAAGTCTTATATCTCCTGGCATTTACTGAAGACAAAATCGCTCTTAGTATGCAATCACAACTCAGTATCAGTCGTTTGGGAATGAAATGGTATAAACGGCAAGGCTGAGCTAACATAGGCATTATCAAAATTAAATTATTACTTTACAACTACTTATAGTTAGCGCTAACGTGGCTTAACTGAGAATTTCAACCAGCCGCGCTCCGCTAACCTTAATAAAAGCTTGACTGGTGTCTTTGCCAAGGCTAGTATTGGTGAAAGATTGATTTTTTGTCAGTCGATTTTTCGCACAATATAAGGATAAACAGGTTTATCAACATGTTTAGCAGCTTTTTTACTTATTGGTGGTTTCAGGTTCATCTGAGGTGAATTAGCTTTAGCTTTTTTAGGAAATACTCAAGATGAACCGCAGATTTTTAGATCTGCGGTTTTTTGTTAATCAGGGGGTCTCTATGGTAAATGCTCGCTTAGCTCTCAAGAAAAAAGAAAATGAGCGCAGTGTCATTAAAATTACTAACAGTATAAATTGCGGCCATGAAGACTTGTTTATCATTGCTGGACCATGTGCCGTTGAAGACATGGCACAAATGGAAGAAGTCGCCCAAGCATTGCCTTTGGGAATAATACAGGCTATCAGAGGTTGCATTTATAAGCCAAGAACTTCGCCTTATTCTTTCCAAGGACTGGCGGATGAAGGATTGGCAATACTCTCACATATAAGAAAAATAAGCGGCTTACCGGTAGTGACAGAAGTAATGTCTTGCCAGCAAGTGGCGGCAGTAATAGATCATGTAGATGTTTTGCAAATAGGCAGTCGCAATATGCAAAACTTTGAATTGCTCAAAACTGTTGGCCGAGTGAATAAGCCAGTACTTTTGAAGCGCGGTTTATCAGCCACCATTGAAGAATTTATCATGGCTGCTGAGTATATTCTTAGTCACGGTAATGCTAATGTAATTCTGTGCGAAAGAGGCATACGCAGCTATGATACTTACACACGCAATGTTTTAGACCTAGGAGCAGTAGTAGCTTTGCGCCAATTAACTCATTTGCCAGTGATTGTTGACCCAAGCCATGCTGCCGGCAAACGAGAATTAGTGCCAGATTTAGCTAGAGCTGCTATTGCTTGTGGTGCTGATGGATTGATAATAGAATGCCATCCAGAGCCTGAATTATCTGTTTCTGATGCCAGACAAGCACTGTCTTTACCAGACATGCAAGCTTTAATTGAAAGTTTGGCCGATATCGCTAAAGCAGTGGGCAGAAGAATTGCTTATAGACACGCGTCAAAACATCAATTATTGAGTGCCTAAAATGTTAAGCCGGTATCAACTCCTCTGCCAGATGCTACTAGCAATGACCTGACCCCCAAAAACTACACAACTGAATGACGACTCTTGGCAAGAAATGCCAGATAATCAAACAAATTGGGAGGTCATATGCAAAAGAATCGATTCACAGAAGAACAGATAGTGGCAATTCTGCACGAAGCAGATGCTGGAATGGGCACTGGTGAGCTTTGTCGTAAGCATGGCATTGCCAAAGATACCTTTTACAAATGGAAGGCTAAATTTGGCGGCTTGGCTGTAAATGAAGTTAAAAGAGCGAAGCAACTAGAAGAAGAAAATAAACAGCTCAGGCGGTTGGTGGCCCAGCAGGCCTTAGATATCCAAGCCTTAAAGGCGGTGGTTGAAAAAAAGTGGTAGGCATTCCACAGCAAAGAGAAGCCGTGGATATCATGCAAAAAACTGGTCAATCTCAGTGTCGCGCTTGCTTTTTAGTGGGTATTAGCAGAGAGACCTATCGCTACATAAGCAAGAACAAGAATGAGCAATTAAAACAGCGTCTAAAAGAGCTTGCTGCTTTACGCAGAAGATACGGCTACCGCAGGTTAACAGTATTACTTCGAAAAGAGGGAAATGTCGTGAATCATAAACGAGTTTACCGAATATACACACAAGAAAATTTAAAGCTAAGAAAACGCACTCGTAAGCGTATTGCTGGTCAAAGATATACACCTGAAACAATGCTTACAGCAGCTAACCAGCGTTGGTCAATGGACTTTGTAATGGACACACTAGCAGCCGGTAGCAGACGATTTAGGACTTTGAATATTGTTGATGAATTTACGCGGGAATGCATAGCAATTGAAGTAGACACAAGCATCACAGGATCAAGGGTTGTACGTGTGTTAGAACGGCTAGCTCAGACTAGAGGCTTGCCATCTGAGATTGTTGTAGACAACGGGACTGAATTTACAAGCAGGATCTTGTCGGATTGGGTGAGTAAACAGAATAATTTAAAGCTCAATTACATTCAGCCGGGAAAGCCAATACAGAATGCTTTTGTGGAGAGTTTTAATGGCAAATTCAGAGACGAATGCCTGAACGAACAATGGTTCGTAAGCCTAAGAGAAGCAAAAGAAAAAATAGAAAGATGGCGTCACTACTACAACTCAGCTAGACCACATAGCTCCCTCAAATACCAAACGCCCATAGAATTCGTACAAAAACAAAAGTTGTTAAGAGTCGGCTAACGGTGGTAAGAAAAAAGGGGGCAGCTCAGCAAGTGTTTTCTGTTATAGAGCAAATGTTTGGGCGGTATTGCTTGATCCCCACTTGTGGGCTACAATGTAGCTCAGTTAGATAGGGTACAAATTTCATGGCCATTAATGATGTGGTTCGAGCGCGAATCGATAGAAAAATAAAAGAGCAGGCTGCAATAGTCCTAAAAACAATTGGCCTCACTCCATCAGATGCTTATAGAATGCTTATGTTTCGCATTGCCCAGGAAAAGCAATTACCTTTTGAACCGCTTGTGCCAAATGCTAAAACTATCGCCGCTATGAAAGCTGCTCGTCGAGGTGAGCTTAAAACCGCCGGTAATATCGACGAATTGTTCGCTAAACTGAATGCGGACGATTGAATATACCAAGCAATTTAAACGCGACTATAAACGCGAGAAAGCAGGTCGGCTCGGTAAAAAACTTGACGATGAACTGGGACAATTGCTTAAACTCCTTATCTCAGATAGCAAACCAGCCCAACGTTACAAAGACCATGCGTTAAAAGGCGATTGGCAGGATTATCGTGATTGTCATGTACGACCTGATTTAGTTTTGATTTACCGCAAGCCCGATGGCAAAACATTAGAGCTAGTGCGTATTGGCTCACATAATGAGCTTGGCTGGTGAACAGTATCCGCCGATAGCGAATTTGCAGAAAAGGCTAAGGACAGCTAACACGATAGGATTCGATAGGATTAGCGAGAACTAGTACAATTGTAAAGCAGCACATTGACGCTAAAAAATTCCCTAAGAGATTAGTAATACTTTTGCTCATAAGTACGAGAAAAAGCGTAATTGCCAAGCGATCGCCTGATTTGCGCGATTGTTGCGGTATTGTCGGTACTAACTTGATTCTGCTAAGCCATTTTTGACATGGTTTAGGTACAACCGCCCCGCAGCCTCCAGAAGAAATCAAGCCAGAATCGACTAGACACAAGACCAACCGAGAAACTCATTAGCCGCTTGCTGCGGTGACTCGGTATTGGCCGTGCGGGGAAGTTGTACTCATCGCAAAGAAGGAGAGCTTGCTAATGGCGCGCAAAGATTCGAGCAGCCCTGCCGCCTCGCTTGGAAAGAAGGACGAATTCGCCCGCAAAGGGGAACTCATTTCCATCGATCTCGACGGGGTAACAGACCGCACATGGAAATTCGGTGGGCCTCCTTATAAAGCACTGGGCAAGATCGCGGACACCGACCACATCATCTGCGGCCTGGCGGGAGGTGATCTGCCGACCGATCTGCAAGTCGGCATGGTCCGCTCGCTGCAGGGCAAAGTCTACGGCGACAGCCCCCTCCCCGCGGAAAGCTTGGAGGATCTCTTGTCGGGTGCAATAGCTCTCCACTCACCCAGCTATGCGAGCGATGGGCAGGAGATCCTTTTCGATTGCGGTCCGGTCTCCGGAATTGGCATGTTCGCACTGAAAGCGCTGCCAAAAATGCTGGAATGTTACCGGCGTTATGTTAGAGGAGAATTCCGGTATATCTTCTGGTATCGGCTTCCGGCAGCTGATTAGCGGCGCTATGGCAGCTACACTACTAGCAAGTCGGCGTGAAAGCCAGCGGTGACCCGGTTCGAAACCGCCGGGTTGCCCCGCCATGATGGATGACTTGGCTGTCGCGTGACAGAACGAGAGTATTGATTTAATCCGAGTAGATTGTCGTCGATTGCATAGCTGTCCCAACAAGCCTCAATTACACTATAAAGCGGGCTTTGGAAAACCGTGGCACAGCATGCATCAGGACATAAATCTTGTCGGATTGTGCGTCTGTTTGGGAATGAACGTTCTTGAGAAAAGGAGGGTAGCGTGCGTCGGTTCAGATCCTGCGATTGTTTCCCCTGGCCTTACTGGGCCGATCTTTACCCCGTGGACGGGGGTGAGATCGGCTTTACGTTCATCACCAGAAACTGGGCTGCCGCTGAGGCGGGCGAGGATATTCCGCCTTCGCACGGATATTTCCCGCCCCCTGGTGACCGACTAACCCTCTTTGCCCCAACCTCGGATAGCGAGCAGGAAACTGTACAAGGGGAGGAAGAGGGACCGGAATTTCTCGAGGGAGACAACGAAGCAAAACAATACCAAATGGTAGACCTTGGGCTGCTGACTGACAGAGTTACTCCCAGTGCAGCCCGGTTTGCCATCGCAAACTTCCTTGGTCTTGAGGAGAATGAAGTCGAAATCGTCTGTGCGTAGAATTGCCTGATACAGGCAAACCCGACAAACCCGATACAAAATTAGTTTCGTAAACTCCTGTCTCATGCAGGCGTCCGGCCCAAGGTATTCCATGAGGGAATACGGCATGACAGGCAGGGGTTGTCGCAGGTGGTGAATATTTTTCCAGTCAGAACGTTGAGGATCGTATCATGTCCGAGTCAAACGCCGTCACGACCATTCCTGTGGGCGAAATCCGACCGGGATTCGTCCCCTTCTCCATCCAACCAGTTCACCCCGCCCCAAAACCGCCCATGCTGGCTACCCTGCCCCCCGACCCGGCGGTGCTCATACGACAAGTGGAGGAAGTGCTGGAGCACTTCTTCGGCACTTATAAAAACCGGGGCATGGTGGCCCATGTCGAGTCCGGGATCGCCGATGATCCGCCCTGGGTGATTGTGGGCGCAACCCACACGCTACATGGCGGGCCGGGAAAGAACCACGACCCAGAATTCAGGATGACCTATGCGGTGAAGGACATTGAGGAGTTGGCAAAGCTTCTCGCTCATGAATGCAAAGTGAAGATCCGGGTGGATCGGGAGGGTCGTGACTACGAATTCTGAGACACCAATGACGGAATTTCGCGCCACGGATGGCGCGAATTGGAAACGCGGTGACCCGGTATCGGCCGTGCGGGGAAGTTGCACTCGTTGCGAAGAAAGAGAACTTACTGATGGCGCGCCAAGTCTCGAGCAGCCCTGCCACCTCGCTCGGGGGTTGAGGGAGCCTGATGAGGAAACCCCGCGCTTAAAGTTCACAGCAGGCTTCCCGGCGGAAAAAATCAGTCAGATCATCTGGGCGGTCTTGGTGGGTGCCACCAACGCGGGTTGGGCAGCAATGCTCAGTGCTGGCAGACGACTTGTGACATCCAATTCGATTCAATCATGTTCGCATTGGAAACCGCTTCGTTACCGGCTTCCAATGCGAATTGACTGAGGGTGAGGCATCGACACGTTGTCGGCGTACGGTTGATTGAACAAAGTCTACATCGTGCTGGAGTGTTACCTACCGGTACGGCGAGGACAAGGCCGAGCAGTACCTACGCAATGCGCTCCTTCGATTGACAACAAGGGACGTCATTTCGGGACTCGATGCCCTGAGGCCAGTAGTCGGGGCCGTGAATAACGGCGAGTTCGTGTTCGACGCCAACCTGCTGTGCGGTCTGGAGATCCTCCATACTGAGTCAGAATAAGGGTCCCCAGATGTCGCGGTCGCCCAGATTAGGGTGACGCGAGCCCCTAAGCAGGGCCGGCGCGCCGCATCCAATCCTTGAAGTTCACAGCAGTGATCTGTATTCGATCCGGTTCACTGCTGTGAAGACGGGGCCCTGATTGTTCTGTGCACTGGGATCGTGACAGCTTGTATCTCGGTTATAAGGTCAAGTTCCCGAACCTATTCTAATCGGGGACAATGTTCGGCAACAGTTTCGGAGACACTGGCATGGACAGGAACACACTTCAGTCCTTGGTCGCGGAGTATCGAGAGTGTACTTGTTTACGAGCTTCGCTCCGCCATCACGAGCGATGGCGGACGCGGTGGTCCAGTCGACTTGAAAGGCTGCCAGCGATTTCGCAGGCTGGAAGCGCTGGTGGAGGGAATCCGACAGCTCGGGGAGGGTTGGTACGCCCTTACTTACGAACCCAGGCGAGCGATACCAGCTACAGAGGTGACAGCTGATCTCCTCAGGGAGCTGGGAATTGAGGATACCAGCAATGAGAGTGAATTTGAGCTCACTATCGACGACCTGGGCGACGATCCACAGGCGGCACAGAAGTGGAACAGCGCCGCGAATCGCAGCCCCGCGAATCGCCGTTACGCACTGTTTGTCTTTCGAGTGCACTGTTTCCGAGGGGCCGCCGCCGCTCTGGCACTTCTGGAACCCATTCTCGGCTTCGAAGCACCGGACGCATCGGACTTGCTATCCGCTCTCAAGGAAGAGGAGAGGAGATACTCGACCATAACCAGAGAGGAGGCTCGGGCATTCCTCAAGATGGATGCAGACGCGTTGATGCAAGCACAGCGATCCGTTCGGGAGATTGCCGTGACCGCCCAATCGTCTTTCAATTACTATGGAGCGAAGAGGGCTTACTGGGCGATGGCGGCCCTCTGGGTGGTCTTCGACCTGAAAGGCATGGATAGATCCAGGCTGAAGTGGTGGTGGTCCTTCAAAGATGGGGGGGCCCACTACGAGAGGGACTTCGAGGAAGTGAAATCCTTGATGGGCTAGTGCCACGAATGACGGCAACATTCAGCCTGATCTCCGAGGCTGACATGAGAATCTCAGCGGTGACCCGGTTCGAAATTGCCGGGTCGCTGCCCAACGACAATGTCTCGGTTCATCATTGAGAACGCGGAAGCACTACAAAGTCAACAGATCGTTTGTGACGATCTGTGGCTTGGGTACTAAGGGATGACAACTTTTTTGTCGGAGAGTACAACATGCCCAGTGAAAGGCTCGTGATCGAAAGGGCGATGGTTTTTACCATCACTGGCAATGGTGAGGCAAAGGACGTCCAAGACTTCGTGTCTTGGTGGAGGGAGACAGACATTGCTTTTCCAAGGCTTGCAGTCACGCAAACCGTCCTTCTCAGTGGGGACGCACAGAATAGGCCCGTCACAAGCACAGGCTTCACCATCACCGGCCATTACGGTTCCGGAGAGGGTAGCATCGATACGGCCGACTGGTTCGACTTTCTCCTCAACAGAGTTGACCTGCGGACGTTTGTTGAATTGTTGAAAAAGGAAAAGGGGGTATCCAGCGTCACCATCACCCTCCGTGAAGAGCTGCTGACAGACCTGCACTGAGAAACACCAGATAAAAAGATCGGCTGGCGGGGCATATTTAGTCGCCCCGTCGGCCAATCTTCACATTTATCTATTTGTCGGTAATAGGGAAGTAAAGGTTTAGAGATCGAAGGTAAAAGTTATATTCGTTGCGTGAACAACGCTTTGCTGAGCCAATTATGGTCGGTTGGTACGCAATAATTACTTGACCCGCCCAGTTGACCAGGTTATGATCATAGGGTAAGCTGCATTTTATACGGGCTTTTAATTCTTTTTGTTGTTTGACAACAATGGGTAGGTATTCTCAATATTATGTTTGATCGCTCTTTTACTAGTTGGTGGCTTTATCAGGTTCATCTGAGGTAAATTGGCTACGGCTTTTTTAATAATTACTCACGGTGAACCGCAGATTTAAGATCTGCGGTTTTTTGATTAATAAGGAAAACTCATGTTAACGGCTGAATTGATTTTCAAAGAAAAACCAAAAGGGCGCAAAGTCAAAGATAGTGGTGCTGCAATACCGGCAATACTTACTTTTGCCTCGGACATAGGAACCCCGGTAGATATTTTTTCAAAATTAAGTGCTGATGAGCGGCATGCCTTTTTGCTTGAAAGTGTTGAGGGAGAAGGGCGACTGGCGCGCTATTCATTCTTGGGATTTGACCCACTTTTGACTGTTGTTTTTAATAACAATTTTGCTTTCATTAGCAAGCGCGATAGCAAGGAAATTATTAAAGAAGAGATGAATAATCCCATTCACTTTTTGCAAGACATCTTAAAGCAATATCAAGAACACTTAGAACAAATAAAGGCTAGTGCTTCAAAAGAAGACAAACAGGCAATTACTGATTTCGAAAATAAATGCGCAGACTTGCCATTTGCTGGTGGTTTTGCAGGTTATATGGGTTATAACGCCTGCCAATATTTTGAAAAAATTCCACAGCAAAAGAAAGATCCGCAATCTGTGCCGCAAGGCTATTACGGTCTATACGATGCTGTGGTGGTTTTCGATCATCAATATAAGCATATTCAGATACTCTCCTGGCGTGGAGAAGCGCATGCTCAGTCAGTATTGGTCAGAATGCTAGAAGATAAAAAACTCAAACCTTTGCAGCTTAGCGATCTAGTACTTGATGAAAATTCAATATTTAGGAAAGTAGCCACATCGTTTACAAAAGAAGAATATATGCAAGCTGTTAAACGCTGCAAAGAATATATCGAGCAAGGAGAGGCATTCCAAATAGTTCTGTCGCAACGCTTTAGCCTGCCGTGTAATTTTTCAGCGCTCGATATATATCGCATGCTCCAAGCTACCAATCCTTCGCCTTACGCTTATTATCTTAAACATCCTGAATTTGTTTACTTGGGCTCATCACCAGAAACATTTTTGCAATGCCGCAACGGAGAATTAATGCTAAGAGCCATAGCCGGTACAAATCGCCGCGGCGCTGATGCAGCTGAAGACGAGGCGCTTTGCCAGGAATTAAAACATGACGAAAAAGAGATGGCAGAACATCGCATGCTCGTTGATCTGGCCGCAATGATCTCGGACGAGTATGCAAGCCAGGCACAATTAAACCTGAGGAACTGGCGCTAATTAGCAAGTATACGCATGTTATGCATATGTCTACCACAATAAAGGGGGAATTGAGTGCTGGTAAAAACTGCTTTGATGCTTTCCAAAGCTGCTTTCCGGCCGGTACTGTATCTGGTGCACCAAAGATTAGAGCCATGCAACTACTTTCAGAATTAGAACCAGAAAGAAGAGGTATTTATGCTGGAGCAGTGGGTTATTTCGACCTGCACGGCAATATGGATGCTGCAATTGCTATTAGGTCTGCCTTGCTTAAGGACAATTTGGCTCATGTGAACGCTGGTGGCGGTATTGTCTTCGACTCAGATCCAGAAGCTGAATACCAAGAAAGCCGCAACAAAGCAAAGAGCGTATTACAAGCCATTAAATTAGCTGGGGCCGCCTTTAAATGAAAATAGTAATTATTGATAATTATGACTCTTTTACTTTTAATCTGTATCAGATGCTGGCGGAAGTGGGTGCCGATGAGATTAGTGTTTTTCGTAACGATGAAATTAACTTCGCCCGTATAAAATCTTTGGCTCCCCAACGTGTCGTTCTCTCGCCGGGGCCCGGACACCCCGCTATAGATAAAGATTTTGGGGTATGCAAAGATATAATTACACAGGTAAACAGCCTGGCTTGTCCGGTCTTAGGCATTTGTCTTGGACATCAAGGTATTGTGCAACATCTGGGCGGTAAAGTTATTGGCGCTCCGCAAATTGTGCACGGCAAATCGAGTGAGATAAAAATCACTGCTAAATCGCCGCTTTTTTTTGGTTTACCCAATAGCTTTGCAGCTATGCGCTATCATTCATTAATTGCTTCTGAAGAGGCCTTTCCTGATGCGCTTACAGTAATCGCTCGTGAGAGTCGACACAATTTAATTATGGCGGTCCAGCATTCAAAATATCCTTTGTATGGATTGCAATTTCATCCTGAATCAATCGGCACACCGGTAGGTCAGCAAATTCTTAGAAATTTTATTGAAAAATGTTAGCTATATCCAAATTGACTGATTTAATATCTGGCGCATTAAGCGACCAGGTGTCCTATCAGTATTTACTTGAAATGAGTCTCGAAAAACCAGATGCGGCTGCGCTAAATGATTTAATCATTAGTGTTTTAGAAGCAAATGAAAAGGATGGGACCAGCCACCGATCAATCTATTTACTGCACAAGAAGACATTATAGATTGTTGTGGCACCGGTGGTAGTGGCATCTCTCATTACAACACTTCGACATCAGTAGCTTTTGTTCTAGCTGCAGCGAACCTAAAAGTAGCCAAATTTGGTAGTCGAGCAGCTTGTGGACTAAGCGGTAGTTTTGATTTTTTAGAATATTTGGGTTTGCCAATTATTCCTTCTGCTCGAGATTTGCTAGAAATATTGCAATCTACTAATCTGTGTTTTCCCTTTGCTCCCAATTTTTATCCTGGTTTAGCTAAATTAGCGCCCATTAGAAAAGCGCTAGGAAAACCTACCATTTTTAATTTAGTCGGACCACTTTTAAATCCTTTTCGCCTACTTTTAGAATACTGGGTACGCCAACCAGTGATGGGCAAAAGATGATTGCCGATTATTTATTTTCATACAAAGGCTCTAAAAAAGCGCTTATTGTTCGAGCCGATTCGGGCTTAGATGAATTAGATCCAAGCTGCTCCAACGAAATTCTGTCGGTCGATAGTAGCTCAATTAACAGCAGCTCTTTATCCTTAAGTATGGACACTGATAATCCTGGTACCCCGCTTTTGACAGCCGAAGAAAATGCCCAGATCTTCAAGGAAATGATAAGCGGCTGCCTACCTTGGACAAATTATTTCGTTAATTCAGTAAGCTTAAATGCTGGTGCCGGATTTTTTGTGGCAGGCAAATCTGCCAGCATAGAAGAAGGAGCAAGATTAGCTAATGATCTTATATCATCAGGAGCGGTATTAGCCAAATATGAGCAGTGCAGGAGCATTTATGCCAAATATACTCGATAAAATAATTGCCAATACCAGAGTGGAGATTGAGAGCAAACAAGCCAGCCTAGAATTAGATAAGCTCAAGCAAAGCGTCAAGCCAGGCGATGGTTCATTTTTACAAGCTCTGCGAAAACCAGCATTAAATATTATTGCTGAAATCAAACCAAAATCGCCCAGCGCTGACAATCTTATTAATGATTTTCGTATCGATGACATAGTAACCGTTTACAATAAATATGCTAGCGCAATTTCTGTATTGACTGACGAAAAATATTTTGGCGGCAGTTTTGAATTGTTAGCAGAAGTAAGTAAAAAAAGTCACTTGCCGACCCTTTGCAAAGATTTTATTTTAGACCCCTATCAATGCTATTTAGCAAGACAGAATGGTGCGCAAGCAGTGCTGTTGATAGTTAAAATTCTTGATCAAGAGGAGTTAGAAATTCTCTACAAACAAATAAATGATCTAGCCATGACAGCAGTTGTGGAAGTGCAAAACAAAGTAGAATTGGAGCGGGCAATGGCGTTAAAACCGCAACCAGAAGTCATTTTAATCAATAATCGTAATTTAGACGATTTTAAAATAAGCTTTGATACTACTAAAATAGCTTTCTCAATTTATAGAAGATAAAACAACAGTTATATCGGCGAGTGGCATGCAGTCTAAGTCTGACATAGAGGAATTTATACCATTTTGTACCAATTTTTTGATTGGTTCGCAATTTATGCGTTCAGAGAATCTAGAAAATGAATTTAAAGAATTAATCGATATTAGACTGTCTGCGCCGGTACAACCCAGTGGACAAGGAGGCAGCAAGTGACAACAAATTCGAACCCGATTTCCTCTGCATTGGTTGGCGAGGATGCTGTTAAAGCATCATCGGTGCCTGCGCCAAAAATAAAAATTTGCGGCATTTGCAATATTGGCGATGCTCAATTAGCAGTTAAATATAAGGCTGACTATATGGGCTTGATTTTTGTCAAAGATAGCCCGCGTTATATTGATCCGATGCTTGCTAAACCTATTGTGGAAGCGGTTGGCAAAGACATTCAAGTAGTGGGTGTTTTTCAAAATTCTTCTTTGGGAGAAATGGAAAATATTGCTTCATTGGTTGGCTTGGATTATTTTCAATTACATGGGAAAGAACCACCAAGTTTATGTAGCATTCTGTCTAAGCCCGTTATTAAAACATTTCAACTTGCCAGTAAAATAGTCGACGATGAACCCTGCATTACTCTGCCAATGCTCGATCTGCAAAGCGGTAAAAGTTTGCCTAATGCCCAATCGGCTTTCACGCCTAAAGGCCGCGAAGCGGATAAAGAGCAGGATACGAGCGCAGCAGCCATTGAAAATTGTTTGGCTATTTTAGAGACATACAAACCATATTGCCAACATTATTTATTTGATAGGCCAAAAAAGAATGCTAACTTTGATTGGCTCGCCTCCGCTAGCCAGGCGCTTAATATAATTGAAAAGCATCTACAAAATTATTTTTTGGCTGGTGGTTTAAATGCAAAAAATATTGAAAGCGTATTACAAAGGCTGAAGCCAGCGGCTTTGGATATAGCATCAGGAGTAGAAACAACAGCAAGACAAAAAAGCGAAACTTTAATTGCTGACTTTCTTGCCAAGATTCAAAAACAAAATAATGAGCCGCTTATATCTCAAACTGAGCCGCCAACTGGGGGTAGCCCATGATAAGTACAGGCAAGTTTGGGCAGTACGGCGGCATTTATGTACCAGAAACATTGATGCCTGCGCTGGAACAATTGGAAGAGCAATTTTTAAAATTCCAAAAGAGCAAAGACAGTCTGGCTCAATACCAAGAGCTTTCGACAAAATATGCCGGTCGACCAACACCACTTTATCATGCCAAAAATATCTCCAATAAATGGGGTGCAAAAATTTTTCTTAAGCGCGAAGATCTCTTACACGGTGGCGCCCACAAAACGAACAACGGTCTAGGACAGGCTCTATTAGCCAAAACCATGGGTAAAACCCGCATTATTGCCGAAACCGGGGCAGGTCAACATGGTGTGGCTTGTGCTATGGCAGGCGCGTTGCTGGGCTTAAAAACAGAAGTTTATATGGGAGAAATAGACATAGCCCGCCAGCAATCGAACGTACAGCGTATGGAATTAATGGGCTGTCAATTGCACGCGGTAAAAACTGGCAGCCGCACTTTAAAGGACGCCATTAATGAAGCGCTACGAGATTGGATTGCCAATCTAGAAAACACCCACTATTTAATGGGCACGGTAGCCGGTCCGCATCCCTTTCCTGCTATTGTCAAATATTTTCAACGAATAATTGGGGACGAAGCCCGTGGTCAATTTATGGCAGACTACAATGGATTACCAGATTATGTAATAGCCTGTGTGGGTGGCGGATCAAATGCCATTGGTATTTTTACTGCTTTTGTGGAAGACAAAGAAGTAAAACTGGTGGGCGTTGAACCGGCAGGCGATGGCTTGGATACAAATAGGCACGGTGCCGTTTTAACTAAAGGCACAGACGGTTGCTTGCACGGTATGAAAAGCAAAATTATGCAAAATTCAGACGGACAAATTCTGGAAGCTCATAGTATTGCCGCAGGTTTAGATTATCCTTCTGTGGGACCTGAACACGCTTATTTGCAAGAGATAGGGCGTGCCTCTTATGTGGCTATTGCTGATAAAGAAGCAATTGAGGCTTTCCATGAATTATCAGCATGTGAAGGTATAATTCCGGCTTTAGAAAGTGCGCATGCTCTTGCTTACGCCAAAAAATTAGCTAAGCAAGTAGATCAATCAACTTCTATATTGATAAATCTTTCTGGACGGGGAGACAAAGATCTAGCTGAGGTAAAAAAATATGGACGGTAATTACGAGCGCAGATTTAGTCAAATAAAAAAAGACAATCACAAAGCATTTATTCCTTTTACAATACTTGGCTGGCCAGATAAAGAGCGTTGTTTGTCTATCATTAAGCAGATGATCAAAAGTGGCGCGAGCTGTCTTGAATTAGGTATTGCTTTTAGTGATCCTATTGCTGATGGTCCAATACTGCAAGCGGCAGCCTTCGAAACAATCTCATCCGGCTTTGCAGTAAAAGACGCTTTTACATTAGTAGCTGAAGTAAGAGCATTAGACAAAAATATTCCTATAGGCATTCTTGTTTATTTCAATACAGTATTAGCCAAAGGAATTGATAAATTTTTTGCTCTGGCTAAAGAGAGTGGCGTTGATGGAGTATTAATTGCTGATCTACCTGCAGAAAGTGCTGGCGAAGTATTACCAGCAGCCAAAAAAAATGGCATTGATCTGCTATTTTTAATTTCGCCGGTTACTCCTGCCGATAGGCTGGATAAAATTGTTTCTCAAGCCAGCGGATTTTTATATCTCATTTCTCGCTTGGGAGTAACCGGTACCAATGCGCGCTCTCACCAAAAAGATTTATCGCTAAAAAATAAAATGGACGAAATAAGAAAGCATACTAAATTGCCTGTATGTGCCGGTTTTGGCATATCATCACCTACTGACGCCCAGAGCATGTTTGATGTGGGTGCCGATGGAGTAATAACTGGCTCGCAAGTTATAAAAATTGTGCAAACTAATAATTTTGAAAATGCTCTTAAAGAACTAGATAAATATTATGCCGACATGCTCGCCGTATGTAAGCAGCAATTGTCTAAAGTAAATTGAACAAATAGCAAAAAGATAAAAAATCGCCGGAGGGAAAGCACGAATGCGTATTCCCCCGGCGATCTAATCTCACTTGCGGCCCCACCCAAACGGATCTACCTGTCTGAAAACGGGCCCATTGGAAAATCGTCGCTACTGGGCATGACGGCGCTCGGCACCTGCTTTTGCAAGTACAGCGGCACCCCCTTGCGCGTGAGAGGATAAATGTCTGGATTGATCGCGCCGTCCACTGGACCCTTGATGCAGAAGGCGAAGATGCAAAACTGCCGGCCCGACTGGGCGATGTGCGCAGACCGGTGATTGCCGTCCAAAATCACCCGCCGTCCGTGCGAGACGGCGTAAGTGAGGATGGTTGCCTGGAGCGGGTCCTCAAATTTTCCGTAGATGCTCGCCATGTAGTCGATGCTCGCCCGACGGTGTGAGCCAACCAGCCAGGAATTCTCGGCCAATTCAGTAACCGAGAGATTACGGGCCGGTACGCCGTCCTTCACCCAATCCCACCCCGCGTCGATTACCGGCTGGTCGCCAGGAATGTAGTGCCAGGGATGGTAATGGAGGGCGAGCTGTGACCGTGTGGTGAGGAACTCAACGGTCACTTCGGATTGCTCGCGCAGCAGCCGCTCGCGGTCCAGTTGGACCCTGATCTTGATTTTCTTGAGCACCGTCGCGATGTCTAAGCTAGGCATGTGGGCCTTCCCTTCTGAATGGGTTTTCCGAAGTGGTTTTGCTTCTAGCGCGGTCTGGGGGTATCCTGTTTTTACTCGAAGTTGTTCAACGATGCTTTTACCTTGACAAAATTGACAAGGCAAAATCAATACCGCTTGCAGGGATAAAAGGGCAATGCATAACAAACCAGCAGACTGCAATTATTAAACTGCGGCGGCTGTTTGGGCCGATGAGCAGCCCCTTGTGTACTTCCTGAACATGGGAGTTATCACATACAATTAGTAAATTAAATCTACCCTTTACATCTTTATGCCGCTCGCGCTAGCAGCTATTTCTGTACTGAATGTAAGCCTTCGGTAGAGGTAGGCTTGGCAAGGTCAAGAAGAAGCTACAGGCATATACGTTAGGAGGTCTTGGCATTTTGGAGAGGTGGAGTTTAAATAAATGAGGTTGTTTTACTAGAAAGAAAGTAACTTGCAGGGATCGAATAGTAATAGCGCTCGGACGAGCTCTTTTGTTGAGTTACTGCTAGTAAATAACGATGTACCGGCACTGCTGCAATTGCTGAGGAATGAAAGAACCGCTAGGCAGATTGAAGCATCTGCTTTCCAAGCAAAGATTGGGCAGCTTGAACAAGAAATTTTGCAGCTTAGACAAGAAAATAAAAGGCTTAGAAGAAGCCGTATTGCTGCCACAGAATCTTTCTGTCAACAAAAACAAGCTCTGGAGCAGGAAATACAACAATTAAAAGAAGAATTAGAAAACGCAAATAAAAGAATCGCTTGGTTCCAAAAAGACCAATTTGGTCGCAAGACTGAAACGGCTGACTCCCTGGCTATTGCCCCCATACAAGAATTAAAACTAGCCTCTGAACCAGAACAAGAAAAACGTAAACGTGGTCAAAAATGCGGACCAGGTAATGGTCATGGGCGCAGCGATAGAAGTAACCTTGAGCAACGTGAGGAATTTCTTGACCCGCCTAAGTGTGCCTGTGATATTTGTAACAAACCATATCGCCTAGTATCAAAAACTGATGACAGCGAAATAGCAGAGGTAGAGGTTAAACCATATATACGGGTGTGTCGCAAAAGAATTTTGGTCAGCCAATGCGACTGCAAAGGCAAAGTCATATTAAAAGCCCCTCCTCCTCCTAAATTGTATCCACGCACCACAATCGGCAACTCTCTCTGGGTATATTTACTTGTCTGGAAATATATGTTTGGTGTGCCAACTCAACGGGTTTTACAAGAATTGGCTTTGCACGGTTTACATCTATCCGCCGGTACAGTCACAGGCGGCATGAAAATAATAGACACACTGCTTGCCTCTTTGTATGAACAAATAGTCAATCATTGCCGCGGCGCAGACCTGTGGAATGCAGATGAGTCCACCTGGCGCGTCTTTGAAGAAAATAATGGGCTCAGAAATGACAAACAATGGTGGTTCTGGCTTTTCGCCAGCTTGGATGCTGTCGTTTACTTGCTAGATAAAAGCCGTTCAAAAGATGTGCCTAAAGACTTCTTTGGCGGTTCTACAGGAATATTATTAACTGACAGACTGAAGAGCTACTGGACTTTAAATCCAGCTATCAAAAATGCCTGGTGCTGGGTTCACCAAAGACGAGATATCCTCAAAGTCTTTCAGGGCATACCAAGCTTGAAAGAATGGTCCCAAGAATGGCTTAGCGAAATAGGAATATTGTTTGCTCTTAATCATAAACGAACGGCTCTGTGGCAATCAGGACAGCCTTGGAATGACGCCCATCTAGCGGTTGAACAGCAGGTGAAAAAACTTGAGCAACTTTGGCAATCACAGCTTGAACAGCCAGATTTGCATAAAGAGCAAAAGACAATACTAAAAAGCTTCATGACACACTGGATTGGCCTAACAGTATTTCTTACTGACCCGCGTATTAGCCTAGACAATAACCGGGCCGAAAGATTACTCAGAAATCTGGTCATTAATCGCAAGAACAGCTACGGTAGTGGCAAAGAATGGTCTGGTCAATTGGCGGCTAAATTATTTACTGTCTTCCAGACATGGCAGGTTAATGGACTCAATCCACAAGCTTTGTTGCTAGATTACTTTAACGAATGTTCAAAAACACCCGGCAGAGCACCACCAGACCTAAAAGAATTTCTCCCCTGGCTGATGACCGAGGAGAGAAAAAATAAATTCACTCTACCCAAGAATATCAAACGACCAGCTTAATGCACATTAAATTCTGGTTGTCATACCTGCGTTGGACGAAGGCTTACTACTGAATGTAAGCCTTCGGTAGAGGTAGGCTTGGCAAGGTCAAGAAGAAGCTACAGGCATATACGTTAGGAGGTCTTGGCATTTTGGAGAGGTGGAGTTTAAATAAATGAGGTTGTTTTACTAGAAAGAAAGTAACTTGCAGGGATCGAATAGTAATAGCGCTCGGACGAGCTCTTTTGTTGAGTTACTGCTAGTAAATAACGATGTACCGGCACTGCTGCAATTGCTGAGGAATGAAAGAACCGCTAGGCAGATTGAAGCATCTGCTTTCCAAGCAAAGATTGGGCAGCTTGAACAAGAAATTTTGCAGCTTAGACAAGAAAATAAAAGGCTTAGAAGAAGCCGTATTGCTGCCACAGAATCTTTCTGTCAACAAAAACAAGCTCTGGAGCAGGAAATACAACAATTAAAAGAAGAATTAGAAAACGCAAATAAAAGAATCGCTTGGTTCCAAAAAGACCAATTTGGTCGCAAGACTGAAACGGCTGACTCCCTGGCTATTGCCCCCATACAAGAATTAAAACTAGCCTCTGAACCAGAACAAGAAAAACGTAAACGTGGTCAAAAATGCGGACCAGGTAATGGTCATGGGCGCAGCGATAGAAGTAACCTTGAGCAACGTGAGGAATTTCTTGACCCGCCTAAGTGTGCCTGTGATATTTGTAACAAACCATATCGCCTAGTATCAAAAACTGATGACAGCGAAATAGCAGAGGTAGAGGTTAAACCATATATACGGGTGTGTCGCAAAAGAATTTTGGTCAGCCAATGCGACTGCAAAGGCAAAGTCATATTAAAAGCCCCTCCTCCTCCTAAATTGTATCCACGCACCACAATCGGCAACTCTCTCTGGGTATATTTAC
This sequence comes from Candidatus Melainabacteria bacterium, assembly GCA_963845445.1. Lineage (GTDB taxonomy): Bacteria > Cyanobacteriota > Vampirovibrionia > Obscuribacterales > Obscuribacteraceae > JABDBL01. The sequence goes on along the minus strand of CAWJSE010000002.1, from coordinate 3,391,610 downwards.
TTGTCTGGAAATATATGTTTGGTGTGCCAACTCAACGGGTTTTACAAGAATTGGCTTTGCACGGTTTACATCTATCCGCCGGTACAGTCACAGGCGGCATGAAAATAATAGACACACTGCTTGCCTCTTTGTATGAACAAATAGTCAATCATTGCCGCGGCGCAGACCTGTGGAATGCAGATGAGTCCACCTGGCGCGTCTTTGAAGAAAATAATGGGCTCAGAAATGACAAACAATGGTGGTTCTGGCTTTTCGCCAGCTTGGATGCTGTCGTTTACTTGCTAGATAAAAGCCGTTCAAAAGATGTGCCTAAAGACTTCTTTGGCGGTTCTACAGGAATATTATTAACTGACAGACTGAAGAGCTACTGGACTTTAAATCCAGCTATCAAAAATGCCTGGTGCTGGGTTCACCAAAGACGAGATATCCTCAAAGTCTTTCAGGGCATACCAAGCTTGAAAGAATGGTCCCAAGAATGGCTTAGCGAAATAGGAATATTGTTTGCTCTTAATCATAAACGAACGGCTCTGTGGCAATCAGGACAGCCTTGGAATGACGCCCATCTAGCGGTTGAACAGCAGGTGAAAAAACTTGAGCAACTTTGGCAATCACAGCTTGAACAGCCAGATTTGCATAAAGAGCAAAAGACAATACTAAAAAGCTTCATGACACACTGGATTGGCCTAACAGTATTTCTTACTGACCCGCGTATTAGCCTAGACAATAACCGGGCCGAAAGATTACTCAGAAATCTGGTCATTAATCGCAAGAACAGCTACGGTAGTGGCAAAGAATGGTCTGGTCAATTGGCGGCTAAATTATTTACTGTCTTCCAGACATGGCAGGTTAATGGACTCAATCCACAAGCTTTGTTGCTAGATTACTTTAACGAATGTTCAAAAACACCCGGCAGAGCACCACCAGACCTAAAAGAATTTCTCCCCTGGCTGATGACCGAGGAGAGAAAAAATAAATTCACTCTACCCAAGAATATCAAACGACCAGCTTAATGCACATTAAATTCTGGTTGTCATACCTGCGTTGGACGAAGGCTTACTACTGAATCTAGCCCGGTATTTTAACCAGAGACTAGACATGTGCCCTTGACATTGTTATATTTAAATATAACATTTGAGGCCTATTGATGCATATAAGTTACCTTCGCAAAGTGGGCGGGTCAGTAATGCTATCTGTACCACCGGCAATTCTGGATGTTCTTCATTTAAAAGCCGGTGCGCCGGTTGGTTTTTCGGTAGATGAGAACCGGCTAATTATAGAACCGCAGCCGCGCTCCAGCTATACGCTTGACGAACTTTTGTCCCAATGTGATGCTTCGCAGCCCATTTCGCCTGAAGATAAAGAGTGGCTGGATGTGGGGCGCATTGGCAATGAGCAGCAATAATGAAGCGCGGTGATATTTATTTAGTCTCTCTTGATGCCACTCAAGAAAATGAACAAAAGGCAGAGCGTCCGGTTTTGATTGTATCCCCAGAGCCATTTAATCGCCTTACCAGACTACCTGTTGTTTTGCCCATAACCAGCAGCAGGAATTTTGCTCGTACGGCTGGCTTTGCTGTTTTATTGATAGGAACAGGTTTAAAAACTATTGGGGTTATTCGCTGCGATCAGCCACGCATCCTTGATCTTGATGCTCTTGGTACACAGAAGCTTGAGACTGTGCCAGTGGCAATTATGGACGAAGTGCTGTGGCCAGCTTGCCCCGCTCTTTGAGTAATGTGTTAAAGCGATTTATTTACTACCAAAATAATCAATACGCATAGCCTGCCGTACTTCTTTCAGGGTTTGAGCAGCGGCAGCACGAGCCACTTTGGTGCCCTCTTCAACAATGCGCATTACCTGGGCAGGATCTTTAGCAAATGCTTCTTGACGGGTGCGGATAGGATCTAATTCAGCCAGAAGCACTTCAGTCAAGCGCTTTTTTACCACAGTATCGCCCAAGCCACCCCGGCGGTAATGGGCTTTCATTGCCTCTAGCCCTTCTTTGTCTTTATCGAAAGCATCTAGATAAGCAAACACTGGGTTGCCTTCCACTGTGCCTGGATCTTCCACACCCAAGTGATTGGGGTCTGTGTACATGCCTTTTATTTTTTTCTGGACGGTGTCTGCACTGATGTAATCAAAAAAATTACCGCTAGTAATTACAAGGATTTAGCTGACGTGCTTCCGGATAACTAGTCTAAAATTAACCTGGAAATCTCTGCTTGATAATCTCGCTGAACGCTTACGCACTCTTTTGTTATTAATCTTTTTGGAGATTAGAGCTTCCTTAATGACACATGATGCGATCAAGCCAGACCAATTTTTGCATTCTTCAGTGAATCTTTCAGTGAATCCTGAATAGCTGACAAAATTTACCTCCACAATTTATAGTCAATCTTGGATTTTAGGTCGATCTCTTTGAACGAAATCGCAAAGTTAAGTGCAATATCAATCGCAATAATAATAGGAAGCTTATGGCTGAATTAACCCTCTGGTTCCAAAAATCGTGGACAGGTTCTTGCGAACTTGAACGAACAGTATTTATAGAAAATCCTAGCAGTATCAAGATTGCGTCCGTGCGCGGCAAAACCGGTGGCGCTTACAGGAACATGGGCTCATTTCAATGGACACCTGGCGTTAAAGCCTTAGTAATAATCTTACTAAAAGCCCTGACCCATGGCATAAATGACGATACTATCTATGAGCCGTTACTTGAGGGTGAAAGAGGAAGTCTAGCTTCTTCATTAGATTACGCACTAGATAAACAGCCAGACTGGATGTATTCTATGTTCGGTGCGGATAATAACGGTAATGCATACTTGCGCAAGCTAATATTGCGCAGTAATTCTGGCATAAGAAGAGGTGGTACAGTCGCCCTGTCTCTCAACGAACAACTCTTGGCTCCCCAATCAATCGAAGTTTATTTTAAGAACATGCTACTCAAAAATATCCAAGAATCTGAAAGGCTATTACAAAATATAATCAATAAAGAGCAACATACTGGCAGAGAGTCTGCCCTTATATCCTGCAACAATCCTGCTGAATTTGAACTCACACAATTGTCTGATCAATACACTTTAGGCCTAGGTTAAATAAGTTTTTGCCCAAATTGGAATAAAACCAAAGTCGGTTTTTACTGGCGAAGTAATTACTTCATAGCCAATCTTTTTTAGCATCGGCCAAGGAACGCCACCTAAATTGTAATTAGAAGTATGGATTAACCGCGGCTTGCCGTCGCGTTTGACAAAATCAATAATATGCTTGTTTATGCAAGCAACTAAATAATGCCCTATCCCACGGTTTCTTAAATCCCAACGAACATTTATTCCAAGGATTGTTCCGTCACAATCGAGTTGATTGCTTTCACTTACGCCGCGATCATCTTTGCCCAGAGTTAAAGTTGCTACTAATTCCTTGGTTAAACGATCGCGCCAAATAAAAGTGCGATGGAAACCATTAGAAGTAAATTGCTTATTATGACCTTTTAGCGAACTTATAAACCCTGGAACGAGTCGACCTTCTCTTTCGGTATCAATTCCCCATTCGCCATCCGGATACGGTTGCATAGTGGCAAGCCACTGCTCAAATTGACTGCGCGTCGCGTCATCACAAGTTTGGTAAGTTAACTCTTCAAATAACTGCTTAGCCTGCACTATTCGACCGCAAATAGTCGATGGACATTGACCATTTGAGTTATCCCAGCTTAAACGATCTGCTGTTGAACTAGAAGGAAATTGCAACTGCTCGAAAAGATAAATATTGTCTGGATCCAAAATAGAAGTGGCTGTCGGCTGTAAGTTATATATCTGCATGTTGCTTGGACTTTTGTGTCGAGATAAAACCCAATTTTCGCCATCGCCCATTTTTGTAATAGATTTTTCTTCCTCTAGCAATGTGGATACTAAACTTTCAAGTTCCTCAACGCTCCGAATTTCCCTTTTGTCTATATAGATTTTAATTGAATTAGGCGATAATAATTCTTCATTCAGAGAAACTGCAACTTTGCCAGTGCCTAGGCTGCTACGAAAAAGTATCTTTCGCAGTTTGGCATTTCCATCTATAGCGCTACCAAACATTTCAAATAACCAGACGGGTTGTTTGACTAAGGCATAGTATAAAGAAAACGCTAGGCTACCTTTTGTGCCTTCAAGCAGAGGCAAAAATGTAGAAACTTGTTTGAGTTGGCGAATTAAAGCTCTAGTAAAAACTATAGCAAGAGCTTTTACTCCTGGAGTCCACTGAAATACCCCGGCACCTTTATAAGCACCACTGCTCTTACCTCGAATGGACACAATTTCTGCACCATTATCAATATAAATAGTACGCTCTAATTCGATTTGTTCTTGTGAGCGAGAAAACCAAAAAATTAGCTCAGACATGGTTAGCTCCCTTTTATGATTGATAATATATTAGAAAATTTAGGAGAAATATGCCTATTTCTTAGCATTACATTTTCCTAATTAGTAATTTTTATATCTAATAAACGGGTATGGCTTTATTTTGCTAATAAACTATTTTATTCCAAAGGTGAATGTGATTTTACATTTCAGCAGCCACTCATAATCTGGGTTTGAGGCAATGTATTTTTCTAAATCATGCAAACCTTTATAAAAGGCGGAATCGCTAATTAACCACAAAGCTGATATAAAACGCCTATTAACTGCTGCCAACCGCTCACCGGGGTGGGCAAACGTTTTTTGTGCTAGACATTCCGACTGTATTGCCTTAAAACCAGTTTGTTCAAACCAATCTTCTACTTGTCTCTTTGTAGGTGTCCTTAAACGATCAATATCGCCGATTTCTGGAAAAAATCTATGCTCGGGATCTTCAAGAATGTCTTCGATAGCGCCGTAACGGTTAAGAACTAAACCACCGGGTTTAAGCACACGGTAGCATTCTCTTATCACCCGGTCAGGTTGATCAAAATGGTGAAGCAGATGACTTATAAATACAACATCCAAATAGTTGTCTTCATAAGAGAGAGCGGTTGCGTCCTGTAATTCCCAACTTATTTTTTCGGAACCGTCCTTGGACTTAGCTCTCTCAAGCATATCGCTTGAGTTGTCTGCACCAATGACATAGTAGTTAAATTTTTTAGCGATCGGTATGGTAAATCGTCCCGTACCACAGCCCAAATCGAGCAGCTTGATTTTCTTATGTTGATCTATGTTTGTGTCCAAAAAGTTCAGGACTCTATTTATTGCCATATCAGAAGCGGGGTGGGCTTGATCATAAGTATGAGCAATTTTTGAATAATCAGCTTTCATAGTAAAACTAATTTTTGATTCCTTCCATGAATTTTTTTATTGAACATCGCTGAGCTGACAGAATAGCTAAGCATTAGAAAAAGAGCAAGTAATTTTTTATTTAAAATACAAGACAGCGTCTTAATACCAGCAGGATGCCCTGTTATTCAGCAAAGAATTCATCCCAAGATTGAACCAACTTTTGATCATGCAAAATAATTGCTGAATTCTAGGTGGAATTCTTTGCTGGAAGCGCAGTTGTGCTAATTGTAACGATACCATTCGCGCCCCCGATCGGCACACATTATTACTAATGCGCGTTAGCTATGCAGTCTGAGTCCAGTGCCGGCTTAGAGTGGAGATATAACGATCGACTCGCCTCAAAAAATAGGTGGCAATATAAGCTTTTGCGCGAGACGTTTTAATTGAATTGCTTGTAATTGCCCTTGATCTGGTTTCTTCTAATTTGTTAAACCGAATCATTAGACATCAACCACCATTTTTTTCGGAGCATTACTTATAGAGAACTATAGAACTCACTTTCCAGCATAGCCATCCCTCAGAGGAGGGACGCTCTTAAGCTTCAACATCACCGCATGGCACAGCTACTCTGTTCCGGTCTAGAGTGGATTTGTGGTGACCAAGCGATGGACTTAACGGGGGAGGTACCGGTTGGCACAAAGCTTCACGAAGACCGGGTGCAGCAAGTGAAGACAATTATCGTGACCCAATTACCACAAAGGAGTCATCCATGATCAACGGTTTTCGAGGTTTCAGTTACGGCTATCCTTGGGGGTTAGGACGTCAATACTCAAATCCCCGTCAAGAGAAAGATCGCGGATTTGGGTACGTCGTAGCGATTGGGGCGGTGATCGTATTCGTTCTCCTGGCCTATTCTACAACCCGCTAAGAACGCAGCAAAGACATCAACCACCATGCCATCCACCCCGGAAAAGAATGCGCAACTGCGCGAAGGACTTCCCGACGCGTTGATGGGAAGCGCCAATAAAATGAAAAATTCGGGGAGTGGGGCACGTGTCTTTCTCATGATCATGGCGCTCATCGCCTTGGTCTGGGCATTCGTCATCTACCGCTACCATGACAGGTTGTCAATTTTCAAGCACCCAGACATGATATGGCGTGGACCTTGGAAGCGTCCATAAAAGGTTGCGCCTAGACAGTTTTTCCCAATCTTCGCCAAAAGTGCGTGATTCTTCTCGCGCACTTTTCGATATGCACCATGAACCCCCAATCCCCTCAGGTGGAGCAAGCTCACCATGCCGAACTCCGACATTTCAAGCCAGATCAGACCGCCCCAAGCGTGGCGGGAAGGACCTGCTTCCTGGCGGTTGGCTATGACCAACCCTTGGTACCATCACTTGATCCTCATCCAGCATCGACTTCAGCAAGCAGTCCACGAGTTTTTCACAAGCGAAGGACTGACCGCATTCCTCGCGCCCATCACTACCGGAAGCATCTCGAGCCCGATGGGACTCGGTAGTGATAGTCTTCCTGTTAGCGTTGAGCTGATGGGGGTTAAAACGTACCTGGCCGATTCCATGCAATTCATGCTGGAACTCGGCTGCCGACAATGCAGTACCGGTGTCTACTACCTCATGCCATGCTTCCGTGGAGAGGAGACGGATCAGTTTCACCTTGCACAGTTCTACCATGCCGAGGCGGAGATTCTTGGTAAGCTGGCCGACGTCATGCGCTTGGCAGACGGGCTTGTCCACTTCGCCTCCGAACGACTCCTCGCCACAGCTCGAAATTCCATCTTGGCGCTCGCCGGAAGGCTCGACCACATTGAGGACTTGATCCAGTTGGGCGGACAATACCGCACCATCCGCATGGAGGACGCGCAGGCCGAATTGCGCAGCGGCGGTACTGACTGGATTCACGCCCATCCCGGTGGTTTCGATGTCCTCACTAAGGCTGGCGAGGGAGAGTTGTTCCGCCGCTACGGACCGGTCTGGGTCACGCATTTTGAGCACCAGTCCGTCCCCTTCTATCAAGCCTTCGAGGCGGGCAGTACGGGGCGGGCCGTCAATGCGGATCTGATCCTTGGGCAGTGCGAAACGGTGGGATCGGGACAACGCCATACTGCCACCAGTGCGGTGCGCCAGGCGCTCACTCAACACCAGATCAACGAGGCGCCATACGAATGGTACCTCGAGATGCGCGAAATTGCGCCAATGCAAACCTCGGGCTTCGGCATGGGACTTGAACGTTACCTCCTCTGGCTTCTTGACCACGACGATATCCGCGACCTCACCGTCATCTACCGCGAGAACGGGAGGGAAGCCATTCCTTAAAGAGTCCTCACGGGAGACATCGCGACTGGCTCGGTGTCCTTTCGCTAGAACAAGAGGGTAACCAGGCCTTAACTCATAGGAGTAATGAGCGAGATGCTCAAATCACACAGATTACAAGCCGGCGACACCATCGCTATCATTTCCCTATCGAGTGGAGCCGCTGCCTTCTTTCCACATCGAGTGGAGCGAGGCGTGCAAGCGCTTCAATCAATGGGATTTTCTGTGGTTGTCTATCCAAGCATATACAAGGACTACCACGGAAGCGGAGGTACACCGGAAGAAAGGGCAGGCGATCTTCACGACGCCTTTCGCGACAATCATGTGCGCGCAATTTTGGCGGCCATTGGCGGACTTACACTCAACGAAGTCCTGCCGCTGATCGACTATGAGTTGATCAAGCGCAACCCGAAAATTTTCTGCGGATACTCAGACAATACACTGCTCCATTCGGCGCTGTGGGTCAAGGCGAGACTCGTCTCGTTCTACGGACCATGCCTGATGACACAGTTCGCTGAGTATCCCGCACCCTGGCAGTACACTCTCGACAGCTTCATCTCCACGCTCAGCGGAGAGCGAGAAGAAATGATAATTCAACCGTCGGGCTCTTGGACCAATGAATTTCTCGACTGGGGGACGAAAAAGGATCTCACAAGAGCGCGCGTCCAGAACGCCAACGTAGATGGTCATCTCTGGCTCCGCGAAGGAAGCGCCGGGGGTCGGATCACTGGAGGATGCCTTTACTCTCTCCTGCAAGTGAAAGGCACAGCCTTCGATACAGACTACGACGATAGCATTCTGTTTCTCGACGTGGAGCCCAGTCAGGATCATGTCGATCGTGGACCTCTTATCAGCAATGTCGCGCAAAGATTAGGCGACCTTCGACTGGCAGGCGTTTTCTCAAGAATCCGGGGAATGGTGGTCGGAAGGCCACCCGCTTACTCGCTTTCAGATAATCAACAATTCCTCGATGCCATCGTTAGGCAGACCGGAGGCTACCACTTTCCGATTCTCGCGAACGTCAACATCGGCCATGCTGATCCCGTTATCACTTTGCCGATGAACGTTAATTCTGAACTCAGTTCTCAGAATAACATCTTCCGCATTCTCGAATGCGGCGTCAAGTGAGCCGTCACCAACATCTACGAACACGGAGCCCCTACATGACCATCGCTCGTACCGTCGGAGCCATCACTGCCGACGACATCAGCAAGATGAGTTACAATCAGCTCATCGGACTCACAAAGGAGACGAATCGTCCTCCGGGCGGTATCGCGACCCTGAGACGAGTTGCACAGGCAACCTTCCTTCGACCCGGACACTCTGTTCTCGAGATCGGCACGAGCACCGGTTTCACTGCCATCGAGTTGGCGCGAATGACCGGTGCCCACGTCTCTGGAATCGACATCAACCCCATGTCGCTCGACGAGGCACGTGCTCGCGCGGAGCGTTTCCAAGTCACCGAGTTGGCCAGCTTTCAACAAGCGGATGCCACTGCCCTTCGGTTGCCGGATGACTCCTTCGATCTGGTCTTCTGCGGCAACGTGACCTCGCTCGTCAGCCATCGCGAAAAGGCGTTGCGCGAATACCGTCGTGTCCTCAAGCGGGGCAAATACCTGGCCGCCGTCCCCATGTATTACATGAAGGAGCCACCGACCGATCTCGTGCGTCGGGTGAGCGACGCCATCCAGGTCCAGATCACTCCTCACTACCGCAACTACTGGCTCAAGTTCTTTGTCTCGGATGGGCTCGAACCGTTTCTTGTTGAAGACTACCAGTTCGATGACATCTCGAGCGCGCGGATCGATGACTTTACGGACAAGATCCTGGCGTCTGCGCATCTGAACGATCTCGATGGGTCCTCGCGCGGGATACTGGCTCGCCGCTACCGCGAATACATGCACATCTTCCGAGATAACCTGGCTCAAATGGGATTCACCATCATCCTGCTGAGGAAGGAGGACAACCCAATGGATGAAGAGCTGTTCACTGCAATCAAATGTGAACAGTCGGAGTACGTCGAGCCTTGAGATTTGGAGCACAACGGCGCTAAGATAGCGCTGGTTGATCAAGGTAGTGATTAAAATCGTCGTGGTTCAAAACCACCTTACACACCGAGGAGATTATGGAAGAATACGACTTCCGCGCAATTGAGCCCAAGTGGCAAGCCCGTTGGGAGGCAGACGGAACTCACCTAGCTCAGGACAGGACTGACAGGCCCAAGTTCTTCGTCATGGAGATGTTTCCCTATCCATCCGGCGCTGGCCTTCACGGCGGACACGTGAAGAACTACGTGCCCACCGACGCCTTCTGCCGATACAGGGCAATGCGCGGCTTCAACGTCCTCTATTCGACCGGTTGGGATGCCTTCGGGCAACCGGCAGAGAACGAGGCAATCAAACGCGGACGCACTCCCGGCCCGATGGTTCAGGACTATGCTGACAGCTTCCGCCGAACCATGAAACGCCTGGGACTCAGCTACGACTGGACGCGAGAGATTAACACGGCCGATCCGGGATATTACCACTGGACGCAGTGGTTCTTCCTGCTGCTCTTCCATCGTGGTTTGGCGTACCGCGCAAACGCAGCCATCAATTGGTGCCCGTCGTGCAAGACGGGACTCGCCAACGAGGAGGTACATGAGAGCCGTTGCTGGCGGTGCGATACTCTCATCGAGAAGCGCATGATGCCGCAATGGTACTTCAAGATTACTGACTACGCCGATCGGCTGGCCGCCGACCTCGACGGGCTCGAATGGCCAGACGGTATCAAACAGATGCAGCGCGAGTGGATCGGGCGCAGCGACGGCGCGCAGATCTTATTCAGCGTTGACGGCACCGACGACATCCTCAACGTCTTCACCACCCGTGCCGACACCATTTACGGTGTCACGTTCATGTGCATCGCACCCGAACATGCGTTGGTGGAGAAGATCACAACTGAGGACCAGCGAGCGGCAGTTTTACAGTACGTCCAACAAGCGCTTCGCACCACGGAGATCCAGCGCCAAAGCACGGAGAGGACGTTCACGGGCGTCTTCACCGGAGCCTATGCAGTCAACCCTGTCAACGGCGAGCGAGTGCCCATCTGGCTCGCGGACTACGTGCTCGCCAGCTACGGTACCGGAGCGGTGATGGCCGTTCCGGCACATGATCAACGAGACTTCGAGTTCGCCAGGAAGTACGATCTGCCGATCCGTTTGGTCTATCACACAGAGGGCGGTCCAACTTCAGCTGACGAGATGACCCAAGCGTTGCCAGATGAGGGTATAACTGTTAACTCTGGAGAATTCAACGGACTTCCCAACAATTCGGAGACCATCGGCCGCTTCATCGACTGGCTGGAGGCGTCAAGTCTCGGTCAGCGTCGCACCACGTACAAGTTGCGCGACTGGCTGATTAGTCGCCAGCGGTACTGGGGCGCGCCTATTCCCATCGTGCACTGCCCGCAATGCGGCGAAGTGCCGGTGCCGGAAAATCAACTTCCTGTCCTGCTCCCGGAAGTGGAGCACTTCCAGCCCTCGGGCACGGGCGAGTCTCCGCTGGCCACGATTGCGGAGTTCGTCAATACCAAATGCCCCACTTGCGGAGATGATGCTCGACGAGAGACCGACACCATGGGCGGTTTCGCCTGCTCTTCCTGGTATTTCCTGCGCTACGCCGATCCGAACAATCGGACGGCATTCGCGTCGCGTGTGAAGCTGGACCACTGGCTGCCGGTGGATCTCTATACTGGTGGTACAGAACATGCCGTTATGCATCTGTTGTACGCACGGTTCTGGACCAAGGTCATGTACGACGCCGAGCTGATCGGCTTCACCGAGCCGTTTCGCGCTCTGCGCAATCAGGGCACGATGCTGGCCTGGACTCCTGGCCGGCGACCGCGCCCTCACGAACTGAATCCGGGGGATGACGACGAGCAGGTTATCGACTGGATTATCGTCAAGCCGGATGAACTGGCACAGATGGACGAGAAAGACGTCATCTGGCGCTGGGCTAAGATGTCCAAGTCCAAGGGCAACGGCATCAAACCGGACGAGGTCATCTCGAACAACGGTGCTGACAGCGTCCGCCTCTACGTGATGTTTGTCGCTCCGTTCGAAGACAACGTCCAGTGGTCCGAGCAAGGACTGGTTGGAGCTTCACGCTTCATCAATCGGCTCTGGCGATGGACTGTCGCCGCCATCCCAAGGTTCAATTCCACCTGGCAGGAACGGCTCGACCCGGCCAATCTCACCACCACCGAAAGGAAGGTGCGGCGCAAGCTCCACCAGACAATCCGCAAGATCGCAGAGGACCTCGAGAACTTTCAGTTCAATACCGCAGTCGCGGCGTTGATGGAATTGACGAACCAACTGTACGCCTATTGCCAGCCGGAAGCGCTGGTAAACGGCGAGGGCAACGGAGTAGTCATTTCGGAAGTCCTGGCCAAGCTCGTGCCCGTCACTTCACCGTTTGTCCCACATCTCGCGGACGAACTGTGGTCGCGTCTGGGCTATAACAGTTGTCTCTATCAAAACGCCTGGCCTGACTTCGATCCGGCTACGTGCGCTGAGGAAGAGATCACGATCGTCGTCCAGGTCAACGGCAAGATCCGTGACCGCATTCAGGCTCCGGCTGATTGCGACGACGATGCCCTCAAAAACCTGGCGCTCGGCAGTGTCCCTGTCGGAGAATCTCTCGAGGGCAAGCAGGTGCTGAGGGTAATCGTTGTGCCCAAGAAGCTCGTCAACGTCGTGGTGAAGTAAAGCCCAAGCTCATTGTCAAAAGCGGGATGGTAGCGGTGATTGACCGCACCATCTTTCCAGAAGCGTCGTCGGGTCGGACCACTGGCCCGACGACCTCTTTAACTGCGCTGTGGGAGGGTTGTATGCAGCTGTCCAAGCAGCCATTTCTTCCCAAGCACCCCTGCCGGGAGAAGCTGGCGATTCCAAACGACTGGTCAAGGCGGCCAACCTCGAGGTTGCTTGAAGCGGGATGCTTTTGCTACTTCCGAGAACCGAGCGTTCCGTTTTATCTCCCTCTTGGGCAAATGGTGCTTGAGGGCATTCGCAATGTCATCAATCAGCACGCCGTCAGGAGTGGACTCTGCCAAATCAGCATGCCGACTATCGTTCAAGATGCCATCCTCGACGGAGGACAAGAGATTGAGCCGGGTTTCAAGGACAAGATGATGCTTCTGGGTGGGGATATGACCGGCTATCATCTCTTGTTCACACCTGAACCTATCATCGACGACCTCTTGGCGGTGCAGTTGCTGTCACATCGTCAGTTGCCAATTAGGTTCTGCTATCACGTTGATATGTTCCGCAACGTCAGCGATGCGCGTGGAATGCTCAAGACGCGCCAATTTCAGACGTTCGTTGGCACTACCATCGAAGCTGATGACCATGGCGTGGCCGCGTCACTTCATCTCTTCGAAACCCTGACGTCGGAGATCTTTGGTACATTAGGCATCAAGGTGAAAACCTGCCTCGAGCGCAAGGGCATGGCGTTCGAACTCTTTTACGAAGCAAAGGAGGGAGAGAGCCTCGCAATTCCAGAGCTTGATCCAGACAAACGAGTCAAAGCCCTAAGCATGGCAATGGCCTACCACTATTGCCCCAGCGGCAAGCTTTCGGCTCGATTTCAAGACAGGCTCAACAAGAAGCGCAGGATCAAGATGACAACCTACGCGATTGGCGTTCAGCGACTGTTCTATGTCGTCTTCGATACCAATAGAGACGCCCTTGGGTTCAATCTTCCCGAGCTCGTGCGTCCTGCAGATGTCGTCATCATTCCCAAGGCCGAGAGGGACACCGATGCCGCTACACGCATTACGTCCCGGCTGCAAACGTTCAACCAACGCGTCATCACCGACGACCGTCACAACATTCCGCTTGGCGATCGCGCGGCATTTGCAGATTATATCGGCGCCCCGTGGAAACTTAAGGTCGATGGTGAAACTTTCAGTCTCGCAAATCGTGATCGTTCGCACTCAAGGCAAGATTCGGAGGGACAACTGATCGAAACTATCTGCCGTCCATGAAGATGGAATGCAAGTCAGATCCGTAGACTTGGACCGACTCACCAGCAAACCGGAGGGCATTCGATGGCACAGATACTAATTACCTCGGCTCTTCCGTACATCAACGGGGTGAAACATCTCGGCAATCTGGTTGGTTCCATGCTGCCAGCAGATGTTCATGCACGATTCCGGCGTATGCAAGGACACGATGTCTTGTTCATCTGCGCTACTGATGAACACGGCACACCCGCGGAGCTCGCTGCGCTCGAAAGTGGACAGACGCCGCGCGAGTACTGTGACGAGCAACATCTCATTCAGAGGGAAGTCTATAGTGGATTCTCCCTCTCATTCGATTACTTTGGGCGTTCGTCTAGCCCGGAGAATCATGTCTTGACGCAGCATTTCGCCGAACAATTGGAGGACAATGGTCTTATCGAAGAACGAACCGCGCACCAGATCTACTCCATCGACGACAATCGCTTCCTTCCAGATAGGTACGTCGAAGGCGAATGTCCGCGCTGCGGATATGATACTGCTCGGGGTGACCAGTGTGATCGCTGCGGATCTCTTCTCGACCCCGTCGATCTGATCAACCCCCGTTCAGTCGTTTCCGGCTCGAGGAATCTCGAAATTCGGGAAACCCGTCACCTGTACCTTCTCCAATCAACGATGCAGGACCGACTCAGGTCCTGGATCGACACACAAACTACGTGGACACAACTGGCACGTTCCATCGCCTACAAATGGCTCGATGAGGGGCTTAAAGATCGCGCCATTACTCGTGATCTGGTGTGGGGTGTGCCGGTCATGCGCGGCGGGGCAGTCCGTCCTAGCTTCGAGCACAAGGTCTTCTACGTCTGGTTTGACGCGCCAATCGCTTACATCAGCGCCACGCAACAATGGGCCCGTGCAACAGGAGGAGACTGGAGGCTTTGGTGGCGGCAGGACGGACAGCAGCCCGATGTCCGTTATGTTCAATTCATGGGCAAGGATAACGTGGCCTTCCACACCGTCAGTTTCCCGGTCACTCTTTTCGGCTCGCAAGAGCCCTGGAGGACAGTCAATGACCTGAAAGCCTTCAACTGGCTCAACTGGTACGGCGGCAAATTCTCTACCTCGCGCAAGCGGGGTGTGTTTATGGATCAGGCGCTTACACTGCTGCCGCAGGACTACTGGCGTTGGTACCTGATTGCCCACGCACCGGAGAATTCCGACTCGTCGTTCACCTGGTCGCAATTCCAGGCGACCGTCAACAAAGACCTCGCAGACGTGCTTGGAAATTTCGTGAATCGAGTCACGAGTTTGTGCAAGCACAACTTTGGATCGACAGTTCCAGCAGGAGGTGCCCTGGACGAAGCAGAAACCGCGCTCTTTTCACAACTCGATGAACAGCTTAGGGCACTTCAAGAACATCATGAGCGGATGGAATTTCGCCGAATCGCCGCTGGCACGCGAGCGATTTGGGTGATCGCGAACGAGTATCTCTCCGCCGCTGCTCCATGGAAGGTGATCAAGACGGACCAAGACCGAGCGGCGGCTATCATTCGGATTGGTCTCAACCTTTGCCGATTGATGGCACTTGTCGCTTATCCTATCATTCCAAGTACCGCAATCTCCATCCTCTCCTCGCTCGGCGAAAAGAATGGCCCTATTGGGTGGCCAAAGGGTACAATCGCCGAGATTCTATCGGTCTTGCCTCCAGGCACGAGATCTCCCAGCCTCCTATTCTCTTCCGCAAGGTCGAGGGTGTGGAGATCGCTGATTGGACAGAGCGGTTTGGTGGAGCGGCGGGAGACTAGGCGCTCGGTTTGCCAAACAGATAACCTCATCGTGGATCCAGTTTCAACAGACTCACGGTATAAGGAGCGAAGGGTGAAGATCGACATCGGGGAACTCAAACGCCTTACGCGAACGGCTCGCGCTGAATTCCATTTGCAGGAAGCCGAACCGCCAGAAGTTTTTTGGCAGGACGCTCGACGCCGGTCGCGAGAAATTCTCGACCGCGTCCCTTCGGTGACACGCGTCGCGGCCGCTAGTAGTGAATCCGAGACGGCCATCCTGAGGTACAGCGACCTCCTAAATTCGCATGTCCAGCCTTCGACCTCGGCTGCGTTGATCAAGGAGATCGACACAGCTCAACTCGAAGGGCCAATCGAAGGCGAGAGGTCACATCGCAAGAAAGCGCTGGCGATTCTCAGGATGACGAAGGAAGGATGCCCTCAGGTTCTCGGTGCGCAGTGGCGGATGATCGAGCGCTACCATGGTACCGGTCACGATATCGCGCTCATCGTCAACTGGAATGAGTGATTCCATTCCAACAGCTCTATTACATGCTGCTTTATTGGGGATGGGCAGTGAAAGCGCACGATATGAAGTTGTGCGCTTTCACTGTTTTTTTTATTCGTATCCAGAGTATAAATCTTTTAAGAGACGCCTGCTTCCAATAAATGAAAAATATTTTGCTGAGAGTTCAGCTCACATTGGACGCCCAGTGGCAGTGTAATTATAGGATCGGCATGTCCTATATTGACATTGGCGAGGATCGGAAAATTATAGTTTTGCGTCTGCCGCTTAACCATTGCTATAAACTCTTCTCTTCCTTCGGTACTATAGCCAAATGGCGCTACCTAAAACAAGACCACTAATTTGGGAAAATATTTGGGACATAGCTAAATCAGCTAACTGTGAGGCGACATAACCTAAAGGAAAACCCTTGGCAAAATTTTCTATGCCCTCCGAAAAATCTAGAGCTAAAATTTTATTGTTGTAATCCGGAGAATATTTAGTCCCTTTTAATTGCAATAAACTATGCAGACAACCGGCGATAATAGGTGCCTGACATTTACCTTCACGCAGCCAGAGATGCCCATCTGTATTGGCAATTAAAGCACGCGGGCGAGTAAGATCAAGCTTTTCAAACCAATTTAAAATTTCATCTGTCCAATGAGACGATTTCAATATAGCCTTAGGTTGCTCACCCATTAATGTACTCATAAAGCTTTCAATTGTGTAAGGCAAAGGTGCAGGATATTCGGCGAACTGAGTCATTAGGCACGGACCGTAGAAAGAAACGAGATTGGCTTGGCTAGCAAGAGCAAAATGCAAAAGTGTATTATCCGAATAGCCGCAGAATATTTTTGGGTTTCTTTTGATCAGATCGTAATTTAGTAAGGGCAATACTTCATTGAGTGATATGCCACCAATAGCCGCCAGGATTACAGTAACGGATTTATCTTCAAAAGCACGATGAAGATCGGCTGCTCGTTCGCTAGCCGTACCCGCACTGCCGTAATAGCTTTTCTTCAATGTTGGATAAAGCTCAACCACAAAACCAATGTTTTCTAGCACAGATGAGCCCCTTTCTACCCTATGTGGGAAGATAGCAGAACCACACCCTGAGGGGGCAAGAACGGCTATTTTATCGCCTTTAGTCAATCGTTTTGGTTTTTGTAGTGAGGTTAGCATATTCAAGTCATGATAGCATCCTGCTTGTATACTGTGCTAGAGCTATCAATGATAACAGGAGGTACAGAAAGTGACGCTGCAACGTTTGCTGTTCGACCATTCGCAGCTGGTGGTATTCAATGGGTAGGCGAGCCTATCCATCAACGCAAAGAATATTGATAACAGCTGACGGCTGCCACGCATCCTTGATCTTGATGCCCTTGGTACACAGAAGCTTGAGACTGTGCCAGTGGCAATTATGGACGAAGTGCTGGCCAAGCTTGCCCCGCTCTTTGAGTAATGTGTTAAAGCGATTTATTTACTACCAAAATAATCAATACGCATAGCCTGCCGCACTTCTTTCAGGGTTTGCGCAGCGGCAGCACGAGCTACTTTGGTGCCCTCTTCAACAATGCGCATTACCTGGGCAGGATCTTTAGCAAATGCTTCTCGACGGGTGCGGATAGGATCTAATTCAGCCAGAAGCACTTCAGTCAAGCGCTTCTTTACCACAGTATCGCCCAAGCCACCCCGGCGGTAATGGGCTTTCATTGCCTCTAGCCCTTCTTTGTCTTTATCGAAAGCATCTAGATAAGCAAACACTGGGTTGCCTTCCACTGTGCCTGGATCTTCCACACGCAAGTGATTGGGGTCTGTGTACATGCCTTTTATTTTTTTCTGGACAGTGTCTGCACTATCACCAAGCGAAATAACGTTGCCCAACGATTTGCTCATCTTGCCACCACCATCGGTGCCGGGCAGTCTGGTTATTTCTGACAATCCTGCTTTTGGTTCAACTAGTACGTCACAATTATAGGTGCGGTTAAAGCTGCGCACAATCTCCACTGCCATCTCAATCATAGGCACTTGGTCGCTGCCCACTGGCACCAAATTAGCCTTAAAGGCAGTGATGTCTGCCGCCTGGCTAATGGGATAACAAACAAATCCGGTGGGCACACTTTCGCCTGAATAACCGCGCTGTTTGATCTCATCTTTTACAGTAGGATTGCGCTGAACGCGGGCAATGGTAACCAAGTTAAGGTAATACATGGTCAATTCAGCCAGCTCTGAAACAAGCGACTGAATGAAAATAGTGGTGTGCTTAGGGTCAATGCCAACCGCCAAATAATCGAGCGTTACTTCCAAAATATTCTCGCGGATCTTGTCAGGATTATTGGCATTATCGGTAAGAGCCTGGGCATCTGCAATCATGACAAAAGTCTTGTACTCATTCTGCAAAGCCACTCTTTGCCGCAATGAACCAACATAATGCCCCAGATGTAATGGTCCTGTAGGACGGTCGCCAGTCAGTATAATGGGCTGAATTTTGGTAGAAGAATTTTTAGATTCGCTGGCTTGTTTAGATGTTTGGGCTTCGGTTGTCATCTGCTAGCTGTCCTTTGGCTGTTGGTCGATTTTACCGCGACTGAAGTTTCTTTGTGGGGCAATGTGACTATGATGTGACATAGTTATACACTTGACGTATGACGTCTAATGTAATACAATTTACCAATGATTAAGTCCTTCAAATGCAAAGATACTCAGTCATTATTCAGTCAGAAGAGAGTACTTCGTTTTCAACCTATTGAAAAGTCCGCACGTAACAAACTCAGACTTCTCAATCAAGCAAGAACATTAGCAGATTTATTAGCGGTGCCTAGTTTGAGGCTCGAAAAATTGAAAGCCGATAGAGGTAATCAGCGCAGCATTCGTGTAAATGATAAATGGCGAATTTGTTTTGAATGGAAAGAAGATGGTGTTTACGGTGTGGAAATAGTTGATTATGACTAAGGAATAAATGAACAAGAAAAAAGAAAATTTGCTATCTCCCATCCATCCCGGAGAGATTTTGAAAGAAGAGTTTATGGAGCCTCTTAATTTGAGCGCCAATAAACTTGCTCAATTATTGGCTGTTCCTACGAACCGTATAACTCAAATTATTAATGGCAAGCGCTCCCTTTCAACTGATACAGCCTACCGATTAGCCAAATGTTTTGGCACATCAGTAGAAATGTGGATCGGCCTTCAATCAGACTATGAGATAGAACTTGCTCGCTATAATCACATACCTGAAAAAGTAGAAAAAGAAGTAAAAGCTTTGGCAAGCTGAATAGGGGAAAGAATTCTTGCGAATTATCGAACCTTTGTAAGGTAGAGATTTTCATATTTGGTGGTTATTGGATCAATGGTTAGATTATTGGCATTATCGGTAAGAGCCTGGGCATCAGCAATCATGACAAAAGTCTTGTACTCGTTCTGCAAAGCCACTCTTTGCCTCAATGAGCCAACATAATGCCCCAGCTGTAACGGCCCGGTAGGACGGTCGCCAGTCAATATAATGGGCTGAATTTTGGTAGAAGAATTTTTAGATTCGCTGGCTTGGTTAGATGTTTGGGCTATAGTAAGGAATCTAATCAAGCCATAATTAACAAGGTCAATTAAGACAAGCATATTGCCACTAAAAATTGCTCAACCAGCTAGTAAATACAAGTTTACCTAAAATGAACTTTTGACTGCTCTGAACGTACTGGTTAATAGAGGTCAAATACTTGCTCGATGTTTAAGACAATATATTTTCTGCGCCTAATACATAATTAGCAAGATTAGCTTAATTGAAAAAGCTTGAATTCCAGGATTAAGGTAGGTACAATTGTATGTACATAATAAGGGACGTTGATTTTTTTAGTTGGGATCCAAATAAAAATCGCCAGAATATAAGAGATCATGGCATAGACTTTGAAGATACAATAGAATTATTTTCGCAGCCACTAATATTTCAGGTCGATGAGCGAATAGACTATGGCGAAGAAAGAATGATCGCTTACGGATATTCAAAAGGACAGCCATTGGTAGTTGTATATACACAACCTAAAGAGAACGCCTATCACTTAATTTCTGCTCGATTGGCGACATCCCGTGAAGAAGGCGAATTACTAATTAACCTGGGATTAGAAAAGCAGCAGCAGAAAAGGGACTTGAGAAAAAGTAGACGAAAATATGAAAGAACAAAAGAAAAACCATGAAAAAGAAAACTAAAACAGGTACGGATTGGAATCGCCTGAAGCGTATGCGCTCAGGCGAAGAAGCTATTGATACTAAAGATATTCCAGAGGCCAATGAGAATTTTTGGAAAGAGGCTACTATAGTAATTCCGGGTGGCAAAACAAAACTTACCATTCGTATTGATACGGACATATACCAGTGGTTCTCTGGGCAAGGTCCAGGCTATCAAACTCATATTAATGCCGTTTTAAGATCATATGTTGACGCACAAGCTCGACACAAAATAGGCGGCCGCAAGAGGTAATCAGCGCAGCATCCTTATAAGCGCACTCTTTAAATGATACAGTCTACCGATTAGCCAAATGTTTTTGGCACATCAGTAGAAATGTGGATCGGTCTTCAATCAGACTATGAGATCATCAGGCTCATTGAACATAAAGCCACTATGGTCATGGTGGCAAATTTACCCTCCGCTAGCCGAGACCCTGCTGATAATGCTTATCTTGCCTGTGCCGCCGATGCAAACTGTGATTATTTAGTAAGCGGTGACAGAGATTTGCCTGATTTGGTGACACATGGAAATACAAAAATTATTAATCCGGCAGAATTCCTAAAGATTATTGGCGAATCAAAAATCCTTTGAAATCCTAGATTTTTCCTAGGTATTGAAAAATTGTCGTCTTCGTGGTGACCTGACCCCCAAAAACTACACAACTGAATGACGACTCTTGGCAAGAAATGCCAGATAATCAAACAAATTGGGAGGTCATATGCAAAAGAATCGATTCACAGAAGAACAGATAGTGGCAATTCTGCACGAAGCAGATGCTGGAATGGGCACTGGTGAGCTTTGTCGTAAGCATGGCATTGCCAAAGATACCTTTTACAAATGGAAGGCTAAATTTGGCGGCTTGGCTGTAAATGAAGTTAAAAGAGCGAAGCAACTAGAAGAAGAAAATAAACAGCTCAGGCGGTTGGTGGCCCAGCAGGCCTTAGATATCCAAGCCTTAAAGGCGGTGGTTGAAAAAAAGTGGTAGGCATTCCACAGCAAAGAGAAGCCGTGGATATCATGCAAAAAACTGGTCAATCTCAGTGTCGCGCTTGCTTTTTAGTGGGTATTAGCAGAGAGACCTATCGCTACATAAGCAAGAACAAGAATGAGCAATTAAAACAGCGTCTAAAAGAGCTTGCTGCTTTACGCAGAAGATACGGCTACCGCAGGTTAACAGTATTACTTCGAAAAGAGGGAAATGTCGTGAATCATAAACGAGTTTACCGAATATACACACAAGAAAATTTAAAGCTAAGAAAACGCACTCGTAAGCGTATTGCTGGTCAAAGATATACACCTGAAACAATGCTTACAGCAGCTAACCAGCGTTGGTCAATGGACTTTGTAATGGACACACTAGCAGCCGGTAGCAGACGATTTAGGACTTTGAATATTGTTGATGAATTTACGCGGGAATGCATAGCAATTGAAGTAGACACAAGCATCACAGGATCAAGGGTTGTACGTGTGTTAGAACGGCTAGCTCAGACTAGAGGCTTGCCATCTGAGATTGTTGTAGACAACGGGACTGAATTTACAAGCAGGATCTTGTCGGATTGGGTGAGTAAACAGAATAATTTAAAGCTCAATTACATTCAGCCGGGAAAGCCAATACAGAATGCTTTTGTGGAGAGTTTTAATGGCAAATTCAGAGACGAATGCCTGAACGAACAATGGTTCGTAAGCCTAAGAGAAGCAAAAGAAAAAATAGAAAGATGGCGTCACTACTACAACTCAGCTAGACCACATAGCTCCCTCAAATACCAAACGCCCATAGAATTCGTACAAAAACAAAAGTTGTTAAGAGTCGGCTAACGGTGGTAAGAAAAAAGGGGGCAGCTCAGTGGAAGTAGAAAAAGAAGTAAAAATTTTGGCAAGCTGAAGGCGACGGCCCGGGTGGGAGAATTCCCAGGCCGTCGGTACAGATTACAGCTAGGTGCAACCACTATTGGTCGCGATTACTTTACTTGCCGACGCCACCGGTGCGAACGGCGGAGTTACCACCGGACTGCCCAGAGCCGCCGGCAGAGTGGTGCTGCGGAACGTGACTACGGGTTGCGAGGCCACACCGGCACTCGCGATAAACCTTTTCGTACTGCTTGTTGTCTCCTCGGGTTAATAAGGGATGAAGTGGCCATTGCCACACGCACAATCCGCCGGGAGACGCGGATTGTATTAACACAGAGGACCGATGAACCCTGCTGAACTCAGGGACAGCGATCCTCTGCGGAAGGCACAGCGCGCTACCTTCTGTTTCCGTTATTCTCCGTGAATCTGTGTCTCAAAAAGAACGGAAAGACCAATGGGCTCCTGGCGGAAACAAGCAAGGGTCACCGGTCTATTCCGTCCGGGATGGGGGTTCGGCGGACACCCCATCGCTATCTTCATTTATTCGATGTGACGTTCACACTGGGCTTCGCCGAAGAAGCGCCATTTGCCCGAACAAGCATCTCGCGACGCGCGGCCTCAGCTTTTTCCCATGCCACCGTTCCGGGCGGGGGCTCATCCGTGGCCTTAATGTACGCAGCCACTTCGCGGCGCACCTGCTCTAACGTAGGCGCTTTCCATTCGCCCGTGAGCTCATCCTTGACGCCTTGGATGATGTGGAAGCGCTGCGCGGGATCCACCGGCCGAACGTTGAATCTCCCGTCCTTCCGGAAGCGGAATCGACGGCCGATGATAATCGCCTTGTTGCCAAGCCTCTCGACGGCATCCCGGCAATCCACCATGATTTGCAACTCGACCCACACATTTGGTTTCCAAAGATCCTTGTAGACGACTCCAATGGTGGGCGTGAATGCTTCGACCGCGGCGGCTTCCGCGAGAGGAACTGTTTCCGCGCCAATATCTTCTGTGCAGCTTGCGAGCTTGGTGAAAAATATCATCAGCTCGCTGTCGGGAAGGTTGGCTTCGACCTTATCGGTCTTGTTGCCTTTGTTGGTGGCGGTCTGATCCTGGCCCTGGGCAGGGGGGAGCAGGGCCAGCAGAAGCGGAAGTAAGGCGGCGGTCGAGACGAAGCGCGAGGATAGGTGACGCATAGTCGGAAACTCCGATTTCGGGGTTTAGTCATCGTGACTCGGTCTGTCATGGGACTCAGGTTGCAAAACTCTCGGACGTATATCGAAATTGCGCAGGCTAGTTTCGTCATAACGTTGTGACGTTATGCTTTTTAGAAATTAAGCGAGCGCAAGCTTTTCGGGGAAGAGGAACCTATCATATAAAAATACATTCGATGACATTTTATTTAAGACGAAGTCAGTAGGCCAAATCAAGTCATTTGTGACGGTTTATTAGCCTTCTATAAAATCAGCCCTTGAGTTCTGACACTGCAATACATCATGCTCCCACTCTGTATTTGGATGGTTTATCGCTAAAAAGTGTCAGAAACTTACTAAATTAAACCTATGTGAAATGCACATTAATTTTGCTGTTAACCTCTAGCGAAGTTAGCAGAAGTGTTCCCAGACACTTAAGCTTGACAACTTGGCTAAAATGGGCGAATATTAGCTTCCGATAATTTTTACTAGAAATAAATTGATTTCTGATTGAGTTAGATTTTCTAGCCGAAAATTTCTGGAACAAGTGTTTCGAGTATGTCAAATTAATATATGAATAGTTAGATTTATTTATAAAAACGGGCAAAAGATATTAAGTCAGCTTAATTCTGAACACATAGAAACCATAGTTTAAAGCCGGGTCATTCACATAAACCGCTCAGCTCGAACTGCTTTTGAAGCAGCTCGGTGATTTGTTGCGCGTATACCTTAGGATTTGTTTATATGCCGGGAGAAGATCCCTCATCAGTGCCCGCACCGGGCGGTGACGCAAGCACTCAGACAGCCCAACCAAATAACGACGCAGCTTTGTTTGCTGAGCGCGCCTTATTTCAATGTATGGGATTTAGCCCTCAACAGGCTAATCAAATGGCTGAATCATGCAACGGCTTGTTGAACCAATATGGACAATACCTCCCTGGCATAAGTCTCTCGGGATTAGCTGATTCAGAGCAGAACGATCCTTCTATGGCGGACGCAACTGAAGAAACAAACTCGCTGTCGACAGACAATGAGTACGAATCTAGCGCAAATCCTTCGTCAGTTGAACGAGGGACTCCGCAGGACGATTTAGAATCTAAGCGTGTCTTTGGACAGGAAGATGACAGCTCGGAGCCCACCGATATCTTTGGAGAGGAAAACGATACCTCGAATCCCGCAGACAAAACGGAAGCTTCGCCTTCTCAAGATCCCAAATTATCCCAGGACAAAATCGCCACCACAACCAAAGATCCTCCATTGCCGGGAGACAAAATCTCCTCTTTTGACCAAGATCCCAAATTACCTATGGATAAATGGACTAAAACTGCCTCTGGTTCAACATCATTCACTCCCTCCACCACAACCGCACGGGGTGTAACAATTAATAATGATGAGGCTCCACGATCAGTTGCTCAAGATCCCAACCCTCCTGCCGATCGCCCAACCAATCCTACCGGCTCACTAGCTAAATTTGAAGAGACTCCACGATCAGTTACTCAAGATCCCAACCCTCCTGCCGATCGCCCAACCAATCCTACCGGCTCACTAGCTAAATTTGAAGAGACTCCACGATCAGTCACTCAAGATCCCAACCCTCCTGCCGATCGCCCAACCAATCCTACCGGCTCACTAGCTAAATTTGAAGAGACTCCACGATCAGTTACTCAAGATCCCAACCCTCCTGCCGATCGCCCAATCAATCCTACCGGCTCACTAGCTAAATTTGCAGAGACTCCACGATCAGTTACTCAAGATCCCAACCCTCCTGCCGATCGCCCAATCAATCCTACCGGCTCACTAGCTAAATTTGAAGAGACTCCACGATCAGTTACTCAAGATCCCAACCCTCCTGCCGATCGCCCAACCAATCCTACCGGCTCACTAGCTAAATTTGCAGAGGCTCCACGATCAGTCGCTCAAGATCCCAACCCTCCTGCCGATCGCCCAATCAATCCTACCGGCTCACTAGCTAAATTTGAAGAGACTCCACGATCAGTCGCTCAAGATCCCAACCCTCCTGCCGATCGCCCAATCAATCCTACCGGCTCACTAGCTAAATTTGAAGAGACTCCACGATCAGTTACTCAAGATCCCAACCCTCCTGCCGATCGCCCAACCAATCCTACCGGCTCACTAGCTAAATTTGAAGAGACTCCACGATCAGTTACTCAAGATCCCAACCCTCCTGCCGATCGCCCAACCAATACCTCCGTTACGCAAGTTAACAGCGATGCGGCTCCAGCATCAGCCACTCAGGATCCCAAGTTGCCAGAAACAAAAGTGGCAGCAGAGCAACCACAAAGATCTCAGAACTCTGCACAATACGCCCAAGCAAATAAGCCTGGTGTTTCTGGATCACAACCTGCCGATGTTCAATTAACTGAGCCAGGGAAAAGGCAGTCCGCTCCTGTTGCTGAAAAGATAGCTTCGACGGGTAATCCAGCAGTGGCATCAAATGAGGTGGCACAATTAAACAAGCAGTCGATTCTCGCTTCGACTGATTCAGCATCATTAGGCAGACAATCTGTAGGTGGGGCGACTGCCGGAACGCCTTCAGCCACATCATTAGATACAGGCGGAACCGATGCAACAAAAAATGCTCGCGGTGCGGCATTTGGAACACCGGCGCTAGATGCGCTCTCAGGACCGAAGGTTATACAGTTGGGAGATGCTTCAACTAATGGTTTTGCCGGAAATAATGCGCTGTCAGGAAATCAGATTATAGAAGCAATGCAGAAAAGTGTGAGTCTATCTAGAGAGAATAATTCGGCATTAATAGGCAGTTCATCGCCTTTGGCTGCTAATACCTTTAGTTATCCTCCAAACATGCAAATTGTAGACGCAGGCGGCAAAGCAATTGTGGATAGTATAGGGCGGTTATTTTTAAATGAATCTGGCGCTAACTATAATCCTTCTACTGCCAATGTTGGTGCCGGAAATCTTGGCGCGGCAAACTCTGTTACAGCTAATCTTGGGCTAAATGGACAGGCTATAAAAGAAGGGCAGCCCACCACTAGTGTAAGCAGTTCGCAAACGGCACAAGCCTTTCAAGGACTGTTGCAACAAGGGCAAGGCGCCGCTGTTAAAGCAGATGAAACAGGCAAAGCAATTGTTAAGGGTGGGAGCGGGCGGCACTAGTAGATGCAGTCGTCACTGGACAAGGGGGAAAGAAAGGCGGAGAAGTTTCAACTTCAGGCATCGGCAATACTGGCATCGGCATGCCACTAGTGCCGCCAGCAGTAAAAGGCAGCACCCTAGTTGATGGACTTAGCGACACAAAATTGCCTGTGCCACAAACTGCTAATGCCACCAACATAATTATTACTGCAACAGCCGGTGCCACCACCGGACAAACAGGGGTGACTACCACTGGTACTACGGCTACCACAAATACCACAGGCACAACTACAACCGGCACTGCTGGCACCACCACTACAAATACAACACCAGGCGGTCAAGATCCTAATGCTACCGATATCAAATCATTAGTGCAAACTCTGCCTACAGTACAAATAACAGATCCTAAGAAAGCAGATGCGGACGACAATGATACTGGGCGTCCTGAAATAGATTTGGACACTTCAGAAAGCAATGATTTGGACGACGATGATGAAATAGCCGCACCAATGACTGAAGGACGACGTGCTGATAGCAGCACAGTGGGTACTGCACCGAAGAAGCCAGCCAATATTGGGTTGAGCATTATAGAAAATATTATGGTGCTAATCAATGATCTTACAAACCAAAAAGTTGATGAACGCACCGCAAAAAGAATGTGGGCAGAATTATTTATAGATCTTATCGGCAAACAAAAACGGCAGCCTTGTGCAGTTAGAGCAGAGGATACTCTGGAGAACATTGCCCGCTTTGTTTTGAAAGACGCAAGATTGGCGCCTCTGATCTATACAATCAATGTGCAGGCAAAAAATATTAAGCCTCTAAAAAATGAAGAAGGAGCAGAAGCAGTTGGCGCAATTAAGCCAGAAGCCAAAATAATATTGCTGCCGCATCGCTCTGAAATTCTAAGATACAAAATACACGTTTTAAAAGAAATTGGTGCTTTAGTTTTGTATGCCAAACAAAACCAGGCTGCTAATAAAGACTTCATAAGCTATACATGCAGAGAAGGAGATACACTGAAATCAATTGCCGCCAGCCATATTGATGTGCAGGACGAAAATATGTGGGCAGACATAGCTCTGCTTAACGGACTAAGCGTGCGCGTTGATAATACAGGCAATCCGGTAGCCAAACTCAAAGAAGGGCAAGTATTGCAAATACCAAAAGTCAACGCATCACAAGAATATGAGGAAGACGAGGATGAATTAGCAGAATCTGAAGTGCAGAATATTAGCTTGGTTGGTTTAGTTGCTAACTTGAATATAAACATCAAAGACAATGAAGCAATCGATCAGACTCTAGCTAGAATGGAAAGACGCATAATTACCCAAAGCGATTTAGGCTCTGGCGCAGACACTTTGCTTATGAGATTGGAATTAAAAGAAGGCAATAATAGAATGAATATTGCAGAATGGGATGTTAGCCCTATCTCCAGCACTCTCAAGCTTTACGATAGATATGGCGGCTGCAAAATTATTCCTATTGCATTACCCACACGGGCAGCGCGTGAATTGGCAGAAAATGATTTAAAAGCGAATGCCGAACATTATTGCAAAATGTACCTTAGTGGCGAATTAGCAGCTTGATCATTCCTTACTTTGACTATTTTTTGCCAGTGGATTTTTCTTTGCCCAATTCATAGCATTCATAAGGTCTTGAACAGCTGTCGGGTTATGCAACCAAAGTTCGTTGTGTGGAATTACTTCGGCAGTGCGAATTAACCAGACACCTTCTTCTTGTTGTTCAACCAAAACTTGTTGTCCGGCAAATTGTTTCCCAAGAGAGATTTGTCCGTTTGAGCCAATAACTTTAACCGAAATATTTTGTTCTAACATAATTCACAATGTTCCTATGGCACTAATATACTATAGTACGATCTTAGGAATTTAATTAATATATAGGGCTTCATTTAATCAGATTCTAAAAAAACAAAAATGCCAAAAAGTGTAGAAGGTGACGGAGAGACAGGACAAGACCTGCCTCTCCGTGAGCCTTCTATTTGATGACCGGGGAAAGTATTGGGGAGGTCATCATAGATCGAAGGAGGCGGCGGGGTATAATGCCCCGTACCAGAAGTTTGGGTCGAATTCAATAGTGAGGACCCTCCTGCTGTGGTCGATGCGAAGGAAGCGGCATATCATGCGCCTCACTGCCTGAGGACCACCGATCGTCAGCTCAATGCCCAACTCGATTACTCCCTCCACGGCTTCCTGCGATCTGAACCCCGCAGGCCATTTTAAGCGGTGGTTTACCGCTTGGTTGATCTGTGTCCTCTGCACAGATTCTACCGTCATCGAGGACGGCGACAGTGGTGATCCAGTCCATTGCGCAAAAGACTTTAACGCCCTGACCGAATGGGATTTCAGTCTGGTACGAATTGCCCGAGTCGCTTGCCATTCCTCACCTCCTGCAAGCCCAAAGCATCCGCGTCGGCAAACCAGCAACACGCCGGACCCGACGCGGACAGAATCCTCCAATCACACGCGGCCGCGGCGCTTTACGAAGTCATGCCTTCCCCCTTTCAGGGTAAAAGTGTTAGTCTCGGTGCTTCTGCTGTTGGTGTTCTCCATCACTGACTGCATCGACTGTCGGCAAGGGTTCCCTGCGGCGACGGCGGAAGAAAGAACGCAAGACGGCGAGCCCTAGAATTGAGGCTGCCATGCCGATGAATTTGACTGGGTCGTGGAAAAAATCCGCGATCACGCTGGCTAAAGCTTGCAGCCACTCTAGCAAAGCTGGCAGCCCTGTCATCTACCACCTCCTTCAGTGGTTCAGTGAAAACTGCTCTTGGCGCAACACGCGCCTTACTGTGGCCGAGCAACTTCCATCAACTGGAGCATGCAGCTATGGAAGAATTCACTATTGACGCGCGAGCGAAAGCCGAATGGAGGCACACCCGCAATACCGGCCCTGCGCGATTCAAGTTCGTCACGCCGAGCTTTCACCGGCGGCTTGTTCATCAACTTTCCGGCATAAAGCACTGCCAGTCTGGCCTGCTGACCCTGGTGGCGGAGACAAACGCGGTAGGCGCACCAGCCCGGGCAATTCCTAGGCGAGTGCCGAAGAACCCGCCGCACCAGGACTGACTCAGCCACACCATCCGTTTCGTTGCTCAGAGAGTTGAGAGCGAAGCCGAAGGCATCCTTGTCAGGGCCGATCCGGCAACGCCAGCGTCTTGATGACGTGATTGATGAGCCAGAAGAAGAAGGCCCTCCAATTGAGGGAGTCCACCGTCCGGCAAGTCGGTATAGGCGGCCAGGAACTCTTCGATCCAGCGAGCCCTCCTGGTGGGCTCTTTCGACTTTCTCTCCTTGGGAATCGGGATTTGCAAGGCGAGGAAATTCGCCACTTGCAGGACAATGGGATTGATTGTCCTGCTGCGAGGGTCATCAAGAAAGGCGTTCAACAAGTTCACGGGTGTCTCCTTTTTCCATTTTCGAGACACTAGCTCATCCCACCGGCTGAATCCAGACAATCTGGAATCGATCCGCGCCGGGTATTGGGTGCTGAATAAGAGGGGTCTTCTCTTGTTCCCAGCGCCCTTATCGTCGAAGCACGATTCCACTTCCTGCTTATCCTCAAGCAGCAAGTATTTCTCATTTTGGGGAAGTTAGGGTGTGGGGGTCAATTCCGTCCGTGGAAATGAAATCATAGATACACAAAGACTGCCAAATTTGCCCTAGCAAAAGCAAGTAGTGCTTTTAGCTTTCAAGCAAACCAGCAAAGCCGGTTGAATAGGGATTTTGCTACAGACTTACTATTTGTACTTTTGAACTTTGAGTCTAAACCTAGTATTTGCTTATACTATAATCAAATTAAATGCCTGCTTTACAACTACTAAAGTTAGCGCGAGCACCACTTTCTATTAACTACAAATAATAACATCGTCTATTTTCAGGCTCTTTGCCTTTTGTGGTGCTTTTTAATCAACCACTTCGGCAGTATATTCAGGACGAAAGCCAAAAGCATCAGGATTGCAGAGCATGAGATGCTGCTTTTTACTATCGTAATAGTCTAGAGCTTCTTGCACAAATTTTATAGTTCTGGGATCAGATTCTAAATCGCGCGCATCTGCCAAAATGGCTTTATAAGCTCTCTCATTTTGAGGGGTAAAGTTTCTCTGATTAGAGCCAGCAATCTGAAGATTGGGGGAGGCAGAACCATCTGCTTTATTTTCATTCCAGGGCATAAGCTCTTCATGCGCCAGAGTGCCTACTATTTCTGGCACCACAGGCAGTGCTTCATCCCAGGTAAGACCGTAGCTGAAAATGCTGCGGTTCTTTTCTTTAGTCATAAATGATTTGTGCGGGCCAATTATATCTGATGCCCAGCTCATAACCAAAAGAGCTTGAACAGGCTGATCTGGACCTTTGTAACTAGTAATGGGAATTTCTAAAAATTCTGCTAACGATTGCGCCAACGGACGGCTTTGCGGTCCATAGAATTCTATCGTTTCAGGAAGAGCAGATAGCCCATCCAAAACTCCTTTCATTACAGCAAGCATTTGCCCTATGCTGTGTGAGTCTTCTTTTGTTTTATCTTCTGTGGTAGATGGTCTCAGCAAAACGCTGCCATATAAGGCAAATAGCCAATCGCGAGTATTAAGCTTAGCTTTACTGCGCAAAGTTTCCAAACGTCTTAATACCGAAAGACGGTGCGAAACTTCTTTTTTTTGCTCGGCATCGAGGGAGACACTATTCATTTTTGCCAGCATGCCATGAGCTTTGCCCAGCTGCCTGGTTAATGTGTAGCAAACCAATAGATTCAACAAAGTGTCGAAATCTGCCGCTTGATCTAGCGCTTGTTCTAAGTGCGGAATTGCTTGCTCAAAGCGTTTCATGGACATAAGGGCAAAGCCTAGTTCATAATTTACGGTTGGCTCTTCCGGAGCCATACGGGCGGCTCTATTCAATAACATGGCTGCCAATTCATGCTGGCGGGCGTCAATCAAACTATAGCCAGCTTCAAAAAATTCTTTGCCGCCGGGCGGAGCAAGCTCAGCTTGCGGCTTTTCTTTTTCAATTAAATCTTCGTCTTCATCATCGAATTCGTCGTGCTGCGAGTCGGCCATAGATAGCGATTGCGAATCAACTGGATGAGACATTGATGGTAATTGTTCAGCTAATGTGTGCAGACGTTTAGATAATTCAGAACGTCCACTTTCTTTCATTAGTTCAGAAAATAAGTCAGCAGCCTCGGCATCATCAGGGTTTTCCAACCAATAGCCTTTGACAAGCTTAAGGCTGTCTTCGATTTTTCCTTCGTCTAATAGTTTTTTTGCCTGAGCAAGAAGGGCATTTTTTGATACATCATCAGTGCTTTCACTTTGATGGGCGTCATCTATTTTATCGTCTGCCATAACCAAATCCACCAATTGAACCTGCCTTTTTACTCTTCGACTATCTAGACATACCTGTTTGCTATGGCTAGCTCACTGGCTATTTTAACTCTAAGCACTAAGTTCAGGGTGTTAATACTGTATCAGCAAATTCTGCGGCATGATAAGAGCTACGCACCAATGGACCAGAGTGCACTTTACTAAAGCCCAGACTATTAGCTACTTGCGCCCAATTTTCAAATTCTTCTTCAGGTATATAGCGATCTACTGGCAATTGATCCAGGCTTGGTCTTAAATATTGGCCTAGAGTCAAAATGTCACAATTATGGGCGCGCAAATCGCGCAATACTTCTGCTATTTCTTCTTTTTGCTCACCCAGACCGAGCATTATGCCAGATTTGGTGGGCACCGTTGGCGCTAAACGCTTAGCATTGGCTAATACTTGCAATGAACGTTTGTATTTAGAACCTGGTCTTACCTGCTTATAAAGACGCGGCACAGTCTCAAGATTATGATTGAAAACAGCTGGACTGGCGGCTAAAACAATTTCTAAACAATCTATACGACCCTGAAAATCAGGTGTCAGCACTTCTACTGTAACATTGGCAATAGCCTGCTTTAATGCCAATATAGTGGCAGCAAAATGGCTGGCGCCCTGATCTGGCAAGTCATCACGATTTACTGAGGTTAAAACCACATGCTTTAAATTCATATCTGCGCAGGCTTTTGCTACGCGATGCGGCTCTTGCGGATCTAATGGTCCAGGCATACCTTTATTGACAGCACAAAATCTACAAGTGCGAGTGCACAACTCACCCATAAGCATAAAAGTGGCTGTCCCTGCGGCCCAACACTCTCCTTTATTGGGACAGCGACCGCTTTCACAAATGGTGTTTAAACGCTGCTCTTTTAGAATGCCCCTTACTTGTCTGTTCTGTTCTGTATTTAGTACTGAACGACGCGCCCATTCAGGCAATCTTTCTTTGGGCTTTATGGCCCGATTGGCCGTCAACGGGTTATTCATGGCTCTGCGCTCCGGTTTCTTTGCTGCGAATCTTGAAATTATAAATCAGACCAGCCGATGGCACAGCAGCTTGTACACAAACCCTTATTTAACTTCGTATTACCGTACCCAAAGCAATGATTTTAAACCGGAAAAGTGCTAGTATTTAACATGAGAATTTTGGCTTCGTATGGACGAAAAGTCGTATTATCAAGTATTCGAATGGTGTACTAAAAATATGGCTTTAATTTATAAACAAATTGATTTTGAACCTACGATTTGCAAATCGTAGGTGTGCCCAAAAAAATAGCTCATAAACTTAAAAGCGGTGCAATTAATATAATAATTTCGCTGTGATGTTTATGACAATTCGTATTGTCAAGCATTCGAATAGCCGCACGCGCCAGCGTTTCAAAACCTGCACATTGTACCAAAAATTCGATTTGAGAGCAGATAATTTAATTTCGATAAAAACAGCTAGAATCGCTGCTTTTATCCTAGTAATTTTGTGATGGATGGCGCGCGAGCTCTGCAAGAGCTATTAAATTGACCAGAAAGTTTCTTCTAAACTGAGCACGTCATCTGTCTGCAAAAATGCAGAGAATTTTAGCACCAATATAATTTCTGTCTTTCAGTAGAATTGAAGCCAGAGAAGATGATAGGGCGGAGAGTTCTCGACAGCCGCGATTTTTTCTTTTTTATCTTCTTGGCTTTTTGGGCATAATTTAGAATCAGTGATACTCTTTCAAAGAATACGTTTATTTTGGCGGGCGCATTTTTTTAGAACTATGAAACTTATCCAAATATCGGCTGCGATGTCATTAGATGGACATATAGCTGGCGGCGACTCAGCCCAGCGTCTACGTTTATCTAGCGATGAAGACTTGCAAGACATGTACTCTTATCGCGCCTTATGCGATGCAATTTTAGTCGGTGCCAATACTGTACGCAAAGATAATCCGTCTTTGTCGTGCCATTTGCCCGAATTAATTACAGAAAGAGAATTGCGCGGGCAGCCTCCTGACCCAATCAAGGTTACTCTCACGCGCAGTGGCAATTTAGAGGCTAGCTCCGATTTTTTTACTCGGGGTAGTGGAGAAAAAATTATATTGTGTCCGATGCATAGCACCATTAGTATTAACAAAGATCTTGCCTATACGGCAAAAATGATAATGGTAAAAGAAATGAATGCAGCTGGTATTGTAGCTACTTTAGAAAAATTTGGCGTTAAATCACTGTTTGTAGAGGGCGGAACATCTGTGTTAACCATGTTTTTATCGCAAGGTGTGTTTCATCGTTTACGTTTAGCTATTAGTCCATTTTTTGTAGGCAACAGTAAAGCGCCATCACTTGTAAATGATGCTGTATTCAAAAATATTGATAAAAATAGATTGCGAATTGCTTCAGTTCGCAATATTGGCAATATGGCAGTATTAGATATAGTCAATGATAGCTACGCAGGAAATTAATAGGGCATAGACATGGCTAATCCTACAGACCTCGATTTTATGCGGCATGCTCTTGAAATATCTAGAAATGCTCCAGCTAGTCCCAATTGTTATCGCGTAGGAGCGGTACTGGTTAACATTCAGGGGCATGTGCTTTCAACCGGCTTTACTCTTGAACTTGGCGAGGGTTGGCATGCAGAAGCTGCAGCAATAAAAAAGGCACAAGATAAAGGCTTATTAGTGCGAGGCACCACAATGTATTCATCGCTAGAACCTTGTAGTATCCGTAAATCAGGCGGAAAAGATTGTGCGTCATTGCTAATCGAAAATGGCATCGCGCAGGTATTTTATGCCATGAGCGAGCCTCCTCTTTTCGTTAATTGTCAGGGCGAGAAGAAGCTTAAAGAGGCTGGGATAATAGTAAAAAAAATAGAAGAACTAGAAGCAGCTTTTAAAGAAATCAACAAACACTTGTTTTGATCTAGGTTTAGTATTTATTGGCACGTTGATATAGGCATCGCGACTTCGCTTAAGAAGCCAGAAATAGAAGAAATGGGAAGAGAATCGACATCGATCCCCTTCCCGGGCTGATCTCCTATGGGCCCCCTTCGTTTAATGGTCCTTGCTGGTCCTTACGGTCCGAATAATGTCGGCCGGCAAGGGCGGAATGCGCTTTTCTTCATGGCTTGGGTGTGAGAGCACCGGTCCGGATGAAACAGTAGCCTTCATCTCATCCAGGTATCCGGCGATGCGATGCACGAGTACGATAATCTCTTCCGCACCACTAAGGGACGCCCTAGGACAGCTGGTTGTGTTGGCAGCAAGTGCGCTCTCCAGAATGCCGCTCAGACGCAGGAGTTCCTCTCTGGTCTCAAAAATGGCCTGCCGGAGGATACCGGGGTCCACCTGCGTCTCCAGTTTACCCCCAAAGCCATCGACGGAACGCACTATCTGCGCGATGGCGCGTAGGCGCACACTTTTCAGAATGCCTTGAGCGTTCGCCAGCCGAGCTCCGAAGTCGGCGTTGGGCCTTGTAAATGCCTGCTGAATGCTCAGAAGGAGGTAGCCCATGGCGTCCGCCAGCCGCTGCTGTACGACGATCATGGCTAGGTCAATCTTCCCCCGCAGGTCCTGCAGGGTTTGGTAACTGGTACCCGTCATTTTGACCATTGTCATTGCTCCTGTTCGAGTGAGAGTGAGAGTGAGAGTGAGAGTGAGAGTGAGAGTGAGAGTGAGAGTTTTGTCTTGATAAACAATCCCGCCCGAGCGAGACGTTTTGCCTAGCCTAGGCGGGATCGACGCCGGAAGCCGAGGTAGCTTGCCAGGCATGAAGCAAGCCTGCGGCACTGGCAGATCTAATCAACAAAAAACCCTGCGTCCGACTTCAGACATTATTCCGCCTAGCCTAGTCCACCGCACAAGTGATGGTTAATCACTCGCGCAATGTTGAAAAGCTAGTATTAGCGGCTGTATGTTATCTGAGTTGGCTGCCTGAGATTCTGTCGAAGGGATCAGTTTAAACATGATTGATTTGCCTAGGCAAAATCAAGTGAGGCGTTTCTGATTAATAAATTTCACCCAAGCTTTTTGCTTGACAACAGCCCTTTTTCTCAATTTATCGCCTTCTCTAATGTGGTTCCAGGTAA
Source organism: Candidatus Melainabacteria bacterium (assembly GCA_963845445.1). Lineage (GTDB taxonomy): Bacteria > Cyanobacteriota > Vampirovibrionia > Obscuribacterales > Obscuribacteraceae > JABDBL01. The sequence continues at coordinate 3,355,957 of CAWJSE010000002.1, read as the reverse complement.
TTATCTCGAAACATCTATCTTAATAATTGGGGTAGCCTTGCATCAGGAGCAAATATGAAATATAACTGCTAGTCTAGGCGATAAGCTTGTTTTAAAAAATAAGTCTTAAACGCTAGCAGAAGGAGTATTATCGTGAAAAATGCCCAACGCCGGGTCATAATTGCTGGCAATTGGAAAATGAATAAGACAAGTAAGGAAGCTGCTGCGTTGGCTGATGAAATTTCGGCTGGAGTAAAAAGCATGTCTGCTGATGATAAAAATCTGCCAGAAATGGTTTTATTTCCTCCCTTTACAAGTCTGGCAAGTGTTGGTCCTAAACTCAAAGGAACATCAATTAAATTAGGCGCTCAAAATATGGATTGGCATAACGAGGGCGCTTTCACAGGTGAAATTTCACCTTTAATGATTTTGGACTTAAAAGCCGATCATGTGCTGATTGGACATTCTGAAAGACGTCAGTTTTTTGGCGAAACTAATGCCACTACTAATTTGAGATTGAAAGCAGCTCTTGCCCATGGTTTAAAGCCAATTTTATGCGTGGGTGAAATGATTGACGAGCGCGAGAATGACTTGACCGACGCGGTTGTAGGGCGACAAGTGGGGGCTGGTTTAACAGACATCGACCCCGCTCAATTTTCGCAAGTGACAATTGCTTATGAGCCTGTTTGGGCAATTGGCACAGGTAAAACTTGCGAAGCGAAAGAAGCAAATAGAGTTTGCGCTGTGATACGCAAAACTGTAGCCTCTTTATATGCGCGCTATTCAGGCAATGGCCATAAATTTGACGCTGGCGATATGCCAATTCTCTATGGCGGCAGTGTAAAGGCAAGCAATGTAGCAGAACAATTGAAGCAAGAACATATAGACGGCTCGCTGGTAGGCGGAGCAAGTTTAAATGTCGAGGAATTTTTAGCAATTATTAAAGCCGGGGCAGACCGTGTTAAGCATAATCTAGCTGCCGCTGCTCATTAAGTTCCTTCTGCCTCTCATGGCAATGTATAAGGGCAACGCTAGCGCAGCGGTGCGTCATTAGCTTAGCCCATCCGTATAGCCTTAACGCAGGCTAACCGTGCCTCTTGTGATATACTTTACATATGTATGGTATAGAAATTTAAGGAGGAGCAGCTCATGAAGAAGAAGGCATCTTTGACTTTGTTTGAATTTCAAAAGCGCTACCAAACAGAAGAAGATTGTTTGTTAGCGATTAAGAAAATACGGTGGCCCAAAGGGTTTGCATGCCCTAAATGCGGACATGATGTTGGCTACAGATTAAGCAGAAAGCGCAAAATCGAATGTGCTGTTTGTAAGTTCCAAGCTTCAATTACTGCTGGAACAATTTTCCATAAGACTAGAGTTCCGCTTGTAAATTGGTTCTGGATCATTTTTCTGGTAGCTCAAGATAAAGGTGGCGCCTCTGCTTTGCGGCTTGCTAAGCAGCTAGGGATGTATTACAAGACTGTTTGGCACATACTACAAAAAATTAGAAAAGCCATGTCTGGACGCGATAATAGCGTGGTTCGCCTGGCAGGTTTAATTGAATTGGATGAAGGACATTTCGGTGGCAAACACCGCAAAGCCCAAGTAATAGTAGCAATCGAGAAGGCTGGTAAGTGGAAAGCCGGTAAGTTAGTAATGAAAAGAGTATTCGGTAAAGTGATAAGCGAACCAGAAGTTAAAAGAATCGTAAATGCCCACGTAGACAATGATTCACAACAGTACTTCATCACAGATTGTGCAGCAGCTCATAGGATGTTGGAAAAAATGGGTCACAAACTAGAAAGCCATCCATCTACTCCTGAATCAGCAGCTCAACACTTGCCTCTAGTACACTTGGCTATCTCACTTGCGAAAACATTCATCCTCGGTACATATCACGGCGTTAGCAGAAAGCATCTGCAAAAGTATCTCGATGAGTTCTGCTATCGCTTCAATCGTCGTCTTAAAGAAAGTCAACTCCACGAAAGTCTCATTCGTGCCTGCATTTTCGCCTCCCCCATCTCTTACCCTGCTCTGAGGGTATAGGTAAGCCTTCGTCCAACGCAGGTATGACAACCAGAATTTAATGTGCATTAAGCTGGTCGTTTGATATTCTTGGGTAGAGTGAATTTATTTTTTCTCTCCTCGGTCATCAGCCAGGGGAGAAATTCTTTTAGGTCTGGTGGTGCTCTGCCGGGTGTTTTTGAACATTCGTTAAAGTAATCTAGCAACAAAGCTTGTGGATTGAGTCCATTAACCTGCCATGTCTGGAAGACAGTAAATAATTTAGCCGCCAATTGACCAGACCATTCTTTGCCACTACCGTAGCTGTTCTTGCGATTAATGACCAGATTTCTGAGTAATCTTTCGGCCCGGTTATTGTCTAGGCTAATACGCGGGTCAGTAAGAAATACTGTTAGGCCAATCCAGTGTGTCATGAAGCTTTTTAGTATTGTCTTTTGCTCTTTATGCAAATCTGGCTGTTCAAGCTGTGATTGCCAAAGTTGCTCAAGTTTTTTCACCTGCTGTTCAACCGCTAGATGGGCGTCATTCCAAGGCTGTCCTGATTGCCACAGAGCCGTTCGTTTATGATTAAGAGCAAACAATATTCCTATTTCGCTAAGCCATTCTTGGGACCATTCTTTCAAGCTTGGTATGCCCTGAAAGACTTTGAGGATATCTCGTCTTTGGTGAACCCAGCACCAGGCATTTTTGATAGCTGGATTTAAAGTCCAGTAGCTCTTCAGTCTGTCAGTTAATAATATTCCTGTAGAACCGCCAAAGAAGTCTTTAGGCACATCTTTTGAACGGCTTTTATCTAGCAAGTAAACGACAGCATCCAAGCTGGCGAAAAGCCAGAACCACCATTGTTTGTCATTTCTGAGCCCATTATTTTCTTCAAAGACGCGCCAGGTGGACTCATCTGCATTCCACAGGTCTGCGCCGCGGCAATGATTGACTATTTGTTCATACAAAGAGGCAAGCAGTGTGTCTATTATTTTCATGCCGCCTGTGACTGTACCGGCGGATAGATGTAAACCGTGCAAAGCCAATTCTTGTAAAACCCGTTGAGTTGGCACACCAAACATATATTTCCAGACAAGTAAATATACCCAGAGAGAGTTGCCGATTGTGGTGCGTGGATACAATTTAGGAGGAGGAGGGGCTTTTAATATGACTTTGCCTTTGCAGTCGCATTGGCTGACCAAAATTCTTTTGCGACACACCCGTATATATGGTTTAACCTCTACCTCTGCTATTTCGCTGTCATCAGTTTTTGATACTAGGCGATATGGTTTGTTACAAATATCACAGGCACACTTAGGCGGGTCAAGAAATTCCTCACGTTGCTCAAGGTTACTTCTATCGCTGCGCCCATGACCATTACCTGGTCCGCATTTTTGACCACGTTTACGTTTTTCTTGTTCTGGTTCAGAGGCTAGTTTTAATTCTTGTATGGGGGCAATAGCCAGGGAGTCAGCCGTTTCAGTCTTGCGACCAAATTGGTCTTTTTGGAACCAAGCGATTCTTTTATTTGCGTTTTCTAATTCTTCTTTTAATTGTTGTATTTCCTGCTCCAGAGCTTGTTTTTGTTGACAGAAAGATTCTGTGGCAGCAATACGGCTTCTTCTAAGCCTTTTATTTTCTTGTCTAAGCTGCAAAATTTCTTGTTCAAGCTGCCCAATCTTTGCTTGGAAAGCAGATGCTTCAATCTGCCTAGCGGTTCTTTCATTCCTCAGCAATTGCAGCAGTGCCGGTACATCGTTATTTACTAGCAGTAACTCAACAAAAGAGCTCGTCCGAGCGCTATTACTATTCGATCCCTGCAAGTTACTTTCTTTCTAGTAAAACAACCTCATTTATTTAAACTCCACCTCTCCAAAATGCCAAGACCTCCTAACGTATATGCCTGTAGCTTCTTCTTGACCTTGCCAAGCCTACCTCTACCGAAGGCTTACGGGTATAGGGAAAATGCATAGTTAGCGCGGTTGCGATAGCTATTTCTTTCAGCTTTAATATATGGCTACTCTTTAACCCTAACTAATAAAGCCTTCTTAGTAAGTTGGAAAATTGCTTCTTTCTCCTTTCGAAATGGCTCCCAAACCTGAGTTATCCGGTTTCATAATTGCTCAATAAAACCGGCCCATCTCTTGACTTGCTGAATAGGCATTCTCTAAGCTGAAACTATCGTTGCAACATTCACACCACAAATACCCGCCAGACCGCATTTGAAATAACACCCAAGTAAATTCTTCCCCCGCCAGCGGCGCCGGAAGAAAACTTGGGCTGCAGCGGGGTTGCCATTGGAGTCGCTACGTAGCGACACGTGGCGTGACTGATTAGCACGAGATGTCAGCACTTTGCTGACCGGTTGATTTCCTTTACCGGGAGACCACTGAGATGAAGATGAAGGTGAAGGCCAAGATGAAGACTTTTCAGGAGATGCAGGCGCATTACGGTGAGCAGTGCCGGATGGAGCCGATCGGCCGTGACGGCCGGCAAAATTCTCTTCTACGATCCGCCTGAAGCGATCGAGAGCGACATCGGGGTCCTCTTTTGCGACGGCGAAACCACCGGAACCAACGGCGCCCATACCAATGGCTGCTTCCGTGCCGCTCGCGACTACCGGTTCCACTTGGGGGTGGGCGTACCCCGACGTCATTTCGGCGGTCTGCTGACCGGCTTCCGATGTGATGCGCCGGACATGCAGTACTTCAAGGACGTCAATATGAGGTTTCGACGGCGCGGCATCACCCGCATCTACTACCTTGCCTTCAGCGGCGGCACCTGGCCAATCGAGGCCTACGACAGCGAATTCCCTGGGACGCTATGTGGGGTGGGAGCGGTCAGTGGGACCTGTGACCCCCGCTATTCAAAACTTCCCAAACCCGCGTCGTCGGCGATCATCATCCACGGACCAGAGGACTCTGTTTTACCTTACAACGGCGTCCTGTCAGAAAACGGCACTGCCAAGATTGAGCCTTATGAGGGCAGCTTCGCGCGCCGCTTGGGACGCAATCTCTTCTGTCGGCTGATCGGCGGCAGTGATTGGTGGTATAACCGTCCGGATCAGCAGGTAGTAAGGTACGCCAAGGCCTCGGGGCTCTTGGGCAATCACCGCATTACTCCCGGTCCAGACGCAAACTGCCCTCTCTGGACTCGCGACCAATACGGCGATCCGACAAGGGGGGATCCGGTGGTGGTTGAATACCTGATCCTCGGCCGCAGGATCAACGGCGTAAGTGTGGGCGCCGGCCACACCTGGAATGGACGCGATCGGGAGGAGTCAGAGTTCTCGCAGGGCAATGGTGACCCACTCCCCCCCGACATTCTGGACCTCTGGACCCTGTTCGCTCAGGAGTGGGGCTGGTGAAGAAAGTCCCGCGCCAAGCAATCTGGGTCTTGGGTGCAGATCGTCAATTGAGTTGATGTTCGATTTGGTCCGATCGCATAAGACTCAAGACGAAGCAGCGGCGGACCTGGCTTCTGTTCGCTAGTACGTGCTCAACATTTGGCGGCCGCCTTCGGCTGGCGGGTGGCTGCCATAGACTGAGGTCCTCCCATCGGTGGGGTGGCTTGTGACACTGGCTGTCGCCGGCGCTTCGACTATACCCCGATGCTTCTCCAAACACTAATCTCCCCAAGGAGAGCTATGATGTCCCAAGTGAAGACCGTTGTGCTAGAAGTTAGGCTGGGGGTTTTTTACTCAGCCAGAGTCAATAAGTTAGCCAAGCGCCCAGGTTTCGCCATCGTTGCCGACCGGGGAGATACTCATTACCCGATCGTCGACGGCTGGCAGGTGCTCACGCTCTGGTCAGGACGTTACGGCGATCCGCCCATCCTCATCGCCCGAACTAAGGTAAAGGCGGCCAAGGTCAGGCGTTTCTTCATTAGTCTGACGCTGCCTAGGGAGCTTATAGAGCCCAACTACAGCGAACTGTTCAAGGCGTTTGGCGTCGAGGGGCAAGACGTGGCCGACCCCCAGCCGCCGGGGCTTGTGATCGCCCTTCTTCAGAACATCCTCGAAACACTCATCCGAGCGGAGACTGAAGAACACCCGGATGAAACACTGTCACAGAGTTGAACGTTCTCTTTCCACCCGGCGATGTCTAACATGGGGCAGCCGCCGGACCTGACTTCCTTTCGTGGAGGCGGACATGAGTTGGATCGGATTGGTCTTAACCTGGTCGGTACGACTGATCGCGGCGTTGGTATTCGTCTGCTGGGGAATGAACGGCGTTCACGTCGTGCTACGCGGCGGACTGAGACGACGGTTCGAGATTATCACAGTCGAGATAGACGACTGATGAGCCGCAGGACGAAGAACTGAGGCGGGTCGGGACGACGGCTATGCCGTTTTTCTGACCTGTTTCTTTTTTTACCCTATTTTGGCGGTTAGCTATATTTTTGTTTTTTTCTTTTTATTAGCATTTCTATTTTGGCCATAATAGTGGCTATAATTCTCTTTCGGTTCTCTCAACAAGGCTTGTAATGAGGTTTGTAGAAGTTGGAGCTTACAATCGAAGCTTTTAGTGGAGAGTTCGTTGCTTGCAGCAAGACTTTATAGGAGCTTAGTGTTTTTGAAGCTGGAGTAATTGTTGCTTGCTTAATTGGAGCTGAGGTAATTGGAGCTGAGGTAATTGGAGCTGAGGTAATTGGAGCTGAGGTAATTGGAGCTGAGGTAATTGGAGCTGAGGTAATTGGAGCTGAGGTAATTGGAGCTGAGGTAATTGGAGAGGTGTCGGAGTGGTCTAACGTGCAGTCCTGGAAAGACTGTCTGCGCCAAAAGCGCAGCGAGGGTTCGAATCCCTCCCTCTCCGCCAATTAACGAGAAACACTGAACTGGTGAGGCTTGAGCAAACTACTTGATTTTACAATCCCCCATTTACTCCCCCTTTTTTCTGGGCTTTGTTTTAGGTGTAGCCATACTATTGAACGCCTTCAAAAGCTTGTCATCATGTTCTTTGCTATATGAATCTATCCAGCCTGTATAATTTCTAACAAGACTATCGATTGTAGAATGTCCAAGAATTTTCGCAACGTAAGGTACTGGCAGCCCCCTAATAATTGCCTGAGTGGCAAAAGTATGGCGGAGTTGATATGAGGGACGATGCCTTAAGCCAGCGCCCTTTAAAGCACGGTTCCAGATTCTGTCTAAATGTTCATCTAGGGGTTTACCTTTAGGATCAATAAAAACATAACCAGTTTTTGAATAAAATTCATTCGATTGAAGATCTTTCAGCATTGTTTTTACTTGCAAGGTCATTGGAATAAATCGTTCACCGGAGCGCGTCTTAGGCAGTCCTTCTTGTCCTCTTACTCTGCCTTTATTAATGCTGATTACTTCTTTGCCCCAATCGATATCTGTCCAGCGCAATGCCGCTAATTCATTTGGGCGCGCACCAGTAAATGCTAATGTTGTAAAAAATGGCAAATAGTGAGGATCAATATTTGATAATGCTGATTGCAATTCCCTTTCAGATAATGGATCTATTTTAGACTTTGGTTCTTGCAGAGGGCGGATTGTTTTTATCAGGTTCCGATCAAGTTTGCCAGCTCTTACTTCTTGATCACAAATGCTGCTAAACAACTGCATGATATTATTGACTCTTCTTGCAGAAAGTTTGTTAGATAATCTGACTTGATACTTCCTAAGTTGCGATTCGGTAAATCGAACCAGTGCAGTGGAGCCAAATTCAGGTAAAAGATGCTTCTCTAAAATATCACGATAAGTTCTGATTGAAGATGCTTTGTAATTTGCTCTTTCTGCTAAATAATCTTGAGCAGCCTGCGCAAAAGTTTTTGCTTTGGTAGCACGTAATAGTTTTTTAAAACCATCCCAACCTTGACCGGCAAGCTTTGCGACCTTTATGTCCTGTTTTATTTCATTGAGTGCTATTTCGGCTTTACGTTTATCTTTACCAATTACCTTTTCATAGTCCTTTTTATAGTACTTGACCCGAATGTAATAGTTGCCTGTTTTTGTATCCCTTAGAACGCCCATGGTATAAATTCACCTTGCAGATTTTTATTAATTTGAGCGGGACCATAATAGCTTCTCTGCTTAATTTGATAGACATCGGTAAATAAATACTTTATGTATGCGCATATCATTGTCTGACAATTAACTTCTTTGTTATACATTATTCATTTGTTCCTGCTATTGAATTATTTAACTGAGTGGAATGACATTGGTACTTTTGCTGTAAGTGCATGTCATTTTAGACAATGCTCTGCGAATCAGCCTCATAAGCACTTATCGTATGAATTTGATTGAAACGCTCAATTGCAGCATAAGGAATAAATACCCTTGCTCCAATTCGCACATGATCAATCGACCGTTCATAAATAAGCTTTTCTACTGTCCGCACACATATGCCGAGCATTTGTGCCGCCTCACGTTTAGACAGATTCTTAATTGCTATATGACTGTAATTTTCCTTGCTTTTCATTAAAACTTTAAACTCATTTGCTTGGGTACACTGGTGATGAAGAAAGCTGTAACTGCATAAATTGCCGAAATTAACGCCTTCAATACCTATGCTAACTTGCAACAATCTTAAGACTCAGAAATTAGGCTTCTGCCACATTTCAAATCTAACAGTGAGTTGACTTGCTCAAATATTTGAAAATTTTTGCTGCAATAAGTGGACAATCTAAACTAAAGATATTTAGGCATTATATAAATGAGCGTCACCAAACTACCCATTTTTTTGTACAATGATGTACAGTAAATAATGGTTACTAGACTTGAGTTATATGCTGCACATAGGTATCCAGGTATGGCACGGGGACGAAAACCTTCGGTCACTAGAGAGCGTATTTTAAATACAGCATCTGCCTTATTCAGAAAAGCGGGCATCAGAGATACTGCTATTGGTAAAGTAGCAAAAGCTACAGGGGTTGCTAAAGGAAGCCTACTCAAGCACTTTCCTAGTAAAGAAAATCTTGCAATGGCATATCTAAAGCAAGAAGAATCACTAATAATTTCATCCCTTGATTGTTTATTTATCCAGAAGAAAACAACCAGCGGTATTACTCGCGACATTTTTCATTGGATTGTTCAATTGTTTTCGTCAGAACGTGGAAGACACGGGCTGGCGCATTTTAACGTGCTCGTTGAGTATCCAGATCCAAAACATACTTTGCATAAAGAAGGTCGAATATTCCGAGAGAAATTGTCTAAAAGTCTACTGTCAATATTAGAATTCGCCAGAATTAATGAACCGCATCGTGCAGCAGATAAGCTTCTCCGCACAATTGATGCCGTCCATGTTGCTTCCATAATTGGTGGCAAAAGACTAGATGATTTTTTTCAAGAGTTAACATTGGGTATCAGCAATAAAAGCACTGAATGGCCCATTCAATCTAATGCGAAGATTTTAAAATTCTTGTGCAAAAAATGTCAATCACCTGTCGAATACTTCAGTATTTCAACAGGGATAAATCTTATCGAGGGCCAAATAGACAAAATCCGTCTTGCCGGCTTTGAGAAAAATAATATGCTGGCATTACTGAAGCTTGAAGTAGAAGCTAATCTTCAAAGTGTCGATCCTTCATGATCTATTTGAAAACATAAACTTTATCCAGAATTTTAATGACGCCACAACTTTAGGTCAGCACCTGAAGATAACACTTTATGTCAAAAATGATTGGCGATAGTTGATTGAATAAAAAGTCACTACCCATAGATATTTGCACAGGTGAGTTTTGGCTTTCACTTGTGAGCCAAAGTGAGGTATGGAATTTAGAGATTTTGAGAATCCGGCAAATATATATATGAAAATGAAAATATGTCCCAGTGTCCATATCCATAGAGACTGATCGGAGGCTGATCGCTTTGCATAGATCAGAAATTAAGTAGGAGAGTAAAATGATTAATGATTATGCTAAGAAATTAGTTGAAAATGGATATTCTATTATCCCTATCCAACCAGATGGCTCAAAGGCTCCCGGTGTTTCAGCTTGGAAGGAATATCAAAGTCGCCTTCCCGTTGTCTCCGAATTAGATAACTGGTTCGGCAATGGTCATAACTATGGCATAGCCATAATATGTGGAAAAGTGAGTGGTGGACTTGAGATTATAGATTTTGATGATCCCAATGTTTTTCCTAATTGGTATGAAGTAGTTGCTCAAGCTGGTGGTGAAGATATTCTTGGGAGGGCATTGATAATTAACACTCCATCAGATGGATTTCATGTTTATTACAAATGTAATTCCATTGAAGGTAATCAAAAGCTGGCTCAGCAATTAAGTGAAGATGGGAAGGTCGAAACCTTGATTGAAACCCGCGGACAAGGCGGCTACGCTTTAACTGTCGGTTCGCCAAAAGAGTGCCATCCTCTTAATAGAGAATATGAGATTTTTTCTGGTAGCTTTGATTCTATACCGACAGTTACACCAGCAGAGCGAGACTTATTGCTTGGCTGTGCGCGTCAATTTAACGAAGTGCTCAAACCGAAGCAGACAATCAGTGGCAAAGTGAAAGGTAGCAACAATCGCCCAGGCGATGACTACAATTCAAAAACTTCTTGGGAGCAAATATTGTTATCGGCGGGTTGGTCAGTTGTTCGTGAGGTGGGCTGCAGCATTCAATGGCGGCGACCTGGCAAGACTGATGGCGGAATTTCTGCCACTACCAATTTTCAAAACTCTGATCTGTTATATGTTTTTAGCAGCAATGCTTCACCCTTTGAAAGTGAATGCGCATATTCAAAGTTTGCCGCTTATACCATTCTAAACCATAGTGGTAACTTTACTGATGCAGCAAAGTCTCTTGCCGAGCAAGGCTACGGCACAGCTTTAGAACCCTCAATTGACTATGCGAGTCCGACTAATTGGGAGCTGCCCATTGAATTTGAAAATAGTAAGTTGCCTGAAATAAGTAGCAAATTTCTGCCGCCAGTAATAAAAGACTATGTTGATGCTGTTGCCGCAAGCACACAAACTCCTTTAGATATGGCAGTGATGGTTTCATTAGCAGTCATGGCAAGCTGCCTTCAAAAGAGATTTGAGGTCGTAGTAAATAAAACCTATAAAGAACCTCTGTCGCTCTGGACATTAACAGCACTGCCACCAGCGTCAAGAAAAACTGCGGTCTTAGATCATTTGCGCGCACCAATTGTTGAGTGGGAAACTCAGCAAGCCAGAGATCTTGAACCGCTTATAAATAAAACTGAAGCTGAAAATATAATAAATTCTAAACGTATTGAAGACCTCCAGAAACAGGCATCTAAAAAATTTGATTCGATAGCGCAACAGGAAGTTGTCAGAGAGATAGTTGATATCAGGGAAACACAAGTAGAGATACCGGTGCCACCCAAAATATTTGTTACTGATACCACCCCAGAAGCTCTCCAGGTTTTGCTTGCTGAAAATGGCGGCAGAGCCTCGGTAATTTCGGACGAAGGAGCAATTTTCGATATTATGACCGGTATCTATAATGAAGGTCGAGCAAATTTGGATGTTTTTTTGCAGGGGCATGCTGCTGGCACCACCAGAGTACGCAGACAGAGCAGAGTTAGTGATTTATCCAATATTGCCGTAAGCTTTGGGCTTTGTGTTCAGCCTGAAGTTCTTAGCGGTATCTCTTATGGTGGCAAGAAAATCTTGCGCGGAAAAGGGCTAATGGCTCGCTTTCTATATGCGTTACCCAAGTCTAACATTGGTTACAGAAATGTCCGTGAAACAAGGGAAATATCAATGCAGGTGACTGATCGCTACTTTAGAATTATCAAACAACTATTGGATCTTCCTGCAAAAGTTGAAAATTGTGTTGAGACTAATTATCCAATTGGGCTGAGCAAAGATGCAGAGGAAATATGGTACGACTTTTCGCAACAACTTGAATATGATCAGCGCGATGGGGGAAAATTCGAACTAATGCGAGATTGGACTGGCAAGTTGCCCGGCGCCATTCTTCGCATAGCAGGCTTGATTGAAGTGGTAAAAAACATTGATAACCGACAATTGCTTATAAATTCTCTCACAATATCTGAAGAGACAATTAGTCCAATTGTCAACCTTGCACATAGCCTAATAGCTCATGCCCAGTGTGCATTTGGCATACTGGACCAACAGGCTGGGTTTGCAGATGCTAAATGGATTAGAGAACACTTGCTCGAAAATCTGGAACATGATGACAATGGTGCTTCGTTTATAAGACAAAGTCGATTGCATGCGTTAAACCATTTTAAAAACTCATCGATAAACAGGCTAACAAAAGCACTTGAGATTCTACAACAGAGACATATCCTGAGTTCTCAAATTAGAAAAAGAGCAGCCAAGCAAAAGCTAAGATAATCTATTATGTCAATATCTTCTTGGTTAGTGCAGATTCCTGAAATGATCTCCACAAAAAAATGGAATTTTGGAAGATTCTGATTGTATGTGGGTTTGCAAGGATAATACAATCAAACAGATATGGAATTTTCTCCTGGTATAAAAAATTGTCTCAAATAAGAGTCTAGAAAATTCCAAATGATTATTAAACCGAAAATCTCCTAAACGGGCAGCCACTGAGCATTTTCCAAAATTCCACTAAATATGTCTAATGCTAGTTAGTTCGTGCTGCCGAATAGGTTCGGCAGGGGGCAATATATGGAAAGGTTATCCGAAATAATTGAGTGAATATTCAAAACCGGCACTGCACTTTGTTTTGATATTAGTTTTTTTAGATTAGTAATAAGGTTGGCTCAGGAAGTCATTTCTGTGAGATCATTGTAGTTGAAATTAAAACTCTAATTGCACAGAAAGGAGATTTCATGAGCCTTAAGAAAGAATCATACCAGCTTACTATCGCTTCTGAATTACTCAGAGTAAATCTTAATCCAGACCATGAACTTGTCATCCTGGCTAACAGAATTGACTGGGATACTTTACAGTACCAATTACAAAAATTCTTCAAGAAAACCGGTCGTAATGCCAAACGTATAAGACTCATGGTTGGCTTGCTTTTGCTTAAACACCTCTACAACCTTTCAGATAGAACAGTAGCAAGTATGCTCAATGAAAATATCTATTTTAAATACTTTTGTGGTTTACACTGGCAAGTCTCAGAATGGTCAAAAGACAAGCCTCTAGATGCCTCTACTATTACTAAATTCAGACGTAGATTAGACAAAGAAGGAATGAAAATTATCGAAGACCTGATTAAAACTCAGCTCTATCAAGAAGGAAGAATATCCAGAAAAACACAACTGGTAGACACAACCGCTCAAGAAAAGAATATTGCATATCCAACAGATAGCAGTCTTCTGGCTCGTGGTATTCGTCGCGTAAAAAAAAAGATCGATCAACTAAAAGCTAAAGGATTAAGTGTTCATGCCAGAAGCTTTAAAAGACTGATACGCAAACAGATTCTCAAAATTAACAAGTTGGGCAGAGGTCGCAAAGAAAGAATTGCTGAGGGACTTAGAAACTTAATGCAATACGCTAAAGAAATGTTGAAAGTGGCTGCTTCAGCACAGAAAGCGGTAAAGAAAAAAACTGATGAAGTACAACAAGCAACTATTAATGCAATAAAAGAGCAACTAAAAAAAGAAGCTGATTTAGTCGGCAGAGTAATAAAGCAAGCCCAAGCTAGACTTAACGAAGAAAAAATAGAGGCTAAAGAAAAAGTTTTTAGTATGCACGAGCCAGAGAGTACGTGTATAGCTAAAGGAAAGCGCGGTAAGAGATATGAATTTGGAGCAAAAGTTAGCTTGTCCGCAGACAGGAATCATTTCATTGTCGGTCATCAGGAATACAATGAAAATGTTGCCGACGTAAGGGCATTGGACCCAGCAGTAGAAGATTGGGAAAAGACTTTTGGTGACGTTCCAGATGAGCTTGGTGCAGATCGTGGCTACCATACAAAGAATTTTTCAGATAGAGTAAGCAAAATAAAACGCTTAGCAATTCAAGCAAAGGGCAAAAAGCCACATCCTGACCACAATAAAGCACATTTTAAACGGATACAAAGAAAGCGTAATACGCTAGAAGCAGTAATAGGACATCTAAAAACTGACCATCGCATGAATCGCTGCCGGTATACAGGAACGGTGGGCGATACTTTAAATGTCAGCCTGGCAATAACAGCCTGGAACTTAAAAAAGTGGGCAAGACAAGTAAAACAAGAACAGGCAACACAAAGAACAGATACCTTGTTAAAACTGATAGCCTAAAACCTAAACCTGGCTGGTCATAGATAATTCAAAATATTTGGTCAAAAAATATTGCCCGAAAAATCGAATATTAAAATAGTCGATTTTCAGCGTGAACTAGTTAAAAACTCAATTAGCAAAATAAAGAGAACAAGAAGCACCCGGCCACTTTTAATGTAGTAGCCTAGCCAAATGTCTTTCGCATAAGCAATGGTATTTAATAAACTAAAATCAACACTGTTCAAGCATCTTTTTTAGACAATGAAAGCTTCTCTCTCGTTCCAAAATCGTTCCAAATTAGGCGTTTAATAGGAACGAAACGGAACGAATTGGAACGATTTGATCCCCGAAACCCAGTAAATACGTTCATCGTTCCGCTTAATTGGAGCGGAACGGCAATGATTTTAGCAGCCTGATGAATAGAAAAAATAGCCACTATTTCACAAAAAATAAAGACTTAAAATAGCAGTATGCGAGAGTTATTAATCTAGGTGTGCTATTAATGACCATACTTTCGAAAGGCTACTGTTCCGATTTGGGTATTGAAGATACTGAGTGGCAGTTGTTTTGTCAACATATTGATCTGTTGCTCAAGCATAAACAAACGATCTTGACCTGTAGCGATTATTTCTTTTGCTGCCTGTCTTTTGCTGCTGCTTCTTTTCCCTATCTGCAAGGAGACGGACAGTTGGCTCTGGGGCACCTTATTTTAGGATGGGAACAAAGCGTTCTGATAGAACGATGTCCAACGTGCGAGTGCAAAGTATTAATAACTTCTTTTGCGGGGTCTCCACTTAGCGGCTGTAACTCCTGGACCGGACTTTGTCTTGGTTGCCGTCAACGACAAAAAGAAAAGCATTCGGTACACTTCAGGCAGTGGATGAACTTTATACTTAAGCTAAGGCAAGCGTTTCCGGCAACAATACAAGAGCAGCAAACATATGACGGTTTTGAGTTTAATTGGGGCGGTACTGGACTTAAGCCTGTTATCAAAACGAGAGTTATTTCCAAGCCGGTTGCGAAATCTGTTGCTTTAGAACTTTTGATTGCAGAATTAAAAACCGGCAATATTCGCAACTACAGTCCGATTAATATAAGTCTATTAAAAAAATCTTTTGAACTTAAGCCATTTAGCCGGTGCTAAAAGAGCTGTAGGTAGCGTAGAGAGAATTACTAACTAGTGTCAAAACAACCTCTCAAAACCGTCGAAGCGATTATCAGCTAACTTAGTATATTTCACTGTATGTTGAATATTCTTATGACCAAGATAATCCTGGATAGCTCTAGTATCTTGTTTTTGATTGGCTAATCTATAACCACAAGCATGTCTCAACATATGCGGATGCACAGGAAAGGGTAAATTAGCAGCCACCCCTGCCCGCTGTATCATTTTAAATACACCATTTTCTTTTAACGGCACAAATCCTTCCTCGGTTTTGGTGCAAAATATAAAGGCAGAATCAGAATATTGACGCTTTAATACTCTAAGGTTGCGCAATTCATCGCCATTAATCGGTTGTATACTTGGCTCACCATTTTTACATCGGTTAACATGTATCCTCGCTCTATCCCACTTTATTTGCTCCCACTTAAGATCAACGATTTCTGATACCCGGAGGCCATGACGATAAGCCATTGAAATTATTAATTGGTCACGTAAACAATGCCGGTTATTTTTAACAGCAGCAATTAACTTATCTATTTCCTTTGGCTCAAGGTATTCTCTTTTGCGGCCTGACTGTTTATTAGTTCTCTTAATTGGTGGCAAGTTAGTTTGTCCCGAAAAAGATACTTGGATAAGGTTATTTTTCATAGCTGAAACCCTCATTGCTATGCAGACCTTATACCCAGTTTGACCCTAAAATAGTCCTTTTCGGGACACTTAGTAACAACATCTGCGTTCCAGTTATTTTAACGTCCAACCACCGTCTATTATTAAAACTTCGCCTGTAATACGATTGCCCCGGTTAGATAAAGAAAGGCTCCTCTGGCAAAGAGAAAGCGATCATAAAGACATTCAGGGATTGAGACAGCTGCTTAAAGCTGACAGCGCTGGCTAATCAAAACGAATATAGTCAATATGGAGAGGATTAGTTTGAAAGCCCTTAAGTGGTGTAACTAGCGGTATCGGGAATTTTTCATATTGGGCAGGCAGTATAGATAAACCTAGTAGAACTATTTGAGGTTGGTTGGATGCTCAAGCTTCTCTCCTTGCCGCAAAACGAGATATTGCATCTTCAGCCGCAAACTTGTAAATCGGATTGGCGTTTGCGTGGTTTAGTCTGAGACAAACTTCTGTAAATTTGATAGCGTGTTCATCCTGGCTGCGAATGGCGTCATCTATAAGTTCAGTATCATGTTTTGTTTTACTATCAATTTTATTTTTATAGATTTGAGTGTTGGTATCAAATGTTATGTGCAAACCGGCACTTGCTTGCCATGCGTATTTTAAAGCCCTAGTTTTGTCTGATTCTTCTATATATTTTTCGAGTAATTGAAGCGTAGCTGGGCCTGTAACAGCATGGACGGCTGGAAATAAGTTAGTATCTGCATTTGGTATGTAGGCACGAATAAAAGTTTCTAAAATATTGAGCAGAGATTTGTCAAATCCAGAACTGACATCCAGCATATTAATAACCGGTGCAAAATCTGGCCAGTTTTTAAGCTGATTGAGACCATCACTAATTTGATCGTGTTCCTCTCGCTTGTCGATTGGTATCAAATGAAGTGCTTTGATTGCTTCGCTAGCTTCTAGTTTTTGTTTATTGTAAGGTGCTTCAGGTAAGGTCTGAAAAGTAGCGGCCCAGTAACCAAGCCCTGAACATAGCTCATCTTTTCTTAGAGCTGTTTCTTTTTTCTCCAAACTTCTAACAGCGTGAGCGGTGCGTAAAGCGCCGTGTGCTGCTGCACTCACAATTCCAGGTAAAAATCTAGGAATCCAACATCGTAAGGTATTTTCCCAGCCTGAAGATTCAATTTCATGGTGAAACAGGCTTTTCCATCCATCAAAATAATTTCTTCTGCCAAGATATTCTTTCCATTCGTTAGACAAAATACGCTGTGGTGCGGAAATATGAGGCTCTAGCTTTCTTCGCTTATAATTTTCTGCCCATCGAATTGCCATTTCTTCACGACCCAGAAAGCACAAAGCTTCCGCCGCCATTGGCCCATGATTTGTGTCTCCTCCACCATATTCTGGACCTGTGCCAGCGAGCAGTTCTAGAACATCATCCATAAATGATTGAACCTCCAATAATATTTCTAAAGTTAGAATATATCTAAATTATCTAGGCTGTCAAGCAAATTTCTGGATACAAGGCGACATTAATAAAGTTTCAGTCAGAGCCTGCGAAAGCTTGTGACTGAATATGATACTATATATGGTGCTTAAAAACACAAAAAAACCCATCGGTTAAGATGGGTTTTGGGAATACGGATGCCGTCCAGTTCCCATTCTCGTGTTCAGTCAACAGAAAGAACGAGGTTCAGGTTAGGAATATCCTCGTACTTGCGCCAATCGTTTGGCTTATTACTGTATTCCGAGCAAGCGCCTTGCACCACTGTAACCGATGGACCCCAGGTGCTGCGCGCCAAACCCTTAGCCGTTTTAAAAACGCAGCTTCCCGTGTACAATCCGAAGACCACGAAGCGCCGGGATTTGTAGCCAGCAGCGATAAGCGCATCGATAACGCGGTAAGAACCATTAACGCATGATTTATTCGCGTAGACGATGCGCTCATATCCCTCCAGCGACTTCATAACGCATCGAAGCGTCGGACATGGGGGATCACGGTCATGAAGCTCCAAAATCACAATCAGGGCATTGCGCAAGCGCGCCGAGGCAAGTGTTTTTTTAACCGCCCCAGTGGTTTTATCGTTGATCGAATACCCGAGCTGGTAATCGATCAGGACGAAGACTTCTGCTTCATCCTTAAGAGTGTTGGACGAGTTACGATACCGGGCAACTCTGAATTTGATCCTGTCGAGAGTTTCGCAGACCCAATCTTCAATATCGAAGGACGACAATGCAGAGGTGATCCGAGCAAATAAGCTCGTCATACCGATTCTCCTTCCCTGAAAATGTTAGAACGTCCGACACGTGCGTACAACACCCCCAGTGGCAGCAACACCACTGTTTAGCGCTTGCAGGGGTAAAGAGCTTTTTGCTGCGCCGTCATCCCAATCCTAGGACAACTTCCTGCGCAGCCCGGGGCTCAACCGGGAAATGTTGTAGTTGTTATTTCAGTTGCGCAAGAGCCAGTCTGCGAGGCCTTCGCGCAACCCTGACATCATCGGATGCTCCGGCATGATTTCGGCGATGACTGCTGCAAATCCTTTCAGTCCAAGGAGGGAACTCCAATTGGACCACAAGTTGCCGAACTCGATGTTGAGTTGTCCCAAAGGCACATCCCAGTCCCCAGGATAGCCTGCCTCCTTCCAGTTGGCTTGATCAATTTGGTCCAACTCCTGCGCAGCCTTAGCTGCCTGCATGAGGGAGTGGAGAAACTGATCCGGGTTCCCTGGGCGGTGGTCAAACATCTCCGAGGCCGCTGTCCAGTTGGTGTCGAATTTGGCCAAAATCCGTTTTTCCACCTCGCCAAGACTCAAGGCTTCCATGCCTTTGCGCGCGCTTTCCATGTGGCTCTTTGCCTCATGGAAATACTCACCGAACGTCTTCTTTGCCATTGATGCCCTCCTTTGGGCTTGAGGCTGTCCGCGGCGCGCCGGCAACGCACCGGCAATTGACGCGCGGACGTGATCGAACCGAACCGCGTGCTTGTTGGGCGCACTACCTCCAATGGGATTCGAAACCGCTTTCCCGGCGTGCACGGTGCACACCGGGTCCAACCATTCTGGCGAGGGCTGCTACTCTTCCGGTCCTTCGTCCTCCCATTCCCTGAGAACCCGGTCCAATGGACGCCATATCCACTGGAGTTCTCTCCGTGCGTTGAACCGAGTGTCTGGCTCCTTCCACCAGATGCGGGTCCTTGGGATCAGGTGTGTGGGGATAGCGACTCGGATTTCGAGAGCGCAATTCCTCTGCCCAAGCTCGGTTCCCAAATCGAAGTCGTTCAGGTCCGGCAGACGGATTTTCGCGTATCCCGGAGGGAGAGCGAAGCAGAGGCTATCGCTGAGGTCCAGCACAGCCACATATCCCTCTTCCTCTGGCGGAGAACAACGCAGCACGAGTCCGCCTGAGTGGACATATCCGTCCTCGTGGACGTCATGCACGTTGACCTGGCGGCCAAACTTCTTTGTCAGTTGGACAGCAGCCGTCTGCTTGTCGGCGGCGAGCACGGTCTCTTCAGTGTCGTTGCCGTACCAAGAAAACTGCTTCAGGGGAGTTGTATTCGCCATGATCAGAGTCCTTGTTCTTCGTTTTCCAGTGTATAAGCTCGCCCAACCTGTCGCACGACAGGTTCTGGAAAAGCTTTTCTAGCACTTTAACCCTGTATCTTAGGGCTAACCCCATTTTGAGCGGAAACGAAAACGAACATTTAATCATGACATCTTTGACAATGCCAAAGCAACACCATAGGATGTAAATATTAAGGTAGTATTGCTCAGCTTTTAATGTGCTTGAAAGACACATAGAATCACTTGATATCTTGACTTTTCAAGCACAAAAATGTTTGAAAGATTAAATTAGACCTTCGTAATAACCGCATAACTTGGCAATATTAAATGATAGCTTTACAGTTAGCAGAGCTAGCGATGAGCATATTTTATATTAACTGCGTATAGTAATTTGGGGATTGCCTTCATTTGCTTACAAATTAAAGCCATGATAACCTTTAATCATGACTACTTCACAAGAACAGAAATCTGAACCTTTTACCGTGGAACTTGCCGCATCAGAGTTGCCAGAAACTTTAGCTGCAAGATTTTCCAAGCGTCCTTCTGCCGACACCATGTTTTCCGTCACCGTTGCTCCGGTGCAGACCGAAGCTGAGAAATTGGCTGCCTTGAAAAAAGATTTGCAGGAAGGCTTGGACGATGTCACAGCCGGTAGAGTAAGAGAGTTAGATGAAGTGTTTGCTCGGCTTAAATCGCAATTTCCTGGCGTGTAACAACTGTGCCGCGTCTTCGAATCACTGAACATGCTGAAAACGACCTTGTTGAAATTGGTACGTTCATAGCCAAAGATAGCCCTGTGAATGCGGCTCGTTTTATCGCCGCTATTGAAGAACATTGTCGTATTCTGGCGGCACATCCTCTCATTGGTCGAGTGAGGGATGAACTGCTACCTGGAACACGAAGCATAGCTTATGGAGACTACATTATTTTGTATTGCGTCCTTGAAAGTTCTGTAGAAGTGCTTCGAGTCATTCACAGTGCCAGAGATATAAAACGTCTGATACGAAAAGATGAGTTGTAACTTTAAGATGTTAGTTTTTGAACATTTTTCACCAAGGCAATTTGATGTGTAAAAAGATCCCCCTTTTACTCCCCCTTTTTTATGCCAAGAGGTACGTTATCATGCGAGACTATACGAGGTTGCAAATTCCGAAAAGCTCAATCAGGCTGGCATTTTTGGCTACCAGCCTGGATCTTCGGGATCATCATTAGGAGAATCCCTCCCTCTCCGCCAATTAGCAACTCATTTTCCAGTACCAATATTTTATTTTGTTCATTGCTCATTTTGTTCAAGATGATCTACCCTCGATAGATTTGAAATCAAAGCTTTTTATTGTCGTAGGTTCCTCCAGAATATTGAGGATTTTATTTGCACAATAAAGCCGATCTCGCTTGCTTTCTGTTATTTGAGTGAGTATGCCCAATGATTCCAGCTTTTGAATAGCTCTTTGTGCTGTCGTAAAGGCAATATTTAATTGTTTAGAAATATTTTTGACGGTAAGGAATGGATTGACTGCTAAGTGCTCAATAATGCTTCGAGGCGTTTGGGATGTAGATCCGCTCACCTTCATACGCCAATCACTTATCAGTTTATTGATGCGTTCAGCACGTGATAAAACATCCGCAGATTGAATAGCAACTCCATTTAAAAAATAAGCAAGCCACTCTTGCCAGGTTCCTTTAGCACTGACATTATACAATTGCCGATAATACTCATCTTGGGTCGCTTCAAAAAAGGCACTTAAATACAAAAGAGGCGAGCACAAAATTTTGTGCTCAACCAATAACAAGGTAATTAGCAAGCGGCCAACTCTACCATTGCCATCCAGGAAAGGGTGAATTGCTTCAACTTGATAATGACACAAAGCAATATGTATTAGTGGTGGCAGTGTTCTATCATGTAAAAATTTTTCAAATGACTTCAATGAAGCTGTGAGCTTATCTGGCGGTGGCGGCACATATTTTGCGGTCATGAGCGTACAGCCCGGAGTGCCAATCCAATTTTGAGTGCGGCGAAATTCTCCTGGGGTCGCATGCCCACCTCTTACCCCTTGCATCAATTTGCCATGTATTTCTCTAATAAGCCTTAAACATAAAGGAAATTTAGGTAGACGTTTAATTCCATAATCTAATGCCAATATGTAATTTTTTACTTCTTGCAAATCATCAATCTGTTTACTTACATGAGCGCCAGCTTCTTCTGCTAGCATCTCTCCAAGAGTTGTTTGTGTGCCTTCAATCTTGCTTGATAGAACAGCTTCTCTGGCTACAAATGGACGCATAAGCAAAAGTGGGTTAGCTAATTTATGTCCTTCTCTGGACAACTTACCCAGAATATAATCAGCTCTTGATAAACTGTTTACTAGGTCATTATTCCACTCAAAAATAGGTGGCAAAGAATTCGGTACAAATGCTGTGTACCCCGAATGCGGCTTTATGATTCTGCCGGCTGGCGATTGCTTAATGTCCATGAATTTTACTTACACATTTTATGCTTCAATATAATGGTTATTTTCGAAATCGTCAATAATCGAAAATAGCAAGCTTTCTTATTAGCGGTGGTCCTCACCTCAATTTAAAGCTTATGTGCCAGACTTTCGAGCTACGGAAGAACGCCGAGGCTGCTATAGCTGCTGTATATAAAGCAAATCAAAAATAAAGCCAATAGTGAAACTAGAGCAGTCCAGAGAATTGCCGGGTGAACCTTATGATGGGCTATGTTTGATTTTCGAAAGGTTCCACAAAAACCGAAATTGCCCAAAAGCGGCAGATCAGGATGACCGTGCCGCCTGGGCAGTTCCGTACCGTGGTTCATCGATGCGCGGTGGCTGGACTGGCAATGCTCACGTTGTACTTTGCCACAGCCCGAGGTTTGGTTGGAATGGTAACCGCCATGTGTTTCCTTTCCTGTGTTTGGAACTAGTACTCAAGTACGTCGGGACCATTCGATGGTTTCAGCCGCAAGCCCGGAAGTATCGTAGTAATTGACGGGAACAACGATCTCATGCGTCGCCGCTTCGCTCACAATCCAGTGGCTAACAAGATGAGCAGCGGCACCTTCCCAGCTGGCTTTAATCAAAATTGCGGGGTTGCGCCTGTCTCCAATATGGAGTCTGAGGAAACACAGCTCAGGGTAGGAGACTTTCCCGCCACGTGCTTCGAGGATAAGTCGCCGATTCCATACCCCACCTTCGGTGCGGACATCTTGGATTCGGAGCAACAACTCGAATGTGTTGCCAAAGCGCGGGGTTTGCGGGTCGTTATTGCGAACCCACACGTCCAGGCGCCAACAGTTGTCGTCGGATAGGTCCCAGTCAGGTTTGAACTGGTAGACTTGCGCGGTCGCAGAAACTGTGCTTCCATCCGGCAGCTGCAGTTCAGCAGCGCTACCGACCGTCACACTAATTTTCGTGATCTTTGAGTTCATGGGAAGGTCTCCTCCTTTGTGGGATGGATGCAGGCAGAGATATCCGGCAGAGTCAGCTCTACCGTTGTGAGTTTTCAGCGCCTCCGTGAGCAATTAGCTGGCGTGGGGCTAGAATGACTGTTCAAGTCTGATTATCACCGAGCAGCTCGTGGAGCAGCCGGGTGCTTTCCTCCAGCCCACTCTTAGCGTCCTGCACGTGGTTTTGGAGCTAAGCATGTCTTAAACGGAACGGCCCGGCTCACGGCGACACTCGTCAGTGAGCCGGTGGTATTGGCCCAGTGAAAGGGGAGACGGTTACTCAGGTATAGCTGCTGCCTGAGTCAGAGCCTCTCTCAGTTCTACCTCGTCCTCCTTCAGTTTAATCTTAAGTTTGAATGGTCGCATTCCGGGCGTGGGGGCCGGTAAGTCTCCAGTCTAAGCTTTGGTAAAGATCAAGGGCCACTTGCGCATGGCGCCTGATATCTTTCACCTTGCCTTGAGCGATGGACACTTTGTTCTTGTTCGCCTCGGTGGCACTCGCCTTAAATTCCGCCTTGGCGGCTTGCAGTTCGCGCAAAGCGGAAAGCAAGTAATTCTCGCCATGGACAACCAGGTCGCCGTGGGCCACCGCTAAATTCAGCTCCACTTCGAATTTGTCTCCCGGCAACGGGCTGCCATGCCGAGCAATTTCAGCCTGAGCCTCCTCCAGGAGTTGAATTGCCTTTTCAATCGCTTCCGGGCGATCTGACGGTTTTGCATGAGTGGCGATCTCGAGCTGGTTCACCGCTTGCTCGCACTTCAATCTCGCGCGTAGTCCGGGCCGAGCTTGGCCGGCTTTGAGGATTTCTTCATAGGCTTCCTGCGCAGATTGTCCGGAGAGGTGGAGAGAATAGGCCTTCAGCCGCATAACGGTTACGAGGCCCATGGCAATTTGTCCGGCTCGTACGGGGTCTTTCTCTTCTTTGGCGATGCGCTCCATCTTAGAAATGGCCAACCCGAGAAGTTTAATGCCCTCCCCCCAATTCTTGGCTTCCAAGGCTATCTTCGCCACTTCATATTCCCCCCTGACCTCATCAGGCAGGAACGGCGCATCGGGCGGCATCTGCTCAACCGGCATCACCACCGTATGCAAGGTGCTAGGAGTCATGGAGGCCTCCAGTGAACCTAGCTGTGGCACCGTTACCGGTTGGTCAACTGGGGGCTTCGGTTCGGCAGCCACTTTGGGCGCTGCCTGTTGGGCGGCTGGAGCCTTTGGCTGGACAGCCACAACAGCCGGTTTGTCTGGCGATTGGAGCAAGTAGGCCAAAAAAGCCACCAGCACCGTGATCAGCAGCACAGCCACGCTGAAGCCGATGAGCCGGCGGTCGAAGCGCGGCTTCGCATCACGACGGTAGAACGGCAACTCGGGACGATCATTGGACATAGCGGACCTCCGTATTTCGGAGCCTCGGAAATCCCCCTTCCAAACCAGTATCGTGCTTAGCCAGCGTGCACCGCCTCACAAACTGAGAGAGGGGATATTACGCTAGAAAGAGCATTAACCGATTTAGAGACCAGAAAAAAAGGGGGAGGATGGTAATTCAACCTTGGCATTTTTAGCACTGCCAAAGCAACTTTACTTCTCAAAAAGTTGATGGTTTGCATAAAATCGAGATCATACTGACATCGTATCGATATCAAACTTGTTGGGTGCAATACAGTGACAGCATGAAAGATTAGACAATGAAGTGATAGAAACCAACTGTGTGGGGGCATAGCAAATTTCGGCTCTGTCGATCATTAGCCTGTCATTGCTAACATACCTTCGCAGCTAGCGGAGCTGGCGCAATGGACTAACAGAACTTCACACTTTAGATATCTGCTTATAGAACTATTCTTCAGAGCGATGTTTGCGAGAAATTAAAGCACTTCTTTATAATTAGTACGAACCGTTTCATTGCTAGCCGCTGGTGACCAGGATCTTCACCGGTCGAAGGAATTTAAAAAAACTGCTATGGTAGAGTCCCTCATTTTCTAGCAATTGGTTTCATTGCCAGAATTGAATTTCTTTAGACTTTATTTTTATTTCTGTTATGTCACCCATAAATCACTTTAAAGAAAAACTGCAAGAAATAGAACGCCGTTACAATGAGCTAACGGAGAAGCTTTCACAGCCAGAAGTTCTGGCTGACCAAGCCGTTTTTAGACAAACAGCTAAGACTCGGCATGGCTTGGAACAAACAGTTAATACTTATCATGATTGGCAATCTGTGCAAGAGCAAATAGCCAGCACGCAAAAAATGTTGCGCGAAGAAACTGATAAAGAAATGCGTGAATTAGCGGAAGAAGAATTAAGCGGCTTGCAAAAGCGCGATATTCAATTAGCTGAACAACTTAAAATTTTGCTTTTGCCTAAAGATCCAAACGACGATAAAGACGTTATGGTTGAAATTAGAGGGGCAGCTGGTGGAGATGAGGCTCGCTTTTTGCTGGCGATTTGCTACGCATGTATTTAAGATACGCTGACAGTCACGGCTGGACTGCCCAAATTGTAAGCAATAGCCCTGGTGAAGTGGGCGGCTACAAAGAAGTAATTGTTTCTCTAAAAGGCGATGGCGCTTATGCCAGATTTAAATATGAATCGGGTGGGCATCGCGTACAGCGAGTGCCAGCCACAGAAGCTTCTGGACGTGTGCATACTTCACTAGCAACAGTTGCTGTTATGCCTGAAGTAGACGAAATAGATATTCAATTGAACGAAAAAGATTTAGAAATAACCACTATGCGCTCAGGTGGCGCTGGGGGGCAAAACGTTAACAAAGTAGAAACAGCAGTGCGTATTGTGCACAAACCATCCGGATTATTCGTAGCTTGCTCAGAAGAGCGCAGTCAATTGCAAAATAAAGAAAGAGCTAAGCAAATTTTGCGAGCAAAATTATACGACCGCGAAATGCAGGCACAGCAAAAAGCTATTTACGATGAACGCAAGTCTCAAGTGGGCACTGGTGATCGCTCAGAAAAAATACGCACTTACAATTACAAAGACAATCGAGTCACTGATCACAGACTCAATATGAATTTTTCTTTGCAGCAAATTTTAGAAGGCGATCTGGATAAATTAATAGAAGCCAGCATTATGGATGACAACGAGCGCAAGCTTAGAGAAAGCATGGATGCTAATTAAGCTCTGAACTGCAAAAAAACTAAAACGCTTGAAAAAGAACTAAAAAAACTAAAGTTTTGAAATCCTGCGTGCACTAATAAAAGCAAAAAAGCACAGAGGCGACCGAAAAACCGATTGCTCGGCTAATCGGTCGCCTCCGGCTTTTTGACGCCTTTGCGGTCCGCAATCTCAAGTAGACACGGAGCGAGCCCTGCCCGAGGCTCTTTACCGTGTATTATTCTTGAGTTCACAGGCGGCGAGATTCTCGCACGCCGCCTATTGTTGGAGATATCCTACCAGGTCACTTTTCCAACTGTTCCCTTGTGACCGCGTACTCTGGCTTTCCTCCTTTCCCCAGACTAATCTGAGAACCTCGTTTTTGAAGTAGGCGGCAAGCGGCGGGGAAGAACCACGCTTGCTCCATTGCGTCGAGGGTTTCCATGGTGGTCGGACCCGCCACGGAAACGTCCCGCAGATCCATCTTATCTATCTGTCCTGCGCGACTCCACCTCCCGAAGTTTTCGATCAAAACCATTCGGGCCCGCTCTTCCTCGAGTTCCTGGGTGGTCCGCCGGTTGTGGCGGATTTGCAGAACTCCGTATACGCTGAGCCCGACGAGGGCCGCAAACACCAGCAACCAACTGGGAGAAATCATTTTTGTCCCTTTCTTTTCTTTCGGTACTGCGACCGAGAAGGCCCTTCAAATCTAGCTTTCGCCGCAAGCAAGGTCACCGACGCAATCGCACATTAGCGAAGCAAAAGTGGTGCTGCTATAGCTGCTACTTACTTAATCGAAGAACTCTGCCGGTCTTGGTGGAAAAATGCATGCACCTTAGAATGCCATTTTTGGAACAATAATGTCAAGATTGGTTTAAACGGCAGTAATCTCGCCTGAGGAAGCCTTTGCGGCTAGTTTTGTACGCTCGATCTTTGCAGATTAAATCTAAAATTTGTATTTCCGCCGTGCCATTTCCCTATTAAAAATCAATCTTTACAACTAGCGAGGCTCGCACTGCTGATATTTACTGTTATCCCGTATTGCATTATAAGAGAATGTTACCGGTCATCAACGGAGATCGAAAAATCTATTGTGTCCGAGGGTATTATTGACAACAGTATGCTAGACTAGTCATTAACTAGTCTGATGGGAGTAAAAATCTAATGTCTAGTATTATTGCTTTTACAGATGCCAAAGCTCGGCTTTCTGAAATTCTTGACCTTGTGAGCAAGGGCGAGGAATTTATAATTACTCGCCATAATCAAAAAATTGCTAAGCTCGTGCCTATGAAAATGACCAGTCGCGATGAAGTCAAAAGCGCAGTGCAAGAATTGCGGGCTCTCAGAAAAGACGTAAAAATAAGCCTTGAAGAAATAACTCTATGGAAAAATCAGGGACGACCATGAGTAAACGCTTCGTTCTGGATTGCTCCTTAACCATCAGCTGGTGCATTCAAGGAGAGCAGAGCCCGGGCACCGAGCAAATTTTGGATGATTTAACCGAAGGCGGAATGGCCGTGGTGCCCTCTCTATGGATATGGGAAGTAAATAATGTTTTATTGATGGCAGAGCGTGCTGGCAAGCTTGATACTGCTAAGCGCCATCAGCAAATGATATTGCTGCAAAAGCTTCCTATTAATATTGACGAAGAAGCGCATAAGCAAGCTTGGAATGAAACCTCAACCCTAGCACACATTCATAAGCTCACAGTTTATGATGCGACTTATTTAGAATTAGCTTTAAGGCAGGGACTTCCTTTAGGTTCTCTTGATAAAAGCCTGCGTACTGCCGCCAAAAAATTAGGCATAAAATGTTTACCGGAGAAAGTCTAAACTGCGCCAGCCTAGAAACAATATTTTTAGTTATACGCCTAAGTACCATTGTTGAAATTATGGCACATCATTCCATATATTCAACCTAATTTGGCGTGATTGATCTAAGCTTACAGGCACTAGTCTGGCAAAATTTAGCAGAAAATTATGGAGCTCTTCTACATTTAATTGCTCGTTTGTAACGGTGCGGACTTTCAACTGACGGCCGTTAATAATTGGGGTTCTAAATAATTAGTACTTGTTATCTCTTCGCGATGCACAAAGCGTGTTAAAAAGCAGCTAATTAGTGACATTCTTATTCTTAATGAAAGCAAACTTTATTTTGCAAATGAAGTCAGATACGGTATTAAGTCCACTAGTCAAGAATTGAAATTATCAGGACTGCGAAAACCCAAGCTAAAAAATAATGAATTCGACAAGCTGGTATCAGATGCAATACTATATAGCGAATCGTAATCAAAGAGATTACAAGCAGGCTCCTTATATGGGAGAGGGCAATGGTAGAGTATTACGAACGAGACAATTGAGTATCTGAGAGCTGTTTAATCCAGTCCCATATCTTATGCCAACGGGCTTTAATAATTCCAAGCAGAGCCGAACACTGTGTGGATGCTGGCTTCTGTTACGAAAAGATAGAAGGCTGAAAAATATTCCACTCTACAGGTGATACTAAATGCAATACTATAAACACTTCGGTACTTCAACTAGTCACTAGCAGACCTTTAATATACTGAAAGACCCGAAGTCAATCGGGTCACTAATACACATGGATTTGCTCTGCTGAGGCATTTGGCCGAGTTTATAGTCGATTAACTTTGCAGCAGGATTTAAGAAAAGGAAAAACGAATGACCGCCGAACATGCATTTGAGCTCCCAGGTACGGAGCTTGAAGGAATTGCAGCAACTCAAGATACAGAACCAGTTGCGTACAAAGTGCCATCGTGTATAGAAATAGGATTACAAGCCAGTAAAAAAGGAGATTTTCAAAAAGCACGCCAGATGTTTCGCGCGGCTATTAAACAACTCGAAGATGATCCAAACAAACAAGCTGGGATCATGAGTTTGATAGTCAATATTGCAGATACCTATATAAATGAGGGGCGATACGATTTGGCGAAACAATGGTATACCAAG
This sequence comes from Candidatus Melainabacteria bacterium, assembly GCA_963845445.1. Lineage (GTDB taxonomy): Bacteria > Cyanobacteriota > Vampirovibrionia > Obscuribacterales > Obscuribacteraceae > JABDBL01. The sequence continues at coordinate 3,326,967 of CAWJSE010000002.1, read as the reverse complement.
GCTCTTCAAAACAGCGAGCTTTTGCCAGAACATAACATTCTTCAATTTGCCTGCTTAATGATTAGGCTAGCCCAAATTAACGTTCTGCAAGAAGATATGTCCGAATATAAAAAGAGTTTCGAAACTGTCGAGCGTGTTTATTTGCTTTCACAAGAAGCAGACACGTCTGTTTTGCTTGACTCGCTCATCGACCTTTCATGGGTATTATGCATGCAAAGGCATCTGAACGAGGCGCAAGTTGTGAATGATCTGATTAATCAGATCAAAAGATTAGAGGACGAAGAGAAATTAATAGCATTATTTGAATCAAATGATTCAAATGATCAATTAGCTTAGGCGAGGTGCAAAATGAGATTTCCAGTAACTATTTATCCGTCCGGTGCTAGTTCTAACAGCTATCTGCAGTCTTATAAAGAGTGGTTGGCACGGCAGTCTGTTTCAGAAAATACACAGCGAGCGTATCATTCGCGAATCAAACATTTTCTTCTTTTCGTGAATATGCAAATTTAAGCGAAAATCCGCTTGGTGATTTAAACACCCCTAATGATGCAATGGCGCTATATTTGAATTTCCTCAAGCACTCAAAAGGACAAGCACGATCAATCAATGCTAATGTGAACGCTTTGAACAATTTCTGTCATTTTTTAGGTCTCAAAACAGCGCGGCTAAAAAGGGAACGCTGCTATTACAAGGCATTGAAAATACTGAGTTTAAAAGAGCAAAGTGATTTTATGCTTTCGGTCAGACGACAAGAATCAAGTAGAGATAGGGCGCTTGCCTTGGTGCTTTTCTATACCGGTTTAAGAATTGGGGACTGTGCCCGACTAAATATGGCAGACTTCTCGATTGTTGATCAGTCAATGAATAGTGACAATAATACCAGTGCAGTAAATAATGTTGCTTATCTTTGCCTAAATGACAGGTTGCCTGGTTTCGTAACCAAGATCCCTTTAAATAGTCAGACCACGCTTGCTTTAAAACAGTGGTTAAAAGACCGAGAGAATCTTGCTATAAAAGCAACAGAAAGTGCGCTTTGGTTAACCAAGGATGGAGAGCGGCTGTCTATTTCGGGCATAACATTTGTTCTTAAGCGAATAGGTTGGCAGGCACATATTGACGTATCAGCCGAAGTATTAAGACGCACCTGGTTGTCCAATGCAAGCAATACTGGTGGCAGAAGTGAATTAGCCACTAAATTTGGTGAATATATAAGTGCAGCGACAATTAAAAGATACGGCATTATGTTACCGACTGGTTAGAAAATAAAAATCGACAGAACTTACAATTAACGATGGGTTAGCTCCTTAGAAGTAACCCAGATACCGGATGATAGCTGTTAAGCAGCTAAAGCCAGTTGAATTGTTATGTCATCCCAGGGAACAAAATATTTACCGTCATCATTCACTTCAATAATTCCAATATGCGATAGCACTTTAATGTCTGTATAAATATTCTTCTGATCACGCTCTAACTCTTTGGCTAATTGACGCCCGCTCATAGGACCTTGCTTCCGTAAATACCGTAAAATTTCCATACGCTTAGGTGACAAGGTACTCCATAATGTCGCCTCATCGGGAAAATCAATCATATCAACAGGACCAGACGGCTGACCGCGTTTTGCCTTTTTGCAAGCCTCAATAGTATCTTTGATTACATCATCAAAACTAGCTATATCAATCACAAGACTGCGTCTCTTTCTCATATTTTGCTTCCCCTTTGTTTATTTATTTCCTTTCTAAAATCAGCTAAAAGTTTCTCCAAACTTTCGAACTTGTATGGATACTCAATCCCTCTTATATGCTTATGATTGCCCTTGCCAAGCTCGTTATCAAAACGTATTTACTGCTGTGCCATTTGGCTAAGAATAATTGAGTCTATATTTCAATCCATGTGGTCTTTCTGGTGTAGTATTTGGTAATTGCCACACTACAATTTCCGCTAGCGAACCATCGGAGAATGGATATTTTCGCCGTTTAATAGCACTTGCCTTCATGGGGTATATTGTACCAGTGGGTATACCATACCGTCAACTAGTTTTTCGTCTTGCCACGATAAATAAAAATGGCTTCAAAAAGAGAAATCGTAGCGAGGCAAACTGTTGAAGCCCGGACGGTGACAAGTATGGATTCAGGAGTCCAACCCCATTAACATCGTCAAAGTAAACTGATACTCCGAGAAGGGTGGAAGGACTTGCAATCATTCATATAAAATGCTAGCATTGAATGCATAACAAGGAGGTGCAATCATGGCATCTATCACCGTAAGAAACTTACCGGACGAGACACATAGGGCTTTGCGCGTGCGGGCTGCTCAGAACGGACGCAGCACAGAAGCAGAAATTCGGGAAATCCTAGAAGCGACAGTCAGACCAAATGAGCGGCTGAAACTCGGCTCTGCCCTTGCCGCCCTTGGAGATAAATACGCCCTGGACCTGGACATTGTTAGAGACCAAGAACCAAGTCGTATAGTCACGTTTGAATGATTGTCATTGATACAAACATTATTTCTGAAGCCGTAAGACCTGGTAGGAATCAGGTAGTAGTGAACTGGCTTGATGCACAAATAATCGAAACTCTTTATTTCACTGCAACAGGCCTATCCGAACTTAAGCTAGGCATCGAAACTTTGCCCGCAGGCAAGAGAAAAGAAGCACTCCGGGTTGATGTTAACGCGCTGATAGCAAACTTTTTGCCTCACGGATATTGCCTTTTGACAAGGAAGCGGCTCTAGCTTATGGTGCGCTGGTGGCAGCCGCTCGGGCTGTGGGTCGTGCTGTATCTGTCTCTGACGGACAAATTGGCGCTATTGCTAGCGTGCACGGCTTTACCGTTGCAACTCGCGATACTGCGCCTTTTATCGCTCTCGGGGTGCGTACTATAAATCCATGGGATGGGCCGTAATAGTATTCGGCAAGCATGCTGGATTATGCTTAGGGGGCACCTCAATAACTATTCTTAGAAATAGAAAAAAACAGAAGGCACCGGAAATCTCAGCATCTCGACGGCTAAAAAAGAAACTGGCTATAAAGACGAAAATGACCGGAATATAGGGCTGGTAGCCCGACATTCCGGTCGTGATTCGTCGCCACTTCGCTTTTACCTGGTGGCCGGACTTTTTTCCCAGACGATACACTCGCGGCAGTCCAGTTTTTTGAAATAGTCGGTGCCGATACCGACTACCCAGCTGCCCAGCTTGACGTCGAAAACGCCGATGCCGGGAAGGACTTCGCGGCGATTTATGACCCGGTGAATTCGATTGGTTATCAGGAGATTATTGGCGTAACCTCCATGCCAAACGAGCTGGTCACGCCCGGTCGGCACGCTGAGATACTGCGCATAAAAGTTTGCCAGCCGATCCAAATCGGAGTCTAGCTCGGTGGCAGGCTCCGGTTCGATAGCAGCAGTGGCCAGTGCTCTCTGGCAGGCTTTGCGAAGCGCATCGTCCACCTGCCCGAGGGGTACCTTGCGCAAATTCTTCAATTTTTCCTTCTCCTCTCAGTTGTACAAGTCCGCGGCGACGGATGTTTAGCGACGACCGGATAGTTGCTGACTGAGTCCGTCGCCCGCGACGATTTCAGGAAAACTGCAGCGCTTGTTGTGCTTATACCAAGGCGCTGCGAAAACCGACTCATGAAGCTGGCGATTTTCAAGTTGTATTCCGCGACCACCTCCTGAGCGTCTCATCAACCCTAGCGGCCCGCGCAACTGGATGCCGCTAGGGTTCTCCGTGCTGACGAATGAGCGTCTCCATTCGACTCTCGCTCAGCTCTTGCACCTCAGTCGTCGCGACGGTTGAATCCTCCCTTTGAACCCGACTAACACTGCTGCTAGACTAACTAATGTCCAAGTCAAGCAGAAGCTGACGGGGTAAAAAGGACTGCCGGGAACGGCTTTAGGCCAGTAATGTGTTGCACTGAGTAGGGCAACGCCCCAGGCAGCGAGCATCGGCAAGGCGAGTACTAAGCCGATGGCAAAGGTCGTCGCATCGACCCCGAAGCTCGGGACGGTTTTGCCGTCTTTGTCTTGATGTCCTGCCACCAAGTGACAGCCTATCATTGTCGCCATCCCACCGAGGAACAAATTTAGCTGGTGGATGTCGACAGACTGCGGCGATAAGAGCCGCAGGAAAGAATCGCTCAGCAGCAGGAGGGCCGGTACGACAGCGAAGAGTGGCAGGAAGTAACTGTAATCTTGCGATGAGCGATTGGGGTCTGCCCCTCGACGAGGCAGACAGAACGCACTAGGCAAGCACAACAGCAGCTCCGCACCGCAGGTGGCACCGATAACGACGTAGTCCGCCTGGGCGTAACCAAAGTTGCGGTGGACCAGGGCTGCCATAATCAAGAGGGCGATGCCCTCAGCCGAGTACGCGAGTCCGTAGAACCACTTCATCTAACCCTCTCGCGAAAAAGTAGGTAAATTCGCGCCGCTAATTCCCGTAAAGCGGGGCGGCGCGGATAGGTGAAACAGAACCGTGCGGGCATCGCAGATCGCTACAATGCCATTGAATTGTCTCTGACTGGTCCGCGTCGCCCCGGTATGTTACCGGTGTCAGCGGCGCGGACATTCGCGAACCAATCACGTCCGTGATCAGAAATCGTTGACGGGGTCGGCTTGCAAGCCTGAGCTAGTTGCTCTGGATCTTCTTTTCGAGAATTTCAATGGTCGCCTGCGAATAAGCGGAGATAGCCATGACGGTAACGCCCAACCCCAAAGGCAGCACGGCCGCCACGGGTGCCATCCAGACCACGCCGCGATAGAAGTCGAGCGACTTATGGCGTGGCAGGAGACCGCGCGTTTGCTCAGTAACTCGCTCCAAGGCGCTGCCCTCGTGAGAACTAAGGATGATGTGAATGGCGGCGTCGAAGGAATCGCTTGTGGACTCGATCCCGAGCAGTGACATGGAAGCTCTGTAGTAACCGGCGATGGTCATCAGTCCGACGTCAAGTCCCATGGTCGTGGGCATCACCAGTGAACCGTTCATCGATAAAATCCCCCAGTAGAAGTCGGGGGATTTGCCGATAGGCACTCGCTTTCTGGCCGCCGCGATCATTTTCTCCAGAAAGTGCCCGTCCTTGGATGCCAACACAACCTGAATACTATCCTTGATGCGATCGAGTTCGTCTCGGGTAGTTTCAAACATTTGAGCGCTCCTCATCGTTGACGAGGTTAGAGTGAGTTCGGACACGGGTCTCACACTGGAATCAACTCCGCGATGCCTCAGGATGTGCCTTCGCGCATCAGAATCGGCGGGATTCGAACCCGCATCCCCGGCAGGGACGCTTGCGCCGCCGCCGGGTGTTTCACTGCAGCGATCAGGCCGGGACGCCGCGGCGGAGCAGCCGGGCGAGATCCTCTTGGGTTAGTGCATCATTATTTCTGTAAATATTAGACCTTTTTAGATCTGTCAGATTTAAGACAGAAAGAAAGAGGCCACAGATTTACCCTTCTGGTTAGTAAGACTGGAGGGATAAACCAATGACCCAATTAAAGAATAATACATTAAAGGAAGTTCTAGAAGTGCTAATTAATCAAGGACTTGATTCTTCCAACGATGCTTTAGCATTTTTAATTAATTCTGCGATGTTGCTAGAACGACAAAAGCATTTAAATGCTGAACCATATGAACGTAGAGAAGACAGGAATGGTCATGCTAATGGATTTAAATCAAAAACAGTTAAATCCAGACTCGGTGAACTAGATCTTCTTGTACCTCAAGTACGAGAAGGTGACTTCTATCCAAACTGTCTAGAAAAAGGCATGCGCTCTGAAAGAGCGCTACGACTAGCTTTAGCTGAGATGTACGTGCAAGGAGTATCAACAAGAAAAGTAACTGAGATTGTCGAAAAAATGTGTGGCTTTGATGTCAGCACATCTGAAGTAAGCCGCATGACTAAAGAACTAGACGAGTTTCTGGAAGCTTGGCGCAACCGACCTCTGGGTCTTTTTAAGTTTGTATATCTAGATGCTCGCTACGAGAAGATAAGACATGGAGGGATTGTTAGAGATTGCGCTGTTCTAATTGCTGCTGGTGTTGATGCTGACGGCAGAAGAGAACTGTTAGGTGTTTCTGTTTCTTTATCAGAAGCAGAAGTACACTGGCGAAGCTTCTTGGGCAAGATTCATGAAAGAGGTTTACATGGTGTTGAGCTAATAATTAGCGATAGCCATGAAGGGCTAAAGGCTGCTAGGAAAGCTGTTTTTGGTGGTATGTCATGGCAACGTTGTCAATTTCATTTACAACAAAATGCTCAGAAATATATACCGAAAAAAGATATGAAGGAACAAGTAGCAGCAGATATTAGGGCAATTTTTAATGCTCCTAAAAAAGAAGAAGCAGATAGATTACTTAAGCAAGCAATAAATACTTACGAGAAATCAGCACCAGCTCTGGCTAAATGGATGGAGACAGACTTGCCTGAAGGTCTAACTTTTTTCTCTTTTCCTACTTTTTGCCACAAAAAAATCCGCACGGTTAATTTACTGGAACGGCTCAACAGGGAAATAAATAGAAGAACAAGAGTAGCCACATTGTTCCCAAATGAAGCATCTTGCCTACGTTTGATAACAGCAGTAATAATGGAGGTGTCAGATGATTGGATAACTGAAAAGAATAGATATTTGCCAGCACCTGAATAAATAAAAGCCCGCCGCAGCCCCATGCGGCACATGCTTGAATAGCTGAAGCCAAGGGTCCCGGTGTCAAGCACTGGCGAAGCCACAGCGAAGCTGCTTGGTGCTTTACACTGGGTGGCTCAGCTAGGCTTGTCTGCCTGCATGGAAAGCAAGGCGGGCCAACCTTTTTAAAAGATCAAATACGTAAAAAACAAAAAAAGATAATACAAAATCAAAAATCAGAAGGTACTAAATCAAACATTTACAGAAAATTAGTTGCTTTATCTCCTCTTGTGGCATTATGGTGCCGAAGTAGAGGGCATACACCACCTGGCCGCCGCGGCGCGTTCCCCAGTAACCGGTGACATCGGAGGTTTTCGTATCTTCCACGATTTGCAATCCTTCGAACTCGCCGTGGGCGAATGCCCTGGCGTCGGCGAGGGAACCTTCGCCGATATGGACCTCACAGTTTTCCGCGACCAGCATGGTCTGCTGCTCTGGATCCTGGCCGGACGGCTTCAAATAGCTCTCGGCGGCCCGAAGCCACCAGCCGCCTAAACTGAACGGGGAATACTGGGGAGCCCCAGCCGAGAAAGTGCCGTTGCCGTCGCTGACCTTGATGGTTTTCGGTCGAATGATCGTCATATCGTCCTCCTTTTCTCCGTCTTTTTCGCAAAGCTTTTTTCCCAAACCCCCATGGTCTCCAATGACCTGAGTCAGTCCGATGTTCGTTTCGCGGCTGTTTGCCACGGGGTATTGCATCAGAAAGAAAGGGGATGGGGCTGTTCGGGTATGAGGCTCGCGGATGTAAACGGGGTTGAACGATACCTAACCTTGTCAAATATTTTTCAGTAAATCAAGCCTGCTGCCTAAGCATGATATCTTGCGCAAATATAGCCCCTGCTTGAAAATCTACACTTATTTGGTCTTAGTAGATAGTATTTTTCGCAATATGACAATATTAAATTGATACTTTACAACCATGGCCAACTTGCGCTAGCGGTACTACTAGGCACTTAAGAAGAACAAAAAACACAAAAAATAAAAAGTCACTCAAAGGCGAGGGCGGCGCGGGGCCGAATCCTCGCCCTGAGCAATCTCACCCTTTGGTCATCTGGGCCGGGGCGGTGGCGCGATCAACATGAATTTTACGTTGATGCCCGGTCCGCCTCCCACGCCTCTTGGAGAGCTGTACTAGCAGCATCGAGTTCAGCCGAACGCTCATCTCGCTCGCGGGTGGCTGTATCGAGCTGTTCTTCACACGCTTTCACTTTCTCTTTAGCAGCATTGAAAGCTGCCTGGCGCTGTCTGAGATTCTCGCGCGCCTGTTCCAAAACTTCTGCGGTGGTCACAGCGAAATTAACCTCCGTTGAAAAATTGTTTACTTCGCTCAGCAGCGTTCAATTACGCAATCCACATAGACGACCGAGAAGACGGTTACATCATAGGCGAAGTGTATCAAGATGCAGCAAGGCCTATCTGCTTTCAGCGGTTTGTTCCTTGTGTGCTATGTCAACTTCAATGACATGGCGAAATTGCCAGAGCCATAGCGTTCGGGTCGTATTCCAGAAAAAAGAAGAACGGCGCCGAGAGCGGGGGTGAGCCCGCTGCCCGGACGCCTGCGTCTCGCGCTCCTAGCTAGAGGAGTACGGCACGCGTCTACCGCATTGTTGGCGACCAGTACGGCAAGCGGCTGCTATCAGTGAGTCTCGCCCGGACTGCGCTTGGGACTGATCTTGATGTTGCTGGTGGCGCCCACTCGGACAAAGTGTCCTTGCGGGTGGAGTTCATTCTTTTCCCACTTCACTGGGAAGGGAAAAGTCGTCACCTTTTGCTCCGTATAGATCGGCGCCACTGAACCATCATCGTTGATGGCGAAGATGATAGTGGCATCGGTATTCGGGCTGGTGAACAGTCCGTTGGGCTCGGCCTGGTCAATCACGGGCCCTCCGCTGTAATTGGCGACAACCTGGTGAGGGTTGGTGAGCTGGGTATCGCGCGGCAGCGCGAAGCCCATGCTCGGTGTTTCGAAAATCGGGGCGCCCCCAGTAATGGGCTGGATGTAGCTGAAGGTGGTCACTTGCTCGTTCTGCGCATCATAGAATTTGATCCACAGATGTCGCGACAACGACCAGTCGTAACGGGGGATGGGTTGCCCGGCATTGTAGACGGATTGCTGTGACTCCACCTGCCGGCTTTCCCGCGTGTCAGCGCTTTCACAACCGGTGACCAGGAGCAGAGCGCTCCTTGTCAATGACTTTGAGACACATTAAAAAATAAATAGGAGTCTAAGGTTGGCATTACAAGTAGTGGCACCAGATCAGAAAAAGATAGAAAAGCTACAAAAAATAAGCTTCCCCCCTGGGCAGAAATTGTAGCCTCGCCTAAGCCACGGCAAGTGCCAGGCCGCTTTGCGGTGGCTGCGCCAGCACATTGCCTTGGCTTGTCGGCTCGGCTGTTTTGCCTTTATCGGGGGCAACCTCTTTAGGGCGGTTAATCCACACTTCTTTTGCTAGTTCTTTCTTTTTCGGACTACCTAAAACAAATCGGTTAGGGTTATTATCGTAAACAGACAACATTACATTTTGCCTCAACAATAGCTTGTCATCAGCTCGCCCGTGATGAACATCATTAGGTGTCAATAACTCTAAACCGCTGTGATGATGCTCATTGTTGTACCAAGGAAAAAATTCTCGACAAAAATCTTTGGCTTCTTCTAAGGACTTAAATCTATCAGGAAAATTCTGGTGGTACTTCAATGTCTTGAATTGACTCTCTGAATAGGGATTGTCATTGCTTACCCGTGGTCTGCTAAAAGATTTGTTCATGCCAAGATCAATAAATAATTGCCCTAAAGTAGATGACTTCATTGGCGAACCACGATCTGAATGTATAGTAATTATTTCTGGATTTACTTTCTGTCTATCAACTATTTCGCTAATAAATTTCTTTGCTATCTCACCTGATTCTCTTTCAGCTACATGCCAGCCAACTACATAACGACTAAAAATATCTAAAACAACATAAAGATAGTAATAGCTCCATTTAACGGGACCTCTTAATTTAGTAATATCCCAGCTCCATACTTGATTAGGAGCAATGGCAAGCAATTCTGGCTTGGCGTATTGATGTCGCTTGTGTCCACGTCTGCGCTCTTGTGTTGCTCCTTCTGCTCTTAAAATACGATACATAGTAGAAATAGAACAAAAATATGTGCCTTCATCAAGCAAAGTGGCATATGTCTCTGTAGGCGATTTGTCCACAAACCTTTCACTATTTAGTATAGCCAAAACATTATCTCGCTCAGCCTGACTTAATCTGCGATGAGACACCCTTCTTGGTCTATCAGTTTTGTCAGGCTTAACTTTTAGCTGCCTGTAAAAGAAGCTGTGGATATACTCAATGCCTTACAAGCATTGGTAATACCAGTAATAGGTATAAGATCTTTTACTAATTCCGTTCTTTTTGCTCTGGAATCTCGATCCCTAGCGCCACTGCTAGTTTTTTTTGCACATCAATAATTGTTTTCGCCACCTGTAAATCTTTTTCCAACTTCGCTACTTTTTTTGTTAGCTGACCAATCTTTTCCTCTTTGTAATCCCTTGTCTGCTTACGACCAGCTTTCTTTGACGATAAATCACCGCTCTTTGCTTGCCTGCGCCAACGAGTAATATGTGATGAATAAAGCCCTTGCTTGCGCAAATATCCCCCAACTTCACCAGCCGATAATTCTTTTAATTCATCTAAAACTTTTTGTTTGTACTTAGCTGTGAACCGCCTGCACTCTGCCCTAACCTTTACTTCATTTCCTGGATCTTCATCACCCTCATATCCATTACTACCTGGATCAAAAATAGTCACAGAAGACTTTCCCATACCTTTTTCTCTTTCTTTTACTGCCATCAATAGACTCCTATTTCCTAGTATAAACTGTCTCATTTATCATAGAAAATTTGGGAGTGATGCCCACGAACAACCCACCGAAGTATTGAGTACGCATCATCTTCCTTTCTTGTCTGAATGTTTGGAATCGAATCAGTGGGACGACAGGAAATCGGCGACGTCTGCCGGAATGGCATCCGCGGGGACTTCCTTAGCCTGGGCGCGCATGAAGCGCACGAGGCTCTTTTGCTGCGCTTGCATGGCAGACACGATGTCGCCATTTGTCTCATCTTTAGACAGCTTCAGCATCTCGATGGTGTTGGTTTCGTATCTGGCGATTTGGTCGCGCATACTGCGCACCTGAGTGGCCACATACTGCTGGCTTGCCTGGTTGACCTGCCGCTCAATAGCGGCTCCTGCCCTCTGGATCTCTTTGCCCGGACCCATCATGAAGGCGACGGTCAAGTAACCGAGCCCGCCGACGGCAACGATTCCCAGCAATATCCAACCAATAATCCGCGTGTCTAGACGAGCGTTTGAAACCGAACGCCCAAAGTCGTCATCCATCTTTATGTTCCTTGCTAATAGTGTCGGTCCGAGTAAGATAATCCTGTCCCGCGCCAAGAACCGGAGCGGAGCCGGTTTTGGCGCGGGCACAAGGGCGGAGCTCAGCGTTTACTTAGCGCTGGCATCCTTGGAAACTGCGGGGCTGCTGGCCGGGGCTTCGGCGGCAGACTTGGTCGAGGGAGCCGTCGCTGGGCTAGTGGGTCCGGTCACCGGCATTGGCACTTGGAGCATCATCTCCGGGCCATTGCTGCCCGACCCCATAAGGGTAGTCGGGAAGCGACCGTCCCACTTCTCCCAACGATCCTTCTCGATCTCCAGCCTCTTGAGGTTGAGGTAGGTGGTCAAGTCAGACTTGGCTTGCTCGATTTCGTATCGTTTGGCGTCTGCCACCACCTTTATACCCTTTGCTTGGGCTTCCTGGGTAGCAAACAGCGCCTTAGCCTTGCCCTCCGCTTCGGAGAGTACGGCTTTGTTCGCCACCTCTTGGGCAGCGAACTTGGATTGCGCGATGGCCTTCTCTTGCTCAGCAATGAAGGCCTTCACCATGGCATCGAGAATCTTCTGGTCTTTGTAGACGAAGCCACCGGTGATGCCCATATTGGTAATGGTGATACCGCGTTCCTTGAAGAAGGCGGTGATGGTTTTAACGGTGGACAGGATGTGCGGCGTGGCCTTTTGCGCAACTCCTCCATGGGGAGGTCTGTGACCTCCAGCCCGAAGGTAGACTGCAGAACCGACCGCACCTCAGTATCCATAACCTTCTCAAGACCACCCTGCGGGTAATTATGCAGATATTTCACTGCATCGTCTCGATTTTCCACTCGGGCGCTGACCGTCCAACCGGTGGAGAATTCCACCTGGTCACTGGTCATCACCCAAATCGCCTCGTTCTTGTTCGAGGTACCGGAATTGGGGTCAGCGGTCCACTCGCGGGTAACCGGGCTGAGGTCCACCTTAATGAGCTTGGCGGCCGGCTTCCAATTGCCTTCGGAGTAACGGTAACCGGTCGGCACCCACTGTTGGGGCAGTTTTACCTGTTTGGCGAACACCAGGTTCGCCCGCAGGTACTCTTCATTGTTACTCGCGGCCTGCTCCTTGCTGTCCCCGGTGAAGGGAATCAAAAAGCCCACCTCATTGCTGCTAATCTCTTCCATCTGCACCGGCTCAAAGGGCCGGTAACAGCCGGAGGTGCCGGCCAGCATGACGAGCGCCAGCAGCGGCAAGGCTGCCTTCTTCAAGAAGCGCTTGAGGTCGCCGGCGAAGAGCAGCACGCCGAGGACCAACCAGCAGATGCCGGCACCGGCATAAGCCTGGTTGCGGGCCCAGTGACTGACGCGCGCATCGCGAGCGGCGTCGTTGTTGTCGGCGAAGGCCGCCTTCACGTCTTGCCGTCGGTTCGCTTCTACGTCTGCCTGCATGTAATAGCTGGTGCCGACTGCCCCGGCGACGCCCAGCAACAACCAAACCACCACTTTCGCACCGAACATGTTCTAAAACTCCAGTCTTGTATCGTTCCCGCACGACCTAGGGCTACCTGCCCGAACTTATCGCGCGTATTACGTTATGCACACCCGAGTCTTACATCCACCGCAATTCCACTCCGCTTGGATTAGCAGTTTTTCCAGTTGATTTCGATCAGCCACATTACTGTGTTGTTCTATGCGCTGTTCTAATCTACTGAATATAGCCTTTCGGCGGGATGCATCTCAATGACTGGGGTTGTACAAAAACGTAACTAATAGTGGCAAAATTCGGCGAGCCAACGCAAATTTAAATGCAAAAGAATAAAAAGGTCGCAAGTGGCGCTGGTTAGGCATTCTGGGCGTCTACACTGATGTTTATGGCGTCAATTTATGAACCATTTTGGCAAAGATTTTGAATATCAATAGTCACTATCAATAGTATCAAAACAAGCAATATATTCTTGGCTAGTTAAATTCAAAAATTAGCGAATGTTCATCATTTAGACATAGCAACTACGTAGAAGTCCCCCTTGACGGTGAGGGTTGTCAAGCTTATAGTCAATCTTTAATAAATCGCGATTTGCCGATATAAGGCTGAATTAAAACTAAGTAGTGTTTTTCTTGACTCATAAACTTGACACATAAATAGGGGTGATTTATGTTCACCACAGACTCCCAGCTTGAAATAGAATCATCGAATAAAACAAAGATTCCTTCTTGTATTGATATAGGATTGGAAGCCAGCAGAAAAGGAAATTTCGAGGTGGCGCGCCAGATGTTCCGTACTGCTATGGAACAATTGGAAAATCAAAAGATACTACCGGTGAAAAGGATATTAGTGATCTAATTGATTTAATGAAATATACTGCTGACACCTACCTTAATGAAGGAAACTACGCTTCTGCTAAACAGTTGTATGAGAAGGCTTTGCATTGTTGCTGGCAAAACCTGAGACAAAATACACTGCAGGCTGGCTGCCTCATGGCCAGATTGGCTGAAATCGGTATATTGCAAGAAGACATAAACGAATTTCAACAATCTTTTGAAAATGTAGAACGTATTTATTTACTCTGCCAGGAAAGTGATGTATCTGATTTGCTGCATGCATTAATTGATCTTTCTTGGGCGGCATCTCTACAAGGTTATATTGACGAAATAAAATCGGTCAATATTTTAATTGCTAACATCAAACAATTGGAACAAGAAAAATTATTCAGCTCAGCAGCTTAGGGTATGTATTTATTCGCTTGTTTAGCCACTTAGAATTAAATCAGGATGCACTGCTCATGAGAATGCCCGCCACAATATATCCGGTTCGTAATACCAAACAAACTCATCTGGCATCTTATAAAGAATGGCTGAAAGAGCAAAACATTACCGGCAATACGGCTAGAGTATATTATTCACGCATTAAACAATTTTTGCTTTTTATAGAATACTCGCATTTTGCTAATCAATCATTGGATGATTTGAATAGCATGAATGAAGCCATGAATGTTTATTTGGCTTTTCTCAAACAATCTAAAGGAGCGGCTAAATCAGTAAATGCTAATATAAACGCCTTAAAAAGCTTTTCGCATTTTATTGGATTTGAAGATATGCAACTTCAACGCGAACGATCTCACAATACATCGGCGGAAGTACTCACACCGGCAGAGCAAGAAACATTTCTTCGCTGCACTCAGCAGCAAGAATGGCTAAGAGACAGAGCATTAGCTTTGATACTGTTTTATACCGGCATGCGCATTAGTAATGTTGCTCATCTTAATGTAGACGATATTTTAGTCAATGAAGCATTAACGACTGGTGATACTTTTGTTTTTATCAAATTAAATAACGGTACAAAAATATCTTTGGATAAGTCTACTTCGTTAGTTTTAAAACAATGGTTAATGGAGCGAGCAAAATCGCCTTATGCGGAGGGGACGTCTGCTCTCTGGTTAACAAAAGAGGGTGAGCGTTTGTCAGTTTCCGGAATGGCTTTTGTGATCAGGCGAATAGGCAAGCAAGCACAGCTAGTACTATCTGCAGAATTACTCAGACGTACTTGCTTGTTTAATACAACAACTCATTTCAGTAAAAATGAGCGGCCATCAGAATTTTGCGAATATGTAAGTATAGATATGATTAGCAGTTATCCAACGCCTCAACCGTTTGAATCAAACATTAATGCATGAAACATTAACGGCAGAGATCAAGGCGACACTGCTAATACTTTAGTGATACCTACTACTGGTATTGGGCAGTATTGGCAAATTTATATCATTGTGCCGCGCACGATGTAAGTTTTTGAAGGGTTGCACATTATTATTGCTTTGCTTAGGCATGTTTTGAGATATACAATCAGCCAATATAGAAAGAGCAAGTTCCGGTGCTATAGAGGCTAAGGGCACTTTTCTGTCTGCGGTCATTTTGATACCTTCGGCAGCACTGTCAAGCTTAGCTCTAACAATTAAACCGACTGATTGATTTCTGATTAATAATTTGCCCCATTTATTAGTATCGCCAGGAAACCAGCGATACAAAAGACAATTATAACCAATTGAGTTATTTAAATGGGCAATCACAGAAGCAACTTTAGTTGGTTGAGTCTGCAAATTATAGGCAGCTGCTCTTATGCT
This sequence comes from Candidatus Melainabacteria bacterium, assembly GCA_963845445.1. Classification (GTDB taxonomy): domain Bacteria; phylum Cyanobacteriota; class Vampirovibrionia; order Obscuribacterales; family Obscuribacteraceae; genus JABDBL01. Next base: position 3,311,820 of record CAWJSE010000002.1, on the reverse strand, counting down.
AGAAAGCCGCTTTCGCGCCAAACTTCTTTTGATACTGGCAATTATAGAATGACATTCAGTGGTATGTTGTAACCGGCATTTCTCTTGGATTTGCTGCTTCTTATGAATCAAGGATTTGCTGTTCATTTATTATCACCTGTGACTTATTGATGACATACAATGTAATGACGTATTATCTTGCCCGTTAGCGCAAATAATTAATAGCATAGAAATAAATATGATGATATTGAATCTGTTTCATTTATTGGCTAATTTGCCTGATTTTACTGCTGTGCTAACTTTAGCAAGCACTGGTGGCACTGTTATAGAAAAGCCGCAAACAGAGGCATAGAGCCGTAAAACCAAGATCAATATTTTATTTGCCCATGTTCATCTAAATTTTTATACATTGAGTATTATTCGACATTATTAAAAGCCTGATACATTGCGGCTTTCGATAGCTACTGTTGATACTTGCTGGGCTTGATGCCATCACTGTTGATACTTTTCCTCTGGAAAAGAGTATTTTTGGTACAAATCAAGCACCGTTATTGGTGCTTTTATTTTTGCTCCATTTAAAATTTCAGTTAGAATATCTTCGCCCTTATGATCCTTACTACATTGTCTAGTAGATCTACGTTCCGCAAGGGATAGAAGCCAACGAAAATTTAGTGCATGCCTGATTAGAGAATCTTTATTAACAGGATTATGTTTTTCGTAGATACCCCACTTGATAGGATTGCTTGCCAAGCCAATAATAAGCTAACTTTGCAGGAGAAGTATTTTGTGCATATTAGTGAGTGGAAAGATCAGTTTGGACAAAAATTGGAAGATTTTGCTTTAGACAAAAAAAATAGTACAAATCAAATTTATCTCGGTTCATATAAACAATGGCTGGCTAAGCAAGATTTAAGTGCAAACACACTCAGGTCTTATCATTCGCGGGTTAAAAAATTTCTTGTTTTTATCGAATATGCCGGTTTAAACCATCAGCCCTTAGCTGATCAAAATGGCATAAATATGGCGGCGGCCTTGTACTTGGATTTTCTAAAAGAAACAAAAAGTATCGCTAGGTCTATTAATGCCAGTATTATCGCTCTAAATAATTTTTCAAATTTTCTTGGTTTGAAAGAAACGCAAACTAAGAAAGAACGCTGTCACAGTCAGCCGGGCAAATTGCTTTCTTGGCAAGAGCAAAATAAATTTTTGGGCTGTATAACTCAGCAAGAAGTTATAAGAGATAAAGCACTGGCTTTAACTATTTTTTACAGCGGTCTTCGTATAGGAGATTGTGCTCAGCTCAATATAAGAAATGTTGGCTCCCGGGCAAATTTTATCTGTCTTGATCATAAGGTTAAAATTTCGTTGAATGAAGCTACCAGTCTTGCTTTAAGACAGTGGTTGGAAGAACGCCAGAAGCTCTATAACAATGAAGCTGATGCGCCATTATGGCTTACCAGGCAGGGAGATCGTTTATCAATTTCCGGTATTACTTTTGTTATAAAACAAATTGGCTTGCAAGCTGGAGTTGCCGTTTCAACTGAAATGCTGCGGCGCACACATAATTGGCAAAGCTAAGCAATTACTTTAATCATGCAACCCTTCTGCTAATAAAATTCGGTGGCTTTATAAGCGCCTAAGCCCGATCACTGTTGATACATTCAGGTATCAGCAGTACTATCAATCGCGGCTGCAGCTTAAGCGATTTCTGGCTTTGATGTCTGATTCTATTGATATCCACTGATGATACCTAAAGATCAGTATTAATTATTTACCTTCGGAACATGATTAATGTCAAGGAAGTCCTTTTGAGAAAGAATTTAATATTGAAAAACGTGTATTGGTCAGCATTTCGACGCTTTTTTATGTCGCCTATAGAATCTTTGACTTGAAAGGCACAAATTTGGCAAGTTTGGGTATCCGTTCAAATTTCCCTCGTTGAGAGCACCAGAAAAGCCCTATAGGCAATAATCGCAGGACCAGAACAACTACCAAAAATCCATTCTCACAATGGGTAGTAAAAACCGGTCTTAGATAATTGTCCTAAAAACATGCCAAAAAAACGAAAGATATAGTGGCATATTTAAAAGGCAATCTTGAGCCTCCGACTGGGGATAAGTACTTGCGCTGGGCCCGAAAAAAAGAAGGGAATGCGCATTGTCTGCTGCGTTGAGTTCGGACCGGGCGGCTGTAATTGCATCCTCATGTAGGAAGCTACAGCAGCCAGGTCCAGCAGGGCAGGTAAGTTACCTCCCTGTGTACCAGTCAGAAATCCCTATGCCACAGGGTCGGCCCAAATGGGGGCCGTTTTTTCCGGCAATGCCGGGGAAAGAAATACCATGTCTCTCAACACCAAATCCTTCGCCCTCGTCTCCGGTTTCGATCCCGCCGCCTACGCCGGCCGTTATGCGTCGAACCACGCGGCGAACGGCCCTGTTCAGCCGATAGAGGAGCCGGAGCCGCCTCGTGATGGGGTCCACCCGAACGTGCTCGCCGGGCGGCGTCGGCTGCAGGAGGCGATGCTCGCCATTCCAGGGGCCACCGCTCGCCTCAAGGAGGCCGAGGCGGCCGCCGAGGTGGTCCAGACCGCCCTTTCCGAGGCGGACGCGGCCTTCCGGTCCGCCCAGGCGCAGGGTGGCAACGCGTCCCAGTCCGCCTACAAAGATCTGTGCAGGGCCAGGAGGGACGCCTTCCAGGCCACCCGCAATCTGGCGGCGGCCCGCAATGAGGCCAATCAGGCGTCGGTTCTCCTCGAAGCGTCGAAATCCGAATACGAGGGCATGCTGGTCAAATACCACGAGCTCCCAATCGATGTGGAGACGGCCTTCCACGCCGAGCGGAAGAAAGAGCAAGAGGCCGAGCGGGACAAAGAAGAGTACCGACGGGCCGAAGCGGCTCGTCTGGAGTCCCTCCGAAACCGTGGCGCGGAGGTGTTGGGTCGGTGGTTCGACACCTTGGCCGAGCCCGAAGTCCTGGCCGAGCCCGAGTCCCAGGCCCAGCCCGACACCTCGACCGAGCCCGAGGTCCTGGCCGAGCCCGAAGTCCTGGCCGAGCCCGAGGTCCTGGCCGAGCCCGAAGTCCTGGCCGAGCCCGAAGTCCTGGCCGAGCCCGAAGTCCTGGCCGAGCCCGAAGTCCTGGCCGAGCCCGAAGTCCTGGCCGAGCCCGAAGTCCTGGCCGAGCCCGAAGTCCTGGCCGAGCCCGAAGTCCTGGCCGAGCCCCGAAGTCCTGGCCGAGCCCGAAGTCCTGGCCGAGCCCGAAGTCCTGGCCGAGCCCGAAGTCCTGGCCGAGCCCGAGTCCCAGGCCCAGCCCGACACCTCGACCGAGCCCGAGGTCCTGGCCGAGCCCGAAGTCCTGGCCGAGCCCGAAGTCCTGGCCGAGCCCGAAGTCCTGGCCGAGCCCGAAGTCCTGGCCGAGCCCGAAGTCCTGGCCGAGCCCGAAGTCCTGGCCGAGCCCGAAGTCCTGCGCCGAGCCCGAAGTCCTGGCCGAGCCCGAAGTCCTGGCCGAGCCCGAAGTCCTGGCCGAGCCCGAAGTCCTGGCCGAGCCCCGAAGTCCTGGCCGAGCCCGAAGTCCTGGCCGAGCCCGAAGTCCTGGCCGAGCCCGAAGTCCTGGCCGAGCCCGAAGTCCTGGCCGAGCCCGAAGTCCTGGCCGAGCCCGAAGTCCTGGCCGAGCCCGAGAGCGCCGTGGAGGGCGAGCTGGGGCAACTGTTCGTCCTGCGTCGACTCGCAGATGAGGCATACTTTGGCGCGGCGGAGGCGAACGCGAAGTCTCGCCACGCTCAAGTCGGGTTCGCCATCGGCTTTCGCAGCGGCGATTTCCTCATCGCTGCGCAGGATGAGCTGAGAGCCGCTGAAAATGCGGCTCTTCGCGCGGACGGGGAGTTCCTCACCGCGCTGGAGACGTTTCAGCAGCACCCGCTGCGGGAACGTGTGCTCGCTGGACGCCGCTCGAGAGAGCGGGTTCTGTCCTCACTGGAGGACACCCCGGCAAGCTGAAGTATAGGCGCGCCCGCCATGAGCAGTTTGAGAGTTATGCCTAGCCGGCATTGCTTCTAACTATTCATGGCGGGCAGCAACGCTAACGAATTTTGGTCACGATCGGTTCGTGCTCTGCAATCCAAGTGCAATTAAACAGGTCGGAAAACCTGTGCATTTGAAGCAAGAGCATCGACAAAACTGGTCTGGGAGCAGAAGAAGCCACACGTTGTGACATCATCCCGAACCAGCCCTTCCCTCATTATGGGGGCGTCCCTCCACTCATCTGGGACGTCATCCGGCCAGTCCGGAAGGAGAATAAGATGAGCCGACGATATGTCGAGGCCACGGCGTTCGGATTGCAGGATTTGGCCGAGATTTGTGACCAGCCGACGGACGTCCGCAACCTCATGCTCGCTCGACGCGGGCACGGGTTTGAGGACATCGGCGCCGGCCCGCGAGGCGTTCGCCCGGACGCATTGCCCTGGGGTGAGCTACAACGGCGTCGTCACCGGCAGCGGTCCCGGCGGCTTCTGGGTCGCCATTGGGACCGATGCCCGCCGCCGGGCCGTCGGCTTCCTCCCCTTCGCCAAATTGGGCTCGGCTTCCCCCAGTTCGGTAAGGCCGAACAAGCCGATCCGCGTTCGGGTCACAGACGTGGGTCGGGGTCGTCCGCTGACCCTGGCGCGGCTTTCCTAATGAACACCGGTGTCGCCTCTTCTGGCACGATGGCCGTCCTTACTGACTTCCTTCGTCCAAGGAAATAGTAAGGACGGCCATCATGAATTGTCTGTCTTGATCAACAATCGTCCAAGGCGCGACCAATTCGTTATCGTGTGCCGCGACCTTGGACGATTTCCTTTTTCTGGTCATTTTTTTATTTTTATGTCAATTTTAAAACGCTTGATATGTCTGATAATCCGTTTTGCGAATTACTAGACACACTTCACGTGGCTAGCGTAATGGTAAAGCGCCTTTTAATGTGTCTTCGTGCCTTAATATTTGATGAAACGCCCTAAAAGTGCCTTCCAGAAGCTTGCTTTTACAATGTAAGAAATGGCAGTCTTGATACGCTTCTTTTCCCTTCAGTTTCTCTTTTTCATGGCTTAGTTTCCCTTTTAGAAAATTCGATTTTGCCTCGGCGCTTTTTATCAAGGCGAGGTGGTCTCTTATCAGTGAGGGTTTTATGAATGTGCCAGCAGGAGAAGAGCATAGTCAACATGATGCGCTTGTGACCGAAGCACAGAAGGACAAAGCTTTAAAGGCACCAGCCGCAATGGCAGTAATTCTCACGGCAAAGGAAGCCACTCCAAACGCCCGCTACGTTCTATTTGAACGGGAGCAGAATGGGACTTTAGTGCCCATTTACGGGCGTACGCAGCCCTCAGGCAATATGAAGCGCACGCTTCACACCTGGGAAATTGGCGAAGAAGGCGAAGCCAGGGATAAATTTCGCTACTTTGTCAACGGCCGTATCGCGCTTGCCTGGGTGCGACTTAGAAAGAGCGGGCAGGGCGGCCAGATTGTTGATTGGGGTGGGGACTTCAACGTTGAGGTTCATCGCTGGCAGCGAGTGGATGATCTGATCCAAAAGCTTGCTGCCAAAACTTGATCGCATTTTTGAAACAGACCGAATTGTCGGCAATTATTCCCCCGACTTTTCGGTCTATTTCATTTTTATAAAGGCAGACGATTTGTCAATCCCATGAAAAATCTGGAGTTTTCGAAGTTTTTTGTATTTTGGCTTTGTGTTTTTCGCCATGGAAGAACTACACTAATGATACTTTTCCCTGACTCAAATTTGCCATGAGCTGGCAGAAAATTTGCCACGCAATGGCAAATTTTCGTTTATAATTGATGCCATCGGTTCCGGTAAGTTTCAGTACAAATCTGGCTAAGAATCTCATGCTTATTAGTAGACATATCAAAAACCAATTGGTTTCCGCCCTTAAATCCTCGCCAGTTACACTTCTCACCGGTGCGCGACAGGTTGGTAAATCTACTCTGGTCAAAGAAATTGTGGCCAAAGAAAAAGAATCTGGAGCTCGCTATATAACATTTGATGAACCCTCTGTTTTATTAGCAGCTAAAAGAGATCCATCCGGCTTTTTGGAGGCGCTGGCAGATATCCGTACTGTCGTATTGGACGAAGTGCAACGAGTGCCGGAACTTTACCTGCCACTCAAACTCTCCATTGATGAAGATAGACGCCCAGGACGCTTCATTCTCACCGGTTCCACCAGTGCGTTATTCTTACCTAAACTTGCTGATGCAATGGTAGGTCGTATGCGCATACATACAATGTTTCCCTTTTCTCAAGGCGAATTAGAAGGAAAAACAGAAGGTTTTATAGACTGGTGTTTCAGCAACAAGACTTTGCCCCACGAAAACCCTTCTGATTTTATAAGCAAATCTGAAATCGCGTCGCGCATCGCTAGGGGTGGGTTTCCTCCTGTAGCCACCGGGTCTGAACGCAGTGCGCCCGGCGATTGGTTTGAGTCTTATATACAGACCATTTTAAACCGTGATATTAAAGATCTGGCAAATGTTGACCGGCTTCTTGAATTTCCAAGCTTGCTTTCCTTATTAGCAGCTAGAATTGGCACTTTGACAAATTTATCTGAAATTAGCAGAGCAGCAGGCATACCGCTTAATTCCTTAAAACGTTATATAGCGCTTCTTCAGGCAGTTTTTCTTTACCAACCAATACTGCCCTGGCATGCCAATTTTGGCAAGCGCTTGGTTAAATCACCTAAATCCTGCTTGCTAGATACAGGACTGTCCTGTCATTTGCTTCAGATAGATAATAATATTTCCAATTCCAGTTATTATGGTCGTTTGCTAGAAATTTTTGTGATCAACGAGCTGCGCAAGCAATTAAGCTGGAACAGTATTCGCTGTCATTTATACCATTGGCGAACTCAAGAGGGCGATGAAGTGGACGTGGTGTTGGAATCCGGCTCAGGCACAATAGTGGCATTGGAAGTAAAAGCAGCAAGTACCATAAGTGCCGCTGATATCAGCGGCTTGTCGCGTTTTGCCCAGTTGCTGGGCCCGAAATTTCACAGAGGTATTTTGCTTTACCAAGGACAAAAAATAATTCCACTAGCAAAGAATATCGTCGCCTTACCGGTTTCGGCACTGTGGAAAATTAATTTTGCTCACGTATCAAAAAGATAGCGATCTATTTCAACTGCTGTTGATACTTATTGGGCTTTCAGGAAATTATCAATATTTTTTATTGGATTAAACGAGTGAATTTCAATTTTTAAGTTTATGCTTACTGCTGATACTTAGAGTTTGTGCGGAAATTGTGTTTTTGGCGAACTGACTAGCCGTCGGGATTATTGATTAATTGTTGCAGACGATCGGCCAATTGCTCGGGTAAGCGCGAACACCATGACTGATCTATAAGCCCTATTTCCAACAAGTCTCGTAAATGGGTGCGGTCTTTGTCTCGAAAGGAGGTAAGCTTCATGCGCACAAGGGCAGGCAAATTTATTACCCGAAAGGAATCGGCCGCCTCTGATTGATCAACATCTGGCGCTGGTTCTAGATACTCCGGCCGCACTTTTTCACCGGCAAAAATAATATGCACCGCATCACGAGCTTTGGCTTGAGGACCATCAAGAAACATATCTATACCGGCAACGTGACGATAAACAAAGCCTGTCTTTTCCAAAATATCTTTGATATTGTTCAGATCTGCCCGGCGAACAAGAAGATCTACATCCTGGGTATTGCGTACCGCAGATTCATCTACTTTGCTGACCAGAGCCGCGACAGCATTGCCCCCTATAACAGCATAGTCAATGCCGCCTTGCTGCAGTGCGTTTGTGACTCGCAATAGCCGTTCCCGCACTCTTTCCACAGCACGAATCATCCTTTGCCACGAAATCTGTCCAAATGCTTCTACTGCCATGAATATATTATATGTTACGCGCTTAATAAAACATATGGTATTCACTGTTGATACTTGAAATTTTTTATGAAAAAGCCAGCTTCAACGGTGACTGCACCTGGGTGTGCTAGACCTGCTGGATTATCAATAGTAAATGGAGAATTGATTGATGGTATCAATAGTGCTCATAAGCGCTAGTTGTAAAGAAGTGCTTTAATGTAGAGAATCCTAAGGGTTTTTACCAAAGCTAGTTTTAATCTATCTAGTTAGTCTAGTAACAAAAAGCCTGATAACCAGCATCTGTCCTGGTTTTTGAGATATCTCTGAAATTGAGCAATGTGATGATAAATAGCGGAGGTATGACTTGACTCAGCCTAAGCAGAAATGTCAAGTTTGGGTATCGTTTCCATACATCCCGGAGTGAACTCCAGACAACCCAAAGCAAAGACCAAACCCCAAGCCCAGGCGATTTGTATGTCTCATCCAGAGATAAGTAGGCTTATCACCGTGAGAAGACATACCTAGCGAAGGCTGGCACATCAGGACATCTTGGTTCTGACTCGCCTGGCATGCTACCTCAACTAGAGAATCGCGTGTTGGTTTGGATGGCCCCATTGGGGAAGTCTTGCTCCTGGAGTCCCCTCCGTCTAGGAATGTTTGGATTGAGATCAACTTGCGCTTTGCGACAGCGTAGGTTGTGCGATTGTTACTCAAACCGAAAGGAGGCCAACATGCATTGGCCTTAATCAGTGATTACCTTTCTCATCAAGGCCCAGGCAGGGGATCTCGAGCCATCCGGGATTAGAAAACTTATCCTTAGCCGATGGGAGCAAGCAGCAGGGATAAGAAGGCGCAGCCACGCCCGAGGCGCAAGCTTCAAAGGTCTTTACCAGGCGCTCAGATAGCATTGTTAGGGGCTATCTTGAGGCATGTACACAGTCTGTTTCGGCCAGAAACGGACGTATACACCTAGCTGGTGTCGGCAGCTTCAGAAGACGTAGCCTGTGCAAACATCATTAGATAGAGAACATACTGGAGCCCACAGCAATGTGTTCTCACGTCTTCCACTCCGCGCTAATAAGAGCAAATTGGTGAGGTATAACCACTTGCTCGGGGTGTTGGTGTTAGCAGCACCAAAATGGATAACCGCCGCAGCTGCCTCATGCTGTTGCGGACCGTTCGACCTTGATTGTCCTAGGTTGGACGTACTGTGTACCTTTTCCGATACCAAACTCCGGGAGTCTGGTTTTAAACAGCGAGCTGGCAGCCGCGCCCACTGAGGACAAAAGTGGGGGAAGCCTGTAATAAGGAGTGGGAGGACTGGCCAGTCCGCCGAACTCTTTGTATTGCCAGAAATTGAGCACTGGCAATTAGGGCGTTGCTGGGAAACGGATCCGCAGAGAGATCCTTGGCGGTGGAGCTATTCCTGCCGCGACAAACCTTCTCGTTCATTACTACCGGAGCGAGACAAACTCAGCGCACAAGCTTGCGCGCAAGAGATCTTTGCTCAGCCAGCAACAACATTATGATGAAGTAAGACAGTACCGCTGTATCTCATGTCGCAAAAGCTGCAATAGGGCTGCCCTTCTTCATCACAGGTCTACCGCTTCCAGACCTGCGGTCCTGCCCGATGGGGACCGAGAGCCGGGAGCACTGGGAGAGTTAGAGAGAGTGCGCGCTGTCTTTTGTGAATGGCAGCGCACTGAACGCATGACTTGTGCCGTCCCCCAACAAACACTACAAGGGGACGAGCACCGAACAAGAGGAAGACCTACTATGGCGACCAGCAAGAAGAACGCGACCAAGGCGACCCCGAAGACGACCAAGAAGGCGACGAAGACGACGACCGGCGTCTCGAAGACGTTCGACATGGCCGGCACCGAGGGCACCCACGAATACATTGTCTTCGGGAACTGGCCCCTGGGAACCGTCGGCGTCCGCGAGTACGAGCCCGGACGCTTTCGCGTTCGAGTGGAGCCGCCCTCGCCCGAGGCGGCAACGCAGCTGACGTCGCAATTTCCGCGTGAAGCCGGCTGGAAGCAGCCGGGACAGGGGGGCCAGTTCCGTTTCTCGACCCTCGCGGAGGGCGATGACGCCCTCCTGCCGATCGTGAGCAGCGCACTGTCCGCCGTCCGGGCGATAGACGAAGGGCAGGAAATCAACCTGGCGCCCGAGGCGCACGCGCTTGGCCTTCGCCTGGCGCGCAAGGCCAAACTCCGTCCCAACGCCAGTTGGAGGGTAGCCACCCTGGTCGCCAAGCTCGCCGAACTCGCGAGCAGCTAGCCAGCGGGCATGACCAATGTAGCGGCTTGCGTGAAATTCGACCTTCGCGCAGCGCCCTTCACATAAGCCGCTACGACCGTTGTCTCAGTCCTACAGCACAGCCCCTAGTCAATTAGTCCCTCCTACTCGGGCTGTACTTGTTATGCAAGAGAGGGACTGCGGAAAGCAGACTGGCTGATATTGCGCTTGCGGCAGCGCAGATGCCGGCTTTGCCCAACACCAGAAAGGAGTCCAACATGAACTACGAACATTGGCCAGGTCGTTAGTGACCACTTTCGACTAAGGCCCGGCAGGGGCTCCCGTGCCATCCGGGAGAAGATACTTGTCCCTAACCGATGGAAGCAAGCAGAGGGGACAAGAAGGCGCAGCCACGCCCGAGGCGCAAGTCTCAAAGGTCTTACCAGGCGCTCAGATAGCATGCTAAAAACTATCTTGAGGCACGTACAGGCGTGCTTGTTCTACTTAGGTCATGAGCAAGCGTGTACACTGGCTGGTGTCCTTTAGGCTCAGAAAACGTAGCCTATAGACATCATCTGATAAAGAACATGTCGGTAGTCAGAGCGACGTGTTCTTACGTCTTCCACCCCGCGCTAATAAGACCAAGTGGGTATGAGGTAACCATTTGATCGGGGTGTCCGGTATAGCTGTACCAACTCGATAAACCGCTGCCGCTACCTAGGGTTGCAGCGGGCTGTTCACCTGAATTGTCCCAGGTGGACGGTACTGTGACTAACAGTAAGGTCAGGCTATTGTGTAGTTTGATCTTAAATGAAACTGCGAATTGGCATTCGCGCCCACTTGGGACAAAGTGGGGTTAGCCCGTGACAATGTACAGGGGGGATAGACCGGTCCAGCTGACATTGTCGTTGCCTAGCTGAGCGCAGGCAATTAGGACCAATCAGGGCGTTGCTGAGAAGAGGATGCTTTATCCTTGGTGGTAAAAAAAGCTTACACCACGACGAATCTTCTCGTTCACTACTATCGGGGCGAGACAAGCTCAGCGCAGAATAAGCTTGCGCGCACGAGCCCTCTGCCAATCCGGCAACGAAGAGTCTCAAGGAGGCAACGGGCACCATAGTGGCAAATGCCGCACTAGCCATTATGGTGGCCCTCCCTCTACTCGATGTCCAACGGATCCTATTGGCTTGTGTGAAACTCGATCTTCGCACAGCTGCGCCCTCACACGAGTCGGTACGACAGGGTCAGCTATGCGACTCGAGCAACTCCTTCCCGCTCGGGCTGCGTTTCCGTTTTATAGAGGAAATCTAGGTAGGGCGAGCAGTACAGCTGCCCAGGGGAGGCACCAAAGATGGTGCGCTTGCATAAGTGTGGGTTCGATTCCCGCCACCTGGACTTTGAATTGAGAACAGTGACGCCTTGTCCGCCTTAGGACCAGGCTTTATCTCAACGATGGAGAACGACCTATGAATAAAAGCAGGCGCGTCAACCGCAGGAGACGGGTGACGTTCCAGATTGGTGACAATGGTACAAGCTTGGCCGCGGACCTTGGGGGAAAGGGAGCTGCCCTCAAGGAAATGCACACGGCGGGTGTGCCGGTTCCGGCCGCCTTCACGATAACGACCGCCGTGGCCAGGGCGATTATCCAGAACCGAAGGATTCCCGCACGGCTGGAGGGGCAAATCCGGTGGCAAGTCGCCCGGTTAGAGCAGCTCACCGGGAAGGGATTTGGCGATCCCGCTAACCCGCTTCTATTGTCCGTTAGATCTGGAGCACCGGTGTCCATGCCCGGTATGATGAACACGGTGTTAAACGTTGGCTTAAATGCCACGGTGGTGGCGGGCATGTCCTTGCAACACGGGCAGTGGTTCGCCGTCGATTGTTACCGCCGATTTCTGGAAATGTTCGGGGAGACGGTGCTGGACATTGACCCCGCTAAGTTCGACGCGATCTGGTCGAGCTATAAGACTGACGCCAAGCATCGCAGCATCAACGCCGAGAAGATGAAACGGGTTTGCCAGGACTTCCAGGCGCTCATCCGCCAGGAAACCGGTTCGCCAGTTCCTGAGGATCCCTGGGACCAGATCCTGCTAGCCACCCGGGCTGTTCTCCAGTCTTGGGATTGCCCCCGCGCTAAGGCCTACCGTGAGGCTATGCAGATTTCCCACACAATGGGGACGGCCGTGACCGTCCAGGAGATGGTGTTCGGCAACCTGCCAGGATTGTCCTGCACCGGTGTGGTGTTCAGCCGCAACTGCGCCACGGGAGAGCCCGGGATGTGGGGCGAATTCCTCCTCAATGCCCAAGGGGAAGACGTAGTTGCAGGTAAGCGAACGCCCCAGCCTATTCAAAAGCTGCGGGGTGTCGCTCCGGCGCTCTATGAAGAGCTTGACGAGGCGGTGCAGCGCCTCGAGCTTAACCGCGGGACGGTAGTGGACGTTGAGTTCACCGTTCAGGCGGGAAAGTTATACATTTTGCAGGTCCGCGCCGCCAAGCTGACGCCGGAAGCAGCGCTGACCACCGCAGTCCACTTCGTCTGGGAAAAGAAGTGGGACAAGGATAAAGCTCTTGCCACCATCTCCCAGGCGCAGATCCGCTGTGCCCTCGAAGGCGCCTTCGATGACGCGGCGATGCAGGCAGCGGTAGTCGACAACCAGCTCTTGGCGCAAGGGCTGTCGGCCTCCCCTGGAGCAGCCGTCGGTCGCCTAGTCACCACTGTGGAAGTTGCCCTTGAGTCAGCGAAGCAGGGTGAAAAGGTCGTCCTGCTTCGCGACGACACACGCCCGGACGATTTGCCGGGCATGCTGCCGGCCACCACCGTGGCCATCGTCACCAAGGAGGGCGGCACGACTTGCCACGCCGCCGTCGTCGCCAGAGGGCTTGGCAAACCCTGTGTCGTCGGCATCGGGCAAGATGCCAATCTCGAACAAGACGTGATTGTCTCAGTCGATGGACGGACGGGGAGGATTTTCCGGGGCGGCCTGCCCCTCACCGGGTCCATCAACAAAAAGGAGGTGAATATTTTTCTACGCTGGGTAGGAATCGCGCGCAACCTACCGTGGCCAGAGCCAAGGCTCGACTTCAGTACCGTTGAGTCCAAGGGTTATGCCGACCAACTGGCCGGCGACTTCTACCTGACAGACGCTATGGCACGGGCAGCCGAGGGTACTGCATTGGGAGTAGCGGCTGCCCGCCTAAAACTGGCCATCCACACGGCTGTGGCCGAACGGATCGCCATGTACCTGACCGTCGCCGTCGCCGGTGAGGCCAGGCATGTTCAATGCAACACGGTCAACCCCCGCCCGCCGCTACTGCAAGAGCTTGAGAAAACCTATTCGCTGAAGATAGGAGGGGATAGGGGTGTTGCCCAGCGCGCCGTCCTGAATGTTCTACGCGGATTGGGAAAGGCGGAACAGATTAGATTCCTTGTGCTGGCTGCCACTCATTTCGCACAGCATGGATGGTGGCGGACAAGTTACGGAGGAAAGCCATGGGCCGAAATCGCCCACGCGGCCCATGGCTTCTTGAGTGGACAGCTAGGGCACTCAGTGTTTACCGACCTGGCGTTTGACCTTCAGCACAACACCGGTTGTGTTTTTGGCAAACACCCTGTGGGTGAGAGAGGCAGTAATTTGCAGCAGGTGCTAGACATGAAAAAACGTGCCGAAGGTATCGCTGCGTTGGCAGCAGGCTTGACGCGATACCGCATCAAGTTGTCGCCTCCTGTCCAGCAACTGCACGCGCTGGGGCAGCGCGAAGGCATCTGGTGAACAACGCCCGCGCGGGAGGAGTGGGTCACCTTCTGGACGGGAGCATGTGCGGGGTTGTCCGAAATGCGCCTCGCTGCGACCAGGTCCCCGGCCCAGAAAGTGGGGAATGGCTGCTATCGGGAAGGAGGAGAAGAAGAAGTAATTTGAATGGAACCAGATTCTAGGGCTCGAACAAAGCTTGTGGCGTATAGCCTGTGTACGCCGCAAGCAATGGTCAACAGGCAGCGAAGGAGGTGTACTTTGAAGGAAAAGCGAGAACTTTACATCATCACCATCGGTGGTGCGTTTCCGGCCCGAGAGGACGATCATCGCTCGGCGGATGAGCAGATGAAATCGTGCGCCAAGAATAAGGCGCGCAGGCTGTCCAGGCACTGGGTTGGACCCGCGTTCCGGTTGACGGAGTGGCATTGGAAGGAACCTCCGGATTCACCACGAGTCGTTATCGACATGACCGCTGCTAGGAGCAGTGGTGCCGACCGGTGGATCATTGGATTTGTCAAAACCGTCATTAAGGAATGTGGTTGGCAAATTGTTCACGAAGGCGCCACCCAGGACGTCCCGGAGGGCATGAAAGCCTCTGAGGCCAAGAAGGAGATTCTCTGGATTGGGGCACCACCTTTGCCAGTCCAGATTGAGCGGCTGAAACGGCTCTTCGGACCGGTTAAACTGATATTAGACACTACGGAGACCAAGTCGGCCGAGGCAATTGCTGCCCTCTATAGAGAGAGCGGCGCCAGCGACATTGTGGTCGTGGTCTCAGCGTCGATCATCGACCACCTCTGCCGCCAGGGAGTGTACCCGCTCTACCCGGTGATGGTTCGGGTTGAGAATCCTGATGAGGCTGATTTGCACCTGCGCGATCAGTACCTGGCCTTTAGGGGGTTCCGGCGGCTCACCTCTGTTCGCCTGGTGTTCGACCCCGCCTTTGTAGACAGCTTCGCCAACTGGGACGACCGCGCGCAAGAGGAGCAATGTAGACCGTCGGCAAAACCCGATCGTGATGAAAACCCAGGGGGCGGACCACTTTCCCGTGCCCGCCGGCCACGCGGATAACGTCCCGATAATTGGTCCGCGACCGGCGACCGATTAATTGCTGTCCAAATCCATAGGCACCGTCCCTGGTGCCTACGGCGACATGTCAACTTGTCGAAAAACTGGGCATGATTGTTCTGTGCGTGTGTCTTGAAGAACGAGTTCGGAGCGCGTGTTGACCTGTTGGCGCGCTCCTTCATGATCACAATGGGAACGCCTAACTCGCGAAAGGAGCGAGGCATGGCTTGGCAGAACTCGAACTTGAACATGAGCATTGGAAACGCCGTCCTTCCCTCGCAATCCGATCGCAAGTGTGGCGGCGGAACCGAGCCGAGGGTCTCCGTTGCATTTCGATACGATGATCGGGAGGGCGATGTCGGGCTTCGACAACCATCGAAGCCGGATGACCGTCCCCCAGGATCACACCGGGGGCGTCAGGCTATCATGTCCCGGCGTCGGCCCCCTCAGTCCGCCGTCTATTGAAGAAGGCGCACACGACCGCGCGCGGCTAATGTCGTCAATGCGCCAGCAGTTGTAAATTTCATCCGGGATTCGATTGTGCCCGCAGTCGTGTCTCGGAGTTGATCAATCACCATGCGGGCAGATGTCTTGAAAGGAGGCATCTCTAATGAGACTTGCGGTGTTGGATTTGCCGGCGCTACATGCGTCGCGCTACACGCTCGCCGTCGCCGGCGTGCCCGTTCCAGACGGGCATGGGCGGTGGGGGTTTGAGCTGTGGATCCCGTCCACCGCGGAGGTGCTGTTCCCAGGTTTGGTTGCGAGGGCGACGGATGCCCTGGGTTCTGACGCAAATACCCCTGCCCCGTCGACGACCGGGGCAGATGTGGACGGGTTCGACATCAACGCTCGAGGGGTTGGTGCCTATTGGGAGTACCAGGATGGCTCCCGCATGGTCGCCATCCCTTACGGCCAGGTGGGCAGCGTGAAAATGCTGTTTGTCTGCGCCCTGCCTGCCGAGGCCACAACCTGCCGCTTTATGGAGTTGCCGGCAGGGAAGAATATCGGCGGCGGTCGTTAGTGCATCATTATTTCTGTAAATATTAGACCTTTTTAGATCTGTCAGATTTAAGACAGAAAGAAAGAGGCCACAGATTTACCCTTCTGGTTAGTAAGACTGGAGGGATAAACCAATGACCCAATTAAAGAATAATACATTAAAGGAAGTTCTAGAAGTGCTAATTAATCAAGGACTTGATTCTTCCAACGATGCTTTAGCATTTTTAATTAATTCTGCGATGTTGCTAGAACGACAAAAGCATTTAAATGCTGAACCATATGAACGTAGAGAAGACAGGAATGGTCATGCTAATGGATTTAAATCAAAAACAGTTAAATCCAGACTCGGTGAACTAGATCTTCTTGTACCTCAAGTACGAGAAGGTGACTTCTATCCAAACTGTCTAGAAAAAGGCATGCGCTCTGAAAGAGCGCTACGACTAGCTTTAGCTGAGATGTACGTGCAAGGAGTATCAACAAGAAAAGTAACTGAGATTGTCGAAAAAATGTGTGGCTTTGATGTCAGCACATCTGAAGTAAGCCGCATGACTAAAGAACTAGACGAGTTTCTGGAAGCTTGGCGCAACCGACCTCTGGGTCTTTTTAAGTTTGTATATCTAGATGCTCGCTACGAGAAGATAAGACATGGAGGGATTGTTAGAGATTGCGCTGTTCTAATTGCTGCTGGTGTTGATGCTGACGGCAGAAGAGAACTGTTAGGTGTTTCTGTTTCTTTATCAGAAGCAGAAGTACACTGGCGAAGCTTCTTGGGCAAGATTCATGAAAGAGGTTTACATGGTGTTGAGCTAATAATTAGCGATAGCCATGAAGGGCTAAAGGCTGCTAGGAAAGCTGTTTTTGGTGGTATGTCATGGCAACGTTGTCAATTTCATTTACAACAAAATGCTCAGAAATATATACCGAAAAAAGATATGAAGGAACAAGTAGCAGCAGATATTAGGGCAATTTTTAATGCTCCTAAAAAAGAAGAAGCAGATAGATTACTTAAGCAAGCAATAAATACTTACGAGAAATCAGCACCAGCTCTGGCTAAATGGATGGAGACAGACTTGCCTGAAGGTCTAACTTTTTTCTCTTTTCCTACTTTTTGTTGGAAAAAAATCCGCACGGTTAATTTACTGGAGCGGCTCAACAGAGAAATAAATAGAAGAACAAGAGTAGCCACATTGTTCCCAAATGAAGCATCTTGCCTACGTTTGATAACAGCAGTAATAATGGAGGTGTCAGATGATTGGATAACTGAAAAGAATAGATATTTGCCAGCACCTGAATAAATAAAAGCCCGCCGCAGCCCTATGCGGCACATGCTTGAATAGCTGAAGCCAAGGGTCCCGGTGTCAAGCACTGGCGAAGCCACAGCGAAGCTGCTTGGTGCTTTACACTGGGTGGCTCAGCTAGGCTTGTCTGCCTGCATGGAAAGCAAGGCGGGCCAACCTTTTTAAAAGATCAAATACGTAAAAAACAAAAAAAGATAATACAAAATCAAAAATCAGAAGGTACTAAATCAAACATTTACAGAAAATTAGTTGCTTTATCCGGCGGTCCCTGGGTTCCGGACTGGGACCTCGTCGGCGAAGACCCGTTGGCCTGGCTGGAGGCGGTCTTGGGTCTTGCGGTCAGCGACCTGCTCGACACCAAGCTCGATCCATGCGACGAGGAGGATGAGAACCCGGAGTTCCGCGAGGAGATCATGGAAATCCGGGCGCTGGAAGATGTGGCGAAATCCCTCGCCTTCGTTCGCGCCGTCCAGGGCCTGCAGCGGCAGACTGGCTAATCGTCGTTCAAGCTCCAACACCACACTGTCACCACAAGTGGTGACAGTGTCTGTTTGAGCAATGTACAAAGGCGCCACCTGCCTGGGCGAGTCTCCCGCAAGGAGATAAGTCCAAAGTGGTGGGCTGGGGGGTAGCGTGACCCCATTACTTGGCTTTGCGCGCCGGTTAAGAACACCGGCGCCTGTTCTAAGCGGAGGGTCATCATGACCATTTCACGACGATCTCGTCAGATTCTGCCCCGCACCAATTGTGAGTGCTGTGGACGCACGATGCCCAAGCGTGGCGGCATTCAGTGCCGCCACTGCGGTACGATCAATGGTTTTATCACCGAGCGCGGCGGCCGGGAGCACACGGAAGTGTCTCGGGCCGCTCAAATCGCCATCGTGCAGATGGCGACCAAGCTGAAGATCATGGCGTCTCGGATCGATTTTAGGCACTCCTCGAAAGGGTGCCCAAACCCTGAAATCGAGCAACTGAGGGTGCTGTTTCGGGAAAATCAAATCCAAGTGACAGAAGCTGGCGGATCTGTGATCACATTCGTGGTCAAAAGCCAGGACCACCTGTTCACCACCTGGGCGAATTCGACCGATCGCGGCTTCCGGATCTGCGACCCGTCGGGACGGGAGCTCCTGGAGGTAAGGCTGACTCGCGGCAATCTAACCGGGACAGGCGTAGCCCGGGTCCGCACGATGATCGTGGTCGGCGACACCCCGTTCGCTTCTCTGAATCTGCCCATCAGTTAATGCGGAAATTTCAATTTCGTCCCGAACGTGAGGTGTCAAGCGAGATCGCATGGCACCTCGCGTTCCTCTCCTTCGACAATCCGGCTGTGTAGCCTAGAATAGGAGTGTCGGTAGTGCAGAAGCAAAATCAGGAACAGAATCAGAAGAGCTACAGCTTCCACATCGCCGGGCAGCTGCCCGCTCGTTGTGGGGTTGAAAACCTGAGGGCAGCGGTTGGTGCTGCAGCTCAGGCGAGCGGGCTCGGTTTCCAGGTCAAACCCGAGACTTTCGGAGCCAGTTGTGTATATCCGGCATTTCGAACCTTGGACTGCATCGGTACAGGAAAGGTTAAGCACGGGTGGCAGCTCGATGGCGTTGTGGCAACCACCCTCGGCCCGGACGAGGCCAGGAGGATCATCGGTGACATGGGCACCGAGATTGTCACCGCTCTGGGTGGCTGCTCTTGCATTGTGACGTTGTCCTGACAAAATCGTCAAGGAAGGCAAACACGCTGCAACCGATTCGTTCGCTGTGCTGGTTCACAACCGCGATACCAACAACTACACATGACGTAGCCGCCGGCACAGCGATTAACCACTTCAGAGTCATCGAACACGGCGCGACGACGACGTCGCCGCCGAGCAAGAACAACACTCGCCACACCATAACCGACACAACTACCAAGAGCATCACGAACAATACGAACAACCGACCACATACGAGAAACAAGCACACCAAGAACACCAACAACCGCCAACCCCCCAACCTCTGCCACGACCTACGTGCCACCAAGGAAGGAGCAGAATCACGGACAGTGCGGCGGAAGCGTTTACGCTCTTCGATAATCCGGCTATGGTCCTTTGTGAAGGGTCGGGTCAATCGCCAAGGACGGCGACCCGATCAAACCCGTAATCGGAAACAGAAGCTCAGGATTGTCAATGTATATCCTGGCATTCCTGAGCTTCTGTGCTTTTTTTGATCCACGCAGCTCAACCGTCGTCATTTTTTGATGACATTTTTCCTTTCATAGCGATGTGAACCAATGCAGTCCGGTTAATCAATGCCGGCGATTGAGTGACATTTCGACTGCGGTTCTAGACTTAGCGCTACCGCGCTAAAAAGAAACTGACAACGTGACATAAGCATCTCTGGATTTGCCTCGAATGGATTTACTTGACTGGTGATACGAAATCACGGATAATATTTTAGGGTGGCTACACAATAAGGGAAATTAAATGGCCACAAAACCAGTCAAATGGATAATGAACAGCCGCAAAGATCTCAAAAAATTTCCCGATGATGCTCGTAATATAGCTGGCAACCAAATCTGGCTGGTTCAGCTAGGAAGACCACCGGACGACTGGAAACCAATGCTTAGCGTTGGACAAGGAGCAATAGAAATCCGAATACATCAGCCACATGAACACAGAGTAATTTACGTAGCCAAATTTCCAGAGGCAGTTTATGTCTTGAACGTATTTGAGAAAAAGACTCAAAAAACACCACAACCTGAAATTGTTAAAGCGAGGAAAGCATATGCGGAAATGCAAAGAACCAGACAAAAATAAACAACAAAATTTTGATGTAGAAGATAGTTCAGGTAATGTTTTTAAAGACATTGGTTATAGTGATGCTGAAGCAATAAACCTCCTCGCTAGAGCAGAATTGATGCTCAAGGTAAGAGACATAATTACTGAAAATAATTGGTCTCAGCGAGAAGCAGCCAAAATACTTGGAATTGGACAACCAAGAATTGCTGAAATTATGAGTTTCAACACAAAGTACTTCAGTGTCGATTTACTTTTGAAATACTTGGCTCGGCTGGGAACAAAAGTTTCTTTCAATTTCAAAAAATCGAATGTTGCCTGAGCCGCACACGCCGGCGTTTGAACTGACCAGATCCCCGAGCGCCGAGGAGACTTGATGCCGGAGCCAGGGCTAGTATCATTGAGAAACGGCAGCAGGATCTGCGAGATCTCGACTGCGGTTTTAAACTACCTTACACTCGTGTGCGGTAGACATTAATGGTAAAACTTTGCCGGCAACTAGTAGCAATAGATAACAATAGTTGTCAAAAACAGACAAAAGGGTATATTTACTAGAAAATAGTCCAGAGGAGACAACTAACCCATGAATATATCTTTGACTCCTGAACTTGAGAAAATTGTTCAAGATAAAGTAAATAGCGGATTCTACGGCAACGCGAGTGAGGTTCTTAGAGCCGGATTGCGGTTGCTTGTTGAACAAGAACAACTCAGACAAGGACGTTTTGAGCAGCTGGTTCAGGATATACAAATTGGTCTTGAACAAGCCGAAAAAGGTGCAGTAGTATCAGGCCCAACAGCTTTTGAGAAGCTAGAAAAGCGCCATGAGAGCCGGAAGAAGTGACGCTTGCGAAGATTTAAAACCATGAATAAAAATCAATGAAAATCTATAAAACATCCTTGTATTTCTGTACAATGACTTCATGAATACAAGGATGTTTTTAGCCATGACTGATGATGAAATCGATTATTCAGATTGAGCTTGCATTCCAACCATTAGCTAAATATTTTTGCAATATTAGTCTAAGCGACCGCATGCTGCGCCACGGATGGCGCCCTCGCGCATAAGAGTAGTAATGCCTATAAGCAGCTAGTGCTAGCTGTGCATAGTTGTAAAGTGATTTTTTAATTTAGCAGAAATCGTTCATAACCTTGCAAATCTTACATGAAATGTTAGAATTGCAAGGTTATGATAATTCGTGAAAAGCAAAAGGAAATAATAGCGGCACTCAATCGTCAACCTGCAGTTGCGCTTCTTGGTCCACGTCAGGCAGGAAAAACAACACTGGCAAAAACTATTGCAGACAAACGTTCTTCTATATACGTGGATCTTGAATCACCTATAGACAAAGCCAAACTATTAGAACCAATTGCTTTTTTTAATGCTCATCCTGGCGATCTAATTGTTCTAGACGAAATTCAGCGTTTGCCGGATCTCTTCCAAACATTGCGAGGCATAATTGATGAAGACCGCAGACAAGGTAGAAAAGCAGGACGCTTTTTAATGCTAGGCTCGGCTTCGTTGGACCTACTTAGGCAGACATCTGAAAATCTTGCTGGACGAATTAGTTATATAGAGTTGGGTCCGCTAAGCGCAACTGAAATACCGCCCGCTGCAGTAGCCCAAGATAAGCTCTTGCTACGCGGCGGCTTTCCCTCAAGCTATTTAGCTAAAAGCGAGATGGAAAGCATTGCCTGGCGCCAAGACTTTATTCGTACTTATCTGGAAAGAGACATCCCTTTATTTGGACCGCGCGTGCCGGCAGAAACACTTAGACGTTTCTGGACTATGCTTGCCCACAGTCAAGGACAGCCATTTAATGCTTCTCGCCTGAGTAGCGCTTTATCAGTATCTGCTGTTAGTATCAGTCGTTATCTTGATTTGCTAGTAGATTTGCTTTTGGTGCGGCGGTTAAGTCCGTGGATGAGTAATGTCGGCAAGCGGCTAATTCGTTCGCCAAAAATTTATATTCGCGATACTGGACTTCTGCATGCTTTGCTTAATATAGATAGTTTCGATACTTTACTTGGTCATCCGGTTGCTGGAGCAAGCTTTGAAAGTCTGGTTATCGAGAATTTGCTTACACATTTGCCTTTCGGTGCCGACGCCGGATTTTATCGCACTGCTGCTGGTGCGGAAATCGATCTGGTGTTATCTTTGAGTAATGGTGAATTATGGGCAATAGAGATAAAGCGCAGTTTGGCACCTAAGCCGGAAAGAGGCTTTTATCACGCTTGCGAAGATTTAAAACCAAGCCAAAGTTTTATTGTTTATCCAGGCACAGAATCTTTTCCGCTTAGCAATAATCTTATCGCCATAAGTCTGCCAGCTTTGATCGACAAGCTGATGGCACGCAATATCAGTAAGTGAACTGACTAAATAAAAAAGACCAATAAAAATGGAAACAGCCCAAAGAGACGACGAATTGGATGGTCGCTCTGCAGACAATTTGTGGGATACACTGCTAACCAAGACAATTGATGCTTGACTGAAATCAGATTCCATTGCAGATGCCTGCATGCCCGCAACATCGGAAACTCCTCTCCCAATGGGCGTGCCTCAGGCGTTTTGGCTTTTTCGCTCACTAGATGGTCGAAAATCGACCACTAAATAATCTAAAATAAAACTTGAAGGTAAAATTTCAATGCTATTAGCCGTCTGGTAAACGATGATTTGAAGTTGCGGGGTGGTGACGTTTATAAGCAGCTAGTGCTAGCTGTGCATAGTTGTAAAGCGATTCTTTAACTTAGTAAAATATGCGGTATATACGGACTTTGTTTTGCCATTGCCAAAACAATATTCTTGCTAGTTGTATTTTTTAAATCCAAATTTGTATGCACCATGATCAGTAAAATCTCTTTATCTGGGACAGGCAAAAAATAAAGAAGGGCAGCCAATAAGCCTTCCATTGTAGTACAAACAAAAATAGAAAAATGAAAAAACAGACAGAAAATTTCTGCTATTCTTTGATATCAAGGTCCAATACGCGTGTGGAGACGTTAAAATTCAGTGACAGAAACTAATCCCACCATAAATAAAAATATTTTTGAATCTAAGCGCCGTGAAATTTATTTGCGGCTTAAAGAGATTGGTTTGGAAGAGCAAGAGTGCCACGCAGAAGCTTTGCTTATCATTGAACATATAAGTGGCATTAGACAAGCACAACAAGTAATAAAAGATATTGATGAATTTCCTCAGCAATGGCAACAAGAAATTACGCGTATTTTAAGTTTGCGCAGAGAAAGAAGACCATTAGCTTATTGTTTGGGCGAAATCGAATTTGCTAGCCTTAAGTACACAGTAATTCCTGGAGTGCTTATTCCGCGTACTGACACTGAAACTCTGATAGAGGCTATTGTTGACTGGGCGCAGAGCAGAACGAAAAATGACGCGGTTCAGGCAGAGCAATTGCCAGATGAAGGCGACGGGGGGCTTAATGTAAATATTGCAGAAATTGGCGTGGGCAGCGGCATTATAGCTATAAGCTTGCTTAAACGTTTGCCTTATTGCAAAGTTTGGGCATGTGACATATCGCAGGCGGCCATTACTACGGCATTAGGTAATGCGCGCCGGCATGGTGTGCATGAAAGGTTAACTTTGGTGCTCGGTGATTGGCACAAAGTATTACCAAATAATTTTGACGTTATTGTTTCCAATCCGCCTTATGTCTCATCTTTACTTAGTCCTAAACTAGCTAAAAATCAAACTAAATTGCAGCGAGAAATTTATTTTGAACCTGAAGAAGCTCTTTATGCCGGCGAAGACGGGCTAGATTTTTATCGCGATTTTGCTCGTATTTTGCCTAAGCATTATAAGAAAGCAAAAGAAGGCGAAAAGGAAATAAATCTTTTTGGTGCTTTCGAAATTGGCGATGGGCAAGAACAATCAGTTTTATCGATATTCAAAAATAACGGCTGGCAAAAATTAGAAAGCAGGAAAGACGTAAATGGCTTGCCGCGTGTGGTTGCAGGTATACCACATAGTTCTTAGATCATAAAAATAGTAGTTATATCATAAAAAAATTGAAAGACTAAGAAAGCGATTAGCGAAAAGCTCGGCTGGTCGGAGCGAAGCATAGGGCCTTCGCCCCGACCCGATTGATGTAGTTACGGCAAGCCACCGTCTAGTCGCTCTTCGCTCTCCGGCGCAGTCTATGGCCGCCAGTCCGACCACTTGTTGACAAGTGTTTGGAGCTTGCTGATTCCGTCCACATTGCCATCATCAATAATGGCGTAAAGGATCAATTCAATATCCCCCTGCATGGCTGCGCTCAAGTTGGGCACGCGGACACCGAGCCCTTTGAGCACGGTGACGAAACCGCCGTAACTGGCCGTCGCCACTGGCAGGAATGTTCCTACCCTGGTTTGTGCGCCCTGGATTCCGAAGGGCGGGGAGTCGGGGGTTTCGTAAAACAAGGCATCCGATCCGTCTGCCTCTTTGTTCGTGAGGTTGACGACGGTGTCTGGCGCCATGAGCAGAATCGTCTGCAGTCCTCGCAAAACCAACGTAAAGCTTTTCATCGTATCGTTCCTGTTCTTGAGTGTGGGTTCATGACCCGACCTGGTAAAAAAACTAAAGCACGCCTACTGGTGTAACTCCCCCACCGCACCATCTGTTGCGGATTGAGCAGAGACCTGAGAATTGAGCAACCGGGACCGGAAATGCTGCGTCGCTCATAATCAAGTCTCTGCCCTCTTCTTCGACCTCCTCAGGAGTTAGAAGCCCGGCAATTGTGAATCGTCAGCCGCCGCCCATGCTTTCCGTAATAGGCGACGATCTCGTCCACTTCCGCCGGGGTGATGGCGGTATTGCTGACGTCGATGGAGTTCATCAGCTCATGATCGATGAGCAAGATCCGCAGGCCGCGGGCGGTGATCTGCGTGCCCTCCATGCTCACGTATCTGAGCGGCAGATGCTCCAGGTGGACCATGTCGTCATCCGTTAGCTTGACGCGGATGAAATAGAGGGTGGCGAGTTTGGTCAACCGCTTCAGTTTGGCGATTCCGCGGCCCGTGCATTCCGACCAAGAGAGGTCGATGAAGTGCAGGGCGGTCAGGTTCGCCAGGTAGTCGAGGTCGACGTCCTGGACAAACCGCCCGCGCCCGTCGGGGGTGGAAATCTCGGCCGCCCGCAAATCGATGGATTCGAGTAGCTCGAAATCACTGAACCGGCTGAGCCCGGACGTAGGCAGGATGACGCCGTCCAGCCTCATGCCCGTTGGACGACGCGGCTTGAGCTGAACGAGTTCGTCCTCGGTGATAATTCGCCGGCTGAGGTCGACGTAGCCGGACTCTGCTGGGGACTCCTTCCCACCGACCGGCACTCGCTGCATCTCGAGCTCGTCGCGTTGCTTGCTCATGATCTCTCCTTTTCTCGGCGTGAAGTAAATGCCTTTGAAGAAGTGTCGCTTGAAATATTAGCTGGTGAAACAGGGACGTGGGGCTTTCGGACTCACATCGGCCGTGCGGCTTGTCGATAGCGAGGTACGACAAGCCGCACGGCTCCGTCTTAGAGACAGCTCACGAACTTGACCGCCTCCTGCGGCAACACACCCCCCGTTCGCGGTTCCATGTGGAAGGCCGCGAAGACAGTGTTCGGCAAGAGATTGGCCTTACGCTGTGCGTCCCAAAAGTCGAGTCCGGTGAGGCTGAGCAATCACCAGTAACAGCAACCGAAATTGCTGATCAGCTCGGAGTTACGCATTCCGCTATTAATCAGATTGCCCAAGAATTAATTGAACATGGTTATGCCAGTAGCTCCCAAGACAAACAAGATAAACGGCGTCAACTGCTCGTGATTTCAAATAAGGGCAAAAGTTTAGCAGAGAAATTAGAGCCAGTTTGGGTAAAAATTCAGGCAGCAATAAATGAGCTTTTGCAAGAATCGGGTGGCCAGTTTTTGACCAGCATGTATTTGTTAGAAAGCTGTCACAAGAAGCAATCACTGCTAAAGAGAATGGCCAATATGTCTCAGAATCAGCAAGAAGTACAAATTGTTAGATACGAGCCTGCTTATCGAAAATATTTTGCTGAGCTGAATATAGAATGGATCAATAAATATTTTGTAGTAGTAGAAGCAGATGAAAAGCTTTTATACAACCCAGAAACAGTTCTGGTTAATGGTGGTGAAATATTTTTTGTGCTTTGTGACCACAAAGTTGTAGGCACCGTAGCTTTAATTCGTCTATCTCCAGAACACTATGAAATAGCAAAAATGGGTGTGTCCAGCAAATACCAGGGATTAGGCATAGGCAAGAAACTGCTCCATGCCTGCATTAATGAGGCAAAGAGAAGAGGTGGAAAATTGCTGACGCTTGAGACTTGTACAGTCCTAAAAGCAGCAGTAAGACTTTATACCAAGACTGGTTTTGTAAGATATGAGCCAGAAAAACTCTCGGTGTTGAAACATAGAGTTGATATATACATGCGACTTAAATTATAAGAATTAAAACTCAAGCTACTTGGACTTCAAGCTGATGCGCCTAATAAGATTTGCTCAAAAAACCGCTGTCTAATGCCACAAGAGTGCCACAGTAATTTGCTACAAGCGCGGAATTGTTGAATTTCGTGCTGACGCAGAACTTATGGATCGACTCTTGCAAGTCTCTGATTACAAAAAAACACCGATTGGCACCTTAGTACGTCAGTGGATTGCGCCCATTGTTATAGCGGAAATTAAAAATATTCCGGTGAAACAAAAACAGATTGAGTACATTGATTTGCTAGATGGGCGCAAGTTAACAAAAGATAGCTCATATCAAGAATTGACCTCAGTTTTTGAAGACACCCAGGAAGGAAAAATAAAATTGTCGGCCCTAGAATATGCTAACTTGATTGGCTGGATAGTAACAGCAGGTAAAAAGCTATTTCGCGCAGCATCATAATCAAGCGAAGTTTGCTTGCTGCTAGCGATAATACAATTAGCAAAGATGCGCTGCGTCTGGCGCATCTTATTGACAGATAGATAATCAAGAGCGCTAGCGGAGCCATGACCGGTTGTAAAGAACGCATTTAATGTTGTCATGCTCTGCGGTAATTACGAGCCTTATATCTAGATAAAAACGAGATTTTCAAGCGGGGCTTGCCCAGGGCGAGCGGAGACTTACTGGATAAAGTCCAGTTGTTTTCGGTCGCCTTTGGCCTTTTTGCAATATGCTTTTTATGAAGTCAAAGCAGTGGGAAATTTTTCGCTCATCAGCCGCAACATTTAGGCTTGTTAGCAGGAGCGGCAGCTAGAATTTCTGTCTCTTCTTCCAGGTAAGAACCTTTGCGCAACAATTGCCAAATTTCATCCATTACTCTAGCTGAGTCATTGGCTTTAACCGCTTCTACAACGCAAGTTTCAAGATGCTGTTTAAGCATTAACTGTGCTGTTTTATCAAGAGCGGCTTGCACAGCCTTTAATTGATTGAGCACATCTATGCAGTATTTTTCGTCATCCACCATTTTGTGGACAGCATTTAAATGCCCCAAGGCACGCGCCAAACGATTTTTTAAAATCTCTTTTGTTTTTCCATGCAAAGCCAAAATAAATTCCTCTGCGCTAAAAAGGCTATAGTATTTAGTGCCAATTTTTATTGTGCTAACAACAATTTTAGAACTTTAGCACCCACATAGATCTAATGACTTCTAATGTGTCACATTTAGATAATCAGCCGCTATGCTCGCGTCTGTTTGGATATTGG
The DNA here is from genome assembly GCA_963845445.1 of Candidatus Melainabacteria bacterium. Classification (GTDB taxonomy): domain Bacteria; phylum Cyanobacteriota; class Vampirovibrionia; order Obscuribacterales; family Obscuribacteraceae; genus JABDBL01. Next base: position 3,284,162 of record CAWJSE010000002.1, on the reverse strand, counting down.
CATGATGATAAGAAATCTTTTTCTTAGCAGAAGAAAAAATCGTTTGTAAGTCTGGCAAATTATCAACTTGTCCGGTTATAAAAAACGTGCCTACTACCAGGCTAAACGCAGCAGCTAGAGCACCAGATGCTACAAAAGCAGGATAGAGATTCTGTGTGTATAGAAAGCCGCAAGAGCCCAGCACGGCTATAAAAATATTGGAAATTAGCAAACCTGCTGTGAAAGCAAGTAGCATAGAAATGCCCGCAGCATGCGCTGCAGCCCCTACAGCTGTAATCAGCAGTATCTGTGTACCGGTTTCTGCACCAATACCGTGCAATATGCCAACTAAAAAAGCAGCTATAGGCCCATATTTGGCTATAGTTAAAGACGGTGCCTTTTTCTGCTTAAGACATTTGCGCGCCAGCCAATTAGCAAAATACTTTAGCCCGGCAAAAATGAGCATCCAGCGACTAGCTAGGTAGAATTTTTCTCTATTCTGCAAATAACGCCACAATGAATAAAAAACCCACAAACCTAAGATTACGAGACTAAGCCCAATGATGCGCTCCATTATTGGATCCAGCCACGCCGGCAAAATCATGGCGAAATTTAACGCAGCGATACCCAGAAAAATTACTATTAGTGCGTGCCCTAAAGCATAAATAGCCGCCAGGGCAATGCTTGCACTTTGTGCTTTTGGCAATGATAAATGTGACTCAATACTTTCGCTGCTTTTTGTTCCTACAATATCCATAATGGCAGCTAAGTGATCCCAATCAAAGCCGTGCCTCAGTCCAAGAAAAAACGAGCTGGCTATGGCAAATACAAAAGCTTCATTCATATTTCTAGTAAAGATGCTCAAAAAAATAGCTGGGGCATCGATCATAGACCATTTAGCATAGACTATTTGGCTCAAAAATTAATCTTACCAAGCCAGATCTTTCAAGCCTTTCATTTAACAGCTATAATGTTGTCACTGAGCCTGATTTAATCGGGCAGGGTGGCTAAGTGGAGTGCTTATGGAAGACGGCATATTAAAGGCAATATCCACCGACGGCTCGATCAGAGCAATAATAGCTACCACCACCCATTTAGTTGCCGATGCCAGGCATAGACATAATTTATCTTTTACAGCCACAGCTGCTCTAGGTAGAGCTTTGACCGGTGGAATATTGCTAGCACCACTATTGGCTAGGCAAGGTCAAGTAGCGCTCAAATTTCAAGGCAATGGTCCACTGGGTAAATTATTTATTGATGCTTCGCCTAAAGGAACTGTTCGGGGTTATCTTGAAAATCCTCAAGTAGAATTACCGCTTAATAGCCTGGGTAATTTTGATGTGGGTGAAGCAGTGGGACATACCGGCTATTTGCATGTCACTATTGATCAAGGCTTTGGTCTTTCGCATACTTCAACAGTTGAGCTTGCTACCGGAGAAATTGGCGAAGATATTAATCAATATCTGGTTAATTCTAACAAGACAGGTTCATTAGTTATTATCGGCACGCATTTAAATTCTCATGGTGTAGAGGCAGCGGGTGGGCTAATTGTGCAATTGCTGCCGGATCATACAGAAGAAACAATTTGTCAAATTGAGAATAACGTAAGCACTTTTGGCACTTTTACTTTTTTGATGCGCCGGGGCATGAGCTTGGAGCAAATATTAGGACGTATTTTAGAAGGTTTTACACTGCAAACAGTAATGCCTGTACACCCTGTATCTTTTCAATGTAAATGCTCAGATGAGCGTTTCTTTGAAGCATTAAAAGTTTTAGAAAGAAATGACTTAGTCTCTATGGCAGAGAAAGAAGGGCAAGCAGAAGGACGCTGCCATTTTTGCAATCAGTTCTATTATGTCGGCAAAGAAAGGCTATTAGATTTAGCTGGCAAATACTAAAACAAAAAAGAGGCATTGTTTTGGACAATGCGTCGGGCACCGCTGACGGTGCCAACAAGAGGACAAAAAGAATAACAGGAAGCAGTGGAACGGACAGCGCCGGTAAGGCGGTGAAAGCGAAACGGAGGAGGGCACGCGCGTTGAGCCGAGGAACGAAGGCGAGGCAGCGCCTAAAAAAATAGAGAAAGACCCTAAGACGCTGGATAGCGTCCGCGGGTCATTCTCGTTTGCAGCCCAAGTAATTCACAGCAAAATTTACGTCCCTTATGCCCATGTCAGCCAGTCGCCGAAATTGAGCGACCAGAGAGAATGCGGGGCTACCGGCTCTTCTTGACCGCGTGTGGATTGTAGCCGCAATAAGTGCAGGGGACAGGCTCCAGTGGAGTAAGTCCGGCGGATTCCAGGACTCCGCCGTATTGCTGTTTTCCGAGACATTGCGGGCAACCTGGCTGGTGCTCGAGCAATTCTTTCCGGCGTCGCCTTTCTGGTGCATGGTACAACCAGACGAAGAAGGTGGCAACAAGAATAACCGCGTCAACCACCGCCAACATCTGAGCGACCTGAGTCACCGTGGCCCGAGTGTTGCTCAGAAGCCACACAAAGCCGACCGCGTTCACGGTAAAGAAAGCGCCGAACCACATCCTGATCTTCATCAATTCTCCTTTCGGTGGAGTTAAATGCAGAACCGCTGTGCAAGCAACGAGACACGCCTCGTCTATGTGAGTTCCGCATTCTTGTAGGTCTGCGACTTGATCCTGTTTAGCTCTGCGCACCTCCTCGCTAGAGCCGGAAGTCGGTGTGAATGGGGTCGCGCCGGTCAAGCCGACTTCCGGCAATGATCACGATTGTAGCGCCGCTGATGCGATTGAAAGCGGCAGACATTGTGCCTAATGCTGGTCGTCCTGATAAACGACCCCCAACTGGCGCAGGTAAGTCTGCAGAATGTCCGTCATGGCCAGGACGGTCAGAGTGGCATGTGTGATGGGCTTTATGACAGTGATAATTTCTCTAAGTCGCTCTTCGCTCAGCTTTTTGCCGCCCGGGCGGTTGGCGGCAAGGAGCTCGCGTCGCGCCCAGTTTGCCGGCTCGAGCGTGGTCAGGAAGAGCTCGTAGAGTTCATGCTGAAGAGGCTGCCCGAAGTATTGCTTGGACCAAAAAGCCACGTCGGTATACGCCCGCAGCAAGGTGGCGGCTTGCTCTGGCGTGGCTTGAAAGCCGCCGGCGTACCCGTGCAGGGCAATCCCGGCTATCCGCAATTGATCGACATTGTCGAGCACCGTTTGGATAGGCGGATTTCTCTTAGGGTCGACAAGCAACAAAAGATGCCTTTGATGGTCCGCGAACTGGGCAGCAATGGCAGACATCATCTGAACCGTGGTGGTCTGCCAAAGTGCGAATCCAGGCGGGGTTTGAGCGAGCGGAGCGAATCTGGAAGATACTCCAATAGCAATGGAACCCCCAAGCTCGAGGATTCCCTTGAGGACCGCGACTGTTTGATCCGCAAAGCCGGACTGGCTGTCATCAGAACCGACATTCATCGATCTGTTCCTTTGAGAAGGGAAAAGGGGACTTGCAACCACAAAGAACAACGGACCGCTGTCAACCTATTTCTGCCTCAGGCACGAAATATGGTCTTGCGGCAACTGGGGCGAAGTCGGGGGCTGGTTTTGGGTCCTAAATATGGGAAAGGGACGATTAACCTAGCTTGACATTTTTAGAATGAGAGAAGCAAGATTTATGAGCAGATCTGTAAATTCTCAAATTAAGCATCCAGGCGAGTACATTACTTACAACCTGGCAACAATGGTGAGGACCATCTATAAAAAACAGTCTATAAATTCTGCTTATCTGGGCGTTACGCCATTATTAAATGTCCGCTTTACAGATATACACAGCTAGCGCTAGATTGATACTTGCTAGTCACAATGCAGCTTTAGCTAATCAAGAAGCTTGTAAACAGCTGGCTGTATAGATGGGATAAGCGTGAGCGTAGTGCTCGTTATCAAGAATTTGGTATTGAAGAAAAAGCAAATCTGCTTTTTAAAAAACTAATGCTAAGAGCGATCAAACAGCGCGATGGATTTTGCCTGCTTTAATGCATTTTGTACAGGCTTTTATCCGCTTAACTGTTTTGTCTATTAGGGCTTTAACTGATTGCAAATTTGGCATGAAGCGTCTTTTATTTTGCGGATTGTAGTGCGAACGCAAAAAAGAATAGTTACGCCCAGTCATGGGACCCTTACCACATACATCACAACGCTTAGCCATAAATTCCTACTTTTATTTTTGCTGATATCCGATAACTATTTGATTTGATAAAAATGCTGACAAAAAAGTTCGACCGGTTAAGCCGCTCACGTCTATATACATTACAGACTCAAATGATTGAGAGTGAAATATACCGGGAATTAAATAATAGCATGAAAAGAGCTGAGATGGCTAAGCTCTATCGGATAAGGACACAATTGGCAATCGAAATTGAAACGTTTGCTCTAAATTAGGTCGCCATTAGGTCTTCATCGTGGTAGTCTGTTTCGAGAACTTTACTCGATGTTACTATTCCGGAAAAATAAAAACTGTGTTAATAAAGAGAATAGTATCCGCTTGCGAAAGAGCTAGTTTTTGTTGGTATATTGAAATGGCAGAGAGCTGGCTGGCTAAAAATTATTTGGAGTCAAAAGGGCTGGAATGGCACTAGTTAACTACGCAGCAAGGGAAATTAATTGCAAAATTGTTTACTATGGCACTGGCCTTGGTGGCAAAACAACCAATCTCAAATATATTCACAGCCAATTAGCACCAACTACCCGCGGAGAATTAATTAGCTTAGCCACTGAAACAGAAAGAACTTTATTCTTTGATTTCTTACCCTTAGACCTAGGCGAAGTACAAGGATTTAAAACCAGATTTTCACTTTATACGGTTCCTGGTCAGGTTGAGTATAACGCTAGCCGTAAGCTTATTTTAAATGGTGTGGACGGCATTATTTTTGTGGCGGATTCTGACGTTACACGCTCTAAAGATAATGTAGACTCTTTGCAAAATATGATTGAAAACTTGTCTGAATATAACTTGACCCTTGATAACATTCCCTGGGTTTTACAATACAACAAGCGCGACTTGGCTACAGCCATGCCGGTTGAACGTTTGGAAAAGGAATTAAATATACGCGCTGTGCCTAGCTTTGAAGCCATAGCTTCAGAAGGGCTAGGTGTTTTTGCCACGCTAAAAGCAATCAGTAAGCTAATTTTAAACAGATTGCAATAATTTCATTGCCGCGCGGCCAATGCTTAAAGCAAATTTCGTAGCCAAAAGGCGATTAAGTCTCTAGGCTTACTGCATGGCTGGGCATTCGTATATCGAGTAATAAATTTGGTTTCTTACACTTCAATAAAAGCTACGCCAGATGAGGAAAAACTTTCTTCGGTGATGAAGAAAGCCATTCTCATAGAGAGAAAGGCTCACTATGCTGATTTTCAAGGTAAGCATCATACCTTTTCCGGCTTTATGCGTAAGACCGCTGCTGAATTGTGTAAAGCGCATCCGCATGAACCAATATGGGTAACAATACGTGGGCTTTTCGTTCGTACCCAACAACAGACGTAGCCAGCCGTATTTCAATTCTTTTGCGGGTAGAGCACCTTTTAGAAAAGAAAAAGGCTACCTTCAGTCCTGCCTTAGGACAATATATGGATTCTACAGAAAAGCCTGAGATGGGCTCGCAAAGCGCTTCGGCGATTAAGAAACCCCATACCAGCCAAATTGCTTCAGCACCAAAACCGACAAGCAATAAAAGCAGTGCTAAAAATGCTCTCTCCATAAAGGAGAATACAGCCGGCACTTATGCGCTCGGCGGCGCAGGCAAAAAGCCAGCGTTGCCAGCCCACTTAGAGGGCATGGAACCCGGTCAAATTGATGTGCAATATGTAAAAGGTGTGGGGCCACGTTATAAAACGATGCTTTCTGCCATTGGCATAAATACAGTAGAAGATTTATTGCGCCACTACCCGCGGCGGCATATTGATTTTAGCGATAAGGTCAAAATTAGCTCGCTTAAACCAGGACAAGAAGTTACTATTATTGGCGTTATTAAGTCAGTGAGCGCTTTTCAATCGCCAAAGAGTAAAATTTCTATACTGACGGCTATTATTACCGATGGCACAGGAAGCATTGCTATAACCCGTTTCATTGGCGGTAAGTCAAATAAATTTTTACTCGATCGTTATAAAGATCAATACCCTAAAGGCTGTCAGGTAATGGCTTCGGGCATAGTAGAACGTGACAAGCATTATAATCGCTACACTTTAAAAAATTGCGAATTGGAATTATTGGGCTTTATAGACGATGAAGAAAATCGCTATTTGTCGCAAGAAGAAAAAGAAAGCTTGAGAACTTTAAACACCGGCCGCTTGGTACCGGTGTATCCGCTTACTGAGGGCGTGAGTCTGAGACATTTGCGGCTAATTATTCATCATGCTTTAGAAAAATATGGGCAGCGTATAGAAGACATATTACCCTCAGCGGTAAAAGACAAATATTGTTTAATTGAAGAAACAATGGCTTTACAGAAAATCCATTTTCCGGAAGCCATGGAAGATTTTATAGAAGCACGACACAGATTGGTCTTTGATGAGCTTTTTGCCTTGCAATTGACTCTGGCCAAAAGGCGTCATGCTTTTGAACAAGAAGAAAAGGCGCTCAGTCTAGATACTGCTAATAATCCTTTAGTTGAGAAATTACGGCAGAATTTACCTTTTAAATTAACTGGAGCACAAGAGCGTGTATGCAAAGAAATTGCCCTCGATCTGAGTTCTAATAAGCCAATGCATCGGCTGGTGCAAGGAGATGTTGGTTCCGGTAAAACAATAGTTGCTTTGCTATCGGCTCTAATTGCTATAGACAACGGCTTTCAGGTGGCAATGATGGCACCAACAGAGATTTTAGCAGAGCAACATTATAATCAATGCCAAAAATTTATTGAGCCTTTGGGATTAAAATCTACTATCCTTTTAGGTAAGCATGGCGCCAAAGAACGCCGAGAAGCACGTCAATTAGTATCCTCCGGTGAAGCACATTTGATTGTGGGTACACATGCTTTATTAGAAGATGAGGTTGAATTTAAAAAATTAGGTCTGATAATAATTGATGAACAGCATCGCTTTGGTGTTAAACAGCGAGCCCGATTAAAAGCTAAAAGCTTGTCGCCTGAGCTTTTAACTATGACTGCTACGCCGATTCCTAGGACACTGGCACTGACCATTCATGGCGACCTAGATTTATCAGAAATTGATGAATTACCGCCAGGCAGAAAACCTATTTTAACCAAATTAATGGGAGCAGGCGAAAAGAAAGCTATGTTTAGCTTTATCCAAGAACAAGTGCAAGCAGGTAGGCAAATTTATATTGTTTTCCCTCTAATTGAGGAGTCTGAAACATTGTCAGCACGTGCCGCCACTGTAGAGTACGAAAAATTAAAAGAAAAAATATTTCCCGATTTGCGCATTGGCTTAATGCATGGCAAATTGAAGCCGCAAGAAAAAGAAGAAGTAATGAATGATTTCCGCACGCACGAATACAATATTTTAGTATCCACCACCGTAATTGAAGTGGGTGTGGATGTGCCTAATGCTTCGGTTATGGTAATTGAAAATGCTGATAGATTTGGACTGGCACAATTACATCAATTGCGCGGGCGGGTGGGGCGAGGAGCTGATCAATCTTATTGCTTTTTGGTCACCGATAGCAGGACACAGTCTACACGTGACAGACTGAATGTATTAACACAAACAAACGATGGCTTTGTGGTGGCAGAAAAAGATTTGGCCATTAGAGGACCAGGAGAATTTTTAGGCTTTAGACAAAGTGGTTTGCCAGATTTAGTATTAACCGACCTTACCCAAGACACAGCCATTCTTACTGATGCTCGGCATGCCGCAATTGAAATTATTAAAGAAGATCCAAAACTGACAAAATATCCTGCCCTGCAAAAACTGCTAGAAAAGAATGCATCCACTATAAAAACAGAGATTTTGCATTCTGGTTAGCTGCCATAAAATTCGACCCTTATTTAGGGGCCTGGAAAAGAAAAAAGGTACAGAAGCTACCTTTCTGCAATTTGGATCTGAAATTCTGCAGCCGCGACATTGCTTCTGATAATCGCGACCCCTGCAAACAATCTCTCTCTCAAGCAAGCACAATTGAGATGAGCAATCTCACCCCATTCAATCAAAACCAAGCAGACAAAGCGTCACCAACTTGATGACACTCATTCACTGACCGCGAACAGAATCAAATCATTCACTGTCATCGAAGCATAAACCGCTCTGTTAGATCCGGCTCCAGTTTGTCCAGCCGGTAGCCAGAGCTGCAGCAGTCTTACGCAGGGCGGTATGGAAGTCTCGTGCAGCATACCAAGACTGGCGCTTAGTCTCGGTCGAGGCACTCAGAAGCTGGGTACTGAGGTTGATCAGACTCTGAGCGAACTCAGTCTTAAGCGCCTGATAGTGCTCCCGAGCCTGGTGAGCGTCACGTCCAACCCTCTGGGCATCCGTGATGTCGCAGTGGCCGTTCTCATACTCTCCTGTCGTCTCGCGGTAAAGACCGTCTAAGTACTCCATCTCGGCATAGGCGTTATCCAGACGACGCAGTACCAGCTGTCCCTCCTGGAGCGCCTGAAAGAGCGTGCTGCTCTCAAACTGGGGTGGACAGCTGCGCGCTGCCTTAATGAAGGTGGCGAGGACCAGGCGAATGCGGTCGTTGGGATACATCTGCTCGGACATAAGATCCTCCTTCGGGTCACGCGGCTTTGGCTCGATTGTCTGGCGTGTGCCAGACTGAATTAATCAAGTTAGAACCGCGGATCCCAAAGCCTCAGGCGGGATTCGAACCCCCTGTCTGGCGATTAGCCAGAGTTACCCACTAGGCATGAGTTTGCTTTTCCGGATAGATAGCGACGAGTCGACCGCAAATGCTGGGACTTCGTCGTCCCAGACATTGCGGTCCCTTGGTTGACCGGATCCCGTCCCGCTTAGGCGACGGTTTAGGAGCGCTCTTTTTCCTGGAAAGAGTTAATCGAAGTTCTTTCCCTCCCGTTTGGATTGGACGAAACTGATCAAGACGCATATGACCATCGTGCCGGCCAATACACCCAGTGCCCCCAATACGACGGGTCGATCAAGGATGTATGCCACATGTGGGTTGTTGGAACCGCCCAGCCCCACGCAGGAGAGGGCGAAGGTCGATGCGATCATCGTCGCTGTCAGGGCGATTTTGTCGACCAGACTCATGCCTTTGAACAACCGGAACATTTGAATCCCTTTCTGTTTGCTCATCTGCACTCCCGCTTTCGTGCCGGCATTTTGTGCCCGATGAGCCTGCCTCGGATCGAAGGTAAAACGATACGCGCTGGTCGAATTTCTACAGAGCCTACGCGCGCAGAAGACTCTGCAAGTCTGCTCGAGCCTGTGGTTGCTCGCCGCTCGGGAAAAGCGCCGCCACATGCTCCACGATGATATCCAGTTGCCCGTGGAGCATGCGCACGCTTTCGGCAGAAGATTGACACTCTTTCAGCTCTGACGCCCTGAGCTTGTGAGACAGCTCGCCATCGTAGGCAGCCGCAGCGGCGATGATGGCCGTAAGACCGCCCACGTACTCAGAGTCGCGGCTGGCAGCAGTGGGACAGAAGCGCTGGAGTTGCGCAGCTTCCCGCACGAATCCTGAGAGCGTCTTGATCCGCTCAGCCAGTTCCAGAACTTCCGCTCCAACACTTGTCTTCATGACGCTGGTCATTTTGACCTACCCTCCTTGAATGAGACTGCATGCAATTGATCGATAGAGCTCCGTGCTCACCGACAGAGATTAGTCTGGGTGGAGCGAGCTAGCTCTTGCCGCTCGCCGCACCCGCGGTTGGATCAGTGCCAAAATCTTTGGCAGGTATCCCTCAAGTCCACTAGAAGGTTCCCAGCAGTTTTGCTTTGCCTTCACAACCCGATGAAGGACGCCCCTTAACGTCATCTGTTTTGGGTTATGAGAGCTTGTGCTGGGGCTGGTTAGGCTTTTGAGGGGAGTCCTATTCGAATGAGTTGGAAGATATATTTGAGCTTGACAAATTGTTTTAGCAAAATCAACCTTATGTGTTTCATTGCTATCAGAAGCAACAATGGTAGACAAAACGGGACTATTGCTTGGCAATCGGTTGCCTAAAACTAAACAATTAGCTTATTTATCAAATTTATTTTCGTTAATAGCCCCTTCTTTAACAAATTAAATGGCTACTTTACAACTATCGAGTCTAGCGTTAATGTCGAGTTAACACCTGCGTCAATATTCACTGCCCGCAGATGCTATAAGCACCTTGGGGCGGCTAGTGCGAGCCGAGCTAAGTTGTAAAGCAGAGATTTAATATGCTCAAACCTTGTGGTTCTTACGAAATATGGACTGAGCATTATATGCGCGCTGAGGGCAAATATCTTGCTCCTAGCCCCATACAAGGACCTTCTATCAAATGGCGACATTGCGCCGGTGACTTGATTTGGATTAAACAAATCTGTCACAGTGGAATATCGTCTCAACCACTCAGAAAACAGAGTAAAAACCACCAGGACCAAGCCAGAAAGGCAATACAGCAAGCAACAAAGCTCAGTCACATGAGTCCTAGTAGCTGCTGTAGCACTTAGATCAGGGCTTGTGCCCATGATTGGCGCAATCCGGCGGTGGTTGGAGACAGGTCGGGGTTCGGGTTTCCTTCTGCGCGTGTCGCAAATGCGACGCACGCCTCACACTTTTCTTCGGAGAACGCTTCAATGGCCAGTATCCCGATTCACGGCGACATCTCTCTGGCAGAGTTGTTCGCGGAGGCGGCAACGATCAACAAGAAATTTCGAAGGCGTGCCTACGCCAGCATCGAATTCAACGGCGTCGACATCCCGGTGCTGAATGAGGATGCCGAATCTGCTCAAGCAATCTACGACATGGAGATGGCAACGCTGAACAGCACCAATCCGCCGCTCATGGTGGACGACATGTCAAAGTCGCCCACTTGGGATAGATAAAGCAACTAATTTTCTGTAAATGTTTGATTTAGTACCTTCTGATTTTTGATTTTGTATTATCTTTTTTTGTTTTTTACGTATTTGATCTTTTAAAAAGGTTGGCCCGCCTTGCTTTCCATGCAGGCAGACAAGCCTAGCTGAGCCACCCAGTGTAAAGCACCAAGCAGCTTCGCTGTGGCTTCGCCAGTGCTTGACACCGGGACCCTTGGCTTCAGCTATTCAAGCATGTGCCGCATGGGGCTGCGGCGGGCTTTTATTTATTCAGGTGCTGGCAAATATCTATTCTTTTCAGTTATCCAATCATCTGACACCTCCATTATTACTGCTGTTATCAAACGTAGGCAAGATGCTTCATTTGGGAACAATGTGGCTACTCTTGTTCTTCTATTTATTTCCCTGTTGAGCCGTTCCAGTAAATTAACCGTGCGGATTTTTTTGTGGCAAAAAGTAGGAAAAGAGAAAAAAGTTAGACCTTCAGGCAAGTCTGTCTCCATCCATTTAGCCAGAGCTGGTGCTGATTTCTCGTAAGTATTTATTGCTTGCTTAAGTAATCTATCTGCTTCTTCTTTTTAGGAGCATTAAAAATTGCCCTAATATCTGCTGCTACTTGTTCCTTCATATCTTTTTTCGGTATATATTTCTGAGCATTTTGTTGTAAATGAAATTGACAACGTTGCCATGACATACCACCAAAAACAGCTTTCCTAGCAGCCTTTAGCCCTTCATGGCTATCGCTAATTATTAGCTCAACACCATGTAAACCTCTTTCATGAATCTTGCCCAAGAAGCTTCGCCAGTGTACTTCTGCTTCTGATAAAGAAACAGAAACACCTAACAGTTCTCTTCTGCCGTCAGCATCAACACCAGCAGCAATTAGAACAGCGCAATCTCTAACAATCCCTCCATGTCTTACCTTCTCGTAGCGAGCATCTAGATATACAAACTTAAAAAGACCCAGAGGTCGGTTGCGCCAAGCTTCCAGAAACTCGTCTAGTTCTTTAGTCATGCGGCTTACTTCAGATGTGCTGACATCAAAGCCACACATTTTTTCGACAATCTCAGTTACTTTTCTTGTTGATACTCCTTGCACGTACATCTCAGCTAAAGCTAGTCGTAGCGCTCTTTCAGAGCGCATGCCTTTTTCTAGACAGTTTGGATAGAAGTCACCTTCTCGTACTTGAGGTACAAGAAGATCTAGTTCACCGAGTCTGGATTTAACTGTTTTTGATTTAAATCCATTAGCATGACCATTCCTGTCTTCTCTACGTTCATATGGTTCAGCATTTAAATGCTTTTGTCGTTCTAGCAACATCGCAGAATTAATTAAAAATGCTAAAGCATCGTTGGAAGAATCAAGTCCTTGATTAATTAGCACTTCTAGAACTTCCTTTAATGTATTATTCTTTAATTGGGTCATTGGTTTATCCCTCCAGTCTTACTAACCAGAAGGGTAAATCTGTGGCCTCTTTCTTTCTGTCTTAAATCTGACAGATCTAAAAAGGTCTAATATTTACAGAAATAATGATGCACTAACTTGGGATACAGAGACTCAGCCCATCGTCGTCGTCGACGAAGTTAGGATCCTCAGCCTTGAGAGAGTGCTGGACGTGGTCGATCAAATGCATTTCGGAGCCCCGCGCGCAGATGGGGAGCCACTGATAAAGGGGGTCGCGCTCTCCTGCGCGGAACAGAACTACTTCCCGAAGGCAGACAGGGTTTTATTCGTGCGCTGGCACGGACCCAGGATCCCGATCGGGCTCCGCGTGGACGGCCGCGAGATCGTCGAACTCGGGTCCGGCGTAGTGAAATTCGCAGATCAAGGTGATCTGCCGATCGACAGGTCACCTCACGCCATGATTTGGGATGAGCCCCGCCCCCATGATCGGCCACCCCGCCCTGGGGGATTGATGGTGTTCTTCATGGACGAGAAGTAGTAATTGGTCCTGCTCGGCAAGGCGAAGAAATTTGACGCTTTAGCCGAATGCAGGGTCCGCGCCATCCTGGTCGGAGCCGATCAGTTCGTCCAAGGATAGTTCGGATGTTCAAACAAATCCAGGCGTGCACGGTGCACGCCTGGGAACAGAATCTTTGCTCCAGACAGGAGAACCATACATGAACGAGTGGTGGCAGCCTCTCGCTGGCTACCTTGCGTTTGCCTATTTCGTGTGCGGCGTCGTTGGCATACTCTGCAGCACCGAAGCACTCAAAAAGGAGCAAGCTGCTGAAAACAAATATCCTCGGCTCTATTACTCGCTCTGGATCAGTATTGCCAGCGTCAGCGGGGCATTTGTCGCCTTTACCTTTGTTGCGTTAATTCAAGCCTTCGCCTCCGGGCGCAGCCTAGATCTAATCGCCGCAATGGTGCTGATCAGCAAAATAGGCACAGGGATCCTGGCCACTGCTGTCATCGTTTGCCTCGTGTTCGTCGGCACAGTGGCTTTACTAGCGGCATCCTCAGAAGTCCAAGGTGAAAACCCCTCGGAAAACTCCCCGCAGGGAGATGAAGACTAGCCCTGTGAAGAACAGTCATGCAAACCTCGGTTGATTCGCATCCAATTGCAGCGCCAAACCGCGAAGCGCCCGGACCGACCCTACGGGGTTCGGGCGCTTTTGCTTTTTTTCTATTTTTTTTGGGTGAGGTAAAAATGGGTCTGACAGCAAAAAGCAAAAAGCGCCTAGAAAGATAAAAGTAAAAAGGATGGGAGTAGTCAGATTGACCAGCTCCCTTCCTCGGGAAACTGCAACGACATGGCGGTCCAGAACTCTATGGAACCGAGGGGAGCTCGTCCCTTACCCACTGGGCCAGGGAGATCATCGATTCTTGAGTGTAATCCGCCGCCAGTTCGGACGCCATACGCTTGATGCCGGCGGTCGATGCTAGCTATCGCTTCTCGCGTTTCTTCGCTTCAATGTCAGCGAGCATTTGGCGGGCGATGAATTGCTCCGCCAGCTGGCGTGTGAGGGCACGACCGCTCGACTTCCAAAAGTCGACTCGGTAAGCGGGGACGTCGTACTTGCGCTCGAGCTCGGCGGACATGACCATCATGCATGCCCCGAGTTCAATGTCTTCCGGCAAGCCCCTTTCGATCTCCGTCAGAAGCGCGTTGGCTGCAGGGCTGCTTTCTTGAAGATCCTGGGCCTGGCAGAGCACTTGGAAGATGGCCGCCCGGTATTGGGCAGCGGTAACCTGCTCGCGGGTGAAGCCGCTGCGGCGAATGTGTTCGCCTTCTTGCTGGCGCGGCACGATGCGCCGGGCGGATACGGCCGCCAAGGTTGAGTCTGCGGTAACATCTGCATCTGTAATCTCGATGGGCAAGATGCCAGCCATCCTGGCCACCACGACCGTCTTCACAGCCTCGCGAGCCACATCGAGCTGGCTAGATCCTGCAGGAAGGCCGTACGCTAGTCTGACCCCTTCAACGCTGTCCATGGAAGTATCCTTCTCAACTGTTTGTGTAGCCACGATGCTGGTCTGCCCCCATCTCATTGAGATACGGGAGGGGCCGACCTAACGGCGTTTAACGATTGTTAACCTGGTCGCAGCCCCGTCGATAAGGGCGCAGTCTTCTCTTTCTTCATTGTCACCATCATTCCCGGTACTGGAACGGGCGACATTTCCGACGATTGCAGATTCCGCCCCGATTAAAGGGCCGACCCCGGCGGGTGTGCCAGCAGGACCGACAGTCTGGCCGCCCCTTAAGCAGCAGATAACAGCTTACCGCCAGCAAGCCCAACAGAGTGGTTAGCAGAAAGGTCTCCCTTGGGAACAACGATACTGCGAAAAACGATCCGTGGACCATGTTTAACCCTCTCCTTCCTTCTGGGTTTGCGCTTTGTCAACTTCTCTGGCCTGCTTTCGTTCCAGACGAATGGAATTAAGCGATCTGCCAGAAAAACAACCAGTCGACTGACAGCAGAAATTCCCCGGCAAAGGGAACTCCTGGAATCAGGCTTGCCCAAAGGTTCACGCACGAATCCCCCTACTCCTGAACTGTATTACATCACTCCGTAACGAACGGGGTGTTGGGACTGTTTAGCTAGCGGCTTGGCAGGTATGGGTTGTCGGTTAAGAATTTATTGGGGGAAAATAGGCACGAATATTTAAGTTTGCCACTAAAAGCACAGACAATTCAAGCTAATAAAACAGCTTCAAAATAGCCGAAGCTTATAAACGTTTGCACAGCGCATTGGTCTTAAAAGTTTCCCTTGGCAGCTTTCTTCGGTATTTCAGCTAATTATTAGCGGTAATGGTTTGTTTGTTTTCTAAGCGAAAATTTGCCATTAAAACTTAAGCCACGGTTAGCGCGACTTGCGCTAACCATTATTAAACAGAAAAATTTAGGTTATCGCAGCTCGCATAGAGGAATTGTGATAGCTCGCGCGAACGACAAAGACGTTGTTATGGCTTATTTATTTATAATCCAGATTGTTCTCACAAAGTCTCACGCCCGTGCCCAGATAATGGAGAGCTTGGAATACCGGTGCATTGTATTTCTGATAGCAGGACTAGCTATTGAATCTGTGATTCTGGTTTTGCAATACTGGTTACTGTTATCGTTTTTTACTTTCTGGTTTTATCCTTCTATTACCGTGCTCAAGCCTATCTAAGTTAAATGCAAAACCCGATCAATTCGGGTTGATTGTTACAGCGGTGTAGGCCAATCGTTGTTCCGCACCGAGCTGTTCCCTAGCACGGATCGTAAGGGGCAAGTCAGAGTTCCGGCAGCAAGAAGCCCTACCGGAATGCGCATCGCGTGAGGAGGATTTGGACCATGATTGCACAAGGGACGCAGACGCCAGTGAACGATGTGTTCACCCCGACAAAGACGGCCAAGATCTGCGAGGTGGCCACAAGAACTGTCTGCAAGTGGTTCGACTCGGGAAGGCTACGGGGGCATCGCAGGCGGGGGTCGCGAAACCGCCTGATCCCTCGTGCAGATCTGGAGCGGTTTCTGAAGGAGCATGGAATGCCCCCGCTAGAAGAGCAAGAGAAGGAGCAAGAGGAGGAGGAGCAGGAGCAGGAGCAAAACGTCAATACGCCTCGAGTGGAGGGTCGGATCATGAGTGCGCAAAATCCGCCCAGTACGCCGAGGATCAAGAAAAAGAGGTTCACCACCGGGCAGGTCGCCAAGATCTGCAAGGTGGCCCCAAGAACTGTTTCCAAGTGGTTCGACTCAGGACTGCTGCGAGGGTATCGCATTCCGGGGTCGCAAGACCGCCGAATCCCCCGCGACGAGCTGAAGCGGTTTCTGAAGGAGCAGGGAATGCCCCCGCTAGACGACGAGGTGCAAGACATCGTGCTGGTTATACTCCCGCAGGGCGCACTCCCTGAGGAGATTCGCACTGGCTTCCTGCTGGAGGAATGTCCTGAACTGCGCGATTGTCTGGAAGAGTTGGAATTCCGTTTCGCCAGTAATTTGGCTGAAGCGGGGGCTCTTTCTTACAAGTTGAACCCGCGATTCGTGCTGCCGTTAGGCAATCACCCGGAGGGCGATGAGGAATCATTCGCATATGTGGAAGACCAGACTAGAGACTCCGGCGGCATCTTTCTCACCCGCTATTTCCGGCTGGGAGACGGGTTGCCTGAGCATCCGATCTTAGTCCCGAAACCGGCGCCGGTCGCTATCTTCGCCTGCTGAAGACGTCCGGACCAGCGCTCTATCCAATGCCGCCTGGGTGCTTTCATCACGCCAGGCGGATAGGTCAACCGGAATAAGCAGAGACTTGAGAAAACGGAGTGTGGTTGTCATGCTGAATGGCAGCCCTCAAGTCTTTGTTTACTTTTTGACTCCTTTAGCTTGCTTGTAAGTATGCAGCTAGCGGGAGCAATGTTAATCTCCATGATTTTCAGAGCCATCGTGCCGCATTAGGAAACCTTATTAACACGGCACGGACTACAGAAACGGCACGCATTAGACTAGTAAACAATCGGGTGCCTAGGCGGCTTTCCACTTACTAGTCTCTACTTTTTTCATAGCAATTAAAATATCTAGCGCTAGCCGCGTATAGCTATGAAGGAAGAATTAATATACAAAATTCTTTAAAATTAGCTTGATTTCACTGACTATAACCTAATGCCAGCATGATTTTTAGGCACTACGGTGTTGCTCGTCAATTAATTGCAGCATAGCGAAAAGCAAAACAAATACTTGCTTCGCTATTTGTGAACTGCGACATTTAATTATCGTATCCTCGACAAATTAGATCACAAGCCAGAACCCAGTAGACAACTCCTTATCCAAAACCTTTCCAAGTCGCAATATTAAAGCGAGTGGTTGGTTATGGAATCAGGGAGCGTCGCGGACACGGGTCTATTTGGGTAGTCGAGAAACGATGGGAGATGCCTCTATGCAGCTGACAAGCACACCGGTCTATCAATTCACCGTCTTCTTCCAACTCCCGGAGGTCGTTGCGGGGAGCGGAGCAAAGGTTGATCTCAACCACTACCTGTATCAGGACGGGCAGCCTCCGCCAGGGATCGATGCTCGGATGCAGGTGTCTCAAGAGATCCTTCAAACGCCCGGCAAGTCCTCCTCGGGAATCATGGTGCGAGGGTCCGTCCGGGCCTTCAGGGTGATAACCGAAGGGGCAGCAGTAGCGCCCACCGTGGAAGCCCAGCCGAGCGGACAGTCTTTCTCCAGCTCGACCGAATCGGACTGTCGGCCCACGCAGCTCTCACCAGCCACGACAAAGACCACAACAACCTTCTCAGCCAGAGATTGCTTGTTCGCCTTCATGCGGCGACTGGTCCAGCAGCTTGCGGCCAGAAATGTCAACGTGCTGGAATTGGGCACGGAAGACCCGGACGCCCTGCAGACGCAGTTTCTGGACAGTATGAAATCTGCGCGCAAAGTGCCGGTGCCTTCCGCCTGTTGATCGTCTCTTGCTGAGCGCGACAGCTCTCGATCGACCGGAAGTGTCTGAGAAGCAGTACAGCTGCATCTTTAGGCACTTCCTGTCCTTTTTATTCTTTTATCTTAGTTTTATGTTGAAACTAGGATAAAACTGATAGAAAGATAAAAGCGAATTCATATCGCCTAAAGCGGGAAATTGATAAGCGATCTTCGATTATGTACTTTAGAGGCAAAGTTTTAACATGCAACTAATTTACAATAGGTAAGGAGCTTGCGCAGCGGGACATTAGGCCTAGCAGTTCAATCATATTGGGCGGAGCATTCTCACCTTTAAACTCGCGATACATCATGGCAACATTGGCTGCCATGCGTTCGCCATCGCCCCATTTAGAATATTTGCTTTTTAACATTTCTTGGGCGGCTTCCAAAATTTCTTTGCCGGCATCGAAATGTTTACGAGCTTCGCTAGAAACAAATTCAAAATATTCTTTGATTGCTAACACACCATTTATGCCAGTTATCGGCCCATTGCCAGGGACTACAATTTTGGGCTTAAGTCCAATAATAAAGTCACAAGCTTTAAGCCAATTATTAACTGGGCCCCGCCCACATAAGCGGATGCCCTTCGACAAATAAAATATCGCCAGTAAATACAATGCTTTCTTCTGGCAGGTGCACAATAGTATCGCCTGTTGTGTGCGCTGGTCCTACTTCTATTAGTTCAATTGTTTTGCTACCTATTTTTCTTTCCATTTTGTCTTCGAAAAGAAGAGTAGGCATTTTGCGCTCAATGCCTTCAAAATTGAATTGTCCAAAGTTTTTTAAGAACCATTGTCCTAGCTCTCCCATTTTGGGGGCTTCCTTTAAAAAATGGACCATCATAGCGGGATTTTCATAAGCCATCGAGGCGGCTGTATTTTTTGAAGCAATAATTTCTGCCCCGGCAACTAAAATATTGCCATTGCAATGATCACCATTAGAATGCGTATTTACCATTGCGCCAATTCGCGCAGATGTAATAGCTTTCATTGAAACAAGCATAGTGCGGGTTAGATTTAAATCAAAGAGAGTATCGATTAAAAATGATTCTTGTCCATCAGTAATTAGACCCGCATTACTCCAACCCCAAGATCCGTTTGGTTGCAACCAAGCATAAGAACCATGTCCTAAATCGTGCAAACCTTTGCTGTAATTGAATTGGGGCAAACGCAAATTGGTAATATCGTTCATTTTTGAATGCTTTCTTGTCCGATTGCCTATTATCCGATTGCCTATTAATAGAAATCTCTAAGAGAAATCGCTAAGAGAAAGAACTAAAACTTAGCGTAGCTATGCACGATTGTAAAGCGGTGCTTTAATCTGCTCTTTCTTCCGATTTTCCAGACAAATATACAACATTTAGATAAGAACTTTGGGTTGATGCTTAGCGTTATCAAGTAGCAGCCTCTATTCCTAAAACATACTCTTGTCTTGACACAGGCACTAATTCACTTGCTTTTGTCCAATCTAAAATGGCAAAGTGAATTAACATCGCTTGTTCTTGAAAATATTGAGGAATTTCTTTATCCGCAGCTAGTCTGGTAGTTTAGCCACATATTCTGTTTTTATCGCGTGATGCGAGGCATGATGCGATAGGTATGTGGCTACCTGTTGAGACTCGGATAAGCTTTTCTTAAATATTGAGCAAGCGTAACACCGTCCCTGCTGCAGCAATGTTTGTATTGCCGAAACAGCGGTGAGACCTCTAGCGCACAGTCCCCTTCGAGGGGAAACAAACTGGGGCCTAGGAGACACGGGTTCGAGTCCCGTTGGGCGGTGCTTCGCCGAGATGTTATTGGCGATAGCGTAACAGGCGCTGCTGAACTGCGTCGCTCATTGATGTATTGGAGAGCAGACATGACAGCCGAAATTCGCAGCGATCAAGACCTCGCTCGGCATGTTCGCCACTTACGGGAGATGTCCGAGATCATCTGCGAGGGACTGATTCCTGATCCGACCGCCCTGGGTGAGTTGGTTCCGGTAACAGAACACGACGCCCTAGTCGTGTATCTAAAAGGGGTAGGCGGCAGGATCAACCACAACTTGGCGGATCTCGAGAGTAGGCACCGCCTCCTGAGTCTCGAGACAGGCGCGCTTTCCCAAGTCGTCAACATCGTCACAGGCTTGGCCATCAATCCCAATGCTCCTGTGGACGATTCAAAGCTTCCTGCCGATGCCGAGATTGACCGCCTGATCCATCGCGCACTCTGTGCCCGTGGTTGGGTACGGATGGAGGAGGCGGAAACACCGACGGATCAGGCGAAAGCAGGAGTGCCCAAGGACATCGTCCACGCGCGCTACACGCTGCGGTTGTTCGTGGACATTCTCTACGACGGCTTGATCCCCAGCCCGAGCGAGCTACGGTATCTCGCCTTTCTCAAGCGGGAACGGCTGCTGAAGTACGTCCTGGACGTGGTCCTGGCGAGGGTCTGCGAGCTGGCTCGCGGGATCAAAGGCCGCGACGGAGTGCTCAACCCGGCAGTGCAGTCCCTTGTGCGGTTGCTGTACTGCCTCTATTCTCTGCTCAGCGTTCCCTACGAAGAGCGCTTCCAGACCGGGATCGAAAGATACTTCCCCAACACCGCGGATTGCGACTTGTCCGTCAAGGCCACCTTCGAACTTCGCGGCTGGACGGTCGCTATCGTCGACAATAGTTGCCCGGACGCGGAAGGACGGGACTTTTACTTCACCGACGGGCCACGAAGATGAAACGATGGGCAAAGGGGATCGCGCTTGTGCATCCCTCTTGCTGTGTGGGCTTGCGCCGAGAAGACGGTGTCAGTCTATTCCGTGAGTTTGGCAGTCAGTTCGGCGCCGGCTGCCAAACTCGGCTTTACAATGGGGGAAATTCTCATCATGGCAAAGGCAAAGGGCATTCGTGGCCGGCGCACCACCGAACCGGTGGTGAATATTGTTGCGCAGATGATCGCACATGTGCGCGCCAATCCGATCCCGGTGGTCTGCAGCTTCGGCGAATTGAACGCTTCAGTGAGAGCGTTGAACGCCCAACTGGCGGCACAGGTGCAACGTAAGAAATTCGATGCCGCTCGCAAACAATTCCTCGCCGAGATTCGCGCACTCAAAGCGGCCTATCAGGCCTACTGGGACGCGGCTTTTGCGGACGAAGACGTGCGCGACGATCTGACGTGGCCAGTTCAATCTGCTGGTTCACACAACCGATGGAGCTCTCCGTCGTTTTCTCCGAGCGACCATCGGTATAACTAAGGTCAAAAGGGATACGGCCGAATTTCCTCTCGTGAAGCGCGTGCAGGAGGCGATCAGCAATCTCTACACGGCTATTAATGCACCGCAAGGCAAGCCGTGAATAATAGCCGTAGCCACCCACAAGTCATTCCTCGAAACGGAATGTCGAGATGAAAGCACGGCGGAGAACGCCTAGGCGCTGCACTGCTCAATGAGCGGCAAACAATCGGCTCCGAACTGCCCCTGAGCGTGACAATCATCGTCGCTTTCGGGCAGTTCTTGTCTTTTGGCGACTTTTTTATTTCGCCATGGTAAAGAGCCGCTTGCATAATGGCATTATCAATATTTTGAGCATTTTGCCTTAACGGGGTGAGATTTTTAGCGAAAGAAGTATTTTGAAATATTGAACTAAAACCAGGCTATTTACGTATAGAAGAAATATAGGTCACTAATAAATTGACTTATGTACGCATTCGGCGTATATTTATTTAAGGAGCCCGATGAAAGTAATTGGCTGGAATATAGCTGAACCATTTGCAAAAAAGCATCCACAAGCTCGCTCCCGCCTGGAGAACTGGCGAAAGCATGTTCAAGATGCAGTATGGAAAGAGCCGGCAGATATTTTTAAAACCTTTAGTAGCGCCAGTATTATCCCTGCTAAAAAGGCATGGGTATTTAATATCGGATCCGACCGATTGATTACTGCCATAGATTTTTTCCTGGATACAGTTCTGATCAAACAATTGATGACACATGACGAATATATGAGATGGAGCAATAATAAGTAAGCCTTATGGTAGTTGACCAAAATTATTTAGTTCTGATTAATCAATTTCCACTAGTTGAAATTGAGAACGATTCAATGCACAAGATGGCATTAGCAGTGTTGAATAAATATATTGGCAAACGCATTACACCGGGACAAATTGCTTATTTAAAAGTTTTGACTAATTTAGTCGATCAATACGAGCGATCAAGATATCCAGCCCCATTAATGTCACCACGGGAAATAATTAAGTCACTGATGCAATTCAACAATTTGAGACAAGCCGATTTAGTCCCTTACTTTGGTTCTCGTTCGCAAGTGAATGATTTTCTAGTAGGTCGGCGCAATTTAAGCAAAGAACAAATCCGCCGCCTGGCTAAAGCATTTTCTCTTTCTGCCGATTGTTTCTTGGCTGAGCCGAATTCAACAATGAAACAAAGTCTAAAAACAAAAGCAGGCTAAACTACTTCGACAAACAACTGTTCGAGAATAAGCTGAACGATACTTCTTATTTAGCTTAAGAATGACCGCAGCTGTTATTCCCTGGTCTCGGCGCCCAGTCCATCAACTGGTTTATCCAATACCGGTGCTTCTGTTTTACCAGCATCGGGCAGCTGTATTTTAGTATCTTCTGGTACCGGCGTTTTAGATGCATCAGACACTGGTGCTTTGGAATCTTCAGGCATTTGAATTTTTATATCATGAGAGGCTGGCGGTTTAGTATCATCTGCAGTGCCCTGAACATTTTGCGACACTGTAGCTAGGGTGGCTTTTATTTTGTTCAAGTTTTCTTTTGCTGTGCTGCTGTAAGCACCACTTGGCTCTGAAGCCAAATAGGTTTCAAATTCTGTCTGGGCATCTTTGGTACGATTTTGGTTTAAGTATGCTAAGCCCAGAGCATAATGAGCCACCGAGTATTGCGGTGAAAGGCGCAATACTGTTTTATATTCTTCAATGGCTTTTTCAATCTCATTTTGCGCATTTAAAGCCAATCCTAAATTATAGTGGGCAAGAAAGTCGTCTGGCTTGTTGCTAATTGCTCGTGTATAAGCAGAGGCTGCATCTTTGAAGTTTTTGTCAGCTAAATAGCTATTTCCCAAATTTATATTTGCTTCGCTCATATTGGGATCAATTTCCAGCGCCTTTTTAAATTGCGTTGTGGCACCAGTATTATCTTGTGCTTTTTGCAGAGCTAAGCCTAAGTCATTGTAAGCGCTGGCTGAATTGGGAGTTAATTGCACAATACGCTGATAAATTTCTACTGCTTGTGCGGCTTTGCCTTGCTCTTGCAAATCGTCAGCTAAATGGGATAACACACTAACATCTTGCGGATAAAGAACAACCATTTGCCGCAAAATAGTTTCTGCTTGAGCGGTCTTGCCTTCTGCTTCATTTAAAGAGGCCATGCTAAAAAGTAAATCGTGATCGTTTGGATTAAGCGAAAGTGCGGATTCTAAAGCGGAACGCGCACCGATTAAATCATTCATTTTAAGCAAAATATTTCCCAATTCAGTATAAGCAGTAAAATCAGTAGGCTCTATACTCAAACCTTGACGGTAAAAGTTAGCAGCCATAGGCAAATTATTTTTGCGCAAATAAGTGCGGCCAAGGCTTATTAATGCCTGACCATCACGAGGATTTTGAGCCAAGACGTCTTTGAATTCTTGCTCAGCATTATCTAAATCACCTTGTTTGCTTTTGATAATGCCCATATTGTAGTGAGCATTGCTGTAATTTGGGTTGATACGCAAAACTTGCTGAAAAGAACTTTCGCCCCAGGTAAGTCACTATCCGCCAGAAGTAAATAACCAAGATTGTAATTACTGGTTAAGTCTCTAGGGTTCAAGCTGCTGGCGTGACGATAGGCATCCACGGCCAAAGTGTTTTGCTGGGTTTTCATGTATAAGTCGCCTAATTCGGCGTACCAATCGCTAACATTGTCTTTAAGAGAAATTGCCTTCTTTAAATTTTTAATGGCAGTTTGATAATCGCCTAGCATAGCTTTACTTGAGCCAAGCATGACATAGGCGTCCGGCACATTATTGGCAATGCGAATAGCTTTTTCAAAAGCATCCACGGCGTCATTGTAGTTTTTTAGAGCAAATAAACAATTACCCAGATTATATTGAATGGAAAAATTTTCTGGTTCTTTACCAGCAATAATCTGATACTGTTGACAAGCCTGTTCATAATCATGTTTGTCTTGCAAAGTCGCGGCCAGTTGCGAACGGGCTCTTAATTGCTCAGGATAAGCAGAAATTACTTTAGATAATTCAGCTATGGCACCATCTTGCTTGCCTTTCGTTCTCAAAGCAGTGCCCAGATTTAAATGCATTAATGGTAAATCAGGGCGCAGGCGAATCGCCTGAATATACTCGTTGATAGCGTCATCTAATTGCCCTTGTGTCTGTAACAAAGTGCCCAGACATTCGCAAGCAAATGCGTCATAAGGTCTCAAAAGAATGGCTCTGCGATATTCGGCTATAGCGTCATCAATATCACCATGCTGGCTAAAAACTGCCGCCAATCCAAGATGTCCTAGCGGATCATTAGGAGCACTTAAAACGAAAGCCTTATAACAAGACAAAGCTTGTTGCAAATCACCTGCTTTAAAAGCAGTTACAGCTTGATTATACTGCTCTAAAACTTGACGAGATAATGGTGAATTAGCATCGTCTTTATTTTTGTCCTTAGCGTTAGCAACAGTCATTGTTAATGCTAATAAAGCAGGAATAACATATAAGCGGCGCCAGTTTTGCATAATTAAACTCAAAGCTATATTTATTTGACTATTATTCAAGGCTTGTAAATATGGGGCAGCTATAAATTTTAGCGAATATCTATTGATATTTTCATATGCAATTCTAACTATATTGTTAGAAAACAGTATTAATGCAATTCTAATCTATACAAAATTTGCATTAATTCGCTGTTTTGGGGTGTAATCGCCTTGTCTTTGCTAAATTGGCTTGTTATGCTTGGTGTAGACAGATTGCACTAAATCTGGTGTTAAGCAATGTTCAAAATAAAACATAAAGTTCAGCCGCAAATATCGTCAGTAAGCGCATTTATTAATCGCTTGCGTATTTGCAGTTTGCGTGCCAGTGCTCCGTAGCTAATCGCCAGTTAATCAATTTACAACATCCTTGTATAGTACCTTCCAGTAAATTATCGGTTATTGAGCCGTTAGTTATGAATGTCATTCTTTTAATTGCAATTTCCATTACAGTTGTAGTGGAAACCTTAGAGCAGCTTATGTTTAAGGCTTCTGCTAAACACGAGAAATTCCGTCATCATTTTTTGATTAGCGGGATAGTATTACATATGGTGCAAATACTTTCTTGGTTTTTTGTGCTCGCTCTAGTACCCCTAAATAAAGCAATCATTGTTTTAGCTGCTACCTACGTAACTATTGCTTTAGCAAGCAAGCATGTTTTTAAAGAACAAGTAACCAAACGAGCTTGGGTGGGCATTCTAGCTATTATGGCTGGACTTACATTAATAACGAGTACAGGTTTATGAACACTAATATTAAACATTTCAAAATAAGCCCTTATCTAATAATTTTATTTGCTGTATCAATTTTTATTGACGTAGCAGTTTTACTTACCGAAAAACTGGCTGCCCAAGACTGCGGACAAATAATAGGCAAAGAAGCCAGTTATTTCTGGCAGTTGGCCCAGCAGCCCTGGACATGGTTTAGCTTTATTTTGACTGCTATACAACTTGTTGTTTGGCGTGACTTGTTGAAATATGTGCAACTTACTTTGGCTTGCTGTATATCCAGTATTGCTTATCCGTTAACCACCTTAGCGGCAATGTTGCTCTTTAAGGGAAATATACAGACAAGCGAATGGCTTGGCATCGCCTTGGTCACCGCCGGAATAATAATTGCCAATACAGAAAAAGCAAAAGCGTAAAAGATTGGGCTAAGAATTTCTGCTCAGAAAAAATAGAAATAAACAGAAAAAAATTGAAGAGGCGACAAAGACACGCTCGCCGCAGCAGCGGTCTTGTCGCCTCCTTCGGGGTTTGAGAAGCGTCCGAGCTTCTATCTATGATTTATGTCGATTTCGGCGTATCAGGACTTGGGCACGGTGCCCTTGTTCCTGGCTTCGATCTGCTGTGTAAGCGCGTCTAGCTCCTGCTGGAGCCTGGTGGCTTGCTCGCGCAGGTTGCCCGGCATGAAGCACACCCGCGCTTTTTCTGCTTCGCGCAGGGTGGCAGCGGTGGTTTCGATTTCCGCAGCAACGCGCTTAGCTTCGCCAATGAAGTCGAGGCTCTCAGCGGACTTGGTCAAAATAAGCGTAGACATAGCCGCTGGCAGGCTACCGCTCGCGTAGCGAACGCTAAGCCCTTGCCGGATTAGGCTAAGCTCGCTACTTAACGCCTGGTACTTGTCGTTGCTGTGCTTGACCTTGGCCAGTATTTCGGACACCGCCTTGAGGTCCTCAATCTTGCGCTTGAACCAAGGCACTCCGTCG
The DNA here is from genome assembly GCA_963845445.1 of Candidatus Melainabacteria bacterium. Classification (GTDB taxonomy): domain Bacteria; phylum Cyanobacteriota; class Vampirovibrionia; order Obscuribacterales; family Obscuribacteraceae; genus JABDBL01. The sequence continues at coordinate 3,257,888 of CAWJSE010000002.1, read as the reverse complement.
GAACGCCAACCCGCTATGGTCAGGTTGATAAATTCCAGATCGGGCAGCCGTTTCTTTTGGCTTCCAGCTCCACCTTCTGATAGATTTGTTCTGCCCTCTCAACGCTAGCTTGCATGCTGGCGATGATGCGATTGAAGGCAGCCAGGCTTTCGTCCGATATATACGTTTCGCCCTTGCGCTGGAATGATCCGGAGATCTCCTCCATAAGCGCATGGGCTCTCACAGCCGGGACAATCGCAGTATTCGCGGCGCGGGTGAGGCGGGTGCTGTCGTTTGGCGGCGCCTCCTGCTCATCGCGAGGTAGGTGGTGTATGGAGTAATGCAGGAGAATCCCCACCAGAAGTGATATTGCACACATCAAAACCTTACCTGGTGTAGAACCGCGGGGTTGTGTCGACATGCGAGGAAGATCCTTCCCGTGAAAAAAATTCGTCGCCAAAAATCGCCCGACATGGGCTAATCTTCTAGCGACGAATGGCATGGACGTTGGTTGGGGTGTAGCGGGGTCTCATACCTTCAACTGGTTTTTTCGGGAGGCAACGTTCTCTTGCACCCGCCCGAGCAATTTGCCGACTTGCTCGGAATACCGATGCAAGGACTCGAACATTGCACTGAGCCTCGCCCGCTCGGTGGCACTGAGTGTCGATCCGTCCTTGACCGATTGCTCGAGTTTTTTGAGCTCATCGATCAATTTCGCTGTGACCTTGGTTTGGGCGTCGATCCGGGTTAAGAGATCCTTCTCAGCCTGAGCTTTGGGCGGCAGTGCCTTTAGCTCATGCTCGATCAGGTCAATTTCCTTTTTCGCATTCATGTAGGCTGCAGATAGGCGATCTACTTCCGCAACGGTTTCTGCAATCAAGACCGACGCCTTGAGGTAGGCGACCTCCCGACCTAGGTGGGAGGCAGTTAATGTGGCGGTCTTAATGACTACCTCTATTGCCTCCCCATTAGGGAGAGATTGGTCTCGAACTTCTGTCCGTGCATCCTCGCACGTTTTCTTAGTCTTGGTGACTGCCTCCTGCGCTCTTTTGATCCTTGTTCTGGCCTCCGCCAGAAGCTTGGGGGAAGGGAGGTTATCACCCTTGGTTTCAGTCATTTGCCGGGCAATGTCCTCCATTGAGGCCCTAATCTTAGCCAAGGGCTGTGTGGACTTGGTCACTGCCTCGGCCAGTTGGACACTCCGTTTGTAGCGCGCCAACTCAAGCGCATTGTGGCGCTCATAGCTAACGCAACCGCCGTAGATCAGCCCACCGACTAAAGCGCCCACCAGCACCAGGGAAATGCCATCCTGCGTATGATTTCGTGACATGGTTCGCCTTCCTGCGAGAAAAGAATTCGTCGCCAGAAACTGCCCAACGTAGGCTTATTCCTTAGCGACGAAGGTGATGTCTTCTGTCGAAAAAACTGACCGCCGCAGTGATCGCCCTACGCAGGGCAATCCTTTAGGCACTACGGCGGCGGTGCTGCCGTTCCAGCTTGGCAGCGATCTCCGGTAGGTGCATGGTGAGCGGCTCTGGATCGCAGCCGGCCTGCCAGCGGGCGCACTGGACGAAGTGGTCCTCATAGAGGTGCCACGTTTCGGGATCGAAGTCGATCCCCATCCAGCTTAGCTTATCCTGCACCAGCCAATCCTCCGTATTGACTCCTCCGAGAGGGTGGTCATCGAGCAGCACGAAGGGCAAAGCTGGCTGTCGAATCGATTCGTGCCGGTCGCGCGCCCAGACGTTTTTGAAGCGTCTGCACAACCCCACGGCCTCGAGAATCTTGGACTGGATATCGTAGGGGCCATAGGTAACGATTTCCAGCTCGCCCAGCTCTGCTGCACCGTCCAGGAAAGCGTGCGTCGAAGGACGCACCGCCACGTTTAACAGGTACGGCTCACGCAGAGCGTCGTAGATAGCCGGTACAGACTTGACCCGGACAAAGCCCTCGATGTCCACATAAGGCGGCGCCCATTTAGGGAAGACGAGGGTGCAGTCCAAATCGATCAGTAATCGACTTTGCTGTGATGGCATTGCTGCCGCAAACTTTCTAGCCGCTTGCGCGGCTGTTTAGACACTTGAACCAGTGGGGAACCGGTTAAGATTAATCCCAGCGGGTTCCCCGCAGCCGCATTGATGTAAGGGGAAGCTGTTAGTAAGGGGCGGCGACGCCTTACTCGCGAAACGCGTCCCACAATTTTGTTTGTTAGTAATGCAAAGCCTAAAGGATCTTCTTCCTTCGCTCTTCTGCACAGCCGGGTACCTGCGTGAAGCGGGTACTCTTCAATCCGTTGCAAGACAAGGGTTGCGACCGGTGAAGCAGTCCCGATCGTTTGCCCTTGTCTCGCGATTGTTGTGATTAGTCCAAGCGCTAGCTCGACGCCCTCTCGGGATCCTGAGCTTACTGGGCCGCCGATTCATCAGGAGCTGCCAAGGCAGCTCGGACCGCGGCGGTATCGAGCTCAACCGTCTCGGACAGGTCAGAGGCCTCCTTGAGCCTCATAAATTCGGCACTGAGCTTGGCCACAATGATTGTAACGTCATCGCACATGAGCTCGGGGAAGTTCTCGTCGTAGACCAGAGGCTCGCTGCCGCCAAGAACAGGCACCACCACTCTGGCCGCCGTCGGGGCTCTCAGACTCATCAGCCAATAGGTAATAGCCGGTATGCGCCCGAAGCTGCCCTGGACCAGGACGTCGAAGAACGGATCTTCCCAGAGCTGGGACAAAGGCCCCACGGTCTTATCCGGAGAGGCCGGGAAGGGGCTATTCGCGGCGGCGATCACTGCCGAGAGCCCGTCGGTGCCTACCGCCAGGGTTTTCAAGTATTCCGTCTGCATGGAGCACTGCACCGTGATGCGGTTATAGTCAGGTGCGAGTGGGAAGGGGTACTGGCTGCCCAGCATGTGGTGTGCCAAATACGGCGCTCCGCTTCTACGTGCCGGTTTAATCTCGACCACCCGCCCGTTGATGGCGTAGACGCCATCCCCGAAGCTGATCACCGTTGTCCAAGACGGCGTGATGATGGCTGCCACGAAAGTGAAGAACATGAAGTCCTCCACCACCGCCCGCCTCTCCTCGTCAGGGAGCGGATCGTTGCTCAACCATGGCCTGGCAATCTCTGCCACCAGCCGGTCGAGTGAAGCGACGATATCTTGGAATAGCAGCTGGCAGCTTTGCTGGAGCGCAGCAGGGTCGCCAGTGGCAAAATGACCAGCTTTAACCATGGGTCTAATTAGCTTGCCGATAGTACGCGGACCAACCCGGGCACCGACTTCCGGATGGCGTTGGCCAGAGCAGCCATCCGTGCCAATCAAAAGGATTAAGTCTTCTTCCTCAATCTCCAAATGGCCATCCTGATTATCAATGCCCTGACGAAGGTGTCCCCAACCAGTAACTGACCCCGCCTGGATGTTGAACATTTTATTGAGCACGGTAGACTCCTGAGTCAAGGTGTCTGAACCGGAAAACGCACGTTGTTGTTCCAGCACCACCCTGTGGTACGAAACGTCTTGCTTTTAGCCTATCTTGGGTGTGTTGATCTTCTGGTTTGGGTGGTGTGTGAAACTTATCCTTATCTTGCCATTTTACGTAGAGCTGACTCAAGCTCTTGCTTGCAACTAAAGTGCTTAGAAAAAGCGCCAGCAATATTCCCGAGAAGCAAGCACATAACTTGACAGCTGTAATTTGGGCATAGAATTGCCAAAAACCGGCAACGGAGCTTAAAGCCAAATAATCGATATCTAGCCAAGCTTGCCAGATTAAACGCATTGTTATAAATTAGCGCGGCTAGCGCTACCCGATTTGCGAGCCGCGCTAATCGCAAAGGGAATATTTAATGCAAAAGTTGAGTAAGCAGCAGAGAAATTGATTTTAATCTTCAGCAGCTTCCTTTGCCGACCACATTAGCCTTCCATTCAGGACTTAAGAGTTTTTTCTTCTTTGAGACTTAATTGTCAGTCATGTCTGCCTTGTAAAATACCACTTGATTTCACCTAAGTTCAAGCTGTAGATCTAAGTATCATTCGTTCGCCCAAACTGAGAGGACTGCAAAACTACCGGGCATGTGCCAAAGCTTTAAAGATCTCTACTCACTGGTGAGTGGATGGAGCTTGGGCACGAACGAAGCGTCTGTGCATTGCCGGCTGAAGAGCCGAGCGATTGCATCATCCCCCGGAGCTCGATCAATGGCTCGTACTACCGTGCGTACTCTTGGTGGCTGGCTCGACGCATTTGAGGCTTCCTACCGCTTCATGGGTCTGATGAACGAGTCAGCCAGACGGAACAAAAAGACCAAACCCCTCTCCGCTCGCTCACTCCTTAACCTGGCGGATCCTGAAGATCTGCTGCTCCTGCCTAGAGGTAAGCAAGCACCCATAAGAAGGCCAGATCAAGCGGTCCGGGTGCCATTTGCTGAGATCGGTGCCACCGCTCACTGGGCAGAATTCCGCCACTTTCTCCTCACTCTGGGAGGCAAGCTTAACGAAGATCCTCCCTTTAATGCCATATCGTCCCGCTTCTTTATGCCGGATTATTTGGCCGCCAACCCAAAGGAGAGATTAGTCCACGAGATCGGGCTACTGAGCCTGGCGGCCTGGGAGCAGTATTCGCGCACAGTCTACCATCTCAGACCAGGCATGCAAGCTGGACTGGCGCATACGACGCTTGAGGGCGTCACCTGGGAACAGCTACAATTTCGCAACCTTCCCTTCCGCTCTTTTGCTGTGGAGCTTTCCACACCCATCAGCGGACCGGCAGGACAGGTGTACGACTTCTGCATTCTAAGTGACCTTTCGGCACGTGCAGCCGGTGGGCCGCCTGTGCTGGTGTTCCAGGTATATAGCAGCCTCTTCCGGGACTACCAACCGCTGAGCCCGAACGACTACGAACAGTTGCGAAAGCGTCTGGCTTCGAAGAAATGGAGGCAAGCGGAAAGCGAGATCTTGCACAAGTTGCTCCCAAGCGCGCTGCAAGCCGGCGCTACGTGGACGATGATCATTCGGCCGCACACCAAGAATAGCCCGCCGATTGATCCAAACAACCCGACCCGTATTTTCAGAGAAGAACTGTCAATAGACCATTATTCTCACACAGACGAGATGGTGGTCCACACGATAGAACAGGCCCGCACCCAAGATAGCGAGCTTCCATCAGAGTACTTCACACTCATGGATGAGATGCTCCGGATCGTAGTGGGAACTTGCCTGCTTCGAATGAATCCAAGGGTTCGCCGGGCTGGTGCCCCCGCAGAGGGAGAGGAGCAGGCACCGCCTGCTCCTCTCCTACCACCAAACCCGCGTTCAATCACCGACGCAAAGGATGTTTGTGTCGTCGAGCACGACTATCCAATGAGCTACGAGACCGAGGTGCTTCTTGGTCTAGCGGGCAATGCGGCTGAGCGTGCTCGCGTGCAGACGTTGTACCGCTTGGTCCCCGGACACTACCGCCGCTGGCCTGGCGAGGGTGGCGATCCCGATGCACCAAAAACGGTGCAAGTCGCGCCGTATGCCGCCGGGGTCGATGTGCAGGCGGAAGGGCTGGCTCCTGGCTCTCTGCGGCGGTTGTAAATCCGCCGCTCGATGTTCGTTCAAGGATCACCAGATGGTCGCCTGAGGACGAGCATGCCGCTCGTCTCAAGGTGACTGGTTAACTCTTTTCGGAGTCGATTTATGGAATTCGAATCGGTCAGCGTTCTGTTCGGACGATGCCTCGGCGCCTTTGAACTGGGAGAGCGTGTGGGCAGTACAGTCATACCTGATGACCAGGTTGACGAAGCGGCTCGCCTCATCAACGACTGGCTCGCGCAGGCTCAGCCTGACGAGCGTGCCGCCTTCTGGCACGGCATCGAATTCGCCCGCATGGTCCGCATCATCGGGCGGATTACCCTGTACCGCTAAGTAAGCAGCAGAGATATCAGTGCCAGCGGAAGGGGACAGAGAACTTCTTCTCTGCCCCTTCTGTTTTTTTGCTTTTTCTCAACTAGTGTGTGCATTAGCTGAGTTTGCCACTTAGCTTAAGTCATGGTAATATGACCATGTACATATGACTATGAAGGATTTAAGCAGTGACTGAAACCCCACAGGAAATTTCTGCGGCCGAATTTAAAGCCAAGTGTTTGAAGCTTATGGATAGCGTTGAGCATGAACGTATTCATATTGTTATCACCAAAAGAGGACGACCCGTAGCTAAACTTGTACCTTGCGATGAAGTGGCGCCATCTGTTTTTGGCTATTTGGCAGGCACAGCTACTATTATCGGCGACATTATTTCTCCCATAAATGAGAAGTGGAATGCAGAGAACGAGTAAGATAAATCAGTATTTACTCGATACACATATATTCCTCTGGCTGATACTGGGCAGCAAGAACTTAAGAGAACGGAGAGCTTTAGAGACTGCAGCAGCTTTTGGTGGGCTTCTGATCAGCACGATTACTTGTTGGGAAATCGGTATGCTCACTTCTCGTGGACGGCTGAATTTTGGCATGTCCTGTCAAGACTGGATCGAACAAGCTCTTAAGGCTCCTGGTTTAAAGACATTAGATATTTCGCCACGCATTGCAGTTGAAGCTAGCTATTTGCCTGGCAAATTTCAGGGCGATCCGGCCGATAAAATATTGATTGCTACGGCTAGGGTAAAAAATATTATATTGGCGACGCGAGATAAGCAAATATGGCAATACTCCGAAAAAGGTTTTGTCAATGTATTGCCGTGCTAAGCAGTGACGGTGCACTATATTATCTGCTGTCTAAAGCGATAGATTTGCGCAGATCTTTCATAAGTAAATAAAGCCTAAAGCTGTCGTTTGGCCATGGCTGAAAATTGAATTGTTGGTAAAATGTTCTCGCTTTTTCGTTCACAGCGTTCGCCACGATGCAATTAAAACCAGTACCCTGGGCAATGGTGCAGGCCCTAAGCAATGCGTCACACAGAATATGCTTTCCTATTTTTTGCCCTTGTTTTTGTTTATCCACTGCCAATCTGCTTATGTTTAGAACGGGTATGCTGTATGTGCCCGTTATTCTGGCCGTGCGATTAAGTGCTGCCTCATGCATAAATACTGATATGGACAAAGAATAATAAGCAATGACAATGTTTTCTTCCAAGCAGACAAAGGTAAAAGCGTTATTTCTTGTTTGGCTTTGCCAGGCATTTTCCTTTAGAAAATTGTTGAGCGCCTCTGCGCCACAATCGAAAGTATTTACATTGTGTCCTTTTTCTAATTGGCATGGACGGTTCACTGGTCCGGTCCCCTCATGTTTGATCTTGCCAAATATCAGGCTCAGACATCAGCTGGCGCAATTGCGGTAAATCTTTGGCAGGTGCGTAAAGGGCATGGCTCAGGGCTTCTAGTTGGCGGTCATTGAGAATAACATGACGCTCAGCAAGAATAATTTCTTCTGCTGCCTGATAAGCATTGTCTATTATGAAATTAGTCAAAGTGGTTTGCTTGAGCATGGCAGCGTATTCAATAACTTTTTTTTGGCGAGCGCTGACGCGCAAGGCAAATTTTTCGTGTTTGGGTTCTGGCATTTAAATACAAATTCTCAGCAAAAGCTTTAATACTAACTTGGGCTAATTATAATTTATTGTAGGTACATTGTCTATACAATTTATCGCTTCACTAGTTGCGCTAAGTTGCAAAACACTATTTAATTTGGCAAATTTGGCGAAGATTATTTTAATGTATGTTGCCGCTTGTCTAGAGGTTTTAAGTGTGTGCATGCATAAGAATCGATAACAGTAGACTGGTTGGGCTTTGGGCAAAATATTTGCTTTTATTTTTATATTAGTTGTAAAATTGTATGGACAATGTTTATACGATATATTTACCATATAGAAATTGGCATAATGGGGCATGTCTTCCGATTCTTTTCAGGAACAGTCAAACACAACGGTCAAAGCACAAGCCTTTCTTTATCAGCACTCGGAATTGCGTTTTGTGAGCGCATGTGGCAAGCCTGATATTCGTTAGTGTGCTGGTTTGATAAGAATCAGAGCCTGATTTTTCCGGTCCATCCGGTTTCCATCGCTGGATCCATGCATTTCCAGTTCAAACTTCGAAGGGGGTTCCCATGCGTAAGACTACTTATAGGCGCGGTTCGCAGGCTGAGTCGATCATTAACAATCACCAGCTGGTCCATGGATTCTCTCTCGGCGGTACGTACGCCGAAATCCTGGGTCGGGACCAAAACGGGGAGGTGCAGCTCCCCATGACGGATCATACTCTCATCTACCTGCATCACAAGATCCGTTCCCGAGGAATCCTGTGGGAGGTGATCGCAGAGAAAAACAGTCTGGTTCTGACAGCAGGAGACTACCGCCGCCTGGAGCAGTCGATAGCTATGTCGTCCGCCAAGGCTATCGTGGTCGCCTGCGGCACCTTTCGGCTGCGGAAGGTGGCCATGTCTCTCAAGCGGAACCGTGCGGTATGGAAGGGGAAGACGGTATCTGTCTTTGGTGCCTTCAATCCGCTGTGGTCCAACCTTTCTATAGACGGCACGGGACCGCCTGACGCGCCATTCAACCTAGCCACTGCCATCATGTGTAGCCTCACACAATCCGAGGGTGTATACGTGCCAATGCACGGGCGCGTGTACACTCCTGAGCGGGTGCGAAAACATCTTGCCGATGGACTATTCGATGTGCTGACGGAGCAGGAGGCCGACGACTTCACGGAAGATGAGGTCGAGTGGCACGATCCAAGCAAGGAGCCGACGGTCGAGCAACTCGTGCAGCAGGTGGCGGCGCAAAAACAGACAATCCAGCTGCAGGCGCTGTCTTCACAGCAGCTTGTCATGTTGGTGGAGGCGCTGGCTTTGCGCCTGGCACAGCAAGGGGGGCTGAGTCAGGAAGCGCTTAATTCACTGCCGCTGCGTATTACACAGCTTCCCGCCCCGTCATCGTCATCGAACAGCTCTGACGGTAACTCCCTGTGAACAACGGGGAGCCGCACTAACAAGACAGCCCCCTGGGATTTCGTCCTGCCCGTCCCCGGGGCAGTCCTTCACGCGTCTGCAATGGGCGGGAACGGGCATTTCGACCGGATGCTGGACATGGACTCAACACCTGTCCGATCCATTACTACCACAGGAGAGGTTGATGTCACAAGCAATGTTCGAATGTACTTTCGACCAAGCCCTGTCAGTCGCCGAGAGAACCCACCTTCGTCCATTGCATCCGAAGGTGGAGGGGCATCATGCCTGGGTACGGGTCGAGACTCAGACCGAGCTCCCAACCTGGCCGGACCTATGTCAGCTCAACTGGATCGCGGGTGTAGCGTTCGTCAGCCGACGCTACGATGAACCGTTCAATGTGGAAAGCATGGCTCTGATCACACGGGAATTGCAGCGAGCTGGGGCTAAGCCGCTCGACCCCAGCGATTTCCGGTGGTATGTTAACCCGGCCGGACTTCATGCTGATCGCATCTTGCTGCAGTGGGGTGTTGCCGGACCACGCTGCAAGATGAAGGCAGAGCAGTCGTCAAAGGACAATGGGACAAAGCCCGAGTTGCCCACGGCTTGACGACTGAGAACACTTACACTGGCATCAAGTAACAATCAGAGCGAGCCGCTTAGGACAACAGTGATATCTCGAGTGGCTCGCTCTATTTCCCCGTCGACAGGATTCACACACAATGAACATCGAAATAATCACGGCCGATGGCCTCAAACTGGAGGTTTCTGCCTCCCGTGACAAATACAACATGTATCGTTTGTCGTTGACAGCCTCACCCACCAATCCCAGCTATACCAGGCCGTTTCGAATAACGTGCTTGCACGGGAGTCGGAGAAAGGAGGATTGTTCTAAGCTCAAACCGGCTGAAGCTGGAGAAAGCCCCGCGGTTGAGGCGAGTGCGATAAAAATGGAGCTGACCCATGGAGAGTGGGTCGAGCTGCGAGTCAACGACCAGCCCATAACCGCTTCTGTGTCGGCGAAGGAGGATAACTGGAAACTCTCATTTTAGTCTAAATTGTCCCGGGATTTTCCGCCCGACCAGGGGACTGTTCGTCTGGGCGGACTTCCACATGCATCCGTAGCTCAATTGGTAAAGCGCGACCTTTCTAAGGTCGAGGTTTTGGGTTCGCGTCTCAGCCGAGCGTATCGTGTTCAATACTGTCCAACTCAAGATCTGGGTCTTGGTGGATCAACCGATGTTGACCTTACATTGGCTGGTCCAGCCATTCCTGGGAGAAAATTCCGTGCCATGAGCAGCAACACGCCCAAGGAACCTGAGCAAGAGGGGGTGCCCACCGCCTCCAACCACTGCCATCAAAAATTTTTATGCCTCTTATCGGCTAACAGGCATAAAATATTGTACAATATCAGTTGTACATAATTATGGTAATGCATACGGTGAATTATGGCTGCGATCCCAAAGAAGCACAATAATAAGACAATAATTCAGAAATTGGGGAAGGCTCAGGCTAGACAACAATTTTCGCCATTGGTTGAGGCTTTAGCCACTAATGGTGGAACAGTGGAAATTACTGATTATGGCAAAGTAGCAGCGGTTATGTTGGGCTATAAAGATTATATCTTCCTTTTGGCAAAAGCTGGAAAACCATTAAAACCTAAAAATCAATTACGGGGTTCAGCAATACTTGTTGGTGACTTAGAAGAAGCTACTAAAGACATATCAAGATTAATGCTGGAATCAGTGGCTAAAACAGCAGCTGAATTATGACCGCAACGGTTTTAATTACTGACACACACCCACTTATTTGGTACATGACAGGTCAAATGCGAAGGTTACCCAAGAAGGTGGCAAAGGTATTTGACAGTGCAACAGAAGGACGAATAGCGATCTTTATTCCGTTAGTCGTCCTCTGGGAAGTTTCTATGACGGTAAAAGCGGGGAAGGTTCGCCTACCTCTGCCTCTGGACGAGTATGTGCAAACGAAGTTTTTTGCTAATTCAATTTCAATCTTGCCAATCGAGGTGGACGATATCATGCACTCGCATCGCTTGCGATTTACGAATGATCCTTTTGATACAATGATTGTGGCAATGGCAAAGCGCATAGAAGCACCACTTATCACCGGCGATGCAGTGATTCATAAGCACAAACCATGCGAATTGTTTTGGGATTAGCCTAGACACCTTGGTAGGGACCCTGAGTTTTTCATCTGGCGTAGTAAAGTAGGATGAGACAAAAGGCTGATGTCTAGCTCAAGATAGCCGACTTAGCTTGCTTACAATCTGCCACCAGGCGCAACAGCCCATTTAGAACATATGGATTTTCTATGATTTTGCTTTGTGGCTTAAATTCAGGAAATTCAATGCCTAGGCGCACTCGGATTAGATTCATGATCTCAATGGCACAGCCCCAGGACATTGTTACTCCCGAACCACCATGGCCGTAATTGTGAAAGAGCTGCGCACTTGGGTACGGTGCTTGTTCCAATCTAAGATCAGGCCCTTCAGCGCTTCTTGTTCCACGAAAACCAAGATAAGCGCGACGATTGTAATTAGCTATATCAAGCTTGGTCAGTTGTTTAATTAGCTGGCGATTCAATTCCCAAATTGGCTCAGGCACTCGCAAGCCAGAAATTTCGATTTCTGCACAAGCAGTTTCTTCACCGAACCATTCGCCGTTTCGCATAACACCTTCTTGTCGGCTGGTGCCCAAAACCCAACCATCGGCGCGCGGATAAAAATAAATATCTGCACCGCTACCATCAGATTTGGGATAGACCTCGACGGCGGGATGATACTCGTATGAAAATAGCCTGCCACTGGCATCAACAGGGATTTGATCTGCGTCTATTTTAAGCCAGTGACCACGGATAATGCGAGTTTGTTGCTTATCGTCTTGAAATATTTCACTTGACCACAAACCAGCACAATTAACATAGGCGTCACCTTCAGTTGAAAGAAATTCTTCCGCTGTGAGCCTGCCTAGCAGTATGCTGCCACCGGCCTGTTGATAAAGCTGGTAAAGATAACTGAGATAACTAGGCATCTCACAAAAGAAAGCATCGAAATACCAGCCATATATATTTTTTGCTCCTTTTCGTTTGGGAGCGGACGGAATACCTGCGCCGCTGGCTGGTAATTCTTCAAACCCTGGTAAAAAAGTTTTATAAGTTGGTAGTTTGCGCTTTTCTTCGAAAAGCTCATAATGCCTTTGCCAACGAACACCGCACAAAGAAGTGGAAGATAAGTGTTGAAAAAATTGTTGTGAGCGCTGCGTTAATTCATCAACGTGAGGAGTACGGACAGTGCTAGGAACAATGGAGGCAATGGCATGCAAGCTTGATAGGCTCGGTTCACGCGAGTATAAAGCAATTTGATCCGGTCGTTTATCAGTGTAAAGTGTTGTCCGTGCGCCGCAAAGTTGCAAAAAAAAAGCAGTAGTTATGCCACTTATGCCACCACCTAATATATTTATGCGCGGCGCCGGAGCCGAGGCTTTGAGAATTTTGTTTTCGCTCTCAAGCTCTTTTAAGCGTTTCTTTAATTTGGCATTCTCTTGCGCTTCAGACTGGATTGATTTCTTCATTTCGGTTTGTTTATTACAATTCAAAAAATCTTTCAATATATTCTCATGTTCAGAGATTTATAACACGAGGCTTCTTTGTCTTTCTGGCGCCTTTTTATAATGTTTTTCTTTTTTTAAATTTTCGGATGAACAGAACGTGCCTCGACACGAGGCATAAACAGCATTGGATCAACTTTGAAGCGGGCACCAAGCTGAACAGCTGCATTCTTAGGCAACCCCCGCTTAGCAGCCAAGAATTCCGAGATATGAGATTTCTGCATGCCAGCGATTTTTGCTATGGCAGCTTGTGTTAAATCATTTTGCTCCATCAAGAATTCTAATGCCTCTTGCGGTGTAATTGAGACAGGCTCTGTAGTTTCGTCCTCATAATTTTTGATTAACCGTATCAGAACGTCAAAATAATCACTTTCTGCTCTGGTTAACTTGCTTTCGGAAAACAGAGGATCGATAGCTGCAAGAGCGGCAGTATGTTGTACCCTGGAACGGATTGGCACCAAAGGAAACTTCTTTACTAAACCAATATATTCTTTGTCGTATTTATATACCCAACTCATTTTTCCGTCCTCAACTGTTTACTCCAGCGCATGTAATCGCGGTGATTCATCCAGATTCTTTCTATTCTGACCACCTTTTTCTGGTAATCCACTTTTACAATGATTCTTGCCCCTGCTTTGCCACCCACATCGATAATCCAAAATGGTGCAACATAATCAGCATGACGACCAAAACTATTCTTTATATCTTTTAAAAGAATCATGATTACCTCACGATCCTGCCTCTAAATGTTCCCATAAATGGGAATACCTGTCAAGCTAGAATAAGTGACTGATGTGCCAAGTGTCCGCACATTAACACATACGATCATGGCTATAAAAAGTTCGAATGACTTAAAAGCGTATAGAGATCTTTCAATTAACTTGACCCCAAGTTATCAGTTTGCTGCCCGGCGCCATTCCTTAGCTTCGGAACAAAGCCAAAAAAGCAAGATAATAATCAAGGCGCTAAAAATGTCTACAAAAATAGAAATAACCCAAAAGCGATGGACTGATTACTCAGGACCAGCCCATCGCTTGCGGGCTCCCTTCGCCAAGTCAGACAACGTCAATCAACCGCACCGCTGTACCAACTAGCGGTGAAGACATTTCGATTTTCCGATCGGCAGGCTATCCCCTGGGCAGCCGCCTTTTCCTCTGCGCCAATTTCGTGTCAACACCATCAAGCTTGCCCTGCAATTGCGCTGCTGTTTCGCGCAATTCGCGGGCCGTGGCGCGCAGGATTGCCCTCTGTTCTTTCCCCTCACTCGGTTCTGTTGGGCCCGGTAGGGCGGCAGAGCCGATAAGATCGGCAGCTAGCCGGATCGCTTCCCCAATCACAGTTTTGCCGTCGCCGAGGAGTTTGGTGATTCTGCCCATGAGCACCGGTCCGACGTCTTGATCCACTGTTAACGCCTCCAGGGCGGTATCGATGTGCCGCACCTCTGTGAGTGCCTCCTGCAATCTCAGGGTAATGCCATTGGCATCAAGGGCGTTCTGCGTATTGGACATAACGCCCTTGAGTGCATTCAACTCGGCGCGATGTGATTCGATCGCCGCCCTCATTGCCGTAAGCTCTGTGGCTAAAAGCTCAGAGATGGGCAGCTCGTTGGCACGCTCCTGTGCAAATTCCCATACTAGCTTCGCTTGTGAGTGGGCTGTCTCACTGTTCTCAATCTCCCCCTTCATTTTTGTGACAGCCCGCTGGGAAGGTGCCTTCTCACCGGCTCTCATTTCTTTGACGAGACTCTTGAGATAGGTAACTTCCTTGAGCAAACGGAGTCTTGCCGTTTTCACGGAAGCCAAGCTGTCGGTGAGTTCCTTCGCTTTGGCTGTCTGCTCGCGCAAGGTGGTGAGCTCGCACCGCATGCGCTGCACTCTGACAACCATGTAGCCGATGGTAACAAGCCCTGGGAGCAAGAGCGCGAGCAGCGCCATCTGGGCGACGGCGCGTTGGCGAATTCTGCGAGCCATGTTAGCTTCCTTGTGTAAGATGTTCATCGCCGAGTATAGCCAGACGCAGGCCGATTCTCGGCGACGAACGGTGACGGTCTCACTGTGGTTTCTCGGGCTTCAGGTTTCTTTGGAGCGTCTTGGTCCCGGCGCGCAGTTGCTCGGCCATGCGCTCGTATCTGCGCTTCCGGCGAGGCGTCTCGGCCATAGGGGCGACGCCCTCAAGGGACGATGCCAGTTCGTCGGCTTCCTTGATCAGCCGGCGCTCGCTTGCTGTATCAGTGGGCTTTCCATTGACGACAGTGTCAATTATAAGCCTGCCGTTGGCCTGCTCGAGTTCGTGTGTGAGGCGTTTGGTTTCGGCCCAGCCCTCCACAATGACCCTGAACGCGTGCAGGTCAGATGCCTCTCGGCGTAGGCACTCAATGGTTTGGCGGACCATGTCTTCACAGAGGAACAGATCGTGGTTTTCCGGATGGTCCGGACCATTTCGCTCCCGCCGTTGCCGGAAGGATTCGGCCACCTTTTCGGCTTTCCTGATGGCAGAATGTCCCTGCCAATCTACCTTCTTCGCCGCCCTGAGAATCTGCGGGTCGTAATTGGTCTCTCCGTCCAGCCCCTCCTGCAGCGTAGACTTCTCGGCTTGTACGTGCTCTTGCGCCTCGAGTAAAGAGAGAGTCTCCAGCGTCGCGCTGCGCAGGAACTCGGTTTGCTCTTGGTGGCGGGATTCGTTCCTCTTGCTGTCATAGTGGTGCACCAGCGCACCTGAAAGAAACAACATCAACAACACCACCATCACCAACTGAATGAGAATGCCGGGCTTCCAACGTCTCATTGTCCACCTCCTGAAGAATCGTGTTTTGAACCGCTCCCTTTGAGCTCAAGCATTACGATTAGCAATGATGAGCTTCACCGCCGACCGTTGCATCTACGTTCGTTCTGCAGCAGAAAAGACAGCCCGATTGAGCGCCCTGACTGGCTGACCTCCGCTCCACTAATGTGGGGTTGGGGGCGAGGGTAAGCCTTGAGGCAGAGGGTAAATGAAGTGGGTTTTCTTTTCCTTAGGTACAAGCGTGGATGAACGTTGTTTTTATCTTGGCATTTTGCAATAAGCGGACTCAAGCTTATGTATCAGAAAGTTCAGACGGCAAACATAATGCAGGCTTTTCTAAAAGCCGGTTAACATTGCTCGACAGCTGTTATTTGCCATCACGCAGTGGAAATAGTTGCTTAGCTTAGAGTCAACTAATCGGCCATTTTTAATTTTTGCAAATTAAACGCCCTTATGTAAGCTAGCGCGCTTCGCGCTAATACTAATTTTATGACCAAATCGCGCAAGGAATTTTCAAATGACAGGCGTGGTTACGCGCAAATAAACTCTATCTGGATCTTTCATGCGAAAGTCTGTTCTGTTCCAGGATTGTTTTTTGATCGGTTCTAAAATATCAGCGCCTGCTTCTTTAGCAAGTTTAAACGCTTTATCTAAGTCTGCTACTTCCAAACACACCTCCACCCGGCTGGCTATGAGATGATCAATGATATTGAAAAGATAATTGCCCTTTTTGATAGATGATTTTTGACAAAGATTTATTTGCGTTTTGTCTAAATCTAATTGCACATGCCCGGGATAATCTTTGGTCAAAGTCATTCCCAGTGCATTGACATAAAACTCTTTTGAGCGTTTTATATCTTCCACAAAAAATTCAATAAATAGTCTCATCTGTTGTTTGTAATTTTGTATAAGTAATAACTCAAGATGAAGAACCGCTTTGAATAATGGTCTAGGCATAGTATGCCAGTCTGCGGTCATCCGCATAGCCTTAACGCAGGCTAACCGTGCCTCTTGTGATATACTTTACATATGTATGGTATAGAAATTTAAGGAGGAGCAGCTCATGAAGAAGAAGGCATCTTTGACTTTGTTTGAATTTCAAAAGCGCTACCAAACAGAAGAAGATTGTTTGTTAGCGATTAAGAAAATACGGTGGCCCAAAGGGTTTGCATGCCCTAAATGCGGACATGATGTTGGCTACAGATTAAGCAGAAAGCGCAAAATCGAATGTGCTGTTTGTAAGTTCCAAGCTTCAATTACTGCTGGAACAATTTTCCATAAGACTAGAGTTCCGCTTGTAAATTGGTTCTGGATCATTTTTCTGGTAGCTCAAGATAAAGGTGGCGCCTCTGCTTTGCGGCTTGCTAAGCAGCTAGGGATGTATTACAAGACTGTTTGGCACATACTACAAAAAATTAGAAAAGCCATGTCTGGACGCGATAATAGCGTGGTTCGCCTGGCAGGTTTAATTGAATTGGATGAAGGACATTTCGGTGGCAAACACCGCAAAGCCCAAGTAATAGTAGCAATCGAGAAGGCTGGTAAGTGGAAAGCCGGTAAGTTAGTAATGAAAAGAGTATTCGGTAAAGTGATAAGCGAACCAGAAGTTAAAAGAATCGTAAATGCCCACGTAGACAATGATTCACAACAGTACTTCATCACAGATTGTGCAGCAGCTCATAGGATGTTGGAAAAAATGGGTCACAAACTAGAAAGCCATCCATCTACTCCTGAATCAGCAGCTCAACACTTGCCTCTAGTACACTTGGCTATCTCACTTGCGAAAACATTCATCCTCGGTACATATCACGGCGTTAGCAGAAAGCATCTGCAAAAGTATCTCGATGAGTTCTGCTATCGCTTCAATCGTCGTCTTAAAGAAAGTCAACTCCACGAAAGTCTCATTCGTGCCTGCATTTTCGCCTCCCCCATCTCTTACCCTGCTCTGAGGGTATAGGGGTAAGCCTTCGGTAGAGGTAGGCTTGGCAAGGTCAAGAAGAAGCTACAGGCATATACGTTAGGAGGTCTTGGCATTTTGGAGAGGTGGAGTTTAAATAAATGAGGTTGTTTTACTAGAAAGAAAGTAACTTGCAGGGATCGAATAGTAATAGCGCTCGGACGAGCTCTTTTGTTGAGTTACTGCTAGTAAATAACGATGTACCGGCACTGCTGCAATTGCTGAGGAATGAAAGAACCGCTAGGCAGATTGAAGCATCTGCTTTCCAAGCAAAGATTGGGCAGCTTGAACAAGAAATTTTGCAGCTTAGACAAGAAAATAAAAGGCTTAGAAGAAGCCGTATTGCTGCCACAGAATCTTTCTGTCAACAAAAACAAGCTCTGGAGCAGGAAATACAACAATTAAAAGAAGAATTAGAAAACGCAAATAAAAGAATCGCTTGGTTCCAAAAAGACCAATTTGGTCGCAAGACTGAAACGGCTGACTCCCTGGCTATTGCCCCCATACAAGAATTAAAACTAGCCTCTGAACCAGAACAAGAAAAACGTAAACGTGGTCAAAAATGCGGACCAGGTAATGGTCATGGGCGCAGCGATAGAAGTAACCTTGAGCAACGTGAGGAATTTCTTGACCCGCCTAAGTGTGCCTGTGATATTTGTAACAAACCATATCGCCTAGTATCAAAAACTGATGACAGCGAAATAGCAGAGGTAGAGGTTAAACCATATATACGGGTGTGTCGCAAAAGAATTTTGGTCAGCCAATGCGACTGCAAAGGCAAAGTCATATTAAAAGCCCCTCCTCCTCCTAAATTGTATCCACGCACCACAATCGGCAACTCTCTCTGGGTATATTTACTTGTCTGGAAATATATGTTTGGTGTGCCAACTCAACGGGTTTTACAAGAATTGGCTTTGCACGGTTTACATCTATCCGCCGGTACAGTCACAGGCGGCATGAAAATAATAGACACACTGCTTGCCTCTTTGTATGAACAAATAGTCAATCATTGCCGCGGCGCAGACCTGTGGAATGCAGATGAGTCCACCTGGCGCGTCTTTGAAGAAAATAATGGGCTCAGAAATGACAAACAATGGTGGTTCTGGCTTTTCGCCAGCTTGGATGCTGTCGTTTACTTGCTAGATAAAAGCCGTTCAAAAGATGTGCCTAAAGACTTCTTTGGCGGTTCTACAGGAATATTATTAACTGACAGACTGAAGAGCTACTGGACTTTAAATCCAGCTATCAAAAATGCCTGGTGCTGGGTTCACCAAAGACGAGATATCCTCAAAGTCTTTCAGGGCATACCAAGCTTGAAAGAATGGTCCCAAGAATGGCTTAGCGAAATAGGAATATTGTTTGCTCTTAATCATAAACGAACGGCTCTGTGGCAATCAGGACAGCCTTGGAATGACGCCCATCTAGCGGTTGAACAGCAGGTGAAAAAACTTGAGCAACTTTGGCAATCACAGCTTGAACAGCCAGATTTGCATAAAGAGCAAAAGACAATACTAAAAAGCTTCATGACACACTGGATTGGCCTAACAGTATTTCTTACTGACCCGCGTATTAGCCTAGACAATAACCGGGCCGAAAGATTACTCAGAAATCTGGTCATTAATCGCAAGAACAGCTACGGTAGTGGCAAAGAATGGTCTGGTCAATTGGCGGCTAAATTATTTACTGTCTTCCAGACATGGCAGGTTAATGGACTCAATCCACAAGCTTTGTTGCTAGATTACTTTAACGAATGTTCAAAAACACCCGGCAGAGCACCACCAGACCTAAAAGAATTTCTCCCCTGGCTGATGACCGAGGAGAGAAAAAATAAATTCACTCTACCCAAGAATATCAAACGACCAGCTTAATGCACATTAAATTCTGGTTGTCATACCTGCGTTGGACGAAGGCTTACGTATAGGGAAATCGGGTAGCGCTGGCGGAGCTGCGCTAAATGTAACGCGTCATTTAATTAGCCAAAGTTGGTGCCAATTGGGTTAATCTTTTGGCAAGTTTTCATCTGATAAACCTGATTATCACACAACTATATGCCTTTTCAAGGACATCGGTTAGTAGTGAGCTTATATTAACATTCTAGTGTCCTTGCTTTGCTTTATGACGTCAAAGATGTAAGGGTAAAGCAGTTCTCGTTTATTCTCTGATAGTTTTTAAATTGGCTTAGGTATGCACATGCTATGTTTTGACTGATCGCCTCGTTGTGGGGTCGATTGAGCATAGCTTTTGTGCAGGCTGATTTGACAGGGATTGAACGGGAGTTGATTATCTTTGGATCATGTCAGCTTTCTTGAACGGTTTGCTCGTCTTGTGCCGTTCATGAAACGTTCCAATGCCCTCCTTCCCAGCAGTCGAAAGACATTCGCGGAGAGAGCCATGAACAAGGAAAAGGCATCTGAGCTGATTGGTGACACCCCTGATGTGGTTGCCAATGCAAAGGCGTTGGTCTTTTATGGTACAGGACCCCTCTTGAGGCAGGTGCTTCAGGACCGAAATTCCTTTCGCATGCATCCGAAAGGAATTCGCACACTACGGACACTCAATTCAGCCGGCCATTGGCTTGACATTCTGTCCATGGCCTTGGGAGGTAGCTTCGTTTTCCAAGTGCAACCTGTCAATGAGAGCCCGGCAGGCAGTCTGGTCCGCTCTTTACGGATCATCATTGAGCAGCTAGGCTTAAAGCCTAAAGATTTACTGGAACTCATGCGGCGCTACCATACGAGCCTGACGAATGCCAAGCTGTCCTGGCTATTACCTATTGACAGCACCGTTAGTTCGCCGCTACGCAATGTGGATCGTTGGTTTCGCGAGCTGGGAATCACATTGGCGGTTTATTGCTTTGCAAAAAACGTCGATCATTCTCCCCGGCTCATAACCTATCCGCTGCCTTTCATACCACCCTCCATTTCGGATTCATCCGCCCTAGCGGACGAATTTGGAACAAATGCTCCCGCGCCCTCACTGCCACCCCTAGCAGATTCTGGTATTGCAGCTGCTAAGGAGATGTTGTGCCAAATTGTGTTCGATGATCTCGGCTGGACAACTGTTATCCCACCCAGCGGCGACTACGAGGCTGCGTGTCGACAGGCAATACGTTCAGCAGAGACACTTATGAGATCACGCTGGGGCAAGTCCTCACCATCGATCTTCGCTCAATTACTCCGGGTGGCCATGGAACAGCGCGCCCAGGGAAGAACGCAGATAAGCTGGGCACTGTGCAATGCGCTTCTCGTGTTCCTCGCATAAAAAAGTCGCAACCAGGCTACTAACTATCTGAAGCGCTTTCGTGCCGCTTGCGCCGTGTGGCTTTTCGGCGAGCCAGCCATGTCGCTCCAGCTCGGGCGGCGGGTTATTCCCCAGCTGCGAAAGCGATCTCATATAGTTCTGTCCAGGGCGAGGGCTCGGTTACAGCCAGCGGATATACGTGCAGACCCCAAAGGGGGCCATGCTCCACTATTTCTGAGCTCTGTAACGATGTGCCATGAATGGCAACCACGTTGAACACCGTAGAGCTTGTAGACAGGGCAGGGTAGACTCGGGAGTGCCAGGTAGCATTCCCGAGTCCCTGCGAATTTCACATCAATGAAGCATAGGCAAAGTCAGCAGGCAATAGAAGCAGCAATATCAACCTAAGTCCATTATTCATCAATGGTATAGAGTGATTTGCGGCCCATATTGTTGGGAACAAGCTGCACTTTTGGCAGCTCTAGATTCCGCTGATAATGCTTTCGCCAACCTGATGATATGAAGCGGTTTAGACGCCTTTTCTCCAGGCCATCGGGCCGGAACAGTAAGTTCTGTCCGGCACTGACCTATACGGCGGTTCAGTCGCCATTGACTAGGTCAATACGGCTTGCAGGCTTGCCTACTTCGGGCCGGCTCAAGCAAGTCGTCGAGAGAATTTTAGGCAAGGAGAAGAAAATGGCCAATTACTACATGACCCTCGAGGACGGGCGCCTGGTCGTGAAGGTGTCTGGGCACTGGAGGAAGTACAGCGTGGACCAGGTGATCGCCCGCGCCCATAATGTCCATTTCCGAGAGGAGGAAGGGCGGTGGAGGCTGTTTGATCGAGGCATGGATGCCAGAGCCGGTTTCTATCAACCGGGTGTACGACACGCACCCGCGCGCCCAGCAGATTGTGGGCATTCCAGATGCCCAGATGGTCGAGGCGCTACTGGCCGCCGGGGCGGAGCGATGGCAGGCGCACCCGACCCAGGAGTGGTTGCCCAAGTGGCCAAAGGGGACCGGGACAACCAGAAGAAGGAGGACGTCCGACAGGCCTTCCTGCAACATGACGTGGCGGCCATGTGCTCCTTCCTGGGCATCGAAGCCCAGACGTGGGCGGATGTGATGGTCCACATCCGGCAGCATTCCCGGATGACCGGGAGTCACACAGTGAGGGGAGGGCAGGGCGCGAGCAAATACGATGAGTGTTTTTGGCAAATGAAATTTGAGCAGTTCTGCCAATCGAAAATTGAGCAGTGGTTGGTTAGTTGTCATTGATTTTTCTCCTGGCTTTAGGCCGCTTCTGAAGGTTGAGATTTTTTCTTGCGGCGTACACTTTCTTTAAATCTAAAACTTTCTCCATTCATGGCAATAATCTGACAGCGATGCACAAGTCGGTCTAAAAGAGCATTGGTTAATTGCTGAGTGCCAAATACACTTGTCCAGTCTTTAAATTCTAGGTTAGTTGTGATGATCGTTGAGCATCGCTCGTAGCGCGAACTGATTACTTGAAATAGCAAATTACCTCCATCTTGCTTGCAGTCTGTCATTCCCAATTCATCTAAAATGAGCAGGTCATATCGGGCCAATTGTTGTTGTAACCTAAAGACCTGGCGTGCATCTCGTGCTTCCAATAATTGATGTACTAAATCACCTACGCTGTAAAAACGAACTCTCTTACCAGCTGCGCATGCTTCCATACCAAACGCTATTGCAAGATGTGTCTTGCCTGTACCATGCCCTCCCAGCAATACAATATTTTCTGCTGTAGATAAATATTGCCCGCCAAATAATTGCATCACCGCACTTTTGTCTAGTGATGGAATCTCATCAAATTTAAATTGGTCAAGCGTCTTTACTGCTGGAAATTTTGCCTTTAATAGCTTGTCTTTGCGATTATTTTCTTCCCGCGTTTGTACTTCTTGCTCTGACAAACAGCATAAATATTCTTGATAACCGACCCGATTACTGTCCGCTTCTTTTGCTACTCGTTCATAGTTTTTGGTCATTGTCGGTAGACGCAATCTTTTTAAATATTGCTCAAGCAACGCATTGTTCATTCTTTTTACCCCTTAATAAAATTTGGTATTGCAATTGCAGCCTAATTCAACTGTGTACTCACTTAAGCTAGGATGCAAACTTAAGTCCAGCACCTCAGCTTGATGCTCTTTCTTAAATTTCTGCTGGTCCACTATTTGCAGCACGGCATCTGCACTCACTAATCCCAATGCCATTGTTTCGGCAACAGCTGCCGATGTACAAGTTGCACCTTGCTCCATATGACACTTTAAAATACGAATGAAATGCCAACCTCCTTCAGATGCGCCTCTTTCTTCTACAAGTCGCCGGTAATAATCCCAGTAACCATTTGGCCATTCGGCTTGCAACAGCGGTCTGGCATATGGCACTGCATGTGGCTTCCTCTCTAACTGCTCTAAGTAATGTTCCGGCTTTAGCAAATATTCTTCTTTCTCATAGCTCCTCTTGTGCTCAGCTATTACCTCTACATTAGTTGAAAATATCAACTTGTCTAAATACGCCCTTACCCTTAACATCCTGCCAACATATTTGCTTGGCACCGAATAACGATTGCCTTCGTAAACTATTGTCTGGTAGCCATCAGCTATCACACAATTACGTGCTGTCCCTGCATCAAATCGTCGCTGTGGTAACTTTAATAACAATGGTCGCTCTTTGACAAATGCTTCTTCAATCCGTTCTGCTTGCCCCGCCACAGTTCGATTGCCGTCTTCCTGGCAATACACTAATAATCGACCATTCAATTCTTCAATCGATTCAACCTTTGGCACAGGTACCATCCAGTTCCGCCGGCTAAAACCAATGCTTCCCTCTATCCCTCCTTTTTCATGAGCCCCCTCTTTGCCAGGTGTGCAAAAATTTGCCTCAAAAGTATAAAAGCCCATTAATTCCTTGAACTTCTTGGTCAATGTTCGCTGTTTGCCTTTGCCTACTCTCACCACTGCTAAACCTAAATTGTCATACGTTAATCTCAATGGTACTCCTTCAAAAAATTCAAACGCTTGCACATGCGCTTCCATGAATGACTCCATATTTAGTGCTCGCACTGCCATGGCAAATTTCTTGCGAGAATAATTTAGTCTCATCTCAAAGCTGTACACTTTCGTCCTCACACCCGCAATGTCAGCATATGACTCGCCAAAATCAACCTGGGCATCTTTGCCAGCTTCAAATTGCAATGGCAAAAATACCGATTTACTTGGCTTGTTCTTAATCTCCGCTACCATATACCTTACCGTTCTTGCCGAGCCGGTATATCCATATTCATTTACTAGTCGCTGATATACGCGATTTGCTGTATGCTTTTGCTTGCGGGGCGCGTTTCGGTCTTCCTCCAAGATTGTCCGAACGTGCTCTTCCCATTGGTTAAATACCGGCCTTCCTCTTGCCTCTATTATTCTGTAGGTTGGCGCTTCCGCGTCCTTTAAGTACTTCGCCACCGTGTTTCGCGATAGCCCAAATTCTTGCGCTAACCATTTTTTACTTTTGCCATGTCTTGCATGTAACAGCCGAATTGATACCCATGTGTCTTGATCAATCATCCCTACCATTTTTTTTCTAGGTCCCAGCCTCTGGAACCCTTCTATTATCAATGGTCCTGTCAAGGTACTCAAATTTCGTTTGCCATTATTGAAACTTCTGCTCAGTTTTAGTTTGCCACAATCAACGATGAGTTCGGTAATAGGGAGGAGGGCACGAGTTCTACCACCTATTACTACTACCTTAGAGTCACGAAAGGAGAGTTGGGAACGGTAGGCCTTGAGTGGTACGAGAAATGTTGAAGCTGCTGCGTCTTCGCGACGAAAACGCAGCGGAATGATCCCCTGCTTGGGGGACGACGACGTTGCCTCAGCCCTCACGGCGGATTAGACGCCTAAAGCGCGGGCAGGACGATGCTGTCTTGCCTGACGGTTATGTTCCCATGTGACGGCGGATTAGACGCCATTGCCAACTGTGCGAACGCTGCTTTGGTGGGGAGTTACACACCTGCCACATTGCTATTACAACAATGGAGTTAGGCCAATTGGCTGGTCGGCTCGAGCAGGCTGTTCTTGTGCGCAGCTCTGGCATGGGAACTGCAGTGATGACCTACTTTGGATTCGCGTTGGCTGATTCGATGTTCTCTGGGGACTGCACCATTACTCGCCGTCTCCTGACAGCGGAGGAGGTGCAGAAGCTGGTTCAGCAGGGTGTTGAGCCTTGCCTGAACCCCTCTCACCAGGCAACCATCGACGCGATGCGGGAACGGTTTGATATCAACGTGCCAATCCCCATCTCCCCGCCGCAGGTCAACCTGAAGCCTGGCGATTCGCTAGTGGTCATGGGAGTCCGCGGGCTTCCTCGGCTCACGGATCGTCACGAGTACAACGCGGAGGAAATTGCGATGGCAACGTTCAGCTTCGCGGCCTATACCGTCGTAAGTTGACGTGCGCACCGAACCCTGCCCTAACTGCGGCCGGTCGGGCGACGAGCCTATGCCGACCGAGCCGGCAACTACGCCCAAGATAAATTAGGACAAACCGCGGACGACCAGGATCTGCTCAGCAAACCCGGGCAGATTCTCGGTCGTTTCCGCGCTTTTTGCTGTTTTTTGTTTTTAAAAGGCGAAAGTGTATACCATGTCTCCGGAACGTTCTGGATACTATGTATTCGGTATGGACCCAACAAAATTGGTGGGCGATGAGGGACTTGAACCCCCGACCTTCACAGTGTGATTGTGCTGCGCTACCAACTGCGCTAATCGCCCGCCATCTGTAATTTAGCTTTCAGATTATCACATAATCCGGCGGAAATTTGGCGATAAGTTCGATCGTTTCTTGTCCTTTTTGCCTTCCTCGATTGAACCGCCGCGCCTTGAAAAACGTATTCATACAGTAAGCGATTTATTGCTAAAGCTCATTGTTAGCTAATACCGTTGGTTTAGGTGGGAACATGAAGCATACGATCAGTTATGAAACCAGGAAAAGTGTTTACGATAAAGTGAGCAAATATATCTTTAATCCAGAGCATAAGAAGGGCTGGCCAAAAGGTAAATGGTTCATGCTGGCATTGGGATTTAATCCTGAAAATCCTGACCATGTTAAACTGTTGGCAAGACAAATCCGTTTTGATGGCTTGCAGGCGCAATCCAGAATCACTACACAATACGGAGAGAAATATAGCTCACTCTTATCAATAACCGGACCCAATGGCAAAACTATTGATGGTATTAGAACCAGATGGCAGATAGATAAAGGCAATGATTTTATTCGATTATTGACAATATTGCCACCAAAAAAGAGGTGAATTCGTATATGCTAAAGCCCAAGTATAAAATGTATCAAGAAGTAGTTCTTGTCCGTAAATCGCTTGAGGATGACTTTTTTGGCGAACCCGTCACGGTTAAGAAAGGGCAAACGGGTGTAATAGTGCTGATAAACATTGCGACAGATGTTCCTTATGTTGGCTATGAAGTTGAGTTTTTTGATGATAAAGATGAAACAATTGCTGTCAGTACCGTTAAAGAAGAAGATATATCCGCCTTACCAGATGATAGTCCAGACATGAAAGTAGCGAAGCGGCGAAAAAATAAATCAAAATCGCGGGCAGCATAGTTTTTAATCTTTGCGCTTATCCATATAGTTAGCCGCCGGTCGGTTGGTGAGTTGTTAAGTAAACCATGCAGGAATACGACAAATCGCCTCTTGGCGAGCAATTACTTTTAGTCGAGCCAATGGTAATATGAGTGTTAGCTGTATTATTCTATCAACTATAATTCGGTGTTAAGTCTATCAATTATGTTTGTGCTAAATACGCACACTAGAATCAGCAATATAATCAGAGTTTTCCTCTGCACTTTTAGTTTGGCAGCTTATTTATTTGGCAGCGGCAGTTTTGCCGCCAGTGACACAGATGCCATGCTTGATAAGCTTGAGAATAAGCTTTTTCAACACACTTATGTAAAAGATAGCGCCGATAATCGCATTGAGCGGCTAGAGAATTTAATATTTGGAGAAAGTCAAAAAGGTAACAAGGCTGATCGCCTCTCTGCCTTGGTCAAGGCTGTGCCTAATTTAGATAGTCCGGTAAGCGCTGTTACTGATAATAGTGGTAAAGAGACTGCCAGTGCGGACAATGCCAGTCCTCAAACCAGTGCGGACAGCAACAAAAAAGCTAAAAAGGCAGACAATATTGCTCAGGATAATGATGAAGATAAAAGCGTTGGTATAGGTAGTTATCCAGCCGTCACCGCAATGGAGACTAAATTGCTGGGTAAAGATCATTCACAGGAGCCCATTCAAGATAGACTGGCTCGACTGGAAAAGAAAGTATTGGGCTCTGTTTCAAGATCTGATGATTTAAGCGATCGAGTTGATAAATTAAAAACAGCAACAGGCATTGATATAACCCGTAAACCAGGCAGCCTTAATGACTGGATAGAAGATGATGAGGACACGCTAGGGAGAACCCCCTCGGGACGCAGCTTGGCCAATTCAGGTTTTGGACAGCCCGATACTTACAAAGACCTGCAACAAGGAGCGACTGGCTCACTCACTCCCTATGCACCATCTCAGAATTCTTTTGCCAGCCCATACTTCCCTGATGAAGGAGGAGTAAAAAAAGGTGGCATATCGATTAAAAGCTTTGGTTTGAGTCAACAAGTAACAGCTCTTGAGCATGAAGTTTTTGGCAAAAGTTATGAGCATGATCCTTTGCCTGCTCGGGTGAACAGATTAGAGTCAACTATTTTTCCGGAACAAAAACCTGCTGTGGATAAATCCTTGCCCGAGCGAGTAAATATACTTTTGGCAAAAGTACCTATACGTCAGGAAGAATTGCAGCACTTAGCCAAAATTTATAATATTCAGCCGGATAATAATCTTGCTGATAATACCGATCCTAATTCTTTAAATTCCATTCAAAAGTCACACAGTAATTTGAACAAACTGCTAAATCAATTAGGCAATATGCTCTCTGGCGGCGGTATGCAAGGCGGCTATCCTATGCAAAGTGGACAATACGTTATGGACCCTAATACCGGCATGCTCGTTAATCCCAGTACCGGTACTGTTATCAATCCAAACACCGGCACCGTATATGGTGGTCGCAATATGTCTCCCTACGGCATCAGTCCTAACAGCTATAACAATTACAATAGCTATTACAATAATATGTATCCCTTTGGATCGCCTTATGGCGCAGGCGCAGGCTCAGGATTTTCAATGGGCGGCATGGGTATGGGTTTTGGCTTTCGTTAGCCTGAGGTAAGCCCTCAGCTTGCATGCGCCAAGTGCATCATAAAAATTGTTTCAACGGAGTGCCCCTTTGTGAACCAACTTTAAATCACATTGTGTGGCTATGTTTTCAAAGTCCCCGTCGGAACTTAGCAAATAACATTTATGATTGATGGCAACTGTAGCGATCAAAAAATCTATGCTACTGGCCTGTACTCCCTTCCGTCTGCATAAATTTCTTAGATTGGCCGCATCCTCATAATCCTTGCGATCAGGCTCAATTAAGGTATAAACAGATAGTAATTTTCTCAATGATTCAAATTGTTCAGGGCGAGCGATGCCTTGCAAGATTTCTTGCAAAATGATACCGATGAGAAAAATGTCTTGTCCAGACTCAATCAGTTCTCGCAAAACTTTACTATAAGCATCTTCTGCGATTGTCTTTCGCCTGAAAGCTAGTGACCAAACGGAAGTATCAACTAAAAAACTCATCTGCCGCGTAAGTGTTTATAATTGTATTTTGCCTCAAACTCAATCTTGCCGAAGCTAGAGAGAATTTCCTTTTGCTTTCTGCGCTTTATATACTCAGACAGGGCTAAATTTACTGTTTCTCGCTTGGTTTTCAATTTGCTCAAGCGCAAAGCTTCGTTTAGCAAAGTCTGGTCAATATCTAAATTGCTAGCCATTGCGCTTGTACCTCAGATTAAACCACCATTACACAAATGTCCACACATTATATCACACATAGCATCACACAAGACGTCACACAAGAAAACCGGCTGCTTTTCTCTTTAGCATTCCATGGTACTCTAAAAAAGTTTTAGATGCATCCTCCTCTAACTCAGTCCTGCATATGGGTTTTGGCTTTCGTTAGTACAAATTGCGTTAGGTAGAGGCGGCTGAAATTGCCAATATGCTATGCTCTTTGACATGCTAATTTATTGGTTTTCATATGGGGGCAACAATGATTAGATTGGGTAAACCTGTTCGTTTATTAGAATGGGGAGAAGGTACCAATACTAAAAACCAGAACTGGGAAATTATTGGTCAAGGCAATTTACTTAACCAATATAAATATTCTGCCGGCTTGACAACTCTGGTGGTGGAGGTAGAGGGCTCGGTAAATAAAAAAAATCAAAAAGACAATAATGTGAAAGTTTGTCAACCTGCTGAAGGCATGGTGCCTATTCCTGGTCATTGGGGCGAAGTAGCCATGGGCACTTTAAAGTCAATTGAAAGCCAAAATGGCAAAACAATAGTAAGAATCAATATTGAAGGCGCAGTCAAAATGGCACGGTAGAGGATTTTCTGATATCACATCCGGTGACAGCCCTGATTCGAAAATAGATAGACCCGATTAGGTGGCGTCGCGACGACCGGGTCTATCTGTAAACAGATGGTGGTGAGAGCTCTGACTCAGCTAGCGCGCTCCTTTTAGGCGGCTGCGCTCAAGAGCGTTCAGCAGCTTCTTATTACCCCTAGCGAGGTATAATGCATTGCCCACATTCACGGCCGCCTGAAGCTGACAAGCCGTAATGGTGATGACGGTCATGGAGCTCCTGCCAGCAATGCCGCGCATTAGCATCATGAGCAGAGCAAAGAGGAGGCCAGTCTTGGTAGCCTGGATCCAGTCGCCCCATATCTGTAGAGGTGGCGCCTCATCCTCATCGCTTTTCCCCGCCATCTTCTGCTTCACACAGGCTGCGATATAATTTTCTCTGGCCACCGTCACCCGTTGCTCAAACATGAGAACAACAGTGGCGGTGCTGAGTGTAACAATCGCCAGCGAGAAACCTCCGTCCGTCCCGCTTTTCCAGCCAATTGCTGCCACAACAGCCAGGCAGAAAAAGGCGAACCACAAGGCGCGGCTGACGAGTCGGGATTTGGCTTCGGCGGGACGAACACCGGCGCGAAAAGTCAGTTGCATGGTATTGTCAGTGTCAGAGGAAACGGACGAAATTGAGAAAGGGGAAGAGCCGCGCGCGACCCGCAGGCGTGTGCGGCTCTCCCTGGTTGTGTGTGGTTGACGGCGCGCCGTCGGTTAGAGCTCCGCGGCGGATACCGCGAAAAGCTCGCTGAAATCGAAATCCGGAGCCGAGCGAACCGGCAGGGCCGCGGTGTCGGGATCGAAGGGCCCGAACTCGAAAGCCAGGTGCCCGGTCGGCAACAACCACGCAGACGGGTTGCCGTGCGGCCAGATGGACTCGATCGCCGTGCTCGGCGACCATATCAGCGACGGCTCACTGTCTGTCAAACCAGTTAGTGCATCATTGTTTCTGTAAATTCTAGACCTTTTTTAGATCTGTCAGATTTAAGACAGAAAAAAAGGGCCACAGATTTACCCTTCTGGTTAACAAGACTAGGAGGAATAAACCAATGACCCAATTAAAGAATAGTACATTAAAGGAAATTCTAGAAGTGTTAATTAATCAAGGTCTCGACTCTTCTAATGATGCTTTGGCATTTTTAATCAATTCTGCGATGTTGCTAGAACGACAGAAGCATTTAAAAGCTGAGCCATATGAACGTACAGAAGAAAGAAATGGCCATGCTAATGGATTTAAGCCTAAGACAGTTAAATCTAGGCTTGGTGAATTAAATCTTCTTGTACCCCAAGTACGAGAAGGTGACTTCTATCCAAACTGTCTAGAAAAAGGTATGCGCTCTGAAAGAGCGCTACGACTAGCTTTAGCTGAGATGTACGTGCAAGGAGTATCAACTAGAAAAGTAACTGAGATTGTCGAAAAGATGTGCGGCTTTGATATCAGCACATCTGAAGTCAGCCGCATGACTAAAGAATTAGACGAGTTCTTGGAAGCCTGGCGCAATCGACCTTTAGGTCTTTTTAAATTTGTATATCTGGATGCTCGCTACGAGAAAGTAAGACATGGCGGCATTGTTAGAGATTGTGCTGTTCTAATTGCTGCCGGTGTTAATGCAGATGGTAGAAGAGAGCTTTTAGGTATTTCTGTTTCTTTATCAGAATCAGAAGCACATTGGCGAAGCTTCTTGCGCAACCTGCACGAAAGAGGTTTACATGGTATTGAGCTAATAATTAGCGACAGCCATGAAGGGCTAAAGGCTGCTAGGAAAGCTGTTTTTGGCGGTACGCCATGGCAACGTTGTCAATTTCATTTACAACAAAATGCTCAGAAATATATACCGAAAAAAGATATGAAGGAACAAGTAGCAGCAGATATTAGAGCTATTTTTAATGCCCCTAAAAAAGAAGAAGCAGATAGATTATTGAAACAAGCAATAAGTACCTATGAGAAATCAGCACCAGCTCTGGCTGATTGGATGGAGACAAACTTGCCTGAAGGTCTAACTTTCTTTTCTTTTCCTACTTTTTGTTGGAAAAAATTCCGCACAGTTAATTTACTGGAGCGGCTCAACAGAGAAATAAATAGAAGAACAAGAGTAGCTACATTGTTTCCAAATGAAGCGTCTTGTCTTCGTTTAATAACAGCAGTAATAATGGAGGTGTCAGATGACTGGATAACTGAAAAAAATAGATATTTGCC
This sequence comes from Candidatus Melainabacteria bacterium, assembly GCA_963845445.1. Classification (GTDB taxonomy): domain Bacteria; phylum Cyanobacteriota; class Vampirovibrionia; order Obscuribacterales; family Obscuribacteraceae; genus JABDBL01. The sequence continues at coordinate 3,226,614 of CAWJSE010000002.1, read as the reverse complement.
TGCACCTGAATAAAGAGCCCGCCGCAGCCCCATGCGGTACATGCTTGAATAGCTGAAGCCAAGGGCCCCGGTGTCAAGCACTGGCGAAGCCACAGCGAAGCTGCTTGGTGCTTTACACTGGGTGGCTCAGTTAGGCTTGTCTGCCTGCATGGAAAACAAGGCGGGCCAACCTTTTAAAAGATCAAATACGTAAAAACAAAAAAAAGATAATACAAAATCAAAAATCAGAAGGTACTAAGTCAAACATTTACAGAAAATTAGTTGCTTTATCAAACCAAGGCGAAGACTGCGGTCAGGAAAGAACAGGACACAGACGGCGAAGAGAAGTCCACCGTCATTGGGGCCCTCGACATAAATCCCTTGACCGGGGTGAAGGAAAACTGGCAGGTTGAATTCTGATGGCATGAGCGGTGCTCCCTTAGATTGTTGTGGTAAGACCGGAGGCTAGCGTGCCTGGCGCGGAGAATATCCGTGTCAGGCGCATAGCCATTGTTGTTAATTAGCGCCGCAAACGAAGCCTGGTGGCGGTCCTCTGCGGACGCTCGATCGGGGATTACGCATCATCGCCCCCGTAACGCGCTTCCAATTGCGGGCGGGTCAAAGTGTAAACGAAGACCGTCCCGATGCCAACCGAGTGTGGCATTTCACCGATATCAGCAAAGTCCCGCAGGAATTGCTGGGCCTGTTCCTCCATTCCGGGGAAAACCCCCAGTCCGTCGACCCATTCTCCTGCGATCACTCGCCTGGCGCCGTAGATGGCGGCATCGGGATCCATCCGTTCTACACGTTTACTGTATCTAAATTCAACCATTTCCAACTTCGGATCGCCGAGCCATTGGGCGACGAGGTTGTTCACGGTGCGGGTCGACCAGAACTGGCGGCGAACGACGCGGATTCGCCAGACCATCGAGACGAGCACCCCCAACAAGATGAGGAGGGTGACGATCGCTATCCCAGCGAGGATGGTATCGTCGGAGTTCCACTTACGGTGGAAACGAACGATTCGCTCCACTTCGGCAAGTTGAGCGCCAGCAGCGGCGTCCCGGCCCAGCGCCTTGAGCATCGCCGCATAGCGTTGGCGCACAGGAATGAGCCCCGGCGAATTCTTGCCAAATTGCGGCGCTTGGAGCGCCACGACGATGGCCTCCTTAAACGTCTTGTCGGCTTCGGGGATCAAGTCACCGCGCCAGTAACTCATAGCCAGGTCAATGTAGATAGCGAATTTCTCTTCATTGTCCTGGACCAGCTTGGACTGGTCGATGATCTCCCGGGCGCGGGTGATATAGCTGTGCGCTTTGATGCGCGCGGCCTTGAGAGTCAAGTTCGCCGCCACCAAATTCTCTGGGATAGCACTGCTTTCCTTCCATACCCGCTCGGACACCTCACCGATGTTTAGAGCAACCTCTCGATAAACATCGGCCTCATCATGAGGCGTAATGTCCTTGCCGACTACCGTGAGGAATAGGCTAAATTCCGCTTCGGCGTTCTGAGCGAGACGAGACTTGGAAATGGCTGCGGCCCATATGGCGGCTCGCAGCGCCCCTTGATCGAAATCGGGTTGCACCGAGAGCGGCAGCATGATTGCCACAGCGCTGGGAGCATGGTTCAGCGCCTTCTGCCACTCCTCAGCACGGAAGAAGATGCCGGTAATTCTTTCCTCGATAGTGGCTTCGCCTAATTGTCCCGCGAGGCTGCAGGACTGAGCGAACTTGAGGGCTCTGAGGAGAAGGCTGAGAGCGAACTCGGTCTCGCCCTGAAGGGTGGCATTGTCGCCCCTTTCCTTCAAAATTGTCGCCATCATTGTGCCGTACTGGTCGTCGGTGACTCCCTTGGCAGTCCTGACTTCGGCGAGAACTTTCTCGGCTTCTGAGTAAACAGAGTCAGCATCCTTGCTACCCTTGCCCTTGGACGTCATGATCCACGCCACCCCGCGGCGGCGCAAAAACTTGACTCGAGAAACGCTAGCCGGTTCTTCCGGAATCGTTGCAAGAATCCGGGTATCCCGCACGCCTTCTTGCTCCCACTCTTCGATGAGAACAGAGGGAGTATCACTGACCGGCGCAGGAGCACCGTCCTTGGCGATGGCGGGTACGACCTTCTTATCGGGAGCGGGTGTAGCTTTGGCGGGGACTGGTGCAGCCTTCTTGTCCGCAGTGGCTACACCTTCGGCGGAGGCTGGAGTGGCAATCTTGACACCGCCGGCACGAGCGAAGAAAGCATCCGACTCCTGAACCAGAGCCGCCAATTGGTCGGGGGAGAGCGGCTGTTCAGAGGGGAGCGGCTGCGCCGCTGCCTTCTTCTTGTTCGGGACTTGTTGTCCGTGTCCGCCGAAATCCTGCTGGCACCCAGGCATAACGGGCGCGAGGACGGCAACCAGACTGGTTGCCGTTGCCAGAGCCTTGAACTGACCGAACATTGACTTGAACTTGAACATGGTTCACCCTAAAATTGAAAGACCTGCCCTGTTTTGTTTGAGACAGGGCAATCGCTGAAGCACCGCAGACGGTCGCGTCCACGGAACCAACTTTTATCTCTCTCTGGATTGAAGGAGGACGGCAGTTGGCACCGGTTAAAAACGTCCTGGCACGGTGAATATTCATCCTTCACCGTGCCAGGAGTTAGGAATTATTCTCCACTGGGAAGAACGATGGCGATCGTACTCCCAAGGGAGACAAACCATCAGTTCTTGGTGGTGGGTTGCTCCTTAGGCGGGAGCGCCTTGATCCGCGCTGCCTCCGCGGACTTCGCCTTAGCGTCTGCCGCCCGCCCCATCAGTGTGAGGAGCTTGGCGTACTCCTCGTATACCGGGATGAGGATGACGGAATCCTTCCCGATCCCATTGTTGGTAACCGCGATATCAATCGCCCGTTTGAACTGCTTCTCGGCGTCGGCATACCGCTTGAGGTTCTGAAGCAGATTGGCGTACCGCCGCAAGCCGGGAAGGAGCATGGGATGCTTCTCCCCCACCAGCTTTGAGTTCTTAGCCGCTGCCAGAGCGAAGAGGAAAGCTTCCTCGGCTTGCTTGGGTTGTCCGCCGAGAGCTTTGCTTTCGCCGAGGTCAACGTGAATGTTGACCACAAGCGGGGTGTTGTTGTCGTCGGGGGGCGCGGCATTGATGATTAACGCTGCCCTGGTAACATAGCTGTCGGCGGTCTGACGAGCTACTGTTAGCGCCTTGTCTGCCGCAGTCAGCGCGCCTGCGCGGTCATCTCCTTCTAGATTTTCGGCGGCGAGTTTAGCCTTAAGCCAATTTTTCTGCGCCGTCTCGTACTTGTTGGCTCCGGCCACCTCGTACACCTCCGCCTGGTCGGGCAGACTTATGTCCCGGCCGCAGAGGACAAGGTATCTCCCAAATGCATCCTCAGCGTCCTGGTGGTCGCGATACTGGGAGTAGGCGTAGTACTTACGCGCCGCGCGCAAGCTTCCGGGGTTGAAGCCGGGCTGCTTGACGAACGGCGTCAAGATCTTGTCCGCAACTGCAGCATGCTCCAGTGCCTTTTTCCAGTTCTCGGCACTGAAGTATACGCCAGCCAGACGCTCCCTGATGGTCGCTTCCTGGATCTTCCCGGCGTAGAAGGAGAACTGCGCCGCCTTCAATGCCTCCTCGAGCATTTTCCGGGCGTCCTCACTCTTTCCCAGAAGGATGAGATTGACCGCGCGCTCCTGCAGCACGGTCGCCATATTTTGGGCATATACATCGGCAAGCACGCCCTGGGCGTAGGTGAACCACGCATCCGCTTCCTTGCTGCCCTTGTTCCCTACTCCGTTCGGGTTTTTGGCGGTTTCGGTGAGAGCAACGGCGATGCGGCGCCCCACCGTCGCCTGCAAGGCATACGGCGGGGCGTCTTTGATCGTCTCCATGACACGCTTCAAGCGGTTGAACTCCGCCGTCCACGCCTGTTCCAAGTCGTCCGGCTTGATCAGCCCATTGCCGGCGGCATGGAAATGTTGATCCGACTCTGACATCACGGCCGCCACCTCAGCCGGGGTGAGCTTCACCACCTGTGGAACGGCGGCGTCCTTCTGTTGAACCACCTCACCCGCCGGTGCCTGAGCGCCAATCTGAACGAGATCGAGGACGAGGACGAACGCGATGGGGGCGAACTTGTTCATCGGACTGTGATCTCCTGAGGTGCCCGCCGCTGTTTGTTGTTGAACGGGCACCTGACTCAGATGCAGACAACACGGGCGCGACGCGCGCCAGTGCCTACTTCGGTTCCTCCACGTTGGAGAAGAACCACGACCAACTTTTGCCTCTCTCTGGAAAGGGGGGACGGCAGTTGGCACCGTTGTTACGTTGTCCGTCAATCCATCCGATGCTAATCCCCGCTTGCAAGCCCATGTAGTCAGCAAATCACTCCGGTATGCTATTGTGCCAGTCAGGCGTTGCCTGGGTCGCGACAATGCGATTTTTGTTGAGTGTGCTTTAGCTACAAAGGCGCTGGGCGGGGGATTAACTCCGGATTTCATTCTGGAAAACGATACTTTTACTTTGGCATTTTGGAATGCCCTAGATCAAGTGCATTTGTCAATCTAGATTGGGTCTAAAGGCTAGAGTGAAATTGGTCTAAGACTGCACCCCAATGAAGAGATCGCTACAGCAGAAGTTGACTGTAGTTATAGATTAGCTTAGTAATTTCACCACTCTTGAGGCAAATTAAAAGCCGCTTTGCAACTTAGCGCGGCTCGCGCGAATGGGGAGGCATGACAATTTGCGATTTTCGTCTTTCTTTTTGTACTTAGCCTCAACGTAATGTTTGAGGTCAGTAACAATTTCACGTTGCACTTGATGAACAACAAAATTAATCAAAGGCGCCGGTACAAGCGGACCCACATCTACTAAAAGAGTGTATTTAACATTGCATTTATTGGCTGCTAATTGTTTAATCTCCCATTGGCCTTTCAAAAATTTAAAATTGCCGTCTAGCATATGCCAGTCCAGTAAGTTCGGACCAGCGCGTAAATCATTTACGGTATGTTGAATGGTTCGCTGCACAAAAAGCCCTGGTTTAAGGCGACTTTCTGTATAAACGAGCCCGTCTTCGTCTTTTGTGATTTGAACCGATTCAATACGCTTAAAAATGGTGGGGTATTTTTTAAAATCAATCAAGATTTTCCATATTGCAGAATCATCCGCATTAAATACACTTTCCATTGTAGTGGCAACAAAGTGAGTATTATCTCTTTTATTTTCTGCGATAGTTAAAGTTTGAATATTATTTGCTGGATCCTGAGTGTCCTTTATATCGGGCGCCGAAAATACCACTGTAGAGCTAAGCATTAATGTCAATAAAATGCCTGCCAATAAAATGATGTATTTAAATTTTGCCTGTAATTTCGCCATATACTACTTGGGCCATTAGAACACAAACCACTGGGTAAAAGGCGACAATTTAGATGAATAATTGATTTTGTTGATTAAATCGCAGGCTTTATTTTGACCGACAAAGGATTTAACTTTACCTGAAGACGAAATAATAGCTGACGGCCCTGTATTGGCAGCAAAAACTAAATCGCGCCTGTTTTCTATTGCCCTTAATACTCCACAAGCTATCATTTGCTGGCCAATAATAGATTGATGGAACCAGGCTAAGTCATTTATATTCACCAACAATTGTCCACCAGCCCGCACGCTTGCGGCTGCTAATTCTGGTGAAATGACTTCAAAGCAAATCAAAGGAGCAATCAATTGTCCGTCTATATCTAACAAAGCAGGATCTTGACCAGAGGCATAGCCGCTACCAGCTGGGGTATTGGTAAGCGACAATATCCAGTCTGGCCAATTGCGCACCCAAATAGGTGTGTATTCGCCGAAAGGCACTAAATAGCGTTTGTGATAAATATTTTTGCTTATCTGACCGGTAGAAGATACAGCCCAAGCGGCATTATAGACATTATTATCACTGTCGCGATCTATAGTACCTACAATTAAAGAAAGCCCTTTTTGGCTGGCAAAATCTCTTAAACTAGACTGAATAGCTGGGTTGTCGCACAGACGCAGAGGCAACGAGCTTTCTGTCCAAACGCATAAACCAGGCGGGCAATTATTTGATAATTTAAATTGAAAATTGAGCAATTCTGCTATTGAGTATTGCTTTTTGGTTTTTTCCATTTCTATATTGATATTAGCTTGCACAATAGAAACAGCCTGCGATGCCTGCTCATCTGGTGAAGGAAGATTATAATAGCCATAAGCAAGCGTGCCTGCAAGCAAAGACAAACAGAGGGCAGTGGGTAATAAATTGGCTCCTAGGGTTGTTTTGATAGTGCTAAAAATATTGAATTGTTGATTATTTTCAGTAAAAAACGTATAAAAAATTTGCGCCAAGAGCACATTTACCATCACAATCAAATAGCCAATACCAATGCCACCAATCAGATCAGCTACTTGAATAATCTGCAATTGCTTATACTGAGTGTATTCAAGCATGCTCCAGGGCACGCCAGTTAAATTATGGGCATTGCCAATTTTATTGGTAATAAAAACCCAAAGTAAAGGCACAGTCAACACAATAAGCAAGCCAGCTATATTTTCGTTGCGAAGCCAGGGCAAATCAAGACGCCCGAGTATTCTTAAGCATAAACAATAGAAAAATGAAAATAGGGCTATTAGCAAAGCTTGATGGCTGGCTACTATTAACAAGGCGCCGCCAGCGAGCAATTGGCCTTGCCAGCCATTAAAACCCAACCAATCCAAAGGAGCAAGCGCCAAAAGCCACTTCAAATAAAGACAATTATAGGCAAGGCCAAATAAAAAACCATATAAAAACGAACCGGGCAGCGAGCGGTCAGCAACGATTACAAACAAAAGCGGTGCCAGGCAGAACCAGGCTGTTTGCCAATAACCTATGCCTGGAGCTGAGCAACCAAGTAATAAGCCAGAAATGATAGTAATTAAAGTAAAAGTCACAAGCGAATTTTTTATAACGGCTAATACATTGCCATTATTTTTAGCACATACCGGGCAAACATAAAACGATTGGCTGAATTCAGTCAGAATTACCAACAAAAGGGCTCAACAAAAATGAGAAAAGGGCACAGACCAAAAAACCACCGTAGCATGACTTCCCCAGCGTCGATCGGTACTAGGTAACTGCCGCGCCGTAGCGCGCAAACTACTCTACAGAAATTGACGATTATTACAGTAGAATTTCAAGCTATGCTCTTGAGAAATATAACACTTAGTGATATAGTATGGTACACGGGCCATTAGGTACTAATGCGTAAGTTTAAAACCAAACTATTCAATCGATGGTCCGTAAAAGAAGGATTGACTGATGCTGTTCTACTTTCAGCGTTAAAAGAAATTATTCAGGGACTGGTAGATGCCAATTTGGGTGGGCACGTATACAAAAAATGCGTAAGGTTGGACGGAAGAGGCAAACGTGGAGGTGCTCGTACATTACTTGCATACAAAGCCAAAGACAAAGCATTTTTTATTTATGGTTACTCCAAAAATGAAAAAGAAAATATAGAACCAAAAGCACTGGAAGTGTTGAAAGAATTAGCAGCAATTTTTTTAGGTTATACAGAAGCACAAATTACAAAAGCTCTACAAAGCGGCGAACTTAAAGAGATCGAAGGGGACGAAGAAAATGACTAGTAGATTGCTAAAAACATTACATGAGACAGCAAAAGGATTGCATCAGGCTGGTGTTATGGATAAACAGACTATGCGTAAGTTTGACGCCTTGTGCCTTGAGCCAGTCAAACAATATACGAAGAAAGAAATTAAATCCATTCGGGAACGCCAAAAAACGAGCCAGGCTGTTTTTGCTTCTTATTTAAATACAGCACCATCGACCATAAGAAGCTGGGAGCAAGGGGAGAAGAAACCTAGTGGTGCTGCACTGAAGCTCTTAAATATCGTAGACAAAAAGGTCTTGCTGTTTTGATGTAGCGAATATCGGAGCTCGCGTAGCGAGCGAGGATATGCCGCAGGCGCACTTCAACGGCAAAAAGCGTCAGAAAAGCGCAAAAATCGTTCCAGCGAACTTCCCCCCATACAGTAGTCTTCAGAATGAGTCCCCCCTTCTCATTTTGAAGACTACTGTACTTTCCCGTTATCAGCCTTGTAACCATCGTTTTCCCCTTTGTGAAATGAAGTCTGGTTGTCATCATTACGGTCTGTCTTCGTCCTGCCATCTAACACGCGACGTTTGGTCGATTAGCTACCTTCAAGCTCAGCCGCCCCACTCAGCTCGAAAATCGCTTCTCTTCTCAACACCGCGTTTCATTCATGCTGTTCTCCTTTGTGAAACGATGCCTCGGTTGTTGTTGTCACGATCTGTCTTCTGCCGGTCTCTAACACGCGACGTTTGGTCGATTAGCTACCTTCAAGCTCAGCCGCCCCACTCAGCTTAAGATAGCTTATCTTCCCAACACCGCGTTTTCAATCATGTATTCTCCTTTGTGAAATGATGCCTTGGTTGTTGTTGTCACGATCTGTCTTCTGCCGGTCTCTAACACGCGACGTTTAGTTGATTAGCTACCTTCAAGCTCAGCCGCCCCACTCAGCTCGAAAATCGCTTCCCTTCCCAACACCGCGTTTTCAATCATGTATTCTCCTTTGTGAAATGATGCCTTGGTTGTTGTTGTCACGATCTGTCTTCTGCCGGTCTCTAACACGCGACGTTTAGTTGATTGGCTATCTTCCAAGCTCAGCCGCCCCACTCAGCTTAAGATAGCTTCTCTTCCCAACACCGCGTTTCATTCATGGTGTTCCCCTTTGTGCAATGATGCCTCGGTTGTTCGTCATCACGGTCTGCCTTTTGCGTGCTCTCTCTAACGACGCGACGTTTAGTCAATTAGCCACCTTCGAGCTCAGCCGCCCCACTCAGTTTAAGATAGCTTCTCTTCCCAACACCGCGTTTCATTCATGTGTTCTCCTTTGTGCAATGAAGTCTGTTGTGAGACCGGTCCCTAGCAGACTAGTATTAGTCGTCGCCGCGGACCATCTCTGGTATCGTGCTTATTATAGAGTCCGCCTGCTTCGAAGATGGTGACCTTCGCAGAAGTCCCTAGGCCCGTAGGGGTGTGAGCAGCAGCGAGGAGGTGTAACCAGGACTGGAGCCGATCTCCCGCTCTGGGACTGAAGTGAAGTTTGCGTACCAGCGACACGAGTGCGGAGTAGCCCGAAGCCAGCAGATTGACGAGACTGAGCAAGGTGCCCAGCAAAAGCCGGAGTGCGTACGCGTAGCAAGCCGTGGCAGTCATTGTGGTCCTCGATTCTGAATTCGAAGTCTGTGGTGAGAACACTTGCGAATCATTTCTGCAAGTGCGGTTACGCTTGTCGGATATAGGACAAGGGTCCTCAATGAGGACCCGTTTGTGACAGCCTGCGGTTTATCGGACAAGGGTCCTCGTTTGAGGACCCGCTTGGGAAAGTCTCTTCGGTTTATTGAACCGCGGTGTAGAACCCGGACCAGGAAACCGAGCCCGTCCCACGATTGGGGTTTCCGTTAAAGCAATCTCCATCCCAGCTCGAAACACTGCCCTCGCTGCCCTCATCGTCCAGAGCGCCGGTGATCGAGGAATCAGAACCAGTCAAAATATCGAATTCGGTGCGACTGTCGTCGAAGACGGACCAGTTGTCGACGGGGAAATCGTATTCGCTGACGCTCCCCCCACTCAGCTGAATGCGCGGCCCGGGCGAACCAATGAAGCATTCGCCTCTACCGCTATCTCCGCAGTTCATGCCGCCCGCTGAATAGTGTGCGTCTGCTCGGTGCGGGGGTCCAACCTCCGCAATCAACCGGTCGTACAGTTCCAAACCGCCATCTTCTCCCAGCTCCCGGCAAAACCACAGCGCCGGGTAAATGAATTGATTGTCCGCGACGTAGGAACGGCTAGTTCGAATGCTCGCCTCAGTCTCGCGCCAATCTCCACGCCTGGCGTGTACGACCGCGGCCAGTCCGTGCGCCTGCGCAATGTCGGCAAGCGCGGACTCCTGGGCATCCTCCTCGCGAAGGACGGCGAACTGGTTCGGACTCACCACGTACACCGGACGGCGACACTGTACGTTTGACCGAACAGCCTCCAGCTCTGCGGTAAGTGCGGGAATTGCCACTTCGATGGTTTGCTCGACCGAATCGGTCGGCAAAGCCAGCTCGTTCAGTTGGAGCTTGGCCATGCAGAGAGCGGCCTTGCCGTGCTCTGGATTCACTTCGAGCACCTGGCCGAACGTCTGGTACGCCGCTTCGTGCAAGCCGAGGGCGACTTGGCACTGGCCCTTGTTGTAGCGCGCATCTTCAGGGTGGCGATAGCCATAAGCAATCGCCTCGTCGTAGCAGGTGACCGCCTCTTCCAAATGGCCCAGGAGTGCGAGGCATCCCGCGATGGAATTTCGGTAGACGCCAGTTTGCCCCTTCTTATCGAGCGCAATGGCGGTCTGGAAGTGCTCAATCGCCTGCACTAGCAGAAGTCCATTCGGCGAGCCCGCTTCTGCCGTTGCCTGGCGGCGATACTCCAGTCCGAGGCAGTTGTGAGCGAGTGGCGCTTCCGAGAAGTTGGGGTCGGCTGCCAAGGCTTCGCCGAGGAACTTGACGGCTTCTGCGTTCTCGCCCTGCTTCCACAGGGACAAACCGGCAACGAAGAAGACGCGTGCGTCGTTGCACCCCTGCGCGATGAGCTCACGGCACTGAATCAGGGCATCGGCCCAGTTCTGTGCCGCAACCAAAGAGAAGATGGCCTTGATGGCTCCACGGAGAGACTGAATGGTGTTCATGGACATGGACCTTTCGGAGAAACTGGTGGTGGTAAGTGAGACTGTCTTATCCTGAGTTTCTTACGCAACTTGGTGGCATCGAATAAAAAGCACCCCCGTCCTTTTCGCGCGTGCGAAATTTGAAATTAGACGGTGGGTGAAATTGAATCGATAAGAATGCGTAAGGATAACTAAGGATGAACTCCTCTACACTGTCAAATCCAGAAGGAACGAGTCAAGACAAAGTAAAGTTGCAAATAGGGTTCTTTTTTGTCCATTTTTTGGGCTGTCAGAGGGCAAGTGGGGGGGGTATGCAACATAAAAATAGAAGAGTAGTAAAGATTAAAAGTTTCCGCTAAGTTTGCGCTACTCGCGCTAACCTCTAAAATATATCCTAAAACACACTGTTCCTAAATATAAAATGAATAATTCATGTCTTCTCGCCAATAAAAAAGCGACTATAAAGGTGTGGTAATTGCTGGATTGCCGATTTTCCTCGTATTTAAGTCTGACTTATTTGACGACAATTCGTCCTATATGTAAACTAACTGTAGGATAAACGAGGGACAATATATGAAATATGTCAGCTCAAGAGAATTTCGCTTACAGCCTGCTGCAATTTGGCAAATTTTGAAGCAAGGAGAAGACATTGTTATTACGTCTCACGGCAAACCCTTTGGAATATTAATTGGCACGAATGAATCTAAAGTGCATGAGTTACTTAATGAGGTTGTGAGATTAAGAGCGCGACTGGCAGTGTCTAATATGCGAAAACAAGCACAAGTGCGGGGGCTAGATAAAATGTCTCAGGCTGAAATTAATCGACTAGTTAAAGAATCTCGTTAATAATAGATGTACATAGTCGTGATAGATACCAATATTTTGGTATCTGCCCTTATAAATCCTCATGGTCCGCCGGGACGCATTATTGATATGTTGTTCAATGAAAGTTTTCAGCTGGCTGTGGATGATCGCATATTATTTGAATACGAGAAAGTTCTAGCTAGTCCTAAATTTTGCTTTGACATTGGAGATATTCACGATCTTATAGATTTCATTAGAGTGAATGCCCTGCGAGTAACACCTTCACCACTGCCTCAGATATTGCCGGATGCTAAAGACCAGGCATTTGCAGAAGTAAGCAAAGAAGCAAAGGCAAAAGCGCTGATAACGGGCAATCTTAAACATTTCGCAGGAGTAAAAGAAGCCATGTCTCCGGCTCAATTTCTTGCTGGGATGCTTTAAAAAACTAGGAAGTATCACTGCAAAAATTCATAGCGGCGCTGAACATCTCAAATGATGTTTACTGATGGATGCAGCAAGTTCTGTCGCTTTTAAATTTTAGGCGTGTTTTTATTTAGCTCTTCTTTTACACGTTTTTCAATTTCGCTCAATAGCGCTGGATTGGCTTCCAGATATGCTCTCACACTGTCGCGTCCTTGCCCGATGCGTTCGTCTTTATAGCTAAACCAGGCGCCTGATTTTTTGACAATTTCCAGTTCAGCAGCTGTATCTAAAATGCAGCCAGCACTGCTTATGCCTTTGCCATAAATAATGTCAAATTCAGCAATACGGAATGGTGGAGCACATTTGTTTTTAACCACTTTTACTTTTACTCGATTGCCCACTTCAACAGTATCTTTTTTTAGAGTTTCAATTTTTCTGATATCAAGCCTTATGGAAGCATAGAATTTAAGTGCATTACCACCAGTAGTAGTCTCAGGATTGCCATACATCACACCAATTTTTTGGCGTAATTGGTTAATGAAAATAATAATGGTCTTGGTTTTGCTCACTATAGCTGTCAGTTTACGCAAAGCTTGGCTCATCAAGCGAGCTTGCAAACCAGGCAGGCTGTCACCCATTTCACCTTCTATTTCTGCTTTGGGCACCAGAGCCGCTACTGAGTCGACTATTACTAAATCTACAGCACCAGAGCGCACTAATTGTTCAGTTATTTCAAGTGCTTGCTCACCAGTGTCTGGCTGTGAAATAAGCAATTCGTCTACATTTACTCCCAAGGCTTTAGCATATTCTGGGTCCATAGCATGTTCGGCGTCTACAATAGCGGCAATGCCACCCATTTTTTGTACTTCAGCCGCAATATGTTGGGCTAATGTGGTTTTACCAGATGATTCAGGACCATAAATTTCAATCACCCGTCCACGCGGTATGCCACCAACACCAAGAGCAACATCTAAAGAAAGTGCTCCGGTTGGCACTACCTCAATTTGACCGTGACGTGAATCACCCAGGCGCATAATAGAGCCGTCGCCATATTGTTTTTTAATTGAATCAAGTGCTAGCCCTAGCGCTTTAACACGCTCTGCTGAAATTGGTTGCACTGCATTGCTTGCCCCTTCTTTATTTGCCTTTGCAGCTTTTTCGGCATTTGGCTTTTCTTTTGCGGTATCTTTAGCCGCATCCTTGGTTACAACAGCCATTATTATTCTCCTTGTTAAATTGCTAAATCACGAATTTAATGTAGAAAAGCCACCTAGTAGGTAGGCTTTCTTCTCTTTTCGCTTCGGTGGGGCCTTTTTAGCGTGCAGCATGCCGGTAGCGTATTTAGCACTGGGGATAATTATAACTACTTGCTGATTGATTAAAAGCCCAGGACCCAGTGAAAATAAAAAATCTCCTTCAATTTTGCTTTTTGGTTGAAAAGAGGTTTAAGCACAACAAAGCCGGGTATAAAAAGTTTGCTAGACAACAGTTTTCTTACTATAAAAGGGAATCCACTTACTAAACAGATATCGATGGCATAGCTATAAGTCATAAGCGCTTTTGGGCAAGTTTATAGCTTTCAGCAATTCTATATACGATAGATAGAGACAATTAGTTCAATAAAAGTCTAGCCGGTTATATCAGGGCCAAAGACGTGTATATGGGGAAGGGATATGAAATCGGCACCGAAGCTATTCAGCTTGAAACAAAGCGAAATTTTTGAATCATTTAATGCCGTTGAAATGGCGAAACTACTCGGCATATTCGAAGAAATGACTTTGCCGAAGCATCATGTGATTTTTTCACCCGGTGCTGCTTGTGATGCCATTTATTTCATTGAAGAAGGTCGGGTAAGACTGACACGACTTTCACCAGAAGGCAAAACTGTTATTCTGGCATTGCTTGGATCAGGAGATCTTATTGGGGACGCTGCCTGGGAAGCTGGTGAACATGATAGTTATGCTGAAACATTAGAAGAATCAACTATTTATCAAATTAGCCGTGACGCTTTTCAAAGACTGATTAAAGAACATCCTGAATTTAGCATCCGCTTAATTCAAATATTAGGCGGCAGGCTAAGACAAGCTCAATCACGCATCGAAGACTTAGTATTTAGACAAGTGCCAAGTCGGGTGGCGCGTTTGTTATTGTCTCTAGCAGAAAATCATGGGCGGGTAACACCTAAAGGTATCCGGGTAGAATTTCCGCTAACCCATCAAGAAATAGCAGATTTAGTAGGGTCTTCGCGGGTAACTGTGACACAAATATTGAATAAGTTTCGTACTAGTCATTGGATAAATATTGAATCCAAACGAGTGACAATCAATGATGTCAATGCTCTTGAAGAAATGGTCAGACATAATTAACTGACTTGTTCCCGAAAAATTACACAAATGAATGAGGACTCTAGTGATTAATTAGCGCGACATTTACTCATTCAACAAGAAAAAACGCAAAAAATAAAAAAGAGAAAGTGGTCGAATGCAGGAGCCATGGCTATTGCGCGCCACAGCCCTTCCATCCTACCACTTTCCTCGGTAACGAACTTTGCACAGATGATGCATGCGTGCCCGGTCTAGGTTTTTTTTGCGAGAGGGGGATGTCCCTCAGTATTGGGCTTGCGCCGGAGGGCTAGCACTATGCTGCCCAGCACTAGGACTATGCCAATAGCCCCAGGCATCTTGATGTGCATGGATTGCTTAATGATTGCCACGTCTACGATGATGGCCACTAGGGGAATGGTGAAGTCCGTCATTACAGCTGCCGTTTTGCCCCAGGTGTCCAGGACAATCAGGAAGGCATAATACGGCAACACCAAACCGATGGTGCCAAGGTAGACGAACGCGAGTGTGCGCACCCAGAACGCATAGGGCTGAGCGCCTGGCATAACCTCACTGCTGCTAATAAGGGTGCCGAACCACCCCACCACCGCCATGGTGCCAAACAGCAAGGTCAATCGCACATGCACGTTTAAGTCTTCTGACGCATGTAGTGGGAAATATGCCAAGGCATAGAGGATGGCTGATCCCGCCAAGATAACGATGGATAGCCCCATGTCCACAGACAACTGGGCGCTGTCGCGGTGAATTAAGTATATACCTAAGAAGCCGGCCGCCGCATCGCCTAATGTCCAGGCTGATGCGCACTTCCTCTTCCGTAGGTAATTCACCCCCACAATGACGCTCGGTTGCAGTGCTAATACGGTGGTGGCTAAACCACTGCTCAATTTCGGAGCGGCAATGGCAGCAGTGTATAGCAGTACGAGGGCAATGCCGCTAAGAACACCAGCAGTTATCGTCAGAAACGTTTGCCGTTTGTTCGGACGCACCTTGGGCGCCCAGACACGCCAGATCACCAACATGATCAATGCGGCAATAGTAAGGCGGATGGCAACGGCAAGCTGCGCCGAACAGCCAGGAGCAAAAGTGATTCGCATGACGGCGTTGGTGTGCCCCCAAATCAAAGAGCACAGCATGAAGGCGATGAGAACGAGTACGTTGTTCATTTACAATTTCCTTGTGGCATTCTGGGCCATTGTGTGACTTTCCTGGACGCATTTAAGAAAGGATTCTCTGAATTGATAGAGAATCCTTTGATATGTGAATCGGGCTGCGTTTCCTGGGTGCGGAGACGCAATGTATTTTAAATCGCCGCTAGGTGCGATTTAGCAGGTGAAGAACGGTGCTGGCTCTGGGGTGCGAATCTAAAAGGTATGGGGGACTCCGGTGAATAAAATGGCAGATAACATTTCAGCCTGACATTTCCAATCACACAAAAGCAAGCCCTACTTAACCAATAGTCTCAAGTCCAGCCGCTTCATTATCCATTTTTTATCGCAAATTCAATATTAAATTCATGGCTTGAGCTAGCGCAACTAATACTACAGCTACATAGTACAGACATAAATAGTGCAGCCGTGTGCCACACGAAAGAATGTTACCCAGACATGAACCGTTGCCTCAACAAAAATGTTACCTGGTGGTAGTGCAACCAAAAATACTGACTCACTAATAAGAATGCCTCGCTGCGGACGTGTTAGAACTCTACGCGCAAGAGGGTCAAGACTTTAGTAAAGTCTCGACCCTCCGCCTATATTCTTAATACTTTGCGGCTGCACAAAAGAAATTATCGTCTATCTTGATGAATTTCGTTGTTCAAACCATTCTCTTCCCGATTAAGCTGTCTCTTTTGTCCTTTAGTCAAATAACCGCCATTAGCCTTAAAATCAGCTCTTTCTTGCTGTTTGATTGCTTTATCTTGATTCATTAGTTGGTTGTAGCGGCCATGCAATTTGCTTTTATCTTCACCGATTCTTCTGCCCAAATTTCTGTCCCTTGCCATCACTTCGTGACGTCTTGGGTGCCAACCGTTTTCTCCTGCTAGAACTGGAAGTGAGATTGTTCCAGCTATAGTGACTAAAGCCAAAGCCATTAGCCCTTTGTTTAAGTCGTTCATATTAAACCTCCTAGTCTCATTCAAAATTGAATATACCTTCTAATAATTGAAGTTAAGCAGCCTTGTATGGAGCTTACGTGAAAGGAAGAAGGGGATAAAAGCCTTAGTGCCATTTAATCTGCAACTCTTTAATTTTTCAAACTTATTCAACAAATTTCATTTCTCATATTAAGTTTTGCCAGATTCACAAAACTACCTAATTCATTCACGTCCTGGCGCTTTTTTATTTGTGTGGACTAGGGCTAAATCGCACCGCCTGTTTAATAAATGAATCTTGCTTTAGTTATCAATAGCCACGATATTCTCCAAGTGTGTTTTAGGCTGGACTGCTGCATGCAATAATTCATGGCATGCGTGCCTGTAGCTCAGCTGGATAGAGCGTCGGTCTCCGAAGCCGAAGGTCTCGAGTTCGAATCTCGACAGGCACAAGGATTCCCGGATTTTATTAATTCTTGCCTATCCTCTGCCTATCCCTAGCATGATAATTATCTGCTCCATGAGTAGGTGTGGGGTATCTCTATTATTTCGGCGTAATAATATGGTTCGTGACACCCCTACCGCTGGTACTTATGAATGGCTTATATGACCTAATATTGGCGAGAAATTTTTCTCATCTTTAATAGCCTCGTCTATAGGTCAGCGCTGTTAACTGTTGGTGGATGTGCATTTGCGGCAATATTTATAGACTTTGAAAGAAGCTTGATTTTAGCCTGACAACTTTATTAGGGTTAGGGTGAATTAGTGTTGTTCTTGCGTCATAGGAGAGTTAACCCTACAAGGGGTTTTGGTACGAAGAAAGACCACCGTGAAGCCGTCGCTCGATGGTGCGATGGGGCTTGGCGCTTGAACGGCATAGAAACCCCGTCAGGAGACAACAACATGTCGGCACGACAGACGGCCATGGGCGGTTACCGGTGCTAATGGCTCCAGCCGCCCATCATCAAATCAAGTCACTTTACTCCGTCCCGAAACTCCGCAAAGCTCGAGGTGAAAAATGCAGAGAGTCCGAACAGTCACAGGCGTCCGTCCGGAAGGCGCCGACTTCCTGAGGTGGTTCCCGGACGACAGAATCCTGCCATCCGGTGACGTCGTGTGTGTCCTCCATGAAGATGGGGGACTTGAAATCAAGGACGAGAAACTCGCGGCACAATTTCCCAAGCTCCAGAATGAAGTCGTCCAGGTTTTCGGCAGCGTCAGGCTGATGCACGACCCGCAGTTTGGTCTACGCTAACGCCATTGCAGGCAGAAGCTCGCCGCCCTTGAAATACGTCCTCGATATCCACGGGCACCGCTTTGGGATGAGGCAGCTTCAAAAGCAGGGATGCTTAGAGGGTGGGGAGCGCGGCTGCGTGGGCTTAAGCTCCTCCCCCACTTTCTCCCTGCGTCAGTTAACTGAGATTCGAGACATACGAACCCGCGCTATCAAGCGCACCAATTCGAGAGGAGACTGTACATGACAGACTTGCAATTGCCGCCGGCAGGACTTCCGCGCAAGAGACTGGGCTTCGGCCAGCGCATCGAAGAGCTGGGCGGAGAAGTGGCGTTGGATTTCCGGTTGCCAACCCAAAACGATCGCACCTTCACCATCTATTTGAAGGTACTCTACGCCATGTTGGGCTGGGGGTCAAAATGGCTGGGGACGTTCCAGTCCAAGAGGAATCCCAATCACCAGCAGCCCTCCTACGATATTCTGGTCTGCTCCGACGGCATGTTCTACATCGTCGTGTCAGAAGCGACGGAGGAGGGGGAAACGCCAATTGAATTGTTATTTACCATCAACCCCAACGAGAGGATCGCGCCTCTTAACCCGCAGCCGGCCGAACAACCCATCCTCCAGCTGAAAGGCGAGGCGAAGGGGTTCGGAAGCTACACCGTTAATGTGGTGTCCGTCGACAAAGACGGCATCATATACACGATCCAGGAGAGCTCCTAGCCATCACCGCAAGGTGGCGGCTCAGTGAGTCCGACCACTAGCGAAGGCTGGTCAGAAAACGATCCGCGACGGGCGGGAGAACTACGCGGACACACGCCACCGTAGGCTTCTTCCGCCTTCGTCGCTTTTTCATCTTTTTATCGCAGCCGAGGCTACTTACCAGTCAGGTCTCCGCCACGTATATACGCAGCAACATGAAGTCCTGGAGTGCATAATTAATCTCCATAGTCCCACGATGATCAGGGATTGTGCGAGCTTCACTAGCACTATTTTTTAGCTGGGTGAGGACTTCGTGTCCAAAATCGACTCCCGATGATACCCTACCCTAACAAATCTACGGGGGCAAGATCAAGCCTTATGCCTACCTACATCTGTGAAGCCGCGCGCGCGGCAATCCACAACTGTGGATTCAAGCCGCTAGTATGAACAAAGCTGAATTTAAATATTCAAATAATAACGAGTACTTTTGCGTTGAATATTTATGAGGATCCTAAAAAATCAAAAAAATCAAAAAAATTGGTACTTCGCAAGCCTCATGGAAATAAAAAAACGATGGGGTGAGCACATGAGCTGTGCTCACCCCGTCTCGTTTTTTTAACCTGTGGAGGTTGACGCCAGTAGCGTCAACCTCCGTCGATCAGGCGAATTCAGCGAGCAGGCGGGACTTGGCGCTTGGGAAGAAGTCCAGGACGCCTGTGCCCAGCACAACATCGGTAGCAAGTGCGCTTGCCGTTGAAGGAGTGGCACCGGTGTACGGGACTACGCAAGGACCCATGAACTTGCCTGTGGTGGTACCGGCCTTGCGCACGGTACCCACGATGTCCAGGTTGAAGGGCGAGGGGGCGGAGTCGAGATTGGGATCTCCGGCAGTGGTCACCTGACTGGTTGACTTGAACTCGTACTCCGACCCGAAAGTACCGCTATTCGGGTCTCCTGGGGAACCCGGTAGGGTAACTGTCTTGGAAATGAGTGGGTTGACACCCGACAGGTTGGCGCCACTGCCGGACGCTAACACTAAGCCGGTGGGAAGACCGTAGTCGGAATAAGTCAACTCGAAGGGTCCGTAAAGATCCGAGTTGGTGTTACCGTAGAAGACGTCGTTATCCGCCAAGACCGTGGGCGTATAGGCGGTTGCCACGTACACACCGCCACCGAGGTTCTTGGCAGAGTTTCCGCTGAAGAGGCAAGAGTAGATCTGGAGATTGCTCGTCTCTCCAGCACTCAGCGCCCCATAATTCAGACCGCCACCGTCGGCGCCAATGCCATTGGCGGTGTTATTGAGGACATTGTCGTTTATCAGCTGCAGGAAATCCGTAGACCCCAGCCCTGCGCCAACGCCACCTCCACTTGCGGTTGAGGGGGTGTTGCCGGTCACGTCGGAGTTGTACAAGCCCACGTTCATGTACGTGGCGTTGCCGTAGACATATACCCCGGTGGTGGCATTGCCCTCGATGTTATCGGAGTTCAGCAGCGTCGAGCCGGTAGACTCGACGGTGACTGCACCATACTGGCTAGTGGCGCCAGTCACGGTGCAACTGGAAAACGACATGTATGTCCCCGAGAGTGCCCCACTCTGGGAAATACTGGCGAAGGCACCGCCATTCGTTGCGCCGTAAAGATTGAAGTACGAGTCGGTGACATACACATTCGGTGTGGCCCCGGAATTCACCTGGGCGTAGATGTCGAAGCCGTCGGTACCGTACAGGAAGGTCCCGTAGTCAATATTGATGGTAGCCGTGGCCGTGCCATTGAGAAACAATCCAATGGCCGTTGGTCCCAGCGGGGTGAAGCCTTGGTCTCCATTGAAGTCGTCATGGTCGGCGTTGAGAGTGCCACCAGTGGTAGGGTTCCACTGAACGTCGCCAAATCTCCCCGCGTTGTCCAACCACGCGTCATAACTAAGGGTGACGGTGGGGTTGACTCCCCCTATGGCGGTGGATCCGCCAAGGGTGCCCTCAATAGTGCAATGATTAATATTGAGGGTGGAATTGGGGTTGGTACCCACGAATACCACAAAGCCACCGGACTCGTTTGGCGGAGCGCTGCCGCCGTCGGTCAGCAGGTTTTCGAAGGTGTCTCCGGTGCCGGTCACGCCGAAGAAGTTGTAGCCGAACCCATCCAAGTGGAGGTACACCTCTCCACCGGATGTGGATCCGTTAATAGTGACATTGTTGGCGGACAAAACCGCCTCTGCCGGCAGCGTGTCGTTGCGGGCGGAAGGACTGAAATTGATAGTCTCGCCGGCGGTGGCATACTCAACACCGTACCAGAGCGAGCCGACCCCGTAACCGGAGGTTACAGTCACGGTGTAGGTAGACAGGAGACACCGCTCCTCCAGCGTCATGTCTGCCGGGTCGGAGAAACCGTACGCGTGCGTGGTAGCGATCGCATGACACACACGAGAGTGTTCGGACCCGGTGTTGAGCACAGAGGTTGCGAAGCTATTCCCACAAGCCCTTGCGGCGCCGGTGTCAAGCACAGACGTGGTGAAGTTGTCCCCACAAGCGCTTGCAGTCCCGGTGTCGGTGGCCGACCTGATGTAGGCGTAGCCGGCCGACGCGCTGAAGTCGAGAGGGCCTGGGGCTCCCGGGAGGTGAAATTGGCGACGCTGACGCGCTCCTCTCCCCGGGCGGCGAAACCCAGCACTGGCCGGATGCCTCATCGGCAAACCGCGCTGACTGGCCTTGCTACCATACACCACCGCGCTGCCGTTCTTGGTACTAGTCATCGAAGCAGTCTCCTCAGAAAACTTGACCAGAGCCTACCTTGGCTACCAGCCCGAATTTGAGCCAGTCAGCCACAACCATCCCAGCCATCCAGCCAAACACCGCTACACATGATTTCAATGCACGTGTAATTCCCCCTAGTCCCCTAACCTCCACGGGACGGCAAACAGAATCGCAAATTGTCAGGCTGGAATGGTCTTCAGGTAGGTTACTAAATCGGGGATATTGGGGAACATTTTTTTATAACATCATCGGATATTCGCTCGCAATGCTGTTCCATAGCATTTTATTGTTTAATGACAAATCAAGAATGCGGTCTTAGAGCCCAGTTTCACGGACAAATGCTTTTTATTGAGAGTATTGATCAAATCTATAAATATGATTAAACCTGCTGATATTTTTTTATTAAACAGAAAGAGCCGAGTTAGGCTAACTCGCGCTAACACTGGTCACTCAATTACGACATTGCAAATTTCAAAAAGAAAAATGTCCAAAAAAAAGCAGCAGAAAAGATGGAGGCGACGTCTTCGTCACCCCCCATTCTGTAATGTTGCCGCCTCAACAGGCTAGGAGCCGGTCGCGGTTTACGCAAGTGCGTCTGGATTTGTTAGGTCCGCGGCCCAACCTTGGGGCGGCTGGTTACCGGGAAAACATCTAGTGCACCGAGAACATTGTCGAGCACCGGTGCTTTAGCGGACAAAGTCCCGGGCCCGAATGTGGGTGACAGTACCCCTAGATGTGAAGAGCTTGGGGTCGACGCCGAAGCCGTTGGAATCGCCGCCGAACTGGACAGCGTAGCCGAAACGGTCGTTGACCGCACCGACTCAACTGTGGGCAAGACCACAGCCGGCGAACTCAAAATAGTCACCGGTGGCGGCAAAGGCGGATTGATGAGCGCCGAAGACGGCACATCTTGCCCACTTCCTGGGGGCTGGACGATGACAGCCGGCGAACTCAAAATAGTCACCGGCGGCGGCAGAGGCGGATTTACGAGCGCCGAAGACGGCACATCTTGCCCACTTCCTGGAGGTGGGACGATGACAGCCGGCGAACTCAAAATAGTCACCGGCGGCGGCAGAGGCGGATTTACGAGCGCCGAAGACGGCACATCTTGCCCACTTCCTGGGGGCTGAACAACGACAACATACATGTTGTCGCTCGTAGAGGGCACAGCAGGTGCGCTGGGGAGCGCTGTAGACGGCACGCTTGACTCACCGGTGATAGGTACCAGCGAAGCGTACATGGCGCCGCCACTGGGCAAGACCAGCGGCTCCATGTGCTCCAGCCCGTTCGACCGTCCAAAGACTCTCCGGCAGGAACGCATTGCATTCAAACTCATTGGCTCCTCGTAGGCTATTTGGCTGCCCGCCCGATATTGAGCTAGCAGCCCCAACCATCCCAACCTCACACTGCTACACCTAGAATATAATCCACGTGTAATTCGCCTTAGTCCCCGATCTGCCGTAAGACAGCAAGTAGATCGCAAACGTTAAGGCTGGAATAGTTTCAGATATGTCACTAAATCGGGGATTTCAAGGAACGCTTTTTTTATAACACTCTTCGATATTTGCTCGCAATGCGCTAGGGCCAATCTTTGATATTTAAGGCCGCATTAAGAAGTCAGTCGCAGAGCCCATTCTCACTCAGACTTTCTATTGACAGCCTCAAACAAAATTCATAAACAAGATTAAATCTGCCCATATTATTGATTAAAAGACGCGAAATTATCTAGGCTAGCTCGCGCGAACGCGGAGGCGGAGTTGCGCTAACTTTCAATTAACAAGTTAATGATTAACCAACAGGGAGACTTCTAGCGCTAACTCAATGATGGCCCCAACTGGCTTTCTTGAATATTGGGGGGATAAACCAAGCCTCTTGTCTAGCTATGCAATTTTGCGGTGAACCTAGGCGCCAAGACAGATTCCCGCATACCTCTTTAAATGTAAGCCTTCGGTAGAGGTAGGCTTGGCAAGGTCAAGAAGAAGCTACAGGCATATACGTTAGGAGGTCTTGGCATTTTGGAGAGGTGGAGTTTAAATAAATGAGGTTGTTTTACTAGAAAGAAAGTAACTTGCAGGGATCGAATAGTAATAGCGCTCGGACGAGCTCTTTTGTTGAGTTACTGCTAGTAAATAACGATGTACCGGCACTGCTGCAATTGCTGAGGAATGAAAGAACCGCTAGGCAGATTGAAGCATCTGCTTTCCAAGCAAAGATTGGGCAGCTTGAACAAGAAATTTTGCAGCTTAGACAAGAAAATAAAAGGCTTAGAAGAAGCCGTATTGCTGCCACAGAATCTTTCTGTCAACAAAAACAAGCTCTGGAGCAGGAAATACAACAATTAAAAGAAGAATTAGAAAACGCAAATAAAAGAATCGCTTGGTTCCAAAAAGACCAATTTGGTCGCAAGACTGAAACGGCTGACTCCCTGGCTATTGCCCCCATACAAGAATTAAAACTAGCCTCTGAACCAGAACAAGAAAAACGTAAACGTGGTCAAAAATGCGGACCAGGTAATGGTCATGGGCGCAGCGATAGAAGTAACCTTGAGCAACGTGAGGAATTTCTTGACCCGCCTAAGTGTGCCTGTGATATTTGTAACAAACCATATCGCCTAGTATCAAAAACTGATGACAGCGAAATAGCAGAGGTAGAGGTTAAACCATATATACGGGTGTGTCGCAAAAGAATTTTGGTCAGCCAATGCGACTGCAAAGGCAAAGTCATATTAAAAGCCCCTCCTCCTCCTAAATTGTATCCACGCACCACAATCGGCAACTCTCTCTGGGTATATTTACTTGTCTGGAAATATATGTTTGGTGTGCCAACTCAACGGGTTTTACAAGAATTGGCTTTGCACGGTTTACATCTATCCGCCGGTACAGTCACAGGCGGCATGAAAATAATAGACACACTGCTTGCCTCTTTGTATGAACAAATAGTCAATCATTGCCGCGGCGCAGACCTGTGGAATGCAGATGAGTCCACCTGGCGCGTCTTTGAAGAAAATAATGGGCTCAGAAATGACAAACAATGGTGGTTCTGGCTTTTCGCCAGCTTGGATGCTGTCGTTTACTTGCTAGATAAAAGCCGTTCAAAAGATGTGCCTAAAGACTTCTTTGGCGGTTCTACAGGAATATTATTAACTGACAGACTGAAGAGCTACTGGACTTTAAATCCAGCTATCAAAAATGCCTGGTGCTGGGTTCACCAAAGACGAGATATCCTCAAAGTCTTTCAGGGCATACCAAGCTTGAAAGAATGGTCCCAAGAATGGCTTAGCGAAATAGGAATATTGTTTGCTCTTAATCATAAACGAACGGCTCTGTGGCAATCAGGACAGCCTTGGAATGACGCCCATCTAGCGGTTGAACAGCAGGTGAAAAAACTTGAGCAACTTTGGCAATCACAGCTTGAACAGCCAGATTTGCATAAAGAGCAAAAGACAATACTAAAAAGCTTCATGACACACTGGATTGGCCTAACAGTATTTCTTACTGACCCGCGTATTAGCCTAGACAATAACCGGGCCGAAAGATTACTCAGAAATCTGGTCATTAATCGCAAGAACAGCTACGGTAGTGGCAAAGAATGGTCTGGTCAATTGGCGGCTAAATTATTTACTGTCTTCCAGACATGGCAGGTTAATGGACTCAATCCACAAGCTTTGTTGCTAGATTACTTTAACGAATGTTCAAAAACACCCGGCAGAGCACCACCAGACCTAAAAGAATTTCTCCCCTGGCTGATGACCGAGGAGAGAAAAAATAAATTCACTCTACCCAAGAATATCAAACGACCAGCTTAATGCACATTAAATTCTGGTTGTCATACCTGCGTTGGACGAAGGCTTACCTTTAAATCCCAATCAGCAGTTAGCACACTCGCGCTAACTGCTTAACACGAGGATTAATATATAAAACCGAAATAATTGGCGCGATTAGTTTGGCATGACATTATCGAGTAATTGAATACCTGAAAGCAAAACAGAGGAAATTCTAATATTCAGAGTGCATTCTTGCGCTAAAGAGAGGGTTTGTATTTCTTAAAAGTATTAGGTTCTTACTGACAAGCTTTTTAGAATGATATGGTATAGCACCGCTTAAAACTACTGCCCGAGGACAGAACATCCCCAGAACACCCAATAAAAACGGATTCGGGACAACACTTTTTTGAGTGTTCTTTGCAACGTAGAACAAGCGGGGCTATTTGCGTCTTTGACTACGAGAAGTAAAAGTTCCTCAACACGCTCGTAGTAAAAACCATCCGTAACTACAGCAAACTTCTGTTCAAGACATAGTTCATATGGCTTGAACAATCTTCAATGCCACAGGCAGAAAGAATGGTTACATGAGCAAGCACCACGATCGGGATCGCGCCTACAAAAGGGCGAAATGGCTGCAAAATACACAGGGTGCGGGTGCCTCCCCAACTCAAGAAGGCACCGCATCTGAGTCCCTCCCGGCTGAGGGATCGGGCAGTCCGCAGGACTTGGGCCTCACTGACGATGTGCTTCCCGAGCCGGACAACACATCAGAACCAATGCCGACTGACGGTGTACTTCCCAAGCCGGACAATACGCCGGACCTGGGACTGACCCAGAATGCACAGCCCAATGGCAATCCACCTTCACCTCCAACCAAACTTGAGGCACCACATGCGGTGCTAGATCCGCCGCCTGCGCTCCCAACAGTAAAGGAGACCCCGATGGCAGCCGACGTGCAAACGCTTGACGAAGCCGCGACCGTCGCTCCCGCTGCGACCCAGCCGCCAATCGCAGTATCGCCTGTTCCTGGCGATCCGTTCCCGATCGTGGTTGACAGCGGAGAGACGATCATTCTGGCGGGCACGGCGGGAAGAAATGTTGATGTTCTGGGTGGTGGAATTTGTCAGCTTGCTCCGCTCGCCCCAGGCAACCATGACGTGGAAACCGAGATGGCGGGAGTTGTAACCGTTGGTCCCGGTGGACAGTTCCATATCCTCCCCCGCGCGTGCGCGAGGAGCGATAAAATCCACGTGGGATAAAGCAACTAATTTTCTGTAAATGTTTGACTTAGTACCTTCTGATTTTTGATTTTGTATTATCTTTTTTTTGTTTTTACGTATTTGATCTTTTAAAAAGGTTGGCCCGCCTTGTTTTCCATGCAGGCAGACAAGCCTAACTGAGCCACCCAGTGTAAAGCACCAAGCAGCTTCGCTGTGGCTTCGCCAGTGCTTGACACCGGGGCCCTTGGCTTCAGCTATTCAAGCATGTACCGCATGGGGCTGCGGCGGGCTCTTTATTCAGGTGCAGGCAAATATCTATTTTTTTCAGTTATCCAGTCATCTGACACCTCCATTATTACTGCTGTTATTAAACGAAGACAAGACGCTTCATTTGGAAACAATGTAGCTACTCTTGTTCTTCTATTTATTTCTCTGTTGAGCCGCTCCAGTAAATTAACTGTGCGGATCTTTTTCCAACAAAAAGTAGGAAAAGAAAAGAAAGTTAGACCTTCAGGCAAGTTTGTCTCCATCCAATCAGCCAGAGCTGGTGCTGATTTCTCATAGGTACTTATTGCTTGTTTCAATAATCTATCTGCTTCTTCTTTTTTAGGGGCATTAAAAATAGCTCTAATATCTGCTGCTACTTGTTCCTTCATATCTTTTTTCGGTATATATTTCTGAGCATTTTGTTGTAAATGAAATTGACAACGTTGCCATGGCGTACCGCCAAAAACAGCTTTCCTAGCAGCCTTTAGCCCTTCATGGCTGTCGCTAATTATTAGCTCAATACCATGTAAACCTCTTTCGTGCAGGTTGCGCAAGAAGCTTCGCCAATGTGCTTCTGATTCTGATAAAGAAACAGAAATACCTAAAAGCTCTCTTCTACCATCTGCATTAACACCGGCAGCAATTAGAACAGCACAATCTCTAACAATGCCGCCATGTCTTACTTTCTCGTAGCGAGCATCCAGATATACAAATTTAAAAAGACCTAAAGGTCGATTGCGCCAGGCTTCCAAGAACTCGTCTAATTCTTTAGTCATGCGGCTGACTTCAGATGTGCTGATATCAAAGCCGCACATCTTTTCGACAATCTCAGTTACTTTTCTAGTTGATACTCCTTGCACGTACATCTCAGCTAAAGCTAGTCGTAGCGCTCTTTCAGAGCGCATACCTTTTTCTAGACAGTTTGGATAGAAGTCACCTTCTCGTACTTGGGGTACAAGAAGATCTAATTCACCAAGCCTAGATTTAACTGTCTTAGGCTTAAATCCATTAGCATGGCCATTTCTTTCTTCTGTACGTTCATATGGCTCAGCTTTTAAATGCTTCTGTCGTTCTAGCAACATCGCAGAATTGATTAAAAATGCCAAAGCATCATTAGAAGAGTCGAGACCTTGATTAATTAACACTTCTAGAATTTCCTTTAATGTACTATTCTTTAATTGGGTCATTGGTTTATTCCTCCTAGTCTTGTTAACCAGAAGGGTAAATCTGTGGCCTCTTTTTTTCTGTCTTAAATCTGACAGATTTAAAAAAGGTCTAGAATTTACAGAAACAATGATGCACTAACCCACGTGGAATCCAGCCCGCTTTTCTCCGCCCCTTCTGAGTCGACCAAGGTGCAGACCAGAACCTACGGTGCGAATCAAAGGGGTTTACTCTATATCGACCATAGAGGCGTTCTCCAGGTGGGCGAGCTGGAATTCGACCCAGGCGCTCTGGTTTATGCCTACCTTGGTCAAGGCGCCCTCTCCCCCGAGGCAGTGGTTGCGCCGTACGCATGCAGGGTCTTCCACTGTTCCGACTCTGAGCGTAGCCATGTGCGCATCACCGCGAAGCCCGGTTGCGTCACATTTGTCAGCGGTGGTCCGGACACCACGGTGATCATGGACCGACACTCGTTTGTCGTATGCACCAGAGCGGTGCATGTCGAAAAGCAGGAGCCAGCCTTCTTTGAGAAACAAGCAGTCCGACCATCGCTCGCCGGTTGTGACGAGGTGGTGGCGTCGGTATCAGTTACAGTTGAGGGCTCTGTTCGTTTGACGCAGTCCGACGACGTGACCAACTCCACCCAGCAAATCACGCTGGAGGAGGGAAAGGTTTACCGCTGCGACGACGTGCTCGACTTCCACGGGCAGTGGAGAACTGAGGGATTTTGCATCGACCCACGGACAGTCATTCTGTCCCTCGAAATGTCGAGTGCGGAGCGTGAGCTCGAGAAACCAAACGGGCACAAACCTACTCCTGCAGCGGCTGCCATGCCAAGGTCACCGAGCATAAATGTCCCAGGCGGTAACTCGTCGCAATGGGTCCCGCGCGTGCCTACTCCTCCTCCTACTCCTCCACCGCCGGCGCCGTCACCGTCGAGTGCCGCTAGTTCGGCTCGTTCCGCTCTTGCTCCTCGAGCATTACAAGAGGAGCCGAAAGCGAGTCGCTCAGGGCAAATTCCTAATCCCCGGCTGGGCGAGGTTGCCGATTCCAAACCCGCAACTTCTGCCACTGCTCCGCGGTCGGCAGCCACCATCGTCGATTCCTCGGACAAAGTTGCCGCTCCTCCTCCTGCACCCGCAACACCTGCCACCGCCCCGCGGTCGGCAGCAAGCGTAACCGATTCCTCCGACAAAAGCACCACTTCTCCGGGATCTACTACTCCTACCACCGTCTCAAAATTGGAGGCTACCGTCATCAATCCCTCAGCCGGCCACGCCACTCCTTCGCAAATCACTACTCCAACCGCTATCCTGAAGTCGGGAGCTCACGCAGTCGATACCGTTGCGCCAAGAAGGATTGTGATCGAAATCAGCTCTGGCCGCAACAGCAGGGAAACGCCCTTCCAGCCCGTATCCCATCTGCTCAACGTCCACTACAAGGTACCCCCGGGCGGATGCATTCGAGCAAAGGGTGCCAGTCACGTGGTGGAGGTATTAACCGACGCAACGGTCTTGCTGGTACCTGCGGCCGATGGCGCGGAGGTGCTTTTGCACCCGGGAGCAATCGTCGTCGAATGCGACGGGTGCGACTGGGACAAGGTGAAGCAGGTTTGATGGTGAAGCGGGTCACACAGTCGTGTGTCCCCTTCTCTGCGACAGGCGGAAGAACTACGCGGGCAAATGCCACCGTACACTTCTTCTGCCTTCGTCGCTTTTTCAGTCTTTTTTTACCGCGAGACTGCTTACGCTAATTCAGGTATTTCGCCAATCGGACAAAATTGGACAAATTCGGCTATAATTGGACAGGAGATTGGCCAATAATATTAGCTAATGAATTTGAATAGCTTCCAGCTCAATATGCAAATACTACGTCTAGTTGCAGAAATAGACGTATTTAAAGGTTTGTGGTCGGCCATGTCAAATATATCTGTCGACCGCCTATCTGCATTGAAACGCGTAGCGAGAATAGAAAGTGTCGGCTCTTCTACCAGAATTGAGGGTGTCACTCTATCAAATGAAGAAATAAATTCTCTGCTTTCCGGTTTAAAGCCTCAATCTTTGCGCTCACGTGATGAGCAAGAAGTAGCCGGATATGCAGAGCTTATGGATACGATTTTTGTCAACTGGCAGCATATTCCTCTAACAGAAAATCAAATTAAACAATTGCACGGCATTCTGCTCAAATACTCTCATAAAAATGAGAGACATAGGGGAAGTTATAAAACCACATTTAATCACGTTGAGGCGTTCGGTCCAAACGGTGAAAGTCTGGGCATCATTTTCAAAACAGCTAGTCCATTCGATACCCCTTTCCGCATGACAGAATTAGTTACTTGGACAGACGAATCATTGAAGGCAAATCTGATTCATCCGTTGCTTATTATTGCCGTTTTTGTTGTGGTGTTTCTGGCTATTCATCCCTTTAAAGATGGTAACGGTAGATTATCTCGGACGTTAACTACATTACTTTTATTAAGAAGCGGCTATGCTTATGTGCCTTATATTTCGCTAGAAAGTGTAATTGAGCGTAACAAAGAAGCATATTATCTGGCATTGAGAAGCACACAAAGCACACTGGATAATGATCAGCCCGACTGGCTTTCTTGGATATTATTCTTCTTGCAATGTCTACAAAAGCAAAAAGAAAATCTAGAAAGAAAAATTGCACAGGAGCATTTATTGGAGAATGAAATGCCGACTCTAGCAAACACCATTATAGAGCTGATCCGGGATCGTGAACAAATTAAGATGGCTGAGATTGAAAAACTAACTAATGAAAGCCGAAGCACTATTAAGCTACGATTAAATGAACTTATAAAAAAGGGCAAGATAAGCCGACATGGTCGCGGACCGGCTACCTGGTATACGCTAGCAAAATCCGGTGGTTGACGAAATACTATACAATTCAAAATAGTTCTAAAACTCTGCAATTGTGCTGTGAATCTAGGCGTCAAGACAGATTCCCGCGCACATTTACCGCTATAATCCTCTCCCGCTCCTCTGCTAGCTGCGCTAACTTGCAAAGAGATATTTAATAGTCCCCAAATACTGAAATTTTCTCTAATTTACTTTCTGATTTTTCTAAAACTAGTTAGCGAGCTAACTGGCAGAGCTTTCAGTGTCTCGCGGTGTCTGCATTGATTGTTTGCAAGCAATTGATTTTTGTTTGCCTAAAATGGCAAAGTTGAATCAGTATAGCCTCATAACTTGTTCTCGTTGGACACCCCTGCCGAACACAAACAGCGATATCTGAACAGAGCTTTTTCAGACACCATTGAGGTGGGGAAACTGCTCTGTTTGGGATTGACTGTTTCGGCAGATATGCAGGCTGAATCATGATCCTAGAAGCGAGGGAGAAAACGTGGGTCAACAGCGACGAAATAAACAAAAGCGACGTGAGGAGAGGCGTGAACGGGCTCAGGCTGGGTTGCCACCTCCAAGTCGCGAGGAGCGACGTCGACGGCGACATCGGCAGCCAGATACCGAGACGCCAACGGCGATCCCAGTCATCGATACCAAAATGTTCTTCAACGCCATCTGGAATGCGGAAACCAATCTCCTGCCCGCCGCTCGCGACGAGCCACGGGAAATGGAAACATTGGGTATGAGGGTTGGCGGTGTCGAGACCCTTTTGGACTGGCGGCGGTTCGTCACCCGGCTTGGTGCCACTGTCCAGATCAAAATTCAAGATGGCAGTGCCCAGATTCTGGTCTTACGAATTCCCCGGGCTACCGAATTGCTGACGCTCGTGAATGGTCTTCGTACAGGAGTCATGGCGGAAGGAGGAAAAGTGCTCCGCGAACTCAACGACGTCTCGGAAACCAGCACGGCGGAGACGGCTGAGGCACTCGCTGCTAAATGTGCCAGCCGGATTCGCGAGATCACCAATGTGGATGAACGGTTTCGTGTCATGCGAGCCATTCGTCGTCAATACACCCTGGCCTTCTTGCCGAATGGATTGCTCTTGCCACCAACGAGGAACAGGAAAATTTGATGGGCAACGCTATTGCTGGCGTGCCCGTCTGGAGTCCAGCTGAACTCAGCCATGCCAAAGTCAATCTGGCGGCACTGCAGGCGGCGCTTTACCAAGAATTGCCCTTCTGGCAGTGGCTGTTCCGCAAGGTATATTTCTTCCTCCAGCTGCGCCCGTTGCTTACGCCAATGGAATACCTTCCAAAGGCACCGCAGATCCGCTTGCGGGATGACGAGCGAGCTCCGGACGACCAGCCTGCTGCGGCGGCGGCAGAGGAGGACGAGCCCGCAGCCGAGCAGGAAGAGGATGAAGGGGGTGAGGAAGATCAACTCGAGGAAGAGCAACAGGAGGAAGCTCAACGGGAAGCCCCTGTGCTTGAGGGTATACGCCCGTTGGCTCCAGATGACCCTCGTCGGACATCCCGCCGGACACTAGAATATATGAGATGGATGGGTGTCTTTGAAGTGTTCGAGGCAGTCATCTCCGGAGTGTTAGGTGGTGGCGAGGGATACGCCATCTATCAAGCGATCGGAGAACAGACCGGCAATGAGTACGTCATAGGTGACACTACTCTCCCTGGATGTGCGGCTTACATCTGGGAAGCCGTGAACGCGCGCGAGCGCGGCAACCCGCAACTGTGGATTCGAGCCGCTACTGTGAGCAAAGAGGAAAGCAGAGAACACAACGCCTATCGCGGCAAATGCAATCATCGCCTGGCAGATGCGGACTTGCCTGAGGATGTGATGCCGGCTCACATCCGAAACCTGAAGAAGTTTCTCAAGACTCACTAGGCGATAGGCGGCACACAACGTATTGGAGGACTGTGCCATGCCATAAGAGAGGGAGACGAAGTCTTGTCTGTGTAGAGTCTGCCCCCAGCTCTACCGACGAGGCTTCGGCTCTTTCTTTTTTTTATATTTAAATATTCAAATGGCTGTGCTGCTTAAAATAGAAACAACCGAAAAGTAGAGAGAGCGACCAGAACTTTCCCAAATTCCAGAAACCAGGCAAAAAAAGAACAAGAAGAAGCAGATCCGCGGGCGGTGACAGGTGTCTGCCGCCCGCGGCATGGCTGTAACTGCGCATTAGCAGAAGATCCAGCTGATACGCAGGTAAGGGCATCGATAATCTATGCCCTTACAGCCAAAGATGACGTCGTGGTGGCTCTAGGAGTGCTTCCTGAACCAGCTTGCCGGCCACTGTCCGCGAGGCGGAGGCGGCGGTTCGGGGATGACGTTGGCCGTGCCGGGGTAGAACCTCGGCAGAGGCCGACCTTGGATACAAGCTGCGTCAGTGAGCTTGCGCTGCGCTAACTGCAACGGAGTTGGATTGTCCGTTGACTTCCTTCCGGGTCCCATGGTTAGGTCTCGCATGGTGAACACAAGATATTCAGCTAAGATAGCTGATTCTTGTGCGGGAATTGAAATATACGGCTGTGCTTTTTATGGAGTGATCTGACTTATAAATTACCTCTCTTTCTCATATGTAAGGCAACAACTACGGATTACGATATCCGTATACTGTTACCGAGCTCATATTTTGCATAGGGCAATCCGTTGCGCCTTATGGTTTCTGGAAGACGCTTAGCTTGGATGTTATGTATTTTCTTTGGGGCGAAGGGGGTGCTGCTGAACAGCTTACCCCCGCTCGCTCCTCAGGCGGCGTTGATTAATTCAAGCGCGGACGGGGTTTCACTGCGCCTGCAAACTCTCGCACAAAAGCGCGTCCTTGTGCGCGTCTGTACTGGGCAATGCGAAGGCGAGTTGCCTCTGTTTGCCAATGTTGGAGAAGCTCTTTCAGTTCCTCCACCTTTGGCTCCAGGACCTCGCACTCAGTAGTCGCTTTGACCAGAAGAGTCTGCGCGGACTGATAGCCCGGTTCCTTGACCAGCATGCGGGTCAGGAAGTCGACGCGGTGTTTGGCCTTGCCCAGTGCATCAACCACTGCCGCCAGCTCGGGCGTGATCTGCTCAATCATAAGAATCGCCAGTGCCAGAGCTGCTTTGATTGTTTCCATCGATGCGTCTCCGAGGGAAACGCTCGCCCGCCGACTCAGTGAATTGAGTCAGCTCTTAAGGCGGCGTCACCAGTTGGAGGTAGCTGCGCGGTGCATCATGACAAAATCCCTCCTTTCTTTATGGGGGAAAGCTTTCTGAACAGTAAGCAATCATCCCGTCCAGAGGGATGAGTCATGCTGCCAATTGTTCAGGGCTTCTCGCCAGTTGTTAATCCAAATCTTGAAAAAAACGATACATCCAAGCTTCGCAATACCAAATGGATAAAATCAAGAGTAGCTTTTCGGCACAAACACATCGCTAAGGCGCCGAAAGTTCCATGACAACAATAATTTGCTCTATATAGCACTTAAAGGTTAGAGGAGTTTTATGTCTTGACAGGATTATATCGCTTCTTTACAATTAGCGCGGCTTTCCAGAGTACTAGCCGATCTGTCAGGACGAACAACAGTTCGCTTGCCTAATATCTATTTACGATTGTCTGTATTGCGGCTTAAAAAACGTGATTAACTTCGTCCCCAGGCAATGCTTATTTGGTAAACGCAAAGAATATAATACCGCATATGGTGCTTCAGTAAAAAAATCTGCCTTACCGGTTAGTGATTTGCTTTTCTGAGGCGATTTAAGATCAAGAAAACGAGCACTGATTGACGCAAGCTGCGAAAAAGCTAGCGTTAGCTCTGCTAGCTATCAGGCACTCAGTTAATGTTTAAAATTGCACAATAATTATTTCGCCCAAGCTATCTATTTCTGTTCAGAAAATCATTATCAAGTTGGCAGCAGGGCATTTCGGACTCTGATACTAAAGTGACAATTAGGCTTGAATTATCTGCATGAAAAGCGGCAAGGTTGAAAGGTATCGTCTTTCACACTATCTGTAAACTCATCAGCCATGCCCCATCCCCACTAAGCTGTTCAAACAAACCACCGACCTGTCGCTCTGCGCGATGGGGATTTGCTTTGTTGCCAGCACTGGATGAAGAAATTACTGGATAGGGCTGAAAGACGAAATGAGTTTCTGGAAACAGAAGACTCCCTGCCTCCAGACAGCAGCGGCACTTACCAATACCTCACCAACGATTCTGCTTTCGGATGCAGAATCAGCGGTAAGGGTGCAAACTTTACTTGGAGCAAAAGACAATGCAGATCATCACACGTGACCAGTGTCCTGAAAACCGCAAGTGGGACCGGGCGATCGAGGAAGTTTTTCCGGACGCCGAGCGCGAACGGAGACACGCAAACGTCGAAGCGTGCAGCGCGGTGTTGGAGAACATTCCTCTCGGTTCTGCAGCATTGCTTGACGACCAGGCAATCCAAACGCTGGCGCAGCGCGTTCATGTTGCCGATGCGGACCTTAAGGCATTGCAGGAGCACGAGGCGTTGGTGTGGTCGTGCGACCCGCAAAACCCTTTGGTGCATGCCCTTCAAGAGCGCAATCGTCTCCTGTCCGAGAGGCTTCAGCGCGCCAAGGCACATGCAATCCGGGTGCTTAGTACCGCAGATGTCTCAAAGCTTGCTCCACTGCTTGAGGCATTAAAGCTTGCTCCGGACACTAGCACGATTCTCACCCAAGCGACGGCGGCGCTTGCGGTTGCAATGGAATTGCAGGGCAGGATCTTGCTCACCAGTCAAACGGTGAGCGCGAAGCTGCAGGGGAGGCAGGCAGACGAGGCGAACAATCTCATCTTGAGGAGGCTATACGCCCAATACCAGCAACCCTTTGTCGATGCTTTGCAGCAAATGGCGGCTTTGCGGGTGGGCGAAGCTAGGGCAAGTGGGCTAAGCTTTCGAAGATATCTCGCCGAACAGAATGGCGTTCCGGTGGCTCTGTTCTCCAACTGGAGTGAGGTGGTGCGCCAGCAGCTTCCCCTCTTCAGAAGGTTTCTTGCCTGGAATCGGCGCTTCTTTGGACCGGAGCAAATCCCATTCACCCACTTGATCCAAGAACCAGGGGCTCGTGGTCAGCCGATCACCCTCGAGCAGACTCTGGCGCAAGTGATGCTGGCTTGTGCACCCTTGGGGCCTGATTACGTCGCCGCCATTGCTGAGCTTCGGGACAACGGGCGAATCGACCATTGCCAAAGCCAAGGTCGTCGACCGGGCAATGCAAGGAAGTGGCTCCTGGGCAAGGCCTTTATCTTTCTCAATTACAGCAGCTCCTCGTATGCCGCCAGAAGAGTGGTAGCACACGAAGTTGGAGGACACGGAGCACAGTCCATTCTTCGCGCCAGATAGCGCATCCCCCAATCAGGCGGGGCGACTGGCTGCCGAAGTGGTGGCCATTGTGATAGAGTACCTTTACTTCATTTACTTGGGACAAATGGCCCCAAGTATGCCAGAAAAGATGGCTCTGCTGGCAGAGGAAACATGGAGGTTGATGCAGGACGTGTTCATGTCCACGCTGTGGGGAGAATTTGAACTCCTTTCCTACGAGCACCTGGAGGAGACCGGCTCAATCGATTCATCCTGGCTTTGCGGGCAATTCGCGGCATTGCTGGCAGAGTACTGCGGCCAAACACAATTGCCAACCAGGCAGAGACAGCGTTTGTCTGGCCGCACCAGCTCTCAATGTGGTTGCAGCCAAACACCCGCTGGGTCTATCCTCCGGCAAATGCCATTGCCTGGGGCCTGGTCAAGCCGATGAGAGGAAGCAAGGCGGCTGTGCAAGACTATATTACCTTCGTGCGGACGGCAGCGGGACTGCCAAGCGCCCAGGCGATTAAAACTCTGGGAATTGACCTCGATTCCGCTGAGTTCGCCCAGCCGCTGTTTGTGCACTTGACCGAACTGGTGACCGAACTTGAGCGAGCGCCTCTGCCAGGGCGTCCTTAGCTGGCTCCATCGCTAACATAACAATGCATTGCGAGGCACCACGAAGCTGAGAATGCCGAGTTCGTGCGCCTCGATGAAACCCCCTGTTCAAGCAGCCGGTCCCGTAACCAATGCGGGATCGGCGTCAAATCAAAGGAGAACATGCCAATGCCAGTAGGTCGATTGTACCCGCATCAGTTGAAGGTTGACCCGGATTTTGTCACTGAACGAAATGCCGTTGCGGCTCTTCTTCGGGCCAAACTCAGGCAGTCCCGTCTGCCGGAGAACTTGAACGAAGAGTACATGGAGCAGAAAGACGGCAGCGTGTTGGTGACTGTTTTCTCCCCGCAGTACAGAGACAGTTTCGCGGGGATGTGCATCTTGTACCCGGGCAAGTGGAAGAAGAAATTTTAGCTCAGGGTTGCACATAATCGGCGAGAAGACTGGGAGCGGGGGGCACGTACGAGCGTGCTCCCTGCTTTCAGCGCTTTGCTATCTTGCCAGGTTCAATTTTCTCAGCAACAAGTGCGGCTGGACATTGACGAGAGGCCGATCCAAATTGGAGGTGCAGATACCATGAAGTCTCCCTTCAGTCAGATTTCCCGATTTCGGCAGTATTGCATCGGGCGAATATTGTCGCTCTTAGGAACAATGAAATTCCCGTTCAGTCAGATTCCCGGATTTCGGCAGTACTGCATCGGGCAAATACTGTCGCTTTTGGGAACAGGGATGCAATGCAGCGTCCTGTTTTGGTACGTGCAAAGCTGCACGAACTCGGCCTTTGATACCACAGTGGTGTTCCTGGTTAACGGCGGGGCAATGTTTCTGCTTCTGCCAGTCGGCGGCGTCTTCGCCGATAAACATGACCGCTGGAACATTTTGATTATCTCTCAGGTGGTGGCACTGCTTCAGGCCACTGCCTTGGGTTTCATAGCCCTGACCGGAGCGTTCAGCTTGTGGTCAATCACACCATTGAGCGCCCTGGCTGGCGGGATCACTGGTTTCGATGCACCGGCGCGTCGTCGACTGAAGTCGGATTTGGCTGACGAGAAGTCCGTGGATAAAGTAATCCGGTTTTACGACTGGATTGACAAAACAGCGTTCACAGCCGGGTTTGCAATTGGAGGAATATTAATTGTCGCCCTACCACGCAACACGGCAACCATCTGCTTCTTTGTCAACGCAGCATCGTATTTAGCAGCGCTATGGGCACTGCTTGCGGTACGCCCGCGAGGCACAGCTAAAGCGGCAAGTAAATCTTCTCACTCGGAACCTGAGCAAGGACTTCCCATCCTAGAAGGTTTACGACTGATCTGCTCAAGCTGGACTGTATTTCTGCCGGTGTTCCAAACGGCCGTAGTGGTAGTCTTCTGCAATAGGCTAGATCCACTCTTGCCTGCATTCGCAGAAGATGGACTCAGAAACATAAGAGCCACAGGCTGGCTGGAAATTGCCAAGCTAGTTGGCTTCACGCTGGGCGGACTCTGGATGCACCGTTACGTGACTAAGGAGTCACAGTTGCGATGGTCATATCGCACGCTGACCGCACTGTCAGTGGTGCTATTGATAATGTTTACCTTTGCGCGCGAACCCATCAGCGCGTCACTGGCAATGGCAGTGGCCTCAGCGGCGCTCCTCGTGCAAGGGAGCTGCGGCCAGGCGGTTATGGAAATCAGCGTAGCTCCCGCAATGCGAGGGCGCGTCAATTCATGGCGAGGCAGTATGTACTGGGGACTCGATACTCTGGTAGGCATCCCGTCTGGTTGGGCTGCCACTAGCTTTGGGGTATGCCCGGTTCTCATTGCTTACGCGGCCATGGGAACCGTCATTGCGCTTTGCCTTTGGTTATTCGCTGCTCCGCGCAAGGGTGCAGCAGTTTCGACAGACAATTGACTTGGGCAAGACCCCACTACGGAAGGTGGGGTTTTCCCTTAAATTGCTCTAGCACTGTATGCGGTGTCGCTTTTTATTTCTCTTGGCTTTATAGTGGCAATTTTCACTCAAATTACTATTGAGCAAGAGTTTTTCTGTATCTTTGATTTAGTACCTTCTGATTTTGATTTTGTATTATCTTTTTTGTTTTCGCGCTATCCCTGCAAAAACTAATTTGGCAGAAAAATAGAAAATAACAAAAAGACAGAATCGCCTGAAGGCATCGGACTAATTGATGATTAGTCCATGCCTATATTCTAGATCATACTCAATCGAACTCCGACGCCGAGAGATTACTCCTCGTACTTTGGGATTAGCCTGTTACCGGTAATGGCCTTGAGATCATCACCCAATGTTGCCTTGCTGGTTGTGTTATTTGGTAAGTCACTGCGCCTTCCATGGCGCGCTGTTCGCCCACATCATGTGATACTTACAACAAGCCACGGCGGAGATCAGAAGATGGGTACTGCGTCGTACCCACTATCAGGCGATCATCTGAGATGCTCCTCCAAAAAACTATTCCACCTCGACGACCTTCAGGTCCTTCACGTCCTTCAAGAACCGTCGCGCTTGATCTGCGCTATAACTCGGGGGATATGGACGGGGAAGCCTGCGATATCCGTTCGAGAGGAGCAGGCGATTGAGTTTGGTCCAGACGGACTTTCCGTAGCCTCGTCGGCCAGTCCAGCCAGCGCGCCCTTCCTGCTGCGCTTTGGCCACAGCCCTCACTAGGATTTTCACCCTGGGATCAGAGTCGTCCTGATTCCTCAGAATGAATTCCTCCGCGCTTTTGCCGTGCAGAAAAAACAGGCCGGCCTTGAAATGGCGCTTGGTGAGCCACCCCTCGCTCTGTCCGAGCAGGGCACAGGTGGTACACACGAACAATTTTTGCTGCTTCTTTGCCTTCTTCAAAACGCACCTCCCGTCAAAAAATCGCTCGCTTGGTCTCCAGCAACGCGCCGAAAGATTATCCAAAGCGGGCATCATGCATTACTCCTACCGCCGCCCATCATGCGACAGTCCGTCCGACCTTCTCCGTAGCGTGTGCATTGGCGGCCCCGGGGCTTCCATGCCCAGGACAGACCTTAGTCGGTTTTCTTCGCTACCCATCCTGCCGTCATTCCGGGCAGCTGCCCGGATGAGATCCCGCTAGTCGCGCAGGTTTGGAGCTCCGCCTAGGACCGCCTCTCCGGGAACCAGTCAGTGGCCACCGTCGCGTCGATTTGACCGAGGTCAACCAACCCTTGTGTCTGCGCGCCTTGCAGAAGCCCAAGGACCAGGGGCTTAGCAAATGTGCCCCACAGCTCGTAGAGGCGCGCCAAGAGCAGAGCCTGTTCGGTATCCCGAATAACGGCAGCCGACGGATTGTTCCCCACCATCGACCCCATGGTTGAGGTTTGATTCCGAAGGTTGTCCGCGCGCTCAGTTGCGTCCAGCTTCACCCGTTCGGCCACGTGCGTCGCCCATCTTTCAATTTCGCTTTCGGGCAGCATGGCTGTCCTCCTTTCGCGATGAGACTTTCGAACGTATTCAGACGGAATTTCTCTCGTTTCCCGTAGGCAAAACTACCCCAACCGCCACACGACGGAACAACAAAGGGGTTTATCCAATAGCAACTGCCTGCGAACTGCTCCTTTCCGAAAGAAAAAACGAGAAACGATACAGCTTACACTAACAAAGTTGTGGGGGGCAAAATCAAGGCCGCTATGGAACGTAGCAATATTGTCTAAAAGATACGCCCACCGCTTGATAACGGATTTTGCTTGCAAAGCAGGATGCAAAAATGAGAAAAATTTCGCTTTTGTTTAGTTAGTTAGCAGTCATTTGTTGGTATCGGAATTGGTGACTACTATTAGCATCAAATCATATTAGCCGCAGCTTAATTTACTAATGCAATTACGCTGAATTTTACATAGCCATTTTTGCCTTTAAAAAATCAGCGATTTTTTGAGCCGGTTCGTTTAAATCGGCAACGGTAGTTTGGATATAGCCGCTGAGAAGTAATATCGTTTGACACACCTTTGGCTTGTGGCTGCTCCGCGCAAAGAGGCAGCAATATCGACAGACAATTGCTTTGGGCATGACCCCCCTAGGGAAGGTAGGGACTTTATCTGGGTCGATGACAGCAAAATGTATCAAGCAAGTTGTGGCTTGTAGCGAAAACGGGAAGTCAATATTCTTCCCGTTTTCGCCTGCCTACAAATAAAAAAATGACAAAAAAAACAGTAATCTTGACACTTTGTGCGCCATTATGGAAGTGCGAAGGATAAACCCGCCACGTTGGTGGCGGGTTTTTAGAACCGGTCGCAGTCATTCAGAACAACTTGGGGCCAGGGCGCCCGTTACCCCCGCCTGAATCAGCCAATCTATGACCTGTCTTAAAATCCTGCTCGGGAATTTCTTCTTCAGAAGCGATCTCTTCTTGTGGGGCTAAATCCAGTTGTGGGCACCACTCGTGGTATGGATCGAAAAGATCGTCGCCCGGCACGACGGGGAAAGCCATGCCAGTGCAATGTTCGGTCTCCTGCATACCATACTGAGTGAGATCGGCCACCACTAACGGTTCATCTCCCGCCCGAACGTAGACAGGCAGGTAATGCAGATCCGTCTGAACCTTGTCCTCGACGTAGTCTGCATCCTGCAGGCTGGCAATAAGCGTGAGCGCCTCAGCCTCAGTGTCGCAGAACCAGCGCCGGATCAGACTCTTGTCCTGGTAGATCTTCACCCCAAAGCGAAAAGCATCGCTTCCCTTCCGCTCAAGCTCTGCCTTGTCCGGGTGGCGCAGCCAGGTGAGTGTTCTGACCATGACCAACCAACCGTTTCTATGAGCAATAGTCGGTTTCCCTCGTGCTGGCTTTCCACTCCGATTGGTTATCTCGATGCAACCCATCCTGCGGTTTCCTTTCCGTCTCGAAATGCCCACAGCAACAAGCCGGTGGCACACCAGATTTGGTGCCAGACAAAACCAGTATCTATCTGGCAAATACCCAAAGCAGGGGCGCGCTTCCTGTTTGCGCTTTCCCCTGCTGCTCAGCGCCTTCGATCACTCAGCCAGCTCACCTAAGAGCCGCTCCACTTCAATTTGCTGCGGGTGGCCGTCGCCGGCAGTCCACTCGAGGCGCCGGTGAACAACCACCCGTCCGCTAGCCTTCTGAGGTGGATTTCCATATCTCAAAACCGATCCACCTTGCAGACCAAGGCGCAAGTAGGTTTTTGCCACCTTCTTCTGCTGCCAGAACGGAACACCCGGTTCGAGTTTGTCGGGCGAGGGCCACCCCTGGTAAGAGCTGACATGCCAGGAGAGGGGTCCGCCCAAGTCGGCGCGATAGATAGTCCTCCAACAGTGGCTGGAGTCTTCTGTGGCGAGTGGCTCAAGAGTGCGAAGCGTCGCCAGGATCTTAGCCAGAGCATGGCCTTCTTCAGCGAAGAACGGGTTTGCACGAAGCTTCCCGTCAAGGCGGATGTCCGCGAAGGCGAGAAAGCTGATGACTGCGATAAAAGCAGCTTCTTGCTCGGGGGGCATAACAGACGCGAAAGACATGTGTGCCGCCCGTGGCTTTGCGGTCTTGAACTCATTGAAGTCGCGCTCGGCCTCAGACAGTCGTCTTCCACGCTTACGCGGTCTTTTGATCATGGTGACTCCTGCGATTGATGGGGTTCAAACGATGTTCAGAAAACCGCCCCGAAGTGGCGCCATTTGGCACCGCTCGCGGGTCGGCCTCGCCGCCAAGTACGTCTCGCAATGCGCCTGGGTTGGTTCAGCTCTCAGGAGGCTTCTGCTGCTGCTTCATTTCCGCCACCAACAACTTGGTGTGATCTATGAGAGCCTCCCTAGCCGCCGCCAGGAGCCTGTTGCCCCAGTCTTGCAGGTCCGGAGTGCGTTTCTTGAGCAACACCCCGGCGTATGCGGCGGCTGCGCTGGACGCTAACAGAGGATCATCCTGCAGTATTTTTATCAACCTTCCTGTGGCTCTCATCGTGATCTCATCACGAATAGAAGACCTCGGGCTTAGCCATGTACGGCAAAGCACTTCGTCCTCGTTGCCTCCTTCCTCTTCTCTGATCAGTGAGTGCGCGCTGTCGACGTAAGTACGCGCCAGCTGATAAAACTGCTCCCATAGCAGCTCCTCTTCGTTCAATTCGCCCTCAAGTTCACCACGGGGCTCGGGTCCGCTCATAGTGCCTCCAATGCGGAAAAGTGACTTCTTATTGGGAGGTCCGTGGTGGCAACCCAGCACCACCCGGGCCGATTTCTCAACGAGAGAAACACCAGGCTGCCGCTACGCACAGACGTTTGGTAACGTTCGATTTGCCGCTTCAAACAAGACTTCTTTAGCTCGCAACGAGCGAAGTCAAAGAATTGATCTTGGTCCTTTCTTTCAAATGGGGTGTGGTTTTTCTCTTGTCTACGGTATTGTCAAACTATAACTAAACATGACAAATCTATTGGAGCAAATGCAAGCTAGATGTATCTATGTAGCGTGAGTAAGAGCAGCTGCGCCAAAGCACACTATTGCTTGACAACAGTTCTTCTAACGCGCGGGAAAGACCGGTACATGACACAGTTCTTATCTGCTTCGCATGATGAAAGGTTGCTTTACAATTGCGCTAACCTCCGTCAACATAGATTTGATGAATAACAAACACCAAGTTTTAATTGGTCCATATCGCAGTGGCAAAAGTTGGCTTTTGCTAGAACGAGCATTGGAGCATTGCTTAGAGAAAGCCAAAGATGCTCAGGCTGGCTTGCAGAGCGAAACTATAATTGTCGTTCCTTCCCAACGCTATCGAAAATTAGTTGAAAGAAGACTCAATGAATTAATTAAAAAGAAAATAGATAATCAGTCTGCCGAAAATAGCAACGCTCAGCCAGCAAAAATCGCTGGCTTATGGGGCTTGAAAATTCTTTCTTTTTACCAGTTTTGTCAGGCTAATTTATTGCAAGCAGGCATTTTTGCCAGGCTATTACCCGATGCGGCTAAAAGCGCACTGTTGGCAGCAGTTTGTCAGAGGCTCATGCAAGCTGAAAAGATCTCTAAACTAAAGCCGATAATAAA
This sequence comes from Candidatus Melainabacteria bacterium, assembly GCA_963845445.1. Lineage (GTDB taxonomy): Bacteria > Cyanobacteriota > Vampirovibrionia > Obscuribacterales > Obscuribacteraceae > JABDBL01. The sequence continues at coordinate 3,183,362 of CAWJSE010000002.1, read as the reverse complement.
TAAGGTGGGCACGCAAGCCTCAATATTATCTCTAATTGATGAATGGCAAAGGGCTGGTTACACCAGTAGCGAAATTATCAAAACCATACAGGAAGCAAACGGACATGAGGTCGCAGATCACAAAACAGAATTAGCGGAGATATTTAGCGCCTATCAAAAGGCAATGAGAGAGTTAAATTATACTGATCAGCATGGCTCGGTTCTGCAATTAACTGACTTTTTAAATAGCAATAAGCAAATAAAATGGCTGAGCGATTTTATTGTTTTTGATGGTTTTGATCGCTTTAATGCCATGCAATTAGATTTCTTAGAAGCACTGGCTAAACACGTAAACGAGCTTTATGTCTCTTTTGATTATGAAAAGCCGCAAGATAATCTTTTTGAAGAGTATGAATGGAAAACACGCAGTTATGATCAACTTACGGCGCACCTGAATAAGTGGTTTGAATTTAAATCAATAGCTAAAGATACAACAGTTCAAAAGGCAGCTATAGAAACCTTAAATGCCAGCGATAGATTAGCCGAAATGGCTATAATCGCTGCTCGCATTAAATCAGCAATTCTTTTTGATAAAGTCAAAGCGAATGAAATAGTAGTTACTGCCCGTAATCTTACCCCTTATAGATCGGCTATTGAAGCGGCTTTTAAAGATGCTGGTATTGATTATTTTATAGACGAGCCTGTCGGCTTAGAAGCATTGCCCATTATTCGCTTTATCATGTCTTTGTTAGCATTAGCGAAAGATGAGTTTAAGCGCAGGCCAGTAATTGATTGCTTCTCCAGTCCATATTTTTCCTATCGCGCCTTTGGTTTAAGCAGAAAAGACATAGACTTATTGAATAAACTTTCTTTAGGTAAAAAAGTGGTAGGGGGTAGAGAACAATGGCAGCAAGCTCTTAAAAGCGAGCCAATACTAGCAAAGACAATAAGTACTATTTTTGATGCGGTAACGCAGAACAATTCAACTTCTTCCGCAATTGATTATGTCAGCTGGGTAGAAGACTTGATAGATAAAGCTTTGGATCTTTCGGCTATAGATGATCATTTAGAGCCATTAGCAGTCTGGAAGCAAAAAGAAGCATTAGCTCAGTTTAGAAGACAGCTTGCTCATTTAATTCAAGAAGAAAATATACTAAAAAAACTCAAACAAGAATTTGCTTCTTTGTCTTATTATGAACGTTTAAGCAAGTTAATTGAGAATGCTAATTTTGCTCTGCCGACTGATCGCGCAAATGAAGTCTTAGTCGCCAGCGCTGAATTAGTACCAAATCAGAAGTACAAACAAATTTATTTGGCAGGATTACTAGAAAGCGAATTTCCAGCTATAAAAACCAGCACTGGATTTCTTACCGGCCAAGAATTAGAACAATGGCGTCGTCTGGGTGTCTATATTTATAACCCCCGCTTGGAAGCGGGGTTTGAATATGCATTGTTTGTGTCATTGATTAATCGCGCCAGCGAAAAAATATTATTGTCTTATCCCAGTATTGAAATTAGCGCGAGTAAAGATGAGCTTTGGCCTTCTTTCTTTTTTAATGCGCTAGATAAAGAGCCCGAAAAGGCAGATACTTTATCTTTCGATGAACAGGAAAGATCTTTTACCTCACCACGCAATGCTCTGGCTCACAGTTTTTGGCATGGACAGAAACTGGCAGAATTTGAGGCAAGCAACAAATTAGATGCTATCAGTACTTTTGCAGATAAGCTGCAAGACAAACTGAGCTTTGCTGAAATTAGATCCAAACGAATAATGCAAAGTCCAGTTAATGGTTATTTAGTAGATCATGTTGCCGCAGGCACAGCAAAAATTTCATTGCCGGAATATTGGAGTGCCAGCCATTTAGATGATTATGGCAAATGTCCTTTTTACTTCTGGCTCACACGTATGTTAAAAGTAACTCCGCATCAGGAGCCCGAAATAGGTTTGTCCGCTCAAGATCGGGGTTCTTTCTATCACAAAGCTTTAGAGCTCTTTTATAAAAATGTTATAGACAATAAAATAGCAATTAATTTGGAGCAAGAAAAAACTTTGCAAACAGTCTTTGCTTAAGCAACGCAAGCTGCTTTAAATTGGCTTGAGAAAGAGCCATGGTTTAGAGCCAGTGAATTTTGGTCGCAAGAAAAGCATACTTTGGCTTTTCGCTTAAATAATTTTTTTGCTTTTGAATTTAATCGTTTTCTTAGCGAAATGGGACAGTATCAGCCATTTCTTGTAGAAGCAGCTTTTGGTCCTGATAATCAGTACCCGCCATTGACACTAACTAAAAATGGTAAAACAATAAAAATTAGGGGCAAAATTGACAGGATAGATATACAAACAAATAGTTTTGGCCAAAATCAAAAACTGCGTTTAATTGATTATAAGTCTGGCTCTAGTCCTGTCACGCGAGATGATTTTGAAAGTGGCAGAAAAACGCAATTGCCTATTTATGCTCTAGCTACTGAAAAATCTATTTTGCCCGGTGGCAAGGTTAGCAGCTATCAGTATTTGAGTATCGGTGCCGGTAAAATATTATCCACAAAAAAACAAGATGAGATAAGCGTGCAAGAAGACTTAAATCTCTTGCAAGAAAAAGTTTTTGGCTTTATAGAAAGTATAGAGAAAGGCGATTTTTCGGTAAAACCAAGCGATGAGAATGTTTGTTTAACTTGCATACATAAAACAGTTTGTAGAGTAAAAGAATTTCCTAAACGCTAAAAATTACAGAAAATAGGAGAACCCGAGGACGCGCATGTGCCCTCGGGTTCTCCTTGTTCATATTGGATGGCTGCCCATTAGACGCATCTGCTTAGCGTGGTACCAAACGCGCCGTTCCGCCTTGTGGCAGTTCGGCAATTTGGTATTGCCTGTGGTCTAACACTTCCACCGGCTCCCCTCGCCAGGTGGTATCGAGATGTTCTGGTTCTGGCCCATCCGGCGGACCCGGATCGAACAAAGTCCCTGCACCGGTGATGATGGTGCGTCTTCCACCCATGTGATTCCACTCGGTGCCAATAATGGGGAATTCCTTCAGCTCCGGTCCCTTGCCCTTGAAGAACCGGTAACCATTGTGGTGGGTACTGAACCGGTCGGTGGTGTAGAGCAGGAATTCACCATTGGATTGCTTTTGCTTGAATAGACCTAGGACGATCCGGTCTGGTGGCAACAGGACTACTTCAATACCTGTATCGGGCAGGTTGGCCCTTTGTGAAGACCTCCCCCCCGGTATAGATAGTCCGTCCGAATCGCCGCAAACCATGTCGATCGAAATGCTTGATTTGTTCGGCTGTAAAGCCGAACTTCCTCGGTTCCGGCTCACGGTAGATGCCATCGGCAGGCGGCTCTGCCAGGTTGGCGACGACGATGTTATGCGGGTTCACTTCGTCTCCAGTAAAGTTCCATAGATCGCCGTCTAATCCAACGACAATCTGATAACCCTTCTCATCCACCTTGGTGTTCCGCCTGAAGGCGACCGGCACGCCGTCGAGCAGAAGAACTTTCTGATCGAACACGACTTTGGGATACTTTCCAGTGTGCACATCGTGCACTGAGAACCCATCATCATCCGAAGGGAAAGACGGATCACACTGAAAGAGCTTGCCATCATGGCTTATGTACACAGCCGGGAAACCGCCCTCCGCATGCCGGAAGACCACAACGATCTGCCCAGACTGCGACTTGTAAACTGTTGTCTGGGGCTCGCTCCCCGGATTGGAGGCGCTCGTGGCAGTGGGGACGCTGGGCAGCGGCTGCTGCGGGCCGCCCGGCATTGTGTCACAGCCAATCAGCACCACGAGGGCTGCGAGCAATAGCAGGGCAGACCCGCGCGCAAGAATCGACGATCTTCGGTTTCTCATGATCTCTCCCTCACTGTAATGTGAAACGGAACGAGGAATCAACGTCAAAACTTCTCGATTTAGAGGCTCAAGGGTCACGACGAAACTCCCGACGGGGATTGGTATCAACCGCCGGGAGCTCAAACTACTTCTTGGCGCGCGTAGCGTTCACGCGGCGACTCGTTTGAACAATGACCCCAGATGGTGCACGATTTGCCGTCCGCACTCGCGTTCAGGGTCCAGTTCGGGGTTGTAGCAGGCCACCGACACTCCGATCAGTGCAGGGCTCATCACCAACGGCAGCAGGAGGTAGGCGAGCAGTTGGTCCCAGCTCAGTCCTCCAGCCATCAGGTAGTCGGTGGCCGCAAACTTGTCCAGGACGTCGAAGTCCAGGTGAAGGATGAATCGTCCTGGTGCTTTGGACAGCCTTTGCGCGGCCATTTGGCCTGCGCTCATCTCGTCAGGACCGGTGCCTTTGATGAAATTGGCGTCCCAGAACGCAACTCCCCCCAACTGGCTGGGAAGCAAGGAGCCACGGGATGCGGCCTCCTCCAAGTCACGAAATCCGAGCAAGGCGAGATGCTCGGGCAAAAGAAGCCGGGGAGGTTGGATAAGCCCTGCCCGCCCATGCCCTAGCAAAACCGCAATGGGCATGTCAGCGGCCTCCCCGGTGGGGGACGTTTCGCCTGTGTACAGGTCGATGTGACCGTCGACATTGGCCACACCTACCGGGCCGAAAACGTCGAAGGCGCCGTTGACAGCGCCAATGAGCTGAGTGCAACAGCCACCCACCAGGAAGAAGCGACGTCCATTTCTCAGTGTGGACCTGACGGCAGCACGAATGGTTTGCGTAGTGGCGCAGACGCTCTCGAAGCCGATGATCCTACTGGCGGGATCGCGAATGGAGTCGTCAATGCGTACGGCGAGGTCGCCTTGGTCCTCCATTTCCAGAGCTTCGGCCAGCCCTAAACTTCTGAGGACTCCAGGGGCAAGCTCAGTACCGCTGAGCAGACCCGACTTGCCCAGACAATCGATGGGTACACCAATCAAAGTGAACGGCTTCATGGTCATATCCTCTTCGGAATGTAATGTGAAGCGGAACGAGGAATCAACATCAAAACTTCTCGATCTAGCGGTTCAAGGATAACAACGAAACTCCCGACGGCACGTTGGAGCCAACCGCCGGGAGTCCAAACTACTTCTTGGCGCGCGTAGCGTTCACGCGGCGACTCGTTTGTCTCAGGTGATTGGCCGTCCGAACAGCCACTGGAACAGATTGATCCAGCCCATGAACGCCTCACCCAGAAGCCAGAAAGGATTCACGACTGCATTCTCCCAAAATGCGCGTCTCGTCTCCCACATAACCCGCACCATCAGGCGACGGTCCAGCAGGTTCTTTCGATAGTGTGCAATACTTGCTTTGGGATTCCCAATCCATTGAGAGAACGATAACGTTATTTCAATCTTGTCAAATGAGTCTAAGCAAAATCAAGCTCGGTCTAGCGCGCTTATCTAGGCTCGGATAGAGAAAACACCTAGCGAACACACTTTTTTTTCTTGCCCGAATTTTATGACTTATTTTTTATGCGATTTTAAGTTATTAATTAGCTCTTTACAATTGCGCTAGCTAAAATTATATTCTCTAGCAAACAAGACGAGATGAGCATGCAAGATGGAATGAATGCGCAATCGACTAGCAATTGACCATAATGCTTAAAGCGGCTATCCAACGTATGTGAGCCCTCTCTGCAGGGGCTGTCATTGACATAAAAGCATAAATCTATATAAATATCTTTATGCGTATAAGTGTTGATTTATCTGATGAACTATTCCGTCGAGCAAAGTCCGCGGCGGCCTTACGTGGACAGAAGTTCAAGGATCTAATTGAAGAAGGGTTACTTCTTGTCCTGGAATCCCCGGATATACCACGCAAAAAATCATTGGACAAGAAAACGTTATTCGATCTGATGGAAGGTGCTTGTAGTATTGTCGGTTCTGGCGTCAGTGATCTAGCCAGCGATCCAAAACACATGAGATCATTTGGCCGTGATTAAACAAGCAATAATCGACACCGGTCCTATGGTCGCATTTTTAGATCGAGATGAAAAACATCACCAATGGGCAGTTGTCCAAGTTAAGAATATTGCAGCACCCCTCACTTGATGATTCATTCTGGAATAATGCCCAAATGGATAGCCAGCTATCGGGCGCGTAGCAAAATTCAGGAAGAAGTTTAAATGAGTCTTGTACATCATTCGGTAAAATGGGCAAGTGTATTTCTATTTGTCATATTTGCTCGTTTTTTCGGGCCTTGCATAGCAAGTTCTACGGATATCAAATATATCTCAGTGACACAACATCCCGATTACCAGGATCGTGTTCTTCCTGCCCTGCAGCGCTTTGTAGATCAAAAAGCCAAAACCACCACAAACCACTTTTTCATTGAAAAAGTTGATGCCAGAAGAATCCGCAATGGCATTTGTCCATGGGCATATTGGAAAGAAGGAAACGAGTTGATACGGTTTTGTTCGTGGGTGAAAGATGCGCCGCCAGAAGATTTGAATTTGTCCAACCGGCAAATCAATTTACGCAAAGATGTTTACCCAAAGGACTTTAAAGGAAACCGAACAAGTACTTTCATGCTGGATTATACCTATGCGCAAGATACCGTGCAGCGTTGTTTGAATGGAACAGCCTTTACTATAATAAAAACCATACCGCGCAAAAAACCAAAAAGCCTACGAATTCAGTCTTCCCGAACAAAAACATAACAATCATTGTCGGATGTGGCCAGAAAGCATCATCCAAAAATCCTATGTATTGGGGGTAAGCCTTCGGTAGAGGTAGGCTTGGCAAGGTCAAGAAGAAGCTACAGGCATATACGTTAGGAGGTCTTGGCATTTTGGAGAGGTGGAGTTTAAATAAATGAGGTTGTTTTACTAGAAAGAAAGTAACTTGCAGGGATCGAATAGTAATAGCGCTCGGACGAGCTCTTTTGTTGAGTTACTGCTAGTAAATAACGATGTACCGGCACTGCTGCAATTGCTGAGGAATGAAAGAACCGCTAGGCAGATTGAAGCATCTGCTTTCCAAGCAAAGATTGGGCAGCTTGAACAAGAAATTTTGCAGCTTAGACAAGAAAATAAAAGGCTTAGAAGAAGCCGTATTGCTGCCACAGAATCTTTCTGTCAACAAAAACAAGCTCTGGAGCAGGAAATACAACAATTAAAAGAAGAATTAGAAAACGCAAATAAAAGAATCGCTTGGTTCCAAAAAGACCAATTTGGTCGCAAGACTGAAACGGCTGACTCCCTGGCTATTGCCCCCATACAAGAATTAAAACTAGCCTCTGAACCAGAACAAGAAAAACGTAAACGTGGTCAAAAATGCGGACCAGGTAATGGTCATGGGCGCAGCGATAGAAGTAACCTTGAGCAACGTGAGGAATTTCTTGACCCGCCTAAGTGTGCCTGTGATATTTGTAACAAACCATATCGCCTAGTATCAAAAACTGATGACAGCGAAATAGCAGAGGTAGAGGTTAAACCATATATACGGGTGTGTCGCAAAAGAATTTTGGTCAGCCAATGCGACTGCAAAGGCAAAGTCATATTAAAAGCCCCTCCTCCTCCTAAATTGTATCCACGCACCACAATCGGCAACTCTCTCTGGGTATATTTACTTGTCTGGAAATATATGTTTGGTGTGCCAACTCAACGGGTTTTACAAGAATTGGCTTTGCACGGTTTACATCTATCCGCCGGTACAGTCACAGGCGGCATGAAAATAATAGACACACTGCTTGCCTCTTTGTATGAACAAATAGTCAATCATTGCCGCGGCGCAGACCTGTGGAATGCAGATGAGTCCACCTGGCGCGTCTTTGAAGAAAATAATGGGCTCAGAAATGACAAACAATGGTGGTTCTGGCTTTTCGCCAGCTTGGATGCTGTCGTTTACTTGCTAGATAAAAGCCGTTCAAAAGATGTGCCTAAAGACTTCTTTGGCGGTTCTACAGGAATATTATTAACTGACAGACTGAAGAGCTACTGGACTTTAAATCCAGCTATCAAAAATGCCTGGTGCTGGGTTCACCAAAGACGAGATATCCTCAAAGTCTTTCAGGGCATACCAAGCTTGAAAGAATGGTCCCAAGAATGGCTTAGCGAAATAGGAATATTGTTTGCTCTTAATCATAAACGAACGGCTCTGTGGCAATCAGGACAGCCTTGGAATGACGCCCATCTAGCGGTTGAACAGCAGGTGAAAAAACTTGAGCAACTTTGGCAATCACAGCTTGAACAGCCAGATTTGCATAAAGAGCAAAAGACAATACTAAAAAGCTTCATGACACACTGGATTGGCCTAACAGTATTTCTTACTGACCCGCGTATTAGCCTAGACAATAACCGGGCCGAAAGATTACTCAGAAATCTGGTCATTAATCGCAAGAACAGCTACGGTAGTGGCAAAGAATGGTCTGGTCAATTGGCGGCTAAATTATTTACTGTCTTCCAGACATGGCAGGTTAATGGACTCAATCCACAAGCTTTGTTGCTAGATTACTTTAACGAATGTTCAAAAACACCCGGCAGAGCACCACCAGACCTAAAAGAATTTCTCCCCTGGCTGATGACCGAGGAGAGAAAAAATAAATTCACTCTACCCAAGAATATCAAACGACCAGCTTAATGCACATTAAATTCTGGTTGTCATACCTGCGTTGGACGAAGGCTTACTATTGGGGTCAAACTTGCGCTAGCGCAAGTGGAGCATAATTGTAAAGCAGTAGATTAATATTGTAGATTGTCAGGATAAAAGACACTTTAGGTCCAATCCAAACCGTATTGTCAAGCACTGCTTGATGTTTAACTACCTGCTGTATTTAAGTGTCATGCTTGATTTTGCCTTAGAAAATTTGTCAGACTGGGTTAACATTCAACCCACACCTTCGTTCGAGATAGAACCCACAGAGTTTAGATTCCAGACTGCAAAAGCCAGGAAAATCACCCGTTCGTAACGGGCTGGCTTGGTGTGGGGAAGGTGACAAGTTTCTTTTTGACTCCGAGGAGATTTGACCATGGCGCGAGGCATCATTGTGATCGAGGGCGACTTTACCTCAGCAAATTTGTCGAAATGGGTGGAGGGGATTGAGGCGGATCCAGTAGGGCCCGTGGTCACAACCACCAAATACCAAGACGTTGCAGAAGACGGGGAATCTCTTGAAGTGGTGTTCGGAAGCGCCACCAACGACTGTCAAACGGTCGATGAGATATTCCCTAGCCACGTGTGGATGCACAACAATGAGGGGAGCATGCCCTGCATGCCGGGCTTGTTGCCGAGCATCGTTCCGACTGCCGTCTTTTGTCTCGGCGAGACCGGGCACCATATGTCTACCCAGGAAGTGCTCGCCAGAGTCTCTGGCGCGGTGACACTCGATACCGGGGGCATGGAACCGGCCATGTACTTGGGGGAAGAGGAAGCCGATAACGCTGGCGGCAATCTCTACCTGGGGAAATGCGACGACGAGGGCAGCAGCCCCGAAGTCGTACTCACAGCAGTGCTCGACAACTACAGCGACGACGAAGTGGTGGTCACAGGAGTGCTCAACGACGATGATTACATTTGGCCAGGCACGCCACGACGACCCGGTGCATTGACCGACTGGCTCGGGGTATGGCGGTGGCAAGTGGTGGTGCCCCTGTATGTCGTGTTCAGCGTGGCCGTCCTTGCGCTGGCGGAGCGGCTCGGAGCTTCTGGTTGGGAGCTCTTCGCATTGGCTGGCGTCAATGTCATTATTGCTGTGGCAGCGGCAATAAAATACAAGATCCCCGCTCGGTTCGTGGATTGGATCGAGGACGGCAACCCGGACGGAGACCCGGTACGGATTCCGTCCGAGGTGGCGGGATGCGTCTACGATCACCAGGTGTATACGGCCTATAGGAGGCATAGTTCCGTACAGTCAGAAGCACGCGCGCTCTGCCTGTAGAAACAAGTCAAATCCCTTTGGTTGAGGCGCCGACGCATTGTGGGCGCAAAGCTCTTTGAGTATCAACGAATCGAAAGCATTCAAGCACTCACTCTCGAACCGGTCGTGCGACCAGTCAGGGTGGGTGCGCTCCAGCGTCATTCTTGAAGGAGAGTTTCCATGCAGTTTATGACAGCATACATTGAGGGACGGATTCAAGACCCGACGGAAGCGAAAGAGGGCGTCAGGGTCGTTCCCTGGTGGCTCTGTTTCACTCACATTGACTACGAGAGGCGATCTCCATCCGAGCTATTTAAACTGACCGAGGGACGTTACCTCGGCTGGGGTCATCTCGACCCCCTGCTCCTTACTGACTCAAGCCCCGGCGATGTGCTAGTTTTTCCGTGGTCCAGTCAAATCCACATCGACAACAACGTTATGGACACACAGGAGCCATACAACGGTGGGGACTATTACAATGATGTGGGTCCGCACGCTCAAGCAATTCTGGTGCGCAGAGCATCGGTCGTGCTGACTAACTCACCGTACAACGGTTACCATGTCGTGGCGGAAGTGGAAGCGGCGAAGTCGCAACCCGCTGTCTTCCTTCGAATTCAAGCCGACCCAGATATGTGGGCGACCACTGATGAGGTGTACGATGTCACCCACGATACGCCAGATAATGCACGGTTTGGTATCAACACCCAACTCACGGACGAGGATGTGCTGGTGCTCGGCCTCGATTGCGCTATCCTCAAGCCGGGTGAGAGCGTGTACTATGCGCTTGGTGTGCCGGCCGAAGACGGGGAGGACAGCGACGAAGACGGAGAGAGGGCGGGCGAACGGACCATTAACGTCCGCTTCCATTTCGACGGCATTCAAATCCAATGGCAAGTTGACGATGGTCCCTTGTTCGATTCCCCCCCTCTACGGTTAGAAGGACCAATCATTCCCTGACGAACAACTTCGCAGACCATTGACCGGCAACTAACTTGAGGCGTCCGAGAATGTGGGATTCATCCCTTTTCTCGGCGCCTTTCGTATTTTTGTCCGTTTTTTTGGCCTAAACGTCTCAAAGAATGGCTAGGACGCTCACCCATTGCTCACCACAACCGCCATTTTCACGAATGAAGCTTCTTTACGGCGAACAGCAGAAAGAAACTGGCATATCGGCCATAATATTTATCGCTCGGGTGGACGTCTTTGTCTTGATGCGCCATGTCCAAACAATTATTATTGAAAATTGACAATAATGATTAAATTGTCTAAAATGTACATAGTGTTTAAATCGTTCGATTTCCAAAGGCATTTTTATGAAAACTGTGACTGCAACTGAACTAAAAACCAAGACCGGCCAAACTCTTGACGCGGTACAAAAAGAGTCAGTGACTATCGAAAAGAATGGACGCCCTGTGGCTGTGATCATTTCTCAAGCTGATTATGAGCGCCTAACCTGGTTAGAAAATGAATATTGGCTTGCTCGTGTTGAAGCTGCCGAAAAGAGCGGTTATATAGGAACCAAAGCAACAACTAACTTTTTCAAAGAGATGCTGAAGGGTAATGCTAAAGCCTGATCTAGCAAATGATGCTATGCGTTTTCTCAAGAAGCGTGATAGTAAGCAGTTTTTACAAATTTTTCAAGCCATTACAAGTCTTTGTGATGACCCGCGCCCTATAGATTCCATTTCAATGGGAAGCGGCACGCACTTTAGGAAAGATGTAGGCGAATTCCGAGTCGTCTATCGCTTTGACAATAAAACAATATATATAACAGTTATTGGCAATCGAAATGATAGCGCAGCTTATCAGGAATTCGACCGCAAATAAGACGTATCATTAACGCAATAAGATTTACCAGTCACAAGTTGCTCATAAATAATTTCGGGTTTATCAGGATTATATGGATCTGCCAATTGTCTTAAATCGTCAAGCCAGTGTTCCTCTTAAACATCAACTTTATGATGAAATAAGGCGGCTTATTTTATGTGGTATTTGGACGCCTGGATATAAGCTTCCTTCTACAAGAATACTGGCAGAAAAACTGGACATATCACGCCCTACAATTCATTGGGCGTTTGCCGAACTTTTAAATGAAGGCTATATTCAGACTTTTACTGGCTCAGGCACTATTGTGAGCCGGGATTTACCAGTGGAACTATTGCATGATAATAAAGGCTCTAAAGGCAAGGCGCAAAAAGAGCTTGCGATGATAACTAATTCTCTGTCAAATTGCGGTGAGTACTTAAGTAAACAAGGTAAATTACTTGATCAGTTGGGTACGCCATTAGGCATCCAGCCTGGCTATGAAGCTAGTAAATTTGAAATCGATTTTAGAGAGACACCGCCATCTATAGCTAATTTTCCTATTATTCAGTGGCAAAAACTTTTAATTAAAAATTGGAGCAAGGCTCAATCTATAGTGAATTTTACTCAGAATGCGAAAGGCTATTATCCTCTAAGGCAAGCCATCTCAGAATATATTTTTAAAGCAAGAGGCATTCGCTGTATTGCTGATCAAATCATTATACTCGGCGGTACTCAGCAAGCGCTTAATTTAATTGCCAGAGTACATCTTAATCAGGGAGAGGCAGTGGCTATAGAGGACCCCGGCTATAATGGCGCTCGCTATATTTTTGAATCCTATGCTGCCCAAGTATGGCCTGTTCCTGTTGATGAGTCGGGGCTAGACGTTAGTACCCTTAAGGCTCTTGATACAATCAAGTTCAAGCTTTTATATTTAACCCCTACGCATCAAGTACCGCTTGGTTCCATGCTCTCTTTAGCCCGCCGTTTGCAGGTCATAAACTGGGCTCAGCAAAAAGGCACCATTATAGTGGAAGATGATTACGATGGTGAATACCGCTATGCTGGCAATCCAATACCGGCTCTAGCTGCTCTTGATGATACCGGGCAAGCTGTTATTTATGTGCGTACATTTTCTAAGGCTCTTTTCCCATCACTGCGGATTGGTTATGTGGTGGTGCCAGAAAAGCTCATAGATATTTATACCTGGGCCAAGAAGCTAGATGACAGTTATTCGCCCATTCTTGAGCAAATGGTTCTAGCTGATTTTATTAGTAGCGGTAGCTTTGAGAAATATATTCGGCGCATGCGCAAAGTTTATGGCAATAAACGAAGACTTTTAGAGCAGTCCTTAAAAGAAATTTTTGGCGATGCAGTAAGCATTCTGGGAGAAAGCGCTGGCATATCTTTAGCAGTAAGATTTAAAACCAGTCTAGATGATCAAACAATTACCAAAGAATTAGCAAAAGTGGGCGTTGGTATACGCTCTACAAGCAGAGATTATCTGGCTAATACTTATACAAAAAGTGAATTCTTTATGGGTTACGGCAATGTCGATGAAAAATTGATTGCCGAAGGCGTACAAAGAATGGCGCGAGTAATCATTGACGATAGAAAGTCTCAAAAAAAGTAAAAGCGCAACTTAAAACTCGCTTTAGAACAAAAGCAAAAATCGAATAGAACATAGTCATATTACCGGACTACAAAGCGGCAAGAAAAAACAAATCGCCCAGAAGCGATAACCCGTCCATATTGGCCGGGCCTCGCTTCTGGTATCCAAGACAACAATGTAGCAAACGACATTATTTAATTACCGCCGTTGCTACATGCAGAGCCTTAGTCCAGGTCTTGGAGCAAAGGCTTCGGGTGGTCGATCCCTGCGGACGACCGCCCTACCGCCCCGACGAGCCGCCAGAACCAAGAGGCCGCCGATCGCCGTAGCCGGTGTATCTCCCCAAGGGGGGAAGGAACCCATTCAATCCTGTATTCGGCACCGACGTAAAAACGCACTTCATCAGTGCTCTTCGAGATGATTCGGACAATCCAGCCGTCTTGGCTAAACCAATCGTCTTCACCAGGAGGCGGCCAATAGACGTCCGCAGGCGGATTAGGATCAGTAATCAGTTGCCAGGGATAGGAAATCCAATCCAACCGTCTGGCAAACACTTCTCCGCGTTTAAACTTCAGCACTGCGATCATTATGCCGTCTCCATCCAGGATCCGAGAAGCCATCCCTGGCTCTAAGATGTTGATCATTGTCATGTTGCTCTCCCCTGGTTGCGTTTCTTCCCAACACCCGGCTAGCCCGTAACGAACGGGGCGGTCTATTGACTTTCTGGTACTCAGACTATTACAGCTAGAACATCTCAACGGGTGAAGGGTAAACAATTAACCAAGCTTGCCAAATTTATATGAGCAAAATCAAGCATTAGCTCTAAGCACTAGAACAACGCCTGGGGCAGTTATTGCTCGATAATCTATTTCCATCTTATATGTACTAGCTTCCTATGAACTATTTTTTATGAGATCCTAAAAAGAGACGGGCGCTTCACAATTATGCCAACTAGCACTAAGGTAGAAAATACTTAAATGCCAGAAGATCTGTCCGCTTTGTAACTGACAGATCTTCTGGCCATCTTTTGAGACTCTTGCCATGCCGTCATGCCATCCTGGCACAACCACCTGCACAGCCCGGCGCTCAACCGGTATATATTGTAGCTTCAAGAAGTCTTAGCAGGCTTCACAAATGCCAGCCTGCAAGATCACAATCCGGTAGACTTCCACTCCCAACACTTCTGCTATCGCCTGTCGGGCACCACATTCGGTGACTTCTGCTGTCAAAACTGAGGCATCGCGCCATTCAGGATCGAATGTCGAATCGCCTTCACCTGCGCCCTGGGCATAAAGCGTCACCCCAGGGTATTTCCCTGTCAGGCTGTAAAAGTCTTCCCAGGGTGCAGGTAGAGTGCCGAGGATACGGTAGCAGATTAGCGCAGTACCCGGCCCAGTCGGGCGTGAGCCGCCGGTGTTGCCATTGCGGAAGCTGGAGAGACAGCCGATGGAGAGGCTGGCAAGGGAAAGGAGAAGGAGGATGATCATCTTGTACGTTCCTGCGAAGGTAAGATCTGTCAGTCGATAGTCGCTTCTGGAGCTTTTTGCCATGCCGTCATGCCATCCTGGCACAACCACCTGCACAGCCCGGGGCTCAACCGGCGTAAGTTGTAGCCTGCCCAATTATCGACTTGGGCTTGTCGTCGTGTCACGAGAACAAGCTTTCAATCAGATGAATCGTCCCAGCAAGCGGGGCGTTGCACCGAATCAGGGGCTAGGTTCCACCAATCAGGACGTAGTGAGCGATGGAGGCGTTGCAAGCTTGGGGATGTTCCAGCCAAGGAAGCGTTCCAGCGCCGGCTTTTGCCGAGTAGTTCAGCACGCCTAATCGCTGTCACCTGCTCCAGATAGGCAATGATGCTTGGATGTGCTCCCTCAACCATTGCTGTGAAAAGGTGGAACTCAGTTCTCCAGAGTTGCTCGCGAGTGTCTTTCAGATCTTGTTCCAGCCAAGTCATTGCTGCCCTGCCTTTCTGAGAAAGAGTTGGTTGCGGAAGTATGGCGGCAAAGCTAGATAGCATCACTGGTAGTGCTATTAGCCGAGCTACTGGTTGAAGATTATTGTATTGGGCTAAGAGAGGTTTGAATAAGATATACCTGAGAAGATGTGCGGCGAAAAGATACTTTTATCTTGCCGGAATGGGCTAAGCCATTACAAGCCAAAATATCTTTTTTGCGCAAAACAATATTTAGTCGAAAGCCGCATATTAACTAGGATCCAGGATAAGCGGCCAGCACCGAACATCTTAATTGCTGTCCACTTTCTACAAGATTTTACAGATAGCGATGATTACTCAATGGCCAGCGGACAGGCAATTTAATAGCTGTCCACCAATTAGAGCGGCCAGTATTCATTACAATTTATAATTGGCCGCTTTCCACGAAATTTATGCAAGATAGCCTGTGCTAAGGACGCCGCTGGGCAAACAAATCTGAGAGATGAGTGACGATTTGTCGGGCACATTGGCGCTTGGGATCTTTTTCAGGATTATAGCAAGCAATTGAGAAACCTATTAACGATGGGCTTTCCACCAGTGGGCGGAGCAATTGCACAAGTTCCATCCAATTCAACCCTCCTGGCATAAGATAGTCGGTAGCTGGGAAAACGCTCTCATCTAACACATCAAAATCAAGGTGCACCCAGAATCTACCTGGTGCCTCAGATAGCAGATTGCAGGTCTGCTCACCAACAAAAGACGGCCCGCCGGACTTCACTTCGTTGGCGCTGAAGGAAATCTTGGCGTTGACATCACTCGGTGATAAAGAGCCATTTTCTCGGGCTTCTTGCAGATCGCGATGTCCTAATAAAGCAAGATAGCCGGGCAGAAGCAACACTTGCGGCTCAATTATTCCTTCAGGACCGTAACCGAGTATAGTGGCAACCGGAATGTCTGCGGCTTCTCCCCCTGGAGATGTTACGCCGTCATAAAGATCAATGTGTCCATCAACATTTACGAATCCGACCTGCCCTAACTGATCATAAGCTCCAGCCATCGCACCTATTACTTCGGTGCAGCAGCCACCTACCAGAAATGGTCGTCTATCACTTTTCAGTATATCCCGCACTGCTGCCCGAATACTTTTAGTTGTAGAACAAACGCTCTTAAAACCGATAATACCGCTTGCCGGGTCACGAATATGGTCATCGATGCGCACCGGTAAGTCACCAGCGTCATGCATGCCCAAGGCTTCTACCAGTCCAGCCTGCCTGAGCGCCATCGGGCTCAGTTCTGTACCGCCGGGAGTACCAAGGCAATCTATCGGCACACCGACCAGGCTAAATGGTGCGTTTGCTATCAGATTAGGCTTTTCAGTAATTTTAGTCAACGCTAAGAATTGAGTACGAAAAAAGTTTGCTTATTTACCAGGAGACTCATATATTATATGCTCTTTAGCATCTTTGCGTAAGGGGAATTACAGCCCCACAATTTAGCAAAGCCGCGGATTATTTTATGGTGGTATTTCGCAAACGCTGAAAGTGCACTACAAACCTTAGGTAGACAACTTTGGTCAAATCAGTTTCTAAGCAGATAGCAGCTAATATTTAAGCATGCAGATTGGATTAACAGAAAATCAAAAGCAGGCAATCGAAAGCATTGATAAAAGCATGCTGGTTGTGGCTGGGGCGGGCTCTGGAAAAACTTTAGTACTAGTGCGGCGTTTTGTAGAAATTTTGCAAAAGCAGCCTGAGCTTAATGTGCATAACTTGCTCGCTGTCACTTATA
Source organism: Candidatus Melainabacteria bacterium (assembly GCA_963845445.1). Lineage (GTDB taxonomy): Bacteria > Cyanobacteriota > Vampirovibrionia > Obscuribacterales > Obscuribacteraceae > JABDBL01. Next base: position 3,166,439 of record CAWJSE010000002.1, on the reverse strand, counting down.
CACACAAAGCAGCAAAAGAAATGCGCACACGCATTAAGATACGGCTAAAAGAGTTATATGAGCAAGCAAAACTTAGTGGTGCGCAAGAGCGAACGCGCTGGCATCAATGCTTAGCTGACATGGATTCAGCCAATATAAATACTATTCATTCACTGTGTCAGTCGATTTTAAGATCTTTTACTATAGAAATTGGTCTTGATCCGCAAATCGAACTGTTTGATGAAATTGAAAAAGCTGAAATCATGCAAGAGTCTATTAACGAGACTTTCAGACAAGTGATTGCAGCGGATAACGCAGATAAGAGCATTCTAGAACATTTTCCCTTAGAGACTATTGAGGGCTTCTTAAAAGTAGCTTTGAATAATCATCTGCGCTTTGATCAAATGGCTCTAAGCTTAGAAAATTTAAGCACGGCAGAATTAACTAAAGAAATAGAAAAATTACTTACTCGCACACAAAAACAATTATTAGCAGATTTAGTAATTGATGAAAGTTGGTTTGAAGCAGGTAATTTTATAAAATCCAGCCCATTTGCTGAAGCGGGCAATAAACTCGAAACTGTGCGACAGGAGGCTGTGCATTATTTTGAAAACATTCAAAATTTTGTTGAATATTTTACAGAAGATCCCGATGCTCCTCTACAACAAGAAAAAATAAAGCAGTCCTGGAAAATTCTTTTGGATCTGGCCAGTATAGGTGCGGTGCGTGTTGGCGGCAATACTGATGCCGCTAAAGAAATGCGTGCCAATATAAAAATACTAATTGAAAAATGCAAAGATTACAGTCAAAGCAAGAAGAAAGGCTACGGCCTACCTTTGTTCTTTGCAGCCGCAAATGGAGAAAATGAAGAGTACTGGCAATTGTGGAGGTCTCTACTTGTCTTGGCCAGGCGCGCACAAAATATTTATTCTGCCAATAAGCTGGCAGTGGGTAAATTAGACTTTGATGACTTAATTGCCAAAACTAAAGCGGTGCTGCAGTCTCCAAACTCTGCAGTACGTAAGTATTACAACAGTACGTTGGCACATATTTTAGTCGATGAATTTCAGGATACTAATTCTGCCCAAGCTGAGATTATCGCTTTATTGGCGGGCGCTAATACCAAGTTATTTTTAATTGGTGATGATAAGCAATCTATCTACAAATTTCAAGGAGCAGATGTTTCCACTTTCAATAGCTGGCAGCGCAAGGAGATCAATTCATTAGTTTTTGAACATTCATTTCGCAGTCAGACCACTATTGTTAATTTTGTGAACAGCGTTTTTTCGAATTTACTGCCTGCTCAAAAAGCTCATGTTGATTATCGGGCGAAATACAGTTCTTTAATAGCGCAAAGGGAATCTGTTAATCTGCCAGGAAATGATCATATGCCTCAGGTGGAAGTTGTTCAAATACCAATCGCTATCGACGAGGAGGATGAGACAAAAGCGGAAGAAGATAGCAGCAAATTATCCAATAATCAAATTGAAGGCAAGGCAGTAGCAAATTGGATTTTTGCTAAAGTAAAGAGTAAAAAGAAAATAGCCACTAAAGACGGCAATACTCGAGAAATTGATTTTGGTGACTTTGCTGTATTAACAGCGCGCAATCGTGATTTGCAAATATTGGAATCGTGTTTAGCTGAGCTAAATATTCCCTATGTCACATCTGGTGGTCGCACATTTTTAGAGCGCCAAGAAATTTATGACTTAGAAAACATGCTTTTATTTTTAAGCAATCATAGTGATAGTCATGCATTGTTAGCTGTTTTACGCTCGCCTATGTTCGGTTTCTCTGATGAGCTTATTCATAATTTAGCACCAACAAATTCAATATCTCTTTGGCAAGCCCTGCAAGATTATGCGGTGAAACAATCTCTAAAAAAAGATATCGACTACCAACAGATTTTTCAGACAGTAATACTGCTTAAGCGCTTATTGACTGATTTGCCGGTTTTGAGTTTAAGTGAATTGGTTTACCGTATTATTCGTGATACTAATTATGATATTGTCGCTTTAACTTTACCTGACGGTAAGCAGCGGTATAAGAATATTTGGAAATTTTATATGCTAGCAAAAGATGAATATAGTGCGGCTGTATTCGCGGAGAGATTAGCATTGTCCAGGCAATTATCAATCACTGAGACTAATGCTGCTATAGATAATAAACAATCAGTCAAACTAATGACAATACATGCGGCTAAAGGACTTGAATTCCCAGCTGTTGCTTTACCATTTTTGTCACAGCCTTTTAACTACAAGAAATCAAAATTGCTTTTTCATGATCAATACGGCATTGTCTTAAATACCTCTCGTACCACGCAAGAAACAGATGAAGGCGTACCTTTGCCTTATCAATTAGGCAAAACTCTTGATGATGATATGGACTTAGCAGAAAAAAAGCGCTTGCTCTATGTTGCCACTACGCGTGCCCGCGATCATTTGGCTTTGTTTCTAGCTGGCAATGACTCTAGCAAACAATCGGTTGCTAACTGGCTACAACCATTGCTCACAAAATTAGATGGGCAGACCTTTTGTGTGAAAGCACCGGAATTAAATGATTTATTGGCTGTCCAACAAAATCTATGGGAAAGCACAACAAAAAACCTAGCGGTACTAGATGCTGCCAAAAGGGACAAAGTAGAGCAATTGATTGAACCGCTTGCAACAAATTTAGACTGGCCTACAGCAGATTTGCCAGCAGTGTCACTGCCCTACAGAATCACACCAAATTCAACCGAAGCGAGTCCCAGTCCGGCTTTAATAGGTAAATTTTTTCACCGAATAATGGAATATTTACCCCAAGACAAAGTGGAATTAAAAGATAACGAACTAGCTGCTCTGCTTGAACAGTTTGCAGATGAAGCTGTACACCCAGCTTTCAAGCTGGCTTTAATTGAGGAAGGGAAAAAACTTCTTGCAGTCTATACAAAAAGTGATTTAAAAGTCATTTTGTCAAGCGCAAGAATTATTTATCATGAGTGGTCTTACTACATGAATAACGGTGCAGATCAATTACTTTCAAAACGACCGGATTTGCTTCTCGGAACAAACGACGGCCAATGGTATTTGATTGATTACAAAACAGATCGCTTTTCTGAAGACGCTATTAAGCAACAAGTACTGAGACACCGTTTCCAGCTAGAGAGCTATGGCAAGGATTTCAACCAATTGACCGGAATTCAAGCGAAGCTAGCAATTTATTTTGCTCAGTCCGGATTGTTGTATCAATTATAACTAAGCCATTGGATTAGTTTCTTTTGGATGATTAATATCGATCCATTCTCTGCGAACAAAATCTCTTAAGTGTTCGAAGGTATGATCATTTTTGATATTCATGATGATATGTCCGTCGAGCCGAATATAAGGCGCATTAGCACGTGCCTTTTCTTCAACCATTTCTACTGGGATGGGTAGCCGCTCTTCAGCAATCACATCTTCCAATACTTTATAAATTGATTTATAAAGATTACATTCAGGATGGTAAACTAATTCAACGCGCATAGACAACACCTCCGAAATGAGGCATTACACCTCTTCCAGGACAACAGTTATATTAGGGAAGAAAGCTAAAGTATTTATGTATTTAGTATAAGCGAGCTTGGTTAAAACAATAGTTAAGACTGATGTATATATGATTAAGATGTCTTAATTATGAGTCACGGCTTTGTGCCACATGATCATCTGCCACCGGACAATCAAGATCAAATAATATCCAATCGAATATCTCACGGCTCCCGGCTTCAGTATTCAATTCATCGCGCAGTGGAAAGGGTAGTACTGTAGATCTTCGTCCATCAATGTACGTTAAATGATCTATATTGCGAAATATTCTTGCCGTGCGCACATCTGCCAGGGATTTCAACTTCATGAGATCGACTTCACGTGCTAGTCCTCCTTCGGCACAATTTTTATCAGCCAAAAACATAGAACTGATTATCGGAGTGATACCATCATTGAGCGCATAAACAAAATTAGTTTTGGCTCTTTTGGCTGTAGCTTCAGTAGTAACAACAGTACCAATCACTCGATTTAGCATTTTTAGAACAGCATGTTCACGAGCCAAATATGCGGGTAAGCCTGTGGTGACTAGTGTGTAAGGGAACATGAATGTGCATTCGATAAATCTTGCTGCTTCTGGTAATTGATATGGATTGATAAGATAGCCGCTATAAGTAATGAGTTTACTCTTATCAAAATTTCTTTTGTTTATAGCTACGGTGCGATCATTTACAGATGCCTCTGGCGTTAAATTACCTTTTGGTCCAAACGGCAGTTTTGAGGCAAAGTGACCAATATTTGGTATTGCTCCGTCACAATTATCCCAACGGAAATCTTTTATCAAGGCTGGATTGCGATCGAAATAAAGCTTGTAAGCAATGTTGTGATCTATGCGTGTCCACGGGAAAGAAAGATTTTTATAGATACCATATCGAAGCCAATCGGCACAAAATAAAGGGGAACCGTGAAAAGGCGAGCCCATAGTCATCAGTAGTTTTATTTGGCTGTCTGTTTCAGGCTTTTGCATAGACTCGTAGACCAAGTTGCCACCAATACTTAAAGCTAAAACATATATTTGCTTTTTGCCGATCGATTGGTAGAACTGAGCGATTTTGTCTTGCATTTGCGGAACGGTATTGTCAAGCAGATCCAGGCTGTTATAGCGAGCCAAATAGATTTTAAATTTGCTGGCAAACTCTTTATTTGAATTCAGATGTTTGACTAATTTAGCCCAACGGAAGAATGGATAATACTCTGCCCTTAATCCATGAACGATTAGTAAGGGGGTACGCTTGCCAAGAGGTATTGCATCAACTTGATAAATTACAGGCTCTGATGGTTTATGTTTATAGAATTTTCTAGTTTGCACTGTAAGCAAAGGGCATTGCTGTTCTGATATTTGTTCGGTCTTGCTACCGGTGGGCTCGGCCAAAGCATAGGAACGATCAGCGAAATTCGCAAAGCAAAATAAGAATATAAGAAACAATAAAAGGTTAAAAGTTGGGCTTAAATATTTTGCATTATGCCACATTGACTGGTAACCAAGAAAAGAGACTATATAATAGTCAAGGGAAAATAATGGGTAATTATGACAACTTCTACTATATGTCTATTCTTTTCAGACACAGGAGGCGGACACCGTAGTGCGGTCGATGCCATTGAAGCAGGAATTCAGTCTATCATTGCTGAGCCCGCTTTTAAAGAATCGTCTACGCAACAATTGAATGTTATTAGCGAAAACATAGTTGAAAAGAGCCATTTTGTTAATCGCTTTTTTGTAGAGTTATACAATTTTATGCTACGCCATAATCAAGCTGGCATGAAGTATTATTACCGGTTGATTCATCAGTTCAAGCCTTATAGCTCTAGTGTGGGTTATTGGTTAGTCAAATCACACGGGCAAAAATTTCTACGCAGCGTGCAGCCAGACTTAGTTGTATCACTTCACCCAATGCTCAATCATTACTTGGCGCGTTGTTTAAAGGACGCAGGACTAAAGCACACACGTTTCATCGAAGTGGTCACAGACCCAAATGAAAATCTATGGGAGGGCTGGGCCTGTTCAGAGGCTGACCTAATTATTGTCCCCAATCTGGCTGCTAAGAATAAGCTTTTAGCTTGGGGCATATCCGAGCAAAGGATAGAAGTGGTAGGGATGCCCATACATCCAAATTTTTTAAAACCACCCGCTTGCGAGAGAGACAAATTTCTCACACATTTGGGGTTGAAGCCCGAAGTTTTCACCCTTTGCATAAATGCTGGCTGGGCCGGTGGTGGCAACATGATCTCAATTTATAAAGTTTTGCAATTAGCAAAGAAGGATGTTCAAGTTATTTTTCTTTGCGGCAACAATAACAAGCTCTATAAGAAAATATCACAACTGACCGCCACCAGCAATGTTCCTACACGCGTATTTCCCTTCCATGACAATATGTCTGAATTGATGAATGCTGTGGATCTGATGGTAACCAAAGCTGGTGGCTTAACAACTTTTGAGGCTATCGCCAGACGATTGCCAATGGCAATTGATATTATTACTGAGCCTATGCCACAAGAGGCGGGCACAATTAAAATTTTACTTGAAGCGAGCAAAGAAGTTCACTTAGCCCATGTAATCAGGCGTCCTGAAGACATCATTCAAATAATCGAGAATTCAGAGTTAAGAGCGCATAGACCTATCAAGAGTCTGCCCACTCATCAGAATTTAGATAGCACCGAGGCTGTATACGACATAGCCAGCATATTGCTCAGTCAGGTTTGCGCAGGACAAAAATTGCCTAGCTCAAGCAGCACAAAAATATCTGCTAAATAGTAAAATTAAAAATGATGGTTTGTTTTCAATTAAAATAGAATTTGCTACACGAAAAAGACTAAATGAGACTCTGGTGTGAAACAGTTTTACCAAGTGAGCGAGAGCCAATCAGTAAGCCTACTGAAAACAAAAGTGACATTGTTTTTTTGCATGGCACAGGGTCCAATGCGCACATGTGGAAAAATCAGCTTGCCTATTTTAGCAGGCTGGGACACACTTGCACACTGATAGATTTGCGTGGGCATGGCAAAAGCCATGAGCATTATGAGAAAACCGATCTTGAAGTGCACAGGCAAGATGTATTAGAAACTTTGCAGAATAGCAATGTCAAATTTCCTGCTTATTTTATTGGGCATTCTTTAGGCGGAATAGTGGCGTTAGCAATAGCGCAAAAGCATCCTGAAATGGTAAAAGGTATTTTCGCCGCATGTGTGCCGCCAAAATTAATCAAACCTGTACAGCTTTTTCTTCTACTCTTTCTAAATGGTCCGATGCAAGCTTTGAATAAAAGCCCAATCAAAAAATATCTGCCCTGGCGAGAGCAAACTTTGCTTGAGATGCCCATTTTCACCATGAAAGAAATAGCAAATTTTTTCGCGGCCAGCAATCTTTTAGAAAAGTCTCCAGAAGTAAATTGTCCTGTGCACATAAGCGCTGCTCGCTTTGATCCGATAGCAATTCATTGGCATGCAAAACAATTACATAGAAGAATGCCGGCTTCTACGTTCAAAACTTTTGAATGGGCTGGACACAATGTAATGGACTACAGAATAGACGAGTTTAACCACTGGATTTTGAGCCATTTAAATTAGGTACTTATCACTTTAATCGGGGCTCGCGCTAGCTCGCAAAAAAATAAAGAAGCAATTTAATGCGGAAAATGCGTGTTAAATTTATCCTTATCATTGCTCTCACAAGCTGATTAAGACTGAATGTACCAGCAGTGTCTGGTCTCACGAGAATATAATGCTGCCACTAATCTAGTTGATCACTGGGCTGCGGATCTGACAATTTAAATTGTCAATTCTAGCGCTGTCAGAAATAGTTACTCTAATCAAGCAATAAACCATTAAACCCGCTCCAAAATATCGCACGTTGCGATGAGGTTTATTTCGCTCTTGATTGGGTGATGGCATAGCGTTGGACTGAGAGCCCCCAGAAAACAGAAAGGGATGAGCAATGCGTCACGATGCGCTAGCTGGTGACCGTCAATTGGCTCTGGAGCACTTTAAGCAAGGTTGCTGGGATTTGGCGCGGGGATATTTGAACAAGATCTTGACAAAGGAGCCAAATAACGCCGGTGCCCTCTACCTGCACGCCCTGTGCCTTGAGAATCTGGGCAATCAATTGGGCGCATTTAATGACTTCGGACTGATGCTCAGCATCAATCCCAGGCATATATACGCCGCAACAGCACGCAAACACCGAGGGGATTATCTGCAAGCCCAAGAGAACTGGGCGCGCGCCGCCGACGAATACTCAGCAGCTCTTGCCAGCGCTCCCGCTTTGGATCTGTATCTGGGGCGAGGCAAGTGTTTGGTCAGACTGGGCCGGTACAGCCAAGCTTTATCAGACTTCAATGCTGTGGCTCACGGCTGTGTTCATTCCCCTCATCCCTTGCTCTTGGAGATCTGGTTCTGGCGGGGAGAGTGTTATTACTTCCTCCGGCAGTGGGCCGCAGCACGGGTAGACTTCGACAAAGCTATCCAAATCAATCCCAGCCATGGTATGGCATTGGCACGGCGTGGCGAATGCTATCTGCGGGAGAAAAATCTGGATCGAGTCATTCTCGACCTGGATGAAGCTGTCAAAATCTTGCTTGCGGCTGTGCCCGTTAGTGACAGTCCCAACCTGGCCCAGGCAAACGCCAAGCTTTCCTATGCCTATGGCGTGCGGGGGAGATACTGGCTCGAACGTTTGCCTCTCGACCAAGCGATGAGCGATCTGAAGCAGTCCATTCTACTCGACCCTTTGAATGCCACCGCCCTGGCTTCAATGGGCGAATGCTTCTTCGAGCTGAAAAACTGGGACGAGGCGATCAAGTATTTCAGCGAAGCCCTCCGGCTCAACCCGAAGGGAATCAAGCTCAAGGCGTTGCGCGGCCAGTCACATCTTGCGATGAAGGAGTATGCCTCTGCTCTTGCAGACTTCAGTGATTATTTGCAAGTCTTTCCGAAGGTGGCCCAGGCTGTTCGTTCCCGGGCGCACGCGTATGTTGGGCTTGACAAGTGGGAGGAGGCTCTGGCAGACTACCTGCGGGCAGCCCAATTGGGCCTCGCACCAAATCAGCTTGCCTACTACCATTATGCGCTGTGCTATGTCCAGCTTGGACAGCCAGAGACAGCCTTAGCGCACATCGAGACCTGTCTGAACTTGAGTCGAGAAATGCCCCTTTATGCGCATGCTCGCATGGTGCGCGGGCGGGCGTTCTTCGACCTGGACAAATACAACGATGCGGCAGCCGACATGGCGGAGGCAATTCGCTTGCTCGTGGAGGCTGACGAAGCAAATCTCCTGGCGGTTTATTATGACAATCATGGTCAGGCGCTTACCCGCGCCGGGCGCTTTGAGGAGGCCATTGTTAGTCTTAGTGAAGCTATCAGGCGCAATCCTCGTGAGGGCGGTACCTATTACTGGCGCGGGCACTGTCTAATGCACTTCCGCGGGCAGTACGAAGCGGCATTAGAAGATTTCAACGCGGCGATTGCTATCGATCCAGAGCACGCGGGATTCTACACCAGCCGCGGGCACTGTTATAAGTGCCTCGGCAATCTGCCTAAGTCCATTGAGGACCTTACTCGGGCTTTGGCATTGGACGAGCATCGGGCCTGGGCGTATTGGTACCGCTCTGAAACTTTCATGGAGCAACGGGATTACTGGAGCGCCCTTTCCGACCTCAACGCCCTCCTTCAACTGCCGCCGGAGAAGTTCGAGTCGCTGGAGAGGGTGGTGAGTAGAAGGAAGGTGGAGAAACGACGCCAGCGGTGCCGAAAGCGGTTGGGACGGGAGCAATAGAAAGGAGGACCCAACTTAGCAGAGCAGCTCTGTTGCAAATCCTCGACCGCAATTTCCCGAACGGCGAGAATGGCAGTGGTGAATAGGCTTTGTCCGCCTTTGCCAGACGATCCGGCGGTTCGCTACAGGATGTAAGCGAACCGCTTCGATCGCTCTTTTATCTTTTTGTAGCATCACATAACACCACCGGCAGTATCATATACTTGACAGAGGGTTCGATTTCGGGGCAAGCCTCTGCAAAAAGTATTTTTAGAAACGAACGCTAAAATTTAATTACTAGTCTTTCAAGTTTTCTCAAATATTGCACTAAAACATGCTCTCGCATGGTTGAAAGAGGGGTAACCAAGCAAGTTTTCATACCAGCACGCTTGCCAGCCAAAATGTCAGTAAGAGGTCTATCCCCTATTAAAACAGCCTTTTCCGGGGCAAGTTCTAGTTTGTCAAGGACACTAAATAGTATTTTGCGACTGGGCTTGGCTGCCCTTCCAACCAAAGGCATTGTTAAACAATTGGCTGCTTTTTTTAAATATTTTTCGTTTTTATTGTTTGTAACTACCGCCAGCTTGAAATGCTGCTCGGCTTGGATAAGCCACTGAGAGACTCGCTCATCAATTAAGCCAGAACGCGGCGCCATAATAGTACTGTCCAAATCAAGAATTATGCCTTGAATCCCGTCATTTTTAAGGCGTTTCAGGTCAACAGTAGTAATATCACTATGGTATATGTAAGTGGGTTGTAATAAACACATAGGGTTCTTTCAGCTAAGATCGATAACACTAGATAAGCGTAGCTTCCCTGACCAAAATAGGGAATTCGAGCAAATTATGCAAGCTTACGCAAATAAAGGATTAATGAATTGAAAGCTAAAAAAACTGTTCAAGAAACTCTCCCGGTGCCAATGGCTAAAAATCAATTGCCTTTGCAACATGTAGCAATCATTATGGATGGGAATAGACGCTGGGCCGATTCACGCAAATTGCCACGCCTTTTAGGACACCGGGAAGGCGTTAAAAGTCTCAAACGTTTAGTAAAACATGTGGGGCGGTTGGGGCTACCTTATTTAACTGTTTATGCATTTTCCAGTGAGAATTGGAATCGTAGCCAGGAAGAAGTCGAACATCTTTTCGAGTTATTCGCTTTAGTAATTAAAGAAGAATTAGCCGAATTGCAAGAGAATAACGTGCGATTGTCTTTTTTGGGACAGTTAGAGAGAATGCCCGTTAATTTAAAAGATTCTTTTGACAAAGCAATGAAGGAAACTTCTGGCAATACTGGGCTTCGCTTGCAAATAGCTATCAATTATGGTTCAAGGCTTGAGATCAGTGAAGCAATGAAAAAGATTGCTGCTGATATCAAATGTGGTGCTTTAGCAATCGAAGAGATCAGCGAAGAACTCATAAGTAGATATTTATATACAAAGGGGCTGCCGGACCCTGAGTTAATAATAAGAACTGGTGGACAATTGCGTCTCTCTAATTATTTGCTCTGGCAAGTAGCCTATGCTGAGTTTTACATGACAGCAGTGTTATGGCCTGATTTTACTCCGCACAGTTTTGATAGCGCTATTGAGGATTTCAGGCAAAGAGAAAGACGCTTTGGGGCGGACTGAAGCACGGCACAGAGTAGCTGCGGGTTCTTAATTGGCAGTGCCAACACCTGCCATAGACTTTATGATTGGAAAGCTGTATTGCTGTGTAAACAGTATGCCCTTAGTGCTCGCAAACCAGCTACATGGGATAAGCGGTGTGACAGAGGTGGTAGTGACAACAACAACATTCGGCGGAGTGGCGGCGGAATTAAAGTTAACTTGAGTGATCTGAGGAGCAGTGATCCAATTATTAGCATAGGGTGCATAAGTCTGAACTGCCACTTGTGCAGCAATCTGTGCGTTAGCAGTATCGCTACTTGAATTGCCAGTATCCAAGGTTAGAGCTGCTGCATGGGCAGCATCTCTGCATGCGGCATCAGTGATGCGTGCTGCAGTGATCATAAACCAGCAATCAATAGAGAATATCGTAGCTACGATAATAAAAATGGACGATACCACTGCTTCAACCGAAGAGTAGCCATTTTGTCTTTTATTTGTCCTAAAACGATTTCTCATCAATTATCTCTATATAAACTCCTGGCTTTAATCACGACTTCTGCTTTAGGCAGCACTTTTACCATTTTTATTTATACGCTCCTTCAACATGCTCCATCATTGGGTGCTTGTTGTTGTTGATGTCGTGGATGTTGATGGTCCTCCATAAAGTCCAGACGGATTTTGATATACCCGTTGCATGGTTGTGGTGGCGACCATTGGGGCACTCAGTCCGGGTATGTTCAAAAATCCTGGTAAAGGCATAGCAAGCATTGGTTGTATCTGCCCTGTTACGGTTACTTGAATTTGATACAAGTTTTGAGAGGGGTCTGGTGGGATGGCCAAAGATGTATTGGCTGCGCCTACAGTACTATTTCCACCAGCTAAAGGCGTACTAACTATTGCGCAAGTAACATTGTCTGGACTAACTGCTATACCAGGGAAAGTAGAAGCTACTGCTACAGCCGTATTTTGAGCTAAGGTGATTGAATTCGTTGATGAAGAACCGCTTATCGCACTGAAGCTTTGACAGGAGCAAGCTGCATCAGCTGCTTCCCGAGCAGATTCAATGAACAATGCATAACGAGCCGTGATTAAGGAGAGAGAGAGAAGCGGCATACCAATACCCATAAAAATCAGCCAAAGAACCATTGGCAATTCGGCAATGGTCGTACCAATTGAATTTCGTTTTAGACGAATATTATTACTGCTAGCATTAACTAACACCATCAGAACCACCACCAATGCAATACCACACTACTAAAAATTTCATACCCATAAAAATCGGCATTCAGTCGGGTTTTCAGATAAAATCAATCGTATATATGCTTGAACGATTAGTTGTTTATTGAAACTTTAATTTATTGACGATTTCTGGCAGCTCGGCTGTTTGTGTAGTTTTAAAGTGTCCTGGCTGTCAAAAGATGAATTTTGATTAATAAATACTCTTTATTTTGATCACGAAGCGTCGTAAACGCTCAGGCATTATTGAGTGAGTCCGACCGGGTTCTGAAATACTCTGGTCATCGAAATGTTGGCTGCCACCGGCGCACTTAATCCTGGTATATTCACAAATTCAGGTGTGGGCACATTAAGCATCGGTTGTATTTGTCCCGCCAGGTTTACTTGCAATTGATATAAGTTTTGGGATGGATCTGGCGCAGAGATCAACGCCGTGTTGGCTGCACCTACAGTGCTAGTTCCGCCAGCCAAAGGCGTAACAACAATTGAGCAAGTAACATTATTTAAACTAATACCGGGAAAAGTAGCAGCCACTGTTTGAGCAGTTGTTTGAGCTAAGCTGACCGCATCCATTGCTGAGGATCCTGCCGCTGGCATAAAAATTTGACAGCTGCAAGCTGCATCAGCTGCTTCTCTAGCTGCTTCCACAAATAAGGCGTAGCGAGCAGTGATTAGGGTAAGAGAAAGTAAAGGCATGCCAATACCGACAAAAACAACCCACAAAACCAGCGGTAATTCGGCCATAGTCGTGCCGCGCAATCTTGCTTTGTAGGGCTGAATATTAGTTTTGTAATTGTGAACCAAAATCATAGAGAAGGTCACCGTAATTGGACCCCAACATATCGTTCATACCCATAAAAACAGCATTGAGTCAGGATTTGAGATAAAATCAGGATGAAGCTGCTTTAAGGAAGTTGCAATTGCCTGGCTCCAAATTGCATGCGTTCTGCTTTTATCCTGGCTGCAGCTGCTTCCTTTAAGTATCCCAAATCACGCAATGGTAAGCTCTGGTTTAGCAAAATGTCTGCTTCAATTTCTCGAAACCCTTTATTTGGCTTAATTTTAGGATTATGTGATTTATTTAATGCTTCTTTGAAAAAGTTTTCTGCATCTTTATATTTTTGAATTTGATCCGTTTTATCCTTAGCCAAAAGAGCATTGAAATAAGCAATTACGCCCAAATTATTTAATTCAACACTTTGTCTATTCGGCGCAAATTCCAGATGATTGTTATCGTAATTCAAAATAGTTTTATAACACAATTCTGCCGCATCTAAATGATAGGTTTCCAAATAGAGATTGGCTAGTGACGACAAAGCGCTGATCAGTTCAGGGTTATATCGCTTTTCTTGTTGAGCAAATCCGTCAGCGGCAGTACGCAACATTTTGCCTGACTCGATATAATCTTTCTTGAGCGCTAAAATGACGCCCAGCGCCTCTTCCGCCTTTATTCTGTTTTCATCGTCTTTTGGTAATTGGCTAGATTGTTTAAAGTATTCATTCCAATAATCAAAAGCTTTTGCAAGCCTTTGATCGTAATTGCGCTGGCCCTCTAGCCAAACAAATTGTTGTCGCACTGGCTCAGACTTTAAATAACCAAATATAAGAATAGACAGGACCAAAAGCATTGTAGGCAAAAAGAAATAGTTATAGTGCGATACGATTTTTGCTGATACCAAATCATTGCCATTAGGCTTGATACGAAGCAAAGACTTGAATACTACAAAAACTTTTTCAGGTCATCTGGATCTACAAACACTAAATATGTGCTGATCAAAAACAATTCGAAGCAAGGCAAGTTCATTGCCCAATCAATGCCCAAATGCAGCAAAATAGCGGATAGCAAGATCCAATAGCGTAGCGGTTTGATCCAGATCAAAGTGGCCATGGAAAATTCAACCAGAAGAGTGCAGTAAGTGAGAATTATGTAAAATGGAAATTGTGTCAGCATTTTTGGCATACTAAACTTGGCACAGTCAGTCAGCTGTAGAGCATAATAGACCGCTGTACCCGACTGCCACTGTTCGCCAACTATTTTAGGCAAAAAGGCAAACAAGTAGAGCAAACTGAGCTGAATTTGCATTATACGCTGGATCCAGGGCGATACCAAACTTGGCGGCATATCTTTGGCTGCCATTCCTAGTATTCGCGCCTTTATTATTCGGTCTATAGATAATTCCTCGCCAGCAGGACTAAATATCAGAAGAAAAGCCATAATGCGCATGAGGTCATCGCCACCATCGAGCGCCCAAGGACACTGTCTATTAAAACTTAGCAGCCCGAGATAAACAATGATGGCGCTGAAGCGAGTGAAAAGCCCGATTGTTAAGAAAAAAGCAAAGAGCAAGAAGACGAAAAAAAATCCAACACGGAAATTATCATCTGGCGGCAGAAGAGAAAAAACATTGAAAACAGGCGCTTTGTGCGACCAATAGTTCACAATAGAGGGAGCATCAAACATACCTTTTACACCAAACAAAAGAAAAAAATTGGGTGCTAATTCAAAAAGGCTAAGTTGAAAAAGAAACAAACCAAATATGATGCGAAAAATGGCTAGCGGCAGTGGACTCTGTTCCTTAAACCAAAATGTAAACCAGGCGCCTCGCAATTTATCAAAGACTTTCCAGAAGGCGTTATTTGAAGTCATCGTGGCTAATACCATACACAAAGTAATTCACTATAGCAGGCTGCAGATCGCTCTCTTGAGGCGATATTTTGGCGGAGAAGGAAGCGGGTGGCTTAAGGGGATCTGATATCAGAAAATAATAGATCCTGCTGGGTGGATTATATTGACTATAATTGGCGCGGGCCAAAAAGCGAGAAAAAACAGGAACTATATACCCGGTCTCATGGTAGGGAAAATTATCATCGAATAATTTACGAAACTTCTCTCGTTGTGATTTCTCCAATATATTTAGTTTCTCCATCCGTGGCAATTCACAGAGCTTCAAAAAGCCATTCTGAAGCGCTACCACAGCCAGATTATAATGATTATCAATTCTTACCTTCGGGCTAAAAAAGGCCCAATTCTGTTCTAAGCCAGTTAGCCCAGTTATCGGTGCCAATTTCTTAATTAAGCTAGTACTGAGAGCACTTTGTTGATTAAGGTCTTCAAGATTTATGCAATAGAGCCAAGGGACACATAGAGAAAAGTACAATACAATAAAACAATTAATCGCTAAAAAACTAAGAAATTGCCACTGATTCGATTTTGCTATTGCTCTTAAACTCGCCAATAAATTTATTGATTTCAACTTAGTGTATAGTTAGCAATTAACTGCTCGGCATCAAGCTTACTAAACGTCTGGCCATATTGCCAAATATAGTAACTAAACTGTTTGAGGTAGTGGTTGGATCAACAAAGTATAAATGGTAATATTTGGCGCCATGCCCTGAAGCTCCTGCTATACCACTGGTATTAGCATCGGTGTAGGCAGCATCATCAGTAACCCCATTGCTTGTCCCCAAAGAGCAACATATTACATATATGGGTACGCCTGCCGCTCCGATAGTAGCAGCCTCAGCAGTGGCAGCAGCACTGCTATCGCTTCCACTCGGTGGTCCAGAGGTTATAAGAAGAATGGCTTGATTTGCTCCAGGTCTGCCATTAGTCTGAAATTGGCTCGCCGCTGCTGTCAAAGCCTGAGTAACATTCCTATCTCCCCACACAGACAAGGTCGGTATAATGTTAATAATATTTACCTGGTTAGAGGCTCCGGCATTGGTGGTCGGGTTTAAGGGAATTAGTGGTAAGGGATAAGTGTTGCTAATTGATAAACCGCCATTCACATTGGGAGTGGTGAAATTGTAGAGAGAAGAAAGATTATTGATTGGTGCGCTCAGTGAGCCAGCTCCTGCGCCAATGTTGTCGTTAAAAGCGATGAAGCCATAATGAATATCTGCAATTATGGACATCTCATTAATAAATCCGACCAGAGAATTAAAAATTGCCATCATTGGTTCTAAGTATTGGCGTGCCGCTAAGTAATAAAAAGCATAGAAACCCGCCTGTGGAGTAACTCCAAGAGCACCAGTATCTACGCCTGCTTGTGCAGCAATAGTAGGTGATTCTAAATTACCCAAAGAGGCTTCGATGGCTGTGGCAGCGTTATTGAGAGCAATAGCTGGATTATTCGTACTATAATCACCTATGACACCATTGGCTATAATACCAGAGAAAACTTGTGGTGCTGCCGGACCCCATCCTGTTGGAGTACAGCCTGCGTAAGCAGCAATGGTGGGAATTACGGTATTAGTGCTAGCCAGCGCGCCAGGACAATGCGAATATTGGCAATATGTCATACCATTATATTGGTAATTATTGGTTGGCAATACTGGGTTTTCCCAGAATGGATTAATGGTCCAGGTACAATTGTTGGTGGTTACGCCAGCGGTAGTGCCAGTGAACGTATTGCCGGTATCGTAAATAGAGAAATTGGGTTTGAAGGAAACATTGCTAAATTTGTCATCCAATTGACTAATCATGGTTTTGTTAACAGCAAGTTTCGTTGCCGGTATTCCACTAATTTTTTGGCAAATATCTACAAGCCCTGGATCATTTGTGCTCATTGCGATCTCACGCTTTTGATTGACTGTATTTACGCCAATGTGAGTCGCTGTATTGCCGCTGCTTCTAACCTTTTTCAACTTTTTAATATGCCCACGATAGACGTGCCCACTGGCAATTTGCCTGCTGTTATCAACGGGAATCATCCAACTTGCGTTGTTAGTACTGCCGCTTGGGCAGTAGGGTGCTGGAGGCCAACCGGAGCCACCGTCATCCAGTCCATTAGAAGGATTTACGGTTGGATTGTTAACGTACTGAAGGCAACCACCGGACAGCTCTAATTCACAAGGTGGAAGAATATTGGGAGGTCTAGTGTTATTGCACCAGACTGTAGTGTTTAATCCTACTGCTATACCACCCGGGCCGGTAGGACTGTTAGGTATCATATAGTTGATGCCGCTAGGACCTTCATAGCGCTGGTAATAAGTAACAGAAGTATCATCATCCATATTGCCAGAAATGTCCAAAAGCACCATTAAATCGATTTTTGGTATGCCTGCTAAAGCAGAAACAGAAAACACAAACTGCGCATTGGCTAGATTGAGAAACTGTCCTAATAGCGGTGAATAACAATAGGACCCAGTTGCCTGTACCAAAGTTCCTGCTAAAGATGGATCGATAGGCCCACCAAATACGCCTGCACCGCTAGCATTTACTGGCTGTCTAGTAAGAGGATCGAGGAATTGGAATGATATTGCCGATTGCCCTGGACCTAGGTCTACAGTGCCGCTCCCAGGAGAAGCTAAGATCGCTTGACTCATTGGGACACCCAAAATACTATTTTGTTGGAATAACTGCAAAGCAGTTTTTTCTGCAGCGGTTTGATAATCTGGAAAGGTAGGATCGCCTGAGGAAGCTAGCGTTGTTTGACAACTAAGAGCGGCAACCTCCACATTTGTTCTTAGCTCATCACGCGCTAATAGATAGCGGGTGAGTTCGAAAGAAAAAACACCCACAACTACGACAATAACGAAAGCTATGCCCAAGTTCATCACGGAGACCATTTGTGCCTTTCTGCGCTTCGCTTTGTTTTTCAATAGATTCATTTTGTCTCCGAGCGTTTACTTAGCGGATAAAAAAACTCACTAGTACTGATAAATTTTAACCTAATCTTACTTCTTTCCAGAGGTATAGGACGTTAAAAAATTACACCACATCCGGTTGTCAGTATTATTCCCAAAGCAATGCTCTAATAACGGACAAACAGTTTTTGGCACAGCATATTTTTTTGCATTAGCAAGTATCAGATGCGAAGAATTAGCTTTACAATGGGTCTTCTGCCCTTATTCACATAAATCTCATGGTAATTAAATTTGGCTGACAGATCTTTAAAATTAAGACAAAATGACAGTGCGTGAACAGACTAAAACCCGGTAAACATCGCGTAGCTGAACATAGGAAGTTCATTTACCTCGTCTCACAATTTGCTCACAATTTGCTCACAATTTCCTCACAAGCCGCTCATTATATTTAAAATTGCAAGACATCTTTGCCGAATCGCCAGGAGAAAAATTCTCCGTGTCCTGGTGATGCGCCATGGCACAATTGCACAAACAATAGAATAGGGACGCGCAGAACTGCACTACCAGCGGTGTCATCACGTAAATGTGAACCACTGTAGATTACCAAAATTTACTGACAGGAAGCAAAAAGTCTGACGCAAATTATGATACTACTATTGGTGCCACAAGCCAATTATCAGCATTGGGCGGCAATCTATTACTATTTTTTAAGAGAACCAGACTAAAGAAGAAGCGAAATTTAAGCATAATCTTATGAACATTTGGGTAGATTGGACTTGGGGCTGGTTATAAAAGCAAAGGAAATCCACGAATTATGGATTCAAAGTTAAATACAACCTTAGGCAAGAAGCTCTCCGGCCGGCAGCCGAAACGATTGCCCAAACAGGTCGATTTACCCAGTAAAAGGCAACTTAAGGAGATTCTGCAAGACGTCGAATCTAACCACTTTCGCCACATAGAGCTACCTTTTGGGGCTCCCCCTGAATACTATAACCTGGTGGCGATGAAAGATCGCCTCAAAGGCAATTGTCAGTGGAATTTATACCGTGGGGAAGGGGAGCAATCTGCATTAGAGTGGACAGTTAATGGTAATGATTGGGAAGATATACACGGCCGCATTTGCGCCTTATTCCCTGGCTGGGATTTACAAAATCGGACCCTGGCAACCGACAATACGATAGTTCCTAACGAAATAGTTAATGCTCAAACCGTAGAAGAGGCACAGCACAGCACATTCGTTCGGAGCATAGAAGGCGATTTACGTAAATTGCAAGTGCCCACCCTCCTGCAAACGGTTAGCATGAGCAAATTGACTGGACGTTTACAAATACAGTCACGCAGTGGCCCTGCCCAAGTGTTCTTTAATGACGGCATAGCAGTACATTGTCGTCTTGAAAATGCAGAGGGGGATGCCGCTATAATGCAATTGGTAGGCTGGGAGGAAGGAAAATTTTGCTTTTTCCCCGAACCAAAAACGGACCTAAAAACAATAAATAAACCGCTTGACCGTTTACTTATTGAAGGGGCCCAATTCTCTGATCAATTCAAATCTCTGAATAGCAAAGGTTTGAGCTTCGATGCCCTCGTAGCGCGAGTACATGCCTCAATTACTGAAGAGGAATTTGACAAACTATTAGCTGCCGGCACAGGTATTGATCGCGCCGGTCAAAAGAAGTTCTATGTTTCGATAGACAATAGAAGCACTTTATTCGAAATCCTACGCAGCCAGCAATTATCTCAAGTGCAGTGGGTGCCAATACTATTCAACTTGGTTAATTGCGGTTTAATCGAGTTCCGCCACCCTGCTGAAGCATCTTCTAAATTTGAGTCTACTTACAAAGGCAGTAAGGTAGAGTGGGGACAGATACAGATGGTAGAGAAATTACTTACCATGCCGGAAACTGGACTTTACTCATTTCCTGCTTTTCTATTCTTTCTTGATCGCGAATATGTTCGATTTGAGCGTTTCAAGCGCCCTTTCTCAATTGTGGTTCTAAAAATTGGTATATTGCAAAAAACCGAAAATTCAAATTCTGAGAGTATTAAGTTAACCCCATTACCGTTGACAGCCGTTAAAGATTTGGGTAAAACAGTCCATCGTATCAAAAGACAAATCGACATTTTGGCTCATTATCAAACTTTTGATTATGCGTTGCTCCTACCGGAGACAGACAAACAATCAGCTGGCAATTTTGTCGACAGGCTCTCAGAAGTATTGCGAGTAACAAGCTTGCGAGACATCGGTGTGGACCAGATTATCGATTTCGCCATCGGGCACGCCGCCTTACCAGACGATGGTAATAATCTTGATTTGATTATATCGCTTGCTCAATCGCGACTCTATAAAAAATGAGATCAGGCTGACTGCACTAAAAGACTCAAGGCTCGTCCTTGATCTTCAACCAAACGCAGCAATCCTTCCAAACTAACTTTGTGTCCGCGAGCTGTCAGCACTACTAAAACAGCATTAGCTACCTGATAAAAATGCAAAATACCGCGCTCGGTAACCAAGGTCATTTGCGCTAAGTCGCCACGATTCATCCGTCTAATAGAAATACTGTTGTTAGCAAAGAGTGTGCTGCACAAGGCTGCAATCATAGCGGTGTCTATTTCGGCTGGTAGTGAAGACGCAACTAAACCCCCATCGGACGCTATGAGCAAGCAACCCAGAATACCGTGTTGCCCGTTCATGGCCATTAATATTGCTTGTGCTTTATCAACAACTTCATTGCTCAAATCAATATTTCCTCTTTTTTTAATTATTTGTCGGACGGCTGGTCCTCAGCTGATGAATCTTTCTCATCTGCTGCTTTGTCGTCAGAACCATCTGCTTTTTTTGCACTAGCTATTTTCTTAAGCCGCAATACGTCTAGCCAGGGCTCGTCTAGCGAACTAGCAAAAACATGTCCAGTAATTTCTACTATGTCGCCTTCTTTAAGTGTTCCAAGCATTTTCGTTTGCGGATCCTTTTCTTTAGGAATGAGCATGGCCAATTTAATTTCTGAGAATGGTGTATGCCCATTAGCCCGTAAAATTAAAAAGGAAAGATAGGTACGAGAAGAACGAAAGGCTGGTTTATAATCTAGAGCCAAATTACTAAAAGCAAAAAAAAGGCGCTGTAAACTTCACATTTTTATTTAAATAATCTTCTGGCTTGTTGGCTAATTGCTCGCTTGTTACTGCGATTGAGTTCTCAATTTGAGCGTCGGTGACCTTTTGTTCTTCCGGCGTCTTTTTTAGCGCTTCTTGGTCTGCCGGGTGGACTACTTTTGTGTTTATTTGATCTGGAGCGACCTCTTCTGCATTTATGTATTGAGTAAAAAACGAAAAGGACATGCCGAGCAAAATGCTCAGACCCACAATAATGCTTATATATCTAAACTTTGTCTTTTTCATTAACTTACCGTTTATTTATTCATACCCGGCTGTATCTTTTGGATATCTCCAGGGCGCAATTAACTGCTCGGATTTTTTTGAAAACAACTCAACAAATGCAAATATTACCAGAACCTCATGCTCATAATCTCGATTAACTTAGCAAGGTAACTGTAATATGATGAACAAAGCCAGATAAACTTGCAGGCTATATGCATCTGAACCACTAAAATTATCATATATTGCTTTATTGACAGCCTATTATGAAAGAACAGGTCCTAAACAAAAAACAAAAAACGATAGGGAGCGAAGATTCCTCTTTGCATCACGCCACTGTTATTACTCTTACGCCTTTGATGAGCCAGTACAAGGAAGTAAAAGGACAACATCCAGATTCGTTGCTCTTTTTAGAATGGGCGAATTTTATGAATTGTTCGAAGACGATGCGGTTAATGCGGCTCGACTATTAGACATTACTCTTACTGCAAGACCGGAAGCCAGCTATCCTAACGGCAGAGTGCCGATGGCTGGCGTGCCTGTGCGATCGGTCGAGCTCTATTTAGCCAAGCTACTAGCCAAAGGGCTTTCGGTAGCAATCTGCGAACAAGTAGGGGTGGTTGGAGCGGAAAAGGGACCGGTAGAAAGGCGGGTAACCCGAATATTGACACCAGGTACGGTGCTGGAGTCACATTTGCTGCCCAAAAGAGCAAGCAATTATTTAGCTTGCATTGTTCATAATGAGAAAAATGATAAAGGGAACGGCAAAACTTGGGGTCTGGCATACGTCGAGGCTTCTTGCGCTGAGTTTTTTGTTAGTGAGTTGAATGAAGACGATTTATTGTTGGAACTAGGACGACTATCCCCCACTGAAATATTGGTAGCAAGGCGTTTTGCAAAATTAAACGCCAGCGATGAAATAGCATCCGAAATACTTGATGCTCCCCTGAATGTAAAAGAATCTTATCGTTTAACCGGGCGAGCAGATAATTTATTTCAATACGAATCTTGTCAAAGAAGAATTAAACAATTTTTCGGCGTAAGTACTTTGGAAGGTTTTGGCTGCGAGAATATGTCTTTGGCGGTGCAGGCAGCAGGCATCATTCTCGAATATCTTGAGCGCACCCAGGGGAATGAGATACCCCATTTTAAAGGCATAGCTACGTATTATGCTAACGATCAATTAGTTTTAGACAATAATACGCGTAAGAATCTGGAACTTACCGAAACTATGCGCGATCGCAATTTCGAAGGTAGTCTACTTTGGCGTATTGACGAGACAAAGACCGCCATGGGCGGACGCCTACTTAGAAAATGGCTTCTTAAGCCGCTTTTGAATGTCGCCGACATCAAGGCAAGACACGACGCTATAACAGAATTAATCGCTGCGCCGATTATCCGTAATTGCTTGGAAAAAACTTTAACCAATTTGGCAGATTTGGAACGTTTAGCGGTAAAACTTAAAAGCTGCACAGGCTCACCACGCAATTTATTAGCAATCGGTGAATCCATCAAGAAATTACCTGAATTAGCTAAAATATTGAGCAATTGCGAAAGTTCATTTTTAGCAGTTTTAGGCGAAGTACCACCACCTTTACTCGATTTAGCAAACCTGATTTCTCAAGCTATTGACGAGCAGGCATCGCGCGAAATTAGCGAAGGTAATATATTTTGTTTGGGTTTTAACGCCGAATTAGACGAAATAAGAATTTTATTAGATGGTGGTAAGTCCTGGATAAACAAGTTTCAACAAGATGAAATTGCTGCCAGCGGTATTCGTAATCTGAAGGTTAGTTTTAATCGTACTTTCGGTTATTTTATCGAAATCACTAATGCCAATCGTGAATCAGTGCCTACACATTATATTCGCAAGCAAACTCTGACCAATGCTGAGCGCTATATAACACCCAAGTTAAAAGAATATGAAGCCAAAATATTAAATGCCGAAAAGCACCAATCAGAACTTGAATACAAACTATTCATCGATTTGCGCATTCAATGTGCTCAATATGCCTCAGCTCTTTACGATCTAGCTCAACACCTAGCCTCGCTTGACGCTCTTTTCTCTCTTACTCAGGTCGCACTGAGCAAACAATATGTTAGACCGCAGGTTGATCAGTCACTTTCTTTATCAATTACTGCCGGTAGGCATCCGGTATTAGAGCAAATTTTGCCAGCCGGACAATATGTTGCTAACGACGTTTCCTTAGAAGGCAGTAGTGATAGCAGGCAAATGATCATCCTTACTGGTCCTAATATGTCTGGAAAATCCAGTTATTTAAGACAAGTGGCCGAAATTGTTATACTGGCTCAAATGGGTTCTTTCGTACCAGCAGGCGAGGCCCATATTGGCTTGGTCGATCGCATATTTACACGTATCGGAGCAGTGGACGATCTTACCCAAGGTCAATCCACTTTTATGGTTGAGATGAGTGAAGTAACACAATGTTGTCTTTCGGCTACAAAGCGCTCGCTAATATTGTTTGACGAAGTAGGTCGAGGCACCAGTACTTACGATGGCGTAGCAATTGCCTGGTCAGTAGCTGAGTATTTAGCTAGCCAGATTCGGGCCCGAACTATTTTTGCCACCCACTATCACGAGCTCAATGCGCTGACGAAATTCTTTCCCCAGATTAAAAATTTTCAGGTGCTTGTGAAGGAGCTGGACGGACATGTACACTTCATACGGACGGTTGTCCCAGGTGGTGCCAGTCGAAGTTTCGGTATACAAGTAGCAAAGATGTCGGGATTACCAACAAGTATAGTTCTGAGAGCAGAAAATCTAATGAAAGAGATGGAACGCAAAAGCGCAGCGGCTAAAATAGTTGATGGACCAAAAATCAATATTGTTTCTTTTGACGGTGTGCAGCAACTAAGTTTATTTGAACCAAGCTAGCCAGGAGAATATATTTAAAGTGAGCAATGAAATGAGCAATAAAAACAAAAGCAATAAAAATAAACTAGCTTTATTTGCAAGTTTCGCTTTAGGTATTCTTACTCTTTCTTATCCATTGAGTGCACTTTGCGTAGCAGAGCCAGCAAGCCTTCAAGTAAATAATGAAAAAACTAATACAAAAGTAGAATTCGCCAAAGGACAAATTTATACAAAAGGACTGGGCTTATCCCCTGTCGATTTGCGATTGATTAATCAGGGACGATTTGCTGACTTGCAAAAGAAATTGTCAGGCAAAGCTAATACCGGTAAAGCAAACAGATCCTCTGCCTGGCTGGCGTTTACTTATCTCTATTTACAAAAATGCGATGACTTAAAGAATCTAGCCAATTCTTTTACTGATAGCTCTCAGGATGGAAAAGTTGATATCAATGTTACGCTAATCAAAACTTTTGCTTATTTGTGCGATAAAAAGTTAGACTTGGCCGACAAAGAATTGCAAAAGATGCCTGCCTGGGCTATGGATGACGCTTTCGTCAATTATGCTTTTGCCACGCTTTCTGGCAAACAAGGCAAAGCGCAAGTAGCAATAGCCTATACAAAAAGAGCAGTTGAATTAGCTCCTGATTTTGCTTGGGGATATAGAACAATTGCTTTCTTACAAGAGAAATGGCTGCATGAGTTCAACGAAGCGAAAGACAATTACAGTAAAGCGTTAGCTATTGAACCAAAGCTAAGCGAGGCGAGCACAGCCCTTATCTATTTACACATAGCCAATAGTGAATATGATCAGGCAATCTATATTGCCAAACAAGCCATTGCACATAGTCCGCGTAATAGCGCTGGTTATTGCCAGTTAGCCGATATTTACATACAACAATGGCGTCTCAATGAGGCAGCGCAGGAATTGAAAAAGGCGCTTCTTTTAGACCCAAACAATACTCAGAATTATCGCCAATTAGCCTTTATCTTGCAAAAAGAAGGCAAAATAGAAGAAGCTATTAATACCCAAAGAAAAGCCATTGCTCATAGTACTGATAAGTCTACTGATTTAGTATTTTTAGCAAGCTTACAATTAGAAAATGGGCAGAGAGATGCAGCTATAGTCAGCCTAAAAGAAGCAATGGAGAATAATCCCCAAAATATTGCTGCTATTTCCGAGCTAACTAGATTATCTATAGAAATTGGTAAGTTTGACGATTTACTAACTGAATTGAACAAATGCGTTGCTAAATTCCCAAAAAACGAATCAATTAAAATACATTTGGGAGATGCCTATGCTGCTGCGCAACAATTTGATAAAGCCATAGATGCCTATAAAGAAGCTGCTAACCTAAATATTAATGATGCTGAACCTCATACAAAGATAGCCGCTTTATTGATAGCCAAAAAAGATTATGAGGCAGCAGCAAAAGAATACACCCGGGCACTCAATATAAACCCTAATTCCTCTGCCAACTTAGTTGCGCTAGGTAGCTGCGAAGCACAAATGGATGATTATTTAAAAGCAGAAGCAGCTTTTGTGACAGCTCTTGCTTTGCATCAACTGACACAACCAATCGATTCTACTGTGCCCCCCACGCGCGTAGATATCATCAGGGGACTGGCTGTATTGCTATTCAAGGAAGGGCGCTATGCTGATGCCACTGCTCAGTTTATGGCCGTAATTGATATGGACAAAAATCCTGCTATGTCCGGTCTAAATAAATTCATGTCTGCACAAGCTGTAGCTTTAAGAGACTTAAGCAAAGATAGCTTCAAACAATTGGTAGAAACTTATAACAGTCTCAGCGCTGAAGAAAAAAATAGCCAGAAAATAAATTACATTGATACTTTATTACGTGGCAAACGTTATGACGAAGCGCTGGCATTATTGAAGGGAATAGGCGACAGTAAGGATACAAATGATCTTAAAACCATTGATTCTCCCTTTTATTGGATATGTTTTTCACAAGCTTATTTAGGCAAAGACGATGATGATAATGCCTTAAAAGCTGCTCAAAAAGCAATGGATATTTGTGAAAGAGACAAATCACCAAAGTCAGATGCCTACTGTCAATTAGGAGAAGTTCTTTACGCCAAAGACGATTTTGCGGGAGCCGAGAAGAATGCCAATAGTGCGCTTGGCATAAACAGTAAAGCCTTTCGAGCTTATGTTTTGCTAGGCAATATAGCCATGAAGCGAATTCACAAATTTCCTGCCGGTAACTTGCCAGCCTCAAACGCATCTGCGCAAGCAAAATTGGCCATTGAAGGAGCAAACAAAGCCTTAGAAATAAACCCATATTTTATTGATGCTTATTTGCTTTTGGGTAAAGCACAAACAGCTCAAGGCGACTTTAAAGGTGCTTTGATCACTTATAATAAAGCGATTGATCTTTATCCAACACTTTTACAAACGCATAATCTACTTTTAGGCATACTAAATAAAACTGGCACAAAAGAAGAAATTGCCAGGGAGGAAACGGTGATCGATTCGCTGAAGAGTAAGCAATAAGCATTAACTTGTTTTGCTCTTCAGTTAACATACAATGGATAAGCAGTGGGGTCGGCATTATAGGATATCCGGGCGATATAAGGATAATATGCAAAGTATTTGTGTTTTTTGTGGATCGCATAATGGCAATAATGAGAAGTTTAAAGCTGCTGCAGTGGAGACAGGTCAGCTAATCGCAAAAAAAAAACTTACCCTTGTGTACGGTGGAGCGCAAGTAGGTCTTATGGGAGCAGTTGCCGATGCTGCTTTACGAGCTTCCGGTACAGTCATAGGTGTAATACCTGAAAGTTTGGTAGCAAAAGAAATAGCGCATACCGGAATTACAGAATTAAAAATAGTAAAAACTATGCATGAGCGTAAAGCCATTATGAGTGAATTGTCCGACGGATTCATAGCTCTGCCCGGCGGCTACGGCACTTTGGAAGAGTTTTGCGAAATGCTCACTTGGTCTATGTTAGGTTTACGCAAAGCACCATGTGGGTTGTTGAATATAGATGGATTTTTTGATCATCTACTGAAATTTTTCGACTGGTCAGCTGAATGCGAATTCATTAGCAAAGAACATCGCGCTTTAATATTAGTGTCTGATTCATCAGCTGATTTACTTAAGCAAATGCAAGATTTTAAACATACAGCCACTGAACGTTATTACGAACGCACAACAATAGAAAAGGTAGATGAAGCCCACCGATTAATATTGGAGCAAACTCTCAAACAAACCTGGTAAATATCGAGTTTGGAGATAAAGAATTAAAGGCTAAAGGCCGGAGTCGAAAACCCCTTTGATAAGATCGATTCGGCTGTACGTCTCTTACCTCAGGAGTTTGACGGCGGCTGCTCCGCTTGCATTAGGCACGCACCTTTTCTAAATGAGTATGTGCATAAAAAAATGATGACCGAAAAATCGAGATATGGCCTCCCCGATAAATCGGTCATCCAAAAGACTTTGGTTGTCTTCCGTGAAGCTTTATAGCTTTATCTTGTGTGGACATTTACCCTTACCATGCCGCTTGAGCTTTTGGAAGCTGATACGGCAAGTATAATCACAGTCAAGACAAAGCCACACCGCCCGCGTCAGAATATTCACAGGCAGCACCTTAGGCGGCTTTAGCCTATACTGAGCTCCTAACTCAGCATAGTCCTCACGGGACCTCCTCTTTGCCTCATGGGGACATTTGGTCTTGCCACGCCTCTTGAGATCTTGAAACCTGATGCGGCAAATCTGCTTGCAGTCAATGCAATACCAATCCGCCGGGGTAAAGGTATTCACAGGCAGCACCTTAGGCGGCTCCAGCCTATACTGAGCTCCCAACTCAGTATAGTCGTCCTCTGCCACATTTCGCCTATTACTTGCCTCATGCGGACATTTGGTCTTGCCATTCCGCTTGAGATCTTGAAAACTGATACGGCAAATCTGCTTGCAGTCAATGCAATACCAATCCGCCGGGGTAGAGGTATTCACAGGCAGCACCTCCGGGGGCTCCAACCTATACTGAGCTTCCAACCCAGTATAGTCCTCTGCCGTACAAGACCTCTTCTGTGCCTTATGCGGGCATTTGGTCTTGCCGCGCCGCTTGAGATTGCCAAAGCTGATGCGGCAAGTTTGCCCGCAGTCAATGCAATACCAGTCCGCCGGGGTAGCGGTAGTATCAGGCAGCACCTCCGGCGGCTCCAAGCGATGTTCTTCAGCCTGCTGAAGGTATTCCTCTATACCTAACTTTTGCGACCGTGACAACCTCCTGGGGTGCGGACAATTGGTCTTGCCATCCTGCTTGAGATTTTTAAAGCTGATGTGGCAACTCTGCTCGCAGTCAATGCAATACCAATCCGCCGGGGTAGCGATAGTATCAGGCAGCACCTCAGGAGGCTCCAGCTTATACTGAGCTCCCAACTCAGCATAGTCCTCCGCCGTACGAGACCTCTTCTTTTCCTTATGCGGGCATTTGGACTTGCCGCACCGCTTGAGACTGCCAAAGCTGATGCGGCAAGTCTGCCCGCAGTCAATGCAATACCAGTTCGCCGGGGTAGCGATAGTATCAGGCAGCACCTCCGGCGGCTCCAGACTATACTGAGCTCCCAACTCAGCATAGTCCTCGAACTCACGCCTCATCATTGTCTTCTTCCTTTAAAAGAAGAACTGTTCTTTGTTCCAAAATTCGGCTCGATATGACTTCTTATCCATCCCTCGCGAAGGAAACGAATAATTCACACCTTCCCCTCTTCTAGATTACTTACGTCAGACTATTGTGCTGAGAGCCCCGCATATCAGGGACTTATAGCTAACACTAGTCATAAACACTAAGCTAATCCAGAATTCCAATTACCACAGAGATGAAACAATATATTTAAGCCTTACAGATTAACCTTGCAAAAGTAAATATTGACATCTCTTCAATCGCGCGTTCACTCAGTTAGCCTAAACGTCCGAGCATTATTTGACAATCACGTTTTTGCTATTGAATCTTAGTCAATATGAGAAAATTTTCCACTTTGTTAACAGCATTACAACTTAAGTAAAAGCTAGCGCGAGCTCTTTTTTCAGGCATTATACTTAATCGTGTCTATGATATTTGTTTAACTTCTGTTCAATGCTGCTCAATTTCCCCATTGTCTCCTATAAGCATCCTCATCCTGCTTGCGCGGGAATCGAACTATTAATATGCCCGTACGGCAAGAAAGAACGAAAATAACTGAGCCGCAGCATAAGAGCTAGTCCCGCACAGTAAGCTGTTCAACTAAGTGTCAAATTTTATTTATACTGAATGTTTCAGGGAATTAAAAAGTTCCTTTAATTCAGGCAAAAACTCTTTAAGTGAAGTATAAACTTTAAGTGCTGCATTCGTATCATAAGTATGAGACATTTTATTTCTTGCCTCTAGCATTTGCAGCCATATTTCTTCATTTTTTATCCAACCATTAGCTAATGCTTCGCGCAAGCACGATTTTGGTGATAAACAGTCTGTAAGCCCTTGTTTGCGAGCTAAAAACTGTATAGACTTCCAAGCTAATTCAAAACAAAATTCAAAATACTGTATGCAGCCAGCTTTAATTAAATCCTCATTTGTTGAAATACCAAGGGCTTTTTCTAGCTGCTGCAATGATTTTTCAAAATCGTCCAAAATAATAGGATCATTCATATAAAGTCTCCACATGCTTCAATGCTTGTTGTTGAAATTTATCACCGGTTCTATTCAAATCAACCAAATCGATTTTATAAAGAGTTGGCAATTCTTCCATCATATCTTCAAGCTTATAAAACGCCTTTAGCGGTAGCGGCGCTTCTCCCCAGATACCGATATCAAAGTCTGAATATGGTCTAGCCTTTCCTCGCACTCGTGAACCAAATAAAAATACTTTATGTCCAACTAAGAGCTCTTTTGCGCTTTCCAATTGCTGCACAATCATTGCCTTAATTTGCTGTTCTCTATCGATTGTGTGTTTATCTATTAGCATGATACTTCACGATTTTTGCCAAATCTTTAAATACTATATTGATACAACCAATTATAGACTGAGCGCGACAAATTGCCATGTACCTTTCCTGCATACACACTATGAGCAACTTAAAACTATCTTGCCGGTAGTTTTGCGGCCCTCTAACATTTCATGAGCTTTGGCAGAATCTTGTAAGGGGAAAACATTTTCGATTTTTAGTTTCAGCCAGCCTTCCTTTATTCCCTGCAATACGGCATTGGCGCGCATAAGCAATTCTTCTCTGCTATCAAGAAAATTAAAAAGGCTACCGCCAGATACAGTCACAGAGCGCATTTGTAAAGAATTCGGCAATAATGCCTCAGCAGGTCCACTAGCAGAACCATATAAAACTATGTGCCCCCTTGAAGCGACGGCTTCTAAATCTTTAGTGAATGTATCTTTGCCTACGCTATCTATAATCATGCGGGGGCCTTTGTCATTGGTTAGCCTTTTGCTTTCTTTGACAAAATCTTGCTCCGAATAGATGATTACTTCATCTGCTCCGGAGTTCTTAGCAATTTTGGCTTTTTCTTTATTTGAAACAGTGCCAATAACACGAGCACCTAAATGTTTTGCCCAGGGCACTAATAAACCGCCCACCCCACCGGCAGCCGCATGAATAAGCACAGTTTCGCCCGGTTTGATTTTATAGAATTCATGCAATAAATAATGCGCTGTCATGCCTTGTAAAGGAAATGCTGCTCCTTGCTCAAAGCTTATTTCATCTGGCAGAGGAATTAAATTTTTAGCGACAACATTTATTGCCTGAGCGTAAGAACCACGCCCATACGAGTAAGCGACACGATCGCCAACTTTTACTTCGCTGACCCCAAAGCCTAATTCTTCTACTACGCCAGCACCTTCTAAGCCTGGAGTATATGGCAAGTCAATGCCGATGCGATATGTGCCCCTCCTTTGAGAAACGTCTATAAAATTCAATCCGGCAGCATAAAGTTTTAAGCGTACTTCACCCGGCCCTGGCGGGAGCAATTCGACATCGCCGAATTTCATTACTTCAGGACCACCTAATTTTTCTATGCGGATTCCTTGGATTTTAGTTTTTGTGGTAGCGATATTCATCTAATTACTTTAACCTCAACACCTAACTTAAGTTTTGACCAGGAACGGTCTGCTGTTAACACCAATAGTTTCAAGCGCAAGGCTAGTGCCAGACAAGCGCGATCACCCAAAGAAAGCCCCTGTGATTTGGTCTTGCTTCTTAGTTTACCAATAGATATGGCATCTTGCACTGTCAGTGGGAATAGTTTGAGTGTCCCACCACCTAGCAGTCCGCCTTCTTTAAATAAGTGCTCCAATTTCTCCAAGTCCATACCCCAGTCGGAAGCTTTAGACATGACTTCTGCCCAGTTAGCCGTGCTCATACACACATTCGCGCTGAGATACGTTTCGACATCACTGGCACCACTTTCATCGGCAAGGTAGGCAAGTAAAGCAGATGAGTCCATAACACAATTACTCATGCAGCCCCTCCTTACGGCGTTCTGCGATCAATTCATTGACAATACTTTTTCCCTTCTTGGTAGATTTTAATATGCCTCTCAAGCCCCGGATTTTTTTCCGTATATTACATGCTTGCACAACTGAATCGCTATCTAAAGAAATGGCGAAAATGTCCCCAGTCTTAAAACCAGCTTTTTTTCGCAATTCAAAAGGAAGAACCAGCCTGCCCTTGGAGTCCAGATTTGAGTAAAAGCTATCTAATTGTTCGTTCGGATTGATTTTGCTAGCCATATTTGTATAAATTCCCACCCGTATGGGTGTCCCACAATCAGTATAACATCTGTCGAACACAATTGATGCCATGCCCACGTTATTATGCAATGCGATGCTTTAATTAAAAATCTAAAGATTCTTCTTTGTTTGCAGCCATTTTGATTTTCAGCCTAGTTTTACTGAAATAATTTGAAAAGGAGCATAATCTATTTTAAGTTCGCCTCTTAGCATATCGACTGGCACCAAATCATCTTCAAGCATATTACATAATATTGCACTAGTGAACGGCAAGCTTGTTTTTAGCTTTGCAGTGCCACGCGCCCCGTGACACTCATAAAGTCGAACCATAATATCTGCTGAGTCTTCGGCCTTTTTAATTGTTTCTATTACTAAATTAGGATCATCAATAGAAAAATATGATTGCATACTAGTAAGTAATGCGTGGTTTTCAGAGCATTCAGCCCAGATAATAGGCACATTGAATTTATAAGCTTCAGCAACAACGCCCGCTTCCTGCCAGCCGCCTGTATGAGGCATAATGGCGTAACTAAAGTGATGCTCGCCCATGTCTGCATTATTGTCGGGCAACTTTGGCGAACGTAAAAGAGTAATGCGCATTTCATTAGCAAAAACGCTATAGCCATATTTTGATTCTGTTAATAGAGCAACCCCAAAACCATGCTCACTTAAGTCCGCCCATTTGTGCGCGCATACTTCAAATTTAGCCATGTCAAAAGGCGTATTAAAATGCGTTGGACGCCGCAAAGCCCCAAATTGCATATCGTAAGTTGCTTCCATGGCTTGCACATCAGTTGGAAATAATACTTTTAAAACTTTATGCGCTTCGTGCCACTGAGCATGACAGTGAAATTCTAAGCGGCGTGATCCGGCATCAAGCCGAATCGTTTGTGTTATTGAGCTGTTCTTACCTATCTTACGTTCAAACATTATTTCGGCTCGCAGGTTGAGTGATTCGGCTTGAGCCATATTTTTAGTGGACCGAGTGGTATTAGAAGTGGGAGACTTACCCTGACGGGGAGCCACAGCACGAGATCGATCAGCAGAAGACATAGGATTGCCCTGCGAACAAATAGACCAGCTATGTGCTGGCGCACAGTCTTTTACTGTTTCCAGGTGATAGAGCTCGAGTTGCCAGGCATCATAAACTGCTGGTTTATCGGAGTATATTTGAAAGCGATTGCCAGGGGCGCTTAAAGCTTCGCGTCCTGAAGTTTTCTCAATCAAACTAATTAAATCACCAGCATGACTGAAAGTAGCTTGCAAATAAGCGTTTTCCAAAATAATTTTATTGTTTTTTTCAGAGACAGTTGCTGGTGCAAAATTCTCTTTGTTCTCTATTTGCTCATAGTCAATCGTTTCGCCTGTACCATAACTGGGGGCTTTGACTATGCTGAGCCTGCCGTTAGACATTTCGCAAACTTCTTGCCGATTAAACGAAGTGGTATTTAGAGGAATTTGTTTTTGCTTGTCTTTAGAAGAACCGTCTTTTCCATCAGACAAAGCTAAAAGGGCTTGTTTTTCTAATTGCGAGCCTGTCGATATTAATTCGGCAAAATCCTTGGCGGCATCTTTATAAACTAATTCAATAGAGCTTCCAGGCAAAATATCATGCATTTGATTTAAAAGCAGTAATTGCCAAAGATGTTGTAATTCTTTTTCCGGATAAGCAGCCTTCTTTATTTTGAGAGCAATACTCGCTAAAAATTCAATATTGTGCAATAGAAATTCTGCTTTACGATTTGCCTTTTTTATCCAAGCTTGGCTCGTATAAGTGCCGCGATGGTATTCAAAATATATTTCGCCGATTTGTTTTGGTAAGCGATCGGCAATAGGGGCGAGAGTATCGAAGAAAGTTTGCGGACTGGCTAAGTGTGCTTTGGGTATGCCTTGAAGATCTTTATAACGTCTCAATCTTTCAACCATTTCTCTGGTTGGTCCGCCACCACCGTCACCATGTCCGTATAAAATTACTGAGCTATTGCTGAAATCATGATCAGTAAAACGCTTAAAAACATTGCGCATATCGGCAACTGTAACCGGTACATTAAAAAATCTAAGTGGGGGGAAATGGGTAACAATTTCCGAGCCATCAATACCTTGCCAAATGAAAGTATGATGTTTAGGTTTATTCAATTCGTTTTCATGAAGTTTTGAAGTGATGAAATGATCGATAGCCGAAAGTTTCATTATCTGTGGCAATTGACCACAATAACCAAATACATCAGGATTAAAAAATTCACGACAACGCTGACCGAATTCTTTCTCAAAAAAGCGCTGACCAAATAAAAACTGTCTAGCTAATGATTCACCGGCTGGTAAATTACAGTCAGGCTCAATCCAAGTGCCGCCAACCGGTATCCACTGTCCTGCTTTTACTTTCTGTTTAACACGTTTATAAATTTCAGGATGCTTGTCTTTCATAAAGTGATAATGGAAAGCTGCAGAAAAAGCAAATTTATAGTCTTCGTAAGCATCCATAAGAGCCAATTGATTGGTCCAGGTGCGCAAGCACTTTCTGTAAGTTTCAGCTATCGGCCATAACCAAGCAGTGTCAAGATGTCCATGTCCAACAGCGTATGAAGTATGGGTCACAGTGGGGCTATGAGCTTTATATAAGTCTTTTAAAATTTTATGCGCCTTAGGCCAAGTTGTTTTGTCGGTTAAATCATATTCATTGGCAAAGCGGTTTAGTTCAAATAATAATTGTCCGGCAAAGGGCATATCACTTGGACCATTATCGTTAGACATTTCTACTTCTAATTCTTGCAAAACAACAAAGTCTAAATATAATGAGTAGGCTAAAGGATCAAATAAACCTATTTCGCAACGCTCTAATGAAAATGGCTCAGCATATGGCGACTTGGGCTCTAGCCATACACCATAACTGGTATTGCATGCCATCTCAACATAAAAAGAAAATTTTTGCTGAGTAGATGCTTTTTCAGTTAATACAGCGTCTGGCCTTTCGCCATAAGGAAAATTCAATCCTTGTACAGGCTTACCATCCATCCATAATTGTGCTTCTGAAAGTGAATTCCAAAGCAAATCTACTCTTTTCCCTGCCCAATCAGCAGGAATGCTCGCTTCAATTTGAAACCAAAAAGTAGACCATTGCGGCCCTAATTGCTGGCCTAATTTAACTGGTTTATATTTAAGTTTTAATGCTTCGTCATAACTTATTCGCTCTGTAGGGCCAGCCATTAAGAGCTTCTCTACCGGATGCAGCGCACTGTATATAACTGCCTTCATATCACCAGCTAATTGTTTAAGGCGGGAGCGGGTTAAAGTTGGAAAGCGTTCCATAAAATATCTACACCATACTAATTCTGAATGACTGAATTGATTTTACACTGCTTTACATCCAGCCTTTTCCTGCATAGCCGATCAAATCCTCCAATGACTCCTAAGATATCTTCACTCTATTCATGCAAAGCAACTTGCTTAGAGACTATTTAATAAAATTGTCTGTCAAAGCATAATCGATAAATCTCCCACTGCTCTGCGAATAGCAATCACAATTTGGTCAAGATATTCTTTGGCAATTGATTTTCCTAATGACCCGCTTTTACTCAAGAATTGTTTTTCCAAAGTGCATACGCGGTCACACATAGCTTCTGAATTTTTCAAAAGGCCACCTTCTCCCTTGGGTAGAAAAACACGAACATCGTACCCGGTAATTTTTCCTGTTGTAGGGACAACAATTACGCTGGTAGCATTTTCATTTCGTCCATTGCGAGACATAATGATGGCTGTTCTAGGCTGGTGCGGATCGCCGGGCTCATTGGGAAGATCTACGTACCAAATTTCTCCCCGCTTTGGTTGATGAATTGTTTTAGTCATTCCACAAAGACTTGATAGATTTAGAAGTTATTTTGCTCCAAGCTTTTACTTCGGGATCTGCAGCTTCCTTGCTATAAAACTCTTTGTCGCATTCTTCTTGTAAAGCCTCATACCAAAGCAGAAGCGCTCGTTCGAAGACACCACTGCGACTAAGTTTATTACTATTAGCAAAACGATCTACGATTTTGAGTAATTTTGGATGTACTGAAACAGTTACCCGCGCACAAGCATCCGGTATAACGAATTGGGCGGTGGTCTCTTTTACTCGACTTGTTTTAGCAATCTTGCTAGTCATTAATTAGTCCTCGATAATTAATACTTTGATTAATATGTGATCGCACTAAATGCATAACTGGTTTCATACATTTTATCATAAACAACGTCATAAGAGGTAAAAATTTTGGGGTCGCTATGTACATAACCGTACAGAAGACAGGACAAAGCGATTACCTTAAGCCAGGCGGACCTGGTATTTAGTCAATCCCAACTATCCTTTGATTTCGCGATAAAATACTTCAATCCAACTTTTGCTTGAGTATTCTAGTGCTATCCAGCTTACTGTCGGGGGCTGAAGCAACATCTTGTTTGCTCAATCCCATTCTTATTCTATTTTATATTGCGACATTGCCGCAGCAGTATTTTGGGCATTTCGATCGCGGTACTACCTTCAGCAGCCGAAACGCAACCCCGCTCTGAGAGCCCTATAACAAAAACAAAAAATTAAATAAAACATACTTGTAATTATTGGACCTAAAATAGGAAAGCAACGGAGACCGGCCGTGAAGCCGGTCTTTCCGTGCTTTCCTGACGACGACGTAGGCGTGTCGGCGCACATCACTTTCTGGATCGTCGCACTGGGCCAATGGCGTCCGTTGCCTCCTTGGGCAGCCGGTGATACGCCCGCCGGGCGGCATCGCCGACTGCGTCCTGGCGGGCGAAAACTTTCCGTAACCATTCGGCGAAGAGATAGCCAATGGCGTTCGTGGTATCCTCCATATCCGGATCAAGAGCAGTAGCATCCTTTGCCAAATACTGGAAGATCAGGAGCAGTAAGCCGATGTTGAAACGCTCCTTTTCTGGAGGGACGGACGTTAGTGCCCGAACGAAGGCCTCGCATGTATCCGCCGCCACCTGATTTGGCGAAAGAGGCTCCCGTGCAAGAACGTGAACCTCGTTTTCCGAAGGGAGGGCAAACGTCCTGCGAGGAACAAGCATAGTCCCGCCGCCCGCGCCAGCCCTGCGAGAACTCCGGGTTTTGCCACGACCAAGTTGCCGGTTGACCTCGTCAGCGGCTTGCTCCCGAGAGAACTTGGCATTGACGATCTGTTCGGCTACTGGCTTCTGTGCACCAGCCGGTAGCCGAGAGACCTCATAGGCGGTGCCAACAGGGATTTTGCCAGGTCCCTTCCCCACTTTCTGCTGCACCGTGGGGTCGAGAGTCGGCAGTGCCAGCATCTTTGTCACAGTGGAATCGGAGACATGGAGGATTCTGGCCAGCCCCCGATTATTGCATTTCCGGGCTTTCTTCAGCCTCTCCATGCCATCGGCAGCTTCGAAGGGATCGAGGTCTTCTCGGAGGAGATTTTCCACCAATTGCATTTCGATGATTACATCATCGGCCAGGGCACCGTCGACAACAAAACATTCCAGACTAAGCAAACCAGCCTTCTTGGCCGCCTTCACGCGTCGTGCACCGGTTATGACAGTGTAGCGATTCTTGCCCCTTGCCGGACTGGCACGGACCAGTGGAAGCTGCTGCATGCCAGTTTCCTTGAGGCTCTCCGCCAACAAGCCGAGTGGCTCAGGCAGAAAAATCTTCCGCACCTGTGCCGGATCGTCGTAGATGTGGTCAATATCGATGGTCTTCAGGAATTTCCTCAGCGGAGGGCGTGACGGCCGGGCGTCCTGCTGCTGGGTGGTCCGACGATTGGAGTCATGCTCAGTCGAGCGCATCGGTGATGCTCCTCTTGAGTTAAGATTGGAAACTCGCGTTCTCTTTCTCACCCAACATTCGAGTTTCCCCTCGAGGACGGGGTCAGGAATGTTGTCTAAGCCGGATGGTTAGCTTCTTTGAGAACACCTCATTAAAGAATAAGAACGAGAACACTTTAAACTTGCCAAATTTCCATAAGCAAAATCAATATTGACATCCAAGGTACATTAATACTAACTGGAAAGACTGACCATGCTTGACAATGAGCTTTTTTCTTGAACTAGGCAAAATCCGATGACATAATTCTTATGTCTTATTTGACAATTAAATACCGCGTTACAATTGCGCTAGCACCAACACCTTATGGTCCCTCTCAATTTGCCTACGACAATTCTTGCATTTTCATAATTTCCTTCAGCTGCGCCGCCCGCCGCTGCAAAAGCGATTCAAAGATCATGAAGGAGTGAAGAGCATCAGGATTTTTTCTCTATTCCTTTTTGAGAAATTTATTCTGGAAAGAATCCAGATAAATATAGAAAATAGGCGTAATAAAAAGAGTTACGGTTTGCGATAACAATAAGCCGCCAACAACGGTTAAACCCAAAGGTTGTCTGGATTCAGCACCGGCGCCTATGCCTAAAGCAATAGGAAGGGCACCCATCAGAGCAGCCATAGTAGTCATCATGATGGGACGGAAGCGAATTAAAGCAGCTTTGGTAATAGCTTCTTCGGCACTCAATTTTTGTGCGCGCTGAGCGTCTAGAGCAAAATCAATCATCATGATGGCGTTTTTCTTGACGATACCAATAAGCATGATTAACCCTAAATAGCCGTATATGTTTAAATCCATGCCACAAATAAGCAAGATAAGCAAAGCACCCAATCCAGCTGAAGGTAGACCAGACAATATTGTCAGAGGATGAATAAAACTTTCGTATAAAATTCCCAGTACGATATAAATAACAAAAATTGCGACTGCTAATAAAGCCCATAGCCCATTCAATGAATCTTGAAATTCAGCTACAATCCCCTGAAAAGTCATGGTCACTGATGGAGTATCTATTTTATTGGCAGCTTGAGTTATTTGCGCAACCGCATGGCTTAAAGAGGCACCATGCTTTAAATTAAAAGATATGGTTGCCGATTGAAATTGTCCTAAGTGATTAATTAGCATAGGACCGACACCTTCAGTGATAGTGGATATCGTAGAAAGTGGAATTAATTGACCATTACTAGAGCGAATATATAAACGATTGAGAACGTGAGGATTGCGATAAAATCGGGGCTCCACTTCTATAATCACCCAAAATTCATTAGTTGCACCATAAATAGTGGAAATTTGCCTAGCAGAATAGGCGCTATCTAAAGCGTCTTCAACCTGGGACATATTTATACCTAATTGAGAACATTTATCGCGGTCAACATTGACATTTACTTGCAAATTGTTCAATTGCAGATCCGAATTAACATCATTTATAATGCTCATTTTCTTCATGCTTTGTTCTAAGGCTTGGGCGCTGGCAGTTAAATCTTTCATGCTTGGGCTAGACAAAGTAACTTGGTAAACAGCTTTGGTAACTTGACCGCCAATACTGATGGTTGGCGGGTTTTGCAAATAAATTGATATACCAGGTGCAGCTCTCAATTTCTCGCGCAGTTCCTCAATTACTTGATCAGCGCTAAGATTTCTTTCTTTGCGAGGCTTCAAGACTATTAGAAAGCGTCCGGAGTTCAGAGTAAGATTAGGACTGTTAACCCCATTCCCCGTGCCAATGCTAGACATATAAGATTGCACATTAGGATCTTTTTCTATAATTTTTGAAAGCATTTCATGGTGGCGCACCATGTCTGTGAAAGATATTCCTTCTGGAGCCTCGGTGATACCAATGATTTGTCCTGTGTCTTCATTAGGAATAAAGCCTTTGGGCATAAAGGCAAATAGTAAAACATTTAGAGCAAGCATGATCACAAAGCCCCAGACCACAAGCACCCGATGTTGCAAGGCAAGATGCAAAAGACTCTCATATACTTTTAAAACTTTATCAAAAGCATTTTGGGCGAGCCTGGCTGGTTTGCTCACTCGCTCGGCATTTTCTTTTCTCAGCCATCTACTACAAAGCATTGGAGTGAGGCTAAGCGAAATGAAGCCAGAAATCAAAATGGCCACACTGATAGTGACACCAAATTCATAAAAGAGGCGCCCCACTATACCTGGCATAAAAAGCACTGGGATGAATACCGCCACTAATGAAAGAGTCATTGATAAAACTGTAAAGCCAATTTCTTTCGAACCCATCAGAGCTGCTTCAAAAGGATGAACACCCATTTCCATATGGCGCACAATATTTTCGAGCACAACAATAGCGTCATCAACTACAAAGCCTACTGAAAGTGTAAGGGCCATCAAAGTTAAATTGTTGAGACTGAAACCGAGTAAGTGCATAGCAGCAAAGGTACCGATAATAGAAATAGGCAATGCTATGCTCGGAATTATGGTGGCGGAAATATTGCCAAGGAAAAGATAAATAACTGCCACCACTAAGAGGACTGTAAGCACTAAAGTAAACTGAACATCGTCTACTGAGTCTCTGATGGATTGCGAATGATCGTAGAGGATGTCCAAGTGCACATTAGCCGGCATTATCTCTTTGAATGTGGGGAGCAATTTTTTTACTGCATCCACAACTTGTATAGTGTTGGTGCCGGGCTGACGCATTACAGCTAGAATGATTCCCGGAGTACCGTTATACCAGCCAAGCGTTTTATCATTTTGCACGCCATCAATAACATTCGCTACATCTGAAAGACGTACTGGTGATCCGTTACGGTAGGTGATGATAATGGGCTTATAATTATCAGCTTTAAATAATTGTCCATTGGCTTGCACAGTAAAAGCTTGAAATCTGCCGTAAAGCGTCCCGGTAGGCATATTTACATTACTTCCTACTACAGCAGTGGATATGTCGTTCAGGCCCAAGTTATAAGCGGATAATTTTTCAGGATCGGCTTGTACGCGCACTGCAAAAATCTGTGAGCCGTTTACCTGCACCTGAGCCACACCGGAGACACGAGAGATGCGCTGAGCAATGAGCGTCTCAGCATAATCATCCACTTGATACAGAGGCATAGTAGGAGAGCTTAGAGCAAGATATATAATAGGTTGATTAGCGGGATTGACTTTGCTAAAAGTGGGCGGGGTGATCATTTGCGGAGGTAATTGTTTAGAAGCAGCAGTTATAGCCGCCTGCACATCTAAGGCAGCACCATCAATGTTTCGGCTTAAGTCAAATTGCAAAGTAATTTGACTTAAGCCAACAGCACTTTGAGAACTCATTGAGTTTAAGCCGGCGATGGTGGCAAATTGCTTTTCTAAGGGCGTAGCAACGGCAGAAGCCATAGTGTCTGGATTGGCGCCCGGCAAAGTAGATGTAACCAGGATAGTTGGAAAGTCTACATTAGGTAAATCGTTAATAGGCAGCGTTCTGTAAGCTATCCAGCCAAAAATAACAAAGGCAGACATGACTAACGAAGTCATGATTGGTCTGACTATAAAGATACGGGATAGATTCATGGTTGCACCAATTCACGAGGAGGAACAAAGCGATGCCAGGTTTTAATAATAAATTTTTGCAGGCGGTCAAGATATAAATAAAACACTGGTGTTATATATAGTGTCACAATTTGAGATACTAGCAATCCCCCTGTAACCGTTAGTCCAAGAGGTTGTCTTGCTTCTGAACCTGAACCTATGCCCACAGCTATCGGGATACTGCCCATCATAGCTGCTAAAGTAGTCATAATAATTGGTCTAAATCTAGTGAGGCAAGCAATATAAATTGCTTCTTGTGGGGTTTTATTTTGAGTACGCTCTGCTTCTAGGGCAAAGTCAATAATCATAATGGCATTTTTCTTTATAATCCCTATGAGCAGTATTAAGCCTAGAAAGGCATAAATAGTAAATTCTACCTGAAAAACATAGAGCACTAACATTGCTCCCAAACCTGCAGATGGCAACCCTGAAAGGATGGTTATAGGATGTATGTAACTTTCATAAAGTATGCCCAGCACAATGTAAATTACAATCACCGAAATAGCTAAGAGTAAACCCATAGCGTTTTGAGATGATTGAAAGATTTGGGCATTGCCCTGAAAACTTGGCGTCACTTCTGGCGGCAAACCAGCTTTGGCTACTTCTTGTTTTACCTCATCTACAGCCTGCCCTAGCGAAACTCCTGGCTTAAGATTGAATGAAAGCGTCACCGAGGGAAATTGTCCCAAGTGATTGACTAGTAACGGACCTACGTCGTTTTTGATTTTGGCAAATGTAGAGAGCGGCACCAGCCCACCAGTGCCTGTACGCATATACAATTTATTTAAAAGTGAAGGAGCACGGTAAAAACGCGGTTCAACTTCAACAACCACCCAATATTGATCTTCCGGTGCATATATAGTCGAAACTTGTCTGGCTGAATACGCACTGTTTAAAGCATCTTCCACTTGTTCCATAGTAACGCCTAATTGAGAACATTTTTCTCTGTCTACATCAATATCTACCTGCAAATTGCGTATTTGCAAATCGGAATTTACATCAATCAGGTTGGGCATCTTTTTTAACTTGGCTTCGATCAGATTAGAAGCCGAATATAGTGTGTTAATATCGGGACTGGACATCGAAAATTGATACATCGCCTTAGTGAGCTGTCCACCTATCCGTAGAG
Source organism: Candidatus Melainabacteria bacterium (assembly GCA_963845445.1). Taxonomy (GTDB): domain Bacteria; phylum Cyanobacteriota; class Vampirovibrionia; order Obscuribacterales; family Obscuribacteraceae; genus JABDBL01. The sequence goes on along the minus strand of CAWJSE010000002.1, from coordinate 3,124,238 downwards.
AACCTAAATTTTGCAAGTACAGCTTAATGCCTGGTATGCGAGTTGTTTTCTTTCGCAACTCATTTATAATTTGGTCAACCTTGAGTTTGCGCTCCTTCTTAGGTTTTAGCACTATAAATATTCGGCCGGTATTGCCGGCTGCATTTGGTCCGCCAGCGCCTATGCTAGACATGTAGCATTTTACATTCGGATCAGCGTCCACTATCTCTGCCAATGCTCTTTGATGGGCTGCCATATTGGAAAACGATATACCCTGCCCTGCTTCGGTCATTCCAAAAATTTGACCAATATCCTCGCTAGGCAAAAACCCTTTGGGCACTAATGCTACTAAAAATCCGGTAGCCACTACCATCAAGGCAAAGGCCAGCATAACCAGGGGCTTGTGGTTTAAAGCTATTTTTAAAGACCAGGCATAGAGAGCCAATGCACTGTGAAATACTCGCTCGGAGACTCGATGCACAGCTCCCACCAGTCCTTTTTCATCTAAAGGCTCTGAGTCGCCATTATTTTGCCCGTTACTTTTTATTCTATGCGATGAAATGGTCAAGAACCGGCTGCAAAGCATGGGCGTAAGGGTAAGCGACACCAGTCCTGAAATTATAATAGCAATGCTTATAGTGACGGCGAATTCATTGAATATACGCCCAATTAGACCAGGTAGAAATAAAATGGGAATAAATACAGCCACCAGAGAAGTAGTCATAGAGACAATAGTAAAACCGATTTCAGAGGCTCCGTTTAAGGCCGCTTCAAACGGTTCTTCTCCCTGCTCTTTGTGCCTAACTATGTTTTCGAGCATGACGATAGCATCGTCTACGACGAATCCCACACAAAGTGTTAAGGCCATAAGGGTGAGATTATTAAGACTAAAATTAAGCAAGCGAATAATAGCTAATGTGCCAAGAATAGAAACTGGCAAGGCAAGACTGGCTATTATAGTGGCTGAAACATTGCCTAAGAATAAAAATATAACTAGTATAACTAAAACCAGAGTGACTAAAAAAGTTAGCTGAACATCATTGACAGATGCTCTTATGGATTGAGACCGATCGTACAATATGTTTAAATTAACAGCGGCAGGCATGACCGCCTCGTATTTGGGCAATAGCTTAAAGATGTTGTCAGCTATTTGAATAGTATTAGTATTAGGCTGGCGTTGAACAGCCAAAATAATAGCTCGTGTTTTATTAAACCAGCTGGCTATCTTGTCATTTTGAACGCTATCAATAGCTGTCCCCACATCCGACAAACGAACTGGCGCACCATTGCGATAGGTAATAATAATTGGGCGATAATGAGCAGCATCGTATAGTTGACCATTTGCCTTAACGTCCCACTTCTTAGTTGGTCCGTATAAAGTACCGGTTGGCAGATTAACATTGGCTGTCTGAACTGCTGATACTACTTCATCAATGCCTATGCCCGCAGCTGAAAGCTTATCAGGGTTAACTTGCACGCGTACAGCAAAAGCCTGCGAACCAAAAACTTGTACCTGTGCTACTCCGGGCACCATCGAAATGCCTTGCGCAATCAAGTTTTCGGCAAATTCATCTACTTCATACAGTCGCATAGTGGGAGAACTTAATGCAATATACAGAATAGGAGAATCAGCGGGATTGGCTTTTCTTATACTGGGAGGAGTGGGCATACTGGTAGGCAAATATGGCTTGGCAGCAGCAATGGCCGTTTGCACATCAAGAGCAGCGCCATCAATATTTCGATTGATATCAAATTGCAGAGTAATTTGGGAAGTGCCCATTGCCGAGGTTGAATTCATCGATTCCAAACCGGCAATATTTGAAAATTGACGCTCAAGCGGTGTGGCAACTGCGGTAGACATGGTATCAGCATTAGCACCAGGCAAAGCAGCGCTAACCATAATGGTAGGAAAATCTACACTTGGTAGATCTGCCACTGGCAAGTTGAAATAACCTATTACACCAAAAATAACACAAGCAATCATGAGCAAGGTGGTCATGACCGGACGCAAAATAAAAGTAGATGCGATGTTCACCGTTCCGCTGTATTCCGTCCTTAACTCATCCTTGGCTCTGCCCGCTTAATGGATAAGTCAAGCATACACATCTTTTGGGCCCTTATTTCCTTTTGGCCTTATTTTTTAAGAGCTAATATTTTTTAGGAGGCGATAACATTGATAAGCTGAGAGCCTGATGAGCGCCTAATGCCGGTGTTACATCTTACTGATTACGCTTTGCAGAAAGCGATCTTATTTTGGCACGAAATAAACCATCAAAAGATTTATTGGCGGAGTTACTCTGTTTTCATGGACAACAAGCAGCAGGAAAAGCTATTAAGGCAGGCTCGTTTGTTGTCGCCAGCTCCACTAGTTGTAAAGAAAGACTTCATATACTCATACTGCATAAAAGATAAATCATAAATCTTTCAAGTTTCGATCTACCAGCCAAATTAGGATTTTCAGCAAAGAGAAAATTTTATCTCATCCCTTGCTTCCGCTGTGCTGAAAATGTCAAGATTGGGTGAGTTCTGTTGTTCAAGTTGCGGTTTCAGATAGGTTTAGTGTTCATCGCCAGTGTTGATCTTTCTTGCTCATCCGTGAGAAAGACAAACACGGGCAGTCCTATCTGGAACAGCAATCGACTCCAACCAAAGGAAGAAGGTAGGCATGCGTCTTGCTACTCCTCCAGCCAAGCCTCCGCTGACGCCTTGGCAGAGAATCGACAGTCTCTTCAGCCCTGACCGGCTGGTCACAGCCTGGAAGCTTGGCTACCCGGTGTGGCACTTCTATGCGGCCGTGGTCCGCCAGCCGCGTATTTCCCTTTACCGGGTGATACATCACGGGCTCGGCCAGTACATCCGCGACATTCATCAACCCGAATGGAACCAGGCTAAGCCGAGGGATTTCCCCGCTCCGGCGGTCGGTGACTGGTTGGTGCGCGGCACCGCCAAGTGGCGGCTGCGCGAAGGACCTGCAGCCCCGAACGGCGAGGATGGCAATGTCTACGTCTATCCACCGCTGCCCATGGGGACCGGCAATGATCCACTGGTGAGCATCCCCAGAGAGGTCTTGCTTCGGCACTACAATGTGCCCGAAACCGTGATCACCGAAGAGAAGGGTGAAATCACCCAGACGGCCGTCTATCGCTCCATCGTGATAATGCCGGAGGACCTGGTCGGCGGTGAGATCGTCGTCTCCGAGGAACAAGGCCGCTGTTTCCTCGAACCAGGCGATCGCCTGGTGGTTGCCTACCATCCTGTTCTCGATCGAAGAGAACAGGAGTCCCTGCAGGTAGTGGAACCGACCGAATGGGAGGCAAAGTGGACTATCGCCCCTCCTCCCGCAACGACAACGGCGGGATAAGTTGCAATGGCCAGAGAACTCTAGTACCGCGGCGGCCGTGTTTTGTCTGCCAAGGTGTGGTGCGTCGATGCCTTACCGATATGGCAATCAACCTCACCTTTGCTTTGCCCTTCCATACTGGTCCCAAACGATAATGCCTCCCGGATGAGGTGACCGAACGAGACCAAGGGGGAGAGAAGCACGGAAGCTAACTCTCTCCCCTTTCCTGTTTTTGCAATATTGCTACTTTCTATTTATCTTATTGCTGTTTTTGTTTTTATTTTTTTGCTTGTAAATAAAAGTAGACTTGTTCAATTTCAATTATGTCTAATTATATTGGTATCAAGCAAATATTAAAGAGTCACAATTGAGCTTTTCGACCCCTGAAATGAACTAATTAGTCACATTCATCGTATTAGTAATTACAGACGGCGAAAAATATAACCTATTCGTCAAATAATATTTTGTATTTTTTATGCCTTACTCGTGTCTTGTTTTTAAATGTTAAATTAACTTGACTCGTTGTTATCATTTTGATAACTTCATAGAGGAATAATTGCAAGAGTGCAAATAATTAATACTTCAGAACTTCGCCAATTCTCTAACAAACATCCTAAAGCCAGACGTCCTCTGGATAACTGGGAAAAGATTGTTTCACAAGCAATATGGAAAAATTTTATTGAATTGCGTGCTACATTCAGATGTGCAGACTATGTGCAAGGTTTTGTTGTATTTGATATAGGTGGCAATAATTATCGCTTAATTGCTTTAGTAGATTACAATGCACAACAAGTGCGAATTCTGGACTTGATGATCCATAGCGCATATGACAGGTGGAAACCATGAATACACTGAGAGCCGATAATAGTTATATGCGACTGGTAGGACAATTTCCTTTGGTGCCCATTCGCAATAAAAGCCATCTAAATGCGGCGATAAAGGTAATGAAAGAGCTTTCCTACAAAAGTAAGAGTCTTAGCCAATCCGAAGTTGATTATTTATCCGTACTAGGTGATTTAATAGCACAATATGAAAAGAAGCATTTAGCGCCGTCTGGCAAAGTTACACCAATTGAAGCACTGCAATATTTAATGGGAGTAAGTGGGTTGAAGCAGTCTGATTTAGTGCCAGTTGTCGGACACAAATCAAATTTATCAGCATTTCTGCATAACAAGCGCAGGTTGAGCAAGAATAATGCTATGCGTCTCAGTCAATATTTTAAAGTATCACCCGCACTATTTTTAGAGCACGGTTAAATCTACAAGAGATTTGCTTAACTTGGTGGATGCACAGGAGATTGAATAACATTCACTGACGATCCGGGCAACAGTTTCAACTGTCCATCAATGACAACTGTATCACCGGCTTTTATTCCTTCGCTCACAATCGAGTTATCTCCGTAGGTACGATCGACCTGTACAGTGACCAACTCTACGGTTTTGTCAGAACGAACAACAAACACAGATTGCCCCTGCTGGTCGTTGACTATAGCACTAGTCGGTATGATGATTTGCGGTCTGGCGCCCGGCAATGTTATAACCACATCGGCAAATTCGCCGGGCCACAGTAGTTTGCTCTGGTTGGGGAAAGTAGCTCTTAGTCTGATCGTACCGGTTGTTTTATCTACTGTATTGTCAATAAAACTGAGAGTGCCACCATCAACGGTGTTTTTCTTATCCCCGCCCACACGCGCACTTACTTTTATGGTGCCCTCATTAATAGAGGTACGCAGCGCTGGTAAATAAACTTCGGGCACAGAACAACTAACATAAATAGGTTGAATTTGATTAATCGTAACCAGAGGCGTTGTATCATTGGCACGAACAACATTGCCCTGATAAACATTTAAAGAACCAGTTATACCATCAACTGGTGAATAAATTCTGGTAAACCCCAATTGAATGCGCAAATTATCAGCAGCTGCCTGATCGGCTCTAAGATTGGCTCTCGAAGTAAGCACTGCTGCTTTGTCTGAGTCAATTACTGCATTAGCATTTTCTAGCACCGCTTTGTCGGAAGCGACAGTTGCTGCCGCTGTTTCGGCATTGGTTCTTACCTGATCAGATTGTTCGTGCGAAACCGCTCCTTCATTGACAAGATTAATATAGCGCTGTACTTCAACATCTGCATATTTTTGTGAGGCCAAATCCTTGTCTAAATTTGCCTGCGCTTGCCTAGAAGACGCCATATCTTTTGCTAAATTTGCTTGTGCAGAATTGATTTGCGATCGATCGCGCGCTACATTAGCTTCTGCCTGAGCCAATAATGCTTCGTAAGGGCGGGGGTCGATTTGAAAGAGCAAATCGCCTTTTTTATATACTGTCCTTGTTTAAAGAAAACATCAGTGAGTTGCCCGCCAACTTGAGCTATAACATTCACGACAGAGAATGCTTCCACATTGCCGACATTTCTAATTTCTAAAGGTAATGTCTCTAACTTAGCTTGGGCTATCGTTACCGGGGCCGGTTCATGCGCCTTTTTTGCATCCTTACTTTCTTCAGCTTTGTTTGCATTGAACTGATTGAATAAAAAAATGAGCAAGCCTAATACAGCTAAAACAGCCACGGCAATACCGATACGCAATCCGGGAGAAGTTTTAACTATCGTGCCTTTGCCTAGTTTTAAAGAATTATCTAAAGCCATGATCCATTAGTCGACATCGTTTTAACTTCTGCACCTTATTATCTGCATTATCTGCGACTGATTTGCTTCGTTGCAAGCATTATTCGAAATTGTTCGAAATTGTTCAAACATACTTTCTCTTTAGATTAAGCTTTCCTTAGGGTTTCGTTGTTCCTTTTTATTCAGAGCGCGGGCGCAACTCAGCATATGCTCTGCTTCTGGTTCCCGATAAGTAAGCATTAGTAAATCAGCATAACCCTCTAAAGTGGGAATGAGATCAGGATGATCAGGTCCCAACGACTTCATAAGGCTGTCGAGCGCATCTTTATAATGCTTCTCGGCCTCTGTATATTTGTGTTCTGACTTGACAGCATCGCCCAGTTTTGTAATTAGATGAGCCTGTCTTTGTTTGAATTCTGACTTGTTGAGTTTTGCTTCATCGCCATTTTTAGCCAGAAAGTCGAGTGCTTTTTGCAGTACAACTTGGGCTTCTGTGGATTTTTTTTGCTCAGTTAATGCATTAGCTAAATATTCGTAGGCCTCTAACAAAAGGCGAGGATAAGCTTGAGATTGTGGTTCGATCAAGTGTAATAATTGTTGCCACTGTTTTTCAGCCTTGGCATAGCGATTATCGCTATCATAAAAAACAGCCAGATTTTTCAAAGCTTCTAAATAGCGTGGGAAGCTCGGAGAGCGTCCAGTGGCAGTTTTATTTTTATTGTTCTCATAAACGCTTAGAGCTTGCATAAAGAGCGTTTCTGCCGCAGCAGCATTGCCTGCAGCCTGTTTGATAAAAGCCAGGTTAGTGAGCTGATTGGCTACCTCTGGGTGTGTATCACCCAAAGCACGCCGTTTCATAGAGAGTAGGCGCTGGAATACTTTTTCGGCTTCTTCATGCTTGTTTTGGTTCAGGCGCAAATTGGCTAGTTTTTCGAGGTATTTTATTACTTCAGGATGGGCAGGACCTAGCTTAATTTCGGTGGAACTAATCAGGCTTGGATAAAGCTGCCCAAGCTCTTCAAAGTTTTCTGTTTCTTCCAAACAGCGAACCAGTTTACTTACAACTAACTGTAAATCAGTATTATCTAAACTATGATGCGCTTCTAAAATGACCAATGCTTCTTTGAATTTTTGACTCGCTTGCTCATAACGCTTTTGCTCAAAATAAGCATTACCGAGGTGGCTTAAGCTATTGCCGATTAAAAGATTCATCGGTTCATAATTTGACTGCCGAATTGTATTTGCTTTAGTGAAGCGTTGTTCGGCATTATCCAATTTACCTTCTGCCATGGCAATAAGCCCCAGATTGATTAAACAAGTGGCTATTTCGGGGTGCTCTTTGCCAAGCACAGATTCATAGGTAACTATTAATAGTTCGCAAAGAGGCCTAGCGCGATCGTATTTGCCCTGAAAAAAGTATGCGGCAGACATATTATTCAAACTGCTGATAATATCTTCGTGTCCAGGAGACAATTTTTTTCGCCTGATATTCAACGCTTGTTCGAAATATGGTTCGGCTTGCTCAAACCATCCTTGCTGGAATGAAACTTCACCAATGCTGTCTAGACATTTCGCCATCAGAAGCTCATTGTTAGTATCTTGAGCTTCTTGCAGCGCTTGCCTAAACAAAGACTCGGCTTTGCTGTACTGCTGCCCTTGTAAAGCATTTAATCCTTCTTCAATAGTTGTTTCTAGCTGAGTTTTCATAGCGTCATTTTTAAGTGCCTGTACAGTAAACTTACCATATTGCTAATAAATCATAATGGCTTATCAATGGATGGTATTTAGTTAGCATGCAGGAGAAATATTAATGAATATACTTATCACAGGAGCAAGTGGTCTTATTGGCTCCAAATTAAGTTCATTTTTGACTAAAAAGGGGCTTACTGTAGTACCGTTCCGTCTGCGCAGCAATAGTAACGAAAATGAATTATTACAGTTGTTAGATACAAAGAGCTTCGACGCTGTAATCCATTTGACTGGAGAAAACGTTGCCAGCAAATGGACAAAAGAAAAGATGGACAAGATTCGGGACAGTCGCTTGGAAAGCACAAAGATTCTCTATCAAGCATTGGCAAAAACTTGCCATCGACCCCAAGTATTAATTGGCGCTTCTGCCATAGGCTATTACGGAAATAGAGGCAATGAAACATTAGACGAAAAAAGTGCCAAAGGCGCCGGATTTTTGGCAGATTTTACTAGCCAATGGGAGCAAGTGGAAAATGAGGCTGAGGCTTTAGGAATAAGAGTAGTTAATTTACGAATAGGTGTAGTTTTAAGCAAAGACGGCGGCGCTTTAGGAAAAATGCTTCTACCTTTTGAATGCGGGGCAGGAGGAGAGATCGGTGACGGACAGCAGTATTTAAGCTGGGTGGATATAGATGATGTGTTAGGAGCGATTTATCACGCCCTTACTAATACTTCTCTTTGCGGTCCGGTAAATACTGTTGCACCATGTCCGGTGACAAATAAAGAATTTACTAAAACACTCGGTAAAGTACTTAAGCGCCCAACGATCATCCCTATTCCATCGTTTGGGTTGAGATTGCTTTTTGGCTCAATGGCAGACGAGATGTTAATTAGCGGACAAAAGGTTATACCCGCTAAATTGCATGCCTCCGACTATAAATTTAAATATAGCGATTTAGAGTCTTCTTTGCGTCATCTGCTGAATAAGGGATAATCTGAATCGCACACACGGCAAAAAGATGAAAAGGCAATAGAGGGACAAGCTTGACTGCCCTCGCTCTACTGCCCTGGGCAATGAGTGAACTCGGTTGCCGGACTTGACGGAGCGGCTTTATTCTTATGCGCCCGCCTTATAGCAAAGTCCGGCAACTTTCGCTGGACATCGGCGAGGACCGCATCAGCATCGATTCGGGCGCATTGCCCCTGGCTCTCGATCTCTAACTTCAAGACGTCCGCTTCGAGCAAGTCGAGTTGCATAGCGCGGACGATGGCGATGAATTTCGAAAGATCCCTCTTACAGATCATTTCGTACACAACCACAATCCCGGCGCCGCGGAGACTGTAGTGCTGTACGGTCAGCAGAGTGCTTAAGCCGCCCAGTGCTGCATCGGGATCTATCTGTCCGCCCTCCTTGAGGACGCGTACCAAGACTTTGCCCGCTTCGACGTCCCCACTAGCCAGCTCGACCACCAAATCCATGCCATTCTGAGGCATCCTGTTTCTCCAATTGGAGTGAATGCGCCTGGTCGGCGCATAAGTCAAAAACCCTAGGACGCTAAACAACTGCTGCATCGGTACCTAATATGGAATAGCATTTGAACTTGCCACTGGCTGATTTATGACATATTTATTATGCATTTTATGGAAATTAATCACTGCTTTACAATTGCGCTGCGCTGACGCTAGTAATTAGGTCACCGGAGATTTCCGCCTTTGTTACTGCTCGTGAAAGAGTACCATCCGCGATTTTATAGATTATATACCCGCGATTTTACAAGCAAGGATTAGCATTGGGCCTGATAATCAGCTACATTTATGATATACAAATGGCTAATTAGTACTTAATAAATAGTGAATTAGTTTACAAGACCTAGTATTATTGACAATCGTTAAAAGTTAACGGAATATGAATATGAAAATCGCCCAGGTTGCACCATTATTTGAGAGCATACCGCCGAAATTGTATGGCGGCATCGAAAGAATTGTTCATTGGTTAACAGAAGAGCTTATTGCTCGCGGCCACGAAGTAACACTTTTTGCCAGCGCCGATTCGCAAACAAGCGCCCAATTAGTGCCTATGTGTCCGCAAGGATTAAGATTGGAGCAAACGGTTGGAGTCGATAAGGTCGGTTTTCACTACGTGATGCTTGAACAAGTATTTAAGCGAGCGGACGAATTCGATATCGTTCACTTTCATTGCGACTACTGGCATTTGCCATATATACGGGCAATGAGTACAAGCGCTGTCACAACAATGCATTCTCGTCTCGACTACAAGCCTTTGAGCAGTATCTACGAGTATCATCCAGATTTTAACGCCGTGTCAATATCTAATGCTCAGCGCAAGCCAATACCGTGGCTAAATTGGCAGGCAAATATTTACCACGGCTTACCGGAAAATCAGCTTGCCCTTGGGGATGGCTCAGACAAGTATTTATTATTCTTGGGACGTATCTGCCCAGAGAAAAGACCGGATAGAGCAATTGAAATTGCTAAGCAAGCAAAAATTAAATTGAAAATTGCTGCTAAAGTTGATCCTTACGACAAGCATTATTATGCTGAAGAAATTAAGCCTTTATTGGATAGCGAATATGTAGAATATATAGGCGAAATAAATGATGATGAGAAGCAAGAAGTAATTGGCAAAGCTCTGGCTCTCATTCACCCGGTCGAATTTCCCGAACCATTTGGTATAGCTATGATTGAAGCAATGGCCTGCGGCACCCCTGTAATCGGCTTCCGCACCGGTTCTATACCAGAAGTAGTGGATGAAGGCATTACCGGTTTTGTTGTCGATAATATTCCAGAGGCAGTAAAAGCAATAGATAAGGTTGCTTCGCTTAGCCGCAAACAAGTGCGCGCAGTTTTCGAAAAACGATTTACTGCTTCACGCATGGCCACAGATTATCTAAACATTTATGAGCGTATTATAGCGAAAGAACAAAATCGTAATACTCACTCAATAGCGCAAGATGAGATAGCTGTATCTTAAGTTAGCCCTTATACCTTCAATGCAAGTGTAATTGGACAATGATCCGAGCCCATAATATGAGGCTCTATGGTGGCATTATCTAATTGATTTTTGAGGGATGCCGTAGCGTAAAAATAATCGATACGCCAACCAACATTTCGTGCTCGGGCATTGGTCATAGTGTCCCACCAGGTGTAGTGATGCGGATCTGGTTGAAACAAACGAAAAGTATCTTCAAAACCGGTATCAAGATATTTGTCCAACCATTCACGCTCAATAAGCAAAAAGCCTGAAATTTTTTCATTGTTTTTAGGGCGAGCTAAATCAATTGGTTTGTGAGCAGTATTAAAATCGCCACAAACAATTATTTTTTTTCCTTCCGCCATTAGGGCTTTTGCTTTTTCATGAAAAGCAGAATAAAAATCTAGTTTATATTGCAATCTTTCTGGGCTTGCTTTGCCGTTAGGGAAATAAATATTGAAAAGAATAAAGTCACCATAATCGGCTTGCAATATTCTGCCTTCCTGATCAAATTTCTCAATACCTATGCCTTCTTTGACCGATACAGGCTCAATACGAGTATATATTGCAACACCGCTGTAGCCTTTTTTTAGAGCGTGAGAGAAGTAGCTTTTATAATGCTCTCTTTCGCGCAATTCAGGCGTTAATTGTTCAGCGGCAATTTTTGTTTCTTGTAATCCAAGAATGTCTGGTTTTTCTTTTTCTATCCAATCAAAAAAACCTTTTTTAGCAACAGCTCGTAAGCCATTCACATTCCAAGAAGCTAGTTTTATTTTGGACATTGTTTATAAAAATATTAGCGGGATTATTTTACTGGGGTAGCAACGGCTTCTAGAACACCAGGGTGAACAATATTTCCACCATGGATATTAACACCACGGGCCAGTGCTTCATCGTCTAAAGTGGCATCGTAGCCAGATCTGGCTAATTTAAGAACAAAGGGTAAAGTAGCATTGGTTAAAGCACGTGTGGATGTCCAAGGCACAGCTCCAGGCATATTAGCAACACCATAATGCACCACTCCTTCATAAAGATAGGTTGGCTTTGAATGAGTAGTTGTATGTATTGTTTCGATGCAACCACCTTGATCAACACTAACATCAATAATAACTGAGCCTGGTTTCATATTTTTGACCATTGCTGCAGTCACTAGGCGAGGGGCTTGTTTGCCTGCAATCAATACTGCCCCAATTACTAGATCGGCGCCCCGTAATCTGTTTTCTAGATATTGTTCTATAGAATAAATTGTTGTTACATGGCCGCCAAAAATGTCATCCAGATAACGCAGTCTGTCTAGGTTTAAATCGAATATAGTCACTCTAGCTTCCATACCCAGAGCAATTTTTGCTGCGTTAGTACCGACAATACCTCCGCCTATAATAATTACTTCTCCTCGCGCCACGCCTGGTACTCCGCCCAAGACAAGCCCTCTGCCGCCATGTGGTTTCTCTAGAAGAGAAGCACCGATTTGAGGCGCCATGCGTCCTGCTATCTCACTCATAGGTATTAGCAATGGTAATTGTCCGTTATCTGTTTGCACAGTCTCATAACCAATACAGGTTGCACCAGTTTTCGCAAGTGCCAGGGCTAATTCAGGCTTGGCCGCTAAATGCAAATAAGTGAAAAGAACATGGTTTTTGTTGAGTAAAGGAATTTCGCTATTTTGAGGTTCTTTTACTTTGAGAATGAGCTCTGCTTCCGAAAAAACACTGGCCGCATCAGGCAAAATTTCGGCTCCAGTTAAGCGATATTCTTCGTCACTGATATCACTACCGATACCAGCACCTTTCTCAACATACACACTGTGCCCCTGGCTTATCAGCATTCTTGCTCCGGCTTGAGTCAAAGCAACTCTATTTTCATTATCCAAAATTTCTTTTGGCACACCTATTTTGGCCAAGGCAGAATCCCCCAATAACTGTGTTTCCGTATCGCTAAATGTTATCAGGTTCAGCTGTTAGGATTCTTACAAAAGATCTCCTAAAAAAGCATGTTAAGAAGCTTAAAGCCCTGATTTAGCCCTTATTTGGATAACAATAAGTGATATATTTATTTGGTTTATAAATGATGGGGGAATTGCCAGCTGGCCTGGCAGAATCGGAATAATAGCTTTGGCCATAGCCGCGATAGCGTGACAGCTCAGGTAGCATTGAAGGCACTTCGGGAGGCGGCGGCGGAACCAGACAATAGCGATTATACTTCTGCTTCTTTGCAGTATGTGTCGCCTGCGCACTTAAGGGAACGCATTGAGTCATTATTAAACTAATGAATAGCAAAGCTAAAAATCTATAACTTAAACTTGAACGCATTATGTCCCCTGAGTTGGGCAAGAACTTAGTAAAAATTCATTTACCATTTCATCATACCACGCTGCTAAATCTATCAATCGTATCAAAAAGCAAGAAGTCAACGAATTTGACCTTTACAGAGGATATTTGTCATAGCAGTCCTTTGCGCTGAAAACCTATCACTATGGATCTTAAAATATAGATTGTGCTCAGTAAATTATGACTAAGGAGAGGCATGAGCATTACGCTTTCTAATTGCTCACATTGGGCAAGAAAAGCAAAAGAAAAGTTATTGCTTACCACCTGATAAGCCGACATATGCAAACTGTCCGCAAATATCTGTACTGAGGTAGGGGGCGACTTTTGTCCTTCGTCTAATTGTGGGGGCGTGTGAGCCATTTTTGTCACAGCAGCTACTTTACTCAAAACCGTAGCCAAGTCCTTAAGCGCTGATGAGACCAGAACTAAATCTGAAATAACAAACTCGCTTTGACCATTACTGGCTATTTGTAAGTCTTCTTCTTTCAATCGAAAGCCAGTAAGAACGAAAAGATTTTGCAGCATAGTCTTATTGAGCTCATTTTGCGAATTATTAGCATCTGCCGGAGCGGAATCGTGTTCGGGGTTAGCATCATATAAGAGATTGCTCTGCGATTCCTTTATGCGTCGAATAGCAATCTCCAGCTCAGTAGTAAAAACATTTAAGCGTTTACCCCATTGTCCTGTGGTAGATTGGATATTCGGCATGGCACTAACTTTAAGAACTTTTGCCAATGTCAGCGCGTCGCGCCGCAGTAATCTTTCCAGGTTAAGTATTTCTGGTTCTAAGTCAGCCAGAGCCTGCAAAACAGCTATTTTGGTAGCCAATAAAAACAATGAATCGGCATTTTGATCTAAATTTACTGACTCTTCTATTTTTACTATCTTGTATTCCCCCAAAGAACCACCGAGTATTTCTTCCGCCCGATTAGCCAGAACCTCATTAATATTAGTATTCAGTGTGATACCAGATATTGATTGCAATGATTCAGCAATAAATTGCTGACTATATTTATCGGCGCGCATTTCTTCGCATGCCTGATTAATGGCCTGAGCAATTTTTGCACTTAGGTTTGTCAATTTAGCATGGGACTGAGTATAAGCTTGCTTAATATACAGATATGCTTTAATTAAATAAGGGCTAGCCGGGGAACCGATCCACAACCACTCTTCTTTTGCTCTAGCGGTATTGATGCCATAGTAATTTCCCGACGGCAATTTGTACTTCGCCTCTTGAATCGCGCTCGAGGCGAAATTGTTCATTTCCCTTACCACTCATTTGCCCGTACCGCCCACATATTTTATCTGGACTAAAAAAGACTTATTGGCGAGCGATATCATTATGATTATTTGCCTCTTTATTAGTGCTTATCCTGAATTTGTTTATTTGCTTTGTCAGAGGATTCCAACAATTTAGCCACATATTCATTATTTTCTTGCAAAGTTTTCATTTGAGCCTTTAGTTCGAGTACTTCTCCTTCTAATAGCCGCATACTTTCTTTCAGGCTATACGCCTCTTGCGAACCTATTTCACGATATTTGGTTTTAAGCTTTTCGGCATAAGCTTTGGCCAAAGGGCTCCCGATGGTTGCCATCGAAACTACCAGCACAATACTTACAACAAGAATAAAAGCCACTTCGAAGGCCATCGTACGTTTAAACCTGCATTTTTATTTGGTAATCTGTTTATCACACCACAGTGCAATAAAGCGAATCCATGCCATGATACCATCCACATTAAATGGTCCTAGGCTAATTTCAGCCGCTGCATTATTATATAAGTGACATTTAAGAAAGGCGCCGGATACCAATGGCTTCTCTTACTAATGATAATCCGAATGATGCCATTAATACTTCTTGCAAGCAAGAAGTATTAATGGCTTGTTTTGTGTGCAAAAGAAATCTATGCTTAAGGGAGCAAATGATAAATTTGTCCCTGGGCAATCTTGAGATAATGTATTGTTTAAAGTGTCTTGGCGCTAAAGAAAACAAAAATCCAGAAGAGATCTTAGCTAAAATCAAGAAATATATTATGGCTCGCGAATGTTTTTATAAAGAATGGATTAAATACACAGATATTTCACTTTGCCCTAAGTCAGAAAGCTGTTTTCCCGCTACTTGTTTTGCTAAACCAAATAAGGAGTAATACAATTTAGTGCAGTGAAGGACGAAGAGGAGACGTCTGCAGGCGAACGAACAAGGATACGCGCGTTGAGGCGAGGGACGAAGCCGAAGCAGCGCTTACAGGTAGATAAGGGCAAGTGAGACAAAGACGGCGGTGAGACGTCTGCAGGCGAACGAACAAGGATACGCGCGTTGAGGCGAGGGACGAAGCCGAAGCAGCGCTTACAAAAGGATCTATTTATATCATATGGCACACCAGCTCAATTTACGTGGCATCGCTTGTCCTCTGAATTTTGTTAAAACCAAACTCTACTTGGATAAACTAGCAGCGGGTGAAGTATTACAAGTAAATCTGGACGCTGGAGAACCAGTAGAAAGTGTCTATGGCAGCATCAGGGCAGAGGGGCATGAAGTGGATGAACCAGAAATCAAAAGTGATGGCAGTTACTTGCTAACTATAAAGAAAATTACCATTTCTCTTTTTCTATTTGTTTTTTGTTTGCAAATCTCGGCCGCTCTTGCTCAAGCTGCTGCTTTAAATACGGGTTCTTTTGCCAACAAAACGGCCTCTACACTTGCTGAGGCAAAGGATAAAAACAACCTTGAACAGCAAATTATATTGGCTACTGAAGCGGTTTCATCGGCGCCTGTTGATCTGACGAAACGCTTACATTTGGCCCGCTTGTTATTGCGCAGTGGCAATACAAGAAGAGCGGTAATAGAATACTTAAATATTACAGTGTTAAATCCGAAGAGTTACATTGCCTATCATGAAATGCTTCTTGCTAAGCCAAGTGTTGAGCAAATAAATGAGGCGGTGGCCAGATTGAATAGACTTGATGACATAAAGTCTAAACAATTAGTTGCCACCACGGTGCTTTCTGAATTATATGAACTCAAAGATGATTATTATCAGGCTGCCAGAGTACTTGTTGACCTGCAATATTCGCATACAATCCCTCCGAAGTACTTAGCACAAATAACAAGCCGCATTCATGTATTGCTGAGCAAAGACAAAGATAGCCGAACGGTTGAAAAAGCTATAGAACACAAAACAAATGTTGAAGAAGCAGAATTCAATCCAAGCACGCCGGTGCCTATGCCAGATGTTACTGCGACAGATACTCCAGCTAACAAACTAAGAAGCAACAAGGCGCTAGAAGGTTATGGGCATGCTCAATTATTGCCATAATTTAACTTCCTTTTCGATTATCGTATTTTTGCTAATTTTTTCTTTTGGCTGCAGCTCTACTATAGATGCGCCTAAGAGAAGTTATTCGGGGATTGCTAAAGATACTGCTAAGGCTGGCGCGGGTTTACCTAGCCAAACCAATGAATCGCAAATTGATCTAGAACAAGAATCGGCTATAGAAAAAATGTGCCTGGAGTCATGGAGAAAGTCTATAGCTGGGAATAAGAAAGGAGCCATATCCGACTTAAAAAAACTTCGCCAGCAATATCCAAAATCGTCGACTGTTTTATTTATGACCGGTCAAGTTTTAGAAAGATTCGGTGACAAAAAAGAAGCGATGACATATTACGAGAAAGCTTCCAACGATTCAGATTTTGCCATCATGAGTCAATTTAAAATCGCCGAGTCTTTGCGCACTACTGGTAATACCGAGCAGGCTCTCATACATTATAGAAGACTAGTAAGCATTGCTCCGGATTTCAGCCTGGCACATCTGGGTCTAGCCAAAATATTGATAAAGGTGCATCCAGAAGAAGCCAAAAAGGAGTTAAAAACAGTTCTTGAATTAGATCCCAATAACAAGGAAGCTGCGCTTCTATTGAATTCTGTTCAGAAGCTCTGAGGGGAGCAAACATGGAACTTAGCTACAAACTCTTATGCCTGAGTTACAATAGTAGTATTGTTGCCTGAACGCTCTTCTATTAAATAAGTTTTGAGGACAAATGGCTCAATCTAAACTAGCTAAAATGGGACAACCGGAACCGGTGGCAGAAGTACCTGTAAAGGGTTTTGATCATATAGAACTATTTGTAGGTAATGCACTGCAAGCTGCCTACTATTATCAACACGGCTTTGGCTTTGATATTGTTGCTTTTCGTGGATTGGAAACAGGTGAGCGCGACAAAGTTTCTTATGTGCTCAAACAGCAGGATGTTATTTTGGTTCTCACCGGTTCTCTAAAACCGGAGAGTGAAATTACAGAGCATATTAGTTTGCACGGTGATGGGGTGAAAGCAATTGCATTGCAAGTACAAGATGCCAGCGCTTGTTTTGGTACTGTTATTAGTCGCGGTGCAAAAGCGGCATTTCCCTACGAAGAACATAGTGATGAGAATGGTTATTTTCGCCAGGCTTCGATACATACATACGGCTCAACGATACACACATTTGTGGAACGGCACGCTTACAATGGAGCTTTTGCCCCCGGTTATAGAGCGCGTGTTCGTAGCAAAGGTATTGCTGTGGGTTTGCAAGCAATCGATCATGTGGTGGGTAACGTAGAATCAGGAAAAATGTCAGATTGGGTTGACTTTTATCAGCGTGTTTTTGGTTTTCGCATCTACCAAGAATTTACCTCTGACGACATTAGTACTAAATTTTCTGCTTTGCGCTCAGAAGTGATGACAAATGAAATGGCATCAGTTAAATTGCCTATCAATGAACCAGCTGAGGGTCTTAGAAAATCACAAATCCAAGAATACCTTGATTATTATCATGAGCCGGGGGTGCAGCATATTGCCATAAGCACAGACAATATTATTAGCACGGTAAAAGAGCTAAAAAATAGAGGCATTAAATTTTTATCTGTGCCTAAGTCCTATTATCAGAATTTGTCTGAACGAGTGGGTAAAATCGATGAAAACATGGATGATTTAGCAAACTTAGGCATTCTAGTAGACAGAGAAGCGGGCGGTTATCTTTTACAGATTTTCACTAAACCAATCCAAGACAGGCCCACTATGTTTTTTGAAATTATTCAGCGTAAAGGAGCAACCGGCTTCGGTAAGGGCAATTTTAAAGCTCTATTTGAAGCTATTGAACGTGAACAAGCGCGCCGCAGAGATTTATAGAGTAGTATGAATTCTTCTGCCACAACTTTATGGCTTTTGTGTATGCTGATTGATACGCTGGGACAAATGTCTTTTAAAGCGGCTGCCACAAAAGTAAGTAGTGCCGAGGGCTTAAAGCGCTGGCAAGATATGCTGAGCAATTTCTGGATTTGGATTGGCATAAGCTCATATGTGTTTGAATTTTTTCTTTATATGGCCTTTCTTTCAATTGTTCCATTGGCTCAGGGCGTACTCCTTAGCTGTTTAAATATTATGACCGTTATGATTGGTGGCAGAATTTTCTTTGCTGAAAAATTGACACACAAGCGGATACTCTCGGCCTCACTAATAGCGATAGGTGTGGCGCTGGTTGGCTGGGGAAGTTAAAATAATATGCGTCAATTTTTTATCATTGGTTTTATTGTCCTACTAATCTTTGATACGATGGCCCAGGTATCTTTTAAATTAGCTGGTATAGATACGCACCCAAGTATGGAATTAAGCTGGATTCTGAGGGTAGCTTCAGACAAATGGACTTATGGTGCCATTTTAGGCTATTTGGGCGCCTTTGTTACCTGGATGAGTCTTTTAAAACATGCGCCAGTAGGACCGGCGTTTGCTGCCACTCATTTGCATATAGTGACAGTAGCTATAATATCGTTTTTGTTTTTTGGTGAGACATTTTCACTGATGCAAATTATAGGCAGTGTTTTTATAATTGCCGGTATATTCGTTCTTGCCTATGTTGAGAAGGCTGAAAATCATTAGGAGCCTGCAATTGATAAATAGATTTCTATTTTGGTAATAATTGAAGAGTATGGATGCTATGTCACACAAAGGATACTGCCCAGTACTGTTTTGCCTTGTCTTGGTGACGATCTTCAATCTTTACGGGTGATGTGTTTATTTTAGTTCTCTGCACATAATGAGATTAGGGCAAATGATTTGATATTGGCATGGCGAAAGACTGCCAAATTCTTATTTATAGATAGCGGGGGCAGACTAAATGAAGAATGTAGTAATATTGTTATTGTGTCTTATGCTAGTGGCAGGACAAGCTTTTCATATGACCGCCTCTGCCAATCCCAAGCTAACATTGTCAGACAATTTATTGGCTCTTGCTCAGCCTATCGCCGTTGGGATTCCAAAATGTCCAATTGCTATTGAGCAACAAGATGGTTTGACAGAGAAAGAAAGTCAGTATGTCAAAGGAGTAAAAACCTATGCGCACACCTTTGGAAACTACGAAATAAATTGTCCGGCTAATAATGGCATAATAATTGGTCCTGAAAGTGGAAACGGTTTTATCGATCTTCGAAACGGCAATATTTTACTGAGTGCCGAGCTAAATATGATTATCAGCACGCACGAAGGGAAAATACATATCGGATCTGGAACAACGGCGTTCGTCTGCGAGTATGGCAATAATGTAGTGGTATATGATTTAGTTCAATCAAAGCCAAACCGGATGTTCGTTGTGGTTGGCCAAAATCGGCTCACTATGGAACCGGGGCAAATGCTGGTATTGACGAGAGAAAATATAAACAACTTTGAAAAGTTAGAAGTAACTTGTCGCACAGTGGCTTATCGCAACGCACGATTATTGAATTTTGGTAATGGTGCAGTGAATGTATTCATTGCTAATTTTTCAATCCCTTCTGCCCTGGTAATCATTCAGCCACTAAAACTATTGGTAATTTCAAAGAATAAAGAGGATAAATTGCTTTTAGACAAGCTACTGAAGAGCGCTGCGCTGGTCGGTGATTTAAGACTGCCCAAACAAACACGAAATACTGTTGCACTTTCCACTAAGCAAAATTGATTTTCTTAAGCAGCTAATGTTAGCTCTATGCTTATATCATCCCAAGGAACAATGTATCGCCCTTCTTTATTAGTAATTATCAACTCTAATCGTGAAAGCAGCTTTATATCAACCTGAATGTTTTTGTAGTCTCTACAAAGGTTTCTAGCTATCTGGCGCGCACTCATGGGTCCGGATTGCCGCAGATAGCGTAGTAACTCCATCCGCTTAGGAGACAGGGTGCCAAACAAAGTGGCCTGATCAGTAAAATTAATACGATGTACAGGGCCAAATGGCAGTCCGCGCTCAGCTTTTTTACAAGCATCCAGAGTTTCCTTCAATGATTGTTCAAGGGTAGCTACGCCGATTATTAGCTTATGATTTCGTTTCATTTTCTATTCTTATTTTATTTACGCCTTCATTAAAATCGTGGAAAAGTTTGTCTAGTGATTCAAACTTATATGGGAACTCGATTCCCAGATCATGCACATGGTCTCCCTTGCCGGCCTCATTATCGAACCTTAGCAAGCTAACACCATTAGCGGCACTATAATTGAGTCTATATTTATAGGCATGTGATCGTTCTGATGTTGCTTCTGGTAATTGCCATACAATAACTTCTGCAATAGCGCCATCTGGGTAGTCTATTTTTTCCTTTCGTATAAGAGTGGCTTTCAGGGTTTACTATACCATAGGGTGTACAAAACCGCCAGTCTATTTTTATAATTAGCATTGCAAGCAATCCATTTCTAACCCGCGATAGCTGGACTGCACTGTCATTAACTTTTTTACTGGCTTCTATAATTATTAAAGACGTCAATTAGACAAAAAAGTTCAGCGACCATAGATCTTCGAAGTGACGAATGCAATTTAAAATAAAAAATGGTCAAAAAATAAAGTAGAAATTAAAGTCGCCCGGGGCGCAACGTTGTAACACGTTACGTACCCGGGCTACCAAGGCATCAAGTCCGGTGCGGTGAGCGGCTTTGTCTCTATCAATCACCGTCCGGGAAGGGTTCTTCCCAGATCTGATGGAGTTGCCGGAGAAAGAACATGACGCTTGCTCCATCATCTAAGGGCAACAACAAGTCATTCTTGGAGAGTCCCCTATCAACTACGGTTTTCTCCAGATCAGACATCTGCTGTCTGGGTGCCTGGTCTTTGCCTTGCTTGGCCCACCTGCCGGCAATGCCCATCATGGCCATTATCTTCATTCGAACCGTCATATTGCGGCATTTTTGGGTCCAGCGAGACCAGTTCTGCCGATGGTATATCCGAACGGCAAAGCCTACCGCTTGCAAGGCAGTGCGCTCTTCGGCCGACATCGCATCCACCAACTCCTCTAACGGCGTATTGTCGTTTGGCATTGCTGCATGCGTGTGCTGGTCATGGGGAAAACCAACCATGGTTGATTCCTCGCCAGACAGGGCGTGTGCTGCGGGGAGGCGCCTGATGCACGCCACGAGATCCCGCCAGGCCTCCCAAATCACGATAACAAAACGTGTGATCTCGGATTGATCCCCTTCCGGTAAGGGAATCGAAGCCGCATTGTAAAAAGCGAGAGCCGCCTGGCAAATCGCTCGGAAAAGTACCCTGCTCATTGAAACAACCCTTTCTGGCTTGAGATTTCGGAGGTTCTGACCCGTTCTTTCCATCAACACGGGGTTTCACTACCCATCAAACGTGATGCGAGCAGCGAAATGCACCCACTTATTGCAAGCTCGGGCTGGTATTCATTGCCTAAGCGCAACGTTGAACTGGGTGCTGCTGTAGCTGCATACTGGTCTAAGGCAAGAGAAACTCACGGTTGAAAGAAAGAGATACCCTCACCCTGACAATTCTCGATAGCAGAATCAAGTCTGTTATATAAACACAGCACATTTGCCTAACGCAGCAGAGCGGCCCGCAGATCAACTTTTCAGTGTGATCTGGAATTAGCTTCTATGATTAATTTCTTATGCCGTTTCTAGAAATTAATCACCACTTTACATTCGCGCCAGTCTGCGCTAGCAGCACCACCTTAGCCGTAGATAATGTCACATTAAGGATTAAAGCACGCTGGGGCAACCGATCGGTAATGGCAGCAATACTGCTCCTCCTTCTGAAAATAGATAAATAAACTATTTGGATTTAGCTGTGCTGAGTAATTTACCGCTGGTCAGTGCATCGACTGAAATCAGACCCATATCGTGAAGTAATTGTGCCTGAGCAATATCAAAATTTATCAATGCCTGCGCTTTATCGATCAATGCTTGAGTGTAATCTCTCTGCGCAGTAATGACGTCTAGGTTTATGCCTAGACCATTGATTTTTCGTAATTGGGCTAGACGCAATTCTTCTAGCGCCGACTCCACTTCATCTGTTGCCTCAGTGATATTTTGCTCTTTGTCTAAAATTTGCAAATAAGAATTGCGCACTTGACTGATGACCGTTTGCAATTCTTTCTGGGCCTGTAATCTGGTCTGCCGAGCTTGCCATTTTGCTTGTTGGACGTTAAACATGTCTACAGTGCCAAAGCCGCGCAGTCTCCAATTAACATTAAGTGAAAAAACGCCCAGTGCTTGTACATTTGATGGTCCGCCAATGCCATAGACATTGCCATTCAATGATACCGTTGGCTGCAAACTGGCGGCAGCGACCATTATGGCTTTCTTTGCTGCTAGTCTCAGTTCTTCGTATTGTTTTAATTCAGGTCTGTAATCAATGGCTAGCTGAAGAATATCTGCTATGTTTAGGCTGGAATCAATAAGCCTTATTTTTCTAACGTTCAGTTCAACCGGAATATAGTCGTCACCCAAGTTCATATTCAGCGCCGTGCCTAAGGCTATAGCAGCGGAGCGTCTATTAACTTGTTGATCGACAAGAGCTTGTCTATCACGAGAAAGCTGAGTCTTAGATTGCAAAACATCCAAATTAGTGGCTAAGCCGGAGTGAAAGCGGTCTTCGCTTCTGCGCAATTGTTCGTTGGATGTTGCCACAGCTCTTATACGAATTTGCAATAAAGTCTCGGCTAATACTAGATTGTAATAATTTTGGGTGACAGTCAAAAGAGTGTCGCTCAAACTAGCTTTTTCTAGCAGTTTAGCTGCTTGATAATTATGCTTCGATTGTTGGACACCGAATAATATGCTCCCACCACGAAAAGCATAAAACTCTGCACCGGCATGCATTATTTCAAAGGGAGAACGAATTCTTATTACCGAGTTATTGAAAGAGGTACCGGATGCTACAGTTTGCAGCGCTGAGGACGCCCCAAATAATGAACCCAAACTAGATGGTAAGCCGATTTTACCGTCAGGGAAATACTCGGTATAGCCTAAAGTTGGATCAGGCAAAAAATTGCCCAGAGAAGAATAGTAGGCATTTTGTCTTTGTTTAGCATTGGTGCGACTAATTGCCAAATCAAGATTTTGGTTTAGGCCTAAATCTAGCGCACGTCTCAAGTTTAAAGCCGCACTACTAAAAGCATCCAATTGAAATGGGTTTAGATAATCGTTAATAGTGATAAGAGATTTCAGCTCTGGTCTTCTTAGCTGTACCTCTTCTAAAGAAGAAGACTTACCAGATTTACTTGGTCCTGATTGAGAGGTGGACTTAACAGTTAACACTGGCGGTGAGGTTATTCCAGATGCACCGCTATTAGTACTAGGAGATTGCCGTTTTGCCTCATTAATAGCACTTTGTTTATGCTGAGTAAAATCTTGATCAATAGATACTTTCGCATTGATAACCTCTTTGGGGTCGGCTATCGACTCGGATTTTTGTTGAGCGCCGGGAACCAGTTTGGCTGGTCTAAGCTGTGCTCCATCTGGAAGAGTTGGCACTGCGGAAGTATTATCGATAACCCCATTAACAGTACTTTGGCCAGCAGCCGCTTGAAAGGCAAAAACGTATATAAAGCAAAAGCTAGTGACAGCCGACAAACCGAACGATATTTGTTTTATTAGTGGATGGTTCTCAATAATATTCATGTTTTCTAGCTCAACTGTTTTCTAAAGCCTGCTGCGCTGAAAATTAATAGAACAATTGCTACTGTTGCCAAAACAGCTATCTCTCTGCCCATAACTTCAAGACCCACTCCTCTTAGCAAAATATTCCTGATGCAGTCGATGTAGTATCTGAGAGGATCCAAGTATGTCAACATACGGAAGAAGTCGGGCATACTCTCAATGGGCGAAATTGCCCCTGAAAGTTGAATTAGAGGTAGATTGAAAAGAACGATGTGAGGATTGCTTGTCTCTGATTTTTTGATATAGTGGCAAGTATGATACCAATAGAAATGACCACGAAAATATAAATACCAGATACGAACATATATGTGAAAAAATTACCTCTAAAAGGCACATTGAACATGATTTTTCCGATGGCAAGGGCTAGGAGCACAGTGCCATTTAGCATGATCAAAAGTGGAACGATTTTCGCAACCAAAATCTCCCAAGACTCTGCCGGTGTCATCAGCAGTTGTTCGAGCGTACCTGAGTCTTTTTCTTTCACCAATGTGACAGACGATACCAAAGTACCGGTGAGAGTGAGAACTAAGCCGAGTACGCCGGGCACAAAAAACCAAGAAGAAATCAGTCCCGGGTTATAGGCATAGGTAACTTGGCTGATAACTGGCCTAAGAGGCTGCGCCTGAAGTAATCCCCGCGCGTAAGTCTGAATCATTTGAGTGGCGTATCCCTGAGTAATACCAGCAGTATTGGCATCCACAGCATCTATAATGAGCTGGACCGATGCTTGATGCCCCTGACTGATTTTACGATCGAAATTTGGAGGAATAACAAGCCCAGCATCGATTTCGCCCCTCTCGATACTTTTCATCATACTGCCCAAATTATCCGGTGCTTTAGCCACTGTAAATACACGATTTTCGATTAAAGCCGAAGACAATTCGCGGCTTTTATAAGTTTTACACTCATCCACTATCCCTAAGCGTAAATCTTGAACATCTGGGCTAAGGGCAAAACCATACAGACATATTTGTACAACCGGAGGAAAGATCAAAAGAAAGAGCTGTTGCTTATCTCTCATAATTTGGCGTGTTTCTTTCACCATTAGTGATAAAAGCCTAACTCCTAAGATTGATTCAAGAATATTCAGAACTTTCATGAGACGACCCTCCGCCTACGTTTTTAGCTGCATCTTGCTCATATTTTTGTGAGCGAGACGAAAAGAAAAGAGCCGCGCCTATAGCCAAGAAAAGAGGTAAATACCAATCATAAATCCAGCCACCACCCCTGACAAAGCTGTCGCGTGAGAGCTGAACAAACCAGCGCGCCGGTACTAGACCAGTAAGCAGAGAAAGTGGGTAGACTATATTACGAATTGGATAAAGATATCCTGAGAGCAGCAAAGCCGTGGTAAAGCCCCCTGTCGCCACTGCCTGCACAGCTGCACTCTGCGTACTCATACGTGTGCCAATTAATGTACCGAAACCCAGAGAACTAAATAAGAAAAGCACAAGTCCTATAAGGTAAGGGGTGGGATCACCAACAAACCAGGTGTTGAAAAATAAATTAGCACAAAGAATTAAAAAGACTGCCATCGCCCCTGCAATGATCATATAAGCCAGAATCTTGCCAAATAAAAATTCGGTGGCAGTTATGCTAGAGGCATAGACTTGCAATATAGTGCCAGACTCTTTCTCACGCACCATAGCTAATGCTGCTAATAAAGACGGGAAAATCCAAAGCACCACCACCAGAGCGCCGGGCACGACATATAAAGACTCGCGGCGTCCTGGATTGAACCATAGTCTAATGTCAGCTTTAATAGGCAGATTATTTGCCACCAACTTATTGTCTTGCAAAAAACCATTGATGGTGCCAATCACACTATTTTTCATAACTCGAGCATTGTTAACATCCGTGGCATCCACAAAAGCTTGCACTGTCGCTGTGTGACCCTGTCGTACTTTTCGCGAAAAGTCTGGGGGGATTATTAATCCGGCTTTAGCCAGCCCTTTATCTAAAGCGTCTTCTAACGGGTGTGTGCCTGTCCATTTGCGCGCATCGAATTGTTCATTGTTATAGAAGCGATCGACTAAGTCGTAACTCAAAGATCCTAAATCAAAGTTCTGCACAACCAACGGAATATGCTTAATTTCTAAGCGCACGCCAAACCCGAAGAGCATTAGGCTCAAGAATGGCAGTATAAATGCCAAAGCCACTGTTAGTCGGTCGCGAATAAATTGCGCCAATTCTTTTTTGCATTGGGCTAACACTTTCTTCATGATGCTTTTCCACTCGCCCTTTGTACTATGCCGATGAAAGCGTCCTCCAGTGAGAACGGGATTTCGCGTTCAGACAATACTTTTATATTTTCATTTTTCAAGTCAGCATTTATTTTGGCCAATTCTTGCTCCGGATTTTCTAAATTAAGATGCAAGCTATCGGCAAAGATTGCTACTTTCCAGGCTTGCAGCGTATTTCGGATTATCTGTGAAGCTTTCTGGGTATTATCCGTAAGAACTTCCACCAACTTTCCAGACTGTGCTGATTTGATTTCAGAGGGGCTGCCCTGGGCTACGATTTCTCCAGCAACCATGAATGCTAATTTCTGACAATGCTCTGCTTCTTCCAAAAAGTGCGTGGTGACGAGTACGGCTGTACCATGTTTGGCGAATTGACGTATAAGACGCCATAGCTGACGTCTGGCTAGCGGATCAACACCTGAAGTTGGTTCATCGAGAAAAAGGATTTGCGGTTGGTGCATGACTGAAGCACCAAAAGAAAGTCTTTGTTTCCAGCCACCCGGCAATGAATGAGTAAGAAGATTCTCTTGACCTTTCAGCCCGCAAGTCTCGAGTACCCAATTCATTTTTTCTTCACGTTCATTTCTGGGTACTTCGTAAACTCCACAATAGAATTCGAGGTTTTCTTTGATGCTTAAGTCGTCGTATAAGGTGAACTTTTGACTCATATAACCAATGCGCTTTCTTAAAGAAGAACTTCTTAAGTCGCTTTTGTTGCCGGCTAAACTCATGGAGCCATGCGACGGAGTGAGGAGACCGCAAAGCATTTTTATAGTTGTGGTTTTACCAGCACCATTGGCACCGAGCAAGCCAAAAATTTCTCCATAATCGACTTTTAAACTGACGGATTTTACTGCCTGAAAGTCACCAAAATTGATACCAATATCTTTTGCTCCAATAGCAATAGTTCCTTTTTGCTGTCCCGCTTTGTTGAAATTGAATTGCTGGTCTTCACCTTTTTGTTCTTTGTCACTTTTTAACTTGCTCACGAAAACGTTTTCTAGATTAGGCTCGGAAACTTGAATTTCTGGCGGCTCCAGATTTTGTTCGCGCGCTGCCTCTGTTACCAATGATTTGCCTTGGTCAACATTGGTGACTAATAGGTCAAGACGATCACCATATTCTTGGATATCATTAACCACATCATGGTGATTAGCAACAGCTTTGTTCAATGTTTCTTCTAGTACTGCCAATTTGCCAGATCTAACTTCTAAGCGATGCATTTTTAGCTTAGCGATCAAATCTCGGGGGGTACCAATTTCGGCAAGGCGTCCTTCATAAATTAACGCCACGCGATCGCAACGTTCAGCTTCATCCAAATAGGGAGTAGCCACAGCGGTAGTCACCCCTTCGGCAGATACTCCGGCAAGAACATCCCAGAATTCTCTTCTAGAGACAGGATCCACCCCAGTAGTCGGTTCATCTAGCAGAAGAATCTCTGGAGTGGATACAAGAGCACAGCACAAGGCTAATTTTTGCTTCATACCGCCAGACAATTGCCCCGCCAACCTATTTCTGAATTTTGCTAAATCCATTAGCTTAAGATAACGCTCACTGCGTTCTGCATAGAGCTCGGCTGACACTTCTCGCACGCCGGCGCTGTATTCAAGATTCTCCTGAATGCTCAAATCTAAGTGCAGAGAAAATTGCTGGGTCAAATAGCCAATTTTTTTTCGAGAAATTCGCGGTGTTTCGCCTAATATAGTGATATCGCCCCTAGTGGCTTCCATTACGCCGCCAAGAACGTGAAATGTACTTGTTTTGCCCGCTCCGTCAGGACCAATCAGTCCGAATATCTCGCCCTTTTTAATATTGAAAGAAATGCCTTTTACAGCTTGAAAATCACCGTAAAATTTTTCGAAATTTGTCACACCAATGACAATAGCTTTCTCGCTTGTTTGCCTCGTTTCAAGGGCATTCAATGATCTCTGGCTCCTGAATCCTTAGTGATATCAATATCAGCATCAGCAGGCATACCAGGCTTAGCGTAATTAGCTGGATTATCGATGCAGATTTTGATGCCAAAAACTTGTTTGACACGATCATCTCTAAAATAAATGTTTTCTGGCGTAAAACTAGCTTCAGGGTCGATTTCAATTACTTTGCCTGAAATACCGTGATGTGGATCTGAATCATAGTAAATGAGGGCAGGTTGATTAATGCGCACTTTGCCTATTTCACCATCTGGTACATAGGCCCTGAGAAAAACTATGTCTAGATTAATGAGCGATATTACTGTTTGTCCGGCCGCGACTACAGCGCCGGGTTCGACTGTGCGAGCAGTGACAACGCCATGAATGGGACTATTGATATTAAGATAAACGATATTGGCGGCAATTTCATCTATAGCCGCCTTAGCATTTTTCACATCTTCTTTGGCACGCTCAAGGGCGGCTTCATTTTGAGCCACTGTGCGCGTATTGGCAGCCTCCTGGCTGCGACGGATAGGAGGATTGAGACTGTTACTTTCAGCTTGTATAAGAGCCGCCTGAGCGCTTTCAACCTGCTTCTCAGCTGAAACTACCGCAGCCCGCCGCGCATCAACCGTAGCGAGCGTGCTGTAATAAGTGCTATGCGCTT
Source organism: Candidatus Melainabacteria bacterium (assembly GCA_963845445.1). Taxonomy (GTDB): domain Bacteria; phylum Cyanobacteriota; class Vampirovibrionia; order Obscuribacterales; family Obscuribacteraceae; genus JABDBL01. The sequence goes on along the minus strand of CAWJSE010000002.1, from coordinate 3,095,510 downwards.
GGTCGTCTTCATCTTGAGTGACAGCACCTTTTATCACTAAATCGTCATAACGCCTTATACGGATACGGGCTAATTCTAAATCCGCTTTACTTTGCGCTTGGTTAGCTATGGCTTGCGCTAATTGTGCCTTTTGACTAGCAACATTGGCAGCGGCTTGTTCAATTCTCCCTTTAGCATCTTCACGGGCTTGAACTACGTTTAATTTGGATTGTTCCACTTGCTCTTTAGAAACTTTAAGTAACTCTTCAGCTTCTTGCACTGATCTCAAGGCTTCTTGGTAACGAGCCTTAGCGCCCCTTAATTGTGCCTGAATGTCCTCATCACTCAATTTGACTAAAGCTTGACCTATTTTTACTTCTTCGCCTTCGCGATTGGAAATATATTCCACTCGCCCAGCTATTTTTGCGCCAACGTTTACTTCATATCCTTCAATACGTCCATTGATTCGCAACCAACCGGCTTTACCTTCTGGTTTGTTACGGAAAAATTGGAAAATAATTATCGCTAGCACTGCTATTGCAATAGCAATAAAGATAAAAGGCTTTACTTTTCTTTTGCCCTTGCCGTTATCTGCGGGCGCAGGAGCCTTGTCACTAGCTTTGTCTTTCGACGAATCGGGCGCTGCGGCAGTCGGTTTATCGACGCTCGTCATTTAGATCTGTTCCTATATAATATGAACCTTACGCTATCATACCAATTGGTATGAATTTCTTGAACGTTCGGAACAGCAATGATATTAAAGAAAACGCAATTAATGAGTAAATTGAGGCGGAAGTCAAAGCGAGCTAACAAAAGCCCACTAAATCTCTCTGCTTATTCTCGCAAAAAGCGTCAACAAATTTTACAAGCAGCAATTGAAACTTTTTTGGATTTTGGTTATCAAGGTACAAGTATGAATCTCGTTGCTGCACGAGCAGGCGTAATCAAGCAGACGATTTATAGCCATTTTCAAGATAAGGAAACACTTTTTCTCAATGTTGTTTCCTCGCTTACGGTTGATCAAGCACAAAATATATTTTCTCCAGAATCTATTGAAGGACGTGACCCCGAAGATATTTTAAGGTCCTTTGGCGAATTTCTACAATTAAGAACGTCAGATAAATCATATGCAAAATTACTTAGAACTATCGTTGGAGAGTCAGGACGATTCCCTAAAGTCGCCCAATTATTTACCACAGCTACTATAAAACCAGGCATCGGATTATTGACTAATTATTTAAGTTCTCATCGTGACATCCGCTTGCCGGATCCAGAAGCTTTTGCTCGTATTTTTATCGGCTCACTTATTCATCAATCAATGCAGCAAAATTTGCTCTATGGAAAAAAACTACTGCCCTTCGAGTCTAGTCGATTAATCGATGAGCTAATTCGCATATTTAGACATGGCTCCGCTTTAAGAAATTCCTGATATTACCTCTTATTGTTGTTGCCAATTTGGTCGGCATTGTGGGTTTTTAGATAAGCGGCCAGATCCTCGTCAAGGCTTGCCCAAGAAATAGTTTTTGCCACCTGAGCATAAATAATATTGATGAGGGGGTTTCTATTTTGACAATAATTAAAGAGCGGTTCTAATTCGCTGCCGGTATCAATTTTAAAGCGATAGCCGGTTTGCCCGCTCTGCAATGTTTTGATGCCGCGGCTGATTGTCCATTCCACAGCAGCTTCCCAGAGGCGGAAATAAAGACTGGACTGGCGGACAATTTGATAATCCAGACCGATGAATTTATTTATTACTTTATTGCCCACTAAAAAGCAAAGCATAAAAGCAACAATATTTCCTGTATCGGATTGCCGCAATATGACAAAGTACGATTCTTCTTGTTCAGCTATGAGAGCGAAAAATTCTTTGTTTAAGCGTTCGAATTTGGTCTTACCGTGTTCGTATGTTTGCCAGAACAATGCAAAAATTTCATCTAGACTTTTTTGATCTGGTTTTTGAATCACTGATGAAGTAAAAGAAAAATTTTCTTTGCTACGTTTTAGTTTTTTGAGCAAGTTATGACGACGCTTGCCCGTTAATTCCTTAAGATAAGATTCCATAGTGCATTCTTTAAAGCGAAGAATGGTACCGGGATAACTCACCATCTTAAATACGGCGCTGTCCTTGCACAATGTTTCTAAAGCCGCTTCTGCTGACGCAGGAAAATCTTTCCAAACCACCATGGGGGCTTTTATTTTTTCTGCTTGTTCAAGCACAGCCTTATGTATAGGCTTGACGACTTGAGCTAGAGAAAATGGAGGAATGAGACCAATAGTGCCTTCATCTGCACAAGGCGAACCGAGGAAAAGAGTACGTTGATAACCGACGGCTGGCATCACCTTGCTGACGACGCGCAGGGCAGCGGCAATAGCATCAGGCGCGACCAATTCTATCGGCACATCATTTACGAAGGCAGGCACTATACCAATTGGATTTTTATCGTCGAACAAGAGTCCGTATAAAAATTCAAATTGATCCTCTAATTTGCTGCGCTCCAAAACTGAATACCACCAGCGTCCTTCTAAATCTGCCGGGAAGCACTTTTGCCATAAGTCGTTTGGTATATCATCAGTAGACTTTAGCCATTTTACTTTTATCATTGATCGGTCGGCCCTTCAAAAGGTACACGGTTGTTATCGTGGTGCTAGCTATTCTGTAATAACCCAAACAGTGTACAAAATTCAGGCATTGTTTGCACTGAGAGAAGCACTGTTAATCCATAGGAAAATAGCATATGCCCACGAAAAGTCTTGCTTCCAGCCAAAAAGATAATGTTTCGTTAATTGGTTATAAAGAAGGGCTGATACAAAGAGCAAAGAGGCTGGTTTTAGGGCACAATTTAGGCTATGATATGATGCCCAAATATGCGGGTGTAGTTCAATGGTAGAATGGCAGCCTTCCAAGCTGCACACGCGGGTCCGATTCCCGCCACCCGCTCCATTTTTATATTAACTAATTATTTATGACACAGATTTCTGTAGAACACTTTTTTCAATCTGAAATCCGCGTAGGACGCATAATAAAAGTAGACGATTTCCCAAAAGCAAGAAAACCAGCATATAAGCTGTGGATTGATTTTGGTCCACTGGGCATAAAACAATCTTCAGCACAAATAACTAAACGTTATACAAAGTCGGCCTGCAAGATCGTCAGGTACTAGCTGTCACTAATTTTTCACCTCGAAAAATAGCTGATTTTATTTCGGAAGTTTTAGTGCTAGGCATAGAGGTGGCAGAGGGTGATGTCATTCTCTTAAGTTTGGACGAGGAAGTGCCTTTAGGAGCTTCGGTTTCTTGATTTTGAATTAGCAAATAAGTTTTGAATGGTTTGCATAGTGGCTCGATAATTGTTATTGGCAAAAAAGCTTTGGTATTTTTGCAATAGATTCGGACGATTATTTATTTCTGGATAATTCATACTGCCAATCCAGATTTTCTGAGCATAAGGAGCAACAAGACTAACAAGTCTGCCCGGATCGCAGGGCAAAAGTGGTGCCATAGACACATGCACTTTTATGCCAGCTTGGTACAAATTGGCAAGCAATTCGAGTCTTCTAGCAATGCTGGGTGCCCGAGGCTCAAATTCACGAGCGATATCCTCATTATCGGTAGTGATACTTATTCCTACACTAAGAGTATCTCCAAATGATTTAAGCAAAGTGATATCTTCTAACACTAAATGGCTACGGGTATGCAGAGTTATTTTCTTTGCTTTGTATTTATATAATTGTTCTAAACACCGCCTGCTTAGCCTATATTTTAATTCTACATATTGATAAGGGTCTGTTGCTGAACCAAAAAAAATGCGACTGCCAAAAATTTTGGTGCGTTCTTTTTGCAGTATTTGAGGAGCATTTATTTTTGCCTCAACCCAATTTCCCCACTCGCTAAAATGATGCTTGCCATTAGGGAATTTAGGCACATAACAATAAGAACAACTAAAAGCGCAGCCCGCATATGGATTCAAAGTGAAGTCAAATGCACCTGACAATGAGCCAGATTTTTGCGGCACGAGTATTGAAGCAGCAGTAATTTCAGAACAATTCACCATACATATTTATGGTAAACTCTAGATTGCTTTTTGTCTATGGCCTTGCACCAGACTCACAAAATGGTTCTGATTTGAAAATAAAAAAGAGCAACAAAAATAGTGATTCAGAAAAAATTAGTGAGCGAGTGTGTCCTGCCGTTTGCAGAAAGACATCTGCAAACGGCAGGACAATCAATGTCTAGTGGACTTTCAACAACATTCGGGCAACGCGACTAGCCGCCTAACGGGTCGCTACCCATCACGGGGTCTCATTCTCTGTTGGCTTTGTGCTCGGATAGCGGCGGGCCACCAAGTCAATCACCTCCACATTGGAGCCCAGCCATGTTAGCCCAACTGGTGGAGCTTCGGCCGGCGAAGGTATTTGGCTAGAACTCTTACACGAAATCGCCACAGGCGTTTCTCTCCGACGTGACCGCATCCAGCTCTTAACTCGGTCCGGAAGCGGCTCGTCTTTTGCCACGGCGAGGATGCCTCGATTTATCGTCCCCATGTCGGGAAATCGGGCGAGGCATGTTTTGATATCAGGCTCGATTCCCGCGCAGAAGAAAACGCGCCCAGAATAGGAGACAGCAACGTATCCATTGTCTGGAGGAAGCTCGTCCTCCCGAGTCAATTCTTTGCCGCAATGCTGTCCGCAATGAATTCCGCGGCATGGCAACATTTGGTCTATCATCTCTCCATTCTCGTTTGTCATAACTGACTCCTCGGGGAATTGATCCCGCCACCTGAAGCAATATGTCTGCAAGTGGCAGGTGAAGTTGAAGATGATCGGTTTGTTTACCTGTTTCTCAGTCGGGTGGTAATTCTGTCCCACCAATGATGATGGGTGTGAGTGGCATCTGTTTGTTCAGTGCTTATTAAATAAGGTGACTCGAATTGATAGGGAGAGCGAAACGAATATCTAAATCTGGCGCATTAACTCTAAGAAAGTCAAGATTGACCAATCACAAACTATAATTAGCGAAAGCAAGACGGGTGGAGCGCTTTGGTCCTTTAGACTTGTCAATCAAAGCGGCTATTGATTTCCTTTTATCTTTTGCCCGCGTTCTTGATATATTAAATTTGATATTAAATTAGCGCGAACTCGCGTGACCTGCGCTAGGCACCATACGGTTCGTGAGCGGTAATTTACCATGTAGTGGGTGAAAATCTCCCATCAGCTGGTGAATTACCACTATCGGCGTTAGTGAAGAAAGCCGGGGTGCTGTGAGCAGTCGCAATTAGGAATTGAGCCATGTTCAAAGGACATGTTAAGGAAAAATTGAATTAACGTTGTCTTCTGCACCAGTGTTCTTTTGTAAGGGGCAAGGCAGACGGGCAAAACTGACTGGCTCTCTTGCTGGCAGAATGCGGTTGACCGCTAAGGAGATTAAACATTGACCAGGTGTCCGGTTTCACTTTCTAATTTATCGTCCCAATAATGGGCTACGTCTAGTCCGGCTTTTTGTTGCTCGTGACTAACGGTAAAGCCCATAGTTAAGTCTATTAGTTTAGCAATAATATATGTGGCAGCAAAAGAAAACAACCAAACCACTGACACGGCAGTAAGTTGAGCATAAAAGAGTGCTGGATTGCCATGTAACAAACCATCAGCACCAGCAGCATTAACTGCTTTACTGGCAAAAATACCGGTTGCTAAGGCACCCCATGTGCCGGCCATGCCGTGGCAAGCACATACATCCAGTGAATCATCTATGCCAAACTTCTCGGCTAATTTAATAGAGAAAAAAGATACAGAGGCGCCTACAGCACCAATAATTATAGAAGAAAAAATATCAACATAGCCGCAAGCCGGTGTTATTGCCACTAATCCTACTACGGCACCGGTAGCTGTACCGGCAGCACTAGGACGCCCTTTATATAGACTCAAAACCATCCATGTCAGGGCAGCAGCAGCAGCGGCAACGTTTGTTGTTACTAACGCTTGCACTGCCACATCATTGGCCGCCAAAGCACTGCCACCATTAAAGCCAAACCAACCAAACCAGAGCAGCACTGCGCCAAACAAAGTTAGTGGCACACTAAATGGAGTAAAGCGTCCATCGACCAGGCGTTTTTTGCGGTGCAAGGCAATACACATAGCAAGAGCTGCCACTCCGGCAGTTACGTGCACAACTGTACCACCAGCAAAATCGAGAGCACCTAGCGATTTTAACCAACCACCTTCTCCCCAGACCCAATGAGCAACAGGGTCATACACAAGAGTTGTCCACAACAAAGTAAAAAGAATAAAAGCAGGAAATTTAACCCGCTCAGCAAAAGCACCAGTAATTAAGGCGGGTGTGATGACAGCAAATTTCATTTGAAAAAGCATATAGGCCATGTGGGGGATAGTGGGCGCATAAGAAGCAATAGCAGTCATGGCCGATTTTATGCCCAGACAAGCCCAGTCTAAATTGCCGATTAAATGTCCTATGTCAGGACCAAAAGCAAGAGAATAGCCAAATACCACCCATTGGATAGTAACCACTAAAAGGGTGACGAAGCTAAGCATAATGGTGGAGAGCAGATTTTTCTGCTGCACCATACCACCATAAAATAAGCCTATGGCCGGTGTCATAAGCATAACTAATGAAGAGGAGATCAAAACCCATGCAGTGTCACCGGTATTTATGTGCATCAATTCTCCTGACAGAACCAGAGTATCGTTTACAAAAGCTCTTGATGAAAGATTGAAAAAATTATATAGGCATGTTGACAATCCTGCCTATCCTTTGACTCTGAAGTGTCGACACAATACGCAAGAATAAAAAAGGACAATAGTTTAAACCTAATGCATGCAGCTGCACTATTCGGTAGCGTCCTTACGATAAAACTAGCCAGCCCTCACGTATATAAGCAGCTGTTAATATGACCTCCTATTAATCAGTCGCCGCTGAGAGTCACAAATGACCTACGGTTAACCTTACTAGCTCAAAATTTTCTAATGTCTCGTGACATTGGTTTGCCAAAGGTCTGTTATACAGCAACAGATGTATGTTTCAAGCGATGTGACTGGGCCAAGCGTAGGGCTTGATTTTGTCCCCCGCAAATTTGTTAGTTTAAAGTGTTCACCATCGTTCCCCCTATTGGAGGCAATGCTCAAATAATCTAAGAAAACCAATGCTCTATTGAGTACCTGCATCCTACCGTGAGTGGTGTTGGGTTGGTTTTGCGAAGAAAATCCATCCTTCAAGACATCAACATCCAGTCCCCCTCACTGAACGGCGGCGCTATTATCAGAAGAGCGCTTTGCCATCGTACAAATAACATTACCAAGATCAGCGCCCATCTTTACAAAACGAGGACAAAGTCATGTCGGTATCGCCATACAACGCGTTGCCCTGGAAGCCTCTGCACCCCGAGGATCACGATGATCGTCGCAAAACCGCGAAGGTCTCCGGCACAGTGCTGAGGCGCGCTCTTTACACCGGACTCAAGACTGCAGACCAAATTGTTCTTTCGGTCGTGACTGATGACGACGTTGTTTTAAGGCTTGTCGAAGAAATCCCAAGCCATCCTGATGTCATGCTCGCTGTGCAATATGACCAGGTGAGCATCCGGTATCTCAAGTGCGATGACGGTGGGCTAGCCTTACAAGAATTTACAATCGACTGGCAGCCTGCCATCAGATCCGCCCGCAAGATCGCAGCCGAGTTGCCTGAACACTCCAGCTAATTGCGGGCGATGATGTCATTGCCGTGGACAGCAACCTCAACCTACGGGGCGGATAATGGCTACTCCAGAGACACCGCCGCTCCGCTGGCAACCAGCCGCACGGTTTGTATCCTAACGGCTGATCATGACAATAATCAATCTGTGGAGAGGCCGATAGCCGAAGCCACCGGCCTCTATTTCGTTCACAACACCGATTTCAGAGGAGACAATCGGCGATGAGCCAAAAGTATCGCAACACCGATCTCTCGCCCGTCCTGTCGCGTAGGGTGGTGTTGCTTTATTTTTTTCACAAAGTTGCACAATCTCCTGCATTTTAGATTGAAAGGGACCTGCTGTGAAACAACGACTTGTACGTGACAAGCGAGTGTTTCTTCTTACCATGGAGAGCTGGCTCGCTGTGGTGACAACGATTTTCGAACAGTGGCACATTGAGATTGAAATCTTCAGCAGCGGAACTGCCAAGGCCGGAGCCACTTCTCTGTTCGAGCAGGCCTTGCAGGAAGCGCCCAGGGCGTGGACTTTGAGCGCGGCTCTGCTCGAGCGACTTCTATCTGAGGGGATGAACCTGCTAACGCAACTGCGTCAAGATCCACATCCCACTGCCCGGTGGCTTGAGGAAGGAATTGGGAAGTTTCCCGGACTGCTCGGGGATTGCTTGCGCATTTTCAAAGCAGACCGCGAACTGGACAAACGCTTTGCCCAGGCGTTCGTCATCCTCCTTCGCTTTATGCGAAGCGCTAAGTCCAGCGACTTCGAAACTGCAAGCAGGTTCTTACTGGGTATCGTTGAGCCTAACACCGAACTGGTAGAGCAGTTGTTCTCTGACAAACGGGGAAAGAGTAGTGGATCGCATGTTGATCCAAATCTCTTTCACCAGCTGAATCGGCCTGGTCAACAGATGCTCAGCATGGTGAGCTGCATTCAACGCGCAGTAGCCGAGCGTGGGCGACTCAAGGGTGTCCTCAAATGAGTTGACACCAGGCCCAATCCCTGGCGGCGTCAAGCAGAAGCAATTGGATTTGCTTTTCCAACCTACTACCGCGCCTTGTTATGGAGAACTAAGGCGCGGTATCAAACTCACGGATGAGAGCTGGGTTTTTCTTAAGCACTATTCACCTGGATTATTTTTCAGATTAAAATCCAGTATTGTTTTGTCTTTTATTTTTTATTTTGCAGCTGCCGTCAATAACTCTGACCAGCTCAGCATTGCAGGATAATGTTATGATTAAAAGCTAAAGAAAATTAAGGCTATGATATAAGTGGGGATTAGATTTTGCAGGACATCCGCTGGAAACAGCGATTTGATAATTACACCAAAGCTTTGCAAAATTTAAGTGAGGCTGTGGCACTTTCGAAAGAACGTCCGCTTTCAAAGTTGGAGCAACAGGGACTAATTCAAAGTTTTGAGTTCACGCATGAGTTAGCGTGGAATGTACTGAAGGATTATTTGGAGGATAAGGGTTTTACTGGCTTGATTGGCTCAAAAGATTCTACTCGCGAAGCGTTTAAAAGTGGTTTGCTAGAGCAAGGCGAGGATTGGATGGATATGATAAAGGCACGTAATCAGACTTCGCACACCTATAACACAGCCGTAGCCGAAAAAATTGTGCGTGATATTTTGGAGCGTTTTTACCCAGCATTCGCGAATATGACACAAAAGTTTATTGCCCTTTATGATCAGCCAGACGACAGATTATGAAGTACGGTTTAACCGAAGAAATCATTGAAAAAATCTGCAGCGTTTATGCACGGTTTCCGGAAATTGAAAAGGCGGTGCTCTATGGTTCACGCGCCAAAGGCAGTTACAAAAACGGATCGGACATAGACATGACGCTATACGGCGCGGCCCTCACCCCACACTTGCGTGCAAACATAGCCGAGGCGCTCGATGATCTACTGCTACCCTACACTATTGATCTCTCACTATTTGATGAACTCGAGCATGCCAAGCTCCGCGAGCATATCGAGCGGGTGGGAGAGGTGTTTTATGAAAGAGCTGAAATGTAAAAAAATTAGCGGTGCATTCAAGATAAAACTAGCCAGCTGTGCCGCGTATAAAATGACGTAGCAGTTGATATAATCTCGCGTTAATCAGTAGCCGCCGATACTCAAAAAGTGATCGCTAGTTAACCCTTTTTAGCACAAAAGTTTTCTCATCTTTGCATCGCAACTGATAGTAAAAAGCCTGTTATGAAGCTGTAGGTTTATATTTTAAGCAATGTTGTCGTATCTGCCATAGGGCTTGATTTTGCTCCCCACCGATTTGTAGGTTAAAGTGTGTACTTTTTGTCCCTGCATTCGAGGTGAGCCTCAAATAGTGTAAGAAACCAATGCTCTATTGAGCAGCCTGCATCCCATGTGAGTGGTGCGGGTTGGTTTTGCTTGGAAAGGGACGGAGAGTCATTGCCTTACCTAACCATCACAATCAAAGGAAGGACGGACCAAGATGGTTCTCGCACTCCACCTCGTATTCGATTTGATGTACATAGCAGTTGATCTGCTGTGCCAACTGGTCCACTTAGGACAGGACACGAAGGCTCGCCGTGCTATCAAGTTTTTCCAGACCGAGCCCATCGACAGGCTTGTCAAGCCGAAGCTCGATCTGAAAGCTCCCGGCGAACACGGTACCCCCACATCCCTGACCGAGCAGTCCAAGCAACGGCACAACTGGGATCCCGACGAGATCGACTTTAGTGCCGATCTACGGGGATGGTTCGAAATCGGCTTTTTGGATAGGACGATACTATTCGCGATCTTCCGGATGTTCTTCCTGGGCGATTGGATGGCGTCCTGGCTGCTTGAGGCGATTGCGGCAAATGCGCCCAAGCCGGACGAACGCGAGTATTTCGGGTTAGTGCAGAAGCCGGAGGAGCATCGCCATGTGCACTTCTTCCGGATCTTCCTGGCAAAAGTGTTTGGCATAGAAGGGGATGATCGCCAACTGAAACGAAAGTTTTGGTGGCGGACTCTTCCGTCATTCAAGAAGGCATTTACGGCCTTAGCCAAAGCGATTGCTCAATTAAAAAATCTGCCAAGCCGCGAGCAATGGCTTATGGCAGTGGCGATCTACCACCTAGTCGCCGAAGGGATCCTCGCTGCTCGCGGAGTACTAGTAGTGGCGCACATCCTGAAAGGACGCGAGAGCCTCATGCCCGGGTTTCTAAAGGGATTTAAACGGGTGCGGCAGGAAGAAGCTCTGCACATCGCCGTCGGTGTAATGGCATTGCAACGCCGGATATACGAGGATCGCGAGTCGGCACGGATCATCCTCATCACGCTGGCTCGCATCGCCAAGGCGGCGTCGGGGACAAACCTCCCCTGGCTGAAGAAATTCAGGGCCTTGCAGGACGATCTGCGCATACGGCTGAAGAGAATGGGCATCACGGACGAAGCTGCCAACATGGTGGTGGAGCTCTTCGGTCCCTTCGCGCCGGATGTCCAACCCGACACGACGACCCCAGAAGGCGACCATCATGGCGCTCCTAGGATCGCTGCCTGACATCGCCTCCGTCGAAAAGAACTTTGACCTCGATCAGAAGACTGGCGGCTCCGTGAGCCTGCCGGTTCCGGCTGTTTTGACGGTGTAGCAAGGCTGCGAGCCGCTACAACTTAGGTGAGGACTGAGATTGAGGGGTGCATGGACATGGCAGACACGCGCCCCTCTTCTCAGTGCGTTGCTATCTTTTTCGTCTCATCTTTTTCATTTTTTGCAGCATTGTAGTACGGCATAAAGTCATCAGAGCGCAAGTAATCATTTTGCCTCTTTGAATAGCGTAAATCTGATAGTGAATAGCGCGAGACACCCCCTAAGCAACTGGGACTCCTGAGGTCGGAACAATTCGTCCGCACTAGCCCGACTATTGGTAGCACTAGCTGTGTTGAAATAGGACTCTGCTGGCTGCTATTGATAACTTACCAGTAGAAATATGGATAGAAGAACTGTCACAGACAGACTGCACATCTCACAAGATAGAGCGTTGTACCTTTGCAATCGGAAGGGATAGGCTGGGGATAGGCAGCCATTTTTGCCTTTTGGTATCACTTCTCGAAACGCTGACTAGAATTGGTTGCGGGGGTAAGATTTGAACTTACGACCTTTGGGTTATGAGTCCAAGGGGCGAGGGGTTAACTGGAATTATTACAAATTAACAGAGTTAATCAAAGTGCCTATTGTAAGCCATTTCCACAGTGTATATGATTAATGGTGGCAAACAGGAAATAACGCTTGATAACAATTTTACGATAGGGGCTCGATAGGGGATAGGTTTTATTATGCAACCAAAGATAGTCAATCCGACACCAAAAAACATCAGAGCATTGAAGTGCTCGCCGGACAAAAGGCAATCATATGCGCGGATATCTACCGACTTGCACCTGTATGTATCGACTAAACCAAGCGGCAATAAGTCTTTTGTTTACCGGCGCTATCTAGACAATAGATATAGAGAACTGGATTTAGAACTGAGGTTTGCCGACTCCCTGGATGATGTAAAGGCACGAGAAGTAATAGCAGAGGCAGAGTCCAAAGCGGCTGAACTTCACGCCCGAATTAATCGTGGCGAAAATCCTTTTGATGAGGCTGTCACTGCCAGCGAAGAGCCTACATTCGGGAAATTGTTTGACCTGTACATGGAAAGGCATATAAAGAAAGGCCGCAAAAGACCAGGTGATATAGAGAATGATTTTAAGCGCTGGCTACTTAAATTCGCTAATCGCCAGGCAATATCTATAACCAGGCACGAAGCAGACAAACTGCATGGTGAACTGAGCAAAAATCGTGGCCCATATTCCGCTAATAGGGCAGTCCAATTAGCGCGGGCGGTATTCAATAAAGCAAGCGCCTGGAAAATCTACAGTGGAGAAAATCCATTTTCCGGTATCACTCTTTATGACGAACATCCGCGCAACAGGTTTCTATCAGAGGAAGAGGCGGGCAAGCTCTTAAAGGCTCTCCAGGCAATTCCAGACAGCAATAAAGATACGACCACCCTGCGCGATATTATCTTGCTTGCCTGCTTTACTGGTGCCAGACGCGAGAATCTTATGTCTATGCGGTTCGACGAACTGAACCTGTCTGCTGGTACATGGACTATCCCGGCTCATAAAATGAAGAGCAAGTTTGAGCAAGTTATTCCGCTTGGAAATGCTGAACTGAACATTCTGAATAACAGAAAGCAATTACTCAAAAGAGCAAGCATTATATCTCCCTATGTCTTTCCTGGTTCTGGCAAAAATGGCCACCTGGTTGATTTTAAAAAATCCTGGACGACGCTTAGAGGGCAAATAGGACTAGAGGATGTTACTGTCCATGATTTGCGCCGCTCCCTTGCTGCCGGTATGGCCTCTCAGAACGTGAATACGGCCCTAATTAAAGGCGCTCTTAATCACGCGGATATAAAAACTACCATAAAGCATTACGCCAAAACGTCTAAACAAGCTGAGCTTGAGGCAAGGCAATTGGTACAAAGCGCCTGGCTTAAAGCTGCTGAACAAGCACCAGAACCAGAGAACACCATGCCAATTAAAAAAGCAAAGGTGCGTTAGATAAAGCCCGGAATTGAGCAAAGCTAAGCGGAAAGTTTAATGCGGTTACGATAGTCTGCTTTTTGACAAGCGTACCTATCACAAGTTCTGGCATCCGAGCGCTTCCCAATGAGCGGCTTATTGCATATCACACAATAGTCTAACCTCACAGTAGTTTTAGTAATGCGCCGGGCAAATTCTACGGACATAGCGTGCCATGGACAATGTACAGAAAACCCCTGTAGTGGCACCCATGTTTTGCTATCTTTGTAATAATGCCAATCAAAGGAGGGCTGTACACCCTTGAGCATTATATTGGCAGCATCCGCCAGTAGTACATGCGCTAGTCCGTTTATACATTCATTCTTGTAGCGTAACCAATAATTCTTGTTATACGTTCTGCCTTCCCAACGATGTTCTCGGAAGCCGCCCATTTCTACGGAGAATATCCGCCGGGCAATCTTAAAGTAGACAAGCGTTTGCTGGGTGTCACGCGTCGATTTTTCCTCTATATAGGTTTTTAATAACGGAAAATCTTCTTTCAGTATATTGTTGATTTCCAATAAGTCTCTCAGACTTTGTGCGCTAGCGATAATCAATCTAACCCGACTTTCAAAGAAAGATGGACTTTGTGGATTATAAGCAGGTAAGCCACATTGCTCTATCCATTCCAGCGCTGCTGTTTCATTTTCAATCTTTATATACTCATCAAGCAAAGCTTTTTGTATGGGCTGACTGTCTAGATGATATCTGGGAATGATGTCGCCGCTTGGCACTAAGCATCTTTCAGTAGGACGAAGTTCCTGACCATCAACAATCACGGCTTTTTCTACCTCTATTGAATAGCTTGCTGCCGGTCCATACATAAAGTCCGGCTTTTCAATTTCTGCAAAAGGTTTCCGTTTTCTTGGCATGTCCGATTTAGTCCGAATTAGCTCTTTGGTTATTATAGCAAGCTAGGTTAATCTTGAATAGCCGTCAATTATTGGTATTGTCACCAAGGAGCTTTGCCTATGTCTGAAAAGAGTTTTGATACAATCCGCGAAAATACTGACCCGCTCCTAGACAGTCAGCAGGCCGCCGATTTTCTTTCTTTGCGAAATCCGAAAACGTTAAATGTTTGGCGATGTCGCGGCGCCCATCCAGAGCTTCAACCCACATTTATTGGTCGAAGCGTTCGATACAAAAAATCAATCCTCGAAAAGTTCATCGCGGAACGCACGCGGAGGGCTGCGACACCAAAGCAAAGACGAGGCAGCACCGCCAATGCCTGAGCATAAGCGATATTGCATCCGGTGCCGCACTGACCCGTACCTAACTCTTGTGGTGCCGGATTTCAACTGGTTCCTACGAAATTGGTACAGGATACCGCCACCACTAAAGCGAGAGACTCTAAAAAGTGAAAAAGCCACTGGCGGTGGCAATTTCAGTATACAAACGAAAGGACAAAGAACAAAATGATTAACCATAATAATAACACGGCTTCAGAATTAGAAGCCCTGGCGCGTACATTAGCAGCTAAATACTCAAAAGAACCTATGCGTCAATCAGACGGCGGCTGGCTTACGAGTTGTCCAAAGCATGCCGACGATAAGACAAGCCTTTCGCTTAATATAAAAGACGGCAAGTTTCTATGGCACTGTCACGCTGGATGCAGCCAGGATAACGTTTTTGCCGCGATAAAACCTTACTTGCCGTCAAAATCAAGCAGCAAGAAAGCCAAGCACATTGAAAAGACTTATCCTTACCATGACGCAAACGACAAACTAATAGTAGAAAAGGTGCGTTATTTTCCAAAAGCGTTTGTCATCAGAAAGCCTAACAATAATGGCGATTGGATTTATAAAGATGCCACCAAAAACATTGATAAAAGTATTCTGTATCGCCTACCTCAAATATTGGCGACCATTAACGACAAACAAACAATCTACATTTGCGAAGGCGAAAAAGACGCTGATAGGCTAACAGCCATTGGATTAGCGGCTACCTGTAATCTATTTGGCGCAAGCAAAGACATGGCAAAGCCTAAATGGAATGATGAGAATACTAGATGGTTGAAAGGTGCTGAAAACGTAACTATCTTTCCACACAATGACGACGCTGGCCGCGCACATGTTCATGCTATTGCTAGTTCCTTATATCGCGCTGATATTCCTTGCAAAGTTGTCGAGCTACCAGGCTTACAAGATAAACAAGATGTTAGCGACTGGTTAGCCAATGGTGGCACGAAAGAACAATTGCTGGAATTGATTGATAAAACACCTTGCTGGCAGCCCGATAAAGATAGCGAATTAAAGGACACCGATAATCAGGCCCAGCGCGAAAAGCCAAAGCAATCGGATTTACTGGCTGAATTAGCCTTTAATCAAGGAATTGAATTATTCCATGACAGTAATGACACTACTTATGCCTCTGTATCTGCCGATAGCCATAAAGAAAACTGGAAATTAAAATCACTAGGATTTAGCCGCTGGTTGCGTAGACTCTGGCGCAAGACTTACCATGCTGGTGCATCGACACAAACTATTAATGATGCCGTAAATACGCTTGACGCTGAGGCAGCGGAAAGCAATGAATACAAAATCTATATTCGCATAGCTAATCTTAGCGACGTTATCTATGTTGATTTGTGCGATTCAGACTGGCAGGTAGTGGAAATAAATAAGCAAGGCTGGAAAGTCATAAATAATCCGCCGGTGAAATTTCTCCGCACAAGAGGCATGCTGCCACAAAAAGTGCCTATCAGTGGCGGCAAGGCAAGTGAAAAGATAGCTAAGCTTAGGACTTTTATCAATGCCAGTGATGATACCACCTGGCGGCTAATTGTAGCTTGGCTTTTAGGTGCTTATACAAAAGGCCCGTTTCCGGTACTGATAGTAACTGGCGAACAAGGCGCGGCCAAAAGTTTCTTGTGCCGCGTTTTAAGACAGATAATCGACCCGTCAAGCGCTGATATGGTTACAGCACCGCGCGAAGCACGTGACGTTATCCTAAGAGCAAATAATTCATACGTAGTAGGACTGGATAACCTTAGCGGCATTACTGGTTGGCTGAGTGACTTGTTAAGCGGCATTTCTACTGGCACCGCTAGCAGTGAACGCCAATTGTTTAGCAATGACGATGAAGCGTTTTTTAAGGCTAAGCGGCCAATAGTTATCAATGGTATTGATTTGGCCTTGCAAAACGATTTAGCAAGCAGAGCATTGCTGTTGTCATTGCCAACCATATCAGACGATAAAAGAAAGACCGAAGATGAGTTACTACCAGAAATCGCCGCCGTCATTCCAGATATTCTTGGCGGCCTTTTTGATGTTTTGTCAGTAATGCTAAGTAAATTGCCTGACACCAAGCTAGATAAGGCTCCGCGCATGGCTGATTTTGCTAGGTGCATTGTCGCTGGCGAATCAGAGCTGGTAACGGAGGGCTGGAAACTAGGCGACTTTCTGAGAACATATGCCGGTAACCGTGATGAAGCGGTAGAGCTTGCGCTAGACAGCGATTCCTTTGGTGCAGCGCTGAAGGATTTTATAGTCATGCACCACGAATTTACGGAATGGACTGGTGGCTGGAAAGACCTAATTAACGCATTAGCTGGCAGACAGAATCCACCTAAAGACTGGCCTACTTAGCGGCCAGTCCCTCGCAGGTAGACTTAAACGCCTGGCACCCGCATTGCGTCACTTTGATATTTATTATGCAAAAAACGATAAAACTACCAGGCGCGGTTACAAGATATGGAAAGACTTAACTAAAGTAGCGAATAAACCGTCTGAACCGTCTGAACCGTCAGGTAAAGGTACTGGCGTGGCTATACAACATGACGGTTTGGACATTGAGATCGCCAGCCAGGATTGTAGAACCGTCATCGAATCTAATCATGACGGTTTGGAATTAGACATGACGGGTGCAGATTTGGAAACCGCCAGCCATGAAATGGCAACTGGTCAGCCTTCTGACGGTAATGACGGAAATGACAGTCCTATAACCACTCTTATAAATGATTCAAAGCGTGATGGCTATCACAAAGAAAAAGAGGCGCTGATTTTCGATGATTAGCCAATTTATGCAGGGATTTGAAGATTTAGGATTTAAGTTAAGCCTAACAGCAGAAGGCAAATTATCAATTTCACCGACCGAATTGACGGCGAGACAAATTACTTTAATCAAAGAGCATAAGGCTGAGATTATCCAATGTCTTAAAGCTCTCAATAACTGGATAGAGCGCGTTAAGCAGGCGCAAAGCCAGCAAGAAATATTTGACATTCTTACTCGTTTCCGGCCGCTCGATTGGAGCGACGAACAAAGAGCAAAGATGAGCCGCGCATATATTCACCGGCTAGAAGTTCTTGAAGCTCTGCCGGAAGTGGCACAGCTTATGAGCCGTCATTTGGGATTCAATCAAAAATAGTAAGGAGAAACGAAACATGAACGAAAATGAAACACCAAAAGATGAGGGCAAAAGCCTCATACGCCAGAAAGAAAACAAGGATTCACAGAAAGCCCGGCTCGACTATGCACAGCGATTGCAAGAATGCAGGCAGCTTTTCTCCGAGTTTTTTGATGCTGAAGATCCTGACGATGTAAAACAAGCAG
The DNA here is from genome assembly GCA_963845445.1 of Candidatus Melainabacteria bacterium. Lineage (GTDB taxonomy): Bacteria > Cyanobacteriota > Vampirovibrionia > Obscuribacterales > Obscuribacteraceae > JABDBL01. The sequence goes on along the minus strand of CAWJSE010000002.1, from coordinate 3,077,707 downwards.
CCGGGGTGAGCAGTTTGCTGGATTGGCTCGAAACTATGGCACCGTCTTTCCCTGTGCCACATCCGACTTACATTGTGCAAGGGTGGACTGCTTGGCAAAATCGATTAGGCAATTCACCGAATTTAACCCCATGATGATGACTATTATCGGCATCGACCCTGGACGGCGCGGGTGCCTGTGTACTCTAAATGTCACAAGTGGTGCCTTGAAATTCTACGACATGCCAATAGTAACGTATAAAAGCCTCGAAACCGGCAAAGGGGGCACCCTTCTAAATGAAAATCAGATATTGCAGCTCATTCGCAGCTTGTGCGGCCCTCACATTGCGTTTTGCATAATCGAAAGACAACAGGCTTTTTACAAAGGTTCCTGCTCATCAACATTCAAGATAGGTGATGACTATGGCTTACTACGCGGCATGATTTTGTCTAGTACTATCCCCGGACTAGAAACAGTCAAACCGCGAGACTGGAAGAAAGCAGCTGGCCTTGTACAGGGAGAGAATGAGACATCAACACAATTTAAAGAACGTAGCCGTCAGTTAGCACTTTCATTATTTCCGTCAGCCAGCGAATTTTTAAAACGCAAGGGCGACCACAACAGAGCCGAGGCTGCATTAATTGCAGAATATGGCAGAAAATATATATTACCCAAATACATTCCTGGCTATAAATATAAACCTTTTCATCAATAGGCACCCCGAACTAAGCCCATCTCGCGCGTATTTTACGAAGGCGAGGTTTATTGAGGTGTTTTTCTTGTTGTATCCCCCATACGAAGTATGGGGATACAAGAAAAGCGACTCGGTGAAGCTCACATGAGTAAAATAGGCTGACGAGTGGCTCTATGAATCGTTATATGAGTTAGATTAGTATCGAGTTTCTGCTGCTTGCTTTGCATCGTCTGCTGCTTCTTTGGCTTCTGTAATTTTTTGTTCAATACAGGACAGGCGTTGATAAATTCCAACCATGAATATGAGAAAGATGAGACCGATAACCGTGGCGATAATTGCTAATGGTTTCATTTTGCGTCTCTTTTAGATATTACGTACAATGTGGTGACAGCTAGAATAACTAGCCATTCCATTAGTAGTCTGACTAAGTCCAGCCCTGCGCAGCAGTTAGTCTCATACGAGGGCGGACAAAAGATCAACCCATATGGCCCCGCTTGCCCGCCATAAAAAACCCACGGCGGATATATAATACTGGCGATAAAAAAAATAATAGATATTCTTATTATTTTTATTTGTCTATCATCTAGTTTATTCATCATATTTAAAAAGCTAACTTATTAGAGGATTAATGGATATTTCGATGATAACGCTTGACAGCCAGGTGTCTCAGAAAAAATGACGACGACGATTTGATGGTTTCGTGTGAACAAAAATAGCCCGGCGAGTGGTTACAACTTGTGTTATTTGACGAACATTCCTTCGATAGCTTTTGTAAAATGGACACATGTTTCTAATATCTTGTTTCTCAGGCTTCCACTGAAAATCAAAGTAACCGTTAATAAAAGAATTAAACGCATTCCCCACATACCGACCATCTCGCCAATCTCGTATGCCGAAGGCGACCATGACATTTGTGGGTCTTGTTTGTGCGCTTCGATTACCTTAGAGGGGTAAATAACCAATGAATCAAAAAATTGCGCTGCCTCATCACTATCGACAGGAGCATTAGTGACCAGTGTATAGGGAATGTGTGTGCCATTCCCACAAGCCAAGAGCGTAGATGCTTTTTGTTGTTGCGATAAGCTGCATTGATTATCTCTCCTGTCCATTCTGAACCAGCCATATCGCTAGCGAATACTATCTTACCTCCTGATTCTGTGACTCCGGCTTTAGCACCTGCAACTAAATTAGCTAGCCAATCCTTGCTATCTTTCTGCTTAAAATCGTCAAGCAATATGGCCCTTAGAAAATTGTTCGTTGTATTAATCGGCACTAAAATCCAGTAAACATATCCGCTAGCTTGTGCGCAAAACGCTGTATATGCTAAGTCGTTACGGTTTATTTTGCCTGTTCTCACATTGCCAGGCATAAATATCGTAAATTCACCAGTAGGCGGTGAAAAAGACTGCCAATTGCCGAACTGTTGAATCTGTGATTCCTGTGTTATTGATTGTAGTGCTAATGCTTGTTGAGGTGGCGATAATAGCTGTGCTACCAAACCTATTACAGTTAGTACGGCCATAATCAATACTGCATTTATCTTATTCATATTCAAAAATTCCTCAATCGCTCCCTTCATGTTGCAACTACTTAAAGTCAAAGTTTTAAGCGAATCCACTACGCTAAGCACGGCGCACTATCAATACCTATATCCTGCCGGATTACCAAACATTGGATAAATTATGGGAGAAAACTGGACCGGTTGTGCATACACTGGTTGGGGTGGTGGCGAACAAATTCCGGGTATAGTCTTGCCCCCAATACCATTGGGGCCGGGTATGTATTGCGATGGTACTGCGCTATTACCGCCTGTCACTATGATTGAGGGACTGCCTTGAGGCGCGCTGTTCGGCTGCGCATAGTTAGCTGCTATATTTGCATTGCGTCGGGCGGTCACTCTTGCTTGCAAGTTCGACAATTTCATACGGTTATTAGCCTGTTCGTTATTCATGAATGAAACGATGGAATTTACTACGCTACCGGTGTTTGACAGGCAGGCCACCTTGTGACCAACGCACTCACCATATGTGCCGACTGCATTTAGCTTCATTTCAAGAATACTGTCGTTCACTGTTTGCTGTTCGTTAGCAATTGCCTCAACTAACGGCTGCAACTTATTTCTCTCAGCCTGAAATTGTGCTGCTTGCTCGTCATCGGAATCAGCCACAAGCTCGCGCGCTTTATTCAGAACAGTGGCAGGATCAGTTTCTTGTTGTGCCCAAGCTTGAGAAATAGGGCTAGTGTGTCCCGCTCCTGGTATGAGGGTTGGCATTGTTCCCATAGACTTGATTAAATGGGCATATTGAGCCGCTTGTTGCTGTACTTGCGGCAGTGCTGCTTGTGCTCTTGCATCGAGATTGGCGTGGTTAATCATCTTGTCAATTCGAGAATCATATTGTGTTATTTTGCTGAGCAAATCGTCGCGATATTGCAAGCGTGTTTGTCCATGCAAATAAGGAACAGGTGTGTTGAAAGCCTGGTCATATATTTGAGTTCCAATCTGTGCCAGTGCGGTATCAAGTTTTTTCTTGCCCTGGTCATAATCGACAACAAAATCTTTTAGTGTTCTGTAGCTTGTCTTGATTTGTTGGGCACAGTTTTCTGCTGCTTCCGTTGCCTGCTGTTCCAATTGCGGTTCATTATCTGCATAAGCGGCAGCAAAACAAGTAGCGAAAAGTGGAAGAGCTATTAAGAATGCTACAACAGCTATTTTCTTCATGACTATGTATAACCTATCGATGTCCATTGACAACGCCAGTTATACCATAAAAATGAAATGCCCAAAAGCCGCACCAGTTAACATATTAAGAACCCTTTAACCAACTATAGCTGGTAGAGCTATTGGGCGTTTCGCCCGAAACTGCACAGGGTGAAGATTGAAATTAAAGCCGCCAAACATTTCGGAAAACGTATTCGCTCCTTGCGTATTACTAAAGGATGGTCACAGGAGCAACTTGCTGACAAAGCCGGAATAAGCGCCAATTACATCGGAGAAATCGAGCGGGCTGAATGTAATGTTAGCTTGCACAATATTGCGCGGATAGCGCACGCTCTCGGTATCTCGATAGCAAAATTATTCGTTAGTGCATCATTGTTTCTGTAAATTCTAGACCTTTTTTAGATCTGTCAGATTTAAGACAGAAAAAGAGGCCACAGATTTACCCTTCTGGTTAACAAGACTAGGAGGAATAAACCAATGACCCAATTAAAGAATAGTACATTAAAGGAAATTCTAGAAGTGTTAATTAATCAAGGTCTCGACTCTTCTAATGATGCTTTGGCATTTTTAATCAATTCTGCGATGTTGCTAGAACGACAGAAGCATTTAAAAGCTGAGCCATATGAACGTACAGAAGAAAGAAATGGCCATGCTAATGGATTTAAGCCTAAGACAGTTAAATCTAGGCTTGGTGAATTAGATCTTCTTGTACCCCAAGTACGAGAAGGTGACTTCTATCCAAACTGTCTAGAAAAAGGTATGCGCTCTGAAAGAGCGCTACGACTAGCTTTAGCTGAGATGTACGTGCAAGGAGTATCAACTAGAAAAGTAACTGAGATTGTCGAAAAGATGTGCGGCTTTGATATCAGCACATCTGAAGTCAGCCGCATGACTAAAGAATTAGACGAGTTCTTGGAAGCCTGGCGCAATCGACCTTTAGGTCTTTTTAAATTTGTATATCTGGATGCTCGCTACGAGAAAGTAAGACATGGCGGCATTGTTAGAGATTGTGCTGTTCTAATTGCTGCCGGTGTTAATGCAGATGGTAGAAGAGAGCTTTTAGGTATTTCTGTTTCTTTATCAGAATCAGAAGCACATTGGCGAAGCTTCTTGCGCAACCTGCACGAAAGAGGTTTACATGGTATTGAGCTAATAATTAGCGACAGCCATGAAGGGCTAAAGGCTGCTAGGAAAGCTGTTTTTGGCGGTACGCCATGGCAACGTTGTCAATTTCATTTACAACAAAATGCTCAGAAATATATACCGAAAAAAGATATGAAGGAACAAGTAGCAGCAGATATTAGAGCTATTTTTAATGCCCCTAAAAAAGAAGAAGCAGATAGATTATTGAAACAAGCAATAAGTACCTATGAGAAATCAGCACCAGCTCTGGCTGATTGGATGGAGACAAACTTGCCTGAAGGTCTAACTTTCTTTTCTTTTCCTACTTTTTGTTGGAAAAAATCCGCACAGTTAATTTACTGGAGCGGCTCAACAGAGAAATAAATAGAAGAACAAGAGTAGCTACATTGTTTCCAAATGAAGCGTCTTGTCTTCGTTTAATAACAGCAGTAATAATGGAGGTGTCAGATGACTGGATAACTGAAAAAAATAGATATTTGCCTGCACCTGAATAAAGAGCCCGCCGCAGCCCCATGCGGTACATGCTTGAATAGCTGAAGCCAAGGGCCCCGGTGTCAAGCACTGGCGAAGCCACAGCGAAGCTGCTTGGTGCTTTACACTGGGTGGCTCAGTTAGGCTTGTCTGCCTGCATGGAAAACAAGGCGGGCCAACCTTTTTAAAAGATCAAATACGTAAAAACAAAAAAAAAGATAATACAAAATCAAAAATCAGAAGGTACTAAGTCAAACATTTACAGAAAATTAGTTGCTTTATCAATTATTCGAGAAAGATACGACTGAATAAAACCCAAACTATTCTGATAAATGCCTGAAGCGGATTAGCGCCGATTTGCTGCTGGCGCGACTTGTCCTTAAGCGAACCTCAATTAGAACTCAAAGTGTATAAAAATTTTTGGTAAAAAATTTCAGCTAAAGTGACATACATTGTTAGGTCGATTGAACGATTCATCTTTCTATAAGACGACGGCAAATTGACTACCACTCGCAGTTCCTTTCCCCAGGGACAATTCTGCCTATTAGTGCTGGCTATGCTAGTCCTCGCCTAGCCAACGTCTCGTGTCAGCTTCAGCTCGAATGGGCCATTACGTCAATGGTTAGGATAATTGATTGCTTAAGTCTGATTGCCTGCACCGGACTGCTGTGCCATTGGCAACAGCGGACACCCGGAGATTCTATAAACCACCTTTATGAATGGTGTATGGCAATAGTGAGGATAGCAAGCAGCATCATCTCTTGCTAACTGTTGAATAGGGGTGATTACGATAGGGACTCGATAGGGGAGCAAAAATCGCTTTTTGTCCTACCTTCTGAAAGGCGCATGATTAGTGGTTGCGGGGGTAAGATTTGAACTTACGACCTTTGGGTTATGAGCCCAACGAGCTACCGGACTGCTCCACCCCGCGTCAATAATTTAGAGACTTCTTAATAGAAACAATAGTATCTTATAGAGGAAGTTGGTCTGAGTAAATGCTGAGCATATCACCACCACCTTGCATCCTAGCATAAATTCGCTTAGCTGCTGCTAAAAAATACTACTAGTTAACAATTGCATGAATAATATAGGGGTTTCTCGAATATGAAAGCTGTGGTGCAAAGGGTCAGTTCTGCCACGGTAACGGTGGCTGGGGAATTAGTGGGCGAAACCCTAAACCGAAATACCGGACAAACGCACGGCTTGCTGGTTCTCCTTGGTGTTGCTCTTGGCGACAATGATAAAGACAGCATTTTCTTAGCCAAAAAAATTGCTCATTTACGTATTTTTGAAGATCATGAGCAAAAAATGAATAGGTCGGTTATTGATGTAGAAGGAACAATTCTGGTAGTTTCTCAATTCACTCTATTAGCCGATTGGCAAAAAGGTAGAAGACCAAGCTTTACCAAGGCTGCCCCTCCCAAAGAAGCTGAGGAATTATATGTGAATTTTGTTAATGAATTAGAAAAACAAGGGCTGACTGTTGAAACTGGACAATTCGGATCCTCGATGAGCGTTACTTTGACCAATCATGGACCAGTTACTTTTATTTTGGACTCTAAAGAAGGGGAGCCTGAATCAACAGAAGTTTGAACCAAGAGCTTACGCACTGAGTTTCTTAATACCTTCTGTACTGAATCAATTGGATCATCAGCCGATATTACTTTAAACTGGTATTCATCAGCCATGCGCTCATATTCAAAAGCAATTTGCGCTTGGTAAAGCTTAAAAGATTGATAAAGGTCGGTAGACATGCCAATATCACGACCGGATTCGTAAAAATCCAAGCCACCGCGCGTGGTGATAATGCGCCTTAGTAAAGAATCAAGCGGCATCTTTAAATAAAATACTAAATCGGGTTCAATAGCAAAGCCATAAAGTTTTTTAACCCAAGTAGGATCGGCACCGCGCACTACGTCGCGGGCAAAGGCTGTATAAATATAACGATCGGCAATTACGATTTGTCCTGCCTTTAGCGCCGGAAGAATAATGTTGTGGAGCCTATCGGCTAAGTCAGTCGCATAAAGTAAAGAGAAAGTGATTGTGTTCAGAGCATTCTTTGACTTCGCTTTGTCTATAACTGTGCAAATGAGCTCTGAGGATTTCCACTCTGTAGTGACAGCACCATAGCCTTCAATTGCCAACCAATTTTGCAAAAGCTGACAGTGTGTACTTCTACCGACGCCATCAGTTCCTTCCAGAACAATTAATTTGCCAGGATATATATGCTTTGCCTTTGGATTTTTTTCGCTATCTGCTTGATTTAATTGCATAGAGTTTTGCACCATTAAATTAATTGGTTAGAAGTTGAGACATTTTTTCTCTAAATAAAAGCTGCTGCTCATGAATAGGATGGGTAGCCGGCATAATGTAAAAATCAAATTCGTCCACCATTTTGTCATATTCGTTGATAATGATTGACTGGAATAATTTATAAGACTCTCGTGGATCTCGCGAAAGCCCAGTATCCATGCCTGCTTCATAATAGCCTGGTACTCTTTCATTATTGATACGAGCAAGAGATACCTCTACTGGCACTTGAAAATAAAAGGTACCATCGGGACGAATAGAAAAACCATATAAATTTCTCACCCATTCTTTATCAACACCACGCGCTACATCACGGGCAAAAGCTGTATAGCAATACCGATCAGCCAAAACTATCAGACCGGCTTTCAGTGCAGGCACAATAATGTTTTCAAGCCTGTCAGCAAAATCAGTAGCATGCAGGATACTAAATGTAACCGGGATCAAACTATTTGAACGTTTAGCTTGTTTAATTGTTTTAGAAATTAATTTGGAAGAATTCCATTCAGTAAAAACGACACTTTTACCTTTTGCTTCCAACCAATTTCGTAATAAGTTTAACTGTGTAGATTTGCCCGATCCATCAACACCCTCGACAACTACAAGTTTGCCTGGAAAATCGTGCTTTTGATTGAGTCTCATGGTCAAATAATCACTGCCTCACTAAAAAATTTTCTAAAGTCCAAGATAAACCTAACCATCAAATGGGGTTTTGATTAGAAACATCTGCTATAAATCTCTTACCCAGATGTGGGCATCTAGAGAATATTATATAGCGTTTAGGCACTTTAGATAACAAAGAGAAGCAAATAGTTATGATAGAAATCAAAACATATAATCCAATTAACCGTGCTAATAGTCTGGTCATTTTGGCTGCGGCATTGTACTTTTCATTGCCTGCTTATTGCGACCAGACCGATATCAGCACCGCTAACAGCATACATCCTGCCATTAAAGAGAATATCGCTGTTCCAGATAAAGATGTCGAGCCATTCACACAATTAGATCAAACTACTAAAGCCCCCGATAAAGCTCCCGAAACAGAAGGCACAAGCGAAAAAGCGAGCAGCTCCGAAGAAGAAGTCAAGAAATTAACGCTCCCGGAAAAAAATTATAAGGGTGCCGAAACAGCAGCTAATAATGAGTCAAAGGCTGATTCGGTCAAAGAAGTCAAGCAAGGTTTAGCGAAAGACCAGAACACCAAAGCCGAACAAATGGAGCAAATCCGTGTAAAGACTAAAAAAAGCAAATCAAAATCAGCCAGCCAGCTAATGTCAAGTGACGATTCAACTAAAGAATATGTCCATTCTGTTGACCCGGAATTTCATTATGAGAAGGCTCGCCGTTTAGCGCTGGAAAAAAAATATAACGAAGCTCTAAAAGAAGTTAATAACGCTTTGACACAAAATCCAAAATATTACGAAGCGAAATACTTGGGTGCTTTAATTTATGAAAGACAGGGCAGGAAGCAAGAAGCAGTAGCCAAATATAAGCAGCTGCTTAATGTAAAACCCCATTACTTACAGGCACAAATCAGTTATGCCAGTCTTCTTGGTGATTTAGGGCAAAACAAAGCTGCTGAGGCTGAATACAGAAAAGCTATTGATCTGGCCTTTACTTCTTGTGAAGCTCACTATAATCTGGCGAATTTGCTCACAAAAGAGAGCCGCTTTAAAGAAGCCTTGCAAGAATTACGCATCTGCCTAAAACTGGCACCAGAGAATGCCGCTGTGCATAATAATTTAGGAGTTATATACTTCCAACAAAATTATAAGGAAAAATCAGAAAAAGAATTTGAACAAGCAACTGAGTTAGATCCGGCCAATAAAACTTATGTTCACAATTTAGAACTGGTTCGTTCTAACGATAAAAATGTCGAAATACCCTCTCTCGGCTAGGGCACTAACCGTACTCAAGGCACGATGGATTTTGCCGATGTCTAGCCCGCCTTTGCAGCACCGGTCTATTATAATTTCTGGCAATACAATCGAAAACATTGTGCCCGAAGATCAATTATCCCAATTTATTGCTGGCAGGGAATATATCCTGCACGACCACGGCAATGCCATAATCTTGCCAGGATTTATAAATCTGCATACTCACCTTGAACATACAAGTTTAAGAGCTTTGGCTAAAGAATCAGCTTTTTTTGACTGGTTGCCCAGGCTAATGGAAATAACCGCTGGCTGGTCAACAGAAAACCGGGTGAATTCCGCTATAAGTGGCGTAAAAGAGAGTATAGCAGCAGGCACGACTTTCGTTGTGGACTTTTCTTATAACGGCGCTTCTATTATGCCTCTGGCACAACTCGGAATGAGAGCAGTGATCGGGTTAGAGACATTCGGCGTTGACGAATCGGCAGCTGAACAGCGATGGCAGCACTGGTTAGAACATCGGAACACATTTATGGCCAAACCATCCGTCCAAACAGCTTTGCAACAGCAGCGCATTGCTATTACTGTTGCTCCCCATGCACCATATACGGTTTGTCCCGCTTTATGGCGAAAAGCAAAGATATGGTCCAAGGAGCACAATCTTCCGCTTTTGACGCACTTGGCCGAATCTAAAGAAGAATTCAAATGGTTCCATTCGGAGGACACGGATTTAAAACAATTTTTAATTTACGCTTTTAGCAAAAGAATACCGAATTTTGCTGAAGTTTATGAGACAGACACAGCCTGGAAAGGTAGCAATCATTCGCCGGTTGAGCATCTGCACAAGCACGGCTTGCTGGCTGATAATTTATTGGCCGCTCACTGCGTTCAAATTAATGATTTTGACATAGACCTACTGAAAATAGCCAACGTTTCCATCGCCCACTGCCCTAATAGCAATGTTACGCTCAAATGCGGTCGGGCTCCATTGGAGAAGCTCTTAGCTAATCACGTGCGTGTCGGTCTAGGCACTGACAGTGCTGCCTCCAGTAACAATTTGAATTTGCTAAATGAAGCTGCTTTTGCCCTCAAATTGCATCGATCTTATTTAGCTAACTTTGAATTGGCGGCGAAACAAGCGCTCGATTTAATCACTATAAAAGCTGCTCAATGCCTTGGATTGGAAGATAAACTGGGCTCTCTGCAAGCAGGCAAATTAGCTGATATCGCTGTTTTTGCCCTGCCTAAAAATACTAAGACACTGGAGTTTGAAAGTGGCGGCGATCTTTACAGTTTGCTTATCCAAGGCTTATGCAGGCTAGAACGATTGTTAATCGATGGTAGTACAGTCTATTCTGATAAACAGGGCATAGTTTCAAATTGACGAGCATTTATAAGGGCGAGAAGGCTATAATACAGTTTGGTTTTTGGCTTCCAGGGGCAAAAGGGGATTGAGGAGATCCATAATAATGCTGGACGAAAAAGACCATAATTGTACAGGTGTCAATTGCATCTACTGCCAGATTGCCACCGATGAACATTTGGTAAGTACCGCAAGCAGCCTAGCAATTGTCAACGAGCAAGCGCTTTCTAGAGTCAAGTCACTAGAGCCGGCTAACCCCTTTGTCCAATTTGAAGGGAATGAGCCACTGAACGAGCAACTTGAGTACTTGGAAAAATTGGCCTTTTTTGACTCGCTAACCGGCTTGTATAATATCCACGTATTTTTGAAAGAGCTTAAATATGAAGTAGCGAGAGCCGATCGCTATAAAAGACCACTAACAATAGGAATTCTACGAATAGACAATTTCACAGGAATACGGAATGCCTATGGGCCTTTGGGTTGCGAGTTGAGCGTAAAACATTTAGCTAAATTATTGCAAGATACTTTAAGGGAAGTTGATTGGGCTTGCCGGCTACAATTAGAGCAATTCGCCATGATTTTGCCTGAAACAAATCAAGCTGGAGGCACTGTGGTAGCGGAAAGAATTCGTCATGCGCTTGTAAGAAAACCGGTCACACTCAATACATTTCAACTTAATACAACCTGTAGTATCGGTCTAAGCTCATTCCCAAAACATGGATTGGATGCAGATAGCTTGCTTAATAGTTGCCTTAGCGCTCAAGAAGCAGCCGAAAAAAAGGGTGGCAATGTGGTCCATGCTCTATAAAATTGAAATAAAATAAAGCTTTATAGATCAGTTTATAATATAGTAACGAAATTCAGCCGAGCGCTATTTTAGTCTCCAAAGCGAGAGCATACTCACTTTAGAGGAGCAAGCGGCTGGCTACAAAACCGTAATCAAGGTATCGATGCAAAACATAAAATCAGCTAAAAGACCTCCCCAAAAGAGCAGCTTGCAAAGTTTCAGCTGGAAGAAATTTTTTGGTGACTGGAAGGCAATTGTTGTAATTATCGTATTCTTCTGGTCTTCCTTTACCCTATTTCAACTAGAAAAGCAAAGTGATCTCAAAGAATGGCGGGAACTTGGAAACTTGCCTGTATTGAAGTTGAGACAAGAAATATCTAAGAAAATTGAAAAGCTTCCCAATGTATCCAAGATGGATCGCTATGAAAAGGAAGAGCTTTATAAACAAATGCTTGAGCGCGCTCAGTCTGCTAATAGTTTACAAATTATCTGGCAGAACAAAAGATGGGTGGTTTATACAAACTTAAAGTTAGGCTTAGATTTACGTGGTGGTAGTCAATTATTGTTGCAGGCATTACCGGCACCACCTCTGGTGCCGACCATAGATTCGGAGATTATGAAAAATGTTCTGGTGGTAATTGACAATAGGATTAATAGCTTAGGCGTATCGGAAACTTTGGTGCAATTAACGGGCAAAGATAGGCTGATTGTAGAATTACCCGGTATAAAAGATCCGCAACAAGCTAAAGATAGAATAGGCACTACAGCCCTTTTAGAATTCAAGGAATTAGCTTATACTGCCGATGGTCACAACTACTGGAAAGACACCGGGTTGACGGGGGCAGAGTTTAAGCATGCCCAAGCTAATCCTACTGTATCTGGCGGTATCTGGAGAGTCAGTTTTGAGTTCAAACCGGAAGGAGCAAAAAAATTTGGTGCTCTTACGCAGAGATTGGTGGGTAGACAAATCGGCATTTTTCTCGATGGACAACCTACCGACAGAGACCCCAATGGCAACGCGGTGCCGATTGAAAAATATCATGGGGTTAATGTTAGAGAACCGATCTTGGCTGGCGTAGGAGAAATTACTGGTAGTTTTAGCCGTGACCAAGCTGTTGATCTAGCCTCAAAGCTAAATGCCGGTGCTTTACCAGTACCGATTAAAATTATCGAAGAACGATCTGTAGGTGCTACTTTAGGGCAAGACTCTATTGAGAAAAGTCTGATTGCTGGCGTTGTTGGTATTTCGTTGGTCATGTTTTTTATGGTGCTGGTTTATGGCTTACCCGGCTTAGTCGCCGACTGTGCCCTAATCCTGTATACATTATTTACTCTGGCTATCTTTAAGACAATTCCAGTAACGCTGACTCTGGCTGGTATAGCTGGTTTCATTCTTTCAGTGGGTATGGCTGTAGACGCTAATATTTTGATTTTTGAGCGTACCAAAGAAGAATTGAAGTCCGGTAAAACTTTATATATTGCAATAGAAAATGGCTTTCAGCGGGCATTCACGTCGATTTTTGACAGCAATGTTAATAGCCTAATTGCATGCGCGGTACTTATTTCATTTGGCACAGCTATAGTTAAAGGATTTGCTTTCACTCTAGCAATCGGTGTCATCATTTCAATGTTCACCGCAATTATGGCAACACGCACTTTGTTGCATCTGGTGCCAAAATATGACGGTCTTTTTGGCAAAAAGTAAGGCTGGGGGAGCTAAATGACTTTTATAAAGATTGATCTTGTTAAGTATCGCTGGCTCTGGTTTGGGGTCTCGCTTGCCATTCTAATACCCGGATTAATAGGAATACTGCTGTGCTGCATGAAATATCATGCACCGCTTAAGCCCGGTATAGACTTTACCGGTGGTTCTATACTTCAATATCAATTTCAAGAACCAACAGGCTTAGAGCCTGTCCGCGACATTTTAAACAACAGTGGTTTTCCGGGATCTCAGGTTCAATTAGCGCAAATGTCTGGACAGGAAGTAGTTATTATGCGCACCAGATCCATCGAGACAGAGAGCGAGAAAGAAAAACTTGACGAGACTTTAAGGAAAAAGCTTGGTCCGTTTAAAATGCTATCGGTTGACAAAGTGAGCGCAACTATTGGTCCTGAATTGCTTGCTAGCGGTATCATTTCCTTGTTCATTACTTTTATTGCGATGATTGTCTATATTTCTTATCGCTTCAAACTGGATTATGCAGTTTGCGCTATTGTCGCTCTGTTTCATGATGCTTTGGCTCTATGTGGTATCTTCGCATTACTGGGACTTTTTGCTGGTACCGAGGTTGATAGTCTATTTATAAGTGCAATTTTGACAGTAATTGGTTTTTCAGTGCACGACACAATAGTCGTTTTTGATCGTATTCGCGAAAACTCAAAATATGTGGGTAGTAAGAAAAGTATTTTGAGTTCATCAAATAGTCCTCAGAAACTAACATTTGCAGACATCGCCAATGAGAGTGTCAACCAAACGCTAGCTCGTTCGATTTATACGTCTTTGACGGTTTTGATCACTTTGGCGGCTCTCTACTTTTTGGGTGGAGTGACTACAAGAGATTTTGTTTTAGCAATGCTTATTGGCATTATTTCGGGCACTTATTCATCTATTTTCAACGCTAGCTGTCTGCTTGTTTACTGGAGAGAATTAAAAGGCTCTCAACGCCAGGCGAAATTTGCTACTAATTAGCAAATTCCGCATTTCGTCGTATAAAATGGCTAATAAAGGAAGAATGCAATTATGGACCCAGAAGCAAAACATGTACCTCTTACTGATGAAGAAAAATGGGATCTACTAACTCGACCAGAAAAATTGGGCGAGATTTTACTCAAACAGGGTAAATTAACCTTGGTGCAATTGGAAGATCTCATTGCCCAGCAAGAAAAGTCCGGTATGGCTCTAGGAGAGTTGATTCTGTCCAAAGGAATTATGTCCCGTGCCGATTTGCTAACAGCTTTGGACTGGCAGCATAGAACAGATCAAGTGATTATCGATTCTCTGACCGAGATGATTAATCAGCAAAAAAAACAAAGTATTAACGATTAAGCGGCTTTCATTTTATTTAAAATGCTTACTGTATAGCTTCCATGCTTGTAAAGCTCGCTCGGGCAGATAGTTTTTAATAGTATGCGGATCGCGGTTCAGATCCTCGATCAATTTCAAATTATTTTCGTAGCCTATATATTCTTTTCGCATATCTGCAATTAAATCATGGGGATTGCGCTTTTGGTATACCGAGGCTTTTGCAAATGCAACTTTATGGCCAAGGGCCTGCACATAGAAGGAGGCCCAAATATCATCCATGCGCCCAATATAAGGCATTAAGAAATAGTCCGGCAAAATTTTTCTGGCAAGAAACGTATTTTGGGAATTGAACGGTGCTGTCTTATTTGATGCTATTGGAAAATGATCAGGATTGAAATCACACACAGGCGCGTGCTCCATCCGACAAATCGCGTCCACATCAGGATCGCCATTCCAAAAGTCTGCTTGAATATCTACCTTTATCGTTTTTCGGGATTTTTTTTGATAATTGCGCCTCGCAATGAGCTGCAACGGGTAGCCGCGATGCCACAATGCACCATATGCGGTGGCGCCGATCGGGTCGAAAGCATCTGCATCGGTCTCATAAAAATTAACTTCAACCTCTTTGTCTAGCATAAGATTCTGCCCCCAGCCGGGCAGCGGGATATTATCATCATCCACAGTTGCCACTATATCTGCGCCCATATCATGAGCAATCAAAAATCCAAAATTCCGCCGCTGAATACAATTCCAACCTATAGCATCAGACAATGCTTTATCATACTTCTCTTGCTGTTCCGGACCGAAATAAGTTCCATTGTCTAGCTTATAGTCCTTTGGTGTATTGAGATCACCAATAACTATTAAACTCCAGTCTGTCATAAAGTCAAATTTCTGTACTGCTTCTGTAGGCGGATTAATGCTGGTTGTGACAATGACTTTTTTCATTCTTTCCTTTAAAGATTGATCAATTAATTTGACTGATCGGATTGTTCCGGTAAAGGAGTATTGCTGTCACTTGGATTTATCAACATTGAATTAAGGGGAGCAAAGCGAACCTGAAAACCGGTCCTGAAATATTCTAGATTATTGATAAAACTATTGTGTGATTGTCCCTCGGTGCGAGCCTCCCAAGTGGTGGGTATTTCGATTATCTCCACTCCCATACGAATAGGCTTAATGACTGTCTCGAAAAAAAAGGGTGTTTTAATTCTTGCCATTTTATAGAACGCAAAACATTTGTTGGAAATAAACGATAAGCAAAGGTCATATCGGTCATTTCAGAGTTATAAAGAAAAGAAAAGAAACGCTGAAATAGCCAATTTCCCATCAGTTTAATTTTGTTGTAACCAGTAAAATTACCGCCTTTTAGCCAGCGAGAGGTTGTAATAATGGCATTTGGATGAAGCTTTGATTCGGCAATAAGTTTTGGTACTTCGACCGGATTTGTTTCTAAATCACTAGCCATCAAAATGACATGGCTTCCTCGCGCCAGATCAAAGCCCTCTCTAATTGCTCCACCAACGAATGGCAGTTTTTGACGATGAATAACGATCAATTCTCCGAAGCGAACCCTTAATGCTGCAATAGCGCCAAGGCTTGCATCAGTAGTGCGATCGCAAACTACAATAATTAGTTCTCTGACATCAGCAGCAGATGCTTGCAAAATTATCTCCACTGTTTTGGTTAAAGATGTAGTTTCATCCATTGTTGGCAAAATAACTGATACCGACTGAAAAGCTGCTGTTAACATATTAAAGATATTTACTTTCATGACGGGCCGCGCTAAAGAACTACTATTGTATATTACCGCTCTCAGTTCAGTAATATCATTATTGACTAAAAATTCTCCGGATACCGCTAGGCTATATGCTTGGCTTTTTTCCTTGTCTCGATATACTTGTCCGATCAGGCAGATACTATACGTGCGAGATGAGTGTCAACTAAGCTTAAAAGGACCGCTGGGCGGCTATTTCCAAACAAATTAGCGTTTTATATTGCCCGAAAAGAGGAATATGTTAGTATGACGACTGAGATGGAGGTGTGAAAAATGGGTTTTGCTTGGGCCGGCAAAAATGTATTGATCACCGGTGGCGCTTCCTGTATCGCCTCCCATTTGGTGGATGCGCTGATGCCTCGTAATGTCCATATAAGGGCTGTGGATAATTTAAGTAGCGGCTCGCTGGACAATATAAAAAGCCATCTTAATAATAAGTCTTTCGAATTTATCGAAGCAGACCTGAAAGAAGGAATGGTCTGCCGCAACTCAATGAAGGACATCGATATAGTTTTTCACTTAGCTGCTGATCACGGCGGACGTGCCTATGTTGATAGATGCCAATCAGGACCTGCCTCTAATATGCTTTTGGATGGTGTTGTTTTTCGCGAAGCAGCAAAAGCTAAAGTCAAAAAAGTAATTTTTGCGTCTTCGGGTTGTGTCTATCCGAATCATATTCAAACAAACATAAATGAAAAACTTTATTTAAAAGAAGATATGGTGGGACCACCTTATAATGCCGACAATATGTATGGTTGGGCCAAGCTAATGGGTGAGCTTACTCTTAAAGCCTACTGTAAAGAATTCGGCTTAAAAGCTGCATCTTGTAGATATTTTATTGTCTATGGGCCCAGAGCCAAAGAAGATCTTTCTATCATGGCCATGATAGCTAAGGCCTTTACGCGTCAAGATCCATTTGAAGTTTGGGGCGATGGAGAACAATTACGCAACTGGACTTATGTACAAGATATTGTCGAGGGAACGATATTAGCTGCCGAAAAAATCGACGATGGTACAGCAGTAAACATAGGGACCACTGAACGTTTGCGTGTCCTAGACGCGGCACAAATGATTATTGAATCTTTCGGCTATAAGCCAGAGATTCTGAAACAGCTTGATATGCCAGTTGGACCAGTAAATCGTATCGCTGATAATTCTTTGGCTAAGGAACTTTTAGGTTGGACGCCAAAATTCACATTACAGCAAGGACTTAAGCCAACTATAGATTGGTATCGTGCTAATAAAGATGTAGATCAAGTAAAGAAACTATTAGCTGCCGGCGGGCTGTTTAAACCCCAAACTTCTGACCCCAGTAGGGAGAAAATTTCGGTTTGACTAAGAAAGTCGATCGCAAGTTAGTTATTAACTGTCTGCGACTTATTCTTTTTTATATAATCCTATCTCACGCCGTTTGTCATCTAGAAAATCTTGCCAATTACTTCAATAATGAGGTGAAACCTGAAGCAAAATCTGGTTTCAACTTCGTTACTCCAGCATCATCAACCGGTGAAGCGATCGCCAGTGACTTTGCTACTTTTTATGCATGCGGACTACTTAACAAGGATAGAATAGAAAAACATTTACACATAAATGTGTATGATCCATTTTTGTTCACTCAAGCTATAGCTCGTGTTGCGGCTCCGCTAAAACCTCAAGGAACATACTGTCTTCAGTATCCGCCGATTTTTTTGCCCTAACAACCCCTTTGGCATATTTTGACCTGTACACAGCCTGGCGAATATGGTTTTTTATTTCAGCTATTTTAGTAATCATTACCTATGTTTGCATAGCTTATGATTCACTAAAAACTAGACCACTTTTATTATGTGGATTATTTATTGCCTTAATTAGTGTCCCTGTTTCGCAAAATTTCTTTATCGGGCAAACTTCTTGTATTGAAGCAGCGGTAATAGCCTTATCACTCAGATTTCTTATCGATAAAAAATATTTTTGGGCAGGCTTAATAGCGGCAATTTCTTTGCTTAAGTTACAGCAAATGTTAATTATTTTGATCCCAGGTTTTTGTGTGGGGAAAAAAGACTTTCTGCGGGGCTTCCTTTTACTGATTGCCATTGAAACTCTGGTGTCATTAATTGTCGTCGGCTATTATAATGTGCCGAATTTCATCAGAACAAACTATATGGCAGAGGTGCTTCATTCTTTTAGTGATGGCAATGATAATTGGTACTATACAACTTTTCGCGGTATGTTGAATTGTTTGCCTTGGTTTATTGGTAGCGCAGATAAAATAGCCGAAGCAGTTTATACCGTGTTACTTTTAGCGCTATCGGTGTTGTGGCTAAAGATCTTTCCCGTTTTGCAGAAAGTTAGTAGCCAGGCAATTCAACTAACAGCCTCTATTACCACTATCGTATTGGTTTTATTCAGCCTACATGGCTATTGGTATGATTATGCACTTTATATCATTCCGTGTCTCTGGTTATACATATGGAGCACCTCCGACGATGAGAGCTACGCTATGCCGCAATCTGTTATTAGACTTTTTATTTCTGTAATTATTTTCTATACTCCTTTCTTTTATTGGGACAGTCTGACAATCATGGTTACTGCCGACAGTACAATTACTTGGTATCAAGCAAGGAATTTCTGCTGCGGCATGACGCTGTTGTGCTGCGCGATAATTGCCCTCATTTTAGAATCTCACAAATGCCAAAATCGCACTGTTAGCAGAGTGAGTTAAAAATGAACATACTAAAGATTTTCTATGGATTAGTCATTCTATTAACCACAACAATCTTGTTGCAAAGCTGTTCAATTTTTGAAGATCGGACAGACATTCTTTTGATAAAAATCCAGGACCTTGAGTACTCAGGACAATTTGCTGAAGCAGAAAAAGTTTACGACCAGGTTTGCAGCTTGAATAAAGAGGCAAGTCCTATGCAACTTTCCATCCTTTTGAGCGAAGCCAGATTTTTTCTGCGAACTAAGAATTATAGTAAGTCAATACTTATCTGTCAGAAGGGCTTGAAAGTTTGTCGATCTATATTTGGTCCCGATGACATGCTTAATACATCTTTTTTATTCGTGTTGGCATCTGCTTATGATAATTTAAAAGAATATGACAAAGCCATAGCAAGCTATAAACGTATAATGGCATTTGCGTCACATTCCCCTTGCTCGAGCGATCTTGTAAAACTTTTGCCAATAGTTAAATTAGGTGATATCGCCTTTAAAAGGAATAAATTGCATGAAGCTCTTAGACTCTACCAGGCCGCCTCTGTGCTAACCGGAACAACCGAAATCATGGCTAGGCTGATAAATTATCGTTTGGCTATTTGTCTTTTAGCCCTAGGAAATAAAAGTATGGCAGAAACTCATTTTGAAAAATCTCTACCGTATCGGTCTTTTCACGCAGCGCCCAAGGATATGTATTTTAAATACGCAAAACTTTTGGAAAAAGATGGCAAATTTGGTAGCTCGGCTTTGGCTAGGCAGCGTTCAGAAGAATGGACGACTAAGCATGCAGAGTATGTGAATTGGTATTATGCTAGAACTAATCCAGGTTCTAGATGCAGATTGGTAGATAAATGCATTGAACAAGATTATGATCTGGTTGACGCAATAGCACAAGATTCCACAAACAAATGAATATAAACGCTTGGGTACGGCAATTGCTCCATAAGAGGATAAATATCAATCACACGATGTTGCTTGATCTTTTGCGACTCTTTATCTTTTGTATTATCATTTGCGCTCATTGTCTCAACATCACCAATCGTTATAGCGATTTTGACATTTTTGCAAAACCGCTAGCTAAAAGCGGTTTGTTATTTAGTATGGCTGCAGCATCCACTGGAGAATGCTTAACCATAGACTTTCTTTCTTTCTATGCAGGAGCAGTGCTTAACAGGGAGCGGCTAGAAAGTAAAACGCCAATAGACTTATATGACCCATTTGTATTAACAGAAGCCATGGAGCGCATCATAGCTCCGATAAAACCGCAAGGAACATTTTGTCTGCAGTATCCTCCCATCTTTTTCGCACTGGTAACACCGCTTGCTTATTTTGACCTGTATACAGCGTGGCGCATATGGTTTTTTGTTTTGGCAATTTGTGTTTCTCTTGCTTATATTTTTATAGCATACAAGGCACTGGATGCTCGTCCTCTCCTCCTTGGCGGCTTACTCATTGCATTATTTACCTTTCCTGTCAGCGAAAATTTCTTAATTGGTCAAACTACCTGTATTGAGGCAGCAATAATTGCTCTATCTTTTAGGCTGTTGATCGACAAAAAATATTTTTGGGCGGGCTTGATCGCAGGAGCTTCAATACTTAAGTTACAACAAACTCTAATTATTTTGATTCCAGGATTTTGCGTGGGCAAAAGTAAATTTTTTCGCGGCTTCCTAATAATGCTATTCATTGAAACCTTGCTATCAATATTGGTGGTTGGTTACGACAATGTGCCCAATTTCCTCAAGACAAATTATATGTCTGAAATAGCGCACTCTTTTAGCGACATGAATGAGGGTTGGGATTATCTAACTTTTGTAGGCATGCTGCAATACTTCCCTTGGTTTACATCCAACGCAACTAAAATTGGGGCACTAGCCTTTGTCCTTGTTTTTCTTGCTGCACTTGGGCTCTGGTTAAAAGTCTATCCGGCTTTGCAAAAAATTAGCGATTGCTCAATCGAATTAATAGGATCAATCACTACCATAGCATTGCTTATTTTCAGCCTGCATGGCTACTGGTATGACTATGTTCTCTATATCATTCCCTGCCTTTGGCTGTACCTCTGGAGCACCAGTGCTGAGGCAAGCTACAGTTTAAAACAATCTATCATTCGCTTCATGATTTCTATAGTGGTTTTTTATGTGCCTTTCTTTTTTTGGGATAACCTTTCGATACAGCTAACTTACGAAAGTACCGATACCTTTTATGAGGTGAGGAATTTCTTGTTTGGGCTGCTGCTAATCGGTTGTGCATTGACAGCCGTATTTTTTGAATTCAAAAAATACGGAAATAAAACCCTTGTGCGGGTGGAATAAAAATGCTCCCTTCAAAACATTCTTACCGGCAATTATGCTTTTTACTTACTACAACAATTTTATTGCAAAGTTGTTCTATAGCAGAAAATGCCAAAACTACTTTAATGAGAAAAGCTCGGAGTTTTGAATACTCAGACGAATACGCGAAAGCAGAAGAAATTTATAAACAAATTGATATTTTGAATCCAAACGAGGCAAGCCCGCTGCATTTATTTATTCTACTGAATGAATCCAGGCTGTATCTACTAATGAAGAATTATAGTAAAGCGATACTTACCTGCAAGAAGGGTCTAAAACTTTGTCAATCCTTATACGGGTGCAATGATATGCTCAACACATCTTTTTTATTCGTGCTCGCAAGCGCTTATGATGAGATGAAAAAATACGACGAAGCAATAACTATATATGAAAGCATAAAGACATTCAGTCCTTATTCTCGTTGCGGCAAAGATCTTGTAGAAATTCTGCCGTTAATTAGATTGGGTGATATCCAATTCAAAAAGAAAAATCTGCACAGCGCTCTTAAATTGTATCTAGAAGCTTTTGCAAAAGGCAGATTATCTAAAACCATCGGTAAACTGATAAGCTATCGTTTAGCTCGCTGTTACGAGGCTTTAGGCCAATATACAGAAGCAGACATTAAGTTTAAAGATGCCCTGCCAACCTTATCTACAGAGTCCGCTCCGAAAAATATATACGACAGATATTCAGAATTTTTGGTAAAATTCGGCAAACCGGCAAGCTCTGGTTTAGCCCGACGAGACTCCTTGGAGTGGTACGCTAAACACAAAGAGTACGTAGATTGGTACTATCCTAGAACTGGACCGGGGTCAAGATGTAGATTAATCGATAGCTTTACAGAAAGTGATTATGATCTTGTGGATGCGATGCAAGCAAAGCAAAAAACAAATAGAGAATATTGACCACAATACATCTATCAATGAAGTCATTTGTCTAGCTAAATAATTGAGTTTCTAGAACTAATTGCTATGATATGAGTTATGGATACCGCTTTAAGACAATTCGTTCTGATAAATATCATACTTCTAGACGCGGCAGAGTCTTGTCATTGCGCGCTTTGTGAGTAAAAACCAAATGAAAGCAGCTCCAAGTGAGGTCATCATTTTAGCGGGCGGCCGTGGTGAAAGACTGCGTCCTTTCACTTATGATCGGCCAAAGCCAATGGTAGAAGTTGGTGAGCAACCAATTTTGCTATATACATTGCGCTGGCTAAAGTCCTGCGGAATTGAAAAGGTCATCATTGCTTGCAATTACAAACATGAGGCTATTTTGAAGTATTTCGGTGATGGCAGCAATTTAGACTTAGGCATATCCTATTCTATCGAGGAAAAGCCATTAGGCCGTGGCGGTGCCATAAAACTAGCTAGCAGCCACATACGCGATCTCTCCTCAAACATACTGGTGGTCAACGGAGACATAGTTACAAACCTGCCTATATCTGAACTGGCTGTCCAGCACAAAAATAAGAATGCAGCTATTACTATTGTATGCACACCTCTGCGCAGTCCTTACGGAATTGTAGAAATTGACAAAAGTGGATTGGCAATAGGATTTCGTGAAAAGCCTGTATTAGAACATTGGATTAATGCCGGTATCTATCTAGTTAATGGAGCAGTGTTTGGGTCTTTTCCAGATTGTGGTGACCATGAAGACACTTTATTCCCGTCTTTGGCTGCAAAAAAAGAATTGCACGCTTATAAATATGACGGTTTCTGGCGTACCGTCGATACAGGCAAAGATTTAGAGGAGCTAAAGAAAGAAAAGATACTTTCAAATTGGTTTTGAGGAGGCTGACTTGGTAAGACGGTGAAAGTCAAATATCTAAGACTTTTCGACTTTTTGCGACTGATCCTATTGATCATTGTTTTAAGCCAGTATTACTCGGCTACTATCAATCTCTGGAAAGACTTTGATAAAACCATTTTTCCTCTTGCTAAAAATTACTTTCACTTTATAAAGCCAACGGCAGTATCAGGCGAATCTGATGTATTCGATTTTGTTACCTTCTACGCTAGCGGCTTACTCAATAGAGAAAGAATAACAAAGTATCCCGATCTAGACGTGTATGATCCGGTTTTGCTTACCCAGACAGTAGACCGCCTGCTTGCTCCTATGCAATCTGTCGAAACTTTTTCTATTCAGTATCCACCTCTGCTGTTTGCCCTGACAACTCCTTTGACATATTTTGACTTGTACACCGGCTGGCGAATATGGTTTTTTTTATCAGCAATGTGCATAACAATCGCCTTTGTGTGTATTGCTTTTGCTGCATTAAAGAAAAGGGCGGTGCTTTTAATTGGATTTTTAATGTGTATGGCAAATATTGCAGTAGCCGGAGATCTTTCGCTAGGGCAGACTACCGCTTTCGAAATAGCAATAATCGCCTTATCTCTTAGGTTGTTGATAAATAGAAATTATTGGTGGGCTGGACTAATAGCTGGAGCGTCATTTTTCAAACCCCAACAAGCTCTAATTGCTTTGATTCCTGGTATTTGTCTAGGTAAAAGAAATTTCGTTTACGGCTGCATTTTAGCCGTCACTTTAGAAATCTTATTGTCAGCTTACATAGTAGGCTACGATAACTTATTCAATTTTATCAAGGCTAATTATCTGTGCGAAATAAAACATTCTTATGTCGGACTAAATCATACTTGGTTTATGACTAATTTTCGGTCTCTGCTCTGCAGCTTGAACTGTAACATGCCCGGTGTAAATGTAATATCAGCATTAGCTTATGTAAGTTCTGGTATTGCTTCGGGTTGGGTATGGCTAAAGCTTTATCCAGCCCTGCAGAAAGTTAGTGGACAAGCGTTTGAGTTAGCGGCTTCACTTAGTACCATCATGCTTGTTTATTTTAGTATGCACGGTTATTTATATGATCTCTTGCTTTTGCTCATTCCTATTTTGTGGCTTTATATCTGGAGCACGACCGACGATACACAATACACTCCCCGCCAATCTGTTATTCGACTTTTTATCAGCTTGGCAACTTTACTGTTGCCACTTCTAATTCGTGTCAATCTCGATCTCTTGTCCGGCGAAACTATAAACGTAAGCTATCACTGGCGGTGCTTCTTGGGCATAATTATCTTTCTGTTTTGTGCCATCGCTGCTGTCATCATAGAATTGAAGCAAGCTCCGCCCGTAGCTGCAATCCCGAAGTAAAGAAAAAATGCTTTATCCCAGAAAGATTTTTATATCAATTCAGTTTCTGCTCATTGCAATCATGACATTACAGGCCTGCTCCCTGTCAGAAGATGCTACACATACTCTCTTGAGAAAAGCTTGTGAACTTGAATTTTCGGGTGATGTTAAAAAAGCAGAAGAGACTTTCAGACAAATCCCTGTTTTAGCTGATAAGAAATTCACTCCCCTCCAGCTAGCTGTTTTAACTAATATGGCTAGATTTTATTTGAGAACAAAAAATTACCCTAAAGCAATAATTACTTGTGATAAGGCTCTCAAGATATGTGACGAAGTATATTCTGCAAATGACCAACTGAAAGCGTCCATTCTTTTTACGCAAGCATCTGCTTATGAAGGACTTACAGACTATAACAAGGCAAAATCAATTTATAATTCGCTAGTTATATTTGCACAGCAAAATAATGCCACAAAAGAAATGAGAAGTCTCTTGCCGCTATTAAAATTGGGAGATCTTGAATTCAAGCAAAACAATTTTGAGCAAGCCTTTCGACTCTATCACCGTGCGTCTCTAAGCACGCTTCTGCCTTATCCGATATATCGCATTATCAATTATCGTATGGCATTTTGTTCGTTGGCGTTAGGGCATTACTCTCTGGCCGAAACTGAGTTCAAGAATAGCCTACCTACTAATCATCGTGAACCCGGTCCTGCTGAACTGTTTGATGTATATGCAGAATTGCTTAAGAAAAATCAGAAATATGGAAGCGCAGGCATGGTGCTCAATCAAAAAGCGGATTGGCAAATGAAGCGTCAAGCATATTTAAATTGGTTACGTCCTCGCACTGTAGAATCATTTCCATTCGATTTAATGGATAAATGTACTGAAAAGGATTTTTTAGACTATCTGGACAATGCCAGAAAAAATTGCAATGCTGATAATTTGCCTTAAAATCAAGTATGCGGGTTGCGGACTCACTGCCCGCTGATCGATACTCATTTTTTTGGTTTCAGGGACAAGTCTTTTGATGCAGTGCACAAAAATAAAAGGGTAGCGATTGCTATGCCTTCCCACGGTTTGCGGTAGCGTCCTTCAATAATTACAGCCTCGCTGAAAATAGTAATAAAAGCAACACCAAGAGTAATAATAACGAGGATATTCTTGAAGCGCCTTTTCATTGCCGCAAGAATAATAATAGCTAACGCCATAGGAAACCATATCCAACGCATCTGAACTTGTGCATTTTCTATTGGATCATCGCCGCGATCATCCGGCCAAGAAGGGGTAAAGAAATAATGCACTGCCGATTCTACTAGCATAAGCAAGCGCTTCCGCCAAGATATTTTGGGGATTGGAATGGTGAGATAGAGTTTTTTATCGCAGTCTATAATAGTCTCCCAACCACCATGCCGCCAAGAAGTCCATTCAGTAAATGGTGATAAAGAATGAGCAAGGGTACCATTAGAGGTATACCAACCGGTTTGCCACCTTACCTTTCCGTTAGACATAAAGGTCTCGGCTACGTCGAGAGCACCACTGAAATAACCTGCCTTATTGTTTGCACCAAAGCCGGGTGGGAAAAGACAGGCAACACCTAACCAGTGATAATTCCATAAAGTTTGCACAAAATAAGAAAAAATAATAATGATTGCAGAGCTTGCCAGCGTCAGGCCTTTTTCTTATATTTAGATGACGGTAATTAATAAAGGAAGGACTGAACATCCAGACAAATACGATTATGGCTTCAAACAGGACATTGATTTTGACACATATAGCTAATCCCCAAAAAAGCTGGCTAAAAGCAAGGATGCTACTGTTTGCTTTCGCTTGGCGCGCCAACTTAACCAGAGCGCTGCACCTAATACTGGCAGCAGCAGATCTTCGTCCTGCGTGTACGCATAAGTGCTGATCCAAGAAGGTAGAAAGACAATTATTGTGGTGAAAATTAGCGCCTGGATTTTGGTTGAAAACACTTCGCGAGCCCAACGATACCAAAACCAGGGCATAATGGCACACAATAGTCCATAATAAGCCGCTAAGCCAAAGACAGTATCACCAAAGACAAAAAAGCTGCCATCAAAACAAGCTGGGGCAAAGGCGGATCTATGGCGGACTCCAGTGTTTGTCCGCCAAAATTAATGGGGTGAGAATCTGAATAATGCCTTGCCGGATCGGAATAGATATGGTCTAAGGGATGACTAAAAAATGGATAGCAAAATCTAAAAATTAGACCTAATATAATTAAGCCATAAAGCCAGGGAATAATTTTTGACTCAGTAAAGTGTAATCGGGGAAAAGAAATCATCATCTATACTCGAGATTGGTCGGGCTTGGAAGCAGTTATCAAACAACGTATACCAAATGGATAATTCACTGTTTTGCCAAAAGCTATCTCAAGATCGGAAAAGATTTTTAGCAGCTTATTATGGCGAGTCTTCTTGATATTATCTCGTGCCGTGTTCAGATCAAGGTGGCAATCTGGCTGTGTTCGTAACCTGGCTATTTTTTTTACTAGCCAAAAGCCAGGATAAAGAAAGCAACCTAAATGCGAGGCATATTCTATCTTGAAACCTGCCTTTGTAACTAACTGGCGAAATTCTTTCATTCTATATCGACGATAATGCATCATAATTCGATCATAGCTATCATAAAGCTCCGGCCCAGCAGGCACTTCCAGAATCGCAACACCATTAGGCTTCAAAATGCGAAATAACTGCTCGATAGCAACGCGATCATTTTCTATGTGTTCTAGAACGTTTAGTAATACCACCGCATCAACACAATTGTCCGGCAGAGGACATCTAGTCAAATCAAATTGTAATAGTGGAGTACCAGGCAAATTCTTAGTAAGCTGTTGCAAATGTTCCTTGATAACGTCAGCGCCAAGAGTAAAACCGTTTCGGTTAAAATCAGCCAGTGCGCTAAGCATTAATCCGGAAGAACAGCCAACTTCAAGAATAACAGGCTGCTCAGCTTTAACAAATTTTTTGACTTGTGCCAGCGCATGTTCTCTAGATGCTATATCGATAAAGTGATCTGAACCTGCAGTTTCTTCTATAAAGGTGGTGAGATCATCCCGCCAGCCATCTTGAGAAGAACAATAATCCAAGATTTGGAACGATTGATCGCCAATGCGATATGAATGCCCATCCCAAATAGGCTCAGCACCGCCTGATTGAACTGGTAAAAATTTAAAGGGTAGCATCAAAGTAAACTCTCGCGATGGCAATATTTTATGATTTATTCCTTTGAATGGATCTTTGAATGGATTCTCGAAATCATCAACAGTTTTATGAATAACTCGACGCTCCGCCTCAATCCAATTGGCATGCGGGTATCAGGATCATGCCGCCAAGTAATGGGTAATTCTAGAACTCTCATATTTAGCTTATGGGCAATATAAAGCAATTCTGTGTCAAAGAATCCGCATTCATAGGTAAGTCTAGGAAATAAATTTTCAGCAGCTGCAGCGGTAAATAATTTAAAACCACATTGTGTATCCCAATGAGGCAGTCTTAGCACACCCTTTTGCAAAAAACGAAAAACAATTGCCAAATGATGGCGCGCAAATGGCTGCCGTCTTAAAATTCTGCTTTCTTTGTGGGTACGAGAACCCATCACTAAATCGTAACCCTCCTGACATTTTTGCAAAAATGACGGCAAGAAATCAATGGGCACTGCGTTATCAGCGTCCATAAATAGCCTATAATCGCCTTTTGCTGCCAGCATTCCCTCCTTAACAGCAAAGCCCCGGCCACGATTATAGGGAAAGGATAATATTCGTAAATGAGCAAATGAAGAAACAAAGGAATTAGCAACTTGTTCAGTTGCATCTTTGCTACCATCAGTAACTATTATGATTTCGCTCACGTAATCTTGTTGCTTGAGAAATTTAATACATAATTCAAGGGTATGCGGCAGTCGCGATTCTTCATTGTATGCTGGGATGATTACAGAAACTAACGGCATTAAAATTCATCCCTCTCACTAAATTAAACTGCTCTTCTAGCTTATGCTATTTTGAGAGCATGCTGCCAGTAAAATCATTGTGTATCCTTCTTGTCGAAGTCTGCCAGGCTTGATTTAGTAATAATTTTAGCTCCCCATCTGCTAATTGGAGATAAATCAATTAAGATCAATTAGCATACTCGAAGTCAAGCGGACAAGAAGAAACTGTTCTATTTGTTTAGCGCCAGCTGAGTGCGGATTAGTTCAAGTATGGCCATATTTTCCAGTGATTCTGTCATGGTGCAGGCGTGCCGAACAGAATCTATGGTTTTACTAAAAAGAATCGACTCCAACTCATCGGCAAATACCTCTGTACAAGAAGATGTTAGGATAAGCTCTTCCGATTCTGTTTGTGACTTTCCTTTCTCCCAACCCCAACGGCGGCCTTTTCTATACTGCTGTAAGCCATAGCTTCTGCCTCGTCCCTCTACAATACCATAACCAGCGTCCCCAAAGAATTCCAAGCGAAATGTGCTGCACCAGCGGACCAAAGAAACGGTCATGTCTATGGCTGGAATATTTTTGCTGCTAAGCAATAAACGGCTTTCCTCTTCAATACCGGTTTGCCAAAAACCTTGCCAGATAGTTCCGCCTATAAATTTTAGATTTTCACCCGCGATTCTACATAAATCAATCAGATGAATGCCGGGATCTATTAATGCCCCTCCTCCCACTTGTTCCTTCTTAGTCTTCCAGCTATCTTTATCTTCTGCTTTGCCGCCATGCCCCAAAACCAGGCTGAACCCTATAGGCTTACCGAAATTACCGCTCATGATGTCGGTCAGTAATGCCGATACACCAGGAAAGAATCTATAATTTTGGCCGATGAATAATTGGCTGGACGACTGACAGCTTTTAGCAATTTCTTGTGCTTGTTTTAATGACGTACCACTAGGCTTTTCCAATAATACTTTCTGTCCAGCAGACAAAAGTTTTATGGTGATTGAAGGTGCTATATCATGAGGAACGCAAACAATTATCAAATCGGGTTTATGGGTGATCAACTCTTCAATGGTTGAACATACCGAAGCTCGCAATTTGTGAGCCATGTCATTAATTTTTTCATTATAGGGATCATGGATAGCTACTACGGAGACTGGCCACTTGCGCTTCTGCAATATCTCAATTGCGTGAAGGCGCTCCTGCCCCATTAGTCCCAATCCGGTTATGCCTACTGTTTTCATTCGATACGTCGCAACTTCCAGTGATTTGAGGGAAGACTCTCTTCTTCGCCATTAATTATTTCATCCCAATTATCTCGCACATGAATTAAGCGACCCGATAATGATTTGCACTGCTTGCTCAAAAGACTTTTCACACACTCAATAACATCAGTAATATTGCCCTCAGTTTTCACTTGTGCTCCAGCAGCGCGTATAGCCTTTAACATATCGGTTTCTATTGCACCGGGCGCCAGGCAAACAACAACAATATCACCCTTGCTGTCAAGGTCCACCGCCAAGTTTTCTACCTCACGTACCAGGGCGGTTTTGCTACACGCATAAGCTGGAAAAATGGGATAAGCATAAGCGGCACCACCTCCTGCCAACATGATGATACGCCCATAGTTATGTTTTTCCATTATTGACAGAGCAGATTGCACTACGGCTAGATTGCCAAAAGGTTCACTCTGAATGTTGATTGCCATTCAGTCATTGCGCTTTTTGTCAACGGACCCTGTGGCCCTAGTTGTGCCGCTGCAGCAATAATACCAATATGGGAAGCATTTTGTTCTGCTAGCCATCTTGATATACTTTTGTGGACCAGTTCTTCATTGTTTAAATCAATTACCAATGAAGAGGCATTGCCACCATTAGCTATAATTTGGTCTCTGGTTTTTGAACAGTTATCAGTCCTGGAAACACACAGAATATTGCCATCTTTTGCTGCCAGACTTAAAGCAATTGCCTTCCCTATGCCGCGTCCTGCGCCTGTTACTATGATATGTTTCGGAAAGGAATGCTCTGTCATAAAAAATAAATAGCCAAAAAAGGATACTCGCAAACTCACCGCAATTATATCGGACAAATCGGGTTAGCTACCCGCAGTGCGAATGACATAAAACCCATAAATGCATAAAATGAGTAGACAAAGTCAGATCATAATCTACGGCCTTGATGATATGCTGACATTAATGGACTCGATTTAAGATTGACAATTATGACATTCAGTAAAAATTTTCTGGCGAATTGTTCAGCTGTGCTAAATGAAATTGACACAGATTCTCTGGAATTAGCAGTCAATTTATTGGTAGAAATTCGGAAAGCAGGTGGACGCTTATTCATTATTGGCTCTGGTGGAGGGGCTGGTCATGCTTCTCATGCCACAGGAGATTTTCGAAAATTGTGTGCTATCGAAGCTTATGCTCCGTACGATAATGTTTCCGAGCTAACGGCGCGAGTCAATGACGAGGGCTGGGAAAGCACAGTAGTCAACTGGTTGCAAGTGAGCCACTTAAACAAGAGAGATGGTGTATTCGTATTCTCAGTCGGCGGGGGTAATACAGAGCACAATATCAGTATGAATCTTGTTAATGCGGCCACTTTTGCCAAAAAGAATGGCGCCACTATAATTGCAGTATTAGGGAAAGATGGGGGTCATATTGCAAAAATAGCTGATGCAGCAATTATAATTCCCAACCTATTTCCACAATTAGTTACGCCCCTAACCGAAGGGCTACAAGCTGTGATATGGCATTTGTTCGTATCGCACCCAAATCTGCAAACACAACCGGGCAAATGGGAAGGACTTGTGTAACTTATGCTTATTGCTCGCAGCCCAATGCGCATATCTCTTGGTGGTGGTGGTACCGACCTGCCCTCTTACTATGAGAATTTTGGCGGCTTTGTTATGGCTGCTGCTATAGATAAATACATGTATATAACAGTCAATCAAGCCTGGAATGAAGAATACTTTTTTTTAAAGTATTCTTCATTTGAGCGCGTTAAAAATGTAAGCGATATTCAGCATCCTATATTTAAAGCTGTTCTGACCAGCATGGACATCGGACCGAACATAGAACTTGTAAGTATTGCCGATATTCCTGCCGGAACAGGGCTAGGTTCGTCTAGCAGTTTTACAACCGCTTTACTGAAAGTACTGCATGTTTATAAAAAGAATAAAAATGTCATCGTTACTCCGCACGAATTAGCGGAACAGGCATGCCACATTGAAATGAACGTCCTAAAAGAACCAATTGGTAAGCAGGATCAATATATAGCTTCTTACGGCGGAATTACCTGTTTTGAGATAAGCACAGATGGTTATGTAAATGCCTATACCGCACCATTATCGCAGCAGACTATTTACAGTTTAGAAGATAATTTGATCATGTTTTTTACCGGCTATTCAAGATCGGCTTCGGAACTATTGAAAGACCAAGATAATAAAACAAAAACAGAGAACAAAGAAATGCTGGAAAACCTGCATTATGTCAAAGAACTCGGTCTTAGGATAAAAACGGCTCTAGAAAAGGAGATTTAGGAACTTTTGGCGAACTCCTCCACGAACATTGGGTTAATAAAAAGAAGCGCTCGAAATCTATAACTAACAGTGTTATAGACGACTATTATGAACTGGGGCGAAAGAACGGTGCCATAGGCGGTAAACTCGTGGGAGCGGGGGGCGGCGGCTTTTTGTTATTTTATACCGAAGACAAAAGACGTCTGCGTGACAAGTTGACTGAAGCAGGTTTACAAGAATTGCGTTTTCGTTTTGATTTTGAAGGCGCCAGAATCATATGAGAACCGGTGTGATGAAATACGGGAAAGCTTCGCTGAGCGTTTGATAACTGATAGCAAATGAATGGGTCTTGTTTATGAATAAGATTTTTATCGTGGGCGGAGCTGGTTGTATAGGAAGTCATTTTTGTGACCATCTCCTAAACCAGACAAATACTGAAAAAGTAACTGTTTATGATAATTTTTCTTCTGGAAAAGCCTGGCATCTAAGCCAGCATATTAATGACAAGCGTTTCAAAATAGTCAGAGGAGATATTGCCAACTTTTCGCTGTTACAAAGCGCTATTGCAGAGCATGATACTGTTATCCATTTAGCGTCGAATCCTGACATTGCTAGAGCTGCTAAAGAGCCAGCAATAGATTTTGAACAGGGCACAAAGCTTACCCATAATGTTCTTGAGGCTATGCGCACAACTGCTGTGCGCCGTATTCTTTATGCTTCTGGAAGCGGGATTTATGGTGATGCTGGCCATACAGAAGTGCGGGAAGATCATGGACCCTTGATACCAATCTCCACTTATGGAGCGAGCAAATTAGCAGGTGAAGCATTAATATCCTCCTACTGTTTCATGTTTGATATGTCCGGTTTAGTTTTTCGTTTTGGCAACGTTGTTGGACCCAGACAAACGCATGGAGTGGGATTCGACTTTATCAATAAATTAAAAGCTAATGATAGTGAATTACATATATTAGGCGATGGCAAGCAGAGTAAATCGTATGTGCATATTAGCGATATCATTAATGCTGTGCTTTTAGCAAATGAAAAAGTAAAAACTGGCTTTGCTGCTTTCAATGTGGCCACCGGTGATTATATAAGTGTCGCTGAAATAGCCGATATTGCCATAAAAAAAGTGGTTGGGGATAATTCTAGAGTAAAGCTTATTTTCGGCAGTGGAGATAGGGGATGGAAAGGCGATATACCGATTGTAAGATTGAATACAGATAAAATCAGGGCCTTGGGTTGGCAGTGCCACCATAATTCTGCTCAGGCTATAGAAAGATCTATCGACGAAATGCTGAAAGAAAAAGCTCATCTAGCACCAGTTAGAGATCTTTAGCTTAGAGATCTTTAGCTTAGAGATCTTTAGCTTAGGGATCTTTAACTGAGGAGCCTTTACTAAATAAAAGTCAAAGGGTTTAATTTAAGATGAGGCAAGCGTTTTAAAGTAGTTGGATTATTGGTGAGGCAAAGTCATTGCGCCAGGTTAAACCCAGTAGAATCGACCCTGCAACTAGTATCTTTTTTCACTTTTTCACCATGTCAGAAAAACCGCTGATTTTTTGACATGCAATGCCTCAAAATGCTTAACTGATTGGCTTTTTCAGACTTTTTTAGCAAAACATAGGCTAGCTAGATTCAAAAACTCTGCAGAGTGGCTCCCAGCTTGGTTTTTCAGCATCGACGTTTCGTGGGCTGGTGAGAAAAGTAACTGTTTTTCTGACATGATGAAATTCAGTAGATCAACATAGCCGTATGTCAGGAAGGGTGTTAAACATCCTAAATTCTCAGCCGAACTTTGAACTTATGATTTTATCACTGATGTGATACCATATTTAGTGGTCAACTAAAGACAGTTATTCTATAACAAGCATTAAATACATGGGTAATTTTTTTCCGGTAATAATTTTAGCTGGCGGATTGGGCACTAGAATTAGTCCTCTTTATCCCAATTTACCTAAATCATTAATCCCCATAAACGACGAGCCGTTTATTTCTCACCAATTGCGTCTTTTGGCACGAGAATTCGTTCGTGATGTCATTCTATGTGTAGGACATTTATCCAATCCGCTGCAAGCATATGTAGGCTCGGGCGAAGACTTTGGTATAAACGTAAGTTATTCATATGATGGCGATAGCTTACTTGGCACAGGTGGAGCGGTTCTCAAAGCAATACAAAATATAAAAGGACCATTTGCTGTTTTATACGGCGATTCCTATTTAGACACAAAATTTTTGCCTATTAGCCAAGCCTTTTATGAATCTCAAAAGCAAGGTCTAATGACAGTTTTTCAAAACAACAATCGATGGGACAAGTCCAATGTTTCTTGTGAGAGCGGTCTGGTCATTGACTATAATAAAAAAGCGGCTAGTCCTGAAATGCAATACATCGATTATGGATTGTCTATTTTCGATAAAGAGGCTTTTGAAGGTTTTGCAGTGAAAGAAGCCTTTGATTTAAGCGCGGTCTTTGCTCAATTAATAAACAAAAAGCAATTGACTTGCTTTGAGATCACGGAGCGATTTTATGAAATAGGCTCCCCGGCAGGCATTGAAGCACTAAAATTTTATTTGCTCTCTTCTTCTAAAAAGTCTTAGAGAATAAGACATAGATCAAAAAAAATAAAAATAAGTGCTTTTAGTTTATGAGCCTCGCGGAGGTCGGCCAAGGGTCCGACCTCCGCGAGGCGTGTAAGACATCAGTGCCGAAGGACATCAAGAACTAGCCTTCGTTATCGATGTCCGGTACAACAACTGTGACCACCCAATCGCCCCATAGAGCGGGACCGCCCCAAGGAAGAGCACTGCGGATGGTCATTTCAATGTTGTTGAGGATGCAATCCTCCAGGAGACGGTACAATGCCTCGGCTTTATCGGGATCTCGAACGTGCTCCGTACGGAATTGCAATGGCCCGTTGCTGCGGTTGGGGCCGGAAAGGGTGAGATTGAGCCTCTCCATCGCCGCTCTCGACACTCTGAGCTCATGTTGTTGGAGTCCGAAGAGGACGATTGGGTCGTCTGGGTGCTCATTTGGAGCTCTATTGGCAATTGCCGACATGGCATTGCTGACGATTCTGTCGACGGCGGACTCTGAAAAGGGCTTGGGCGCGTCCGGACCGGGTAGTCCGCTGAAGTCGCCGCGGCGTCCTCTGAAGTCGCTACGGCGTTTCCGCAAGCCTTTGATCGCCGTGGCGAAGGTCAATTTCGGGAGGTCCATGCTGTGTTCTCCAGTAATGCTTGTGAAGATTTTTCGACAGGAAGCTAGCAGCTCACCGAGAACCTCGGCTTCGCTTGCGCCAACCTGTCACGCTCTGCAATTAGCGCTATCAGCAGATAGCACTAATTGTTTGTTCATTAGTCACAGCAGCAGACGTCTTAGTCCTCCTTTCTCAGGTTCGCCGCTTCCATCAGCCAATCGTCGTTGAAGAATTCGTAATTCCGCAAGACATAGAATCGCACGTTGCTGCGAGGCTCCCCATCGGGATCAGTGCAAAGGAGGAAATCACCAGCCTGGAACCGCTGCCTCTCTCCCCGGTCCGAAGCTGTTCTGGTGGTAACCAGAAGCGGTTCGCGAAGTTGCACCGCATTCAAGGATGGAGTGACCTTGCTTGAGATGACTACCGGGCCGGATGGGGAAAGACTTCGAGGCAAATCGAACTCCTTTTCCAATCCACAGGAGGGGACGATCCACTGATGCCTTGAAGCTGGCAGCGGACTCCCAGCCTCGTCCAACCGACAAACGACCCTGTCCCCGAACCGAGCCCCCTGCCCATCCGAGCGATGTCGAGTCGAAACGATTTCGGTTTCCTCCGTCACTGGGCGGGCTAAGACTTTGAACGCTTGTCGCTGGACGCGCAACTGCTCTTCTCTGGGTATGGAGTTCCATGCTGTCCAGCAATCGCCGTTCCCGCGTTCTAAAACTTCGATCATGCTTACGCTCCTTATTCGCCTGAAGGTAAGAGCAAAGCTTTTGCCGTTAGTTGGCAATTAATAGTAGATAGGGCTCCTTTTTTGCGATGAGACTTCCTTGTTCTCTAGATATTTCCTTGTAGTGATAGTGAATACATATTTGACTTTGTCATTTTATTATTGTTAAATGCAAGCGCTATCTAAAACATCATTAGTTGTCTATGGTTAAGTATTAGAGACACTTTCCAATAAGCCGCACTTTGCTATAAGAGCAAGAAACCATTCTCATTTTTATTTAAATTTTTTAATTAGCCCTTCATGCTTCGTGCGGCTGCGCGAGCTACTGACATATCTGTGGTCATATTGATTTTAAATACGCACTGGTAAATCAGACCAACTTTTTCGCGGAGCTTGTAGTTGGCAATATTTACAGGCGCAGTTATTTTATTACACGGCTAATGACTTTGGTATCGGTCTTAATTTGATATTTGGCCGCTTGGGCATCGTTATAAAACATACGTACCGTATCTAAAGAAACCTGCTTTAAATCGCCACCTAATAAGGGCAATTTTTTGAGAATATCTTCGGTAACAGTAATTATGTGACAAGCAATCATATTAGCCTGCACAAGATTATACAATTCGCGTGGGCTCGCCCAAAGTAATTCAACATTGGAATATTTGTCCAAGAAATCAACGCATTTTTTCATGATCGGCAATGGATCTTGTCCAGCATCAGCGATACGTCCAGCAAAAACAGAAACAATGCCACCACCACCATCAGCAAGAACCGGTGACACTTCGGCTACTTGCTCAAACAAAGTCATGGCTGTTACATTCAATTTAACGCCCGCTTTTGCTAAGCGCTTAATGAGTGCAATACTTGCTTCGCCTTTGGTATTAGTGATAGGAATTTTCACGTATGTGTTTTTTCCCCAGCTGGTAATGGCGTGGGCTTGCTTTTCCATTTCGGCAAAGTCATCAGAAAAAACTTCAAATGATATTGGTCTATCTTTTATGATCGCTAAAATATCGTGGGCAAAGGATTCATAATCGGCAATTCCGGCTTTACGCATCAGAGTGGGATTGGTTGTGAATCCGGCAATGCGCGGGTCGCTGTAATAGCGCAGCATAGTCTCAATATTCGCTCCATCAGCAAAAATCTTAATGCGTAAGTCATTGGCTGACGGAATACTGGTGGCCGAGCGTAATTTGTCAGTAAATTTTTTGATTTCACGGTCTTTCGACATCTGCAAAGAAGCCTATGTTAATTTCATACGATTAAAATAAATACGTCCAAGCCCCTTAGATATATTCCCGTTGGCAGCTAATGGTATCTATCCAAATTAGCACTTTTGTCGCTATTTAATCTAAGTTCCCTGGCAAGCTCCTTTAAATTGACCATATATAGGTAAATACTGCGCTCAGGCGCCTAATGATAAGGTTCAAGCGCCTGGCATATTTCTGTATTGAAAATCTTAAGCTATGTCTTAAATTGGATCTTGCATGCTACATTCTTTTAATAGATGCCATATCTAGCGGTAAACTCAAAACATTAATGGAGAGGAATTATGCCGACAAAAAGTCTTGAGCAAACACGTCACACCTTTAATACTCGCAGCGATATTCCACCAGCTACGCGCAGCGCTTGTTGTCAGTTATTGAACGGTACACTGGCAGCCACTTTAGATTTGTGGACACAAGTTAAGCAAGCACACTGGAATGTCAAGGGTCCCAATTTCTATCAATTACATTTGTTATTTGATGATGTCGCTGATCTTGTCTATCCATATATTGACATGGTGGCCGAGCGTATTACCGCTTTAGCTGGCGTGGCTAATGGCACAGCTCGTCAAGCCGCTAGTAATTCTATTTTGCCAGAATATCCGGCAGTACCGATTGGCGAGAAAGAGCATTTGCGCGCCCTGGCTGAGCGTTTGGCAGCCTATGTTAAGCATATTCGCGAAGGCATAGAAAAAACCGATGAATTAGACGATCAAGCCACAAACGATTTATATATTGAAATTGCCCGCGGTATCGACGCAAAACTATGGTTTATTGAAGCTCATTTGCAAGAGAATCACTAGATTAGCAGTTAATGGCCGACCAATTAGAACAAAATCCTCCAGAGAAAGCGGACAACAATCAACTTGATCTGGAGGATTTTGCATATCATTTACCGGCTGAACTAATAGCGCAAAGTCCAGCTGTTCATCGGGATGAGTCGCGTTTGTTTTATTATGACCGGCAAGAAAAAAATACTGGTCACTTAAAATTTAGTGAGCTGAGCACGGTGTTAAGGACCGGGGATATTCTGGTGGTGAACAATACCAGAGTGATTCCAGCAAAAATAATGGGCAAAAGGGAAAGTGGTGGAGAAGTAGAACTTTTACTGATAAAGCGCGAAACGGGAACAAACGGACTGTGGCAGGCTATGGCTAAGCCAATCAAGAAGCTCAAAGTGGGAGACATAATAACCGTTAGCGGCAAGGAAAAAAATTATAGTATTTTAGTGCAAGAAATATTTATGGCTGCAGACGGCCAAAAAAGATTGTTGATCAATCTAGCTAATGATAGCAATAAAGATCAGACTTTTGCTATATTACAAGACGCAGGCAGTGCTCCCCTGCCACCATATATAGTGAGTGCCCGCCACATCGAACAGGCAGAACACCCAAAGCAAACATATGATTCTCTGTATCCAAGAAGCAAAGATCTGGAGCGTTATCAAACAATTTTTGCCAGAGAACCTGGTGCTGTAGCAGCACCAACTGCAGGACTACATTTCTCGGCAGACTTAATAGCTTCATTAAAAGCTAAAGGAATAATCACTTACGAAATTACTTTACACGTAGGACCCGGAACTTTTAAGCCAATTACTACTGCCATAAAAGATCACACAGTGGAAGCAGAATGGTTCAGTATTTCAGCTGAAGTGTGTGATGCACTAAACAAAGGCAAGCAAGCTGGACAACGCATTATTGCTGTTGGAACAACAACCTGCCGAGCGCTTGAAAGTTCTTATTTAAATGGGCAACTGGTGCCACAGGAAGCATACACTTCTCTTTTTATAAAACCGGGCTATCAGTTCAAACTAATCGACGGGCTAATAACAAATTTTCATCTCAGTAAATCAAGCTTATTATTGCTGGTGGCTGCTTTTGTCGGTAAAGAGCAATTGATGAAAATGTACCAAGAAGCCATAGAACAACGTTATCGCTTTTATAGCTATGGCGACGCTATGCTGATCTTATAGACAAAGTGCGGTCTAAGAAATTTTGGCTGAATTTACCGCAATAAAAACTCTAAAAGTATTAATCAAAGTAGAACTTTATTAGCCCTGCTCTTATTATTTATATCCGTCGCGCACAAATAAAAAATTCCATAAAAAGGTAAGAAGCTGCCGAGAGCGGAGCGAGTGCGCCCAAGTTCTCGATAGCTTCTTCCTTTTCCACTGCGCCGGCGATTAGAACGGGCGGTCGCCCGACACAATCAACTTCATCCTAGCGACAGTGGGCAAATCGCCGCTGATTTCCGCTCGCTCGAATTTTGCCTCCGTGCCGTCGTGATTGAGAAAAGTGACCCTGAAGGACTTACCAGGATCGTCCTGAAAGGTCAAGCTGTCGCCTTCTTGCATGTCGGCGACGATCTCAATCTCATCATCCCTGCCTACCGCATTAACAAAGACGGCCCCTGGGGTTCGCGGGAAGATAAAGCAACTAATTTTCTGTAAATGTTTGATTTAGTACCTTCTGATTTTTGATTTTGTATTATCTTTTTTTGTTTTTTACGTATTTGATCTTTTAAAAAGGTTGGCCCGCCTTGCTTTCCATGCAGGCAGACAAGCCTAGCTGAGCCACCCAGTGTAAAGCACCAAGCAGCTTCGCTGTGGCTTCGCCAGTGCTTGACACCGGGACCCTTGGCTTCAGCTATTCAAGCATGTGCCGCATAGGGCTGCGGCGGGCTTTTATTTATTCAGGTGCTGGCAAATATCTATTCTTTTCAGTTATCCAATCATCTGACACCTCCATTATTACTGCTGTTATCAAACGTAGGCAAGATGCTTCATTTGGGAACAATGTGGCTACTCTTGTTCTTCTATTTATTTCTCTGTTGAGCCGCTCCAGTAAATTAACCGTGCGGATTTTTTTCCAACAAAAAGTAGGAAAAGAGAAAAAAGTTAGACCTTCAGGCAAGTCTGTCTCCATCCATTTAGCCAGAGCTGGTGCTGATTTCTCGTAAGTATTTATTGCTTGCTTAAGTAATCTATCTGCTTCTTCTTTTTTAGGAGCATTAAAAATTGCCCTAATATCTGCTGCTACTTGTTCCTTCATATCTTTTTTCGGTATATATTTCTGAGCATTTTGTTGTAAATGAAATTGACAACGTTGCCATGACATACCACCAAAAACAGCTTTCCTAGCAGCCTTTAGCCCTTCATGGCTATCGCTAATTATTAGCTCAACACCATGTAAACCTCTTTCATGAATCTTGCCCAAGAAGCTTCGCCAGTGTACTTCTGCTTCTGATAAAGAAACAGAAACACCTAACAGTTCTCTTCTGCCGTCAGCATCAACACCAGCAGCAATTAGAACAGCGCAATCTCTAACAATCCCTCCATGTCTTACCTTCTCGTAGCGAGCATCTAGATATACAAACTTAAAAGACCCAGAGGTCGGTTGCGCCAGGCTTCCAGAAACTCGTCTAGTTCTTTAGTCATGCGGCTTACTTCAGATGTGCTGACATCAAAGCCACACATTTTTTCGACAATCTCAGTTACTTTTCTTGTTGATACTCCTTGCACGTACATCTCAGCTAAAGCTAGTCGTAGCGCTCTTTCAGAGCGCATGCCTTTTTCTAGACAGTTTGGATAGAAGTCACCTTCTCGTACTTGAGGTACAAGAAGATCTAGTTCACCGAGTCTGGATTTAACTGTTTTTGATTTAAATCCATTAGCATGACCATTCCTGTCTTCTCTACGTTCATATGGTTCAGCATTTAAATGCTTTTGTCGTTCTAGCAACATCGCAGAATTAATTAAAAATGCTAAAGCATCGTTGGAAGAATCAAGTCCTTGATTAATTAGCACTTCTAGAACTTCCTTTAATGTATTATTCTTTAATTGGGTCATTGGTTTATCCCTCCAGTCTTACTAACCAGAAGGGTAAATCTGTGGCCTCTTTCTTTCTGTCTTAAATCTGACAGATCTAAAAAGGTCTAATATTTACAGAAATAATGATGCACTAACTCGCGGGAACACTCGCTCGATGTCCGGAGGCGAGATCACGCAGAACCCGCTTCGCCTCACGGGAGTATCGTTGGTGGTGTAATACGCGAAGCCTGGACCAACCCTTCCCTTTCCGTAGAAAAGCATCGGAGCGGGCAGAAAAGGCCCATAACGATGCTGCTGCCGCTAGCCTTGACGTAATAAATTCCTCCCGGCCCGAAGTCGTGTCCTTCGGGCCCCAGCCACACCGACAATGGCTGGCGATAGATGATCTTCGGTTCCTGCGCTTCTGCGAAGTGCTTCCTGCTGCGTCGACTGGCTTGCTTCGCCATGGTTTTTCCCTCATGACCGAGTCCCTCGGCATTGGTTTCCAGAGTACGCACCCTGGAGGTGAACCACCTAGCCGATGTACCTGCCTCGACAACTGCACACCCCGAAATCTATGCCCCTACTGCCAGAAATCATACGCCCAAGACTACCTTGTAGGCAGAGGAGAAGATGTTTTTGTAGTCTTGAATAGCGTGTGTACTAGTTTGCTCTTCGTTCGGGGTCTTTTGTGATGCAATATTAGCCTGGCAAATTTCTTGCTGCAAAATCAAGCGTGCTGTCTGCCCTTTATCAATCGCCGTAAAGCCAATTATTCTCTCGGTAATTAGACTTATTCTTGGCTAAGCAAATTGGTCTAATGAATAATCTCTTATCGTTTTCCCAAACTTAATTGGCTCTTTACAATCGCGCTAACGCGCGCTAAGCCAGTTTTTTTTACAAACTGATTTTGTGAGGACATGATTGTTTGTGCGACAAATTCTCTCAGCCTATTTGATTCTGCTATTTCCTAGTTGCATAAGGAGCAGAGCTAATTCCTGAGGACGAGATAATTGAGGGCAGTGACCAGACTCAATCGAAAGAGCTTCCACCTTCAATAATTCTTTGCTTATTTGTTCGATGCTTTGCGAATTTATTATGCGGTCGTTTTTGCAGACTATCACCGATGCATTTGTGTTGGGAATTGTCTTAAGAGGGGTAATTTCGCCGATAAGTTTTTCGTAAGACTGTTTGCTAAAGCGGGAGCCTGCCCAAGAAGCAATGTCGGCGTCACAATCGTGTAGCCAATATTTAAATCTATCAGCGTGATTGGCAGTGGGATCCAACCAGCCGTCAACCAGTAATATTTTGTCCTTGCCGTTCTCTAGCTGACTGTGTATTGAACGTCCTGGGTAAGCAATTAGCGGTGCCAAATAGATCAATCTGCTCACGGTAAATTGACCATGTACCAAAGGAATAATCAGACTAGCCAGCCCGTGACCGACAAGCACAATTTCTTCTTTAATTTGTTTAGCTTCAATTTGAGAGCTTATCGATTGAGCATAATCAATTGCGCCTAGATCTTTACTGGGCAATTCAATACTGATCGCCTGGTGTCCCCGGCGATTCAATGAACTAATAACCAGATTCCAAGACCAAGGGGCCAAGGAATGCCCCATGGACAAGGACGAAAGTAGCCATCCTATGACCCCAAAATTATATGCCAATTTTAATTTAAGCGGGTTGGCTCAGAAAGGCAACTTGATGTGTTTTATCTGTTACCTTCTTAAACACAAAAAATATATATTATAGGATTTAGACGAATTTCAGTGGAGCAAACGGCGCCGGTGAGGCGGCGGCAGTGAAGCGCAGGAACGCGTTAAGGCGAGGGACGAAGCCGAGGCAGCGCATAAGTAACATAGCTGGACTTAGCGAAGCAAGCGCGCTGGTGAAGCGTGCGATAGCGGAGCGATTAAGGATACGCGCGTCGAGCCGAGCAAAGCGAAGGCGAGGCAGCGCATAAGTAACATAGCTGGACTTAGCGAAGCAAGCGCGCTGGTGAAGCGTGCGATAGCGGAGCGATTAAGGATACGCGCGTCGAG
Source organism: Candidatus Melainabacteria bacterium (assembly GCA_963845445.1). Taxonomy (GTDB): domain Bacteria; phylum Cyanobacteriota; class Vampirovibrionia; order Obscuribacterales; family Obscuribacteraceae; genus JABDBL01. The sequence continues at coordinate 3,034,878 of CAWJSE010000002.1, read as the reverse complement.
CCGAGCAAAGCGAAGGCGAGGCAGCGCATATATATGTAAATTTAGACGTTTTCAAGCAAAGAAAGTCGCACCATATTTAGTGCAGCATTGGCAGCTCGCTGTCTGATAGTTTCTCTGGATAATCGAGAGGGGGTATTAAGTTTTATACTTTTACATTCATCATCAGAAGCCAAGCCTATATAAATTAATCCTACCGGCTTTTCTTCAGTGCCGCCGTCTGGACCAGCGATACCAGTGACACTGAGACCAATGTCTGCCTGAGCTAAATTTTTAATACCGCTAGCCATAGCCTCAGCGCATTGAGCGCTAACTGCGCCATTTTTAGCCAATATTTCTTCAGAGACCCCCAATATGCGCTGCTTGGCTTCGTTGCTATAAGTTACAACGTTCAAATTGATATAAGAAGAGCTGCCAGGAATATCGGTTAATCGCTTGCTAATTCAGGCCACCTGTGCATGACTCGGCAACAGCTAAGGTTTTATTATTAGTGATAAGCAATTTAGCAAGAGCGGATTCCAAAGTTTCATCATCAAAACCGTAGCAAAGAGTGCCACTAGTTTGCAGAATTTCATTTATTATGGGCCGCGCAACAGCTTTTGCTTCTTCAGTGCTGCTTGCTTTAGCTGTAACAGTGAGGCGGCATTCACCATAACCCGCATAAGGAGCAACAGTGGGATTGCTAAGATTGAGCAGATGGGCATATTTTTCAGCAAGGGCAGACTCACCAATACCGTAATGTTTAAATTGACAAGACCAAATAATATCCCCACCAAAATAGTTTTGCAGAAAAGGACGAGCTGTTTGCTGCCACATGGCAAATAATTCTCTCGGCACGCCAGGAAAAGTAAGAATGACTTTGCGTTGGGCTGGATGTTTTAGTTGTGCGATCAATTCATCGCTCAATTGCCAGATGATACCAGGGGCAGTACCATTGGGATTGGGCAAAATAGTCGAACCTCTTGGCCGTAGAGCTTGTTTTTTATTTGCTTCAGGCATTGGATAGCCAGAAGCCTTAAAAAATTGTTCTATGCTGGTCAACGTCTCTTGATCGAAGTCAAGCGATACATTAAAAGCTTCTGCCAAACTCTCAGTAGTAAGGTCGTCAGCTGTTGGGCCTAAACCACCAGTTGTAATAAGAATGTCGGACCTTTCAAGAGCATTTTTTACTGCTTCCTTTATGCGCACTTTATTGTCGCCCACTGTCGAGCGGAAGAAGCAGTCGATGCCTAAACTAGCAAGCTCTTGGGCAAAGAATTGACAATTAGTGTCAAGCACATGTCCTAATAAAAGTTCGGTGCCAATAGACAAAATTTCGGCGGTAGCCATACACACCAATTTGGCTCAGTTAGAGCCCCTTAAAAGAAATTTTGTTAAACAGTATAAATTTTAGCACAGCGCTTAGCGGAGTGCTTCGGAATACGCGCGTTGAGGCGAGGGACAAAGCCGAAGCAGTGCTCAAGTAAAACAGTAGGACTGAGCGAAGCAAGCGCGCTGGTGAAGGGTGCGATAGCGGAGACGCAATGGCCCTGGAGGCACAATGGGCGCGGAGGCATATGGCATATGCCGGAGCGGACCCATTGCTCATACGCCGGAGCGGCGCCATTGGTCATACGCGCGTTGAGGCGAACGTAGTGAAGCCGAAGCAGCGCTTATATGTAAATTAGACGATGCTGCGCACTTGGACATGAGACTCGTATTGGCCGTCGCTTGGCAAAATCATACCGCCATGCGCGCCCCCTGGTTGTACTTTAACCTGTGGTTCTTTATTTATATCGCGGGCAAAGAAAATGACAATGCCAATCATAATTAGCGAAAAACAAACGAAGAAAAATATCAGCCAAGTAAAACTTGGGTCTTTATGTTCTTCATGAGTAGTTTCTGCCATGCATCCTCCAATAATAAATTACTTAAACAAATGATACAGAATAACGCAAGAAACTAATTTCTAGTCTTCCTGAACTATATTACACCCCAATGTGTTTTTCATAAGCCAAAACTGTATTGTCCATTAACATAGCTACTGTCATTTTCCCCACACCGCCTGGGACAGGGGTGATGTAAGATGCTAAGGACTTGGCTTCATCAAAGCATACGTCACCTACAATTTTAGAGCCGTCGCAACGATGAATACCGACATCAATCACGCAAGCGCCTGGTTTAATCCAATTAGTGCGCACCATTTCTTGCTTTCCTGCCGCTACCACTAAAATATCTGCCTGCCGGCAAATATTTGGCAAATCTTCTGTGCGACTGTGACAAATAGTAACCGTTGCATTTTGCTGTAACAATAAAGCGGCTATCGGCTTGCCAACAAGGTTAGAACGACCCACCACTACAGCATGCTTACCTTTAAAGGGAATTCCATAAAACTGCAATAAATTAATAATACCCTTGGGCGTACAGGGCTGCATGCCAGCCACGCCAGCGAACAAAAGTCCCAAATTATAAGGATGCAAACCATCTACATCCTTGCAGGGAGAGATATTATCCAGTATCTCATTAGTGGGCAAGTGCGGGGGTAATGGTAATTGCAGCAAGATACCATCTACGGTATCATCTCCATTAAGTTCCTTTATGCATTTAACCAGTTCCCCTGTAGTAACATCGCTATCGTACCGACTTAAACGGCTTTCTATACCAATTTTTTTACACGTGGCGATTTTGTTTTTGACATATACTTCACTGGCAGGATCATGTCCCACTAGAATAACGGCTAAGGCCGGTGGGCGCCTACCGGAACCTGTATAAGACTTGATTTTTTCATGCAGATTCTCAATAACGGCTTTTGCCGCTAGAGCACCGTCCAAAATTTTTGCTGCGTGGCTTGTACTAGCTTCAAGAGGAGCCGCATTACTGGGAAAGTTTGTCATCAATATCTGCCCTTTTTATTGTATTAATAACTGCCACCTTATCACTTTAACTTGGCTTGCCAAGGACATCAAGAGGAATTGTTTGTTATGAGATATGTTGATAAATTCGCTCCGGGTCAAGCGGCGCTGTTTTCTGATTATCCAACAACAATTGAACACCGGCAGTGTTTGTTATTTTACCTATTTGTTTAAAAGAACTATTAATATCCGGGCTTTCGTTCTGCCAAGACAGCCATTCTTGTTCGGAGAGGCAAGCTAATAATTGATAATCCTCTCCCCCATATAACGCAAGGTCCATAGGATCTACTCTTGCTGCAGAAGCAAACGTTTTGGTTTGTTCATCAATCGGTATGCTATTTAAATCTATTTGCATACCAACATTACTGGCTCTTGAAACTTGTAATAGAGCATCAGCTAATCCATCACTGGTATCCATTAACGCACCGCGGCTGCCAATTTTTTCAACTAATTGCCAGGACTGGGCCAATTTGGGATTAGGAGTGAGGAATTCTTTGAGACAATGCTTATATCGAAATAGAATCTCCTTTGTCAAAGGCTTTTGGCACAAACGAAACCCAGCTTGACTGGCTCCAAAACTCCCGGTAACGATAACGACGTCGCCAAGATTAGCTCCTTTGCGTAGGAGGATACCAGCATCATGCGCCTGTCCAATAATTGTGACCGTGATAGAAAGATTCCTACCGCGAGTGATATCTCCACCAACTATGGCTGTTTTATAGCGCTGGGCACAATCATTCAGACCTTCGTAAAGAGAAACAATTTTTTCGCTATTATACAATTCGTCGGGTGCGCTAAGAACAATTAGAGCATATTTAGGTATGCCAGCCATTGCCGCAATGTCACTTAAATTCACTGCCATGGCTTTCCAGCCCAGCTCACCTAAGGCAGTCCAGTCAAGACTGAAATGTATGTGCTCTACCAAGGTATCGGTTGTCACCAGCATATTGCCTGGTAAAACAGCACAGTCATCACCGATAAAGCTGCCGTCTGCGTCAACCATGGCTTTGATTTTGGCAATTAATTTTTGTTCTTTGTTTAAAGAAGTCATATTTATATGATCACCACAATGAAATGCTAAAATTGAGGCAGTTACATTATTCTAGCCGCAGATAATACTGTTGCGTAAACTTAATTTGAGAAAGTAGTTCATGACATCGCCAATATTGTTAATAAGTAGCTTGGTTAAGCTTGTCAATTTTTTAGTTTTCATTTGGTGCGTATTAACTTGGGTTCCAAACATACGGTGGTATGAACAGCCATTTAAAACTTTGGATCAAATAGTACAGCCGATCATTGCCCCTTTTAGAAGACTGATTCCTCCTATAGGCAATATTGATATTTCAGCAATGGTGGCAATTATTACTTTGCAATTAGCGGCTGCTGCTATTGAACAGTTAGTTGGACGTTTTTAAGTTTCTGATGTGGTCGCGCAGACAGTTTGTTATTTCGCTTCTGACCAGCTCTGCTTTCTGTTTCGATTATGAAAGCAATAGCGCGCTTGCTTTTTCTAAAAGAAATGGCAGTGCAAAAGTCGATCCTCATCTTATTGCAGCAGAGTATTGGCCTGCAGCAATTAGTTGTAACTTTTTAGATGTTTTTGGCGATGATTTTTGTTGCATGACCGATGATCTCGGTAGGTTAGCAACGGCCGCAATATTGCCAGCTGCTCAGCATTCACATAGCTATCCTGTTTTGGGCGAAGTAAATAATCTTGGCCTTAAGGTGTTTTTTCTAAAAGCAATTCAACCACAATTGGTTCTGGTTATAGTGCAAAGGCAAGGCGGTCAAAATGCCACGACCAAGGGCAAGCGCCGTAAACAAACAGAGAACGCGGATGTGCAAGATATTCAATTTGTCTGTTATTTAGTAAATCTGTCTGCCATCCAAGCACCACATATAGTATCTACCACCATAATATCCAATTATTCTCAATTAAATGCCTTCGCTTTTAACACTATAAAGAATCAGCCTGTGCTCAGCATCTCTGGCTTGGATTTGCACGGAGATAATCGCCTCTCTTTTTATACTCTTAGGGGGAAGAACAAATTACAAACATTGTCGTCGATCAAACTAAAGGAAGCAGCCAAACACTTAGTGCTAGGAACCGAGACTTTACTAGTCTTACATGAAACCCAAAGGGTCAGCACATTTTCTGTAAATGAAATTGCGAATCCACAATTTATTCGCACACTAGAATTGTCTGACCAGGTGAGCTCTATCGCTGGTTACGATGATGTTTGCGTTTGGTCCGCACAGCAAGGCGATAAATGTGTTCTCACTGTCAGCAGTTTAAGAACATTTCCCAAGGCTGTGAGCAAAGTCAATGCAGATGGTTTGTTTTCGGTAGAGTCATTGGCTATGAATGGTAAGCATGTTCTTGCTCTTGGTAGTGATGAAGCAAATGTCTCGGTTGTGCCCTTCTCAGTTGATAAGAATTATTTACTGAAGCAACAAGAGCCAGTGAAACTAATTGGTTTTGCGGAAAACAGCACAGTCTCTAGCAAAATAGTGCTTGGAAAAGATGCAGCTTTTATAAGTTCCGGTTGGGCTGGTATGCAAGTTTTAGCAATCAATCAAAAGGGTATTTGGTCTGCCACTACTTGTTATTGTCTACAAAGACTACCGATTGCCGAACTGGCGTTTTGGTCTAATTATTTGCTTTTAGCTGGAGCGGAATTACAATTATTCGATTTAAGTCATAGTAAACGACCAAAACTCTTGAACTCCACAAAATTACAAAGCACTGTCAAGAAGATGGCTTCTGCCGGCAGCTATGTTCTTAGTTTAGACAAGTCCGCAGTAACGTTGCGTAAAATAGAAAATCCGGAGAATATATTAGCTAAACTAGAAATTGTAGGGGACTATCTCAGTTTTGATAAAGTCAATCACAAAGGCTATTTAATTCAGTCCGCCGAAACACAGGATACAAAGAAGAAAGCGACACAGAGCAATTTAGTCCAATTGAACGTTTACAACAACAGTGTTCAAGTTGCTAAGACGTTTTCTATACTAGAAGGGTCTTACCTTAGCAGTGCTGACGAAGGTTATATTTTAGTTGGCAATATAGATTCTCTGGTCATTTATAAGGCAGATCAAGAAAGCGAATTTGTTTGCAAACGCGAATTTAAAGATTTAGCATGGCGAGAGATTATCTTGAGCAAAGGCAATATTTTTGCTACTGCCATAGATCACAACGCTAATGGCTTTTTCCTCACCATGTCATTTGATGGTCAAGCCATTAATTTACTCAGTTCAACCGAATTACCACACGACGCTTCATCTTTATGCTTAAAGGATGATTTTGCTTTCACAGTGGGACAAAACGCCGAAGGCAATGGTTTGCTAACGACAATCGATATTAGCAATAACAATAAACCCAAAATAGGCAATAGCAAACCAGTTTTGCAATCAGCCGCCGCCGTTGCCACCAATAATAATTTAGTAACGGTTTGCGGTCAGGGTTTTCAAATTTTTTCCATATAGCCATATAGAACGAAGGGAGTTTCAGCGCCATTGGCAAATTATCCCTTGTAGGATTTGCTAAGGCCGAGGGAACTTCAGTAGTCAAGATGTCGGACTGGCTAAATTCTGGGTGATTAAGCTAGCAAAATAGATGACCAAAAGAGCATAAGCACTGAGCCTGAGCGATAATGGATTAGGAGCAATTTGCTATTTACGATCAAAAGTAGATTACAAAATGGTTTGTACGGGTATTCTGTTATTGTATAAAGCCATGAATGACTCAAACAATACATCTTCAACAACCAAAACGCGCAGAAGGTTTCCTCGCATTTCTTCTAGCGCTTTTGAGCATCCGGCGGATAAAGCTGCTTTAGATGTGGTTAAGTCGATACCGTTTGTAGACAAAGTCTTTAAACGGTTTTTTGAATTAGGCTAGAGAGAATAATGCGCATACAACTAATGGGACAATCCATTCATGTGACACCCAGGCAGTGTGGCAAAATTTATCAGCTGTTCAAAGAAGCAACAGATATTTTAGACATGTCTGAGCCGGATCTGTTCATTGTATCAAGCCCGGTAATCAATGCTTTTACTTTCGGCGCAGAGCGCCCGTTTATTATTATAAATTCCGCCCTGGTAGATTTATTAGACGAAGATGAGCTTTTAGCTGTTTTAGCTCATGAATTGGGCCATGTTAAATCAGGCCATGCCCTTTATCGCAGCATCGCATATGTTTTGTCTGGTCTTGCCAGTCGTGTATTTGGAATAGGCGGGCTAGCATCAATGGGTTTGACAGCTTCTCTTTTTGACTGGTCGCGTAAATCAGAATTAACAGCTGACCGAGCAGAATTGCTGGTGGTGCAAGATGTGGATGTTTGTCTACGCTTAAACATGAAAATGGCAGGTGGCTCACGCACGATTTATGCCCAAACAGATCATCAGGAATTTTTGCAACAAGCAGATGTTTACGAAGAATTAGACTACAGTACTCTCAACAAAGTCTATAAACTAATTCAAGAGTTATGGTTAACGCATCCAGTGCCCGTTTTCCGCGCTAAAGAAATCAATGCTTGGTCAAAGACCAGACAATACAAAGAAATTATGGCAGGACATTACCCGACACAAGACTCTTCGTTTGAATTGAAATCGTGCCCGCATTGCAGCGCAAAGATAAGCCCCTCATTTTTCTTTTGTCCTGATTGCGGCAAAAATGCCCGTGTTTAATATGCTTGCATAAATAAAAAGAATTAGAAAACAGCAAATGACTAAAAAATAATCGCTGCTCTGCCTGGAGAAATAATCCTCTATTCAGAGCAGCGATTATCTATGGGGCGGGATCAGATCAGGGGGGACAGAAAAAAGTTGTTATCCCTAGAAGAGGAAAGCACAGGCGCGCGGACATGCTTGCAAATCCCGGCGCGCGCCTGGCAACGACGTTGTTGTGGGACGGCGATCAGTCAACGAGGGGTGTTACGACCGTAGACAGATCGGCGGCGGCAGCGGAAGCTCGATTGGTGGACAGAGGAGTATTGCAGTAGCAGCAGCGACCGACTCTGACAGTATGGCGCCTAGCTGCCTCATCCCAATCGGGCAGGTGTGGTTGCACAAGACCGGGTTCTGCGTAAGCTCTGATGGCACACTCCCTGCAGACGATGCGGGGAAGAATGTCCGGGAAGGAGGGCGCCTTTTCATCTCCCGGCATCAAGAGAACTCGATGAATCCAGGGATGAAAAATGTTGTACGCAGTGGTCTGCCGAATAGAGTAGGTGTTCGACTGCGCACTAGGCTTTATTCCTGCCGACTGCCATTGAGCAACTTGCGTTTCGTTCAGGGGCATGGCGTGAATATCCCAAGCTCCAATGGGAATGTGCGCAAACCTCTGCAATAACAAGTCCTCGGTGACGCTGGCTAGGAGCGGAGCCTGTCTTGTTGATCCGATCGTCAGCAGCACACGGAGCTCCCCAGCCTCGGATAAAGTGGCAAGAAATGCCAGTGTGGCCGAGACATCCATCAACACCCAGCTTTCGCCGCTTGTCCTTCGCACTTCGGTCGGTCGGTGGTAAACCTTTCTGAAGAGCTCCCAAAGCTCTGTTAGCTCGACTCTATGGCTCTCTAGTAAAATCATAGGATCTCCTCGACGGTTGAGACAGTGGGACAGAAATGAGCAAAGCGAAGCCCTCGAGTATTACGCGGCCTATGAACAATCTTGATCACAGCTTATAATCAACTGCTTGCAAGACAGGTCTAGACATGACCTATCCATGATGAACATTCTGTTCGGTCTGTAACTCCTTAGTTAGCACACGAGGTAATCCTAATCCAAGACTGCATCCTTTCAGATGACCAATTCTGACATCTCATGGACAATCCCTTCCATACGGCACTTAGCTATACAGAAAGAAGCAGATTTTGAGATTGGCACAGGCTTGGAGTGGATACCGGATTTACGACGAAAGACAAACTTAGTGTAAAGAACATTATTTAGTCAGTGCAAGAAAATATAAGTCTCATGTTAAGCAAAAGGCTTCCTTTAAGCATCCAATATAAAGAACCCTTGGTACCTTAAAGCAGATGTTATCAAAGAAAAATTATTAAAGATCAATCTGTTTTGCTAGCGTAGCTAGCGCTACCATGATTTTTTAGCGCGTTCTAATGTAGTCCGCGTTGCCTCCGAAAGAATCAAATCCCACGTCTTGCATTGAACTATTTTTATTTTGCAGCGTAATAGTTGTACAACGGTCAGCAAAAATTCTTGGCAGATATTGTTTGACCATAGTTATCAAATTTGATAAGATCAGAGTAGAGCGGTTTAATGAACGTTTTTAACAAAGAGATTGTTTTTAAATTTCAGGCAAAATATCCGAATTCAAGAAGGCCATTAGCAGAATGGATTAGAAAAACAATGGCAGCGAAGTGGAATACATTTGCAGATATTAAGCGGACCTTCAACTCCGTTGATTATGCAGCGCCTTTTTGTATTTTTGACATAGGTGGCAATAAGTATCGGGCTATTACTATTGTTAGCTTTGTTGAACAGGCTGTGCTAATAGATAAAGTTTTAACCCATCCTGAATACGACAAATGGAGACCAAAATGAAAATTGTTGGTGGTCAAAAAGATTATCTTGAACTGGTTCAAAGTCTGCCATTGTGTATTATTGAAGATAAAAAACACTATGAACAGGCGCTTGTCGTCATGAAACGATTAGCGATTAAAGATAATTGGATGAGTAAAGGCGAACGTCAATATTTTAAGGTTTTGAGCCTACTTGTAGGCAATTATGAAAATGAGCATTTCAAAATAGCTTGTGTTGCCCCGCAAGATATTTTACGATCACTTATGTCTGATCACAGATTAACGCAGTCCGCTGTAGCAGAGATTGCTGGCGAATATGAATCAAACATTTCTGCCTATCTTTCCGGCAAGCGCAATTTAACTAAGCGGGCCGCTAAATGCTTGGGGACTCATTTTGCAATTGATCCGATGCTCTTTTTGCCATCAATTTAGAATGGTCGGAGTCATCCACATACAGGATCAAGGATTTACAATAGAAACTGATTTCGACTCCAGTGGTGTCTGCTGCCATTCGGTTTGGGCTTTTTGCAAAAAAGATAAATCAAGGCAATCTTTTATATTCACAGCTTGCTTGATTAGTCCAGCTGCAAACATAGCATCGGCGTGCTGTTGACACCTATCAATATCTTCTTTGCTTAAATCCAAATTGATTTTGTGCGGATCTTTTGTCAGTAAATTGGGTTCTATGATTTTTATTTTGTTAATTAGCTCCTTGCTGTATTGCGAGCCTGTGACAAACCACTGGTCGGTCAATTCTTTGTGCATTGCTACATAATATTCTGCCTGTAAATAAGCTTGGAGCAAGCGTACAACTATTTCAGAATGCTCATGAGCAAATTTTTTCTCAATAAGAATCAAGCCTGGGCTTGACTCTTCATTAATGACCACACCAAGCTTTTTTAGTATGGCGATAGTGCTTTGTGGTTCCCAGGTAGCAATGGCGTCTACTGCTTTTTGTTGCAAAGCCATTACTTGTTCACTGGGAGCAATATTCATTAATTTAAGAGGCATAGGCGACTTGCCATCCCAAAGACCATGCTTCTTTAGCAAACAAAGTAAATAGGGGTGTGGTCCTGTACCAAAACCAATTCCCAGTGTTTTTCCTCTTAAGTCTTCGACTTTGTGTATGCCTGAATCACTTCTAGCTATGATCGACAATGGTTGTCTTATTAGACGAGCAATAACTATCCAATTAGCGCTTTTTGAAAGCAGACTGGTAGCCGGCACATTGCCTGTATTTAAACAATTAATATTGTGATTCATTGCTGCTTCATTCATATCTGGACCATACAAAAAGCCAATTAAATTAAGGTCTACATTTTGTTTTTTGGCAATGTCTGTGTGAATTAAAGTTTGAGCAATTTGGCCTGATGGCGACCAGGCGGTTTGCCAGCCAGCAATAACCGTGCCATTCTTATTGTTTTGACTGACATTAGCTTCTTTGTTGCAGGCAGTGCTAAGAACGATTAGGAAAATAGCACAGCCTAGTTTTAATGAGTTGGGAAGCAATTTCAATTCTTTATCACCTCTTGAGAAATCGCATTGTCCCTGCTGGCATTTGCAGAGTAATTTAGTCTGCTATGCATCGCTTGGAATAGTTTGGCACGAACACTGCTAAATTCTCCAGTATAGCGAAAAGCGTCGTCACGGGTTAAGCGCGTTGTGTCAATTACCAGTTCTTCAATGATGTGCGGCCCGCTTGCAGATAAGACTAGCACTCGGTCTGACATAAACACGGCTTCGCGTATATCGTGCGTAACAAGAATAACGCTTATGCCCATTTGCGATAATAAAATGGCTACATCTTCTTGCAGCAATTCGCGCGTTTGGCTATCTAGCGCCGAAAATGGTTCGTCCATTAGAATTAATCGCGGACGATAGGCTAAGGCTCTCGCTAGCGCTACTCTTTGTTGTTGCCCACCAGATAATTGGCCTGGATATTTAGTGATATGGTTCTCCAAACCAACAATGGCTAAAATGGTTTTGGCCTGCTGGGCAGATCCTTCTTGGGATAAATTTTGTGCTTGCAAGGCAAAAATTACATTATCCAAAACTGTTAGCCAGGGGAATAAGGCACCGTTTTGGAAAACCATTGTCAATTCTTTTTTGCTTGCATAAGCATCATCTTTGTCTATAAGAATACGACCGGCCGTAGGTTTATTTAAACCAGCAATAAGGCGCAATAAGGAGGTCTTTCCGCAGCCACTGGCACCAAGCAAAGTGACGAATTCGCCAGGCTTTACTGATAATGAAATTTCATTGATTAAATTAGTATTTTTTCCATACGTAAAACTTACTCTTTCGAGAAGCACTGAAACACCAGTTAATTGATCGAATTTATTTGCTGCCAGGTGCGATGTTTTTAGTTTATCAATATCCAGTTGCTCGTCAGAATGCTCTTTGATTAGGAGGCTTTTCCAGGGAAGGCATTTGCGCTCTAACCATTTCATGCTCAGTGCCATGATCACACCAATGAAACCTATTACAGCCATGCCCGCCACCACTCGATCTAATTGCAACAATTGTCTGTTTAATTGTATTTCATAGCCTAGTCCGCTGCGAGCAGCAATCATCTCTGCTGCTACAACGCACGCCCAAGCAAAACCTAGTCCCACGGTTAGTCCGGCAAATATACTAGGCAATGCGCAAGGAATAATTATTTGTTTATAGATTCTAAGATTTGATGCCCCTAACATTTTGGCAGCGTCCACATAAGTGGCCGGGATTTCCTTTACGCCTAGAAGCGTATTAGTAAAAATAGGATAAAAAGCACCGATAAAAATTACAAAACAAGACGAAGGATCGCCAATACCAAAAAGGTAATAGCAACTGGTATCCAGGCTATAGGAGGAATAGGACGTAACAACTCCACTACAGGTAGAAAGCTGGCCCGCAAACTAGCAAACAGACCCATAGCTAGTCCTGCAGCTATGCCGATAATTGCGGCAAAACAAAAGCCTATAAAAACCCGTTTTAAACTAGCAAAACAGTCTTCAATTAGAATATGGCTGCTCGCTAAATCGCATAGTGCTCTGAAGCAAGCTACAGGACCGGGCAATAATTCACTGCCGGAAAACTGTACAATCAATTGCCAAATAATAAGGGCTATCAATACTGGCAAAACCCACAAAAGGCGGCTGTGCCAACTTGACACATTCATTAGGGAGAATCCTGTTCCGTTTGGCTGCCATTCGATTGTTTCAAAGGTTCACCGCAAGTAGGGCAAAATCCTTTTTCTCTATTAGCAGGAGCATGACATTTGGGACATTCAAAACCTGGCGTGGCTGTATAGCCCGCTTTTGCATCTGCCCTTTTAGAAGCCGGGATATTGGGGTCATTCTGCATTTGCAGGCTATCTAGTTCTGCTTGCAATTGAGTTATATCTTTTTCGATGCTGACAATCTCTTTTACTCTTTCTTGCAAGATGCCTTCATCTATTGTATCGTGGCGCTCATACTTGTCATATATCAGGCGTCCTATTTCAACGAATTTGCTTGCCTTTTTTCTCTCTAATTCTTTTATCTCCGAAGAAAGGTTATAGGATTTCATGAGCTCTTCAGAGCGAGCTTTTACTTTGCCTACTTCTTTACCGAATCCTTGCACTAAGTCGTCGATTAAGCTCATTATTATGTCCTCTTCATCTGCAGATAATTATGGCACAAATTATTTTAGCTATGTCGATTACTAGCTCTGCTGCACCCACACTTGTAAAGTAGTAGCTTAACTGAATATTGGTCTATGGCTGTTCAGGCAATATTTCAATAAAAGATGCCAAGCTTGATTTTGCTCATAGGAATTTGCCAGGGTAAGATACATTTCGTTTTTGCCGTCAGGTCCAACTCAGAGTTATAGAGTAGTTAAGAGAACCACACAAGAAATTTTGAATCCGTTCTGACGGGTGCGGTTCATTGGGTGGTTGCCGCTTATAAAATGGAAGGAGCACCATACCCGGTCAATTTCTATGGGATCAGTGCATCTGCGCCAAGCAGGCGCTTGTTGTTTTGATTGTGTGGTAGGCATCTTGCGATGTCGACTTTCGTTGACCTTTGTTCGACTTTCCCTCAGGAGGTCTGCCGATGGCAGGACCAATGCTGGGCAATGAGCTCGCGCGTAAATATGTTGCTAAGCGCGCAGAAAAGCTGCGCCAGAGTGCGGCAACTTACCGAGCAGACGGGGACAAAAATTTTGCCACATACCTCGATGCCATGGCCGATTACCTTGATGGGAAATCGGTACCGGACGATCTGCTGTCAGCCGTTCTAAACGGAGCGCCTGCGAACCTGCTAAGGGCAGACGAAGAATTGTGCCGTTGCGAAAGTCCTGGACCCACAACGGACGAGGCATCCGCCGACATCAGATCGGCTGCCAGCGCCATTGAAACTACTTACAATCAATCAAGGTAAGTCTGATTAGAATCGCCTTGATTGTTGACGCAAAACGCCCAGGGGATGCAATCATCACCAACCGGTGATTCAATCGTGTTCAATGACTAAACTCATACACAGATCCTGCGGCTGTGCGTGAGTTTCGATCAATCCGTAGGAGGAGAACCCGACGTGACGGATTTTACCAATCTCGGTTTGACTTTGCAGGAGCGCCTCTGGCGCGTCATGGAGTTCGTTGCCTCAGAGCAGAAGCTGTCTGCTCGTGAGAGGCATGCCGGTCCAGAAGCACGAGCAAAGATGGAGCTTAGACGTCTGCCGTGCGACGTCCTCGATTACCTCCTCAACAGCACAGCTACTACCAGCGACAACGAGCCACTCGAGCTCTGGTCTGTGCCACTGGACAACGAAGACTTCAACGAGCCGCCGCCGGAGGGCATTTCGGCTGATGAATTCGACCCCAAGTGGCTGATCGATGAGCTACGTATCCTCCACGCTCTACTGGTGGAAGAGCTTGTCGATCCACGCTTCAGGGTGGCTTTTGAAGAGCGAAACGAGCCGGGCGATCTGGGCGATGGCCCCGTATGGTTCCTCGTGATTCGCTATACGCGGGTGGCCCCAGTTGTCCCAAATCCAAGCGTCTTGAACGATTAAGACGGGCATACCCTGAGTCTCAATCCCCATCATGAAATGATGAGATCGATCCGCAGAGATAACTGCTTATCTGCGGATCGGTTTTTTTATTTATTGACTTTTTTGCAGTGCCAGCCCTATTCAATCAGATGCAGTAGGCAGTAAAGAAAAACTATAATAATCTAGCAATGTTGCTAGATTAGCTCTATATTCTGTGCTCATAAGTCCGGTGTATGTTGACACTTGCAATAAATTTTTGCCGCGGGCAAATAATGCAATACTATAACGTTCCAGATCATGCCGGCAGCGATAATAAATACCATCTGGCTTATTGGGATGTTCATAAAAAGCCTTAGACCATAATTGAGACAGGACGTGATCTCCGGCACTAATTTCTCCCGCTGCTCCCACCCAGGCAGCACCAGCGCCAGAAATATCAACAAGCTTTAAAGGACGCAAAACATTTATGGTTGCTATTGCCAGCTGACTCAAGAAAAGCTCATCCAGCAAACGGTGGCGTTGCCGCCCACACGTTTCTATAAATGCAGCATATTCATCGGCACCAAAATAACAGACGCCATAGGCTTTATTGGGCGCGTTAAATCTGCCTGTGCCCAAACCAAAGTGCAATATACCTGCTTTGCCTTTTTGTGAGACTTGAATGATTCGAAAAATGCGATAGAGCGGACATTTAAGCCTTTTGATCAACAAAGTTCTTTTGTTAAAGTCGGCTGGCGGATAATATATGCCCGCCGTTTTATTAATCCGCGTCATGCTCTCCACAGGACTTTGCAGCTTTAAGGGCAGCACTAATATCATCATTGCGCAGGGCATTAAGAGGTGATCTTTCACCAATACTTGAATTAGGGCTTAGCATAAAAGCAGCTTGCATCCATGAACCCATGGACGGCAAATGCGCGTAAACTTCTTTTAGTCCCGGTAGAATATGTCCTTTATCAAATTGCCAAATTGGATAAAGGAATTTTTTTTGTCCTCGGGGTAAGCCCAGCAATCTACCGTCTTTACGTGCTTTGTCTATAGATTGCCTTTTTAGTCCAAGCAATTTGGCAGCCTCTTCACCACTTACTGAGCCTCCTTCTGCATGAACCAATTTTTCCATTTCTTTTAAGCTGCGCAACTTAGCTGGAGCCAGCGGGTTTGTTTCTTTGAGTTTGATTGATACTTCGGGACTGCTTAATAGAGCCAAGATTACTTCCAAATCTGATGAAGCGGCAGCAATATTTTTAAGCTCATGTGTTGTGTTTATAGCACCAGTTAATGCTTTCATTGCTCTGGCCAATACAATGGAAGCAGCTTGTGATCTGGTAGATGGCTGATATTTAGCGGTATAAAAAGACTCAAGCGCGCTCACGGTGGCTTCAGCGACACTTAAAGGCATATGCGCGGTTGCCTGATATAAGCGCTCTTTTAAACTATCATACGGTGCTACCATATTTGCCTTTTTGAGACTATTGGGACTGCGAGATTATGGTATAAGTTTACCAAATCTTTTTGTCTATTACAGTATATTTTGACAACTTTAATAAAAAATCAGCAGTCAATTTAATGAGCTGTTAAGCGAATACTTTTTGCCGAGTGATTTGTAAAGCGGGATTTTTTGACTAAATATTTGCATAAAGGCCATATAATTTTTGGCCATTTATTAACCAAAAAAATCCTAAGGGCTCACCAGTTGTGCATTTTAAGCAATGTAGTGATAAAAGTTGCCAAGCTTGATTTCGCACATAGAAATTTGCAAGGGTAAGATGCGTTTTTCGTGTTTCCGTTAGGTCAAGGCCGCAAAGTAATAATCTCCATATACAAGAATTTTCAATCCGTTCACACGGGTTGGGTGGTTGTTATGTGAGAGGTCCTTTTTGATCTGCACTGACGATCACGAAAGCTGCGCGTGAGCCTCAACCGGCAGAGGAGTAGCCTGATGGAATGGGATCCTGCAAATCCACTGCACGATGTGACCAACATCGAGATTGCCTTGCCAGCCACTGCACTAAGCCACGCACCGAGGTATGAAGACATTCCTGAGGAATTTCGGAATGGCACTTCCCCTTGGTACAAAGTTGCCCAAGACATCATTTACGGGAGGTACCAAGTTGCGGCTTGTCCCTTCTACCTCAAGGAGGGGACTGATAACGATAAACTGAACAGACACCTGGCAGTTTTGATTGGGTCGTTTGCATTCCGTAAAGCCCAGCATAAGGAGGCCGCTGTTGCCTATATCCTGAGCCTTTGCTGCGAGCTGCTCAATCCACCTGCTTGATACGAGTGCCCCCAACTGTTTGCTTGATGAACAGCATGAATGAGGATGAGGAGGTACGCCAGTAAGTTGAAAGCTTGTTGGCAGAGTTAGCCGATAGCGCGGCGTGCGAACTCATCAGCGGAGTCGGGACCACACAAAGGGCAACGGAGAGACGGTTTCGGCCTTCTCTTCGTTGTCTTTATTACTTCTAGACCTTAGGGAAAAGTACATATGGGTAGGAGTTTTGATCGCAGGAATTATATATCAGCAGCAAATTTATTAGGCTTTTTTATTAGCTACCTTAACTCTATTGCGACCGGCAAGTTTGGCTTCGTAAAGAGCCGCATCAGCTACGCGAAATAATATATCAGGATCATTGGCATGCAAAGGGTAGCTGGCTATGCCTAGACTAGCAGATATATGACCAGGACCTTCTATGTGAATATTATTGATTAGTTTTCTTAGCCTTTCGGCCAATTGTTCAGCCATGGCTAATTCAGTATTAGGCAATAAAAGACAAAATTCTTCTCCGCCATAACGGGCAGCCAAATCTATCGCTCTTGATGATTGTTTAAGGACGCGGGCAACTGCTTTAATAGCTTCGTCCCCAATTTGATGACCGAAATTATCATTTATAATTTTCAAATAGTCCAGATCCAAAATGATTAAAGAAAGCGGCTGTTCATAACGCTTAGCTCGTTCGAACTCACGTGTCAATGTTTTGCTAAAGCTTCGGCGGTTGGCGATACTTGTTAGTCCATCCGTAATTGCTTGCCGTTCTTGTTCTAAATGCAACTCAGCATTTTCAATGGCCACTGAAATTTGATCAGCCAAAGATCCAATCAAGGAAATATCGTCTATGCTCCAGTGTTTTGGCTGAATACAGTCTTGCAAAAATAGTACACCGAGACAGCGCTCTCGCAGCAAAAGGGGAATCAAAAGGGCAGAGCGAAAGTCAAGCGCTTGCAAAAAACGGCTGTCGAAATTATTTTTGAGATCACTAAACGGCTGACTTAATTCAAGAGTTCGCATTATACCGAAAGCAGTATTAGCAAATGTTCTGCCCTGATCGGAGTTAAATTTTTCCTTGATACTGGAGACACCCTGAGTAAATTCAAAGACTTGCAACATTTGCTCTGTATCAGCTTGCACTTCGGGGCTGTGAATAAGCAAACAGCGGTTGAGAGCAAACGTGCTACCGATTTTTTCTACGGTAGTCTCCAAGACTCTTTGTATATCAACATAGCTACGCACAACATTACTAATTAAATAAATAAGACGCTCTCGCTCCAAGTGCCGGGTGCGAATACTGTCCTTCATAGTAAGATCCTGAATAAGTTTACGAGTTTGCTCTTCCAGCGTGCGCGTTTTATCTTCCATTTCTTCATAGCTATCGCGCAGCCGTTCGTTTTCTTGCGCTAATTCGCTAAATTCCCAGGCTCGCTTGAGGACCAGAGGCAACGGATAAGCAGAGAGTGTGGCCATTAATTCTTCTGGATTTATTCTTGGTTTAACAGTAAATAAAACGCAAGCGCACAGCCCATTATTGTCATAGATTTCGTAACAATAAAGAGGCTGCCAGGACTCTGGTATGGATTCCCTGAAAGATTCTTCTTCTAATAGGTAAAGAGACTGCTGTTTGCTTTGAAATTTCTCTGCAAATTCTTTGAGAAATTTTTCACCGCGATTCTTCTCGCTGCATAGATGTCCGTGAGTCAAAATATCCAAATCAGAATCCCAGAAGAATAAAGCAGCCAGGCTTGAGCCAGTTATAGTTTTTACAAGCTGACAAACCGACTCACTTACTTTGGGTAACTCTATTTCGGAGAGCAAAGTAAGTAGATTTTCCGTTATCTCTTTCTTGGCAAGCATAGAGTTAAGCATACAGCATAGGCAATATTCTTTTAAAGACCAAGGAGTAACTAAATTGACTGATTAGTGCAAATTTCTGATATTCATCAGTTATTGGCAATGACGTCAAAGAAACAGCGCGTAGTATGCACAGCTGTCAAACGTCCTAAGGTTTGACTGAAGCCAGTACCAGGCGTCCAGTTCACATTGCCACCGCATTCGGTCCAGTGCGGCCCTTGCTGAAAATGTGAACCAAAAACCAGCTCCCAGTCATAATTAGGATCATCTTGCACTGGTGTTTCGGTAGCAATGGTTTTAGTTTGCCCCTCATTAATAGCAGCCGTGGCCAGCCAAGGCGGCAAGATTTTTAAACCCTTAGCATCCAGCGGGGTGACTTTTATGGTGGGATCGGTATTATCTGGGGTAGTGTAACTTGGATAAATAAAATACGTTTGGGCATCTGATACAAGTACTTGTTGCTGCAAAAGCTGTTCTAACTCGGCAAGAGTGAAACTGGGCACTATTTCTTGCATTCTTTGCACCAGATTGTCTAAAACATCTGGCGAAATTGAGGTAATTGCTTGCAAAAGTGAAACATTGCCTTTAAATTCGTTGCCTAAAGAAGCATAGCCGTCCAGATAATCATTAGTGAGAAGATTGGTTACCGGATTGCGTAAGCGAATATGATCAGCGCCCAATTGCTTCTCAGGCGCAAAGCCGTAATGAGTTATATTTATCTGCTTATTTTGTACTATCCAAAAAGCTATATTAACAAGACTTATAGTGGCGTAGGCATGCGGGACAGCCAAATTGTATTGTATCTGAGGATTAGCAGCTGCAAAAGCCTGGGAATACATGGAGTTTTCAGTGGCGCCGTGACCTGAAAAGGCATTTGGTAATGGATTGCTTATAAAAGCCAAGGCAGCCTTTTCGGGACGGTTATGTTGAAAGTAACTCTCGGTGATTAAGTGAGTTCTCTCGGCATTGTGAAAAGCCACAAAGTAAAATTCTTTGTTGTTAGCCTGTATAGGGTTATAGCCTGGTAAATAGGAAGAATTATTGCCCACACTTACCGCATTAAAATGAGTATTAGCAGGCGAGGGTACTTGGCTAAATTGAGCCGCAAGATTACTTTGATCGCCACGATAAGCTAAGGCTGTTGGCCATTCAGAATTGGGATCTGAACTCACTTGTTTATTGCCCAACATGCGGTGCAGGCGCATGCCGGCAATTTGATCAAAGAAAGAGCCTAGAGTTTGCATACTGTTCAAGCCCACAAATAGTTGATCGTTTATAGCTTGAGCCCCTCCAAAAGCCTGGTCGGCAGAATTGATCGCTTGCGGCGTGTCTTGCTGATTTGCGGACATCTGTTCGACATTGGCATTTATGAGATACGCTTTGCCCCACACACGATTAATATTAGACAGTCCTATTGTGCCTTGAGAATCGGCGCAATCAGAAAAAGGCGGAGTAGCAGGTGTTCTTATTTGCATTGCTCGCTGAGCAACATTAAGTGCGGCTGCATCAGCCGTACTGTTTAATTCTCGCTGCCCGCCAAAAAGCATCATTAACTTGAAACAAGTGAGCATAAAAAGAACGATAGCCAATGCACAAACAGCCACCAGAGCCAAAGAAGCACCGTTCTGATTGCGCTTGTTAGCGTTTGTGGTTGATGAAGCCGAGGATCGGCTTGGTGTTTTATAGAGTGCTGTGTGCCGTTTAGTCACTTTTTCTTCCCCCGACAAAGAAGATTCGGCTACCTAGCTACTGGTATACCCACTATTGGCTGCACTCCTGCAGCATTTATACTGAGGGTCTTCCAGGAACCAAAGGATATTGGTAATTTCAGATCCATTTGCGTAGTTAGAGAGACTTGTCCGTTACCACCGGTGTTATATTCAAAGTCAGTCAAACTGATATTGTTGCTATTTACAGATTTTTGAAAGTCATCTATTGCGTTTTGTGCAGCCTGTTGGGCCGTAAGGTTGTCCCCATGATTGGCAGCAGCTCTAGCCGCAGTATCAGCCAACTTTTCGTTGTTTTCATTAGCCATTAAAATACAAGTCAAATCGTATGAAAAAAGTCCTAAGGGAATGAGTATTACAATTCCTACCATAGTCTCTACCAGGCTCTGGCCTCTTATAATTTGAGCGCTGCCTCGCCCTCGTTCCACTCGGCTCAACGCGCGTATTAACGCTCTGCTGCCGCCAGCTCCTCGCTGCCGTTCGCTCCGCTGAAACTCCAACTAGATTCAACATAAGCGCTGCCTCGGCTTCGTTCCTCGCCTCAACGCGCGTATGACCAATGGCGCCGCTCCGGGCCATGAGCAATGGGTCCGCTCCGGCATATGCCATATGCCTCCGCGCCCATTGTGCCTCCAGGACCATTGCGTCTCCGCTATCGCACGCTTCACCAGCGCGCTTGCTGGGCCCAACATTTTACTGAAAAGCATAATTCGGATTCTCCAGGACACGCTTGCTGCTTAGCGATACAGACCAATTTTTACCCAAGGCAGGAATATTATCAAAAAATGGAATACGTAAAAACGGCTTTAAAATAAAAGTGGTAGAAACACCTACATAGGCATCCTCTCCAATGTTTGTATAGTAGACCTTGCTCTCCGGAATTTGTGTAATGCCAGCAATACGGCCTAGCGAATTAGAGTGCCAGCTTTCCTGTAACATAGCCATAACAGCTTTTATTTGTGAACGTGGTGTTTTTGCTGCTTCTCGCAATTCAGCAGTGTTTAAGGCTACACAAGACGTATAAACAACGCCTAAGAAAATTAAATTGACGAGAGGGAAAAAAGCAAAGAAAAGAAGTAAAAACATAGCGGGGGGCATTTCGGATATAGCCGAACCGCGGATTGATCGCATACATTTAGAGGGCTTTTGCATACATTTATAGGGCTTTTGCATACATTGAAATTTTAACTATTTAGTACTTTTTTCTGTTAACCTTATTTTTCAACGACTTTGGGTTCAATGCTTTTGGATCAAAAGTGGCTTAGTCTTAAAGCTGCAAATATCTTAACAAGTGGCTTGATCTTATATTAATGGAAGATTGTGGATAATGCGTGACTCTAGACAGAGAAAACCAGAAATATTAGAAAGAATCGTTGCTGCGGGGTGCTATATAAGTTGCGGGATTATCGGTCTGATTTATATTGTGCTCCAGGGCAAAGATGCAAATTCAAGCTTTTTCCGCTTCCATTTTCTACAATCTATCTTTATTGGTATTTTTACTTACTTAATCGGTTGGGCTGAAACTATCATCAGGGATATATTAGTTGGTATTTCTGGCTTAATCTTTAGCATTTTTGCACCAGCCGCGAGCATTATTACCCTTATAGATAGCGGTATTGGCGTCGTGGTGTTTTTGATTATAAAATTAGCCTATTTATTAATTATCTATGGTGTAATTTTTGCATTACTAGGTAAGTATGCTGAAATACCAGGACTGTCCAAACTGATATATAGACAACTTAGATATTGAGTTGCTGCGTTACGGCTTCAATGTTAAATGTCAACAATGCGGGTGGGCCTTAGTATGCCGAGGTTTACCGTGACAATTAGTTTAGGCGGTTTGATAGTAATTGCTTCTACCGGAATTGAAATTCCGTGTTCAATAGCAAAAATGCCAACCACGTTTTTCAATACTAATAAGTCTCTTTCTTTGCTAACTTCAAATTTAATGCGCTCGGTCTGCTTAATAAGGTAATCGCCCCATTTTTCTACAGCCGGGTGCTCGTTAACAATGTTAATAACGTTCGATTGACGAATAATTTCGCGCACGTGAGCTGCTAGAACCTTGACCAAACTGGGGATTTTTTCTCGCTCGCCAAAAGTTTCTGTCAAAACATAATCCATAACATAGCCTGCCAATGAAGCATCTTCTGGTCGTTCCTGCAAAAATTTAATCACAGCCGAAATAGGATCGCTCGCTCCACGCAAAATATTGCGTGCTATAGCCACCAGTTCATCTTCAATACCCTGAATTTTTGAACCCAATACTTTACTAGCAAGCTCTTCGCTTGCTCTTCGACAATAACAAACCATTTAAAGTTTCTTCCCGCTCAAGTATCAATTGCCAATAATTAAAAGCTGCCAGGCATTATTATCATTACCTCTTGCATTTCCAAGAGGCTATTTCAGTATATCAAAGAAAATGAATTTATAATTGCGCAATTGATTAATCACCAATGGATTTGTACTATCATGAACAGTTTAGAAAAGAGCTTGAGCATTTAAAAATGTTTCAATCGGCACAATTTAACAACAAATGTACTAAGACTTTGTCTCGCCTAGTTCTGCGCCCAAGTAAAATCGTAGGACTGAGCGAAGCAAGGAATGGCGGTGAGCCTTCCGCAGCAGAGCGATTAGGGATAAGCGCGTTGAGGCGAGGGACGAAGCCGAAGCAGCGCCCAAATAAAATAGCAAGGCTGAGCGAAGCAAGGAATGGCGGTGAGCCTTCTGCAGCGGAGACGCAATGGCCCTGGAGGCACAGTGGGCGCGAAGGCATATGGCATATGCCGGAGCGGACCCATTGCTCATGGCCCGGAGCGGCGCCATTGGTCATACGCGCGTTGAGGCGAGGGACGAAGTCGAAGCAGCGCCTATTAATAGCATGCTTTATTTTGGTTGGGCTGCTTACAAACCATGCCCAAGCACAAAATACAGGGCAAATTTCATTGCCCCGCTTAACCGTGCCTAATTTAGAAGACACTTATAAGCCGGCTCAGGTTATGGAACCGAAGAATATCCCAGACTTTTCCAATCGTCACCCTGCGAACAATGTGAATAATACAAGCGACCCTGCCATCAGTAGATCTGCTACAGCATTACGCGCTGAAGCCGCATCGACAACTTTGCCCATGCAAACACGCATGAAGCTAGTTCTAGAAAGCCGGGTGGATGCAAAGTCTAGCAAGCCAGGCGATATTTTCGAGGGACATGTTCGTGATGACCTTTTTATTGGTTCGAGCCTTTTGCTACCTCGCGGTTCACTGATTAGAGGCCGCATTGCCTCCGTTAATAGGCCTAGAATCATTAGCAGAGCGGCCAAAATTGGCTTAAGACTAGATCAAATTGTTACACCAACTGGTGAAGTTATTCCGCTTGATGCGACTTTGGAATTTGAAAAAGGCAAAACCAACGAAAAAGGACAATTGGATCCAGGCACTAGTTTTGGTACACGGGTTGGCTCAGAAGTAAGGGCTGTGTCTGGAGCGAGTTCTCACGGAGCTGCTAAAGGCGCTCTAGTAGCAGCTAATATTGCTACACTGGGAGCACCGACAATTGCCACTGCCATTGGTGGCTCAGCAATTGCCTTGTTTTCATCAGGTGATAATGTAGACCTTGGACCCGGACAAGAAATTGAAATAGTACTAACGGATAACCTTGGCTTACAGCTTAATTAGCAGACGCAAGCTTTGCCAACCAACAGACAATCGCTTTACTTCTCAAATAGCGCTTTTAATCGTGCCCCTTGCGGTCAAAACGCTAGCCAAAACAGCTAGAATAGATAATGTTAATACTGTCAAGCAGCAGCTGTCTTAATTTCGTGCTAAATAAATTAAGAAGCAGTGATGTTAGCCTAATGGGCTTTCTAGAATATTGAAAATAAGCTTAAGAGATTTGCGTGCCCAGTCTGGACAAAAGATTCGTTTGCACTTCAATGAATCAATTTCAGATGCACAAATGGTAAAACCGGCCATCGGAGAAGTCTTTCTTGTTTCCAGCACAGCTTGTGTTAAGTTGCAAGGACAGATTCAAACCATTGTAAAGCTGCAATGTCACACTTGTCTCAAGTATTTCTTTAAGCCCTTGGCGCTCGAAATTAACGAAGAGTTCGTATATGAGGATTATCTAAACGGAAAAGAGTTAAACGCCCGCGATAGAGAGTTACAGAGTGCAGATTTTTTTGAAACGGTGCCTTATTATGGAGAGATTGATGTCTCCGATATCATCTTTCAAGCTGTAAATTTGGCCATTCCCACTTATTGTTCTTGCGGGAAACAATGCTCAGGAACTCCTGTTTACAATATGAAAGCGGTCGAAGACAGCAAAAGTTTCCAAGATCCCGCCGGTATTAAGCCGGGTAGTCAGGGGTGGACGGATCCGCGTTGGCATAACTTAAAGACAATATTGCCAAAAGATAATAAAAGCGGAAAGTAAGAGATAATAAATAACCTTAGCTTCAGGAAGGAGACATTGCGACATGGCCGTCCCCAAGAAAAAAACATCACACCAGAAACAACATCAAAGACGCGCCCACTGGAAGGCGGAACCGATTGCCTTAGTGAAATGCGCTAATTGCGGTGGTCCAGCAAAGCCACATCAAGTATGTATTACTTGTGGTTTTTATCGCGGCCGCCCAGCTCGTTTGCGCGATAGTCTTGTAAGCTAACTTATGATTAGTTTAGTTAGAATTTCAGTGGAGCGAACGGCGCTGGCGAAGCGGCGGGATAGCGCAATGGGCTCGGAGGTGTATGACATACGCCGGAGCAGCACCATTGATTCTACGCGCGTTGAGCTGAGCAGCGCGAAAGCGAGGCAGCGCTTATCATGAAGATTGGGTTGAGATAACTTTGCAGCAGCTTAGGCTAACGAGAGACAGCGGAGCGATCAGCGCCGGTGAGGCGGTGAGAGCTAAGACTTGCATATGTCTGTCTGTCAAAACGAAGCCGGGGCAGCGCCTATCTTGGCTAACAGGGCTGAGCGAAGCAAGTGCGCTGGTGAAGCGTACGCTAGCTGAGCGACTGGGTATACGCGCGTTGAACCGAGTGGAACGAAGGCGAGGCAGCGCTTATGATTAGAATCGCTGTTGATGCCATGGGAGGCGATTTCGCTCCAAGAGAAATAGTCCATGGAGCGGTGCTTGCGGCTCGCGACTTGGGCGTTGCTGTTCAGCTGGTCGGACCACCTGATATTGTCCAAAAAGAATTGGAGAGGTACTCGGTTGATGGATTAGACATCACCGTAATACCAGCGTCAGAAATAGTTTCGATGGATGAAAAGCCCAGTCGCGCCATAGTAAAAAAGAAAGACTCTTCTATTATGGTTACCACTAAACAAGTCTCTAGCGGACAAGCGGATGCAATGGTTGCAGCCGGTTCAACTGGAGCTGCTGCGGTAGCCGCACAGATAGAGCTGGGGCGCATCGCCAATGTGGCTCGTTCCGCTATCGCATGCTCAATGCCGACAGCAACAGATCAACCAGTAATGCTGATTGATGTGGGAGCAAATGCCGAATGTGACTCTCATCAATTGCTTCAATTCGGACAAATGGGTTCTTTGGTCTATACCGCTCTCTATAACATCGAAAATCCGCGCGTAGGAATTTTAAATTTGGGATCTGAAGAGACCAAAGGTAATGTTTTAGTGCAAGAAACTTACAAGCTCATGCAAGCACAATCTAATTTGAATTTTATAGGTTTTATTGAAGGAAGAGATTTTCCTATGGGCAAAGTAGACGTTGTTGTTACCGACGGCTTTGTCGGTAATGTGGCGCTTAAAACTGCAGAAGGCATTGCCAAAATGATAAAACTAATGCTCAAGCAAGAATTGCTTGCTTCCTGGCAAGGTAAAATCGGCGCGGCCATCGCTAAGCCCAGCTTTGATGCGGTCGAAAGAAGAACAAATTATAATCAATCAGGTGGGGCATTATTGGTGGGAGTTAAAGGTGTCTGTGTGATTGCTCATGGTGGATCTACACACACTGCCATTAAAAATGCCATTCGCGTGGCTGCCGACATGGTGCGGGCCAAAGTAGTAGATAAGATAGAAAAAACTTTCAGCCTGGCTAAAGCAGGGAGCGCGTCTTGAAATTTCCGATGGGAGTGAGAATACTGGGCGTAGGTGCAGGAATACCCGCCATTGTTGTCACCAATGCGGATTTAGAAAAGCTTGTAGCCACCTCTGACGAATGGATAGCCTCACGCACCGGAATACGCGAACGTCGCATTGTAACCGATGAGACAGCTTCTAGTTTGGCTACAGAAGCGGCTAAGGACGCAATGGGTTATGCTGGTATTGAAGCAAAAGAGGTGGAGCTAATAATAGTAGCCACTTCTACACCAGATTTTCTTTATCCTTCAACCGCTTGCATGGTGCAAGCAGCTATTGGGGCAGAAAACAGTGCTGCGTTTGACCTAGAAGCCGCTTGTACCGGCATTATTTATGCCTTGGCCGTGGCACAACAGTTTATTGCAACTGGTACTTTTAAAACTGCTCTTGTAATCGGCGTGGACTTGCATTCTCGCTTTTTAGACTGGCAAGATCGTAATACTTGTATTTTATTTGGAGATGGTGCAGCCGCTTTTGTTTTACAAGCAAGTGAGAGCGAAAATGACATACTGTCTACTTATTTAAGAGCTGATGGCAGCGGTGCTCATCTTTTAAAAATTCCAAATACTGGTACTAAATTCCCTCATGCAAATATGAATCTACCTGAAAATTCAGAAAAATTTGTGCAAATGAACGGTCGTCCAATTTATGAGTTTGCCGTAAAAGCAGTACCCGAAGCGGTACATACCGCAATTGAAAGAGCGGGTATAAAATTGGAGGATGTGGATTTTTTAGTACCCCATCAGGCCAATATACGCATCATGAATTCTGCTGCTGAAAGGCTTGGTATAAGCCCTGACAAGGTAGTGAGCAATGTAGACAAGGTAGGCAATACGTCTGCTGCTTCAATACCATTAGCCCTTTGGCATGGTATTCAGCACAAACAGATTAAAGCACCGGCTATTTGTGCTTTAGTAGGCTTCGGCGCGGGCCTAACTTGGGGCGCAGCCATAATAAACTGGAATGCAAAAGACGCAAGACTCAATAACGGCAAAGAAAAAACGAAGGAAGAGAGCAATCGGTAGTGAAGCGGCGGTAAGCGGAGAGAGCGAAGGATGAGCGAGCGGAGCGTTTATTAAGAAGAGGGCTTAGAACAATGAAAATCGCCTGTATTTTTCCGGGTCAAGGCTCACAAAATGTAGGAATGGGTTTGGATTTTTACAATCATTTTCCTGATGTTGCAGTCCTTTTTGGCAGAATAGACAATATGTCTGGACAGAAGTTGAGTAAATTATGTTTTGAGGGTCCAGCTGAAGAATTAAAGCGTACTATCAATACTCAGCCGACAATACTGGCCGCATCAATTGCTGCTTGGGCTTCTTATATAAAAGCAGGTGGTCCCAAACCTACTTACGTAGCTGGTCATAGCTTAGGAGAATTTTCTGCCCTTTATGCAGCAGGTGTTTTACCGCTTGAGTCTATAGTTAAGCTGGTGGAAAAACGTGCTCAGCTAATGGAATCCTGCCCACCAGGAGCAATGTCTGCCATATTAGGCATGAAATGCGAAAAACTAAAAGAACTTTGCAATTCTGTTAACGCAAAATCGAACGATGAAAAAAAGGTTGTGATGGTTGCCAATTTCAACACTGAGGAACAATTGGTTATTTCAGGCGATCCTGAGTCAGTAGCGGAGCTTGGCACAGAAGCGAAAGCGTCTGGAGCAAAAGTAATACCTTTAGCGGTGGGCGGCGCTTTTCACTCTCCTTTAATGAGTGAAGCGGCAAAAGAATTTAGTGAACAATTAAGTAAATATGCTTTTGCTGATGCGCAATTTCCGGTTGTGCAAAACGTTACTGCAATGGCGCATATTAACGGCACAATAATTCAAAATACTCTGCAAAAACAAATGACCAGTTCTGTTTTGTGGTACGACACAATAAAATTCATGTTGGATCAGGGTGTGACACATTTTGTTGAAATTGGTCCAGGCAAAGCACTCTCTGGCATGGTTAAGCGCATTTCTAAAACAGCCAATGTTTGCAATGTTGAAGATAGTGCTTCATTGAATTCGACAATAGCCTCTCTCAAAAATTCTTTAGTTAGTCCTGCTTAGAACAAGCAAAAAGAATTGAAGGCTAAGAACTGGGCCGTTTCCGAGATAATTATTAATTGACGCGGTGCGGAACTGCAAAAAAGGATACGAAAGACCTGAAAAGACAGAGAGAGAGCTGGAGCCGGGGTGGCAAATGCCAGTCCCTGGCTCCAGGCGACTACTTCGACCGGGAATATTCAATTAAGTTCCCAGTGGTTTTCGCGCCACACATAGTTGAGCGTCCTCTCCTCTAGAGGAGGGGGTTCTGCTCCTCGCAACGTCAAGGAACCGGAGGGCAAGTTGGTATCACCACCGCCTGAACACCAATTCCCGAAACCGAACTGGCTGCGCCGGGCATGAACCGCGCCCAAGGGCATAAGCGCCAACTCTCGAACTGCCAGCCTCTGTGGCGCCGGTTGCCTGCGCTTTGACTGCACGCCTAGAGTCAGTACGACGCTTCCCAGCAAGTGCTTAAAGCTGGGCGGGAACAAAATGCGCAATCGAGACTTTTCCATCACTTCCTCCGATTTTCAAGGCGACGCCGAGACTTCTTTGTCTTTCATCCCCATCTCCTCCTCCAACTCTCGCACTCTTTTAAAGTCTGACAACAGGGAGAGCCGGAGCGTGATAGGGTTATAAAGCACGCTGGGGATACGGGGTCCAGGAGTCCAAATCCAGTAACCGGTGCGGGTAGTCGTGATATAGAAGAACCACCAAAAGGCATTGACTTCATCATCCGCCGTAAGAGACGTAGTCTGACTTGCCTCAAGCACCCGTTTGGCAGCCTGTGGCTCGCCGTTTGCACGGAGCCAGAGAGCAATCTGTTGAGCGGTTGGCAAATCGAGACTCGTCCCCGATGACCGTGCGTCCGGTGACTGCTGGCTGTCCCCGACAAGCAGGATTGTTATAGTCACCACGGCGGCGGTCAAGGCGACGCCTGCAAGATGAAGCCGAGACTTACTCGCCTTTCTCATCCCAATCTCCTCTTCAAGTTCTCACACTCTTCTCAAGTCTTGCAACAGAGAGAGCTGGAGCCGGGGTGGCGAGTGCCAGTCCCCGGCTCCGAGACGACTTATTCTTCCAATTAACTAGCTGGTGGCCAAGGAATCCACTGAGTTCCTGTCCACTTGTAGTCGATGGCAATCTCCTCTGGACCTGGCGGCGGAGGGTTCATTGGGGTGCCGGGTCCGTAAATTAGGCTCGGAGGACCCTCCCCCGGAATCCACACCCACCAGCCGATGTGGAAGCCGGGAAGGTAGGTGAAGAACCAAGTGGCCAATCCTTCGCTAGCCGCGTACTCTCCGGCATCGAATACCCCTTGCGCGGCTTCCACCTGACCGTGGGAGTACAGCCAAAGGGCCAGCTGCACGTAATTGGGCAGGTCGACGGTTGAGGCCGGTACTGCCGCGGGCGGCTCATCGTGACTGGCGGTACCAATGGGCACTTGCCAAATCAAGCCGACGACCGTAAGAGCGACGAACACCATGCGAAATCGAGACTTCATCGCAATCTCCTTCCCACCACTGGCACTCCCGTAAAGCGCCTGACAAAGGCGCACAATCAAACCACGTGTCTCTCGCAACCGTTTTCTCTGGGCCAGTTAGGTGTCATGTGTGCTGCAGAATGCTTTTGGGAGTTTTACGCCTTAGAAATGGTATACGAGAACAATTAAAACTAACAAAGCCTGTGTCTTATAAACAAGTGTCTTAAAATGGCTCTGTCTGCGAAAAACATTGAAACCATGTTATTGATGTGCGTATTAGCCAGGATTAACCATAAAATTATCCTGCGCGAGCTAGCGCGAAGTCATCTTAGAAAAATAAAAAAGCCAATCAGTTAGTCAAAAGTGCCCGGCACGCATTATTGAAATTGGAACTTCTATAGCTTTATCGGGCATGGTCAAGCGAATAAATGAATTGTAGGAGGTGTTGAATGGACAGCGCATTTCTTAATAATGGTATTCATGCGTTAGCTCAATAAAATGGGGCAAGGGTTAAGCGCGGGGGCGCATATTTTTCAACGCGTCCCCGCGCGAACGACCAGCTTCCAGGCGTCAGGTAGAGGCGCCGGGATCATTTTTGGCGACCTGATCGCGCCAACGGATCCCTTCCAACCGGTGTTTAAGATTGTCCGCTCGTTTGCGGAGTTCTTCGAAGACCCGTCGATACGCTTGCTTGCGTTGCTCGCACAACCGGGTCTTGTCGGCGAGCGTGTTGGTGCGATCCTGCACCTCCTCCAGTATGTGTATCACACATCCTCGGCGCCTACAGATCTCTTCCCACTTCTCCTGTATTTGTTCGCCGTTGAGTTCGGCAAGAGTGGCGACGGCTCGCGACACTCCTGCTTCCTCTTCCTGAAGATGTTGCCGCAGGGCTTGAACGCTAGCCGTGATTGGAGCTGAGGCAATCTGTTCGCGAAATGCGCCCACTGCCGCGTTGACTTGCTTCACGGTGGTATCGGCGAATAGCAGGATGGCCGGATCGAGGAGCAGCTTCTCCCGTCGAGCCTCGTCTTGAATCGAGGTATAGTTGGCTTCAGCCTTTTTGAGCCACTCCTCGTTGGCATCCGCCAGCTTCTCTCCCTGCTCCAGGAGCTGCGGTGCAAGCGGCTGGCCGGAGGTTGATTGCAGTTCCACGGCGGCCGCGAAGCCTTCGAAGTAACTGCGGTCGTTGCGGACTCTCGACGTGACATCAGCAGCACTCTTCGTCAGTTCGGCAGCCTGCTCGCGGGGCTGTTCGACGAAGTAATAGTAACCGTTGTAATAAGCAGCGATGGTGATCATGACGATCCGCACCACGCGCGCGTCTTTTCGGATCCGTTCCGCCCAATTTTTCTTGCTCATGGTGATTCCTTCCTTTTTGCAAGCGGAGAGAGAGATGCCTAATTGACCCCGGTGTTTTGGTAGCTTCAAGAGCAATCTCGAGCGTCAATGCTCTGCCGACAGCTCTTAGGTCCGTGACTAATCGCCTACTCGAGGCGTTAATCACGGAGTGCTTAATGATTCTCCTATGAGCAAATTCCTTTCTGCTCAGAGGTGAACTGGTTGAGAATTAGCCGAAGCTAATTCCTTCGATATGTCTCATCTCAGACCGTCAAGCTCAGCTTCAAGTCGCTCAAGTTATAGAGGCCTACTCCTATTGTTCGCCTGCCGCGGTTACAAAAGGGGTTGTTGAAGCTTTATATGCTGCTTGGGGTCTGACTCGTGGAGGTAAGGGAAACGATGTTACGCAATAGTGGCACTTGTGGGCGGTCAACACCAAACTGTAAAGTACCTAAAAATCGCATAATAAGCAAAAAATTATCGTTCTAAAACAATTTAACAACATTAAAATCTTTGCTGCTAAATAGCGCAGCTAGCGCGAATATATCCCGGTCTACTAGTAGTGTCTCCCGCGTATTGCATCACGAAAGAGTCTAATCCCGATAACAACTGTTGCCTCACGAATAATCTTACCCGACTAATGGTAAGTCAGAAGTTGAATTTCTGAATTAATGTTAGTTTCTACAGGGACGGGTTAGGTTTTTAGTGAGTCAATGCGTCCGCCGGCGGCATCCACTTAGTGAAAAGTAGCCGCTGTGTTTTACGGAAATCGAATCTTTATTGGCGAAAGAGGCAAAAGAGAAATAATCGGCTTGGCGAGATCAATCGTCTTGTTAGTTTTTGGGAGCAGCTCATATCTATTAAAAAAAAGAACGAATAAGGCAAAAGACGTGTGCCGCAGGGCAGTGATACTCGCGACACACATCCGGCATGTCTGCCTGGCCTTATTCGCCGTTAGTCTTCTGCCTGTGGTTTAAACTAGACCACCGCAGTCGAGCTGTCTCCGTTAGGAGATGATCTCGAAGAAGTTGGGGGGGGTGACGACCACATAGTAAGTCGCGATCGTCGACGCCTCGAAGATCACCGAGAGGTCACCGGTTGCCGTCACACAGTATGGCGAGCCGATGATGCTGGAATCGACAATACTCAAGAGATTGCCGGTTCCCGCGCTGCCCTGGACGTTTACTCCCGACACGTTAAGGTTCGCGGAGATGATCTGGGTGCTCTCAGTGATGAGCAAGCTGGCGCCGTTGGCCAACGTACCGGTAATCACCCCACCGGTGCCCGCCCACACATCCACGTACATGAATAGCACAGTGAGGCTCTCACCGATTGCACTGGTGCTGGGCATCGAAATTGCCGTCGCTGTATCGTGCGAATTTGTATCGGTGATCGAGCTATTGCTCAAGGTAACCGCTCCAGCCGTTTGCGTGAGTTCGGTGACCGCATCGCACTGCCGCCAGTTCATGAAATTGAATTTAGCAGTGCCAGCGCCACTGGAGCCTGCCGCTCCAAACTGGATACCGGCGGCGCAATTAAGGAGCACTGTATAGCTCCAACTGACGACATCACCAGCATTGGTCTTGAACACAATGGGCTCGCTAGAGCCCGAGATGGTTCCTCCGTTGACGGTGAACGTTGAGTGGGTTTGCGGCTGGTTGTTAATCTCCGAGATAAGGCTAGTGGCGCCCGCTCCGGAGTTGGTGATGGTCGGGTTGTTCCAGGTCATGTTAGCGTTGGACAGCTGCATCACCTGACCGACGTTGGTGAAGATCGGGTTGGTCAGAGTGCCGGCCATGCCGGTGTCAGAAAATGCAAGACTTGTACCATTGAAGTTGACGTTGGTGGCGTTAAGAACGCCCAGCCCGTTGGCAAAAATGCCATTGGTGCCACTGACCGTCACACCACTGAGGTTAAAGGTGGTGGATGCTGTCGCCCCGGCCAGCTGAATGTCGCCTCCTGCGAGGTTGGTCGTATTGACAGTGGTGGAAGCGATGCTCACCAAGCCGCCGGCACTGTTGGCGACGATGCCATAACCGCCGCTCACGTTGGAGTTGACAGAGCCGTTGGTGATTGACAGGGAGCTGGTAGCAATCGACGGTGAGAAGACCACCGACGAAGCTTGACTGTTGGGGTCATTGACCGTCAAGTTGGAGACGGTGAAGGTACCGTCAGCCATATTGAGGGCGCCACCAGTATTGCCGTTCCAGTTGAGAGCGCTGTTGGTGAAGATACCGCCACCACCCTCGACGAGAACGACTTGCGCGTTGCCGGTAATACTGGCATTGCTCACCGAGACGTTACCCGGCGAGTTGATGTCCATCGCCGTATTGACATCACCGGATGACTGCCAGTCGTAGAGGTTAGTGAGAGTGTTGGCTCCCTGCTCCAGGAACTGGTAGGAGTTCTGGTCGTTGGTGAAGGTAATGTAGGAGCCGTAAACGACACCGACATTGTTCATGCCGACAATCTCCCCCACGCTGGAATAGCCAGACCAGCTGGTCTGATAAAAGATGGCGCTCGGAGCGTTCTCAATGTCCAACGCCTCGGTGTTGCTGCCGGAGAAGGTTGCGTAGTTGAAACTGCTCCCTCCGCGGATCACCCATGGAGGAGACTGAGTAACTGTGGAATTCATGAATAACAGCGAGCCCGTAGGCGTGACCGTCAAGCCGACATTGGTACAGTTGAAATACTGCAAGTCAGTCGGCTGGCCGATGACGACACTACCGTTTTTGATTGCCAGGCCGAACACCTGGGAAGCACTGGTGAGAGGCCCAGTAGTCTGGATGACCGGTGTGCCAGCCGGTTCGTTGCTGCCGTTGATGACCAAGCCGGCGACGCTGCGCGCGTCCACGGTAACCCCAGTGAGGTTAATAGTGGAAACGGGCGAGAACACCGAACCGGGCGGGACGGCGAAAGTGACGATGTAGGGCGCTGTACCAAGCTCCGCCTGCTGCACGGCACTCATTATGGCGCCTGGGGTGGTAGTAGTTACCACCGCGGCATTCAGGAGAACCCTCTCCTCCAGACCCACCAGAACGAATCCGCGCAGCGAGCTCTGGCGGGAGCGGCGATACCGGAGCCGCTTCGAGCCACTGAAAATGCCCTTGCGGAAACTCTTTGCGAAATTTGCGAACATTGCAAATCCTCGGTGTGAGAGGCAAATCATTTTGAAACATCGCACACGTTTTTTAGACTTCCTTAGGCACGGCTCGCATCTGTACGTAGACCGCGTTGTCGTCCAGCAAGATGTCATAATGACCAGCACTACAAGTAGATGTCCCCTAGATGTCCCCCGTGTCGCATCAAAGGAAAAATCTAACTTCTAATGTGCTGTATATTTGCTGGGCCGGTGTACCTAAAAGAAACTGATGAACGTATGCACTTCACTATGGCAGTTGGACCTAAGATATTAGCCAAAACTATTTATTCTTTCGATTTTTCATACAATCTTGCTTAGGAGGCGGGTCACCAGAATTATCAAGATAACAAGTCCAGGGCTGCATTGAATTCGTTTTTATTTTATGTGGAAAACCAGCATTAATTATCGGTCGCCCCCTAGCAGTATCCCCGCTATGACCCTCGCATACAGCAAGGATGATTGTTATCTAATGGCCTGTTTACGGCAAAGCTCTCCTCTGCCCATCTTGTATCTGCGTTGTGCGGAATTGCCAGTTCTTCTGTGAATCGATTCTTTTGCATATGACCTCCCAAAGCGCAAAGACCATATGCAATACTGCCATTTTAGCCTTAGCAAAATATATTGATGTTAAAAAACCAAATTACTTCCTTGAACTAAGTATTTGCG
Source organism: Candidatus Melainabacteria bacterium (assembly GCA_963845445.1). Lineage (GTDB taxonomy): Bacteria > Cyanobacteriota > Vampirovibrionia > Obscuribacterales > Obscuribacteraceae > JABDBL01. The sequence goes on along the minus strand of CAWJSE010000002.1, from coordinate 2,999,819 downwards.
CCAACTCGTGCGAAAAAAATGCTCAACGAAGTGTGTTTGGCTAAGCTTTGCCTTAGCGCCTTATGGTCTATTTACTACCATAATTGCAATGGGAAATAGGATTATAGTTAATACCAAGGCTACGAAATATCCAATATAAACAGCGGCTTCCGTTAAAGGTCCTAAATTTGTTAATCTCATCATTTGATCTGGACGAGCTATAAAAGAAGCGATAAGACTAAGCAGCCAGCCTATTGTGAACGAAATGATATGAATAGAAAAAAAGATAGTAATAAACTGTCTTGAACTAAGATTTTGTCTTGTGAAGAATACGCCTATTAGCATAATCGTTCCGGCTAGAGCAGCAATAACCCCTGCTCTAGTTAGCATTAGGGTATGAGACCAAAAATTGCGATGTAGAATTATTTCCCAAACAAAAATTGTAAAAAACCACAGAAGATACGAATATATTGCTAATCGGAAATTTTTCAATTTTGAATTTACTTATACCTTTAATGTAAGCGCTGTCTGATGCGCAGTAAATTCGATATTGTCATCGAGCGGTTGAAGCTTTACTTCGCCATAACGACGGGTAAGAGCTTCTGTAATTAATTTATCCGCGAATTTTGGATTTTTTGGCAATAAGGATCCATGCAAATAAGTGCCATAAATATTTTTATGGTGAGCACCTTCAAAAGCGTCTTCGCCATTATTGCCATTGCCCTTAATTACTTTTCCTAAGGGAGCTAGATCTTTGCCAAGAAAAGTTTTGCCACTATGATTTTCAAAACCTACTAAAGTTGAATTGTCTGGCAATTTTACAGTGACATTGCCGATCATTCTTCTGTTACCTGCGACAGTATAAGCATCAATCAGCGAGATTCCGGGAAGCTTGGGGCCTTTCATGTGGTTGATAATAATGCCCAAATAATTGATAGCCTCCGCAAACCGACAACATAACAGCACCATTATCAGCCGCACGTTTTAAATTATCGGCATGCTTTTGCAAATCTTCGGCAATCATTATTTGCTGCTTGTCTTGGCCGCCACCAACAAAATAAATATCAGCCCAATCGGGATCTATTGACTCTTGCAGGCCGACTTCTCTTATTTCAACTGCTATATCACGCCAGAGCGCCCTTTTCTGAAATGAGACTATATTGCCACGGTCACCATAGATATTTAGCAAGCGAGCATAGAGATGGGCAATGCGCAATTCCATACTCAATTATTCCTCAAAAAAGTGAGCGAAGTTTTTGATTAGCAAAAAGAATGACCGATAACATTATTTATCCTATTGCCAACCCAAAGTTAACTTGTATGGATATTAGCTGTAAAACCAAGTATATCCCCTTAAAGCGCTAGTTCACATAGATAGTTGCCATGGAGTATAGGAACATCTTTGATACCGCCCATAATGCAATGTATATCGAACAATAATCAAGAGAATCCAAGCTTTGTTAAATATTAAGCTTATTTAAGGTTCCGAATTTTGGCTGCAGTAGCGGGTTTTTGCCATAGATACTAAATCTACAAATTTTTCCTAGTTTTATTCTAAGTTAGTCCGGCAATATTTAAGTTATTATGCTGATCGTTTAGATCAGGTTTTGCTAAACAGGCGTAGGATCAATTTGTTTTAAGGAGAATTTACTATATGAAAAAGGGGTTTGCAACCTTACTTACTGCAGCTGTTGCCGTAGGTGCGAGCACCTTAATTAGCACCACTGCGGCTAGCGCCCAGGGTGCCAGCAATGTTAGTGACTTAACTGATGTTGTTGGAAACGAGTGGGCTTACAATGCCCTCAAGGAGCTTGTCAATAATCCATGTCACGTTCTGGTTGGTTATCCAGACAGAACATACAGAGGACAAAAATCAGCTACCCGTTTCGAATTAGCTGCTGCCCTCTATAAGTACGAACAATGTATCGCCGAGCGTTTAAATGGAAAAGCAGATAAAGCAGATTTGGAAAAGTTTGCTTCACTGTTGGAAGAGTTTCGCGGCGAACTTAATTCGCTCAAAGCACGCGTAGATGATCTTGAAAGACGTATGAAACTTGTCGAAGACAAGAACGTCGAACAAGACATGCGTCTTGCTTATGCTGAACGTCAAAAAGGTTTCCTTTATGAGCGTTTAGTGAAAGGTAGTTTCATCGATGCCCGTGATGTAACTGTGGGTGTTGGCCGCGGTCTGCGCGGAGTTTACAGCTTCTTCTTTTAAGTAAGAGAACTGTCGCTTGATCCTGCCTTATTGGCAGACCTGATTTAAGAAGAGCTCCTGCCGTTAAAGTGGAGGCTCTTCTTTTGTCGAATAGTATTATTGAAGGATTGAAAGAAATGTCTTACGCTAAAGAATTGTCATTAGCACTTGACGCATGCCAAAAAGCTGGAGAAATCGCTCTTAAATACTGGCAGAACAAAATTTTAAAAATAGACCGCAAAGCAGACAATAGCGAGGTTACACAGGCCGATAAAGAATGCGAGCGCATGTTGCGCGAGGAAATCGCCAAGCAATATCCTAATGATGGCTTTTTGGGCGAAGAGGAAGGCGAAAGTTTAGCCAAAAACAGTAAACGGAGATGGATAATCGACCCCATTGACGGCACTTTTAATTACACTAAAGGACTGCCTATCTTTTCTACCTTATTGGCTTTAGAAGTGAATGGCGAAATCGTTTTAGGCGTGGTGCATGCTCCGGCAATGAAAGAAACACTTTGGGCAGAAAAAGGCAAAGGCGCTTTTAGAAATGGCAAAAGAATATACGCCTCCGAATGCAAAAAATTGTCTGAGGCATTTTTCACCATCGGAGCTATAAATAGGATTTTAGAGTTCGGCTATTGGAAGCAATTTAGCGATCTTGTCCGCAAAACTTACAAACAAAAAGCGCCCGGAGACTATTTGAGTTTTGCTCTGGTATTTGAAGGCAAAGCGGATTTAGTATTAGAAGTTGGGCTTAGTCCTTGGGACGTTGCGCCGATGAAAATTCTGGCCGAAGAAAGCGGCGCTATCTACAGCGATCTCAGTGGTGGTAATTCTATCTATACTGGCAATTGTTTGATTACAAACAAGCACTTAGAAAAGGAAGCGCTGGCAATCTGTTCAGCTTCGGCTTCGCTTAGCTCTCAGTAATAAGGGCGGACGAATAAGGCTGCTTTTCATTTATTGACGGTTAATACAAGCTCTAAATGCTTAATAAGTGCATATAGTATAAATATTTGGGTTAAAATTAGATTTTGTAAACCTTGGCTCTATGGCAATTGGGTTTACACAAATGCAAGGGCTAGTATTGAACTCAGAATTTCCAGAAGAATTACTAAAGTCACCCGACGATCCTGCCTCGTCGCTGGTGGAAAAAAGTGAATTTGATCAGGAAGCTCAAATAGCACTTGATAAAATGGCTTGGTATAAATCGTTGCGGTCCAGAATGGCATTGTTTATGACAATCACTACTTTGGTGCCCATTTTTATTTTTCATTTCATTGCCATAAATATTAATCGGGCTAGTTTAAGCGAAGCGGCATGGTATTTGGTTTTAATTCCATTGTTAGCGTGGATAAACTGGCTTTTAGCCGGCTTTATTGTTCGCCCGCTAAAAGGATTGTTGCAATCAACAACTAAATTAGCCAATATGGATCTAAGGCAAAGATTAGAGCTTACGCCTAATGAACCTTCTGAAACACTCGAATTACGCCAGTCATTCAATCGGCTGCTCGACCGTTTAGAAGAATCGCTCAATATTCAATGCCAATTCGTAGCGGATGCCAGCCATGAACTGCGCACCCCCTTAACTTCCATTCAAGGTTATACCAAATTGCTATTGCGCCGAGGGGGTAGCATAGACAGCAACTTGTTAGTGGAAGCTCTGCAAACAATTTCGGATGAATCAGGGCGTCTGATTCGCTTAGTCAGTGACTTACTGCAATTAGCTCGGGCAGACGCTGGACAACCTATTATCAATCAGCAAGAATTGATTGATCTTAGAGAAGTGGTAACAAGTGTGGAAGACACTGTTAGCGTTATTGCACCAGAGCAATTACAAATTCACTTTATAAGTCCTTCCATGCCAGTCTTAGTATTAGCCGACGGAGATCGTATAAAGCAAGTTTTGCTTAATCTCACTAATAATGCCATAAAAGCCACACAAGCCGGTGGCAGAGTAACCATGATATTGCGCGCGATCGGACAAGACGCAGTAATAAAAGTGATTGATACCGGAATTGGTATCGCGCCCGCTGACCAACAGCGTATTTTCGATCGCTTTTATCGTGTGGAACGCTCGCGTACACGCACCCGGCATTATGGCGGGGGTACTGGATTAGGACTGGCTATTGCTCAAACAATTGTAAAAGCTCATGGTGGATCAATAGAATTAGAAAGCGAATTGAACAAAGGTTCTACCTTCACTGTACGCTTACCTTTAGCAATGAGTGACTGGCCTTACAGTATTGGTATACCTGCTAATAAACCACTGAGCAAAATAAGCGAAAATAATTAACAGAGCAAAATAAAAATAGAAAAAAGGCGGCGTCTCGGCTTGCTGGTTGCTCTGAGTATGAGGATGATTGATAAATAGATAGTTGTTGACTGTTGTCAGCTTTTACTCGGCTATTTTTCTTTACTTGCCGGAGCATTTGCTTTGGTGGGTGCAGTTGCTGCTTTAGCGGGCGCAGCGGCGGCTTTGTCTGCACCAGCAGGAGAGGCTGCTGTTCCTGGAGCGGCTTCGCCAGCGCCTTCAGCACCTTCGGCAGGAGCGGCTTCAGCGGCCACTGGTTCTTCTTCTATTACTTCACGGATTTCGCTGATTTTGGCCACTATATCATCTGGCTCATTTAAGATTTCCACTTTATCCGGAACCACTAGGTCACGGAAATGAATAGCATCGTCAATTTCTTCTAGTTTAGATAAATCGACTTCAATAAAATCGGGAATGTCATTAGGCAAGCATTCAATTTCGGCTTCCATATGTGATTCAACCAGTTGACCACCTTTAACTACACCACCAGCTGAACCTATAAATTTAAGCGGTACCACAATGGTAATTTTGTGATCCAGCCTTACTTTATAGAACTCGACATTGAGAATTTTATTGCTGGCGGCATGACGCTGCACATGCCTAATTAGAGCACTGGTAGGGCTGCCATTGCCAAAGTCTAATTCGACTATGTGCGAAAAGGCAGCGGCCGGTAGATGGGTAAATTCTTTTTCGTCTACTTGCAGGTTTATAGAAGTTTCACCTTGACCATAAATTGTCGCTGGAATTTTTGCTTCCCGGCGCAATTGATTAGGTGTTCCGACTTCTCTTTTTTTAACTTTGATCTTAATCTTTTCCATATAATTTACTGTCCATCTATGTTTTTAGCTTTTGTTTCTATTTTATAATTTCGTCTGCCAGCCACGCTATTCACAAACCGAGCTGGGGCGCAAGGATTCGAACCTCGGAATGGCTGGACCAAAACCAGCTGCCTTACCACTTGGCGACGCCCCAATCGCGCTTCTCACTGGTGCGCCAAAATATGCGCAGGAATAGCCATTCTATGAAGTACCGGCTCATCTGTCAATTTGCATTAAGCTTTCTGCTAAGGCTACATTACACTAAAGGGCTATAAACACTAAGGGCTATAAAACACTAAGAGCTTTAAAAACACTAAGAGCTTTAAATACTAGGGCCCAAAGACACAAAAGCCTATAGAAACGCAGGGCTAAAGAACTTGCGACTGCTGATTGATCAGCGACTGAGCAAAATCCAAAGCGACTGCCTCATTGCCATTACCGCTAGCCATAGCAGCCAAAGCTTTAACTCGCTCCTGTCCTAGCAAAACGTTTATTGTTACGTTTGTATTTTCTTTCTGGTGTTGCTTTTCAATGAAGAGATGGTTATTAGCGGCTGCGGCTATTATAGGCTGATGGGTTATGCAAAGAATTTGGCGCATTTGTGAAAGTTTGACTAATTTATCGCGCACTACTTGCACTATGCGCCCGCTTAAGCCCGTATCTATTTCGTCAAAGATGACGGTGGGCGGGTCATTTACGCCAGTAACAATAGATTTTAGAGCCAACATTATTCTTGAAAGTTCGCCGCCTGAGGCAATTTTGGCCAAAGGCAAAAGAGGGTGTCCCGGATTGGGGGAAATAGCAAATTCAATGCGATCGAATCCGCTTGGGCCTATTTCTGTCAATTGTTCAAACACGACTTCAAACTGGCAATTTTCCATGCCCAAAGTTGCTAACTCCTTCTTAATTTCAACAGCTAATTTTTTAGCTAAGACCAATCGATTTTTATTTGCTGTAATAGCAAGATTCTCTATTTTCTTGTTCAATGACTGAAGTTGAAACTCTATTTTGTTAGTTTTTATGGCTATATTTTCCAGCTCTTCTGTTTCATTTTGAAGAGTCTCTAGCCTGTTTACCGCTTGCTCTAGTGAGGGGCCGTACTTACGCTTAATGGTAGCCAATTGAGCCATGCGTGCTTCTATTTCTTGTAAGGCTTCTGGATCAGTATCCAGGCTGTCTCTATAATGTCGCAGCTTAATTTGAGCGTCTTCCAGCAATGCTAGAGCATTGTTCAAAGTTTCACTAATTGGCTCCAAATTATTATCAAAACTAATTGCTTTCTCAATATTGCTCTGAGCTAATTGCAAATTATCAATAGCCCCAGTATTGAAGCCAACTTCAGATGACTCAGTAATTGTATCGCCACCAATTAAAGCATGGTAAGCATTATTTGCGGCTAAATCTAACTGGGCAATGTTAGCAAGCACCATTTGCTTTTTTTCTAATTGTTCGTCTTCATCAATATCTTTGATACTTGCTGCTACTAGTTCATCTAGCTGAAACTTAGCAAATTCAAGCGTTTTGACACGTTGCTCTTCAGACATTTGCATTCGTCCCAATTCATTTTTCAAATGCACTCTTTCTGTGTACAGTTGCTCTATTTGAATGAGAATATCGTTGTGAGCAGGCTCAGCAAGACTATCGAGAATATCTAATTGCGACTGGGAAGAAAGTAAAGTGCGCGCTTCATGTTGAGCGTGCACATGAATGAGCAATTGCTTTAGTTCATTTATAGTTGTTTGATTGGTGAGAATAGAATTAATGCGAAAACGAGAACCAGTCTTATTTATTTCACGGGTTATGGTTAATTCTCCAGAGGTATTTTCGTTTTGTTCATCTTGCATCTCTGATTCATCTAACAATTCATTTTGTTTAAGCCACGCAGCAACCGAAGGCTTGGTGGCAAATATACCTTCGATTATTGCTTTTTCAGTACCCAGCCGAATAAAGCCTGGGCCTGCCTTTTCGCCCAGCAATATATTTAAGGCGTCAATTAAAATAGATTTGCCCGCCCCTGTCTCACCAGTGAGCACATTAAGCCCAGAGGTGCAGGTCATCTCAAGATCTTCGATAAGAGCAAAGTTTTTTATACGTAAGTTCTGGAGCATAAAAATACTATCTCGCTTATATAGTCGTTAGTTTCTGCGGAAATTATCAAGATCACTTTTCAATCCATAGAAGGCTATAATATCGCAATTACTGGGAGAATAATATGTTGGATTTTAAGACGATCTTTAAACTAATCTTCTCAGTTTTATTATTATCAATGTTTCTTCTTACCCCTTCATCCTCTTGGTCGCAAGGTTTAATAAGGGAACGCTTACAGCAAAAATTCGCCCAAAAGCAAAATAGTGAAGCAAATCAAAACCATGCTAACAGTTATAAAACAAGTAAAATCGCTGGGCTAGATGTAGCCATTTGGGAGGCAAAAGACTTAAGTAAACCGGCTCCCTTGGTTATTTTTTCACATGGTTTTGGGGGCGTTAATGTACAGAGTAAATTTATTATGCAAGCATTAGCTGATAAAGGCTATTTAGTGATGGCTCCAAATCACAGAGACGCCCACGGACTCACTGCTGGACTGCAACCAGCAATGAGCTTTCAGAAGTCTGCGCAATGGAGTGATAAAGTTTATATTGATAGACATGATGACATAGTGCTACTATTTACTGCCTTAAAGAAAGACCATGATTGGAAAGGGCGCATAGATTGGTCTAAAGTAGCTTTATGCGGACACTCTTTAGGTGGCTATACTGTGCTTGCTCTGGCTGGAGCATGGCCCAGCTGGAAACAAAATGGCATAAAAGCCATATTGGCACTTTCGCCATATTGTCAGCCTTTTGTTATTAATGGTGACTTGGCCAATATGGGCATTCCGGTGATGTATCAAGGCGGCACGCGGGATTTTGGCATTACCCCCACTATAAAATCATCAGGCGGAGCATATAGTAAGACCCCGTCTCCCGCTTATTTTGTGGAATTTGAAAAGCTTGGTCATTTTGGCTGGACAAATTTTAATAAGAACAAAGGGCAAAGAGATTTGATCAATTATTATTGCCTGGCTTTTTTAGACAGATATGTAAAAGGCAATAAAATGGCTAAGCCCGATAAAAAATTAGTTGGTGTACGAGATCTGCAAGCAAAATGAGCTTAGTTCTGATGAAAAACTACTGCATGATGGATGTACGTATAAAAAGAAGGGATCACACAATTAAAATGGATAATTGTGGAATTTTTGGACTCAAATAAAGATCGCAAATATTACTAAGATTGACACGTCAAAAGTGGACATCTAATAATGGCTTTAATGAATTGAGCCTTAGGAATGATTTAGAACTAACCCCAAGATAGATGTATTTCCCACTTTTTCACCGTGTCAGAAAAACCGTACGGTTTTTCTGACACTACCCACCAGTTTGAGGACGAAAAGCCACGCACTGTCTAGGTTTACGACATTAGCTCTGTCTGATTAATTCAACTTTCCATTATAGTAGCTATAAACTCAAGCTGGTGCAGCGATTTGGCCAATCCGTTACCAAAAATCTTGCGGTTTTTCTGACACAATGAAATTCAGCAGATCAGTATAGTGTGATCATTGTGAAACACAGCACTTCCCATTTCCATTGCCAAAGCAACTTTGTTCAATCCCGAGTATGTACATCCCGCTTTGGTAGGTAGCTAGGGTTATTCATACTCAGGACACGAAAGGGTTTTCTAAATTGCGCTCAGCGAAAGAAATGGAAGACTGGTCTTAGGCTATAAAATGTGTTTGACAGCTTGCAAGCATTTATGATGATTTCTGACTATTGTATAGGGAGCATTAGCAGGCAAATCGCCTTGCGGGTTGTAAGCACAACTGAATGATTACCGCTAATTTAAGCAATTAGAACATATGTGCTTGACTCCGCTAGCTAGCGCGAGCATCCGGCTTGGCATCAGACTGTTAGAAGTGCATCAAACTTTTTATTTTGCTCTAAACAGCAACAAGCGCGTGAATACTTACCTGAGCGGCTAATTGTTTGGCTATAGAAATAAAAGCTTGCGAGACCGGATGATCTGGATCGGCTGCCACTATTGGTTTACCTTCGTCACCACCTATACGAATAGCGGGATCTAGCGGCACTTCACCTAAGAACGGAACTTCTGTTTCTTCAGCTAATTTTTTGCCACCACCATGACCAAAAATTTCTACACGCTGAGAAGGATCAGTGGTGCCTGGCAATTGAAAATAACTCATATTTTCAACGAAACCAAATATAGGCACATTCATTTGTTTGAACATAGCTAAACCTTTGCGTCCGTCTAAAAGCGCAACATCTTGTGGGGTAGTAACTATTACACCACCGGCTAATTGTGTAGCCTGCACCATAGTTAACTGAGCGTCGCCAGTGCCGGGCGGCATATCAACAATTAGATAATCAAGCTCGCCCCAATCAACGTCGCGCAAGAATTGTCTAATGGCTTTGTCCAACATGGGGCCACGCCAAATAATGGGAGTTTCTTTAGCCACAAAAAATGCCATAGAAATACATTTGACACCATAATTTTCGATTGGTGCAAGACGATTATCTTTAGCTTGTGGTTGTTGCTTATCAACACCAAGCATAAGTGGGACATTAGGACCGGTTATGTCAGCGTCTAAGAGTCCTACTTTTGAGCCAAGATGCGCTAACGCTACTGCTATATTAACTGCCACAGTAGTTTTGCCTACACCACCTTTGCCAGAGGTAACGGCAATAATATTTTTTATGCCTGGCACGGTTTCTTTGCCTTGTGGCAGTTTGCGTTGATTGGCCACGTTTGCGGCTGATTCTATTTCTATTTCAGTTACTCCGGGTATGGCGCTCAATGCTTCTTTGCAGTCAGCTTCGATTTTTTCTTTAAGAGGACAGGCTGGGGTGGTGAGGGTTAGCTTAAAAAATATTTTGCCTTTTTCGATTTTTATATCTGAAACCATGCCCAAACTAACAATATCCTGATGCAAATCAGGATCCATCACTTTTGAAAGTGCTGCTGTTACTTTATCTTTGGTGACTTCGTCTTGCTTTATCCCGAACATTTTATATGCGCTGCCTCGGCTGCGTTTCACTTGCCTCAACGCGCGTATCGACGCTCGCTTGGCGGACGGCTCCTCGCCGCCCTTCGCTCACTGTATCTCGTTCTAAATTTATCATATGCGCTGCCTCGGTTCATTTCATTCGCCTCGTACGCGCGTATCCTCCCTCATTCCGCTGCGGACGGCTCCTCGCCGCCCTTCGCTCACTGTATCTCGTTCAGAAAATGCCCAATTGCATTTTGGCTTCTTCACTAGCCATTTGTCTTGGGTCCCAGCGGGGAGTCCAGACTAATTCTACTTTTGGCTCTTTCACCCAAGGCAATTTTTTCAAAGCCTGATGCACTTGCCCCTGAATTACTGCACCTAATGGGCAAGCCGGGCTGGTTAAAGTCATTTTGACGGTGACATTGCCTTCGTTGATATCAACACCATAAATAAGACCTAGATCAACTATGTTTACGCCCAATTCAGGGTCAATGACAGTCTTTAAATTTTCAGTGACTACATCTTCTTGCAAAGTGGACATGGCAAGCATTTACCTCGCTATTGAGCCGATTTCAATCGCAGTTCAAAGGAAGATAATTGTATCTTCTGGTACAAATATGTCACGAAATGCTATTAAACTCCACGACTATATTGATCATTTAAACAAAAATTCGTTTGCCTTTCCAAATATTTGTGCGCTTGAGCAATGCTGATCTACTTATACGAGACTTACGTCTTAAGCGCTATTAGATGGAAGCTAAAAATCATTTACGCTCGATTAGAGCTGATGGCCCCTTTACAAAGCTAGCCATCTAAATAGCGCGAAGTTGGGACGGCTTTTTAATTTGCCACAAACGTATAAATATTCTTAATCTTGCCAGACCTGGTGACGATATTACGGGCTGACAACCCATTCACTAATGGTTTGAGCCAAATTTGCAATGCAAATGATTTTGTAATCTCGATTTGATTTTGTTTGAATTGTATTGTCAAAATAGAATTACATCCCTTCTCAATCGCCCCAATACTCGCCAACTAAACCAATGCCTAACTTTTAAATTCTTGCTGACTGTGTCAGACAGAAGTTAAGGCATAGCATTCGTTGGTGGATCAAATCAAAATTGCCTGGCATGAAGCAGGGCATTGCCAATATAAGGATTTGGACTTCGCTTACATCGAGGAGATGACTCATGCAACTCATTCAGACCATCGATCAGTACAACGCAGACATGACCGCCGGCGGCCGATTGATAAGAGCTTTACAGATCTTGCAAGCGTTCGCTGTCCCCAGTCTTTTCTCAAGACTGCTTCGGATTCATTTGAGAAAACTGAATGCCGTCCAGCTGGGCAATCAGTTCCGGCCGGTGCAGGAACTTGTGCAACACTTCTGCGCTCTTGATACCTCCCTCAATCGGGTTTATACAATGCTAGCTGGCCGGCGGAATCTGGACAATCTGGCAAAAGAAACTGTGCTAGAGAGGCAGGTTATTTTCCGGGCAGCGGGCTTTCTAGAGGCGTTTGCCAACAGACAAGTGGGGGAAAGAAGAACGCTTGGGCAAAGCGTGGCAAACACCTGGAAAGCGATAGGCAGAATCATTGCTGCCCCATACTCCGCAGCCGGCGATTTCCGGTCTATCGCTTTGCTAATGTATAACACCTACGGCAGTGGAGCAATACACATCTCGCCCCAGGGATTAATTGCAGGGGTTCATTCTCTTGCCACGGTCACAACAATATTTGACCGGCTACAATCAGGGTTGAGCGGTAGAGCGCCTCTGGCGCAGCGCGTCGATCTTGATTGTCTGGCTGCTGCCGATGAGCTCTGGCTGGCAGTAATTTTGCTGTTGCAGGATGCTGCCGTTGTGACAGGAAAACACGCTCAGATGTCAATTATGTCCACGGTTCGTCAGCTTCTTGAACTGAGCTATCGATTGCTGGAGGTGGGATCGGTAACAGGACGAAACACGTGGATCCACGATGACGAACGTTGGACACGCATTCAATTGGATCTGGTTTGGTGTCGTGACGAATCTACTTTCGTCAGCGCCGTCCCTTCATCCGTTGAGGAATCCCTGGAGAGAGTCACTGCTCTCATCGATGGCATGTTGGAGAACATTCGATCTCCACAGGCACAAGATCTTATCAAACTGCCAGTCCTCAACTCCATTATCAATGGCTAGTTTAAGGAGACACGCGCCCCTACAAAATAAAAGGATTACTTAGGGCACAGTACTACCTGCGGGTCGGCTGTGCCCTTGCCAATCGCTGCGCCGGTTTTTGTCCCCGCGTCCTTGGAAGCATTACGGAGGCATATCATGCCTAGGCTACCGATCAATCAGAGACTACCGCTACCCCCCTCCTACGACTGGCTCGACGTCCGGGTTCTCCTTACGGGGCCTGATCGTGCCACTGGTAGGACCGCTGCACTGCTTAGCATCACATTGACCAAGCAGCGGATCTTTCTGGGAGGCCCGTTCGCTTTTCAGCTTGCCGATCCCGACGTGGATCTTGAAACCCATCCTCCCACTTGTATAAACCCAAATGAGCCGTTCATGTCCGTGGGGATTGGAGGAGGACCGCATGACGGGATGTGGGTAGATCCTCCGATGACGGCAAAGCCGACCCGGCTGCTCGTTTGGATACTGGTACCCAAGGTTCGTGGAGATGATAGCCTCCTGCAAATCGCGGACAGCCAGGAGTCCTCAACCTTGATCATCGACATCGAGGAGATAAGACTCTCAGAAGGACTGGAATATAAGTCCTCACACTGAACGGCGAAGGCTCTGCCAGAGCGGCTATCAGCTAACATTCTCTGCGCTTACCGAAGAAGCCGGGCAAAAATACGTGCATTAGGACGGGCTTGTCCGGCTTTTCTTCTTTTAGCTCATTTCAACTTTGCTTTTCTGGCCAGCAAGTCCAGTATTGGCATCTTTAATGGCTTGCGATAAGGTATTCCACGGTAAAAGAGCACATTTAATACGTACTGGATATTTTTTTACACCTTGCAGCGCTTCTAAGTCTTCCATATTTTCTGGCAAAGAAATATCTTGGGCGCGGCTTTCCAACATCATTTTTTTAAAAGAGTCAATCATGGTGCTTGCTTCTTCAGTACTTTTGCCTAATACTGATTCGCTCATCATTGAGCCAGAAGCAGTATTTATCGAACAGCCTTTAGCAGTAAGCTTTATATCTTTGATTTTGTTATTTTCTACTTGTAAATAAAGAGTGAGCTCGTCGCCACAAAGTGGATTTACACCCTCCACTGAAGTGGTAGCATTTTCTATCGTGCCTCTATTGCGAGGATGGTGATAGTGATCGAGTATTGTTTCTCGATATAAACTATCGGATAGCGGCATGTCCTAAGACCTTACGCGCATGACCAAGGGCAGAAAACAATTTATCTATTTCTTCCTTAGTGTTGTAGAGATAAAAACTAGCTCTAGCTGTACTTTGTACGTTTAGCTCACGCATTAATGGTTGGCAACAATGATGTCCGGCCCGAATGGCAATTCCCTCATCGCCCAATATTTGTCCAATATCGTGCGGGTGAATATCGCCAAAATTGAAAGCAAAGACTCCACCGCGTTTATTAACATCGCGCGGTCCATACAATACCAATTCATCATCCTTATCGCCAGCACTGCCATTTTTGTATGAGGCAAATTCAGCAAACTTTTGCAAAGCGTATTTGCTCAACTCAATTTCATGCTCGCGTATAGCCTGCATGCCAATATTATTCAAATAGTTGATTGCAGCTCCGCTAGCAATGACATCAGCTATATTGGGTGTTCCCGCTTCAAATTTGAAAGGCAATTCGTTAGTTGTGAATGAAGTCAGCTTAACCAGGCCAATCATAGAACCACCACCTAGAAAAGGTGGCATGGCTTCTAGTATTTTGCGTCTAGCCCAAAGAACACCCACGCCTGTTGGTCCAAGCATTTTGTGCAAAGAGAAAACAAGAAAATCGCAGCCTAGTTCCTGCACAGACACAGGCATATGAGGCACGCTTTGAGCGCCGTCTATTAATATCAATGCGCCTTGGGCATGGGCTAATTTTGCCAGTTCAGCTACTGGATTGATGGTGCCTAAAACATTAGACATATGGCTGACAGCAACTAATTTGGTGCGAGGACCAATCCATTCTTTAGCTGTCTCCATGTCAATTTGACCATCATCGGTCAATTCGAGAAATAACAATTTTGCGCCACGTTCGGCAGCAAGCATTTGCCAGGGAATAAGATTCGAGTGGTGTTCCATTGGTGACAAAACAATTTCGTCGCCAGCGTTAATATTGGCTCTGCCCCAGCTATAGGCAACAAGATTAATAGCAGCAGTAGCATTAGCTGTAAAAATAATTTCTTGGGAGTTGTCTGCTTTGATAAAGTCGGTAATAAGCTCGCGGGTTTCTTCATAAGCTGCAGTAGCCTCTTCGCTTATTTTGTAAACAGCGCGGTGCACATTGGCATTGTAATTTTTATAATAATCGACAATAGCGTCAATTACCTGATCTGGCTTTTGCGATGTATTAGCACTATCTAAATAAATAAGAGGCTTGCCATCAATCTCGCGCTTGAGAATAGGGAATTGTGCTCTGATTTTATTTATATCTAGCGTCACTTATTTATTCTCCGCTACTGCTATCCAAATTTCGTCCCCTCTGGTCTCAAGAGGGTAAGTAGAAATAGCCTGCACAGCTGGTGGACACATTGCTTTGCCTGTTTTTAGATCAAAACGAGCACCGTGCTTAGGGCATTGTATTTCTTGATCAACAACCTGACCGCCGTGCAGTGCTACTTTAGCATGCGAACAAATATCACCAACAGCATAGAATGAATCGCCCGCCTGGCAAATAGCGATTTTTTGCCCGTTGACTTCAACAGCTTTGATCTTGCCGCCTGAAACATCGGACTTTTCTGCCACTTTGATGAACTCATCAGCCATGATTTTTACCTCGTTAATGCTGGCTCTTTATCACTTGCCGCCATTTTTTTTGATGCCATGGCGTTTGTTCCTGATTGAATTTTCTTGGCTACCAAAGAATCGAGCCAATCAGCTATGCCGGCAATAGGGCATTCAGCCAGAATTTGATGGAAGAATCCGTTTACAATTAATTCTTCGGCTTGTGATTCATTTAGTCCGCGGGTCATCAAATAAAATATTTGATTGCGATCAACAGGACCAACTGTAGCGCCATGAGAGCATTTAACGTCATCAGCCAAAATCTCTAATTTCGGTATTGAATCAGCATGAGCCTTGGCACCTAACAATAAATTTTTATTGCTTTGGAAAGCATCGGTCTTTTGAGCTGTTCTAGATACTTGAATATTGCCGTGATAAATAGACTGTGCTTCGTCTTTTAGTGCCACGCGAAAATCTATACTGGATCTTGTATCGGGAGCAATATGATCTTCAATAGTGTTGAAATTAAAACGCTCGCTATTGCTTCCCAAAACCATACCGTTTAGATTGCTTTGCGCACCACGTTCTTTGAGTATATTGCGTACTTCACCTTTTAATTGTCCGCCCCCTAAAGCAGCTACCAAGGCATGCAGGCGGCTATCCCGTTCTTGAGTATAGTAGCTATGAGTTATAGCAAAAGTATTCTGGTCAAAATTTTGTATTTCAGCATAATTAAGCTCTGAGCCGGCTCCTAAAAATACTTGAAGCAAAAAGTTTGTCAGAGACAATTGATGCTTTGAGTGTGGGCTAGTACCGTTAGCCTTTTTAGTAGACTGATCTTTGCTATCCGCAGTGCCCGCAGCAATATCTGTAGTCAAAACATTCACCACCGATACTTGCGCATGTTGTTCTGTTATTACTAATAAACGAGCCAAGTTTAAAGAGGCAATAGAATGACTAAGTAAATTGAGACAAATAATGGGTTTATCTATAATTACGTTCTTAGGCACATAAACAATCATGGCGTTAGGACAAATAGCTTGATTGAGCAAAGCGAATTTACCAGATTGAGAAAACTCACTCACTAATTCATTGTCTTGCTCTAGGTCTTTTGTCGCTTTTGGGCTTTCAGCCAAAATGCGTGACAAATAAGGCTTTATAAGTTCAGCATGATTAGTTAAAGCTTCGCTTAAAGTAGTAATAATCACACCTTGACGAGCAAATTGCTCGTCAAGGTAGTGCCACATGCCATGAGGCGATTCTATTAGAACGCCCGCGGGATTATGCAAAAACTCGTTTATGTGTTCGTAAAAGCTAAGGAATTTTCCTAATTCTTCTACGTTGGATAGTTTTTTCGTAGCTGCAGCACAGGGCTGCAAATCGTCTAAATTGATGGTATCCAGGTCTAGCAAGCGCCAAGCCTCTTCGTTCTCACGAGGCATGGGCAGCTCAGAAAATACTTGCCAGGCTTGAATACGTTTGTCTTTGAGCCATTGTGGCTCTTTATCTAATTTTGCAAGGTGGTTTTTGAAATCAAACATCTTTAAGTACTTTAATTTAGCCGACAGAGCCTTCCATTTCTAATTGAATTAAGCGATTGAGTTCAACAGCGTATTCTAAAGGCAATTCTTTAGTGAATGGTTCAAAGAAGCCATTAACTACCATAGCGGTTGCTTCTTCTTGACTCAGCCCACGGCTCATCAAGTAAAACAATTGCTCTTCACCCACTTTGGATACAGTTGCTTCGTGCTCTATGGTTGCTTCTTTTTCTTCTATCTCCATAGTAGGATAAGTGTCCGAGCGTGACTTCTCATCGAGCAATAAAGCATCGCAACGTACGTTCGATTTGACATTCTTCGCTTCTGGATAAACTTTAACCAAGCCGCGATAAGAAGTACGCCCGCCATTTTTACAAATAGATTTAGAGACGATTATTGAAGTGGTGTCGGGCGCAGCGTGCACCATTTTCGCGCCAGCATCTTGATGTTGATCTTCAGAAGCAAAAGCAATAGATAGAACTTCTCCATGTGCTCTTGGTCCCATTAAATAAATGGACGGATATTTCATAGTGAGCTTAGAGCCGAGATTGCCATCAATCCACTCTACTCTGGCATCTTCCATAGCAATAGCTCTTTTAGTAACCAGGTTATAAACATTCTTGGACCAATTTTGAATGGTGGTATAACGAATGTGAGCACCAGGCTTAGCAATTAATTCTACTACGGCTGAATGTAATGAATCGCTTGAATAAGTTGGCGCTGTGCAACCTTCAATGTAGTGAACAAAACTGCCTGGCTCAGCAATAATTAAAGTGCGTTCAAATTGCCCCATATTTTCTGCATTAATGCGGAAATAGGCTTGTAGAGGAATATCTATTTTTACACCGGGCGGAACCCATATAAAGCTGCCGCCTGACCAAACTGCCGAGTTTAAAGCAGAAAATTTATTGTCGGCAGAAGGAATAACTGTAGCAAAATGCTTGCGCACTATTTCTTCGTGTTCACGCAAACCGGAGTCCATATCAAGAAAAATAACACCCTGTTTGGTTAAGTCTTCGCGAATAGAATGGTAAACAACCTCTGATTCGTATTGGGCTGTTACACCAGCTAAGAATTTTCTTTCTGCTTCGGGAATGCCTAAGCGATCGAATGTTTTTTTAATACCTTCTGGTACTTCATCCCAGTCGGTCTCTTGTTTCTCAGAGGGTCTTATGTAATAAAAAATATTTTGAAAGTCTATGTCATCCAGCAGTTTACTGTTGCCCCATTTAGGCATTGGCTTTTTTAAGAAAATGTCTAAAGCCTTTAACCTGAACTCAAGCATCCATTCTGGTTCATTCTTGATTTTAGAAATGTATTTAACTATTTCTGGAGTTAAGCCACGACCTGATTTAAAAATATAGTCTTCCTTATCGGAAAAACCATACTTGTAATCCGTATTGATTTCGTTTACATCAAGTTTTGGTTGTACTAATTCAGCTGACATTTTTACTCCGGGAATTTATTTCCGTTTTGTTTTATCGAAATACCTTAGGCTGCTCCTGCTGTAGTCAAGTCTTTCATTACTATGTCATAACCTTTGGCTTCAAGTTCTTTAGCTAATTCTTTGCCGCCTGAAGCAACAATTTGTCCATCTTGAAAAATATGCACAAAGTCCGGTGTCACGTAATCCAAAATTCGTTGATAGTGAGTAATGAGCAAAACTGCCGTATCTGGCTTACGTAAAGAATTTACGCCATGGGATACAGTTTTCAGTGCATCAATATCTAAACCAGAATCTGTTTCATCCAATACGGCTAGACTGGGATTAAGCAAAAGCATTTGCAAAATCTCAAGACGCTTTTTTTCACCACCAGAAAAGCCATCGTTTACATAGCGAGAAAGAAATTCATCTTTTACACCAAGCTCGGCCATTTTTTGCTTTAATTCTGCCCGAAATTCTTTAATAGGCGAATCTTTACCCCGCACAGCCCGTAATGCTGCTCTTATAAAATTGACCACCGAGACACCCGGTATAGCCATTGGGTATTGAAAAGCCAATGCCAACCCTAATTTAGCTCTTTCATTCGTGGGGACGTCATTTATATTTTGACCTTTAAATAGGATTTGTCCCTTGCTAATGTGATAGCGAGGATGCCCCATTAACGTGTAAGAAAGAGTGGATTTGCCCGAACCGTTGCGCCCCATCAGGGCATGGGTTTCGCCCGGATTAATAGTCAGGTTTACGCCACGAAGAATTTCTTTCTCTTCTACATTAACGTGCAGGTCTTCGACTTTTAAAATAGCTGCCTTGGCTTGCATAAGTGATTTGTTTCCCCTCAACTGCCGCCCAAAAAATTAATAAAACCGGAAGATCAAAATTCAGGAAATCTCTATTGAGAGAATATGAATTTCTGCCATTTGGCGGACTTTACAGATATAATAGTATCAAAAATATATAAGGTAAGCCATGACTTTAACAATCCTTTCCTTATAAAGTAAAGTCTTGTTGCTCAAGATAACAAAAGAGTAGCAAGCAGTTGCGCTTTCCCAATTAAGTTTAAAGAATTCTATATGTTAAGCCCTCAACTACAGGCCACCCCCCAGAACACCCAGGAAGCTTTGCTTTGGCACTTAAAAAAGCAAGGAGAAATGACAGTTGCTCAATTATCAACTTTGTTAGATGTTACCGAAATGGCGGTGCGCAGACATTTAACCCATTTACAGAGCAGCGGGCTGGTTGAGTCCCGCCTGGTAAAACAAAGGCGCGGTAGACCAAATTATTTTTATCGTTTGGGCAAACAAGCCAATGCGCTTTTCCCTTCGGGTACAGAGAATCTGGCTAAGGATTTATTGCAAATTGTGCAAGAAGAGGCTGGTCCTCTAGGTGTCATGAATATATTAAAGAAGCGCAATGAAATGCTGGTCAAAAAGTTGAAAGACCGTTTGCAGAATAAGGACCTGGGCGAACGAATAGCCGAAGTGGCAAAATTCTTTTCTGACGAAGGTTATATGACTGAGTGGGAAAAATTGCCAGATGGCACTTTCGTTATGTATCAAAAAAACTGTGCTTTGCATGAATTAGCTTCTGAGTTTCGACAAATTTGCGCGCTTGAGCCAAAATTGATTGAAGAATTATTAGGGGCAAAAATTACTCGCAAGCAGCATATGCTTAAAAACGACCCAGTGTGCGGATATTTGATTAGTCAACAATCAACCTGATTGACGGGTGGTGTTCTGCTTTCTGAAAATTTGGAAAGTTATGAGACATACAATGACGGCCGCTAGCGCAGCTGACGCTAGGTATTGTCAATTATTTAATGTGATTCGACATGATTATATTTGGCTCAGCCTGTGCATTTGCTAGTGACTACTCTGTAAAAGCAAGTAAACATCAGCTTGCGCAAAGCTAGCTTTATAGCCAAGATGATAGTGTCGTCAGCTTCACTCTCCCAATCAACTTAAGCAAGCAAATAATCAACCTTCCCCTACAAGTACACTTCTCGTCGCTGACGAACTGGGGAAATCGTGCGGAGTTGATTAGTTTGCAGCACGGCATGCAAGAAAGGTCTTCTCCATGTCAGTTCAGGAAGTCGAGTTGCCCATTAGCCTTGGCTCTCTGCCAGAATATCCTGGTCCCGAAAGCGAGAGCCCACTGGTACTTGAGACACGAGGCCAACCGATATGTGCGTTGCTCGGTGAGCCAGCTCAGCCCTGCGAAGATCCTTCCAGTAAAATCCTTCATGTCTATTACAGCCGACCGGCTGAAGGTCCTCAGCTGCCGATGCGCTTTTCGGTCTGGAACCACCAGACGACCGGAGGGCCCCGCATGCCTACCAATGTTCTGCCGGTCAAACGGCATAGTTCTCTTTTCCTAACCTCTCCTCAGGAGCAAGGTTTTGAAGTCGGTGCGCAACAGGTTATTTTCAACAGCGTGCCGGCGCCCGGAACGCTGCCCACCATCTGTTGTCCGCACCGGCTTTGCCAGGCTCGGTGGCTGACCGAAGTCAAGTTGATCAGATCCAGTCTGGACGTGTTCGCCATAATGGTTGGCGCTAGTAAAGCCGACGCAGAGCCGATGGCTTACTGGATCGTCAAGTTACCGATGTTCCGGCTAAATCCCCAACCCGGTCAGGCGATTTTCATCCGTCCAAACAGAGCCAAGGTCCAGTGGCATTATTACGCAGTTCCGACGGCTTAGCCGAGCAAATGAGCCATTGGCCGATTCCAGCTCATGAGGGAGGGCGAGCTTCGTTAGCTCTCCCTCGCGATAGCGCGACTCGCCTGTGAGGACAATTGCACGGAAGCGATTGTGTGGTTTCCGCACCACCGGGTGGCTTAGCGCGGCTCGGGATGGTCCCGATAACTGCGCTTGTACGTGTGGTCTGAAAGGAGCATCTCGATGTACGAAGAACGTGAGAGCGGAGCGGCGGTCATGAATCGTCCGGCAACAAGGAAAGCTCGGCGACCGGATCATCGGGAAGCGGGTCTGTACGAGCAGCTTTCGCTCGGCGAATCGCCCCTGTCTTCCCGGCCTCGTCGGTCAACCCGACTCACTGATACCGGGCCGGCGCTTTCGGCAAGCGGTCTCAACCCGGAGTCAACGCAGGATCCTAATGCCTTCGCAGGCACAGGGTTCGGCATCCAAGACAGCGGACCGACGACGGCTAGAGCTACCGATGAGGCTGCCCAGACGCCCTGTCCGCTGGGCTACGACTGCGCGGCCGAGGGTTGTCCACGTGCCGCACGCAGTCGCCGCAGTTAACGACGTGGCCGTTATGGCGCGCCGTCTCATGTCACATCCGGGCGGGAGGGGCATGCGGCTCTCCCGCCCACCTTTTCGCGGCAATGACTTCAGCGCCTTTCGGGATGGTCCCGCCAAGAGCGCTCATCAGCAACTGTTGCATACGAAGGAAGAACCATGGATCACGACGAAAAGAAGGACGCTGCCTCCAACACACAGTCCTCCGGCTCGGGCCCTTCGAGGACGACTCGGCGAGTGGATCTCCTCTTCGTGGGAGGACGAGCCTTGAATTTGAGTGGGGGAGACGACATTCCCGGTTCCACCCTCGGCTTCCTCCTCCTAGGGCTGGGCAACCGCCCCTTCGACGAAGATAAAGCAACTAATTTTCTGTAAATGTTTGACTTAGTACCTTCTGATTTTTGATTTTGTATTATCTTTTTTTTGTTTTTACGTATTTGATCTTTTAAAAAGGTTGGCCCGCCTTGTTTTCCATGCAGGCAGACAAGCCTAACTGAGCCACCCAGTGTAAAGCACCAAGCAGCTTCGCTGTGGCTTCGCCAGTGCTTGACACCGGGGCCCTTGGCTTCAGCTATTCAAGCATGTACCGCATGGGGCTGCGGCGGGCTCTTTATTCAGGTGCAGGCAAATATCTATTTTTTTCAGTTATCCAGTCATCTGACACCTCCATTATTACTGCTGTTATTAAACGAAGACAAGACGCTTCATTTGGAAACAATGTAGCTACTCTTGTTCTTCTATTTATTTCTCTGTTGAGCCGCTCCAGTAAATTAACTGTGCGGATCTTTTTCCAACAAAAAGTAGGAAAAGAAAAGAAAGTTAGACCTTCAGGCAAGTTTGTCTCCATCCAATCAGCCAGAGCTGGTGCTGATTTCTCATAGGTACTTATTGCTTGTTTCAATAATCTATCTGCTTCTTCTTTTTTAGGGGCATTAAAAATAGCTCTAATATCTGCTGCTACTTGTTCCTTCATATCTTTTTTCGGTATATATTTCTGAGCATTTTGTTGTAAATGAAATTGACAACGTTGCCATGGCGTACCGCCAAAAACAGCTTTCCTAGCAGCCTTTAGCCCTTCATGGCTGTCGCTAATTATTAGCTCAATACCATGTAAACCTCTTTCGTGCAGGTTGCGCAAGAAGCTTCGCCAATGTGCTTCTGATTCTGATAAAGAAACAGAAATACCTAAAAGCTCTCTTCTACCATCTGCATTAACACCGGCAGCAATTAGAACAGCACAATCTCTAACAATGCCGCCATGTCTTACTTTCTCGTAGCGAGCATCCAGATATACAAATTTAAAAAGACCTAAAGGTCGATTGCGCCAGGCTTCCAAGAACTCGTCTAATTCTTTAGTCATGCGGCTGACTTCAGATGTGCTGATATCAAAGCCGCACATCTTTTCGACAATCTCAGTTACTTTTCTAGTTGATACTCCTTGCACGTACATCTCAGCTAAAGCTAGTCGTAGCGCTCTTTCAGAGCGCATACCTTTTCTAGACAGTTTGGATAGAAGTCACCTTCTCGTACTTGGGGTACAAGAAGATCTAATTCACCAAGCCTAGATTTAACTGTCTTAGGCTTAAATCCATTAGCATGGCCATTTCTTTCTTCTGTACGTTCATATGGCTCAGCTTTTAAATGCTTCTGTCGTTCTAGCAACATCGCAGAATTGATTAAAAATGCCAAAGCATCATTAGAAGAGTCGAGACCTTGATTAATTAACACTTCTAGAATTTCCTTTAATGTACTATTCTTTAATTGGGTCATTGGTTTATTCCTCCTAGTCTTGTTAACCAGAAGGGTAAATCTGTGGCCTCTTTTTTCTGTCTTAAATCTGACAGAATCTAAAAAAGGTCTAGAATTTACAGAAACAATGATGCACTAACTCGACGAAGCCGACCAGAGCGACGAGACGGCAGGCCGCGCACAGGGTGAGTCCGACGGCTGCCCATACGGATACAACTGCGCTACCGCCGCCATCTGCATGAAGCGGACTCGGGACGAACGGGCCGCAACGGGTAACAAGCCCGCCTAACGCGCGCGGGTGTCAAGTTAATTTCAGCGGGAGGGGCATACCGCCCTTCCCGCCCGAATTACTTTTGATCAGCAATTGAGGAGGTTTCCCATGCTGAGTCAACAGGAGCTCGTGTCCAGTTCGACGGTTGCCCGCGATGCAGCCGCGGCGGCGCAGAGGCACGTCGAGGCTGAGCAAACTGCTCGGAACGAGGCCCACAATCGACTCCGTGCCGATGAAGTGCTCGCCAAGCTGGACGCGCAGCTTGGCGAGGCGGCCGCAAAAGGCAAAGAGCCGTGGCTGATTGTCTGGCACACTGCCAACAACGAGTACTCTTGGAATACAAAACCCTGGGATCCAGTGCCTCTAGGATTGCGTCTCACCAGCATTGCCGCCCTGATCCGAGATGGCTGCATTGCTCGTGGTTACAGGGTGCGCTCCTATTGGAACATCGTCGTCGATTTCTCACCCAACGGACTGGGCAATTATTACCAGGAACACGGGGCTGACCCTTACGGGGATACGGAGCTCGATGGACACCATTACGTCGGGGGCTAAGGGCAACCCGACAAGCGCCGGGATTGCGCCTGCAAGCGGGAAGCGCGATTGGCCGCGTCTTTCCGCTTGTTTGTCTTTTATCTTTTTTGGCAAGAGTTTTTGAGGTGCCCGCGAAAAAAGAGCACAGCTCAGCTTCAAGATTACTATTTAAAAGAAAAAACTATTTAGGATTTATAGTGGAAAGCTTGACGAAATTAGCGGCACCACGAGCAGCAATAGGCAAGCCGCCGGTAATAATAATATTATCGCCTGTTTCTACATAATGTTTATGATGCAGAAAATCTTCAACCATAGTCAAAGTTGCTTCTGAATCGGCAGCTTCTGTCAGCATTACTGGAGTGGTCCCCCAGAGCAATGATAGCTGGCGATAAACATGCAAATCTTGAGCCAAGGCAATAATGGCGTTTGGCGGTCTAAACTGGGCAATAAGCCTGGCAGTAGCCCCGGTTTTAGTGAAAGCAGCAATTACTTTGGCTTTCATGTCTACAGCCATATTGCAGGCAGCGTGGGCAATGGCGTGGGCTGAGGTAGGTAAAGAATGGTTGTGCAGTTCGGTAAAATCTAAGCTGGCTTCGGCCCGGCAAGCAATACGGTCCATCATACGCACTGCTTCTATTGGGTACGAGCCGGTGGCTGTTTCTTCAGACAGCATAACTGCATCAGTACCATCATAAATAGCATTCGCTACATCTGAAGCTTCGGCACGCGTGGGGCGTGGATTGTTTACCATGGAATCAAGCATTTGTGTGGCAGTTATAACAGGCTTGCCCAAAGCATTGGCTTTTTTAATTATGAGCTTTTGCACGGGCGGCACCATTTCTGGTGCTAACTCTACACCTAAGTCGCCGCGAGCAACCATCACGCTATCGGTGACAGCTAAAATTTCGTCGAGCGCTTCTATGGCTTCGGGTTTTTCAAGTTTGGCCACGATCATAATGGGTACTTCAGGACCATTTAATTCGTGGATTAAACTACGCAATTCTTCAATATCTTTAGCATCACGCACAAAAGAAAGAGCAACAAAGTCAACGCCCTTTTTAAGCCCGAAAGCAAGATCTTCTTTATCTTTTTCTGTTAATGCTGGGATCGATAGCCGCACACCGGGAAGGTTAATACCCTGGTGATCTTTAAGTATGCCATCATTGATAATCTGGCATTCAATATCAGTACCGTTATTGTGGGCAACGATTAATTCGATCAAGCCATCGTCAAGCAAGATACGGTCACCGAGCGTTACATCGGCTGCCATGCCACTATAATTTGTGCTGACAATTGTTTTTGAGCCCTGAATTTTGCGGGTAGTAATAGTAAACTTTTCACCAGATTTCAAATGAACAGGGCCATCGGCAATTGTACCTGTGCGTAGTTTGGGACCAGAAAGATCAAGTAATATACCCACAGACTGCTCAAGTTTTTCGCTTACTTCTCTTACACGAGCAATGGTTGTCTCAATGAATTTATGATCGGCATGCGAGCAATTTATTCGGGCTACATCCATACCGGCTCGAACCAATTGTTCAATAAGCTCGATGCTGGAACAGGATGGACCTATTGTGGCAATGATTTTGGTGCGGGTGACAGATTGAAAAGCTGAAATAGGACAACTTTCGATGTCGAATTCGCTTTTTGATTTGGTACTTAAGTCTTGCAAGGTCTTATTATTAATGCCGGTTAAGAAATTGGTCAGTAGTTTAGAAGGCACTGTAAACACCACCAGTTCAGTTTAGAGAAAAGTATTCGGGTTTCACATCAGGAAAGCAATTATCTGTATTTTCAATATCGGACAGTTTTGCTTCTTCATATTGTCCAGACTTGAGCATATCAACCAAAGAGCGGAAACGATCATTATGACCATTAAAGCGTTCTATAGCGTAATCTTTTGCTTGTCCTGTAGTTACCAGGAAAGGCCAGTCACTGGATTGCAATAATAATAACTCACGTGCTGCCTGGTTGAGAGCACGCTTAGATAATGAATTACCGTTATTGCCATTTGTACTAGGTGCTTTTCGCACTAGAATTTCCATAGTTTTTTCGGCGTCATGAATAATTGGCCACATCCATTCTGTGTCATTATTGAGCCAGACTTGCCAATGCCCACCAGAGCCCCAAGAAGACTCAGGCAATGAAATAGCTTGTTCAGGAGGATGTTCGGCTAAATATTCGGATGCGGTTTGCATAGAAACTGCAGTATAGTTTTTTAACTTTTTAATTACTTCCTTGATCCACACAATGCCCTCGAACCACCAGTGACCAAAAAGCTCGGTGTCAAAGCTAACCATAATTAAGCCTGGTTTACCTGTTGCCTTCAAATGATCAGTCAAATGTTGTTGGATGAAGCCTGCATAATGATCCGAATTTTCGCGCACACGTTGCAGAGCTGCTTCAGGACTATATAATTTTTTATCCCCTAAGTCTGTATTTTTAGAGGTCAGGCGCCAATAGTGTAAGCCGGAAACGTCATCTTTTTTATGAAATTCTCGATAATTACCGTCACCAGGATAACCATGTTCAGCTGACCAAACTTGGAAACCTGCTTGTTCATGGCGCCCAAGCACGGCGACAGGGTAATCTTTCAGCCAGAAAGATTCAAAAGTATCCAGACCAGTTTCTTTTCTATTGATTATCGGTAAATATTCTACGCCGCCATATGGACCGAAAGAGCGCCTTGCTTCGACTGTTTGGCCACCTTTAATCACAAAAGACTCAGTAAAGAAATATTTTATACCGGATTCGTAAAGCCAACGTTCGATACCCGAGCGTAATTCGTCGCCGGGTCTATAAGCGCATTCCGGCAACCAAGCACCCCGTGGTTGCCTACCAAAATGTCTTTTGTAGGACTCTACACCTGTTTTAAATTGGGCGTGTAAAGAGGTGTCTGTTTCTAGCAAGGGCGAGAAGCAATGCGTTGCTGCCGAGGTAGTGATTTCAATCAAGCCCTGGTCTTGGAAAGCTTTAAAGCTGCCAATAATGTCGCCTTTCCAACGCTCCAAATAGTCTCTCTTAATGCCAGTAAACCACTTTTCATAAAAGCGGGCCAAGTGCAAGAGTTCTGCACTATTATCATCACCGCGTCCACTAAAGCGCTTCTCATCAACTTTGGCAGCTGCAATGCGATTGTCTAAAAAGCGCAAAAAGCCTTGATTTAAATGTTCATCAGCCAACTGTTCGGCCAAAACAGGAGTGATTCCTATAGTTAAATTGGCTTTTATACCTTCTCCATGCAATTCTTCGATAATGTTAAGCAAAGGAATGTAGGTTTCGGCCATGCATTCATAAACACTCTCTTCGCCAAAAGGCCACATTCCCGCCTTGCGGTAGTATGGCAAGTGGCTGTGTAACATCAATACGAAAGAACCCACACTCACTCTTTTTACCTTAGTTTGCATAGTATCGACGATGAGGCACTGCCCTAGTACTTAACATCCATAGACATGACTGGGGAATCTGCTTAGCGAACCGCTTCACGAAAGCAATTCGTCTAATTATACCTAGCGAATATAACAAGTGCTTATCCATTTTGCTAATTTCTTATGCTAAACGTAACTATTCTTCAGGACAAGAACTATCCTTGTTTGGAATAATACAATAGGCTTAGCTTTACTTTTTTTGAAATTTTATGGAAGTTAACAAGGTGATTAAATTTTTGGAGAAGAATCCTCTTGGAATGACTTTGCCTGAAATGGCCGGTGGTACAAGACAAGTTAAAAAAATGCGCATATTAAGACCCTTATTAGCTCAGGCAATTCGTGAAGGGCTTATTATGCCGATCAGTCAGCGCTCAGGGCATACGGTATATAGGCTGGTAAAATATTTAGCAAATCGCTAAAGGGCCGAAGAAAGAAGAAAGCGAGCAGGCTTATTTTAGACTTTACAGGAAAGCAATGACAATAAACATAGGAAGAATCACGGTTGGTGCTCCGGAGCCCTTTCTTATTATTGCTGGACCTTGTTGCATTGAGTCTTGGGAGATTACTTACAACACTGCCTTATTTCTCAAGGACTTATCAAAGGAGCTGGGCTTTAGCTTGGTTTTCAAATCCTCTTTCGACAAGGCAAATCGCACATCAGTTAACTCTTTTCGTGGGCCAGGATTGACAGATGGTTTAACATTACTAAGCGAAATAAAAGACAAATTAGATATCGCTGTATTGAGTGATGTTCATGAGACAACGCAGTGCGCCTTAGCCGGACAGGTATTAGATGTTTTACAAATACCTGCCTTTCTTTGCCGGCAAACAGACTTGATTATTGCTGCTGCCAAAACCGGGAAAGCGGTAAATATAAAGAAAGGACAATTTCTCTCGCCAGCAGAGATGGAAAAGGGAATTAGAAAAGTAAAAGATAGCGGTAACCCAAATGTTTTTATAACCGAACGAGGCACCACTTTTGGTTATAATAATTTGGTGGTCGATTTTCGCAGTCTGCCTATCATGAAGGCATTTGGGGTGCCCGTCATTTTTGACGCTACGCACAGTGTGCAGTTACCGGGTGGTGGTGGTGATGTTTCGAGCGGACAACGTCAATATGTTCCTACTCTAGCTAAGGCGGCTGTAGCAGCAGGTTGTGATGGCATCTTCATGGAGGTGCACCCCAATCCTGATCAAGCAAAAAGCGATGGTCCAAATCAAGTTCCTCTCAATCATGTAAGAGAATTGATCGTTCAATGCCTGGCCTTGAATGAATTAAACAAGACTTTGCCCGAAATCAAATTGCCTGCTGTTGGTCAATGTTTGCAGCCAGTATCAACAGCTTAATCTACGGTGTCTATTTTTGCTTAATCAGCAACTAAAAAATAAATTTTGCCTTTGGGTTGGCGCGTTTATATTTTTAACAGCCAATAGCTGCTTTGCTGCTAATGAGTTGATTGCTACAAATAATAAGGAGGCTAGTCTTCTTAAAGATGTAGATTCTGTATTGGAAAAAGCTTTACAAGCTTATGGTGATAGAGAGCATTTGCAACTTTTCGCCAATCGTGCTCAGTATATCGGTGAAACTTCTTATCAAAGTGATGATTGGCAAAAGCATGCTTTTAAATATGTAAGAAAAGATGGCTTTTGGCGTAAGGACATTGAAGTCAACATCAATAATGGGCCAACTACTATAGAGTCTACTTTGTTTGAGGGGAAAAATTATTGGCAATATTCAAATCATTCAACAAATACGCCTAAAGTGTCCTCAGAAGCCGAAAGTTCTGAACCTAAAACCGTTCCAGGTGAGATGCCGCCAGTGGCGCCTGCGGCAAAGGCAGCTGTACAGAGCGCGCTCAAAATTGTTAGCACAGAACAAGCACAATGGTTAGCCGATGAAACAGACAGAGAGCCTTTTATTCTACTAAACTGGCAAAACGTGGCTTATCAATTTAAATTGCTCGGACATAGCAATTACAAACAAATTCCTGCCTATGCTATAGAAATAAAAGATGATAAAAATCGCTTAACTACTGCTTATATTGATAGTAGCAATTTTCTGGTTTTGGCGTTAACCTTTCAGTCATATCCTTTAGCAGACATAAATAATCAATCAAAAAAAGTTTTAGTAACTAAAGAATTCTCAGAAAATAGACCTTCACTGGGCGGCATCTGGCCGTTCAAAGAGCAAGTCTGCATCAATAAAGATCCAATCTCAACCACTGAGTTTTCTAGTATCAAACTAGCAGATGATATCGGTCCAGATTATTTTGTACCTCCTGTCGCTCAAAATGGAGTTAATGGCTTAAACGGCATATATCGTACGGCTCAACTGTCTGCGCCGGTGACAATTCCCTTTGAATATTGCCAGAGAGAAATTATCTGTCGCGGTAAAATCGAGAATTTAGAACCATTGTGGTTTCTTATTGATACAGGCACAAGTAATACAATTATTGAGCGTTCTTTTGCTGCTCAATGCTTACTGCCGCGTGGAAATAATTTTGAGATTTCTACTTTTAATGGCAACGTTCAAGGCCAAACGACAAAAATTGACAAGCTTGAGTTGGGCGACTTGACCATCAACAACATAACAGCAGAAATTGCTGAGCTATCCTCGCAATCCAAGCAAGTTGGTCGTTCGATTGCCGGCATAATAGGTATGGACATATTGAGTAATTATTTGATTACTTTGGATTATTCTAAGCCATGCCTGATATTTGCGGACACATATTCTGGTACGCGCCCAGAAGGCACCTCGATGGTGCCCTTTGCACAATTAACTACCGCCACTGGGGCTGTGGTTACTGAGCCTCTTTTGCCGAGAATAAAAATCGGTCTGCCAGGATCTGACAGTCAATCTTTTCTTATGGACACCGGTGCGGCCTTTAATCATCTGTCTGCCGTTGCGGCCAGTCGTCATCTCAGCGAAAACTTAGAAAGCGCCACACACACCATAGAAGCAACGGGACTTGATGGACACCCTGTGCAACTTGGCATTATCACTCTAGATCCAATAATTATCGGTTCTTACAAAGTACATAAAGTCAAATTTACTTATCCTGTTGAACAGACTTTAAAAGCTAAGACTGGCTCTGGATGGCAGCCCGCTAAATTGGGTTCGGATATTTTGAGCAAAGACTTGGATGTGGCAGGGATTTTAGGTAATCCGTTTTTTGAACACTTTTTAGTCACTATCGACTCTTCTTTTCATAGATTATTATTAAAGCCCAATCCACAATTTGAAGTAACTTACGAAATTGACTCGGCACTGAATGCCGGTGACACCGCTTTATATACCAAGCGTGATTATAGACAATCTGAATTTGCCTATCAAAAAGCACTAATGCTGGCCAATAATGCTCATGATATACGCTACCAAGCATTGGCCCAAGGCAGAATGGGTAATTTACGCCGTGTTATGTCCCATGACTTAAAACGCCCAGAGCATGCACAAATGTCATATCAATATTTCAAAAAAGCCAATGATTTACTAACACAAGGAGATTTTAAAGATGCGCAGGGACGAATATTAGCCGACTGGAGCTTGCTCTACAGTGAAAATGGTCAATTAACCGAAGCACAACAAACAATTCAAAAAGCAATTTTATTGGCCCCTAAAGATGCTGTTGTTAATGTCGATTACGCCGTGCATCTTTTTCGCGATCGTTTGTATGCTGATGCGCAAAAATACATCGAAAAAGCGCTTTTTTACGATCCTGGCAATTGGCAAGCCCTCTGGTATCAAGTGAAATTGAGCGAAATGTTCCAGGATGTTGCGAAGCAAAAAGCAACTCTAACCGAAATTGTGCAGCGCTATCCCTGGTCTAAAGTAGCTGAAAGTAAATTAAAAGCACTAGAAACTATTAAGCCACCCAGTACCACCAGTGATAGTGCCCCGCAATGAATGCACAAAGTGGCGGGTACATATGCCAAAGTTTGAAGGGCCGCTCACAGAGTTCGTAGGGGCCTTGTTTTTGCTTAAGAAAAGCGAAAGTGCCACTAACATTCAAGACAAATCCTTGAACGAGAGCCGAATATAAATGCTCGCTACCAGTGTTATTTGTCGAGCTTTTTACCATGTCAGAAAAACCGCAGGTTTATCTGCGCTCAAGCCGCTGGAATGCTTTGCCAGCTATGATTTACGGCACTTTTAGCGAAAATGCGGCTGAACAAGCCGGGACAAACAGCGTAAACATAGGCACAGTCTAGCTTTTGGAGCTTGGAGAGGTTCCAAAAGTGTCAGAAAAATCACGGTTTTTCTGACACGATGAAAATCAGTAGATCAATATACTATTGTACCCGCTGTCGGCCAGAAAAATATCAAACAATTAGTAAAACAATCCGGCGACGACTGTATTGAAGACAATCGCTCTTGCCTGTCAGTCGGTCATGTCACAAGAATGTCACGTTGATCAAAATAATATGAGCAATCTCGGCTATCAAAGCTACGTCTGGTGGAGAGTCCAGGCTAATTTAAATTGGATTGAAACAGTGAAAACAAGCTTGCCTCCTAAATTGAGCGATGAAGAATTAATGGTGCGTTTCAAAAATTCGGGCAACCATCAATATTTTGAATTGCTGATCAGTCGTTATCGCAGCAAGCTATATAGCGTGGCCTTTAATCTGCTGGGAGACGCATACGAAGCAGAAGAAATAGTACAAGAGGCATTTATCAGAGTTTGGCGCAATTATCATAACTTTCGGAATAATGCTACTTTTGCTGGCTGGATATTTACCATCATTCAGAACCTTTGCAAAGATATCTGGCGTGTTAGACGGCGCAAGCAGCACTATGAGGCAATTTTTTACAATCCGCTCTCAGTTCAGGAGCAACCGGATCGCAATTCTCGCAAGGCAGTGGATGAAATCATCAATGCTTGGTCTGAACCAGGGGCAAAGGCAGAAACGGCAGAATTAAGAGCATTTATCACTTCATGCCTAGATCAATTACCTGCTAATCAAAAAGAGGTAGTGGTTTTGCGTGATTTGGAGGGGCACACTTATAAAAATATTGCTAGCCTTACCGGCGTTCCTATTGGCACTGTGCGCTCGCGTTTGCATTATGGCCGGCAAAGGCTTAAAGAAATAATTAAATAAATTATTTAGTTGCTGGATGCTTTTTCTTTACTGATGCCCACTCTATAAGAAAATCCGGATCAGAGTCGTTAGACGAGTGCTCTATGACAGGCTTTTGTAACTCTTCGCTTGCCTTTGCCGGATGAGCTTTTTCGGCTTTTATACTTTGCGCCTGTGCTTTTAAACCAGTGGGGGCGGCTGCAGAAAAGCCCATTGTATCTGGGGGAGGGGGCGGCACTAAATTACCAGGCATTCTGCTTGATTTTTTATGGGGCGAGGACGCTTTTTTCGCTTTAGGCTTAGTTTGGGGGCTAACAGTAGGCTTTACTGGCTCATAGACGGCCTTGCTTGATGTTTGCGGCTGTGTACCGGGAACGTTTGGTGTACTGGGAACGTTAGGTGTACTAGGTATGTTAGGTGTACCAGGCTTGCTAATTTCTTTTGCCGGCATTTTTGCTTTTTTCTTGGGCGAATTATCCGAGTTAGCTAGTGTTTTCTTAACAACTGGCTTTTCGTTATTTTGCTTTTTCTCAGGCTTATTAGGCTCTGTCTGCCAATCCAGTTTTAGAGTGGGAATATTTTCACTATTGCCGTTTTGAACGCAAGTAACTAAAAAAGCCTGTTGAGTGGCTCTAAATGGGTCTCTGTCTTGCAAAGCAATTACCAAATCTTTGCGCAAAGGTGCAGAATTGGGATGCTTTTTCATTGCCTGTTGAACATGTCCATAAGCTTCAATGTCCCGATTTCTAAATCTAAGTAAATTAATGAGCATAAGCTGGGCTGCTTCAGAATTAGGATTAATTTCTGCTGCTTTCTTAAAAGAGTGTTCAGCCAAATTGAATTTGGAAAGCCAGAATGCTCGCACTCCTAATTGATAATACAAATCACCTGCTACTCTCGAATTTTTTCCGTATTCGTTCTCAGCTTTAGCTATTGCCTTCTGGTACAATGCAAGAGATTCTTCGCTTTTACCGGATAAATACTGTCTGGTAGCCAGCGAGCAGAAATTGGCTGACCTGCCAATAGCCGGATTAGCAAGACTTTGGGCAAAAGTCGGCTCTATAATCAGTAAGCTTAGAAAGATAAACAGTAAAGCTTTCATAGATATTTCTAATTTTAAGGGCAATACTTTAAATAAGACCCATGAAAACGATTAATTATTAGTTGAGGCAAAAAATATTATGCGACGTTCCAGACAACGCTCAAGATCAAGCAGACCAAGATCTGCTTCCAACGCGGCCACGTTTCACAAAGGCACAGCTGCTTCTTCAGCTTTAATAGACGGTCTTGATTTGAATACGAACCTGGGTGAGGGTTTCGGGCATTACCGTATAGATAGTGAATTTGACTTACTGCCTTATGTAACTTCGGCCAATATAGCTTGCGGCGCCCATGCTGGCGATCCTGTTTTGATGGAAGAAGCATTGAATGAAGCCCAGCGGCATGGGCTGTCCATAGGGGCCCATATTGGTTATCCTGATCTAGCTGGGTTTGGGAGACGCGAAATTCACCTGCCTGCCAATGAATTAAGGGCCTGTATTCTCTATCAATTAGGGGCATTAAGCGGCTTAGCTAAAGTGGCTGGTCTGGAAATCACCCAAGTAAGAGCCCATGGTTTTCTTTACAGGCAAATGTTTCACGACTTACGGGTAGCAACAATTGTCACCAAGGCAATAGCAGAATTTGACCCATGGCTCAGCTTGATCGGTCCTGCTTGTGCAACTTTGTATACAGCTGCAGAAAGAGCCGGTTTAAAAGTGGCAGGTGAAGCGTGGGTTGATCGCATATACGACGCAAATGGACATTTATTGCCACATAATCACACTAAAGCAAAAATTAAAAGTCAACACGATATTCTTGCCCAGGCAGAAAGCTTGATTAATAATGGTGAAGTAATAGCCTCCGATGGGGCAGTAGTTAAACTAGACTTCCAAACAATACATTTGCATCCGGGCTTGCCTAATGCTATTGCCACTGCTCAAGCCATCCGTTCTATGGTCCCCAAAATAAGTCGCCTGCGCAGCGAACCGTTTAGCGTCGGACCACAAGAAGACAAGCAACTGGCATATGGCAGTTAAGTAAGGCGCACAACAAGCAACACGGGTATTTCAGGTTTTTCCTTAAACTTAAAACTTAGCGAAGCTGCGCTAGATCTAAAGAGCTGATTAATTTATAAGTCTTGTCTCAGAGATTAGACAGCTTCACGCTAAAGCCCATAGAATGACGCAATTGAACCTCTTGATTTCATTGCAAACATAATGCTACTTTGAATTAGTTCTAAAATCACTAATAATCGGAAAAGCTGTTCAGACAGGAAGCAAAGCTAGCAAGGCATTTAAACCCGCGCATTCCAGGCGCGAAAATCTTTGCGGCTTGTCCTTCCGGTTATTATGTCGCGTACGTTGCACGGCATAAAAGTGATCGTTCGCTCAGTACTGGTAGGAAATACCATGCTTAACTTACTGACCGTCGGGTCTGATCTTTCGTTCACGACCATCCTCGGCTGGAGCTTGGTCGCGTGGGCTGTAATTTCCGCACTGGTCGCTCTTTGCGACAAGCAGTTCGGAAATAGTACCCAACAGCGGCCATTGCTCGTGATCTTCTCGATCGGCAGCGCCGGCGTGCCGGTAACAGCTGCTGACTTTTGGCTGGTCTTTAACAAAACGCTTTTCCAATTAAAAGATCAGGAAGCAATGCTCGGTTTCTGGGAGCTTACACTTCAGCTTCCAGCCCTAAGCAGCCTGTTCATGGCGGTGGTGACGTGTATCATCGTGGCTCTTTCAAGCAGCCTCCTCAGCGATGAACAAGCAGAGGATGTGCGAATGAGCGGACACTTGGAAAGCGACAAGCTGCCCTTCTGGATCTGTTTAATCGCCAATGCCACTGCCGCTACGGCATTGTTTGCCGGCGCATGGCTGCCCCCGTCGCTCGAATGGCTGACCAAATGGATTCTCTGGCTGGGCAGTATACCAGTAGCTACTATAGCGCTGCTGGTGCTGTCCATGATGTGGTCTGCAGTGCGGGCGGCGTGCAGAACCTTAATCCGCACCAAGAATTGGCTCAGCGGAGCTTGACTGGGCGGCAGTCGTGATGCTCGATCGCATCCAGCAGAAACACTTCTCGAAGCGGCGGGACTGACGACGTCAGTCCTGCCGCTTGTTCCCGACAGTCAATTCCACTCCCCAACCACACTGACGTTTCACCGCCTATGTCGTGCCCGTCGCACCGCATGAGTGACAAACTTACCTGAGAGGAGAACTTCCCGTGGTCAAGTACATCTCTTCGTTTCCGTTCGTCCTGGCCGCCAGCAGCTGGATCATCATGGCAGCGCTGGGCTGGCTCATATTCACCCAATCTGTTGAGCAATTCGCGAAAACCAAATCCCAAACAATGCTGCGCGGTCTGTGTAGCGCCAGCTCGGCCGGAGTGATCGTTACCCTGATCGACGCGCTCATTTTCATCGGCTCGATCATCTACCGTAATTGGGGCGAATTCGAGTCCGCTACCTTCGACCTCGGCCAGGCCTGCGTTCCCACTATGAGCTTGGGGCTCGGGTTCATGGGTTGCCTGGCGACAATGTTCGCCACCAACCTCTTGAGCAATAAGTCCACCACACAGGCCTCTCGATCGGGTGGGCGCCCCATCGGTCCAGGTGAGACGTTCTTACTCTGGGTATCCTCAATCGCCAACGGAGCATGCGCCGCCGTGTTGTTCTGCCTGGCTTGGGTGCCAGCAGCGCGGCTGTCGGGAAGGTTAGTTTTCGTGACCGGCTTCGTGGTGCTGGCCACCTGGGCACTCTTTGCCTTGTCGATACCGCTTCATTGGATGGCCATGTCATTGGTCAGCTCCAGGGACAAGCTCACTATCAAACTGTTGCAGATCCGGGCAAAGGCAAAGCAGCAGAAACGTTGATCTTGGTCAACGGCGGCCAAGGCTTTGTGGGTGAAATCGGCGGGACATGAGCGCATGAACCCGCCGGTTTGACTCTCGGTCACTTAACATTTCTCTGGTCAGGGGACTCTCATGTTAGCGCTCATCCTCGCACTTGTAATCGCCTTTACTCCGCTTCTGGCAGTGGTACTGGCGTATTTTTGGCGCCGGCGTTTTCCGCCAAAAGAGCGGTCCGCCAAACCGTTCTTAAAAATTGATCCCTGGGGTGTCGGGGTGTTTGCCTCGAACGGATCAGCCAAGATTTTGACATACCGAGACCCGGAGATCCACGTTACTTTGAGCCAGCTGGGGGTGGCCACTTTAGGCGAGGAGTCACAGTCCCCCTCGCTATACCACCTTGTCTTCGGCAAAGATAAGGATAACGGGGTCTATTTCCGCTGCCTGAGTGAAGCAAAGCCGCTTTTCCGCGGTGGGAACATCGAGTCTTCTGCCGAGCATCGACACTACCTCCGTTCGGAGTGGCCGCTCCCTCTAGTTATCGACTTCCCCTTGTTACCCAATGTCCAGGCTTTGGTCGGACAATCAGAGTCTGATCCGATGAAAGTATTTCAGTTGCTGTGGACAGTTGCGTTTGGTCGTCGTTTGTCATAACGGCGAAGCGACGCCATCGCAAAGGGGCCCGGAAACAGTTTCGGTTCGAGCCGAACTTCTTTCTGGGCTCTTGGTCCTTTTTGACTTTTTTAAGGCAATCTTTGGGCCTCTGGCACTATTTCGTCGTACCAACTACCGTAATATTCAGGATATTCTTCGCCAGTGGTAGAAGTTACGGTTTTTTGCAAGGCCTTTTTAATCGCTCTTTTGCCACCGCGCTTATAGCGGCGTAACCACTCTAATTCGATGGGATCGACAGGTACGCCATTTTCCATCAATTCTTTTACTATTTGTATTTCATGCACAATGGCTTCTGCTTCTTCGCTTAAGCAGCGATCGACAAATTCTTTGCGCCCTGTTTTTCCAGGAACTGGATCATATGTTGGTCTGACTAGAGCATGAACGAATTCGTGGGCAATACTGATCAGTTTATAATTGCGTGGGCAATAGCGTCCAATATAAATGGTGCGTTTTTTTCTATCATAATAAGCGCGGCAAGGTCCATCCACCAGGCGAATACGAACACCTTGTGACTTAATCCTTTCCAAGTCATCGATTAAAGTGGGCGACTTATAAGCCGCCTCGACTAATCGTTTACCGAATTGACGTTTCAGGTTGCGCATAACCTAGTCAACCTCAAAGAGAAATACCGGGGATGATGTGCTAATCTTATGTGAAGTTATGTTAATTCTAACATACTTTTCTTGGCAACAGAAGAGGCTGAAAAGGCTCACCTGTGCAAAAATTTTCCAACGCGCTTTACTCTTAAGGCTTACTAAATTATGTTAATTTTTTCTTATAGAGCGCCCTGGGGCTATTTCGGCTGGGCAAAAAATATTTATTTTTATATCTTTTGTCATTGAGACATTGCGGTAATCTGAACAATGCCTGCAATTTAGGAGGATTTTTGTCTAAGGTGTCTTTAAAAAGTTTCGACAAGCTGCCCACAAAGATCGATTCTTTTACTCACATAGCCGCCCCTTACAAAAAACATTTCACCGCCAGCGCGGTGGTTATCGAGCAATTACATATATTGCTTGTCCATCATAAGCGCATAGGCGCATGGTTACCGCCCGGAGGACATGTTGAGGAAAATGAATTGCCTCATCAAACTGCTGTGCGAGAAACAAAAGAAGAAACCGGCTTAAGTGTTTCCGTTCTTGCAACTCCTGTACCGGAAACCGCCAACGCCGATGCATTTTTTTTGCCTGAACCACTTTCTATTCATGCTGTAAAAGCTATAGAAGCAAAGGGGATCTTTTACCACATCGACTTAGCTTATTTATGCAAATTGAGTCAATTTTTTGATGGGCATGAAAAGTTTTTGCCGGAACTCATCTTCAGTGATGAATTGCACAATGCTTCCTGGGTAGAATTGGCTAAGATTAAAAAGGTGCCTTTAGCTACTAATGTAATCGAATTGATTGCTGTGGCAAAATCTAAATTAAATTTGGCAGATTAAGTTTGCTATTCTAGGGTGAGAGAAGAAGTGTTTTGCCCTAAAATTAAGCAGAGAGGAATGGGTTTTAATTGACAGCTACGTTAGTGCAAAAGCTGGGTGAAATAAAAGACCTTAAGGGACTGGTAGAAACAGCTGCCAATGAATTAGGGAATTCTTTAGATGCTAATTGCACTCAGATTTTGCTAGCCAATCCACTTGATCCCAATAGCGCTGTAATTTGTGAGAGCTATTCACCGCCGGGCAGCCCCATTACATACGAACCGGGCAAGCAAGACAATTACTCACGCTTAAATCTACCCTTAGATATTAATGGCCGCGGCTTTGGTACAGTTTCTTTGAGCAGACTGAAACCATGGACGTCAGAAGAAATAGATTCGACAAGACTTTTAGTTGGTAAAGTGGGTGAGCTGATTCGCCAGGCTCAGCTAAATGATATTGCTCAGCGAGAAACTTTTAGAGGAACTTTTTTGGTTGAAATAAACAACCTGATGACCTATTCGCTAGGAGTAGGGGATGCCTTATTTATGGTAGTTAACATATTGGGTAAAGCCTTGCGCTGCAGCCGATGTATTTTTGTATGCACCGACGATAAAAGTGCTGGTTGGAAGTGCTACGAATACTGGCAACAGGACAAAGTAAAAAGCTGCCAGGAATGCCGCTGGCCAACGAATGACTCTTCGCTAATAGCCCAAACCCTTTCCTCTGCATCCCCAGTTAGATTCTATGAAGGACAAGCAAATTCCTACCTCACTCCGGCACAAGCTGAATTACAATTCTCAAATACAAGATCTTTGCTAGCCTTGCCTTTGCTCAACGACAATAATGTATATGGTTGTGTGATTATTCAACAATGCGACTATCGCAGGCACTGGACTGTCGCCGAAGTGGACACAGTACAAAATGTAGCAGACAGAGTGGCAGAAGCATTAGCTAAATTACCAGAAGACAAGCGGATTCATAAGCCTATTATGCAATTGCATCAGCGCATAGTAGCAGCAGCAAAAACTTCAGATAGTGCCGCCACCGCTTCTCTTGCCCAGTCTTTGAAGGGGGCTTTTGGTCAACAAAGTATTCCTAGTGCTATGGACACCCTCAATAGATTGCCTGCACAAGTTGAGCCGCAAGCAACTATTTCTCTGAAAGCAGGTGCAGAAGAAACCCCAAAAGCAACAGATCCTAGCAGTTCACTACCGTTAAAGAAAAAGTTGGGTAAAAAGGACGGCGCTTTATCAGCAGACGAATTTTCTGCTGCACCATCTATAGTACCAGTACAAAGAAAAAATAAAGCCAAGAATCAATCAGTGACTGTCCCAGCTAAGGCGGAAAATGTAGATAAGCCTATGGAAGACGTCTGGGGAGACCTTGACTCGATCCCAACACCTGCCGCGGGACCAATGATGTCGGGTTTACAAGGATCTATGTTGCCAAAAGTTAAGGCACAAGGACAAGGCACTGCCAGTCCGCTGAGAGCTTCCTTGCATAAACAAAAAGCTGCTTCAGCTAGTTTGGTCGATTTGCCCCAGCAGAAAGAAATAAAAAGGGACTCCCAATCTGATACCACCGATATTGTTATACAAACAAAAAATCTTCCGATCGAAAAGCTTAGTGAGACTGATTCACAAGCCCGAGAAAGAGTGGATAAGGTTTTGTCCAGCAAGAAAGAAGGGAAATCAACCAGCGAATATATTTTTTCGATTCCCAATATAGACATGCGCACGCGCGGTAGAATAAATGGCTGGGTGGAAGCAATTGAACAGAAAGATAGATACTTGACGCCTCATGCGATCCAAGTGGCAGAATATGCTTGTAATCTAGCCAAAGCTATTAATTTACCGTCCGAAAAAATAGGCGAGATCAAGTTAGCAGCATTATTACATGACGTAGGCAAGTTAGGTATTTCGGGCGAGATCTTGCAAAAAGCCGACGAAAGTCTGGATGATGCAGAACTTCTAGTTACCATGCGGCACCCAATAGACGGGGCCGAATTGCTGGAATCGTCTTCGGATCTAACTCACTTGGCACCAATTGTGCTTGCTCACCATGAAGAGTTTGACGGCAATGGCTATCCAGGTGGGTTAAAAGGGGAAGAAATTCCTTTAGCCGCCAGAATAATATTCATAGCAAACAGCTATCACGGCATGATTAGCGAGACCAAATCGGGCAAGGGCGTGTCTCCCGAAGAAGCACAAGAAGAATTGAGAAGAGATGCTGGCAAACAATATGACCCAGCACTGGTAGAAGCATTTATTGGCTCCCTTAATGCATAGTGATCTCGGCATGCTTTGGTCCTCCGTAAAAGCAGCTTTGTGGATGTCTTTTTATATGGGCTGGGAAATGTTCTGGGCACTAGTGCTGGGTTTTACATTATCGGCTATTGTGCAAGCAGTTGTAACCAAGCCAGAGATGAGTAAATGGCTAGCAGATAGCAGCTTGAAGTCTTTATCTATTGCTACTTTAGCGGGCGCGGCTTCATCATCCTGTTCTTATGCGGCTTGCGCTATTGCTCGCGCTTTACTTAAAAAAGGTGCTGATTTTAATGCTGCTATGGTTTTTCAATTTGCTTCCACTAACTTGGTAATCGAACTGAGCATATTGCTGGCAATACTTTTAGGTTGGCAATTCACGCTAGCCCAGTTTATCGGCGGCATAGTGATGATATTAGTTATATCTTTGATCTTTCGCTTATTTCTACCAAAAGAACTTATTGCGGAGGCAAAAGCACAAGCACAAATTGATATAGCAGGCAAGATGGAAGGGCATGCTTCGATGGATATGTCCATAGATAGTAGAGAGTTTTTGTTGAATCGGATAATCTCTGAAAAGGACAAACAGCAATTAGTCATTATTTTGTCATGGATTGGGCGTCCTTATGGCCAGATATTCTGGTCGGCATATTTATAGCAGGCATTCTCTGCGTTGCTGTTCCCGACTCAATGTGGGCAGTGCTTTTTTTTAGGAACAGCCATCAAACTGCGCAATGGGTGGGTCCACTGGTTGGTCCTCTAATTGCTGTACTTTCTTTTGTTTGCTCGATTGGTAATGTACCGATGGCAGCTTTGCTTTGGCAACAGGGCATGAGTTTTGATGGTGTACTTTCGTTTTTATTCGCTGATTTACTCGTTTTGCCTTTACTGGATATTTATCGTAAGTATTACGGACTAAAGATGGCAGCATTTTTGGCAATCAGTTTTTATATTTCTATGGTGATAGCCGCTTATTTTTGTCAGTGGCTTTTTCTTTCCCTGGGCATTTGTCCTGTACACAGTTCAGAAATGGTGGTTACCCACGGCCTAGTTTTTTACTACACAAGTTTTCTCAATTTAGTGGCTTTTGCTTTATCGGTTTTGCTTCTTAGGCGTTTTTACAAAACCGGCGGCATGGCGATGTTGTCCGAAATGAATAAAAATACAAAAGGCGAAGGAAAAGCTTGCTGCCACTAAGCGTAAATATCAATACCTAAGATAACAATAGTTTGCGACCTATGCCTGTTTATAGAAGTAAAAAGAATACGTATCGGATAAATCACGCGACGATTTATCCGATACGTATTCTTCCGCTCAAGCCGGTACGCAGCCTTATGCGTCGGTGGTGGGAATGTTAAGCTGCCGCAGAAAGCCACGAACATCGTTCTTGAATACCTTGGGCGAACATGCCCTGGTGGTTCGGAAATCAGCGCCGTTCAGGAACATCTCCTCACTCTCTTCTTCTATCGTGGCCGTAGCAATGAGCGGGACTTCTGCCGCCAGAATTGGGGCAATAAGTTCCCGCCAGAAAAGACCTGGCGCAGCCCTGTCGCTCAAGAAAATGACAGAGTAGTCCGCCCACCGGACATGAATGGGCTCAGGTTCGGTAGTAGGGTTGATGGCAGACCAGTCCAGAGCAGTTCCATTGCATTCTGACTGATCAAACTCGCCTTTTGGGACATAGTCCATCCAGGTTGCTGTCAGCCCGAGTTCCAAAAGGCTGCGGCAAACCCATGGCCCTGTATCCAAATTATTGTCGATGACCAGCACTTTCGGGCGAGCGCATTTTGACGCGCTTGGATCGCTGCTTGGGTCCCTCATTTGTAGTGTTCTCCCAGGGGGTTTAGCTATCCTTAGCAAAAGCATAGGTTCCGCCGGACTATCTCCACCTTGTGACTGCCGTCTCATTTCGAGCGGGATAGCAATTGCAGTTCGCTCAAAAATCGTACGATATCTGCCTTGAACTCTCCGCGACCTTGCCGCTCGTAATCAGTTTACTGCCAACACCAGGCTCTGGGATAGAGGTGCGATTGGTGTCATACGAATCTAGGCAGAAACTGCTTTCTCCTTTTCTTTCTCTTAGCAGCCCTGGCTTGCCGGTAGCGCTCTTCTCGCAAAGAAAGGAGCTGATCGAAAATCGGGTCCCTCCTCCAAACTCCACTGTCCCAGTGCAAAGAGGAGAAGTGCTGGTTGCTTTTGCCTTCAGCCCGCTCATAACACCCCTGGCAGTTGGAGATGTGCATGAGGTAGGCGGCGAAGTGGGCAGAATTCATTTGTACGATGGATCGATCCTCAAGGGCACGCCGGGCTTCATTGCACTCTGTATTGCACTCTTTGTGTTTAGGCATGTGCCTACTCCTGTTGAACTGTGCGACGGACCTCCTCATCAAAAAAGCGAACGATATTTCATCCTTTCACTTTGCAACAAAGACAGTCAATAGCATGTATCACAGCAGTTCGGCTGCAAGTAGGGTGAAGACAGAAGAGCTTAATAAGCATTTATTCGATTGGAAATATTAATTGTTGCCTTCGAGAGCTAGCGTGGCTGCGCTAGCTAAGCAGAAAATCTTGCGGAAAGATGTCAATTAAGCTTTATCTGACTC
Organism: Candidatus Melainabacteria bacterium; assembly: GCA_963845445.1. Taxonomy (GTDB): domain Bacteria; phylum Cyanobacteriota; class Vampirovibrionia; order Obscuribacterales; family Obscuribacteraceae; genus JABDBL01. Next base: position 2,956,424 of record CAWJSE010000002.1, on the reverse strand, counting down.
TGCATCAGACTGGTCTTGATAACACAAATTGTTTATAAGTTGTGATCCTTTCCTTATTTTTTGGCGGGTTAGCCTTACTATTTTGTAGAGTTGCATGTAAGAAGATATCCTCGACGAGGCCATATCTTTATAATTTTTTTTCTAACACAGGTGAGGAATTTTAAATGGGTAAGTCACTAGGTATAGATTTAGGCACTACTAACTCTGTCGTAGCAGTAATGGAAGGTGGTAAGCCTGTTGTCATTGCTAATTCGGAAGGTGCTCGCACAACTCCCTCGGTTGTAGCTTTTACTAAAACTGGTGAACGCCTAGTCGGACAATTAGCTCGCCGTCAAGCTGTAGTTAACCCACAAAATACTGTTTATTCCATTAAGCGCTTTATTGGGCGACGCTTTGAAGAAACGGCTCATGAACGCGGTCTTGTATCTTATAAAGTAAAAGAAGGTTCGGACGGCGGCTGCAAAGTTTCAATTCAAGGCAAAGATTATTCCCCAGAAGAAATTTCAGCCATGATTTTGCGCAAATTAAAAGAAGATGCAGAAAAGTATCTGGGCGAAAAAGTAACTAGCGCCGTTATTACTGTACCAGCCTATTTTAACGATTCTCAGCGTCAATCTACCAAAAATGCTGGCACAATTGCTGGACTAGACGTGCTCAGAATTATAAATGAGCCAACTGCAGCAGCCCTTGCTTATGGTATCGACAAAAAACATAATGAGACTATTTTGGTTTTTGATTTGGGTGGTGGTACTTTCGATGTTTCGGTTCTTGAAGTAGGCGACGGTGTTTTCGAAGTCAAATCAACATCTGGCGATACCCACTTAGGCGGGGATGATTTCGATCATGTCATAGTAGACTGGGCAGCTGATGAATTCAAAAAATTAGAGGGCATTGATTTACGCAAAGACCCGCAAGCTTTGCAAAGACTGACAGAGGGGGCTGAGAAAGCAAAAATCGAACTTTCTTCGGTGACCGAAACCAATATTTCTTTGCCCTTCATTACCGCCAATGAGACTGGTCCAAAACATTTGGACTTACGTCTTACACGCGCCAAATTCGACGAACTAACCAGACATTTAGTAGAGCGTTGCCGTGGTCCAGTAGAACAAGCGTTAAGAGATGCCAAACTAACTACCGGGCAAATAGATGAGGTGGTCTTAGTTGGTGGTTCAACACGTATTCCAGCTGTACAAGTTCTAGTTAAAAGTTTAACTGGTGGCAAAGAGCCAAATCAAAGTGTTAACCCCGATGAAGTGGTAGCCATTGGAGCTGCCATTCAAGCCGGCGTTTTAGCTGGTGAAGTAAGCGATGTTGTTTTGCTCGATGTCACACCATTGTCTCTCGGTATTGAAACGATGGGTGGTGTTTTCACTAAATTGGTAGAGCGTAACACGACCATACCAACACATAAGTCAGAGATTTTCTCTACAGCCGAAGACAATCAACCGGGCGTAGACATTCAGGTTTACCAAGGTGAAAGACCGATGGCTCACGACAATAAACTTTTGGGTAATTTCCGTCTTGATGGTATACAACCTTCGCCACGTGGTATGCCACGAGTGGAAGTATCTTTTGACATAGATGCCAACGGCATTTTGAATGTCACTGCACGCGATCAAGCTACCGGCAAGGAACAAAAAATAGCCATAACTGCTTCTACTAATTTGCAGAAAGATGATATTGAGCGCCTAGTTAAAGAAGCGGAAGCTCATGCGGCACAAGATAAATTGTCTAAAGAAGCAGCAGATACACGCAATGAAGCAGATAGCTTGTGCTATACCGTGGAGCGACAAATAAAAGAACTGGGTGATGTATCATCTACAGCTAAGTCTCGCGCCGAGCAATTAATCACCGAATTGCGGCAGAAGATTGAGCAAAAGGCAGAAACTGAGGCTCTTAAAGGCTTGATGAACGATTTACGCGGAGTATTAGTTACCCTGCAACAAGAACTTGCTTCTAAAGGGCAAAGCGCTGGAGCAGGACATGGAGCTTCGCCCAACGGATCCAATGGTGACACGACCAGTGGTTCTGCCAGCAATGAAGATGTCATAGACGCCGAAGTCAGCCCGAAAGAATAAAGTCAGGGACTCTTCTCAACAACCAAAATAAAGTTATGACTGACCTATCCAAGAGGTCTAATATATTAGTTTAGAAATGGTTGCAGGATTGGTGTGAGATCAGAAGAAAATTCTAGCCTTGAATTATTAGAGCCCGTGCCGCAAGAGCGTCTTGACAGCTGGCTGGCAGAATTTTATGGACATCCTGTAAATATTATCAAGAGGGAAGTGCTGAGACATCGCGATCTTTCTTATGTGGAACGTATATGGATCGCAGACAGTCTGCCCTTCTCAATTATCTATAAGCTGGTTCTTCCTCCCTGGGATATAGAGAAAGACATACTTGAACGAGTGCTAATACCATCGGTGTCCAATTCAGCCCAGCTTTATCTAGCCGCTCATTATGGATCTATAACCGCATTATTCTTGGAAGACCTAGGAAATCAGTCTTTGGTTAATATCGGAAACCCTAAAATTGCCGCTATGCTTGGCGAGGATTTAGCCAAAATGCATCGCGCCTATGTTTACCGAGTAGATGAGCTCATGCAAACAGATATTCTGAGGGCCATCACACCTATCAATTACACTGGCCTCGCAGACAGCTTACTAAAGCCCTTAAAAGACTGGCAATTGCTAACAAATAAGGACGAAATTGCGCTCATGAAATTAGCCTCTAGCTTGGCTTCACAATTCGCCCGGGAGCCTATATCACTAGTCCATGGAGACTATTATGCAGAAAATGTCATTTGGCATAATAACCGCTTATCTGTAATTGATTGGTCTTGGTTCACATTCATTGGCGTGCCCTTGTTCGACCTGGCCACAATCACCTCAGCTCATAAAAAGAATGGCGAATTTAATAGCTTTAAAGATCAAGTGATTGAGGCATATTGCGATGAGTCGGCCCGTCAAATAAGCGATGTGGTAGCTCTTCTGCCTTCTCTCGAGGCACTTAGTCGCCTTTTGTTCTTGCAATGGTTGGTAGAGAGAAAAACAAAAGGGATCGAAGGCACAACAATTGGTCCAGTAAATGATGTGATACTACAGGTGGTGCAAGAAGTTATAAGTTATAATAGGTAAGTTTTTAATAAAACATTACCCAAACATGGTCCATTATCGATTGGCTAATTAGGCACAAAGAACAGGAGAAAATAATGTTTAAATCAGAGGCGGAGCGCATTATCCGGAAAGCACTTGAAGAAACAGGAGCTAAATTTACAGAAGAACAGATAGAGGCTCTAAGCAAAATAATTCCTAAGATTGCTGCTTTGATTGTTGAGGAAGCTTTTTCCTCCCACAAGCCAGGGTCTTCAGGGAAACCTTCATTCTTTGGTGGTTAAACTAGCCTGGGATGGATTTTGTTTTGAAACAGGAGAAATATTCTGATCTCTATTGGATGGAACTGGCCCTGAATGAGGCTCGCATCGCTGGAGAAGATGTACCTGTTGGTTGTATTCTTGTGCGCGACAATGTATTGATAGCTAAAGGACATAATCAAAAAGAAAAGACGCAAGATCCTACTGACCATGCAGAGATAATAGCAATCCGCCAGGCTTGTTTTATGCAAAAGAGCTGGCGACTTGATGGCACAACTTTGTACACAACCCTGGAGCCTTGTCCAATATGCGCTGAGACAATAATGCAGTCCAGGGTTTCAAGACTTGTTTTCGGAGCCTATGATGAAAATTCAGGGGCAGTTGCTTCTAAATTCAATTTGTTTGTTCCGGGCCGTCCTTATCCCATACCTGAAGTAACAGGCGGCATCATGAAAGAAGAGTGTCAAAAATTGCTGCAAGAATTTTTTCGGCAACGGCGAAAATAATTCTAAAAGACAGCTAAGGCTATCTAAAGAGAATACCCTCTTTTGCTCTTGATATTCTGCCGTATTAGGAATACAATGGTACAATATTCTGTACATGTACAATGTTGAGGATAGAATAAAGACAATGGACACCATATCTTATAGTTCAGCTCGCGGCAATTTTGCCAAAGTCATGGAACAAGTTTGCGATGACTATAATCCGGTAACCATTACAAGACAAAATGCCAAATCCGTAGTGATGATGTCTTTGGACGAATATGAATCATTGATGGAAACTCTTTATCTTCTCCGCAGCCCTAAGAATGCTGCCCATCTAATGGAATCTATTGCCGAAATTGAGGCGGGCAAGGCAAAAAAGAGAAAGTTAATCGAAAAGCCGAGGCAGCGCATAAATAAGGATAGTACAACCTAGTGCAGTGGAGGGCGACGGTGAGGCGTCCGCAACGGAACGAACAATAATACGCGCGTTGAGGCGAGGGACGAAGCCGAGGCAGCGCTTAAATAAGGTAGATAAGGGCAAGTGAGACAAAGACGGCGGTGAGACGTCTGCAGGCAAACGAACGAGGATACGCGCGTTGAGGCGAGGGACGAAGCCGAGGCAGCGCTTAAATAAGGTAGATAAGGGCAAGTGAGACAAAGACGGCGGTGAGACGTCTGCAGGCGAACGAACGAGGATACGCGCGTTGAGGCGAGGGACGAAGCCGAGGCAGCGCTTAAATAAGGTAGATAAGGGCAAGTGAGACAAAGACGGCGGTGAGACGTCTGCAGGCAAACGAACGAGGATACGCGCGTTGAGGCGAGGGACGAAGCCGAGGCAGCGCTTAAATAAGGTAGATAAGGGCAAGTGAGACAAAGACGGCGGTGAGACGTCTGCAGGCGAACGAACGAGGATACGCGCGTTGAGGCGAGGGACGAAGCCGAGGCAGCGCTTACAGAAGGATCGATCGATTGAACTTATGTTTTAGCGACAAGGCTTGGGAAAATTATATTTACTGGCAACAAAATGATTCTAAGTTATTACAAAGAGTCAACGAGCTTATAAAGGACATTCAGCGCCAGCCTTTTGCTGGAATTGGTAAACCGGAACCTTTAAAGTTTGATCGAAAGGAATATTGGTCTAGGCGAATAAATCAAGAACATCGCCTCGTGTACAAAATAGAAAATAAAATAGTATACATAGCCCAATGCCGCTATCATTACTAATAATTCTTTGAGCAAGCATATGGCTCAATTAGGGATTTTGCCCAGGTTTGAGGAGAAAAAATGAGCACTAGTACTAATTTCAGCACAGCACCGGCGCGGGGCATGCGTGATATGTTGCCCAAAGAAACTGCTTTGCGCGATTGGGCAATAAGCAGCCTGGTTAAAACATATGAGCAATACGGCTTTACCCGTATCGAAACTCCGGCTGTCGAAAATATCGCTCAATTAAAAACGTCGGAAGGTGGCGAAAATTTAAGTCTGATTTTTGAGATTTTAAAACGTGGTGACAAGCTTGAAAAAGCTCTTAGTGAGAATAGCAATGATCATAAAAAGCTTATAGCTGAATTAAGTGATCTTGGTTTGCGTTTTGATTTAACTGTGCCTCTGGTGCGCTTTTTTGCTCATAATCAAGCACAATTGCCTTATCCTTTTAAGTCTATACAGGTAGGGTCTGTGTGGCGAGCAGAAAGTCCTCAGGCAGGACGTTACCGTCAATTTACCCAATGTGATATAGATACTTTTGGCATTAAGTCAGAAATTGCGGAGATGGAGCTTATCCAGGCTACTGCCGATGCATTGCTTAATTTGGGCTTTGAAAAATTTACTGTGCGTCTTAATGACCGCCGCATATTAACTGCTTTAGTAGCATCTTGCGGCTTTAAGGACGAGCTATTCGACAACGTTTTTATTCAAATAGATAAGCTTGATAAAATCGGTCTGCCTGGAGTTAAAAAAGAATTGCTGGCTAATGGTCACGCCAATGAAGCGATAGAAAAAATTTGTTCTTTGCTTGGCGCTTTAACGAGTAAGGACACAACTCAGACAGCCCTCAGCCAAATCCCAGCTAATTGCGATAAAGAAGTAATTATGGCTCTGGATAACGTTATCACGGCAATAACTAAAGCCGCCGCCGGTCGCTATGCTATCGTTTTCGATCCTACTTTAGTGCGTGGTATGGGTTATTACACAGGACAAATTTTTGAAATAGTTATTGCTGGAGCCGCACATTCAATAGCCGGTGGTGGACGTTATGACAAAATGGTGGGCAAATATTCGGGGCGAGATGTGCCTGCTCTTGGTTTTTCCATTGGTTTTGAACGCATCGTTTCTATTCTTATGGAAAAGGAATTAGGCATAAAAACCAATATAAGCAAAATCGCAGTAATTTTTGATCAGGATCGCGATACGCTTCCCGAGGTGTTTTTGAAAGCCAATATTTTACGAGCAGAGGGCCAGAATGTTTCACTTTTGCCCAAGAAAAAAGACATGCGCAAACAAATCGACAGCCTGATCGAAGAAGGTTTTATTGGTTATTCAATGTATCATCCAGAAAAAGAAAAATTAGAAGTAAAAGTATTTTAGCCCGCTTTACTAATAACCAGCTAAATCCAATTTTGTAATTTTAGTTCTTCTATCCTCTTAAACTCTTGCATGTTATTAGTGACTAGAATCAGATCATAGGCCAGAGCTGTGGCAGCAATCAAAGTATCTAGAGGACCTATGGGCTTGCCTTTTCTTTCTAGTTGGGTGCGTAATTTTCCATAAAATAGCGCCGTATTATGGTCGAAATTGATAATCTCTAGGGGAAGTAAAAACTGATTTAGCGCCAAATTATTCTTTTCAGTAGCGTGGCTTTTGGCAGCTCCATATCTAAGCTCTGCAACGGAAACGGAAGATATGCTCAATTCGCCGGGATGATAGTTATTGAATTTGCTAACAATTTTTGCCGGTTTAGAATTAATTATGTATATGCAAATATTGGTGTCCAGCAGGTATTTCATTCGAATATGCCTGGACGCTCCTGCTGATCTTTAGGTTGATTACGTTCTTGCATAAAGTCATCCGAAAAAAGAGAGAGACTATTTAGCAGAGTGTCCCAGCTATGCTTTTGGGGGATAAGCACCACAGCATTTCCCATACGCTTAACAAAAACTTCGCTACCTTCAAATCGAAATTCTTGTGGCAATCTTACGGCTTGGCTTTGACCATTGCGAAATAATTTTGCTGTTTTCATGGCACTCCCAAAGTCTAGACTTATAGTATATACTATCTGGATATTCTTTTCAAGTTCTGGCTCTTTCAAATCGCTTGTGCTCCTTAGCTACCACCCGCTCGCATTACATAAAGATTACCGGCGAAGCGTCCCTCGGGCGTAAAAGAACCACCGCTTTCGATAGAGCGTTCTTTCAGAATACCGCTGCTTGAGCTATTGTCACACACCAAAACTTTGTCTTTATCTGCGACAGTGATAATACCTATGTGAGCATGGCTGCCGTTTAATCCATAAACGATATCGCCAACTTGAAATTGATTTTTGTCCGAGATTCTTATTTTGTGCCAGCCTAAATTGTCCAACTCGCCCACCAGAGCACTAACGCTAGCCGAGCCTTTAATATTCAAACCAGCCTCTTGTAGCAATTTGCTTACTGTAGCTGCACAGCCTAAATAGCCAAACTGACAAACAGAAGCAAATTTAGTAAAAGCCCAGACAGGACGACCCAAATTATTTCTAGCAATAGAAATCAGTTTGCTTGGCAAAGACGAAAAGTGATTTTGCTCGGCAGGTTCTTTACATGAAAGTCCAAAAGAATCAATTGGGGAAGGGTAAAAATGCTTTATTGAAAAATTTTCTGCTTGTTCTGAGCTAAGTGCTTTTGGATAATGCCATCGCGGTGCAAAATTGCCTGCAGGGGGCCGGGTTAGATTTTGCCTAGAATAAGGTTTTGGATATTGCTGAGCATCAAAAGGTGAGCCGATTGCGGACTGAAAATAATAAAGGTTCTCATAGTAGCGGACTAAGGCTGTTAGATATGACATTTCCAGCAAGAGTTTCTGGACTACTTCGGACACGGCTTGCCTAGCTAGCATTTGGTCCAGTGCTGGCAAAGTGTTCTCTTTTTCTGATTGACAGTTATACGAATCAAAGAAGAGCTTGCTAGTTGACTGGGCGTCACTAGGCAAATCTATCTCCAGAATGATTTTGGCTGGATGGCGTTCATGTGACGGGTTAATAAAAGAATCCATGCTTTTGTATCCAAGAGTTGCGCCAATCATGAAGGGGGATTTTCATTTGAATCTAGTTGCTACAGCTTAACTAGATTAATAAATGCTAATGTATTTGGCTTCTTTTGTCGGTATTGGGGAATACAATTTTCGGGCATCTCATTAAAGCTACTCTTTACAATTAGCGCAATTTTGTCCCCACAAAATCGAAAAGCAAATACAAAAAGGGGTGATGGGCAAGCCTGTTGGCAGTCCGTGCTTGCCCTTTATCGGGGTGAATGTGTGTGCTCTTGACGGATAAGGCCCGTCAGCGGTTGCCGTCTGGCTCTTTTTGCTGACCATCGTCCGTCCGCACATTGCCATTGGCACCCCGTCTCCGATTGCGGGGGGATGGCAGATTGCGCGCCTCTTCCGCTCCGGCAGGCGGAGTAGGAGACTGTCGTCGTGGGGTGGGGGGAGGTGCGAAACGGAGTGTCTTAGGCGGAGCAGCCTTGCGGGGCGAAGATGGACGTGCTGACTTTGGAGCGGACCGCGGTGAGTTTGCTGCCCCCGATTGGCCGCTGTTTGGTGGCTTGGTACCCGCGATCTCCGCGCGCAAGATCGTGACACTAGTAGGTGCCTTGATGCCAAGGCGAACCTGGTTGCCCTCAATCTCGACGACGGTGACCTCGATCTCATTTCCGTTGATGCAAATTGTCTGTCCAGGCTTGCGAGACAAGACCAGCATGTTGAACTCCTTGTTGGCTGGTGCTCTGTTAGGCCGCTGTGTTGTGAACACCTACAACATTCCATGCAGCCTTTCAGTTCTCGATGCTCGATGTCTATTCTGAGGTACATCTGACAGAAGCTAGTGCGGTGGCGCCTCCTGATAGAGTGTTTCCACGAAAAAAATATAAAGATGTAACGGACCCGGTGCAGGGTGCGCCCTGTGGCGGGTCCGTTACTCGACTGTTTGCAAATTACACAACTGCACAGCGGTTTAGGACTGGTTGCCGTTCCTCCCGTCTGTCCGCAAGGCATCCACAATAGGAAGTCCAGTTCCATCGTAAAGCTCAATACGACCGTTTGCACCTGTGCGACGCTGCATATCGCGACGCGTCGGTTGATTGACACGCTCGATTTGGCGAGCGTCACTAGGTTCAAGTCGGCTGGATTGCCGGTTTTCCCGTTGGATAGCCTCATAGACCTCCTGCCGGTGAACGGAGATCTCGATTGGGGCGGCTATCCCCAATCTGACTTTGTCTCCACGGATATCGACCACGGTGATCACTATGTCGTGACCGATAATGATGCTTTCGTCTCGGTGACGAGAGAGCACCAACATGGAAGGTGGCTTCAGCAGCCAGATTGCTAGTATCGCTGCGACCAGGAGCAAGAGCGAAGGCGAATGTACGGCGTGGGCGAAAAGCATGAACTAACTCCTTTCGAGGATGTGAATTCCGAAGTGTCTAAGTTTCGAAGAATTGCAGTGCGATTTCGATTAGGCTTGGCCTAACGAAAATTCTTTGATTCAGTTGCTCTGTGTGATAGGCAATCCTTTCTAAAATTGAAATGATGTGGTCATAATTTTACTTAGCCGAAAGAGGTGGTCAGATGCAACAACATTTTACTCCTATGCTTTGAACCAGCAATAATATAAATTCTTGCTGGTAAAATCGCTGCGTTCCTTTTAATTGCAGAGTTCTTTTAAAGAAGGACAAAGATATAGCTCAAATTGTATTCGCTCTACTCTCTTGGCTTAAATTAGCTAATTGAAGTAGCTCGCCATGTCTGTTTACAGAAAGTCTATAAGATTTTTAATTCTAACTTTACTATTAATTTGATCGATCGACCTTGCGCTAGCTTAGCGAGCTCTTTGCAAGTTCGGACGGACGAAGCGCAAAAAAAATTGAAATGAGTCTGTGGAAACAAGGCTGTTTTTACGGACAAGAAATGCAGAAAGAAAATGGGCAGAAGAACACCACTCTGTAATAGATAGCATTCCGCTGCCCATCGGCTTGGGATTTGAATGGGAGTAATCGCGCTCGGACAACGCCAGTCGTAAGTTGTGGGTTGCTGTATCCCCGTCCTTGACTTTGTCAGGCGGTATTGCTCAGTGGCATGATCACTGGTTCAGGCACAAGGCGCTGTTCGAGCAGGATAAGGGCCCGCAACAGCGGGATTTTCAGCATGCCGCGAGTATCTTCCGGGTGTAGCCGTACGATCATTCGGGCCGGCACCCCAACGTCTTCAGCTCGAATGACCACCGCCCAGCCCTCGTCGAACCTCAAGGGATTGAGGAGGAAATCTTCGATGGACAGGAAGCGTCCCCCCACTGGAAAGCCGAAGCAGCGGCGATACTTGCGCCGGCTGAGAATGGTAGCGGCCTCGGCCTTCTGAGGACGACGCTTGCCTGACCAGACCAAGCCGTCTTTGACTGTCTCGATGAGCCGCGGCACCGGGCTGTGCCTGATTGCGGGCCATTTCCTGAGCATCTGCCGCTGCTTGAAGAACTGGCTCTGTTGTCCCAAGTTCATGCCGAATTGGCTCAGATACTCGTGACCGATCGGTTGCCACCAGATTGTCCCCGCAGGCAAGTCTGGAACAAACGGTTCAGGGAAACCGCCCCACTCGCTCGTACGGGAAGATGTAGCTGGCGGCGGTGGGACCAGGATCTGGTCATCGCTGGTCAGGCGAATGCCCTCCCCGAGCCAAAACCTTGCTTGCGGAGGCCTCTTTTTGCTTCTCAATGTTGTCGCTCCGCGCCCGGTGGCGCTGTTGGAGAGAAGCTAATCACCGCTGCAATCGCCAGCTGCCAATCATTACCAGGGGGTAATGACGGACAGGCTGTGCGAATTACAAAATAGCGGTGATTGAGCTCCTGGGGTGGAAAAAAGATACGGCATATTGTTTTTATCAAATGAACAAGATCAAAAGCAATTTAAGAGCTTGGTCTTGCGCAGATATTTAATAGATCCGCAGTTTTTGTTTTAGTTTTGTAAGTTAATACGATCATTTACAGTTTCGCTAAGCGCGCTATCTTTGACATCCGAAGATCAGCTTTAAATTATTGCGTCAATGTACAACGCAGACAAGTTGTCTAGCTATATTGGCAAAAGCACTGGTTAGTGCAGTTTGAGTAGTGGCTGGATTTGACCAATTAACATGATAGTATCTACCACCGCAGCCAGCAACTGCTGTTATGCCACCATTATTATCATTGTAAGCAGCGTTTTCACTTGTCTCATCGGTTTGTGATTGAGCGATAGATACACAATAAATAGGTATACCAGACTTATGAGCTAATTTTGCCATAGAAAGAGCATCGCTTAGTGCTGAAGGTCCGGTATCACCGTTTAAACCAACATTAGGTGCCTGAGTGGTTATTAGCACTATGGCTTTATTAGCGCTGGGGCGTGCCACATTACCACTTGGGTTGCCACTAAGTTGAGGATTTAATTCAAACAACGCTGCCTGTAAGGCACTAGCCACACCACAATTACCCCATGTATGAATAGTGGGCAAAACATTTGTTATTGTAGATTGTGTGGTATTACCATTGGGGTCAAGCAAAATATCAGGCAATAGATAAGTATTAGTAATACTAGCGCCAACGGTGCCGTCTGGATTTGTATTCATAGAAGAGTCAGAATAATCGCTGGCCAGATTGTGTGGTGCAGGTGTGTTGCTGGGAGGAGCAGTGGAAGAAGCATTAGAGCCTACATAATCATTGAAAGTGAGACAACCAAAGTGTGCATCTGATACAGTAGCTATTTGATTCATAAAAGCGATGGTGGCACTGGCCACTGTATTCATAGGTTGAATGGAAGCTAGTGCTCCTTGCATATAAGCGGCATAATACCCGCTTTGTAAATCTGACTGACTAAGTCCCATGGCTCCTAGATTCAAACCAGCAGCCTGAGCAGTAGCAGCACTTTCTAAATTACCGAGAGATGCTTCTACCAAGGCAGCTAAGCTAGGAAACTTGTATGTTTTACCATTGTATTGAACACTAAAACTATTGAAAGTAGGATTATTGTCTATATTAGGTACAGTATGTGTAAAATAGGTTCCATAAGTACTATACGAAAAACCAGAGAGTAAAGAGGCAACTGTTGAACCGCCGGTGTTCGGGTCTACAGCTGGATGAGGGCCTGTTGGGGGCGGAGCGTTACTAATTGCACCATAGCTTGAACCCCCGCCAAGAGTCACAGTACTAGTAGTGCCGTTTTGCCATTTAATATGAGCTTGATAATTTGAAGTTGAGGAAACTGTGGAAAAACCCATTGTTTGATTAATGCCTGGCGGTGTGGTAGGCGGAAGACCGGTGCCGTTAGCAACATATACTATGTAATCTGTTAGATTGGTAGGTCCACAGTATGGGGCACCTAAGATAAAACCGTTTGTCGGAGAGTAAAAGGGCATCGCAGCTGTACTAACGGCATAATAATTGGCTAAAGGAATAAGAACAGCTTGGGGACCAGGATAACACGGCATATAGTACGGAATGTTACCAATGGTAGGATAATTGCCTTGAAGGCACCAAATATACACGGGGGGTGGATAATTACCTGGTGGGGCAGCATTAGCTTGCGCGCCGGTCAACAATTGAGTGGCCGAGCCCGATTTTTCAGAATACTTCAAGAGGGGTTGCATGCAGTTAAGACCATTGTCTAAATTTTGAGGTGTTGTGGGATTAGGTCCTTCCAGAGGAGCGTTGGTAGTACAAAATGGCCATTGCGGCCCGCCTGTCATTATGCCTGGTGGCGTGGTGCCCAATGGTGAAGGAATAAGATAATCAATACCGTAGGGATTATGCCAAAAGCGCTGTAGATAAGTAACCGGAGTTTGTGTATTTTCTGCACCAGAAACATCATAGACAAAAACTAAATCTAATTGTGGTATGCCAGAATTAACCGAAGTTTGCAAAGTAAAGCTTGCATTACCCAAGCCGATAAATTGTCCGAAAAAAGGCCTGTACGAGTACGCACCAACAGCCTGAATTAGTGTTCCAGCAGGATATGTTGGCAACGATATGTTTTGTGCACCGGAAGAATTATTAATTGGTAAGCGAGTAATGGGGTCTAAAAACATGAAGCAAATTTGCGCTTCACCCGGTTGAACATCAAATTGTGGTGAAGTTTGTCCTGGAGAAAGACTGACCATATTGGCCATAGACAGCGATTCTCCAAGAATGGAGTTTTGTTGAAATATGTTTAGCCCGGCTTGTTGAGCAGCAGTTTGGCTACTAGTAGTAGCAGGAGTACCAGTTGATGTTAAAGTAGTTTGACAGCATAGTGCTGCCGCTTCCAAATCACCTTTCAATTGATCTCGAGCTAACAAGTAACGGTTTAATTCAACTGAAAACAAACCTACTGTCATTACTGCTAAAGCAAAAAGTAGATTCAATACAGAACCTGCTATTCCTTTCGCTCTGATACTTTTAATTTTACTGATGCGATTCAATCGAGATTTCATAGAAAATTGCCTGCCAATGATAAGTGCTAGTAAATTAGCTAAGACAAAACAGAATCGAAAAACTTGCGAAGCAAATAGTCAAACCGAGTTGTCAATAACTTCATTATGTCGGTTAGAAAAGAAGCACGGAGAGATTATTAGCAATGTTTCATAGAAATGCCGCGTAAGCGTGACTCCAAGTGTCGCTAGAGAGTGACAAGTTATTACTCATATACTGCTAAAGAGTGATGAGCTCATCACCTAATATGTTTATTAGGTAATGGCAATAAGGCCGATGATAAATGTAAACGCGTTCCTAGCTCAAAACAATTAGCTTCTTAACTTAGTACATCATTTACAGTTTCACTAAGGGCGCTATCTTTGACATCAAAGACCGGTTTATTTCATCGCTCATATGTGTGGCAATAGACCCGTTTTTCTGTTTAGTATCGTCACATAGATGTGTTAACCTGATTACTCCGTCAAAACTTGGTCTATAGTCATGCCCCAAATTTTTGTTTTACCAGATCATATTGCCAGCCAAATTGCGGCTGGTGAAGTAATAGAACGGCCAGCTTCAGTAGTAAAGGAGCTGGTGGAGAATTCTATAGATGCTGGAGCAAACAAAATTGTTATTGATATCAAGGAAGCCTGCCGATATATTCGGGTAGCAGACAATGGCTGCGGTATGGAAGCGGCTGATGCCAGTCTGGCATTTCAAAGGCATGCCACCTCAAAGTTAACCGTGGCTAATGATTTATGGAATTTGCACACTTTGGGTTTTCGGGGTGAAGCGCTACCGAGTATAGCTTCGGTAAGCAGACTTAGCTGTTCGACACGTACAAACAATAGCGGAATTGGCACGCTAGTAATTTGCTTAGATGGGGCAATGACAGTTTCAGAAACTGGTTGCGCTCAAGGAACAATCATTGAGGTACAAGAACTTTTTTATAATGTGCCAGCCAGGCTTAACTTTTTAAAAAAACCAGCTACTGAATTTGCCCATATTTTAGATATAGTCCAAAGCTTGTCCATTGGCTATCCTGATATTTCTTTTGAATTGTCATTAGACGGTGCACCGCGATTTAAGACATTTGGCACTGGTAAATTGGATGGAGCAATTGCCGAAAGCAATTTTTTCAACGGGCAACAGTCTTTTATAAATTTATCTGGCAAAGATGGTGTTTTGGGACTTGAAATAGAGGGCAGGCTAGTCAGCCCAAAAAGCTTCCGGGGCGATCGTAAAGGTATTATGACTCTCGTTAACAGGCGCCCAGTGCGCTGCCACCTGGCTTATAAAGCACTTGATTACGCCTATGCCGATTTAATTCCTCGCGGGCGGTATCCCTTGGCGGTGCTTCATTTAAAAGTGGCCCCGAGTGAGCTCGATATTAATATCCATCCCACCAAAAAAGAAATTCGTTATTCGCGTGGCAACGAAGTTTATTTATTTATGCAAAGACAGCTTGCTCATGCTTTGAGGAATGCTGAAGATCTTAAGTTTAATTTTTTCAATAACGAGACAAAATCAAAGACAGAACAGAATAGCAATACTATCGCGCCCACAAAACATTTAGAGCTGGAGCCGTTGCCAGAAAGTGGGCGCGCACGTAATATAACACCGAATTCGTTTAATACTTCAGTATTTGACCGCCATGGGTCCGCCCAAAGTAAGGGCAAACAGCTCTCGTTGAAAGAAGCGGGCGAAACAGTATATTTCGATCGCTTGTCCGCGACAGCCGAATCAACAAGTTATTTGGCAAGTGACTCCCATTCTTTGAATGATTCGCACTCTTCCGAAAACAATATAGCATCTGGTAGAAAAAATATATTGACTGTAGTGCCATCTGCGCAGGCCGCCTCCCTACCTTTAGGTTGGCGCATGATTGGCTATTTTGCTAATACTTATATTCTTTTAGAGACAGCTGGCGGTCTTTCTATTGTTGAACAGCATATAGCCCATGAGCGGGTATTATACGAAAAATTATTGGACTCTCAGACCAATATAGAAAGCCAGACTTTACTTATTTCGCTGCCCTTGCAATTAAGTCACGAACAAAAAGCTGTACTTGAAGAGCATATTGATCACTTTAACGAACAAGGTTTTGAGTTTGAAATTGAAGGAGAAAATATTGCTTGCATACAGGTGCCGGTCGAATTAGCTCAAAAAGATTATGCCAGCATCCTTCAAGGCATCCTGCAAGAATTAGCCGCAAGCAGCATGGTTAATCCTAAGCTCGACATAGTTAAGTCTCTGGCTTGCCAAAGCGCAATAAAAAATGGCATGCACCTAGCTGATGATCAAATTATCGAATTGCTTAACCAGTGGCATAGAGCACCAAGAAATGAAACCTGTCCTCACGGGCGCCCTATTCAGTTAAATTTTTCGCGCGACAAGCTATTTCAGTTGTTTCATCCGGCATAGTTAGGTTAAGCCGTGGCTAAATCCGTCGGTAGGGATGATGCCACCACTTTCACCTTGTCAGAAAAACCGTGGTTTTTCTGACATACTTTAGATGCTGCAAGGCCAGAAAGCCACGCAATATAACGCTTTCCGGTCTCGATGCTACTTCATAAAATAAATTATGCTCGAATCGTTGCAATTTCGGGCAGGGAAGGCATTTGGCGGATCGCCATGTCAGAAAAACAGCTGTTTTTCTGACATGATGAAAAGCCAGATTATCTATATGTAGGAGTGCTTGAAGTTGCCATTGCAGTAAGAGACATTGGCTGATCAAGAGCAAATTGTACGCGTGTGCCACTAGGAATTTTTACATCCTTGCCCTTACGCCATAAGTTACTTCCCAAACCAACAGCTCCACCGGTGGCCACACCAACTATTGCACCAGCACCAACTGCACCACCAACTATTGGGGCAAAACAGATGCCCAACAATGTACCACCAGCAGTCCAAAGTCCTGTTCTGATAATGCCACTTTTCACAGTAGAAGATGTTGTGCGTCCTTTAAGATCGCCTTGTTTGTCTTCGTGAATATCTTTGTCTTGATTGGCAGTAACGGTGGCAGATAATGGGTAACGAATACCGTCTGGCGTGACTGCGCCAATGAGACGTAGGCTCATTTTGCCATTCGATCCAGCAAGTCCGGCTTTGTCAGCTGATACTACTTGTCCATCTAGGCTTGTGCCCCCTGGCAGAACCAAATCGCTACCTAAATATAGGGGCGAATTCAATTTGGCATTAAAAAGATCACCGGGTTTTGCTAATGCACTATCAATAGGACTGGTCAATGTGGCATCTAAAGTGGTGCCCACTGGCGCATAAGTAACGCGGCCTTGGAGTTGCTGTTGTTGAGTACTGGGGGCGCTATTAACATTATATGCATCGGCCATTGCTGGCAAAATTTGACCAATTACCATAAAGTTTATTACTGCTAAGCTAACTGTGGTACTGAGCACCGAATTTATAGGTGTCCTTTTCATGATTGCTCCTTCTAGCTATCTTTTATTACGCCTATATCAAATTTTGATATGCGTTTTTTTTAAATCACAGATTGAATAATTAGTATATTTACCAAGATTGTGTAATCATACGCGGTAGCATATTTAATATCATTAAATCTTGGTGCGCGCAAGCAGAATTAAGGAGACAATTAATGAGATTGGTAGCAATAGATATAGGTACCACCTTCATTAAATGTGGTCGTTTTGAGGGCGACAGCTTAAAAGAGACCTGGCGTTACCCCACAAAAGATAGTGCCACTGCTGGTGCTGACCTCTTGAATCGAATCGGTAATGATGACCTAGCCATGTCCTCGGTAGCACCATGGGCGGCGCAAAATATTGAAAAGTCCATAAAGCGAAAGATTTTTAAAATCACCGCTCCGTCACAAAATTTCATTAAAGGGTTTCAGCCAGAGTATGGTGCTGACCGTGTAGCAGATACCGTGGCAGCACGTCAGTTTTATGCCCCAGGCAAAAATCTGGCTGTATTTGCTCTAGGAACATGTGTGGTATTGACAACTGTAATGGCTGACGGGGTTGTGGATGGCGGCTTTATAGCATTGGGGTATCACAGAATGATTGCCGACTTACAAATTGCTAGTCCACTCGTGGAAACAGTGAAAAATATTGATTATAGAAAATACGCTTTGGATTTCGGTTTTAATACTCATGATCAAATTGTGAATGGAGCAGCCTTGGCACAAATAGGCATAGTAGAGCGCTGGCTTAGGCTCGCACGCGAAAAGCTGGGTGAAGGCCTCGTTACTGTTGCCACCGGGGGTAATGCTATTTTACTTAACGGTCAAAAAAGTGGAATAAAACCATTAATTGACCATATCGACTACGATCTAACTCTCAAAGGCATTCAATTTATTTACAAATCGCATATGTGAGTTTTTATTAGTTCAGGCACGTTCAATAAGAAAGCATTCCAAAAATGGACATCGATAAAAAAAGAAAAAGCGGCCAGGGTCGGGAGACTGTTGGGCGTCAATTACCCTTCACCTCCCCGTAAGCGAGGATTGTTCATGACAACGCTCGAAGGCAAAGATAATTACTTCTTATCAGTGATCAATAATTTGAGCTGCACAGTAAATTTCTGCCCTTGCAAATTGAGCAGTATTTCTTGGTCACTTTGCTCTATCCACTCGAATGAACCGTGGTCGAAACGTTTGACGAAACCACGTCCATTGGAAATTGGTCCTTCGTAATCTAGATAAATAAGACGATGAGGAAATGAAGGTATTGCCTTAATTTCAATTATTTTTTCTTTAGTAGGGTGAGCGGAAAGATTGTATGGGGCTTGGGAAAGTTTCCAAGTGCGTAAATCGCTTTCGTTCTCGAGCATAAAATCCCAGTGTAATTCGGGATAATCGTGTTCAAGAATTACAAAACGAGGCAAGGGGCAATTCTCTTTATGATTGGCTACAAAAACGTTATTTAGACTATACTGCAATTGTTTTATTTATGGCAAAGATTTTCTACGATAAAGATTCCGACTTAAGTGAGCTCGATGGGCTTACATTAGCTGTTATTGGTTATGGCAATCAGGGTCGCGCCCATGCTTTAAATATACGCGATAGCGGTATAAAAATCGCAGTCTGCGCAAAAGAGCATGGCAAAGGCTATGCTCAGGCGCTTAGAGATGGTTTTAAACCAATAAGTTTGTCTGAAGCTGCCAGTACTTGTGATTTGCTTTCAATAATGTTGCCTGACGAAGTAGCTGCGGATTTGTTCGATAAAGAAATTCTGCCGCATATAAAACGCCCGGTGATTTTGGTATTTGCTAGCGGTTTTGTGGTGCACGAAAAGCTCATTACTTTGCCCGCTAAAAGTGATGTTGTACTTGTTGCGCCCACCAGCCCTGGCCGTTGGCTGCGCACATTTTACCAAGAAGGCAAAGGTGTACCTGGCTTAATTGCTGTTGAACAAAATGCCTCCGGACATGCCTTTAACCGGTGCCTTGCTTACGCCAAAGCAATCGGTTGCACAAGAGCCGGAGCAATACTAACCAGCTTTAAAGAAGAAGCAGTAACTAATTTATTTTCTGAACAGGCTGTATTGTGCGGTGGGCTGCCTGAGCTTGTTTGCGCTAGTTTTGATACATTGGTGGAAGCAGGCTATCAACCTGAATTAGCTTATATTTTTTGTTTAAAAGAAGTGAAGTTGATAGGCGATTTATTATTTGAAGTCGGCTGGCCGGTATGCGTAAAGCGGTATCCAACACAGCAAATTATGGCGGTGTGAAAACCGGTAAAAAGCTTATTGACGAGCATGTAAAAGCAAAAATGCAAAAGGCATTAGCTGATATAGAATCGGGTAATTTTGCTAAAGAGTATATTGCTGAAGCTCATAATGGTCTGAAGTCCCTGCGAGAAATTATAGCTAGAGATAAAAATTCAAAACTGGCGCTGGTAGAAAAAGAATTGCAAAAATCATTGCGTTTTTAAATATAAAACCTTAAATCATTTCTCTCTAAATACGATCACAAAAAGGCAAAAAAGTGCTGGGGCGATCAGCAATGGCGAGGTTTTATACTCAGCATTGCCAATCGCCCTGCACAGGGCGCTGCCTTGCCCCTATTCGGAAATTTGCAAGACAGTGAAATACGACAACAGCTCGTCGAGATCACTATCCGGACGTCCGACCAACGGCGGCAGCAGAGTATCCAGGTTATAGACATCATTGGGAAGTGGCGTGGCCCCGTGACGCAGGAGTCCTTCTACGATCCAGGGCGTGGCGTCGGAGTCGGATAATTCCTGAGGACAGCGGCGGTAGGTCCAAACCATCCCCTGGTAGAACGTGACGACGCCTTCGGCGTATCTGCCCGACTGGTTCTGCCAAGTGTCGGGCAAGCGCGACTTGGACTTGCCAAATGAATGGTACATTTTGAGGTCGCGCATTGTTGTATTGAAGTCCTGGCGAGAACATAGCAAAGTGCGGTGTTCTTGGGCTGGTGGTGGTGATTTTGTGGCCACCGCCCCGTTGGTGCCACGTTGGTCGGTGAGTGCTGCCGGCTCGGCCTGCGAGTGTGCCAAGATCATGAGCGCGAATTCATCAAGACGATCGGGGCCTGCCCGTCCTGCCAAGTCTGGTTTACTTTCAGTGGGTCCGAAAAGTTGCCCAGTAGCGTAGCTTTGTCCCTCCAACGGGTTGCTGCTACTAGTGGCTACGAAGAAGACAGGGTTGGCGTGTGGCTTGTCTGGGGAACCTGCCACCATGACCACAGCCACCGCGTTTGAACGATCGAGGTTACCTGGCAAGTAAACAAAGCGCCTCAGCCTTCCTCTCGGATTGAGTTCGACCTCGATACTGCCGGAGCCGTTGTAGTTGAGGAGTATGGGCCGAGCTCGCCTGAAGTCTGTATAGGGCCCGAAGATCTGCAGCCCTGCGCTTGTCTGTGCTGTAGTGTCGAAATTTTGGTCCCAAGTGTTCATGATCTCCTTCCTCGCTTGCGGGTTGGGGATGGGTTGAACGAGGCGATCAGCAATGGCGAGGTTTACACTCAGCATTGCCAATCGCTCTGCACAGTTCGTGACCGGTGCCAATCAGGGAATTTGCAAGGCTCCGAAACGCTCTAGCAGTTGGTCCAGATCGCTAGCCTGTTGCCCGACGAACGAAGGGCGCAGGCTACTTAGGTTATAGACATCATTGGGAAGTGGCGTGGCCCCGTGGCGCAGGAGTCCTTCTACGATCCAGGGCGTAGCGTCGGAGTCGGATAATTCCTGAGGACAGCGGCGGTAAGTCCAGACCATGCCCCGGTAGAACGTGGTGACGCCTTCGGCGTATCTGCCTGACTGATTCTGCCAGGTGTCGGCGCCGGAATCGCGGGCTGACTGAGAGGTGTCCGCCCCAAAGGAATGGTACATGTCCAGCTCCTTCATGGCGGCTAAAAAGCTCGCCTGAGAGATTTGCAAAGTGCGGTGCGCCTGTGCCGGAGCTCGCTGTTTTCTGACTACTTTCCGCCTCTTGCCGGTTCCGCCGCGTTGGTCGGTGAGAGCTGCGTGGCCGACTTGTGATTCTTTCAAGATCATGGCTGCAATCTCGCCAGATCGATCAGGGTCGATCAGTCCGGTCAATATCGGTTCGCTTGCAGTGGGGCCGAGGAGCTGCCATGCAGTGTAGCCTTGTCCTTCCAGCGGATTGCCATGATTGGAAGCAACATAGAAAGACGGGTTGGCGAAGGGCTTGTGGGGAGGCCCTGCCACCATTACCACAGCCAGCGCGTCTGCCGGACTATCCGGTTTGCGCGGCAAATAAACAAACCTCCTCAACCGTCCTTGGGGAGTGAGCTCGACTTCGATGCACCGAGTGCCGTCATGAGCGACGAGCTTCTGTCGAAGCCGGGGGAAGTCATCGTATGGCCCGAAAATCCGCAGGCCCGTGTTTGCCTCTGCCTCTCCTCCAAACGCTTGGTGCCAAGAGTCCATGCGTCATCCCTTCCTCGAGTGTGTGGGTTGGTGGACGGATGCGTACTGAGATCGCCGCTACAAGCGGTGAGAGAAAACTTCCTTGTTCTTTGCACTGGCGGGTTATTCGAACTTCCTGAGTGATTGGGGATCTTTGCAACGACACCGAATCTTGACAAATTTGTTCGGCCAAAATCAAGTTGTGTTTGGACAACAGTTACATGAGCTTAAACGCCATCACTGAAAGAAATTTGTTGCTTGACAATGCTTTCTTTTCTGCGTAAACGCCTCTATGACTTATTTTTTATTGTCCTTGACAAATTAATCGCTGCTTTACAATTGTGCTAGCCTAGCAGTATAAGTATTTTGCTCAGATAAGGTAAGCCTTCGTCCAACGCAGGTATGACAACCAGAATTTAATGTGCATTAAGCTGGTCGTTTGATATTCTTGGGTAGAGTGAATTTATTTTTTCTCTCCTCGGTCATCAGCCAGGGGAGAAATTCTTTTAGGTCTGGTGGTGCTCTGCCGGGTGTTTTTGAACATTCGTTAAAGTAATCTAGCAACAAAGCTTGTGGATTGAGTCCATTAACCTGCCATGTCTGGAAGACAGTAAATAATTTAGCCGCCAATTGACCAGACCATTCTTTGCCACTACCGTAGCTGTTCTTGCGATTAATGACCAGATTTCTGAGTAATCTTTCGGCCCGGTTATTGTCTAGGCTAATACGCGGGTCAGTAAGAAATACTGTTAGGCCAATCCAGTGTGTCATGAAGCTTTTTAGTATTGTCTTTTGCTCTTTATGCAAATCTGGCTGTTCAAGCTGTGATTGCCAAAGTTGCTCAAGTTTTTTCACCTGCTGTTCAACCGCTAGATGGGCGTCATTCCAAGGCTGTCCTGATTGCCACAGAGCCGTTCGTTTATGATTAAGAGCAAACAATATTCCTATTTCGCTAAGCCATTCTTGGGACCATTCTTTCAAGCTTGGTATGCCCTGAAAGACTTTGAGGATATCTCGTCTTTGGTGAACCCAGCACCAGGCATTTTTGATAGCTGGATTTAAAGTCCAGTAGCTCTTCAGTCTGTCAGTTAATAATATTCCTGTAGAACCGCCAAAGAAGTCTTTAGGCACATCTTTTGAACGGCTTTTATCTAGCAAGTAAACGACAGCATCCAAGCTGGCGAAAAGCCAGAACCACCATTGTTTGTCATTTCTGAGCCCATTATTTTCTTCAAAGACGCGCCAGGTGGACTCATCTGCATTCCACAGGTCTGCGCCGCGGCAATGATTGACTATTTGTTCATACAAAGAGGCAAGCAGTGTGTCTATTATTTTCATGCCGCCTGTGACTGTACCGGCGGATAGATGTAAACCGTGCAAAGCCAATTCTTGTAAAACCCGTTGAGTTGGCACACCAAACATATATTTCCAGACAAGTAAATATACCCAGAGAGAGTTGCCGATTGTGGTGCGTGGATACAATTTAGGAGGAGGAGGGGCTTTTAATATGACTTTGCCTTTGCAGTCGCATTGGCTGACCAAAATTCTTTTGCGACACACCCGTATATATGGTTTAACCTCTACCTCTGCTATTTCGCTGTCATCAGTTTTTGATACTAGGCGATATGGTTTGTTACAAATATCACAGGCACACTTAGGCGGGTCAAGAAATTCCTCACGTTGCTCAAGGTTACTTCTATCGCTGCGCCCATGACCATTACCTGGTCCGCATTTTTGACCACGTTTACGTTTTTCTTGTTCTGGTTCAGAGGCTAGTTTTAATTCTTGTATGGGGGCAATAGCCAGGGAGTCAGCCGTTTCAGTCTTGCGACCAAATTGGTCTTTTTGGAACCAAGCGATTCTTTTATTTGCGTTTTCTAATTCTTCTTTTAATTGTTGTATTTCCTGCTCCAGAGCTTGTTTTTGTTGACAGAAAGATTCTGTGGCAGCAATACGGCTTCTTCTAAGCCTTTTATTTTCTTGTCTAAGCTGCAAAATTTCTTGTTCAAGCTGCCCAATCTTTGCTTGGAAAGCAGATGCTTCAATCTGCCTAGCGGTTCTTTCATTCCTCAGCAATTGCAGCAGTGCCGGTACATCGTTATTTACTAGCAGTAACTCAACAAAAGAGCTCGTCCGAGCGCTATTACTATTCGATCCCTGCAAGTTACTTTCTTTCTAGTAAAACAACCTCATTTATTTAAACTCCACCTCTCCAAAATGCCAAGACCTCCTAACGTATATGCCTGTAGCTTCTTCTTGACCTTGCCAAGCCTACCTCTACCGAAGGCTTACCAGATAAGCTAATTAGTCCTGGCGGCTTGACTTGCATGTATCAAGTGCTACACAGAGGAATGTCCTAGATTGTCATATAGCAAGCTTTTTGCGAGAATTACAAATCTGTATAGATGCTGCGACAAGAAGCGTCTTTGTATCATTGAAATTGCTGACGCTATCATTAACGACATAGTTAAAACCATAAAAATTTTTGTACAAAATGAGCATCAATAAATCTGTTGGTTTTTCGCCAGCAAGCGTAACTTGTTTTTTTTCTCCTGAAATGGGCGAATCGTTTGAAACAACTTATTCCAAAGGCTGTGCCCTAAACCTTGACCGCGGAGTGGAGGCAGTTTTAGAAGCAGCTTCGGATACTGAAATTTTATTCAACGGCCAGGCCAAGTCTATAGCACCTTTGGAATATATTGTGAAAAAGCTCTCTCCGGAGCCTATAAAAATATCGTTGCAATCTTCTTTGCCGCTTGGTTGCGGATTTGGTTTAAGTGCTGCCAGCTGTCTATCAACGGCTTTCGCTATTGTAGACAAATACAGCCTAATTCTTTCGCGGATCGAGATCGGCATGATGGCTCATGAAGCTGAAGTAAAGTATAAGACTGGTTTGGGTGATGTATCAGCGCAACTGTGTGGTGGTGTAGTATACAGGCGCTGTGAGCAGGGACCGTTAGATGCTGAGCAATTGTTGGTCAAGCCAGAACCCATGTATTTTCGTATTTTCGGCGAGCTAGAAACCGCTGCTACTCTAAATAACGGGGACTTGTTAAATATGCTTGCCAAAGAAGGGGCTAAGTCTAGCAGATGGCTTAAAGACAACTTTAATGCGCTCAGTCTGGATCGTATACTAGCCTGTTCTCGAATTTTTGCAGAAGATGTGCATTTAATTACTAATAAAAATGTTCGCAGTTGCATTGACGAAGTTCTGGCTCAAGGTGGACAGGCAACTATGATCATGCTGGGACAAGCTGTGCTCTCCACTATGGCTGTGGGTGATTTAAGCCAATGGACAAAATGTACAATAGACAATAAAGGAACAAGGATTATTGAAAATGGACGTCCCGACTAGTCATCCACGTTATCAATCACTCTTATTGCGTCATCGCTTAATTGACGGCTTTAAAACAGGACTGGCTACTGATTCTGCTTTAATTGCTCATGGACGGGGCGAAGCCTTTGATTATTTATTAGGCGAAAAAACCTGGGACTTTGCTCAGGAAGCTATTGCGGTTAGCTCAGCCTTACTTTTGCAAGCCAAAAATCCGGTTTTGTCGGTAAATGGCAATACTGCCTCTCTCGCTGGTAGCGAAATTGTGGATTTGGCCAAAGAATTAGCTGGTTTAGTTCTGGAAGTAAATCTTTTTTATCATAGCGAAGAGCGTTCTGCCAAAATTGCCGCACATTTAAAAGGTCTTGGTGCTACGCGGGTGGTGGAAGCCTGGGTTGATTCGCCGCTGATATTGCCAGACATCGCTAGTAAGCGCAGAGCAATGCATAAAGAAGGTATTGCTAAAGCGGACCTGGTTCTGGTGGCTTTAGAAGACGGTGATCGTTGCGAAGCCCTGGTAAAGGCGGGTTACCAAGTTGTCTGTATAGATCTGAATCCAATGTCGCGATCTGCCCGAGCAACACAAGTAACTATCGTTGACGAACTTTTGCGAACAATCAAATTATTATCAACACAAATACAGAAAGATAAGAAATTATCAGCCGGGGAGCTGCGCGAGCGTATTAAACATTATGACAATAAAAAGGTATTAGAGCGTGCCATCGCCGCTATCAGAAGCGGGGCTGGCGAAATGAAAAATTGAAATCTATTGTTTCTATTTACGCAAAGTTCAAATATAAGAGTTACTATATAAAAGTCTGAGAAATATATTTGGATGCATTAAAGATGTATATAGGACGTAAGTTATCCAAACCATCTAAGAAATCTTCTTGGAAAGCCTTTGATTATGCTGTTAAGTTTAGTCTTTCACTTCTGTGTATTTTGGCTAGCACCACTATTTTAAGCGGCGTAGCAGCCGCTAACGTCAATGATGGCGGCATTCCTACTAAAGCTCCTGCTAAAACAGACAAGCTGGCAGATAAGGTTCAAACCGAACAGATAGTGCAAGACACACTAAATGCCTATGGTGGTGAGCATAAGTTTAAGCAAGTATACGAAAAAGGATGCCATGGTTATGGCAAATACACGCAAATTTCTGCTTTATCCGGAGCAGTCAACACTTTTGACATAGAAATATTCAATAAAGGTGACAAAATACGCGAAGAGATGAACGTACTGGGAGAGCCTTTAATAGGAGGCTTTGATGGCAAGCATTCCTGGCTAAAACAATATGGTGAAATCATAGAAGATAACCCGGCCAGTCAAGACATGGCTAGGCAAGAGATTGAGCATGGTTTGCAGGTGATGTTTAGATTTGGTTCCAAAAATACTCGTTTTGACTATTTGGGAACAGAGAGCGCTGGTAACAATGTTTATGATGTGCTGAGAGTGACAACATCAGAGGGCATAGCCACTATTGTTTATGTTGATAAAAAAACACATTTAATTGGGCGCACAGAATTTATTGGCATAGAGGAAGAGCAAGGCCTGGCAGTTAAAAAATCTTTTCACTACGATGACTATCGTCCATTTTTAGGCAGCACAATTCCTTACAAAATGACTGAATATAATGGCAATACCAAAGTATCGGAGACTGTTTTAACATCAATCAAAGAAGAGCTTTTGAATGACGCTATCTTCCAAGCTCCCAAAGCTAATCCACCTTTATTAGCCAAAAACCAATCAGTCACTATTCCTTTTCAAATGTTTAGCGGAGAGATAATTATTGACGTAGCCATTAATGGCAAAGCCGGTTATTCATTCGTAGTTGATACCGGTGCCACGCAAAGTTTAATTGATAAAGCAATTGCTCCTCAACTCGGGCAAACAAAAGAGTCGGATTTGTCCATAACGACTGGGGCAGGCAGTGTACCAATGAGCTATATGAAGCTTAAAAGTCTGCTGGTTGGTTCTTTGGCCTTTGAGGATCTTCCCGTAGTGGTTGCGGATTTAGGCGCTCTAAAAAAAGTCAGTCTCACAAAAACTTTAGCAGGCATGCTTGGTGCAAATATTCTGCGTCAGTTTCTTGTTACTATTGATTTTCCCAATAAGAAAATCACTTTCGCCAATCCAGATAATGGGCTACCCCGCCAAAGCGTAAGCGTTATTCCCGCCAAGCCAACTTTGGGGGGATCAGCCATGATGATTGAAGGCCAATTAGATGGCAAAAAGCTAGATTGTTTAATTGATACCGGCGCCGCTTATAGTCTTATACCGTATGAATTGGCTAAGCAAATTGGTGATAAATCAGTACCGGCAGACAACACTGTCAATGGTTTGGATGGCAAACCAGTACAAGTGGCACCGGGTAGGTTTACCACGCTTAAGCTGGGTAATGAAATTATCGAATACCCCCGTTTTTTGGTGGCTTTTGATAAAAAGCCCTCAGGCATGCTGGCTAACGGCTCAGTAGCTATTTTGGGCAATCCTACCTGGAGAAATTATGCCTTGACTTTAGACTATAAAAGGCAAAGAATAATTCTTAGTAAGCCTTTGCTCGTAGCAAAATGAATCCAAAATGAGCCTTTAAATTAATATGTCATTTAAAGATTTTTTGAATCCAGAAGATATGACCATGATCCGCTGGGCTGGCATTATCTTTGTTTTGATGATAAGTATGATTTTGTTCTGCAATTGGCTTGATTCTGCGGTTTGGCCATAGAATCTTTCGCTTAGATAGAATATTTCGTTTAGTCGGCATATCTTTGCCTGGTGAGAAGATACGAGCTTCTAGCTGTGATTGTTTTACTGCTCATGTGTTTATAATGCCGCTAACATATCGGCAAGCGATTGGACACTTATTGCTTCTAGATCTTTGCTTATAGGATAAGAGTCGGTGCCTGAATAAACCACAAAGCGGCGATCTGGTTTAATATCATTACAGGCAAAATGAAAACCTTTTTCGGTTCGCGCGGCCAATCCACGCTTAATTTCGATTGCCCAAATACCGTGCCTGCCAGGAAGTTCGAGTATTAAATCAATTTCGGCTCCAGTTGCTGTGCGATAAAAACTGGCGAAAGCCTCATCAGGGGCGGCTGTCAAAAGATTTTCGATTACAAAACCTTCCCAGCTCGCTCCTACCACTGGATGCCCGCATAATTCATTATAATCTTCGATTCCCAATAGGGCATGAGCTATCCCGCTGTCTCGTATGTAGATTTTGGGTGATTTTACTAAACGTTTGCCAGTATTAGCATGAAAGGGGGGCAAGCGGCGCACCAAAAGCAAATCACAGAGAAGATCAATATAAGTGGTAACCGTGGGGGCGCTTAGCGAAAGCCCACTAGCCAATCTGGAGACATTCAGTAAAGCAGCCTGATTGTGTGCTAGCATCGTCCAAAGTCGTTCTAGCGTTTCAGCCGGTATACGCGGGCCAAATTGTGCCACGTCGCGCTCCAAATAAGTACGGATAAAACTTTTTCTGAGCTTCAAGCTATCTAAGTCAGTTTTAGCCAAATAACTTTCTGGAAAACCGCCACGCACCCATAGACGATTGGGTGTTTTATCGTTTTCTGACACTTCCAGCACATCAAAAGGGCCCATATTGACATATTCAATTCGCCCGGCCAGACTTTCTCCCGATTGTCTTAGCAAGTCAATTGATGCTGAACCCAAAATCAGAAAGCGCCCGGTTTTTTTTCCTTGTCTGCGACCTTGATCAATCAATCCTCTCAATGTTTGAAACAGTTCAGGCACTCGATGGATTTCGTCTAAAATAACCAGCCTGTCTTCATATGCTTTTAAAAACAATGCCGGATCTTTAAGCTTGTCACGATCTGCGCGAGACTCAAGGTCAAGATACAAAGCTTTTCGGCCTTCAGCAATGTCTAGTGCCAAGGTTGTTTTACCCACCTGCCGCGGCCCAATGATTCCTACTGCTGCCTGACGAGCCAGCGCTGCTTCTACTTTTTTTCTAACCCGACGAGTGATAATCATCCTTGTATTTTAAAAGTAAAACTTTCAATTTGCAAGGATGAATTAAATCTATTCAAATTTCAATAAGCCCATCCGGCAATTGAATTTAAGCAAACAGAAATGGATGGGCTTAGCGCCGTTAAGCTTTAACTGTTTTGACGTGACCTTGTTTAGCATAACGATGAATACTTTGGTCGCGGGTAATGAGAATAAGCTTTTCTACGCGAGCCGTGGCTATTATGATTTTATCGGCTGGGTCACTGGGTAAATTCGTTCCGGGCAAGATTGTACTTTCAATAGAGATATTTGGTGAAAGGGGAGAAAGGACTATACCAGGCTTCGATAGCGCTTCTTGTACCCAATCTTTTAAAGGCATGCTTAGTGAGAGGCGTTTTTTTGCAATCAAAAGTGGCCAATTCCCATACAGAAATTGCTGGAACAAATAATTGTGCCTGCTGTGCTGCTTGATCCAGAAGTCGCTGTAGCGTGCTATTTATCTGAGGACCA
Organism: Candidatus Melainabacteria bacterium; assembly: GCA_963845445.1. Lineage (GTDB taxonomy): Bacteria > Cyanobacteriota > Vampirovibrionia > Obscuribacterales > Obscuribacteraceae > JABDBL01. The sequence goes on along the minus strand of CAWJSE010000002.1, from coordinate 2,927,216 downwards.
CCTTCAAAGAGCCAGATCCAGATGTGGGTATCGAGTAATAAACCAGAAGACAGCTCTGGTTGCGTTTTCATTTATCGGCTTCCCAGGCTTCGCCTGTGCTTTCGATAATGTCGCCATGGATAATTACAGTCCCTTTCATAGAGCCATAAAGGGTTGGGGGCTCCTCGTCAAATGGTATGAGCTTGGCTAATGGTTTGCCGTGCTTGGTTATCACTAAGGGTTTGCGGCTTTGCTGGACCTGGTCAATTAGCTGTAGACAGTGAGTTTTAAATTGACCAGCACCAATATAGTTTTCGGCTCTCTCTTTATTTTTATTGGATCCTATGTGCATAGTTTAGAGCCTAGAGTTACTATGGTCGCATTGCTATAGTCATAATTTTAGCATAAAACACTGATAAAGGCGCAAAAAGTAAGAAAGCTCGGAAAGCACCTCGCTGGCTAGGCTGGTGTATTCCGAGCCGTCTTCGCAGCTCGCATCAGTCACTCTCTATTTTGACCGATAAAGAGAAATGTTGTAACAGCCCCGGACCGAAGGAAGGATCGGTCCGGGGACGAGACGCGGAGCCTACCGGTCAAGTAAAGCTCTCCAAGCGACGCGGAAAGCCACCAGGGGTTCTCTCGATCTCAACTTCGGTGGTGCCCTCGGGAGGGCGACACGCGCCGCGGCCCTGGTAAATGTAGCCGCCTTCGGCTTTGTATTTCCTGAGCACCGCGACCGCCTTGTTGCGCTGCACTTCTTCCTCCAGGCTGATGCCCATGCGCGCGAGCTCTTGCCTCCACTGCGGGTGGATGGGACCTTCATCGAATCCCGTAGACTCCTCGACATCTTCCTTGGTGGCCGCGATAGCCACTCCCCAAACGCCGGACCAGTGGATCATGCCTAAGCACTGCACGCAAGGTGCCGCGCTAGTCACGAGCTTCCGTCGGGGCGCTCCCGGGGCACCGAGATCGAAGCTGCCGATTTGCTGTTGCGCCAGCCAGAGTGCGGTCGCTTCGCCGTGAAGCCCGGAGCAATTGCACGGGACGACAAGGTTTACACCGAGCGAGACGATCAGTCCGCTCTCCTCCTCAACTACGATGGCACCGAATGGCCCGCCGGTGTTGTGCCGGACATTTAGAGAGGACAATTCGATAGCCAGATCCATCTGCTTCTCGACATCGGGCAGATACGTGGGCAGGTTCTGGATGAAGAGATCGATCCAGTGCGGCAGATGGAACTGCATGGACGTGACGACGGAAGAGATTCTCTGAGTCATCTGAGTTCCTCACTCTCTGGGCCAGGGACATCTGGAGCGCACCAATACGCTTCAGCAATGGAAGGGGTAAAAACAGCAAAGCTTTGAGAGGGTACCTTGGGGGTTAGAGAATCACGAACAACGAATTAATCCTGCATTTTCAGCCAGAGCATAGTCAAGGGGGGACTTCTGGCAATGCCGCTCTTTAATGCTCCGAAATCAAGGATCTTAAAGAAGGATAACCGAGTCCCATATATTAAATTGATATGTCCGGGTTAGTGCAATTTGCGCTAGGTCTGACAGTTCTTCTTGGCAAGACCGCGTCGTTTGGGCAAATGGCTTACTTTCTAGGAGACTTACTGCGAGGGGGTTGAGAGCGTTAGGTAAACTAATGCCATTAGGCTGTTCTTAGAATTTGTAGAAATTGCCTTGACCGCGCTAAGCTTTAGATGAGCCGAAGGCAAAGAACAAATGCAAATTTTAAAAGAACGGGTTCAAAGTGATGCGCAGCACCTGGGCAAAGGTGTTTTGAAAGTTGATTCGTTTATGAATCACCAGATTGATCCGATGCTGATGCAGAGTATAGGCGAAGAATTTGCACGGCGCTTCAGGCATACTAATCCCACAAAAATACTTACTGCCGAAGCTAGTGGTATAGCTCCCGCATTAGCCACGGGTATTGTTTTAGAAGTACCAATTGTTTTTGCTCGCAAGAATCAGCCTATTACTATGGGCAAAAATCCATTTCGAGCTTTTTCTACTTCGCCAACTCACCAAAAACCTGTTGAGCTTTTAGTGTCTTCAGAATATTTGCTGCCAGAGGATCGGGTGCTTATAATCGATGATTTCCTTTCTTCAGCAAGAACGTTCAGAGCCCTTGCTTTGTTAATTAAACAAAGCGGAGCTTTGCTGATTGGAATAGGTGCGGTTATTGAAAAGGCATATGCTGGTGGGCGGACTCAATTAGCTAATCTCGAAGTACCAATAGAATCTTTGGCCTCCATAGACAGTTTTGATGGCGAAAAAATTGTTTTGAAATAGTACTTACTTGATGTTCCAAATGTCAATTTACCTTAGGCGTCTTTCTATTCAACGAGGTTCGAGTATTTCACTATTCACTAAGCTTTTTCCTTTTGTTATTAAACTAAACGCAAGTAGTTTTGCGTTTAGTAGCGCTATGTGCAATACGGGTTGCCTTTAGAGCATACTTTTCGAAGCATAACCATTCAGTTATCTTATTCACGCAAAAGTCAGAAATTGATGTTGGAGGAAATAGACTTGGCTTTGAAGGCTGTTTTGTCACTAAAATAATAGGTGTTTTTCCATTTCTGGTGATCCTGGTGACATCTGGCAATAGTATGGACATATGCCATCTTATAAGATATAATATATTGGTCACTTTAACTTGAGACTTAGATAGCGCCTAGATTTAAACATGTGTTTGAAAATGGCATAAAATTCGTATTTAAGTATGAAGAGGATTTCCCAGATTTACTCCACATCTATGCAAGACATCTCACCACTATCGATGATGCTCTAGATGTCTTTTTTGCGACTGAACCAGAATGGAACGAACAATTTCAGCGCTTTGAAAATCATTCAGAAACTCACGGTATCCATTGGTTTTGGATTAATAAAAAACAAAAAGTAATCATGCTTGTTTCTTGTTTTAGAATTACTTAGAGGACTACCAAAATGAAAAAGCGACGCAATTATACAGATCTCGGTGAGTACAAAATGCCAGCCGAATTAGTAAAAAAAGTTGAAAAAATGACTGCTGAATCTGATGCTGAAATTGAAGCAGCCCGTGTAACTTTTCGTTGGGGCAAAGATCAATTAGAAACCGTAAAGCGCGCTGCAAATATAATGGGTGTGCCTTATCAAACCATGATCAAGTTTATTGTTTATCAAGAAGCTCTTTCGATTTTAAAAGACGCGACTGCAGTAAAAAAGACAGGCAAAGCCGCCTGAACCCAACATGCCGGAGTTGGTCTTGTTCTGAGCCCCAATAAAAAGAGCGCCGCGGAATACCAGAGTTCGCATAGCGAGCGAGGATATGCCGCAGGCGCAGCTTTGACTGAATCATTAAAACTAAAAACAAAGCAAAAAGATCTATACAAATGGAAAAGTCCCGGAGCACCGCTGAGCGAATACACCGGGACTGGGAATGGGGCTTCTTCTCCTGTTTCAGGCTCTCAGGGGCGTTGAGTTCAACCCCGCGAAATCGCTTTCCGCCATCGGCAAGCGCAAGAGGCGGGGTTCATTCTTCCGCCGGCGGTCGATCTTGCCTGTCACCTGAGTAACATGCCGGCGCACGCCTGCAAGAGTGTTGAACTTGGTGGCATGAATCACGCGGAGGTATTTGTTCGGCAGAAGCCCTTCGTCACGAGTCATGCGCAAGTGCTGCATCTCAAGTTTCCAGAAATCCGGGCAAATGAGATGGATTGGCACGTTCACCTTGTGCTGGAGCTGAGTGTATGTGGCAGCGCGAAAAATTTCGGCCTTGGACCCGAAAGCCCCAGGACCAAAGGCCAGATAATCCGCCCAGGACCATGCCACCGCTTCTCTCGGATCGAGGGACGCAAAGCGGTGGAATGGCGCGCCAGCAACCAAGCCAGCTCCATCTCCGTTAGGAATGCTGATGTCGAGGCAGACATATTGTGCCATCGGGTAGCGGAGCGCTCCATCGATTACTGCCGCCATCAAGCTCCGAGGAGGCGTGCCGCCAGTGACAACCACATAGCCTGCCTTAGCCAAACTATAGCCGAGTTCACCCATCATCGAATGCCAGTAGAGATTCCGCTTCCTGGCGAGATCCAACGGACGCGCGCTCCCGCCCACGAAGGCGATGCGCGAGTTTCGATGTGGCCCACAACAGCCGGTAGCCAGCAATGTAATCTCCCGCTAGGAGCATGACCTGCTTCCAGACTTCGGACGGCACCTCCGCTGCTTCTCGGCTGATGCCGATCAAGCGGGCAATGGTCTCAGCAAAGTCCGCTGCAAAATCCGGCGCGAGATCTCCTGTGACTTCTTGATGGGGAGGAACGATTTGCTTCATCTTGTTGTCCTTGATGCGTTGCCTACGCGTTGTATTTCGATCGATGAAATACCCGAACAAGGCGATGCCCGCTCGAGTACAGGGTGGTGACGATTTGGCAGTCGGCAAACCGAATCTGCTCAGACTTTGCCGCCTGGGAGAACCAAGACCCCGTTGCGGAAAGTGGCATGGGTACCGACGAGCGTCCGCACCAGGAGCAAGCACTCATTCATCCGGATCGCGATGACGAGCTCCTGCGGCCGCTGAGCGTTGACCGGTGCCATTCTCTGAGGCGCCGTTCCGGCCAGCTGGTCCGAGACATGGGAACTGCCTTTCTTCTATGGAATGGGGGTCGGCTGCCGAAAGAACCGTTCTTTCAGATCAAGCCACCTGCTAAACTTCGACCGTCTCTTCGGGGCATAGTTAAGCACTATCGTGGGGTATATTTATTTGATAGTGTTTAGCCGCGCTCCGAAGATTAGTTGAAGAATTCACTTACTCTTAATCTGAGTCGCTAAGTAAAAGCAAGAGTATTGAAACTAAACAGAAAGACTGTAGAGATCCTTGAAGTCCAAGATACAGAGGAAAGAAAGGGCTTTCAAGAACTTGCTGTGCGCTTTTCTTGTCCCGACGCATATGTTTGTTCTATACATATTGGACTATCATTATAAATTCTTATATTTGATTAGATCCTAGCGCGGCTCCGCTAGGCGTTGACAACTTTGCAGATTAGCGGTTGCCAAAGGCTTGCAACATCGCTCTTGGTAATATCCTTTAAAAGAGCCCTACGCCAACGATAACGCAGGGGCAGCTCCGCTTGAAGTTTCCCACAATGCAGAAACAGGAACAGCCTCAAAATCTTTTGCAAAAGGGAGTGTTTCGGAGCCTAAATAAAGCACAATGCCACGATGAAATTTTTTGCCAGTTAGCTCCTTTAAAACTTTTAGTCCTTTAAATGCATCCGCGCCCAAGGTAATTGCGCCTTTACATTCGATAGCCACAAGACGCCCATCAGCTGCCTCTAAAACAATATCTACTTCTTGTCCGCTCTCGGTCCTAAAATGGTATAGCTTAGCCTTGATTCGGCTCCAAGACAGTTGCTTCGTGAGCTCCATAATAACAAAGTTTTCAAATACTCTGCCTAGTAAAGTGCCGTCATCGGTCAGTGCTTTCGTATCACAATTAAGCAAATGGCAAAGCAAGCCACAATCATTCAAATATATTTTTGGCGATTTCACTAGCCTTTTGCCAATATTACCAAACCAGGGTGGGACAGGCACAACAAGAAAAAGCAAATGAAGAAGAGACAAATAGCCCTTCAGGGTGGAGAGGTTTATTTGCAATGATCGAGACAGGTCAGAATAATTCAATAAACTTCCGGCACGGGCAGCCAGCAGTTGCAAGAGTTTAGGCATTACCGTTAATTGTTCTATATGACGAAGATCGCGAACATCCCTTTCGATCAAGGTGCTTATATAGCTGGTGAACCAGTCGCTGCGCCGCTCTGTTTTCGTGCGCTGCAAAACATCCGGATAACCACCTACACTCATCAAATTGACTAAATCATTTAGCTTCGTTTGCTTTTTTGATCTAAGTGCTGCATTAGCAAAAATACTATCAACAAAAGACTCCTGAACGCCGTGAATTTCGCCTTGCGATAAGGGCCACAAAGTATGAATCTCTATTCTACCGACAAGAGTATCTGCTACCTTTGGTAAGGCTAAAATATTAGCAGAGCCGGTCAAAAAGAAACGCCCGGGGCGTCTGTTTCTGTCTACAGAATATTTAATAGCTAACATCAACTCCGGAACGCGCTGAATTTCGTCAATGACTGTCCGTTCCGGCAAGCTTTCAATAAATTTTTGCGGGTCAGAGCGCGCTGAATCTAAAGTGACATAATCATCCAATGAAATATAGTGTGGGGCTGACGAAGTTGAGAAAAGTCCCTGTACTAATGTACTTTTACCGGTCTGGCGAGCGCCGTTAAGCATTACCACCGGGGTGTCTTGCGCCGCTTCAAGAAGTAAGTTTTTAAAATTTCTTGGCAACATAATACCAATATCTTATCACGCTAAAGCCAGAAATCGATATTTGAAATATCAATTTCCAAAGGGGAGGGCTTTAATTATGGTACCCGCGGCTTCAAAACGTACCGATAAATCTCACCGAATTTCAGCAATAATGAACTCAAAATATGTTACAATTAGTGTTACTAGAGGTGTGACATGCCAAAAAAAACGTCAGGGAAAACCGTGAGAAGAAGCTTTGCCCTGCCTAGCAAACTGCTAGATGAAGTTTTATCAGTTAGTACTATTGCTGAGGGGTCTAATCTAAATAAACTAGTTACTGTTGCCTTGCAAGATTATGTGAATAATAAGAAGCGACATGAGTTTGAAAAGTCCATGTTAGAAATGGCCAATGACCCCGAAATTTTGCGTGAATGTGCAGTTATCACAAATGACTTTAGGCAAACAGAAATGGACGGGCTCCGTAAAAACAAGTGATTAGGCGCGGCCGACAAATGTTCTAGTCAAAGCCAAAGAAAGTGGCTTGCCAAAAGATACTATATTTCTTTGCTTTCAATTGCGTTCATTGGACGCTAATAGATTTGTAGATTCGAAGACCGGAAGAATTCAATCAGCCGGGATGGTGCCAGCAAATAAGTTGGAGGAAATAGATTTGGCTTTGAAGGCTGTTTTGTCGGTAAAATAAATTGTCTCGCTTCAAATCGACTTCTGCTAAAGATGGCCCATTTAAAAGAAAGTCTTTGAATTTAAGCTGCTTTCCTTTTAGTTTTTCGTAGTCCTTGGCAGAGATAACAACAACTTTGTCTTTGCGACGATGAATGTGCTGAGGGCCATTTGTTAGTACAAGATTGAATAATTCGCTAAATCTATTTTTGGCTTCTGCCAGGTTCCATTCAGTGTTCATAGAAATTTATTGCCCTGCATTATTCTAAAATAATTGTGCCATGAAATAGCTAGATTGTCTAGATTTTTTAAATAGATATCTGGTTTTTCGGCTGAACTCTAACCTTGGAATTAGGGAAAGACCAAAAAATGAAAATACCCGGAAAACAGGTAGTCGGACCCTGCCTTCCGGGTATAGTGTGTTGCCGTGATCCATTCAATACCTTGAGCCCTTCTCGCAAGGTCTCTAAGTCCGCGGCTTGTAACGACCTGAGCGGGAGCCCAAGGGGGCACTGGTGGATGAAGCGTCTACGGACATGGTCGCATCGCTCGGCGAGTGGCTGCGAACACTCGACCGATCCTTTTGGCCGGATCGATCACTTCACAAACAGAGCGCAGTTCTCCGAGCGAAGCCTGGTCGTCGTACTTGTGGGCTAGCTGAGCCGCCCGTCCAAAACTTCTCTCGGCTTCGTCAAATTCTTCCTCAGAAAGGGCGTCCAGTCCGGCATCGATTGAATCGGAGAAATCGACGGCGTCTTGGGCACGAAGTACATCGGGCTCGTCGTAAAGGTCGGTGGCCTCGAAGTCGTCCTTCGTCCAAGTAACTCTGATTGGCAGTCCCTCGCCGGTTTCGGGCAGTTGGAACTCTTCGCCGCGGTGATTGAATTGCAAGGAGATCCCAGCGAGCTTGTACCCTTCTGGGTCAAATGCCCCTTTTGGCGCTCTAATTTTAATGAGGAACTCGAGCTGACTCTCTCTACCCCACGCTCCCATGTGGGCGATGTACCTCCCGTCGGGACCAGGCAGAATGAGGTCCTTGAGAGGAGCGATGGTCGGGGCGACCTGCTTGAGGTCGAGTAGCTCGGCGCCGGGAGCAAGCCTCAAAAACAAGCGCAGGTTGCTCAGGACTTTCTTGCGAATGCCCGTAAGGCAGTTGGCTGCGGCTGCTTCGAGTTCAGACGAGTCGAGGATGACGCGCACACCATCCCCGCCACTGACATCGGAAAGCTGGCGCAGGTAGCCGACCCGTTCGTTGGCTCGCCCATGCCCGAAGCGAAAGGGACTGACTTGGAAGTAGATGCCCCGGCGCCGCTCCTCTCGCATAGCATCCATGAAGTCGGCGAATTCACGCTCTTGAGTGTTGTTCTCGCCATCGGAGCAGAAAATGCCGTGGCGTTCCAAGACCGGTGCACCGAAGGCTTGCTGGTGAGCCAGCGCCAGCCCCGCAAAGAAGTTGGTGTTGCCTTTGGCTTCAAGCGCGTCAATGGCCCTGTGCGCCAGGTACTTCTCGAGATCATTCGCCTGCACCGTGGCACCCGGCATAGGGTGGACATGGTAAGCGGTCGTGCTGAAGGCGGCGATCGCAAACCAGGCATCTGCTGGCAAAAGGTCAACCACCCGCTTGGCGGCTGTTTTGGCGTCTGCCAGCTTTCTTCCCAGCATGGAGATCGAGGTGTCAATGACGATTTCGAAGTGTCGTGACACTTCGTGATCTTTGGGAGGCTTGAGCTTGCCAGGATTGATGCGAGCGCAAGCCACGACGATGTCCTCAGCAGGCGAGAGCTGTCCCCGATAGAGCAGCTCCAATTCCAGATACTGTTCCCACGGCCACGCGAACTTCATGTCGGTGCTCCTTCATCTAAACTCACCCCAAACCAAGACCATAGCGTCTCCTAATCGGAGTAAAAAATGCGCTGCTAGTTTTTGGTTATTGCATCAATTGGGTGGGGGCTCAAAGACGGGGGTGGTTAGATGACCTAGCTTGACTAAAGTAGTCAAGCAAAGTCAAGGCAGTCATACTATAAGCCCAACCGCTTGCTGGCTCATTTTGCTTCGAAATTGGGACATTCTATTGCTTATTTTTATCTGGTTTAAGACATTAAATGAGCACTTACAATTAGCGAAGCTATCAACATTATTAATCCTTACCTATCCTGTTGTTGCAGGGGATTTTCGTAGGGGTTCCCACTCCCGCCAGCGATTGATCTTGCATGCCACCTGAGTGACCTGCCGGCGCACGCCCGCAAGAGTGGTAGATTTGGTGGCATGAAGAGAAGTGGAAGTACGTTGATATATCTGCTTTTGGGATGGACTCTGAATTTTTTAATTACGGAAAAACAAAAAAAGACGAAAAGTCCCGTAGACTGTCCTAAGACCTAGTCCACAGGACCCTCGTCCTCCGTACATACAAACCTCTTTCAAGGCAGTGCCGTTGGCAGGCGAATTGGTCCGGCCACGGGATGGTTGTCGCGGGGCTCATCCACATCTTCTGGGGAGTAGAAGCCGATTCTGCTTAGACTTCAGCACCGGGGAGAACCAGGATCCCATTGCGGTGAGCACCTTGGACGTGACTGTAACCCCTGCCGGCCCAGCATTTTTGGCCGGTGACAGTGACGTTGGTGTAGGTCGGGGCGTTCACCACAGGGAAGATAGTGAGGTTGACGACCGGATCTTCGCCTGCGGTCAGAACATGAACTGCTCGCGCGAGGTTGTGTGGCTCCAGTGCGATTGGCTGCTTGTCACCCGCGTTTAATCGCGGCGCCAGTTCCCAACCCAGTCCCGTGCGGGCGTGCAGGGTGCGTCCGGTCAAGAAGCCCGCGTAGGCTTCTCCCCCTTCTACCTCTGGCAGAGGGAACTCGACCGTCTGCAGGGTCAGGCAGATGAGGAAACCACGGACAACCAATTTGAGCAAGTCGCCATACTCTTCCCACAAGTGTCGCTCCATCCAGTAGTAGTCCCGTTCAGAGCAACCGATAGGTAGAATTGCGACCTTGTCGCCGACCTGTAGTTCGGTACGCGCGCAGCAGTCAGGATCTCCCAAATAATCTTGTCCCGAACGGCGAGATCGGTCAATGATCACCCCATCTCTGGGCACCCCGAACGAAGTCCCCAGCTGAAGGGTTACCGTCGTCGGATTGTAGGGCGATTGTCCGTTGGGATGCCCCGGCACCTTGTACAGCTCAGGCAGAGGAGAGATCTTGATCTTGCCTCGCCGCATGCCGTCGACAATTTGTGGGGCGCCCAAAATCCCACCGCCCGGAATGCAGCCGTTGGCAGCAAGGGCAGCCACAAATTCACGGATTAGGAGGGGATCGTCCTGCGCGTCCTTGAGGATCTGCAGCATCGCTTCGCGACAGTGCTCTGTCACGAATTCGCGCATGAGCGCCTTGTCTTCTCTGAGAATATCCGTAACGCTGGGGCGGAAATGCTCAAACAGCACCTCGCATACTCCCGGTTGGATCAACCCCCAGCGAAAGATCCGACGTGCAGTAGCGCCAGTAGCTTTGCGAACGAGGGCTCTGCCCTTGTTGATAATTTTCATGTTATCCTTCCGTTCGGAGAAGTGCTGACCTAGCCACCAGAAGAACAATTCTTCCGATCGAAACTGGTCAGCTGGCGTCTACGGGATGCGGCTGAACACTATTGATAAGCGTGATGTTTATTTATTAGTGTTCAGCCTCGCCCCGAAGATTAGTTGCAGATATCACTTTAGTCTTAATCGCCACGGGCAATCAAAATCAACACAGGCAAAATTAAAAGGCAAGCCATAGAATTTATTGTGGGTATGACAGATTGGCAATAGACGGGCTTTGCATAGCCTCTTTGTAATGTTTTGCTTATCCGGTCGATATGCTTTGCCATGCAATCATTATAAATTCTTATTTTTGCGCCGGACTTAGCGCGGCTCCGCTAGAAGTTGACAACCTTGTGGATTAGCCAGATACAAAATATAAAGGGATCTAAAAAAGCCAAAGTCTCGAAAACAAGGTCCAATTTATGAATCTTGCTCCGAAACGATAGCCTGCGAATGCGACAGCCGCTTGATAGCAACTGTCGCATTCGCTCAGTGTAGAGTGGTTAACAGTGTTGGTAGCTGAGCCACTGCCAGGGCAAAATTCGTTTCTGGGGGTCCTTCTGGCGCAACCATCTTAGCTGCCGCCCGAGCCAATTGGTGTCCGTGTGCCATGCACAAACCACAACCAGCCCAGGTCAACATTCCTATGTCGTTGACGCCATCGCCAAAGGCCAGTACCTGGCTTGGCTTTATACCAAGCTGCTCGGTAACGATTTTGAGTCCCCAGACTTTGTTCACTCCTTTCGAAATGAATTCAAGAAACTTGGGGGTGTTGCGAATGCAAGCCACCTGCCCACCAAAGCGACCGAGGATCGAATCCCGAAGTTTCTCGAGGCGTTCGAGATCAGTCGAATAGCTGAGGGTCTTGAAGACTCGCAAACCCATCTGTATCGCGCGCCCGGGATGCGCCGTCTGAAAGCGAACCCCAACCTCGCGGTGACGCTCCATGTCTAGGCCCCAATCAGCATAATTGGTAAGGCAGAGCGCCTCTTCGCAAAAACAGAGGCAAGTGACCGCCTGATTCACCGCTTCTTGAATAATCGCTGTCGAAATTTCCTGTGACAAGGCCCAAGAGAGGAGGTGGTCTGGGCTTCCAGGAAAATGCACTCGCGCACCGTCTGAAGTAACCGTCGGATCTTCAAAACCCTGGTGGTGGTTGAACGCACCAATGTGGTGGTGATTGCGTCCGGTCGCCAGCAGCGGTCTAATGCCATACTCCTTAAGTTGCTGGACCGCCGCTGCATTCTGAGGGCTAACTTCGCCCAGGTAGGCAAGCGTGCCATCAAAGTCGATGGCAGCAATCAGGTAGGGTTCTCCCTCTTCATTGAGAAGTGTTGTCATCATTACTCTCTCTCTTAAAAGATCCCTTGTGAAAAGGCAAAGCGCCGGGAGCAAGAGCGAGTCTTAGCTTCCGGCGCTCGAGCTAACAGTTGATGGACGACCAGGATGCGCGCCCTGGACGGAAGACGGTCTGGGAGCCTATTAGAACAGTGTGCCGTCGCTCTTGATGAGCAGCGGCGGGCCACCATCCTCACGCAGCTCTTTGGCGATCTCGCGCCCAGCCTGCCATGTGCCGCCCTGCAGCATCTTGGCCAGCGGGAATTGCTCCTTATTAAGGCCGAGGCGATGACAGACCATGGGATGCAGACGGTCGAGCAGCGCGACGGTCAAGGCGCGCCATTCAACCACCGCTTCGCTCATTGGGTCAAGCCAGGTGGTCACCAGCTCTGCGTGACAAGGGACTAGGACTCCCAGGTCAGTGAAGAGACCGGCGTTGCGGTATTCGCCGAGGCCGGTCATGCGGTTCGGATTGACCACCATGAGCCCAGCCCTTTCGAGCGGCTCAAAGAACGAATAGGCCATCCACTGTATGAGCTTGTGGAATGGCACAATTTGGTCTCCCGCAATCAACGAGTGGCGACCGCAATCGCCTAGCGAGATGCCACCAATCTTGATGCGCCCCGGCCAAACCGCATTGAGCGACCTCAGGAGCGTGAAGACAATGTCCGCTGCTTCGACGGTGCGACCCTCGCGGCCGAAATAATCGAGCAGATTACCCAGTCGCGCGGGCTCACCGAAGAATATCGGCTGGGCAGCTGCTGCCTGCCCCAGGCGACGGAGAAGGTCCGCACGTGCTTCAAATCCGATCAGAGGATTCTTGTCAGAATGCTGAAAGGCAGCCGCCAGTTGCTCGTTGGTTATAGAGCAGAGTGCCTCGGCATCGGCGCGCCAGGGATTGCTTGGGTCGGACGAGAACAGCCCCGCTTCCATGGCACGGTAGGCTGCCACCGCCAGACCTTCCGACCGCGCATGACGTTGTCCGGTCTGCTTCTCTGTGAACGACCACTTACCTGCACCGGCATCGGTTATCGTCGAGACCATGGCCAGGTCGATCATCGACTTAGCCACCTCGAAGCGATTGGTGGAATGCGATGTGAGCAAGTGTGGTCTATTCACACCACCCACCTCGAAGTGACCCCAACGGCTATGAACCGGGATTTCAAGCGAGGGGTAATCTCGCCTTGTCACCCCAACAACAAGATCTGCCACCGCTTCCAGCCGCTGCGGGACCAACTGGAAGTGCTTGGTTTTACCGGCGTAGGCGGCTTGGAGAATACGCGTGCACCGATCACGCACAGCATCGGTGCTCAGCAGTGGTAAGACGTCGACGATTGTGCTCATGTTCTGGGACATTCTCTCAATGCCTCTGGGTAGGTGTCACTGATTGGGTTATGGATCGTAATTGTCAAGCCAGGGAGCCAAAGAAAGAACATCCGGAACACCGGACATGCTTTCTTTTACCGACGCTGTCCCGGAAGAACCGTTTGCACAGTTCTTTCGGGGCAGCGAGCGGCGGGGGTTGTTGGTAATATCCACTGTATCGAGCCGGTCCGGCCCCACGCGGAATGCCTGATTGCCCCGGTGCGGCTGCTTTGAGCATGAGCCCGGAACGGCGTGCCGTTCCGGGCTCTAAGGTTCTGCGGCGACGACGTTCAGGCGTCCGTCCCTGGTGGGCGGACTCCGGTCGGTTCTGTCGCCCCGCCGGCAATCTGGCAGGGGTGATAGCCCTTCCTGAGCTTGGCTTCGATCTCAACCTCGGCCCCATCGGGAATTCTGTCCGCAAGGATGCCGACCCGGTTGACCACTTCGATGCCGCCCTCAGTCAGGGCTTTGTGCTTTTCGCACGACATCGAGACCAGGTTATGGATGACGTTAATCCCCAGCCAGTGAAACGCGTCGGGCATTAACTCCTGAGGCCGCGCATCGGCAGCTCCCCCCGTGACCTGCTCCGTCAAATGCCAGTAGTTGTCGGGATCGTCACCGCCGGATTGCTGGTCTCGGGCCTCGTAGACCCGAAACTTCACTCTCTCGCCCCACCCCCGACCCTCCCAGCGGTTGTAGACGATGACACCAACCCCGCCCGCTTGCGCCGTCTTAATGCCCTCCTCGAAAGCCAGGATGAGGTAAGTTGCGCAGGTGCACTTCTTGGAGTGGAAACCATCGCTGGAGTTGCACTCGTCATGGGTCCTCGCAGTGATAATTGTGTTGCGCTTGCCGATTCTTGAAGGATCCCCGATGATATAGATGGTCATGGGGGAAACTCGTGGCAGGTAGAGCTCGAGGTCAGGGCGGTCGACCAGATCATCGTAACTACGCCCCCCCTCTTCGAACAGGCAAGTCCTGAGCGTTTCCACTTTGGGGATTTTCAGCCGCCCTGCGAGCGTCGGCAAGTGCCAAGCATATTCGATGGACGCCTTCACCACCCGAAAGTCCCCGCCTGCCTGGAGTATCCGTCCATCGGCTCTCAGTGCCCCGCCAGCAACGAGCTGCTGAATTTCGGGGAAGGCCAGCCTGGCTGAGCAGATCGCGATGCTCGGATGGGCGCCTGAGCCCCTGAAGATTTTGTGGGCCAAGTGTCCCCATGGGTCAAAGGAGACTATCTTGTCCCACTGCGGGCGGGGAGGGAACTTCACTGCAGAGTCGGTCCCCTCGTAATTAGGTTCACGGTAACGCGAAAGAAATTCTCTCGCGACCATCAAGCCCTTGTAGTCTGCCTGAATCCCCCCAAAGACGCCAATCGCGTTTCTGACCTCCTCTTTCGCCGGGTACGGCAATACCGGTCCCCGCACCTTCGGGTCCGAAGCGCCCCAATTGATGCGAGCCGATCCAACCTTCGTCGTGACTCCAATCATGATCATCGCTCCTGTTGTTCTGCAGATAGGAAATTTCCTGCGGGACTCTTCTTGTTGATCATCGAAACGTTGTGCTAACCCGATAAGCAGGCCAGACGGGTCTGCAAACACCTCGCAGTGGTATGCGCGGTGCCTGTGAATCTATCGGGAGGCAAACTAAATACCCGGAGGCAAAACTAGAACCAAGCTGTGTTTAATTGATAATGCTTTTGCCTGCCCCCGGGTAATTTCGATGAATCGAACGAATCACCTAAGTTCTATGATTTCGGCCTTAGCAAAATCAACAAAAAGAAAGTAAAAACCAAAATATGTCAAGGGGGCGAAAAGGTAGCCTAGAAGAAGGCATTTAGACGCCGCCAAGAAGATTCCGGCTATTCTCTAGATATCGAAAAATACCAATTTTTCTATTCGTTCCGAATAATAATTAGCGGTCATCTGTGAATATTTATCAGTTTTTATTCGCTCGTCAGGTTAGCGCGGCTCCGCTAACTGTTAGTTTGAAGCTGATATCATCTTTAGCGCAAGCTAGCGCTACCATGAAGCGCCGGAAAAATACAATACCCAGTTTTTAGACCTTTAGCGGATTTAATAATGGAAGTCTGTGCAGCAAAAAATTTGGGTCAATTGTTGAGACCCAAATTTTTTTGCTCTTAAATTAAGGCGGCGTATTTGCCTGTCCCTGGTGTTAAGCCATTGCGATCTGGCTGCACATGCTACCATCGGTGCTCGTTGTCGGCACAACAGTGATATTGGTGCCGGGTCGCTCAATCTAGGGAGAATCTCTTTAGAGGATTAAGCGCTAGCAGGAGCTGACCCGGTCGCCAAGTTCTTTGCCCTAAGCAGCTTGTTTACCAACCTGCTCAGCAGCAAATGGTTTTTGATCGCGTAATACTCGGTAAGCGATCTGAATTAGTTTGCGTGCTACAGATACCACCCCAGCATTTCTGCCACATCGACTACTCACAGCCGCAAAGTGACAACGCAAAGGATAACTGCAGCGAATGGCTTGCCAGGCACATTGAATCAATATCCATCTCAACATGGTCGAACCTTGCTTTGTTAATGCACCGGTTTTTCTTACATTAGCCGATGAATAAATACTTGGTATCAATCCTGTATAAGAGGCCACTTGTCTTGCTCTTTTGAATCGTTTGATATCACCCAACTCAGAAATAATTACTAAAGCCGATAAATTGCCTATTCCTGGAATAGTGGTAAGTAAACAAGCCTCTGGACTTGCTAGAGCTGTTTTCTTAACCCATGAATCTTCTTTGGCTACCAGTTCTTCAAAATATTCCAGTACAGTAAGATGCTCTTCTAATAAGGCTTGCCGTATTGGTGATAACTGGATCTGCTTTAAAAACTTACGCCCATCTACAGTAAATAAATTTGGTGCTACCAATCCCAAATTCTCTTTGTCCAGTAGTGAATGAATGCGTAGTTTCATTCTAGTAGCGTATCTTACAAGATGAGTCCGCCAGCGCAGTTTCTCTCTTAGTGCTCTTTCTTGCGGTGTCGGTTGGTAACAAATAGGAAGAAAACCAATAGCCAAAAGTTCCATTAAAATACGACTATCAACTTTGTCTGTCTTGCAGCGGCTTTGCGCTATTTGTTTGGTTTGATATGGATTGGCAAGATGAACAGTTAAACCAAGTTCTTTTAAATAATCTAAAAACCACTCATAACCACGACAGCTTTCTACCGCGCAAGTAATGCCTGGATATTGACTAAAAAATTGCTTAATTAATTGCCGATCGTTAGGCAGCCGTTCACTTGTAATTACTTTGCCCTTTTGATCTCCCAAAGTAATTAAACTAAATTTCTTGTGGTAATCGATGCCAGCAAAGGTTACAGGTAATAAGGACGTGGTACATTTATCCATAGGAATATCCTCCATAATGGGCACAGGGGTTGAGTTTTGACAAATATTCTGTGCCCGTTTTGGTTTTTCTCTAAAACCAATTTTTTTCAATCTCCTTCAAGCCCTCTTGCAAAGCGGTAGCGCTAGTTAGCGCGGCACAAAAAGTAGCCGAAATCCCCAACCTTTGGGCAATATCTCAGCTTCGGCGCTTACATATAATCTAAGATATTGGAAGATATTGACTTCACAGTTTGATAATTGCTTCGGGAACCATAAGCACGGTGCGGTCCGGCTGATAGCTTGCCAACGCTTAACCGCTCAATTTCTCTCAAACGTTAGAGCAAATGCAAATCGCTTGGGCAACAGGTATTTGGTCAGGAAAATGACCAAAGCATCGATAGTGGCAGGCAGATTCTGCGCGGACCCATTGTCAGCAGTTGGTCACCGAGGTATCTCATGAATCCGACCGACTTTGCCGCATAAGCTTTGCCCGGCTCGCGACAATTAACCTGTCACTCGGCTTAAAGTCCGCTGGCAACACTGAGCGGAAAAAAGGCTAGTAAATAGCTTTTGTCTCGCAATAGTTTACAAGACCAGACAAGCTGTGTATACTCAGATGTATACATTTATGGAGCCGCCCGACATGGCCAATATGAAAGCAATTAAAACAAGGGTTGCCAGTCCAGTACGCTTAAGGGCGGAGGATACGAAATACATAAAACAAATTGCCAAAGAGCTGCGTGAAACCCAAACATCTGTTTTGCATCGGGCCGTGGAATTGCTAAAGCGCGAAAGAATGTTTCTCGAGGCAAGAGAAACTTATTTCAGTTTATCCGAAGAAGAAATAAACAAAATCAAAAATGAGAATCGGCTATTTGACCAATCCTCAGCGGATGGCATAGATTGATTTACCGCCGAGGCGAAATCTGGATGGTGCAGTTTGCTGATGTCCCGCAAGGCGGTGAACAAGCTTTTAGGCGTCCGGCAGTAATTGTGTCCAGCGAAGAAGTTAATAGTCTGCCCCTAGATACGGTGATCGTTGTTCCCAGTACATCAAAAAGGCGAGAGCATCCAAAAACAGGCAGAATACCATTTAATTTTGTCGAGGTAGAGCCTAGTAAAACCAATGGTTTAACTGCAACCAGTTATTTCAAGTGCGAACAAGTAAGAGCAATAGCCCCCAGTGTGCGCATGAAACTAAAATTGGGCTATCTGAGCAGTCAAGACATGCAGCATATAGAAGATTCTTTGCTTTTGGTTATGCAACTAATCCGGTGATCTTTACGCTTTTTTGGCTTTGACTTATGTTTTACTTATAGGCAGCAATTCAAGCTTTTGAATTTACTTATGAAGTCAGCCACAAAATACTAAAGAGATATTTAAAAGATAGTGAGCCGAGTCCTGAAGCAATAGAGGAGCTGAACTTTCCTGATCTCATAAGAACAGGTTTTGAAAAAGGACTTTTACTCGGTTCATGGAATGAATGGCGTACTTATCGCAAGGCGCGCGGAATAACAAGTCATACATATTACGAAGATCTGGCACAGGAGGTCTTTGCCAGTATTCCAGATTTTCTCAAAGAAGTTAAATATCTAAGAGATCAAATTAACAAAAGACAAGGATAGTTATGATCGATATAGAGCCTAAAGATTTTGAAATCGTAAAAGCAATTTTAAAACAATATGTTCCTGACATAAAGTAGTTGTCTTTGGTTCCAGAGCCAGAAAAACAGCCAAGCCTCGTTCCGACTTGGATTTATGCCTCATTGGTAATAAGCCTTTGTCCATTAGCCATATAGCGGCTTTGGAAGATGCCTTCTCTTCGTCTGATTTAGATATTAAAGTAGACATAGTTGATTGGGGAAGAATTCAAAGGACTTTCCGTAATATCATTGAGCATGACTCATTAGTGATTCAAGAATCAAAACAAACCCACTAGCAAACAATGCTGGATTAACACATAGATGCTGCTGAATCTATAGCTATACAAAAACATACTAACACTCGCTGTAACAGGAAAAGCCTAAGAATTGCTAGTATCATTTAAAGAGCGGTGTCTAAGCAGTCTTCTAACAGCTTGCTTGTTTTTAAATTTACTATCGCCGTTTTCAACAAATGCATATGATGTCAGGGAGCAAAGCATGCCAGTAGGAAAAAAGGTTGCCAAGAAAAGCGCGTCGGTGAAAAGCAAAAAAAATCAATCTGTAAAAAAAGTGGCTGTAAAAAAAGCGTCCAAGCTCATCAAGAAAGCATCGACTAAAGTAGTAAAAAAAACCATTAGCAAACCAGCTAAAAAAAGTAATGCCTCGTCTGCCAAGAAAAAAGTGGGTTCTAAAAAGGCTGTAAAGACTAATGCCAGAATGCAGCCAAGCCAAACTACTGCCAGAAAAGCTACAGCTAAAAAGCAGCCTAGCAAAGTAATGGCTAAAAAATCTTTGACCAAAAAGACAGCCAGCAAAGTCAGCGCTAAAAAGCCTATAGTAAAAAAACAGCCTTCTAAAGTTGCGCTTGCTAAAAACAATTGGCGTTTGCCCCGTATTGCTATACCGGAACATTATCAAATCTCACTTCAGCCCAATTTGGAAAATAAAACTTTTACTGGCAATGTTGAAATTGCAGTAACCATAAACAAGAATTCGGACAAAATTGTACTCAATGCCAAAGAGCTACAAATTAGCCAAGCACTACTTTTTGACCAGGCCGAAAAAGAAAATAAGGCAAAAATTTCGTATGACAAAGAAAAGGAATTTGCTTTTCTCACTTTCGCCAAACCAATAAAAACAGGCGATTATAAATTGTATTGTCAATTTAAAGGCATACTCAATGACAAATTGAAAGGCTTTTATTTTTCCACCTGGGCAGACGAAAATGGCCATAAACATCCAATGGCAGTTACTCAATTTGAATCTACTGATGCCCGGCGGGCATTTCCCTGTTTTGACGAACCAGATTTCAAAGCCACTTATGATGTCACTTTAATTGTGCCAAAACCGCTGACTGCTATTTCTAATGGGCGCATTGTTAGCGAAACTGTCGATGAAACTACCGGCTTGAAGACGGTTACTTTTAAGCGCACCATGAAAATGTCTACTTATTTGCTCGCCTTTTTGGTGGGCGAATTTGTGCCTTCGACAGCTGTTACAGCAAATGGTATTGAATTGCGCGCTTGGACAATACCGGGTAAAGAAAATTTGACCAAATACGCGCTGGATGTGGCTGCTTACACTATTGATTATTTTGAAAAATATTTTGGTGTGAATTATCCCGCTCCTGATAAATGCGATTTTGTCGCTATACCAGATTTTGCCGCCGGAGCAATGGAGAACAAAGATTGCATCACTTTCCGTGAAACAGCTTTATTGATTGATGAAAGCTTAGCAACACAAAGCGAAAAAGAACGAGTAGCTGAAGTGGTTATGCACGAATTAGCGCATATGTGGTTTGGGGATTTGGTTACTATGCGTTGGTGGAACGGGCTCTGGTTAAATGAAGCTTTTGCCACATTTATGGAAATGAAAGCACTGGACACTTATAAGCCAGAATGGAAAGTTTGGGATAAATTTGGACTAAGCCGAGCGGCAGCCATGAGAATCGACTCATTAAAACACACGCATCCAATTGAGTCTCCTGTTAGAAATCCAGAAGAAGCACAACAACTATTTGATGTTATTTCATATCAAAAGGGTTGCTCTGTGCTTTATCAAATAGAGCAATTTATTGGAGAGGAAATTTTCCAAAAGGGCATCAATCATTATTTAAATAAGCATGCTTATGGAAATACCGAGACCCACGATTTATGGGATAGCCTGGAATTGGCTTGCACAACCAGTGGCGTAGATGTTCCTGTGCGCAAAATAATGGACAATTGGGTTTTTATGGCAGGGCATCCACTTGTTTCGGTTAGCGAAACAAAGACGGCTGATTCTGCCAGTTTGGGCCAAAAACCTTTTATGTTTTTGCCAGACAAGCAAAATAATAATGTTTATCAAGTGCCTGTGACCATGAAAGTAAAATATGTTGATGGTCAAACAAAAGTAGAAAAATTTCTATTGAGTACCAAGTCAAAGCCAATTGAGCTCGGCAAAGATTATGAATATATAGTCGCTAATGCCGGAGGCAGTGGTTTTTATCGAGTCAATTATTCGGCTGCTTTGGCCAAAACTTTGTTGAGCAAACCTCAAGAAGATCTAACCGTAATAGAAAGATTCAATTTAGTAAATGACAGTTGGGCAGCTGTCCGAGCAGGCTTTCTACCGGCAACTGACTATTTAGATAGGATCAAGCTTTTCAGCGAAGAAAATGATGTCAGTGTTTGGTCTATTATTCTTGCTTCTTTAAACGCGCTCAGGAGTTTAACTGAAGGGGAAGTACGACAAGATTTCAAACACTTTGTTAAAAATCTATGCGAAAAGAAAGCAAGAGAATTGGGCTGGCAGCCAAAACCTGGCGAAACTTCCCAAACCAAACAATTGCGGGGCCTACTGATAGAAGCTTTGGGTATAACAGCTGAAGATACTGAGACCTATCAACAAGCAATTAAATATTTCGCCATCTGGAAAGAAAATAAAGCTTCTATAGACAGCAATATTTTGCCAGCAATAGTTAACATTCTTGCCTATCACGGCAATATCGATCGCTATGAAGAATATAAAATGCTTTCCAAACAGGCTAAAACACCGCAAGAAACTTTGCGTTTCCTTTATGCCCTAGCACATTTCCGTGACCAGCAGCTGCTCTCTAGAACAATGAGCAGTTGCTTGAGCGAAGAAGTGCGGACACAGGATGCGCCATTTCTTTTTGCTATGTTAGCTAATAATGAAATTGCTACTGAATCAGCATGGGCTTTCTTGCAAAAGAATTGGATAAAGATGACTAAAGCTTATCCGGATACCGGAGTAGTGCGCATGTGTTCGGCTATGATTCCTTCATTAGATACACCAGCATTAGA
This sequence comes from Candidatus Melainabacteria bacterium, assembly GCA_963845445.1. Lineage (GTDB taxonomy): Bacteria > Cyanobacteriota > Vampirovibrionia > Obscuribacterales > Obscuribacteraceae > JABDBL01. The sequence goes on along the minus strand of CAWJSE010000002.1, from coordinate 2,905,679 downwards.
AAAACAAGCAAAAGCCTTTTTTGCCAGCCATAAAGCTAAAAGTGGAGACATGGCTATTTCTCAAGCGCTTGAGCTTTTGCGGGTTAATGTATTGATGAGAGAAAGAGAAAGCAAAAAGCTGGCACAGTATCTTAAAAATTAAAGCTAGCGCTACCGGCGCGAGTTATTAATCATGCATTAAATAATGCAAACCTGCTTGGCAATTGTTGCTCGGCTGTCCATGCTGTTTATCACAGAACTAGATATTATTTAACAATGACTTGCTTCGGCAATTCTTTAACATGTAGGTTGTAATTAGTATCGCTCATTACACCATCCCGAGAGTTCCAGAACAGCCCCAATAGACCATATTCTAGACCTTCTTCCGCAGCATCTGTGGATAGGTGGTTATGGGGTTCTGTAGTGAGCCTTAAGACAATGTACCAGAGGTCGGACGTCCTACCTTAACCAGCACACCTTTGCTGTCGGAGTTTTCGCCATGAGCGAATTGGCTCTACGTGAGTTGTCCAAGCTGGAGAAAGCGCTGAGGCGAAGTACTGACTTAGTCGTTGCTTTCGCCCTGTTGGTATTGCTCAGCCCGCTCTGGCTGCTCGTCATATTCCTAATATGGCTGAGTTCAGCCGAATCAATTTTGTACTGGCAAGAGCGGGTGGGTCCGGACGGGCATCGGTTCATGATAATTAAATTCCGGACGCTATTGAAGTCCGAGGCTCAGGCACCTTGGGCAGCGTTGGCTCGCCGCGGCGATATGCGTTACACCAAGATTGGCCCGATGGCGAATCGGGCTTTGCTTGCGGCGAAGCCACATTGATGAGCTGCCCCAACTTATCAATGTCATTCTCGGACAAATGAGCATGGTCGGCCCGCGACCGGTCATGTTAGACGACACGGAAGTTATACAAAGGTGGGCGGAAGCCGGTATTGCTGATTGGCCTGGTGGCCTGACCGGTTTGGCCCAAATAAGGGGCGCCAAGAACAACAGCCACGACGACTCTATAGCTTTCGACCTCGAGTATCGCCGTAAATGGTCGTACTGGCTGGATTGCTGGATATTAATCAGGACCTTCTTTGTGGTGGTTACAGGCAAGGGCGCAGGCAGCTGAAAATCAAAGCTGCGGCAAGCTCCAATACAACCCGGCCGGCTTTGCAAATTCGTTTCGATTCACACATCCAATCCTGCAACAGGACACGGAGTCTTTCCGTTCATGAAGAATGCCATTGGATTGCTGATTGCTGCCTTGCCCAACCCCACTCGGACGACCGCTCGCATTCACGCGTGGGTCGCACGTATGGACAACACTGTTCGCCTGGTGTTCGTTCTCATTGCGGCTGTCGCCTGGTCCTTTGGCGGGGTCCTTAACAAGACCACCGGCTATGAACCATTTGCTGCCATGGGACTGAAGACTATCTTCTCCTACTGGGTCTTCATTGGATTCCTGGCCTGGAGAGAACGCCGCCAGACAGGCTTGCACCGTCCTGCTTGGCCCATTGCCACCTGGATGGCCATGAAGAATACGTGCATCAGCCCCCAGCGTTCCCATTATGGACCTCCCCATAAAAAGTAGACACAAAAAAAGAATGATTGCTTCAGCTGAGATAATAACAATCAACTGGAGGAAAATATGTCTGCAAGTAAATATAGTCAAGAGTTTAGAGAAAATGCAGCTAGGCAAGTGCTGGTTTACGGTAAATCAGCTGCTGAAGTGGGCAGGGAACTTGGCATTCCGGACTGGAGAGTGCGGGACTGGGTTCGCTCTGTAAAGCGCAAAGAAGGTCAGCATGAAAAAATTACTGGTAAATCTCAAGCACAAGAGCTAGCTGAGTTAAAACGCCGAAATAAACAGCTTGAGATGGAAGTAGAAATACTAAAAAAAGCGACAGCGTATTTCGCAAAGTCCCTGCCGTAAAATACGCTTTCATCAAAACTCACGGCATTGAATATCCCATTAATATTCAATGCCGTGTCTTAAAAGTATCTAGGGCCGGCTATTACAAATGGCTTAATCACAAAGAAAGTAAAAGCCTTTTAAAACGCCGCCAGCTGTCTGAAAAAATCAAAACGATACATAGGTCCTCTAGGGGCAATTACGGCTCCCCTAAAGTCTACAAACAGCTGAAACACGATGGAATAAAAATCAATCGAAAAACTGTGGAGAAAATAATGAAAACAGAAAATATCAGAGCTAAAAGAAGCAAAAAATTCAAAGCGACTACTAATTCAAAACATAATTTGCCAGTAGCAGAAAATCTTTTAAATCGAGATTTTACCGCCACACAAGCCAATCAATGTTGGGTCGGTGATATTACATATTGTTGGACAGAAGAGGGCTGGTTGTATTTAGCAACTTTCATAGATATTTTTTCTAGGCTTGTAATTGGTTGGTCAATGTCATCAAGAATGACATCAGATCTAGTTGTAAACGCATTTCAAATGGCAATTAAAAAGCGAGGCAATAACGTTAGTCCGATGATTCATTCTGATAGAGGAAGCCAGTATGCAAGTAAACTCTTTCGAGATGAAATAAAAAAATATAACTGTATTCAAAGTATGAGTCGCAAAGGTGACTGCTGGGATAATGCAGTAGCAGAGAGTTTCTTCAGCAATCTAAAACTGGAACTAGTAAATCATGAAAAATTTAAAACTAGACAGGAAGCCACAGACAAGATATTTGATTATATAGAAATCTTTTACAACAAAAAAAGACTACATTCGTTCTTAGACTTCGTATCACCTGAACAATTTGAAAACTCAACCCTAATGGCAGCTTAAGCAATCTATCCCACGCTTGTGTCTACCAAAAATGGTGAAATCCATTATGCCTGCGGGGCGAGCGGTGCAGTGCAGAATGCTCTGACAATTTGGGTCAACCTGGTAACCATTGCGGGCATGGCCAATTTCCTCCCCTCGGCGGCTGTCATTTGCCTCATCTTCAAGAAGGGCAATCCCGAAAACCCTGGACACAAGAGCCGCCGCCATCTTTCCAAGAACGAAAAATCGGTGGTGTCCCTGGGATTGTCCGGAATATTGATACTGGTGGCCAGCGGCGCTCACGGCGGGGAAATCCTGGGCATCGCACTCGGTCTTGCCACACTGGGCTTTGCCTCGGTGTTCCTGGTCACCTCCCAATCCCGTACCGAGACCGAGGGGGCTCGGGGCACCGAAATGGTCGAATCCTGGGCTTTCGGTGTGCTTCTAATGTCCATTTGCTGCCTGTATCCTGTGCTTCGGGCTGGGATTCCGCGTGGGGCCGATCTGGTCCGGATCTTCTTCCTTGGCGCGGTGATTAGCGGGATTGCGGATATTTTGTATACGTCCGCAGTCAGCGGCAAAGCCAAAATGGATATGCTGCCCGCCACGATTATGGTGCAGATGAGCAAAATCCTGGCTCCGGTCTGGATAGGTCTCGTGCTCGGAGAGCGGCCGTCCTTCTTTTCGGTCGTCGGAGCGGCTATTCTTCTGGCGGCCGTTATCTGGCAGATCGTTCTGCAAGCGAAGCCGAACCCCCTGCCCGATTCAACCGCCGTTGATTGAATAGCTGAAAAGCTAGTCCAAGGAAGAGTTGACGCAAGACTCACTGTCTTAATGCCGACCGTTCCTTGGCTAGTTTTTTATCTTTTTGCACCATTTTTAATACCAAAAAATATATACTTTAAATATGAATGGGTGCTATTTAAGAAATTTACTTGCTCAATTAATGCAAGCGAGGCGAGCGCATGTATATTATATCTTGGGCATCTTGTGGAGGTTTCAAAATGATGATTGCATCAAAAAGGAATATAGTTCTCGCTTTAATACTCGGTACTAACATGGCTATATCAGCAAGTTTTGGTGACACTACCAGCAGTACTGGCTCGAAAACTGTTACCGGCGGAGTAAAAAAGACTGCCACCGTTAAGAAAACCGCTAGTCAAACAGCTCAAGAAACTTGGAGTCAACGCCATCCTAAAATGAAAGCTGCTGCAGTTGACGGCGGTATAGGTGCGGCGGCTGGCGGAGCTGTGGGTCTGTTGACCGGACGAGGTATGGTAAGAGGAGCGATGATTGGTGCTGGAACGGGGGCTGGTGTGGGCGCCTTGCGCAAGACCCAGATAGCATCAAGACATCCAATTGTTAGCGATATGGCTACCGGCACAGCAGCAGGACTAGGCTTAGGTCTGGCTAGTGGCCATGAGCATAAAACTGGAGAAGCTGCCCTTCTTGGCGGAGCCGCTGGTTTAGGGGTTGGTCTTTGGAAAAATAGGAATAATCTCTAGTGTCTGTGCGATAGAGACATTTCGTTATTTCGACTACTTATCTAACTGTCTCTGTTACGTTAGACACTTTTTATGCGTTTCAACCTGAAGTAATCGTGCTTCCACCGGCGGTAGTGGCACGCAATATTTCTTGCTCTCAATAATGAGAGCATCGTAATTGCTAGAGCACGCGAAAAATATAAATAGCATTTGGTTGTGTTCTTCGTCCGGAGGTCGTTTGAATATACGAATGTGAATAATTGATTAATGGTGAACTTACTGCACGTTCGCTAAAAGCCCGATAAATAGGCAATTACAGGATATTTCTCCACAAAAGCAATTCTCTTTGCCTTGACATAGCAGGTCAATTCATTCAGTATGAGAGTCGACCCGTTCCACAAGGCTGTTCTTATTTAATCAATTATTCTCTCGCGCGGGCTTGCTGCAGCGAGAGGTATGATATCCGTTTTCGAGGCACAAACCAGTATGAATCATCTTTCTGAATATTTAGTTTGGTTTGCCGGATTGCTTGTTCTGATGTCTTTTTTAGAACACCAAATCCACAAACATATCATGCATAGAAAACATTTCTTGAGTAAGTATTTTAAGGCTGTTAAGAAGGTGTTTGATAGTCACGCCATTCTTCATCATGGTCATTATTACAACATCTTTACTGACGAAAGAGCCACGGATCGTAAAGACAGAGGCATTAATTTGAGCATGCTGGAGGGTTTTTTAGAGGCGCTCCCTTTTTCGGCGCTGTTCGCCATCGTTTCTTTGCCAGCGGCAATTATGTTTGAACTCGTGGTGCTTTTTCACCATTTTATTTGGAATCAGATACATATGGAAATGCATAAGAATGAGTCACGCTTTTTTTCTCATTGGCCAGTTTATAAGTTTCTGGCCAGACACCACTATTTGCACCACAGACATCCAGACAAAAATTTCAATGTTGTCTTGCCCCTTGCGGATTATGTTCTGGGCTCTAATGTCCATCCTACAAAAGCCGATTTGAGAGGCATGATCCGAGCTGGGCTTATTTAGCCCATTCCTCCGGCACTTAAATCTCTCTATTAAATAAAGAATTCTGCGAAAATTAAAAGAGCTTTTCCTAGCAGGCATTCAGAAAAAAATACAATTAGCAACGCTGCGCTAATCTTGTTACTGCGGTATTAATACAAGCAATCTGCTTAGTTAGACTTCATCTTCATTATGCATAATTGTTTTATATCCGATACATATCTTGCTTTGTTCTTGATTATAGCCGGCGCAAACGGTTATTGATAATTATCGTCGTTTTCTTTTTACACCCTAAACTCTAGCCAAAAGCCTTCTTTGACCCGTTTTCTATTCTATAAACACCAACAATGCGTTGGATGGAGGCTATTCGGTTCAATCACGCGGTTGGCTATTCGCTCTTCTTTAGACTGCGCAGGCCACATGTGAGAGTGTCGAGTTATGATTCCCTGGTTCTACACCGGAGATGACAATGAGTGCTCCGACGCCTGAGTCCCGATTCAGAGCAGGTCAGGTGGCTAAAATGCTGAGGGTGCCGCTAGGGCGGGTATATGACTGGTTCGAATCTGGGCGTTTCGGCGAAGACCAGTCAACTGCGACTCGAGAGGTATCCACAAGCCAGTTGCTGGATCTTGCAACAGAACTTGACTGTCATAGCCGAGTTTCTAAGCTTGTGTCAGGCAAACGGCGGCCAGATACCTCATCTGCAGAGCTCCTACCCGCCGATGATGCCTCGCTGGATGATTGCTCTTCCGAGCCCCTCGCTGAGGGGAGCTTTACGCTGGGACAGGTGGCCAAGATGTGCAAAGTGAGTAGGGCCACTGTTGCTAGCTGGGTTGATTCGGGCGCCCTGGAAAGCCATTGGCTGCCTGGTAGACATCGTCGCGTTACAGCAAGCAATCTGCTGGCTTTTGCCAAGGAAAAGGGGTTTGTCCACGTAGTGAAACTGCTTGATCCAGAGAGCCTCAAGGCGGACTCGTCCGAACCCCCGCTGCCCGACCCGATTTCTCTGCAGGACGAACACCATTTTACGCTAGGGCAGGTGGCCGCAATCTGCAAAGTCTCGCGCACCCTAGTGGGGACATGGTTCAAGGATAAGTTTTTGCGAGGTTATACCTTGCCTGGTACGGCTCATCGTCGCGTTACTCCAAGCGAACTTCTCCAGTTCGCTAAGAGACATGGTCTGCCACACGTTGAGGCAATCCTGTCGGCCAAACAGGATGAGGCACGTCAACTGATCGCGGAGCGACATTTCTCTCCGCGGCAAGCAGCAAAGATCTGCAAGGTCCGCACAGATCAAGTAATCGATTGGCTAACTGCGGGAGAGTTGAAAGGCCTGGATCGTGCCCGGGGGCAACCCCGAGAAGCCCTATCGGCGCATCCCGCCCGGCAATCTACGGCAATATGCCGGTTAGTGCATCATTATTTCTGTAAATATTAGACCTTTTTAGATCTGTCAGATTTAAGACAGAAAGAAAGAGGCCACAGATTTACCCTTCTGGTTAGTAAGACTGGAGGGATAAACCAATGACCCAATTAAAGAATAATACATTAAAGGAAGTTCTAGAAGTGCTAATTAATCAAGGACTTGATTCTTCCAACGATGCTTTAGCATTTTTAATTAATTCTGCGATGTTGCTAGAACGACAAAAGCATTTAAATGCTGAACCATATGAACGTAGAGAAGACAGGAATGGTCATGCTAATGGATTTAAATCAAAAACAGTTAAATCCAGACTCGGTGAACTAGATCTTCTTGTACCTCAAGTACGAGAAGGTGACTTCTATCCAAACTGTCTAGAAAAAGGCATGCGCTCTGAAAGAGCGCTACGACTAGCTTTAGCTGAGATGTACGTGCAAGGAGTATCAACAAGAAAAGTAACTGAGATTGTCGAAAAAATGTGTGGCTTTGATGTCAGCACATCTGAAGTAAGCCGCATGACTAAAGAACTAGACGAGTTTCTGGAAGCTTGGCGCAACCGACCTCTGGGTCTTTTTAAGTTTGTATATCTAGATGCTCGCTACGAGAAGATAAGACATGGAGGGATTGTTAGAGATTGCGCTGTTCTAATTGCTGCTGGTGTTGATGCTGACGGCAGAAGAGAACTGTTAGGTGTTTCTGTTTCTTTATCAGAAGCAGAAGTACACTGGCGAAGCTTCTTGGGCAAGATTCATGAAAGAGGTTTACATGGTGTTGAGCTAATAATTAGCGATAGCCATGAAGGGCTAAAGGCTGCTAGGAAAGCTGTTTTTGGTGGTATGTCATGGCAACGTTGTCAATTTCATTTACAACAAAATGCTCAGAAATATATACCGAAAAAAGATATGAAGGAACAAGTAGCAGCAGATATTAGGGCAATTTTTAATGCTCCTAAAAAAGAAGAAGCAGATAGATTACTTAAGCAAGCAATAAATACTTACGAGAAATCAGCACCAGCTCTGGCTAAATGGATGGAGACAGACTTGCCTGAAGGTCTAACTTTTTTCTCTTTTCCTACTTTTTGCCACAAAAAAATCCGCACGGTTAATTTACTGGAACGGCTCAACAGGGAAATAAATAGAAGAACAAGAGTAGCCACATTGTTCCCAAATGAAGCATCTTGCCTACGTTTGATAACAGCAGTAATAATGGAGGTGTCAGATGATTGGATAACTGAAAAGAATAGATATTTGCCAGCACCTGAATAAATAAAAGCCCGCCGCAGCCCCATGCGGCACATGCTTGAATAGCTGAAGCCAAGGGTCCCGGTGTCAAGCACTGGCGAAGCCACAGCGAAGCTGCTTGGTGCTTTACACTGGGTGGCTCAGCTAGGCTTGTCTGCCTGCATGGAAAGCAAGGCGGGCCAACCTTTTTAAAAGATCAAATACGTAAAAAACAAAAAAGATAATACAAAATCAAAAATCAGAAGGTACTAAATCAAACATTTACAGAAAATTAGTTGCTTTATCATATGATATGCCGTCGACAAGGGAATGTCTCACGTCATCCAGGACTTAGATCGAATGCAGAAGTCAAAACAGGGATGATCTCTGTGCAGACAGTCCCGCCTCCGGAATGACTTCCTGTCATTCCGGAGCCTTCTTCCCTTTTTTTGTCTCTTTGTCTTTCTATGGTCTTTGCGCATTGAACACTCGCCATGTTGTCAGGCTGAGATAGCTGCGCTAATTAAGACTAGAGGAAATAATGTGGTCAGAATCTTAAGCAATCCCTAGTCAAGTGTATATGCGATTTATAGCTCAAGCCAAAGGATATGCTTGCTGCTTGCCTAGTTTTTTTTACTCTGGATTAGATTAAACAAGCGGCAAGAATTTATTTTTAAACGGTAAAAAAAACTTTTTTAGGCAAGTATATTTTGTTAGAAAACAAGTGTCTGTGTCTCAAATATAAGCTCAATTACAAGAAAGTAAAACGTTCCCAAAAAACCAATCCCCCGAATATCAATTCTCGCATGCCAAAATTCGGCGGAACGGTGGGCGTTGGGCTTCTATCTGAAACTACGGACAAGCGCTCGTGACATTCAATCGTACGCGGTGGTAGGTTTCAACAGGAGATTGCATCATGTGGAACAAACTTGGTCGTAATTCCCAGTCCGGACGACGCCCCAATGGGAGACGGCACCCTCTGGTGCTGGAGCGGCTCGATGATCGATGCTTGCTCTCGGGCTACACCGTCACCAACAATGACGATAGCGGACCCGACTCCCTGCGGGAGGCTGCTCAAGAAGACACGACCGGACAGTCCATCACAGTCCAACAGGGGCTTGGCGAAATCGACCTCAAGAGCCAAGTTACCTTCGCTCTTGGGGACACGGTCAGTTTCCATGGGGTAACGGTGGACGCCCCGCCCAGCGGTATCGCTTTAGACGCCGCTGCCAGTAACACCGTTAGCGGTGTTACTACATTCAGCGACGTGACTATTCTGGGCCAAGCTGGATCCACGGCCACAGCAATCAATGTCGAACCCAACGCGAATCTGGTTGTCAGTGACGTCAAGATCGGCGCTTATGAAGCTGGCCTGGCTATCGGCCTGGCCATACAGCCCCAAGCTACGGTCTACTTGGAGGGTGCCGATACCTTCCAATACCTTACATTGGCGGGCATCGCCGACATGGGCGAACTCTCGTCGGAAACCGGGGTCGCGTCGTACTTCAATTACGACACCGGCCAAGGGGCAGTGACTGTGTCCGGCAGCGCCGCCATCGCCCAGGTGCTGAACGCCACCTTCTATCAGGTCCGTCCTGCGGTGTCGATGACGAGCGGGACGCTCACTATCAATCATTGCCAGATCAACAGCAGCCTAGCCGCCAGCACCACCGCCGGTGTGATCAATATTACCGGCGGCAATGCCGCCATTGACAGCACCGAAATCAACGGGACCATGGGCGGCCCTGCCATCACCGACAGCTCGGCGAACAGTACCTTGTCTGTCGCCAATGACGAGATCATCAATGGCGCGCAAGCGCTGGTGACCAGCAACGTCATTGTGAACATCTCCGGCACCACCATCGCCAATAATAACGCGGCTGCGCCGACTGTGGAGACAGATGATGGCAGGGTCATCTACAGCCAGGACTGGTTCGCGGTCAATATCAATGACGCGGGTGGCCCCACCATTCTTTACGATGGCGAGGCGGACCCTGGTTCGTATTTTTCCTTCAAGAACAGCACAGTCTACTACCCGGGCTCGGCAGTGAGCCTCACCGGGGTTGTAACCCCTGGGGGAGGCATCCAGGTAAATGATTACATGGGATCCGGAGAGACCGCCACTCTCACCAACGACACGCTTACGGGCGGGGCGTATGGACTGGATGTGATTGTGCACGCCGGCACCGGTGCGTACGGCGCGCCAGTAAACACTGTTACCCACGTGACTATCTACACCGTTTCCGCCCTACCGGATAACAGCTACGGGTTGATCGTGGACGCGGCGGGTACGCTGCCGCCCACTGTGGGTCTCAAGCTCAATGACTCCATTGTCGACGATTTGGCGGTCAACGATCAATTGACTGTCTTGGACAATGGGCACAACCAGGTTCACCCGGCTAATATTGGACTGGAGCCATTCGTTCAGGTGCCTCCAGCCCCAGGCAGCTATGGCATTACTGGATCCCTGCCTATGCTGTCGACCAGTCCGGCAGTTGGTACCGCCTCGGACAAGACCAACGAGGGCTACGAGCCAAATGTGGTGCCGACCCCAACGCCGACGCCCACGCCGACCCCAACGCCCACGCCCACGCCAACTCCAACTCCGACGCCAACTCCAACTCCGACGCCGACGCCGACCCCGACCCCAACGCCCACGCCCACGCCGACGCCGACGCCAACTCCAACTCCGACGCCGACCCCAACGCCCACGCCAACTCCAACTCCAACGCCGACGCCGACGCCATTCCGACCAACGATCAATCTCTATTTCGCTAACCGGAAGGCGAAGGTCTTGGTCAAGAAGCCGAAGCACGGAGGTCAGCCGCTGGTGACCGTTATCATGACCGGCGAGGTCAAGCCTCGCCGATATTTCATCGGCACTATTGTGGACGAGCATCCGCTCGAGCTGCAAGTCACCGGGGGCACCGGCGGCAACCAGACTGTGACAACAGCTGTTGTCACAGATGAAATTATCACCGTGACCTTCGGCCGGCCAGCAGGCTGACTTCAACAGGCTCAAGAAGGCTACGCAGTAGCGCTCGCACTTCGTAGCTGGGGCGACCCAAACGAAAAATTTGGGTCGTCTTTTATCTTTTTGGGTCCCGTCAAACAAATATAAGTAGTAGAGATTTATTCCTTGATTAAAGACGCTGCTTGCTCATAAACGCCGCTCTTTATTTATAAGCACTATTATTTGCGCTTTTATATTTCTTTGTCTTGTGGAAGCTTTAATTATACGCAGCTAGCGGAGCTGCGCTAGTCGTTGGCAGATAATTTAAGCCATGGGGGATGATAATAAACTACTCATTTTGTACTGGATAAAACTCTCTGTTTTTTCAAATACTTTCCTATTTATAAGCCTCGTGCCCATTCAAGCTCTTTTTTGTTTTTGCGGCGGCGACCCTTGATTTGTACCCAAATATTGTATTAGTACTTATATAAGTACTTAAATATCTTCAAATAAAGGGACCGGCAAACAATCACAGAAAGCGCTTTAGCAAGATTTCAATCAATCGTTTATAACGACGAAGTATCGCCGGCCCGGGTTTGAGCGGTCAGGAAAAGGCTATCTAAGCAGCGGCTAATGAGTCTGCTAACTAACTCGAGACATAAAACGACGTTGAAAGCCCCAGGTTTAAAGGAAACGGCCGACTAAAATGGGCTCGAGTTCGAATCTCGCTGTGGGCAATGCGCTAACCACATTTTGTGGTTGGGCTATCAGAAGAAGACTGTTTCAAGGAGCTTGAAATGCAAAGCGTTCTTTCGACCGTGCAGACCCCGTACAGCAACTCTGTTCTGCGCATCCACCACCGGAATGCAAGCTTGGTACATTCGCTGGTGTTCTATTTGAACCCCCGCTGGCTGAGAGTGGCCACCGGTGTGATTGTCCGGCCCGGACAGATGATCACTCTGGCTGAAAGCCACATTCTCGCCCCGCTGGCTGAGGCCAGCAATGGCCATATCTATGAGTGCGACCCTCTGGTGGACCAACCATTGTGGTATGCCAATCATCACGTCGGCAGCGCCTCTGTGTGGGGTGTTGACCCGGCATTGCCGTCCGTTGCGCTGGCTCCAACCAGCGATCGCTTGCGGGTGGGCGATGAGTTGACCATCTATGCTCATGCGAGTCTGACCTGGCGACAATGGTGGAAGCGGCTACTGGACCCCTCTTACTTGCTGCCGGCGCAAGTGGTGAAGACCAAAATCAGCAGGCTGGTGGGAGCGGGCGAGCGGCGCCGATTCATTGTTGAAGCCCCGCCCTGGGCAGGCATTGCTGGTGCACCGGCCTTTGATCATGACGGGCGCATGGTGGGCATGGGGGTGTCTTCGCTGTACGACGAGCGCAACGCCTTCATGCGCATTGAGGGTGTACACGCCTTGCTCGGCAAAATCAACCGCGATCTTTAATCAAAGCGGATCGAGCGACCCTCAACAACTGTTACTGGTGCGCCGGCTCGGTGTCGGCGCACCTTAATTCAAGCATTCGAGGCATCGCAAACACGAGGTTGAGATCCATGTCCAATCGCAATGTTCGGCGTCAACGCAATAACGAGCAATCCCTGCCCGTGGAAAACCTGCACTTGCGGGACTACCAATTGGTGTGGCAGTGGCTGCATTCAAAGCACCGCTGGTTTGACCAAAGTGGTCTGCGGGGCTGGTTTGCCTGGCAATACACAGTATTTTTCCGCTGGCTGGCCAGACAAGTCACGTCCAGGCGGGTCAAGGACCGCTACGGCTTCGCCATCCCCAACGATGCCGCTCTCAAGCGGCTTTCACAATTCCCGCGTCTGATCGAAATCGGTGCCGGCAAAGGATACTGGGCCCATCTATTGCGAGCACGGGGCGTTGATATTCTTGCCTATGACAAATATCCAGTGCCCGGAGAGGAGGGTTCCTGGCACACTGCCGGTAGCGAGAATTGGACCGAGGTCCTGGCCGGGGACGCTAGTGTTCTGCCGTCCCATCCAGAGCGTGTCCTCTTTCTTTGCTACCCGGACAAGAGCAACACCATGGCAAGCGACGCTCTTACAGCATATGCTGGTGAGATTCTTGCCTATGTTGCCACTTCGCAAGCGATTGCGGTAGGCGACGATCTTTTCCACTGGAAGCTGGATAGAGAGTGGGATCTGGTTGAAGCCATTCCCATCCCAGCTTGGCTCGACTTCTTCTACCACAGCAAGAATGTCGTGCCGATCGGCGCGCGGTGGGGACAGGTATCGCGTATCGATAGGAATTACGGTGACAACCTGTTCATTTTCCGGAGGAAATAGATATGGAGAGCAAAATGCATTACTACTCAGACGAAGTGCGCGAGGCACTGATGAACGCCCACAACGCGGCGCTTGCTGGCGGCTGGACATTGATTTGGACGCCGCTGCTACTTAAGATCGGCTGGACTCGGTCCTGGAAGCTCAGGACTTGTGACAAGGTCTTGCGAGCTCTCACCAAGGCACGCCAGTCCTACCTGGCGGTGGTCAAGGCCATCGAAGCACAGCGGGATGCAGAAGGGGGCATCGGCGGGGATTACTGGGCCGAATATCGGCGTGACGCCAGTCATGCTGAAAAGGTGGCTGAGTCCTGGGGACATCATGAGAAGCTCTGGCAGGAAAGGATGTCCGCTCTTTAATATAACGTGCTGACATGCATTGCTCAGAAGCATGCTGTTGTGGATTTCGATCTAAGACAGCTGCTTCTGGGCAATTTCTCTTTTTATGGCAATTGCTATTGCCACATAATATAATCAAAGGTTCTATATAAATACTTCTAGAAATTCTCGCCAATTGAGTGTGACCTTTCATGACTGATTATCTAAAAAAACAAGGTTCACTGGCTGTAGCAAGTCATATGCGGCGGCTTAGCGAGAGCATAAGCCAGGATGTAGCAGAAATATACAAAGACCATGACTTGCTCTTTGAGCCCAAATGGTTCCCTGTTTTTTGTCTCTTAGCGGAACAATCACCGGTAACAGCTACTGAAATAGCCGATCAACTTGGGGTAACTCATTCGGCTATCAATCAAATAGCTCAAGAATTGATTGATCAAGGTTATATTGAAAGCCAGTCAGACAAACAAGATAAAAGACGACGCTTATTTGTATTTTCTGTAAAAGGCAAGAATTTGGTAAGCAAATTAGAGCCAGTCTGGCTAAAGATAAAGAGCGCTATAGAGGATCTTCTCCAAGAATCGGGAGGTCAATTTCTTGCCAATTTATATTTATTGGAAGCTTGCCATAAAAAGGCCCCACTGGCAGTGAGGGTGAAAGAGATGTCTCACCATCTACAAGACTTGCAAATTGTGCGTTATGAAGCTTCTTATAAAAAGTATTTTGCCGATTTAAATACAGAATGGTTAAAAAAATATTGCGCGATCGAGAAATTGGATGAGCAGATCTTTGCTAATCCGGAATTGATATTGACTGGTGGCGGAGAAATATTTTTTGCTCTTTCAGATAAACAAGTGGTTGGCACAGCGGCGGTGCTTTACCAAGAACCAAATCACTATGAATTCGCCCGTTTTGCTGTAACAGCAAAATATCAAGGACTGGGCATTGGCAAGAAATTGCTTAACGCTTGTATTAATGAGGTTAAACGAAGAGGCGGAACATTGCTTACCCTAGAAACAGTATCCATATTAAAGGCAGCATCATCCCTCTATCGAGAGGCAGGCTTTGTGAAATATAAGCCGGATCATTTATCTAAATACAAAAGAGTGGATACATACATGCGGCTCAAGCTGTGAAAGCCAGGCTTTTGCATGTTATAATATGACCAGAAAATATAACCATGGTTAAATAAAATGACTAAAATGCGTGAAATTGCCGCGGCTGAATTCAAAGCAAAATGCTTGAAGTTAATGGATTCAGTAAAAAAAACTAAAGCACCTATACTAATTACTAAACATGGTAAACCGGTAGCAAAGCTTGTTCCGGTTGAAGGAGAGGCAGGCGATTTTTTTGGTTGTATGAAAGGTTCGGTGCGAATAAAAGGCGACATCATTTCTCCCATTGATGTAGAGTGGGAAGCCAATGCCTGAGCAGTCGCTGGTCTTAGACACCCATGTTTGGATATGGATTATTAATGGAGACAAGACTATTACAAGCCCTGTAAGGCAACGGATACACTCTGCTTTAAAGAAAAGCTCTGTATTGGTCCCGGTTATTTGTCTTTGGGAACTTGGCATGTTGTGGAAGAAGGATCGCATTCAGCTGCAAGAGCCCTTGCTTAACTGGACTCGCTCTGCTCTGGATAAATCCGGATTCACTCTTGCCCCAATGACAGATGCCATTGCTATTGAATCATCGCTTTTGCCAGGCAAATTTCATAATGATCCGGCAGATTGTATGATAGTTGCTACTGCCAGATCGGAGAAGTCGATTTTAGTCACACGAGACAGCCGTATAATTGAGTATGGAAAAGCCGGGCATGTTGACGTTCTTGCCGCCTGAGTTTAACTGCATAAAAACGTGACAAAAAGTTCAGACTGCTTCTGCACCCATCAAACTACCAAATTGTTTTTACGCGATATTGGTTGATATTTTTGTCCTTTGTCACGATTGGCAGTTGTTCCAGCATGGACTGGGAGACCAACAGACGATCGAAGGGGTCACGATGATGAGGGGGCAGAGAAAACATGCAAAGCATGACTAAAACTAATTGGTAAAGAAGTGAAATAGTGCTTGAGCAGTTGTTCACTAATAAATAGCTCTGGTTTGGTGGGCAGACGCAGTTTCCCAAGCCGAGCTTTGATTACTATCT
Organism: Candidatus Melainabacteria bacterium; assembly: GCA_963845445.1. GTDB lineage: Bacteria > Cyanobacteriota > Vampirovibrionia > Obscuribacterales > Obscuribacteraceae > JABDBL01. The sequence goes on along the minus strand of CAWJSE010000002.1, from coordinate 2,890,029 downwards.
CCCAGGCACTGGCGGCGCTAACCATAATTTCATTATCGCCATCTTCCATAATTTTGTATGCGGTGGCTGATAGCTTTGTGGGCTCAGCAATCCCCCACAAAAATGTATGAGTATCCAAAAGCACACGCATTTACCAATACCTCGGTTCAATCAAGTTCAAATAAATCCAGTACTTCCTTATCGAGCGGTGCGGTGGAACAACTCTTTTGCAAACAAAACTTTGTTGGCCAATTTTTATGCATTTCTGTTTTTATATTAGATAACGGTTAACGAAGGCTCGCGCTAACTGTAATGGCATGATCGCCTTTTTATCGATTACTTATGCATTCACCGGTTGCCAAGATTGACTTGGTTTCTTTGAATCGTTTTTTTTGGATTGATCTCTCAATATCCATGGAAGGAAAGTTACCGTAGCAAGTCAATCGAAAAACAAGGAAGTTTATTCTCTCAGGCAACATGCTGTCCCAGTTAATTCTTCATGATGTTCATGCGGTTGGCTGAGGCAGAAACCTTCGGGGAGCGGCTCTCATGTATTATGCCTACGGGGTATACGGGTTTGAGCGGATTTCGGAAGATTCGCTGAGTACTTGGACTGCACCGGGTCGCGGTGTAATCTGGTACGTCGACAGGCAGGGTGGAGTTTTTCTCTCCTGGGCCAAGGCTGAGCAAGCCTTCGAATTCTCCAGCGACCCCCAGGAAAGGGGGTACGATGAGGAGGCCGTGATGCACTCTGCTACCCTATGCCTCAGTGCAAAATTCGGTGCCATCATGACGGCTCATTGTGTGGACAAGGACGCGTCCTTCCCAGAAAGTTTAAGGACAGCCCTGGTCAGGCCGTGAGGCTGCTTCGCGTGTTTGCTGTGCAATTCAACAGGGGATACATAGAGTATCCCCTATCTCTTTTTATCTTTTTGTAGATGATTTTTTGTCCATGGTGCCAATCTAAGTTTGTTTGTCCTGCAAAATATGTGAATTTGTTGGAATAATAGAAGGTGTGATGCTACTAAGTAAAAAAAGGCCAAAAACGGCTAAGACGGGCAGACATTCCTGCGTCCGTCTTAGCTCGTCTTGACGCTCGATTGACTGGTTGACCCTTATCCCGAGTAGTACGCTGTTCGGGATCTTCTCATTGCTCAGTTTGTACTACCTGCATTCGTGCGTTGTTCCGTTCTTCGCGCATAGCGAGATATTCGATACCGAGCACCATCATGTTCTTAATGATGTGCGCAAGGAGTGAGGGGACCATGTTGCCATGGTTGTAAATTCTTGCCAGACCAAGACATAGCCCGGCAGCTGCAACGGAAGGCACTCCTATGAAGTCAAATTGGGGTCGCCATTCTTTAAACGCCCATGGGCGATTCCTGTCCACCCGGAGCACGTAGAATAGGGCAAAACCGATTGTGGCGGGGATGAGGCCCAGAAGGTCTTGAATTGCCCAACGGAAAAAAATCTCCTCTGAGCAAGCATTGGCTGTAAGAAGGACAACCATGAAGAGCCACGGGACGTTCTGGGGAGCACCGGCATAGTCCGTCTCTGGACTGCGCAGATATCTCGGTGGCACAAGTATCGTTATGAATAATGGTGGTCCAAATGCAATCGCGAACCACTTGACGCCCGACCAGGCCGCTGCCCAGTTGAGATTGATGGCGGTTGCGAAGCGTTGCCATGCTGGAGCGAAACCACGATCACTGGCCACCCCCACAATCACTGCGGCGACCAGCAACAGTAATACCTTGATCACCTTGTGTCGGACGATTTGTTTGGTGTTCATGACAGTCTTCCCTTCCGGTTGGAGAACAGTCGAATTGCTTGTTCCAAAGCGAAGTTGTTTACTGTTGGCCTGCCATGAATAGTTTTTGTGAGACTGCTCATGGCAGGCGACGCCGTCCTTCCTTCTAGACGAATTGGCGCAGCAGCTCGTCCAGAGCCTGGTCCTTTTTGCCACGGTCATAATACGGTTGCAATCCACTTGCATGGATTAACAACGAATTGGACGAAGTGGCAATCGTTGCCTGCCTCGTCCCGTAGGCATAGTCGAATTCCTATTCTAAACCTGACTCAATGGTCAGGATAAAATCTGTTAGGGCGCCTCATTTGGATCGTTCGTCGAACCCAAATGGGCGGACAGAGCTGCTCGCAGTTGGGCAAGCTCCTCTCTCAGTTCTCGCACTTCTTGTTCAAGGCCGCGAATACGGCGCGCCGGCTGGATGACAAATGCCTCCAATGCCTCCCTAGACAGATACGTAGGGATCTCTTTCTCTGCCGGATTCGATCCTGAGAGATTGTCATTTGCCGAACCGTGTTTATTCTCGCCCTCTTGGTTGCGATTAGAATTATCTCCGCTGAGGTATTCGGCGAGGCGCTTAAGCGCTGAAGCCTTTAGGCTGCGTGCCCTCTGGCCATATTGTTTGATGAGTTGACTGACCATGACCGTCATCTGTCCCGTTGATCCCAAGTATACGAGATCAAGGATGTCAAGCTCCTCGGGATGTGCTCGAAAGCAGTCTGCCAGTAGCTCTGTAGTCAATTCTGCTGAGGCGACTGTCACGCCATATTGTTTGCTCAGTTCGGCGGACAGTCTCACTTGCCCTGGAGAAGCCCGAGCATCCTCCATTGCACTGATTAGTTCTCTCAGCTTCCTAAAGGCCGTCCGCCTGCAGCCTATAACTAGGTCCAGACATACGAAGCTCAATTCCTCCTGAAGCTCCTCGTCTGTGGTAGTCGTCCGCCCGTCCAGTCCAAGGACTAAACGAATGATCGTCCGTTCGGGAACGCTGAAATGTCCCATCATAGCTGGGGTCACTTGGTTTGCGGCGATGTCGGCGTAATTGTCTCTGTCGTACAGCATGGCTGGAATCTCCCGAGTAGAGTGCGCAATACCGTCCTTATCCACAAAACAATTGTGGATTTGTAATTTAATTAAAGGAGGTAGGCTAGTCTGTGGCTGGTTTCTCGGATTCTGAAAGGTGAATTGCGCCCTTACCCTAATAAATCGGGCTTACTCGAATCAAGCATTATTGTTCTTTGTAACTCAACCAAAGATTTGGGCAATAGCGCCTCCTGAGCAAATATTGCCTACTGTTATCCACGGTGATGATCTATGCTTAAATATTACTTTTATCAAATAATACTTGAAAGCACAATTATTACTAGATTTTGCACAACTATTCTGAACGGTTATTGACTTGGCCGCTTGCTAATAGGCGGCTTCATATCCATCGATGCATAAAGTTTTTCTACAGACATGCTTAAATTGTAAGGACTGAAATAAGGTGCGGTAACGGCTAAGCCTCTTTTGGAGTCAGGATCATTGGGGTCAATTATATCGGGTTTAAAATCTCTCAGTGTCACTATATGGGCAACCACTGACGAATTTCCCTTGACCATCGTTCTTTCTGTTGCGGGCAGGCTAGAAAACGCTTTGCCAATTTCGCTAGTTTTAGGATTTAGAGACACATAGAGCAACCTGGCTTTATTAGGATCTTGATTAAGCTCTCTTATAAAATCTTCTTGAGTAGATATAATAGTGGTGACGGCATTTTTCTTTTCAAACTCTTGTGCAGAGTCCGAGATTAAAAATCTAGATTTAACCTCCGCTTGCGATTCGCCCGTCATTCGTCTATACGTCTCAGCCATAGCACCAAAGGGCAGGCCTGGATAATTTACAATATTTCCCCTTAAGTCCCGCTCTTCTACCGTTTCTCCGCGTTTATCTGTTTTTACCAACTGGTCAGAACCATTTCTATGTATGTAAGACAATGATTCTCCTGGTGCAAGAGCTTTGCCTTTAGCATCTTTAGTGGCTTGTCCCCAATGACGATTTGCTATCGCCAATTCTGCTAATCTATAAGCCCATGGGCGTGGTTCACTTTTCCCAAATATATTTCCCCGCGATCTGGATGTTAGTTCTGAAGAACCCCCTGTCTTGCTTTCTTCAGCATCGGCTTTGATACTAGCGGGATCAATTATTGTTTTTGAATCAGTACGATCAGTAACGTATCCTTTTAAGAATGAGTCAGCTACGTCTTTAAATACTAGTTGAGGATTAGTTACAGACAATAAATCAACAAGTCCTGTGGCAGTGCAGGTTGCGGTGCTCTGTCTGGTTTCAAGATGAGCAACCCCTGTTATTAATTGGTCAACTAAAATGGCCCCGTCTTTGCCGCCCTCAGATAATAAGCGAGATGCTTGAGCATAGACTTCTTCTTTTTGTTTTGTTGAAAAATGCTTATTATCGTTAAATGCATTTAGAGAATCAAGTCGAGTTTCATGCGCTTTTTCAAGCATTTCTTTACGCGCTGAATCGGCTATTCCGTTTGGATTTAGTTTTTTTGCCAACAGTCGTTCGAAGTCGTTAAAGAGCTGATCATCGTCAGAAAAACTAGGTTTTACTTTATCAATTAAGCCAAGAAATTCTTTATAAGTTGTGCGGGGCAAGTCTTTGTTATCCTGTTCTTTACTATTTCTTGGAGTCTCAGACGCGGTATCTAGCTGTGCGTCATCCGATGCGTGAGGAGGTCCTATTGATGATTCTTCAATAGTAAGTGAAGGATAAACAGGACTGTTTGATTTTTCTTTTGGTGCTGCTGCCGCTCTAAATATTTCGAGAATATTCCTCAATGGCGTTGCTTGTACTTCCCGCCGCGCGTTCTCCGTACCGGGCTCTTCACCTCGCGAAGCAACTTTAGAGGCGTCTTCTTGCGCATCATCTTTAGAAAAATCCTGTTCTTCTAGTAACACGGTGATTAATCCTACATAAAAAACCTACAATGAAAATAATAAATTGGATTTGTGAAAATCTAGTGAGAAATCGGTCATTGCCTTGCCTCTTCATCCGATATTAATTTGCCAGATGTGGATACCTAATCTTGATATAATAGCGATGTAAAAAACGTTCTTAATGAATTAGTCATGTGCCAAGAAAAAATCAACATAACTATGTGATTGAGTCAAAATGTCAGAATTGAGCAGCATCCAAAATATTTGCTAGGGCGTAAAGGCTATGATGAAGATAGCTATTTTCGGGACGTTGTTTATTTACATCTTGAGCGAATATACGAGGCGGCAACACACTTATGTCGTGAATTTGGCTATGAAGAAAAATATCCAGAATTACCTTGAGCACGAATTATCAAAATGAGAATTATATTGGCGCACCATTATTGGAACGTGGAAGATGACATTATTTGGAACATCGTAGAAGAGCATTTACCCGTATTGAAAATCAAAGTTAAACAGTGGCAAAAATAGCACAAGTAATTTTGTTACCGGTCAAAAATAATCGTGCAGACATCATTCTAAATGCCCCATGGGTTTCTATACTTACTTCCTGATTGGGTTTCTATCTTACTTGCCAAATGTTGAAGTTTTAATGGCAGGTGCTGCCGGTGCCGGTCGGGGCGTCATATGGGGTGTCTTCACCGCATTTGTTTGTCTGCTTTTTACAAGCAACAATTTATTCTATTGCCTACACTGTCCCTACATGAATACTTTTAGTACTTCTAATTAGATTTTAACAAAACCGGAAACGCCTATCTGATAAGGCTTGACAGAACTGTCATTCCATGGCATACCCATTTCGCCTCCTTAAATGGCGAAAAGTATAACCCCTTTCTCAGGGCCGGACAATACTTAAATGGCGGGACCGACGGGGCTCGAACCCGCGACCTCCTGCGTGACAGTTAGGACGCTGGAAATTTGGTCTGATTTCTATAAAGTCTTGTAGCACAATGCTTTTTGGTCTAAATTTCATGTTAGTCTTGGGTTGTAAATATCGCCTAAGAACTTATTGAGAACTCGTTTGGCGGAAATTTTTGTGCTATTTTTGCCACTCCTTGGCTTTTATCTTCAATACCGGCAAATGCTCTTCTACTACATTCCAAATAATGTCATCTTCCACATTCCAATAATGGTGTGCCAGTATAATTCTCATTTTGATAATGCGTGCCCAAGGTAGTTCTGGATATTTTTCTTCATAGCCAAACTCACGACATAAGTGTGTTGCTGCCTCACAAATCCGTTCAAGATGTAGATAAACGACGTCGCGAAAATAGTTATCTTCATCATAACCTTTGCGCCCAAGCAAGTATTTTGGATGTTGCTCAATTCTCTCAATGGCTTCTTCGATATCAATAAGCCATTGACTATCTTTCCTGCGGCTCATAAGGCTCTTGCTTCACTCAAAACATCTTCTTTGATTGATTTTTTTAAGCCTTTAGTGGTTACAATATCAACCTTACAGCCCAAAAGTTTTTCAAGGTCAATCCACAGCCCTGCAACATCCAACAATGACCGCCCCGGTTGCATATCAACTAGAAAATCTACATCGCTTTTCTCAGTTGCTTCGCCTCGCACTACTGAGCCAAACAACCGCACATTATAAGCACCATTGCGGGTTGCTATACTCAAAATCTCATTTCTTTTGTCTTTTACTGTTTGCTCAATCTTCATCATTAATACCTAGCAGCCCCTTATGCGGCAGCATAAACTGTTTTGCCTTCCCTTAAAATGTTCATGTAAATTAAACCTGAGTTGTCCTTATGCTTTTCTAAATCTGCCTTAGTAGCAACGATGACGTCCACAGGGTATTCAAAGCCAAATAAATTCATATGGATTTGCTGAGATGTGTGTCTGCGGTGAGTACCTTCAGCAACAACGACCAACACGTCTATATCGCTATCATGAGCCATAAGACCACGCGCTGCTGAGCCAAATAAAATGACTTCTTTTGGTTCAACGACTTTCTTTATTCGACTAATCAGGTTATTAATTATGTCCTGGCTCAATTGCATAACTTAATTCACTTTTGACTATAACTATCTAATCTAAACTCAATTATAATAGCTTGTCCACTCTGTTAATAGCAATTGCTCTGTAGCCTCAGGAGTTAACATGGTTAAATCCAAAATAAACAAATCAAGCAAAAATGCTCCTAAAGGAGCAAATAAGAGCAAAGTGAGCAAGGATTCTATTTCTCTTTGGGATGAAGTAGATAAGCTTCGCGCCCAAGTGCCACCGGAAGAATGGGATAAATTACCTACTGACTTAGCTAAGAATGTTGACCATTATCTTTATAGACACAAGAAAATTAAGTAGTACATGCTGTAATAATGAAACTATTTGGCCTCGAAGCTTAATTTTCTAGCGCAGAGAAGCAATGAAACCTACAAAAACGAGCAATAAAAAACAAAATCAACAAAGAGTAAATCGTTTTTGCGTATTCGCAAGCCAAAGCCTGGCATGGAAAAGGTATCGCTATTAGAAATCGCTGCTAAGGCGAGAGCGCTGGCTCCTCAAGAAGAATGGGATAAATTGCCTACTGATTTAGCTAAGAATATTGACCATTATCTCTATGGAGCAAAGAAAATTAGCTAGCGAAAGGCCATTTTTTACATACAAAAAAAGTTAGATACAGAGGAAATGGGGAGGGCATCCTTGCCACTCCCTGTCCAGTTTTATCCCATTTGGATCCCCAGGGAGAGTCCGAATTACTCAGCCTTCTGGGCATCCAACTCTGCTCGTAGCCGTTTCAGCAACCGAGGCGAGCCCCGTGCCATCGTGCGCTATGCGATTTTTCCTATACCTCCCAATAAGCCAGCGGCTGGCTTGCCAGATGTGTCCTTGATTACACATCCAACTTGTCGATGCGATAGAACGAGGGACGACATCAACCGCCCCTCGACAGATTGGCGCAAGTCGGGCACCAAGTGCGCTGATTTTTGACCGCATTGGGCATGGCTTTCCAGTCATGTCCTGCACAGCACATCCAGCGCAATGGCGTCATGGAATTGACATACTTGAAGGAGAGACAATAGCCGCCGCGCTCAGCAGCAATGTCTTGCATCTGCCGTAGTGACAAACGGCGGCCCATTCCCCAACAGGAGCGACACCAGGTGCCTTTGTATTTGATACTGTCTGGGGTGGCCTGCCACTCATGTCCTTCGCCGCATATCCACCTGAGTGGTATATGGACATTCACATAATTGAAGGAGAGGCAATAACCACCACGCTCCGTTGCAATATCTTGCATCTCCTTCAGTGACAAACGAAGACACGTATGCCAGCATTCTCGGCACCAGGTGTCTTTGTTTTTGATGCTGTCCGGGGTGGCCTGCCACCCATGTCCTTCACTGCACATCCAGTACAGTGGCGTGTTGACATTGATATATCTGGAAGACAGACAATAGCCACCCCGCTCCGTTGCAATGTCTTGCATCTCCTTCAGAGTACGAGGTTCGCAGGCTGAGCACCATGTGCCCTGGTACTTGACGCTGTCGGGAGTGGTTTTCCAGACATGCCCCTCACCGCACATCCATCGCAGTGGCGTGTGGGCATTGACATATCTGGAAGACAGACAATAGCCACCGCGCTCTGTTGCAATGTCTTGCATCTCTTTGAGTGTGAGAAACAAACAGATTGGGCACCAGTTGTCTGCGTTCTTGACGTTGTTGGGCTCGGCTTCCCAGATATGTCCTTCGCTACACATCCACCGGAGTGGCGTATGAATATTGACATATCTGCGTGAGAGGCAATAGCCCCCGCGCTCGATGGCGATCTGTTGCATTTCCTCCAGGGTAAGCGGCTCCCATGGGTCGTGCCCGATGAGGCTCAACTCATAACAACGTCGGCACCAGGTGCTTCTGTTCTTGACGTTGTTGGGAGTGCTTTTCCAATCATGTCCCTCACCGCACAGCCATCTCAAGGGACTTTGAGAGTCGATGTACCTGGACGAGAGACAGTAGCCCCCGCGCGCAAATGCGATGTCTTGCATCTCTCGGAGCCTTGTGTCCTTGTCGATGCGTGGCATGTGAATCTCCTGCTGATGTTGATGGAGAACTGCTGTCCGTGGTATTGGAAGGCAACTCAGTGGCTAACCAACGGTTTCTTGTCGAGAATGAGATGTAATAGACACGATATCCCTTGCTCCAAAATGGCTCAGCGCAAAGCTAATGCTTAACCTGCCTCGCGTCCGAGGAATCAGGGCGCACCAATCAAAGCACATCAAACTAGTTTAGACACCAAATAACAAGGGATAGAAGAACTACTTTACCTTGACTTTTTTGATATCTTCAAAGCAATACTGTGATATATAAAATATTAAAATAGCTTCGGTAGTTTTTAATGTGCTTGAAAAGTCCACCCAGTCACTTGATAACCAGTTTTTTAAGTGGAATTTTTGCTAAAAGATTAACCCAGCTTAGCGCCTAGCTTAGTCAAATTAAATTATTAATTCGGTTGGTTACAATTAACGGGGTTGCGCTAATTGTAAAGAGCCTTAGCAGGCGACGTCTTGAAAAGTAAGTAATCGGTTAACACAGGTGGTCGGTTGCTAAGAAGAACTAATTTGCAACCTGACCAGCCTGAATTTTTAATGTGAATTCAGGCTGGTCTTTTGATATTCTTGGGCAAGGTGAATTTTTGTTTTCTCTCCATGGGCATCAACCAGGGGAGAAATTCTTTTAGGTCTGGCGTGGGCGGCGGTTTGCCCCGTATTTTTGGTAATTTTGAGCATTGATTGAAATAGTCCAGCAGCAGTGCTTCCGGGTTAAGTCCATTAATTTGCCATGTTTGCATAATAGTAAATATTTTGGCTGCAAACATGCCGCTCCATTCTTTACCGCTGCCATAGCTATTTTTGCGGCTAATAACGATAGGTCTTAGTAATCTTTCTGCCCTATTATTGTGGGCTGGTATACGAGGGTCAGTCAGAAACAAGACCAGTCCATCCCAATGGTTTTTAAGGCTGTTTAACACCTTCTTCTGTTGCTTGTGCAAATCTATTTCTTGCAGCTGACTTTCGCAGCGTTCTTGTATTTGCTGCATATGTTGCTCAAGAGCTTTCTGAGCTTCTTGCCAATCCTGTCCTGCTTTCCACAAATCTACTCGTTCATTATTTAAAGAAAAGACTAACCCGATTTGAGTTAACCAGTCCTCAGCCCAGTCCTTTAATGCTGGCATACCTTGAAAAATCTTGTAAAAGTCTCTTTTGACATGCACCCAACAGAAGGCATTCTTAATTGAGTCAGATAGCGATTTGTAGCTTCCCAACCGATCACTCATTAGTACTCCAGAAGAAGCTGTGTAGAAATCTTTAGGTATATCTTTAGGTATATCTTTAGAGCGCCTTGCGTCTAGTTTGTAAACAATGGCATCAGTGCCGCCAAATAGCCAGTACCACCATTTCTTCTTGTTTCTTGTACCATCATCTTCTTCAAACACACGCCAAGTTGTTTCATCGTCCGTCCAAAGGTCATCAGCCTGGCAATGGGCAATTATTGCCCGGTAAAGAACATCAAGTAAAACACTAATAAATACAAAACCGCCGATTACTGTGCCAATAGATAGATGCAGCCTGCGCAATGACAAATCTTGCAATATGCGATTAATTGGCACACCACGTAAATATTTCCAGACAATTAGATAGATCCAAAGTGAGTTTCCTATTTGGGTTTTTGGATAGAGTTTAGGGGCTACCGGTGCTGTAATAATCTGCCTGCCTTTACACATGCACTGGCTGACTGCCTTCCTTCTTCGATAAATCCTGCGATAGGCTCGTACTTGGATTTCTGCTAACTCGGAGTTTTCTGTCTCATTCAGAATGCGAAAAGGTTTGCAACAAACTGAGCAGTAACAATTTTCAATCTCAATAAATTTTTCTTCTGTTTCAAGCCGGCTGCGGTCGCTGCGTCCATGACCATTGCCTTTACCAGGCTTTTGTCCGCGCCTACGTTTAGATAGTGGTTCTAAAATTGATACAACATTATCTATTGGCTGTTCCTGTTCGGCTGATTTTAGTGTCATTTTTTCGGAGCTTTGACCGAAGTGTTGTCGTGTAAGCCAGGCAATATATTTCTTAGCTCGCTCCTGTCTTTCTATTAGCTGATTGATTGTTGTTGACAGCTCTAGAATTTTTCTTTGCGACAGCTCTAAAGCAAGAAGATGGCTTTTGGTTAGCTCAAATTTAGTAGCCTGAGCTTCCTTTTAAAGGATTCAATAGCTGCCAGATATCTGGCATTAAATTGAAATTCTAATTCCTGGACCTTCTTTTGAAAGACTTCTGTGGCCAGCCGACCGCTTTTCCTTAAAAGTCTATTCTCATCTTTTAGACGTTCGTTCTCGTCTTGCAATTCACAGATTTTTGCCTGGCAGTCTTTTTCAATTTTCTTGCGTGCTGTTCTTTCATGCCTTAGTGCTGAGTGCAATGCTTCAAAACGGCTGAACCAGTTGGCTGAAGATTCCGGCTCTGCGCCCTCTTTTAAAATAATTGTCTGTAGGACGGTCAAGGCACGGACTTTCTAGAGCGCAAATCGCCGGCAAAAACATTTTTATTAAAGCCAAATCTAAAAATTTGGCAAGACACACTGTTGTATATGCTCTCAACATGGGTCCAGATGAACTGGAATAGTGCAGCCTATTTTTGCTTAAGTCATCTTTGCATCACTGGGTTGCCCGATTACTTACCTTGAAAACCACCGTTTTTGTTCGTGCTAAGCACACTTATAGTTGAGGACGTCGTTTCGGCATTTTGCCTGTCTTATAACTGTGTGTCAAAAGACACTCATTCAATTGTTAACGAACGGGCTTTATCTTGACTTCTATTTGTTTATTGTGTATTATAAAGGTATGAGTTAGGAGACAAAGGGACTAAGTTATGGCTATTATCGGCTATGCCAGAGTCAGCACAAAAGACCAGTCATTACAACTACAGATAGATGCCCTAAATGCTGCGGGCTGCGAGATTATTTTTAAAGAGCATGAAAGCGGCGCTAAATATAATCGGGCCGAGCTTCAATCAGCTCTCGATACTCTAAGCACCGGCGATGTTTTGGTTGTTTATAAATTGGACCGCCTGTCCAGGTCGCTTAAAGACCTAATTGACATAGCTTCTAGACTTCAAGATAAAGGTGTCGCATTAAAGTGTACAAGCCAGCCAATCGATACCAGCTCCAGCATGGGCAAATGCTTTTTTCACGTCTTAGGCGCAATAGCCGAGTTTGAGAAGGATTTGATTAAAGAAAGAACTATGGCTGGTCTTGAGGCTGCCAAACGCTTAGGCAGGATTGGCGGCAGACCGAGAACCATTAGTCGAGACAAGATAGTTTTGGCTAAGGAGCTTGACCAGCAAGGGAAACTGCGGGTTGATATTGCTAAGCAGCTTGGGATAAGCCGGGCTAGTTTGTACCGACTAATTGCTGACACCACCTAGCATGATTGACCATAATCACCAGCGCCGGGTTTGTGCTACACACCAAACGAAATAATTATCACCGCAAGCATATTTAGTAAATAATCTAGAGTCTCTTCGCATTACTTCAATGTCAGTTGGCCTGCCATCATGCAGCACTGTCATAGTTACATAAGTACCAGGCCGGCCCCTAGTCATATCCTGAAACCAGTATAGGCTATGTACAACTGGCTGCCCTCTAACACTTAAGTAACCATCTCCTGGATGAATCCCAAATCTTAGCAAATCGCTGCCGGGATAAACCGCAAGGAAAGTGGCTGAAATGGGGTCGAGCATACAACCCATTATTCCTACAGGCTGACAGCCATGATTGTCTTGAAATTGACCTATCTTGGCGTTTAGGTTGACTCTGGTTTGCGGTATGCCGTTTTCAAATCCTGATTGTGCTGAAGCAAAAGTTTTGGTGTTAACCCGCCCGGCAAATTGATTGTCGTTTACTAAACCATATTGGGGTGGTTGTAGACTCGAAGACACGACAATATTAGCTGACTGCTGATATAAATTGGTATTGCCACCGATAGAACAACTTTGGCTGGCAGCAGATGAGCAAGTAAGAGCTGTAAAACCAACGCCGATGATTAATGACTGTACTTGCATAGCCTCCTATGCACCCCTTGTGTAATGCTGTCCCGAACGTAGCATAGATAACGGCTGGCACAATCGTCCTAAGGTGTTAACTTGCGCCGGGATTCCGCATAACCGCTGAAGCTCAAACAACTGCATAAGCAAGCAAATATCTTCTGGAAGTAAGTGTCCTTCTGTGTGCCGTGTGCAATGCACAATTAGAAGGCAAAACACCTCAAAAAGTGCTCAATATTGGGCAAATTTGCATGATTTTTGAGCTATTTTTATTAGTACAAACATTAAATTGTATTGCCGCGTTTTCTGAAATGATAAAGCCGTATTCTTTAAAAGACTCACAGGCTGGCATTCCTGCTATAGGGGGTACTGTTAGACTCCTAAAATAAACATTTATGGCTATAAACATTAACTATTCACCCGTGTTTTTGTAAAAAATTACATCGTGATGAGCTGTTTATGCTTATTTTCAGGTAATTACTCCCGAAATAAGTGTCGTGTAAAATGGCTAGCGTCATTGATGTCGTGCGCTTTGCTAGCGGGTAAAAAAGATAAAAATAGGCTCAAACGTTGGCAAAAATACCCATCAAATCAACACGTTTTCACTGGCACCAAGATTAAATTAGATATCTATTTTTAATAAAAATGACTGCCTTATAACTTAGAAGGCTTATTGGCAGGGCATCGTGCCATAAAAGAACTAATTGGCTGCTATCAGTTTTAACAATTTTTCCCCGCCTTTATTTTAAATTTCATTTTAATGACCAATTCAGGGCTTATTTTAAGATAGTTGCTCCCGAAGTAAGTGTCATATAAATCGCTGGCAAATAGACTGTCCTTTGCCGTACCGTAGAGTAATCTCCCATATAAATCGGTCAACTGCAGTTAATTGGTAGAGACTACTGGTTCATTAAGGATATTAATAATTGCTATAACCGATTTAAATGCCAATTTAAGTGTTATCGAGCTAAGTAGGCTAAAAGGGTCTTGGCAAGCAATTACTTTTTATTGGTAAGGCTCCAGCTACCCTCTGTTTAACGTCTTGAGCCACCCATCTCTTGCTGTTAATAATTTAGACATCTTGCAGAGGGGCCCTTGTACCTGGGAAAGAAATACCCCGGCCCCGAAACCTTGTAAATTATAATTAATTTTCTAATTATTGTCAAGAGACTATGTTTTACCTTTTCTTTCCCAAGCCTTGAATCCCTCGCTAATTAAGCTTTTAGAGACTTACGGCACTCCCAAATCAATGAGCAATTCTTAACTATATTTAATAATACAAGTCTGGATTTTAACGCTTTTAGCCAGTTTTTACGCTTGTAAAGCGTATGTTTTGGCATTTTGGCGGATTAATCCTCGAAACACTTGCTAGGTAAGGATTTCAACAGTCCGGCACTCTTTTGTTTGATGACTCTAATAATTAAGGACTTTAGCAAACCGGCTGAAACAATCTGACTCTGTCTCTATTTTAGTAAAAAGTATGCCAGGCAGGTGTCGTCTAGACCAGAACCAAACAATCTTTAGCTTACTATCTTTAAATCGAAGCCTAATACTCTGCTGAGTCTCGCCAATGGCTTTTTCATTAGCCAAACCCTCCCAGTAAGCCTCAAGTACATAGTCATTTAGCTCTGGGTACTCACAAAGGTAGGCGCTGCCATCGTCTAATAACTGATTGACTTTCACGGGTACGGGCTTTCTGGGGTAGCCAGAGCAGCCAGATAAGGGAAAATCATTTTCAACCTTGTCTTTCTTTTAAAAGCAGCCCAGAAGTTAACGATGTTTTTTAGTTTCCAGGCATCTTTTGGCGCTTGCTCCGGGTTTAGGTGTACACCGGCTAGAACAAATTGCACATTTGTCTCTTGGTACTCGTTAACCCCCTTAACCATTTGCCCTATTTTTATTTTGGCGGCTTCATTAGGAAAGTTGTTTTTAAAATACTCTTGCACCTTTTGTACATCGTCCATATAAACGGTCACTAAAATGCTTAGGTCTTTATACTCAGTGCGGGCCATGTTACCAATAAAGCGCAGGATGTTTTGATAATATTGCCAGTCAGACAGTGCTCGCTTCGAGTTTGAAGCGTCAATGACTTTGATAATCTCGTTTTCGGGGTTATAGGCTTTAACATTGAGTAGCTGTTTATCACCAATTACCTGTAGTTTTTTACTATCTAAAATAGTTTTGAGCATTTCAACCGGTGGTGTGGCGTCAGTAAAAACTCTCACCGAAATATCAGGAATAGGTGTAAATGTAAATGTGCCGGTCGTTGGGTTAAAACGGCTGCCGTCATTATAAGCGCTAAGGTACTCTCGAATATTCCAAGGCAAGTTATGGTAATCAAAGGTTTCTTTCATTGCCTTTAGTTGTTTACCGGTTGCAGGTATATGACCAGCAGCCGCTTCTCCTTTAAACCAGTCTAATAGCCGCTCTATCCATCTATATTTACGTCTATATTTTTTGAGTAGGTCTATTTCTGCCTCTGACGGCTTTAAGTAACTATAAACACTTTCAACAAATGTTTCATCTACAAATAAAACGTCAAAGTGCTTTTGCAGCAACATCGACATCGGTTGTTCTAGCCTAAAATGTGCATGTTGGATAATAACCACATTGCTTGCTGACTCAGTTGCACTCTTGTATTGAGAAGGGTATGGGCAACTGTCCTTAAACTCGCACTTTTGACAATATTTTCTATTAATCTCACTACTATTTACGCCCAGATTTTGCATTTCTTCAATTGCAGCAGCAGCCGGGCAAGCAAACGGTAGCTGTAGAAACTTAAATAAATTAGCATGACCCATTACGACAAATGGTTTGACTCCGTACTTCTCCAGCCGGGTCTTATGGTCTATAGCAAGTTGACCAGTTGGCACCGCTATTAATACCGTCTTATGGTTTTTGGCAAGCTCAGCAGCTAATTTATCTACAAGCTCAGATTTGCCTGAGCCCTGCGGGGAGGCAATCAGTAAGTCAAGTTTTTTAGCAGAGGTAACAGCATCAATAACTTTTTTCCTTACCTGTTTAAAAGTTGTCTTTCTTATTTGCTCATTGGTACAAGCGTCTAATTGCTCAATCTTGTTAGGTCGGAGCGGTTTTCCGTACCATAATTCTTTAGGGTTTGGAATTTTGCCTTTAAATGGGCAGCCATCGCACAAGCCAAAGTCTCTGTCCCATATCTCACAAGAAGGGACTACGGGCAGACCTTTATCCCAGAAATGTGTGGTGGCATCTCTGTAACGGTATTTGGCGAAGAATTTGCGGTAATAATCTTTGTACTGTTGTTTTTCTTCCTCTGTTTTGGCTACTTTGTCAATTGCATAGCGAAATGTACTGGTAAGGTACAGACCAGCCCGATGAACGTCATCGCCGCTATCCTCTAAGTATTGCTCATTAACAATTTTTTCAACAAGACTATGTTGCGCCTGGCAATTGTGCCATTGATTTTCTATAAATGGTGGTATTTTATTATCTGACATTTATAAAATCTAGCGGTAGGTCTAAAGGTACATAAACAAACGGTTTGCCTTTGGAGTTGATTGATTGTTTATCTGCGCTACGACGCAAGTAAGGAAGTAGTGTCTTATGCTCTTGCAGGGGCACTATTTGTTGATTAATTGATTTTTTCAACGCCTCCAGCATATCTGTCTCTGCAACTAGCCTACAATCAATCATTGATTGAATAATAAATATGGCGTCATTGCCTTTTTTCTGCCTAAACATAATTGGGTTTGCCGCTCCAGCTCGAAGATGAAGCCCACCCGGTAAGCGTATAAGATTATTTGGCTTGTGAGTAGGAAACAACTCCAGCTTTAACTGACGCCAGTCTATAGCGGCTTCCTCAAAAAGCTGCTCTACAAATGGCCTCAATGTCGAAAGAGTGGTATTACAAAAAAACCATATGTGTAATCGTTCAAGTTCTCTGCCAGCGTACTCATAAATGTATTCGATGTTGTACTCTTTGAGCTTGGGCAAGAGTTTCTTTTTTACTACCTCTACCGCTTGTGGCTTATCTGCATCTACACAGAAGGCCTTAACACGGTCAAATTTGTCTATCAACCGAAAAGCAAGTGAACCAATGCGGTATTTTCTACCGTATTTATCTTCGCCAGCTCTTGCCTCTTGCAAAAAGTGATTGACCCAGTCTTGCTTATAAATAAGGCGGTGGCAGGCAGAATACTCAACGTCACTTTCCCCCTCATACCAGCGCTGCTCTGCCCAGTGACCATTTTCGGGTGGCGATGGCAAGAGTTTTTCCTGTAGTTTGGGTAGCAGCTCTTTAAGCTGTCTAATATGCTCTCGTTTTGCTGACTTAATACTCATATGGTTACACCTTTTTGGTTTGTAAGCTCTTGCTGTGATTAACCTCAGAAGTGCTTGCTTTCAGGTTTTCTTGCAACCACCTAATAACCTCAAGCACTGGGTAGATGACACGGCCTTTTTCTTTAACAAAGGGTATGCCACCGCCAACCACTCTGTCGCGACGCAAAGAAGCAAGAGACCGAATGCCCAGTTTACTTATGTCTTGCTCGCTCCAAGCAAGTGGTAATGCGTTAACACCCAAAATGGCTTTATATTGCTCTATCTTTGATTGAGAAATTTCAAAATCAGCAGCGTGTGCTGGCATTTTGGTTTCTAAGGTATCGGCAATTAGTCTATTTTTCATGCTTGTGTTTTCCACAACTGGCTGTCATATTGGAAATATATTTTTATTAAACCAATAACTATGCCCTACGCACCCTGCAAAAATCGGACGAGAAAACGGACATGCACGAAGCCCTAAATCAACCATCCAAAGAACCTCAGCTTAAGTCAATGAGTGCCATTTACGTTAACAGCAGCTACTCTATATGTACTATTGCTGGGTTAGACTACATAAGAAGTCACCAGCAATCTGCGCCTGAAGAGTCATCTTATAGTCAGCAGCGCCGCAAAAGAGACCAAGATATGCGGCTGTTACCCGTTTATGATTTGGCAAATCCACAAGTGCGTAGCCGCGTATTTAATGCGTTTCTTAAGATAAAAACTAACAAAGATTGCCTCAAATGGGCTCAGCAATTTGGCTTCCCAGACGGAAATGCGTTTGAATTTCATGTTCACTGGGATGAGGAAGCGGTTATATCTATTGATGCCTTTTTGCAAGCGGTGGCATCAACAAATTGGTTAAAGAAATTTATTTGTGCGCTCAAAGAGGCAGAGCAAAGTGGCGATGTTACTAAACTTTGGTCGTGGCTTGACTATAGGGAAGACTTGGGAGACTGTCAGCGCGTTATTTTGAGGCCTCAAGATAATGAGATTCCTTATTTTGTTGATGTGGCTCGTAGACTTCAAACTGGAAAGAATGGCTATTGTGATTTCATCGGCATCGATGAGCTATGTGTCATGTCTGAAGATAAGTTTTTCAAATTCCCATTTTCAGATGCGTTTATTGAGGACGCAAGGCGCTTTCAGCGTGGAAGTACATTCGGCAGCCAGTCTGCAAGGATTTCACCAACACGAGAGGGGTTTAAGTGGCTTATTAACGACAGACAACTTATTAATATAGCAAAGGAGTATCTAAAAAATGTGTTTGACCAGCTATTGACCGAGGTTCGCCCAACATTTTCATTACAGCCCGGCCTGAGCAATAGTTTAGCTCTGGTCCCTACTTACCAGCTAGAATCACCCTGGCAGTCTGTTTGTCTCTCTCTTTATGAATTTGCTGCGGAAACAAGCACTTTTAGAAAATGCCGCAAACCAAATTGCTATAACATTGGCGACTGGCCAAAGCACAAGTATTATTGTAGTGATACCTGTCGAAAATATAGCGAGCGGCATGGGTTAAAAATACGTACTAATAAAAGCAGTAAGTAAATTATTGCTATAAAGATAATTTGTTATAGGTTTAACCGTGCCCATCAGACTAGCCTAAATCAGCTTGTTTGAGTATAAAGTCAGTTATACGCTGCATTGGGTCACGCAGTCTTTCTACATCTATGACTAAATAACCGCCAGTAACATCGTTTCTGGTAGAGTGATTAATTAGCTTCTTTAACGCATAGGCGGGTATATCTAAACCTTCTGCAATAGTTATAAATGTGCGTCTTAGGTCATGGAGCATAAATTTTACCCCTGAATTTTTCACAACTTCTTTAATTACCCCTTTCGGCTCTTTTAAATAGCTACCTGTGATATGGCCAGGAAATACATATTTACTTTTATTTTTTAGCACTGAATGTCGCCGCGTTAGCAGGTCATATAAATAATCAGATAATGGTAGCCGGTGCTCTTGATGGTTTTTAGCAATACTGGCATCAATTCGTAAGTACCTTCCAGCTAAATCCACATTTTCCCATGTTAAAGTTAGTCCCTCCTTTTTTCGCAAGCCGGTGAGTAAAATAAATACAAGATAGTCTTTAATGGTTTCATTACTGGATGACATTACTGCTTTAAACCAGTCAGCCATCTGATGGTTTTGAATTACACCTTGCCTGCGTATATTTTCAGTCCATGGCCGTTTATAAGATAAATTGCGGGTGGGGTCTATCGCCACAAATAATTTACCATCAAGCTCATATTGCTCATTAGCAAATCTCATAAGTGCCCTGAGTAATCTGTATGTCTGTGCCGCCTGTGCCCAGCCATTTCCTTTGCTACTGTTAGCATTGGTGATTTTGGTAAGTCTTTCTTCCACCATATCTCTAGTCAATATTTTTACCGGCTTGTCCTGCCAGTCTGGCAAGCATCTGTTCATCACATCACGATAAATTGATAATGTCTTTAGTCTTAAATTTCTTTTTTCGATATAAACATCAAACAGGTCTGCCAGGGTAATTCCAGACACTCTCTTCTCTTTTTTAACCAGCAAAGGGTCACGTTGCTTAGCCATAAGCCCTAGCAATGACTGTGCCTCGTCTCTTGCCTGCTCCGCAGTCAGATGACCATGTTTACCTACAGTGCGCCGTATTGATTTGCCGCCAACTCTTGCCTGCACTACATAGGTCTTACAAGACTTAAATACCCTTACAGCAAAGCCGGGCAATGTTTTATCAAAGTAAATATTTTGGCCGCCTTGTTTGTAATCCAAAGTGTCAACAAAACGCTTATTTATTTGGAATTTTTTACTAACCATTTGTAAACCCAAGAACTCATTGAGTACTCATTTGGATTATAAACGGTTGTAAGTATTTATCAATAGTTAACAATCGGATGTTGTTAGTAAAATGACCAAAAGCCTTATCCTGACTGGCTTTTTCACTACTATTCTCAACGGCTATCAACTGTTAATTGGCGGGACCGACGGGGCTCGAACCCGCGACCTCCTGCGTGACAGGCAGGCGCTCTAACCAAACTGAGCTACGATCCCATGCACAAGAACAAGTGGAGTATATCCACAAGAGTGTAAAGTATAACATGGCAATTTATACCTTCTTTTGTTTGTTTTCGAATTTGACGGACAATTACAAGCTGAAATGAAAATCAGCTAAAGGCATCATTCGCCGGTTTTAAGTTGCACTGGCATAAGCAAATATTTATAACTATCGCTGCCAAGCTCTTTGACAATTAATGGTTGCAGAGAACCAGTCATTTCTATTTGTATGTCTTTTGCACTTAAGCAACGTAATACATCTAACAAATAGCGTGCATTTACAGCTACATCGAGCACCTGTCCTTCAAACTTCATTGATACTTCATCTTGAGCACCGCCAAAATCAGGGGTATTGGCTGTTATTTGCATGGCGTTACCTTCAAAATGAAGTCTGATCAAATGTTTTCTTTCATCAGCCATAACAGATACTCGTTCTAAGGAGACAATCAATTCTTCTCTATCCAAAGTAGCAATATATTTATATTGGGCTGGAAATAATTCTTTGAAAGCTGGAAATTCTCCACTAATTATTCTGCTAGAAAGAGTGTTAGTTTCTGTTTTAAAAGTTATGACGCCGCTACTTATAGAAAGGCGAATATCTTTGGCTATTCCGCCCGGATCTCTTTCTGAAAGGCCGCCTTTCTTTGCACGGCTGTACAATGAATCAATAATCATCACTACTTCATTAGAGGCTCTGGCGGGGATAATTGCCTTGAATGCTAAAGGCTTTTCTAAAGTTGCAGTAGATTTTGTCTCAGATGAGGTTTTGTCAGAGCCTAGAGCATCACTAACTGAAGTAGAAGATTTGGCAACAGAGGAGCTAATATTCAGCAGATATCTTGCCTGTAGGCAAGCCTATTACCATCGGTTGCCACAGCTTCTAGTAAACCTTCATTGATGGATAAGTAAACACCACCAATAACGCTACCAGTATCAAAGCTGGCAGCTGAAAATGACGTTTGCACTATGGATTTGCGAAGCACATCGGCTGGCATAAGTATGCCTTCGCTTTTAGACTCACCCAAGGATGGAAAATCTTCCGACGCTAAACCAGCCAAAGATATTTTTGTTTTTCCGCAGTTTATAGTTGTTTCGAATGTTTCTTTGTTAGCCTTAAAAGTAATAAGGTCGTCTGACAATTTAGATACTATTTCAAGCAATTTTTTTCCCGGCAATGACACTGAACCAGTGGTATAAACAACCGCACTGCCTTTACTTTCTATGAGCAAATCTAAGTCAGTTGCTTTAAAAAGGACTGTAGATTCGTCTATTGACTGAATACAAATATGATTGAGTATCGGTTGGACAGTTCGACCAGCAAGAGCATTGCTGACTTCTTTTAGACATTGAACCAAAACTTCTTTCTGAATGGCAAAATTCATGCTCGCCTCACAGCGCTTATGTCAAAATATAACTACGTTGCCGCAATTAGCAACACCATTAAAGCTTAACCAGATGGTCTCGCTTTTTCAAGAGAGATTTGGACATCCATTTTAAAAGCTACTGCTGTTATTTGTTTCTAGTTATAGTTAATTAGTAGTAGTAGTGGAAGTAATTTTCTGTAGAAAATCTCCAAATTGATTATCTACACCAGTTTTTGCTTGTAGAATACCTGTTTGTCAGGTGTGAATGAATGAAAATCATTATGTTTTTTCCATCTGCTATTTACAAGCAAGTTAACGACAAAAGACAGATTATAAACAGCTTTTGCACATAGAGTTTTTAGACATAGAAAGTATAGCTGTTTTGGCAAAAAAGATTGATGATTAAAGTGCAAAGCATAATGATTGTGGCATCTTAAAGTGCATTGAATCATCGATGATAAATTTATAGAAATGTGTAACTATGAATTTAGCTTACGTATTATTTGATTGACTGCTTCTGCTATTGCTGGATCTTTGAGGATAGCTTCTTTGACTCTTGAGTGAGCATAGAGAGCCGAAGTGTGTTTTCTATTAGAAAAGCTTGTCCAATCCTTGGAAAACTCAGCTGTATAAGATCGTGAGCCAAATACATAGCTATATGTCTTGGCAAAGCTAAGTCCTGAGAACGTTTAGGTGAGCGCATCTCGCTTGGTTCTATGCGATAGTGCTGAGAGACTATTTCAATTATGCGCTCTAATGTAACGTTGGTTGGTGTTTGAGTTGGTCCTACTGGAGAAAGAATATTAGCTAGAGATCTAACCGATAATTCTGTGCCTGTCATGTTGCTATAGGCATGCGCCCTCAGTAAAGCTCCTTCCAGCTCACGAATATTATTGACGAAAACAGAGGCAATATATTCAATAACGTCTTCTGGAATATTCATCTTTTCCATTTCGCTTTTCTTGCGCAAAATAGCAACACGTGTTTCTAAGTCTGGTGCTTGAATGTCTGCAATTAAACCCCATTCAAAACGGCTCTTTAGCCGTTCTTCTAGTAGTGAGATGGCTTTAGGCGGTCTGTCACTGGAAAGGACTATTTGTTTATTGCCGTCCCTGAGGGCATTAAAAGTATGAAAGAATTCCTCTTGGGTTGATTCCTTGCCCTGGATAAATTGGATATCGTCCATTAATAAGACATCAACCTGGCGATAACGCTTACGAAAATCGACCATACGATCGTCTCTGATAGAATTTATAAGCTCATTAGTAAAACGCTCACAAGTTATGTAGCGTACCGAAAGATGAGGTGCTCTTTGCAATGCCTCATGGCCAATCGCTTGCATTATGTGCGTTTTTCCTAAGCCAACTCCGCCATATAAAAAAAGCGGATTATAAGAATTTCCAGGGTTCTCAGCCACTGCTAAAGCGGCGGAGTGACAGAAGCGATTATTTGAACCAACAACAAATGTATTGAACGTATGTTTGGAGTTAAGACCGGATTTGCTGGTATTGGTGAGATTAACAGAAGCGGGCTTCTTTATAGAGTTGGTGTTATCGGCGGTGCTGTTGGTATTTGTTTTATTGAATGCTTCTGGCGTATTTGTATTGTCTATGCTACCCATTTTTTCTGGGAATATAGAGACATTTACTATACCGAGGTCTGAATCTGTATCAGGTAAACGAGGATCAATCGTCACTTTGCAGCTGATTTTCTGTTTGGTTACTTGTGAAAGAGCCTCTGTGATTGCCGGAATATAGCTTGAAGAAACAAGGCTGCGCATAAATTCGTTCTTAACCAAGATATTGGCATGGTTATTTTCAAGAGATGCAAGTTGCAGAGGTTTAATCCAGCTCTCAAAGCTTGGATGACTCAATTTCTTCTTAAGTATTGATTTAGCTTCTGCCCATACATCATTACCAGACTTAACTAGACGAATGTCTTGTCCTTTGGAATTGTCGTCAGGCATCTTTAAGTAAATCTCCGGGGTTGGGACTATTGTCTATCCAAAAAGATAGACTGGGCGCATGCGATAAAAAATTTAATGGTAAATTTTGGTCCTTATCAGGACGTATATAGGCTCAATAGCGTGTTGGAGATGATAGCATAGCTGCTTGTTTGCGCCAGCAAAGAAATTTTTATCTGGCATAGTTTTTGTACTCTTAATTGGGAGTTGTTCAATTTATGAAAAGGACTTTACGTGGTTCTAAAGCTAAGGCAAAGAAAGGGAGTGGCTTCCTAGCGCGCATGTCTAGCAAGGCAGGCAAAAGAGTAATAAAGGCAAGAAGAGCGAAAGGCCGCTATAAATTGGCTATCTAAAGTAGCCAATGTTGCCAGTAGCGGAAAGACTCAAGCGCAGCCATCTCTTTACAAAGGCCTATAACGCAAGAAAATCGGTAGCCACGCCATATTTTGTTCTGTATGTCTTGCCAAGATTTCCAAAAAAAACGCCAGCTAAGACAAGCGATGGCATCGGTAAGCATAATTCATTAAGTACTGGCTTTGGGATAAGTTCTCTGCCAATGACCGGATTTGTAGTGTCAAAAAAAGTGAGCAAAAGTGCTTGCCGAAGAAATAGAATGAAGAGAAAAGTTAGAGAATCTTATCGACTGCTGAGATCCAAATCACTAAGTCAATGGTATGCAATGATTCTAGTTATTAAGGAAAGTGCACTTAATGCATCTTGGGAAGATCTTTGTAGGACAATGAGGACTGCATTTGATGAAGCAGCCCATAAATATGGGCGTTGATAATTGAAAAATGTTTAAAGAAATTGTAAAAATAATGGAAAGAGGCGTAGTACTCGCGATTAAAAGCTATCAAATGACAAGGGTCTTTAGGTCATCGTGCTGTCGTTTCTATCCCTCTTGTTCAGAGTATGCAGTGCAAGCCATTGAGAAAAGGGGTGTATTCATGGGTTTGGTTAGGACCGGAGCTAGACTTGTGAAGTGTCATCCATGGCATCAGGGAGGGGTAGACTCCATTGAACTTTCCTGATATCACCTATCTGCTTATTCTGCCCCTGTTACAAAAAATTGCCGAGTTAACTCATAGTTATGGTTGGGCAATTATTTTGCTAACCATTACTTTTAGGGTGCTGGTATCGCCACTAGTGGCACAAACCACTATTTCAATGCGGAAGATGTCTAAACTCCAGCCTCAAATGAAGGCGATTCAAGAGCGCTATAAAGGTAATCCTGAGCAATTACAAAAAAGCTAGTTGAATTCTACGCAAAAAACAAAGTGAATCCAATGGGAGGTTGTCTGCCTACCTTAGTGCAACTGCCTATACTATTTGCCTTGTATGCAGCTTTTGCTGGACCACCGTTTACAGACAAAACCATAGATGTAAAAGTAAATGTAGTACCGTCAAGCAGTGCCCAGTCTTTTGCCAAAGAAGAGGCTACCGGTGCAACCAGCATTTATGTATCAAAAGATGGGGTGCCAGCAAAAGTGGTAATCTTTCCTGGAAATAGTACTATCGCTGCCGGAACAGATTTAAATTTTGGTGTAAGAGCTGTAGAGGGTAAATTACCGGCTGACTTCAGTGCCAAATGGAAGATTGTATTACCAAAAAATCACGAAGTTAAAGAGGCATTGCCGGTTCCGGGATCACCTGCTCAAAGTTCCAGTAGTAATGAAAAAAGTGACGAAAGTCCAGTCGCTGAGAAAAATGAGATAAAGCAGTCCGAAGAAGCGTATATAGATAGCAACGGGCATGCCGTTTTTACGGATCCAGGCGAATATCACATACAAGGAGTAATCCCTGGAATTGCCAAGGGAGAGCCTTTTGCATTTGTCTCAGGCTTAGGTAAAGTAGCTACAGGCGTAGCTTTGCTCAAGCCTGCTAATTTTGATATTGTGTTTTTAATTATAATGTTCGGTATTAGTATGTATTTGTCCCAAAAGCTGACGGTACCAGCACCGAAGCCAAGTGAGGGCCAAGAACTTGATGAGCAGCAAATCATTCAGCAACAAACAATGAAAACAATGCCTATAGTAACAACGGCAATGTTTTTCTTCTTTCCAATACCGGCCGGTGTCTATTTGTATTTGGTAGTATCAAATATAATTCAAACTTTTCAAACTTGGCTTATTACAAAAATGCCAGAACCAGACTTTAATAATGACGTAGAGGCTAGTGTGCTTGTTGTCAGCGATTCTCGAGACAATGGTGAAGGCGATGAAATAACAAAGCCTACCAAAAATATTACCAATAATGTGAAGACAGAACGACGCAATGGTACCGGTAATGGTGCAAGCCGTTCTCAAGCAAAGAAGAAATCAAAGCGAAAAAAATAGTGAAGGGCGATGCGAAGGAATAAAAAAAAGAGACATTTATGACCTATTCAAATTTTACTGATAATGCCAAATCATATTTAGAAAAAATTCTTGCCATACTCGATATAGATGCGACCGTTATTGAGGAAGGCATAGATGAAAACACAACCTGCTATCGTATTAATTGCAAAGCAGATGATGCAAGAATTTTGATCGGTCGCAACGGGCAGACCTTGGAGGCATTGCAATTTGTAGTAAGACAAATGTGCAGAAGTGCTGGCACAGAAGCACAAAAGCCTTTTTAGTAGACATTTTGGATTATCGTGAAAGACGCAGAAGAAATATAGAAGAGCAAGCAAAAAAAGCGGCCGTGGCTGTTCTAAATGGTGATTCGGAGAAGGTACACTTGAATCCAATGAGTCCATTTGAACGCAGAATTGTGCATCAATTCTTACAATCAGATTTTCCTGATCTAGTTTCAGAAAGTCTTGGCGAAGGTGATGATCGACATATTGTTATTAGTTATGGTGGCATGCCAGGACGAGCTAACGATGCCGAAAAATCTACCGAAAGTGAAGAATTGAATCCAAGAGTTTAGCTTTTGACACTCTGTCTCTTTTTCTCTTTGCTTTTTTATTGTATTCATAGGATGAAGATTAGCCTATGCGAACTTTGGAAATTTCATCAATCAATCAAGGTTTAATTTGTTTTAGGTGCTGTATGAGGAAGTTAACTTTATGGCTCTGCATTATCAGAAAGACGAAGCAAATAATTAGCAAATCATAAAAATAGTTCATTGGCTAGCAAGGAGCGTAGCTGACTTTAATGTTTGAGTGGCAGCTCAGATAGTGCGGTTTGATTTGATATCAATCTGGGCATGTTGGAAAGGGCTGACCGCTGGTAAACCGTAATTCATGAATATTGTGCTTAGGTAATTAAGTTATCAATTACCATATTTTGGGACCAAATATTGCTCACACTAACAATTATTAAAAGGGGTCCTTAGCAAGACAAAGGATAGGAATTTTATGAGGCAAGATGGGCCGATATTGTTTGTTTGGGCAATGAGTTTACAACTATTGCTGGCTTCTTTATGGACCCTGCCGAGCAAAGCGGGGAGCACAACGGCAGGTACCAGAATTGGTGTAAGCATGGAAGCGCCTAGTTGTGCGGCTACAAATGCAATGTTTATAGATTATCTTTACGCAGCAAGTTCTTGGACAAGTACGAAGCCTGTGGCATTTAGTGCTAATGGCTATCCAGCCGCTCTTAGTTCGAATCAATCGGTGTCTTGTTTTAATAAACAGCTAGCTTACCCAGCCGGCGATTATCAAT
This sequence comes from Candidatus Melainabacteria bacterium, assembly GCA_963845445.1. Lineage (GTDB taxonomy): Bacteria > Cyanobacteriota > Vampirovibrionia > Obscuribacterales > Obscuribacteraceae > JABDBL01. The sequence goes on along the minus strand of CAWJSE010000002.1, from coordinate 2,862,884 downwards.
TTTATGCAAAGGGCTCCTTTGATATTGATATTAGTAGCAGCGCTAATTCGTATAATTCATCAAGAGTTGTCATAAGTGGTCATCAATACAGGGGCTTTAAGCCGGGCAGCCTGAAAGTGGCCTATGAAGCTAATGGTAGTCAACCCAGAAGAGTGGTAACAGGTTTAATAAGTCTCGATTTTTCGCAAGAGCCTGTTAAAGGCAAATATCCAGTATGTTCCATGGGTCCGGAAGTACTTATCACCCTATGGAATTTGGACCCAAGCGATCGTGCTGATGATTTCCATATGATCCGCCCAGATTATCCTGCTTGGCCTGCTACACAAAAAACACCTGGTTATCCTTTTGGCCAAGAGTTTTTGCAATCATTAACGCCATTTTGCGGCATACGCTTTGGCTGGATGGCATTTAAAAACAATATTACCAATTGGGCAAGCCGTGACAATCCAAGGCATTGGGATACACGCTGCACCGCCGTAGAAAATATGATTGATATGGCCAACGCCACGGGCTGCGATATGTGGGTTTGTCTGCCCTTCAATGCTACAGCGGATTTTGACAAAAGTTTTGCGCAACTGGTCAAGTCAAAACTAAATCCTAGCCTTCATTGTCATTATGAAGTGAGTGATGAGTTATGGCAGGGAACAGGGTTGCCCCACTCGATAAATTACAATATAGTTGAACAAATGGCTGAGAGAAACACGCCGCCAGCAGGGCTGGCATCGTTCTATCCTGCCGAAGCTTGGGAAAAGCATGGCCAAGCTATGGGTGCTTGTCTGATGCAACACGTTTTAACTATACAGCCCATATTAGGTTCTATGGGTCGGCCTATGCTCTGTGGTTTTATAAATTGGATTGGCTATGAATTGGGCGGGCTTAGATACATTCAAAAACAAATGGGTATTAATCCGGGTAGCCTGTTATTCCCGTATGGTATAGCGGCAGCACCCTGTTTTGGCAGTCGCGTAAACAGCAATCTAGATGCTTTATTTCAGGATATCAATATCGGCCTGGCGAAGTCTATCCTGCCGGCGGTGCAGCAGCAGGCTGCCTTAGCGAAGCAATATGGTATTAAAGCCTGTTGCTATAAAATGGGACAGGATTTAAACTCGAGTGCAAGCACATTTAATTTATATGATTCGGCTCAGTATGATCCCAGAATGAGGCTTTGCTATGCGGAATATTTTGGGATACTGAAGAATAACGGAATGGATTTATGTAATTACGGTGCATTTTGTGCTCCCTTTGGCTCACGGGGATTTTCAGGGCTTATGGAAAGCATGTTGGAATTAAAGAACCCTCCGCTAAATTATCTTACGGCAGCTGAGCTTGCTGTCGATTGTAACTGTGGCACTGCGTCGCCGTCTCAAGCAACGCTCGTGGCTAGTGATGCTAATGCTAGTCCAGCTGATGGGGATAGTGCAAAGGGTGAAGTTAATAATTTAGCTGCTAACATTGGTGGCCCAATGACTTTGTATTTTCCTCGCAATCGATTAATTCATCGGGGATCAGTGATAATGCAGGCTGGTAATGGTGGCAACAATACAGCCGTTAACCCTGGAGAAACGCCATGGTTGCAATGACGGCAATCTCAGAATAGGCAGATTGAGCAGCAATGGTGTGCGGATTCATGGAACAGTCAATTATTCGATCGCTGGCATGGTGAAGCAGAAAGCGGCGCAAGGGCTGCCACGCTAGGGAAACATTAAGAATAACTGGGCGGCGAATTGGGAATAAGGGTATTGATAGTCGTGAGTCTAACGGTATAAGCTTATTTGCCATCGGACTGAAGCTAACGAGAGGAAATATTTAATAGAGTGAAGAAAAGCCAATTATAATTTCTCGGCGATCAACAGCCTAGAGCTGATCAAACGGACGAAATTGCATGGAGGGCTGGTCATGGCAGCAGATGCTACTCCAGCGAAAATGTAATGGCACTCAAATATGTATTCTGCTATGTATTCTGCGATTTTAGGCCGGCGATTTGTGCAGTCTCAACTTTTGGTTTACTGTTAATTTATCCAGGACTAATTTATGCGAACTAAACAGTGCCGAGCAAAAACAGGATCATTAATAGCTGAGTATGCAGCTTCTTTGTATGTTTTGTTGTTTTTATTGGCGTTTCCTTTATTGAATCTTTCGGTGATGGGGTTCAGATCGTTTTTTCTATGGTTTGCCGCTAACCAAGCAGTAATGGCAGCTAGTAAAGCGAAGAGCTATTTGCAGCCTGTTGAGGTTCCACCTAATATTGTCTATCTCAGTGCTTGCCAGGCGGCGGCGAAGCAAGCAAATCAAGTTAGGACGATGATTTCAGGATTCACTTGGGAAGAGTCAGAAAATAATCCTGATGTTCAGATAGTGAGAGAGCCAATTAATCCCCATGCAAGAGGGGCTAAACCAGAAGCAGTATTTTCTAGAGGAAAGGGAGCACCGCTTGTTGAAAGAGACGAGCCCGATCAAAGTTCGAACATCTATTTATGTCGGGTGATAATAAATGGGCATGTTGATCCTTTAATAAAATTGCCGTGGTTGGATCTGCCTGGTATATCAAAACCCATTGACTTGAGAGTATCTTCTGAAGCAGAATACGAAAATATTGCTGGGTTAAGAATGTAATTGCCAAGGAGACATTGATAAGGTAATGCGTTTGCAAGAAAATCGACAAAAAACGCGCAAAAGAGGGGCGACCGCTCTGGAACTGATAGCCACTATGCCGATTTTGATTGTGGTTACATTGCTCTCTATTGATCTGGCAGTACTGATGTTTGGCGTGGATTTCTGTGATCGCACATGTAAAGATTGTGCGCGCGTGGCAGGACAAATGTCAACTCCGGACGATGCAGTAAATGCAATGAATGCAGCAGCAGCAGCGCATCGCATAGATGGTTTTATCATTCAGAGAATGTATCCAGAGTTATTGATCTATGAAGACTATAATTATTCATCAAGATTACCAACTCCGAAATATGGTACGTCTGGTAGTTATTTAGGAAAGAATGGCCCGGACAATATTACTCCGGCGGGTGGGATCAATGATAAACGAGCCGAAAAAGTTGACTATACTAATCCAGAACAAACAAATTCGCCAGGACCTTACGTAGTGGTGCGCACCAATCTGGTTATGCGTATACCGGTCACTGTTAACCTTTTTGGTGCCAAGCTGATTTCCAATAATGTGGAAACCGATCCACAATTATTTAAAGTGCAGAGTCTTTATACTTTTCCTATTACAAACGTATACTCGTCTAATTAATTGGAACGAAGGTACTGAGCCGAATGAGAGAGATTTTGGTGGATAGAGATTTTTCAAACAGTAAAATAATAATTCTCAGCAGGCCGTTGATTTGACATGCGGGTACACAATAGAAGAATAAACTATAGGAATAATAGAGGAATCTCAATAATTCTATTGGTGCTTGTGTTGGCTGGCTTTATGCTAACCGTTGATTTTTTTGTCTTTAATGTGGTGCAGACTATGATCATTGATCGGCAGATTAATGGCATTTGTGATGCGGCTTCTCTCACCGGAATGTCTATACTTTCTCGGATGGACACAGCAAATGATGATGCCAAACATAGCAAGTTACAGAGAGCACAATTGGCAGCATGTCGTTGCGCGGAGAATATGATTCTAAAAGCTCTATTCAGGGCAAGAGTCTGAATAGGGCGATTAAAGTAAGTGAGGAAGCCGACTTAGTCCCAAAGTTAAAGCCTGATGAATGTCGGTATTTAGTAAAGTTAGGTGATCCTGTCGCCACCGATTCTGGGTCTAAGCCCTCTAGTATCGAAGGAAAAACGGTTAATTGTTACATGTCTTATGGCTACCGGCCACTATTTTTGGGTTTTTCGGACAAAATGTGTTATCCGGTGCTTGGACAATCTATTGGTGGACTACCGCAAATAGACTGTGTAGTGGTTTTAGATCTATCCCCCTCTATGGATGATCAAACCGCAGTTACCTTTGTGCGTCGTGAATGGATCCATAGCCCGTTGGGTTTGGGAAGCTTTGCTATGGGCAATTTAACTAGCGGTAGTTTTACCAGCGGTCCGGCTGGCATTATTCAGTATGTGTCTTTGGCCTGCCCGTCCAGCCCTCATACTGTATTAAATTATCTCGGCTGGAATTCAGAGGCTCACACTGGTGGGGAAAGTGGTCACTCAGAAGTCATGGATGGTTGCCTGGTAAATGTTTTACCCCCGCAAAATCTGGATAAGACCGTTAACGAATCGTATGGCGCCATTACTCATCCTATGTATTTTGATGCTTATTTGAGATCCCATTATCCTCGCTATGATAGCAAATCCAATTTTAGTATCTGGGAAGGAACTCCGTCCCCTTTTTGTCGCGCGCTCGATTATGGCACACCGCCAGGTAATTGCGATCTCAGTGTGGGTTTAGGAGGAAATGGAGATGCTGCTACAGATCTATATGGACATGTGGCAACGCCTGTAGGACCGGGCGCTCTGCCGGTTCCGGGACCGGGAGGGTCAACTATCAATCCTGGCTTTGGAGGATCAATGATAGAAGTAGCAACTACACCTGTGCCGGGAATTAATGCCTTCGGAGATCTTATTTGGCAAAACGATGGCAATAAGTATTTTGGCTACCAACCAGCTGCGCCTGCAGCTCGAGAGGGTCTAGCAAACAACGATCCTATACCCTCGCCAGATCAGCAGACTTTTACCGATCTGGTCGTAAATATAGTCAATCCTGATACAGCTGGTAGATCTCGCAGTCAAAGCAGCGGTGGTCAGGGACTATCATCTGGACAACCGTTAATTGGTCCAGATTATTTTGTGGGCTTCTCTTACACATTTCCTAATGAAGAACCAGATCCTCTTCTGCGCAATCAAAATTTTGACTTTCCGAATATTGCTGTGGTAGTGGAGGCAGCACGCGGCAATTTAGAGAATACGCCTGTGTTACCAAATGGGCTTAAGAATTCACAGGCGGCTCTTATCGACCGGCCGGTATCTGTCGACGGAACAATTTTTGATATGCGTTCTATTAGTACCAAAGACGGCTACCAAAGAGCATACCAACGTCTGGCCATGCTTGCCACGCAGCCATTGGGAAGTGTATTAGCAGCGATGGACGGCTATTTGCAAAAATTACACAAATATGCGGACTGCCGTATGGGATTAGTGTCCTTCTCCAGCGCCGGATCTCTTGTAAATGGCATACGCACCCGCACTTGCGGTACGGCAAATGATACTTCTGCTGCTTTAACGAATGAGCGAAGCTTCTATATATTCTGTAGTCCCTATGGGAATCCTGACCTTAGCAATCCTGTTTACGATAGCGGATGGCCTACTGCTGGTGGTTTGAATAATAATCCTATTGCAGATGGTAGCGGCTTCGGCTTCCGCATTCCGAGAACACCTTTGGATTTTAAAGCCGAAAACTATTTGGAATGTAGCAGCAGAAATAAACTCAAGGAGCGGGGTATCAACGGAGAGACAACCAATGTACGCCTTAATTTCGGGAGTGATTCTAACGGTATTTATAATTGTCGCGTTGGAGCTCTTAGTGACAGTGGTGAGGCGTTGCAAACCGCTTATGATATGTTCCATGGTGATACTTATAATTTGAGTAATGCTGGTAAATGTCGGGGGGCTGCCAATAAACTGATTGTCTTTTTCACCGATGGTGAGCCCACCGGGGGTATCAACGGCAAAGAAGCGCAAACAATGCTGCGAGTGTCCGGGGAGGGCAGCGGCATTGGTTTAGGTAGTAATTGTGAAGCCGAAGGTATTGCCATTTTTACTGTTGGCCTTAATCTGGCTAAGGGCATAACATTTGAGAGACTGAAGGAAAACCAGCTAGCACTTTTAGGCGATAAGCAGCTTAAATCGGGTGGATCAGGCGGTATTGCATGGCGAGCTGGTCATGGTGGCAGGTATTATGCGTGTGAAAATTTATCAGAATTAAAATCGGCCTTTGCTGAAATAGCCCGGCACTTTACTCAAGGACAGTGATACCGAAATACATAAGTTGTTCATTGCCTGGCGAACTATCATGAAGTTGATACCATATTACCCTTCAAGTCCTAATGTGCGTGCTTCTTTGCGTAATGAATCAATCACCCATGATCTGGACAGTACACCATAAGGCATACGTTTGTATTCAGCTACACGCAAAAGTAGATCCATCATTTCTGCGTCGGATCTAAAAGCAATAATGCCGCGCTCAATTACTCTTTGTCTGGTAGCATCCCGCCTTTTTCAAAACGTTTTTGGGTTTCCGCAGAGCGTTTAATTTTTGTTGCCATAATTATTTTTCCTTCTCAAACAAATCACGATAAGGTTTAGTGGCGTCGCTTGTGTGAAATATGTGGTCGTGTCCATGCGCCATGTATTCAATACCTACCTCAAGCAAACGACCAGACGATGTCCAACCAACTACCATAATACGGTCATTCCCGTTGGCGCTGGGTTGGAGGTCAAAGTCTTTGCCGGTTGCATAGACCTCATCAGCCTCCTGCGCTGTTAAACGGTGTATAACATAGTACAACTAAAGTCAAGAGATAATCCCAACAACAAATTTGCAGATTTTACTTGCTTACCATTGATACAAGCACGTTTTTAGTCAGTAATTCTGTTTTATATGGTTTAAAAAGAAGCAAAGAACAGTGAAGGCGCCAGGATCGCCAGGAGCTTTACACCCCCGACGATCTCAGGCGTTCATTCCTGATTGCTGTCGAGCTGACGTACTTGATCTCATCGGGTGGCAGTGTTGATCAGGTTCTTTACCTGGGCAGGTTGAACTCTGTGGCATCTATCCCAAAGCTCTTAGCAATCCGACAGAGTGCAAGAACTGAAGCCATTGGCAATCTTGCACATTCTTCACAGGTAACGATGAGAACAACGCTGTGGTTATGCGATTATATAGGTCTAGAAAAGAAATACATTACAAGCAGCATTATCAGCATAGAGCTTGTCACGCCAAGCCAGAAACCAGCTACTAAAATTTGCCAAACGATTAAAGCTTGTCTATGAGTCAAGCTGACCATAATACCCAGGCGATTAATGATGTAGAAAACAACCGCGCCGATGGTTAAGAGCAATGGTAGTAAACGTACGCCGGTAGGCACCTGAATCGATACAGCTGCTAGTAAACTCAAAATGCATAAAATGACTAGCCCGATAGTAACGTAGTCGGAGAAGCGTTGGCGCACATTTTCGGAGACCGACGCATCATTGACATGTTTCAGGGCCAGGAAAAAATTGACAAACGGTGTCCGTTTTGGGAAAACTTGGTCTGTTTGTGATGTTTTGTCCGACTCTTCTTGTACCACCGGTTTTTCAGCCGGATTTTCTGCCTCTGTCACTGGTATTCCCCCCGGAATAGTTAATCGATATTAACAGCGTACCCACTTCCCAATAATCAAAAACATTATACAGAATGCGGGACATGCTTTAATCGCTTTACTAATTAAAGCATAGAGCACAGAGCCCGGTCTTACGACCAGGCTCTGTCTGATAATCACAAGGCTTAAGAATTAAAGCCAACAACCAATACTCTCTCCAAAAGAAAGGACGAGCAACAAAATAAAGAGTGTATTTAACTACTTAGTAGTTGGTGTGACTGAAATGCCCTGAATATTAGATTCGGGACTGATTAATGGGCTGCCCAAATGCTCTCTGTACCAACGCAAAGCTTCTGCTTTCTTATGAATTGCGTGCTTGCGAGCTGATGGAACCGAATAAGATGGTGGTTTCAGATGGAAATAACGTCCCTCGTCACCAACAACTTGTCCGAAGGCTGGTAAAGAAATTGATAATGCTGATAAAACAATCAGAGTTGCTCTCATTGTAAATGTCCTCTCCTTTGAAAAACGAAAGCGTTATTAATATAACGCCTTAGTACTTTGTCATGATATATACCAAAGTATAAATCACTTGAATCATTATACTCGCTGGCAATCCAGATTTGTAATGTCAAGATCTAAACTTATTAATGCTGCGAAAAGCTTTTGTCGAGTAGCTGATAATTAATCAAGCAACAATTGAATAGATTGGCAGTGCTGAAATGGCAATAAGCGCGACAGAGTCATTATTATTGTGGGTAGAGAGGAATTAGTTGGCTGGGCATTAAAAATTTGTTCGCCCCGAATAACTTTCTTGAAAAGTAAATCGAAGATGAAATGAGGTAAGTTTTGGCAAAACCTGCTAAAGCAAAAGCTAAATCCGAAAATGAACCAATTTCAAGTGGTGATTGTCGTCAAGCAATTCATTGGTATACCAATTTGCTTGCCGAAGAAATAAGCATCGGGTATGGCTTTAGCCGCGGATTATTTGCCACAAGTTTTGAAGCAGATGATCAATTATTGCTTGATACTGCGATGAATAATTTGGAGAGCAAGGGTATTAAACCTTTGATTGTGAGCGGGAGCGATTTATATAAACAAGCTGATCAAATATGGGAACTGGCGCTAAAGCAAGCAAAATACGGACAGCCCATATTTACCACTCTAGAAGCTGAGATAAGGGATTCTCAATTTTTGGTTCTGGCAAACATTGATACACCACTGGCGCCCCATCAGCTTTGGTATCTCTATCATTACGTATTGTATCCGGCTGCATTTTCCGAGAAACCAATATTAATCTCTACACCCCTAAGCTTCGAAGAATTCGTTATGTATGGTGCTGGATGCGAAGATTTCGAATATGCCGGACGACGTATTACCTGGGAAAAAATCATATCTTTGCTCAACGCTACAGTAATGAATTTATATCATTGTAAACAGTTGCAGCAAGATAATTTGCCGGCCATGCTTTTGCCAGAATATAGATTTTACCGAGCTTTGCAAGAGAGGCATTTGAGCGTAACTCCCCATTATGTAGTTAATGATTATTTGCTGGATTTTGCTGTTATTGATGAGACAGCCAAAATCAAACTGAATATAGAATGTGATTTTATCCATCGCTTTGGTTTGATAAGCAAAGAAGCAACAGGATTGTTCGGCAAGCAGACAAAGCGAGACAAAGCGCTCATTAGTGCCGGATGGCAAGTCCTGCGAATTAGTGCAAAGGAGCTAGGTGGCTCTTTGGATAGTTGCGTAGATGCTATTGAAGAGATTCAGAGAAACAACAATAAAAAGTCGAGCGTGGGGCGTTTTATAAATTTGCCGATGCTCACTAGTAGTTTAAATCTGCCAGTACAGGATCGTGACGAGCATGCTGCCATAACACATTCTGCTGGACCGGCTGCCATCGTAGGTGGTGCGGGTACAGGGAAATCCATGTGCATAGCTCAGCGAGTAGCCTTTTTGCTCGGGCAAGGTGTTAGTCCAGAGAGGATACTGGTTGTTAGTCATTCGACAGAGGCAATAAGACCTTTAAAACAGGCAGCAGAAACGATTATGCCGGGCCGCTTATTAGAGAAGGTGAATTTCTATGGTTGGCAGGATCTAGGTTTGCGAATTCTAAAAGAAAATGTATTGGCCATAAAGCGCAAATTGCCGTTAAAAATCGAAAGCAGCCCGCAGAAAATATTGCAAAAGCTAATAGCGAAATACACTAAAGAAGCCGATCAGACCGCTTTGGAATTACTTGGGCATCCCGATGAAACGGCTGTATCGTTAGCTATTGCTGCTTTTAAGGCAAAAATGATCAGTGCGCAGGGAGCAAGAGATATTGCCAGAAATGAGAGAGATTTGCTGATTGCAAAAGTCTATGCTGCTTACGAAGATCAATTGCAGAAAGCAAATAAAATCGACAAGGACGATATGGTTAGTCTAGCGGCACAACTATTGGGTCAGGAGTCTGATTTACGCGCTCGCTATGAAAACCTCTTTGAACATATCATTGTGGACGAGCATCAGGATGCCACCATGGCTATTGATTTTCTAGCGAGAGTATTAGCTTGTCCAAATGACAATATAATTTTTGTAGGTAATCCGGATGAATCTATTTATGAGACTGAAGGGGCCGTTCCCAGCCTTCTAGCAGAAACATCTTTGCGTATACCGAATACCAGTTGCTACTTGCTCAGACACAATTGGCGGGCACATCCACAAATTACTAAGCATCTGGAGCAATTTATCGGACATAGCGATATTGTTGGCGATGCCAAAGCGCATCTCGCGAAGAGCACAATTACTGGCTGGGGCGAAGTACAAACCCAAGCAATAATAGGCCCTTTCCAATTTCAAAACGAAGAAATACAAATTAACTGGCTGATGGAAAAGATCGAAGAGCTTCTTTCTCAGGGTCGTAAACCAGAAGAGATTGCTATTGTGTGCCGTTCGAAAGAACAAGTTAACGAGCTGGAGGCACTACTTGCACCGGAAGGCTTAGTAGTTAGCACAAATGAGTCTGATAGTAACGCTTTGCCTGACGAAGAAAGCGATGTGCTCACTTTTCTAAAACTGGTGGCGGATCCTGATGGTCCTAAAGCGAGAGAATATTTTGAACGCGTGTGCCAGTTGCGCTTTAAAGGCGTGAACCCGAAATTATCTGTCACTATAAGCGATGTGGCAGAGAGCTTCAACGTGTCGTATTTAAAGGCGGTGGAGTTTTATTCCGAGGCGGCAGCAGATCCGTTGTCAAATCAATTAGAACAGCTGGTAAAGCGCATTCGCTCGATGCATCGCGATAAATTATCGCCTTACGAAATAATAAATCTGTTGAAGCGCCCGCAGTGGCTTGGTGATTATTATAAATCAGTCAAAGTTCCACCTAGAGTGGTGTACGAACCATTGAAGGTGATGAATCAAGTACAGGAAGAAGCCCGGACCTACAAGAGCGTCGTCGAATTTCTAAAAAATTATAACCCGGCCAAGGTTACTCACAGTGAGATTGCACTGGGAAATAAATCATTGAATCTGCTGACGGTGCCCGAGGCAAAGGGCCGAGAATTTCAAGTTGTTTTTGTGCCCGATCTTGTAGTAGGCAAATATCCTAATGAGGAGCAGATAAATCAAGCAGAAGAAGCACGACTCTTTTATGTTGCTTTAAGCAGAGCTCGAGAACTTTTAATTCTGTCTTGCCCGAAGACCATCAAAAATCAATTAACTTTACCATCGCCATATTTAGCGCTAGCAGGGTTAGAAGTTGTTTCTTCTGGCTTGGACGAAGAGTACTTTAAACAGAAGAGAGCAGCAGCTGTGCGCGAAGACCTAATTGCTCTTCGGGAATCCAGAGCTGCGATAGCAGAGACAGCACCAATGCAAGGACCGGTAGCTAAAGAGGAGATCATTGCTGTAGAAGAGCCTGTTATCGAAGTAGAAGTTATTGCCGAAGAAGAATTAATTGTCAATCAAGAACCTACTGTTGCCCAAGAGCCTATTATCGAAACAGAGCTTATTACCGTACCAGAGCCTATTGCTAGGCAAGACGATATTGTCGAAGAAGAGCTTGTTGTCAAAGAAGATTCTATTGCCGAACCAAAACACAGAATTGAACGAGAGGCTGTTGTCAAGGTAGATATTGTTGAGCTAGAACCTACAGTCGGACGAGAGCTTATTGCCGAAGAGCCTTTTGCTAGATCAGAACAAAAAGCCCAGCCGGAATTTATTACCATCGGGCAAATTAGTGAACCTCCTCCTGTTCTTAAAACAAAGCCTCCCTTTAAAAAAGAATTGATAGTAAAACCCGAGCAGGACACTGAACAGGAAAATTTAGTGAAACAGGAGCCTGCAGCGAAGCAGTCCCCAGCAGTCAAGCAGACGCCTGTGCGGAAGTCAAAAGAGGGAAAAGGTTTGCAAGGCCAAGCAAGTGAACATAAGCAAAGCAAAGAATTGCCTGCTGCCAAGTCAACAAATCTTTTCGGTCTAATTAAAGATGAGAGCAAGGACGAAGTTATCGAGGAGTTTGCTACCCCCATAGAGGCAAAGGGGAAATCAGACTTTAGAGAAGCGGTGCGCAAAGCAAGGCAAGCACAACTCGAAGAACAAACAAAAAACGAAGAACAAACAAAAAACGAAGAACAAACAAAAAACGAAGAACAAACAAAAAACGAAGAACAAATTAAAAACGAAGAACAAACAAAAAACGAAGAACAAATTAAAAACGAAGAACAAACAAAAAACGAAGAACAAATTAAAAACGAAGAACAAACTACTCTTAAGAAAGATACAGAGATTGCTGTGCCGATAAACAAAACACAGCCAAAAGAGGAGAGCAAATGTGCTAATTGTCATGCTGCCCTGGAGCCAAAGGCGCGATTCTGTGGCGAATGCGGCGCCGTCCAATCCGGTGCAAGCAAAATTGTGTGTAAATCCTGCAATCAAACAATCAGCGCCTTTGAGAAATTTTGTGGTGAATGCGGAGCGCCTCAATAAAATATCGCTTTTCAAGTGTTTCAATCTTTTAAGTTCTTCTCATGAAAAAGTAATGGCTCTTGCATATAGTCATGCTAATGTCACAGAGCTAACCAATTAGTCGATAGTTTGGTTGTATATAACAAAAGGAGATTCATTATATGAAGCATATTAGAGCAAGTCTGTTGGCTAGTTGTTTAATTGCCAATTTAGGATTGGTAGCTGTTGCCCAAACAGACACAACAACTACTACATCAAACAGCGAAAAGACCACCACTACTAAAAAACAAGGCAAGCACTGCGGATTCCGCAAACATCGCTTAAAGAATGTGTTCAAGAAATCAACAAAAACCGAAACACCTGCTCCACAATAGTGGGTAATTGCAGTAATTGGTGAAAAATCCAAAGAAAGGGAAAGGGCATCGCTCTTTCCCTTTCTTTGTGTGCCAGGCATGTTCAACATTTAGGAGGTGAGAGTCCTTAGACAATTTGATGGTAATGAAGTCTAGCGAAGCGCAAGGGCTGAGCCGTGAGGTAGGTCTGAAAGAAGTGTGGAGCAAAACCGCGACCTGACGAACAGGAACCGGATATGAGGCAGGTGCATCCGGACGAGCAAGCAAAGGATTGCAAAGTCCACAACCATCAAGGGATGCAAATGTAAATCCGGCGGGTGTGCGGGGAAAGAAGTTGAACTTACCCTGGGAGGTCTGTATTGTGTCCTGAAAAAAAAAATCAGGACTGAGGATACTGAGAGGTAACCAGATCGCAATACAGAAGTCAGCAGCGGACGTAGTAGTTTTCTGAAATTATTTTACTTTTTGTACAAGCACCGAAGTAGGTAAGCAGTGAAAGAGCAGGGAACGAAGGTCCAAACGGTGCCCGAAAGGGCTTAATGGAAAAGACAAGTAGGACGTGCATCTCATGAATGAAGAGCAGCAGAAAAACAGGAGTAACCCAGCCTTAAAGGCGAGAGTAGGGAGTGAAGCTTCCGATGGCGCAATGCGAGGGTCTGAATCACAAATGGCGATAAACGAAACCGAAAGTCTGGTGAAGACAGAGCAATTACTAGAGGAGGTAATAAGCAAAGAGAATCTGGGAAGAGCAATAAAACAGGTAATGCGAAATAAAGGTGCAGCAGGAATCGATGGGATGACTGTCGACAAACTGCCAGATTATCTGAAGGTAAACTGGCGAACCATACGCCAGCGGCTTCTGGAAGGACAGTATGAGCCAAAAGCAGTGAGACGGGTAGAAATACCAAAGCCAGGTGGGGGAATGCGACAATTGGGCATTCCGAGCGTGGTAGATCGTTTCATACAGCAAGCGGTGCAACAAGTTCTACAGAAGCACTGGGACGGAACATTTTCACAATACAGCTACGGATTTCGCCCGGGTAAATCAGCTCATCAAGCGGTAAAGCAAGCGCAAGAACATGTAAGCAGCGGACAGCGGTACGTAGTGGATATCGACTTGGAAAAATTCTTTGACCGAGTCAACCACGATGTATTGATGGGTAGAGTAGCCAAACGGATAAAAGACAAGCGAATATTGAAACTCATACGAGCATATCTAAATGCGGGGATGATGGAAGGTGGGCTAGCCAAGCCAACAGAAGAAGGAGTACCGCAAGGTGGTCCACTGTCGCCAATACTTTCAAATTTATTATTGGATGAATTAGACCAAGAGCTAGAGAAACGGAAATTCCGATTTGTGAGGTTTGCGGATGATTGCAACATCTACGTAGCGAGCAAGCGAGCGGGAGAACGAGTGATGGAAAGCATCACAAAGTTTCTAGAGAAGAAGTTGAAGCTGAAAGTAAATAAAGAGAAAAGTGGGGTAGACAGACCGTGGAAGAGAAAGCTACTTGGTTTTACGTTTACGAATCATAAGAAGCCGAAGCGCCGAATAGCGCCAATAGCCTTAAAGAGAGTAAAGGATAGAATCAGGAGAATAACTTCACGAAATCGAGGCGGGAACCTGGAGCAGATAGGGAAGGAATTAGGCAGCTACTTACGTGGCTGGATTAGTTACTACAGCTACTGCCAGACACCTAGCGTTTTGCAAGACTTGGAGGAGTGGATAAGGCGAAAACTGCGCTGCCTAATATGGAAGCGCTGGAGACGCGGAACCACGCGATATAAGAGGCTAAGAAAACAGGGTCTAACATGGGCTGAGGCAAGAGGGCTGGCAAAAGACCGTGCTCGGGGGCCTTGGCGGATGAGTCAGCACCCATTAATCAATAAAGCTCTTACAATTGCAAACTTCCAGCTTCTTGGCTTGCCAAATTTGGTGAAGGCTATGCGCACTTAAAGCGCCGAACCGCCGTATGCGGACCCGCACGTACGGTGGTGTAGCAGGGGAGAGCCCGCGAGGACTCCCCCTATGCTAATTTGGTGAGATTCATTTTGCCATTGACTCCTTAGTACAGCAGTCGGCTTTTACATTGCCGGCCTATAAAATGATTTATAATGCCTAAGGAAGTAATGCAGGCTATCGCGTTAATGTTTGTGCTTGCACAACCTTTAATGAGGAAAGTCCGGGCACCACAGGGCTGGTTGCTGGGTAATGCCCAGTGCGCGTGAGCGTGAGGATAGTGCCACAGAAATGAAAACCGCCATAGCAATATGGTAAGGGTGCAACGGTGCGGTAAGAGCGTCACCAGCAAAGTCGAGAGGCTTTGGCTAGGTAAACCCCGCTGAAGGTGCAAGGCTAAGGTATACTTTGAGGTCATAGCGGCCCGCCATCTTAAAGTGCCGAAGCTGCTTGAGAGCCTGAGTAATCAGGTATCCAGAGAGATGGCAGTCTCAAACAGAACCCGGCTTATGCATTACTTCTTTCTTTTATTAGAGAATATTGAATGAACAGACTGCTAAAGATGGCTGGTGTACTTATACTTGCATTGGGTATCGTTTTTGGTTGTTTATTGTTAATGTTTTCCCAATTACCGCAGTCGGTTGGTGTGGGTAAAAAAGCTTTCACTGCTGTATATAATTTCACTGCTGTAGACAAGTCAAATGTGGTGCCAGACTCAAAGAGTTTTTTGATGAGTGATGGGAGGGGAAAATTTTGCCGGCTTTATGATTCTGCGCCTCAGTTAATCGTAATAGAAGATTATAACAATAGAAAAACTTATATGATTGACAAAAAAGAAGGCACTTATGTCACTTATGACTTAGTGAAAGAAGGTCTGGCGGATGAAAATGCGTATCGAGTACCGCCCCTCCTGCAATTGTTATTTTTAGGGGAAGGAAATAAAAATGGTTATAACTGCAGACATTATATTGCTTTGTTCTGGTTCTGTGTTGCCGGATATATAGAAAATTGGTACAGTCCAGAGCTAGGTTGTAGCGTCGAATTTTCGCCGTGCTTTCGTCTTCAATCAAATGGTCATATGACATTAGTAAAATATATCGCTGAAGAGCCGCCAGCAAAAATTTTTGATTTGTCGGTTTTTAAGAAAAAAGCAGATTATAGCCACAAATAAAAAGGAAGATTCGCAGGCCAATGTCCGAAATATACCCCGAGATAGAACCATACCAAGTTGGACGTTTAAAAGTATCAGATCTGCACGATCTGCACTATGAGCTAATCGGTAATCCGAAAGGAAAGCCGGCTGTTTATCTACATGGCGGCCCTGGCAGTGGTTGCAATCCTTTTTACAGACGATATTTCAATCCAGAAAAATATCATCTTATTATGTTTGATCAACGTGGTTGCGGAAAAAGTACACCGCACAATGAATTGAGAGAAAATACCACACAATTATTAGTTTCAGATATTGAAAAGCTAAGAGAACATCTAAAGATAAATAAATGGCTTATTTATGGTGGTTCTTGGGGTAGTGCCTTGGCACTTGCCTATGCGCAAACATTTCCACAAGCAGTTACTGAAATGGTAATGTCCGGTATTTTCCTTGGATCGAAAGAAGAAGTTTCATGGTTATACCAAAGTGGTGCCAACACTATGTTTCCTGATTTTTGGGAAGATTTTATCTCTGTTATTGATCAAAAAGACAGGGCTGATTTGCTGGCTGCCTATTATAGTAAGTTTACTAAAGCGCCTAAGGAGGAGCAATTGAGAGCTGCCAAAGCTTGGAGTTTGTGGGAAGCAAGGCTTTTAAAGCTCAATCTTGATCCTGATCTAGAAAAAGAATTTATTGCTGATGAATTTGCTATAGCCCATGCTCGGATAGAGTGCCATTATTTTACTAATAATTGTTTTCTTAAGCCGGGACAATTGATCGCAGGTGTTGAACGCATTAAACATATTCCGGCAGTGATAGTGAATGGTCGCTATGACATGATATGTCCACCTAAATATGCTTGGAAATTATATAAGGCTTGGCCGAAAGCAAAAATAGTAATCTCTCCTGCCGCCGGACACTCAGGCAGAGATGTCCCCAATCAACAAGCGCTAATAGAGGCAACTGATAGTTTTGCTTTCGAGTAATATCATTAATTGAGATTGAATGTTCAGGCAAGCAGATTGAGAAAAGGCTCACTGCTCTATAGCCTGTACATCCCAAGGTTTTCTATGTTTACGACCGGTTTGACGTCCTATGCTGCTTGCCAGATGCTGAAGTTTGATAAGTACTTTGATTTTTTCTTCAATGGAGAGTTTTGCCAAATCCTGCCGGCGGGACCGCTTCTGGCGAAACAGTTCTTCTTTAGACACTTCTATAGGATTAATGCTCATACAATCATTTTAGACCATTTATCAAGCAAATTGTGTCGTTGAAGTATATCCTCTAACTTAGCCTTATCTGGCTGAGCCGATTCTAGAGCAAGTACTATTCTGGCTTTATCCTTTGCTCTGCCAGTCTCTATCATAATTGCTAACAAGTGTTCATATTGAAAAACATAAGTCGAAATGTCTTCAAATGATTTTTTGACAGAATTATCCAATGCTTCTTGGACAAGGTTGGTGGTTGGCGGCAGAAATTGGACGGGAATACCTTCTATGTTCACATGTTCTCCAGGAGTGGTTTTATAGCCTAGTGCAGCTAAACGTTTGTACAACGGTCCCAAATTAATTAGTGTTCCTGTATGTGGCAAATAGCAAAATAAATCGTAAGTAACAGCAGGTTCTGTATAAAAGAGCAGCCCCACAGCACCCCCAATTGCATAGCGCCCTATTATTCCTTCTGATTCGAGTGAGTTTATTACGCGAAGTGTTGCTCCCATAAGTTAGTCCTTACTTTGGGTAAGCTAATCATAAACGTAAATGTTCCTGCTTCGGTTGTTGTACATTAACCGCCGTTCACCGGCATTTATAATTGAGCTAATGCGAGCTGCGCTAGAGGTTTGCGATCGATTTAATAAATTAATTATAGTCTCACTTGGCAAAGAATTTGTTCTTCAGATAGTAGGATTTTGCTGCACCAATACTAGAAAAATCAGAACTTTCATATAGCCTAACTTCAAATCCATTTGGCAAATCAAAGTTTGCAAAATATATTTGAAGCCACGGCTTGTTTTGTTACTCTGAAATTGTCCCTACGGAGATCGACCAGTGAACGACGGAGTTAGCCATCATCATAAGCTGAACGGAAAGCTATTAAAGGCTTTCCAGAACTGGCCCTTCCCTCGGGTGCGCTAGTCGGCCCTGATCGTCTGTCTGTTTGAAGGTCATTCCTCTGTACCTAAATGAAAATCAGAGGACATTTCCCTAAAAACGAGAAAGGGGAAAACCGTGGTCAAATTGTTGCTTCCCCAAGGACATTTGCAAGCGGGTGTTCTTGCATTGTTGTGTCGCGCGGGGATTACATTTGTCTTTAAAGACCCGAGAGACTATCGGCCATTATGCAGCGATGGCCGCATTGAGGTCAAAGTGGTGAGACCTCAGCTTATTCCCCGATTGCTGGGACAGGGGAAGCATCACTTCGGCTTCTGTGGAACGGATTTGTTGGTTGAGAACGAGGCTGCCGGCGTGATGGGTTTTGTTGCCTGCGTTGATACGGGACTGAACCCTGTCAATCTTGTGCTGGCCACGCACGGGATGACTGGACAAATCCTGCAGCAGCTGCCCTGTCCACTGATCGTGGCAACCGAATCTCCATTCACCGCTCAGAAATGGGCAAGTGAAAGAGGCATTGTTGCGCAGCCTCTGTACACATGGGGTTGTACTGAGGCGTTGGTGCCCGATGATGCTCATGTCGTTCTTGATGTTACCGAAACCGGTAATACATTGAGAAAAAACGGCCTTGTTGTTCTGGAAACGGTCTTGCGGAGCACCACGCAACTGGTGGCAGCTGAGCAAGCCGCGACAGAACAGTCTTGGTTTGTTGATCTCGTCAAGTCTGCAGTATTAGAGCAGCAAGCCTAAGGTGGTAATTCAAAGCGTTAATCAGAAAGGCTGATTGCTCAGTGTCCGTTGCTCAACCGGTAGAGCAATATCTGTTAACAGCAGATCTGGGTTCGAATCCCAGCGGACACATCCAACCCCTACATTGCGGTTGGATAGTGCGATATCTTGAGTGACTGCGGACGTTACTCAATATAGTCGTGCTAATGAGCTTGCAATGCGTGAGGCGAGAAAATTGCATTCACGACCATACGGTGTGGTCGATCATTGTTTGCAATGGACCAGATTTGGAGGAACAAAATGTCACGAGCGCAGCAGTTGCAGGACAGCGCGCGCCGCGCGTGCACGCAAGCACGCGGAACTGGCAGAACAGAGACGCACGCAATTGGAGGAGGCCATTAAGGTCGCCAAAGAGTGGGTTGTCCAGAACACCGATCGGCTTTTGCAGCTCATGGATGAAGCTGCTGCAGAAGGACATTTCACCGTTGACTTCCTCGCTCCAGATTTCATGGAAGGGGAAAGGGCCCGGAAATACCCCATGGTGGTTTACTGGCGCGACATCCTTCCCGTTTTGGAGAAAGAATTGACAACGGCACTTGGAGTGCCGGTTGCGTCGCGCTGTGCAGGCATACTGTATGTTCGGATCGGGAAACCCAGAGACTAACTAACTGGGGAGGACAGCAGTGCAGTGATGCGATGTCAGAGTGTCTGAATCGCAGACTACGGTGCTAATTGTGGAGAGACGGCAGTGCTGCCCGCTGAGAACAACGGGCAGCTGACAACGACAATCGGTTTATCGACCATAGCAATCCGCTGGTCGATGGCAGGGAGCAGAGTGAGTAGATGGTCATATAAGTGTGATCATCCAGTTTTGTGTGGATTCTTTTCGGGAGGAAGGACATGTCGAAGTTGGAGCAACTGCGGACAACAGCCATGATCGCTCTTGCTGTTGCGCTTACCAAGGAGTGGCTCGCGCGAAACACTGCCGGACTGCTGGCACGCATGGAACGTGCTGCAGAGGACGCGGTTTTTGAGGTTGAGGTACTTAACGGTCACACTCATCGCCGGCAATTGTTTGAGCGTGATGAGTTGAGTAAGGCACCGCTCGCTGTGTGGGAGGCTGTGGTCTCCACATTGCAGCCGGAGCTGGAAACGGCACTTGTCGTGCCTGTCGAAAACCGTGCTGGAGTCTTCTTCGCTACCGGGAAGAGGTAGTAGTGTAAGACAGTAGTTTAGGGTGGTCGTAGCAAATCCCGACTGCTCGGGTGCTCGTAGCTCAACCGGTAGAGCGACAGTCAGCTGCTTGACTGTGGTATGGGTTCAAGCCCCATCGGGTGTCTTGTCCGGTCACGTGTCCGGGCAATGGATCTTGGGCAGGTGCTGCTCAAGACAGTCGTATTTTATTCAAATCAGCAGGAGATTGTGTTATGCACGGAGATTACGCGGAATCGCCAATTGGTGTCGGTCTGTCAGCCCAGCCTACCCTACCCGACTTAGTGGGAAGCAAGAAAGTCAATTAAAAATCTATTTCAATAAAGATCGTACTTACGCTAACGATGCGAGATCGTTCTTTAGCCGTTAGGTAACCAATCACAGAGTGTTTGGTACTGTTTTATTGATAAATCCAAAGAGCCATTCTTGAATGTTTTAATGGCGCTTTTTACTTCTTTGTATGGACTATTGCGAGTTAGAATGCGTCCATTTGGCAGTGAAATCTGTTCAAGTGGGAGTGATTCGAATTCGTGTTTTACAATGGGAGCAATCCAGGAGCGAATCAAGACACCAACGGCAGTTTTCTTATGATCAGAAACGGCTAGTAATTTTTCCATTAGTTCTTTGTCGGCGCGAAATTGTACTATTCCGCGGTTAATCACGCGCTCATGGGCTTCAGTACGAGCTCGCTCGAGACGTTTTTTTGTTTTTGCTGATAATTCTGTCATTTTCCAAGTTCCTCAAATTGTTTTCGATATTGTTTAGTGGCATCCATAAAATGGAAAAACAAAAGAGTTTCATTGGTATCGGGCATAATTTCTATGCCGATTTCCAGCAACCTTCCCGTTACGGTAAAACCAACTACCATAGTTCGCGCATTATCTCGGCGACTGGCCTTGAGTGGTAGCCAGACGCTTGACTGAGAACCCATAACCTGATCAATTTCTTCTTTGCTGACATTATGTTTACGTAAATTAGTTTCATTATAAATATCGGACAAAATTTCCGTCCTTACTACATTGTAGTACAAAAACAGTGAGAAGCAAATGTACAAATAACATATGGCGAATCACAAGCTAGGGTATTAGTAGTGAAAAGCGGGAGCTAACAGCTGCTCTCCTATCCAATAACGAGTACGTTTATAAGGCCAAAAGGTTCACACGGTGTGCCTGGACATTGCACCTGCTGGGAATTGAACCCATAACTGTGCCAAGATACGACACCGTCAAAGAGAGTATCTTGGCAGCGACTCTCCGCAGGCGGAGAGCAGGTATCTAATTATCTATACCAGGGGTAAAGCTTAGAGTGATCTAAGAAGATACTGATGTTGAACGGGCGGCACGAGCAATAAATTGAAGTTAATTTTGACTTTAACTGAAACTACAGATAAAAGCTCGCGCAAATCGCGCTAAGTTTTCAGACTATCGAGATATTTTTTGTCTTCTTTTGAAAAAGTTGCTTTATCCAATAAATCGGGGCGTCGTTCATAAGTAATACGCAGAGCTTCTTGGCGGCGCCATTTGGCAATGGCTTTGTGATCTCCATTGCGTAAAACTTCAGGTACAAGCATGTCACGAAATTCGGGTGGTTTAGTGTATTGTGGTGCTTCTAAAATACCGCTGAACAGACCATTATTCGTGTTGCTGAAAGATTCATCAACTAAAGAATCAGCTTGCCCGACTACGCCGGGGATAAGCCGGCTAATAGCATCGATAATTGTTAGTGCTGGCAATTCGCCGCCGGTGAGCACAAAATCACCCAAGGATATTTCGTATGTTGCTAATTTGGCGACGCGTTCGTCGATTCCTTCATAACGCCCACAAATAATGGTCAATTCATTTGTCTGGCTTTGAGCGAAGTCATGAGCCAGGTTTTGTGTAAAAGGTTGACCTCTTGGGCTGGTTAAAATTACAGGACTATCAGCAGTCCTTTTAATCGATTCAAAAGCTGCGTATAAAGGCTCTGGCTTCATGACCATGCCAGCTCCGCCGCCATAAGGTGTATCATCCACCCTTCGATAATTATCGGTGCAAAAGTCTCTTGGGTTGTATATTTCGAGGGCGATGCTGCCATTGTTGCGGCCTCGCCCAATAATACTAGTTGAACAGTAAGTCTCAAATATTTCTGGAAAAAGACTAATAACGTGGAAATTAAACATAAATCTCACTAATCATCATATACATCTTTTTGATGCTTAATAGCAGTAACAACAAAGGTAGATTGATTCGGTGAAGCTGACAGCAAATTTAACTGCTCAATAGCCCAATGCACAGCTGACTTTAGCACTAATAAAGGACATTCGCCACGAGCTTGACCGTGACAGTAAATTGGGCACCATTGTTTTTTGTCCGAATAAAGGGCTTAATCAAAAGAGAAATCCTCTTGCAAAGAAGCAGAGGGTGATGGGGCAAAGAACCCTACCAGCGGTGTTGTTTCTCAGAAGGATAATCATCACCACCGCCACCACCGCCACCGCTGTTAGGAATAGGTTTCTTCTCGGGTCTATGTTCTTGTTCAGGCATGGAATGGCCTGCGCCACCACCAATAACACGCGTACGCAGTTTCTCAGGAGGATAATCACCACCGCCACCACCGCCACCGCCGTTAGGAATAGGTTTCTTCTCGGGTCTATGTTCTTGTTCAGGCATGGAATGGCCTGCGCCACCACCAATAACACGCGTACGCAGTTTCTCAGGAAGATAATCACTACCGCCACCACCACCACCGCCGTTAGGAATAGGTTTCTTCTCCCGTCTATGTTCTTGTTCAGGTATAGAATCACTTGTACGACCAATACGCACACCTTTATGCGATTGCTCAGGAGGAGTATTGCCCCCACTACCACCGCCGTTGGCTCCTTCAGCAACCGGTTTATTTGCCGTTCTCCCCAACCGGGCTGGCTGCTCGTTATGTGTAGAACTAGCTGCTAGAAGATCACCTATATTGCCAGTCATTAGGTTATCAATGATTCCTTGAAGAATATAATCTGATAACTCGTCTTTGCTGGGTTTTGGCTCGTTTCCTTTTTGGCTAAATGGTTGTCCTTTCTCCATCTGCTTGATGGCATCGAGGCTACCGGCTTGGCTTATTGTGGCTTGTTGTTGCGCCGGATTTTCGGCAGATCTAGCTGCCGTTTGCTCTAGTGGCAGAACCTTGTCATCTGGTGATGGACCTTCAAATTCCATAATGAATTCCTCAGCAAAAATAAATTAGTTTAGTAAAGAAGACAGGTATTCTTGATTTGATTGAGTATAGTGAGCAAATTTGAGATTTTCTGGGAAAATTTGTGAGCAAATAGTGAGATGATCTAGTTTAATTTGCATATTTGATTTTTCTGGCGCTTTCGGAAAGAATTTCAAAGTAAAAGGCGAGGAGTTTAACTCCTCGCCTTTTATGTGGATTGAAATGTACGTTTTGTTTTCTTTTACCTAATCCGATTTTTTCGTATTGAAGTAAGAATTTACTTCTTTTTCTTTTTGACAGCTTTTTTGGCTGGTTTATGAGCAGCTTTTTTGGCTGGTTTATGAGCCTTTTTGGCTGCTGGTTTGGAAGCTTTAGGCTTAGCCAAAACCAATGTTGGTTGTTTGGCGCGGCCATTTACGATGTCTTTAAGCTCTTTACCGGCGCGGAAAGCAGGAACTTTAGCAGCCGCAATTTTCAACGGAGCCAATGTTCTTGGATTACGACCTGTACGGGCCTTACGATTACGACGCTCAAATGTGCCAAAGCCTACGAGAGTTACTTTGTCTCCCTTGGCCAAGGCTGATGTTATTGTATGCACTAAACCAGAAAGTGTACGAGTTACTTCTGTTTTTGGTTGTCCTGTAGCTTGGGCTACGGAGTCAACGAGCTCAGCTCGATTCATTCGATTTCCTCCTCATTTTGGAAATACCCACTCAACCCACAGCGAAGCATGATAACATCAGCTTTTCAATTACACAAGCACCTGCCGTCATTTTTCTGAAATTTTTTTTGGCTTATCCAAAAGCTGATACCCTGGGCTTTATACTAAATTGTGCCGAAAGCGATATTATTAGGCAGGAAGGCGATTGAGGGTAAGCAATCATCATGACAACAAGAACTGAAGCTAATTTTGCCATGCAGGCTTGTATTGCGCTGCTCTTTTTAGTTTGTACGATAGCTGTTTCGGCTGAAGAAGAAATGGCATTTTCTGCCGCTAAGGGCAAGGTGGATTTGCGAAAGCCGACCCCACTTGTTGGCAAAGTGAATATTGCCAGCATCAATGCTAGCGAATATCACCAAGCTGTCAAAGCCTATGATGGCGGTTGGCGGACATTCTTACAAAACGCTTGCCATACGTCAGTGGCGTCCGTTTTGCCGACAAAAATGCCAACTGGTAAAAAGTTCTGGGTTTTTCCAGCTTTTGGTGGAGTTGACTCTTCGCCTGCTAATTACCAGGGGATGATATATGTAGGCAGTGACGATCATAATATATATGCGGTGGATGAACATACTGGCATAATGCTTTGGCGTCGCGAATTAGGAAGTCAAATAAAGTCCTCACCAGCTGTTGATGATAACTTTGTTTTTGTGGGCTGTGAAGACAATAAGCTCTATAAGCTAGACAGAAAGACCGGCACTATCATCTGGTCATTCACTGCTGAGGATCGCATTTCTAGTCCTCCTGTGGTGGTTGCAGACGGTGTATATGCGGGTAGTTGGGACGGATATCTTTATAAAGTAAATTCGAGCAGTGGTGCATTAATCTGGAAATTTAAGACCGGAGGGAGAATCACAAGTGCTGTGGGGGTTTTACCAAATATGGTCGTGCTTACGTCGCACGATGGTTGCGCTTATGCAATCTCGCCTTCAGATGGTCATGAGATTTGGCAATTTAAAGCAGGTGGGAAGATTTATTCCTCACCACTGATAATTGATACTACGGTTTATTTTGGTAGTTGGGATAATAACTTTTATGCTGTTGATTTGAATACTGGTAAGGCAAAATGGAAATTTGGCTGTATTGATCATTTCTCTATTTCGCCGGTTAGTGATGGGCAACATATTTATATAGGTAATGACGATCAGAAAATGTATTGCTTGAATATGAATGGCGCAGTTGTATGGAAAACCAAGATCAATAGTCCTTTGCCGTACTTAGCATCGTCGCCAGCGATAGTGCAAGGCACTCTTTATGTTGGTGGTCCCGATGCAAACATTTATGCCTTGGATACACGCAACGGGGCGGTCAAATGGAAATTCAAAACGCAAAGACCAATTATTAGCTCGCCAGCAATTACTCCAACGGGTGTATGTGTTGGTAGTCAGGACGGCAATTTGTACATGCTGAATTAGTCAATGTTTTCAAGCCCTAGCGCAGCTGCGCTAGATGCGATAGCGCCTTAATAAATTAATACTTGCTAAATCATTGAGAGATTTGGCTTCCATCGATTATCACAAATTTGGTAGGACACCAGCCTTGTGCTTATTCGTCGCATATGAGTGATATGTGCAAAGTCTAGGAGTTTTCGAGAAACGGATTGATTTTGTTTGTGATTGTCTGCCATAAAGTAGTTGACGTCATTTTTATCAACCCCCGTATCCTTTAGCAGACTCATCCTACGAACTACCATGCCATCCTATCTGAGTTTCACAATGAGAGTGAATAGGTTTGGGTTAGGTTGGCTCGTACGGATTATCTGCCGCTCGCATTGCACCGAAAGGAGGTTTTGGCTAATGCCAAAGGTGCTTTGCAAAATGTTCGGGTGGGGCTTTGTGTGCGCGTTCTATACCGTGTTCGGCGCTAGCCAGTTGCTTGCTTGGTTGGTCAGTCAAGCATGGGAACAGTGCCGAAAATCCGAATGGAGGAGTTGAGTCAATGTCGTTTCTTGAAGAGGGAAGCCGTCGGAATGGGCGCTCTGCCGCCTGTATCCCGATGCCATGTCCATGCATCCCAATCGCTAGATTCCTGCTGGACCGGGACAGCAACAGAGCCAAATCTTTAGTGAGTTCCACGCTTCATATTGCAAGCGTGGATGACCACGATGCCTATCCGGAAATCCCTACTACCATCATTCGCCGAGGACTGTTCTTGTGGGCTCAGGCGCGTCGCAAAAAGGAAGAGAGGGACAGCGGCGACTACTGGCCGGGTGATGGATCATCGTCGTTTTGAACAAACGGCAAATCCGCCAGAAAGGAGGACTAAGAAATTCACTGTGGACCATTTTTGCCAAGATGACGAGAGGAGGCTTTATGCGTAGCAGATGGACTAGTACTGATTCTGGTCAGTCAAATTGGCCGCCGTTCCGACACCGGCCCACTCAAATTGATGCCGGAGCCTCTAGCTCCGACCCCGGTTCCGAGCTCGATTCCGAGCTCGATTTAGAGGATGAACACAAGCTCTTTGAGCAGCTGTTCATGAATACCGAATTCTGGCGCCGCCACTCCATGAAGCGTCGTCCATGGGATCTGGCGAGCCTGCGGCCCAGACCTGGCTCCAAGCCGCCAATGCCGCCCCGACCAGGAGCCTGATGCAATACCCCCGAAATGGCAGGAGTTCCAATAATACGAGGTAGGAGTGCGTCTCAAAAAGGCGTTATTTCCTACCTCGTTTGTACTTTTTGCACAGTTTTATTTGTTCAAAGGACAGATGTCATGTCAATCTGCTAGATTTAATTGTTCGGGAAAAACATGCATCTCTAGATTGACTTAAGATTTATATATTGCAGGTCCGCCATGTCTTTAGTGTCCAAAAGTTTATCTCTCACTCTAGAAAGAGATCTATTGGTGGCAGAAATACGTTCCCTTATCCAAAATAAGGAACGTATAAGTCGTGATCAAGCTAAATGGTTATGGCAAAATGCCACTGACAATGAGCTTATAGAGTTAGCTAGTGTAGTCAGGGCCCACTATCACAAGCCTGACGAAGCTACATATTTGCTTATGCGCATTATCAATTACACCAATATTTGTGTAGCCAAATGTGATTATTGTTCTTTTTATAGATTGCCTTTAGCCAAAGATGGCTATGTGCGAGAGAAAGAGTGGATATTTGCCAAAATTGATGAATTGGTGGCAATGGGTGGAGAGCTTTTTGCTTTTAATGGCGGCTTTAATCCGCAGCTAAAAATAGATTTTTACGTGGATTTATTTGGCGCTATTCGGCAAAAGTATGGAGACAAAATTGAATTCTATGCATTGACAGTGGTTGAGCTTATTTATATTGCTCGCCTGAGCAAATTAACTTTGGCTCAAGCTTTGACTTTGCTTAAAGGGGCAGGCGTGCGCTGGATTACTGGAGGCGGGGCAGAAATTTTGGCTGATAGTTTTCGTTTACGCCACAGTCCACTTAAATATACGGTGGCTGAATATATGGATGCCCAAAAAGAAATTTTAGGGGCCGGATTGAAAACCACAGCCACCATGGTAATAGGCTTTGATGAAAGCATTGATGAAAGGCTTGATCATTTAGAGACCGTTCGACAGTTTCAAGACCAATACCCGGATGGGTTGTTTAGTTTTTTATCTTGGACCTATAAACCATATAATAATGAATTGGGTGGCCATGAAATTAGCCCAGAAGAATATTTACGCCATTTAGCGATATGCCGGATTTACTTAGACAATTTTAGACATATTCGGGCTTCAGTGCTAACCCAAAATGCAAATGCTTTGCGGGGCTTGAAATATGGTGCTAACGATTTTGACATACCATGGGAAGATGAAGTAACAGAAATGGCGGGAGCTGTGGTGGAGAAAGATGTAGCGCGTGTTTTGGGATATGCTCAAGCAGAAGGGTTTAGAACCGTTCCTAGACACGTAATAACTTGACCTTTGACTTACGGGCGGCATTTTGTAATTTTAGGTCAAAAGTGGCTAAACTGGCATTGTTTCTAAGAGCAACCGCAAGATAAGAAGCATCGTATGCGGAAAGATTATATTTCTGTGTCAAAGGCAAAACATTCGCGATGCTTGAAGCAACAGACAGAGAATCTTCCTTAATTGTAAGTTCTTCTAGTAGGCTAATGAAACGGAGAATCTCGGATGAACTGATACGCTTAGCTCGCTGTCCAGTTGCTAAGGCGTTGGTAATTTCTAGGCCCCAAATTGTTGGTACCAAGATGCGCTGACCTTTAAGTGCGATCAAGATGCGATTAGCATCCTCATTTGCCTCATCAGGAAAACACCAAGCGAGCGATACAGAAGCATCAATAACAATATCGATCAAAATCGTCTTCCTTCCTCTATCATTTCACGCACGCTCATTTTGCCTGGCTTTACCTTTTTTCTGAGTTCGTGCATGCCTTCGACAATTTCTTCGTGAGAAAGCTTTTTGCGTACCGATGCCACCGGAACCAGTAAGGCAATAGGAATGCCATGTCTAGTAATTGTAATTGTTTCACCCTTGCTGACCTTGTCTAGCAAAGCGGACAAGTGTGTTTTAGCTTCGAAAGCCCCGATTGTTTCCATGCCAAAAAACCTCAATTAAACTAGTTTAAACTAGTTTAATTATAACATAAAATTGATAATTGGGTCGGGCGGCTTATTTTGTGTCATCAACCGGTTATTTATGTAATGATATTTTTGGGCTGCCAAGCAAGTATTCTCTTGCGGCGGCAGCCAAATAAAAAGAACCGCAAACACAAATAATTGTCTCAGGATTCTTGTCTTTGGCTATCGAAATTGCGCTTTCAATATTGTTTTGACAAATTATTTCTGTGCCTGGAGCAAGGGCAATAATTTTGTCACGTAGTTCTTCAGGGGGCAAGGCACGATAATTGTTTGAGCGCGTGGCAATAAACATTTTTGCTTTAGATTGTAGAGAAAAGAAAATATCTTGCAGGTTTTTGTCTTGGTTTACCCCTAATATGAAAACAGCTGAATGTTTTGGAAAAACGGTTTCTAAGGTCTTAACTAATGCTGCTGCTGAATCACCGTTATGAGCGGCATCCAGAACGATATTATCATCAACGATTTCAAAGCGGCATGGCAACGAAACAGATGACAAACCGGCTACTATAGAATTTTCTGTAATATCGGTAAATCGAGCACTCAGTATCTGAGCAAGAGTATAGGCTGTTTTTGCATTATCTAATTGATGATTGCCAGGCATTTTTATTTTACAGGGAAGCTGGACGATTGTGGTGGGGGCAAAATTTGCTTCTTTTCTCGACAGATATTTTTTATTAGTGTTTCCACTCCTAAATCGTTTTGGCGAGATAAGACAGTTAAACAGCCGGGTGTTATGATGCCTGCTTTATTTTGGGCGATTTCTAATTTGCTATGGCCTAGTATTGCTGTGTGTTCAAGGCTGATGGGGGTAATTACGGCTGCTTCTTTACTGGCAAATACATTGGTAAGATCGTCTTTTCCTCCCAGTCCGACTTCTATTATTTGCCAGTCAATGAGTGGTTTAGAATTTTTGACTAAATGAAAGAAGAGGGCAGTTAATATGCCAAAAGTAGAAAAAGCCTCCTCTGTTTTTTCGAAATTAGCGATAAAAGGTTTTAGTTCTGTAATTCCTTGGGCAAAAACGGTTTCTGGGATTGGTTGTAAATCGAAAGCAATGCGTTCGGTATAAGAATGAATATGTGGACTGGTAAATAAAGCAGTCCGAAAACCGGATTTGTGCAGGATAGAGGCAATAAAGTTAGCGGTACTGCCTTTGCCTTTGGAGCCGGTTATATGGATTGTTTTGGTGCCATTTTGAGGACTGCCAATAGTTTCTAAAAAACGCTGCATGGCGGATAAAGGCATTTTTAAATTACGGCCAAGCTGTTTCTGGGGTGCGATGAAGCCACGCTCAAAGTCAGTGAATGATTCTAAATATGTTATAGCCTGCTCGTAATTCATATATATGCTTTCTAAAGGAGACAATTTTACTGGTATAAAGGAAGTGTGGTGCAGCAAGAATTTATTAAAGCTGATGCATATAGAAATCAAAAGAAATCAAATAACAATTGAATTCACTGAAGAAGAAACCCACTATATTGAGCAAAAAGTAGGGAATTCTGAGATTGAGAATATTAGCAATTATATGAAAGGAAAGCTAATAAAGGCCCTATCTCTTGATGTTTTGGAGAAGGGGGCTATGTCTAATGTGGGCAAAGATTTCAATCTAAATAAAATAAAAAATGTGACGGCGGAATTAAAGAAGAGTAATTATAAAGCCGACAAAAGCCCATTAGCTGCCGAAAGTCCATTAAAGGAGCAGGCGGGCATAGAAACAGGCTTGGCTGAGCTTGAAGAAAATTCGGTTATGAGTGCCAGCGATGAAAACGAGAGTGACGACGCTGGGGAAATCACCGCCGAGGAAATAGGCGACGAATTGCTGGCAGATCTATTAGATAAAGACTTGCTTAAGGGCCGAAAAAAGCCAAAGAAACAGGCTCAATAGCAGTATGAACCGGCGAAAGCCTCATTGTGTGGTTTTTGGCTTAGATTAAATTGTTAGCACCCAATGGGAATTCCACCATGATTTTGGGTTGATCAGAAGGGTAAGTAGTTCTAGGATGTATACATTACAAGTGTAGGTGGATTAACAAACCATATTACACATCCAGAACTTAATATTTGCAGTACAGAACCGTCATGAAGGCGGCAAGTTAATAAGGGGAAAGATCATGGTTGCAGTTCCAGAATTTGTACAAAAACAGCCAGAAGATATAAAAGGTGGAGCAGAAAGTGCACAGAAGCTTCAAGGTGATGTACAAAAAGGTGCACCAGTCAGTTTTAATGATTTAGAGACGCTTGTTGCTGGTCCGAGCCAAGAGAGCATTAATGCTTTACTAGGGGATCCGTTCAGCGATAAAAGTACCGACACATCGAATGTAGCCACTTCCGCAGATGCAACTAGTTCATATGAAAGTGTTAGTAAATCAACAGCCGTTTCAGAACCGGTACGCCAAGAAATGGCCCGTATGGGTAGTGAAAGTGCTAATTTAGCTAATATGACTGCGGATGAAGTTAGGGAGTCAATTAAGCTCCAGGAGAATTTTTTGAGCTATGTAACAAGCCAATTAGGTGATGTGAGCAAGGTTCAGCTTGCGGCCGAAACAAGGCCAGCTTAGATCCCGAAAAGAGATAGCAGACAATGCATTAAAAGTTGATGCCGGCTTATCCTGAAAGTCTTGAAAATAATAAAAGCTTCAACAGAGAAAAGAACTTTTGCGACAAGTAATTTTCTCTGTTGTTTTTAGAAGATAAATACGTTCTTAGCCAGCAAAGTAACGATCTCGTTCAGTGTGATGGTATCGGCGGCAGAAATCCTAGCCGTACCGGAAGTGGCTTGGATATTAATCTCTGAGATTAATACCGTTCAAGGGTCTAATTGTGTATAGCTAAATATAGCCAATGTTCTTTTGCTGGCTGGCCGGTGGTAATATACGTAGCCGGCGCATTGGTTCATCACCAACACTACGGCTGCTTAAATTAAAACGCTCCACTAATTGGTGTTGTAAGCGACGAATGTATGAGCGTCTGGGAGCTAATTCTATTGGCTCTTGGCGGTCCATAACATTAACAATTGCTTGGCGTGCTTCTTCTAGAGCTACTTCCGTTTCGTCAACATCGTTTTCTATATCCACTGCACCTAATTCGGTATCAAGGTGCAATGCTTCACGCAAAGCTTTTTGTAGCTGGGGTAAACTATTGCTTTTTACTACATAAATAGGCAATTGTCTTGCTTCTGCCAGAGAAAATATTTTTGCTCCAGCGCGAGCATAGCTGCGCAGGGCCAAAATAGCGTCAGCCTCATCAATTGTTTTAACTACATCTACTGCCATTTGCATAGTTTTTACCACTCGCTCTAACAAACCTTTACTGACAGCATATGGGTAGATTTTTAAGTGACTGTCTGATGGTACGGTTGACCAATCACCTTGAGGAATAGGTGCACCCTCATTGCTGTGGGTAGCAGTGTCGATTGTGGACTGAACCACCGAGAACTTGCCAGTACTGTCGTCGCGTTTTCTAATTTCTGGATGGATTTTCCAGCCGCGTAATAATTGATCTACTGCTTCGCCGACATTACGGTGCACAGCCAAAGTTTGACGATCCAAAATTTCAATACAAATTTCAAAAGTAGGTTGATTGGCACGCTCAAGGATTGTTTTTTGTGTACCTCGTCGGCGAGCTTCATCATCTCCCAGAGTAACCGTTTGAATTCCACCCACAAGATCAACCAAGGTAGGATTCTTTAATAAGTTTTCAAGAGCATTACCGTGCGCTGTGCCGATAAGCATTACACCGCGCTCGTTAATAGTACGTGCTGCGGCAGATTCTTGCTCGGTACCTATTTCATCTATTACTATTACCTCTGGAGTATGATTTTCGACCGCTTCAATCATTACCGCATGCTGCTGCTCTGGACGGGCTACTTGCATACGGCGGGCGCGCCCAATAGCGGGATGCGGCACATCGCCATCGCCAGCAATTTCGTTGGAAGTGTCTATGACAATTACACGTTTGTCTAACTCATCAGCTAAAACACGAGCCATTTCACGTAATTTGGTTGTTTTGCCAACACCAGGGGGTCCCAAAAGAAGAATTGATTTGTTTAGCTCGACAAGATCACGAATAACATTAATAGTGCCAGAGATAGCCCGTCCTACACGGCAAGTAAGCCCGATGATATGACCAGACCGATTACGTAAAGCAGAAATTCTATGCAATGTGCGTTCAATACCGGCACGATTATCTGTGGTAAAGTCACCCACTCGGTCAATGGTATGTTCTAAATGGGCTTCTGTGACAGGTGTGTCTAGTAAAAAGGCACAATGACGATCCAAATAACGCGCTTCAGGTTGTCTTCCTAAATCGAGAACAACTTCATAAAGAGCATCAGTCCTACCCTCCAATGGTTTGCGTATATCATCTGGCAAACATGCTAAAAAAGATACTAAATCATCAGCCGGCGGAGCATAATTCTCCGTTTGTCCGGTCTCACTGGCATGCACTTTATCTTTATTAGATCGGTTTGGAGCCATGACTATAGTTTACCTCAGACTTGATTGAACTGACCAGTAGTTTTAACAACACGAACGGATTTTATGCTCTCGAATGCTAAGATTTCTTCGCTTATACGCTGCCCAGGTACAAGAATAGTCCACCCTGGCGGACACGGCGCAAGACACTCGGCTGAGATTTTTCCCAGAGATTCCTTGGTCGATACTATATGCGATGGCATAAAAAAGGCTTTTCTCGGACTCAGGGCTTGATCGATTTCTGCCGGTTTAGGTATAGCTACGCCACCGGGCCAACTAGTGTTGATGTTTGATGAAATGGGCTGCGATTCTTGTCTGCTGGCAGCAATAATTTCTTTTAAAGCCATTTCTAATTTTTCTATATCATTTGCTTGTGAACCAATACCCAATAAAAATAAAAGTCCTGATCCGGCAGGCATTTCAGGAAATATGCCTTTTTCAATTAATAAATCTTGCAAGTTTTTAGGGTCATAATCTTTCTGTTTGATCAAAAAATGAGTTGAGGCAATGCCCGAAGGAGATTCATACAATGAGAAATCGTCGGACTGATTGATAAATGCTTTTATTCTTTTGCTGAGTGCTTCTACTTGGTGTATTTGATATTGTGCTTTGCCTTTGCTGAGTGCAAACACTAATTTATCAATTGCCTCCAGAAAAAGGTAGCTGGGGCTAGAGCTTTGCACTAAGTTCATGCATGAGCGCAATTCAAGTGGGGAAAAACTGAAGTCTTTTACCCCCTTGTTGCTTATATGAACGAGTCCAGTCTGGGTTGGACAAGATAAGGTTTTGTGCAATGAATGAATAACAACAGAAGCTCCTGAGTTGAGGGCTGCTTGCTCACTTTGTTCGGTCCAGTAAAGATGCTCTCCCCATGCCTCATCTACAAGAAGGGGGATTTCGTATCCATCGCAAATGTCAGAAAGTGATTGGATATCAGCCAGCGCGCCGGTATATGTTGGGCTGGTAATAAATAGTCCAGCAATTTTTGCATTTTGGCCAATTAAATGTTGCTTTACCGCGAAGGTGTTTTTGAGTATTGCTGATAATTCAGCTATATCCGGCGCACCCCAGAATCCCCATTCACTTTCCCATTTAGGTTCAAACCAAATGGGCTCAAGTCCGCTTAGGAGTAGACCCTGAATAACCGAGCGATGACAATTGCGTGGGACAAGCAAATGCGTACCGTGATGGGCAAGCATTAAAATTGTGGCTATGTTTCCGGCGGTAGCGCCATTTACAGAAAGAAGGGTTGAATGAGCGCCCCATGCTTGTGCAGCCCGTTCTTCCAAGTCCTGAATGACGCCGCTAGGATAACTCAGCTCGTCGAGTCCAGGCAATTCTGTTAAATCATATTTTAAGGCCGGTTCGGCTGTCAGTGAACCGTTCGATTGCCAGGCATAGCCTTTATGCCCTGGAACGTGGAAAGAAGTTTTCTCTTTGAGAACATGCTCTCTAATGGCATCGCTCAAAGACAAAGATGAAGTTTTTATTGAAGATGGCAACTTTTGTTAAAAGGACTCAGTTTGGTGATTTACAGATTATTCTAAATTCGCAATCGCAATCAATAAGAGTGGGCACAGTATAGCATGCGAGAATCAGTTTTAAATCTGATTTTGCAGAGCAGTTGTTTTAGACTTTGATATGTCAGCGTTATGGTTTTAGGGCAAGATCCATATAGGGCTGATTTAACAGTATTTTTGAGATCAGGAATTTAGAATAATTTGCTTTGAAAATTGACACCAAGATTTATGGCGATCCTCTGTACAATGTATGTACAATATGCTAAAATAAAAACTTGGTTTTGATAAAAGGAAGATCATGGCTCTTGTAAAAGGAAAGAACAGCGTTTTGATTTGAGAACTACCGTTGAGCAAAAAGCTGCTATTGAGCAAGCTGCCTTGCTTAAACAAACATCTGCTACAAGCTTCATTCTTGATGCGGCTTACCAGGCTGCCCAAAGTCTCATTAGCGAGCAAGCTAATATTGTTCTGTCAGCCACCGATTGGAAACAATTCTGTCATGCTTTGGATCATCCGCCCACGTCTAGTGCTGCTTTGAAAAAGCTCATGAACAGAAAAAGCCGTTTTAAAAAAGGTTAGTCTTGTTATGACTATACTTTTAAGCGAGAGCCATGATACCAGCTCTTTTAATTGTGAGATTGATGCACTAAATGTTTATTTGCATAAGTTTGCTAAACTGAACCAGCTTAAAGAAAGTGCCCGTACTTATGTAGCCCTTCGTGAGAAACGTGTAATTGGATATTATACGCTTGTTTTTGGCAGTGTGTCTTGGGATGAGGCACCGATAAGTTTAAAGAAAGGACTAGGCAAATATCCGGTACCGATACTTTTAATTGCACGATTAGCTGTTGATAAATCTTGTATTGGCAAGGGATTAGGATCCGATTTATTGCAAGATGCTCTTATTCGGGCAATTTCTGCGTCCGAAATTGCTGGCTTGCGCGCCGTTATGGTTGATGCAAAAAATGAGAAAGCCAAGAAATTTTATATAGATAGAGGTTTTCACCCTTTTGCAGAAGACAAAATGCGATTATTTGTTAGTATGATTGAACTAAAGAAGGCTAAGTTGGATTTATAGGGGGCGTCATTATCATAAATTACCAAAAAATTTAGTGCAACGAATTAAAGAATCAAATCTAGTAATACGCAGAGCCGAAGCCGATGATATTCCCGGTGCGGCTAAAGTGCATGAATTAGCCTTTCCGCGCCAGACTTTTTCTAAAGATTGGATCGATTGTGTATTTAGATCATTTCCAAAGAGCCAATTATTTATTGCGGAGCGTGGCGGTGAAATCATAGGCCTAATTTTTTGGACAGAAAAAAGTGGTTTTCGTAGAGAAGCGGTGGTTGAGCTGGAACAGATTGCTGTGCATCCAGAATATCAAGGCAGGGGCATTGGTATTTATCTTATTATTCATTCGGTGATTCTGGTGGCCGAAAATATTGCTGAAAGAGGAGCGAAGCTTTGTCATATACTGGGAAATACCCGCGTGAACAACGATGCTCTAAAGTTATATACAAAACTTGGAGCGCAAACAATTGGTGCTGTTTCGGGCTTATTTACTGCTGATGAAGTCTTTCTAGCTATAAATAATGTTGATGTTGATCAAATTTTGAAGGCGGCTAGAAAATCGAAAATAACTAAAGATCCAGATAGTCAGGTACCGTATATAGTGCTACGGCTAATAAAAAAGTGCTTGAAAAAGATGTAAATTAAGGATGGCAAAAAGATAAAAGGTCGCCTGATGCAAGACTTTAAGATTGCTCCAGGCGACCCCGAATGGCAGTAGTTGATCATGTGGTAGCTGATCTGAGGAGTGTTTCCGCTATCCTTAGCTCTGCAGACTCGCCCCGAGGGAGCAGTGAGTAAGTCTGATCTCTGAGCTTTGCGAATGCTTGTCGTCGTTCACGGTTTTGCGCAGGACTCAAATAGGGGCTAGCGATTGGAGGTAGTATGGCCAGTGGTAAGTGAAAGAGAAAAGATTGTACAGCGGCCCGCTTGGTCACCAACCTTTGCCGCAAGTCAACAAAAATGCGCTCGCGATTGCTCCATTCTGCCGAGTCTGCAGAGAATGTCCATAGCACTGAGCTCAATCCCCACCGGTACCCGATAAAATCGTGCCAGCGTTCGCTTAAAGAAGGAAGGGAGTCAGAGGCAGAGTGCAATGACAGTTCAGCGAGTCTTTCGATCAATCGATCATGAACGGTTTGAAGGGTAAGGACTCGATCCATCGTTGCCCAGCTTATTCTCCAATGCCCGTTGCTTAGTGGTTGCGCATCCGTATTGAGCATCGTGCTTGCTTGCATAAGTTTCTCCTTGTTGATGTAAGGCGATTGGTAGCGGCAAGCGCGGGGAGTGCGGAAACTCACCCGCGCTTGCCGAAGACATTTTGCGGTGAAGCCCAACCGAATCAGTCTTTGGCAGGAGTCACGAGCAGCCGGTACACCCACTCCATTTTTCTGTCGTGTTTGATAAAGCGTTCTCCGCGGTTCTCAAACCTGGCTTTCGCCAGATTACGACCGGACACCGGATTGTCGAAAAAGGCATAGGCCGACGCTGGACGTTGGGTTTGGTTGACGTGACCTTGCAGCCTGCCGATTCGATGTCTGATCATCGAGCTGCCGATGCCCCTTCCACGATAATCGGGATGAACCCGGTGTCCACCAAAGAAGCCGAAGTAGAATTCGTCCTCTTCGGCAAGCTTTTCATCGGCAGCCACTCCCTGATCATCTGGTACTAAGCCAGCGATGTCGACGAGTGCTGGGGTACTCGTAAAGTTCAACCAACCAGTATAGATCTGGTGCGGTGGTTGGTAAATTGTTGAGGGGTAGCGAAACACTCCGTGCTCGAAAACCCAAAGGGCCGAGGGCACCGGGTTCTTGTTGTTATCGCGGGGATAGAGCTCCCGAATATAATTGAACACCAGCGCAGTGTGCACCGAGTTCAATTCGGATAGCGGTATGAAGGTGAGGTCGCTATCGGTGTAACGTGCGAGCTGACACAAGGTCGATCCCTTTCATGAAAAAGTTGGGGACCAATGAATGGAAGAAGCATCCGTGCTGAGCATCGTGCTTGTTCAGATGTTATCTCCTAAGTGAAGAGTAAAAGCTGATTGAAGTGGCTAGCGCAGATAGTGGCAACACTGCCTGCGCCGCCAAAGAAATAAGCTTGTTGTCGCTATGAGCCGGGCTTGTCTTCAGAATCCGGCGTTGAAGTTTTCAGGTGTCGTCAGGCCGCCCAGAGTGATCGCTAGTACGAGTTGGTCTGCCAGCGTTGTCCGGGGGCTGCCGTCTTTCAGGGGAATGTGGTCGCAGTAACGCCCGCTCCAGACGAATAGGCATGGGTGGCCGTGCCGATCCGCAGGGACCCCGCCGTCTGGCATGGTGATGAAGAGATAGACAGACTTATATCCGAGCTGCTTGGCTCGGTAAAGAACCACGTTACCGATCATGGCAGCGTAGCCCTTGCCCTGGTGATTAGGATCTTCAGCGACGCAGCAACGCCACGGTTGACGGTTCTCAACGTTTTTGGGCAGGCTGGGGTCCAGGCCCTGCGACATGTCTCGGGACATCAGTGTGGCGCAAGCCACAGGCTCATGGGTATTCTTAAGGTAGAGGACATAGAGCTCCGGCTCAGGCAGCCTGGGGGTGCCGAATTTGAACGGAGCGCCATCCTTGACCAAAGAGCCCCAAGACTGCTCGTCAGGATCTGCCGCCAGGCCTCGGAGTCACCATCGATCCGGTCACGCAAAAACCGGACGTCCGGGTCGCCAGGAAAGACTCGGTAGGCAACCAAGTTCTCGCCATCTGGTCCTTGTAACGCTAGAACGGGAGATTTCATGGAGTGGTTTTTCCCTTCCGAAAAAGAGGCGATGTTGGAAATGCAGACGAGTTTTTGCAGGCGGCGAAGTTAGATCCTTCGCCGCCGCAAAAGGTTGGTAGCCATCTGCTCACTTGATCGTTTCGATGGCCACCACCGCCACCCTGTTCAGGCCGTACTGCAAGTCAGACGCTTTCACGTCTGTCTGGCAGCCCAAGATGCTACCGAGGTTGACGCCGACTCCGACGGAGGTCACCACGTGGAACCAATCTCGCCCGGCTGCACCGAAGTATTTCCTGACGTCGGTGGCCAAAAGACCCAGACCGGGGTCGGGATTGGCCTCGTCTGGGTCGTCCAAACCCATTGCATAGCCGAGCAGGTCTTCGATCCACCGCGGCAAGGACGGTTCGATCAGCCTGACCGGGTCGGTATCGGCCACCACCAGGACAGAGGGCTTGTAACCGGTGTCAGTCTGACGCAGAACCCCGAGCCCGTAGGGAAACGGGTAGTCCGGGTTGTAAGGAGCGGTCGGGTCCACATATGGACCCCAGCCCTGGCATTTGAAGCCGGGCCTGGTCGGGTCCGTTTTGGCCACCACCGGCCACAGCAGCGATTGGGCTGCCAAGCTGGCGTTGAGCAGTCCGGTGGCGCGATTGTCGGGCGCGAACCCGAAGGTCACCGTCTCGATCCCCTGTTGGTTGTCGAATTCTCGGGGGACTGCGCCGGGGAAGAACGTTTGCAGAACGCGGAGGATCTTGGGCATGTTCATGTCCAGTCTGGAAGTGTGTGCGGCAGCTCAGCCGCGAGTGGAAAAACATTGCGTTGCACGAGAGACGGTCGATCGATGTGGCTAGTGCGGGAGTGTTACTACTGTCCGCACCGCCAGAGATTTGTGTGACGCTATTTTTTCTGCTACTTCGTGTTAGCCCTCCAGGTCGTAGCTATGGGTATACAGAACCGGTTCGTCCGATGCGTCAGCGGAAGTACTCGATCGGACAGGCAAGAATCCGCGCGGGCGGAGCACTTTTCGCCCGAAGGACAGACTTGAGTTGACCAAGCCTAGCTTCGCAGGCCCTTGCAGAGCGCGTGACCAAAGTTTCGCCTGGTGTTCGAGGTCTTTGAAGAAGAGATCGAAGAGTACCGCCTCGCTTTGGGGGTCGCCAGCTGCGAAGAGCAGGTTGCCCACGTAAGCGTGGCTGGAGCTATGCGCGGGGCCCTCTGGATTCTCGGCGAGGAGGCAATAACAGGCCACCAGGTCGCGTCCACCATTGGCTGACTGCAAGACAGCCACGCGGGTTCCGAAGGCCGAATGAACAGGGGCCCCCGTTCGCCGCGTGGCTCTAGCCGGGCGTTGGGCGTCCCTTCGCCGTCGGCGCTCGCTGGTGAAGATGGCGTCGGCGGCATTGTAGGGGTTGAACTTCCTTGTTTGGGACGGATTGTACCCTCTCTTGGCGAGCTTTCGCACCATGTCGCCGAAAGTACTGGGCTCGTAGGGAATGAACTTGGTCAATCGCTCGAAGCCGCTGAACAGAAAGGGTTTGTCGCTTCCGGTTGGTTCTGGCCATTGGCGATAAAGCAACTAATTTTCTGTAAATGTTTGATTTAGTACCTTCTGATTTTTGATTTTGTATTATCTTTTTTTGTTTTTTACGTATTTGATCTTTTAAAAAGGTTGGCCCGCCTTGCTTTCCATGCAGGCAGACAAGCCTAGCTGAGCCACCCAGTGTAAAGCACCAAGCAGCTTCGCTGTGGCTTCGCCAGTGCTTGACACCGGGACCCTTGGCTTCAGCTATTCAAGCATGTGCCGCATAGGGCTGCGGCGGGCTTTTATTTATTCAGGTGCTGGCAAATATCTATTCTTTTCAGTTATCCAATCATCTGACACCTCCATTATTACTGCTGTTATCAAACGTAGGCAAGATGCTTCATTTGGGAACAATGTGGCTACTCTTGTTCTTCTATTTATTTCTCTGTTGAGCCGCTCCAGTAAATTAACCGTGCGGATTTTTTTCCAACAAAAAGTAGGAAAAGAGAAAAAAGTTAGACCTTCAGGCAAGTCTGTCTCCATCCATTTAGCCAGAGCTGGTGCTGATTTCTCGTAAGTATTTATTGCTTGCTTAAGTAATCTATCTGCTTCTTCTTTTAGGAGCATTAAAAATTGCCCTAATATCTGCTGCTACTTGTTCCTTCATATCTTTTTTCGGTATATATTTCTGAGCATTTTGTTGTAAATGAAATTGACAACGTTGCCATGACATACCACCAAAAACAGCTTTCCTAGCAGCCTTTAGCCCTTCATGGCTATCGCTAATTATTAGCTCAACACCATGTAAACCTCTTTCATGAATCTTGCCCAAGAAGCTTCGCCAGTGTACTTCTGCTTCTGATAAAGAAACAGAAACACCTAACAGTTCTCTTCTGCCGTCAGCATCAACACCAGCAGCAATTAGAACAGCGCAATCTTTAACAATCCCTCCATGTCTTACCTTCTCGTAGCGAGCATCTAGATATACAAACTTAAAAAGACCCAGAGGTCGGTTGCGCCAGGCTTCCAGAAACTCGTCTAGTTCTTTAGTCATGCGGCTTACTTCAGATGTGCTGACATCAAAGCCACACATTTTTTCGACAATCTCAGTTACTTTTCTTGTTGATACTCCTTGCACGTACATCTCAGCTAAAGCTAGTCGTAGCGCTCTTTCAGAGCGCATGCCTTTTTCTAGACAGTTTGGATAGAAGTCACCTTCTCGTACTTGAGGTACAAGAAGATCTAGTTCACCGAGTCTGGATTTAACTGTTTTTGATTTAAATCCATTAGCATGACCATTCCTGTCTTCTCTACGTTCATATGGTTCAGCATTTAAATGCTTTTGTCGTTCTAGCAACATCGCAGAATTAATTAAAAATGCTAAAGCATCGTTGGAAGAATCAAGTCCTTGATTAATTAGCACTTCTAGAACTTCCTTTAATGTATTATTCTTTAATTGGGTCATTGGTTTATCCCTCCAGTCTTACTAACCAGAAGGGTAAATCTGTGGCCTCTTTCTTTCTGTCTTAAATCTGACAGATCTAAAAAGGTCTAATATTTACAGAAATAATGATGCACTAACCCATTGGCGTAGGTCTCCTGGAATGGGGAGCTGATCCGAGATAACGAACTGAACTGGAACGCTGGTTCAGCGCGCAAAGCATGAACAATGTTGATGCGGATTAGCGCGAGCCAAGCAGAGGCAGCTCGCGCTAATCCGCACGAAATCATGTCGTGGTGACGCGCAGATTCAATCTAGCGCATCAGGACCGCGCTTTAGAGCGCGCGCCCGTAGGACTTGGAGAGGACGGTGACCCTGCCGAAGTGGACGGTGAAGGCGTTTCTAGCGGTGAGTACGAACTGATGATCGTCCATGAGGCTGGTTGCGGTTGACTCTTTACCCTGTCCAAGGAGAAGTGCCAGCCGGCGCGGTTCTCCTGCCACTAGGGCGGCCTTATCAGCCTGGCTCTCGGCGCGATGGAGCAACAACTGGAAGAGCCCGCTTCTGGCGCCGGTGCCCTTGCGCACGAATACGTCGCCCATGACGGCGTGGAGCTTGGTCTTGCCGATCTGCGAAGGGTTGGCCAGGCCGATGCAGTAGCAGGCTACGAAGATCCGGCCATGACTGGGAGTGTCGTAGCTGGCCAGATGGGCGCCGTAGAGGGCCTTGCCGTTTGTGGCGTCTCGGGCGGTGACGTGGGTGTTGGTCACCCGCTCGCAGAGATCCTGCGGGCTGAGACTGCCATCGAAAATGTGGAATGAGTCGCCTGCGAGTGCCAGCAGATCAACCCGGTGCAGTCTCGGATTGAGGAGTTCGAAGCGGAGATCGCTCTCCTTGAACTCGTTGGGGAATCGGGGCGGTGAGGCGCTGACTGCGTCTGTAGCATTGGACATGGGAGTAGACTCCATCAAAGAACACCCGTCAGCTCATCCAGGAATATACGGGCCTCGACCAGAGACGGTGCAATTGTTTGATGTTGCGCACGCGCGGTTCTGGTAAAGGCTACTCCTGTTACGGTAGAGAAATGAGTGACAATATAAAGCTAAGTGAACCCAACAATTGCCAGCAAATCTTGGCAAGGCAAATGCATATCAATCTAAATGAAGCGCGCATATACCTATAGCGTGGGCTGCAAAGGTAAAGAATAAAAAGTCATTGCATTGCCAAAGAAAGTTAATGACAAGTAATCAAAATACTGTCATTAAAAATGCTTGCGCAAACTTAGCGAAGCTCCGCTAACAGGTTATCAAGTAAAAATGGCTTGAAAAGAGCCATTCTCTCTTGAAATCTGGCGAATACTCAAACGTGAGTTTTGCATGCTTTAAATTTAGGATGCACTTTTTATATTTAGATAAACACTCTCCTTTAAATTATAAATAGTCCAGCAATTCATCTACTGAAGAAACGGATAAGTTTTGACCAAAATCGAAATTCTTTCCTTCAGGATCTATCAAAACAGAAATTAAGCCGGCTTTATGGGCCTGTTCAATATCCTGATGCTTTGCCCCCACGTACAATATTTCGTTGGCACGAAGGCCTAAGAACTTTTCCAAATCACTAAAAGCAGAAGGGAGTGGATCAAGAGCGGTGGTTTGAATTCCCTTTTCTTTTAAAGATGATTGTAATGACAAAAAATAGTCTGGGCGCGCTTTGGTATAGGGCCCCAGGACATTGAGGTCAAAGCCAATAGCTTTTATTTTTGCCATTATTGCTAAACAATTACGTGCTGCCATCGCAATACATTCCTACACAGAGGAGGCAATTAAAGCATCAAATCTTATTATTTGAAGAGCGCAGTAAATTCGTACCAGCATTCAAACAAATTTTTGTTGATACACTACAATTTGCCATCAAAGGCAAGAGCAGCGGCTTTTCTCAAGATTAGAGTGACTTTAATTGGTCTAAGAGCATTGCCAATGTGGCACAAAGGATTCAACAATGGCTTCGTGCGGGCGCTTGCTGGGAAATATTTAAAGCGGGGACGAAAGCAAATTATTCGCTAAACCCGCAGTGCTGTGTATTCTTAAAAGGTTGTAATAAGAACACTAAGTGGTGCTGGTAATGACAGAACTAAGTCTGTGGTTCACAAAATCAGAAAGTGAGCCGTGCGAGCTGGAAAGAACGCTGTTCAAAGGCCCGGGGGTTGATGAGGTTATGGCTGTGCGAGGAAAGACCGCTGGTGCCTATAAAGGTGCTGGTACATTTCAGTGGACACCAGGAGTAAAGGCATTGGCAGTGGTGTTTCTTATTGCTTCGGCACGACAACGAAAAGGCACTAAAACATTTTTACCATTATTGGAAGGTGAAAGAGGCAGCTTAGCTTCGTCTCTCGACTATGCGCTAAATAAACAGCCGGAGTGGCTTTTCGATATGTTCGGCTCTGATGAGAAGAGTAATTCTTACTTAAGACAATTACTCTTGCGCAGTAATACAGGAAGAAGAAGAAGTGGACCGGTTAGTATTTCGCTTCATGAGCAATTATTGTCGCCACAATCTATTAAAGTTTATGTAGGCGATGTTTTGATCCAAGAAGCCGATACTCTGCAACGAATGGCTGTGTCTATTATCAATTCAGAGAAAAATCAGTTAGTCGAAGAGCAAGAGATTGATGGCAATGGTTTCTCTAGTAATGGCGAAATCAATAAATTGTCAGACCATCTTTCAAACACTTTTATTGGGAACTCTTACCAAGGACAATTTCCGATAATCACCAATATTAGTGAAGAAGATATAAATGACATTTTTGAATTTGAAAGAGAGCATTTCCCCAGTAGCCATGCAAATAAAGAACGACTAAAAGAATGGCTCAGACACGATCCCAATAATTATGTGTGTATAAAAGAGCCCGGACAATCATTCTTGGCTTACTATTTGCTTATGTTTCTTGAGCCGCAAGCAATGCAGGATTATCTGGCTGGTGATTTGACCGAAGTAGAGATAGCACCGAAGCATTTATTAGCACCGTCTGATGAAATTTATGCTCAGCAAGACAATTTGCACATATGTGTTTTTGCTTCGCGCACGCATGCCACAATGTTTACAGTTGATTTGCTCTGGCATTTGATCGGACGGCTTTTAGACTTGGCTATTAATGGTCGTCTTCATACAATCTATGCCGAGATTGCCACTAATGATGGCAAAACATTGGTGGAAAGATTTGGCTTTCAGCAAATACGGCAGACTAGCTCCGGGGGTCTTTTATTCAAATTGCAACCCAGTTTGGCGATGGTACGAGAGTGGGAATGGCGTTACCAGCATCGTACATTTTGTAAAGCGCCGCTAAGCAAATTGCAAACAGCGTCATTGTGACAAGTATTTAAAACTAAGTAATTGTTATAGTTCTTTAAAATTGCTAGCTTGCTAAAGTCTTAATGGACTAAAACCTTGGCTTTGTCTAAAAATTAGGTGGTTACCAAGTGTGCTTAGCATAGCTAAGGAAGCAAAGCTCTTGTAAGCCTAATGTAAGCTAAGCTCGTTATATTCAGGAGACATTCCCTACACAAAGATAAGCGTGCCAAGCGAACGCGGCGTAATAGCGCTGTCCTGAAACGCGAAAGGAGCA
Organism: Candidatus Melainabacteria bacterium; assembly: GCA_963845445.1. GTDB lineage: Bacteria > Cyanobacteriota > Vampirovibrionia > Obscuribacterales > Obscuribacteraceae > JABDBL01. The sequence continues at coordinate 2,818,231 of CAWJSE010000002.1, read as the reverse complement.
GTAATGTCTACGACACTAAAAGAAGAAATCAGAGCTAACCGAAAAGAGTTTATCGATAAAACTGCTACATTAAAATTGCCCGGTGGCATAAAAATGGGGGCATTGCTAATACATGGTTTAACTGGTATGCCGAATGAGATGCGACCTATCGAACGCGTTCTTGAAGAACTTGGTTGCACAGTTAGCGTACCAATGCTTGCTGGACACGGTGCAGGACAAAAAGAATTATTGGCTACTGGCTGGAAGGATTGGCTTGCCACTACCAGAACGGCACTTAATGAGTTAAGCGAAACTTGTGATGCAGTAGTAGTGGGTGGATTGTCTATGGGCGGATTGTTGCCTATATTACTCGCTCTAGAAAACCCAAAAGTCAAAGGTATTGTGGCGCTTTCGCCCACAATAAAATATGACAGTGCCAATTCTTCCAACCCTTTCCAGGTGCTTTTGCCATTGCTTGATCTATTTCCTGTTTTGGGAAAATATTTTTATTGGACTGAAGAGCCGCCATTTGGGCTAAAGGACGAGCGCTTACAGCGTCAAATTATGAAGCAATTGGAAGCCTTGAAGACTTCCTATAAAAAAGTGGGCGCCGGAGATCATTCTGCGCAGGACTTTAATCCAGAGCAATTCCGCACTTATGCAGGCTCGCTTAGAGAAATACAGAGACTAGTTAAAGTTATAGAAAAGCAAGCCCCTAAGGTCAAATGCCCCACATTAATAATTCAAAGCGTTGAAGACACTATAACTACCAAATGGAACGCAGAAACTCTTTATAGCTGGTTAGGTTCAGAAGATAAACAAATCAAATTCTTAGAAGGCTGTGATCACGTATTAACAATGGACTTGAAGAAAGAAGAAGTAGCGTACTACTATGCAGAATTTGTCTGCAAAATCGCTGCCAAAAATCTGGCTCAGGAACCAGTTCCTGCCTACGCCTGAAGTCCTGTTAATGTCGACCAAACTTTTGAATGCTGGGCTTGAGCGCAAGTATTTAATGGTTGGCGTCGGCTATACAACCACCAGTGGTCTGTTTGACATAGTGAAATCAGGGAATACGGTGGATAGCGATTTCCTAGAGAGAGCTAAGTGATTATTGAGCACATAGCAAATAACATCACGAAAATCGGTGGTGGCAGGCACGTCCCTGCCTTCGTATAAATTGTTTGGCTTCAAATTGGACCAGCGTCCATACACCTTGCCACCAGGGATAGTGCCGCCCATAAGCCACATTACATTGCCGTGTCCGTGATCTGTTCCCATATTGCCATTTTCTTTTACTGTGCGGCCAAACTCAGACATAACTACGATAGTTGTGTTTTTATATAAAGGGCCCAGGGCATAGGCTAATTCGTAAAGACCAGCGGCTAAAGGCTTTAAACGATTAGCTAATTGTCCGGTGCCGTTTCCCTGATTGACATGGGTGTCCCAACCACCAAAATCGGTGAAAGCAATTTGTATAGAAGGATCGTGATTCATTAGTTTTCCTAATTGGTTACCAAAATCGCCATAGTTTTTTGGCAAAGGGGCGCCGCGACTAGCCGCTTTTTGCTCGCTAGCTAGTGCGGATAAGGATTGACTTTGCCCAGTCGCGTTAGGGGTAGTATTCATGGCTGGATTATTTTCGGCATCGGACAAAGCACTTTCAATTGTTTTATGAGCAGACATACCTTCGGCGAAAGCCTGACCAAGATCTGTTCCCTCGTCGCGATAGAGCTGAGAAAAGTAATCTGCAACTGCTGGCCTGTCCAGAACTATTTTATTCTCCTTGAGATTGCGTGGAGCACTACCCACTTTGGCTGTCCCGGCAAAAATGCGTGGTAATACAGCTCCTAAATTAAGTGCTTGCACCGGTGACTGATTAGAGGGCAAAGTCTCTACAAGCCTATTTAGCCAGCCCGACGAAACCATTTTTACGCCGGGCATGCCGCTTTCCATGTAGTCCTGAGCATCAAAATGTGAACGAGTAGGATCCGGTGAGCCACTGGCATGTACAAAAGCCAAACCCTTTGACTGCCACAATGGCAAAAGAGGCTCTAAAGCTGGATTCATGCCAAAGTGACCATCTAAATCTATTGCTCCGGCATTATTACCGGGTCTGGCAACGGCAATAGTCGGTCTCAGCGAATAATAGTCATTATCACCATAAGGGACAACGACATTCAAACCATCAACAGCTCCCCGCAGCAGAATAATGATCAATTTACTGCTATTGGGGTCGGCAGAGCCCGCGCTATAGGCCCAGCTATTGGCGCTAGGCAAAAATCCTGCTAGCGAGACCAAATAGGCTGATCTTAAAAATTGACGGCGATTTAAATAATACATATAGAATCTCCAAGTAAAAGCAGCTAATAAAGCATAAATTCTGGACTTCCGAGCAGTAAAGCCAATTTAATTTTGTCGGGAGCCTTGGTAATTACACGTACAGTATTGGGAGAAAGTGTGGCACCAAATACAGTGCCTACCACAGTATAGTCTGGGGGCTCCGGGCAGACATTTTTCATGTGTCCAGAAGCAATGTCAGCAGCAAAGCCAATGCGTTTGAGCAATGTGTCTGAGTTTAACCAGGCTTCTTTGGTATTTTTATAGCCATCGGGCGTAATGCAGCCGTATATAGGCATACCTTGCTGACGAAGGAAACCCATAATAGCAGCATAATTACTAGGCTGGGCATTTGTAGCTCGCAGAGCGGAAACAGCGTAACGAAAAGGGTTTTTATATTTGGCAAAGCGGTAATGGGGGTCCCAAAATTCATCGCTTGTAAGAAGTTCCTTCATAACGGCTTTGATATCACCAGTGGTGTGCTTGAACCGCGCTGTCATTCTATCCACTAAGCTTGCTGGTGGTTTGTCGGCAACAAAATATTGCGCCAATTCGTAACAAATGTGATGGGCGGTGGCAGGGCGACTGGCGAGTAAGTCTAGAGCGTCTTCTATTTCTTTCTCGCCCGAACCTTGAATTGGATGTCCTAGTAACATTTTGTCTGAAAAATCATGACGTTTTTCGTCAAAGCAGTCGCCCATAATGGGATCAATATTAAGTGTAAGAGCGCGCCTACCTTGTGGTGGCAGACCAAGGCCGGTGAGAATTTTTGCTAATTGGATAACATCTTGTTGAGTATAGCCACCATCAACACCTAGGGTATGCAATTCCATGAGCTCCCGGGCATAATTTTCATTCAAACCGCTGAAGCGGCCGCGTGGGGCATTGTTGTTTTGCCCATTAGCAAGAGCTTCTCTGTTTGAGGGCGGCGGTGCTGCCGAATTTTGCCAATTATCCAGATAAAAGAGCATTGCTGAGTGATGGCAGGTGGCACCCAATAAATCTCTGAATTTTCCTAAAGCATAGGGACGAATGGCTTTATCTTCGTAAATACCTACCCACATTTTATCCAAGCCCTTATCACCATATATATTGAAATGGTTAAACCAGAAATCTGTCATCACTTCTTGTAATTGTTTGGGACTATATTGGGCGCGCATGAAGTGTAATTGAGCAAATTTTTTGTTCAATTGATTTTCTTCTTTACGCACTATTTTTCTAGCTTCATTTTTATCTTCTGGGGTAATGATAGCTGCACCGCCCATGGCAGCCTTAACCGCCGGCGGTCCATAAGCCATATAGAGGTCTACCGGAGTAGCGGCCAGATCAGAATCACTAGAGACGAATTCTGTGATAAGAGGAGATTCGGGTATTGTGTTCGGATTTAATTGTTGATTAATATAATTGCCAATGCCCATGGCTTTCAGTGCTTGTAGGTCACCGGGGCGGGGACCGAAGCTCATTCTGTTGAGTAAATAGCAAACATCGCCATCAGTTACCTGACGGAATGAAGCCGAGCCGGTCAGGGTTTTGTTTGCTTTGAAAGATGGTTTGTCTGAAGATGACCTAGCTATGCTTGGACTTTGTATTGTAATTAACAAATTTGTTGCAAGCAGAAAGATTGCGGTATTAAGCAGAGCGAATCTTCTTATCATAATTTTATTTCTTTTGGGAATTGAAGCAAAATTTGGCATTTACTCTCACCGGGCCTAAATTTAATAGCTTGAATATTTACTGCTTCGATATTGGACTTTTTCTTATCATTGGTCAAACTTGTGCAGATTGTGTGGAGACATAATTCAAGTCTAGCCCAGTTTATGAGTCGTGATAATGCCCTAAAAATAAGAAAGTGGCCTAACCCAGCTTTGCTCGCATTAACGTTTTTAAATTAACAAAGCCGGAGTCTTAAAACGGTTTCGAAGAGGTTTCCAGGGTAAACTGAGGAGATTTTCAAAACTGGCTGCTGCCGAGAATTTATGCAGAAAACAATCGAGAGAGAACCAAGATTTGAGCAATGGCTAAAAGACGCTCCGCGAAAGCATGATCTAGCCAAAGGGATATCCTTGCGGCGATTTGCTTGCGAACTGCTGATAACTCTAGCTCTGGCAGCAGTGGCGTATTTGTCTTTGTCGGCTTATTGGATTAAATTTAGTAGAGCAGAAGTGTTTTTTGCTGAATGTGCCCGCGAGATGCTCACCAACAATAATTTCATTACTCCGCTTTATCATAACCAACCATTCTTTGATAAGCCGATTTTTGTTTATTGGCTAATTATTGCTATGTTTAAAGGTATAGGAATAAGCCATTTCGCAGCCCGCATTCCTATGATTTTTGCTTCTCTGGTGACAATACTTACTACTGCCCTAGCGGGCGCTTATTTGTTTGGTAGAAGAACAGGTTTGTTAGCTGCTTGCATGCTCTCGACAGGCTTCATGTATTTGTCTTTCAGTTGTCTGTGTATGTCAGATATGTTTTTAGTTATGTTTGATGCTTTTTCACTCTTCGCTGTTTATGCGGGAATTATTTCTAAAAGGAAGCGAACATTATATTGGTGGCTTGCGGCTTTGAGTATGGGTTTTGCTTTTTTAACTAAAGGGCCCGTGGGCATAGTATTGCCCGCGTTAGCTTCTTTAATATATTTGGCTCTCGTACAACGACTGACATTTATCAAAGCAAAGCACATTATTTGGGGATTGATTACTGTTATTTTGGTGGCTTCGCCTTGGTTCTATGCTGCTTATTTGGCTAATGGATCCCAGTCAATGGTTCACTTCTTTATACAAGAGAATCTGCAGCGCTTTGCCGGATCCACTTATGATGTGCATAGACCTTTTTGGTACACAATAGTTTCATTTTTTCTTGGTTTTGCTCCCTGGTCTCTTTTGACTGTACCAGCGCTATTCTGGTTTGGCAAAAATTTGATCGAGTTCGGCAAAAGACTCAAAAGAGAAATAAAAGTTAGTGCTGATTTGCATTATGAAAATGTCAAAAATCGAAGCATCATGCCGCTCTCTTTGCGAGTGTTTAGGGCTTTAAATCAAGAATTGTCGGCAGAATTGTTTTTGTGGGTTTGGGTATTTGTCTCAGTAGGATTCTTTTGTTTTTCGCGAGGAAAATGCGATTATTACACACTGCCTGCTTTTACGGGGGCAGCCTTATTGTGTGCTCGCTATGTGGGCAATTGTCATTCCAAGTATTTGACTGCCATTAATGGTCTCGCCTTTGCGGTACTTGCTTCAACAATCATTTTTTCGATAGTGATTCTGCCGCAAATCAATAAACTAGTGCCAGTAAGCAAATATGTCACGATGATTAAAACGGGACCAAGTAACATGAGAGTGGGCATAGAGGATACGGCTGCTTCTTGGATTGACGAAATATTATTTCAGTCTGGAAAGGATGCACAGCGACTTAGCAATGCGGGTCAAATGGCCGAATTTATGAGCAAAGGTGGACCAAGGTTGTTAATTGTGCCGGAGAATAAATACAATCTTTTGCCAGCTGCCCAACGAGAAAAATATCACATAATCTCCTCAGACACGGTGGCTACACATCCTTTAACGCCAGGCTATTTATTTGAGAAGGCAGGAAATATTGCTGATGCGGTACCATTGGTAGTGGCGACTAATTTTGACGATAGTAAGTAGCGGTTAGCCAAAATGAAGCTCAAACACATTTTCACCAAATATCCTTGGCTGGATGAATTACGCACCGAGTTTTTGGCATCTCTTTGTGCAAAGGGCTGTAATTTTTTTGATAAAAGCTTTTCTACTATTAAGTTTATTTCGCCAGCAGCCCGTGAATTTCTCAGTTCTGGTAAACCGATAATTGTCGCTCTTTATCATGGGCGTTTAATTGGTATGTTGCACATAATAGAAGACAGAAGCAAGCTAACAGCTTTAATTAGCCGGAGCCGTGATGGTGAGTTTTTAGCCAGGATGGCACAGAAAATGGGTTATAGTGTGGCGCGAGGATCGCCGGCTCATAAAGCAATTGAGGGAGCTAAGCAATTAATAGATGCAGCGCGAGCAGGTCAAAGTCTGGTTATAGCGGTAGATGGCCCGCGTGGACCTATTTACGAACCAAAGACGGGCGTAATTAGAATGGCTGAATTGACCGGTTTACCGCTATTGCCCTTTGCCTGTAAAGGCAAGAAAAATCATTTTTTCTGGGGTTGGGATAAAATGATGGGCTGTTATTTTGGATCGCCGATTGTTTATATGATTGGTGATCCAATATTTGTGCCGGCGAAATTGAACGATAATGAAAGAGAAGAATATCGCCTAAAATTAGCTGATTCTATGCAATGGCTGCGCAACAGCCTAGATAAATATTGCTTGCTGTAGACTAAAAACTAAGTGTCCGAAATAAGCAAACGGGAGTATTAAGGATTAGTTTTATATTCCTGAACGCAAAAAACAAATAGAGATTCCCAAAAAGGTGAAATGCCCGGTGCGATTACGCAATAAATTTTATATACAGTTAACTAGAAAGCTCAGAATCTTTGAACGATTTTAGATCTTGTATCGCCTGACGATAAAGTACCTGTTTGATGTATGTTTGGTAAGGTACACCTAATTTTTGCGCAACACCTTGAATTAGCCTGAGTTGCTCATTTCCCCAACGAAAATTGATTCTTACTTCTTTAGATAATTCTGCTTCTGCTTCAGCTATTTTTTTTTCGATCATACGCGAAGTTTTTGCATCGAGAAGTACATCGCCCATTTCTATGACATCTTCTTTTTTGTATTTTCCACGCGGCATTTAAGTCACCTCTTAAAGCAGGTAATTATCAATACTTCTCTATCCTTTTGGAGCCAAAACCAATAAATTGTATAGCTTGTTTCATAACGATTATGTTCAATATTCCAAGCTTCTTTTGTCCCTTCCTCCCAAGCCCGTATGGCTGTACAGGGTGTAGTCAAATGTCGCGCGTAAATATGTAAAAGAGTGGGATCGCTTTCGTCATAAGCAAATAGAAATTTAATTCCCTTGGACTAAAAATGCTTGTAACGCTTTGCCATTGAAAAGCACTTCCTATAAAAATGACACATTTTGTGGCATATGTCAATACCTAGTATTGACTATGTACTCATAAGTATGTAATTAGGCTCTTATCACCGCAGAACGGCGATAACTAATGAAACGACAAGTGTGTTAAAAAGTTCAAATAGCCAAGGCTTTAAACTTTTATGCCGTAGCCAGCCAATTTATTTTTTAGATCTTCAATGCCATTGAAATGAATGCTATTTATGCCAACAGATTTGGCTGCTTCGATATTTTCGTACATGTCATCGATGAATAAACAATTTTGAGCAGGCATTTTGCTGCGGTTGAGAACTTCGTGATAAATTTCTACAGCTGGCTTAATATGTCCTACTTTGTAGGAAAGTACTAATTCATCGAAATGCCGCGAAATATTGAAATTGTTTTCAACATGGCCAAAAGAGACTTCGTTAATATTAGACAAAAGGTACATAGGAAGCTTACTCTTGCGCAATATTTGCAATAATGCTGTCATTTCTTTGTCTTCGTCTAATGTTGATGTCCAAAGGGCCGAAAATTCTGCATGGGTCAAAGAAGATTCAAGCTCCTTATTTAGGTGGTTGATAACGTCTTGAGTAGTTATTTGGCCACGCTCATAGGGGAAATAAACAGCCAGAAAGGCAGCCTTGACAGATTCTGGATCCCGTTTTGTTGCCTTAACGAAAGCTCCATAGGTACGTTCCCAATCGAAATGTATAAAAACTTTGCCCATATCAAAAATAAGCAATTTTATTTCGGCGGATTGCTCAGGACTTTTTTGATCAACGGCAGTGCTGCTGTAATCGCTAGAGGCATTGCTTTTGTTAGGGCTTATATTATTCATGGTAGTAATTATGGTCTCAGGTAATGGTAAAAAAGTAAAGAAAGTGCGCAAAATTTGCGACCTTTCTTTATGTTGAATTATCCGGCCACAGCCAATTGTTTGGATGAATTATTCCTGCCATTTTTTTGCATGGCATCTAATGTGATACCATGATTGGCAAAACATTGTTCAATATCCGCTCGATATTTGCCTGCGCAAATTTCTTTATCGGCGGCGATCAACGCCCGTAGTAGGTCGTGAAAGTCGACTTTATAACTGGGCAGGAGAGTGAGAGCCAATAAAGTAAGCTTAACGAATAGCTTGATTTGCTCTTCAAGAATTGCACTTTCTGTTGCCATAGCTACCAGAAGATCGGCCAAGGCGGCGCCCACTATTAGACCATCTGCATGGGGTTCACCCACTAGATCGTCCGGCCATCTCTTACCGCTCTTTAAGCACCTTATGCCGAAAGGAGGTTCGGCGTATTTGCCGATTATGCGCAAATCATTTTGTAAGTTTTGCGCGGTAAAAGGATCGGCCAATTTGCTTGGCATACCATATTCTATTTAGATAATCCATTACCAGTGCACCCAAGACGTCCCCAATCGCTTCGTTTATAGCAGATCCCAATTTGCCTACAAGATCACCACCCGGTACTTGTAGAAAGACTGCGGCGTGACCAAATTCATGATTGACTACGCTTAAATCGAATGCAATATTTTTAGTCAGACCGCCATGTTTTACACCAGAACCTATGCCTATATGTATTTCATAACGGCTGGGAGTAAAATAGGCGTTATCTGGTTTGAGTGGGTCATTAACTATAACGAATAACGATTGTTTGGGTGGTCTAAGACCCAGGCTTAGATATAACTCCATTTGTTTCTGCAAACTGAGAAATACCGAGACGGCGGCGAATTCGGCGTCGTCGGGACTGTAACAGTAAGTGCCATCGCTTTTAGCCCTTACTCTATTGGCATTTAGGCCGGTGAACATCTCAAGGTATTCATTTTTCAGTATTTGTTTGTCGGGCAAACCTTTGATTATGGTGGTACTTATTTGGTCTGATATAGGCAAAGCCGGATCAGGTGTTATCAGCAGAGCTTTGGCTTTTGGGCCGGTGTCCTTGATTTTTGAGACGTAGTAGAGATCTTTGCTAAATTGATCTACTGATGATGAATAGCATAGATTGTTCATAATTTTACCCCTTATAAATTTCTGCCGCATTGATATGCGGACAGGCAGTGTGTATATGAAGCAAGCAAAAAGCGGTCTGAACATTTGTTCAGACCGCTTTTATTTTTTAAGGCGAATTTTTATGTTTGTTTATTTTGTTAGAGAAGCGGGCCGGTATTATCGTTGCACTTCTGTCAATCCATAAATAATTAGCGCTAGGTTGCGCTATCTATTAATTGCATGCTGAAACTATGGCGAATATCATTGGCAAGTTTATGAAACAAATAAGCCAACAACCGTTAAAATTACGGCTTGCGGCGACTGGCGCGAAGCCAGTGATTTGATTGTTTAATTGAGTCTTGGCTTGAGAATTTTCCGTTTGCTAATTTGCCTCAGAGGTAATTTCTAGATAGATAATTTGAGCCTAGAAAAAAAGCAGCAGCAATACAAGAGTTTTGGTTGCATAAAAAAATTGAATTGCATTAAAAATGTGTCTTGAAGACGATTCACATCTAGCGCAACTATGCTAGATAATTTTAATTTTTTCAAGCAATATTGAGAGAACAAGATTTATATATAAGCAAATTGTTCGCTTGCACAGTCTAATAGACCAACATTAACCTGAAAAGTTCAATTAACTGCTAGATTTATTTACTATGGCAAGCCTTGCAATAATCTGGGATCAAATGAAAATGGTTTTTTGGAGAGGATCTTAAGTTGTTTCATTTCTCTGTGCTTCGGATTAATCAATACGTTAAGTTCCAAGGGCAAAAGCGCTGAAGGTACTATTAGCAATAAAGAACGATTTTGTTCAACCCAGCTATCTCCATATTTAGAGGCAATAATTTCTGAAGGCGCTGAGCTCTCAGGGTAAATTTCTTTAGATACGGTATCAGGAATATGAATGTGCAACCAAATAAGATTATTTGGTAGATTATCCGGCTCAACGTGCACTAAGTATTCTAGTACAGCCAAAGACAAATGTTCTGAAGCATAAACCAAGGATCTGCCCGTTGAATTCCAGCGTCCTCCATAAAGCCTTGCTCCTTCTCCATCTAGGGCGGAGTATGCTTCAGTGCAAAGACGAAAGACTTCCATTAAGAATAAACGCCATATTGAATTCTGCCTAGCATTGTTTCAACAATACGAGAGCCATAATCGGTTTCTAATAATTCAATTGGACTAAAACCATTTAGCGATTTATTGGGGCGGCGCAACCAAATACTTGCTTTATCATTATTTCCAAATACCTCTTCGGCAAAATCAAATATCATAGCTAGTCTAGCCAATTTATCTGATTCTTCTGCATTTAATTTGTGTTCTTGTTTGCGTCTAGCTAGAGTGCGAGCTGGAATAAAACGCTGTATCTCGGCAATAGTTATTTTGTGATTTTTGATTAAAATATTAATTGCCTCAAAAGGAAGCCCTTTCTTCAGCCATGCGTACATGCTTAATTCGGACTCCATTTTTTTAGGCAGAGAAGGGCAACCGGTTAAAGCGCTAAATAATCTTTCCATTTGCATAATGCAAATTCTCCTTTGTCCTTTGTAGATCATTATGCCATTAGCCTATATTATAGTGCCAATTGGCAGAATGAACATTAATTCAATCTAGAACAAAATGCACAAAATTGGCGACCTTTCTATCTGTAGTTTCTTTCGATTTTTGCGGATTTCCGCCAATAAAAACTCACATTGGTTGTCATAAAATGTGCTTATAGCCTGACTGTTTGGCAATCGATTCTAAGGACAAGCGCAATAGGGAGGCGTGGCGATGAACGAGCAATTTTAACTATTCCAGTTATCTTTTATTTGCTTGAGGTATTTGGCCACTAAGAGCATAGAAGAGTTTGAGACATCACTATCTTTAGCCCAGCGGGGCCATTGGTTAATGGACGCTTGCACTTCGTCAAAGATGGGATTAGTCTGTCTAGGTACTAGGCTTAATTTTTCGGCTAATTCTTTAAAATGCTTTTTGGTCGGATGGCGCCCTTCTCCACTTACCATCATGCAGTGTTCGCCGGCAGGGCCGGAAGAGAAAGTTAAATCATAAGCCGGAGCGACTTTCCATACACCATATTCGTCCATGCAAAATGCAAAATTTTTGGCATGATCATCTCGATTATGGGATAAAACATTAAAAACCGCCAGGCGATAAAGTTTTAATACATCCTCAATATTTTTAGTCAATAGCCAACCGGCTTTAATAAGGTTGTAGTAATCCAGTGACGGGTAACGGTGGTCGGCATGAAGTAATCCACTTGCTGTATGTACGTGAATTTTTTGGTTGAACTTTTGGCGATCGAATCTCTGTACCCCGAAAAATCCATGCTGTCCTTTTGAAATGAACAGATGTGTAGGTGGCATATCCAGACCAGCCGCTTTGGCCATTAAACTGTAAGCAAATTCAATATTGCCTGCATCGGTCGAGTCATTTAAAGCGCGAAACTTGATAATCCAATGGGTCAGATTTTTTTGAAGATTGTCTGTTCCATAAACAATTTGACTTTTGTTTTTATTCACTCCTACCATTATTTTTGGTCTGGCTCCAGCGGAGGCGCTGTTTAATGCTAATAATTGTGGTAATAGCTCACTGGCAGCGCCTTTCAAAATATTTTGACTTTCACGAAAAATTGTAGGCAGGTTAATCGGGTTTGTAGTATCGACAACTGGTGAAAGATCGGGTTCATAACTTAAGGCCCCATGCCATGTTTGCCAATGTATGCCAGTCGATCAAGCGGCGAAGCGACAACTTGATAATTTTTTTGAGCAAGATGGCGATCTATTAATAAACGGCCCCAGCCGTCTGGAAGACTGTCATTAAATACACCAAATAAGCCATCAAAAACAGTATCAACATTTTGCTGTACCCCGGAGCGCAGTGGTAATTTAAAAGGCGAAATCTCTATGCCAGTAGGTAGAAATGTAGAATCATATTCGAAATAAACCGCTCTATTTTTCATTGCCAATCTACCGATAAATTGACGACTATTGCCTAAAGTTAGGTAAGCTTTTATTAGCGAATTAGTATTTGCCATTACTGTTTGCGTCCTCTTAAGCGGACGGCAGGTTCTGATATTAATTCATCCAACGAAGATGGCAATACTAATGTGGTATTTAGCAATTTGTCAAAACTACTAGCCTCTCCTAAAGCGAGTGCTATTTTAGCTAGAGATTCCAATGAAATTTGGCCGGATTGCTCAAATCGTTTTAGACTGCCCAGGCTTATACCGGCACGATTAGCTAATCCTACCTGAGTGATATTTAGCCCAAGCCGCCTTTGTCGTGCTCTTTGTGCCAGCGACTGCATAATTTGTTGGGGCGTCGGATCGTTTATGGATAACATATGAGTTATTATATCATTATTAGGGTGTTAATAGCTAATATATTAATCATAAGAAGATAATGTACCAAAATGGTAATGCCAATCGCTTAATAAAAAAGACGAAAGAGCTAAGAGAACAACGAGAACGGAGATCGCGGAGATCGATGCCATTCATTGATCCTTAGTTCTCTCAGCTCTTTCGTCGCGCGCTAGTCCTCGTCTTTCCGAATCCAGGACTGTTCCGCCAGGTCCATGACAAAAGCGACTGTGGTGCCACCGCTAGCAGTGCTCTGCCTCATGCCGAAAGCCTCCCAAAAGGAGAGTGCTTTCTGATTGGTGCTGAGCACCATAGCATAGACGCGATTTACGTCCGTTTCTCGAAAGAAGGCTTGGCAAATCGCTTGCACCAGGCGTGTGCCGATGCGGCGTCCGCGATAATGGGGATGTACCTGGAGGCGACTGAGCAGTCCGCGCGGCCCGTCACTCATGAAGACACAGGCCACGATGAGTCCCCTATCTTCCGCAACATAGCCTCCCCCAGGAGAGCGTTTAATGAACTTGGCGTAAACTTCTAACGTTTCTCCCTCCAGCAGAGCGCTTCCATTCCCCGACGAAAGCAGTGCCATGACGGCGGGAATATCAGCCACTGTCATTGGGCGAATCTGCACCACGGTGGTTCTCCTTTCCTGAAGAGCTGCTTTTGTGGCTGTTTTTGACGAAGCACGAAAGTAGGGATGTCGCAAGACATCCCTATCTGGACATTACTTAGCCGAACTGTCTAGACTCGTTTCCGCCTGGGCTTCGCTTGAAAATCGCGCGTGAGACCGTATTCTGGCTGGAAGCCAAGCATCTGTCGAGTGTAATCGATGTCCCACACCATGTCGTCGTTGTCGGACATGCCGTTGACGATGATGGCTGTGCTGGCAGCCAGAGGTTGTTCGATGGACCGCTCCACCAGGTGCAGCAGGTCGGGGGTGGCAAGCCACATCCTTTTGTACCATTCGGGTCCGTCGACGGGCAGGTCTTCTGGGCGATTGGCGCCGGGGAGGACCCAGCCAGATCGAATACCGATAAAGACGCCCGAAGTGGCCTTGGCAAAGGCGATTCCGGACCTCTCGGCGGCCAATTTCATGGCGCCATAAGGCGTGCTGTCAATCAAAACGCCTGGAGGGTATTCGACGCGAGTACCCGGTCGGGGGTCGAGGTCTGTAGTTAACCAGCGTCCTGGCTGATGCTCTGATTCTTTGTAGCCACCCATGACGTGATTTGAGCTGAAGTAAATGAGCCGTGGCACGCGGGCAAGGGTGGCGGCCATGAAGACATTGTTCACAGCGTCGAGGTTTGGGCGACAGAGCTGTACCCATGATTTTTCTTCGTGCGGGTCGGCCGCCAGATGCAAGATAGCATCCACGCCGGTGGCTTTCTCGAGAAGAAGCTGGCTCCAATCACCGAGATCGATGGCGGTAATAGCGGTATCCCCGCCATTGTTGAGATCCAGGAGTCTGAGCTTGAAGTGGTTGCCCAGCTCTGCAGTGAGCTTGCGCCCGATGTTGCCCTTTGCCCCGGTGATGAGCACTGTCTTCTTATTCATCGATTCGTCCTCTTCTGAGCTTGTAACAAGTGACCCATACCCGCTATCTAACGGGTATGTTTGGACTGGAAAGGCACTTGTTTCTGACTGGGGAGTTCACCTCAAATGTAATTGCAACGTAAACAACTGCACCCAACACTGACAAATCTGTTTATAGAATTCAAGCTTAGTATGAAATGCTGTCACATAGCCTGAAAGATAAAGCGCTTCTGAATAGTTTGTGCTTTTATCTCCTAAAAGGCAGTTCCCTAGATTATTTCTCATGCAATTTTTAAAATTAAATAGTGCCTGGTAAGCTAGTAAAGTTAGCGCGAACCAGAATGCTTCTTTTGCAACTAATGAATAAAACAAAACTAAAATTGTTTTTGTCCTCTAATAAGCATCATTAGTTCCATGAGTGGGCGGTTGATCTGCAAAACAATCGAGTTGGTTTCTCTTAACATAAGCAAGCGGTCTGAAAGCTCGTCCGGTGAAACTAGCGATTGCTTTGTGCCAGTAAGAGAATCAAGCCTGTCTCTGTCATCTCTCTTCTTGAGAGTGTGAATGTTTTTGTCTGCCAGCCAGTGTTCTATTAATATTTCTCTCCTGGATCTGGTGGGTTCACCGATTGGCTTAGCGTTAAGAAAAGCCCAGACGCTATTAGGATATTCTGTGCGCGGAATAGTGGGATAATCGAAAATTTTGCAGAGCATGTTTGGATAGGAAGAATGCTTGTAATATTCTGTTGGCGGATGCATGGCATAAAGCGAAAAAACAGATGGCACTATCCCAGCAATAATACCGACAGTACCTGAAGGTATTGAGTACATCGGGTGTTTGTAAGTAGGAATAGACAAGCCCTCGGCTACCGCCCAGAGAACTCCATTTGTGCGGAAGGCGTTAATATTGGCTCTGTTGATACGTTTCTGTTGTTCGTCGTTGCCAGCTTGATAGAGTTCTAAGAGACGGACATGCTCATCCTCCATTTCTGCTACGACAAAATCGATATCTAGGCGAGCTTGTTCAATGGCTGAAATCATTTCCAGTTTTAAATCGGTCAACTCTTGCCTAGCTTCAAGATCAGTTTTGCTTGAAGTGGTTGAAGCAAGGTTCGTTCTTAATTGTTCGAAGCGTCGCAAATCGCTTTCGATGCCGAGAATACCCGCTATCTGTATTGCTACCGGTGAAACTTCTGTACTATTAGGATCTGATGGCTTGGGGAATCTCGGTAAATTGATCAATATATCTCTACCGCGGCGAGCCGTAGCGCAGTGGCAATTAAAATGAAATATCAAAGCTAATAAGCAAAAGATTCTGAAATAATAGAATAATTGCTTTACGGAATAATTGGACAAAAGAAAAGCCCTCTGAAGGGACGGTAGTTTTTGCTTTATGAGATTATCTCAGATATAGGGAAATTACAGCGCTGACTTAAGGCAGGCAGGACGGTAGTCCCATGTTTTCAAGTAACGAATGTGTGCAGGAGGGCGGTTTGCACTATTTGTAAACACGGTAATTAATGTTGGTCGCTACTTGATAATATTGGGCATGGAAAATATTGTTCAATTACGTCGGCAAATTAAGCAGTGGTTAGCATTGGCTACCATGAGTTGTTATGCTACAAAATGACTGTTAGTTAGCTTCTACGGCAAGAAATTTTTTCTTATTTCCACGGCATTTTCTTGAAAAAATTTGCTGACGAAGCATTAAATCTGTGTTGCAAGTAATTCCGTAGTGCTGGCTGTTAATATTGATTTTGCCCTCAGCAAACTTGTTAGGGTAGATATATCGTTTCCCATTTTTTAGAGGAGAATTCGCTGGCAGGTCTGTGAAAAACGCCTTATTGTTTCCGTCATGCGACGGTCGGGGTGGTTTTGACCTGCAGGAAACGTTCCCGGTGGGCTGACCGGGTCAGGATAAGGCCCAGCATGGCAAGATGCCAATAATTTTGTCCTAGCAATCTTCAAGAGGACTTTGCGATGACACTTGGAGAAGCTCTCGACAAGGCACCGGACGGAGCGATTGATGCCTTCGAGGCATCAATCCCATGGACATGGCGGACTGTCCAAGCCGGGACAGCCGCGATAAGAAGATCAGTGCCTTGGCAATGATCTTCAGGTCAATGGACGTCAGGATTTTGCCAATCCTCGAAGTCATGGGTGACGGCTCAAATGAGGAGCAAGAGGCTGCACTTGCACGAGCGCTTTCAGAAGCACTTCACCGGCGACTTGCCGCCGGTGGACCAATCGGGCCCATTCCGTCAAGCGACAGAAGCCCTTACACCCCCGTTTCTTTGGAGGACGGCCTGGCGCGGGCTTGGTTCGAACAAATCGGCACCTGCGAGGCGCATTCTCGCTTACAGAGGGTGGCCACCTGAAGAGCGGCTGTTTCGCGTGATTCGGGCGTTGTCCCATGTTCTGGGCGTGTCAGTGGACAATGTCCGGAAGGCTGCCGGCGCAGGGGACGACAACTGGTGTCTGCGAGCGTTGAGGAGGATTGTTTTCGCAGAACACCGTCGGCGTGTCCCAAGGCGAAAAGCGTCCTAGGACCAGGATACTGGGCAACCGTCGCATTAGCCCTAGGAGCGACAAGCCATGTCGCCTTCTGGGGTAATTTTCTATTTTTCTGCTAAATTAGATTCTGCTGCGAATGAGATTGAGCAATTTGAGCACGTATGGCAGCGGTTTATTGTCTAACTGAAATAGGCGCTTTTTCTTCAAGTTGAGTGCGCAGTAATTTAGCCGCGGCTACCATAATTTTTAAAGCAGCTGTAACTTCTGGCCAGCCGCGTGTTTTTAAGCCGCAGTCAGGATTTATCCAGAGCTGTTTTGCATCTATAAGAGTGAGGGCTTTTTGCAATAATTCAATCATTTCTGATTCTGGTGGCACACGCGGTGAGTGAATGTCATAAACACCGGGACCAATATCATTTGGGTAATTGAATTTTGCAAAGGCAGCAAGCAAGTCTAGCTTAGAACGAGCTGCTTCAATAGAAACCACATCAGCATCTAAAGCCGCCACTGATTCTATGATGTCATTAAATTCGGAATAACACATATGGGTATGAATTTGAGTTTCGTCTTTAACAGATGAAGAAGCGAGACGAAAACACTTAACGGCCCATTCAAGGTATTGCTGCCATTGAGCTCTTTTGAGAGGGAGACCTTCACGAATGGCTGGTTCATCAATTTGTATAATACTTATGCCATTTTTTTCAAGATCGCTTACTTCTTCTCTAATTGCCCAAGCTAATTGTTGGCAGGTTTGTGAGCGAGGCTGATCATTGCGCACAAAGGACCATTGCAGCATAGTTACTGGACCAGTAAGCATACCTTTAACAGGCTTTTGGGAGCCTAGTTTATTAGCCTCTTTTGAGCATAAACAGACCAGCGCACTGTCATTGGTTCTCGGCGGATAATGTCGCCAAAAATTATTGGTGGTTTGACACAGCGTGAACCATAGCTTTGTACCCAGCCTTGTTCGGTGAATATATAACCGTCTAGAAATTCGGCAAAGTATTCCACCATATCATTGCGCTCTGGTTCGCCATGCACGAGTACATCTAAACCAATTTCATTTTGGACAGAGATAGCGTGATTTATTTCACTTTGCATATCAGCGATGTAAGTATCTTTACTGACTTTGCCTGCTTTGAAGTCAGCTCGTACTTTGCGTATTTCGTTTGTTTGCGGGAAAGATCCAATGGTAGTGGTGGGCAAGAGCGGCAAGTGCAGTAGTTTTTGTTGGCAGACTTTTCTTTGGGGGAAGGAACTTTTGCGCTTGAAGGATTCAGCGGACAATTTTGCTAGATGGCCTTTAAGCTCAGCATTATGAACGCGTTGGGAAGTATGATGATCAGCAATCGCTTTTTTGTTAGCGTCCAATTCTTCCGATATAGAAGCGATGCCATCATTTAAGGCTTTTGTGAGCAAAGAGATTTCAGTTAGTTTTTGTTTGGCAAAAGCTAACCAGGAGCGAATCTGAGTGTCAAGCTGCTTTTCGTCGTCAAGATCTAAAGGGGTATGCAATAAGGAACAGGAAGGAGCGACAAACAAATTGTTATTGCCTACTATGCTTTTTAATTTGTCGAGTAGCGAAATAGACTTTTCGAGATCACAAATCCAGATATTGCGTCCATCTACCACACCGGCGGAAAGAATTTTATTTTTAGGCCAATTTATTGCCTCTAAAGTGAAGTCCGGTTCACGTACGAAGTCTAAATGAATACCGGCAGTTGGCAAATTTAGAGCCAAATTTAAGTTGTCGCCAAGGGCGCCAAAATACGTGGCTAACAAAACTTTTAATCCGGATTTGTAGAGAGCCTCATACGCCGTTTTGAAAGCTTGCTTAGCTTTGGCATCGAGATCTAAAACAAGGCAGGGTTCATCTATTTGAATCCAATTGGCGCCCGCAGCTTGCAAATGTTTAAATAATTCGAGATATACGGGCAAAAGTTTGGGCAGGAGTAAAAAGCGATCGGTGTTGTCGTTTTCTAATTTGGCGAGCATTAGCAAAGAAACTGGACCTATTATTACTGGACGAGTTATTATGCCCAAAGCTTTTGCTTCTAAAAAATCTTGTATTGGTTTTTTCGAATAGAGTTTGAATTCTTGATTGGTCTTTAATTCGGGGACAATATAGTGATAATTAGTGTCAAACCACTTTGTCATCTCGAGAGCAGGCATAGTTTTACCTGAATGAAGAGAGCACTGGTCATTGGCGCAGCCGCGAGCAAGATGGAAGTATATGTCTAAATTGTTTGATAAATTGGTATTGCCAGCAGCGATTTTTAAATAATGCTCTGGAATGATACCAAATATAATGGCAGCGTCAAGAATATGATCATAAAAGGAAAAATCGTTACTAGGGATTTGTTCAATACCGGCGTCTTTTTGTAATTGCCAGGTCTTAGCCCGGAGTGTTTTACCCGTATCAATTAATTCGTTGAGCGAGGCTTTCCCCGACCAATATTTTTCAGTAATTTGCTTTAATTGACGATGATTGCCAATACGTGGAAAACCAAGATTAGATGCAATTACCATTTGCTATTTCCTATTATGCTGTTAGGTGCTTAGATTTACGAATGATAGAAATTAGTGTTATTAGCCACTTTTTCTAAGAGAATATCGGTGGGAACATAGTTTTCGCCATCTACTTGAGAGAGAAAGGCAAGTTTTTGGTGGATTATTTTTAGTCCTACATGATCAGCATAGCGCAGTATACCACCGCGATAGGGCGGGAAACCAATGCCATATATTAGAGCTAAATCAAGCAACCCAGGTTCTTTAATTACGCCTTCTTGCAGACAACGCGTAGCTTCATTGAACATGATGAGAAATAGCCTATCTTGAATTTCGCCCATTTGTTTTTTGTTTGCTGGAGCCTCTATTAAAGAAAGTACATTGGGATTAAATTCAGTGCGCTTGCCCTCTTCATATAAATAAAAACCTTTACCACCTTTTTTGCCTAATAACTTTAAAGTTTCGAGCTTAGCCATTAAAGGTGGAGGAACCAGACGCTCGCCTAAGGCTTCATGCAATACATGGGTAACTTTAACGCCAATATCAAGCCCGATTTCATCCAGCAAAGTAAAAGGCCCCATAGGCATACCGAAAGCTGTGGCAGCTCGTTCTACAGATTCAGGTGATACACCTTGCTCCAGCAAAACAAGAGCTTCTCTTAAATAGGGAACAAGAATGCGATTGACTACAAAACCTGGCGCATCTGCGGTGATAACAGTAGTTTTACCTAATTTGAGAGCAAAAGCTTGGGCAGTAGCCAGAGTTTCAAGAGATGTGCCTTCCCCTTTTACCACCTCTACTAAAGGCATTTTGTGAACTGGATTGAAAAAATGCAAACCTACTATTCTGTCAGTATTGCCGTTAGCAGCAGCTAATTCATTTACAGATAGGGAAGATGTATTTGTGGCAAATATAAATGGTTTTGTGATTACCTTTTCTAAGGCGATTAATGCTTGGGCCTTCACTTTAATGTCTTCCAGAACCGCCTCTATCACTAAGTCGCAGTCAGCTAAGTCTTCATATTCAATGGTACCTTTAATATCAGCAAGTTTTTTATTGCGTTCTTCCGGTTTTAGTTTATGTCGTTCGACTAAGTTATCGAAAAGCTTGGTAATTTTGCTCATGCCTTGATCAACAAATTTTTTGTCAATGTCTTTGAGCACTACTCTATAGCCAGCGTAGGCTGCTGCTTGAGCTATGCCAGCTCCCATTACACCGGCTCCTAAAACACCTACGGTCTTTATTTCTTGCCGCACAGTTATATCAGATGGTGATTTTTTAGATTCATTTTTAGTAAAGAAAATATTGACTAAATTGCGAGATATTTCAGATGTTGCTAAATGAGCAAATGTATTTGATTCAGCTTCATAAGCTTCTGGTACAGGACGCTTGTAGTTTTTTATAACTAGTTTTAAGGCCTCAATGGGAGCCGGATATTTGCCTTTTGTCTCACGCATGGCACTTTTGTAGGCCATAGAGTAAATAAACTTTTGCCCTAAAGGATTTTCCTCCAAAAGCCAACGCACAAATTTTGATCGGATTGAAGTCAAATGGCGTCTTACAGAAGCCCCATTTATAATTTGTTCTGCCCGCAAGATAAGCTTATCTTGATCCACACATTCGTCTACTAGATTTAGTTTCCAGGCTTTGCGACCATCTACTTCTTTACCAGTCATAATCATATTTAAGGCTGCTTGTAAGCCGATCAGTTTTGGCAAGCGCACAGTACCTGCCCAGCCGGGTATTAAGCCAAGCTGTACTTCGGGAAGCGATATCGCGGTGACTGGCGAATTGGAAGCTACACGGTAGCGGCAAGCAAGGGCGAATTCAGTTCCGCCGCCCATACATTTCCCGTGTATGGCGGACACTGTCGGAATTGGCAAGGCAGCAATTTTATCAAAAATAAGTTTGCCGATCTTAGAAGCCTCATAAGCTTTCACGGGTGAGTCATTTTGTAATGCTTGAATGACTTTGACATCTGCTCCAGCAATAAAAGTATCGGGTTTGGCAGAGTTAAAAACTACTCCCTTGATGTTGGTATCCTGGCTTATTCGGTCCAAAATGTCATTAAGCTCGATCAATAGTGCTTCAGAAAAAATATTTACTTTACTGTCGGGCACAGCAAAAGTAACAGTAGCAATATTATTTTTTGAATTCGGATCTGATTGAGTGAAGCGTATAGATGTATGTATCATTTGTTTTTTCTTGTTATTTATTATGTTATCTATTATTCTGAGCGTTCAATTAAAGTAGCAATACCCATTCCACCACCAACACACAAAGAAGCAACACCTCTCTTTAATCCGCGTTCTTGTAATTCGTAGGCAAGTGTAAGCAAAAGCCGGGCACCGGACATGCCGATAGGATGCCCCATGGCTATTGCGCCGCCGTTGACATTTACTTTCTCTCTATCTAAGTGGAGGAATTTTTCGCAAGCCAGATATTGAGCAGCAAAAGCTTCGTTTATCTCAATCAAGTCTATGTCGCTAATACTAAGATTGTTTCGCTTAAGTAGTTTACTAATTGCCGCTACGGGGCCAATGCCCATTTGTTCTGCCTCTACCCCGGCAGCACAACTATCAATTATTCTTGCTAAAGGCTTAAGATTGAGCTCTTGTACCTTTTTACCGGAAGCGAGGATCAGGGCACAAGCACCATCATTAATACCAGAACTATTGCCGGCGGTAATATCCTTAGTTTTAAGCACAGCGGGCAATGCGGCTAATTTTTCTAGACTGGTTTTGCGAGGATGCTCGTCAACAGAAAAATATCCCTTATTGGGAACAAATATTGCGTCTATTTCTTTGGCGAAGCGCCCGCTGGCAATAGCTTTATGCGCTAGTTCTTGCGAGCGTAGCGAATATTCATCGGCCGCCTGTCGACTTATGCCATAGGTATCAGCTAAGCGCTGAGCGGTTCCGGACATATATATTGTTTTCATATCCCAAATCAAAGCAGTTGGAGCGAGGCCATTGTCTGCTATTTGGAAAAATACTGGTCTTGGACCCATACGCACAAGCTTTGGTAGTTTTTGAGCGATCAATCCTTGCCAGCGCAATTTACCTGGTAAAAGGTAAGGGATAGTTGACATTGATTCAACACCGCCCACAAGGACTATATCTGACTTGCCAAGCAAAATTTCATGTGCACCGGCTGTCGCGGCTTCCATGCCGGAACCGCACTGCCTTTGTACGGTCATCGCTGGTATGGAATCGGGTAGTTGCGCTTCTTGGGCAGATACCCGGGCAGTGTTTGGAGCATAACTGCTTTGGTATCCGTGACCTAAAACAATAGAATCGATTTGTTCAGAAATTATTCCTGCTCTTCTTATTGCCTGCTGCATTGAATGAGCAGCAAGTTTAGTTACCGGCAGATTCTTGAGACTGCGTCCAAAAGAAGCTATTGGTGTGCGGCTTCCGGATATTAAATATACGTGCTCCGTCGCATTCATGCTTCAGCTCCTCCGCACGATATGAGCAATGGTGCCGCTCCGGCGTATGCCATACGCCTCCGCGCCCATTGAGCCTGCCGCCGCTTCACCAGCGCCGTTCGCTTTGCTGAAATTCTGGCTATCGTGCCTGGGTCCTCATTGACATTCATTCTTCAATTCCTCCACGCATAGGCACAATCTGCTTCCTTCGCAATCAAAGCGATTGGCTTAGCTTTATTTCTGGTTTTGTGCGTGCATACGGCCGCCATATTTAAGCTTTGCTTGTTGATGTGGGCTTCTCTAAAGGACGCTCGCCACCATTTTTCTCGCCTTTTTCAGCTTTCTCTGGCTTGTCGCTTTTCTCTGGCTTTTCGCCTTCGTCAGATTTGTCGGCCTTGCTAGCTTTTTTCTTTGCTGATTTGTCGAATTTAATGATTTCACCTTCAAGCGTAGTTTCAATTGTGTCGCCTTCTTTGAATTTGCCTTGTAAGACTTGTTCAGCAAGAGCATCTTCAAGCAAGCGCTGAATAGCACGCCGCAATGGCCTGGCGCCGTAAGTTGGATTGTATCCGTCTTTGGCAATAAGATCTTTGCAATCGTCTGTAATTACAAGTTCCATGCCCTGTGCTTTTATGCGGCTTTGCAAATCCGCCGACATAATATCTACGATTCGTCTTATTTCTTCCTTGGTTAATTGTTGGAAGACAATAATTTCATCGATTCTATTTAAGAATTCTGGCCTGAATGTCTTTTTCATTGCATCCATAACCAGATCTTTGATCTTTTTGTAGCGCTCGTTATGCTGTCCTTCATTAGCGACATGAGCGAATCCAACTGTCAGATTAGATTTATCAATGAATTGCGCACCTACATTAGACGTCATAATGATAATTGTATTCTTGAAATCTACGGTGCGTCCTTTACTATCAGAAAGACGACCGTCATCCAAGATTTGCAATAAAACATTGAATACATCGGGATGTGCCTTTTCGATTTCATCGAACAGCACAACACTATAGGGCTTTCTTCTCACGGCCTCTGTCAGTTGACCACCTTCTTGATAGCCAACATAGCCAGGTGGTGAGCCAATCAATTTAGAAGTGGTGTGGTGTTCCATGAATTCTGACATATCGATGCGGATCATCGCTTCTTCTGAACCAAAGAAATAGCCAGCTAAAGCTTTAGCTAATTCAGTCTTACCTACACCAGTTGGACCTGAGAAAATGAAACTACCGATTGGGCGACTGGGATTTTTAAGTCCCACTCTGGCGCGCCTGATAGATTTGGAAACAGCTTCGACAGCCTCATCTTGACCAATTACTCTTTGGTGTAAAACATCTGACATATGAAGCAGTTTTTCTGATTCGCCTTCAGTTAGTTTGAGCAAAGGAATACCGGTCCAAGAACTAACTACATAAGCTACTTCTTCGGCTGTAACAATTGGCTTTTCCGATTCTTGTTTGGTTTTCCAAGCGGTTTGAATGTCGCGAATTTTTTCTGACAATTTGGCTTCTTGCTCGCGCAAAGTAGCTGCTTTGTCAAATTCTTGATTGCGTATTGCCATTTCTTTATCGCGACGCACTTTTCTTAATTCACGCTCAACTTCTTTACCCTCTGGCGGTAACGAACTAGCCCGTAAACGTACTCGTGAAGAAGCTTCGTCTATTAAATCGATAGCTTTATCTGGCAAATACCGGTCGCTTATATAACGGTCTGACAATTTCGCAGCTTGATCGATTGACTCGTCATCAATAGTGAGGCGATGATGCTCCTCGTATTTAGGACGCAAACCACGCAAAATTTCAATTGTTTCTTCTACAGAAGGTGGATCAACAATTACTGGTTGGAACCTACGTTCTAAAGCAGCGTCTCTTTCAATATGCTTGCGGTATTCATCCATTGTGGTGGCGCCGATGCATTGCAGTTCGCCACGAGCTAACGCTGGTTTTAGAATATTAGCGGCATCAATAGCCCCTTCAGCTGCACCAGCACCTATTAATGTATGTAGTTCGTCAATGACTAACATTACATTGCCAGCTGTTCTAATTTCGTCCATGATTTTTTTGAGACGTTCTTCGAATTCGCCTCGGTACTTTGTGCCTGCTACCAGCAAACCAATATCAAGCATAACGATCTTTTTGTCGGATAAGATCTCTGGTACATCGGAATTAGCAATGCGAATGGCTAAACCTTCTGCAATAGCAGTCTTGCCTACGCCCGGTTCACCTATTAAGACAGGGTTATTTTTGGTACGCCTGCCTAATATTTGAATTACCCGCTCAATTTCTTTTTCACGTCCCACCACAGGATCTAATCTGTTTTCTACTGCCGCTTGGGTGAGATTCAAACCAAATTCGTCTAGAGTAGGAGTTTTAGATCGTCCGGTACTGGTCGCCCCGGTGCTGCCAGTTGTGGCAGGACCTTGTTCCCCCAGGGCCCTTATGACGTGACTTCTTACTTTGGTCAAATCCACGCCTAAATTTTCTAAGACGCGAGCGGCGACTCCTTCCCCTTCCCGAATTAAACCTAATAGAAGGTGTTCAGTACCTATATAATTGTGGCCAAGCTGCCTGGCTTCGTCCCAGGACAACTCGAGTACGCGCTTAGCACGAGGTGTAAAAGGTATTTCTACAGCGACAAAACCTGAGCCCCGACCGATAATTTTCTCAACCTCTACCCGAGCATCTTTAAGATTAACGCCCATTGATTTGAGCGTTTTGGCAGCAATGCCTGTACCCTCGCCAATTAATCCTAGTAAAATTTGCTCGGTGCCGACAAAATTATGTCCTAATCGACGAGCTTCCTCTTGAGCGAGCATTATTACTTTGATTGCTTTCTCTGTAAATCTCTCGAACATTTTATATACGCTCCGTCGCCTTCATCCTTCGGCTTCTCCGCTTGTCCCCGTTCCGCTTCGGACGGCTCCTCGCAGTCCTGTGCTTCACTGCTACTTTAGTCTGTTACTAATTTATACGCTCCGTCGCCTTCATCCTTCGGCTTTATGATAATGTGATTATTCTAACACCATGTTTGTACCTAATTAGCCCACATACCCAATTACTTAAACACTGGTTCAGAAAGAATTAGCAATTGAGTGCAGATATCGCATAAAGTGGCTTCTTGACTTGAGAGGTTAATTGTCAGAATTAACTTATGCCTGCCAAGGTAAGTCAGCCAAGTGGCTTTATCCAGGTGCTTCTACCTAGGTGCCTCTATAAGGTAGCCAATAAGCCCAGATCTACATTTCCACCGCTTAAAACAATGGCGTTTCTTGCATGAGCAGCTGCTTTAAATTTTCCGGAAAGCAAGGCAGCCAGTGCAGCAGCACCGCCTGGCTCTACTACCAATTTACAACGCTGGAGCAAAAATTTTACAGCTTGTTTTATATCATCATCGCTTACGCATAGTATTTGGTCTACCAATTTGCTTACCACCGCATAAGTCAACTCACCGGCATAAGGGACAGCTAAAGCATCAGCTATGGTATTTACAGAATTTAGCTTAACGGGATGCCCTTTTTCTAGGCTTAGATACATCGAATTTGCTCCTTGCGCCTCCACTCCGATTACTTTAGTTTGGGGTGAGAGAGCTTTGACAGCAACGGCTATGCCGGCAATCAGTCCGCCACCGCCAACAGAGACAAATATGTTATCAATGTTCTTAACTTGTTCGAGAATTTCTAAGGCAATTGTGCCAGCACCGGATATTACATAGAAATCGTTGTAAGGGTGAATAAAAGTTGATTGTCGTTCAGCTTGCAGTTTTTCTATTTCTTGAAAAGCTTCAACAGAAGATGCGCCAAATAAAATTACTTCTGCTCCATAGCCCTTCGTTGCTGCTATTTTAACTTTTTGAGCATTAGTGGGCATGATAATAGTTGCTGAAAGTCCCATGGTGTGAGCCGACCAGGCGACAGCCTGAGCATGATTGCCTAATGACACGGCAATGACACCGCCTGTTTTTTCCTGATCGGAAAGATGAGTTATTTTATTCAGAGCACCGCGCACTTTGAAAGAACCAGTTTTTTGAAAAATTTCTGCTTTTAAATAATTTTTGCAGTTAAGTAATTTGTCTAAAGAACTGGACTGCAGTAGAGGTGTTACATGAATATATTTGCTAACCGAGCTTTTGGCTTCGTTGATATCCGAGAGTGAGGGTAAGGTCATGACAGAGAACCTCTTTATCTCCATAATACTAAAATATATGTGTTATCGATGGTATTTGAATTTTGGGGTAATTGCTCGCGCTAGCTGGGATTTTTTTATTAATATTGGCAAGGATGTATTTTTCTTTTTAAATTGTTCTAGATTCTTCTGCAAAAACGATGAATAGCTGCGTCAGCGCTGATATTTGTAAACATTAGCAATTCTCAAATTGTCAAGATTGATTCAAGATATCCGCTTTTTGTAAGTTAAAGTGTCAGTTCTTTGTCAAAGATAGGAAAACCTGCTAACTATAAGCCCCCCGTTAATGTGAGCACTTGTCTCTGGAAAAAGCCAGTGCGGGGAATGGGGTACTCATTGACACACGGGTTGCTTGGAGGGTATTCCAGCAAACGAGGAGAGCACTGAGGCTATGTGTTGATGTGCAGATTCAACCCGGTGCGTTTTTGCCGCGCAGACGCGTCGGGTTTTACACAACGCGGAGCAGAGGAGCCTAGTCATGGCTGGGCATTGGCGGTGTAATCTCTCAGACTACCCATTGATCAGTCTGCAAGAGATTCTCGATGATCACTGGAATATTTCCACTGAAGCTTTCAAGCATCTTGAGGCATTGGAAGGTATTCTGCGCATCCGCAATAGCGCCCGTCCCAAACGAAAATTCAAGACGGGGGATTTATTGGTGGGCGTTTCCCTGTCCAATTCGTCTGTGGGGGGGTTCAGAATTGCTGTTGTCGCAGCAGAGTTGACTGTAGGCGGTTACATCAGCTCGTCAGATACAGTCCATGCGATTGAGGATGTAGCTTGGTTTCGCATGTGCTTCTGAGCCGGTGCCATGCACAGCACTTGCAAATCATGTCAGAACCCGTGCTACCGCTAGCCCGTATCCTCGGAACGGGCGACCCGACTCCTCGAAGACGTGGCCTTTGCGGTCATGCTATCTCTAAGAGGGCACACACGGAGGTGTGCCTTCTATCGTCTTCTAACCTTTTTGGTGGCAAATACTTTTTGCCCAAGAAAGTACTTCTTCGGCTGCCGTAAGAACTCTATGATATTCGTCATTCGTAATCGGCTCCCATTCGCCTGGGTATCTCGTTGTTGAAGCATAATCACTTAGCCATGCAGCTGACCGTACATAGTCAGGTACATCAACACCTTTTGCTGCTTCATTTAAAAGTTTTTCAATACTATGTGTTCTCGACACAGGTAAATTGTAATGCGTCAGCACTGCCTTAATAGCTTTCTGCAAAGAATTTCGGCCAACATATTCTCTGATGGTAGCATACGTGCCACATAAACATCACCATCTGCCATACGCAACCAATTGGCTACTGAGCCAGCTTCAGGCGGCATAAACCTTTTTCCTTCCTTAAGGATATTTCTATAAATCAATCCAGGATTGTCTTTATGCTTTTCTAAATCTGCCTTAGTAGCAACAATCACATCAACCGGGTATTCAAAGCCAAATAAATTCATGTGAATTTGCTGCGATGTATGTCTGCGGTGCGTCCCTTCAGGTACAACAACAAGCACATCTATATCACTATCTGGTGCCATTAATCCACGTGCTGCTGAACCAAATAAAATAACTTCTTTTGGTTCAACAACTTTTTTTATGCGAGCAATAAGATTATCAATTATATCTTGGGGTATTTGCATACATGGATACGTCCAGTCCTTTGTAGTTATAGAAAGGTCATATCTATTCAGGTTAATTAATCAATCTACCACAGGTAGAATTGCATGTCTATTAGGGCGAGTCAATGCTAAAAAATTAAGCGTGAGCTTCTTTGCCTGATGCTAATTCGGCGA
Organism: Candidatus Melainabacteria bacterium; assembly: GCA_963845445.1. Taxonomy (GTDB): domain Bacteria; phylum Cyanobacteriota; class Vampirovibrionia; order Obscuribacterales; family Obscuribacteraceae; genus JABDBL01. Next base: position 2,789,571 of record CAWJSE010000002.1, on the reverse strand, counting down.
AGTCACATGTTTTGCTTGGGCAAGCGATCTGATCACCCCGTTTGAGGGTTTTATAAATCAAAATGCTATCACATTGTGGGCATCTATTGAGACCCTTAGGACCACCTGATAATAGGGGAGGATACCAGAAAGCGGTCTCACATTTTTTTGTTGAATAATTGCTGCAGCCGTAGAATATTTTACCCATACGAGATTTCTTTTGGATAATTTGTCCGCCGCAATCAGGCCTTGGGCAATCCACACCGGTTAATTTTAGGATAGGACGCTGCTCTTTGCAGTCTGTGGCAGAGCAAGCCAGATAATCGCCATAACGTCCATAGCGAATAAGCATAGGTGAAGCGCAAGTGCGACATTTTTCTTCACTGGGGCGATCTCCTGGAACGGGCTGCCCGTCTTTGGTGAGGGCGATTTTGGTTTTGCATTCAGGGAAACCAACACAGCCTAAGAATTGTCCAAAGCGGGAGGATCGAATAGCCATTGCTTGTCCGCAATTTGGGCATTTTTGATCGGACAAGATGATCACTTTGTCCATGTTCTCTTTTGCTTTTTTTAGCGTTTCGCCAAAAGGCAAATAAAACTCTTGCAACATGCCTTGCCAGTCTACTTTGTTTTCTTCAATTCTATCGAGTTTGGCTTCCATGTCGGCGGTAAAGCCAACATCGATAATAGCGCCAAAATGTTCGACCAAAAGCTTATTGACAGCTTGTCCTAATTTGGTTGGTATTAGTGTCTTGTTTTGCTTTTCTACATACTTACGATCAACAATTGTATTAACTGTTGCGGCGTATGTAGACGGACGACCAATACCCAGCTCTTCTAGTGTTTTAACCAGGCTAGCCTCGTTAAAACGTGGCGGGGGTTGAGTAAAATGTTGCCCTTGCAATAATTCCTTTAATTTCAATTCCTCGCCTTTGTTGATGCCTTCAGGCAATGAGCTTGCAGTGGCATCAGAGTCGGCACTATCGGCAGTATCGGACTCGCCATCTTGTTTGTTTGTTTCTCCAGATTCATCTGTGGTTGGGCGAATAGCTACGCTATAAACAATAGTGAAACCTGCGAAGGTAACATCTGTCGAAGAAGCACGAAATACAGCTGGTCCGGCAGTAATTTCTGCTGTGCGAGTGGATAATTCACAGGCAGTCATCTGGCTAGCCATAAATCGTTCCCAAATCAGCTTATATAATTTCATTTGATCGCTCGACAGATATTGACGAATCGTTTCTGGAGCGCGGTCGATATAGCTTGGTCTTACCGCTTCGTGTGCGTCTTGAGCGCCTTTTACTTTGCGCTCGTAAACACGAGGTTTGTCTGGACAGTAATTTTTACCATAGCGATCTTTGATATACCTTAAAGCTTCTTGCTGTGCCTCAGGCGCAATACGAGTGGAGTCAGTGCGCATATAAGTAATAAGACCAACAGGACCTTGAGTGCCTAGTTCGACACCTTCGTATAACGACTGAGCTACTTGCATTGTCTTTTTGACGGTGAAGCCGAGACGAGTTGCTGCTTCTCTCTGAAGGGTTGAGGTTATAAACGGTGGTTGAGGCTGTCTTTTGCCAGTTTTTTCTAGAAGAGCTGAGACAGAAAATGATTCTTTCTCTATCGTTTTTACTATTTGTTGGGCTTTTTCTTTGCTTTCAACAAAAAATGCATTGGCAGAAGGCTTGTCAGAAGCTGAAATTACACGTTTGTCTTTATATTTATAAAGCGGAGCAATAAATGTTTGTTTGGCATTTTTGCGCGAAAGCTCTGCTTTGATTGACCAATATTCAACTGCTTTGAAATTTTGTACTTCTTCTTCACGCTCGCAAATTAAACGCACTGCCACGCTTTGTACGCGTCCGGCAGAACGTCCATTTACATTACGCCAAAGCAAAGGACTAATTTTATAACCTACTAGCCTGTCGAGTACACGGCGAGCTTGCTGAGCATCGACTAAATTTTTATCGATCTTTCGCGGTTTACTCATGGCTAGAGTGACCGCATCTTTAGTGATTTCATTAAAAGCAACACGGTGTAATTTAGTGCTGGGCAAATCTAATAATTCAGATAAATGCCAAGCAATTGCTTCTCCTTCGCGGTCAGGATCTGGAGCGAGGTAAACTTTATTAGCCGCTTTAGCAAGCTGGCGCAACTCAGCCACCACTTGTTCTTTCTCTTGCAATATTACATATTGAGGCTGAAAGTTTTTGCGGACATCAACTCCTAGTTTGTTGCGTGGCAGATCTCGTACGTGGCCCACGCTAGCCTTGACTTGATAGTCTTTACCGAGAATTTTACTAATAGTTTTGGCTTTAGCGGGAGACTCAACAATAACAAGAGAGCCCTTACCAATATTATTGTCGTTATAGCGCTCTTCAAGCTGACTCGCTACAGAGCTAGTTTTTAGAACCTTGGTTTTGGCTGGAGCCTTCGCCCGGGGTGCTGTTTTAGCTTTTGTGGCAGTCTTGGCCGGCGGAGCTTTAGCTTTTGCTTTAGCTGTACTTGTTTTTTTTGCGGTGGATGCTCTGGGCATTTATTAAACCTAAATTGTGTGTGTTTGTTCTATATATATGTAGTAAAGTTGGCAAGCCTGTCAAGGGATGTCGATGCGCGATGAGTATAGCACGATTAAACTGTCTAAGAAAAAAAATATTTTGTTTAGACTAAAAGATCTTTTGATAATTTGCAAAGTTTCTCGAACAGAAAAAAAGTGGTTTTGCTGGTTTGACCGGTATGTTTGATGCTCAATATACGTGCTTGATCATCTTGCTTGTCTGCTTGCAAACTAAGGCTTAAACAGCCATTCTCCACCAGGTTGTCTAGCGCTTGTCCATAGCCATCAAGAAAAATATTTGCCCACTCAATTATAACTATTGATTTTGTATTTAATATTTCGTCTAATTGACCAGTTATTAAATCAAAAGGAATAATTTCATTTTTGTTTTCGTACAGCCTGTAAAGATCAAGATGATAAAGAGGCAAGCGACCGGTGCGATATTCGTTTAACATCACAAAGGTAGGGCTGGTTACGGTTTCGACCACACCCAAAGCTTTAGCTATGGCCTTTACCAAAGTTGTTTTGCCGCTACCAACTTCACCTGCTAAGGCAAGTAGTGTCTTGGCTTCTATTATTTGGCCGATAAATTGGCCAAATTTTTGTGTGGATTCTAAATTAGCTAAGTGGAACTTAGCCGAATTTTGGTGGACCATAATTTTGTCTCAGTCGAGGACCAGGGCGAGTTTTGACCCGGAAATTTCCAGGTGGGGTACCTCCTAACGCCTCACCGTTTCCTACTTCTCGAGTAAAACCGTATTAGGATTGATCTAAAAGATTAAGGTTAGTCCTCTGAGTTTCATAGGTCTACGTCGTCGCTTCGAGCCGGAACCCCGATTCTCAAAGTTGTAGGACAAAACTTTTAGAGCTCTGTCCCTAGACCGAGACTACAGAAATCATAGAAAACCAATTCAGCCCTGTCAATGGTTCAAGCAGAGTTTAATGTTTACATTAGCGCTGCCTCGGCTTCGTCCTTCGCCTCAATGCATGACCAACGGCGCCGCTCCAGGCCATTGTGCCTCCGAGGCCATTGTTTCTCCGCTATGGTACGCTTCACCAGCGCGCTTGCTTTGCTTGATTAATAGGGCGCCGTAGCCTATACCATAAGCCTCCGCGGCCATTGCGTCTTCATTATCGGTGTGCCGACATGTCGCCATGCTAATGCTGTGCTTTGTAAAATATTATAATTATGCTAGATGAGTTAGAAATAGCAAAGAGCAGGGCACAAATGAAAAGATTAATCAACTTGATAAACATGTTGCTAATATCTCGCATGTTGCTAGTATTTCACATGTGGGCTTATACAGATGTGCTTGCCGTGCAGGCTCAAACGGCAGAACAAAAAACATTGTCTAAAGTCGAAGATCGATTAGACGAAAATCAAAGGGCATCCTCCGGTCCGAAAAACGAAACTAACCCGTCCAATGTTGTTCCTCAAATACCTGCACCGCCAGCAGTGTCATTACCGGAGCCAGCTTCTTTAGAATCTAATGCAAAGATCGCACTTAATTGGCGCTGCCGCGCTCTTGCCTTAGCAAACGAATATCCACTAAGCAAAAATAGTGCCGCTTGGACATTGCCTGTTCCTTATGCAAAAGGACAACTTCTGTTGAAGGAAGCAATTATGCAAACGGGGTTGATTCTGCTATCAGAGTATGACGATGCGGGGCAATTTTTGGTATCATCGCCCACATCGAACAAAAAAGGTGATGCTATTGTGATTAGTCAGCCCGTGGGCGAAAGAAGCACACTCTTTAGAATGCGCATTTATACTGATTATCATTTAGCCGAAAGTAAGAGAATAAATTGTTTGCCTGAGACAATGAAGAATTTGCTAGAAAATCGCGGGTTGTGGCAGTGAGAATTGGCGAAAATAAGGTAATTGCTATAGGCATCACGGGCACAATAGGAAGTGGTAAATCTTTAGCTGGCAAAATAATTGAGGAGATAGGCATACCGGTAATCGATACTGATAAAATTGTCCACGAACTTTTAGGCGGGGACAAGGAAGTAAAATCGCAAATAGAAGCACAATTTCCTAGCGCAATTAAAATGTCTGTAGCGGGCACGGAGCAAGATATAGATCGCAAAGAACTGGCAAAAATAATTTTTACGGATAAAGAAGCAAAGACCAGACTGGAGGCAATTTTACACCCGAGAGTGCGCGAAAAATGCAAAGAGAAAACAATAGATCTGATTAATAGTAAATCGAAATTCAAAGCGATAGCCACACTTGTGCCTTTGCTCTTTGAATCAAAACGACAAGCTGATTATGATCAAGTTTGGACTATATACTGCGACGAGAATATTTTGCGCCAAAGACTAGCCAAGCGGGATGGCTTTTCGGAACAGGAGATAAATTTGCGACTGGCTGGGCAACTGCCGCAGTCTGAAAAATGCAAATTGGCTGATAAAGTACTTGATAATTCAGAAGATGAGAATTATTTACGCAAACAAATTCTGAAAAATTTGCAAGATCTTAACTTGTCTTCACCTGGTCTTAATAACAATCTGAAAGGATAATCGCGGCAGTAAAATTTAACTCTCTGGAGTCGGCTTTCTTGAGGAGTGACAGGCAGATGGCTAATGTTAAAGCAGTGATGGCAGGTAAAGCAGCCCTTCGGTCCCTAGAACATAACTACAATGAATATCGATCCGCATTAGTGACAGAGCGCGAATATGCTCATGGAAAGTGTTATCGTCGACTCAAAGAAATCAGACGACACGCAGGGAAAGTTAACGAAAGCATGAGACGCTGTGGGCGACCATCCAAGTTTTTGGATGTCGCTCTAACTTCATATGATTATGCTGATGCGATGATACTGGGTACAACTTCATTACCTGAATTGGATCGCAAAGCAGCAATTTGTGCAGCAGCAATGGAAGTAGTTAGAGAAGCTCTGCGTTATGAGTGCGACAATGGCGCTTTGAAAATCAACATTCCTGCTTTAACACAGACAGAGCGGTCGTTCGACGAAAGTGTTAATTAGTTTGCAATAAAAATTAGCGATGCTTTGTTGTTGGTTGGTTTATTAGCTCTTGAGCGAAAATACATGAGCAATGTCTTTGAGCTGTCAAGCTAAGACTAGCTTATTGTTTTATGCAGAGCTAATATATGACTTATTCTCGGTTAGCAATACGGGCACGATTAGTAAATGCAAAAAATAGATCCAGAATTGTCGACTGTCGAGCTCATGAAAATTGCAGGAGATGATCATTTAAAAAAAATTGAGTTAACGTTAGAAGAAAGAGATAGATTGTTTAGCTTGTTAAAAGAACGGGGTAGGCAAGAACTAGAGTACGGGGAAGAATTGGAGATAGACGCGGTAAGATTAATTCGTCGCGTCACCGGTGCAGTGGGTATTTATTTTGAGTAAAAAGCGCAAAGAAGCAACGCTAAAAACAGAAGCCATTAATATTGTTGGAGATATTCCGACCAAAATATTTGCTAAGCGGCGCAATCGTTTTATAGAAAAAATGTTACCTAATAGTGTTGCGTTCATTCTAAGTAATCCAGAGCGTACCAGAAGCAATGATACTGATTTTCCTTACAGACAATCGTCAGATGTGCTCTATTTGAGTAATTTTCCAGAGCCTCAATCTGTTTTAATTTTGAGTAATTTTGATAATAAACCAGAATTCAAAATGGTTGTGAGACCAAGAGATAGACAACGTGAAATATGGACGGGACACCGCTTAGGAATAGAAGGGGCGAGAGAAAAATTTGCTTGCCAGGAAGCCTATACTACTGATCAATTCCCGCAAGTGATAAAAAATTTGCTTATTGCTGCAGAGAATGTTTATTACAAGTTCGGTCAAAATGAAGAATTTGACGAAATCTTTGAGCCGGCATGGAAAAGGCATTCTTCTTCCCTTCATAATCCAGAAACTATCACTCACGAGATGCGCATGGTGAAAGATAAGGTCGAATTGGAATTAATGAGGCGAGCGGCAGCTATATCGACCGAAGCTCATTGTGTAGCTATGGAAGTGTGTAGAGTAGGCATGATTGAATACGAAATTCAAGCCGAGATGGAGCGGGTGTTCATGATGCGCGGGGCAAGCGGACCGGCATATAGCAGTATTGTTGCTGGGGGGTCTAATGCAATTTGTTTGCATTATGGAGAGAATAATATTGCGTTGCAAAACGGCGATATGTTACTTATAGATGCTGCATGCGAGTATCGTGGCTATGCCAGTGATGTCACACGCACGTTTCCTGTCAATGGAAAATTTAGCGAAGCGCAACTTGAGATATATAATTTAGTGCTAAGAGCAAATAAAACAGCCATTAATTTTGCTAAACCGGGTGTTACCTTAAGGCAAGTACACGAAAAGACATCAGATATATTGCGCGAAGGACTGATTGAGCTGGGAGTATTGGGCCCTGAAATGGATAGTGCAGAGAACGAAGAAAAAATACTTAAGCATTCAGGTAAAAATGGCAATAAGTCAACACCGGTTGTATTGCGCGACATTTTTATGCATGGAACCAGTCATTGGCTAGGGCTTGATGTACATGATGTGGGTACCAGTGGTACTCGTAGTCTCCATGCTAAATTAGCCCCTATGGTTGCTGGCATGGTATTTACTGTGGAACCAGGTTTGTATTTTGACCCTGAAGATAAGCGTTTGCCAAAAAAATATCGAGGTCTGGGTGTGCGTATCGAAGACGATGTAGTTATAACGCACAAAGGATGCGAAGTCATGACCGCCGCTGCCCCGAAAGAGCCAGAAGAAATCGAAGAACTAATGGCTGGCGCGAGGTAAAAATCGAAATTGCAATTTGTTGTCATTGCCTATGACGGAAAAGACGATAAGGCATTTGAACGCCGTCTTGCTGCTAGAGAAGAGCATGTTGCTTTAGGAAACAGAATGCGCGACGCAGGGCAAATGCTCTATGGTGTGGCTATTCTTGACGATAGCGGAAAAATGATCGGTTCAGTAATGATATGCGAATTTGCATCAAAAGCGGAGCTGGATCAATGGCTCAAAATCGAGCCATACGTGACAGCTGATGTTTGGCAGGAAATTGAAATAAAACCTTGTAGGGTGGGACCTAGTTTTGCTGGGGTTAAGTGATAGGGCTTGTTGAAGCTATTCTGTCACTATCCTGGTGGGCGGGCAAAAGCCCAGACGCACAAACAAAGCCCCATTACGAAGCCTAAAATGCCATAGCCAATTGCGGCGAGCCCAGCTCTTTGAGCATCCATTGAAACAAAAATAAAACGGACACTACCGACCACAAAAATAGTGCCCACTAAGAAAATCAGAAATCGTTCAACAAGATATTGCAATCAAGACAAGCCCCGATCTCCAATAGTTAAGGCCCCAGTTTAGAATTAAAGAATATACACAAAGCTATAACAAAGCAAGCTAAAATAAAAAGCGAAATATGACGAAGCGCTTTAATTGCTTTAGAGGAAACAAGTAAGTGTTCCTTTGCTGCTTTAGGGGAAGTTTCCTCATAAGTTTTCTCGAAAAGGTCTAAAACTGCTCGCAACTGATTAGCAGACTGATAGCGATTATCTGGTTCCTTTTGTAATGCCTTGAATATAATCGCTTCCAGCTCTTCGGGAATACTATTATGTGGAAGTTGTTTCGACATAGGCAGCGGTAAGTCGTTAACGTGCTTATAGATGGTAGTGAGCATAGTATCTCCCAATAATGGTGGTGCGCCACAAAGGGCTTCGTACATGACACAACCCAAAGAATAGATGTCTGATCTATTATCTGGTCTTTTGCCCATACACTGTTCTGGACTCATATAAAGCGGTGTGCCAAATATTTGGCCGGGTTTTGTGATAGTTTTTTGATTTGGTTTTGGTCTTGTAAATTTTGCAATGCTAAAATCGATTACTTTAGCTAAATTTTCGCCTTTATAGTCCTTTACGAGCATTATATTGCTGGGCTTCAAATCGCGATGGATAACCCCTTGGGTGTGAGCATATTCGAGAGCGAGACATACTTGGATGAAAATGGGAACAGCTTGCTGAAAGTCTAAGTGTCCTTTGCTTTCCAACAAGGCTGCCAAAGTTTCGCCTTCTAAGTATTCCATGGCTAGATATAATGTGCCTTCCGGTAAAACACCAAAATCGTGGACTGTAATGATATTAGGATGAGAAAGGGAGGCGGCTGCACGAGCTTCGCGTTGGAAACGTTCGCTTGAAGTCTCATTAGTTATGTCGTTTGATGCAAGCACCTTAATTGCAAATACTTTATCTAGCATAATGTGTTTAGCCTGGTAAACCAAACCAGCGCTGCCGCGACTTATGAATTTAACGATTTGGTATTTGCCAGCTAGTATGTCATCGGCTTTAAACTTCTGGATGCTTAAAGCGCTATTAAGGGGAAGCGATTTTTCTGCAATAGTATTGCCCAAGTGTTCTAAGACTTCTTCGCCGGTTTGGGTAAGTTTGGAATGCAAATCACTTGCCATTTCTGAATTAGCAGGCAAGTTAGGAACTGACTGCTCAGAAGTTGACAGATTGTCTTGAGGTTCTGGCATTTAACATTAAATGTGCGACTACGACTGACACTTGGTGGCTGTGCCTGCGGTGGCATCTAATTTGATTGATACCACTTATGATATCGTCTTAAACCTTTCGCAGCCGCGCTAGCTGTTAATCACGTGAACCTTGCTAATTGTAATTGTTTAAAATCGCAGAATTAATGCAAAAACCAAATTAAAAATAAAGCTGCCTGCTGCCAGCAGTAGGCAATTAACTGAAAAGATAAAAAGCACAAGCAAGACTAATTTTGAGTCAATCTTGCTTGTGCTTGGTGTTAGTTTTGCTATTGATGTGATTTTTCTGCGACAGATTCATTTTTTGTCAGTTTCCAGGTCAGCAAACCATGGTCACTTAAGGATCGTCCAGCTAGGTTGGTACGCCAAAAATTACGGATATTGTAATGTTTGAGTACCAAACCATCGCTTAAGTTTTTATAAAACATGCCATCCAGCCTGCCACCACTAAGTTGAGTAGAGGTGTGGTTGTGTGGATTTGTTATATTAAAGCCATCGTTTAGCAAAGGCTCAGTATCAGCTGACATATCTATAAAGCAATTGAAGTCACCAAGAATAATGGTGGGGTTTTTGCTGTTGCGTATTGCGCCTATTAGCTTTTCTAGTTGTTTTTTGCGCACAAGACTAGTAAAAGCTAACCCTCCAATCATTGATTTTAAATGAATTGTAATTACAGATAGAGTGATTTTGGTTTGTGGATCAAATACATCTATTTGTAAGGCTGGACGCAGGTCATGTATACCGAAAATCTCAGTTAATTCGCTGTATTCATGAATATCAGTTATGTGCAGTCGAGGGTGAACCAAGAAGCCCACAGCTTGTCCTCTGCTGTTAGGGGAAGAGACAAAATGATTGTAATTACAGGCAGCAGCAGTAATGGATAATCCGGTGGAGCTTACTTCTTGCAGGGCTAATAAATGATGCCTTTTTGCTATTTGCTGATAGCTGGATATAAAATGATTTGCTTTGGCCCGCCAAAGATATTCAGCGTTCCAAGAGCCTAGTGTGAGTGGGAGGTCGCTTGCTTTGGCCATTGGCAAATTTACTAATTGATTATTTACTGTGGCTAGGACTGAGTCTGGGCTGGACCAGATATTGAATTGGTCAAATCCAAAATTGGTTTGGTTAGATGCAAAGTCGGTTTGATTAAACTCGCAATGGGGTTGCTTAAGAGCAAGAGACGATTCGATTGTTTTTTCTATAAGTAATGTAGTCATATTTCCTCCAAATGAAAGTGCACCAGGATTTATCCTGATGCAAAAAGTAATGGCCCCGCCCATCGTATCTGGCGAGGTGCGGACATGAGCATGGTGCAACTAAGGCACGCGTAAATGAGAAATTTGAGAAAGGGACTGGGATTCGCTCGATAAATAATAATCTTTTTTAGAAGGGTGTTTTATACGATGTACTTTCAAGTTAGCAAAGAAATTGCTGTTAAATAAAGGCATTTCTGGCCGATTTAATGCGCTCTTGTAATTCACATATGCGCTAGCTGTGCTAACTATTCTTATAAACGAGCTTGGTAAATCTTCGATGTAGCTAGCGCGTTGGTTAATTGTCGCCAAAGAGGGCTATCTACTGTGTCTTTACTGAGCATAAGATATTTTTCGTGTTTTTCTTACACCGTTGTGCTAGTCCCATTGGACTAGGACTACCTGGATTGGCGGAAGGCTTTCTCAATTTATAGAAGGAGTGGATAGGAATGCGTTAGGATGCTCAAATATTTAAATTTGCTAAAAATGGGAATTAGCTGGGTTCGCGCGAGCTAGTGCAATATTTAACCAGAAAAAAATGTATGTGGGTAATGTTAGATCTGGCTTATGTCGTTTTGGCTTAAGGTAACTCAGAGGTGAAATACCAAGATTAGACTCTATTTACGGATTTTTTATATAAAGCCAGAATCATTGATTTTATAAATATTCTTTCTTGACTTTGGATCAATGATAATAGCAAGCTGCAAATAGTCCCATTTGTTCGCCCGCCCGGAGTCTCGCCAGAAAACTTTTATATGTGTGCCAGAAAACCTTTTTTCGTTCCGCTTTTAGGGCGAAATAGTGTTGATTGTACTGGCATAGAGTTTACTGGCGAGCTGGGTGAAGGTGTGTTTCTGCAAGTCTATAGGAGATGCTGCGATGAACGACACGACCCTCAGTCCACAAACAGCAGATGACCGTGAGAAACTGGTTCTCGAGCAACATGAAACCGTGAAGCGCAATGTCGACCGGACGGCAATAAGGTTGTTGCGGCGGATCTTGAAAGATCTTGCTGGTGGCAATGGCAAGGTGCGGTATTTTCCGCCCAATGCTTCCAGTAAGCACAGCCGTTTTGTTGTGCGGAGCCGTGGAAGAACAGCGTCCATTCGCGTCACCGAGTCTCAGGTTGCGAAACTCAGGGCGGCTGGAGTGGGCTTGACCAAGTCTCCAGTTCCCCTCGTTCCTGAGACGCTTGAACGCTTCCGGGCGCTCGTGCGGCAGACGCAGGCGATTTTGCCTAAGATCTATTTGGTCCAATTCTCTTACGCCAAGGGCAGAAAGGCGGATAATCTCCGCACTTTTATCAACGAGCGTCAGCAGAAGCCTCAACCGATTGAACGGTGGCTCAATGATGTCTTGCAGGACGGCGCCGATGAGTTTCTGTCATCGGACCAATGGAATCGCTCCACGGCAAGCCAAAACATTTTTGTCGAGATTTGTCTGGCACTGGAGAGGCTTGCTCAGTCACAAGATGTGATCAATACTGTCTTGCAAAAATTGGAAGGAGCCATCCTGGCGTTGCAAGCAGCGGCTGACCGGAGTCCTACATTGATGGCAGCCAAGGTTGCCGAGCAGGATGCCATGGTCAAGAAGTTGAACGAAGAACATAAACCGACAGGGCAGGACCTTCCCGGTCTGCGACAAACATACATGGACGCATGCCGGCGCAGCGCAGAAGTTGAGGAGCCGGTAATTCAACAATTCGCCAAGGCGTTGCGGCGATTTTATCAAGCTAAGGCGCTGGCACAATCGGAGTGAGTTCATAATAGTTGATGGCGGATTATATACACGCCAGCTGGTTCTGAGGGAGAAGGTTGACGATGGAGGATATGGGCCGGGACGCAGTATCCTTCATCGTTTTATTTTGATCTGATTTACTTTGATCCAAACCTGTTTTATGAATTCTCTTCACTTTTTTGAACTCATTTGCGGCAAGTTTCGTTTATATAGTTAGGAGAGGAATTCCATAAAAGGGTGCTGATTCCTTTTAAATAGGAAATTTAACTTGTTCCTGTTTCCCATTTTGGTAAAATACAAAAGGAGGGTCAATGCGCATTGTTCATTGGGGTAAAGCCAGACAGTTTTATAGACGGTATCCGGCCGCAAAAGGCCCTCTAAAACAATGGAGAAAGATCATAGGCGAAGCTGAATGGAAAAACTTTCATGATATTCGCAATGCCTTTCCGACCGCTGATTGGGTAGCTGGGAACATTATCTTTAATATAAAAGGAAATTCGTATCGCCTGATAGCGGTTGCCACTTTTGAAAACGGCAAACTATATATAAGGCAGGTATTAACCCATGAAGAGTATGATAAAAACAAATGGAAAAGCTAGGAAGGCACAGCCTTTATTAGCGGCAAGAGAGCAAACTGACAATAAAATGTTTTATGAATTGGTTAGGCGTTTTCCCTTAAGGCCAATTTGTAACGACAAAGAAAATGATCGAGCAGCAGAAGTTTGTGGTGGACTTACCGATAAAATAGATAGTCTTTCTAAAGCAGAACAAGATTATCTAGAAGTACTTACGGATCTTATTATCAAATATGAATCTCGCTGGGATAATGAAATTACTGACATGAATCCGCGTGAAATGATTGAGTATTTGATGGAACAAGGTAATCTATCTCAAAACGATTTAATACCCCAATTTGGTTCAGCTAGTCGTGTTTCTGAATTTCTAAAGGGCAAACGCGGGTTGAGCACACAGCAAGCAAAAAATTTATCTAAGCGGTTCAAACTAAAATTATCGGCGTTTCTAAGTGATTAATCTACTAGCTGTTTATGCCAATGTGAGATAAATTTTTCTGTGGGAGACCAGCTTGCAGAGTTTGCATACCAAGCAAATTGTTAGAGATCAAAGTCGTCTTGTAATATTTATTTTGGCATTACTTTGCCTGGGTAATATCTTTGTTTAGAAACTTCGCCCAGGTAGTTCATGATGGAGTCTATTTGTCCTTTAGACAAAGGTCCGCCGGCATCAACTAGAAAACCAGGCATTGAGCGATGGGAGGGACTGCCGTAAGAAGCGATTGTTTTCATGCCGGCTTTAAAAGCAGCACTTTCATAGGGTCCTAGAAGTTGCGGACCTACTGCTCCAATACCCAACTTGCCGTGACACATAGCGCAATCAGCTTCATATAAGTCTTTGCCAAATAAACCAGCACCTTTGGCAACGTGGCAAGAATTGCAATGATCACTGGTGAATATTTTGGCGCGACCTTCATCGCTTAAGCCAATGTGCGGATTTTTTACCTCCATTGATAGGTAAAGCTTGAGGCTTGGTGTAGTAGGGTCGTTGGAGAGCACAGAGACAGTTTTAGTTATTCGGCCTTGCTTCATGGCAGTATCGATAATTACCAGAAGGTCTGTGCTTTCTCTGGGAGCCAATGTTTTGGCATTTAACGTAGGCACCGTACAGCCACAGCTTGATTCGGCACCATTCAGCAATAAGGGAGCCGTACCGCCATTGGAGATTTTAAAAGTATGTTTTAACTGAGTGCTTTCTTCCACTTCACCAAATTCAAATCTATAGCTATCAGCAAATATTTTGGGAGAGGACTTTTCATCGGCGGTGCAAATAATGGCAGTCAGTAAATACAGCAAAAAAGTTGCTAAAAAGCTGGCGGGCAAAATCACTTTTTTAAACACTTCTTTCATCCTCTTTAGTAGTTTGAAATAAATAGTTCAGCACCAATTTTGCTTTGGCGATTGAGATTGCAATTATTCATGCCATACTGCAATTGCCATTTGCGAATTTCTGCCCATTTATATAAATGACGTGTCTCTGGGCAGTCATCATAAGTTATCAGAAATTTGTGCTTAGATCTTTTCAAAGCTTCAGCCAATCTTTGATGATCAAATTGATGAAGATTGCCCTTGTGTCCATAAAGTTTTTTCGCTTTGTAGTAAGGGGGATCTAAAAACATAAAGACATCTATGCCAGCAGAATTGATTACTTCTTCAAAGTCAGTATTAGTAATTTTCACATCAGACAAAGCTTTAGGCATTGAGGCAAGACGCTGAATAGAGGATGTTGTGAAGCGAAGCAAACTGGCGGCATTAGAAAACCCACCCGCTTTAGTGGTACCAGAAAAACTAACTCGATTGAAGAAGAAAAATAGCAAGGCTTGTCGATAGGTATCTTGTGGGCACTCTTTTTTAGCTTTCTCGTAATATGTTTTTAATTGCTTTGCCGAAGGAAAGAGGCAGCGTAATTCTCCTAAATCTTTGATCAAATGAGAGCATGTTTCCGGGTTTTGTACTATTTGCCAAAATGAAACCAGCTCTTTAAAAGCATCGTTAATCCAATATTGTTCGGCTAAATTGATAGATCTGGCGTAAAAATATACACTACCACCGCCAACCAAAGGTTCTCTATATTCCTTTGCTAAGGAGGGTAAGAACGGCGCTATTTTAGCAATTGCTTTTTGCTTCCCGCCTGGATATCTAAGTGGGGAGCGAATTTTATCAGTACTAGCGTTAGTTTGTATCATCTTGCTCTATTTACTATGTAGTTAAGTACTGCTGAAAAATCCAAAATGGCATCAATCACTAAAAGATTATAGTTTTTAAAAAAATTCAGGACATATTTCTGAGAAACAGCCACTTCTTTTATTAATCCACAGCTGCAAAGAGAGATTCATGCCTAGCGCAGGTATGATAGCCTGCCGGTGTAAAAGGCAAATTTAATAGACCCAAAACGGTCATTTTTAGGGATATTTGGGGTTCTTGGAATGTAAACCTTTCCTAAATGTCAAAGACATCGCTAGTCTAGGTTGGCAAAGCCTGTCATACTAGTGAATGGGCTTCAAAGCATAAGAAGCCTCTGGTGGATTCCTATGTTATTTTTCACCAGTCGCGCTAAAGAGTATAAATGAACAATAAACTATTTATCGGTAATCTTGCTTATAAGGTCACCGAAGAAGAACTGCAACAACTTTTTACCCAAGCCGGTGAAGTGGTTTCTACCACTATAGTGACTGACCGTCACACTGGACAAAAACGGGGATTTGGCTTTGTTGAAATGGTAGACCAAGCGGCTGCCGAGAATGCTATTAAGGCTCTTAACGGTCATGATTTGCAAGGCCGCCAAATTGCTGTAAGTATTTCGCAACCAAAACCAAAATCTAATTTTGGACGGAGTCGTTATTAACCTATAATCAGTTTGGATCGATAATATTTGACAAAAGCATCAGATAATTAAACAATTATACTGATGCTTTTTAGTCGAAGGAGAGCAATTTGACACACCTTATAGTGCTTTTTTTAGTTTTCTATACCTTGCACGGCTTAGGTGTGACTATTGGCTATCATAGACTACTGTCTCACCGCACATTTATGTGCTCTAAGTTTGTTGAGTATTTCTTTGTTATCCTCGGTTATTTGGCTTTTGAAGGTTCACCAATATGGTGGGCAGCTATTCACCGAGCTCATCATAGACACGTGGATACACCGCTTGATCCACATTCGCCACGTTATGGTATTTGGCATGCATATTTCGGTTGGTTATTTGAGCTAGAATATCCGGATCATATAGTGCCGGCTGAGCAATGCAAAGATTTGCTGAAAGATCCCATCTACAGATTCTTTGAGCAAGGTGGCAATTTACAACGTATGAATCAATGTAATTTTGCTATAAATATGCTGGCTCGGGCTGTGCTTTGGGCTTTGTTTGGATGGCAGGTCGCGCTGGTTAGTCTATTGGCAGGTTTAGCGGTTATACAAATACCGTTAATGTTAAATGTGGCTTGTCACATGCCTAAATGGGGTTATAAGAATTTTGTTAGCGGCGATGATGGTGTGAATGTCTGGTGGGTTGGTATTTTAGCTTTTGGTGAGGGCTGGCATAATAATCATCATGCTTATCCTGGTTCAGCTAGAAATGGCATGAGAAAGTTTGAAATAGATATGTCTTATATGGTCATCAAGTTTATGAAAAGATTAGGCTGGGTCTCCTGGATTAACCATGGTCCTAAGAATATTTTGCTGGCGCGCAGACGTTGGCAGAAAAAATGGCTTTTGCAAGAGTCCCTTCTTAAAGGCAAAGAGTATTTGGACATAGTGGCTACAACAGCAAGTGCGGCTGCGGCAACGGCTCAACAACAAGACAAGGCTTACACCACTGTTTAGATATTTGTATTTATTGATAGATCAAATATAGAGTATTAAGATCGCGCTGCGAGATTTCAACCAGTTCTACGTTAGGATCGGTAGCGCAATACATAAGGTCTTGCGCATTGTCGCTGTGACCGTCTATACCAAGAGCATGTCCAATTTCATGTAAGCAAACCTGATGGACAAGATTATTGGTCAATTTCTCAGCCGGTATATCTGGGCGACAAGTGAGCAGGGTAATTATTGCATGGTAAATATTATTTCTGTCTGCATAAATTTGAGTATCACCGGCTTCTGCTGCTAACTTCAAGCCACTGGCTGAATCGGTCCAACGACATTCTATATTGGCTTGGGCCGGATCGTTGACAGGTATAAAACGTATTTGGCCGCGAGTATCGTTCTGCCAAGTCAAAAATGAATTGATTAAAATCGATTCGTATATAGGTAGAAATCCCTTATAAGCTTGTCCGGGATAAATATAAACTTTAATAGGCATGAAACTCGGTGCCCAACGCCGTTTGCCATACGGAGTAACTAAAAATAAATAATTGTCTGGTGCCCCCGGTGGTGCCATGAGTCCGCGTGACTTTGAGCGGCGATCAATTTCTTGCTCAACGGCAACCATTTCATTTGAGAGGCTGGAGCGATTTTGTCCTTTAGGGAAACGAGTCAAATAATCTTGTCCTACGCGCAGAGCGTCTGACATATGATTAGCGCCAATAGCAGCAGCAAGATAATTGAGATAACCCTTTTCTTCGTCTGGATTTAATTGCAAAACTATCGAACTTTCTTTTAAAGCCTCGTCATAACGCTTGAGAGCAATTAATGCTACTGACATGTTAAGGTGAGCGACGCAGGACGAAGGATCGATAGTCAAAGCCTGTTTCAACAATTCGATTGCCTGAGTACTATTACCAGATTTGGTCAATTTGTAAGCCTCGTTGGTGAGGGCGGCAGCCTGGTTGACCTGCGCCGCGCTCAAATTGCTTGGGGCAAGGGTTTGATAAGGTTGGTTATAAGCTGGTGGGGTGGAATTAGTATTTTGGAAGGGCTGATTATAGTTAGGGGGAAGGTTATTGGTATTTTGGAAGGGCTGATTATAGTTAGGGGGAAGGCTATTGGTATTTTGGAAGGGCTGATTATAGTTAGGGGGAAGGTTATTGGTATTTTGGAAAGGCTGATTATAGTTAGGGGGAAGGCTATTGGTATTTTGGAAGGGCTGATTATAGTTAGGGGGCAGGCTATTAGCATTTTGGAAGGGCTGGATAGAACCCAGAGGCGGGTTGTCCGGGTTTTGGACAACTGGGCTGTAAGTAGAGCTCTGAGCATTGCCAGGGGCTGTATTTGCTGGTGTTTGCGGCGGCATTATGTAATTCATGCCTTGAGCGAAGCAAGGAGCACAAGGGTGACTGAGAGCAAGCATGAATGCCGTGATTTTGAAATATTTATGCATGGATAACATTGCTGATAATATATTGTAGGCAATTGGTAGGTTTATGTTCTCAGCTAATTTAGAAAGATTAGCCATAAGTAATTCTAAATAGATTTTGCCAAGATATACAGCAAGATAAGCATCTATGAAAGAGCCAATGAATTTAAGCAAAGAAGAAGTCTTAAGATATGATCGCCACTTGCGTTTGCAAAGCTTTGGCGCAGATAAACAAATAAAATTAAAACGAGCCAAAGTATTAATTGTGGGCGCAGGTGGTTTGGGCTGTCCAATCGCTCTTTATTTAGCTGCCTGTGGAGTCGGCCGAATTGCTGTTGCGGATGACGATAAAGTTGAAGTTTCAAATTTACAAAGGCAGGTAGCGTTTTCGGTTAATGAAATTGGACAGTTTAAAGCAAAAGGCCTTGGCGACAAGAATAAGTCAGCTTAATCCTTTAATTGAGGCTGTTTATTTACCGATCAGGGTAATAAGTGGTAATGCTGAAAATACAATAGCTGGTTATGATTTAGTAATTGACGGAACAGATAATTTTGCCACTCGTTTTTTGTTAGCGGATGCTTGCTATTTGGCTGGGGTAAGCTATCTGCACGCCTCTGTGTATGAATATCAAGGTCAAGTTTCTCTGTTTGTGCCGGGCGAAACGCCCTGTTTCCGTTGTTTGTTTCGTAAACCGCCTTTGTCCTCTGCTTTGCCACCATGTGCAGAGGCAGGAGTGCTAGGAGCAGTGACAGGCGTTGTTGGATCAATAACAGCAACAGAAGCCATAAAATATATTACAGGCTTAGGAAATGTTATTGCAGGAAAAATATTGATTTATGATCTTACGGATCAGCAATTTAAAAAGTTTGATATTGAGCGGGATGAGAATTGTCCATTGTGTAGCAAGAATGCATCTGTAAACGGTGTGCGGGTTTCTGCTCGGAAGCAAGAAACGGATGCCATTTGTGTTAGACGATTGGAGATAAATGAACAAATAATTTCAGTTACCCAGGCGGCTGAGATGCTGATAAGTGACACAAACGGAAAGACGTTTTTATTAGATATAAGAGAAGAACATGAATATCAAAGAGGGCATCTTGACGGTGCTAATCTTTGGGCATTGTCTGAAATGCAATCTTTGCCAATTGAAGTAATAGAATCTGGATTAAAGAAAAAATTGACAGGCTATAAGGGGCAAGATAACGAAAACAATGGCTACAGGATAATCTGCTATTGTCAGCGCGGAACCCGCAGTTTGAAAGCACTAAGTATCTTGCGCGAAGCAGGAATTGAAAACTTGTTTAGTTTAGACGGTGGGCTAGAAGCTTGGGAAGCACAAAGAGTAGTGCCTATAGCGACTCGCTAGGTTTTTCTTTGTCCATTTTGTTCTTGTCTAAGCAAAAATTGATTCGCCGTTTGATTTTACTGTGCAGCGCAGGACTCTGTGAGCTCCTCTAAAAAAGCAAACTGATTTTATAACGCTCAGTGCGTTCTCAACTGAGATGGTAAAAAGCAAAAGAGTAAAGAAAGGCGTCCGGTCTTGTGGGAGAAGACAGGACGCCCGAAGCGGGCCGAATTAATCAGGTGGTGGTGGGATGTCGACGTGGCTTGATCATGCCGCAAGCTCGCCAAGAGAAATAGCAAACTAGGCCGATTAGTCCTGTCAAGCACATTAACTTGACACGATAGTCAATTCCTTCGACTAACCAGCTAGGCAGCAGTGCTAGCCAGTCTCGATCATCCTTGATAGCTAGAGTCCTTCTGTCTGGTAAGAGAGGATCTTGTCTCTCTTTTATCGGTCTTTTAACCAAGGGGAGGCCGGCGAGAAAAGCATCGACCTGCTCTTCGCAGGTATCGATGTCTCGAATTAGCTCGACCCTGGGTTGAAAAGATGTCTGTCCATTCTCTTGGTCCAGATGCAAAAGCAGTGCTCCTATTGAGATGTCTGGGTAGTATTGGGCTACTTCCTTGTGCGGCACGTCAGGCATAAACTCTTGCATGCGCCTTATCGCCTTCTCACCTTGCCAAGCCTTCACTCCGTTACGCACTTCCACATAGCGCAGGGAGGGCAGATTTGCTTTTTGTGCCTCGCATGCGTCCGTGAAACCATGCTTTCCGAAAGCGGCGCGAGTTTTCTGCATCAGCGGGTAAAAACTGAGAGGGTCGTTGGGATCAACGTAAGCTTGAAACAAGATGGTCACCCGCGGTGATGGTGCCTCCTGCTGAGGGGGCAGATTGACCACGATCAAGATGCCCAAGGCGGTGGCAAGAGTGGTAGCGATGCGGTGCATGGAGTGCTCCTTTTGAGCTCGGTGTTGGCAATTGAGATTCAGAACGAGGATGCCACAAACTTTCATCCGGTCCGACCTAACGCACTCATGGCACAGACCATGAATATTAACCCGTGCTCCCATTCGATAAGGAGTCTGCAGGTTAAATTGATATGTAAGTTAGGCCAATATTCAGTAAGGTTCTCATTCAAGCGCGGATGAAAGCTCTTTCAGTCTGGCATATTACCAAGCACAAAATCAATTTCAGTGACCATCGGTTTTGGGAGATGGATTGCCTCTCGGGCATGTTCTAGTGAGTAGAGTATTCCTATGAGGCGTGGCAGGAGGAATTAGTTTTCACAATTGATTAGGGAAACTTTATTGGGACTTTGAATTAAATGTAGTTCCCAAGGTTGGCGCAGTTCACGTGACAACTTTAGAACTCGGCAAATCGCCGTAAGCGCCTTCCTCACAAAAGAATCTAATCTTGACATCAACTATTGCATCACGAACAATCTTACCCGACGAGAGCTAAGTCAACACGCGAAGGCATACGATTTACGTATGGAAACTTGGTTAGCGATCCTAGCGCAAATGTAGCAACATGATTTAATATCTGAATTTGATAACTGTTAACATTGAACTAGTCTAATACTATTAATAATTTCGATTAGTAATCACATTCTATTGACTTACTGACACTGCTTTTAGAACAATACGTTATTGGTAAAATCAAAAAAAATATTGATAGCAAAAACTTGTTTTGAATTGTAGATAAGTGTCAGAATGAAGTGCCTTTTTGTTCTCCAATTTCTGGTCATTCGCATAATCAATCAATTGAACACAAATTGATAATTACTTTATTTGCTTCTCACAAAGCAAATGAGGTGATCTGTCGATCAATAGCTACCTGCAGCAATTGATCCGCTGGGTGAATTATGCGGAGTTCCCGGTATGGAGAAAATCGTGACCTTGACTACGCCCCCGTCAACACAAGGAAACACTTATGAGAACCATCGGATGCAAATTGATGATTATTATGGCTATAGTAGCCTTAGTAATCGTCCCGACAGTAACGAGCGATGCGCTCGTTACTGGAATTCTCTGGATCGCTCCTAGGCTCAATTGGAGTCTAGTAGAAGATCCAACGCCGGCTACCTCCGAGCTAAGGCAGCAGGCCCAGGAAGAATACGAGAAGCGGGTGTTGGAGCAAGTTAACTCCCTAGGCGATTCGGACTCGCCTTCTGCAAAGGAGGCTCGCAAGATCGTTTACAAGGCATTGCACACCCCGGAGGGGACTGAGCGCCAGGAAAAGATGTACCAGGCCTACAGAATGGCCCTCTCACCGCCCGCACAATAGTCCGCCACGCCTGATTGAAGGCAAAAAAAGAGGTCATGGAGTGGACCTCTTTTATCTCATTTATCTTTCTCAGGGACATCATCAGAGAAATTGTGGCGATCTGTGGTTTCACAATACCCAGCGGCAGGCTTATTCGTATGGCCTAATGTAATGCAAAAAAAGCCGCTCAGTACCATCTTAAATAATATCCAGCCATCAGAAAATCGGCGTATATTTGTACTGCCATAAATTCTCTCTTTATAGCGCACTGGAATATCCACAATCCCCAATCCCAGTATAGCCGCGGGAAAAAGCAAATTAAAGTCACCAAAAGGGTCGCGCTCGCCAAAATCCTTTTTCCATTGGCAAAATTTCTGATAATGGTACCTGGAAAACATTTTGCTTCCGCATAAACTATCGCCAATCGCTGTCTGAAGCACTAGATTTAATGCCTTAACAAAAAAGACATTACCGAGCTTATTCAAAAATGGCATACTGCCTTTGGCTAATGGATAAAAAAGTCTATTACCGTTAATGAAATCTCCAAGTCCTGCGCAGTAAGCTTCATAGAAATTCTTCAAGAACTCGACAGGTGTTGAGAGATCTGAGTCTAGAATAACTAACAAATCATTCTTAGCGTGGGCAAAACCTAACTGTACCGCGTCAGACTTTCCTTGTCCTTTTTGTTGTAATGCCAAAATTGGCAGCTTACAATTCTGCAACGATATTAGTTTTTTTATTTCTTCCTGACTGCCATCAGTTGAATTTCCTTCTACAAATATAATCTCTGCTTCCATATCTGCGAATACGGATAAAGTTTTAAAAACGTTTTCCAGATTTCCCTTCTCGTTTTTAACAGGAATAATCACTGATAAAGACGGTTTGGAAGGTTCTTGCACTATAGGTCGCAAAACCAATATGTAGAAGAAACACAACTGTTTCAATATTGGTATGCATGGTAGCCAAGCATTTAGAAAATCGCCTAGTCCCCATAGTTTAAAAGGTACGTATACTGCCCTCCTGATCCGCACCAGCTCTAGTCCGCTCAATCTTGCCAATTTATATGCATCATCCAAGCTTATGCAAGTAGGCTCACCGGCTATTCTTAAACCGATTAATTTAGCCAATACATATAACCAACTAAACCAGGAGTTGTACACTATAGCCACAATTCGACTCTGCCGGTTCAAAGAATTTTTGAGCTTCGATAAAAATTTCTGTATGTCCTCTTCGTAGTGGAGGCTTCTGTCCAGCAATAAGATTTGGCTATATTGCTTATTCTTGTCTGCCGACTTAAATTGCCAATTAAGTTTTTCGAAATCAGAAACTATTGTTTTGAGAGGATTTTCTATTCTATGAAAAAGATCCAGATTGCTTTCTGGCAGGGGCTGCCACTGCATGAGGCAATCGAAATATTTGCTGATGGCAGAAACTTCTGCAGCTAAAATCTGGTTGATAAGTGGGTGCAAGTAATTCGTTAATAGTTTTGAATTCAATATCTTTCCTTTACATTTTGCATTTTATTATAGCGGGGTTGTCTCCTCGCAATTTGCTTTGTACCAGTCAATGGTGCGCATTAGTCCATCCTCTAGAAATGTTTGTGATTGAAAACCAAAAAAGTTTTTGGCCCGCTCTATATTTAGCTTGCGTCTTGGTTGACCATTTGGTTTGCTAGGATCCCAAACGATTTTGCCCTTGAATTTAGTTAGGCAAGCTATCAGTGTCGCAAGATCCTTAATAGAAATCTCCTTGCCAGTGCCTATGTTCACAGGCTCAGGATGGTCATAGTTTTCGCTAGCCAGTCTAATAGCGTGGGCACAGTCATCCACAAATAAAAATTCACGGCAAGCAGTTCCATCGCCCCACACTTCCACTTCGCTTTTATCGAACCGAACAGCGTGCAAAAACTTTCGGATTAAACTGGGTATGACATGACAAGATTCCGGATCAAAATTATCACTAGGTCCATAAAGATTGGCGGGCATCAAATAAATGGCGTTAAAGCCATACTGTTTTCTATAGGACTGCCCCTGAATCAAAAGCATTTTTTTTGCTAGTCCGTAAGGCGCATTTGTCTCCTCTGGATATCCCTGCCATAAGTCTGTTTCGCAAAAAGGTATAGGCGTGTCTCTTGGGTAGGCGCAAACTGTGCCGACGGTGACAAATTTAGATACACCTATGCGGCGGCATTCTTCCATTATCATGATACCCATAATGGCGTTGTCATAGAAAAAGCTGCCTGGACTTTTGAGATTTACTTGTATACCGCCCAGATGGGCAGCCAAATGAATAACTGTGGAGGGTTTTTGCTCTGTCAATAGTCGCCTAACAGCGGACTGTTCTCTTAGATCGAAGTCATGGCTTGTTGGAATTAAAATGTTGGTATAGCCCTGATCTTTGAATTCCTTTACGACGTGGCGACCAAGAAAGCCGGAGCCACCGGTAATCAAAATTTTTTCATTCAAAGTCAATGGCATAAATCACATATAGAGTTTGTCAGTGAATGTATTGGCATTCAGCATTTTCATATCAGCGTCAACCAACAATTTGACCAGATCTTTAAATTTAGTCTTCGGAGTCCACCCCAGCAAATTTTTGGCTTTGCTGGCATCCCCTAATAGTGAGTGAATCTCAGCTGCTCGAAAGTAGCGCTGATCGATCTCTACATAAGGACGCCAGTCAAGAGAAGAATAAGAAAAAGCCTCTTCTAAAAATTCACTTACGGAGTGCGTTTCGCCTGTGGCAATCACATAATCATCAGCTTTGTCCTGTTGTAGCATCAGCCACATAGCTTCTATATATTCTTTAGCAAAGCCCCAATCTCGTTTAGCAGCAAGATTTCCTAAATACAATTTGTCTTGCAATTTGGCTTTAATCCTGGCGATCGCCCTGCTAATTTTTCTCGTAACAAAAGTTTCTCCTCGTCTGGGCGATTCATGGTTAAACATTATTCCGTTGCAGGCAAACATACCGAAGCTTTCACGGTAATTTACGGTAATCCAATGGGCATACGCCTTTGCAGTACCATAAGGATTACACGGATAAAAAGCCGTTTTTTCGTTTTGCTGTGTCTCTTTACTGTTGCCGAACATTTCTGAACTACTAGCATGGAAAAATTTTGCTGGTAGTTTTATCTGGCGCATTGCTTCAAGAATTCTCAGTGTTCCTAAGGCTGTGATATTGCCCGTATACTCAGGCATTTCGAAACTTATCTTTACATGACTTTGTGCTGCCAAATGATATATTTCCTGTGGTTGAATATCAAATAAGAGTCTGAGAAGGCACGCGGAGTCACTTAAATCACCATAGTGTAAAAAGAGGCGCACGTTATTAACATGCGGATCTTGATATAGATGCTCTATTCGCGCTGTGTTAAAAGTAGAAGCGCGTCGTATGAGACCGTGAACCTCATAGCCTTTTGCCAACAAAAACTCAGCTAAATATGAACCATCTTGTCCCGTAATGCCAGTAATAAAAGCTTTTTTCATCTAGACAGCGTAAGTAGCCGCCTTAACCCTTTTCCTTTTTCCACAAGCAAATGTCATAATCAATTTGCCCATCACTCCCTTCTGACCCGTGCAATGATTATTTCATAGAAATTGAAATCGAGCATCTTCGTTATCTAAGCTCCCCACAGGCTATCATTCAACGGTCGCCAAATTGAAATTAAATGGTTAAATTTAAGCGATCGATCAATAACATATTTATATTCGCCAGAATAATTCCGTTCGTGCCTCAAGCCTTTATCCCGGTGTGCATAGTTTTTTGTTCCATGTTACTTGCCAGCTATTGGGTTTTTTTAGTACCTATTTTTCAATCTCCAGACGAAGACTGTCATGCTGACTATTTATTCAGTTTATACTCAAAACAAAGATTATTCAAAGCCACAGACTGGCCGATAGTAGGCTGTTCGCATCCCTATACTCGTTATTTGTTCGATGCCACAAATGGTCAAGCAGTAAAAATAATTGCATATGCTCAGCCACCTCTCGGCTATGGAACAAAAAGTTTTTTCCACAAGATTGACGTCAACGCCCCAACTGAGCAAATGGTTTTGCAATGCAAAACCAATCCTGGCGACACAGTTATTTATCCGTTTGTTTATTATGCCATTGCGGCAATCTGGCTAAAGTTGCTTTCTTGTTTTGATAGCAATCTCTGCTTCTTATTTTTTTCTGCTCGCTTTTTGTCGGTTATTTTACTCGGATGTGGATTGACCTTCTCATATTTAACTATGCTAGAGCTAGGATTATCGAGACTAAAGGCAACGCTCATCCTTGCAGCAATAGCCTTTTTCCCAATGGTCACTTTTGTAGGCTCTTATATTCAACCAGATAATCTCAGTCTGGCTGTGGTGAGCGCCTGTTTTTATCTTGCTTTACGTTGGCGAAATACTAATCTAAGTAATCAGTTTACTTCGAACCTTATGCCTATCCCGCTAACAATAAAATCTTACCTTAGAGATGTCCCCCTCTTTCGAATTGAAGAACCCATTCTGTGGTTACTAGGATTGATAATGGGATTGCTTTTAGTCAAATACCAAATTTTTCTCTGCGTTGGCACAGCTATTTTAGCTATGGTAATAACAAAGTCCATCCGATCAAAAATTTCTTTTAAACAGTTAGTAATTAGATTGCTCATTCTTCTCGGTCCTGCAATGGCCATTGGCATCATCCAAACCTGGATAATTTGGGGTAGCGGGTTGCCATCTATAGATAGGCAACACTGGCACTGGCATCCCACTTATACCGCTTTTAAAGAAGCGCTAAATGGCCATAAAATTTTAACTGCACATATAGTGAATGCTTTGCTACAGGCATATCATTGCATATATTGTATCGACGGACTGGCCTTCCATACTTTTTGGGGTTGCTTCGGGCACGTTACTGTGCCGCTAATAATAGTAAATCCAACTGTCAACCAGGTTTTGAGGATCATAATTAATTGGCTCACTAAAATTATTATTTTGCTCACTCTTGTCAGTCTGGCAAAAGTCTCAATGAGCCTTTTTCTTTTGTCTAAAAAACGTGGTATACGCTGTACTCTTTACCTCGCTTGTTCAAATATAGTCATCAACAGTTATTTATTATTCGTCATTTTTATGTTCTTGTTCTTTGTTGTTGCCTATCCATCAGTTTTATGGCAAGGGAGACATTGGTACGCTCTAATATTTGCGCTTTTCATAACAGCTGCCTGTTTTGCGCCTCGTGTTCTTGTTTCCCGAGTAATACGAGAGCGAATCTTTTTTCTTATTACCATAGGATGGTTGTGCTATTCGCTCATTGGTAGTTATTCAGCTATTGCATGCATACGTGAAAGATTTTATTCCACAGTAGATCAACCAATTATAAACATTGAACATTTGAAAACTGCTTCAATAAATGCCCCCAACTGGATCGACTGGTCGGAGTATTTGGACCGCTATCCTACCTTTGACCAACATCCTAAACATGATATTAATAGTTTGGTAGTTCCGCGAGGAACAGATATTTGGATACAAGGCAAAGCTCTAGATATAAATGCAAATTCCTTAGCGGCGGCAGTTTTTCTTTATATAGATAACGTCAAAATGTACCGAGCTATTTACGGTGTGAAACGTCCTTACAAGAAAGATGAATTTCACTTTGATGATTTCGGCATTTTGATTCCAACAAAAGAATTGAGTTTAGGAACTCACTGGTTGACTATGAAATTTGTTTCTGCAGATGGACGTATCTTGTACAGCACAAAGCAATGTATAAAAGTTCTTGTAAATTAAACAGTAATATTTACTAGATTTGAATATAAAATGACTGCAAAGTTGCATTTAAGGCACCGAAGCTTGAAGGAGCAAAGAGTATTTAGACATAGATCAAAAAGATATTTATGCAGCAATCAATACAGTAAATACTGAAGTTCATCTTGTATTGATAACCGGAAGTCAAGCTGACGCTGGTCGCTAATTGCGAGATTGTCTGTAATTTAATGAAATCGTATTAGAAATAGATAATAAATTTTTACCGGCGAATTTATTCCGCCTTGGGCTGTGCCGCTTTCCGTTGCATGAAAAATTTCCGCTTCTACATAGCCTGCTTATGAGGTGTCCCTTTTCCCGGGACATAAAGGAGTTAGATTTTACATGATGCAAAATCTATCAATGGGTTAGAAAATTAGTGTGATTCAATGCGGTGAGTATAAGTTTCAAGCCATTTCTTAGTTTTGGCTATTGGATCTTGGTCATTCAGAATGTCGCCAATGACAGCAATACCGTCTGCGCCCGCTTCTAATACTGCGGGAAGTCGCTCTAAGTTGATACCGGCAATTGCTACCAGGGGATAAGGTAATGAGCGGCGCCAGCGCTTAAGATTGTCTAGTCCTTGCGGTTGCCAGGGCATTTTTTTAGTGGTGGTGCTGAAGATTGGACCTATAGCAATATAAGATGGCTTATAAGCGAGGGCACGCGCAAGCTCGCTGTAGCTATGTGTGCTTATGCCTAGGCGGATGCCGGATTGTATGAGGGTGTCAATGTCTGCTGTCTGTAGATCTTCTTGTCCTAAATGCACACCATAAGCACTATATTTGATGGCAAGCTGCCAGTAATCATTTATAAATAGTCGGCACGAAAACTGCCGCGCTATTTCAATTGCTTTAGCAATTTCCTGTTCTATGTGCTTTTGATTGCCATTATTAGCTTTAATCCTCAATTGTATTGTGGAAACCCCTAAGGGTAAAAGCTTTTTGAGCCATTCAGAATTATCAACAATTGGATAAATACCGAGTTTTTCTGCTCCACAATCTGGGAAGGCTGGTAAATCAAACCATTTATTTATAGTTAAATCATTTGGAGAAGACAGAATAAGCATAGGGAGATCACAAAAAGCTTCTGGCCAGTTACCTTGTTCAATTGGGCCATGTCCTTGCCCCAGAGAATGACTGGTACGTAGTCCCTGATTGACATATGCCTTGGCAATAACAATAGCGTCTTGAAGCGCATAACCAAGGGCAATAGTAGCTGCAATAGCAGCCGAAAGGGTACAACCGGTGCCATGTGTCGACTTAGTGTCAATACGTTTGCTCAGCAACCAGGCCGAATAATCATTGCTGTGAAAATAATCATTGCTATATGGACCGCCGCTGTGGCCGCCTTTGATCAAAACGGACTTAGGGCCAAGTGTGATTAGCCTTTTAGCCAGGTCTTGCACATAGGACTCGGTTGGGTTTGTAGCATGCGAATTTTGAATCCTTAACAGCGCTTCTGCTTCGGGCAAATTAGGAGTAAGCAAATCGACATGTGGCAAGATAGAGTCTTTAAGGGCCTGAATGGCATGGTCATTGCAGAGTAAAGAACTGCCACTAGTAGCGATCATGACCGGGTCACATATTTTAAAAGCTTTGCTATTAGCAAGGAAACTACCTATTTGTCTGATTGTTTCAACACTATAAAGCATGCCAGTTTTAATGGCTTTTGGGGGCAAGTCTGCCAAAAGACTCTGGAATTGACCTTCAATCATTGCTGGGCTGGCTGCCTCAATACTGTGCACGCCAGTGGTATTTTGTGCTGTTATGGCAGTAATAACTGAGCAGCCGTGTACGCCTAAAGCATTGAAGGCTTTGATGTCTGCTTGTATTCCTGCGCCTCCGCCACTATCGGAACCGCCAATTGTCCAGGCTATCTCTTTCATAAGTAAGCTCAATTCTAGCAATGCTCTGCCGTTGGTCTCAAATGGTTCGGCTATGAGGCGCTTGGCAAATGTTTCGGCCTATAAGGCCAGTGCCCAAATTCATTTGTAATTTAGCTTTGTGAGGGTGGGAATAATACGCTATCGGCCTCACAAATTTCTCACAGGCATTTTATAGCATATATAAGTCAGGCCCTAACTTAATATTTATAGAGAAACTAAAATGCCCATGGATAGACCACCTACTAAAGCGCCCCCGCCAGATGCAACGGCGGCCTTTCAGGATGAGCTTTATGGTGACTGCCCAAATGGTTCTTGCGAGCCTGTTAAGGGTGCTAAGAAGGGTAATGGTTGCTCTAACGGTGGTAACGGATGTTCTAGTGGAGCAATGGGTAAAGCAGATATGTTCAAGGCTATGCAAATGATGCCTGGGGTAGCCGCGTTTGCTGGTTTATTTAAGGCTACTATAGGAAGTATAGGAAAGCTTTTGGGCCGATGAATCGCCCTAGAGCAATTAATCCTGCGACTGTAGTGGACAGTCAACACTAGGTTTTTATACCGGCTCTTTATGTTCAGACTTGTGCCAAAAGGGTGTGCCAATAGTGGGTGTACTAGGAGAAGCCATAGAGCGTTCTTCCATGAAGCCACTTTCAAAACCTAGTCTGCCAGATTCAATCGCCGCAGCAAAAGCACGTGCCATATTGACTGGATCATTGGCTAGGGCAATAGCAGAAGTTAAAAGTACAGCATCATAGCCCATTTCCATTGCTTGGGTAGCATGTGATGGTTTGCCAATACCAGCATCAATTATGAGCGTAATATCAGGTAAACGGTTGCGCAAAGTTTTAAGGGCGCGCGCGTCAGTAATGCCTTGACCGGATCCAATTGGCGCCGCCCAGGGCATAATTATTTTGCAGCCAACATCCACTAAGCGCTGGGCTACAATGAGATCTGAAGTTGTATAAGGAAATACTTCAAAGCCATCATTAATGAGAGATTCAGCTGCTTCAACTAAAGAAAAAGGATCGGGCTGCAAGGTGTAATCATCACCGGTGACTTCGAGTTTGATCCAATTGGTATCAAATAATTCACGAGCCATATGAGCAAGAGTAATGGCTTCTTTGCTGGTGCGACAACCAGCTGTGTTAGGCAAAATATGAACATTCAGACTTTTAATCAGATCCCAAAAAGAAGAACCACCATTGGTGCTGGGTGCTTGTCTTCGTAAAGCTAGAGTCACCACCTGGGTGCTTGAGGCAATGATGGAATCGCGCATGATTTGCGGCGAAGAAAAGAGGGCGCTGCCGCAAAGAAGACGACTTTCAAGAGATTTATTTGCTAATTGCCACATTAGTTTCTAACCGCCTTGCATAGGAAGCAGAATTTCTAATTCTTCACCCTCTTTTAATTCAGACTGAGAGTAAGTGCTGCGTGAAACAAAAGTATTATTGCGGGCTACCGCTACCGAGTCTATTTCATAGCCTAGTTCAAGCAATAAATCTTGTACGGTTTTGATGTTGTCTATTGTTTTTGTCTCACCATTAATAACTAATTGCAAGAGCCGAATCTCCTTTCATAAATTGATCAGTGCTAACGTCGAGTGGCCGGAATAATCTGGCGTAGTGCCGGTCGATAGTTTTGTTGCTGATATAGGCCAGTACAAGCTTGGCTAATTTAGGTGCTATTAAAAAGCCATGGCGGTAAAGTCCATTGACTTTAATTATGTTGCTTGACTGGCGGTCAAATATAATGCCCGGTAAATTATTGAGCAAAGTGGGTCGGCAATTTACTTTATTTTCAAGAACAGTGGCTTCGGCAAAACCCGGATGTACGGTACAAGCGGCTGAAAGTAACTCCAAAGTTGATTGCACAGTTATAGGGCGCATATCCTCGCTTTCAATAGAAGTAGCGCCAATGATAAAGCGATGATTTTGACGCGGAACAATATAAATTGGATGGCGAGGGTGCATCAATCTAATTGGTAGATTTAAATTTACTTCTGGCGCTTCTACCACTAATAATTCGCCGCGCACGCCGCGCAATTCTTTTGTATCCTGCTGAGCGCCTAGTCCGCGGCAGTCGATAACAAAATCGAAAGAATCAAAGGGCGCCAATGAACTTACAGACGATTCAGTATGCCATTCTATGTTGCTGCTATCTATAGCTATTCTCAGAGCATCTAATATTTGTTTGTTATCAATTTGTCCTTCTTCGGGCAAATAAATGCCATGGGTGAAGATGGCGGGCAATTGCACTTTGAGAGACATAAGCTCAAGTCGATTATAGCCAACCATCGGTTCAGAGGATCTCCGAATGCCAAAACTGTTCCATTCTGGGCTCGCGAGCCGGTGTTGTACTGAACGGCGAAAACGCTCTAAATCAGCTTGATCTTGCGGATGAGCGAGGACGAGAGTGCCGTTTCTTTGAAAGAAAACGGCAGTAGACAATTTGCTCAGTAATTGCGGCCATAAAGCGAGAGACTCAATACCCAGAGCAGCAATAATAGGTTCTGATGATTCTAGTTCTGTGTAGGGAGCAAGCATCCCGGCGCCAGTATAGGCGCAACTGAGCGTCCCTTCTTTGGTATCTCGGTCAAATAAAGAAACAGCAAAGCCTGCTAAATGGCATTCAAAGGCAAGTATTCTGCCAATTAGACCAGCCCCAATAATAGCGATATGACCGGACATGCTAATAACCTAAAAGGGATCAAGGGGTATTTAATGGATGATTAAACAGAAACAGATTCTTTTGTGTGTTTTTCTGTTTCGCTTTTTGTATTTTCGGTACTGCCATTGTCTTCGATATTTTCTGTAGCCAAAGCCCTTAAATCTTGAGTAATATTCATAGAGCAGAATTTAGGACCACACATAGAGCAAAAATGGGCATCTTTAGCTGACTCTGCCGGCAGAGTTTCATCATGAAACTCTTTTGCAGTATCAGGATCTAGAGACAAATTAAACTGATCATGCCAACGAAATTCAAAACGAGCTTTAGAAAGGGCGTCGTCTCTACTGCGAGCGGCTGGATGCCCTTTGGCTAAATCAGCAGCATGAGCAGCGATTTTATAGGCAATTACTCCTGCTTTGACATCATCACGATCGGGCAGACCGAGGTGCTCTTTGGGTGTGACATAACAAAGCATGGCAGTACCATACCAACCAATCATTGCTGCGCCAATAGCACTGGTTATATGATCATAGCCAGGAGCAATATCAGTGGTTAAAGGTCCCAGAGTGTAAAATGGGGCTTCTTGGCAGATTTCTAATTGCTTGGTCATATTTTCTTGAATCATATGCATGGGGACATGACCGGGCCCTTCAATCATGGTTTGGACATCGTATTCCCAGGCAATTTTGGTCAATTCGCCTAGAGTTTCAAGTTCAGCAAATTGTGCGGCATCATTAGCGTCAGCTGTGCTGCCAGGACGTAAGCCGTCTCCTAATGAAAAACTGACATCATATGTTTTCATAATTTCACATATTTCGCGGAAATGTGTATAAAGGAAGCTTTCTTGGTGATGGGCCAGACACCATTTGGCCATGATAGATCCGCCGCGTGAAACAAT
Organism: Candidatus Melainabacteria bacterium; assembly: GCA_963845445.1. Lineage (GTDB taxonomy): Bacteria > Cyanobacteriota > Vampirovibrionia > Obscuribacterales > Obscuribacteraceae > JABDBL01. Next base: position 2,756,878 of record CAWJSE010000002.1, on the reverse strand, counting down.
ACCGGTAACGCGATTGACCGTTAGTGGTACATAACGCAAAAGCACGCCAGCATGAATGGTGAAATAATCGACTCCCTGTTCTGCCTGTTCGATCAAAGTGTCGCGGAATATTTCCCAAGTCAGGTCTTCGGCAACACCATTTACTTTTTCTAAGGCTTGATAAATAGGAACAGTACCTATAGGTACTGGTGAATGGCGCAAGATAAATTCTCGAGTGAGATGAATATCTTTGCCTGTCGATAAATCCATGACATTGTCAGCACCCCAGCGAATAGCCCAAACTAGTTTGGCTATTTCGTCTTCGATTGAAGAACTAACGGCAGAATTGCCTATATTAGCGTTAATCTTGACTAAAAAATTGCGACCAATGATCATTGGTTCTATTTCAGGATGATTTATATTGGCAGGAATAATTGCTCTGCCACGAGCAACTTCTTGTCTTACAAATTCAGGGGTAATTTCATCGGGAATGCAGGCGCCGAATGAATTACCTTTTAAACGAGCATTGCGTTCACTCAATTGAGTAATTTCGTTTTTAGATTTCTTGGCTAGTTCAGACTTGAAAGCCTCTTGCAGAGCATTTTCGCGAATGGCTATATATTCCATTTCTGGTGTAATAATGCCCTTGCGGGCATAATGCATTTGGGTAACATTATGTCCTTTCAAAGCACGACGAGGTTTTCGGGTAATTTGCTGTGAACTTTTGTTTTCTGAGTTTGAGGCTAAGTATTTTTCAACAAATTGAGTGGCAGTGATGCGCCCATCGTATATTTCTGTATCGCCTCTTCTTTCAATCCAAGACTGACGTATGGGGAGCAAGCCCTTTGCCGAATTAAAAATAAAACCAGACTCGGTGTATGGTCCGGAAGTGTCATATATAAGACTGGTAGCTGGTTTAGCGTCTTGGTCAGTATAGGAGAGTTGTACTTTACGGAACGGCACACGAATGTCTGGATAGATTAGACCGGAAAAATATTCCTTGCTGGAATTAGGAAATCCTTCTTGTTTAAGCGTGCTTTCTTGCGGAAGCGTGCTTTCTGGTTGCAGCGCGTTCTTGTTGGCAGCGAGAGTTGTCATTTGCACTCCTGTTTTGATTTTTCGGCTTTATAGCGTAATCCAGAAGCATAACATAGACGACAAGCAGTCGACATTAACGCGCTATTCTTTGTTTATGTTTGTATTGTATGGTGATAACAATGCCTTACTGTTTTGCCACAATAAGCAGGGTGTTTTGATAATAAAATCCCACTAGTTTTCTTTATTTAGAGCATGGCACTAAAAGCAATACCATCGCTAATTGTGCTCTAAAATTCGGGTTTAACGGGCGGCCAATCTCCTCGGGCGTCGCGTACAAAAGGACGTTCGTCTTTGGTTTTGCCGATACAAATAATGGGTTGCCCTTCTAAAGAAACTGTTTCTCCAGTATTTATTTCCTGCGCGTGCAAAAGCAGCCAGCCGCGGAGGCTGTCATCTTCTTCTTGGCTCAAAACTAATTCGCCATTCTGAACATCAAACAGGACTTTAAGCAGTTCTTGTGTACTGCTTGAGCCAGATACGTATTGATTATTTTGAGTTAGTATTCTTAACTTTAGTGCCATAGTTTTCGTACAGATTCAAGAGTCCTTCTCCTTAGATTCTAGTTTGAAAAGCGCTTCATGGCAAGTTTCATCTAAAAATTGGCAGCTATGCCTTACCTTAACATTGAGGGCATGATCTATTTTTATGTGTTAAATTGGCCGCCAGTTTGTATTGAGGGATTGAGCCATGACTATAGCTAGTGAAAAAAACGCAGAAGCGGCTTCAACGCGGAAAACCCTTACTGAGCAAGACTTGGCGAGAATGAATCAATATTGGCGGGCAGCTAATTATCTTTCTGTCGGTCAAATTTATCTGCTAGATAACCCTTTATTAAAAGAGCCGCTCAAAATCGAGCATGTTAAGCCAAGATTGCTTGGCCATTGGGGTACAACGCCCGGTCTTAATTTTCTTTATGTGCATCTTAACCGGATTATCAAAAAGTATGATGCCAATATTATTTATATTTGTGGACCCGGTCATGGCGGACCAGGCATTGTTGCCAATACCTACCTTGAGTCGACATATGGTGAGCTTTATCCCGCGGTTGGCCAAGACGAAGAAGGAATGAAATTGTTGTTTAAGCAATTTTCTTTTCCAGGCGGCATACCGAGCCATTGTGCGCCGGAAACTCCAGGCTCAATTCATGAGGGAGGAGAATTAGGCTATTCTTTAGCCCATGCTTACGGAGCGATTTTGGATAATCCAAGTTTGATTGCCTGTTGCGTTGTCGGAGATGGCGAAGCTGAAACCGGAGCATTAGCAGCCAGTTGGCACTCAAATAAATTTATTAATCCTCAAACAGATGGTGTAGTCTTGCCGGTCCTACATTTGAACGGATATAAAATTGCCAATCCTACTGTGCTAGCAAGGCTTAGCGAGAAAGAGCTCAGCGATCTTTTCGCAGGCTACGGCTATAAACCTTATTTTGTAACAGGCAGTGAACCTGACATTATGCATGAAAAAATGGCCACTACCCTTGATACCATTTTTGATGAAATACAAGAAATAAAAAGCAAAGCTAATAAAGGATTGTTAGAAGAGCGCCCTATTTGGCCAATGATTGTGCTGCGTAGTCCTAAAGGCTGGACTGGCCCAAATTTGTTGATGGCCTGCAAATAGAAGGCACTTTTCGTGCCCACCAAGTGCCTTTAGCCGAACTAGCCACCAAACCTGAACATTTAAAAATGTTGGAAGACTGGATGCTTAGTTATAAACCAGACGAACTTTTTGATTCCGCTGGTCGACTGAAAGCAGAATTGCGTGACTTAAGTCCCAAGGGTGATAGGCGTATGAGTGCTAATCCGAACGCCAATGGCGGAATTTTATTAAAAGATTTGCTTATGCCCGATTTTCGCAAATATTCTGTGGAAGTTCCTAAGCCAGGTCAAATCAACGCAGAATCTACCAGGGTTCTGGGCAAGTTGATTCGCGACTTAATCAAAGAGAATCCGCACAATTTTCGTTTGGTTGGACCTGATGAAACTATGTCTAATCGCTTGGGTGCAGTATTTGAAGTTACTGACCGGGTTTTTGCCGCTGAAATATATCCTAATGACGATCATATAGCGAGAAAAGGCCGGGTGATGGAAGTGTTGAGCGAACACTTATGCCAGGGTTGGTTAGAAGGTTATTTACTGACAGGAAGACACGGATTCTTTTCTTGCTATGAGGCATTCATACATATTGTAGACTCAATGTTTAATCAGCATGCTAAATGGCTGGACGAATGCAAAAAAATTGCTTGGCGCCGCCCGATTGCTTCTTTGAATTATCTTCTTACATCTCATGTTTGGCGGCAAGATCACAATGGCTTTAGTCATCAAGATCCGGGCTTTATCGATGTAGCAGTAAATAAAAAAGCACATATAATCAGAGTCTATTTGCCACCAGATGCTAATACTTTATTGTCGGTAGCCGATCATTGTTTTCGTAGTCGCAACTATATAAATATCGTTGTGGCGGGTAAGCAGCCCGAGCTGCAATGGCTGAATATGGATGAGGCGATTAAGCACTGTACGGTAGGCGTAGGCGTTTGGGACTGGGCTAGTAACGATCAAGGTGGCGAACCGGATGTAGTAATGGCTTGTGCCGGGGATGTGCCTACTTTAGAAACTCTTGCAGCGGTGGATATTTTACGCAAGCAAATAAAGGATCTCAAAGTTAGAGTAATCAATGTAGTTGATTTAATGACCCTGCAACCGCAAAGTGAGCACCCCCATGGTCTGTCGGATGAAGCATTTGATGCATTATTTACCAAAAATAAGCCAATCATTTTTGCTTATCACGGCTACCCATGGTTAATTCATAGATTGACATACAAACGAACTAATCATGACAACATGCATGTACGAGGCTATAAAGAAGAGGGAACAACCACTACTCCTTTTGACATGGTGGTTCTGAATGATTTGGACCGTTTTCATTTAGTAGCCGATGTGGCTGAGCGTGTGCCGAAATTAAAGTCCGAAGCCGAACGTATTAATAAATTTGTGTCGGATAGATTAGCCGAGCACAAAGCTTTTATCACCACCTACGGCGAGGACATGCCAGAAATAAAAAATTGGCAATGGCCTTACTAAATAGGTAAGAAAGCCTATAGCCTTATGGTGATACTACATGCGGTGCTCAGAAGGTAAAAAGAGATGTTTGGAAACCGTCTGATTTGTTCCGACGGTTTCCAAACATTTGGGCGAGAATCGGGGTGAGAAGCCGAGTCTTTACTCAAGGCTGCTCATTAGCTTTCGAACTAGCCCTAAAGGGGAATCGCGTTCATAGTGAGGCAGCGTAGCAATCGACCAAGTCTCTCATAGCGGGCAAGGCACTGCCGAGGAAAACAGCCTCTGGCCAGCAAGTAACCATATCATCCTCGGGTGGCTCGAACGGGACTTCCAGGTCGCTTGACATGGCCAGCACTTCCCCCGAAGCATCGACAACTGGTGCGCCGTTCCAGTCGCGACAAATTCCGCGCTTCATACGAATTTGAATGGCCTCGCCCTCCGCGAAGTAGCAATCGTCCCTACCGCAAGGGCAGACCGTTTGGATCGGATACAGCTCTGCCTTCCACCTGCTGCGTCTGAGCGCTTGCGGGTTGCGGAAGTTGTATCCGAAAAGATAAACCGGGCATCTGGTTTCTGGAAAGTAGGGGGCCAGCGGCAGAGTGCTTGGAAAGTCTGGCCCACCGTCATTGATCCGAGCCAAAGCCAGGTTCGAGTTCTGACGAGTAGCGATGACGACCGCAGTTCGCATTTCCCGCGAGCCAAGATCGAAGAACGACAACTCCGCCCAATCCCTTTCTGCTAATTCGCAGGAAGTAAGAAAGTGCAAAGGTGTTACGAAAAATCCATTTCCGTGTCGATGGGTCCGATGACTTGCCTTCCGCCGAGAGAAGACTGGTACAACCGCTCTCGACAGCCCTGGAAGCTTGCTTGTCTCAGTCTGCATGATGTCTCTCTCCTGTTGGAATAGCAGAACCATTGGATCTTGCAATCTAACGGTTTTGCTAATGCACGCCGAAAAATCGCCCTTTCTTATCACATCTGGTTGGTGTAGCCGAAGCACAATTGGGTCGCGTCACATTCCAATACTTACTCGCTCAACGATAACCCCCAAGGGTTGCCGCTAAGCAAGAGAAAGTACTGGAATGTAATACGCAAATTGATTCTAAATAAGGGTTTCGGGACGGGGTTTTGGATAACAACATTCATAATGCAGCTTGGCTAATGCTCGATGCAAGTCTCCCTAGAAGCAGAGGATTGTTCAACTCTCTCCTAACAATCGAATTCTTAGTAAAGTATTATCGTTATCAGACACTTAATTTTTGCTTGTCAAGTTAGCGCAAACTGAGCTAACCACTGCAAAAAAGGAAATTCAACAAAAATAAAAAACGGGCATAAAAGGAACTACATCGTCTAGGCAGTATCGTTCCTTGTTATGCCCGATGGCAGTCCGCATCGTTAACTCCAGATTTTGTGTGCGCGGATGTAAGAAACTCTCCAAGCGAACAAGAGATCCAGGTGGTTGCAGCCGGCGGGCTCGAGCTCAGCAATGAGTTGGGCGAGCAACTCAGCGGTCAGCGGGCGACTGCCAAGACTCTCGTCGACCGAGATAACTTGTCCTGACAGTTGTCCAAACGTGGGCACAAGGTGGGCGTGAATGGTACAAGCGAGCTGACCGTTGGCACGTTGGTACCAATCGGACGCTGTTAGTGCATCATTGTTTCTGTAAATTCTAGACCTTTTTAGATCTGTCAGATTTAAGACAGAAAAAAAGGGCCACAGATTTACCCTTCTGGTTAACAAGACTAGGAGGAATAAACCAATGACCCAATTAAAGAATAGTACATTAAAGGAAATTCTAGAAGTGTTAATTAATCAAGGTCTCGACTCTTCTAATGATGCTTTGGCATTTTTAATCAATTCTGCGATGTTGCTAGAACGACAGAAGCATTTAAAAGCTGAGCCATATGAACGTACAGAAGAAAGAAATGGCCATGCTAATGGATTTAAGCCTAAGACAGTTAAATCTAGGCTTGGTGAATTAGATCTTCTTGTACCCCAAGTACGAGAAGGTGACTTCTATCCAAACTGTCTAGAAAAAGGTATGCGCTCTGAAAGAGCGCTACGACTAGCTTTAGCTGAGATGTACGTGCAAGGAGTATCAACTAGAAAAGTAACTGAGATTGTCGAAAAGATGTGCGGCTTTGATATCAGCACATCTGAAGTCAGCCGCATGACTAAAGAATTAGACGAGTTCTTGGAAGCCTGGCGCAATCGACCTTTAGGTCTTTTTAAATTTGTATATCTGGATGCTCGCTACGAGAAAGTAAGACATGGCGGCATTGTTAGAGATTGTGCTGTTCTAATTGCTGCCGGTGTTAATGCAGATGGTAGAAGAGAGCTTTTAGGTATTTCTGTTTCTTTATCAGAATCAGAAGCACATTGGCGAAGCTTCTTGCGCAACCTGCACGAAAGAGGTTTACATGGTATTGAGCTAATAATTAGCGACAGCCATGAAGGGCTAAAGGCTGCTAGGAAAGCTGTTTTTGGCGGTACGCCATGGCAACGTTGTCAATTTCATTTACAACAAAATGCTCAGAAATATATACCGAAAAAAGATATGAAGGAACAAGTAGCAGCAGATATTAGAGCTATTTTTAATGCCCCTAAAAAAGAAGAAGCAGATAGATTATTGAAACAAGCAATAAGTACCTATGAGAAATCAGCACCAGCTCTGGCTGATTGGATGGAGACAAACTTGCCTGAAGGTCTAACTTTCTTTTCTTTTCCTACTTTTTGTTGGAAAAAGATTCCGCACAGTTAATTTACTGGAGCGGCTCAACAGAGAAATAAATAGAAGAACAAGAGTAGCTACATTGTTTCCAAATGAAGCGTCTTGTCTTCGTTTAATAACAGCAGTAATAATGGAGGTGTCAGATGACTGGATAACTGAAAAAAATAGATATTTGCCTGCACCTGAATAAAGAGCCCGCCGCAGCCCCATGCGGTACATGCTTGAATAGCTGAAGCCAAGGGCCCCGGTGTCAAGCACTGGCGAAGCCACAGCGAAGCTGCTTGGTGCTTTACACTGGGTGGCTCAGTTAGGCTTGTCTGCCTGCATGGAAAACAAGGCGGGCCAACCTTTTTAAAAGATCAAATACGTAAAAACAAAAAAAAAGATAATACAAAATCAAAAATCAGAAGGTACTAAGTCAAACATTTACAGAAAATTAGTTGCTTTATCTCGACGCTCAAGTAAATTCCGCTCTTGCAGCATTCTGCCGGGTCATTGCGGAGAGAGTCGACGGCCTCAAGCACTCTGCTAGCCAGGTCTCGTTGCACCCGATTGGGGTTGGCGTAGATGGCATAGTTAGCCGAGCTGCGCGGCCTCGAACGATACTGTTGTAAATGCATGACGATGTCCTCAGGGGTTTTTCGGGGAGAGAAAGCACCGCTGATGGCTTGGCAAGAACCTCCTATTAATAGCGCATTAAGTCGCTAAAAATAGATTGCAAGAATCGTGGTCATTGTTTGGGAGGCTTGGTAAAAATAAGTAAAGGATACGGAAATAATAATTAATTGTGCTGTTTTTAGAAAGAGCAGTCAAGGATATGCTTGCAGGCGAAAGGCTCTGCTGTTATATGATAGCCAAGCTTAGTTAGGTCTTATGAGATTAAGTAGATTAAAACGGTCTGTGCACAATAGCGAAGTTATGCCAATTGTAATGATCAGTAGTCAGGAAGAACGTTTGAAGTAGTCACACAATGATCTTCATTGAGGAATATATGTCCGCCTAAGTAAGTAAAATTCAACGCACAATAGTGACAAGCTGTCTGGCTATGTTGCCAAAGGCGTTTGTTAGCGCGGTTTGAGTAGTAGCAGGGTTCGACCAATCAATGCGATAATACCTGCTGCCATGACCAGCGACTGCTGCTAGGCCACCGTTATTAGCATTATAAGCAGCATCTTCATTTGTGTCGTCAGTACTAGATTGGGCGATAGCTACACAATAAATAGGTATACCGGCTTGGTTCGCCGATTTTGCCACCGAAAGAGCGTCACTTAGCGCGGAGGTACCGGTATCGCCGTTTAAACCTACGTTTGGTGCTTGAGAGGTTATAAGGATTATGGCCTTGTTTGCTGCTGGGCGGGCGGGAGAAGTGCCAGTACCTTGCGGAGTTAATTCTGTAAGAGCGGCTTGCAGAGCTGTAGCAACATTGCAATTGCCCCATGTGTGGATTGTAGGCAATACATTGGCTATAGTGCTTTGCGTAGTATTGCCACTAGGGTCAAGCAAAATATCAGGAAGTAAATAAGTATTGTTGGTGCTAGGACTAAAGGAGCCGTCGGGGTTTGCATTCATGGAAGGATAAGGATAGGCGGCAGCTATGTTATCTGTTGTGGTGCCACTGGGTGGCGCAGTGGATGATGCATTAGAGCCTACATAATCATTGAAAGTTATACAACCAAAATGTATATCCGAAACAGTGGCTAGTTGATTCATAAAAGCAATAGTGGCATTGGCAACTGCATTCATAGGTTGAATTGCCGCTAATGCTGCTTGGACATATGCTGCATAATAGCCGCTTTTTAAATCTGACTGACTAAGTCCCAAAGCACCAAGATTTAAGCCCGCACCTTGAGCATAATCAAGACTATCTAAATTGCCACGTGACGCTTCTACTAGCGTTGCCAGGTTTGGAAAGTTAAAGGTAGTGCCATTATAATTAACCGAGGCATTTTGAAAAGTAGGATTATTATCTATATTCACTACACAATCGGTAAAAAAATTACCGTAATCGCTATATTGAAAGCCAGAAAGTACAGAAGCAACAGACGAGCTACCGCCGGGGGTTACTGGGGGGTATGGTCCAGTTGGAATCATAGGCGAGCTCGTTGATCCATAGCTTGAGCCCCCAGCTAAGTTAACAGTGGTGGTGCTATTACCCTGCAAAGTAAGCGGAGCCTGATAAGCAGAAGCAGCAGAAGAAAACCCTGAGGAAGGTGTGGTACCTGGTGCCGCAGTGGATGGAAAGCTGGAACCATTAGGAACATAACCGATAAAAGTTACTGAAGGGAAATTGGGAGCAAAATTACCTACATCGGTAGAAGTAGCACTACCGTAAGGCCAGCCAATTGATACCCCATTGTCTGCTGCCCAGTTGGAAGAACTAAGATAATCTGTTATCAAAACAGGATAATATTGAGACAAAGAGATATAAGTGCTTCCTGCATGTGGATAAATGCATGGCACATAAATGTGAGTACCAATTTGACGTTCAATGTTGTTTGTAAGGGTGCCATTCATAGCCATTGCAAGATCTACAACCAAAATGCCAGGCGGGTAATTACCTGGTGGTGCTGAATATGCTTGCATACCGGTAAGTAATTGTGTTGCGGCGCCCGGTGCCTCAGTGTAGTTCAATTGTGGCGTAATGCAGCTTTTACCATAGTCTAAATTCTGTGGGGTGGTTGGATTGAGATTTTGTAATGGAGCAGTGGGCGGACAGAACGGCAGTAATGGCCCACCGAGAATAGTATTGGGCGGATCGGAACCGATAGGTGGAGGCAGGAGATAATCGATGCCGTAAGGATCATGCCAAAACCTTTGTAAAAAGGTAACTGGAGTTTCCTCATTTTCTGCGCTAGAAACATCATAAACAAAAACCAGATCTAATTGCGGTACGCCAGAATTAGTAGATAGTTCAAAAGTAAATTGGGCATTAGCCAGTCCTATAAATTGACCGAATATAGGCGTATAACAATACGCACCAGTAGCTTGAGTTAATGTTCCTGAAGAAGTATTTGTTGGTAAGTGTGTAATAGGATCCAAAAACTGAAAACAAATTTGGGCTTCGTTTGGCTGAACATCAAATTGTGGTGCGGTTTGTCCCGAAGGCACAGAAACAAGACTTGCTCCAGATAGTGGTTCGCCCAGAATAGCATTTTGCTGGAATAAGCTTAAGCCGGCTTGCATGGCAGTAGTCTGATTGTTGGAGTTAGTTGGAGCTCCTGTTGATGCTAAAGTAGTTTGGCAGGATAATACTGCCGCTTCCAGCGCGCCTCTTAATTGATCTCTAGCCAATAGGTAACGGCTCAACTCAGTTGAAAATAAACCTATCATAATTACTATGGAGGCAAAAAGTGCATTTAGCACCGAAGCAGCCATTCCTGTTTTTCTAGTATTTAGAGCCGAACGAAGCCTCATGGATATTCCTTACGAGCTGATAGTGTATTAATCAAGACAGACAATCCTAGTAAATAGTTACGCAAAAACGGGTTGTCAATATAATTTCATTCTATTAGCCGATCTAGAATTGCAGGGGATAATAAGCAATGTTTCATCAACAATGCTGCCAAAGGGTGACAGGCCTATCACCCCAAAAGGTGTGATGTGTAACGCCAATAAGTCAAATATTTAATGCAGAGACCATCTAGGTCTTAGATAAGTGTACAGATTGCTATCTTTGCTAAACGGTCGAAGCACTATTTACTGTGGCAAAGAAAAGATATTTGTCTAATATAAATAGAGCTTCTTGTAATGCTCTTGTTTCTTCTGTTTTAATTGGGTCTTCAATTCAGGAATATATGTCCGTTAAAACACCGATGAGCAAAGGCGCAGTCAAAAGCAAAAATATGAATGATCTGGTAGCTCTTTGTAAGCGCCGTGGTTTTATTTTTCAAAGTGCTGACATATATGGCGGACTGCAAGGCGTATATGATTATGGCCCTTTGGGCGTGGAATTAAAGAATAATTTGAAGGCGGCCTGGTGGCGTTCTGTTGTTTATGAGCGCGATGATGTGGAAGGGCTTGATGCTGCGATTTTGTCCAATAGACTAGTTCTTCGTTATTCTGGGCATGAAGCTACATTTGCCGATCCTATGGTTGATTGCCGCAAGTGTAAAAGTCGCTGGCGAGCTGATCATGTTAAAAATGGACGATGTGAAAAATGTGGTTCGGAGGATTTAACTGAAGCACGTCCTTTCAATATGATGTTCAAAACAACTGTTGGTCCCATTGTTGATGAAGAGTCTTATGCTTATTTGCGTCCTGAAACAGCCCAAGGTATTTTTACAAATTTCCGTAATGTATTAGATTCCACCTCGCGTAGATTGCCATTTGGTATAGCCCAAATAGGCAAAGCATTTCGCAATGAAATAACACCGCGCAATTTTATTTTTCGGGTGCGTGAATTTGAACAAATGGAGCTAGAATTTTTTGTTGAGCCCGGGACAGATGATGATTGGCATAAAAAATGGGTGGAAGCAAGAATAGACTGGTGGAAGGAACAGGGATTGGCGTCAGATAATCTGGTTGCTTACCATCAAAAGGCCGATGAGTTGTCTCATTATGCCAAGGCTACAGTAGATATTCTTTATCGCTTCCCGCATGGGCTGGAAGAATTAGAGGGTATAGCTAATCGTACAGATTTTGATTTAGGCTCACACAGCAAGAATCAAAAAGAACTAAATTTAAAAGCCACGGTGATGGAAAACAATGATTCCACTACTAAGCTAACGGTGCGTGATACTGAAGCAAATACAGAAATAGTGCCATTTGTTATTGAGCCTTCAGCCGGTGTTGATAGAGGCGTTTTAGCCATAATTACTGAAGCCTATACTGAAGAAACCCTGGAAAATGGCAATAAAAGAGTAGTTTTAAAAATCAAACCACATTTAGCGCCGATTAAAGCTGCTGTGATACCGTTGGCAAGAAATAATGAAGCTCTAGTATCCAAAGCAGAATCAATTAAAAAGACGCTCCAAGCATTAGGACTTGGACGCATCTTGTTGGAAAACACGGGTAATATTGGCAAAGCCTATCGCCGTCATGACGAAGTAGGTACGCCTATATGTATAACAGTCGATTTTGAGACTATCACTGAAGCAGAAAATAAAACTGCCGGCGAAGAAACTATTACGGTGCGTGATCGCGACACAATGAAACAAGAGCGCATTGCTATTTCTAAGCTGCCAGACTATGTACGCAAGTTTTTTAATTAGTTCTCGAAGATAGTCAAAAACAAAAAAGAGCCGAGCTTGGTGATCAATGCAGGATGTTATTGAGGGCTAGCCAAAAGTAAGCGCAAAATTTCTAGCTTTTTTTGTGAGTTTAGAGAAGAGTCTTTCATTATTGTGGACACTTCGCTCTTGCGGGCTGAGCTCATCACTTTGCCGAATTGTTGTCCTGGCTGGATTAAACTTATTGAGGATGCCCATGCCTGCATATCAAGTTGATTTAAGGCGTGGAACAAATTGCCTTTGTAGCGAGTATTAACAGTTTGGAAAAACCCATCTAGAACCCGTGAATCTGGGACGAAAGAAGGAGGCATCATGCCATTATTGTATGCCTGGCTTAAAACATTCGGGGCGACCGCTGGTGGCGCTGCTTTATAAGATGAGTTGGGGTCGACAGTGCTTCTGGAATTGAAAATATCGTTTGGATCATTGGAAGGAGCTGGCTGGGTTTGATTTGGCGAATAATTCCAAGCAGGGGCCTGATATTGATTGGGGTTGTAATTATTATTGAATGGGTAATTGCTGTTTGGTCCGGTACTCATAGGGTAATTATTGCTATACGGATAATTACCATACGGAACATTGCGATAAGTATTATAAATTGCATTGTTGGCAAAGCCGCTTCCCAATGCACCGAGAGCATATAGCGGTGCGGTGCCGTTACCTCCGTAAAAGAGATAACTTAATGGATAGAGCAAGGACGAGCCATAGCCGCTATATCCTAGTCCCGAACCTAAACCGAAATATTGTGCCTCACAGCATGGAGCCTTTGCTAACAGGATGAGACAAAAAATAAAAGCAATGATAAATTTACACGATTGCTTAGATCGGCTTTGTGTCTTAAAAAAGAAATTGTCTAACATAGTGCTTAAGCTTAATTAGCTTTTTCCTGCGGCTTGCAAGGCTGCCCTTATGGCCGGTTGGGCTGAAGTATCGTATCCTAAGTTTTTAAAGACTGCTTGCAAGCTGGCAATTGTCATAAGAATATCGCGTTCGAAAACATAACCCATATGACCAATACGGAAGATTTTGCCTTTAAGGGCGTCCTGTCCGTCTGCTACAACTATACTATAATCTTGCTTTAACGCTTGCCTAATGTCAGCTACGTTTAATTTTTCGGGCGGTAAAATTGCTGTAATTGTGGGAGAAGCGCAGTCATCATCAACAAAAAGTTTTAAGCCCATAGAGCGTAAACCTGCTCGCAACATTGTTTTTAGCTTAAAATGGCGGGCTTGTACTTTTTCAATGCCTTCGGATTGAATTAATTCAAGTGATTTTTGCAGAGCACAAATGAATGATACGTTAGGCGTGAAGGGTGTAGTACTGGCGGTAAGTGATTTCTTGCAACGAGTGAGATCCAAATAAAAGCGCGGTGATTTACAAGTTGCTTGAGCTGCCCAAGCGCGATCGCCAAAAAATATCATTGATAAGCCGGGCGGCAGCATAAGCGCTTTTTGGCTACCGGTAACCAAAACATCTATATGCCATTCGTCTACCGGGATATTTATAGCACCAAAACTGGTGACTGCATCTACAAGAGAAAGAGCGCCATGTTGCCTCACTAAATGTGCGATTTGTCTTAAATCATTCAAGGCGCCAGTAGAAGTTTCATTATGTGTGATAGTGACAACTTTAATGGATTTATCTTCTTTCAATTTATTAGTCAATTGATTTACATCTACAGTTGTCCCTGGAGCGTAGTCTAGTCTGTCTATTTCTGCGCCATAGGCTTTGGCGATATTTACCCAACGTTCGCCAAAAACACCGGTTACTAGTGATAGTATTTTGTTACCAGGACTGACAGTATTAGCGATGGCTGCTTCCATAGCCAGAGTACCTGAACCGGTGAGAATAAAGACATCACTTTTGGTTTGGGCCAAGGTTTGGAGATTTTTAGTGACCGAGCTGAGGATGGCAGAAAACTCCGCAGAGCGATGACCAATTGGGGGGCGGGCTATGATTTCGAGAATTTCTCTGGGTACTGGTGTTGGTCCAGGAATCATCAGAAATTCAGAGGGCTTAAGATTGTCCATTTTGGTACCTAAATAAAATTACGACCTGACGTTATAGAAGAAGACTTTATTGGTGATTATTTTGACGATTTTCGTTTTCCACTCAGAATGGCAAACTGCTCTTGGGGAAGAGCGTCGCTATAAATAGACACATCAACAATTCTATCTTTTTCAATGATGATTTTGACTGTTTGTATATCAGGGTAGCAATCTTGCCAGGAAGCACATTTGGGATTATCGCAATTGAAATGGCCAAGTGTAACTATATTGCCTTTAGCGGGGCGTTTTTCTGGCCGTCTTGGTTCTTGCTGCCAATTTAAAGTGTCGCCCATTTGATAGCGAGCTTTTGTCAGGCTACCTACGCGGAATCCTATACCGTTAAGAATTTTTTCCTGACAGTGAGGACAGGCTAAATCGCAATAAAGGGTGTTAAATAGTGATGACAAGACCATTCTTAGCGGCGTATAGGAAGGACTCTTAACTGCTTAATACCACTACCAGCCGCTGCATCCATTACAGTAACCACATATTTCTGCAAGGCGTCCCCGTCTGAAGATAAATTCAATGGTATATCTTTTTTGCCGGCTTTATCTTGTTCAGCCTTAATTGCGGACATCACACCGAATACATTTTGGGGATTGACCACTTGGCCGTTCAATTTGATGATGTTTTGGCCGCTAACGTCTATATTGATTGTAGGTGTTTTATCAGAGGCAGGAGGGTGAGCAGCCGCTGAGCCTGGCGGATCGACTTTGAGCACAGTTTGATTGACCAGGGGAGCAATCAAAATCATAATGACCAACAATACAAGAAATACGTCGGTAAGCGGCGTGACATTAATTTCGGTGAATACTTCCCCAGCTTTACCACCCATTGTCATAAGAAAAATGTTCCCCCATTAAAATCACAGATTAAATCATACATATTTTAATAGACTGGATTGCAAAACAGTAAGTAAATTTAGCTTTGTCTATTGCTAAGCTAATATAATTTACGACGGTTAGGCTCCAAAAAGGTTGATTATTTAATGAAGATACTAGTTGCTATTGATGGTTCTATTCATTCGGACAACGCTATAGATGAAATATTGAGTGAACCCTGGCGCCCCGATACAGAATGTGTTGTGCTTACTGTTGCTGAGCCATTGCACACTCAGGCTGATGCTTTATTTCCTGGATTTGGACAAATGGCACTGGAGGCCCAGGAGGCTCTGGATGCAGATATACGTAAATTGCTCGCCGAAGCTGTTGAAAAGTTAGAGCAGAAATTTGGCAAGGGCAAAGTTCAGAGTAATTTTCGAGAAGGCAAGGCGATTGAGACCATTCTTGAAGTAGCTAATAGCACTAAAGTTGATCTTATAATTATAGGTTCACATGGCACATCGGGATATAACAGCCAATCCTTTGGCAGTGTTGTTACGTCCGTAGCTATGCATGCGTCATGTTCAGTGCGCATAGTGCACTATATGCCTACCTTCTCGCTAGAGAAAAAGCAAAAGGAGAAATTGCCTTTGGAAGAGGCTAGATATTTGGTTGCTATTAATGAGTCGAAGAATGCGAAAGCAGCAGTTGAAATGATTCTCTCTTCTTCTTGGGTTGAAGAGAGTGCTTTCCAACTTATATCCGTCATTTCCGAGCCAAAATCAGTTTTTCACTCGCGCTTTTTAAAGACCCCAAAATAGATCAAGCACATGCTGCATTGTACAAGACGGAAAAGCAAACAATGGAAAAATTGCTTAAAGATAATGCTGATTTGATCCAGTCCAAATTGCCAAAGAGTAAAGTGACATATCATGTGCTAGAAGGCAATGTGCGTAGTCTGATTTTACAGCTTGCGCAAGATTGGCCTGCGGATATGATTATTATGGGTGCGCATGATCGTGACAAGGACGCTCTGGAGCATCTTTTAGGAAGTGTTGCCCAGGCTGTAATAAATAATGCAGAATGCTCGGTCGAACTTGTTAGATCCAAAGTATAGTATTTGGCCGCTATAAGAATGCGACTTGATTCTCTAAGCAAAGCAGACTATTCACTGACAGCCTGGTTATTTTTGCGGGGCTTGGCATTGAGTTATTTTTTTGCTTTTGCTTCGCTCAGCGGCCAGATAATCGCACTTTTTGGTAAAGATGGCATTTTGCCGGTTGCCCAATTTTTGCAACTAGTGAGAGCCCATTTAGGATCTCAGAGCTTCTTGATTTTGCCCAGCATATTTTGGCTTAATGCTAGTGATGCGATGCTTTTTGCTGTATGCATTGCCGGTGTTTTGATTTCACTTTTGGCTATATTTGGGGTTTGCTCGGGATTGTGCTTTATCGGCTTATGGTTTTTATATTTGTCCTTAGCCAGTATTGGGCAAGATTTTCTTTCTTTTCAGTGGGATGCGCTTTTGCTTGAAACAGGCTTTCTGGGTATATTTTTAGCGCCATGGCAATTCTTGGCCTGGCCTTGGAAAATCAGCTTAGCTAAACTTCAATGGACTGCCAATAGAATTAAGCCGCCAGTTCTATTTATTTGGCTTTTACGTTGGCTTCTATTTAGGCTAATGTTTGAATCGGGTTTAGTGAAATTAGCTAGTGGCGATCAGACTTGGCGTGATTTAAGTGCTTTGGACTTTCATTATTTTACTCAGCCCTTGCCTACGCCAATAGCCTGGTATGCAGCACAATTGCCTCATTGGCTTAATGAAATTAGTGTGGTCTTAGTTTATGTGATTGAACTAGCAGTACCATTTTTGATTTTTACTGGGCGCAAAACAAGAATAACAGCTGCTTTTATAATTACTGGTTTTCAAATGCTCATTGCTGTAACAGGCAATTATGCTTACTTTAATTTGCTGACAATCATTTTGGCTATTTCTTTATTTGAGGATCAATTTATAAAAACTGTACTGAGCAGCAGCTCCTTTATAAAGCAACGGGTTTGGATGAATTTAATTGAGCGATTAAATTACTGGTCGCCAGCTAAAGATTTAGCTAAAGGACAACACATGGTTGTGATTTTAGCGTCAATATTTGTTCTTTCTGTCAGCATTGGCAGTTTGCAGCGAGGTTTGACAGGGCTTTTGCCGATACCGCAAGTGTTTGGGGCTTTGCACGAGCTAAGTTTTCCTTATTTTATTTCAAGCAGCTATGGTTTATTTGCTGTTATGACAACCAAAAGACTGGAAATAATTGTAGAGGGCAGTAATGACGGTAATTTATGGCAAGAATACGAATTTAAATACAAGCCGGGCAATTTAGCTGCGCCACTGCCCATAGTGGCACCATTTCAACCCCGCCTGGATTGGCAAATGTGGTTTGCTGCATTGGGAGACGCAAAGCAGGACCAATGGTTCATGAATTTCATGGTGAGACTATTGCAAGGACAAAAAGAAGTATTGGACCTTTTAGCAAAAAACCCGTTTCCAGAGAGTCCACCAAAATACATTCGAGCGCGACTTTATGACTATCAATTTACAAACGCCATTGAACGCCAAACGAGCGGCAATTGGTGGAAGCGCGAGTTTGTTCGTGAATGCATAGAACCAATTGGGTTGGGTTCTGGCAAAAATGCCCTTCCAGTTTCCCAGCATGTTATACATAGCCACAACAAGCAATCTTGCATCGGATTAAGTAATTAGTTATTTTACTTTATGCGCGACCAACCATTAGCAATAGTTTGCTGCGCGTACCAAATTCGCTCTTGGATATCTCTAACATTGTCTAAAATACGTACATTGTGTCCCCAGGGAATTTTTGCAACAAGCTGTTGCAAAATTGCTTGATCTGGATAAGATTCTGCGAAGGATTTCATATATCTGAGGTTTCGAGCAGAAATCCCTTCATTTCAGGGAACGATGTCTTTAAGTCTTTCGCCAATCGATCAACTACTCGCGGACAAGGAGACACACAGCCTATTGATAGAGGTCATTGGTCTATATTATTCCATCTGATATTCTACAATTTTCGCAGGAAAAACTCAGTAACATGCACTACAAAAAATGAAATCGCAGCCATAGTCAAAGAGATTTAGGTATGCCCGCTAAGGCTTAAGTAAAGTTGCGCTATAAAAAATAGATAACAATTTCCGGTTTAGGCTAAAAAGGCAGGAGAATGGTAAATCTTTCTCCGTTTGCCCATTCTTTGCTATAGCAGGTTATTAGTGCTATTTAATAGCTTTACCTATTTAGTTTTTTTGCCAATAGTGGTCGCTATTTATTGGGTTGTACCGGCGCGGTTTAGAACCGGGCTATTGCTTTTAGCCAGTTATCTTTTTTACATGAATTGGATACCGGCGTATGGTCTTTTGATTGTTTTTCTTACCCTAGTAAATTATGGCTTGGGGCTGGCAATAGCAAAGGCAAAAGAAAGAAAGCGTTTAATTCTCATCATTGGCTTGTGTTTTAACCTGGGTGCCTTGTGCTTTTTTAAATATGCTAATTTTGTGGCCGAAAATGTATGGACAATAGTTAGCGGTACCAATCATTTTTTGAATTCGCAAATGCCTAATTGGGCTATTTATAATTGGGATAAACCAGTAGTGAATGTTCTTTTGCCGCTGGGTATTTCATTTTTTACTTTTGAATTTATTCATTACATAGTTGATGTCTATAAGGGTAGTACACCTATTTATAATTTAAAGAATTTCGCTTTATTTGCTGCCTTCTTCCCTTCGCAAATTGCTGGACCAATTAAGCGCTATCAAGATTTTATGACGCAATTAGGGCACCCTTTATCTTTGCGCCAAGCTGACTTTAGAGGCGGTATTTTTCTTATTTTGCAAGGGTTATATAAAAAGATTGTTCTGGGTGATAATTTGGGTTTAATTGTCAATTATGGTTTTACTCATACGGCAACATTAGGCCGATTCGATGCTTGGATAGCTGTAGTAGGTTTTACATTTCAAATATTTTTTGATTTTGCTGGCTACACTGATATTGGGCGGGGTTCGGCCATGCTTTTTGGCTATAAAGTGCCTGAGAATTTCAATTGGCCGTTTCTGGCGTCCAATTTAACTGAGTTCTGGCGACGCTGGCATATGTCTCTTTCGACTTGGCTTAGAGATTATTTGTTTTTCCCTTTGGGGGGTTCGCGCGTGTCACTATGGGCGGTGCGACGTAACTTGATGATTACCATGATATTAGGCGGGCTATGGCACGGGGCCGCTTGGCACTATGTTCTATGGGGTGCTTTTCACGGGCTTGGTTTGGTCATATCTAAGGATTGGCATGACTTCGTTTCTAAATTTAGTATGCTTAGCCGTTGGCGGATGACAAAAATCTGGCATTGTTCTGGGGTGGCTTTTACTTTAATCTTTTCGTTTGTAGCCGGTACTCTTTTTCGTGCCGACACGCTAAATGATGTCTGGCTAATGCTAAGTACAATGCTTCCCTGGCTTAGCGTGAATGAAAGAAACCATCAACTGGTGCAGATGTTTTGGCAATCGACAGTACCGATATCTATATTCGCTTATTGCCTGTTTCTATTAGGGCGATCGCTCATTATTCCTTCAAACCAGAGCAGACAATTGATATTTATAGACAAAGTAGTGCAATTGTGGGGAAACTCTGCTCCGCTGCGTTATGTGGCTTACGTATGTGTCGGACTGCTAATTTTGGGCTTTGCTCCTAATAAAATGAGCCCGTTTATTTATTTCCAATTTTAGAGGATTATGAAGATCATTGCCGCTACACACGAGCGAGAAACTAATCTGCAGGTTAAAAACCTGTACTATCGCCAGCGATGGTGGCAAGAAGCGTGGAGAGTGACATGGCAAACGGCAGTTGCTTTTTTAGTGGGCTTGCTGATTTTGGAAGGATATTTTCGCTTAGCCGGTGTGGGTGGGCAAGAATTCGTACAACCTGATTTAAAGATGGGTTGCAGGCATATCCCGGGTAAGCAGGTTGTTTGGCGCATGGAAGGTTTTTCGGACGACAAGCTGAGCAGCGTTGGTTATCGCGATAGCGAACACAGTGTTGTTAAGCCGAAAGGATGCTATCGCATTGCCTTACTAGGTGACTCAGCAGTCGAGTCTATGCAAGTAAGGCTGAATCATACTTTCGGCAAAGTATTAGAGAGCTTGCTAAAGGCACAGTTGCAGAAAAATTCAAAGGCTAATATCAATTATTTCGAAACAATCAATTTTGGTTGTTCTAGCTATTCGACTGGGCAAGAGCTTTTGCAATATGAGCAAGAGGTCGATAAATACCAACCAGATGCGATAGTGCTGCTTTATAATCGTGGGGACTCCTTGGAGAATATTGTCAAAGCTAAGGATAGAAAGAGGGCGGAGGCGCGACCCTATTTCTATTTGGATGAGACAGGGCAATTAAAGCAGGATGATAGTGTGTTGGTGGCTAAGCAAGACAGATTAATACCGAATGCGACTATAGAATTTTTGCGCAGAAATAGCGCTATCTACGGAGTTTTGATGCAAGCAGACTTTGCTTTGAGCTTAAACGAGCCTCGCTATTGCAAGCTCAAAAACTGGTGGCAGGCGTTACTTAATTTGCCGAGCAAATTGGCAGGTAAAAGAGAAATAGTGAGCAAGGCTTTTTATTCTGATCAAAGCGATATGGCTGTTACAAAAGCCTTGCTAGAGCGTCTGAATCAAGAGGCAAATGATAAAGGGCGCACATTTATTCTTGCTGTTTTCCCTAACACAGTAAATTACAAAGTTCTGAGAAAACAAGCAAATGAATTAGAAGCACTGGCTGCAGAGAGGAATTTTCAGTACCTAGACTTAAGCAATTCCTTCTTGGCTTGCAAAGATCCAAGCAGTAATTTTTTGCAGTACCACTTTTCTGAAAAGGGGCATGCATTAGTTGCTTATGATCTGTTCAATATATTTTGCCGGAACTTAAGCAACAGCGGTAGTGACTTTTTTGGGATCAAATAACTGAGCAAAAGCTTTATTTGCGGCTGGGGTATTGTATATATCTTCGGCTGGGTTAGGAACATTGAGATATTTTTTTGAGCCCTGTTGGACAAGAAGAGCGTGGTTCATCAAATTATCAGATGATTGGAAGCCTGTGGTAGTGGGCTTTGTCGAACCATTAAACTGTGTGTGGTTATTAAAAACATTGGCCATAGTTTCTTCGGCATCACATAAAAACTGTTCTTGCAAACTAAGATGAGCACTTTTAGCATCGGCAGAAGGCCCTGCCTTCATGTCTAACATGCCTTGCGGTGCTTCTGTGATTGAATTGGTAGCCTGCCCAATACTCATATGTAAATTCCTAGAATGTACGCTTAATTACATCACAAAGAAATTTATTGTCAAGTCGCTCAAATACCGTCTTTACGGGGGTCCTGCTGCTCTGGTGGGGCAATTACGCTGCAAAGATCCGGCTTGGCAGACTATTCAAAGCGAGCAGCAAAAGTTTAGATTTAATAATTAAAAGCCTACATCCAAGGTTTTGATTTTTAGCTGTGCATTGGAATTTATACTAGGTTGGTAATTATTGCTAGATTCCGGATTAATGTTAATTCTGGCACCAAGAGTATTAGAGTGTGGAGTTAAAGAATTAGTTGTTTGCAAATTTCTATTGGGCAGATCAACTTTAAGTGAATGCAGTCCTTCAATACAACGGTCGTGAATTTCATTATCATTGCCACAAACGGCCAAAGCGGTCTTATATTCGCGTATAGCATCATTAATACAAGAACGAGCTTGGTAGGATTCCGCTAATTTTAAGTGTGCTTCTGCGTCGTTTGGATTGGCTGCTAGGTGCGACTGTAATAAAGAGCTGGCTTGGTCGTGGCGTCCATGTTGCACATGGTCAATAGCTTTGTCACGTCTGTGTTTTGTGGCTTCGTCCATATCGGCTTTTGAGGGCAGTGAAAGGCTTGGTCCGGCATATTGCACTGCTATTTTGTATAGATTCACTACTTGGGTATCTTGGTAGGCAAATACTTTTACAGTAGGACTCATACTATACAAGAATGCTGGTACTGCATTTTCGTCAATTACACTGCTTGGATCTTTATTGAGAGTTTTACTAATGTCTGGCAGAATTATGTCTTCTTGTCGGGTAAGGGTAAAGGAAAATTCGGCGAGAGATTTATCTAGTTGCGGTACACTCTGCTCAAGAGTATAACGAGTGGAAACTTCGCTTCGGTCTAGCCAAAAAGTGCGGGTTACTGGGGCGGGAGAGCGCAGTGATTGCGATGAGGGAGCGGTCATAGCCGACGCCTTGGGCCCCAGATAACATTCTAAATACTTTTGGTTAAGTAAATCAGGATTATCAGCGATTCGCTTCAGTAAAGCTAGATCTTCTTGGGTATCGGCAGGCAAACTTTTAAGATGAGAATTTGCTTCTACCGGGCAATTTAAACTTAGAAAAAATACAATGAACAGCGCTAGAAAGTTAATCTGGGAGATCATATTTATTTTTTTTCTAAGGCAGCGCCTGTTGTATTAGCTTCTGCTGCCCTTTCTTTGCTAGCTTTTTCATAATCTTCTATAGCAGCAAACGGGATGTTTTTACCGCAATGAATGCACTCATGCCCTCGCTTAAAACAACTTCTTTTGTTTTCTGAATTTGTTTTGAAAGAGTCAGCTACTTGAAAATAGCCTTTAATTATGCTGTCTATAAGCGACTCTTTCAACGTCCTTTTTTCTTCTCCTTGAACTATCGCTACTTTGCGCAAACCTTTTATTTGCTCGGCGGACATCGGGTCGATATTCTCTGGATCCGGTAATTCCTCTACTTCAGGGGAACTTTCATTTTTTAACTGCCATTTGTGGGCAATAAGAGCTTTTAGCTGATCGGCATCTTCTTCAGCAATGTGAGAAATGGGCTTAGCCGGCACCCGTTCTTCATCATCACCAGCTTCTTCTTTGTGACGAATGGTGTCCAAGAGCCTACGGGCTTCTTCTTGTTTACTAATCTCTTCGTCCAACGCAATCTCCCGGAAGATTAAAAGTTTAGATGCGCGAGTAAATTACCCATGATATAACTCATTCCACTTTGCTAAGAAAATTATCTTTTATCTGTGAATAAATACAATTTCAAGGGTATTTTCTTCAGCTACTTCATTTAAACTGTAGTTTAAAGGGTGAGTAAATAGTTACGCATTGCACAAAGCCAATACCTGATAAGGAAAGTGTCAAAAATGAAATTCCCTGCGCTGTCGGTAAAACTTACAGTTTTCTACTTGATAAGTTTATCTGTTTGCTCAAATGAACTTTCAGCTTCTGCCCAAAGTAGTCAATTTACTAGTGTCGACAATTTAAAAAATCTGCAAACGCCCCCTAGAGTCCACACACAGCCGGTTAGCCCTCTGCCGGCTAATACTGAGCATCCAGTCAATACTTGCCCTTTCCCATTTAACGGCCAGCCGGGCATACAGGCTGGTCCTGGTTTTGTAAATCTAAGCAAGGGCAGTGCTGCTCATCCCGTTGGAGCAAACGCGCCTTCAGCCTTAGGTAGGACGTCTTTCGTAAATAAGAGCAAACCAGCCACCATGGCTCCTTCTACTGTGGTTCAATCCA
Organism: Candidatus Melainabacteria bacterium; assembly: GCA_963845445.1. Taxonomy (GTDB): domain Bacteria; phylum Cyanobacteriota; class Vampirovibrionia; order Obscuribacterales; family Obscuribacteraceae; genus JABDBL01. The sequence goes on along the minus strand of CAWJSE010000002.1, from coordinate 2,733,301 downwards.
ATGAACAGCTTGTATTACAAGCGAGAGATATAGGGTCATTTGGTCCCAAATGGCAAAGTTTTAGCGATTATCTCACGGTACCTAAAGGCTGTGAACAAATGCCCTTTAGTCTGATTTTTACAAATGGGCCGACAAGCCGGTTTAAGGATCTGCGCATTAATTTGAACGGAAAACCAATTGGCACGATCAAAGACTTTAATAGTCAACCGACTTTGGTTCGCAATGTGACCGGTTCTTTGTCGGCAGGGGATAATCTTTTGACTTTGCAGGCTTTGGGACCTACTGGCGCCAAGTTGAACTGGAAATTTGCTACTGCGAAAATAGTGGTGACTAAAGTAAATCCGAACTCTTTTGCACCGACTGATAAAGTAACTATAGAAGGTCGCAATTTCAGCGATATTCCTAAGGCTACACAGGTGCTTATTGGCGATAAAGCAGCTACTGTAGTTTCAGCGACCAACAAGTCGCTGCAGATAAAAGTACCCACTGGGTTACTCGGTGGCAAGACAAAGCTGGTTGTAATGATCGGTAGCCTGAAGAGCAATGCTATTGAAGTGACTCTCAAGGGTGCACCCGAAATTATGGGTGTAGATTTCATTTCTACCTCGCCTGGGCAACCGCTAACTATTACTGGATCAGGTTTTTCGTCGGTGGCGTCTGAAAACCAAGTAATGATTGGCCCCTACGAAGCCGAAATTAAGTCTGTTAGTCCAAATTCTATTTCAGTTACAGTGCCAATCGAATTAGATGCTATGTCGCCTGTTTATGATTTGCCAATCAAAGTAAAAACAAATGGTATGGAATCGACTGACCCGACTAACAGTGGCAAAATCAATATCCAATCGCGAGTTTTTTAATGGCCATTGTACTTAGTGAATTAAAGAATGAAATTGTGCTTTTAGAGGAGCGCCTGGCGAAAGTCAGCGAGTTTCTTTGACCCTGACGGGATGCAAAGAGAGTTGGAAGGCTTAGAAAAACAAACGCTTGAAAGTGATTTTTGGAAGGATCAAGCTCAAGCTCAGCAAATAACACAAAAAATGAGCCGGATTAAACAGCCGCTCGAACAATACCGTAAGTGGTGTCGGGAGGCTAGTGATCTTTCTGTGCTTACCCAAGTGGCATTAGAAGAAAAAGACGAATCTGTAGCCGGAGAAATAGAAAATGGCTTAAAGCGCGTAAAAGCTGAGCTGGAGCGTTTTGAATTTAATAAGTTATTGTCAGGCGAATATGATAATTCAGCAGCTATTGTGACTATAAATGCCGGTGCCGGTGGTACCGATGCCCAAGATTGGGCTGAAATGATGCTGCGTATGTACTTTCGCTGGGCACAAAACCGCGGCTTTAAAACTGAACTTATTGATCAGTCTCCTGGTGAAGAAGCTGGCATAAAAAGCGCAACTTTCAAAATTGATGGTCCTTATGCCTATGGCTATATATCCTGCGAAAAAGGCGTGCACAGATTAGTGCGCAAATCACCTTATAAGCAGGGTAATGATTCACGTCAAACAAGCTTTGCTGCTTTGGAAGCAAGTCCGCTGCTTGATGATATTGATCGTATCATCGAAATTAAAGATGATGATATAGAAGTTGATACAATGCGTTCGGGCGGCGCAGGCGGACAAAATGTCAATAAAGTTGAATCTGCAGTGCGGATTGTGCACAAACCCAGCGGGATTGTTGTTAAATGCCAGCAAGAACGCAGTCAATTGCAGAATAAGGCATTGGCTATGGATCTTTTGCGGTCCAAATTATTAGCCATAAAACAAGCTGAACGAGAAGAAGAATTAGCTAAACTCAAAGGCGAAACCGTACAGGCTAGTTTTGGTAATGCGATTAGATCTTATGTGCTAGACGATCGTATGGTTAAGGATAATCGTACCAAAGAAGAAACAAGCAATGTAGAGGCAGTCTTGAATGGCGATTTAGATCCGTTCATTGAAGCCTATTTGCGCTACAAAGCAACAAAAAGATAGAAAAAGCTGAAATGCCGGAATAAAGTGCCTTATTGGAAGCAACCTTTATCCCGGCTTTCGCAATCGAGTACAGACATGATTCCCTGTCTTACGCTCCCTTCACGCTAAGAGCGCCTGGTCTCTCGGAACTGATTCTCGAACAGAAAGGTGATCAGTTCAGCCACGGTCGTTCGGTTGGGCGGAAATTGCTCATCGTTCTGCCCGGCGCGAAAATGTTCCCGCAGCGGACGAATGACACCCAGGCAATAGGCTTGCCCTCTTCTGAGGGCAGTGTCAATCGTCCAATCATGGTCGAAGTTCTGATTGCCGTTGGCGGCAAGAAACTCCGTCCTGACGCGTTGTGCGATGATTTCCTGCGAATGGCGCTGTGTGCTCATGTTAAAGTTCTTTTCTTACGGGGTCATGAAGAGTTTGTTGGGATGAGGGAGCGGTTGCCGTTTCCGCTCCCGGGGTTGATGCTCAAACGGGTCAGTCGCTGTCGCTACAGTGTCCGTCGCAGTTGCATTGACAAGCACGATTGCTCGGGACAGAAGCGATGGCCAATTGCTGGTTCTCCTCGCCTTCTTCGTCGAGAGGCAGAAGATTTGTTTCCGATGCGCCCGGTAGTAGAGCGGCCTCGACTAGGTCGCAAACGTCGCCCATGTTCTGAACCGCGGCCAAGTCTTCGCCTTGGAACGTGGTCCTGAACATTTCGTTGAGCGCCTCTGCGATTTCTTGGAGCGTTGTCGGGTGACGGTCCGGAATTGAGGTTTGTCGGACGGGGTTTGGTTCCTGCATCCAGGTGACGGACCTTTGACCTGTTCGATGATTGCTGCCGCCCGGCCATCTGGTGACGACAAATCTGAGCCTTCGAATTCATGATACTCACTCATATCGCCTCCCTTTTCGAGTCGTGTGATAGGAGCAGTTTGCCCCCGGCTAGGTCACGCTTGTCATTGCCTTCTGTGAGAGGGACGATGTCTTTGCTGTCCATCCGGTGGCCCCGGTTGCGCTGGGTTGACTGGCTGGTTTGTTCTTCCAGTCGGCAAAGCTAAAAGCCGCCGCCAGACCAATGCAATTGAGATGGGCAGGCGGATCGCGCCATAGCTCGTCGTGATCCACTGGCCACCTGGCGGTGACATCGCAAAGGAAGTCAATCCAGACGATGTCTAGAAAGCCGGCCGCCACAAAAGAGGTTTTGTTATCGAACGGTGTTTGAGCATCCTCCTCTGTCTCTAGCTGTGCCTGAGCGAGAATAACGAGTTGCTGGATCAGCTCGTCTCTGCTGGGCAAAGGCTGCCTCTCGCATGGTTTCGGCATGACAAGTTGCTCCTTCCGGAGTTTGAAAAATTCGCCAATTGCCGCGATGATCTGGTGATTTGTAACTACACTTCTATGACTGCCTAGAGAGGAAGTGTGGTTAGAGAATTTAAGATCATTGAGCTGCGATGCTTGGCGGTTTTTGGTTGAAAAGATTCAGGGTGCGATACTTTTATATTGTCATTTCGGTTTTAAGTGAAGCAAGTAGTCCGATGTAAGCAAAGTAATAAAACGCGCTGCTTAAAAAGTCCGTGCAGAGTTGCTTTTCAGTCAAATTGAAACGACCAACCGCTGCTTAGATTGCCACAGATGAGAAGCGCTTACTAGATTAAATTTGCTTCGCATGAGCTAGCGCAGCTAGCACGAGGTGTGAAATTGGTATATTTAGTAAGCCTTCGGTAGAGGTAGGCTTGGCAAGGTCAAGAAGAAGCTACAGGCATATACGTTAGGAGGTCTTGGCATTTTGGAGAGGTGGAGTTTAAATAAATGAGGTTGTTTTACTAGAAAGAAAGTAACTTGCAGGGATTGAATAGTAATAGCGCTCGGACGAGCTCTTTTGTTGAGTTACTGCTAGTAAATAACGATGTACCGGCACTGCTGCAATTGCTGAGGAATGAAAGAACCGCTAGGCAGATTGAAGCATCTGCTTTCCAAGCAAAGATTGGGCAGCTTGAACAAGAAATTTTGCAGCTTAGACAAGAAAATAAAAGGCTTAGAAGAAGCCGTATTGCTGCCACAGAATCTTTCTGTCAACAAAAACAAGCTCTGGAGCAGGAAATACAACAATTAAAAGAAGAATTAGAAAACGCAAATAAAAGAATCGCTTGGTTCCAAAAAGACCAATTTGGTCGCAAGACTGAAACGGCTGACTCCCTGGCTATTGCCCCCATACAAGAATTAAAACTAGCCTCTGAACCAGAACAAGAAAAACGTAAACGTGGTCAAAAATGCGGACCAGGTAATGGTCATGGGCGCAGCGATAGAAGTAACCTTGAGCAACGTGAGGAATTTCTTGACCCGCCTAAGTGTGCCTGTGATATTTGTAACAAACCATATCGCCTAGTATCAAAAACTGATGACAGCGAAATAGCAGAGGTAGAGGTTAAACCATATATACGGGTGTGTCGCAAAAGAATTTTGGTCAGCCAATGCGACTGCAAAGGCAAAGTCATATTAAAAGCCCCTCCTCCTCCTAAATTGTATCCACGCACCACAATCGGCAACTCTCTCTGGGTATATTTACTTGTCTGGAAATATATGTTTGGTGTGCCAACTCAACGGGTTTTACAAGAATTGGCTTTGCACGGTTTACATCTATCCGCCGGTACAGTCACAGGCGGCATGAAAATAATAGACACACTGCTTGCCTCTTTGTATGAACAAATAGTCAATCATTGCCGCGGCGCAGACCTGTGGAATGCAGATGAGTCCACCTGGCGCGTCTTTGAAGAAAATAATGGGCTCAGAAATGACAAACAATGGTGGTTCTGGCTTTTCGCCAGCTTGGATGCTGTCGTTTACTTGCTAGATAAAAGCCGTTCAAAAGATGTGCCTAAAGACTTCTTTGGCGGTTCTACAGGAATATTATTAACTGACAGACTGAAGAGCTACTGGACTTTAAATCCAGCTATCAAAAATGCCTGGTGCTGGGTTCACCAAAGACGAGATATCCTCAAAGTCTTTCAGGGCATACCAAGCTTGAAAGAATGGTCCCAAGAATGGCTTAGCGAAATAGGAATATTGTTTGCTCTTAATCATAAACGAACGGCTCTGTGGCAATCAGGACAGCCTTGGAATGACGCCCATCTAGCGGTTGAACAGCAGGTGAAAAAACTTGAGCAACTTTGGCAATCACAGCTTGAACAGCCAGATTTGCATAAAGAGCAAAAGACAATACTAAAAAGCTTCATGACACACTGGATTGGCCTAACAGTATTTCTTACTGACCCGCGTATTAGCCTAGACAATAACCGGGCCGAAAGATTACTCAGAAATCTGGTCATTAATCGCAAGAACAGCTACGGTAGTGGCAAAGAATGGTCTGGTCAATTGGCGGCTAAATTATTTACTGTCTTCCAGACATGGCAGGTTAATGGACTCAATCCACAAGCTTTGTTGCTAGATTACTTTAACGAATGTTCAAAAACACCCGGCAGAGCACCACCAGACCTAAAAGAATTTCTCCCCTGGCTGATGACCGAGGAGAGAAAAAATAAATTCACTCTACCCAAGAATATCAAACGACCAGCTTAATGCACATTAAATTCTGGTTGTCATACCTGCGTTGGACGAAGGCTTACTATATTTATATATCGTAAGCCTTCGGTAGAGGTAGGCTTGGCAAGGTCAAGAAGAAGCTACAGGCATATACGTTAGGAGGTCTTGGCATTTTGGAGAGGTGGAGTTTAAATAAATGAGGTTGTTTTACTAGAAAGAAAGTAACTTGCAGGGATCGAATAGTAATAGCGCTCGGACGAGCTCTTTTGTTGAGTTACTGCTAGTAAATAACGATGTACCGGCACTGCTGCAATTGCTGAGGAATGAAAGAACCGCTAGGCAGATTGAAGCATCTGCTTTCCAAGCAAAGATTGGGCAGCTTGAACAAGAAATTTTGCAGCTTAGACAAGAAAATAAAAGGCTTAGAAGAAGCCGTATTGCTGCCACAGAATCTTTCTGTCAACAAAAACAAGCTCTGGAGCAGGAAATACAACAATTAAAAGAAGAATTAGAAAACGCAAATAAAAGAATCGCTTGGTTCCAAAAAGACCAATTTGGTCGCAAGACTGAAACGGCTGACTCCCTGGCTATTGCCCCCATACAAGAATTAAAACTAGCCTCTGAACCAGAACAAGAAAAACGTAAACGTGGTCAAAAATGCGGACCAGGTAATGGTCATGGGCGCAGCGATAGAAGTAACCTTGAGCAACGTGAGGAATTTCTTGACCCGCCTAAGTGTGCCTGTGATATTTGTAACAAACCATATCGCCTAGTATCAAAAACTGATGACAGCGAAATAGCAGAGGTAGAGGTTAAACCATATATACGGGTGTGTCGCAAAAGAATTTTGGTCAGCCAATGCGACTGCAAAGGCAAAGTCATATTAAAAGCCCCTCCTCCTCCTAAATTGTATCCACGCACCACAATCGGCAACTCTCTCTGGGTATATTTACTTGTCTGGAAATATATGTTTGGTGTGCCAACTCAACGGGTTTTACAAGAATTGGCTTTGCACGGTTTACATCTATCCGCCGGTACAGTCACAGGCGGCATGAAAATAATAGACACACTGCTTGCCTCTTTGTATGAACAAATAGTCAATCATTGCCGCGGCGCAGACCTGTGGAATGCAGATGAGTCCACCTGGCGCGTCTTTGAAGAAAATAATGGGCTCAGAAATGACAAACAATGGTGGTTCTGGCTTTTCGCCAGCTTGGATGCTGTCGTTTACTTGCTAGATAAAAGCCGTTCAAAAGATGTGCCTAAAGACTTCTTTGGCGGTTCTACAGGAATATTATTAACTGACAGACTGAAGAGCTACTGGACTTTAAATCCAGCTATCAAAAATGCCTGGTGCTGGGTTCACCAAAGACGAGATATCCTCAAAGTCTTTCAGGGCATACCAAGCTTGAAAGAATGGTCCCAAGAATGGCTTAGCGAAATAGGAATATTGTTTGCTCTTAATCATAAACGAACGGCTCTGTGGCAATCAGGACAGCCTTGGAATGACGCCCATCTAGCGGTTGAACAGCAGGTGAAAAAACTTGAGCAACTTTGGCAATCACAGCTTGAACAGCCAGATTTGCATAAAGAGCAAAAGACAATACTAAAAAGCTTCATGACACACTGGATTGGCCTAACAGTATTTCTTACTGACCCGCGTATTAGCCTAGACAATAACCGGGCCGAAAGATTACTCAGAAATCTGGTCATTAATCGCAAGAACAGCTACGGTAGTGGCAAAGAATGGTCTGGTCAATTGGCGGCTAAATTATTTACTGTCTTCCAGACATGGCAGGTTAATGGACTCAATCCACAAGCTTTGTTGCTAGATTACTTTAACGAATGTTCAAAAACACCCGGCAGAGCACCACCAGACCTAAAAGAATTTCTCCCCTGGCTGATGACCGAGGAGAGAAAAAATAAATTCACTCTACCCAAGAATATCAAACGACCAGCTTAATGCACATTAAATTCTGGTTGTCATACCTGCGTTGGACGAAGGCTTACCATATATCTACAATATTAGTGATGCGCTAGCCGTGCTAGCCATAGATACTGAAATTAATATGCTGATCTGCAAAATTGTTGTCAAGATTCAACGCTCTGTATGTATCGTAGAGAAGACTGTAACAAAGGACTGATCGAGCGCGAGCTGTCAGGGGAATTATTTATCTCTGAATAATAATAGATACTTTTATCTTGATTCTTAAACCCATTTCTTGTTAGTAGTTAAGAGCCTTGCATATAAATGGATTTAGAGTGTAGTTACAGGAAGTTTGACAGTACTGAGTTTGAATCTTTTTTGCGCCCAGTGCGCAAAGGTTCAAATTGCTCGTTGATTGAGAGGACGGTTGCATGAGAAAGTGTCTGTGTCTGATCGCCTTGATGGTTCTGCTCTGGCTCGTGCCGATTAATGCGATGGCGCAGAAGTCTGCAAAAGCGAGCAGGAGCGAGTCTGCCACAGTCAACCGGAAGCCCGGGTCGACGACAGCCACTAAGAGTGGGTCGGCTACGGCTATTGGTGCAGATGGCAAACAGCTTACCGCGAGTGGGAGCGAGTCTGCCACAGTCAACCGGAAGCCCGGGTCGACGACAGCCACTAAGAGTGGGTCGGCTACGGCTATTGGTGCAGATGGCAAACAGCTTACCGCGAGTGGGAGCGAGTCTGCCACAGTCAACCGGAAGCCCGGGTCGACGACAGCCACTAAGAGTGGGTCGGCTACGGCTACTGGTGCAGATGGCAAACAGCTTACCGCGAGTGGGAGCGAGTCTGCCACAGTCAACCGGAAGCCCGGGTCGACGACAGCCACTAAGAGTGGGTCGGCTACGGCTATTGGTGCAGATGGCAAACAGCTTACCGCGAGTGGGAGCGAGTCTGCCACAGTCAACCGGAAGCCCGGGTCGACGACAGCCACTAAGAGTGGGTCGGCTACGGCTACTGGTGCAGATGGCAAACAGCTTACCGCGAGTGGGAGCAGGTCTGCCACAGTCAACCGGAAGCCCGGGTCGATGACAGCCACTAAGAGTGGGTCGGCTACGGCTACTGGTGCAGATGGCAAACAGCTTACCGCGAGTGGGAGCAGGTCTGCCACAGTCAACAATTATGCAGCGTTCGGGCTTCGAGCACCGACGGCGACAACGGCCAACACCAGCGTCAACCGCAACGTCAACAACACGGTGGTAATCGGAGGTGTTCATCACACCTGGTTTCCCACCCCGATGGGCTCGGTTCCTATTCCGACGGCTGCGCTGGGCGTCCAACCGCCGCCCATTGCTGCGGCTGTTCCCACTGAACAGCCGGCCGCTCCTGCTCCCGGTGCGATAGGCGAGGCCCTCTTGCGAAGGAGAGCTGCAGAGGGTGGGGCTGCTACTCCCGCTGCCGATCCGGCCCCTGAGGTCATCGAGCGCCCGCTTTTGCGGCGCCGCCGTGGCGGACAATAGCGCCCGTCCTAGATGCGGACGGAGCAAGAAAAGCCTGCGGTCCGCTCAGGAAGACTAAAACTGGCAGTCCTGTGGTCTTGACCATGGGATAGCAGAGCGCCGGGCAAAGCATTGCTTCGCCCGGCGCTTTCCACAAGCTGTAACCAGGAAGTCCGGTGGTACGACGATCATGTCGTTGTTACTCCCGGACTTTCGGTTTTTTCGGCTCTTTTATGACTAAATTTTGGTGGGCAGCCGGGTACTCTTTATGTTAATAAACTCTGCGGCGGCAGTCTGCACAAAAAGCTCGCAAGCCTTTGGGGCGAAAATATTTTATTTCTGGCCATTTTCTGTCAGGAGATAAATAGAGGCGGTCGTCACTGACACCTCTATAGGCTATATGCACTTTCCCGCTACAACAAGGTTTTTCGTTATCGGAAGTCTCAGCAAGCGGATGATCAATATTTTTGGCTTTTGGATCGCTATTTTTATTGGCTGGCTTAGCTTTTGCAGGGCGCTTTCCAAATAGCCAGTTAAATGGGTTATGAGGCATTATAGTCATTTTTATCCTGCCGTTTCATATTACTAAATCGCGAGATCCTTCAATTGTGTCATAACGCTTGGACTAATATTAAGCCGTAGAATAATTTGCATGTTGCGGGCAGGGAAAGTCATCGGTTATTCTAGAGGTGCATCGTCGAATTGTCACTAAGCAAGGAATTTATATGACAGAGCCGGAGGCGAATCTTTCTATTCGGCCATTAAGAACGAAAATTCTTCGTTTGATGATATTCGGTTATATAAGCCTGCTTGCTATGTGGACAATATGTCTATTTGTGCAGCTGTTGTCTCTTTATTTTGCTCATAGCCTTTCGTTGCCTCCGACTTCGACCGGCAACTCATTGCAATTTACTGATTTTGTGCGCTTGTATACAGCTGGCAAAATAACGCTGTCACCAGCAAGAGAGCTATTTTATTCTTGGGAGATTCAAAAACAAGTTCTGGAGAATATCACTCACTGTGTAATTGCTAATGGAGATTTCTATAATCAAGTTACTCCTTTTGTATTTTTGCTGATGGCTCCTTTCGCTTTGTTGCCGATAGATTCAGCGCATTTACTTTTTGATTTTACTAATCTATGTTTTGGTCTGGCAGGATATTGGTTTGCAGTAAAAACGCTGCCGCAAAGCAATAAGAAAATGACCTGGCTAATATTGATTGGCACCTTAGCATCGGTGTTTTCATGGAACACCCTAGTATTAGGGCAAGTGTCTTGGTTCTATTTAGGGTTGCTTTGTTTTTATATTGCTTTATTGCTCAAGGGTAGAGATATGATAGCTGGTTTGGCTCTGGCTCTGTGCGTGATTAAACCTCAATATTTTCCATGTTTATTGATTCCCGCTTTCTGTTTAGGACGCTATCGCATGCTTTTTATTGCTTTAGCTTGGGACATTGTGTTCTTTTTCGTTTGTGTGTTAGTTTTTGGGCTAAAAGCCATTATTACTTACCCTTTTGCTCTGATGCAGTGTGAATCATCACTTAAATCTACGCATGTAGATGCGATGTATTGTTTGCTGGCATTTTTTTCACACTTGCAATCAGAACAGTGGTTGTATCGTCTTTGTCTGATGTTCTTGGCATTGGCTTTTATTGTATTAGCGGTAATTATCATATACAGATTTAAAAAAGGAACGAAATCAGGGCAAGCTACTAATTGGATGATTGCTTCAGTTGTTTTAGGATCTCTATTATTTAGCTTGCATACCCACTCGCACGACTGTCTTTTTCTTGTTGTGCCGGCTCTGCTGACTTTGCCTTTTTATCCAGCTTTCGAAAAGCAATCATTCAGTCTCAATTTGTGGCAATGGCTTTTTTATTTAATGCCTGTTCTCACATGGGTTGCTCATTTTCTAAATTATTTTGATCTGCGAGGCAATTTATTTTTTACAGCGCTCATGGCAATTCTTTTAGCCTGTGCTCTGAAGCAATTCTGGTCAGAAAGCCGAGTCTAATAAAAATTGTTTTTGTGTTTTATTCCTGATTTACACTAGCGAAAGCAGGTAAGAAGATGGGCAAATTAACTATGAAAACACTTCCTTTACCTAAAGTAGAATCAACAGCAATAGTGCCATGATGGCGGGCAATAATTTCACGAGTAATTGCTAAACCCAGTCCAGTGCCTCCGCTAGCTCTACTGCGAGCTTTATCAGCACGATAAAAGCGTTCAAATATGTGCGGCAAATCTCCTGGATCAATGCCAGGGCCAGTGTCTTCTATTTTTATTTGGATTTGTTCGTGCTCGGACACTGCCAGGGTGATTTTGATTAAACCTTCTTCACGATTGTAATTGATGGCATTGGTTAGAACATTTATCAAAGCGCGTTGCAACTGGAGATAATTACCTAGCACTGACATGCCAGCTAGTTTATTGCCATCAAGACCTTCCGGCAGCCATTGTACTGAGATTTTGATTTTTTTCTTTTCTGCCTGGTCTTTTATTTGTTCAATTGTGTCCTGGATTAATTGCTGAACATTTACTTTCTCGTGCTGCCCATCGGTATCACCGCGACCGTCTAAGCGTGTAATGTCGAGCAAATCTTGCAATAAGCTAGACTGTCTTTCAACCAATTTTTCAAGAGAATTTAAAAATTGTCTTCTCATAATTGGATCTTCAGCAGCCCCGGCTCTGAGAGCTTCTACCACAGAGCCGATAGCCATGGTGGGAGTTTTTAATTCATGGCTGGCGTTGGCTAGGAACTCCTGCCTCATGCGTTCTTGTTCAGCCAATCTGCCAATCATCTGGTTGAAGGATAAGCCTAATTCCCCAATTTCGTCCCTTCTCAATACGGGCACGAATTCAGAAATGTCACCGGAGACGGCAATTTTTCTGGCCATTGTACTCATTTCTTGCAAGGGCTTATTCACCCGTCTAGCCAGCCAAAGGCTGATCAATACTGTTATGGCGCCAGTTGCCAAAATGATTTCCAAGAAAACAATTAAATCGTGACGAAGTCTTTGCTCAACACTGGTTAAAGGTACCCCTACTCTGATTACCCCGCTAGTTTTGATTACTCCGCTACTTCTCTCAAGTGAACGCACAGGATAGGCAACGTAAAACCAGTTTGTTTTGGTCGAGGGGGACTGCCGTGTATAGAAGGCGACGATGCCGGCTAAGGCATCATTAATTTCAGACTGGTTGGCAATGTTTTCACCGCTTCCTCTTTGTAAGTTGGCGCTTGAATCAGCCAAAACATTGCCGCTTTCATTGACAACTGTGATGGCAACATTTAAGTTTTTGGCGTGGCGGTCTACAGCTGTCTTAATTCGTGTTTTTGCTTGTAGCGAATCCAGGGCTAAGTCATTATCGATTTCCAGGGCTAAATGAACTGCTTCGACTTCCAAGGAATTGCGCAAATCGGTCATTGATTCAGTCTTAATCATAAATAGAGCCCAGAGGCTGACTGCAAACAATGAAACGGTAATTATTAGCAAATAACTAAATAGCAATTGATTGGCCAGGCTTCTGACAAACCAACGGTATATAGTCTTGAATGGTACGAAGTCGAATAAATTCATCAATATATTTTGTCTTTCTACTACAAAGAGCTTAAGATATGTGCACCAATATCAAAACAAGTTGACAAGTCTTACTATAATGCCTTTTATGCGGGAAAGTTTAATTTAGCAAAAACAATTGGAGGTCCTCACAAAATGTCTTCTGTGGCAAATGTAACCGATAGCAGCTTCGAACAAGAAGTATTAAAAGCTGAAGTACCCGTTTTGGTGGACTTCTGGGCGCCTTGGTGTGGCCCTTGTAAGGCTGTAGCTCCGGTAGTTGAAGATTTATCTCAAGAATATGCTGGCCGCCTTAAAGTGGTCAAGCTGAATACAGATGAGAATCCAAAAACTGCCCAGGCTTATACGATTCGGGGTATACCCAGCCTGTATCTTTTCAAGAGCGGGCAAGTAGTAGAACAAGTAGTAGGAGCTGTACCTAAAGCTACCCTAACTTCAGCCATTAATAAGCATATGTAGTCCTTAGGAGCTTGGACTTTGCCCTACTTAAATAGTACAGGTCAATAGTCAGGAGGATTCTTAATTCGTGCGCGAGCTTTTAATAGCATTCATTGTGGCCCTGGTGCTGGGAAGCATTATTAATGGTATGCAACAAAAGCCAACAAATAATAGCTCTTCAGGCAGCGCTGCCCAAAGTAATGCGGCTGCTAGCTCAGAAGAAGTGAGTGCAAATACTAATCGGCGCGATTTTCCCGATTTTGCTGCCTTTGCTAACATAAATACCAATAATTTTGAGCAAGTAGTTTTGAATAGTGCAAAACCCATTTTTGTAGACTGCTATGTGCCGAATAATCAAGCCTGCGATCAAATGATTCCTTTGGTAGCAGCGGTAGGCAAAAAGCATGAAGATTCAATGGTTATGGCAAAGTTGAATGTGATGGACAATATTTTGCTTGCTCATAAGTATGAGGTTGGTAGCGTGCCAACTTTTTGCTATTTGATCGCGGGGAACTAAAAGGTAAATTGAGCGGAGTTTTGCCTCAGGACAGGCTAGAGTCTATGGTTGCGACTTTACAGGGTGGAGAACATCAATAAATCAAAATAAAAGCGTTTTTTGATTTGATTTATCGATGTTAGGCTTGCACCATATGTGGTTATTCCTGGCTCTATGAAAGAGCCAAGGGTGTAAACTTGATACCACTTCACTCTGTTATGTTTGCTTTTTCTAGAGTTACTAATAAAATCTTGAATTTTCAATAGACATACACTACATTGATTTATTGATCTGAGGGACATTATTACATGACAACAGAAGGCATTATAAAATCGCTTCAAGGTGGTCCCCAAAGACAACTTTTACTTTTAAGCATTCTTGCTTTATTTTCTGAACTGCTTATTATTCGTTGGTTATCTACTGAAATAAGGATTTTTGCTTATTTTAAAAATCTGCCCTTGATGTCGGCTTTTCTTGGACTGGGGCTTGGATTTATTTGGACAAATAATAAAAGGGATGTCTTCTCTTTTTCTCAAATGGCTTTTTTCTATTTAGCTGGCTTGCTAATGGTGGCATTACCTTTAGGTCTGACATATTTGAGTTTTATTGATCCAGATCAGTTTATGGTATGGGGAACAAGCATTGCCTCAAACAATGAGCATTTGTCACTTTTTTGGCTATCACTGCGCAATCTAGCCATTCTGCTTGGCGTTTTTGTTCTAAGCGCCACTACCTTTGTTGGTCTTGGTCAACGTATGGGCAAGTTATTCGGCGTGCTTAATTCATTGGAAGCATACTCTATAAATATATTGGGTGGCTTGCTGGGAATCATTTTGTTTTCGGTTCTGAGCTACTTGCGTACTTCGCCTGGTATTTGGCTTATATGTGCCGGGCTTCTATATATTGCCATTGAAAAGCGCGCAGTGGCGATCGGAATTGTCGTACTGGGCCTGGCTTATTCGCTGGGCTTAGGAACGGCTATGGCTCACAAGACTTATGGGGACGACTATGTAAAGACAGTTTGGTCACCATATTACCGAATCGATGTAATACGATACCGCCAAAATGGTGGACCATTTAAGGGTAGCCAGCTTGGCTATAATATTTATATAAACTATGATTCTTTTCAATCAATACTTGACTGTAGTCCAGCTGCTCTACAGAAGTTTCCTAAGAGCATACAACAAACCTTTTTTGATGAGCGTGGCGGACCATTTAGATTATTAGACAAGCCAGGAAATGTGCTTATACTTGGTGGCGGCACCGGATCAGACATTGCGGCAGCTCTGAGGGCGAACCAGTCTCATGTTGACGCTGTTGAAATTGATCCTTGCATTGTCAAATTGGGACAGGAGATGCATCCAGAAAAACCTTATGCTGCTCCCAATGTTACAGCGTATGTGACTGATGCCCGAAATTTTCTTAAGCACTGCAAGAAAAAATATGATCTGATTATATTCGCAGCACTTGATAGTCATGCTGCTTTTTCGTCAGTTTCTTCTCTACGTATGGACAATTATGTTTTCACCCAAGAGGCTTTGAATGAGGCTGCCAATTGCTTAACTCCCAATGGCATCATCTACAACCAGTTTGTTATTCCTGGTGAATGGCTATGGGATAGGCATTGTAAAACTCTGGCAGCGGCTACCAGGAGTGTTGTTTATGGTTATCACATCTATGCGGATCAGTTATCTGGTGGTATTTTTGCTGGGCCGGGAGTCAGTCCCTCTAAGTTATCAGTCTTGCCTGAGATGATGAAAAGGGCGGAAGTTAATCTAAATTCTCCGGTGCCTGTATCAACTGATGATTGGCCGTTCTTATTCCTGCCTAAAAAACAGCTGTCGTCACTTTATGCTTTGCCAGTTCTTTCGATATTGCTGATTGCCCTGCTACCGGTGGCTACGCAATTTATCTCGGGCGCTAGATTGCTATTGAATTGGCAAATGCTCACCCTAGGAATGGGCTTTATGCTCCTTGAAGTATTCGCCATGTCTAAATTATCTTTGCTTTGTGGCTCAACCTGGACTGTGAATAGCATTGTTATCTCTGGAGTGATGGTCATGGTTTTGTTCGCCAACTGGTTGGCCTCAAAACTAGGCAAACAACATATCCGTTACTTGTTAGCTGCCCTTTTGGTTCTGGTCATTATTGCCAAAAGCGTAAACCCGTCACATTTAGGTCAACTAGGAACGGAAATGGGGATTTTGGCTGGCACTATCATTTATCTATTGCCAATGTTTTTTGCAGCAACAATATTCGCACTTTTATTTAAAAACTTGCAAAGTTCAAGCACCGCTCTTGCTTTTAATCTTATTGGTGGCGTAATTGGCGTTTGTTTGGAATACCTTTCTATGCCCCTTGGTATTAGTAATCTTGGCTGGGTTGCCTTTGGTATCTATACCTGCCTGTTTATAATGACTTATGCTTACAAAGGACAAAGCCAGTCCTAACAAATATATGAGCCAGCCTCGGGGGAGTATAAACAAGCATGCCTTTGACCCTGTTTATACGCCCAGGAAGTCTAGGCAGTGGTTTTTGCGGCTTTACTGGCGCATTTAATCTTTCTGGATGTAGGCGAAATAATGCTCGCCTGGTTTTGGTCGTAAAGGTAGTCAATCAACCTGCCGAACGTTGATAATTGAACGGCAATATGGTGTTTGGACGTTTTAGGCAAAGTCTATGAAAAAGGCTAGAATAACCTTAGAATGTGGGCATTATTAACTTATAAACGTAGCTTTATCCTCCGGTTTGTTATTCATGAAGACTTACTTAATTATCCTTATACTGGCTCTTTGCTTCACTTGTTGGTTAGGTGATGCCGGTATGCCACCCCAACCAGTGCCTATTGGTATAAATTTAATGCAAGAAGGGGCTTGTGGTGTTGATAAGCAGGAAATGATGTATACGGATTTTACGATCACTGATAAAACACGGGACAGTGGTTATATTACAAAGATCGATGAAAAAAGCTCCGGTGACGGCGTAGATTTTCCTTGGGGTACAGCACGATGAATAGTTGTAAAATCAAGGCATAAGACAAATAAAGCAAGCAGCTTATTAAAGAGGCAGAGCAATTAAATGAAAACATGGGCAAAATGGACGTTACTGGTACTGTGGGTGGTGCTATTACTTTGTACTGCTGGTTTCTGGAATCCGTTCGCTTCCTTTCCCGCCTTGCTGAAATATTCAGTAGTGTCTGTAATCGGAGCAGCTCTCTTTGGGGCTTTGGTTATATTGATGCAATTCTTTATTCTTATTTCCATTATTTTTCCTCTACCGCCGCGCGCTGATTCAAAAGCACCAAAAGGTTTTGGCCGTAAATTTTTCCCGTTTTTGTATAAGGCCGCACCAATCAATCCGAAAGCACCGACAACGTTAGAAGAGCTAATTGGTAATGACAGGGCAAAAGTAGAGATTCGCGAAGTAGCAGAGATGCTTTCTGACCCAGCAAAATATAAAGAAAGTGGCGCCCAAATACCCAAAGGTATGCTATTTATCGGGCCACCCGGTGTAGGTAAAACTTTATTTGCCAGGGCTATTGCTAATGAGATTGGAGTGCCCTTCTTTGTATTGGAAGGCTCCAGTGTGAGCGGCATTATTATGGGTCTAGGGGTTTTTAAATTAAAAACACTTTTTGCCAAATTGCGCAAATTCGAACGATCAATTTTATTCATAGATGAAATTGATTCGATGGCTGCCCGACGCACAGGAGACAGAGGCTTCGGGGGAATTTCTGATATGAATATGACCCTCAACGCTTTACTGACAGAAATGGATGGCTTTTATGGCAGTAATATGATGGTGATTGGTGCTACAAACAATGATGCTATTTTGGATCCAGCTATAATGCGCGCTGGACGGATGGATAGAAGAATCTATTTTGAAACGCCCAATCCAGAGGAAAGAAAAGAACTGTTTCGTTATTATTTAAAGAAAGTCAATTGCAATATTGCTTCGATTGATTTAGACGAAGTAGCCATGCTGACATCAAATTATTCACCAGCCGAAATTGCTGGTGTGGTTAACGAAGCGGCCTTAATAGGGCATAGACCCAATGGTCCAGGTAAAGTAACTACTGAAGTAATTATCCAGGCATTGGAGCGCGTCTCAGTTGGACTGGAACGTACAATGGTAGGCTCCGGCATTCAAATAGCTAATCATGATACATCTGTACGGTTAGACGATGTGATTGGCATAGATGATGTTAAGCAAGACTTACTGGAAATTGTCGACTTCTTGCGTCATGGTGATGAGCTGAGACGTATTGGAGCAAAAATTCCAAAAGGGGTCTTATTAATAGGGCCGCCTGGAGTGGGTAAAACTATGCTGGCCAAAGCTGTGGCCAATGAGGCGGGTGTGCCGTTTTATGGTTTATCTGGCAGCTATTTTGTCAACGCTTTTGTTGGTGAAGGAGCGGCCCGTATACGCGGTTTGTATACACAAGCCCGAAAAAGTCCAGCTGCAATTATATTTATTGACGAAATTGATGCTATCGGTGGGACAGTTAGCGATACTGGCAGTAACCGTACCAGTGCTCTAAATCAAATATTGGTAGAACTGGACGGCCTGGGACGCAGCAATGTCATTACCATTGGGGCTACCAATGCTGAGCAAAATCTGGATCCAGCTTTTATGAGGTCAGGCCGATTTGATCGTAAAACATATATTGGTTTGCCAGACATAGAAGGTAGAAAGAAAATATTTCAAAAATATTTGAAAAATATAAAACTAGAATCAGAACCAAACTTGGATAAACTGGGCAAAATATCAGTTAATTTTTCTGGGGCTGACATAGCTGCTTCTGTAAATGAGGCGGCTATTCTTGCGGTGCGCAGAGGCAGTAAACATGTTGAGGAAATTGATTTAGAACAGGCAGCAGAGCGTATATCGGTTACTGCGGGACACAAATTAAATACTGGTGGTATGAATTTATCGCGAGTGCCGGATATTGATGTAAAACTTGAGGATGTTAAAGGTATGGACTCTGCTAAAGCGGAAGCTGCTGAGGTGGTAGCCTTATTGAAATACGCAGACAAAGTAACAGAAAGTGGTCTGAAAGCGCCAAAGGGTGTAATTTTAGTTGGGCCACCCGGAACGGGTAAAACAATGCTGGCTAAAGCTATTGCTAATGAAGCTGGTGTACCCTTTTACGCTTTGTCCGGTGGAGATTTTCAATCAATGTGGGCAGGGGTTGGTTCTAATCGGGTGCGAGCAGTTTATGAACAAGCTCGTCGCAGCGGTAAACCAAGTATTGTTTTCATAGATGAAATAGATGCTATTGGGGCCAGACGGGGAATAGATACTGGTGGCGGTGCTATTCAGGATTCAAACAAGACCCTTAATCAATTATTGAGTGAAATGGATGGATTTGGTAAACATAAAGTGCTCACGATTGGTGCCACTAATAACGCAGACATGCTCGATCCCGCTCTATTGCGTCCAGGGCGTTTTGATAGACGGATTGACATTCCTATGCCTAACTTAGAAGGTAGAGAAGCAATTATCAAATTTCACTTGAAAGAAATTCCCTGCGACGATACAGTGAATGCATTGGACATAGCCCGTATGACTGTATTTAAGGCAGGGGCAAACCTTGCTAATGTTGCCAACGAAGCGGGTCTAATAGCCATTCGTGATGGTCGCACCAAAGTAAGTCAGAGAGATATTATACAAGCCATTCAGAGAGTAGAATTCGGTATGTCTTACGCTGGCAATATTTTGGCTCAAGAGCTTTTGGAAACTGCATATCATGAGGCCGGACATGCGATTGTTTCTTATTTTCGCAATTTAAGAGCTCGCATTCAAGTTTTAACCATTGTTCCTAGCGGCTATGCTCTAGGATATATGTGGCCGGTAACCAAAGAAGATTATATGCAGATTTCAAAAGAAGAATTGATGGTGCGCATGGAAGTATCTTTGGGTGGTTATGTAGCCGAAGAGCTGTTTACAAATACAACTACTTCTGGACCATCCGGGGATCTTATACATGTGTCTCAAAACGCTCGACGGATGATTAGAGAACTGGGAATGGGTTCGTTTAAATTTAATGTGGATACTGCTTTCGGCGGAAACTATTCACGCACATCCCCTGAGACGGAGCGTGAGATTGAAATGGAGATTAAAAACCTGGTTGACGAATGTTTAAGCAGAGTGCGCGAACTGTTGGGAGCGCATAAAGAAGGGTTGCGACAATTGGCTGAAGCCCTGGTAGAAAAAGAAACTCTATTCTTTCGTGACATTGCAAAAATTCTTGAACCGCATCGTTCAGAAATTGACATAGAGCGAGAAATGCTTATTCTGGCCGAGAAAAAATTAGTTGGTAAGACAGTGGTTGTGAATCTAGATGCCATAAAGGGTTTGGTCAAGTCTGATAAAGAACCTAAAAAGAATGGCAAAGATGTTAGCGAAGATAAATCCGAGCAGCCAAATAGTTCAACGCAGCTATCAAATGACGACGATCCGAAAGCGTAAGTAGTGAAATGCTTGATGGATAAAGTGCTTGACAGTTAAAGCTGCGACAGACATTATTAGTGGGCTTATCGGCTCGGAAGATCAAATTATTTGCCAGAGCGAATAAATTGTTGCAAATTAAATGATTGGCTGGCTAATTAGTCTTGGTTTGGCATGGGCAGAAGCTGGGTTTATTATTCAAAGTGGTGGTTGGACTGATAGAATTAAGTTGCGGTCTCAGACTTGAGGAGGAATCTAAGAGATGAAGCCTAGCAATGACACAAACTCATCACTTCTTCTTCTCGAGCTAAATGAAGCAAATCGAAACTTGCTGCAAGCGGCTTCAGCTACAGGGACTTGTCCGAACATTGCAAAGATTTTGCATTTCGAAGAGACACATACACTAACCGATGATACAGATGAAAGTGGATTTCTTGAGCCCTGGGCCCAGTGGGTTTCAATCCATACGGGAGTATCGTCACAAATTCATGGCATTAAGCATTTAGGTTGTGTGCCTAATCTTAGACAACGACAAATATGGGAAATACTCGGAGAGCATGGTATCACGAGTGGTATCTGGGGTGTAATGAATGGTTCTAGAAGAAACGAAGAGAATTGTTTATTCTTTCTGGCTGACCCTTGGACAACCAATGAAATGGCTTATCCTGAAACGGCCGATCAATTTGCCTTACTGGCGCGCTACATTTCACGTAATTATCTGAACCTTTCCATAAGACCATTTATATCTGCTAGCTGGACGTATGCTTGGGGATTATTGAGAATACTATCCCTGTCAGAATTAATTGAGGCTTGGGGAAATTTTGGCGAAGGGTTACTTAAGTTTGGTCCAAGCAAAATGGTACTGGGAGCTTTTTTTGAATTCACCTCGACTTGCGCATTCCTGAAATTCAAAGCCCGCTATAAGCCAAGATTTTCCATTTTGTTTCTGAACCTTATAGCACATGCCCAACATCATTATTGGATCAACGAAAACAAGTTATCTAGAGAACTCTTATATGTGTTCAAGGTGATTGACTTGATACTAGAAAAAGTTTTGCGTGACAAGGATGATAATGAGGTTCTGTTGATCACTAATGGCTTAAGTCAGGTAAACACAAATAGTGAGGATCCTTGGATTCTTTATCGCCAAATTGATCATGCGCAATTCATCAAGCATATTGGAATTAAGGCATTGAGAGTCGAACCATTAATGACACATGATGCTCTGCTTTATTTTGCTAGCCAAAAGGACTGCCAAAATGCTTTTGCCCTACTGTCAACAGCTACGATTAATAGTGAGCATTTGTTATATGTAGAACGTGATCCCGTTGATGTTTCCAAGCTCTTTTATCGACTGGCCTTTACAAAACCGGTTAATAGTGATGCACTCTTTACTGTAGGCGATAGGGATTATAAATTTTTTGATTGTTTTCAAAAGGTAGTTAAACGAACAGGCAAGCATAGTCAAAATGGCTTTGTAATGCAAACAAAACCGCTATCACCACCAATGATTCCCAATCATGAGCTGGCGCATTACATTTTGCGCTTTTTTGGTATTAGTGAACCATTAAACGTTGGCAAAGGCTGATTGCTACAATATTTCAGAGTGAAAAAAGAGTTTATGCAGCAAAATACCATAGAAGAATCGCCGAGAGCTAACAAGAGAATTTTTGTAGTAATCCCTTGCTATAAGGTGCGCAATTACATTTTATCGGTCATAGAAAGAATTGGATCTGAAGTGGAAAAGATCTATGTGGTTGATGACGCTTGCCCAGAAAATAGCGGGAAATTTGTGCAAGAAAATAATAAAGACGCACGAGTAGAAGTACTCTTTAATGCGAGCAATCAAGGCGTGGGGGGCGCAATGGTAACCGGTTATAAAGCGGCTTTATCTAATGGTGAGTCGATCATTGTTAAATTAGATGGCGATGGACAAATGGATCCAAGCTTTATAGGCAAATTGGTTAGGCCGATTATTGAAGAGCGGGCAGACTATGCAAAAGGCAATCGTTTTTTTAGTATTGATTTAGTAAAGCAAATGCCTAGTGTTCGTGTATTTGGAAATGCCATTCTTTCTTTTATGTCTAAACTATCCACCGGATATTGGCATATATTTGACCCGAATAATGGTTACACTGCCATTCATAGTAAAGTATTGGCTGAAATACCTTTAGACAAATTGAGCAAACGTTTTTTCTTTGAAACAGACATGCTTTTCCGTTTATACACTCTGCAGGCCGTTGTTAAAGATGTTCCGATGAAAGCAGTATACGGCGGGGAACCGAGTAATTTACGTATTGGTGAGATTCTGCTGGAGTTTACCTGGAATCATTTTATCAATTTACTTAAGCGATTTTTCTATTGCTACATGCTAAGAAATTTTACTGCTTTTACCATTCAGCTTATAGTGGGAGTTGCTTTGTTATCTTTTGGCGTCATTTTTGGCAGTATCGAATGGTATCGCTACGCTTCCCGCCAGATCTTGGCTCCCACTGGAATTATTATGCTTACCGCTATAACTACTTTGGTAGGGCTGCAATTGATTCTTTCATTTTTAAATTGGGACGCCAGTAATGATCCCAGTTCACCCCTTCACAAATGGATATGACTGCCCAGGCTAATGATCGAGGCTTATTTTTCTGCTAAAGGATTCGCTAAGATGGGTAATTTATCGGTTTCTTTATCAGGTTCGTGCAGATCGATTTCACTGAATATCAAAGAGGGGCAGACTAAGTGATAGTAGGATAATTCGCCTGGTTCTATGGCAAGAGTCAAATATGGTTTGGCGTCGTTACCAGTGCAAACTATATTTCTTAAAGCCGCAATAGATATTGCGCTGAAAAGAGCTCCGCGTACCAACTCTTCATGACCGTCATCAACTGAGACTGTGTACAGAAGCAAGGGTGAGCGCACAAATAGAGAATTTGAGCTTGAGCCAGAGGCATTAGCTCGTATTTCGGCTGATAAAGAGCCGGGATTAAAGATTGCTGAGTCATAGCTTGAAAGACGTCGAGCGATTAGCACTTGTTTCAAACCAGCTTTCTTGCCCAATGCAATCAGTTTTTCTTTTAATTCTTTGGCGTTTAACTGATTATCTGAATTGACATAGAGAACGCTTGCTTCACCCAGTCCGGCGATTGAATGCCCATTGCTTTTCTTTGTATATAGTGTGGGGGTGCGACTGGTGCAAAATGTTTTAAGTATACCTTTATCTACCAGAACAACTTTTTGTGCGGCTACGCCTTCTTCATCAATCTTGTATCCGCCAATTATTGGGCGACCGCAAAATTTTTCGCACAAAGGGTCATCAACTATGGTTAAGAATGAGGGCATGATGGTCTGCCCTACTAAATTCTTTAAAGGATTACGCTTTGATGAAGATAAATTATCGCTGGAGCTTAGAATTTCTTGGGCATGACCAAAATTGTAACGAAGCAATTCATTTATAAACTCTGCGGATGCCTGTCCTTCCAGCAAAATGGGGCCCCGATATTCTTTGGATAGAGGAGCCGACTTCAAAGCAATAAGTTTATCGATCATCTCTTTGACCGCTTGCTTAATTTCTGATTCTGTTGGCAAATCACTGAGATGATTGCTACAGAAGAGGCGATTATCTGCTAATTGCATGCCATTATCGGCTTGTAAGCTTGCCAGTGCAATCAGAGAGTATTGATTCTCGCTCTCCTTCACTCTGGTGCCTTCACTATTCACAAACCAATTGGTAACTTTATTGGAGGTAAAACTGACGGATGAACGCTGAATCTCCGGATATTCTCTGAATAGGCCAGAAATTGATCTAGTGGCGGATTGCCAATGGCTGCAATCCTGATCTTTAGCAGGTTTTTCGATTGAAACGGTGGCGACTTCTTGTGAGAAATCATTGGGACGTTCTTGTATGTTATTTTGTTCTAAAAAGTTTTTCTTGGCTTCAAAGTTTTTAATTGCTGTTTTGTAAGCAGTATCGGTGCGTAGCCAGAGGGCGTTTCTGATGGCATCGTAATCATTATCTATTGTCAGTGTGCCACCGGTGCTCCCCGAAGACGCTGACAAGCCGGCAGTGGGGCGCATATTGAAACCGGAGCTGTCGAAATGATAATTTCCTTCTCTCACGTCGACTTTGAGATTGCGCCAACGTGTATCGCTATTGTCAGTAAGAGCACCGTTTGAAGCACCAAAGCGCTTGGTCTCATATTCTGCTACCCGGTAAGAAATAAAATAAGGCCCTTCATGCCCGTTGATTTTTAGATTTTTCATCGAACGACCAATTTCGTCTTGCATGGCCTGTAGAACCGTATCGCTAGTCCCGGCAAAACAATACAGAGGAGAAGCCATTAACAAAAGAACGATTAATATTGAATGAAAGACAGCTTTTTTCATAAATGTAGATACTAGCTCTTATTTCGACCCAGTAGGGGATGTTTTATTTTCGGTGATGGGTGCAGGTAAAATGGGTGGCTTTTGTTGGAAATTCGCTTTTCGCTCTACTTCGATAGTTTTAATCAATAAGCTGGGTGAACTGGCTGATACGGGGACCCACCCTGACTGAGCTCCGCAGGTACCGTTGAATGTATCAGTATCATTTGCCGTCTGAATAATATTTTCTAGTGATGCTAGTGGTGTGCCAACTAAATCGGCGCCACGGATTAGTTCGTCTGGCTTACCATCAACATAAACCTTCTTAACTAGCAGAGGCATTAGTTTAAAAGCTTGTGGTGTTGCAGTTTGGGTGAAAGTAAAACCACCGGCAATCTGATCAAAAACCAAGGCATAAGGCTTACCTTGCTTTTTTGCCTCTTCTATTAGAGCAAGTCGCAAGTCAGAATAGGGGATGCTTCTATCTGCTATAACCATGAGATTTCCTTGGCGGGCCATGGGCGCATAACCAGGTGCGCAGCGACCGTGTCCATTCGAGTGGGTACAGCCTTTAACAGGTGACCGGCTAGCCAAGAAGGTTTTCAAAATGCCGTGATCGACAAGGGTTACCTTTTGGGCTGGTACTCCTTCATCATCAATCTCATAAGAGCCATTAAGACTTTTGCCATTAATTTGTCCGCAAGTCGGATCATCTATGACAGAAATAAATGTTGGCAAAATTTGCTGGTCTAGCTTTTTGGCAAAAGTGCGTCCTTCGTCCATATCTTTTTGTCTATTGCCTTCCAATCGATGTCCAAGCGTTTCATGGAAATAGACACCGGCTGCTTTCGGATTCAAAACCGCTGGTCCTGTATAAGGTTCAGCTAGCGGGGATTTGCGCAATTGTTCGAGTGTAGAGGCTAAAGTCTTGATTGTTTGGGCAAATTGTTCTTCTTGAGGCAATTCATCTACTGAACTGACTTCCACCCCATCATAAAGCCACAGCTTCATACCGTCTGGTGCCAGTGCTTCTGCTCTGGTAGAAAGACGATAGTGCAATCTCTTGTCTTGCACTTTGGTGCCCTCGGTGTTGACAAAATAGCGCTGTGTTTTGCTAGCAGATAAGTCTACGAAAGAATGCAGTATATTGGGATAATTTTTATAAATGGCAGATAATCGTTTGAGCTTTTCTTCCCAAAGTTTTTGATCAATGACAGAAGACATTGATTGATCATTTTTGCTGGTGTAAGTGCATTGTTTTTCAATAGAGAAATCTTCTGATGTGTCTTCTTCTTCAGTTTGCAGATCCTGGTTGGCTCTTACCATAGCATAATGTTTTTGGGCATTTTTAAAGGCACCGTCAGTTTTTATCCAGATGGCTTGTCGCAAAGCCAATTCATCATCTTCGATCGGTATTGATGCCATAGCTTGTGAGATCAAATCAGAAAGATTGGGTTTCAGCTCGTCACGTATCTTGTGAGTATTGTCTAAGCGAGGATTGCCGACTCGCAAATCTATATTAAGATTGCGGGTATGTTTTGGGGCTGCCTCGAGGCTGAGAGCACCATAGGAAGCAGCCAGTGTTGATGTCTGTGTATCATATAACCTGTAGCCAATGAAATATGCAGGCGCTTCTTTAATAGTCTTCAGCTTGAAGAAGGAACGATTTAACTCTTTTTCCATCGCTATCAATACAGGACTATCTTGTGCTGCAGCCGGAATAAGAGTCTGAAAAAATAAAACGAGGGACAATATAAAAGGGGAATATTTTTCTTTTTGCACTAGTGACTTCTATTTAGTAAGTGAAGTGGTGTTTGTATATTATGGATTAAACGCGAACAAAAAAGTAGTAACAAAATTAAAACCAGCGTGTCCAATTATAGTGGTGGTCGTATTAGTGTAGCGCTTAACCAATCCCATCAAAGTTGACCAAATTGCTACTTGAAGAATGAAGACTGGAGCATGGGCAAATTGTCCGTGCAACATACCGTGCAATATTGCAGCAGGAAGGATGCCAAAAGCTGGTTGAAGAGCCCCTCTCACCAGAGTTTCTTCACCGATTCCGGCACAAAGAGCGGTAGCCAAAGCCAGTATAACTGAAGGTGCAAAGCCACCAGCCACCGCAAAAGTGCCAGAATTATAAAAGGACAACTTGGTAGCTAAGTCTTGTCCGCCCAGTTTATGAGTATAAAGAGCCCAAAGAGCATCATAAGTGAAGCTTGCCACTATTAAGGCAATGCCAATGCCTATCTGCACTTTAGTGGGCTTTACCAGAGCTAGTCTGGCAAAAGCGTCTTTATATGAACGAGTGACATAAATACCAATGCCGCAGAAAGATAAGACAATCAAGCCAATGCCATTGTAAGACAATAATTGTCCTAAGAGCAAAGGTATTGGCAAAGGCATATAGGGCATTTTGAAACCCTCAGGATCGATACAGATGAGCAAGTAGGCAGCTGTATTTATGTATATAAATAGAGCTATCAAATGTGGAAACGAGCTGGGGACAAAAATCTTATGCTGAGAAAAATATTCGATTGCTTTCAGCTTTTTGCGTATTAGTGGCAGAAAGATTTGGCCGGTTACTAATAGCTCAAAAAAGGTCAAAATCCAAGAAAGACAGCGACGAACTTGTATGAAGAGACAAAGTAAGCTTGCTAACATGGCTGAGCTTAAAACCGAGCTTACCCATGGATTGAAAAATAACTCGGCGCTGGCGCTAAAGACCGAAAGAGCTTCCAAAAGAGCGACAAGAAGGATGACTATTCGCAAAACTATTTCTAGCCAGCGCTTTTTTCTGGCTACATGAGCGAGCAGTCCTAAGACCGCAAGAATCAAAATAAGGAGAAAATCTAACAAAATTGCTACCTAAAAGGGATAATTTTATGTTTTAGTGGTTTACCTTTTGCATCTTCGTGCTATTATATTGTCAAGATTGCGCCAAGCTCTGGTTAATATCATACTTTACTTGAATATGAGCAACTGGATTATTTGGCAATACAAAGTTCGGAGGTAAATCCAAGCATGGTTACTAAAAATAAAATAGTTCTAGCAGCTGCCGTTGTAGGTACGCTTGCTCTAGGTGCGTCATCAAGTTTTGCCAGTGGGCCCATAGTACTTAGTTCTTCTGCACCAGTAATGCCAAAACTGGCTACTACTGCTGTAGTGCATTCAACAATGCAAACTAAAGCCCTGTCAGCGTACAGGCAAATTCGTGAATTTTGGTTATCGCGAGCAATTGTTCGCTAACTTTCTGTAATTAATTTAGATCTCCGAACTATGCGTTTTAGACGAGCCATTTTGTTTTGGCTCGTCTTCCCTTGCAATTGGGAAATATTAAAACGCCAGGTAAATTGGCAAATGATTAATTTCATTTTCCTATGCGGACCATAATTTCGTCTTTGCCGGCAAGATTTAATCTTTCTCGGGCTAATCTTTCCAGTCCAGCTTCAGATTTATAATTTGTCAGACCATCTGCCAAATCTTTATTAGCCTCCAAAGCTTGCTTTTGGGCCGTTTTTAAGGCTTGGATTTGTTCGTATAAGAATATTTGCCTTTCCACGCTACCAAATATAGATTTCAAAGCGTGATAACTGGCAAAACAGATGATTGCCATAATAAAAAGTTCTTTGATCAATCTTTGTTTGGTCATTATTTCGTTTCTTTATCGAGCCAGCCCCTATCTTGCAATGATTCTGCCATTCTGATACCTCTATGCCGTTCATCGTACATAGCTACCATAAATTGAGGCATAGTGATCTTACCTTCTCTAAAAAGATATTCGGCCAATTGCAGAGATTTCAATTCTGACTCGGTGACATAGCCAGCACTCAAAATAAGATCTTCGATTGGCACTTCTGGCGCCAATTTCGTTTGGTTGGTGAGAGCAAGTACTTCAGGAGAGCCTATTATCTGTGCTTTTTCCATCAAATGAACCAGCTGTGGTAATTGAATTGGTGCAGTATCAGCAAGCGGTTGCAAGACTTTTTGCTGCGCTGTTTCCGGAAACTCTATTGTGCCGTCGTCCGGGATAGCCTGGTGTTGAAGCAACCAATTTCTCACTACAACCAAATCATGGCTAAGCCGTAGCCTTGGCTTGCGCAAAATATAGCCTGCATCAAGCAGCATGCGGTATTCGTCTGCATTTTCGTAAGCATTATAGTGATGCAAAAAATGATTTATTGTCTGAAAATAACAGCTAACCACCACTTCTTGCGAGGCGTCGCAGCGCATACCGAAATATTCGTAAAGGTTAATTGGCTGGTTGATAATAGTTTCCAGAGGAGTTATCAAGTCAGGGAAAAGCTCACAGAGCTGTTTTGCTACAACAATAATTCCCTGCACATCTTCTTGGGCCCAACTTTGACGCAAAGAAGCGCACAGAATCTGACTTTCTAATTCGATACGGTTTGGGCTAAGGCCCCCCTCAACCATACTTCATTCTACCCTAATGCTTGTGTCAATTATTTTCAATTTGGAATGTGAGCTCTGTGTGCCCTACCCGGATTTTATCTCCAGCAGAGAGTCTTTGTCTTCTCACAACTGGATGTCCGTTTAACAAGGTACCATTGGTTGATCCCAAGTCTTCAATCCAGAAATCACCATCTTCGTAAGTAATCCA
Organism: Candidatus Melainabacteria bacterium; assembly: GCA_963845445.1. GTDB lineage: Bacteria > Cyanobacteriota > Vampirovibrionia > Obscuribacterales > Obscuribacteraceae > JABDBL01. Next base: position 2,704,455 of record CAWJSE010000002.1, on the reverse strand, counting down.
GGCATGATGGCGAGAAGCATAAGTGTCTTCTTGTACTACCAATTGGTTGGATGGATCACGCCCAATTTTCATCTTCATGCTGCGCAAGGGCAATTTTTGTCCTGTTTTTTCAATTACTACTATTGAACGAGGAACCCCTTCTTCTTGGAATTCAGTTTCAGGTGTGCGGATTTGCTCTAGTTGCAAATTTTGTAAATCCAAATCGTTCAAGGTAGAACAATATATGCAACGAGTTCCTGCCGGCGTTGGTCGTCCGCAGCTGGGGCAGGAGCTTATGGGTGAATTTGCTATATCTGTCATTGGTTTTATTGATTAAGACAAAGACTTTGGATTTGATTACTAAAAAATATTATACGAGATAGAATTGTTAAACCCAAAGGTAGATGCTAATTAACTTCAATCTTGAAGCAAATGTTCAATAGTCATTAGCTTGTTTTGCACAAAGCCAAGCGCTGCATAAACAAGAATACTAAAGAATTAAAAAATAGCCCTTGATTTGAAACGATAAAAGAATTCTACCAAGCGGATCTTCAAAGCATGGGGATGCTTACAAGAGCAGAATGCAATAATCTATCGAATAGAAATGCTTTCTAAATAATGGCCGCTTGCTGTATTTCTTGCATGTCTTTATTGACAGCTTCAATTTCCAAGCTTAGTTTCTTGGAGCGGAAGCAGGCGCTGCAGTAAACCGGTCGATAGCCTTTTGGTTGGAAGGGTACTCGAGTAGGAATACCGCATTCCGCACAGCTTACTTCGGCGGTTTGTTTTGGATCTTCACCATTTCGTTGTACACGCATGAGAATGCGACAATTTGCGCAGCGCTTTGGTTCGTTAATTAGACCCTTGGCACTGAAAAATTCTTGCTCGCCAGCTGAAAATACAAAAGTTTTTTGGCAATCACGACAAATAAGATCTTTGTTCTTGAATGGCATAAGCACAATACTTCAGAAAGCAATTCCTGCAGGTCTTGCTTTCTAGAAAGCCTCCTGTTGCGAGAGTATCCAATATTCTAAATACCGGGGATGCCTATATGATCGATACATGCTAGCATGCAAAATCGATTATAAAAAGATTGTTCATAAGTGTTCAAGTTAAATAGTACTTTAAGCAGCGAAATCCTTGTTGAATCAAGTTTTTAGCCATCAACAATCGTGAAGTATGATTTGGTAGTAATCAAACTATTGATGTTATGTCTCTTGATATCTTGCTAGCTTTAAAATGACGAAGAATAAGGCGTAGTTTTATTTCTGCTCTGAATTAGCACGTGAATAAACCATCAAATCATTGCTCGCAAATGTACCGGTGTTCTTTTGTTTAAAATAGGCAGCAGCAGCAACCATAGCCGCATTGTCTGTACAGAGATGATGGTGAGGGAAGATTACCGGTACTGGTGAAAGAGTTTGCATTAGCTCTTTCAAGTAGGAATTGGCGGCTACGCCACCAGCGAGAACGATTTTAGGAGCTTTAGTATATTTTTGAGCTTGCAAAGTCTTTTTGACCAAAGCGTTTATGACGGCGAATTGAAAAGAAGCTGCTAGATCTTCAAGGGGCCAAGGTTTTTCTAATTTTTCCAAGCAACGTAATACAGCTGTTTTTACCCCACTAAAACTAAAATTGAATCCCTCTACTGTTGCTTGCGGAAATTGAAATTGAGCACTGTTTCCCGATCTGGCTAATTGATCGATAATTGGTCCACCTGGATAGCTTAAGCCCAAAAGACGAGCTACTTTATCGTAAGCTTCACCAGCTGCATCATCCACTGTGTGTCCAAGCACTTTTGCTTCGACAAAATCAGTGAAATGCATCAATTGACTGTGTCCACCGCTGACTAAAAGGGCTAAAAATGGGGGCTCTAAGTCGGTCTCTAAGTAATTGGCACAGACATGTGCTGTCAAATGGTCAACGCCTATCAGGGGAAGGTCCCAGGCATAAGAGAGAGATTTTGCTGCTGATAAACCTACTAATAAAGTACCAATAAGCCCAGGACCGTTGGTGCAAGCTATAGCAGACAAATCACTTACCTTAATCTTCGCTTCAGTCAAGGCCAAGTCAATTATTTGATTAATGCACTCCAAGTGTTCTCGGGCTGCTAATTCAGGAATTACGCCGCCAAATTTTTTATGTAGATCTATTTGTGAAAGTAGACAATTAGAGCGGATTTTTCGACCGTCAACTACTACTGCTGCTGCTGTTTCATCACAGCTGGTTTCGATGCCCAAATATGTTGCCATGGCGCGCTTCCTAGCTTTTGCCTATTGATTAAATTGTTGTTGACAAGCCCGTCAGGGGAGAGTACCATTTTTCCACAAGCGTAACGGCTCTAACTCGCATATTAATCATATCTCTTACCCGTAATTATTAATTCGGCTCAAGAAAAACATTAATTGCCCATTTTAATCTTATTCAATTGGTCTTACTAAATCCATTTAAATGCCAAAGCAAAAGCTATGTCCAATAAGTTCTACAAGTCCTTTATTTTTAAAGGTAGGCTTGCTGGCTGTCGTTGCCATAAACTGTACCCTTATTTGTACAAACCCTTGCTTGGCGCTTTCTTTTGATATGAATGATGATACTTCTAGCCAAAGTGCGGCTAATTCTTCGAGTCAAAATGCAACAAACGCTTCTGCTCAAAATTCAGGCAGCGGGGTCAATGTAAATCTTTCGGGAGGTACAGGGATCGGACAAAACGGTGCTGACAAAGGAAATACCAATGTCACTTTTAGTGATTTTGGCGACTTTACCCACAACTCATATCCGGGCGGTGAAGCCAAAAATCCTGCCGATTTGTTGCCTATTAATCAGCAAAATGTTACTTCGACTGGTTTACCCATTAATTCATACCAAAGCCAAGGTGCTTATCAGGGTGGTACTAGTCAATTAGTTAATGGCACTAGCCCTACTCAAGCTCCCACGGGACAAGTAAGTCTTTATCCCGGCTCAAGAGGCAGTTTGCCTCCGGTGAATACAGCATTGCAAGCTACTTTGATGCGTAATGCCTTCTTGCCGATAACTTCTGGGAAAAAAACTGATTATCAGCATTATAGCTTCGGCTTTCAGAGCACTCCTTTTAATCTTTATCAAGGTCCTTATGGTCAGCCTATTCCGATTCCTACCCCAGGAGGCTCAATCGGACTTGGCAATAGCAATTCTCTGCCGCCCACTTCGTTGGGTTCAGTAGACTTTAATATACGTAGCAAATAAGCAGGCAAGTAAATAGAATGAATAAGAAAGTAATATTTAGCTTAGTGATATTTTGCACAATGACTGCAGTAATTACACCTGTAAGTGCTCAATGGGATTTAGGCAACAATTCTGCAGTTGATTCTATCAATTCAGGTGGTACCGGTACTCTCGGGGTGAGCGGTGCTCTTGGGTCGCCGAATTCGAACAATGCTGGTTTAAGTATCAATCAAACTTATAATGCTGGATCTAATGCCATGAGGCCCAACCAGGCGCCCACCCAATATAATCAATATGGGCAAGTGCAAAATAGCGCATATGGACAGGCCCCGCAAGTACTTTCGGTTCCATCGACTCGCGGGTTGAGCTATATGCAAAATGGTGCTCTGCCGGCTGGTTTGAAAGGAACTTTCAACGGGCTACCCCCTACAAGTTTAGACAGTTTTGTAAAAAATGCTGGTGGTCACGCTGAAAGCATCTATGGTGATGAGGGAACCAATTCATATCCTCGACTAGATAATTTTTCTCCAATTAATGCAGGTATTACTGGGCAAAGAGCAAAGACATTAAGAACCGGCCACGGTGGTGATAGATTGCCTACGGCGTCTGGTGATGGTGTACGAAAAGCGCCCTGATACTATATTTGGTGCGATAATAGTAGTCTAAAGACATAGGCGATATTTTTACTGCAAGAATACTGCACAATAATTTATTGATCTAAAGAAAATCTCTTTGCTAGCCAGTTGCATTGGCCTTATGCTTACTGAGCTATAATTAGCACGTTTGGTTTTGGGAGATTTCTATGATTCAAACAATTAGTACGGATAAGGCACCAAAGGTGGTAGGCCCTTATTCTCAAGCGATATTAGCTAATGGTCTAGTTTTTTTATCAGGGCAAGTAGCAATAGACCCTGTAAGCAATCAATTTACGGGTGGTTCGATAGAGGAGCAAACAAGACTAGTTTTAGATAATCTGTCGGCTGTTTTGCAATCGGTTGGCAGCAATTTAAAAAAAGCGCTTAAAACGACAGTATTCTTAAAAGATTTAACGGACTTTGAACTCATGAATAAAGTCTACGGCGAATATTTTCCTGATCATAAGCCAGCCCGCTCTACTATACAGATAGCCAGACTACCAAAAGACGCTTTAATAGAGATTGAAATGATAGCTTTATCTTAGGGGTATATTGCAGTTAATGGTTTGGGGTTGTTATGGATATAGCTGTTGTTAAAAATATTATGCTGCTGCTGATAATTGTGGTTGCTGTGGTTATCGATTGGCGTACATCTAAGATACCTAATCTTTTAACGCTTCCGGCGGCTGTTTGCGGAATTGTGTTGAATTATATTAGTGGTGATGGACATGGTGCTTTGATGGCCTGTGCGGGCTGGTTTTTAGCCGCCTTAATAGTGGTCTTTTTAGGCAATTTGCCGATGGGTCCGGGTGTTGCTTCCGGTATCGGAATGGGAGATGCAAAATTATTGGCCGCGGTAGGAGCATTCTTAGGTCCAAAATCTGTACTACTAGTTATACTGTGTTTTTGTATTTTCTTTGGACTAATTTCTTGCCTAGCTTTAGCTATAAAAGTGCCATGGAAGCAAGTCATTGCTTGGCTTAAACAGAAAATATTTGATGGGGATACAAGCGGGATGACTATCGATACTTCTAAGCTGGCGGAGCAGCGAAAAGCCCCCATACCAATCAGTTTGGCCATTTTAGGCGGTACTCTTCTCAGTATGGGCTTTGATAAACAAATATTGGCTTTCTTCGGCTTTTACTAATTGCTAAATTGCAGTTGATCTCCAGCTAAAGTGCCGCTATTGGCTATGGTTCCTGCTGGCAGCTCTAGGCAAGATGAAGCTTGCCAATAAATTGGTGATACTTGCCAAGGTTTCAGGTTTGATAAGGTGGCAACCACTAAGTTTTCTTTGTTAAGGAAAATAGCATCAATAGCGTAATTCATGCCAAAGGCATGGATAGAATTACAAGGTTTGATCAAGAGACCTTGTCCAATAGGCAAAGAACTAGTGAGCAGGAGTCCACGCAAGCGCTTGAAAAAATTATCAGCTAGCATCACATGTTCTGCTAACGAACTATTGCGACTGATATTAACTGCTTGAATTTTTGGCACCGTCAATCAAATTACTTTGCGCCAGTCTGAATCATTGGCCCTAAAGCATTAATGATTGTAATGACGGCGGGCCCTAACATTGGAGCCATAAGTAAGGGCATTACGAAGATCATAATGACGGGAATCATTTTTACAGGAACCTTAGCTGCTTCTTCTTCTTTTTTGCGTTTTAAACGATCAACAAGGGCTTCCCCTTGTTGTTTGAGAGGATAGCTTATATCGGCACCTTTGGATTCTGCAGCAATTAAAGCACTGGCCAAACTGACTAGATCATCCACCCCACATCTTTCTCCCATCTCTCTCAAAGCGATCGGTACTGCTTTAGCAAATATTTTTACGTCGTTTATTAATTGTTCCATTTCTACAGCAAGGGTGGGGCAAGACTCCTTTGATTCTTTGGAGACTTTATCAACGGCCATAAGCAGTCCTAAACCGGCTTGGGCACAAACGATTAGTAAGTCAATTATTGTTGGTAATTCTTTTAAAATAATATCTTGTCTAGCTTTAGCTCGGCCAGCCAGGAAGAAATTGGGCATAAACCAAGCACCGCCAACGGCCGGAATGCACATTAATAGAACCATCGGGCTGCTGCCAGCAGACATTAGTCCTAAGACCGCAATAGCTGCTACGAAAGTTGTTTTTATGCCGATATAGATAGCTAAGTGGGAAGGCGTGCGGTAGTTTGCTTCGGTTAAAAACTGAATGGTGCGGCGATCTGCTAAAGCTGGCATCACGCTTAATACCAACTCACCCAATGTACGCATCAAGCCTAAAAGCGCGGAATCATGCGGTTTTTCAGCAGAGGTTTCGTCTCCCACTTTTCGAGGGCGGACTCTTACCGCATAAGAATCAACGTACTGAGCAAAAACCGGACGCATTAATAATAATGCAAATCCTGCAACACCTAAGAAAGTTAAAAAGCCAACAAAAAATGATGAACCCAAGTTACTAAACCTCAAACATCAAAAGTAGTCATTTTAAGAAGAACCCATGCTCCGAAACCTTCCCATGCCATTAGAGCGAAAACTACCAGGCGAGCGACTGGGTGGTTCAGAAATGGAACGATATAACCAGGTGAAATCAAATAAGTCAAAAGTGTAACCAGATAAGGCAAAGAGCCAATAAAACAAGCAGTCATTTTACCTTGAGCAGTTAAAGCATTCATATAATCCCGGAGTTTGAAACGAGCTCTAATGGCTAAAGCAATAGTGGCAACTACTTCTGCTAAATTTCCACCAACATCTTGACTAATAAAAATCGCTGTGGTTAACAATTTAAAGTCTGGCGTAGGGATACGAGTCGCCATTTCGGCCATTACCTCACGGAAGGGTTTTCCCAATTGCAGAGAAACTAGTCCTCTCTTAAATTCTGATTTGATTGGATCAGTGCCGGTCTCCGCTAAGACTTTCCAAACTTCTATAACTGGCGAACCTGCCCGCAACGAGCTTACCATGGTCTCTAGAACGTTAGGTAATTGCTCCATAATTTTTTGTTGTCTTCGCCTAGCTAAAAAGTCTATATACGACACGAAACCCGCGGCTCCAATCATTAAGCCAATAAAGAATCCTACAATCATAAGTTCTTGCATGGCAGAATAAGCTGCGGCGGCGCCAATAAAACCACCGGCGATCGTGGCTCCGGCCCACTGCACTTTCATTTGGTCATATTTTGCTTCTAACCCAGCGTGGGCAAGCTTTTGAGCAAGATAATTAGTTCGTTTAGCAAGGAATATATCTATTTCTTCATCTTCATGGAATTTAGCCTTCATCTTCCTTTTATGCTTATCCAGGCGGATTAATTCTTCACCCCATGGTCTACGGGCGAAAATTAGACAGGCGCCCCCGGCTAATAAAATCAAGAAGAAAATTAAGAATCCAATCATTTCCATAAATAAATAATCTCAGTTCTCAAAAAATAATCCCGGCCCTTAAAGACAAACAATTAATTATCTCAACCACTCTAGTTTAAACGGAATTGATTCTTGTTCAAGTTGTTCAAGGAATTTTGGCGGTAAGCCTGATCCCACGTGGCGGCATTTGAAAAATCCACGAGCATCTCTTCCTTCTCTTTCCAAGTGGAATAGCGTAGACATAGCAATAGTATCGCCTTCCATCCCGGTTACCTCAGAAACTTCTGTCACTCGCCTAGTGCCATCTTCAAGACGGCGAATTTGCACAATTACTTGAATGGCAGAAGCAATAAGTTCACGGGCTGCTTTGGCAGGCATGTCCATGCCCCCCATCAGAATCATGTTTTCCAGACGCTTGGTACAGTCACGTGGATTGTTAGCGTGGATTGTGGTCATGGAACCAGAGTGACCGGTATTCATGGCCTGTAACATGTCGAATGCTTCTTCACCCCGACATTCCCCCATTATTATCCTATCGGGCCTCATACGGAGAGTATTTACAACTAACATACGCTGTGTGATTTGACCTTTTCCTTCAGTATTTGCTGGTCTAGTTTCCATTCTCACCCAGTGATCGTGTTGTAGTCTTAATTCAGCCGCGTCTTCGATTGTGATAATACGTTCTCTTGGATTAATATGGGCAGACAGAGCATTAAGTAAGGTGGTTTTTCCAGAACCTGTACCTCCAGAGATGATCAAATTGATCCTGCCTTTTACGCATGATTTAAGTACTTCAGCCATCTGTACAGACATAGCGCCTTTTTCTACCAATTGTCCAAGAGACATGGCATTGGCACCGAAACATCGGATGGTAATAGTAGGGCCATCGATGGTTACAGGTGGAATAGTGGCGTTAACCCGTGAACCATTCGGTAAACGGGCATCAACCATTGGAGAGTTATCGTCAAGTCTTCTTCCTAGAGGTTGAATAATTTTGTCGATAGTTTGGCGCAAGTGTTTTTCGTTTTCAAAAGCAACGCTGGTTTTTTCGAGACGACCATGACGTTCAACGTAGATGTTACTTACACCATTAACACAAATATCACCCACGCTTGGATCGCGGAGTAGTGGTCCTAATGGTCCGAATCCAAACACTTCATCCAAAACATTCTGCAGCAATATACCTTTTTCCATCATGGTCAAAGGTGCTGGGTCAGAGTTGACGATTTCACGAATACGGGCGCGCACTTGGGCTTGCGTATCTTCGGAAATATTGGTGAGTCTTGAAGTGTCAAGTTCTCGTCTTAACTGGTCAATAATGAATTTTTCTCTTTCTCTAATTAGTCCTTGATTAGCAGCAAACTTGGCATTTAAATCGCCACCCACAGCTGCGTTTTCTGAGGCACCACCATGACCATACCCCGCTTCTTCTTTAGCGTCGATACGTTCAATTTCTGCTCTGCTCGGGCCTGCACCACTTTCTAATCCTGAGCCGGGGGCTTTGCTACCAGCAATACCGGTAGCGGGTCCTCCTGGACGGGCCATACCGCTTTGTCCGGGCGGGGGAGCAGAAGAACGCCCACCCATGCCTGTAGAACCTTGTTGTCCTGCAATCCCTGTTTGTTGTGATTGTGCTGGAACAACATCAGCGCCTTGCCTTTGCCTGACCAACTGTCCCATCAACGAAGACGCTGGTTTAGCTGGAAGATTGGAATCTTTTCTATCGTCACCCATGGCCCAAATTCACCATCCTTATTATTAAACGCTGTTTCAGCTTCGTCCCTCGCTTCAATGCGTGTATCTCTTTGTTCGTTCCGCTTCGGACGCCTCACCGTCGCCCTTCACTGCCTTATTATTAAACGCTGCTTCAGCTCCTTAAAAGCTTTTCGATGCTTCTGGCAATAAGCCTGTTAAATCTATCTTACTCCTTGCTTCATTAACGTTTGAAAAATGCCGGCAGTTTGAATCCTTTAGCAACTGGTTCAGAATCTTTTTGGCCAATTAGTAATTGTTCGCCTCCGCCTAATCTCCTCGCTAAGGAATCGAGAGATTTGCCTAATGCGGATTGCGGAGGGGCAATTTGTCCTTGGTTATTGGCCCATTTGGCTGTTTTAGCATCATTAGGAATTTCGTGAAAAATTGGGTAGTTTAAACTTGCCCGACACTCACTCAAGACGTCTTGTGGTTGCCACTCTGAGCGATTAATTAAGAGCAATAATTTTTCTTGATTATAGTGCGCCTTAAAAGTATCGAGACATTTGCGAGCATTAACTATGGCTGCCCAGTTGTATTCCGTTATTACTAATACTTCGTCAGCTAAATCGAGAGTAGCGATGGCACGCTCATCTAAAAGATTCTTTGGTAAGTCAACCAAAGTAAAGCGGAATTCTTGTTTTGAAGTGTACAAAATTTCTTGTACTTGGGCTGCATAAATATCGCCAATATCCTCTAAGTCAGGTGGAGCGGCAAGAATGCTGAGCTTTTCATCATATCGGGTCATCAAGTTACGTAAATATGTGGCATCAAAATTAGTGTGTGAAAAATCTATAGTGCTAAGACTGAAAGATGGTTCGAGATTTAAATACTGAGCAACCATGCCAAATTGCAGATCGAGATCTACTATGCAGGCTTCGCCGTATTTGCCTAAATAGCCTGCGAGGTTGGTGCAAATGGTAGTGGCACCAATACCACCGGTGGGGCTAAATGTGGCAATCACTTTGCCGGCAGCTGTGGATATAGATTCACTTTGATGTTTTAACTGGATGCTTTGGACTGCTGCCGGCAAATCAGTTCGCCAACGCTCGGCATCAAGAAAGTCTGAAGCCCCCAGTCGGTAAGCAGTTCTAATCAATTCAGGATCTGGCACTTCGTAACTAACAAAGAAGTAAACTTCAGTGAAGGTTTCTCTTAGTTCTGCTAAGAGCGAGAGTCCGCGAACCGGAGCCGGGCTAAGCTCAATCCATACTAATTTAGGATGTAAACTTCCTATCTGTTCTCGGGCCATACTTCCTGAGACAGTACTGACCAAGGCTAGAGAAGGTTGACTATGAATCAAGTCTTCAATCGTCTGGCGTTTGTCCAAACCAGCGTCACAAACTAATAGTGTGGTCAGTTTCATGCTTTACCCTTTATTAAACGCTGCTTCGGCTTCGTCCCTCGCCTCAACGCGCGTATCCTTGTTCGTTCCGTTTCGGACGCCTCATCGTCGTCCTTCACTGCACTAATCCGTATTACTCCTTCAATATTAACTATTAATTTTGTACCCAACCGAATAGAGATGAATCTATCTTCGTGGTCAACATTAATTAAGCCTGTGCTTAGCTGCCAGGTACCGATATAACATCCTTTTTGCTCCCTGACCAAATCTCTACCTCATGTAGAGGAGGAGGCGGGGGGGCAGCTGGAGCCATAGCGCCGGGCATACCGCCGCCAAGATCTGGACCACCAGGAAGTGGTGGAGGTGGTAGTGAACTTGGTGGTTGAAGAGCGAGATCGTCTGGTTTACCGTTTGGTCCGGAGCTAAACATAGAAGTGACATCAACTGTCGCCACTGGTGTACGATCTTTGTCGTTTCTGAGTGTCAGGTAAAGCTTGCTAGCGCTAATTGCTTTAATCAATTTGGTAGCATCATCTGGAGATACGGTCACCGTAACTGAGCTCGATGGCATAGCAGCAGATTGTCCTGGACTCTTTTGATAGAGTTGTCCTACCGCAATAACTTCGACGTCCGATAGAATTGGTGATGCTTTTGTGTCAGCGCCGGTGCCCACCATAGCTATGACATCGACATGGCTATCTGGGGTGACGAAACCAGCAACACCTGAATTATTATCTATACTCATGGTTACTGCTCTCATACCTTCTTTAAGCTTAGATTCGAAACCCAAAGAAATGCCTTGTGGTGCCAAATCATGTTGAGAGACGATCTGCCCAGCTAAGATACCGTATTTTGCAATACGTCCTGTAGCAAGGCTGGCAGAGGTAATAGCATCTTGGGGGATTTTGCTCTGCTCGATTTCTTTTTCTTCGAGGGCATCGCCTGGAATTGGCTGTCCTTCGGCAATATCATGAACCGTATAAACAACTTTTCCTTTGGCGTTAGCTTTTTGCTCTAATTCGGCCTTGCGGGCTTCATATGTTTTTTGCGACTCGGTAATTATGCTGGTCACGCCCATGGCGATTACGCCTGCTACAACAACTATAATGACTAGTAATAATGCAATTGGTATTCTTGAAAGTTGCAATACGAGAGCTCGTAACGGATTCATTAGGTTTCCCCCTTTTTTCTCAAACTTTTATCTAAACAGTGATAAGTATTCTAGCCAACAAACCAAACTTCATAAATGTATTATCCATATCATTCCCATTATGCCGCTAAATTAGTTTTCAAAGCAATTGTGCAGCATAGTTAGGCCAAATTTCCTAGCTTAAATCTGTAAACCTAATTACTATTTGCCACAGAAATATCAATTTAATCCCGAATCGACATTTCCTGTAAGCTAAATAGGTCTTAGGAAAAGAGGTGCAATTGATTTTAGTAGAGTTATCAGTCTGATTAAACTCAATCCTTATATATGAATTTACAGCGGGCCATATTGTTGAAAATAGTGCTTCCCAGTTCTAAGTATTAATTTTCGACTGAAGGGAATTAACCATTCGCGGGAACGCACTTAATCAATCATCGACTTAACCACCAGGAAAGGTTAATACATCCTTCTTACTACCGGACCAAACTTCTATCTCATATTGAGGCACGGGTGATCGAGCAGCCGGGTTTGTTGCGTCTGGCATACCAGCACCCAAATCCGGAGCGTGCAGCACGGGTGGTTCAAGAGCAGTGATAGAAGGCACAGGACAACCGGGTCCTGAAGGAGCTGGAAACATAGACGTCACATCTACAGTTGCTACTGGTGAGTGATCTTTGGAGCTTCTCAGTGCTAGATAAAGCTTGCTAGCGCTTATTGCTTTAATCAATTTCGTAGTATCCTCTGTTGAAACACTTACCGTAACTGAACTAGAAGGCATTGCAGCAGTTTGACCAGGACTCTTTTGATATGATTGGCCGACGGCTATAATCTCGACGTCCGATAAAATTGCCGAAGCTTTAGTATCGGCCCCGGTGCCAACCATGGCCACTATGTCAACATGGCTATCTGGGGTAACAAAACCAGAAACACCGGAATTGTTATCTATACCGAAGGCTACCGCTCTCATGCCTTCTCTGAGCTTGGATTCAAAACCCAAAGATATACCTTGTGGTGCAAGATCGTGCTGAGAGACAATCTGGCCTGCGAAGATACCATATTTTGTGAGACGCCCAATGGCAAGACCGATTGATGCAATAGCATCTTCAGGGATTTTACTCTTTTGAATTTCCTTTTCTTCAAGAGCATCGCCTGGAATTGGTTGTCCTTCGGCAATATCATGAATAGCATAAACCGCCTTGCCGGTAGCATTAGCCTGTAGCAAGAATTCATCCTGTTGATTTTTTAACTTTGTTTGTAAGTCATTGATAATGGTAGTCACACCCGTGGCGATTACCCCTGCTAATACTATGATCATGACCAGTAACAGACCAATTGGTATTCTTGAGAGTTGCAATACTAAAGCTCTTAAAGGATTCATTAGCTTTCCTCATTTTTAATAAGCTGTTTACCAAAGTAGCCATGAAGTTTCAAGGCAAATGCACCAATTTTCATTGGTATATTGTCTGAATGGTTCTCATTGTGCCGCTAAATTATTTTTCAAAGCAAATATGAATATGGGGAGGCGGGCTTTAACTGTAAACCTACATACCCAAAGAGCTAATTGTTTCTTACTAAGGCAGTCTAAATTTAATTATCAGCCGGTCGCAAACGCGTTTGTAAGGGGGAAATTTTAATATTTCTGATGCTTTTGATGAAGATTAATACCAGTATGAAATAGGAAAGACGGTTGTTTATCGTACCAACAATATAGGGAAGGCTTTCACCTTCCCCATATTGCCACCATAACCCAAATGTTAGTAACCCCAAATTTTTTATGATGGCAGAATGCAGCAGATCGAGCTGCATCAATAAGTCAATCTACAGACCACATTGTTAAATATGGCACCGTATAGTGACTAAAGTCATTACCTTAAAAGAACCGCAGCCTTGGACTAAAAAAGAATATTAAGTAAAAATTGGAATTAGATTTAGTTTGAGAATGCTCAAACTGCTTGCGCAGTCTGAGCTTCCCCAAATTGTCTACGATCGCTACAGATCAGGATGCATTTAATGAGTTCAAATTAGATGCTACGTTGCCGAATGCTGCGCTGATGGCGTTCTGTAATGTTCCGTGTGCAGCTCCAAATACTACAGCGATTAACAGTGCAACGAATGCCAAAATGGCACCGTATTCTGTAATACCCTGTCCTGACTCATCGCTTATAAAGCGTTTTAGTATACCTGTTAACATAGTAACCTCCTAAAAATATCCGTATTAATAATCCGGATTCTGCTCAACTACCAACCTAATTATCAAAACCCGATTCTAAGACCGACAGGTTTGATTTTGGAAAAAATTTTAAAACCAAGAAATAGTAACTTTAAGAGCAACAAAAATAGAACAAGAGAGATTTCCCAAATTTATTCACTACCAACCTTGGTAATTTAAAGTGAATCTGAATAAAAGGTTGATATTTCTATACTACCCCCTGAATCAACAAACGCCAAGATGAAAGGAGCAATTTTAATTTTTGGAAGTGCTCTTAATCTTAGGCGGTCAAAGATTAACGATAGAGAGTAAGAGCAAAGAAAATAACCTATACCCGGTTTTGCACCGCTGGCCACGAATCCACTCCTGTCAATAATGGAGCGATTATGATAAATAATTCATAAAATTTCTCACGAATATTTTGGAAATCATCATGAGAAATGAAATTCAAATAAGACAAATTTGAGTATGCATGACTAGACCTGCTAAATTTGGTCGGCTGAGATTAAACCGATTCTGCCTACTTTAAATAGTGATCCATGGTTGAAACGAAAAGCTAGACTAGTCAAACTCAGTTTTTAGTATTTGCAGGACACAGTTTCCCAATAGGTTCTGTTTTAATTGCTAAGCAACTTGCGCTAGCCAGGGCAGCAAAGAATGTGGTGTCACTTAGGCAGCGCCTCAGCGTCGCTTCAACAAATAATCAGTTACACTGGTTACTATGATTGCAGAGCAGTTATCTAAAACTGAAATCTTTTTGGCGGCTGCTCTTAGGGATGGTGCCTGTCCTTATTCTTTTTACCTAGTCAAGATGCATCTGTTGAAGCTACCTCGTGGGCGGCGATAGCGATTTGTCGCAAACAACCATTATTAGCAAAAAAAGCTATTGATTTTTTAATAGCCAGCCAGAATAAGGATGGTGGTTGGTCTACTGCTCCTGATTTAGGGAAGTCCGACTGGACTTCTGGTCCGGCTACATTGGCTATAAGAATTGTTTGCTCTTATCAAAGACAATATTTTGATGCTGAGCAAATAAGACGAGTTTTGTCAGATGCCTTTCACTATTTGTTAAACTCGCGCACCGATTTTTTGCCGCCAGTAATGAGACTTATGTATCTTCTTTTACAAGGTCCTAAAAGCTTACATTATGGAAGAGGCTGGCCTTGGACAGCCGGGTGTCATAACTGGATAGAGCCCACAGCTTATAGTCTCATGGCTTTTAAATTGCCAGAATTGATAAAAGAAGATTTGGCTGCGCCGGTTGTTTATCATGCCAATAAGTTTTTGTTAGAACACTCTTGCCGCGATGGTGGTTGGAATCATGGCGCGTTCTATTGTCTTGGACAATTTTATCAACCTTATATTGTCACCACAGCTGAAGCTCTCTTGGCGCTTATTGATATGTCTATGGATCATAAAGTGCAAGCTGCTTTAGATTATCTAAGTAAAATTTCGCATCAGGAACCTTCTGCAATGTCTCTTGCTTGGACCATTTTAGCGTTGAACGCTTACAACTATGAATGTCAAAAAGAGATAGATTTATTATTGAAATTACAGAAAGAAGATGGTGGCTTTGGCATGAATTATTTTGTCACAGCGCTTTCGTTATTAGCCCTCGATACCATAAACGGTACCAACCCATTTAAAAGGATATCAGAATGATATGATTGAAAGACGCTCATTTCTGAAGGCTACCATTGCTTCTTTGACACTTGGGGCATGCGCTAATTCATCCTCTATAGTGACAAAATTGCCTAAGCCGAGTGAAGGGCAAAAAGCGGCACGTCGATCAGCACCTTCCGCTGTCGGTATTCTCAGAGCAGATTCTTATGCAGACGATTTGTTCTCTATTATGAAAAATAATGTTGACCTTTTGAATAAAGCTGATTTTAAAGGTAAATTTGTGATTTTGAAGCCAAATATGGTTGAATGTCCGGCGGGCAGACCGGTGACAACTAATGCAGCAGTCTTGAAAGCAGCCGTTAAATTAGCTGATTACTTAGGAGCAGCAAAAATAGCAGTTGCTGAAGGACCGGGTCACATGCGAGATACCGAGTCAATTTTAGCTTCCACTGGAATTGGAAAAGCTTGTCACGAAATGGCAGTGCCCTTTATAGATTTGAATTTAGACGACGTGATCAAAGTACCTATGAAAGATAGTTTTGCAGGGGTTGATCATTATTTTCTACCGAGAACAATCGTTCAAGCCGATACTGTTATAAGCCTACCTAAATTGAAGACACATCATTGGGTTGGGATGACCGGTGCCATGAAGAATCTATTTGGTGTTGTTCCTGGACGTAAATATGGTTATCCAAAAAACTTTCTCCATTTCAAAGGGATTTCACATTGTATTCTTGACTTAAACCGTTTGGTGCAAACGCGTTTGTCGATAGTTGATGCCATTATTGCCATGGAAGGAGACGGTCCAATTAATGGTACGGCTCGCCAAATGGGATTGATTATAATGGGACAAGATCCAGCCGCAGTCGATGCTACTTGTGCCCGGATTATGGGTTTCGAGCTTGATGAGTTGGATTATATTCAAGTAGCGGGTGAAGTGATAGGAAATGTCGATCTCTCAGAAATCAGGCTAACCGGTGTGCCTATTGACGAGGTAAAGATACAGTTCAAGCGCCCTTTAACTTATTTGAAAGATAAAGAAATGTCTGCAAGACTGCTGAGCCAACAGTCTCAGGCCGGTGCTAGTTAGGATTGAACTTCATTGTACTACCGCCGCTTCCCCAGCGCCGTTCGTTACGCTGAACTTCATTCCCACTCTTAACATGAGCGCTGCTCTCGCTCTCGCGCTGCTCGGCTCAACGCGCGTATTAACGCTACACTACTGCCGCTTCCCCAGCGCCGTTCGTTACGCTGAACTTCATTCCCACTCAATAGTGGCGGGCGGTTTGGAAGTTATATCGTAAACGACGCGGTTTATACCGGCTACTTCATTAACTATGCGAGAAGAAATTTTTTCCAATAAATCGAAAGGTAAGCGGGCCCAATCTGCTGTCATACCATCTTCAGAAGTAACTGCTCTAATAACGATTTGGTTTTGATATGTCCTTTGATCGCCCATTACACCGACTGACTTGGTTGGTAATAAAACACCAAAAATTTGCCAGACTTTTCTGTATAATCCGTGAGCTTTGATTTCTTCGCGTATTATCCAGTCTGCTTCGCGCAGTATTTTTAACCTCTCTTTTGTTACTTCACCAAGGACGCGTATAGCTAAACCCGGTCCAGGGAAGGGATGCCTTACGCGTATGCCTTCCGGTACGTCCAATTCTTTTGCCACAAGACGCACTTCGTCTTTGAACAATTTGGCGAAAGGTTCGATCAGTTTGAATTTCAAATCTGATGGTAGTCCCCCGACATTGTGATGAGATTTGATTTTTACTGCTACTCGCTCGCCTGTTTTAGGATCAATTTGAGTGCCTGCCGATTCGATAACATCTGGATATAGCGTGCCTTGAGCTAAATAATCAAAAGGCCCCAGTTTTTTTGATTCCTCTTCGAATACACGAATAAATTCAGAGCCAATGGCTTTGCGTTTTTCTTCGGGGTCTACGACGCCTGCTAATTTTGCTAAAAAACGGTCGCGCGCTTTAACGTAATGAACATGTATTTTAAAATCTCTTTCGAAAGTCTCAACTAACCATTCGGGCTCATTTTTACGCATGAAACCTTGATCTATGAACATACAAACCAAATTTTCGCCGATAGCCTTATGCAATAAAAAAGCTAGAGTCGAACTATCGACTCCTCCAGAAAGAGCAAGTAAGACTCTCTTATCTCCTGCCTTTTTGCGCACTTCAGCGATTGCCTCATCTATAAATTCTTTCATTGTCCAATTTTGTTCACTACGGCAAATATCGACAACAAAATTGCGCAGAATTTGTAACCCACCCTGAGTATGAGCTACTTCAGGATGGAATTGGACACCGTAATAATTTCTTTCCTCATCTGCTATAGCAGCCACAGGGGTAGCTTGTGTGCTGCCAATTAAGCAAAAACCTGCTGGCAAAGTAGCCACACTGTCGCCATGGCTCATCCAGCTTTCAATCCCGGCTTCCAGATGAGCAAATAATTTTCCATGGTGAACGATGGTCAGCAAGGCTCTGCCATATTCTTTTACTTGAGCTGGTTCGACTTGACCATTAAGATCTCTGGCCATTAATTGCATGCCGTAGCAAATACCCAGTATTGGGACACCTAATTTCCAGATTTCTGGGTCAACTTGAGGTGCTCCTGAATCATAAACGCTGTTGGGACCGCCTGATAAAATTATGCCCTTAACTTTCATTTCACGAAGCTTCTTAGCGGTCGTGTTATAAGGAAGAAGCTCCGAAAATGTTTTTAGTTCCCGAACCCTTCTGGCGATTAATTGCGAATATTGGGCGCCAAAATCGAGAATGGCTATTGTATCTGCGTTAGTTATATGAGCAGAATTTGCTTGCGACTGTTTCTCTTCTTCCTTGATCATTATTGGTACCTAAATTGAGTGGAATTACAAATCAAGTGCTAACTAGTTATGATTTCTGATAGTTATAGAGAATTGCTGAGCAAAAAAGGCATTGCGTAAAGCATAATTGCTAAAGGATTAAACACAATTAGCCCTGGGGCCACCAATTTCGGGCAAAAATATAAAGGAATTTGTGGGATTCGCTTACCGTAGTTATGGATTAGGGCTTTGAGGCATTTTTTAATTAGCGCTTTTGTGGCAATTATATTCTGTAGCGCCTGTGTCAGCGAAAATAAGAAGTCCATAAGCAACGTAACCGAGAATCAGCAATTATCGACACTGCCGAAAGACTTGCAGAAAGAGCATGTTTCTCTCGATGAAGTGCTGCAAGATTATGATGAACTTAACGGAGAGCAGCGATCGGTGGCTTTGGAGCATGTATTGGTCCAGGCAAATCTGTCCAGCGCAGAACGCTCGGAAGCCGCATATATGCTGGCCAGGCTTTATCAGCAGTCCATAAACAAAGATAGACAGGTCGATCAAATACAAAAAAAGCAAAAATGTAAGGAAATCATTGCTTTATTAGATCAGTCAAAGACAATTCCTGCTTTACGGACCAATTCCCTTTGGCATATAAGTGAGATTGCAACTATATTGGGTGACGAAAAAATTGTACGGCAAGTATTTAATGATCTGCTTAGAGGAGCTGGCGAGCAAAGCACGATAGCTGCTGTTCGATATGGTCTTGCGCAGTCCTATTTAAGAACCAATCAAGTCGATAATGCTGTTGAGGCATTCAAGAAAATACGTATTGATTTTCCGGATACCAACTATGCTCTTGGTTCAGGGTATTATCTCGGAACGCTTGCCTATAACCAATTTGATAAAGAATATAAATTGCAAGGTAATGGGCAACAAAACAATAATGTTAGTCTGGATTATCGCGCTCAATTAAAAACAGCCTTACTCTATTATTTTGAATATCTTCAAAAGAGCCCTGCGGGCCGCTTTGCTGCCGATATATTGGATAAATTGGGCATTATAAGCAAATTAGAGCATAATTTTGTCAGTCCAGATAAATTCGCAATAATTGCCAATGCCTATTTTGCTAATGGTCAATATAAAGCCGCACTCAACTATTGGCTAAAGGCTAATCCGGAAAAACATAATTTTGAAATAGCCCGTTGTTTTTTAGAACTTGGACAAACCAAGTTTGCTCAAGAAAAATTGTTTCAGGCGATTGCGCTTTATCCGATGGATCAGCGTTATTTACCCTTCTGCAAAGAGCTGAGCGAAAAATTAAGCAAGCAAAGCGCTTTTGATTTATGGCAGAAATTGTATAAGTCTAAGGTTAATAATAAGGATGAAGTTATTTGGAATCTCGGAATAAGAAGTAATCTGTCTCAAGCTCTAGATTACTATCAACAAATAGTGACTTCTTATCCACGTTCAGTTTATGCACCGGACGCTCAGTGGCGCATATTTTGGCAGAGAATCAGACAAAGCAAAGGCAAATCGCTGATTGCCATTGGTAACTGGTGTTCCGCTGCAGCAAAAAAATATAATGGTTCGAAGTTAGCACCACGCTTTTTGTTTTGGGCAGGTAAGCTCAGTGAAGCGGTTTCCAATAAACAACAAGCAGCCATCTACTATCAGCAAAATCACGAATTGTACCCTACAAATTATTATGGACAAAGAGCCCAAGCTAGATATGTTTGCCTAAAAAATGGCAGTAAGGATAATTATTTTGAATTGCAAACTATGGCTCGAATGGACAATCAACAGTGGGATTGGCCACCGCCAAAAACTATTGTTGAAAGCCTACAAATAGGAGAAAAAGATACTGTTAAAGAGCTCATCTATTTAAAGCAATATGATGAGATACTGGCTCAAAATTTTGATTTGCCGGTAGAAGTGACTGTTTGGTTAGAGGGTAAAACAAAACAAGCAATGGCAGCTATTAACACTGCTGCTAAAGACTTACAAGAACAAAGCGCGATAAAAGACACATCCAGACTAGCCGATTATAGTTTACTGTGGCAATATTCATATCCATTGCTTTACAATAGAGAAATCATGAATTATTGTAGAAGCGCGGATATTTCAGATCCGTTTATTTTGCATGCTTTGATAAGAGAAGAATCGCGTTATGAAGCACGGGCAGTGAGTAGCGCCAAGGCACTGGGTCTATGTCAATTGATGCCAGCTACTGCAATCAGCATTGCAAAAAGTAGAGGCATAAAGATAATTGATACCAGCCAGCTTTTCGATCCGGACTTAAATATTAACTTGGGCAGTGCATATTTGTCCTCTGTGCTGAGAGATTTGAATGGCAATGCACTTTTGGCGGTCGCCAGCTATAATGCTGGTGCAAATGCGGTTAAAAGCCAAATTCAAAATAAACAGAATTTGCAAATGGGCGATCCTGATTACTTTGTGGAAGATTTCCCTTATAGAGAAACACGCGATTATATTCGCAAAGTTTTTAGCAGTTACTATCAATATAGACAGATCTATCATTGACGTTTGAGCTCGATGGGAGAGTAAAATGACTTACGATTATAAAGCTAAGAAGGTGGTTGCCGTGCTATCTTCGGATCTTGAAATGGGAGTGGCACTGAATGTTCTAGGGCATATGGCTATTTCAATCGGTGCTTATGGACAAGATCTAATGGGACGCCCGTGCCTGCTGGATGCATCGGCATGTTCCCACCTGGGTGTTGCCAAATATCCTTTTATCATTACTAAATTGAAAGCGAGCAAGCTAAAGACTTTGGTGCAACAAGTGAGAAGAGAGAAGAATATATTGATAGCTGATTATCCAGAAGAAGTATTGACCACAGCACATGATGATGAACTCGCTAGTGCCATTGCATCAATAAGCGAAGAAAGCATAAAATATCTAGGGGCTATCTTGTATGGCGACGCAGAAGCAATAAATAAGCTAACGAGTAAATTTTCGCTTTGGCGATGAAGATGCCAGCATGGAATTGAGCTGGCAGCATGGCAAGCGGCCGACAGCATGGTACTGCGTAGAGCACGGCACTCCTGTTTGGCAGTTCTTGTGGTTTTAAAGCTATCGGCGATAAAAGAAAGCTTGAAAATCATATTTTGGCTTTTGCTTTTTTACTGGTTCAAGGAAATGGTTAGCAAGCCAGCCGGGCATGATTCTAATTTGTTGACGCAATTTGCGCCTATCCTCCCTATTGAATGATAAAAGTGAGTCGCAAATTAATTGTGCCGAGCAATGGGATTTTCCCAGATACCAGAGGGCTCGTATGGCTAGACCAGCCAATTCGTCTCCCAGACTTATTTTTCTTTGACTAACGCTAATGAAGCGGATACGAATGTTGCCAAAACGGAAGGAACTGGAAGAGCCGTTGCAAGCATAGATAGCTTCAGGTTGCGTACACATATTAGTGCTCAGTCTTAGCTGTTGAGTAGCTTGCGATCCAGGTGTGACCAAACTTTTACAAAAAGCGGTCGCTTTAGTTAAGGCAACCTCTAAAATAGAGGGCATAGGCGATGTATCCTTTATGAATATTCCTCTGGCAACACGTATAATTTGACCCGATTTGACTAGTCTGTAAAATATTTGGTCAACAGCATTGCGAGAACCATAGTTAAGGAAGTCTCTTATAGAAAATGGTTTATTGTCTTTAAGCTTGTTAATATGTCTGCGTATTAGTACTGCGGTATACATGTATTTTCTCCTTTTCAGCATCTAAGAAATTGTCGTGTTTTTTCTTATATACGAAAAAAGTGCCGGAATAGTTCAGGCAAGAGAGTTTGAACTATGAAATGCGGTGAGGGCAGAATAAAAAATGGAACATAATTCCTGCTATAGGATACTCAAAATGCCGGTAAGAAGTTAAGCAACCCTCTATCCGGACTGTGCGAATAATTGTTAGTCTTTAACAAAAAAACGGTCGATTAAAGAGTCCAGAATTTTACCTTCCGGAGTTGGCTCATACTTATCGTTAAATCCTATTTCTTGCATCCTTTCACCAAAAGCATCCCGAAATACATCAGCTTGATCGTTGGTTATTTCAAGAGCAACTGTGGATGGATTAAGCAATTTTGCGCTTTGAAGAAGTGTCCGAAGATCCTTGGACAGGAATTTCTCGTTTAACAAATAACTTAATTCATTTGGCTGTAGTTTAATTTGCATAGCAAAGAGTTTACGATCTTTTTGGTCTCTGACCACAGCTCGCGCTGAGTCAATCAATAATTTAACTGGTAAATTTACCCTTTGGCGATGAGGAAGTTTTAAAATTAGCAAAAACTCCGGCATAAGAGGCTCGGGTAAACAATTCAACCAGAGCTTGTTGTCCTTCTTCGCCATATTCGAGTGTGAATTTGTTAACATAGCGTCCTATAAACTGCAGTGCTTGCTCTTCTGACATGCCACTAGCGAAGCGCATAGCATATTTAACTGCCTCTGTTCGATTGTTGAGGGCGTACTGAATAGACTTTCTAAAGACAGTCGTTAGATTGTTTATTATTTTGTCGGGCAAATCTTTTCTAACGATATTGCCGCCTAAAGGTAAAGGTAATTTTGTTCTATCGTGCCACCATGCACCTAAGTCGACTATTTTTTGCAAGCCTTGCTGGGCAAATGTCATCTGATTACCATCAATGATCAACCCTGCATCAACAGTGCCTGCTTTGATGGCGGTGATAATTTCGTTGCTAGGTATAATTACAGTTTCTGCTGCTGGACAGAATATTCTAAGCAACCAATATGCTGTGGTTAACATGCCTGGTATGGCTATTTTTTTATGGATAATTTGCGTTTCCGGAATCGCTTTTTTCGCTACCAGTATTGGTCCTACTTTATATCCCATGCAGGCGCCGCAATCCATAAGATGATATTGCTCGCACACTTGCGGATAAGCAGCAAATGATATGGCCGACATTTCGTACTTCCCTGAAAGGGCAGCATCATTCAAATCTTGAATATTGGTTAATTTATGCTTTATCGCATAGCCAACCGGTTTAACGATTCCTGTTGTGAGAGCATAGAACATAAAAGCGTCATCGGCGTCCGGTGTATGGCCAATAATAATCTGAGGTAATTTAACGGGCATCTTTCCATTTAACCAATTTAACTGAGTATTCTCGTCTGGACTGGCACTACTGGTGGTGCGGCATAAAGACTATCAATTCATTACTGGAGAGCCAATATAAATATGCCAGCATTCCGGCTAAGCTAAAATAAGCGACGGCGATTAAAATGCGTTGCTCGAGAGTGGCAGGTTTTTGATCGGCCAGTGAGGTGACGGTGTTCAAAGACGGAGCACCTAGAACGGATGCGGACTGGAACGCTCCCAGCGCTGAGGCAGCCGGTGTGTCAAAGGGACCTGAAGCCGATTGATCTCTTTGATAGCCAGATGTATCGTCTAGGCTTTTGTTTTCTGCCTTAATGGACCTCTCTCGGGAAATCTGACCGAATAATGACACAAGCGAGATTACTGAGATAACTAACAAAAGTATCGAGTGGAAGTAATATGTTAAGACAAATAACATGGCTGTGCCAGGAATGAGAAGCCATTTATAAACGGCCTGAATAATAAAACCACCATCAAAAGGTTTTGCTGGGACAAGTTGAAAAAGATTGAGAAAAAAGCCCGTGCTACCTGCTGCCATGAGCCAATTATTAGAGTAATTGACCCCAAACCAGAAAAGAGCCCCACTCGTTAATCCGCCCACCAGCGGTCCGGCCATAGCTACCCAGGCGTGAGTCGCCTGATCAGCGGGCAATTTTGTCATAGCAACATATGCGCCAATGCCGGGAATGAACACAGGGGCCTTGGGTTCCAACCCGAGGGCTTTCATCCAGATCCAATGTCCCATTTCATGAGTCAGTAATAAGACAAATACCGCTATGGCGTATGGCCAGCCGAATAGCATTGCATAGACGCCAATAGTTATTAGAGGACTTATTGCCCAGCCAATCTTTAAAAATGCCAAGGCTTTCCAAGCTGCGAATAAATAGGCTTTTCCTTTAAGTAAAATTACGCCTAAAACACCTAGACTACCTAGAATAGTTTTTTTGTTTGATTTATCTTTGTTTAAAGCCATTGTTTTGTCGTTTAGAATAGGGCAATGACGTTTTCATTTCCACGTAAATCTTTAGCTAAGATTCACTTATCTCCTTTGTCATTTATTGAGGAGCAGTTCGGCAATGGGGTGGAGCTTATCGGGCAATGTGTTGTACTATTCTGCCAGACTCTTTACTACATAGCAAGGGGCATCCCAAGAGACATACTGAGAGGCGACATATTCCGCACCGACGCAAAGGGCGAGATAGATTGGCCTGAAGTATTTAGGCAATGTTATATGATTGGAGTCAAATCTTTTGTGGTTGTCAGTGTGACTGCATTATTTGTTGGCTTTGCCATGTCATTGCAAATTGCTCGCGAGTTAGTTCTTTTTGGTGCTGATACCGCCATTGGTGGCGTAGTTTCTTTGGCATTGGTGAGAGAAATTGGTCCTATTACAGCTGGTGTAATTGTGGCGGGCAGAGTGGGCTCGGCGATTTCTGCTGAGTTAACGACCATGATGATTACTGAACAAATTGATGCTCTTAAAATAATGAGAATTGATCCGGTGCAATTTCTGGTCGTGCCAAGATATTTGGCTGGCATAATGATGATGCCAATATTATCTATTTATGCCATGCTTATTGGGCTAATGGCTGGCATAATGATTGCCCACAGCGCAGCTAATGTTCCCCCAGCAACATTTTTAGATTCGGTCAAGCAGACCATTCTAGATCGTGACTTCAGCGTACATTTTATAAAGGCTGTTTTGAATGCCACAATTGTAATTATTTTTTCGTGCGCTATTGGACTGCATACACGCGGCGGTGCTGAAGATGTAGGTTTGGCTACCACGCGTTCTATTGTTTGGACAATGACTGTGATTTTTATTGTTAATTACATTGTTACTTCGCTTACGTATGCCCCAAGATGATTAGACGACGGAAACCTATTAGCCCTGAGCGGAGAGCCGAAGCTGGCGAGCTTATGATAGAGGTAAAAAACCTCTCTAAAAGCTTTAACGACCGGCCTGTTATTGAAGATATTAGCTTTAAAGTTGAAGCCGGAGAGACATTGGGAATTATTGGCCCGTCCGGTTGTGGCAAGTCAACCATATTGAAATTAATATCCGGCTTACTTGTGCCTGATTCTGGAGAGATAATTTGTCACAGCAAAGAATTAGGATTGGTGTTTCAAGGCTCGGCGTTATTAAACTCATTGACTGTGCGAGAGAATATGGCTTTAGCTCTAAGATCGAAAAGACTAAATTCTAAAGAAGAAGAAAAAATAATTGCTGACAAACTCAAGCTTGTGGGCTTGGGAGATTATATGTATGCTTTTCCTACGCAATTATCAGGTGGTCAGCAAAAGCGCACTAGCTTCGCTAGGGCTATCGCAAATGATCCCAAGATAATTCTTTATGATGAGCCAACAACCGGACTGGATCCTGTGATGTCAACAGTAATAGAAGATTATATTATTGAAATGGCTAATCAACTTAACCCGGCCTCAATTTTGGTAACACACCAATTTTCTACGTGGCAACGTACTGCTGATCGCATTATTTTGTTACACGCAGGACGAATTCAATGGGAGGGGACCGCAAAGGACGCATTAGTTTCAGATAATCAGTATATGAAGCAATTTGCTCATGCTACTCGGGAAGGCCCGATGCTTATTGGTGAAATGTGATTTAAGCAAATAGATAAGAGGTCTTTAGAAGTTGGAAGCTACAAATAAACCAAATTATGAATATAGAGTAGGACTATTTACAGTCATTGCTCTTATATTACTGTTTTGGGGTTGGTCGTGGCTTAAGAGCTTTTCTTTTCGTCCACCGCAGCGCTTCAGAGTGCAATTTCATGATATTGCTGGTTTGACAAAGAATGCCCCGGTGCAAGTTAACGGTGTGCGCGTTGGTATGGTAGAGAAAATTGATTTGAGTGAAGATGGGCAAGTGCTTTGTTCTTTAGCCGTTCCAGTGGAGAATACAATTATCCCACAAGGTTCAACAGTTACTATTCAAACTTTAGGACTGGTTGGGGCAAAATACGTAGAAATTTCTTTGCCCAAAATTAAAGCCGATGAGTCGCCCCCACCGCCTATAGCGCAGGATGCGATAATACCTGGACAAGATCCAGAGAGAGTAGAATTGCATATGAATCGTATTGCGAGAAATTTCAGTCGATTAAGTGATTGTTTTGGTGATGCAGAAGCAAGCAATAGCCTGACAAAGGCCGTGCGCGATGCCGGTCCGGCTATGTCAAATATCAAAGATGCAGCCTTCAAATTTAGAAACAATATGGACCGATTGACGGAGGCGACAACCGATATTCGACAAGGGGCTATCAGTGCCAGCGGATTTTTCAATCAAGGGAAATCTACCATGCAACGTTTTTCGGATGCTGCTAAAGAGTGGCAGACAACTGGACATAAAATCAATCGCTTAGTTGACGAGCCAACCTTTAACTCTAATGTTAAACAAACAATCCAAATGGCGAAGGAAACCGCCTCTAAGATACAGGAAGCCATACACGAACTGAATGGCACGCTTGCCGATAAAGAAATGCGCGGCGATATTATAGCTATGCTAAGTAAACTTACTGATTCCACAGAAAATATCAATAAATCAATGCAGGTGGTCAGACAATTAGCAGACGACAAGGGTCTGCGAACAGACCTTAGAGAGGCAATGATAAATGCAAAAGACGCTATGAGCAAAGCAAATGAAGTTCTATCTAATCCAAATCTTGTGACTGATGCGCGTGAAACCATGGCTCAACTGAGAACAGCGTCGGCAAAAGTGAGCAAGATGGCCACAACTATCGATAAACTACTTTCCAAAAAGCATCCTCTTATGAGAATGTTTTTCTCCAGTGCCTTTAGCGGCTCTGATAAGACAGAAGTCGATACAACTACATCGGGTGAGAAAGTAAAGCGCACAGAAATCAAACAAATAGAAAGCACAGGTAACAATATGGAGCTACCACAAAGTACAGAAGCGATCCAAATGCATGGTGAAATAAAAGAAGGAATTTAAGACATCATAGAAAATACTACAGGAAGGAATTGATAGATTGATATGGCTGAATATGAACCAGTAATAGGGCTTGAAGTACATGCCCATCTAAAGACTAAATCCAAAGCTTTTTGTGGTTGTCCAACCGAGTTTGGGGCGCAGCCCAATACGCAAGTATGTCCTGTCTGTCTTGGAATGCCGGGTGTTTTGCCTGTTGTGAATAAATCAATGGTAGCTTTTGCCATTAAAGTGGGACTGGCATTGCAGTGCACTATCAGTAAAACCACTAAGTTTGATAGGAAGAATTATTTTTATCCAGATTTGCCTAAAGGCTATCAAATTTCTCAATACGATGAGCCCATTTGTAAAGCAGGACATATAACGATTAAAGATAAAAAAGTGCGCATACATCGCGCACACATGGAAGAAGATGCAGGTAAGCTTGTGCATGCTGGTGCGGCTGGTTTGCATGGTTCTGACTATAGTCTTGTCGACTACAATCGCGGCGGTGTGCCGCTTCTCGAAATTGTTAGTGAGCCTGACATAACCAGTCCAGAAGAGGCAAGACTTTATTTGACGGAGCTGCGCAACGTTTTGCGGTACATAGATGTTTGTGATGGCAATCTTGAGGAAGGTAGTTTCCGTTGCGATGCAAATGTTTCTATACGTCCGGTGGGTTCCAAGGAATTAGGCACGCGTACAGAAATTAAAAATTTAAATAGTTTTAGAGCGGTCCAAAGAGCCATTCAATATGAAATTGATCGGCAAATTGCTATTGTGAAAAGTGGCGAAAAAGTTGTTCAACAAACAAGGCTATGGAATGATGCGGATAATAAGACACACCTTATGCGCTCAAAAGAAGACGCACACGATTATCGGTATTTCCCAGAACCAGATTTGGTGCCCTTGGTCATAGACAAAGTTTGGATAGATGAACTGGCGAAAGAAATGCCTGAGTTGCCTGAAGCAAGACGCCAACGTTATGTGAGCTCATTAAAGCTGGCTCCCGATGATGCGTATGTTTTAGTTGAATCAAAGGAGATGAGCGATTTTTTTGATCAAGCAGTTAAATTAGGTGCATTGCCCAAAGAAACTACAAACTGGCTAATTGGTCCCACGCAAGCATATATCAAAGAGCAAAAGTTAGAATTTAATGCGCTTCCAGTCACACCCGAAAATCTGCGTGATCTGTCAGCGGCAGTGTCTAGAGGAACCATAAGTAATACTGCGGCTAAGCAAGTGTTAGTAGAGCTTCTTACCAAAAAGTCAGAAGTAGCAGTTTTAATTGAAAAACTAGGACTAACGCAAGTGAGTGATGAAAGTGATTTACGTAAAGCGGTGTCAGATGTCTTAGCAGCTAATCCCAGCCAGGTAGAGGAATTTCGTCAAGGCCGTACCAAAGTAAGACAATTTTTCTTTGGGGAAGTTATGAAAGCAACAAAGGGCAAAGCAAATCCGCAAGTCATAAATAAGCTTTTGGACGAGCTTTTATCTACAGCTACGGTTTAAGCACTATGTCTCTCACTATTTCGATTGCGCAGGAGTTAGATGCAGAAAGTATCTATCAACTGACAGCTGCTTTAGCTGACTATGAACATGAGGAAAGTTTGCTTACCCTTGAGAAAGTGCGGAAATATGGTTTTGGAAAAAATAAAATGTTCGAGGCAGTAATTGCCCATTTTAATGGAAAGCCAGTTGGCATGGCAGTTTTCTTTTTTGCTTGGGCTAGCTATTCTGGTGCACCAATATTATATGGCGAGGATTTATTTGTGTTGCCTGAATACCGTGGAAGGGGCATAGGTAAAAAAATTATTCAAAAATTAGAGTGTATAGCGAATGAACGCGAGTGTTGCGAAATGCGGTGGGTGGTTTATGATTGGAACGAAAAAGCTATAGGGTTTTACAATAAACTTGGTGCCACAGTGCGTAAGGACATAATAGCGGTGCATTATAAAATGCGCCAACTTGAAACTAAGGTTTAGCAGACCCTGATAGGATGCATTTAAGTCTATCTGTTAGTCTAGATATTTATGTAAAAAGGCAGCGCTACGGGAATAGGCTAGCATAGCCGCCTCGCGATTATAGGATCCTCTTTGATCGCAGTTGAAGCCATGATTTACATCTTCATAAACATGGATGATCACATTGGGCTTACTTGCTATCGCCGTGCGGATTTTTTCCACCGCTTCAGCAGAAATGTATTCATCCGATTTAGCAAAATGCATCAATAATGGGCGATTTAAACCCTTTGCTTCATCGAGAGCATGATCTATATTACCGCCATAATAACTAACAGAAGCACTTACTAAGCCGCGGCAGGCTAGACGATAGGCAATTTGGCCTCCTAGACAATAGCCAACAGAGCCTATTTTTCCTGTTACTCCTGGCAATTGGCACAGAGTGTCAATTGCGTCCCCTAAGTCAGACATAGCTTGATTCATATCTAATTTGCTGTATAGTTCTATGCCTTTGGCAGAGTCTTTCTCGCTATAAGCCATGTCAATTTCTGGCTCGCTACGCCAAAAAAGATCGGGAGCCAAAACGAAAAGCCTTCTTTGGCATAGAGCTCTGCAACTTCTTTGATGTGGCTATTTACACCAAAGATTTCCTGAACAAGAAGTAGTCCTGGCCCTTTTTCCAAAGGGGGTTTGCACAAGTAGCCGGAAAATTCTTTATTGTCTCTACTTTTTATTTTTAAATATTTGCCCGATCCCATATATTTGCTCCGTCGGCTTCATGCTTTGCTTCCCCCGCGCGCATAAACGCTTTGCCTAAGCCGTCCTCACCGTATGCTACGCTGAACTTCATTTTATTCGCATGAAAACTCCATGTAAACATTGCTGGACGTAATAGAATACTGATTGTCCTGATTAGCCGTAAAAAGAGTTTGCACTTGGTGTCTGATTGTTAAGGTTCAAGTCCCCAATTTTCATTGTTTTAGCATTGCTTCTGGCGCTATTTATGCCATATGCTTTTTCTAATAATTTTCATGGTTACTTTTGTCCGGTGGTGGAAATATCGCCTATGCGCGACGACACAATATACACACCAGCGGGCATGGGGGTCGTTACTTCTAAGGCGGGTTTCCGCATTCACCCAATTACGGGCAGAGGCGATTTTCATAGCGGTGTTGATTTAGCGGCTAATTTGAATGATCGCGTATACAACTTACTGGACGGCATAGTAACACGAGTAGGCTGGCGGGGTGCTTTGGGAGTGGCGGTAGAAATTTATCACCCGTATCCAAATATTCGCACTATTTGTGGACACTTAAATGCTTACTCAGTTGTGCCCGGACAATGGGTAAAACGGGGACAAGTGCTGGGGTTTGCCGGTACGACAGGCAGATCCACAGGAGTGCATGTGCATTATACAATTATTAAAGAGGATACTAAGCAATACGTAGAACCCATGTCATTTTTGGCAGAGGTGCCGAAATATGTCAGCGCTTTGAAGACTGCTCGGGCAAGAGCATTGCAATCCGACAATATAAAAAAGCATAAGGAAAAAACTACGGAGGACAAGTTAGTAGAGGAAGATTTGCCTCCGGATAATAATGAAGTAAGAGCGCCTTAACTTTGCTTTTCCTGTTAATCTTGGTAGGAATGTCTGTATTGGCTTTATGACATCCATAGAACAGACGATGTTTGGATTTTCTATTATAAAAACAGAGAATTGCGAACCAGGAGCGTCGCAATTCTCTAATACTTCTATTCCTTACTGCTGTTTTTATACCCAAACTCTTGACTTTTTAGCGTAGATGCTCGCGTAAAAAGATTAAATTTTAGAACATTTGTCTAGTCGATGATGGTGCGAGCTTATTGTCATTGGGCCCTGGGCTATTCTGAAGAAATTCTAACCCCAGCTAAACCGTCCGAGAAGGAGCGGGCATTGTCAAATTGCAAATTTATTACCACTTTTCCTTCTTTGTCTATATAACCCTTTTTCAAACCTGATCTGACACACGCAATCCCTTCTGAGAAAGAATCGACAGCATCATATTCAGGCTTAATCACCGTTTTTCCCTCTTCATTGACAAAGCCCCAGTTATTGTGGCGCTCAAGCATCGCCATTCCCTCAATAAAGTTCTGCCGGGCGTGTAGCGGATCAACATAAACGACAATACCATTTCTATCAACCAACCCATTTTTTAGGCCGTCGGCAGCGGATATTTCGACATCGCCAAGAGAATTTTTGAATGGATATGCCTTTAAAAATGTGGGTTTTATTACCATCTCGCCTCGATCATTTATATAGCCCCAAAGATCCTTGACCAATACCGGAGCCAAGTCTTCGGAGAAATTGCCAACTTCGTCATAGGAAGGTTTGATTAACATAACATTGCGCTCGTCTATGAATCCCCATGTTTTATCAGGTTTTACGGCTGCTTTATGCTCGGAATAAGGGCGCACTTCTGTATATTGGGTATTTATCACTAAGTGATTATCTTTATTGATGAAGCCCCAGTGCTCGCCCAGGAGCACGGCGGCAAATCCGTTGACGAATTTAGTGACATCGTCATAGTGAGGCCGTATTAACATATTGCCTTTTTGATCTATAAAACCCCAAAGCCTGTCTTTTTTTACCCCGGCTAACCCTTCCGAAAAAGGGCGAATGTCCTCATATTGCGGCTTGATAACTATTTTGCCGGCTTTATCAATAAATCCCCAATAAAAAGTTTTGATTTTATCTGGAGCAATGCTGGACGTTTGAGGGACGCTTGTATTGGTAGTAGGAACAGATTGATTGGGGATGCTGGCGCCAGAAGAGGGGGGTTGCACGCTGGTAGAGCTAGAGGTGACTATTGGTGAACTGGGAGCGGTTGTTTGACCACTGCTAGTAGAGGTAGGAGTAGCTGTTTGCAAATTGGGAGTAGTTAACTGACCGCTGCTAGTGGAAATAGAACTAGTTGTTTGCAAATTGGTAGCTGGTGCTTGAGCGCCGCTACTACTGCTTGAGGCCGGGCTATTTGTTTGGGCGGTTCGAGCTGGCGGCTGACCGGTACTAGTGGAGGTAGAAGCGGAAGAAGGCAATTGTGCGCTAGGAACGCTACTGGGCGCTTTTGTGCCACCGCATGCGGTGAGCATCATACTAACAGAGATTGCCGATAGTAAAGAGGGTAAACGTTTTGTATTAACAGTATCCATAAAAAAGCCCAAAATCTGCGAACATATTTAGTTTAACCGATAGAGTCAAGACTGAAATAGTAATTATTGTAGTCTAGCTATTTTTTATTAAACTACTGCTATTGATAAATGCGCGTTTCAGTTCTCTGACGCGTTCAGTGTCTACAGGATTATCTATCAGGCCTTGACGTTTAAGGAAGCTCCCAACAATTGCCCCATCAGCCAGGTAAAGGATTTCTCCTATATTGCTTTTGTCAACCCCGCTGCCCGCAAGTATCGGGCAATCCGGCAATTTATCGCGTACTGCCTTTAAATCCTCTAACAGCGGAGCTTCGCCAGTGCTCTGTCCTGTAACTATTAAGGCGTCTGCTAAGGCGCGAGTTTTTGTATCGTAAGCGATGCGTCCTATATCATTGTTAAATCCTAAAGGATTGGCATGTTTTACCAGAACATCGGCAAATATTTGGATAGATTGGTCTGCTCCCAAATGCTGACGATATAACAATAGCTCATTTGCTATACCTTCGATCAGCCCTTGATCCGTAACCATAGCTCCACTAAGAATGTTTACCCTAATAAAGTGAGCTTGGGTAGCTAAAGCAATTGCGAGGCTTGATAAACCATCATTGCGCAAGCAATTTATACCAATTGGTTTATCAGTTAGCGCCATAATTTGCTTAACGGCAATAGTGAAGCAGCTCACAGTGACAGCGTTAAGACGACCCTTGGTAAAAGGGGCATCAAAGAAATTTTCTATTATAATACCGTCAACCCCACCGGTTACTAGAGCGACTGCTTCTTGTTCGGCACGCTCATAAATCGGATTTAATTGTCCATCCCAACGGGCTGAGCCTGGCAAAGGGAGCAGGTGAATAACGCCGATGAGCGGCTTGTCAGTACCGAATAATTCTTTAAGCATATTTTGCCGCTGTTACATGTCCTTATCTATTATCTCTTGTCCGAGACCTGAGTATAGAATTTTACTCTATGGGACTAATATCTTATTTAAATCACAACAAGTTTCGCTTGCATGAGAATCCTGTTATGCATCCCGAAAGTCCTGATAGGCTAAATGCTATCGATAAGGCTGTTTGTCAGTCAAAAGTTTTTTCTAATTTGGTAAACACTGTTCCACGCATAGCGCAAGCAGCAGATCTTTGCACTATTCATAGCCCATCTTATATTGAGCATATAGAAAAGGCTTCTCGCCTGGCGCGAAGCGAAAATAAACTCATACAATTAGATGGTGACACGTTTATGAGTCCGCAGACTTATGAAGTAGCCAAGTTGGCAGCTGGTGCTAGCTTTACTGCCATAGATAATCTTGAAGAAGATAATATTTCCAGTGCATTCGTGGCGGTTAGACCTCCAGGACATCATGCTATGGCTCAAAAGCAGATGGGCTTTTGTATTTTTAATAATATTGCCTTAGCGGCTGAATATGCCCGCAAAAAGTCGGGTCATAAAAAAGTGCTGATTATAGATTGGGATGTGCATCATGGCAATGGTACACAAGATATTTTTTATAAGGATCCGGATGTACTGTTTATTTCGATGCACCAATATCCACACTGGCCTTATGAAACAGGCTGGTTGACAGAAGACGGCGCAGGAGATGGCAAAGGTTTCAACTTAAATATTCCACTGCCAGCGGGGACAGGGGACAAAGGTCATTTAAAGGCATGGGATTCTATTATTGCGCCTGTCAGCGTGGAATTCAAGCCGGACATTATACTTGTCTCGGCTGGTTATGACGCTCATGAAAGTGATCATATGAGTAATCAAAAAGTGACTGCAAATGGATTTGGTTTGCTTGCCGATCGTTTACGAAATTTGGCGCAGAGTCTGGATGTTAAAACTGCCTGCTTTTTAGAGGGTGGTTATAATACCAAAGCATTGGCAGATTCTGTTGTAGCTACGCTGGATGCGTTGAGCAAAGATTCTCAAGATCAAAAGTCGAAGCCTGAACAAAAACTAGAGCCGATTACCGACGATCAATCACCAGAGGAAGTACAGAATCGATTGTTCTTGGTGCAAAATCATTTTGCTAAATATTGGCAGTCATTAAAATGATAATAGTATCTCCAGTGTTTAGGTAATATTTAAATGGAGCCAAGGCCAATTCGACTTTTATTTTGAGTTATAGATAGTGTAACAAAAGGGACGCACTTTAATCGGTCGCCTTCCTTGCAGACCGATTAACCTTCTTGAATGAAAGGGTAAGGCACATAACAGATTAGCAAACTGTAATCTGTTATGATCTTGGTTGTTGCGATCGGAGGAAGGTTAATGTCCGCGTTAGCGCGAATAGATGATGGTCTGAAGACAATAAATCGGATGGTTGTATCTTGCCTAGAGCGAAATCTTTCCAAACCAAAATGGTATTGGATTGCTGTATCTTTACTGCAGTCAGTGATTTGCTCATTCTTGTTTGGTTTATTGTTTGAGACGGTAACATCTGAAGATTGGCGGATAGCAGTGCTTAGAGGAATTCCCCTCGGCTTTCTCTTCGGTTGTTTTTTGCAGGCTTTCGCTCTACATTATAGCCGCATAGCTCTTGATGGTTTAGAGAAGGGGAAGGTCACTTTGAATGATTATTTCACTCCTTCTGCAAGTCTAATTAAATTGCTAAAAGTTTTTGCGGCTAGTCTTATAGCGATGATTCTATCAGAGCTTTATCTTAGCTTTGGTTTTCCATGTTCAGATATTCAGGGATTGTGGATTGTGATTGTAGTTTGCACATTGATTATTGCAGCCGGGATATTTGCAACACCTGTTTCACTAAATTTTTTCCTTCGTTCCAAATAGTATTTGGTGATACTATCCAACTCCAACTTTTATTTGCGTGTTGAATCATAAGTTGCTCATCTAAAGCAGCAGGTTTGTACAATATTCAAAGCAAGATCATTAACACATTGCGAGTACAATATGCAATGCAATCCCAGCTGAGTTAACGGATTAAGTCGTGATGTTCAAGCCTCAGTTCAGTTACACGCATTCAATGATTAATTGCCTTGCAATGATTGAAGCTGCTCGGGCAGTGATTGAGGTTTTGCCATTGCCATTGGATACTGTTTTGAGGTTGCGCCATGATGCCTTTGAAAGAAGCACGCGCAGTTCTACAGCAATAGAAGGCAATACACTTGATGAGAATGCTGTGCGGCGAGCTATTGCCGGTGGCCGCACAGGAATTAATGCTGAACAAGAGGTGCGTAACTACTGGCGAGCACTGGATAGATTAGAAGAATTTGCCGATCAAAAAGGCACTATTACTGAAGCATTTATTCAGGAGTTACATAAAATAGTATTAGCGCATGGACCGGGACGTCCAGGAGGAAAAACGCCTTATCGTGTTTTGGAATGTCCGGTTGTGGATCAAAGAACAGGACAGGTGGATTATGCTCCGCCTGAGGCTAAGGATCTGTCATCACTCATGGCAGAAATGGTGCGCTGGATTTGCGCCAAGGGAACATATGATATTCCGGCTGTTATAAGAGCAGGAATTCTAAGCCACAGATTTATTTCAATACATCCTTTTAACGATGGTAATGGCAGAACCGGTAGGCTTCTTGCTACGGCTGAATTGTGGCGATCTAGTTATAAAATGCGGGGCTTTTTGTCTTTTGAAGAGTATTTCAATGCCGATCGCAATAGATATTATGATAGTCTGCAAATGGGTCTGCCGGTCAATTTTTATGATGGACGTAATGATTGTGATTTGACAGAATGGCTTGAATATTTTGTTAGCACGTTGGCTAAAGCCGCAGAACTATTACGTAAGGAAGCTCTATTACTGCAGATACGAAAGGGGTTACCATCTAATCCATGGGATCAATTGCCAAGACGGCAACAACAGGTTTTGGTCAGGCTGTTAGCAAGAAAAAAGAGTGAGAAAGCAGCCAAGCTTACTATAAGTCCGTCGGATGTAGAATCATGGTTTGTCGTTTCTGATCGGACAGCCAGAGAATGGCTTTTAGAATGGACAAAAGCTGATTTTATAAAACCGGTAAGCTCTGGAATCGGTAGCCGTATTCACAGATATGAATTGGTTGAAAGTTGGCAAAAAGTTCTTGAACAAGCGTCATAAATCGGTAAAATAGCGGAAGTAAAGAAGTCCAAAAGTATAACCATGCAAGGTAATTTTATTACCGGGTGGATGTTTCGGGTATTTTGCTAATGGTAATAACGGAAGTTGGTAGCTAAAAATAAGCGTAATTATTGAGGAAGAATATTGTGCAATTTTCGCTATATTCGCAGTTACTTACAATCTATTTTGTTTTCCGAGACACTATTCAACTTCAAATTCGACTTTGATTTTGCGCACAGAGTCAACTGCTTGTCCATCTAAAGTAGCCGCTTTAAACTTCCAGCGACGGAGAGTACTTAGAGCAATATCATCAACTTCCTGGCTGCCAGAGGATGTAAGTAAAGTAACTGCCATCTGCCCATCTTTTTTAATGACGAACTTTGCTACACAACTCGATTTAAAGCATTGTTCGTGCAATTCAGGGCTAATCTCTGGTTCTGGATGGTAGGTCGGTTCAGCGATTTTATAAGTAGAAGCATATTCAGTTCCCAGAGTTAGTGTGGTTGCAAGCCCATCAGGGCTAAGTAAAAGATATAGAGCCGTTGCTATAAGACTACTTATAACTATTGATTGAATCTCTTTCGGATGAAAAATTATTCTCATAATGGCTTAGACCCAAAGTAAAATTGAAAAAATGTCATCAGCATAATAACATGTCAAGGATTTTGAATTGAGTGATTTTAATAGGAAATTTTAAATTTTTGCGTCTGTTTTAGTACCGGGTCCTAGAACAGGCTCTTTGCCTAAGGTCCAATTACAGCCAATGAGAAAACGAAAAGGCAATAAGAACCGAGTGCCCTGGAAAGGGCTGCCGGCATTGGTAGCTGCTCTTGTATCTAGCAAGTTTTGTATTCTCAGGTCAAAGGCTTCCGGCATAAAGGCGAAACGACGTTTCATTTTTTGGGGTACTTTAAAGCCAGTGCTGATATTGAACAGAGCGATATTTTGGGTGCGCAAAGGGTAGGCGTAATACATTGCTATGGCAGTTTCGTTTTGCAAGCCGGTCATAAATTGCATGTCTGCTAGAATCCAGAAATTCTTTTTGTTTTATAGCCTAAGCCAGCAGTTAACTGCACGCGGCGGTCATGGTCAGGATATTTGCCTTCTACCGGTGTGCCCTGAATATTGTAAATACCTCCGCTAACTTGCTTTGAGCCTCGTAAATAGGCAACAGAAATAGTGTTAGAGACAAAACCATAAAAGCCTTTGCCTTCTTTGCCAGGTTTTAAGTCGAGCCTAGTCTCCACACCATATGCTTCCTGGGCGGCAACGCTCTGGCGATTATAAAGGGTAGAATTGCCGATTACACCGGAGTCACCATAATTCGTCAATGTTTTATAAAAGAGATTATTTCTAGCAACAAAGCGTGGTCCTATCTGTTGTTCTAGGCTTACATCAATTAGTCTGCCTCGCGCTGCCCTCATAGGTCTCACCGTGCCGTTATAGATGCCATTGGCAATGCCATTGTAAGGACCATTAATAAAGCCGCCAGCGACGTAAGGAGGTGTGGAGAATACGTCTGTCTGTGGTGGCTCAAATATATCCGAATACGATGCTCGCAAAACTGTGGTTTTGGTGAGGACAAATGAAGCTCCGAAACGTCCATTGACTGCTGCATCTGTGACTTGCTGAGTCAAAAATGGTTGAATATTAAAAGGAGAGGCACCAGGGATAGTGGCAATGGCATTGGCCACTGGCAAAGTATTGCCAAAATAACCATGATAAACATCGAGTCTTGCTCCGGTATCCAAAGTAAGTCTTTTTAAAATGCCTTTTTGAGGACGCCAGCTGTCTTGTAAGTAGGTGCTTTGTAAATAACGAGAAGAATGCATTCTGCCCATGGCGGAAGTAAATTGGGGTCCGCTTGTTGTTCCTGTGAAAGGACTGATCATGGCACCATAGGGCACACCGGGAGTGTTAGGATCGTTGTTATAGTAAGTAGCGCCAAAATCAGTATAACAAGGGCGGTATTCACTTAAAAAACCAGCTTTCAAAAAGTGAGTACGCCAGAGGATTTTGCTAATATCACCTTGGGCAGAAAAAACATAGTCAAAACGCAAAGCATTAGGGGCAATTGACCATAATGGTTGACCGCCGTTGATGACTGGATCTGGGTCCCAGACATTGTTGCTGTGGAAATTTGTATAGTAAAAGGCATTAAGAATGTGCAAATTTCCTTCGTCAAAGAAATGTGCGAATTTGTGTTTATAATTCAGAATAAGATAATCCTGGGCATCATGCTGATGCTCATCTACACCAGCTGCTGCGGATTGCGGTGAAGTGGGAACGCGCATAAATGATTCATTTATTCCTAAAGTGACATTAACACGATCACGCTCAGTAATTAAATATTCTAATTTGCTGAGCAGATTAATCTGACAGCGATTATTATCAATGTAGTTTTTTACTGGGGGAGCGTTGCCCATTGATGTGCCGACCACGGAGCCAGAGCTTTCAAGCCGTAGCTTATATAAAGGGCTGTCCGGATTTTGACTGAAGGCGGTACTGCCGCTATACCAGAAACTACCAGCGATCGGACTGCCCATCTGCATACCACCGGTAAAATATGGTTGAGCTTGAATAGGTAATGACTTCATATGGACTACAGCGCCCATTGGACCGCCGCCATCCTCGGCTTGATAGCCACCAATATCTACTTTCATTGACTGTAAAGAACGTGGGCTGACAAATTGGCTTTGTTGTAAGACACCCGCTGCTTCTGGAAGCACAACGTCGTCTAATACGTAATTAATAGAATTGTGCTCGCCGCGTGTAATGATATTGCCATAGCTATCACTCACCACTCCAGGAGTACTTTTTATAAGGGCTTGAAGACTGTTTCCTGATCCATACTGGTTGATTATGTCGTGGTCTAGATTTGTTTCGCTACCGATATTGTGCGGATGGATTAGTGTTCTTTTGCCAGTAACCCGTAATAAATCTGTGCCTTCTAACTCCTCTAATTTGAAGTCTAGTTGTTGGCTTGCGCCGGCAGCTACTGTTACATTCTGCGTTTCAGAGAGCTTGTCGGTAGCCGAAACGGTGACGGTATACTTTCCTGGTTCAATATTAGTAAAGGCATAAATACCATTTTTTTGGCTTTCTGTTTGATACCGTTTGTGTTCTTCACCAACTTTTGATAAAACAATATGGGCGTTTAGTAAGGGCTGATCAGTAAGTAGTTCAAAGACTTTTCCACGGATTTGCCCAGGGTAATCGATTGTGCGATACTATGGGTAGTATCAGTATTTTGGGCCAACAATCGGGGAGCATGCTCTTGCGATTCGAGTTTGATTATGTCTGTTAACGCCAGTTGTCCTTGTTCGGAGCCATGGGGTTGGGGTAAGGCATTTGTCGCTAAAGCAGAATTTTGGGTACTATTTAATGAGCAAACTGAGGCGCATGAAAACAACAAGCAAATAATTGCTTTGGCCGTTTGAGCAATGCGGCTTTTTGGCCTATCACAAATTTGCATTGATGTCCCTTGCTTAGCTAAGCGCAGCGGAGCACCGGTGCAGGTCCACCCGGTGCAAGTTTTAAGAGTCATTCAATATATTAAGACATTAAGCGTATGAGAGAAGCTATTCTGTAATGAAAACCGTTTTCATTGTAAAATATCTTTACATAGCGTCGTGCAGGGCTAATAACAATCAAGACTGGGCTGCTGTGATTCGACTGGGATGAACCGGCTCATAATTGTTTCATATTAAACAAATTAGATTCTGGGTTAGAGCAATCAGCTATTGCTTTGATTTTTTCGAAGAGTTGAATCTGCTCTGAATTGAGCACTTGGGGCATATTGATATTAATGGTTAATAATTGATCGCCCCCCGCTATGCCGAACCCTTTTAACTTGTACACGCTGCCTGATTGAGTAAGGGGATTCAAAATCATAGTAACTTTGCCTTTTGCGGTCGGTACGTTGATCTTATCTCCCAAAACGGCTTGGTAAAGTGAAACGCTCACGACGCATGTAATAT
The DNA here is from genome assembly GCA_963845445.1 of Candidatus Melainabacteria bacterium. Taxonomy (GTDB): domain Bacteria; phylum Cyanobacteriota; class Vampirovibrionia; order Obscuribacterales; family Obscuribacteraceae; genus JABDBL01. The sequence continues at coordinate 2,664,114 of CAWJSE010000002.1, read as the reverse complement.
TTTTGTCTTCTATTTTAAAATAAGGATGTTCGCTTACTTTAATTTTGACCACCAAGTCACCATTTCTGCGGCAGCGGATATCATAAGCACCCAAATCTGAGTAGCGGGCTTCTTCATCAGTTGAGACACCGGCGGCTAATTCTATTTCGACCTGTCTTTCATTTAAAGTATAGCCCAAACCTTTACAGTCTCCGCAGTGCAAGCGATTAATTGGTTTGGCATTAGTACAGGCATTACAAACAATTTGATCTTTAACAGTAAATGACCGATTCGTGCCTGTCACAGCTTCCTTAAGAGTAATTTCTGTTTCAACATTAGTTGGGCAGGCCACTAGAGCAGGTAATCCTAAACGAGATTCGGAAAGTTTTTTGTCGGGGCTGCTAGGTTTTTTCAGTAATGTACCTAATTCAGACCGTATGTCTGAAACAACCTTTTCATAATCAATTTTTGCAAACGCTGAATTATTATTGTTACTCATTAATAGTTGCCTTCCATGCTATTTCGCTGTATTAAAAGCTGGGCGCTGTAAAACCGGGTATCGGAAGCATTCCGTGGGATGCTCCAAACATCGCAGCACTTAATATTAAAATAAAAGCCAGTATAACGCCGTATTCTGTTATATGCCCGCCCATACCAACAGTTTCCTGCTGGCCACAAGCAAGAATTTGATGCTTAATACCAACGGATCGCTCAGTGTTTTTCAAAGTTTTTCTGACAGCCAGTTCTGTTTTGCTAGGAGTTGGGTGTGTCATAGCAGCTAATCCTAAGCGAGAGGCCGAAAGTTTTTTGGTGACAATCCTAGGTGATTTTAATAATGTATCTAATTCGGATTGACGGGACGAAGTAATCTTTTGATCATCAATTTCAAGTATTGCATTATTTGTGTTAGTCATTATTAGCTGCCTCCGCTCGACTGGTGTTTTTATCTTATAGTTTGTACTTCGAAGGGGCAAGGTGATTTTTGATGCCCCAAGGAGTAATCCTAAAGTGGAAGGATAGATACTCCTTGGGGTTCACAATTTGGGTTAAGGACGCTATTTTGTTGGCAAGACGTCGCGCATACTGGTTTTGGAATCACACTTTTTAGTTATAAGTTTGCCGATGAGGGCGTCTGCAGAGATCGGGCCACCACCGAAAGCAAAGGCCATAATCGCCGCTAATAGAAAGAAAAATGGATCTGCGTGCAAGAAAGAGTCCTGATCGCCAAAAAAATTGAATACTTTGTTTCTATCGTCTTCTACGCTCAAATAAGCAACAATCATATTTATAGATAAAACTAGACCTACTGGACGGGTGGCTAGACCGAAGAGCAATAATAATCCGCCTAGGCACTCGGTAGCAGCTACAAACCATGCTGTTAATTCGGGTGCCGGTAAGTGAAGACTAGTGAAAAAGTCCACTATTTGCGGGTGATTTACCAGTTTACCCTGGCCAGTTATAAAAAATTGCCAGCCCCAGTTCAAGCGAAAAAATAACAGCAGCAGTATCTGGGTTAAATTTCCTGCTTTTAAAAACCAACTATATGCTTTTGTCCAAATAGTGACAAAAAGAATGTTCATAGAAATCATGATTTATTTATCGGCATATTAATAAAACTGCAAATTAGAGTATTTTTGCTATTTCGTCAAAGTCAAAGCGTGGTCCGCGCGCACGAAGTTTGGACGGGTCGCCGTAACCAATATTGCAAAGAAAATTTGACTTGTAAGTAGTTCCAACAAAAAATTCTTTGTCTACCATTTCGTTGTCAAAACCAGACATGGGACCGATATCTAAACCTAAGGCACGACAAGCGAGCATGTAATAAGCTCCTTGCAATGTGCCATTGCGAAATGCGGTACTGAAAATCAGTTCAGGTTTTCCGACGTACCAACTTTTTGCATCGGCATGGGGGAAAAGTCTAGACAATTGTTCATAAAATTCCATATCGTAAGCAATAATGGCGGTTACAGGGGCGCTCATGGTTTGATCAATATTGCCTGGACTAAGACAAGGCTTCAAGCGATCTTTTGCTTCTTTGCTCTTTACAAACGCTAAGCGCATAGGATTGTTATTGGAAGAGGTTGGTCCCATGCGGGCTAAGGCATAAGCTTGTTTAAGTAATTCATCGCTAACTGGTCTGTTTAACCACGCGTGATGAGTGCGCGCTTTGAGGAAAAGCAGATCCAGCATTTCCTTCTTTACCGTTTCAGCAATATAGGCCTTGTCGTTGGCTGTCTGCATAGATCATTCGCCTTTTTGGATATTTTCTGCATGTTTTGGATTTGGGGTGGGTGCCATTATTTTATTACTGAACTGTATAACTATTAATAAGAGCAACATCATTAATAGAATGGAAGAGAGAGCCATGGCAATATTTCTTTTGCGGTAAGGATTTTTCCTGTCCGTTTGTATTGCCGTGAATCGGACACGAGAGACACTTGGTTCTCTGGTTTCTTTAGGGGCTTTAGCTGTTGCTGTAGGTTGTATCGTTTGGGGCAAAGCACCTTTGACATCAAACAAGGGATCCGGAGAATCGGGCAGATTAGGCCATATTTCTAGAATTCGTTCTCCTTTGATCCATAAAGTCTGATTAACATCTGGAGTAAGTTCTCGACCGGTGTCTAGAACGGCATAATTTCCGGAAGTAAGCGTCAATAATTTTTTTATAGCAGTATATCCAAGTTCTCCGGTGTCATCAATATAACCGCCTAAAATGTAGCCGCCTGGACCAAAACCAATACGGCCTCTTATGTTTTCTGTATTTGACGAAATGCGCAGTAAAAGATTGGGCACTGTTTTCAAATTAATGATAGTTTCAAGCAAATCATTCATGCCTTCGTCGCTTGTTAAATGTCCTTCAATAATTATATCCAACAGCTACCTCTTTTCAAGCTGTAAAACCAACTGGGTGGCTGGCTTGATTTCCCAGGTGTGCATAATGTTGCTGTTATGTTTTTGGCGACTGATAACCGCCACTTAGTTCTATCTATTGTTCTACTCATTCATTAGTGCTTCTTAGGCTATTAAGTATTTTAGATAATTTGCTATAACTGTGCGCTCTACCTGCGTGTAATTGTATCGTTGAGTCTAGCAGATAGATTTTTATTTTGAATGCGGAAGAAACTTTCTGTTTCAAATCCTGGTAGAATCGCATCCATGGAAAAGCGCATCATGTGTGTATTTGGCACTCGACCGGAGGCAGTAAAATTGGCTCCGGTGGTCCAAGTCTTGAAATCCTCCAAGGTTTTGCGACCAATAATTGCTTTAACTGCTCAGCACCGGGAAATGTTAGATCAAATGCTTAGCTGGTTTTCAATTAAGCCCGACTATGATCTTAATTTGATGCGGCCTGGACAATCGTTAGCTGAATTAAGCGCCTCTGTTCTGCTGGAAATGGACAAATTACTAGCGCGCACCCAGCCAGATATGATTCTGGTGCAAGGTGACACCGCAACAGTTATGGCTGCTTCGCTGGCCGCCTTTTACCAAAAAATTCCCGTCGGTCATGTAGAGGCAGGACTGAGAACAAATGATAGATATAATCCCTTCCCAGAAGAAATGGCCCGGAGACAAACGGGACGCCTAGCTACCTTACACTTTGCCCCCACCCAGCGAGCAGTGGAAAATTTGCAGAAGGAAGGTATCAGCGATAATGTTTTTTTGACAGGAAATACTGTAATTGATGCATTGCTTGATACTGCTGAGCGGATAAAAAGCATAAATGTCGATAAGAAGCTCTTTAGCGGCGTTGATTTTGATCGCTTCAGAGTAATTCTGGTTACTGCCCACAGGCGCGAAAATTGGGGAAGTGGCATAAGCGACATTGCCCAGGCATTGCGACGAATAGCTGATCAGTTTCCTGATGTGCAAATTTTATATCCTATTCATAGAAATCCCATAGTACGTGAATCAGTGGAGCCGGTTTTTGCCGGGCATGAGCGCATGTTTTTAGTAGAGCCGTTAGACTATGTGCCTTTCGTGTACGCCATGCAGCATTGTTATCTTGTTCTTACAGATTCAGGAGGGGTGCAAGAAGAAGCGCCGACTCTTAAGAAACCTGTTCTGGTAATGCGGACAAACACAGAACGACCAGAAGCGGTGGAAAGTGGGGCAGCTCGCCTGGTGGGTATTGATCAGAATAATATAGTAACAGCCACCAAATTGCTTTTAACTAGCGCTGATGAATATAAAAGAATGGTTTCTAAAGACAATCCATATGGTGATGGGCAAGCAAGCAAGCGGATAGTGCAAGAAATAGAGAAGTTTTTAGGATAGAGGAGACTGGCATGAAAGTTGACGCTAAAATAGATAGCGAATCTTACAGTGAATTTTTGACTGATGAACATCAGGCAATAAGGCAAATGGTGCGTGATTTTGCAGATAAAGAAATCGCTCCTAAAGCGGCACAAGTAGATAGAGAAGCTAAGTTTCCAGCAGATACTTTTAAAGCATTAGGTAAATTAGATTTGCTTGGTTTGCCAATTGGCATACAATATGGCGGTGCAGGAGCAGATTATAGAAGTTATGTCCTAGCGGTTGAAGAAATAGGGCGTGCCTGTGGCTCAACGGGGCTAAGTTATGCTGCGCACGTTTCTTTGGGCAGCAATCCTATCTATTTATTTGGTACTGAAGAGCAAAAAAAGAAATATTTGCCCAAGCTGACAGCCGGTGAATATTTGGGCTGCTGGGCCTTGACCGAGCCAGGTACTGGATCAGACGCCGCAGCGCAAAAAACAACGGCAAAACTTGAGGGGAATAATTGGGTAATTAATGGTACCAAGCAATTTATTACCAATGCCACCCATGCTGATGTGGCAATCATTATGGCTATGACCGATCCCAGCTTAGGTAAAAAAGGCATTTCTTCATTTGTGGTGGAAAAAGGAATGCCTGGTTTTTATGTAAGCAAAGTGGAAAAGAAATTGGGTATGCGTGGTTCACCGACAGCCAGTCTGACTTTTGACAATTGTAAATTGCCCAAAGAGAATATTTTAGGTCAAGTGGGTGAAGGCTATAAGCAAGCACTTATGACCTTAGAAGGAGGCAGGTTATCCATTGGTGCTTTGGCTTTAGGCATAGGACAAGCAGCTTTTGAGGCGGCATTGACTTATGCTAAGCAAAGGGAAGCTTTTGGCCAAACAATTGGTAAATTCCAAATGATTCAATCTTATTTGGCCGATATGTCTACTCAGATACAAGCGGCTCGATTACTGCTTTATCATGCCGCCTGGATGAAGGATAATCACCAGCGAGTAACACTGCAAGGTTCGCAGGCTAAATTATTTGCTTCCGAAATTGCTTCTAGAGTTTGTAATTTGTGTGTGCAAATACACGGTGGTTATGGCTATATAGAAGATTTTCCAGCCGAGCGCTATTTGCGCGATGCCAAGCTTTGCGAAATCGGTGAAGGGACTTCAGAGATTCAGAGACTGCTAATTGCTAGGCAATTAGGACTTTGAGTACAAAGCTCATCATCAATAAAAGACTAGAACTCTATAAATTTTAAGACTTTATTGTAGCCTTGGTTTGATCGTGAATAGGATAATCGATATAGCCGTGGGTGTCGAAAGAATACCAGTCCTTTATTTCAGCTGGCGGGTTTAATTCCCAACCATTGGCAAAGCGTTCTACTAGGTCTGGATTGCTTATAAATGGGCGAGCAAAGGATATTAAATCAGCATTGCCTGCTGCTATAGCAGCATCTGCGCTTTGGGCGTCATAACCACAATTACCCATGAGTGGTCCTTTGAAAACACTACGGAAGTCAGACAGTGTCATAGCTTGGCCAAGATTATGAAAGCCAAAGGCTAAGCCGTCGAGAACATGGATATAGGCCAAATTTAGCTTGTTCAATTGTGTGGCTACATATAAAAATGTTTCTCTAAAATCAGGTGATCCCATGTCATTATAAATGCCATTTGGTGCCAATCGGACACCCACCCGGTTGCTGGGAAATTCTTGGCTTACTGCTTTTACCACTTCATCCAAGAAGCGGTAGCGATTTTCTATGCTGCCACCATATTTGTCCTGGCGCTGATTGGTTTTACTTTGCAAAAAGGTATCTAAAAGATAACCATTGGCGCTATGTATTTCCACACCATCAAAACCGGCTTCTTTGGCCAATTTGGCGGCGTGCTGGTAATCAGAAACAATTTGGGGTATTTCGTTTGTTTCTAAGGCTCTAGGTGTTTCGTTAGCTTGTTTGCCCAGGGGAGTGTGTATAGGCTCGCCGTTAATTTTAATAGCAGAGGGTGCTACTGCTAACTGGCCATTGTGGAAGCTACTATGTGAAGCCCGACCACAATGCCAAAGCTGCAGAAAAATCGGGGTGCCTTTTGCATGCACTGCTTCAGTAACGATTTGCCAGCCTTTTACATGTTCAGGCTTAAAAATACCAGGAACATGTAACCAGCCATTGGCTTGTTCTGAAATTAAAGTTGCTTCGCTAATGATAAGTCCAGCACTAGCGCGCTGAGTATAATACTCGGCCATGAGCTTATTAGCTATATTATCTTCGCCTGCTCTTGAGCGGGTCATGGGTGCCATGACAATGCGGTTTTTTAAGTGTAGACCACTTAAATCGAGGGGCGAAAAGAGACTGGGAAATCTTGTTGTCATTTCATAACCTCGATGGCTGGTAAGTGGAATTGGTTGTCCACGATGTTAACGCAGTGAGAGGCTAATGATCAACTTTAAATTTATATTGTATCGGCAACAATATCAACCAGAAGGCGAAAAGCGGGCACCGGTTCTACGGCTCTGCCCAACAGGAAGAAAAAGGCTTCGATGAACAAAGCAGAGAGCAAAGTTTGTTTGTATTTTCTTTGTCTTGCCATTATTGTTTCCTTTAATAACGCTAAAACCACCATCCTCATGGTGACATCGCCAAATTAAGGATGGGTTAAGGCTGAGATTAAAGCTCACCGGCAAACCATTTATCAATCATTTCTTTATGCAAGGGAAAAGCAATATTTGTGGGTAGCTCTGATTGTGAAAAGCAAGCTACATCGCTAGCATCATCTCCGGCTAAGAGCGGGCCGCTGGCAGGCTTGGCTAAATAGAAAATGATAATGACATTAATTCCTTTGCCCGGGGCAAAGGCTTCAATAATGCGTTCTATTACTATTTTTAATCCAGTTTCTTCTTCTACTTCTCTTATGGCTGAATCTTCTGGTGCTTCGTGTGCTTCGATAAAGCCGCCTGGTAAACACCAATTGTCAACGAAGGGCGGATATTTGCGTTTTACCAGGACGATTTTGCTTTCTTTAGGAACTATTGTTGCTGTAACTGGCAGAGGATTGTCCCAGTGAACAAATTCGCAGGCAAAACAAACCAAACGGGAGCGTCCATTGAGCAAAGTTGTTTGCAAACTTTGCGCACAAAGTGGACATGATTTTATGGCTGTGGTAATCACTCGCGAAAACAAGATTTAATAACCTCAAAGAAACAATATATCGGAAAAAAGTCTAAAGCTTACAGGCAAAAGAAAATATCTGGTGGAAACTAATATACCTCTATTGGTGGAAAGATTTAGCCTTTGGGAGTGATGGTTCTTCTGCGCATAATTGGTAGTTTTAAAGTGTCATCTGCTTAAATAAGTTACTTTTCAAGGAGTGGGTGTTTAAAGTTAAGCGTGGTAGATAGCTTTTAGGGTTGAAATGAATATGGTTAGGCGGATTATTATGGATCGTTTTAAAGCATTTGATATATCGAGGTTGATGTTAGCTCCCAGAGAGATCGAATCTAGGGATGGTGAAAGGCTGGCTGATAAAAATGAAGCCAAATCTGTCTGCAAGGGTGAGGTTTGTGGTATTAACTGGAAGCCAATGGTCGCCCATAACGATACTAAGGAAGACCAAGAATAATTAGTGCCCCGTTTACGCCTTTTTAAGCAAAAATTCTTCATCCGTCAGCTTAAGATTAAATGGTTCAATTATTAGCTGGCGGCCAGAACTTGAGGATAGCACTTCACCAGCCTCTATTGCTTGATAGCCTAGCCGGTGCGCAATATTGACAGTTTCTTTGGCGTTAACTTCGTCTGGTAGAAAGACAGCAAAGCCGGCCCCGTAGTTGAAAGTTTTAAGCATTTCTTCTTTGCTCAGCAAAGTATGCTTCTCCACGTATGAAAAGATGGGCGGCACAGGCAACATCTTTTTTATGTGATAGCAGAGTTTTTTTGTTGATCGCATTATTTTTAACCAGCCGTGACCGGTGATATTTTCCAAATTGCATATTTCTACGTTTTCTTTTAGAAGATTTTGTATTAAAGGTGTGTACAGTTTAGACGGTGCATTAATCGCTTGCCAGAATTCCTGACTATCAGATAGTTTGCTGCGATAACCATCGGGCAATTTATCTGCTAAGGCTCTGAGAGTTGTAAATCCATTTTCGTGCGGGCCAGAACTAGCGATTAATACAATTTTATTGCCGGCTGTCAGTTTTGAACCATCTATTACGGCTTGGCCGGCAGGTAATAGGGCAAATAAAGAACCAGCTATATCCAATTTGTCTTCGAATATTTTACCTTTTAATTGAGGTGTTTCGCCAGAAATCCAGACGCAGCCAACAGTTTTGCAAGCGGCTATTAAACCGGATGTGAATCCCTCGAGAAAATTGGCATCAAACACTTTTTTAGGATCGCTGCTCGGCAAATAGAGCGAAACAAGAATGGTTTGCAAGCCAGCGGAAGCTGCATCATTGGTCAAAGAGCTAATTGTTTTTACGCCGATGTTGTGCCAAAAAAGTGTAAATTCATCAGGGGTTAGATCATTCGGACGGGCATCATCAGCCGTCCCTAATCCTTCGGCTATCAAAGTTATATAGATGTTCCTTTGTGAGCAGTTTAAATATTGCTCTAAATTGAGACTGAATAAATTAGCGCTGGCACCCAATTTTTCTTCGGGCACAAAGCCAAAATCTTGAGCAAAAGACAGCGTTTTTTTGCTAGCAGCTATAAATGATAATTTTGCTTTGTCCAGGGCATCATAGTCTACCCTTTCAATAAGGGACTGTTCAATATTATCAGTTTTGGATTGCTGACTACTGCTCGACATTGGTTTGCTCAAATCAACTTGGTTAACAAGGCATAGACTAACATTGAAAATGGTTGTGGACTAAGGATATTTGAAAAATATATACTTTCTTCGTAAGATAGCTTGGCAATTTGATTGATAAAGTTTGCTTATCATTTGCTACTGTGCAAAAATTATTGCTAATTAGGAACGTTCGCAGAAGGAAAATCAAAGGCTTTTGAGAGCAAAGAATCTAAAACATGCTTCAAAGGAACCCGCAGACTGTGACTAAAGGCAAAAGGAAAATTGACAGAGGGAATATGAAATTTACATATTTGGTTTTATTATTTGGTTTGCTTTTAGCCGATTCTAGTGCTTGCTTGGCTAGGGAGAGGACGCAATTATTTACCAGTGGGCGCAATGAATTGCATGGTGGCAGTGCTGTCGTTACCCAAACCGGCAAACTTGATGCTTACGATGGAGCACAAATCTCTGCTTACGATAATGCGGAAATTTTTGCTTATGGTGATAGTACTGTAGAAGCACACGGCAATGCTGTTGTACACGCCAATGCTAGGACGCATGTAAAGGCAATGGATAATGCCCGTGTTTTTTCGGTGAACAAGGCTGATATAGATGCTTCTGGAAGCGCTACTATTTATGCGCAAGATGACTCTACTGTTTCTGTGCACGGGAATGTTACATTGTTTGCTAACGGGGATGTCAAAGTAAAAGCTTATGACGATTCTTCTGTTATTGCTTGGGGTGACGTTAATGTAGAGGCTCACGGCAATGCTGTTATTCGTGCCCATGGCGATTCTGTAGTGAATGCTTCTGATTCTGCAACTGTTAAGGCATACGAAAATAGTCAAGTAACCGCTGGCGATAATTGTATGGTTGAGGCTTTTGAAAATGCTAATGTAAAAGCCGCTAAGGGTGTGGAAGTTGTTCGTAATGGACAGGCAAAGGTAACTTTTATCACCAAATAATCTCTGTGATTGCTGTAATAAATTATGCCGATCACTAAACACGTAGAAAGACACTTTACTGCTGGAGAAGTAGTAAGAGACGTTGTAATTGGTATGTCCGATGGCTTGACTGTGCCTTTTGCTCTGGCAGCGGGCTTGTCAGGAGCTCTTGCCAGCAGTCGTTTGGTTGTGGTGGGTGGTTTAGCTGAGGTAGCAGCTGGTGCAATTGCAATGGGATTGGGTGGTTATTTAGCAGCAAAAAGCGATCGTGATCATTATTTGAATGAAATGCAGCGTGAAAAGCAAGAAATTGACGAGAAGCCTGAACAAGAAAAGCGTGAAGTAGAAGAAATATTTAAAGCGTACGGCTTAGAAGAAAAGGACATAGTGCCAGTTCTGGAGAAATTTCAGAAAAACCATAAAATATGGGTCAATTTTATGATGCGTTTTGAGTTGGGTATTGAAGAGCCTGATCCTAAACGGGCTAGAACTAGTGCATTTACAATCGCACTTTCTTATGTAGTTGGTGGCTTAATTCCGTTAGCACCATATATGGTGCTAACTAATGTTCGTCCTGCTTTAAGTTACTCTTGCCTGGTTACACTTATTGCACTAGCTGTATTTGGTTATGTAAAGGGTAGATTTACTGGTAATCGGCCGTTGCTTAGTGCTATGCAAACATTATTTATTGGCGGACTAGCAGCGGCAGTAGCTTTTGCTGTGGCCAGATTCTTTAACCAGTATCATTGAGGCGGTCAAAATCTGCTCAGCCCTCACGGCTCTAAGAACTTATATGAAAATTAAAAAATGATTTTCATTATCAACATTTATATTGGTCTTGTTAACAGGTTTAGAAGCTAAGCCCACCAAAGAATTATAGTTATTGACAAGCCTCTTCCGGAAGGCAATATTGGTCTGGTAAAAAATGAAAATGATTGCCATTGTCGAATCCGTATGTTAGTTTGTTATGCCTGGATAAATATGGCAAGGAAAAAATATGCGTATTGCGTTTTTAGGCAAGGGTGGTTCTGGCAAGACAACAATGGCGGCTGGATTTATAAAATATGCTGCTCAAAGATGTCCATTAGTTTTAGCAGTTGATGCTGATGTTAATGTTCATTTGCAAAGTGCTCTCCAAATAGAGGGAAGTGCAAAAAAACTAGGTGAATCGTTTGATATTGTTTCTGCCTACTTGAGAGGCAATCGCCTCGACCTTGGAGAATTACCCATGATTGGTACTACTCCCCCTTCGCTCAAGTCAAATTTTATTCGTGTTTGCGCTAAGGATTTATTTCTAAGAGAGTATGCTCTAAGCAAACAGAACATCGCATTATTAACGGTAGGTACTTACGTAGAAAGTGATGTAGAAACTGGTGCGTGTTTTCACACCAAACTGTATAGTCTAGAGGCGATCTTTCATCACCTTCTTGACACGCCTGACGAGGTAGTGGTATCTGATACTACTGCTGGTGTCGATAACATTGCTACTTCTTTGTCTTTTGTTTACGATCTCAATATATTTGTGGTTGAACCGACAGTAAAATCGATGACTGTTTATAGGGATTTTTGCAGTATTGCTCAGCACCTGCAAGATAGAACTTATGTAGTTGGTAATAAAATTGATAGTGTAGAGGATGAAGATTTTATCAATAAGAGCGTGAATATTAGCCATTACCTGGGATCTATTGCCTCATCTAAGCATTTAAAGAGATTTGAACAAGGCGATGCTGATGCTCTCATTGCCTTTGAAGAAGAACAGACTGAAGTATTTAAGTCAATTTATGATCTTTTGCAAAAGCAGAGGCGTGATTGGCAAGTATATTTAGCCCGACTAAAGCAATCACATATGCGGGTATGCAGGTCTTATATGAATAATCAATTCGGCATAAAAATTGAGGACGCTTTTGATCCCGATTTTGCCTACGAAAAGGTGATCAAAACTTTCGGTTTGGGTCACTCTAGGGAAAGTACTTTGGTCGGCACAAGTTAAATGGTGAATGAGATAATGCTGAAATCAAAGATTCGGAATACAAATGAGATTAATACCACTAGTCAATTTAAACAGAAATTGAAACTAGAGCCTAAAGTGCATCCTGTTGTTAATCGATTTCTTGGCGAAAGCGTCCTTCCTCATGAGTTAATACGAGCCCTAGGTAGTCCGCTTAATCTAGTCTTTCCAAGCTTAATCAGGAATAATATTGATGCCTTTGACCGAGTGTTTGCAAAACACAGCATACAGGGTCACATATTCTTTGCCCATAAATCTAGTCAATCTTCAAGTTTAGTCAGCCAAATAGCTGCTGAAGGTATTGGCGTGGACGTGTCTTCCTCGCAAGAGTTGAAGCATAGTCTTTCCTGTGGAGTGAAAAGCAATAGAATGGAGGCTACAGGACCAAAAGGACAACAATTCCTTTTGTTGTGTTTACAACATGAATTGATAATTAACGTAGATAACATCAATGAGTTAGAGCGTATTCTTGCGCTTCGCAGAAGTTTTAATTTCAAAGATCCTGCCCGCATTTTATTGCGGCTAAGCGGCTTTAAGCCAACTGCAGTTGGTTCTATCAACAAAGCGAGCCGGTTTGGCATACCGATTCTTCAGTTAGATAAATCTCTGACATTTATAGCAACGCATCGAGAGGATTTTGATCTTCTTGGATTTGCTTTTCATTTAACGAGCACTGCTCCTCTAGAAAAAGTGCTGGCAATTGAGCAGTGCCTTGAGTTGATAGAAAAATCAATAGAGAATGGATTTGACATTCGTGTTCTAAATATTGGTGGTGGCTTTAAAGTTCGTTATCTGGAAGATACTGAAGATTGGAATCACTATTCAAGTGAATTGAAACAATCTATTTTGGGTACTGGTGGACGAATGTCTTGGAATGATAATACTTTTGGCTTAACTATTCATGAGGGCAAAATTAGAGGGGATTTGCACACCTATAATTTTGCTGACACGAATGCAGGCAGTTTGTTTTTAGATGATATTTTGTCACACGAATTATCCGCATGGAATCACCAGACGGTTGGATCAATATTAAGTCAAAACATGATCGAATTATGGATAGAGCCGGGCCGTTCATTGGTAGATCAATGCGGGATTACCCTAGCCAAAGTAAGCCTGATCAGGGAATCTTCGCAGGGAGATTTGATGGTTGGATTGCATATGAAAAGACAGGATATTGTTTTTAATGATCAAGAAATATTTGTCGATCCAATCATTCTATACCAGGATGAAAGAGCGCAGGGTGCTTCAATGCAATTGCCTGTTTATTTTTCCGGTAATCTTTGTTTGGCCACCGATTTAATTTACAGGCATGCAACTTTTTTAAATCAGCTTCCGCAAGAAGGTGATGTGGTAGCTTTCATAAATACAGCCGGCTATTCAATGGACTTTAGTGCTTCAAAAACGTGCATGCAGCCGATAGCGCGTAAAGTAGCAATTGTACCTAAGGAGAACACGTTTTTCTGGTTTGATGATGATCAATATTCCGCTCTTGCGTCAATGTGAGGTTATTCTTTATGCTTATTCGTCATGTAACTGAATTAATTGATAATACGCCTATTCTGGAGATTGATCCTTCAATTCATGGACTCAAAAATATCAACTTGTATGCCAAGCTTGAATTCTTGAATCCCTTTGGATCGCTTAAAGATCGTAGCGCTTGGAATATTTTGAAGGATGAATTTGAAAACCTGAAGGCTAATTCACAGACTGTAGTTGAGGCTTCTAGCGGCAATATGTCAAAGGCTATGCAAGTGTTATGTGCTATGCATGATGTGCCGTATAAAGTAGTAACAAATAGAATTAAAGTGAATGAAGTTAAACAAATTCTTCAACTACTCGGTGCTGAGTTAGAAGAATTACCGGGCACTTCAGAATGCCATGATCCAACAGATCCTAATGATCCGGTATTTATAATTCAAAAAATGATGAGCACTGAGCCAGGTAAATATTTTTATACTTCCCAATATTCAAATATCAAGAATCAGGAAGCACACTATAAAGGTACCGGTCCGGAGATATATCGTGATTTAGGTTCTGTAGACATCTTCATTGGTTCTTTAGGTACGACTGGATCCACGGGCGGCACAGGGAAGTTTTTAAAGGAGAAAAATCCAAATCTAAAGATTATTGGGGTGGTGGGCAAAAAGGGACAAATATTGCCTGGCATAAGAAATTTGGATGAGATGTACGAAGTGGGACTTTTCAATAAAGATTTTTATGACGAGATTGTGACTGTTGGCATCGACGAATCAATTGATTCTATGCTTACGCTCATAAAGAGATGCGGTATTTTAGCAGGACCAACAAGTGGTGGCTGTTTGGCGGCTACTATTAAATGTTTAAGCGAAATTGATGCGAATTTGCAAACTAAGATAAATGCAGTGTTCATAGTTTGTGATCGCGTTGAATGGTACCTGTCGTATTTGAAAAAGCCCGACCATCTTTATTCGGTATAGAAAATAAAAAAGACGTAATTGCTTCTATTACTGAAGAACAAATTTATTCGGCCCCAGAAATTGTGGTGAGCACAGTGGCTGAATGGCTTGAGGAAAGACCGAATTCACTAATTATAGATATGAGAGGCACCGTTGCTTTTAAAAGTTCAAGGTTACCTAATTCCACTAATATTCCTGCTGAATATTTAGTTGAAATGGTCAACTGGGGCGTGCCATTCTCGAAAGATCAGTCAATTTTATTTATATGTCCAACTGGAGAACAGTCAAAAAAGTTCTCGGCTTTATTCCAATCACATGGTATACGATGTGCAAGCCTGAAAGGAGGGTTTCTTGCCTGGCGTGATGCCAAAAAACCACTTGAGCGGCTAGCGGTAAACGTTAGGGGCGAGTCTTTGGCAGTGAATCAGACTGAACGTGATTTGGTTTTGACCAAATGAGTGCAAGTAATTCACTGACGGCCTCAGATCTTTCGGATATCAGATCTAATTTTCCGATTTTTGAGCATCAACCAGGCCGGATCTTTTTTGATAATGCTTCTACAGCACAAAAACCACACAGTGTAATATCGACCATTAGCGAATTTTATTCGCGATATTGCTCGAATGCCGGACGAGCATCATATCAACTTTCTACTGTAGCAAAAGGCTTGATCGAAGAGACGCGCAAGATGGTCGCTGACTTCATCGGAGCATCTGAAAACGAAATTATTTTCACAAGCGGTGCTACTGAGAGCCTAAAATTAATTGCCCTTAGCTGGGGGCTTAACAATTTGAGCGATGGCGATGAAGTGATGGTTTGTTTTAATGACCATCAAGCAGCAGTAAATCCATGGATTGATTTGCAGGAAATTCTTGCACGTTTTGGCTTGAATATTGTTCTTATTCCATTTGAAACCGACAATGTTGGAGACTACGATTTGGCTAGTGTAAGGGCAGGTTTATCCAGTAGAACAAAATTGATCAATATTACCCATATTCATCATGTTTTTGGGCAGGATATAAATGTCAAAGACATTAGGCAAGTAGTGGGAGATAAAGTATTGATATCGCTAGATGCTTCGCAAAGCATCGGACATTTTAATATGAATGTTAAAGAGCTGGATGTTGACTTTCTTTCTTTTTCAGGGCACAAAATGTTTGCTGGTAATGGTGTGGGTGGCTTGTGGATAAATAAGAAAGTTCATCAGAAACTTAAGCCCGCTTTCAGTGACAGTTCTGGTCAAGTTGCAGATAGCTTTGACCGATTTAAATCTTCGATAGAGTGCGGCACTGCAAACATTCCATCGATCTTGTCTCTGTCTACAGCGATTAACTTTATTAACAGTATCGGGCTGCAAACAATAGAGAAGCACCTTTTATCGTTAACACAAAATCTATATGATCAATTAAAAGACTTGCCTGGCATAAGCTTTTCGCCAGGCATACACTACTGCTCCTGCACAAGTGGTTTTGGTATAGTGTCTTTCAAATTTGATCGGATTTCGTGCATAGATATGGGTGTCATTCTTGATAATGAGAATGTTTTGGTAAGAGATGGTGGCATGTGTCTATCACGGACAGATTCATTTAGCGATTATTTAAGAGTCAGTTTTCACATATATAATACTTACGAAGAAGTGGGTCGCTTCATCAAAACACTAAGGTCATACATACAGTAATCTTAGTTTGAAAAATAAATTTTATGTATTATGTAGAGCTTTTATAATTTGAGCACAATTATATCCCGGTAGCCCAGAAACTGTTCCGCCAGGATAGGCACTAGAACCACAAATAAAGAGATTTTTTATGGGGGATTGGTAACCCGGCGCAGCTTGCAGTGGTCTGTTTTCAAATAAATGATCTGCATCTAACGGCCAATGGAAGCAATGTCCGGTGGATGTTCCGTATGTTTCAGCAATGTCGGTAGGCGAAATAACTATTGCCTTTTCCAGCTTTTCTTCTAAATCGACTGAGTGTTTTCTCAAAATGGATAAAACGTTTTGCAAAATTAGTTCTTTGGACTGCTCATTCCAGGCTTGGCCATTATTTGTTTCTGGGCAACAGTAAAGACTAAGAGAAGCGCAGTGTTTGCCAGGGGGTGCGCAGGAGGGGTCTAAACTGGAAGGAAAGATACAAGAGAGAATATTTTGTTCGGATAGTCTTTGATTTAGGCAATCGTTTTCTAAAATTTTCAAACCTTCGCGATCCGGAACAAAGGTATAACTTGTTCTCATCATTTCGGCATCTGCAACTCCGCTAGCTGGAAAAGTTGGTGCTTTACTAAAAGTAAGATGCACTTTGGCCGGTAAGATTTTAAGCGATGCTTGTACGCGCGTAATTTCTCCAATGACTTCTTGCGGTAAGCAAATTGGGTCGATCAATTTTGTTAGCGTCGAGAGAAGATCAGCATTAGATATGAGCAGATCAAAAAAGTGACGTGAGCCATTTTCTAGTTCTATTCCCTTAGCCTGTTCGTCATTGATGATGATTTTTGAGACTGGACAGTGCAAATGTATCTGAACACCCAGTTTTTTTGCTGCTTGACTAAGCGTTGCCGTTATAGTGCCCATTCCGCCTCTTGGTAGCCCCCAAGTTTCTTTGACACCATTAGTTTGAGCAGTGCTTAAAAAAATTCTTTGAAATAATGTTCCAGGGAAAAATGGTGGTGTATTCATTGCTTCGGAGCAGGCTGCACCGACTGCCTTGCTATCACCAAGAGTACGCAGGGCGAATTCCTGGAGTGTACCCTGGTTAACCAGATCTGCTATATCATTCAAGCCGGCGGCTCTAAGATTATTCTCAAACACCTTACCAGTGGCATTGGGTCGCGTGAGTAAAGGTTCTAGGATGGCAGCTGCTTTGGAACACATTTCATTGTGGTGATACCATTCTTCAAGAAACTTCGTTCCGTTTTGTTCAAAATTGATTAAGGGTTTTTTGTTTTTTCCAAATATCAAAGAACCTCCACTATGAAAGAGATATGCGAAGTTTTCGGTTGGATAAATATAAAGCCCAAGATTTTTTAAATCTAATTCGTCTATAAATTGTGGTCTAAGCATGCCACTCCAACCCGCTAAGGAAGAAAGCTGGAAACCATTGATTAATTCTTCAGTAACACACATGCCACCGACCAGACCGCGACGTTCGAAGATGGTAACTGCGAAGCCAGAGCGAGCCAGATAGCAAGCCGCAATCAGGCCATTATGGCCTGCTCCAATGATAGCGATCTTTTTACTCATTAAGAGAATCAATGCTCCGCTGAATTGAATTGGCCTCAATATAGCACTGCCGCTGGTTAACAATTGCGATCGTTAACGATATTCTAAAATGTGCCGTGTTTCTCAGCAAAATTTGGTCAGTATTGCTTAAGAGCAGGTATACTTTGCCTGTTGAACAGACTCTAGCGTGGCTTCTTTGTGAGGAAGTTCTATGGATACATCAGTAGGTTCTCTTTATCATAATGACAGTGATTGGCCTGGTTATACTGGTTTAGAGCAACTTGTTAGAGAGGTCTTCCCGGATGGCATTCAGGTCAAGGAGGCATTGGATCTTGGTTGTGGTACAGGCACTCGTACTAGGGCTTTATTAGATCTTTTCCCTTCGTTGCAAAAAATTATTGGTATCGATAAAGACGCTTCAATGGTGGAAGTAGCCAAAGGGGAAAAAGCTGAGAAAAGAATAAATTATTTGGTGAATTCTATAGAAGATCTTTCTTCCTTGCATCTTGCTGGAATAGATTGTGTTTCTGCCGTTTATGTGTTGCACTGGTTGAGGGGAAAAGACCTTCTTTTCGCAGAGCTTAATAATATAACTAAATCCGGTGCGGTGTTTCTTATTGCCACCGGTAATGGTCTGCCCCCTATTTATAAAGATATTGACCATATGGTGAGAGATAATTTGCAAATCGATTTGCAAATTCCTTTTTCTTTTTCAATAAAGAGCAATGGTCGGATTTATTTTCCAAGTGGGGCTGGCAGATTCTTGCTTGCAGATCGAACAGAAACGAAAGTATTGTTGATAATGGCAGACATTGTTTATTGCAATGGTATGCGGCCAGTGCTGGCAGGGCTTTCTACGGTAGAAGACTTGAGGATTTTTCAGATCACTTTCTCAATACGATGATTGAAAAACTGGATCAACAGTATCTTCAAATAAACGGAAAGTGGCTATTTACTGAGGAAGATCTGTTATTCGTTTGTCAGCGCGCATAGATGAATTGAATTGTCGAGCTAAGCATACTTATCTAACTCATAGATAGTGAAAAAGTTGCTTAAAACTCAAAAAGCCATGATTAACCAGAAGGCAATAGGTTAATTTTGCTGGCTATTGCATTCTTGCTAATCATGGCCTCTGATACTTCAGGTAGTTTGAGCTTTTACTGATCAGTCGATTTTATCAGTTGAACCGACTGTTATAGCAATGGGAACGCTTGATCGATACTCTGTTTGGGGTGAGTTTTACGGCACCTCGTGGGTGATGTTGGAAAAGAGTCGCACCAGCAGACCGCAAAAAGCAGTCGTGCAGGCTGCCACCACAATTAGTGGTGCGAGGCGATTGTGGAAGATCCAAGTAAAAAGGTACCCTCCGATGTAAGTGGATAGATCGGTGGAGAGATCCCAGACTGCGAATAAACTGGCCATTACCGCCACCTCGACATGCTTGGGGCAAACGATGGCGGCCACTGCCCGTATGGCCAGTAAAGCGACCATATTGGCCATTCCTCGAAACAGTTCGAGCCCTATGGCTGATGCCACGTTTGCGAGTAGCAGATAGCAGAGAGTGCTTATCGTGCCTAGGATAACGGCAAGACGTAATTGACGATCTAGCGCCTTTCTTTTGATCGATCCCAGGTAAAGCGCAGCCCCTGCCAACATGCCGAAGGCGTTCCAGGCAGCCAGCTGGCCAATATCGGACTGGGAGAAGCCAAGGGTGTTTGACTCATAGAAGTAGAGTGATACACCAAAGGAAGGGCTAAAGCACCAGCAGCCGATGAAGAGCGCGGTGAATCTGAGCGAAGGCATGCGATATGCCCGCTTGAGCGAATCCCAGGTCTGCAGCAATTCTTGCCTGCTCAATCGGGGTTTCTCATCATGAAGCGTACCGATTACCACAGACGCTGTCAGGAGCGTTGCGAAGGCCGAGACGGCACCAGCATAATGCAGCGCTGATTTGGCAGAGAGATGTTGGCAAAGCCAACCGCCCCCTAGGGAAGAAGCAATCATTGCTCCGTAGAGACAAATCATCTGAACGGTTAGATAACTGCTAATATTGCCATCGCACCTTCCTCTGGTTACTGCCAGACCGGCGGTGATGGCGATAGAAGTGGCCATACCGATGGCATTGAGAACGAGCGCTGCGACGACCACTGAGAGGGAATTGGTGTAAGCGATGCAGGCAAATGCGCCTACTGAGAGTAGATTCGCTGCCAGGAGTTGAGTCTTGCGACTGAGAGGGACGAAATCGCAAAACACTCCGTAGAAGCCTTCGAGAAACCAGGGTAGCATCATCCATGCCAGGTAGAAAGAAACTTGAGCGGCGTTCATGTGCAAGTCGGTCATCATGAAGAATTGCAGGGGTTGGGCGATCAGTCCGAATTGTGTGGCAAAGCCGTGGGTGAGATAAGTGGCCACGAACAGGAGCATCAGCCGCTGACTGTTGGTCAGAAGGCGCTGTGAACGATCCATGAGTTTCTCCTCGATTGATGGAATTGGTAAGAGTATTTGGAAGGGCACCGCCAGCGATGCCCTTCTATTCGGATGCGTACCCCCAGCGGTGAGAGAGCGTATTATTGACGCCCCTCACCAGGGCATTTTCAGGTGTGCTTGCCGTTGGCGCTGGGCTTGGTGGTTGCCCGCTTGGCGGCGGACTTTGTCCGTCGTGGTGCGGACTGCTTGTTGGGAATTTGCAAGTTGCCCAGGATGTCGAAGGCAGCGGTCTCCCGTTCGTCGATCCAAGGGCCAGGGCAGCCTTGAACGTGGAGGCGAATTGCTGCGTATCTTGATAAGCCGACCAAAGTGGGTCGAATCCGTAAAGCATGAAGTAGTCGAGCTGCGCATCAACGCCCGAGCGATCAGGAAGCGTGCTCTGATATGCCCCGGACAGGGCATTGTGAGCGGTTTCCAGATCTGCAATAGACTTGTCGCAGAGTTGTGCTGTAGCTTCAGCTTCAGCCCACTGTTGGCGATTGGCGCTCACGCCCCGACGCAAGCGTGTGTCTCCCAAACCGAATTGATCGGAAGTGAAGTATTGCGAAATGGCTTCTCCGTAAGCCTGGCGTTCTGCCTCGACAGCATCTCGGAAGAGATCGACAGTCAGGTCGAGCTGGCGGTAAGTGTGCTCGAATTCCGGTTGCAGCAGTCCGGGCAGCTTGTCCTTTGCCTGTCGAAGGCATTGGCCGTAAAGCCTGAGCCGACGGCTCACTTCCAGCACGGCGGCATTCACCGGCTTGCGCAATTCGCAAGTGCTGCACTTGACGTATTGCTCTGCGAAACCGGGGGGAACGAATTCTGAACGCATGGGATTCTCCTGGTCAGGATCACTTGCTGTTGAAGAAATTGTTTTGGATGACAATGTAGTCGCGCCCGCTTTTTTCAGGTCGGAGATGAGATCGAGCGGGCGCTGGGCAGGGCATCAGTTTTGGGGAGGCTTTTAGCAGACCAGCTGGCAAGACTGAAAGCCCGCAGTCAGTTCTTCGCTGTTGACGATCTCTTTCTGCCCGATGATGACCATTTTGCTGGTGCGCTTCTCTCCCCTGCGCCAGGGGGTGCCGATGGTGACCTCGGTTTGCTCGAACACGCCTTGAACGATAATACGACAAGGGTGACCGTGGACGTTAAGGATGCCCTTGGATCTGGGCAAGCGATGGCTGTGGTTGAGCAGCACCTCTTTGCCGAACCATCTGCTGAACGCAGCTCGGTCGACCGCACCAGCGACTTCCACTGCCCATTGCTTCTTCTTATGGGAGTGGTGGTGGCTGCCGGTGAGCGCCTGCAGTCGCGCATCTGAGCCCGCGTCGAGGTCGAAGATCTTGCTGCAGTCGACCACCGACCGCTCGGTGGGGTAAATCGCAGCAATAGGATTGATCTCGGCAATCGTGGCCATGAGACCTTCCAATTCCCCAGCCGGGATGAGGTCGGTCTTGTTGACAAGGATGACATGGGCAAGACCGAGCTGCAGCTCGATCAAGTCTCCATCAGCCTCGCGCTGGCGACGAAAGTTTTTGCCGTCGACAACGGTGACGATGCCGTCCAGTCGCCAGTGCTCTCTGGTGGGTCCCTCGACCATGAAGCTGTGAGCAATTGGACTGGGATCGGCTTCCCCGGTCGGTTCAATCACTAGTCGGTCGATCGGCAAGCCGGAGAGATCGGACAAGGCCTGGTGCAGTCCTCCGTGCAGACTGCAGCAGATGCTGCCATTACTCAGCTCCACGATCCGGCTGCCGGCCCGTCCTTGCTTGAGGACAGCGCCGTCGATGCCGACCTTGCCGATTTCATTGACGATGCAGGCGATGCGTTCAGTCTGGGTGCCCCGAAGAATGGCATCAACGAGATTTGACTTGCCCGCCCCGAGAGGACCGCTCAGGAGGGTGACCGGAACGGTCGCGGAGGGTTTAGGTACGTTCTTTTGGCGAGACTGTGCGAGTTTGGTCATGGTGTGATTCACTTTCTGTAAAGGGAGAAGCTCAGTTCGCTGTCCTGAGCAAGTGAGAATGAAGCACCGTTGGGTGGTTTGACAAGGAACGTTTTGACGGGTTGACGCCGCAGCTCGATTGGTCAGTTTGACCGGAACCAGCCGAGGATAGCGGTAGCAATGAGAGCGAACACGGGAACCGACCAGAGCTGCCAAGCCTTGGGGGACGGCTCGGCAGGCTGGTCTGGATCAGGTGGCAGGGGGTATTTGGGAAATCGGGTGAGAGGGAGCATTGGGAAAAGAGGCATTGATGGTTTCCTGTCAGAATTTTTTTCAAGCTGACTGCACCTGATCGTAGGTCTGATCCAACCGCAGCATTTCGCTCATAGCCTCAGGGCACATAGACAATTTTCTAATTAGGGGCGAAGGTGCTTGGTTGTTGGTGTTACAGTTTGACTCATTACCACGGAACGTTTTTATTTTGGCAAGTTGTTAGGGAGTAATTCAATAGACCTATGAGGCGTAAAATTTTGGTCAAGACAATGCGGGAAAGTGGCTTAAACTAGGCGATTTTTTAGTATGATGCGATCAAAAAAGATGATTTTACAAAATAAAAAAGTGTTCAAAAGTAAAATGAAAACCATTGTCATTAATTAGCATAGTTAGCGCTAGTATTGAAAATGAAAACCATTATCACAAATGACGGAGCTAGCGCTAACTATGCTAACTCTAGGGTAAATCGTCAGTGAAGCAGCTTGGCATGACAACCTATCCCTTTGCATAAAAAGTCGGGAGTAAAATCGGCAGTTGGTTTTTGCGCTTAGTTCATTGCTAGCGCTTCCATAAACTCCGGGCAAGAAAATATTGGAATACCACTTTTGATAGCAACGATATTGTTAAAGTGCTTACGATTGCCAGATAAGATTGCTGCTGGTTTTGTAATTAAAGCTGCTGCCAGTATTTCAATATCCGCTTTGTGGCGCATAGAGCTTATGAAATCAATATAGGTTTTTTCTACAAAATCGGCGGCGGATCGGACAAAACTTTCAGTTTTATGCGCTTTTGAAGGTTCTGCCATTCTTCCAGGATTATTTTTGAGTGGCTTGCACTGTTGTTTAACTTGTTGACGATCACTCTAGCTACGTCGTGAATTACCGGCTTACATGTGGCAATTTTGAAAGCGCCGGTGGCAATGATTTTTATTACGACCGAAGCCGATGAGCTTGGAATAAAAAGTGCTTCAATAAAAACATTTGAGTCTGCAAAAGAAGTGAGCCAGCCTGTATAGTCATTTTACCTTGGATTTAGCGAGCTTGGGGTATCTTTTTGCAAATCGCTCTGTTTTGACTTCTTCTACCTCAGTCAAAAGTTCCTTGGCGCTTACACCAGCGTCTTTTAGCGTTTCTTGGGCGCGAGCCATTATGCCTGATAATACGCGATCTTCAGGCACTAAGAGCACACAATTACCTATAAGAACTTCAATAAATGTTGCACCTTTGTCAAACCCGAGTTTCTTCCTGATTTTGCTAGATAAGGTAACTTGTCCTTTGCTGGTCATGGTCACGCTTTTGACACTACTTGCTTGCATATAAACCTCGGTAATAAATAGCTTACTTTTATTACGATTATTACATTTTGTGCTTAAAATGACAATAAAACAATGAATAAAAAGAAATCTCACTTACCAAACTTGCCATAGAAAATTTTTCATATCAGGCGTTTTTCTTTTTATAATTAAAAGCCCATTCATAGACTACTGGTAATACCAAAAGAGTAAGCAAAGTAGATGTGCATAGACCGCCTATGACTACGGTAGCCAAGGGTTTTTGAATTTCAGCTCCTGAGCCCTGAGATAAGGCCATGGGCAGAAAACCCAGCGCTGCTACAAGAGCAGTCATCAAGACCGGACGCAGGCGGGCCAGAGAGCCTTGTTTGGTTGCCTGGTGAACAGTTAATCCTTGCTCAACTAATTTATTTATATAGGAAACCAACACCAGTCCATTTAGAACAGCTACCCCAAACAGTGCAATGAAACCTATTGAGGCAGGGACGCTTAAATACATATGTCTTAACCAGAGAGCGAATATACCTCCGATAAGAGCGAAGGGCACATTTAAAAGTACGATGAGGGCTTGTTTGGCAGAATGGAAAGTGAAAATAAGCAAAGTAAAAATAATCAGTATTGAAAGCGGTATGACAAAAATAAATTTGTTCATAGCGCGTTGTTGATTTTCAAATTGTCCACCCCAGGTTATACGGTAACCTTTATCTAATGAGATCGATTGTCTTACTTTGTTCTGGCATTCTTTGACGAATGAGCCTAAATCACGATTGCGGACATTACATTGAACAACGATGCGACGCTGCCCGAACTCACGGTTTATGGTTTCAAGTGTCTGAGCAGTTTTCACTTCTGCTACTTGACTGAGTGGTACCAATTTGCCATTGCTACCTTGTATTAACAAATCGCCCACATCAGAGGGTTCAAGACGCATACCGGTGGGAAACTGAATTCGTATATTAAAACGTTTTCTGCCCTGAATGACCTGAGTTTCTGCTATGCCAATAATGGCTGCTTGTAATAAAGTACGAATCTCGGCGATGTTTACTCCATAGCGAGCAAGTTTGACTCTATCTGGAATTATTTCTATTTGTGCACTGCCGGTTAATCGCTCAACTTGTAAGTCAGTAGCTCCTTTTACTTTTGCAATGACATGTTGCACTTCTTCTGCTTTTTGTTGTAAATAATCTATATCATCTCCGAAGATCTTCACGGCTAAATCTGAGCGTACGCCAGAAACAAGTTCGTCCACACGCATAGCTATCGGTTGACTGAAATTAAAAGTGGCACCGGGAATAGTATCATTTAACTTTTTGCGCAACTCTTCAATCAATAATTCCTTACTAAAGCCCAGAGGCCAATGGTGTGTTGGATCCCAGGAGTTTTTTGGATAAAGCATAATAAAGCAATCGGTACCATAAACACCCATTGGGTCTGTAGCTAAGTCTGGCCTGCCTAAACGAGAAACGACAGTTTGCACTTGAGGAAATTGTTTAATTATTCTTTCGATTTGAATGGCTGTTTCTATAGCGGCTGGTAAAGAAATGCTGGGAAATTCTTTAACTTCTAGCAATAAATCGCCTTCATCCAGTTTGGGTACAAATTCAGTGCCGATAAAAAACAGAGAAAAAATACTTATCGCCAGCAAGGCTAAAGCAATACTTATTGTATTGCGCTTATTAGCCAGCGCTTGATCGAGCAATTTTTTATAGCCTTGTTTTGCAGAGCTGATAATAAAAGTTTCTTTCTCCAAAGTATTTCGATTTAGAAAAAATATACAGAGTACGGGAATTAGCAATAAAGACAATAAGAGCGACCCTAACAACGCTGAGCAGACGGTAATTACCATTGGCGAAAACATTTTGTATTCGATACCTTCTAGGCATAAAATAGGAAAATAAACTACAGTAATAATCAAAATGCCAAATAAAATTGGCCTGCATACTTCAGTGACCGATTGCTCAATTATTTGTTGCTTGGTCAGATGTGCTAATTCTTTATTGTTTAAGTTGCGTAATATGTTCTCGACCATGACAATGGCGCCGTCCACAATCATGCCAAAGTCAATTGCCCCTAGGCTCATAATGTTGGCTGTAATGCCAGTGCAGCGCATACCGAGGAAAGAAAAGGTCATTGCTAATGGGATTACAGACGCGACTATGAGAGCAGCTCTGATATTCCCGACGGTAAGAAAAAGCACTACTATGACAAGCAGTCCTCCTTCCAGGAGGTTTATACGTACTGTGTCAATGGTTTGTTCAACTAATTTAGATTGATCATAAAATGGTTTGAGAATTACTCCTTCCGGAAGATTGTGCGTAATTTCTGCTATCTTTTCTTTTACTTTACCAATGACAGTTTGGCTGTTTTCGCCTTTAAGCATCATTACTAAGCCAACCACTACTTCGCCTAAGCCATCTTTGGTGGCGGCGCCCTGGCGTAGTCCAGCTCCATGGCTAACGGCCCCCAGGCTCTTTATATAAATGGGTACGCCGTTGGCAGACTTTACAATAATATTCTCGATGTCATTAATAGAGTCTACTTTCCCAATGCCGCGCACTATATATTGCTCACTTTCGTGGTTGATGATGCCTGCGCCAAAATTTTCGTTATTATCTTTGAGTGCTTCCAGAACTTCTTTGATAGTAATTCCGTAGAGTTGCAATTTAGAGGGCAAGATGGTTACGAGAAATTCATCAGTCAGACCACCCCAAGTATTTACTTCAGCTACGCCAGGCACAGTTCGCAAGGCGTATTTAATGTCCCACTCTTGTATTGTTTTTAACTCTGTCGGTGAGTGCGTGGGGCCTTCTAAAACATATTGATAAATTTCGCCCATAGCGGTGCTTACCGGTCCAAGCTGAGATTCTACTCTCTCCGGCAAGCGGGAGTGAGCTGCCTGTAAATGTTCGAAAACAAGTTGTCTGGGAAAATAAGTACCCAGATTATCTGGAAAAACAACCGTAATAACAGATAAACCATATTTCGATATTGATCGGATCTGTTGAACAGAAGGTAAGCCATTCATGGTTGATTCCAGCGGGATAGTAATCAATTGTTCGATTTCAATTGGTCCCATTCCTGGTGCTTCAGTGAATATTTGTACCTGATTATTAGCTAGGTCTGGAAAAGCATCGATAGGTAAATGCAGTAGGCTATAAATGCCGGCGCTTATAAAAAACAAGAATAGAAGGCACACTAAAGATTTAAAGCGAGTAAGTTTAGCTAGAAAACTTTCCATGTTATTCGTCGTTGCCAATTTTAGATTTCAATAATTCAGATTTAAGTTTGAAACTACCGCTACCGACAACTTCTTCACCAGCACTAAGTCCTGCTGTTATGAGATAGCCGTCATCTACTCTATCTCCTAGTGTGACAACCCGCTTTTCAAAAGTGCCATCCTTAGCTCTAATAAAGACAAATGTTTCATTATCGTATTTTTGCAATGATCGATCATACAAATAAGGATATCCCTTACTGCTACTGTAGCTTATCTCGGCTTGACCGAACATTCCAGGCTTAAGAATCATATTTTGGTTGGGTAAAATGACACGGGCAAGGAAAGTTTTAGTGGTGTCGCCCGCTACTGGTTGAATATAGCTTATACTGCCGTTGAACTTAGTACCGTGTAGACTGTCACTGTGGAAAGTTACAAATTCTCCTTCTTTGATTTTTTGCAAGTCTTTATCATAAACGGCCACATCTAACCAAACTTGTGACAGGTCTGCCACCACATAGAGTACCTGACTAGGGGATACTACGTCGCCTACGGTGACATTTTTTTGAATGACTACACCACTTTTAGGAGCTACAATTGGACTGCCTGAATCAATATGTTCTATTCCTCGTTTCTCTTCTTTCTCCAGTGAAACACCATAGGTAGAGAGCAATTCTTTGGCTTCGGCTCTTATATGAAGATGATGTTCATTTAGTCCTTTCAGTTCGATTTCCAAGATTTTTTGTTGATTTTCGGCGGCTAATAAATCCTTTTCAGCAACGATTCCCTCTTTACTCAGATTAGCAAGGCGCTGCACTGTTTTCTTCGCTAGTTCTAAACGGGCTTCCACTTGAGCAATGTCAACTTCATTTTGATGTGCCTGGTGTATGTATTCACCATAAGTGCGAGCGACTTCTAAATTCTGGATAACAGCAAGCTGGTCATTGCGTTTAATTGCTTTGCCCAAGGTTACGTCGTCCTCAACTACCCGACCAGCAACAATCGAGTTAATATGGAAAACGCGATTTTCGTCAGCTTTGATTTCGGCAGTGGTAATGATTTTCCCTTGATCAGGGCGATTCTCAACAGTCAATATTTCAAGCTGAGCTGAATTGAGAGCTTCTTTAGATAAAGAAATCTGGTTGTGATTTGGTGCTGACGCTGCTGGAGTTTTATCGGGTTGTTGATTGGTACAGGCTGATAAACAGGTGTAAGTGCTGAGTAGAATAAGAAGATAAATCTGATGTTTTATCGAAAATTGATTAAAGTCCGACTTTTGAGTTATTTGGCTGTTTATCATCTCATTAACTCTTTGGCTCTTTTCTCGTCAATTTTAGCCTGTTTGAGATCACTGACAGCATAATTGGCTCTGGCCCGAATTGAATAAGCTTTGCCAGAACTGGGATTGAGCTCAATGGCTTTATTAGCATCTCCAATGCATCGCAAATATTGTTCTACTTTATAATCAAGCTCAGCCCGAATTTCGTAATAACTTGCGCAGGTCGGATCAAGATCGATTGCTTTAGAACAGTATTTCAAACCCTGAGCATAATCCTTTAAACCGTCATTTATTTGAGATGCTAAGACATAAACCTTAGCATCAATATGATTTAGAGCCATAGTCTTATCAATTTCTGTTAGTGCTTCGCTGTAATTTGTTTGGGCAAATAAAATCTCGCTTCTTAAAAGATGTAATTTTGCATCATCAAGGCCACAGGAAATCGCTTGATTGCAGTCTTTGATCGCCTGCTTGTATTCTTTTAACTTATAATAAATAAACGCCCGGCGAAAATAATTATCACTAAGGTCTGGATGTTCCTTAATTTTACTATTCAGATCTTCTAAAATCTGGCGCTGAAATTTCTTGATGTGGAGAAGATCATCGTCCTCGGGGGAAGCTGGTGATCTCTTTTGTTCATTATTGCCGCCAGAATTTATCCCAGTTAGGCCGGGAAAAGCACTAACGTCTGAAAGCCCAAACAATGTAAGGCCTAAACTCAAAATCAGCACAACTTTATAATTTTGCATAAACAATGCAAAGCTTCGTTTGAGGCGTTCTAGCAAGACAGTAAGACAGTTTGATTATTCTTCTTCGTAATCAGAATAATCTTCATCTTCATCCTCTTCTAGATAATCTTCTGCAACAGCACTGGTAGCTATGAAGAATTTGGTTGTTACGTTGGCAGCAGTATCAGGCGAAACACCAACGTCTTTGAGAGCCTTTATCCATTGAACAATTTCATCCAGGACAGATGTGTCCATTATGGTTTGTGTTTGCGACATAATGCTCCTTTATTAAATGCTATGCATCTTAATTAACAATCTACAAAGGTAGTCTATTATCGCACTTTTCGGCCCAGGTGGATAAAAGAAAACACTTTGATTCATTACCATTTACACACATTACTTTTAAGTTATAGTGATGCAAAAAGATCTATTGGCAGCTTTTCAGAAAATGCTTTTAATGCATGTAGGAACGAAATTAAAATCGCCAGCTATAACCGGAAAAATTGCGGCAGTGAATTCAGGATGCCATTTTATAATTTTGTTTTACGGATAAGTGACAGTTATGGATAACTCTGGCGAAAAATATTTGAAAAGTATAATAATTTTGATGAATGTCTTAAACTGGTTTTCAGGAGAGACAATTAGCCCTAAGCCGA
The DNA here is from genome assembly GCA_963845445.1 of Candidatus Melainabacteria bacterium. Taxonomy (GTDB): domain Bacteria; phylum Cyanobacteriota; class Vampirovibrionia; order Obscuribacterales; family Obscuribacteraceae; genus JABDBL01. Next base: position 2,634,644 of record CAWJSE010000002.1, on the reverse strand, counting down.
GGCTGAGCAAGGATTACAGGCTTCCAGCTCCTTCATTTTTGATTATTCTAGCCAAATTAAATAGAGATTTACTGGTTTGACGACAAATTGATTTAGATTTTCAGGTTTTTTCCGTAAATTAAAGCTATTGCCATTGGATTTGGACAAAATTTAGCATTTGGGCAGGCTAAATCGTGATTTTAACTTGATTGTGTTCAGATAAAGGCAATAATTGTATTTGAGGGGTGCCAATGAAGGACTTTACTAAACCGTACTCGCTATTAGTTATTAGTGCCAGCTTTTTTGTGAGCACTTTTTATAGCGCCGTACTGCCTGCCAAGGCAGGTAATGATGCAAAATCCTCAAATAACCCAACGGTTAGAGTAACTACAGGCATACAACAAGTGCAAGGTTGGGAGCAGGGACTGGTGAAAGCCAATCCTAATTTAGCCCGCTGGCATTGGGATACTATTTATTCTTACAAACAGGGTGTAGGTAGGCTTAGACCCGAACCGATAAAGGTGATTAATGGGCCAACGGGAAATAAAATTGCGGGAAACCCAGGCGGAGCTGCCTATAAATACAATGTTCCAGCGGCGCAAGATAACAGACCAAAACATATTCCATATTCTTCTAAGGCTTTGGCAGAAGTGCAAGCCAGACTAGCCCAACCAGTGCAGGCGCAACATGAAGACAATGCATATGGCAAATTAACGAGTAAACAGACGCAAGCAGAACTTGTGCCTGAAACCATAGCTACTTACGGCAAGCCATATCAAAGCAAAGAAACGTTGGATACTAACCTTAAATTTACTTCTGATAAAGCTTCTCTCTATGGTCAATTGCTTAACGAAAATCATCACTACAATCAAGCCAGCAAAAGCCGCAAAAAAACACGCAATAATAAAATATGATTGTTGCAGTTTTGAACTATCTTTTCTTGTAAAACTATTTCCTTTGCTGATTACTGATCAATTCATAGACATTATTTACATCTCTAATATCGTAAAAGGCCGGGGCTAATGCCATGCCGCCAGCTGTCACGAAAAGATCCATACCGGTATTAGCATACATGGCTGCTCTTGGAGGAGAGCTTCCGAAGCTTATAGTACCGGTGCCGTCGGCGTTTACAGACTTATTCAAAGTAGAATTGGCATTAATAAATACCGCTTCTAATGAGCGGTTTGGAACAGTACAAAGAATCAATGCGCGCTGATTTGTGACAGCATAATAGGTATTTCGCTTTTTCCACAATTTAAAGAAAAAACGCCCAAACGCTATATAGAAACCAATTAACACAAAAGGAATACCAAACAATGGAAAGAGCGAAAAAGGTAAATTATCGAACAAATGTTCAGATTGCCAATGCCAAATGCGAAGAGCCCCAGAAAGCCAAAATATTGAGAAGCAAAAGAAAAGTAATCCAAATGGGATGAGTAAAATATCTGCTCCTGTAAAGAGCTTAGCTAATGGTTGCCCAACCCATAGCATCTTTTCATCCTTGAGTAAGTCTGATTGCATTATTTGAGATGCACTGCTGGTTTCGAAAGTTTGCCCTTCCATAAATGGTTTTCCTACTGTAATGACTATAGTGCGAGCATGATAATCTTAGCTTGTTTTTTAAATATCTCCTATGCAAAACACTAGATTGCATCACGTCATTTACGGAGGTGGGTATACCGCTCTTTCGTGGATATTAAAGGAGGTCAGGGTATAATAGCTGACCGGAGTACTACTCCCGAACATAGAAAGCAAGCAGGACTTTATTAAGAGGGAGATGTGCCTAAGGTTTCCATTGTAATTGTTAATTGGCGCACGCCTGAATTGCTTAGAGGCTGCTTGAAATCATTAAGTAACGACGAGCATAAAGATTCTTTTGAAATTTATGTCGTAGACAATGCTTCCGGTGACAAGTCGCTATCTATATTGTCCGATGAATTCCCCTATGTCAACGTTGTTGCCAATGGCAAGAATGTTGGTTTTTCTAAGGCTTGCAATCAGGTTATTCCTATAACAAGCGGTGAGTATGTTTTATTGCTCAATCCAGACACGGTAGTGTTAGATGATGCGGTGAGCAAATTAGCCACCTTCTTAGACCATAATGAAAAATGTGGGGCAGTTGGACCAAAAATTTTAAATGACGACGGATCACTACAACTAGCCTGTAGGCGTGCCTTCCCTTCCCCAGAGGCAGCTTTTTTTCGTCTGACTTATTTGAGTAAATTATTTCCACGGCATCCGTTATTTGCAAAATACAATATGACTTATATGGATCCAGAATTAGCGGCACCGGTAGATGCATTATCAGGCAGCTGTATGATGGTGAGGAAAAAGGTAGTAGACAAAATTGGATTATTGGACGAGGACATTTTTATGTTTGGTGAAGATATAGACTGGTGCTGGCGAATAAAGAAAGCTGATTGGCAAGTGTTTTATAATCCGCAGGCGGTGATCTATCATAGTCACGGTGCGGCTAGTCGACTGCGACCCATCGGTACCACATTCGATTTACATAAAGGTATGGAAGTGTTTTATCGTAAACATTTGGCCCAAAATTATTGGCCAATATTCAATCAATTAGTTTATACAAGTATTCGATTGCGGGCATTGATTTTTGTAATGGTCAATTTGATTAAAGCGCGAATGCCGAAGACAGACAAAGTAGCTTTGAAGAAAAGACAAATAGATAAATCATCATGTTAAAGGGAAGCCGCATTCTGGTTACCGGCAGTACGGGTTTAGTAGGGCAGGCTGTTGTTCTTGAGTTGTTAACTAAGAACGGATTTAGTTTAAGATTGCAAGCCAGAAATCCCAGAGAAGCGAGAGCTAAGTTTAATAAATTTGCCGATTTAAGCCAATTGGAAATTGTTGAATGTGATTTTACTAAGTGTAGTGATTTGGATTATTCTAGCTTAACGCAAGGCTGTGATGCTGTCATTCATTTAGCAGGACTGGTACATAACCCACATGCTCCTTATCAAGACTATGAGTTGTTGAATGTAAGAGCAACCCAGCAATTATTTGCAGCGGCTCAGGCAAATAAAGTTAATACATTCATTTTTCTGAGTAGTTCAGCTGTTTATGGCAATGGGCCATTTTCTTCTGTTGAAGAAACCGCTCCGCTTAGAGGGGATACACCGTATGCAGTATCAAAAATTAATTGCGAGCAAATATTTGAAAACCCGACAAGCATTTGTCGTGTAGTTAATCTGCGCCCAGCCATGGTTTTCGGAGAGGGGGATCGTGGTAATTTAATTAAACTCATTCAAACCATTAGTAAAAAGCATTATGTGCAAATAGGAAAGGGCGCAACCTTGAAGAGTCTCATTTATTCTCGCGATCTGGCTAAAGCAATTATAAGTTGTATGGATAAATTGTCCGATGGCAGACATGTTTTGAATGTGGCTAATCCTGAGGCTGTATCTATGAAAAACTTATCCACTGAGATATGGCATGCTTTAGGGCATAATGGAAAAATTCCAAGTATACCCGAACCATTGCTAGTCGGTGCGCTCAGAGTAGCCGATAGATTTATGCCTGGGCGTCTACCTGTAACTGAAGAACAGGTCAATAAACTGACTACCGAGGCAACTTTAAATGTTTACAAATTGACAGCTATGACTGACTTCAGTCCTACTTACAAATTGGGAGCGGCTTTAAGAGCAGAAATTAAGTGGGCAAAGGATAATGTTTGGATTTGAAACCTAAATCCTTTTTTCTCCTTGGATAACCATGGATAGTTCAAGCAAAAAGCGCTTCATTTTTAAAACCTCAGCGCCGAGCTGTTCTAGCATGATCTGGCGTAAATTTAAATTGACTATAGACAAACCTTTCGGTCGAGAAATGCTGGCGGTAATAATGTCTAGATCTTTAGTGTGGCGATCGGTAAAATTAGGAATATTTTTGTCTTCGATCCAGCGATTAATGATCAAATCTTTCCTGGTTTTATTAATATTTTCTCCTGCGGGTGGTAAATTTAGAAATTGCCAAACGCATTTTGGATATTCCACTTCGGGATTAGTGGGATAGTCGAATAGTTTAGCTAGCATATTAGGATCCGCTTCAGATTTGCTTGTTTTGCCATTTAATTGACGCAATGCATACATTGACGCAACAGAAGGAACTATGCCGGCTAGGATGCCATTGATACCAGAAGGTATGGAAAGCCGGGGAGAACGATAGGTGGGAACGTCCAGTCCTTCGGCTACGCCCACAAGATACCATTTGTAATAAAGCTGATAGCATTGGTTTTTAATACTGCTCTATCGCGATTACTTTCATAACTCGTTAGCACATCACGATAAGCATCCTGCTCGGCAGTAATCTCAGCTAAAGTGAAATCGATTGCTAAGTTTGTTTCTTGAATTATCTGCATGGCATCTATTACATTTGCCGTGAGAATATGACTATCTCTTAAATCTTCGAAGGTGAGTAAGTCTTTATTGTTTTTTGACTGATCGCGCTGTGACTGTATAGCTTGAAGTATGGGGGAGATGTGTATAATGTCAGCTAATTGACGACTATTAGGGGAGATTTCCTGTACATCAAGGTTAATGCCCGTGCGTAAGATTTGTGTAGGAAGTTCCTGGCTGTTTGGAACTGGCGGAGCATTGGTAATTTGCGTATTATTAGAAACGGCAGTGCAAGGTAAATAGAAACCTAGACTACTCGATACAATAATAAATGCCGAAAAAAACGAGCGAACAATTCTCATATACGGGAAATTTTCTCTGACAGTATAGATCTAAAGTAATACAACGTTTGCTAAATTTATTCTTGATACTTTTTAAAGCAATACACTACTTTAGCGATTGGCAGGGCTGCCAGGAGATGATTTGGGAATAACTAAACAAAAAATATCAATCTGGTTGCTTGAAGGTATGCGTAGGCGACTTTCTGTTAACCATAGCGAGCAGGATAACTGGTGGCGAGTTATGTGCTTGACTGGAGTCGACTACTTTTCTTCTTTGAGTTATGCTCCGGGTATTGCTTTTTTGGCTGCCGGAATATTATCGCCATTAGCTACTGTAGTTTTGGTTTTGCTTACTGTATTTGGTGCTGTTCCTGTTTATTATCGAGTAGCTAGCAGGAGCCCGCGTGGGCAAGGAAGCATAGCTATGCTTGAGAAGCTTTTGCCCGGCTGGCTAGGAAAGCTATTTGTTTTGGTGCTGCTAGGATTTGCTGCTACTGATTTTATAATAACGATAACGCTATCGGCTGCTGACGCAGCCACACACTTGGTGCAAAATCCGCTGATTCAGCATACTTTTTTACCGGTTTTACAGTATCGCATGGCTCTTACTATATTTCTTCTAGCTCTTTTGGGCGGTATTTTTCTCAAGGGCTTTAAAGAGGCTATAGGTTTAGCCGTTATATTAGTCTGGATTTATTTAGGATTGAGTGCTGTCATATTAGTTAACGGTTTGTTGTTTCACTTATCGAATAATCCTGTGCTGGTCACAGATTGGTGGCACGAGCTATTAGCTGCTCATCATGATTCGTTGTGGAGAACAATCGGTCTTGCTTGCTTGCTTTTTCCCAAGCTTGCACTGGGTTTGTCTGGCTTTGAGACTGGCGTTGCTGTCATGCCCTTGGTGAAGGGCGATCTCGAAGATACTGAAGATCGGCTTTCAGGGCGTATTAAAAATACTAAAAAGCTTTTGATTACTGCTGCTCTTATAATGAGCATTTTTTTGCTAGCTAGTTCTATTTGTACTACTATTCTCATCCCAGCAAAGGAATTTTTACCAGGTGGGCAAGCAGATGGCAGAGCCATAGCATATTTGGCTCACCAATATTTGGGCAGCTATTTTGGTACCGCGTATGATATTAGTACTGCTTTAATTCTTTGGTTTGCCGGCGCTTCAGCTATGGCCGGTTTGTTAAGCTTGGTACCGCGTTATTTGCCTCGTTTTGGTATGGCTCCAGAATGGGCAAAAGCACGTCGTCCACTGGTTATATTTTACACAGTCGTTTCATTTGCAGTAACCTGGATTTTTAATGCGGATGTAATTGCACAAGGGGCAGCTTATGCAACAGGTGTTTTGGTGGTTATGACTTCTGCTGCCATTGCTTGTTTTCTGACCACTCTTAAAGAGAAAGGTATAAATCGCATTTTGTTTTTTGTTCTCACCTTGGTATTTTGTTATACCACTGCTGTGAATACGATAGAGCGCCCCGATGGCATCAAAATTGCCTCATTCTTCATTCTGGTGATAATGATCACTTCTTTTGCTTCTCGTATTATGCGTTCCACCGAAGTAAGGATAAATAAAGTGAGTTTGGACAAGGAGGCTAGTTCATTTATACAGGCGGCCTCTTCTGGGGTAATTCGTTTGGTGGCTAATCGTCCTGGAAATGTGGATTATGCAAGAAAGGCTGTCGAGACGGTAGCTCTGCATAATATTTCTAAGGGCGAGATTATTTTTGTTGAAGTCAAAATTAGCGATGCTTCTGACTTTGGCGATGAGGAACTGGATGTGATTGGTGAGCAAGTTGGTGAATATAAAATTCTAAAGTGTTCAAGTACTGCAGTGCCAAATGCTCTGGCGGCACTGATGCTTTATTTACGCGACAAAACTAAAAACATGCCCCATCTCTATTTAGGTTGGACTGAAGGTAACCCACTTGTTTATATGCTTAAATATCTAATTTTGGGAGAGGGCGAAACGGCACCGGTAACCAGAGAAATTTTGCGCAAGGCAGAGCCCAATCCTAATAAAAGGCCAAGGGTGCACGTAGGCTAATACTTTGAGAATAAAACTAGCTGGGTTGCTTGTACTTAGACAGATTTGTGTTGAGGATTTATTGTGCTCGCTCACAAGCTAGGGCAATCTGTTTGGCAAAGGACTCTAATAAGCTAAGTCGTTCCGGTGACAAGAATTCATCTTCATTCTCAGGTTTGACTGCTAATACTCCTATGCTTTTTTGTGCACCAATAAGTGGTATGTACAGTTCTTTGGCACCGGGTATGGTGTCTGTACCCAGTCCTGCTGGGCGACTATTTTGTTGTACCCAACCAGCCACACCAATTCTTGGATTAGTTAATTTATGGGTGTCATCTGCTTTGGTGTGCAAAGACAACTGTCCTTCAGGGGTAATTATAAACAATGCAACTTTACTGTTAAAAACATTTGCTGTATGACTTAAGCCAATAGAAATGAGACTGTCTATGTCTAGCGTTGAAGCGAGCTCTTTGCTCATTGAATAGAGAGCAGCGGTGCGAGTTTCTCTCACCTTAGCTGCTTCAGCTTGTTTCTTTGTTGTGACGGTCAGATTGCTTATTACCATTGCTACGATAAGCATGACCAAGAAGGTAACCAAATATTGTGTATCTCTGACGCTAAAGGAGAAGTATGGTGGCACACAGAAAAAATCAAACGCAGCGATGCTTAAAATCGAGGCAAGAATAGAAGCACCGCGTCCATAGCGAGTAGCTACAATTACTATCGCCAATAAATAAGACATTACTACGTTGGATAATTCAAAATAGGGCAGCATTAATTTTGCTATGCCAGTAAAAAATGCTACTATAAATACCGTTTTAAGATAAACTGATTGATTATTGCCGGTATGTGAAGGCGAGCTTGTTGGCAAAAGTTCTTCTTGATCGCCTGTGATTACATAAACATCTATTGCACCGCTACATCGGATGACTTCGTCTATAACCGATCCCAAAATAATTTCTTTCCATCTTGGCCGAGCCGGTTTCCCAATAATAATCTTGGTGACATTATGCTCTATTGCACATTTCATAATCTCTTGAGCAATATTTTGTCCTGCACGTTCTAAGATTTCCCCGCCTAATTCTTGTGCGAGTCGCAAGGTTTGCATAACCCTATTTCTATTTTTTGACGGTAATTGTACTTCCTTTGGTCCTTCTACATATAAAACCATCAATTTGCCGTGTAAGGCTTCGGACATGCGCTTGCCGGCTCGAATCAGTCTAGCCGACAAAGGACTACTGCTGACACAGACTAAAAGGCGGTCAGTGGTAGTCCACGGACTTTTAATTGCGTGAACTTCTTTGTAAGTTTCCATTTCGGCTACTACCCGGTCCGCTGTATAGCGTAGTGCTAGTTCACGTAGGGCTATTAAATTGCCTTTGCGAAAGAAATTATCTAGGGCGGCTTTGGCTTGCTGTTCTATATAAACTTTTCCTTCTTTTAGTCTTTGCAGAAGTTCGTCGGGAGGTAAGTCAATCAGCTCTATCTCGTCCGCTTTTTCTAAGAGCGAATCTGGTACCCGTTCGCTCACGGATATTTTAGTGGTTTGAGCTACCACATCATGCAAACTTTCTACGTGTTGAACGTTGACAGTGGTGTAGACATCTATTCCTGCTTCGAGCAATTCTTGAACATCCTGCCAGCGTTTCACGTGCCGTGAATCAGGAGCGTTGGTGTGAGCTAGTTCATCGATAAGGAGGACAGAAGGCTTGCGAGCTAGTGCTGCATCTAGGTCGAATTCTCTTAACTGTGTTCCTTTATAGTCAACAAGTTTTGGAGGAAGGATTTCGAGCCCCGTTAAAAGTGCTTCTGTCTCTTTCCTGCCATGTGTCTCGATATAGCCTGCGACCACATCAATTTTTTGTCCTTGTAATTTTTGCGCCGCTTGGAGCATGGCGTAGGTTTTTCCCACACCTGCTGTGGCCCCAAAAAAAATCTTTAAGCGTCCTTGCTTATCTTTTATTTCCTGCGCCTTCAAGCGAGAAAGCAGAGTTTCTGGATCGATTCTTTCGCTCATTTAATTCCATCGAGTGCAAGGTTTAGCTTTAATACATTGACTCTGGGCTCACCGAAAATGCCAAAATCTCTATCTTGTGTGTTTTGCTGAATGAGAGTTATTAAAGTCTGTGAGGGTAAGTTTCGTACTTTAGCTATTCGTCGTGCTTGAAAGAGAGCGTTTGTTTCGCTAATATGAGGGTCTAATCCAGACCCGGAGTAAGTTACAGCATCAACCGGAGGTTTTTCATTTTTCAATAATAAATTTGCCCGAGTATATATTTGCGCTAATTGCTTTATTCCAAGAAAAGACTCATCAGGAAGTGTTTCGACATCGTCTATGATGCCGTTAATCAATTTTGACGAAGTGGGTCCTAAATTGGTGCCAGCAGAACTTTCTGCGCAATAACCGGAACCGGCTGCTGATGGACGTGGCTGAAAGTATTTTGATTTGATGAACTTTTGACCAATCAATTCTGAGCCTATAGCCTGGCCTTCTTTATTTCTGATGAGCGATCCGTTAGCTTGCTTGGGGAAGAAGAATTGAGCAATCAGCGTAATAAAGACTGGAAAGATCAAACCAATTAAAATTGCAAGAATGACCGTTGCTCTGATGGATGGTAATATTTGTTTTAACACGCTTGAATCCTCAGTAAGTGTTTAGCTAAATGGAGCTAAACCGCACATAACAATTATTTGGTCGATGGCTTTTATGCTAAAGAAAGGAATAATCAATCCACCTACGCCATAAATAAATAAATTGCGTTGCAACAGAGATTGAGCGCTCATGGGACTATATGAAACGCCTCGTAAGGCCAGTGGGATTAAGGCAATTATGATCAGGGCATTGAAAATGATAGCAGCCAAAATGGCCGAATAAGCCGAGTGAAGACCCATAATATTTAGAGCCCAAAGCGGCCCATGAGAACTATTATGTATTAAATATAGGCTACCGAACATAGCGGGCAGTATGGTGAAATATTTGGCGACGTCGTTAGCGATCGAAAAAGTTGTCAACGATCCACGAGTCATTAATAATTGTTTGCCGATTTGTACTACTTCAATCAACTTAGTGGGATTAGAATCGAGATCAATCATATTGCCGGCTTCTTTGGCAGTCTGGGTACCGGTATTCATAGCTAATCCGACATCGGCAGCTGCCAGAGCAGGAGCATCGTTTGTTCCGTCTCCGGTCATAGCAACGAGACGACCTCCTTCTTGTTCTTTACGAATCAATTGCATCTTTTTTTCTGGAGTGGCTTCGGACAGGAAGTCATCAAGACCGGCTTCACTAGCTATTGCAGCAGCTGTAAGGGGATTGTCTCCGGTGATCATTATAGTGCGAATGCCCATTTCGCGGAGATGAGCAAAGCGTTCTTTTAATCCTCCTTTCACCACATCTTTGAGATAGATAACGCCTAGTAATCCCCGTACGTTGTCAGCGACTAAAAGCGGAGTGCCACCAGCCTGAGCTATTTGCTTTGCTTCATTTTCTATTTCGGGGGTGATGCTTTTACCCTGCTCTTGCACGAAATTATAAATAGCGTCAGCAGAACCCTTACGTATCTGTTTTCTGTTTAGGTCAACACCACTCATCTTTGTGTGCGCACTAAAGGAGATGAATTTTGCATTGACGGAGGATAACTCGCGTTCGCGCAGGCCAAATTGTTTAGCTAGCATAACGATAGACCTGCCTTCTGGTGTTTCATCTGCTAATGATGAGAGTTGGGCAGCGTCAGCTAAGATTTTTTCAGAAATTCCTGGAGCGGGAATAAATTGCACTGCCTGTCTATTTCCTAAAGTTATGGTGCCAGTTTTGTCTAATAAAAGAGTATCAACATCACCGGCTGCCTCGATGGCTTTGCCGCTCATAGCAAGAACATTGTGTTGGAGCACACGATCCATGCCAGCTATACCAATTGCGGAAAGTAATCCTCCGATAGTAGTTGGAATAAGGCAGACAAGCAGGGCAATTAAAGAAAAAATATCAGAAGGTTGCCCTGAACCACCTGCTCTCACAGCAAAAATTGAAAATGGCAAAAGCGCTACTACAACCAGCAGGAAAATAATAGTTAATCCGGCCAGTAAAATGTTCAAAGCAATTTCATTTGGTGTTTTTTGCCTTTGTGCTCCTTCCACCAGAGCAATCATTTGGTCTATAAAAGTTTCTCCAGGTTGTGCGGTCATTTGAACGCGCAACCAATCGGAAAGAACAGTTGTGCCACCAGTTACAGCGCTACGATCGCCACCGCTTTCTCGAATTACTGGGGCTGATTCACCAGTAATGGCGCTTTCATTAACTGTAGCTACTCCTTCAATTACTTCTCCGTCGCTAGGTATTAATTCACCGGCTTTAACAAGAACGATATCACCTTTCTGCAAAGCGGTAGCGAGAACACTTTCGTATTTACCTTTGCCTATTTCTCGTTGAGCAACTGTTTCCTGGCGACTCTTTCTTAAGGTATCTGCTTGTGCTTTTCCTCTTCCTTCGGCGATAGCCTCAGCAAAATTGGCGAACAGTAAGGTAAACCAAAGCCACAAAGTGATTTGTCCCTCAAAAATCAAAACATTAGCGGGAGTATTTATAATTAAGTCGCGAAAAAACAAAACTAGAGTTATTATGCTGCCTGCTTCCACGACCATCATGACAGGGTTCTTTGCCATTAAAGCAGGATTTAGTTTAACGATTGAATCTTTTAAAGCACGGCTGATAATCGACTTTTGGAAAAGCGATATCTTTTTTCTTGGCGATGTCGGTACTAAACTTAATTCGTCTTGGGTCATTGCTATTTCTTGTTCTCACTCATTTAAAATACTTTTGTAGTATGCATTATAAAATGCTCGACTATAGGTCCAAGCGTTAAAGCCGGGAAAAACGTCAAAGCGCCAACGATTAGAATGATGCTGATTATTAATCCGACAAACAACCATGTGTGCGTAGGGAAAGTACCTTTAGATGGAGGCACATATTTTTTTTGGGCAAGAGAACCAGCAAGAGCCAAAATAGGAATCATCATTAAAAAGCGTCCGGCGAGCATAGCTAAGCCACTTGCTACATTGTAGAAGGGTGTATTAGAGGTTAGTCCAGCAAAGGCTGAACCGTTGTTGCCTGTGCAGGAAGAAAAGCAGTAAAGTATTTCTGAGAAACCGTGTGGACCAGCATTGTTTACGTTGTTATAAGTGGCTCCTGGAGGGTTTAAAGGGCTCTTAACGGGCAGTTCGCACACACTCCCTATGGCAGTGAAAATAAGGATGGAAAAAGATGCAGCGAGAACAAAAAGCATTGCCATTTTTACATCTTTTTGTTCTATCTTTTTACCGACATACTCAGGAGTGCGACCCACCATTAAGCCAGCAATGAAAACAGTGAGAATAGCGAAAACAAGCATACCGTAAAGACCAGAGCCAACACCGCCAAATACGATTTCGCCCAGTTGTATGTTGAGCAAAGGTATCAGTCCACCTAGGGGTGTAAGGGAATCGTGCATGCAATTTACTGCGCCGCAGCTGGCGGCTGAGGTAATTGTGGCAAATAGAGTCGAGTTGGCTAAACCAAAGCGTACTTCTTTGCCTTCCATGTTGCCACCAAGATCGCCTAAAATTTTAATTGAAGTCTCAACGTTCTGGGCGCCTATGTTGGGGTTGCCAAGGCTTTCAGAGTAATAACAAATGATAACGCCGATAATGAAAATGATGAACATGGTACTTAAAAGGGACCAACCCTGACGTGTGTCTTTAACCATCTTGCCAAACATATATGTTAGTCCGGCGGGAATAATAAATATCGAGAGCATTTCAATAAAATTGCAAAATGGCGTGGGATTCTCGAATGGATGAGCGCTGTTGGCATTAAAGAAACCGCCGCCATTGATGCCAAGCATTTTTATTGCTTCTTGCGAGGCAACAGGTCCTTGCGGAATAATTTGTTTTTGCCCTTCGATGTTTGAAGCGATCGTGTAAGGTGAAAAATTTTGCACCACTCCTTGTGAAATAAGAAAGAGAGAATAAAAAAGCATTATTGGAAAAAATATATATAAAAGACTGCGGACAAGATCTTTCCAAAAGTTGCCGACAGTCTGAACTGAGCGTCGACTGAAGCCACGAATAAGTGCCGCGCATACTGATAGTCCCGATGCTGCTGAAACCCAATTATGATAGGCAAGTGCTAGCATTTGTGAAAGGTAGGACATTGTACTTTCACCGCTATAACTTTGCCAATTAGTATTGGTAGTAAAGGACATGGCTGTGTTAAAAGCAAGATCGGCAGTCATTGCTGTGGCATAGCTCGGTGCTGCAGCAGTAGAGAAACCCATTGGATTGCAAGGTAAAATTCCTTGCAAACGTAAAATAATATAAGTAAAGAGTGCGCCAACAAGAGAGAATGCTAAAAGGGCATAGGCGTACGTTGACCAGTGCATTTCTTCATCCGGCTTTATGCCAGAAAACTTATAAATTAAGCGCTCTAACGGCCCTAAGAGCGGTGCAAGCGGCGTTTTCTCTCCCTCCATAACCCGTGCCATATAAACACCCAAAGGTTTAGTAAGGAGTAATAGGACCAAGCAGTAAAGTACTATTTGGATGTAGCCTATTAAAGTCATTGCTTGTCCTTAAAATTTTTCTGGAAACAGTAAAGCATAAAAAAGATAGATGCCCAAAGCAATTGCTACAAAGGCGACTAACAAATATTCAACTTGCAATTTCAATTACCCCGCGCTTATATAGCTAATTATCTAAATGCGCTCGCAGCCATAAGTATAGAGGGCACTCAGTATAAAAAATACTATTGTGACGGTGGCATATAAGAGATCATCAATGATAGACATTACTGTAAATTTAGCTCCGCTTAAGTTATGGTTAGGGATGATTCTATGCATTCTCATTTTAGCAAGTGTAAAGTGGTCATAAAGATCTCATATCGCAATGACTCAGAAAATAGATGCCAGTATTGAATATTAAGTTACTCTGCTGAAGAAGCTCGGCTCAGAAGTATAAATGAAATTTCTGTGATACAACTGAATATGGTGCGGGGTGAGATCATTAGTGGTGGAGATCCGGTTATGATAACATTCAGTTATGTGGTTGAGAATGTATTTTAACAGCGTAGCAAAATTATTATTGAGCAGCATTTGTATTGGTTTAAATCTGCCGGATATTGTTTTACCGGCCAGCGCTGAGCCTGCGCCAGTATATAGCAATACGATGACGGGACTGGGTGTTGGCGCGCATAACAAGACTAAGCCCGCTGCTAAGTCTTCTACTAAGCAACCGAGCTCACAGCACGCAAAAGCGCCCACTAAAGGTAAATAAATATTAGCGATTCGCTTGATTTTGCTAATTATTTTGTATCAACTTTCCCTGGCTTAATTGATCTTTGCTAAAGGCAGGGTACATAAGTCCATTAGCTACTGCATCGAAGGGTGCTTCTCCAGTCCCGCAAATGACTGCACACGGAAGCCACACAATCCCTGCCAATAGCTTTTTGCACTTGTTATTAGAATCTCCGATTAGTCCTTTGACACCGTACCATTCTTCGTATTTAGTGCGGCGAACAATGCAGACTGGTGTACCGACAAACAGTGCTGTAGCGATGCTAAATACTTTTTTGGGCAGAGTAGCTTTTATCGCCTGGTTAGTTTTGACTGTAGATGAATTACTGGCTTGTGATATATTGTCAGTGCTTATTTCGGGCGGATTTATTGTGCTAGTGCCACCAGCAGCGTCGCTCAAACCTGGCGAGGCTGAAGTGCTGTCAGCGGCCCAGCTTGGACCAATACAAATTACAGCAAGAGTGAATAGTAAAAATATGAATTTATTGTTTGTCATAAATTAATGCCCTTGCTTTACCTATTAACTCTATGAATGGTCGGATTAACTTGATCCACAGGGCCCGTAGATATGTTTTTCAGAGTAACTGCTGTTGCTTTAACCATACTAATAAATCCTGTCACTTCTTCCCAAACCACAATCATCTTATCGCCAACAAAAGTGGCTGATGGATGTTTGGAAATATCTTCTGTGCTGGTGATATAGAGAACGTTGGTAAAGTCATCGCCATTATCTGTTGATGCTCTGCCGAATATATCTGGCTTTGATCGTTTCAAACTTGTATCAGACCAAACAACTGCCACACGACCTTGTCTATCCGCAATGACTATCGGTTGGCTGGACACCCCGGGCGTATCTGAAATATTGATTGGTTTAGCAAATTGTCCATTTTTGCCAATTGCGCACCAAATATCAGCAGCATTGATCTTTTGAGAATTATCCACCCAACATAAAAATATTTTTCCGCTGGCGCCACAAGCCAGCCATGGATGGTCTGATATTCTTGGACTATTGCTTACATCTATAGGTGCTGTCCAGGCAAGATTTATTTTTCGGGTATAAAAAATGTCTGGGCGCTCTTCACCAGAACTGGTGTCCAGCCAGGCACAGTGAATGACACCATCGTGGCAGGCAACAATGGTGGGCTCACTTGAAATTCCTGGTGTGGGACTAATACTCTCACAAGGTGACCAGCTTTTGCCATCAGTAGAACAGGAGTAAAAAATATCGGGTCGACCATCGCGTGGTCTTGTGTCCACCCAAACTACATGGATTGAATTATCAGGGCCGGTGGCAATAGCGGGTTCAGTGCAGATACCGGTGGTATGCGAAATGTCCAATGCTTTAGTCCAAGTCCTTCCACCATCGGCAGATCTGGTGAAAAAGATATCTGGATGTAATTCACCGGAGACTGTATCACGCCATACAACATCTATGGCTCCGCTGTCTTCAAGAGCGATGGCTGGTTTGGTTGATATGCGGCTAGTTCTGGAAATGTTTAAAGGCGACGTCCAGCTGTGGCCCATATCAGTGCTTTTAGAATAGAGAATTTGTTTACGGTCTGAGTCTTGGGTATAGCCTTCAAAAACTGCATGTATGTTTTTGGCAGTATCTGCGGCAATACGTGGTTGTGTTGCCTGAGTTATATTGAAGGTTTCAGCTGATTGCGCCTGATAGGCGTTGAAGATAAATGCCAGTGTGATCGCTATGAAAATCATTTTCTTCATTATTAAGTCCTAAGTGCATAGCTGTTCATCTTGGTGTTCCCCAGGGTTGAGATTCCGGTTTATCCATGTCTGTCCGAATATTTGTTTTCGTAGTTGCGGATGCATTGTCTTCTAATTTGCCCAAGCTAAAGGCATCTTTGCCAAAAGGCTTATCGGTTGAATAGCGGATTGCATTTTTAGCACTATAGACAGGTCCCTTTATCAATCCTGAAACCACAGCTACCGGAACAGAGCAGCCTGCTCCCCAAAATTTGAAAGCATTGCTGTCCTTCTTAAATTCCTTTACGCAATCCACATATTGGCTACCAGCTTTTCGCACCATGGCAATGGGTGTTCCCACCACAGTACCGGCAGCTATACTAGTTGCACATATAGATACCTTGCCGACTGTTTTTAGCGTGCCTGAATCGGCGGAACTGGGTTTAAGCATCAATGTGCTGATAAGTATGACATTTAGACTGACGATATAAATATTTTTCATAGTTTGTGCATAAGTATTTTTATCTAGAATCTTTGAATAAAGTCAGCACCGATTGTAAATTGATATCTGCGTTGTCCATTATTCCACGGAGCGCTGTAGTTATCCAATGCCCGCTCGTATCTAATTTCTGGACGAAAAGTAAGTAAATCGCTAAAGCGATGTATCCAGCCAATAGTCCAGCTCGAATAATATCCGGGAAAGCCCGATCGCCAACCTCTAGGATCAAGCAGGTAATCTATGGGGCGAAGTGAAATATAATCTCGGTCAGTAACTTTATAATTCCAATAACTGACTATGCCAGCAGCATCGGAAAAACCCGGCATAATCTTGCCTGGTCCTGTGAGTGTATCGAAGTTTCTGGGCGGACCATTGTTTACTGTTCCACCCTGAAGAGCGTTGAACGTATAGAGAAAATAACCTTCTGTAGCCACATGGAATCGTCTATTAAATCTGTGAAACCAGGTGAGATTGAATTGCTGCAAGTTGTCGTGCTCTCCATACAATCTGAACTGTCCATTGTTGATCGAATTGCAGCCACCATAAAGCATGTCTTTATTATTATGTGCTTGCCAGCGAAGAAGTAACGATGCTGTTGGAATTGCCGATTTGGCCCAAGGAGCAATATCTGCGCCAGCAGTAATACCAGCTTGCACCATCCATGATTCATTAAGCTTAATACTGGCTAGCAGCCCTGTTTGTGTATAGCAATCGTAGTCAAACATTAATGAATGAGTCCACAAATAATTATCTGGTGCTAATTGTGCTTCAATATCTGGCGGCGAAATAAAACGGCCAAATTTGAGTACCATGCCTTGAGCAACTTTTGGTATATAAAGCAAACTGTAAAGCTCAACTGGATCCAGTCCGTAAAGTTGATTGTGCTTCAACAGCTCATTGCTGGCTGGGTACCAGCCTTCAGAATTTGTCCAGCGATAATCGATACCATAAAGCCAAGTAGTGCGAAATCCCCAATCCATATGTTCATTTTGCACCGTATCTGGTATCCGTTCAGCGCGATAAACCAGTTGATCCATCTCTATATGATTGGGAACAGCAAAATAGGATAAAGGTGTATTTGCCCTGCGAGATGTACTGTAATCGACACCGGGATTGGCCCAACCATATATTTTAATTCTATACTCAGCCAGAAGAGGACAGGCTTTATAAATAGCTTTTTCCAGAGGGAACATTGGGTCTTGATCTGGAATACCAATTTGTATCTGGCTGGCTATACCAACATATTCAGTACTGGGAAATACTGGATCAAGAGGAGCGGGCAAACCTCGACGCAATGTACCCTCTGGTGCAAAGGGGGTACTGGAATTATTCACACCTCTATATGGATTGGCCGGTACAATGACTCGCCCTTTCAATTTTTTCTTTTGAGTAGCAGCTTCGGGATCTTTAAAGGGCAGAGTCTCTGGCTGTGTGGACAGAGTTATTGCTCCGGCTGAAGAATTTGCGGGCAGTGTAGTTGTTGTCGGTTGAGGTAATGCTGCTGATGCCGTCAGACCAGAGCCAGAGTTCTGCCCTGCCGGAATGTTATGAACTAAAATTCCTGAGCTGAGAGCGGTTGTCTTAGGAGTTTGAAAAACTGGATGTATTGGCAAGATTATGGTGGTTTGCTGAGCAAAAACAGCTTGTGTTTTTAAGCTAATAATGAAGCAAAGTGTTAGTAATATAATCGAGTTTCTTGAGAGCATCAAGATGAACCCAGGAGATTTAAATGTGTGCATTTGCTCTTAATGAACTTTGTGGCTACCTAGAAAATCAGGGCCCCATTAAATTAGCACCTAGTATTGCAAGATGTATGAGAAAAGTCATAATATTGTCCTACTTGTGCCTGTAAAATAGGCGAATTGAAATTTAGGCTATTTAATATCTTTGCAACAGGACTAGCTTTATGAAAATTGCGATTAAGTTGATCAGCTCATTGGTAGTAATTAAGTTGGTATCGTATTTAATACCGTCTGTTTTTGCTGCCAATGAAGTAAAAAGGCCTCCGCAAGTCTACATAAAGAAAAAGGCAAACATAAATTGAGTAAACCAACCAATGTAAAGATAAAGGCCAGCAATCCTTATTCAATATCTCAGCCATACAACCCCAATAATCCTCCCCCACTCGGCACTAAGATTCACCCAGTCTCGAGCAACGCTCACTGAAACTGTCGCAAAATCATTTGCGCAATCATTTGAGATTCTGGCAAAACATTTGGGTTCTAAAAGTTTTGACATCAGTCTACTTTCGGCTTAATTCAGCGATTTTGAATTGGGAAGCAAAGCAACATGACTATAAAAGGCAAAAAAATCAGCTATTTGGGCACTCTATACGCTATAACGCACATCGCTTACGATTACGTCGTTTCGCGTAAGAAAGGCCAATTTTAACAAAAGCCCCGTATTGCCGTGCAGAAGAGATTGCCACCACTTAGCCGGTACGTATTCGCCAATAACTACTGTTATTGTCTGGTCAGGGTGTTCCTTCTGGAACTCATCAAGATAGTCCATAATGGGTTGCACCAGGGACCTATAGGGAGAAGCTAATACAATAAGAGGTACCTCCGGGAAATATTTTTGCCATTGTGTGTTTAGATCCGCAGTCCTATCTGGGTTCGTTTCAACATATATAGCTTGACAGCTATGACTTATTGACATAGCGTAGTCGACAGATTTTAATGTGCCGGCATGCACTCCTTGCACTAATACTAGCACTGCATTCCGGCGAGGAACTGCGCTTAATGTTTCAGGAGTGATAGCTAATCTGAGAGCCAAATTTTTATAATGACTGGATATTTTGTGAAAAGAAAGAGCATAATGCCCATTAATACGATTACCAGCCAAGCACCATCGAAAAATTTTTCGATAACTATATCAAGCAAAACAATAAAAGTAGCAAGTGCTCCGGCTCCGTTTATTACCAGTTTTAATTGCCAGCCGTTGCCTCTTCGATTGAGCCAATGCCAAATCATGCCAGTTTGCGACATCGTGAAAGCAAGAAATACGCCGATAGTAAAAAATGGAATGAGTAGATCGACGCTGCCTTTCTTAGCCACAATGAAAATTGCTGATAAGAAGCCTAGGGTAATTATGCCGTTATCAAATGCCAGTCTGTCGCCGAGTTGGGTCAATTGTCTTGGCATAAAACCATCTTTAGCTAGCATGGAAGCAACTCGCGGAAAATCGGCAAAGGATGTTTGTGCTGCTACAAATAGAATGGCGGCTGTGGCAAATTGGGTGAGATTATAGAAAATACTAAGTGAGCCAGTTTTGGAAAATACTGCTCCGGATATTTGATCTATGATTGCAGGTGCACTAACGCCATCCTGTTCCCAGTAGACTATATGTAATTTTGCGCAAAGTATGGAGACACCCACAAAAATAGTGCCTAAAATAATCGCCATATATACGAGAGTAAGAGCAGCGTTTTTTGGTCTAGGCTCTTTAAAAGCGGGTATGCCATTGCTTACGCACTCAATTCCTGTAAGAGCAGAGCAGCCTGTAGCAAAAGCCCTTAACAGTACGGCTAAGCCTATAGGACCTATGACACCAGTCAAAGTGTGGGCAAGATGCGTCTCGGCACGAGGAGGAACTACTTGATTGATAAATTCTTTATGGAGAGGCCAGCTGAATAAATCTGCGCCTAACCCTAGTATCAGCATTAAATACGCCATAACGATAAACGTATAAACAGGAATAGCGAAAAGTAAACCGGGCGTGCGTAGTCCTCTCAAATTGAGCCAGGTCATAAACGCAATGCCGCACAGGCAATAAAGAACTAAATGATTTTCTATATTTAATCCCGATAAAAGCGGCACATCTTTAAGGTTTTGTATGCCGGACGCGATTGACACAGATACACACAGAACATAATCAATCATTAATGCCGCAGCGGCAACAAGCCCTGGCCATGTGCCTAAATTATCTTTAGTAACTGTATAAGAACCCCCACCCCCTGGGTAGGCAAAGATAGTTTGCCAATAAGAAACGGTTACAAGCAAAAGCACCAAAACGATTAGAGAGGCAATAAGACTTGTATGCTGATCGAACGCTGCTTTATATTGAGGCAGCCAAAGTCCAGCCAAGCATAAAGTCAAAACAATTTGTTGCGGTCCATAGGCAACAGAAGAAATAGCGTCTGAACAGAATACAGGCAAAGCTAAAAGTTTGCGCAGACACATTAAATCGTATTGCTGAGTTGCTAATGGTTGCCCGTAAATAAGCCATCTCAGGGCACGCAATGGCAAATTTTTCGGTTTTTCGTCAGTCATTTATATCCTGTTGTTAGTAATTACAATGGTAACTTATCTTCAGATATTTTCCTTGGGAAATCAATTCAATAGAGGCAAGTGATCAAGTCTAAATGAGTAGCCTACTTCAATAAAAGCGGCCGGAGCAGTTTTATCTAAGCCAAAAATCTTTGAGCAAAGGTTGTTCTATTGGTTGCTTGATGCCAATTTCATATAAGTCGGTTATGCCATTTTGAAACCCACCAGGTGTTTGTGAATTGGTAAAACTTGGCCGGCTGGTTGCTAGTCCGGCTGCAGATGGCGTTTGAGGCGAATTCAAAAAGCCCAGCTAGGTGTAAACATTTGAAACTCGGTGCTGCTTGTTAATCCTAAACGTATTTCGTTTTCCGGAATATCAAAATAGTTTTTACCGTGTTGAGAATGTTGGTACATAGTACCGTTCTCTAGTTGGAGACTTGTTTGTGGTACTACTAATGCTGAGTCTGTAAAGCTGGGTCGATTAGTATTTATGTCATCAACAGCAGTGAGCGCTAGTGATGACAATGTGCAGGATAGGTAGGAGAGCGGAATGATAGCAAGGCTTTTCATTTTCTCAGCCGATTAATCCCTGCTTAAGAGCTAATAGTCCAGCGAGAATAAAGATAGTGGCAGTAATTAGATGAATTGCTTTGCCGTTAACATATTTACCGAGGGCCTTGCCCGCGACTATGGCTAGAGAATTGGAGACAATTAAGCCTAATGTGCTGCCTGCCCAAACAGCAAAATAATTGCTGTCCCTGCTAGCAATGGCGATGGTGGCAATCATCGTTTTATCGGCTAATTCGGCCACGAAAAGGTAAATGCAATGCTCAACCAGATCAGATGCTCGTTATTTTTAAGTTTTTCAGTTTGACTTTCTTCTTCAGTCTTGGATTGTTTTAAGCTAAGAATGCCAAAAACGACAAATATCAAACCAGCACAGATATTCATCAAATTCTGGGGTAGGACATTTCCTAATAGTCTACCTAAGACTACCGAGACCAAACTTACGAGCATAGTGCCGAGAGCTACGCCAATCAAAACAGTAACTGCTTTATATCTTGACGACAGGGCAAGGGTCATGAACTGAGTTTTGTCACCCAACTCTGCGACAAATATCAGTAAAAAAGCTGTCCAAAAGGATTTCAATATATACTTACCGGTTATGTTCTTATTTGATGACAATGAGAAGAAAATTGGGCTATTGATAAGTCCAATTGATTAGTATGTAACAAATATAGCTTGTTAGACAAAATAAGAAGATCATGCAATATTCAGAGGAGGTTAATATTAAAGGTGGCACACTTGGAGTTGAGGTGAGTTAATTTGAAAATTTTGATTATTGAAGACGATGTCAATATCGCTCGCCTCATAGAACTGGAATTGGGCTATGAGGGCTATCAAGTCTCTGTTGCGCACGAAGGAAATCATGGTATCGATCTCTTTAAGAAAGATCAGCCAGATCTTAGTGCTTTTAGACGTTATGCTGCCAGGGCTGGACGGGGTAGAGGTCTGTAAAAGACTAAGAGCAATGTCCAAAGTGCCTGTTATCATGCTGACGGCTAAAGATGGTGTGGGTGATCGTGTTGCAGGATTAGATAGTGGCGCGGACGACTATTTAACGAAGCCATTTGCTACTGAAGAATTATTGGCTCGTATCAGAGCAGTGATGCGTCGAAAGCCACAGGAAGGCATTCTTACATACGCTGACTTATGGATGGATCAGTTAAATCGTATAGTCAAGCGCGGTGAGCGCCAATTAGATTTGAGAGCCAAAGAATTTGACCTTTTGCGTTTATTCATGCAATATCCTGACCAAGTTTTGTCGCGCGAATTCATTTTTGACAAAGTTTGGGGTTATGATTTTATTGGTGAATCGAATGTAATTGAAGTTTATATTCGTTATTTGAGGTCCAAGCTTGAAGACGGAAATACAAAGAGATTGATTCAAACAGTGCGTGGCGAAGGTTACGTATTGCGGGAAGAAGAACCGTCTAGATAATCCACAACCTTTGGCTGGAAAACCTTGCTAGATATTCTTCTGGTTTTGAATTCATAAAACTATTGGCAATTTCGCTCACTCATAGGGCAAAGCGAAAAGGCATTAAAGCCTGACTTATTAAAGCCTGTAGCCGGTTTTGCTTGTCAGGTGAAAGTCTGGCAATAGTTTTTATTGCTCTACAGCGGACATATGGATTTTCGTCCATTGCTAGAGCCAAAAGAATATCATCCGGCATCTGATGGTTTTCAGCGACCCCATAGCGAACGTCAACGTTCTCGTCTTGAATTAGTATTGTTAACGTTTCTGTCCCTACTCTTTTATTTTCAGAGATTGCCAAACGCACGTCTGGATCATTGTCTTGAGCAAGCCTATACAAAACATCACGCGGCGTGCGAGGATTCTCTGCTACCGAGCGGCGAATCACTGCACTTTTATCTGTTCCTAAATCACGTAGAACTTCGGCAGGAGTATTGGGATTGCTAGCGACGATTTGCCTGATTTGGAAAGATTCTGAGTTCAGCTGAGAATCTCCAGTTTTATTAGGTTTGCGGCCCATTTGAATAAAACCTCAAGGCATGAAAATAAATGCGTTAAATAAGCGACCGTTAATACACATTAAACCGATCCTAACCCAATACATTGAGCCCGAAAAGACACGTGAGCGTGATTGTTGTCAAGAAACAATTAATTCGAGCGAGATTATTGTTAGATATTTTTAATACCAATTCGTATATTCCGCTAAAAATTGCCCGAAATGACCGCGAAACCCTCAATTGCTACTTGCCAGTTAAGCAATGTAAACTTATTATACTGACAGCTTTGAATCTTGTTTAACCTTTTTGTAATTAATAAAGATCGAAATCACATATGACAGCTTATAGAAAAATAAATTGTGTAAACCATTCTTTAGAAGAAATAATGCCTATTGTTTCGCTTAACGAAAGTGGTGCTTATGTTTTGTCTTTACCAAGCTTTTTGCGTCCTGAGCAAAAAGAATTAGAGCAAATGCTTAGTCGCATTTTTGCTGATCGAAATAATAGTTTGGCTAATTTGGCCCTAGCTCAACAGCTATCTATAAATTGGTATATGTCTAAAGCAAAAAAAAGCGGACTACTAGAAAAGTGTTTTTGCAGATAAAAAACATTATTCTTCAAATTCGTCCACGATATCAACTTCATTTTCGCCATTCGGTAGATCAGATTCTTCACCGTCATCAGCGATGTCAACGGTAGCTTCTATTAGAGGAGTGACTGAAACTACTTTGTCGTCATCTTCTAACTGTTGCAAGCGTACACCTGTAGCCATGCGACCTTGCACACTGATTGCATCTACTCTTTGTCTAACGACAATGCCATTCACGGTGGCTATCATGATGCCGTCGCCTGGTTTAACAATTCGCAGAGTAGCTAGGCGCGATTGAGAATTTTTGAATTTGGTACCAATTAATCCGATGCCACCCCGTCCTTGTTGGCGGAATTCATCTAAGCTGACGCGTTTTCCATAACCATCATTGGTTACTACTAGAATGGCGCCATCTCTATTAGTGTCGTCAATCATATCAAAGCCAACAATTTTATCGCCTTCGCGCAAAGTGATGGCTCGTACTCCACGAGCAGATCGGCCCAGCGGCCGTAATTCGTCTTCGCTGTAACGTATACACATGCCGTCACCGGTGCCTATCATTACATCCGCTTTACCATTAAATGGCCTAACCCAACCTAAGTGGTCACCGTCATTTAAAGTTATAGCAATGATGCCGCTGCGGCGAATACTTTCAAACTGAGACATATCAACCTTCTTGATATAGGCCTGATGAGTGATCATGACTAAGAAATTGCCTTCACTAAAAGAAGAAACGGGAATAACCGAGGTCACGGTTTCGTCCTGACTAATGCGTAATAAATTTACTAGCGCTGTACCGCGGGCCGTTCTTCCACCTTCTGGTAAATCCATTACCTCTAATGAGTAGACCTGCCCCATATTGGTGAAAACAAGTAAACGATCATGCATACTAGCAATAAAGAAATGTTGTAAGTCATCTTCTTCTTTTGGTTTGACACCAGTGCTACCCCGGGTGTTACGTCTTTGCCGCTTGAACGAATCTAATGGCATACGTTTGATGTAATCTTGGCGAGTGATAAAAATGGCCATTGCTTCATTGGGAGTTAGATCTTTGTTAGTTAAATCTAAATCTGCTGATGAGCCTTCAATACGGGTACGTCTTGCATCACCATATTTTTCTTTAATGGCCGTTAATTCGCCTTTAATAATATCTAGAACTAATTGACGATCGCTCAAGATCTTCTTGTATTCACTAATTTTGTCAGTTACTTCTTTGTATTCTTTTTCAATTTTTTCTTGCTCTAAGCCAGTTAAGCGCCGCAATTGCATTTCTAAAATTGCGTTGGCTTGTGGTTCATCCAATTCAAATTTTTCTATTAAACTTGACCTTGCTTCTTCAGTAGATTTGGAAGCACGAATGGCAGCAATTACTTTATCTAGATTCTTTAAAGCTTTTAAATAACCAAGCAATATATGAGCGCGGTCTTCTGCTTTGCGCAATAAATAGCGTGTGCGTCGAGTAACAACTTCGATGCGGTGATCGATAAACTCAGAAAGCATGTCAGCCAAATTTAGCGTAGCCGGACGGCCTCGCACTAAAGCCAAGGTGTTGACTGGAAAAGATTGTTGTAATTGTGTGTGCTTATAAAGATTGTTTAAAACAATTTCGGGGTGAGCATCACGCTTAAGTTCAATAACAACGCGTAGACCAGTTCTATCAGTCTCATCATTTATTTCACTGATGCCTGTGAGTTTTTCATCTCTCACTAAATCAGCTACTCGCTTGGTAAAAGCTTCTGGTCCGCATAAATAAGGCAAGGAAGTGACAATAATGCCCATGCGTGATTGCTTGCCTGTAGTGCTAGGGATTTGGTCAATAGTGGCTACCCCCCGCACAGGAATAGATCCCCGTCCAGTCGAAAATGCTTCTCTGATACCTTCGGTGCCCATAATTATGCCACCGCTTGGGAAATCAGGACCCTTTATATATTTAGCTAATTCGAGTGGTCCTAAATCTGGGTTGTCAATTTTGGCAATGGTGCCATCAATAACTTCTGACAAATTATGTGGTGGAATATTATGTGGCCATACCAACGGCAATGCCCGATGAACCGTTGAGCAAAAGAGTGGGAACGCGAGACGGCAATACAGCAGGTTCACGTCGGGTGTCGTCGAAGTTAGGGCGGGTATCAACTGTTTCTGCTTCTATATCGGAGAGCATTTCCATGGCCATGGGCGCCAGCCTGGCTTCTGTATAACGCATAGCGGCTGGAGGATTGTCCAAATCACCAAAATTGCCGTGTCCATCCACAAGCACATATCGACTGGCCGATGGTTGGGCCAGTCTAACCAAAGATTCGTAAATAGCGGAGTCACCATGAGGATGGTAGTTACCCATGACGTCTCCGACGGTTTTTGCGGCTTTGCGGTATCTATCAGTAGGGCTTAAGCCTAGTTCATACATGCCATAAATTATGCGACGATGGACAGGCTTCAAACCGTCACGAACGTCAGGAATGGCCCGGCTAACAATTACAGACATGGCATAATCCATGAAAGAACGCCGCATCTCATCGCGCAGCTCTATAGTTACAACACGTTGTGTTCCGCCGGTGTTATCACTATTGCCGCTATCTTCAACCTTTTTGGCCATTTTTTAATCGCTCCGTTCGCTCAATCCTTCGCTCTCTCCGCGTAGCCCTGCTTCATTTCCGATTGCTCCTCGCAATCGTTCATTTCGCTGCTATGCCATTCCTAACCTATTTAATCGCTCCATTCGCTCAATCCTTAATAGAATTATTCAAAACCGACAAATTGGACGAATAGTAAATAGTGATTTTAGCAAGTGATCACCACTTTAGTTTATGTTCTAAGATAGAGCTGTCTTTATTCTTAGTATTAGAATTTTAGCATCACAATTCTTTTGGTGGTGTATAGAGCTAGCTCTAATCGAGCAATCTTAGAGATTTTTTCAAGCGGGAGTATATTTTGTCAATAGAAGAGAGCGCTCAAACTTTAGTCGACAATAGATTGAAGGCTGAACGCATCAGAAAACGAGCGTCTTTACAAGAAGAAGGTGTAAATCCTTATCCTTATTTTTTTTCACGTACTCATAAGGCGGCGCAATTACAAAAAATATATGAAAAATTAGATCCAGGTTCTGAAACCCAAGACTTAGTGAGCGTTTGTGGGCGAGTAATGAACGAACGTAATACCTGGATGTTTGTAGATTTGTTTGACGAGAGCGGAAAAATTCAGCTTTTCTGTCATAAAGATAATTTATCGGCAGAAGACTTAAAGCGACTACGCCTTTGTGATAAAGGAGATTTTATTGGCGCAACAGGCACTATAAGACGCACCAAGCAAGGCGAACTTTCGGTAAAAGTGACAAACTATGAGATTTTGACTAAAAGTTTGCAACCCCTACCGGATAGCTGGCAAGGTTTTACTGATATAGAGGCTCGCTATAGACATCGCTATGTCGATATGATTATTAATCCTGCGGTGCGTGAAACTTTCCGCAAACGCAGTTTGATCATCAAAGGCTTAAGAGAATTTCTTGACGGTAAAGATTTTTTTGAGATAGAAACACCCGTTTTGCAAGTAGAAGCGGGTGGTGCTGACGCACGCCCTTTTACAACTCATCACAATACTTTGGACATTGATCTTTATCTACGTATAGCTACGGAGCTGCATTTAAAGCGCTTAATAGTTGGTGGTTTTGAACGTGTGTATGAAATAGGTCGAGTCTTTCGCAATGAGGGCATTAGTACGCGCCATAACCCTGAATTTACCATGCTTGAACTTTATGCTGCCTATGGTGATTACAATGACCTGATGAAATTCACTGAAGAAATGCTATTAGCGGCAACGCGCACTGTCTGTGATGGCACTAGTATCCTTTATGGAGATAAAGAGATTAACTTGGCTTGTCCCTGGAAACGAATTCGCATGGTTGATGCAATAAGCTCGGTGACAGGCGTTGACTTTACTTTATTGAATTACGAAGAGGCAATAAAGGCCGCTAATAAATTAGGAGTGGAAACAAAAGATTTAGACAGTCGTGGCTATATTATTAATGAAGTATTTGAAAGTTTAGTGGAACCAACCTTATGGCATCCCACTTTTATTATCGATTATCCGGTAGAAGTCTCGCCATTAACTAAGGCGCATCGCACCAATCCAGGCGAAGTTGAGCGCTTTGAATTGTTTGTAGCTGGACGCGAATTAGCTAATGGATACAGTGAATTGAATGATCCTGACGATCAAAGAAAGCGATTAGAGGAACAAGCAAAGAAAAAGGCAGCCGGTGATTTGGAAGCAATGCCTATGGATCAAGATTTTCTGCTTGCTTTAGAATATGGCATGCCACCAACTATGGGGTTAGGTGTTGGCATAGATCGTCTAGTTATGTTTTTGACTAATAGCCAATCGATAAGAGATGTTATAGCATTCCCCACGATGAAACCGATAGGACTTGCTGAAGCTAACTCTGGAGCCAAGGAGATAGAAGTTTAGTGATTGGTTGCCAATATATAAAATTACGCTATTAGTGTTTCTGGATGGTCGACAAGAGGAATGCTAAATGAGAATGTGCTTCCCTTATCAACATTATTTTCTACTTTGATTTTTCCGCCATGCAGTTCGACAAGGGTTTTACATATAGCTAAGCCCAACCCGCTACCTCCCTGATCGGCTGCGTCTGCTATTTCGACTTGCTGGAAACGCTCAAATATTGTCTCTTTCATATTTTCAGGTATGCCGCGTCCCTGATCAGATATTTTTACAATTGCCATATTGTCAATTTTTTCTGCGGTTATTTTAATAGTGCTTTCGTTTGGAGAAAATTTTATGGCATTACTTAATAAATTTATCAATACTTGCAGAATTCGATTATTGTCCACCATAATTTCTAAATTGGTGGGCATAAGATCTAGGCGTATCTGTTTTCTGAAAGCTAAATTGGCAACAGTTTTTACCGATTGATCTAAAAGGTCGTTTAAATCTTGTATTGAAAGATCGATTTTTAGACCACCAAATTCTGCCTTTTCTAAATCTAATAGATCATTTATAAGACAAAGCATACGGTTAACATTGCGTTCTGCTATTTTCAATAAATGTTCGCCCCGCTCAGTTAATTCGCCAAACATACCAGCACTTAGCATTTCCAGATAATTGTTAATGGTCGCAAGTGGTGTTCTTAGATCATGGCTTACCATTGCCATGAATTTTTGTTTGAGCCTTTCCATTTCTTTTCTTGCGGTTATGTCATGTCCAACGCAAAAAAATGATTTTTCAGACTCTACCCAATGAATTGACCATAATACGTCGATAATGTCACCATCTTTTTGCTGTATCCGAGATTCAAACTGAGTTTCTGTTTCTCCAGACTTAGCAGACGACAAGGACTTGTTAAAGCTCTCAATGTCTTCATTGACAAGGATGCTTCTAAGGTTCATGCCTAAAATAGTTTCCTCTGAATATCCAAGAACACGCTTGCAAGCAGGGTTCGCTGTGCTCAACTTCCCGTCGGCATCTAGTGAGCAGATTACATCGGCAGAATGTTCGATAATAGATTTTTCTTTTTGTTTTGCTTTTTCTAAAGCATCAGCTAAGTCATGAAATGTAGCATCGAGCTCGGCTATTTCATCTGAACCGGCTATTGAAGGATTTAAAGGAAGTCCACTGGCTAAACGAAAATTGTTATCGATTACTATATTTAATCGTTTGACGATCTTTTTGCTAAAGGTTAGCACTACAAAAATTGCAATGACAATATTTAAAATGATTCCTACAATGAGTAAAGGCTTGATCTGATTTCTAAAGCTAAGTTGTTTAGAATGACTCGCCTCTGCTTTTTGTTTCTCTCGCAAAGCCATTTCTATCAAATCACGTGAAATCATGCGTTTTGCGCATGAACGCAGCTCATCTTTTAGCTGTCTTAGTTTATCTATTGCCAGTAAAGAATCGCCCGATTCAAGAGTGTTGTGTAATTGCTCCAAAAGTAGAAGTGCCTCCTCACCCGCGTCAACAGATTCTTGCACAATGCGCTCTTGTACAGCATCATCTTTAGCTGCTGCCTTTAACTCTTGAAGGTCGGACTTTATTGTTGAGACTGTTTTTTTGTACCAATCGGATGACAAAGCTTGAGAAACATCATTTCGCGTCATTGATGTTAGCTCGAAAATATCGCGAATTAAAACATTCGAACAATCGCCGACTCTAGAAGCATGGAAAGCATTATATGATTCGTCTTCTGCTTGTGCTAATAAAAACGATAATGTTCCTACGAATAGCAATTCAAAAACTAGTGGAATAGATACAAGTATTATGCCTTTTTGTGCAAGAGTAAATTTCAAGATCTATTTCCATCTCTATGATAACTATACGATAACGCAGGCTAGAGCAATATTCCGCTCTGCCGATAAAACTAAACTCTAGTTTGATCCATTATGCAACTATTCAAAATGACAATAAAAGCGAGTCCGTTAAATGTTTATATGGAGTGCGATGTCCGCGATTTAACTAAGCAACTAATCAACATTAATTAGGAAGTGATCACCGCAAAGCCCAACCTGATTCCCATTTTTATCTAGAGCGCGGAAGCGTGCTTTATAACAGCCGTTATTGGAGAACATTTTACGTTGTATCTTTAGTGTTCCAGTAGAATTATTAGTGGCTATATTACAGGCGGCATCCTTGTCTGACTGATAAGAATAGAGTGTTTGGAAGTCTTTAGCTGGGCCATTGGTTTTATATGGTCCAATTATTTCTAATCCCACGTGAGTACAGTTTTTAATACAGCTTGCATCATAATGGACAAGCTCTTCATTAGAGAAATGGTTGAATTTAATTATAGAAGAACCTTTGACGATGGGAATGATGGTTTTCGTTTCTGGTAAACGGATGGCCATTAACTTAATGTCACTGTGTGGTGGCAAAGATAACTTTAATTCACCACATGTTCCCCCTAATGACCAGTGCGGAAAACCTCTTAGTGGAAATATTAAGTCCTGGTCCCCCCCAGTAGGAGCAATTTTTATAACAGAAAAAGTATTTCCGGGGTAGTAATCTATTGAAGACCACTCTTGGGTAATACTATTTGAAAAATGTAATTCATATGAAGAAGAGGGGTTTTTGTTATCTAACGGTGCAATTTTCACCTTGAAACTCACAAAATTAATTGGCCAGCACGGTAATCCTGCTAAATTTATTTCCAAGTACGAGCTTTTGTCTGAGGTGAGATGAAGAACGTCTCCATTTTCCCAAATGACTTTAGCCGGCGAAGCGGCTCCGTTTTGAACTATGGTTTTAAGCTCACTGCCGTGCCAGTCCTTCTTATAATCAATGAAGGGAAATTCCATGGAAATCGGAATTGCCCAATAGGGATAGGTAGGTTTGAGTTTTTGCTCTCTTTCATTCCAATATAAAAAATGCATCTTCCATTCTTTCGTATTAGCACATTCTCTTAAACAGCCGAATGGTATTGACTGATCATCAGCATTAATGGAGTTGCAATTGAAGATGTCTCGATCCAAAAGGGTGATTTAACCATACAGCTTAAATGGGTGGTGTCCAGCAAAGGTATTCCTAGGATTTTTAATTGTGGATCGCCAGATGTTGATCTGTAATATTTTTGTAATTCCCCCATAATATTATTGGTCTGATGACCGAATTGAGAGAATGTATAGTTGTTACAATAAAGAATCAGGGTAGATAAAACAAGAAATGCACCGCCTGCGGTGCGTATTAATGGCGAGTATTGAAAACCTGAGCTAAAATTGGCGATTCCGCAAGTCGCAAATATACATAGTGGTATAGTTGCTAGATAAGTGACTCGTGCATTTAAAAGATTTGGAACATCGAATAGAAAAATGTTGTTAGAAGGCGCCAAACTTAGAAAAAACCAAATTATTAAAAAAACACTTAGTCTTTTATTACTTAAGACCATTTTTGGTGTTATAAAAGTGTAAATAGATAATATTAAGAGCGAAAATATCATTATCTCCCAAAAGATACGTGCCGAACTGTCTTTGGACATACTGAAAAAATCTATAGGCACCAATATTTGTTGGAGTCCATGCAACCATGTTTGGAACAACTCTATGGGGCGCTGATGCCGGAACCCAGAAAACTGAGTAGTGAATGTGCCAAGGATGAGTTTACGCAAGAAAAAATATATAGTTAACACAAGCCAATATGGACAGGTAAATAGAAGAGCACTTGTGAGTGCTCTTAGCCATTTTGTCGAAATAGAAATCCGATTGATACAAAGCAATTCGTAAATGAACAATATAAACGGCAGGGTAGCAGCCATTTCTTCAGTCAACAATGCTAAAGCAAAGCAGAAAACGCCCAAAATAGAAAACATTCTAGTTGATGTTTTTCGCCAACGAAGGTATAGCCAGAAAGTCAATAAATAAAATATGCTCACGAGCAGAGTGTGCTGTGCTGCAAACCAGTTTACTGCTGGAGCGTGGAGTGGATAGAAGGAGAATAGCGCTGCGCCCAAAAATGCCCAGGTGATTTGTGTTTTATGGTTAGCAGATGACTGGTGGTGTGTTTTGCTGAATTCAAAGATGGTTAATCCAAGTATGACACTATTTAAGAGCATAAACATAATACTGCATAGACGAAAATAAAGCCCGTTTGTTCCCCACAAAAAGCATTCTATTGCCCAAGATATTGTGATTAAGGGTCGATAATAATACTGTTCATTCATATAGTGATGAAAGAATGTTTGTACAAGGAGTGAAGGGTTATTTAATGCCTGCTTTAGCCAAATGAGAAAACCAAAATCGTCCATGAAAATGAAGTTAAATAATGTTGGCTTATAGGTTATGAAAGTGATGATTATGATGCAGAGAGCCGAAAATCCATAAAACCAAAACCTTTTAAGGTTATGGATAGAGAGCTTTTGTTTCAAAAAACGATCAGCGCTCCGCGTAGTTGTTATGACTTTCTGAAGAACTGAATTCATAGTAAGATTATTTGATTAATCGGTGGCTTAAATAAGCTATTTAGAGAAGACGACTATAAGAGAGGGTCAGGAGTTCTTGAAATTTTTTCCAGTGAAATTTATTGGCTATGTATACAGACACCGGTCTGGACCATCTAAGTCCGCCCACTAAGTTTAAGTGAACGCCGTCAATAAATTCATTATCTTGGAATGGTAACACAACTTGCTCTGCGCTAATATAATCGGCCCCAGCTTTTCTACAAATTTCGCTTATCCTATCATCATAGTACTTCCAAAAATTATCGGGCAATAGCTTTTTATTGGCTGCTGAAATCGGAAAATTAAAGACTACTATTCGAATCTGTTGCTGCGCTAAGTATTTTAACAAAGAATCAAAATAATTCATTTGAGTATGTAACTGTGACGACAAAGGATTTTTATATCGTTGCTTATATTCTTCTGTATCGTCCTTGAATGCGCAAGGGCCATTATTGTAAATGATAATTTCTTCCGGAGAAATACGTTGAAAAGGTTTTCCTAAATGAAGTGAAGACTCATTTTCAGATTCATAATTGTAAATCGATTTAGATTCATATTTATCTGTACGGATTTCATCTAGAGAATTACGCAATAAGATTGGATTGGTATACTTCGAGAAAAAAGCGAATGCTTCGGTGGACTTTTCTGAGGGGAGGCAATTATCAATAAAGTCTCTGGGAGAGAAGGTTATTGCTACCACTTTGGGTTTATATTCTTTTGAGAACAATGCACGAGAAATAACCAGTTGATCAGAGATCATTGCTTCTGGTAGAGCGGCAACAAAGACGTGTAGATGCTTATTTAGTAATGCATAAAGATCATGTTCAAGAACGTATGAACGATGATCATCTGTTATATCAATAACCCGGTCGTATACATAAGCATCAGCTCCTAGTAATGGTGCTAATTGAGAACTGCCTAACACAACAATATCAGGTGGCTTTTGTTCAACAAAATATGCTTTTGCTAACCACCAACTAGCGAGGCCATCTGGAACTTTAGATTCTTTCCGCTTATCTGAAAGGGAGAACAAAGTGTTTGCAAGTACGAAAATTAATATTGCAATAATGGAGCTTATTAATCCAACCTGTACTGCTGTTTTGCTTTGCACAACAATGTTCTCCTAAACGCACAAAATGCCTTTAACCAGAATTTTTTAAATAGGGCTAACATAACACAAAATATAGCTAGTGTAGCTTAGAGAAAATACAGGAGCGAGGAGCCAAGGTTAAATCTGGGCTACATTCTATAAAAGCCCTCCATTTGAACTATTTTTTATTGAAGGAGTTATCTATTCTAATTAGAAATGTCCACTCCTTCAGTTTTGATTAATTTGTTGAAGAGATAAATGAGTAGGAATAACCTCCATTGGGAACGGAAAATATCCACCCAACCAACCCCCTTGTATATAAAAGCTGTCCGGATCAGGGTGTTTGGCAGCAGCCCATTGAGGATTATTAGCACGAATTGACTTAGCTCTCGTCCGCAAAGCACTAGCTAAAGCTAAATGTTCTCGTTTGAATTCTATATCTGCTAAATGCTCAGCAGCAAAAACCTGTCCAGAAAAATATCCACCTTCCGGATGTAAAAATGCGTTCGTTGAAGTTACTTGAGGAGGAGTGCAGTGGTTAAAACAATCCAGACTTGCGTTATAGAGTTTTGCCGCTTCAGTAAAATTGCCAAGCCGTTGTTCAAGAAAGGCTAAAACATTTTCAGAGAATCCAGTTATTGGAGATTTACCGAGCCATTGTCTTTCAATATCGATCGCTTTTTGATAGAGAATGATTGCTTTTTGTAGATCACCCGCTTCTTCTGCTAATCTGGCAAGACTAAAGTAAAATGCGGCTTTGTCGGAATAACTGTTGCTTGCTTTGTGTTCAATTGCGAAACCTTGTCTGAAAGCCGATTCTGCTTTAAGGAGTTCATGATTTTTTGCGAGCTTATCAGCCAGAGTAAAATAGGGGCTTGCAATAATTTCAGGATCAGTAGACTTTGTTCTCTTGAGATAATCAAAGAGTTTCTCCTGATAAGGAATTGTCTCAGCAGCTCTACCTGTATGGTTAAGCTGACTGATAAGCATACTTGTTTTGCTAGCCAAAGAGCTATCGTAGTGATCTTCTATTGATAGCTTAATATCCAAATAGTGCTTTAGACAAAACTCTTTAATATCTTCTCTTATCGAATGTTCGCCGCGTTTGTAAAAAGCATTTGCCATGTCGTCCATCCAAACTTCAATGTTGGAATCGCCGGCAGCTGTGTCTTTAATTGACAAGGCCAATTTTATTGCTTTCTGAACCAATGCATCAGTTTGTCCTAGTTTATGATTTTGTATTTTGACTTGTATTAGGCGACTCAGAAATTCAATGATTTTCATGCTTGATCCAGATTTTTCTGCTTCAGCTAAAGCTTCTGTGTATAATCCATTTGCTTTATTCAGATCCCCCTCAGTTTCTGCTTTTAAAGCTTGCAATCGTAAGTCTGAGACCGATTTTTCTAAAGCAATAGTTCTTTGCTGTATCTGGATATCTTGGATATAAAAAAACAAAGCTATTGCACTTGAGATAAATATTAATACCAACGCAAACATCAATAATAGGCGCCAGCGCTTATCTATTTTATGTATGGTTTCGATTAACAACATTTTTAGTCCAGGGAAGCCCAGTAATTTGGTAAGCTCAGTCTGTTTTAAAACTCGACCCTTCTATTCATTCCCTGCCATATTGTAATTAAACGCGTCGCATTGACTGATAAATTTGAAAGTGGCGTCTGCCAAGTTTCTTCAAGCAACCAAAAGCAGAGGAGTGTTTGTTGAGGTATATGTTTTTACAAAACCTAAAGTCTCCAATGGCTACATTGTTAAAAAATGACACCATTGCCGTAAGAGGCTGATAGCTTGTAGTGACCTATCGGCAGATAAGGAGGGTAATTTTTATAGATCGATTATCTTGATACTGAGGGTAGTGGCAAATATTTCGCAAGGACAAATCAGTGAAATCTCTGGTTAATCGCCAAACTAATAATGACAAAATTACGAGAATCCATAATTTATGCCAAGGCAAAAGTTTATGCATAATTAAGACTAAGCAAATGTTAATTAAGTTTGTTCAGACTTGGCGATTTGATCGGTAGTTTCATCCAAACTTTCTTGAGCCAATTCTTCAATGTAAGCTATTACTCTTTCAAACTCTTGATCGTCTTCAATTGTTTGAAAAATGCATTGGTCATCACGTTGAATTAGGCGCATTACTACCAGAGAGCCATCTTCAGGCTCATCTTTCGTTGCTTTTTTTTCTTTTGTATTCTCCTGACTCTCATCAGAGTTTTTGAGCAATAAGGCGTATTCTTGTTTTTCAAATTCAAATACGTCAATCAATTGGCAAGAGTAAGAATGTCCGTCATCGCCCTCTAAAGTGATTAAGGTTTCATCTTTTTCTGTTGGTGTTTGATTAGGCATTTCTAATTCCTTCTGTAAAGGCGAATCTTTAATATTAAAAAGTAGATAGCGCTTAGATATCTTCAGAGCTTACCACTTTTGTCGGCGGCCTTACATAAAAGCAACGGATCATAAAAGATAAAGTAAGAATTAGAGCAAAGTAGGTTTTGGGCTGCTAGTATTTATACATTATCTATATATCGCTTCTTTATTTCGGTGGAGTCTACATGAGTACACAGGTTCTTTCTGCCCCTGGACGGGTTGTTCAAGTTATCGGGCCGGTTATTGACGTCGAATTTGAAAGCGGACAATTGCCGGAAATTTATCATTCTTTAGAAATAACTGGTCAAAATCCATCTGGCCAAGATGTAAAGATTGTTTGTGAAGTACAGCAGATGCTTGGCGACAATAGGGTGAGAGCAGTAGCCATGAGTGCAACTGAAGGTATGACGCGCGGTATGGAAGCTGTAGATTTGAAGCAGTCCATTAGTGTGCCTGTAGGCAAGGCTACTCTCGGGCGCATAATTAATGTGCTAGGTGAACCTGTAGATGAAATGGGTGTTGTAGCTGCGGAAGAACGCTGGCCAATTCACCGTCCCGCTCCTAAATTAGTTGATTTACAGACTGATATTGTGATCTTTGAAACAGGTATTAAAGTTGTAGACTTGCTTGCTCCGTATATCAAAGGCGGAAAAGTTGGTCTATTCGGCGGAGCCGGCGTAGGCAAGACAGTGATCATTCAAGAACTAATTCATAATATTGCTGTACATCACGGTGGCTTCTCAGTTTTCGGTGGTGTGGGTGAACGTACTCGTGAAGGTAATGACCTCTGGCACGAAATGAAGGATTCTGGAGTGCTTGATAAAGTGGCTCTTGTATACGGACAGATGAACGAGCCGCCCGGAGCCAGAATGCGAGTAGGTTTGTCAGCTCTTACAGTTGCGGAATATTTCCGTGACGTTAGTAAGCAAGATGTATTGCTTTTCGTAGATAACATTTTCCGTTTTGTGCAAGCCGGTTCAGAAGTGTCAGCTCTGCTGGGACGGATGCCCTCTGCTGTAGGCTATCAACCTACTTTGGCAAATGAAATGGGCGAATTGCAAGAACGCATTACATCTACAAAAAGTGGTTCTATTACTTCTGTACAGGCTGTTTATGTGCCGGCTGATGACTTAACAGATCCTGCTCCAGCAACTACATTTGGACATTTGGATGCTACTACAGTGCTAAGTCGACAGATAGCCGAGCTTGGTATTTATCCGGCAGTAGACCCATTGGCTAGCACCAGTACTGCTTTGAAGCCGGAAGTGGTTGGACAAGAGCACTATGAAATAGCCCGTAATGTTCAGCAAACATTGCAGCGTTATAAAGATTTGCAGGACATTATTGCTATTTTAGGCATGGATGAATTATCGGCGGATGACAAGATTGCCGTCAATCGTGCCAGAAAAATTCAGCGATTTTTAAGTCAACCTTTCTTTGTAGCCGAAGTATTTACTGGTCGGCCAGGCAAGTACGTACCGTTAAAAGAGACGGTGCAAGCTTTTAAAGCAATCTTAGCTGGCGAGCTTGATGAATTGCCAGAACAAGCCTTTTATATGGTAGGTAATATCGAAGAGGTCAAAGAGCAAGCCAAAACTTTAGCTCAAGCCTAAATTGGGTCGGTTAGCATACTAGAAAAGCGGGGTGTCATGAAAAAGAAATATCAAATCGAAGATGACGAACAGCCGATAGTTAGTGGTACTAGCAAAGATAGCGGACAAAGAAATATCTATCTTTTTGGTCGCTTAGAAAATGAGATCGCCTTGCCAGTCGTGAAACGCTTGCTTAGATTCGAAAAGATTCAATAGAGGAACCTATTAATCTGTATATCAATTCTGCTGGTGGCAATGGTTATAATGCTGATGCCATTATTGCGGTCATTCATTCTATGCAGGCCGTAGTAAACACAATCTGCCTAGGGCATGCTTTGTCCGGTGCTTGTGAAATTCTGGCTGCCGGTACTGGCAATCGCAGTGCGTATGAATTTTCCACTTTGATGTTTCACCAAACCCTTTGGGAAGCCGATGGTGACATAACCAACTTAGAGATACAAGCTGCCCAAGGACAAAGGTTTAGGGAGGCACAGATTGAGCTTCTGCATCGTTGTACAGGACAGGATAAGGGCAAATTGCGCAAAGATATTGAACGTGATTATTATCTCTCCGCCAAAGAAGCTTTGGAGTATGGCATTATTGATGAAGTCATTTATCACAAAGGCACTACTGGTAGTGCGCGCAACAATAAGCTGACAATTACAACGTTAGCTAGCTAAGTGTAGTTATTGTTTAGTTTAAGGAAACAAGATGGCTGGAACATTGAATTTGCAAATAATTACCCCTGAGCGAGTAGTACTTGATCAAGAAGTAGAACAAGTGAGCGCTAATGCTATAGATGGTGAATTGACCATTTTGCATGATCATGAACCTTTAACCACAGCATTGACTATTGGTGTAGTACGTTTTAAGAGTAAAGGTAATGAATCGGCTGCAGCTGTTATTGGTGGCTTACTTGAAGTCAGTAATAATCGCGTAAGAGTCTTAAGTGATTCAGCAGAATTAGATGTTGAAATAGACGAAGCTAGGGCAAATCAAGCAAAGAGCCGTGCTGAGGCCGAAAGAACGCAACGTACTGATAAGCTCGACATATATATTACTGAAATGGCTATTTCGCGTGCTGTTGCCCGCTTGAAAGCAGCAGAGTTGGTTAAGCGTCGCTCGCGGGCACGTCACAATTAATAGTTGGCAAATACAATTTTGGTTGGTACTTTAATTGTTCTATAAGTTTCAAGTTATTTGACTTCACTAGATACGATCTAGACAATCTTGCGGCACGTGAGAGCGATATTTGACCCCAAGAGAATGTTGAGTATGAAATAAGTCAAAATAAGATTAATTTATCGACTAAACGGCTAAAAACACGTATTGGCAGCCGCCGTGAAGTCAACTATCATTGTGAAAAGTCAAAGCATGCCTGAGTTATGAAAAGCATACAGGTCCGGCAAGTAGAAAAGTATTTTTATAAAGGGCAAGAGCAAGCCCATGTTCTTGGCCCGCTTAGTTTTGAGATAATGGCTGGCGAGTTCGTTTGTATACTTGGCGAAAGTGGCTGTGGCAAGTCTACTCTCTGGAGAATATTAGCTGGTTTGGAAAGAGCCAGTGTGGGCGAAATATACATGGACGAAAAAGCTGTGGTTGGTCCAGACTATCGCCGTGGTGTCGTTTTTCAAAATCCTGCTTTATTGCCGTGGTTAAGTGTGGAGGAGAATATTGCTCTAGGATTTAAAATCCGTGGTGAACGCGTACCCAGAGAGCTTGTTCAGAGAACAATTAAGTTAGTCGGACTTACTGATTTTGCCAAGAACAAGCCAGCAAGTCTGTCTGGCGGTATGGCTCAGAGGGCTGCCATTGCCAGAGCTTTAGTGGGTAATCCAGATGTTTTGTTAATGGACGAACCGTTTGCTGCTCTAGATGCTCTAACAAGATTGCGCATGCAAGAGGCTTTGCTGGATATCTGGCAAAAGCATAAAATTACAGTTGTATTTGTTACCCATGACATCGATGAGGCAATTGCTCTGTCTTCCAGAATTATTGTTATGACACCCAGACCAGGCAAGATTAGTGACATTTTTGATATCGTTCTGCCATATCCGCGCTTACGAAGTTCTGTTGAGTTTATGAATCTAAAGGGAATGATTTCTGACGAACTAATTCGTTCGTTTAATGATTCTCAGAAAGTATTGCAGGAAGCAGCGTACGCCTAAAATTATAGGTATTCTTTAAACAGGAGATAAGCAATGTCTATTCGGCCAGCTTTTGAGCGTTTATCGCAGCAAATATCGCGACGTTATATTTTAAAACAAGCGCTTAGTCTTTCCATAGCGTCGACGGCTTTAGATTTGCTTGTCCAGCCAAAAAGTTTTGCTGCTAACCCTTCTGTCCTTACCAGCGGCTATATCCCGATACTTGATAGTGCACCGCTGATCGTGGCATATGAAAAAGGTTTCTTTAAAGAAAATGGTATCAAGGCCGAGAAGCCTGTTTTAATTCGAACATGGCCGGCATTAATGGAAGCATTTACGTCCAAGCAAATTCTGCTGACTCATATTCTTTTGCCTCAGGTGATTTTCTTGCGCTATGCGCAAAAACTACCTATACGCTCTGTGGCTTTTAATCATGTAGATGTAATCGCTATGATTCGGGCCAAAGAGGTTTCTAGCACAAAACAACTAGGAGGAAAGATAGTTGCTGTGCCTACCTGGTGGTCTCCGCACAATGCACTTTTTCAAGAAGTATTGCGAAAAGAAGGACTGACACCAGTGGTCGGAAAAGCGCAATCAGAATTATTGCAAAATGAGGTAGGCTTCAAAGTCGTTGCTCCTCCAGATATGGTTGATGCCCTTAAGTTCGGTAAAATTGCTGCCTTTGCTATTTCAGAGCCTTTTGGTGCAGCTGCAGAGGTGTTGGCTGACGCTACCGTAATCAAAATGTCTGGTGATATCTGGTGTAATCATCCTTGCTGCCAATCAGTTCTCTTACAGGAAACAATTGATAAAGATAGATCTTGGTCCCAAGCAGTTATAAATGCAATATATAAAGCGGCTTTATGGTCTCACCAAAATAAGCGGGAATTGGCAAGCTTGCTTGGTAAAGAGGGTGGTGGTTATTTCCCCATGCCTATAAAAATTTTAGAGCGGGCTTTGCTAAAAGAAGATTTGCACACATATGGGCCCGACGGTACCGGTGCGATTATGCATACTGATTGGGATGTCCACAGGGTAGAATTTAATCCTTATCCTTATGAATCAGCATTCGATGTGATGTTGGATTTAATGAAGCGTACCGTTGTTGATCAGTCAGCTGCTCTACCAGCTGAATTGCACAAATTAAATGGTCGACAAATGGCTCGTGAAATTGTTGACTATGATCTTGCTCAGGCTGCATTCAAAAGTATTGATGGTGTGAAATCTTTTGGTCTGAATGGCCAAAGACCTTTTGAGCGCGAGGAACATTATGAAGTTCTTCTGAAAAAGGCATGAGGGGAAAAAATCTAAACCAGGTCATTTTGTATGCCCTTGGTTGTTTAGTGGCTTTGTTTTTATGGTGGCTAGTGAGCAAAGACGCGCAAGCTCCGCTGCATCGTTTTAATCCGCTGGATACTTATAGGGCTCTGATAGCCTTATTGGCTAATCATAGATTTTGGTTAAGTTTAATGGAGACTATGCAAAGATTAGTGATAGGCATAAGCATTGCTGCCTTTATAGGGATACCAATTGGTTTAGTAACTGGCTATTTTAATGCTGCCAGTAACATAAGTTATGTCCCCTTCCAATTTTTACGTATGATATCGCCATTGTCTTGGACACCAGTGGCCATTATTTTGCTTGGTATCGGTTCCGGACCGGTATATTTTCTAGTCAGCATCGCGGCTATCTGGCCTATTATTATTAATACTGCAGCTGGAGTTAAGGCAGCGGAAAAACAATGGATAGAAGTTGCTAAATGTTTGGGTGCTGGTGATTGGCAAACTATTCGATTTATATTAATTCGTGCCACATTGCCATCAATCATAGTTGGCTTGCAATTAGCTTTGGGCATAGCGTGGGTTGTTATTGTACCGGCAGAGATGTTAGGGGTAGCTTCTGGTCTTGGCTATATGATTCTTGATTTTAGGGACGTTAATGACTATGCCTCAATAATGGCCTTAATTCTGATTATTGGATTGCTGGGATTATGTTTAAATCTTCCCCTGCGATATCTTTCTGCCAAATTCCAATTGCAAGCTGCTTGAGTTCTTGTTGCCCTTGTAATTCCGTGCAAGAATATTATCTTGTCTGGGAAATCGAGCAGAAGAATTGTCGCAGCAAATAGCTTTTATTCAAATAAGAAATCTCAGCAAAGCATATGGAATGTTTTCTCGATTTCGGGCACTAACTGATATAAGTTTGAATATTCATAGAGGCGAGACATTTGGTTTGATAGGTCCCAATGGCGCTGGCAAAACAACAGTGATGGGTTGTTTGCTTGGCTTACTAAAGCCTTCTGCTGGTTCTATCCTGATAGATAATAAGCCTGTCAATGAGATATCGGTGAAAGCAATAACAGGTTTTATGCCTGAGCGTCCTAATTTTGATGCCTGGATGATCGTAGAAAATTTCCTTTACTATCATCATATGCTTGCTCGCCAACCGAAAGAAACGGCCAATGAAGACGTAGCTAGGGCTCTTGCTGAGGTGGGTCTAGAGCCAGAGGTGGGGAAGAGGCTTATACGTAAGCTTTCAAGGGGGATGTTGCAGCGATTGGGATTGGCTCAATTGCTGATTGGGAAGCCCGAACTGTGCTTGCTGGATGAACCGACCTCCGGCATGGATCCTTTAGGAATGTCATTGGTCAGTGAATTGCTCTCTCGTTGGAAGCGAGAAGGGAAGACCGTTGTAATAAATTCCCATCACCTTGATCAAGTGGAAAAGATCTGCGATCGAATAGCGTTCATCGATAATGGCAAAATCGGTTCTGTCGAAGAGCTTGTGCCTACCGTTCTCACCAAGCAAATGTTTCTTATTCAATGGGCTATGCCTTATCCAACAGATGATTTGGTGCGAAAAGTCGCTCAAGAGAATCAGGTGGAATGCCATTCTATCGGTGAAGGCAGTGCAAGATTTCTACTGAGTAGTAAAGCTCAAAGTAGTAATCTTCTAAGGGCATTTGTGATTCTAAATGTGCAAATTGAGCAAGCTTTGTATGAGCATAAAGATCTTGTTGAATTGTTTAAAAAAGGCAATGCAGCAAAATGAATAAAGCAATTATTGTGCAGACTTTTCTTAGGCTGGCAAGGCCGGGCACGCTTTTGACGCTGGTCATGTTTATCTTGGTTTATCCGACTGCTATTATTGCCGTTATGAGTCGATTATCGAACGTAGTACTCGACTATCAGGCCTTATCGAATTTAGTGTATGGGCCAATGATGATCAGTGTGGTCGCATTTACATTTGTTAGCAGCTCAATCGGTAATACGAAGAGTTTGGATGATGGTGAGTATCTGGCCTTGCTTTTTTCACGACCAATATTTCGTTGGGAGTATGTACTATCGAAGTGGCTTGCGGGATTTCTCTTAGTTATTTCAGTCATTGGTGTACAGACGGTAATTTTTCTGGCACTACTACACCTGATTGGACGAGGGGATCAAATGTCGGTGACGTTTATTGATATGGCTAACATAATCTTGAACGCATTGCAAACAGTGGCCCTGGTGGTTATGATTTTCGCATTCCCGGCTAGGATAGGGGCGTTATTTTTTGCAGGACTACTTTATCTTTCTTTTGCAGCACCAATAATTGTCAAGTCGATT
Source organism: Candidatus Melainabacteria bacterium (assembly GCA_963845445.1). Classification (GTDB taxonomy): domain Bacteria; phylum Cyanobacteriota; class Vampirovibrionia; order Obscuribacterales; family Obscuribacteraceae; genus JABDBL01. The sequence continues at coordinate 2,591,266 of CAWJSE010000002.1, read as the reverse complement.
CCGGGTGGCGTATCGTTTTTAAATGGCAGTTTTCTGGATATGCTTAACTTTGGTGCTGGTTGTCTCCGTAGTTTTACCTACTCACCTATAGATATAGATCCGTATTTTAATTCTGTGCAGATGCTATGGTTGCCTGTAATAACCTTTCTGTCAAATATTGTCCTATATTTATGGTTAGCAATCGTTGTGTTGAATAATAGAGAATTTTTTTATACAAATTAAAGCAATGCAAAGTGAGAGACTTACTTCTACGACACCGCTAATGGTGACAGCCATAATGATACTGCTCATCATTGCACGTGCAAGTGTCTGGTGTGCAGAGACTTATATGTCCCCAGCCCCGAATGGGGTTAAATGGCAGGAACCTTCTAGGGCTGATCTTGCCGGCGTCAGAGACTATCAGCCAAAAATGGTTTTCTATTATTTTTGCGAACCAGACTCTGAATCTTGTCGCAGGGCTGAACACGGTGCGCTCCTTAGTAAGGATGTAGTTAAAGTAGTTAATGATAATTTCCTGGCGATAAAGGTTCTAACCGGAACTGGGACAGGACTTGGAGATGAATTGAAGCAAAGATTCGGGGTGTTGATGTGTCCTACGTTCGTAATCGTGCTTCCCAGTGGCAGTCAGATCGGGACTGAAGCAGCTTACTTTGGAGTTAGCACTCAAAGTTTGCTATCTTTCATTAGGAAATGTCGTTTACGAGAAGGATATGTCACTGGATTAGATTATTTGGCTCGCACTCAATATCAACTGGCAGCACAGGCTTTTAAGAAATGGCTTCAAATAAATTCGGAATCTGGCCCGCAAGTCGTGGATGGAGTTCTTTATTGCGCTCTAGCAGATCTCATGCTTTTCAAGGAAAAGAAGCGTATGAATTACTGGAACAAGTTAGAAACGAGCAATATGTGAAGAATTCAAGCTGGCCTGCACCTTTGGTGAAATTTTTGCAGGGAAAACTTAATGCGCAAGAACTATTTCAGCAATGCGAACACCAAGAGGATAGGCAAACTCAGTCTCTTTATTTTATTGGTATGTTAGAACTTAGAGATGGTGATCTGCAGGGTGCACTAAATAACTTTAGGCAGGCCGAGAAATCTGGCGAGATGTCGCCAGAAATACGTGGTTTAATCAATGGGCAACTCAGTATAATCTCTAAACACATCGACTAATGCGAAAAATAATTGCCAGTGAATCTTGAATGATTTGGAGTCATGTTTCTTTGCACTAGGAGCCCAGATTTTACTAGTTTTTCACAATCGCTCGATATTTCTTTGTGAAGATTACAATTGGCTTGTGTGCGTGAATCCCCTTCAGATAGGACAAATGTAGTTGAAGTTCCCCCATCGCAGTTTAGTGCTCCATTGCATCCTAGATCCCGCATCATCTTCGATAACTCTTCTAGGGTGACTCCTAATGAAAATGTGTCCTGCTTTCTATCTGCAACAGCAAGCAATAGGATGTGATTGTCCCGTGTGATACCGATGGCGGTGCGAGCCGCTCTTTTCCGGGCTGCTATCGAATCAATTAATTTACCATCCGCTGATTTACGAACAAAAGCTTCCTCTGTATCACTAACAGTGGGCAATAATTTTGGACCAGCTTGCAGAGAGTGTATCAATTTCCAACCAGTAGGAATCGGATCTTTATGCGAGGTGATACTGGCTTTTAAATTACCATCTTTGTTTACCATAATGCGAAATTCACTGCGGTTAAAAATAGTGTCTAGATAGGGAGCAAGTTCAGGGTTGTTTATAAGAGCCTTGTTTGTTTTCGGATCGCATTGGTCGGCGCCGTTAATTACTACATAACTTGTACTTTCGCCATTACTGAGGTTAAAGAAGCCACCATTAATACCCACAAGAGCCCTTTGTTCTTTGACTGCTGCAGATACAGTCTCCGTTTTTTTACTAAAAAAGGGTGTTATAGCAAAACCGTGGTCATTTAAGTCAACCACTAATAGTGCCGCTCGGCTACCGTTCTCTGCCTTAAGACGATAGAATCGGCACGATTGATTAAAGGAATATTGACATTCCGAGGGGAGTTCGTCCCATGGTTTTTGAGAGCTGATTTCTTCTTCAGCGCTGAGGGACTTTAGTGTGCCAAAAATAATAAAGCTGCTGAGTAAAGCAGTGATTAATGAAATTTTGCCGAATTTTCGCCAGTTAGAATCTTGCCTTAACATAAACTATACTTTCCCAAATCGATACCCTAAAGGAACATCTTTTTTGGGTATTTTAATGCAATGTTATAATAGGTTTCAACTTTAAGGTTTACGTGGCATCATGTGTATATATCGTAGTTTTATCAGACCGCTGCTATTCCGGTTTGACCCGGAATGGTCGCATCGATTCGCTCATAAGGTCATAGTCCAATTTAATCCAGTGATCTCTTTGCTGGCAAAGCGGTTTGTTTATGACCAGGATGACTTGAACGTTTCTATTTTTGGTAAGGTCTTATGCAATCCAATTGGCTTGGCAGCTGGCTTTGATAAAAATGGTGATTTGGTACATGCTTTGAAGTATTTAGGATTTGGCTACGCTGAAATTGGTAGTATTTCGGCGCAGCCTCATGAAGGTAATGCTAAGCCGCGCTTATGGCGGTTACCGGCTGATAATGCATTGATTAATTGGTTGGGCTTGAATAATATTGGTGCGATAGCAATTGCCGAGAAGCTAGCCACTAGTAGGTTTTCGCTGCCGGTTGCTATTAATATCGTCAAATCAAATAAATCTGAGATTACAGGTGATTTGGCTGTAGAAGATTTACTTTTTGCCTTTAGAACAATTAGACATTTACCCATTCTATATGTCGTTATAAATATTAGTTGTGTCAATACAGCTGATGGTATTTTGCAAGAGACCAGTATTTTGTCAGCTTTTCTTGAAAAGATTGCCAACGAAAATGTCAGTCACCTGCCTATTTTAATTAAATTATCAGAGGATGCCGATAATGAACTGATCGAGAAAATAGTAGAAATAGGTAAGCAATATTCTATTGCTGGTTTTATTTGTGGTAATACTTCTCGGCAAAGACCACCTCTAAAAACAGAACGGCAGACAGTAGATGGTATTAAGAACGGTGGCTTGAGCGGCCCACCACTTAAGCAATTAGTTTTGCCTCTGTGTAGGAAAGTGTTTCAATTGAAGAAGCTTGACCAAATTATAATAGGCAATGGCGGCATTGCTAATGGGCAGGATGCCTATGATTATATTCGTGCTGGTTCGTCTTTGTTGCAGTTATATACGGCTTTAGTGTATGAAGGACCAGGGGTAGTGAGAAAAATTTGCCAAGAATTATCGGATTTACTAAGAAGAGATGGCTTAAAACTCGAACAAGCAGTGGGTATTGATTGTTTGGCTCAAGCAAAAGTAGAAAACTAATCCTTGCAGGATAGTGGGCCTCAATTGATGCAAAAATTAGGATCTTAGTCTCTCGAATTTCCTTGCACTTATGCCTTTCAAAATAATAGTTGTATCGCCATAGCGGAATGAACTGGATTGCCCGTTTGTAGCGAAGATAGCTTGAGGACTTATAATTACCTCTGGAAATGATTTTTTAGCCGCAGTAATATTTTTCGCGATAAGTTTTTTATTAAAAGCATTGGCCTTGCATTTTGCTACTTCCGCCGGATTAGGCGGGTTGCAAGATTATTATCCTCCTGCCCAAATTTTTTGTGAAAAATGAGATAGTCTGGCTAAGAAGTAGAAATCTATGCTGCCCTTCTCTTAAGGCATTTTCCTTAGGATAGTTTTGTTAATGCGATTAGAGATAATTTGGATTATTCGGCTACGTTAACCCAAACACTCTTGATGTTTGTATAGAGATCAATAGAGTGCTTGCCCAATTCGCGACCATAGCCGCTCATTTTATAACCACCAAAAGGTACAGCTGGATCGAGCATGTTGTAGCAATTTACCCAAATAGTACCGGCCTTAATTCTTGCAGCTAGTTTATGAGCTTTTTTTACATCGCGTGTCCAAACCGCTCCAGACAAGCCGAAAGTAGTTTTATTAGCTTGCTCGGCGACTTCTTCAACACTTGTAAATGGTATTACAGCTAATACCGGACCAAATACTTCTTCTTGGGCGATGCGCATGTCATTATTCACGCCCTCGAAAATTGTAGGTTTAATATAATAGCCTTTTTCCAGGTCGCCTTTGGGAGCGTCCCCACCGCAAACTAGCTTGGCGCCCTCTTTTTGGGCAATACCGATATAGTTTAGTATGCGTGCTTGCTGTTCCTTGGATACTTGTGGTCCAATTTGAGTATTTTCATCAATTCCCGGCCTTGCCGCATTTTATTTACGCGTTCGGTTAGCTTAGTCATAAACTGATCATGAACTGATTTTTCTAAAAATAACCGGGAACCAGCACAGCAGACTTGTCCTTGATTAAAGAAAATACCGGTAATGGCGCCACGAACAGCAGCATCAATGTCCGCATCAGCAAATACTATATTTGGTGCTTTGCCGCCCAATTCAAGTGATACACGTTTGAGATTTCCTAACGATGCTTTCAGTATTTCCCGTCCGGTTTTGTCCTCACCAGTAAAGGCGATTTTGTCTACATCCATATGATTGGCTAGGAATTCACCGGCAGAATTGGGACCAAGTCCTGTTACTACATTCAGTACTCCTTCGGGAAAGCCAGCTTCCATAGCTAGTTCTGCAATGTATAAAGCAGATAATGAAGTTTGTTCTGCGGGTTTAAGAATTACAGTATTACCGCAAGCAAGAGCTGGTCCTAATTTCCAAGCAGCCATAAGCATCGGGAAATTCCAGGGAATAATTTGACCAACTACACCAATCGGCTCTCTCAGTGTATAGGTGAAGAAATTGTTGTTGACATTAATTGTCTCGCCTTCAATTTTTGTAGACCAACCGGAGTAATAACGAAAGGTTTCTATGGTTGCAGGCACATCCATATGCCGTGATTCTTTTATCGGTTTGCCATTATCGAGTGTTTCTAATTGGGCTAACTCTTCAGCGTGTTTTTCAATTAAATCTGCTAGTTTATAGAGGCAGCGAGCGCGTTCAGCGGTGCTCATTTTATTGTGCCAAGGTCCGGTATCGAAAGCCTTACGGGCAGCTTTTACTGCTTTATCTATATCCGCTTTGCCGCCTTCTTGAATCTTAGCCAGAACTGCCCCTGTAGCTGGGTTTAAAGTCTCAAACGTTTTGCCGGATTCTGCATCTGTCCACTTACCATCTATAAAGAGTTTTTTGGGCCTGGACAAGAAATCTTTGCAAAGTAATTCCTGTTCTTTGACTAAAGACATAATCAAATCCTCCGACTAACTGTTAATTCATTTTGTAATTATGCAAATTTTGGTTTCAAGCCGGGTTTAGAATCTGGCGAGTCCGGATTTTTTCCAGCGCTTGGTGTGGACGCAATAGTTTCGTCAAGCTTGACAGCAGTAGGTGGTGGTGTGCCACCACCATCGGTGCTTTGGGACTTATCTTCGGTTATCCAGCCTAATTTGCGGCTTATTTCCTCTATTATGGCATCGACATCTTTTCGATCCAAAGTTTCCTTTTCTAGCAAAACAGCGACGATAGCATCCATATGTGGCCGATATTTTTCAATTAAAGTCTTAACGCGCGAATATTGTTCATCGATAAATCTTTTTACTTCTTCATCGATAATGCTAGCTACTTGTTCTCCATAATCTCGCTCATGTCCGAAATCGCGGCCTAAGAACACTTGCTCATGACGCTTGCCGAAAGTCATTGGTCCCAACCTATCGCTCATGCCGAATTCAGTGACCATGCGCCTTGCTAATTTGGTTGCTTTTTCTAAATCATCATGGGCACCGGTGGTAATTTCGCCGTATACAACTTCCTCAGCTACCCGTCCACCAAGACTGACACCAATTTGATCAATTAATTGTGAGCGTGTTTGAGTGAGAATATCTTCTTCTGGGAAGAACATCGTTAGTCCTAAAGCAAATCCACGCGGAATAATGCTCACCTTATGTAATGGGTGGGCATGTTCTAGCAAAATACACATTAGTGCATGACCAACTTCGTGATAAGCAGTCATCGCTTTTTCTTTTGCGGCAATGATTCGTGTTTTCTTCTCTGGTCCTGCCACCACTTTGTCTATAGCCAGTTCCAAATCAAGCATTTCTATTTCACGCTTATTGGAACGAGCGGCCAAAAGAGCAGCTTCATTGATTAAATTAGATAGATCAGCTCCAGTAAATCCTGGTGTGCGCTTGGCCAATATCTTTAAGCTCGATGTCTTTCGCCAAAGGTTTACCTTTAGCATGAACAGAAAGAATCTGTTCACGTCCAAGAACATCAGGGCGATCTATGACCACCTGTCTATCGAAACGTCCTGGCCTTAGCAAAGCTGAGTCGAGAATGTCTGGTCGGTTGGTAGCAGCAACTACAATAATTCCAGTTGTGCCTTCGAAGCCATCCATTTCTACCAATAATTGATTTAGGGTTTGTTCACGTTCATCATGACCGCCACCCAAGCCAGCTCCACGCTGTCTGCCGACAGCATCTATTTCGTCTACAAACACAATACAAGGAGCGTGTTTTTTAGCTTGATCAAACAAATCTCTGACACGGGAGGCACCCACCCCCACAAACATTTCCACGAAATCGGAACCTGAAATGCTAAAGAACGGTACACCAGCTTCACCAGCTACAGCTTTGGCTAATAGAGTTTTTCCGGTACCAGGGGCGCCTACCAGAAGCACGCCACGGGGAATTCGGGCTCCCAAAGCTTGGAATTTTTCAGGATTTTTTAGAAAGTCAACTATTTCTTGTAATTCTTGTTTGGCTTCGTCTATACCGGCAACATCGGAAAAACTTACTTTAACCTTGTTGTCTACCATTAGTTTGGCTCTACTACGGCCAAAGCTCATTGCTTGATTCCCACCACTTTGAGCGCTACGGAACATAAATAGAAATCCGACTAAAAGCAGAATAGGCAAGAAGAACGAACTGAGCATACTAAACCAGAAGCTTGATTTGTCCGGTTCTCTGACATCAAGGGTGATACCAGACTTGTTCAGTTCTGATATGAGAGATTCTTTTGATTCGACAGGTACAATGACAGGACGCTCACGCTCGCTACCTGACATTTTGACTTGTACTGTGGATTCACCATTGGTGATAATCACTTTAGAAATATTTTCTGCCTTGCCGCTATGGAGCAGAGAAAGCAGCTGCGTATATGTTAACGGGTCTTCTCTTTTGCTGAACGAGGTCAAAGAAAAAACCAAGATAAATAAGATTAATAGTAAAAAGAACACGGCTCCAGGAGTTCCGTACTTCTTCATATCTAATGCTCCACGCTTGCCAAAACTTGATTATAACACGCTAAATGTATTAATCCAAACTACTAGAAAGAGGGACGATTGACTACTAATTTGAGAAAGTGGGGTAGGTTGGCTCGTTAACTTAGCTTGCTACCAGCTTATATCTTTATACCTTCAGCAGACAATTGTTTATCAATTTCTTTCTTATTTTGGCTACTTATTTCCAGATAAATAGGTCTGGCCAAGCTTAAATTCTTCGTAAAATGTCTGGTTTATAAGAATTAAAATCGACTATGGCAAAACTCTTAAAGCCCAACTGTATTAGCCTTGCAGCCATCTGATTATATGCGAAGGCGCCTGAGTTACTTTAATTTTGTCACTCATACCAATCCCGGGTAACCAAATGACCTCTTCTTGGTCCGCCAATAGGACTTGGGGATAATAAAAATGGCTATTACGATTTTTGTGGGTATGGAGATACTTTTTTAACTTAACTGATTGGGACATGCCTAATGGCTGAATTCTGTCACCTGGTTGGCGTTGCCGAAGTATAAGGGGAGGCTTAATTCTAGATAAGTCGGCAAATATGGCCTGTTCATCCGATCCAATTTGAAGGGAATTCTTGGCAGTTAAAATGTCAAAAAAACTCTCTTGATAAGTTTCGACAAGTAGTTGCGAATTAATCTCCGGTAAAAAGTTTGTACCTGGAATATTGATTGATAAAGGTTCAAAACGAAAATCTGTAGCGAGTGTTTTTAACCTTTGCCATAAAAGCTTTTCGGCGATTCGCTTGATACGCCAGTATTTATTCAAATTCAGGTAAAGAGGGGCATTAATGACCGGTTGTGCTGCCACTGTTAGAGCAATAATTTCATCTATACGCTTAAAAGAAACCTCAATAGATCTTTTCTTCAATCCGTGCGCCAAAATTCGCCGTTGCAAGGCCAGGGGTTGCTGTCGGAAAGCATTTATTGACCAGGTGTTTGTTTGAACAGACTGAAACTGTTCAAATAATTGATAAGCAATTTGATCCATGTAAGTATCTTCTGCTTGTGCGATTTCGGTTAGAGAGTCCAAATGCATGGATAAGTCTGGAAAACGCTCGACAATCGCTGGCACTACTTTATGCCGGATATAATTGCGGCTATATATTTCGTTCACATTCGAAGAATCATTACAGAATCCAAAATCTTCAGACTCAAGGAACTTTTGACATTGTGTTTTGCCTAGCTTGAGCAAAGGGCGCAAAAGTTTGAGGTTGTAGTCTAATTTACGACAATATTCTATGCCGCGTAAGCCCGATAAAGCTGTGCCCCGGAAAAGACGAAAAAGAATGGTCTCCACTTGGTCGTCAAGGGTATGGCCGGTAATCAAAAATGAAATTTTCCGATCATTGGCGAACTTGGACAGACAAGCATATCTCAAGGCTCGCAGAGTATCCTCGTTAACGTGACCATGCTTCGTTTTTGTTAGGTCTGACGAAGAAAAATTGATGATTTCGCACTCTATTTTTAAGCGCTCACAGATATGCTTACAGAATTGCGCTTCTCTGTCTGATTCTTCAGCGCGTAGACCATGGTTGATATGACAAGCAATCAGTTTGAAACCAAAGGCAGGCGCGACTTTGCTCAAAGCCAAAAGTAATGCTGTGGAGTCACCGCCACCAGACAAAGCCAATAGGATAGGAGTATTGTCGGACGGACCTTTGAACGCTTTGAATTGTTGCTTGGATGCATTTTTATTTGCGATTAGGCTGGCGGCAGCTGCCAGGCAATCTAGCAAGCTTTTACTAAGCTCATTTGGTGAAGAATTCTTTTCCATAAAGACTTATTATAAAAATCTCCAAAGCAAAATAAATTAAGTAAGTTAGTAGCTGCAAGTATTCTAGAAAACAGGATAAGCTATCCACTAGCTTTTAAAATATACATGCAGTTAAAAGATGCTATTAGTAAAAATTGCAATTGAGTTGAGTATGCTTTTTTTTTGTTTGGGGCTCTGTTTCATTTTGCCTATGACAAGTCATTCTGTATATGCGCAAGGCAATGATAATAGCTATTCGGAGAATAAAAGCTCGTCTGATGATTTGAAATTAATGGGTAAGGTTGAGCAATTAAATAGCGCGGATTCTAATAAGGGAAAAGATTTGGGATCTGAAATCGGTACTGCGGGCGGGCGCCGCCAAGAAGGATATCTTAAGGGTAGCGCAGAAATGGCTGAGCTTGAACCAGCAAAAGAAGATCCCGATGCTGACGATAAAGAACTGATGATTGCGTGGGATCGTTGGCGTAATCGTTTTTTGCGATCTGTTCTGGCAAGTACTTCTGAAATGTTGAATAGTGATCAGGCGCGTAACTTCCAAATAAATCAAAATACTCACATAATGGAAGCCAAGTACCCTGTAGGTACTGTTGCCTGGTTTGTGTGTGAAGTCACCAGAGATAGACAAATTAAGCGTTTGCGTATTTTAAATACTTCTGGTTTCTCTGAGTACGATCAAGCTGTTTTGGAGGCTGTGCAAGCTCTTCAAGGCTCCAGTTTGCTAAGATTTCCTAGTGGATCTCGCCGGAATGCTGTTTTGCAAGGTGGTGCGGTCGAGCGGGCTGTAAAGCCACAAAATCAGTATTTCCGGTTCGGAGATATTGAAAGGTATCGCGTACCAAGTTATTAGAAATATGAAAAAACCCAAAATAATTATAGGTGTAGGAGTTGGTGCTCTGCTTTTTATAGTAGGTGTGTCACTGTATATTACTGTCCGTAACCAATCCTGCCTTATTTATAGCAATGTCGATGATGTACCGTGCATGCCTGTGGCCATCGTTTTTGGAGCTGGTATTGGTACGCAAATCTTGGCTGATAGGGTGGCAACAGCAGTTGCATTGTATAAAAGTGGAAAAATTCAAAAAATACTAATGACTGGTGATAATGGCCATAACGATTATGATGAGCCCAATGCTATGAGATCTTTGGCGATGGCTGCTGGTGTACCAAGAAAAGATATTGTGTGTGATTATGCAGGTTTCCGTACTTATGATAGTTTGTACAGAGCACATGCTATTTTTGATGTAAGAAGAGCAATCTTGGTCACTCAGGGCTTCCATTTGCCCCGCGCTATTTTTATCGCTAAGCATCTTGGTCTGTCGGTGATAGGAATTGACGCAGCATTGCGATCTTATGGCTTTGAAGAATGCTGGTATGAGTTGCGTGAAATTCTGGCCTCTGAATATGCGTGGCTTGATGTGATCACACAGCGTAAGCCAAAGTTCTTAGGCAAGAAAGAGTCTCTTTTTGCTTCAGGCGACATTTAAGAACGTTGAAGACCGGGCACTAGTGTAAGTGCAATCGGCTGTGCGTTCCGACACATAGTATACAGTTTGTTCCGGACACATAGTTTACACTTTAAAACCAAAAGGATTTTGTAGGGGTTGCAAAGTTTTTTCCTCTAAATCAATATAACCAAGATCATATTTCATAAAACTGACTAACCAAATACCATCGTCTACCTCCTTAATTCCGACTGCTTGTCCTGCAAGACTTTTGCTGAGATTGATTTTTTTACGATAAATGCAAATACGACCACAAACTGTGACATTTACAGTTTGGTCGTGAAAAGGATAATCTGGGTCTGAAATACCTTGATATATTCTGGGGGAAGCAGTGTAGATTTCGGTAGGATATTTCATGTTGAGAGCCTCATGAGGCCTTTCATTATTAAATTCCTCAATGAAGGCGTCGAACTTGGCTTGTTGTTGAAAGATATTAGCACCAGCTGGTCTGGTAGCTTCTTTTTTGAGAGTTAGATGCATGCGTTCATGACGACCGTTCTGTTCTGGATGACCGGGCTTAATACGTTCGATACTAATTCCTAGACGCAGCCACCAAACCGAAAGTTTGGATAGATTGAATAAAGCGTTGGGAGAAGCAAATGGGACACCATTATCAGAGCGGATAGCGAGCGGCAAGCCTCGCTCTTGGAATAGTCTTTCAAATGCTGTAAAAGCCGGCTGTTCTTTATTCGATTCCATTGCTTCACATAAAAAAAGATAACGTGAAGCATGATCGGTTACTGTTAATGGATAACAGTATTGTTTATTGCCAAGTTGGAACTCGCCTTTGTAATCGGTGCACCACAGGTCGTTTGGTTTTGAGCCAATAGATAATGGAGTACCCTCAGCTTTTGTTCTTCTAAGCTTCGGTCTAGTAACCAATTGGTGCCGATCTAGAATCGCATGGATAGTGCTGCACGCAGGAACTTTGATTTCATTCGGAAGTTTGCGTAGTAACCGCTCGCGAATTTTTCGAGCACCCCAGTGCGGCTTCTCCCGCTTGGCCGCTACGATCGCAGCTTCTATTTGTGCTGGCAATTGATTTGCATAGCGCACAGGTCGTCGCGCCCGATCATGCAGCCCTTCTAAACCGCACTCCTCGTACCGATCTAAAATTTTGTAACCAGTTCTACGAGTTATCCCAAATTCACGGCACAGGGACGACATACTTTCTCCGTCTTTGAGCCGAATAATAAAGCGCATACGTTCATCCATAATTGAACTTTCCTTCCACGGCATACCCCGCTTGCCTCCTTGAAAAGGCAAAAGTGTATACCATGTCTCCGGAACGTTCTGGATACTATGTCTTCGGGCCGAACCGGCTTGAAGCTTATGGCACAGGGGGGACTCGAACCCCCGACCCCGCGGTTATGAGTCGCGTGCTCTAACCACCTGAGCTACCGTGCCGTTATATGGAATTATCCGCAGTCTTGACCGTGGCTGTCAACAATATCATTAATAAATCAAGTAAGCCCTACATCTCTTGACTTTATCTTAGTAGAAGAAGTAAAGCTAATAGGTTATTTTAGATAGGTGGCTAAGGACAATTTTGGTTCTCAATGATAGAAAACTTATTGCAAGAAGCCGAGCAGGCAAAAAGTGCTGGGGATGATGAAAAGGCGGTAGAAATTTATCGGCAGGCAATTGAGTTGTGTGGCAGTGATGAAAGGCAGGCGCCACAATTAGCTTATTGTTTACAAGAATTGGCCCTAATATTTGCAGAATATGGTCAATTTTCTGACGCCATCCCCCTTTACAAACGCCTAATCATTCTAGGGGAGAAAATTCTTGGAGGGGAGCACCCAGATACTATTAATGCTGGCGTAAACTTGGCGCGCGCTTATGAGGCAAATGGCCAAGCAGACTTAGCTGATGAAGAGTATAAGTTGGCGACCAGTAAAGCCGAAAAGACTTTTGGTATCTCTGACCCCTTGCCCAGGAAATTAGGCAAGAATATTTTGATACAGTCGCCAATCGAAATATGGTCGAAGAGGATAAATTGCGACATGGGCTTACTTTAGAGCGTGCCTCGTCAAACATAAGCGGTCACCCAATAACTGGTGACCCTAATCAGCCAGCAACAAAAAAAGACAGTTCCAGGTCAATAAAAAAGTATTCGAGCTTAAAGCAATCTACTAAGATAAAAAAATTGCGCTATGTAGCTGATTCTGTAGAGGAAGATTCTAGCAATTTGCTAAAAGCGCATGGATTGCGTCGTCATGGCCGAGACATTTTTTATGCTCTTAGCGTCATGCTTTGTATTGGAGCGATATTCATAGCTTTTTCAAAATTGAATGTGCCTAATGAGCTGCCTGACAATAATATGATCGCGCAGCGACTGATCGGTGGCGTATTCAGATCAGCAGACAGTGTCAATGGTATTCAATTTATAGATAACAGATATGCAGTGTTGTTGAATGACGTGCATCACAGAAAGATCCCGTACATTTTGTTGAAAGGCGGCATCCGTGATCTTAAAGACATGGTTTTGGGGATGTTTGTGCGTAAGGAATTTTGGTACCAACTGAATCAAGACGAGTTAACTACTGAAGACGGGAATGTCTATTACGATGGTAATGCACCAGAGATTTCTTTGGTGAAAAAAATAGAGAATCTGGCTACATTTGCTAGACGCTATTACGCGCAGAATAATTGTTATCCAGATAAAATAGAGAAATTAAAAGATGAACCTGGCTTGGCTTATATCAATCCTTTTGTTAATAAGGCTGAAATGCCAACCATAAAGAGGCTTAGTGCTGCATATGCCAGGGATTCTATTTTTCCAGGGTTAAAGGCTGAGGCAAGTATAAACGACAGCTATTGGTTCTTAAGGCATGGTGGTACTTGGCGCGATGACCTGGTGGGAAGCGTTGGTAAAATAACCGCTTTGGCGTTGTTTACTTCACAACGCTGCGCAGATGGCTATAAGGTGGTCGAGTTTTATATTCATGCTTTTGATCGGCATGGTAGATTAATCACCGCCGGTAAGCCAGAAACTTATATTGCCATTGGTCTGAACGCCGGTCGAAACATCAATGATGACAATGCTGAACGAATGTCAGAAACAGAACGGGCTAGTGTCCATCCACCAGAAAAAATCTATATATCACCGGGAGACATAGTTGATGTGCATTTTTGGCGACAATTTTTATCTGCCGTGTTAGTTGGTTCGGTTATTGTCAGCTTGGTGGCATGGGTTGCTTTGGAGGCAAAAAAACGCAGACAGGAGCCCACTGGTCGATTGCAACCGATAGAATGTATATTTATCGCCTGTTTCTGTCTATGGGCCTATGTTTCGCTTATACACTTAATACCATAAGCCAAACGATTTTAAATAATATAAGTCTTTAAGCAGGAATGCGTTTACGTCTGCTTTTTCGTTTAGTTTGACTGCCGTCAATGATTTTGCGAAGAGAAGATAGAGCATTAAGGTTTGGCCAAATGACTTCTTTCATTTCTTCAAGCTGATATAAGCCAATTTCATGACGCTCATAACGACGGCAAATGTTTTCCCAAAGCAAGAATAATTTCTTTGGGCAGAGGGTTTCTCTGGCAATTTGCTGGAATTCTAATAAGTCGAATGGTTGGTTAAAAGAGTCTATGGCTCAGCCCTCCTACCTTTGACAATAGCATGCGCTTAATTTATTGGTGTGTCAAGGGTTTTACATTAAAAGCGCTGCCTCGGCTCATTGCATTCGCCTCGTACGCGCGTAACCTCAATCACTCCGCTGCGGAAGGCTCGCCGCCATTCCTTGCTTCGTTCAGTCGTTACAAACGGGCGCTGCCTCGGCTCATTGCATTCGCCTCGTACGCGCGTAACCTTAATCACTCCGCTTTTGGAATTAATCTTTTTTGGTCAGAATAGCCAAAGCTTTTTCGTAATGCGAATAAGTATTGGCATCGAATAATACCAGGCGAACTGCTATTTCACAATTATTGTTTTTAAGAAATTCAATAATGGACTTGAGGGCAATTTCAGCAGCCAAAGGCAAAGGAAAGCCATAAGCACCGGTGCTTATGGAAGGAAAAGCAATGCTTTTGATTTCGTACTGATTAGCTAAGGAAAGACTATTTTGGTAGGCCTGGGCAAGCAAAATTTCCTCGTTTGTAGTGCCATTTCTCCAAATAGGACCGACGGTATGGATAACATATTTTGCTTTTAGATTGCCACCGTCTGTAATGACTGCTTGTCCAGTCGGACAAGCACCCTGTAATCGAATTATTTGTTGACACTGTTGAGCAATAATTGGGCCACCTGCTCGATGGATAGACCCGTCGACACCACTGCCACCGGCTAATCGTGTATTAGCCGCATTAACAATAGCTTCCGCGTCTTGTTTAGTTATATCACCCTGAACTAAAGCAATCATTTAGCTTATTTAGAGATTCATTCAGGCGCGACTCCGCGAGCAAGAATGATTCTTTCTCTGCCATGACGGGCCTGATCCCGCGCTCGTTTGGCAGCTTGTAATAATTTATCCATTTCTTGACAATCTTCGGGTATGGTGGCAATGCCACAGGCGGACCACATGTGGCGGGTATCAATGTCTGAGGTCAAAGGGGCTTCAGATAAAACCTCAATTATTCTATTAGCTGCGGCTCCGGCAGCAGAAGCATTGCTGTTCGGTAGTATCATGGCGAAATCCGATTTTTCGAAATGCCCCAAAATATCGACGGGTCGTTTAACTTGAGAAATTCTTTGCATGGCGCGGCGAATGGCTATGGCTGGCAGGCTCTCAATAGGTTTGTGTTCGCCTTTTTTCAAGCCAAGACTGAAAACAATCACGGAAAAAGGAAAATTGAAATATTGATAACGCATATATTCTTGATCAAGGAAATAAATGAAGGCAGGATAAGTTAATATGCCGGTTTCAGCGCGTAGAAAGCTTTTGCTGACCTTTTGTAATTCGTTTTCGTCTACACCAAAGGATTTTAAATTAGCCAGGCGATCTTGCTGTGAGGTTTGATCACTAATTTGTACTAAGCCTGAGCTTACTAAATTGAAAATCAGCGGTATCCATTCGGACTTTGTTAAAGGTCTTCTTGCTAGTAATTCAAAGATGCTGCTGTGATTATCTACTATTTCATAAAAATCAATATGCTGGTCAACATTAGAGGGGGCGGTTTTAGTCAAGCGAATGCGTAGCTCTTCTTCTGAGATCATGGAATTTTTTCTTATTAGACAGGATTCCATATGTAAGCCGTTTGTTTCTAAATAGTTCAGCTGTTCGAGCAAAGCTAATCCTGACCTAAGTATGCTTTCCATGTCTGCGCTTATCGTTAGAGCAAGCGTTTTTTGACCAGGATAAAAACGATATTCACCTTCTCGCCAGGTTATAAATTCTTTTATAGCCAATTCACCGGCAGTTTCTTTCAATAAACAATGTATGGGTATGCCATCGATAAAATAGACTTCGCAAGTTTCTTGTTTATTTTCTATAGCTAATTTGCCAGTCATACTCTGATGATTAATAGTTTTGAGTAAAGCAGGCGCAGGGGTAACCTTTAAGTTGCCTGAGGCAATTGCTCTTTCATCGACCAATGCTTCGTCCAATATTTGGCTTATACCTATGCCGGTTGTTAATCTTTCAGTTGCTACGTGACTCAAATCTCGTCTTGTGGCGGCAGCAGGATCGTTAACTTCTTTGGGCGCAGCAAATTTAATGCTGTTGGCACCTTCTTTGATTAAGCTATGAATTAAAGTGGTGTCAGTGGTTGAGTGTTGCCAAAGAACTTTTTGGTTGTTCTGGTCAAGATGGACTAAGGCCCACTGAGGCTCGCCATCTTGAGCTGAAATGCAAGCACGTAACACGAATTCATGTTCTTTATCCTGGGCGTCTTGAGCAAGGGAAAAGGGTAATTCTATGGAACGTCCTATAATTTTTGCTGCTTGCTCGCGCACAAATTCTAAATCACCTTGGCCTGGCAAAGCCATCTGCTTTGGCAGACGTAAAATTTTAGAGGCTGCTGATTTACTTGTTTGGAACATCTATAGCTACACTATAATATATCTGCGGATCAATATAACCCTTTTATTGCTGTTCCCGTTTTGTTAATAAATTTGCGCTTTCGGAGAATATAAAGACAATTATTATCTATGGATAAAGCCCGCGCAAGCGCTTGGCTTCAGCTAGACGACTAATTCCGATCCTCAATGCTGCCATGCGTAGCCTCAAACCAGACTTTTGACTTAGATCAAAAATTTGTTGGCAAGCGCGTCCCATAATCTGCTCGAGTCTTTGATTGACTTCCTCTTCGGTCCAAAATAAATGCATTAACCCTTGTACCCATTCGAAATAACTTACTGTAACCCCACCGGCGTTGGCTAAAACATCAGGTACAACCATGATATGTTTTTCTTGTAAATACTGGTCTGCTTCAGGATTAACAGGACCATTGGCCGCCTCGACAATGATTTTGCATTTAAGGCTAGCAACATTATCTTTACGTATTTGATTGCCCAGAGCAGCAGGGATTAATATGTCGCACGGTAAAGCCAATAATTCTTCATTTGTTATGCGCCGGCCGCTTCCGAATTCAGCCACTTTGCCCATCTCTGAAACATAAGCTAGCAAGCGAGGTATATCCAAACCATCTTCATTGTAAATACCGCCGTAAACATCAGAGACAGCTAAGATTTTATAACCGGATTCGTGCAGAAGTTTGGCTGTAACGGAACCAACATTCCCAAAACCTTGAATAACTACAGTAGGATTTTTTGTTTTTAGTTGAGCGTGAGCAACCGCATAGCGGGTGCAATATGCAACACCTCGACCAGTGGCTTCTTGCCTACCTAAAGAGCCGCCAATTGAAATTGGTTTGCCAGTGACTACACTTGGCACTGTATGGCCAACATTTACACTATATGTATCCATAATCCATGCCATTGTTTGCTCGTTGGTATACATATCTGGGGCAGGAATGTCTTTGTCTGGACCTATTAAATTAATGATTTCGGCTGTGTATCGTCTGGTTAGACGTTCCAGTTCGCCAATTGATAAATTCCATGGTTCGCAACGAATGCCACCTTTTGCTCCGCCAAAAGGCAAGCCCATGAGCGAACATTTCCAAGTCATTAACATTGCCAAACCAGCTACTTCACCTAAATTAACTTCTGGATGAAAGCGGATGCCGCCCTTTGCAGGTCCGAGTGAAACATCGTGATGGACGCGGTAGCCGGTAAAAGTTTGTACTTTACCATTGTCTAAACGAACAGGAATACTGACTATTAGAGATCTTTTTGGATAGCGCAAGCGCTCATGTAATTCGGCATCTAGACCCATTTCTAAGGCTATTTCGTCCAATTGTTTTTGGGCCATCAAAAAATGTTCTGTTTCGCACTCCACAGCCTCTTTTTTTACAGACTTTATGGATACCATGCGGGCCTCCCTGTGTTACCTTGTTCTAGAACCTTTTACCAGAGCTAATCTTACAGTTTCTGTTAGGGTATGCTACTAGCTAGATGCCGTAAATGTTGTAAACACGTAATAAACCAGGATTTAATTATATTCGAGCGGATTTAATCTTGAGCATACTAAAGTAGACTTGATTTTAACTATAATACGCTCTGCCACTCTTAACAATTTCGCATTGGAATGACAGAAGGCATATTGGAAATCAGTATTATTAAGCGCATAAGAATAGACACTGTTTTAAATACGTGTCTTGTCTTTGTACCTTTACCAATTCTTGGTAAATTATTTGGTTGGTCGCCGGTATTTGTTTTTGCCACGGCTTGTCTGGGAATTATTCCTTTGGCAGCTATTATGGGCAGAGCTACAGAGGCTCTGGCTGAAAAAGCGGGAGTCGGTTTAAGTGGATTAATCAATGCCACTTTTGGTAATGCTTGTGAATTGATTCTAGCTTTTGTGGCTTTGCAAGCAGGTTTTGTCGATGTGGTCAAAGCCTCTATTACCGGTTCGATAATTGGCAATGTTTTGTTAGTTTTGGGCGGTAGTATGTTGGTCGGTGGTTGGCGATATAAGAGACAAAAGTTTGACCGACGTGCAGCCACTACTGCTGCTACTCTATTAGCTTTGGCTGCCATTAGTCTGACTGTACCAGCAGTTTTCCACTATTCACAGATTTGGCAATTACAGGGTGCAGCTGAATATCTTGGGCAAGCGCAAGGGAGGTTAAGGGGAAAGGAGATTGAGCTCGCTTTAGCTATCGCTGCAGTGCAGTTAATTACCTATGTACTGAGCGTCTTCTTTACTTTGCAATGTCCACCTATATCCAAGTCTCATGCTAAAGCGACACATGCAGTTGCAATTGGACAGGTACATAAAAATGAACATTCTGCAAATCACTGTGCTTTGAGCTGGCGGCATATGAGAGGGCCGTTATTTGTTTTGTTGGTCGCTTCAATAATGGTGGCAGTGCTGAGTGAATATTTAGTAAAAAGCTTAGCAGCCGGAGCAGAAATACTGCATCTAAATAAGATTTTTATTGGTGTGATACTAGTAGCTATAATCGGAAATGCTGCTGAACACAGCACAGCGGTGCTGATGGCTTGGAAGAATAATATGAATTTAGCCATTAGTATCGCTCTTAGTTCAGGAGCGCAAATTGCTTTATTTGTTGCGCCGGTGATTGTTTTTGCAGGCTTCATTATAGGTAAACCGATTGATCTACGTTTTAATGAACTTGAGCTGCTTTCGATTATTGTTTCTGTCATTATTCTGGCCTTTGTGGCTACGGATGGAGAGTGCAATTGGTTGGAAGGTGTACAGTTATTGGCTGTATATATAATTCTTGGTGCAGGCTTCTATTTCTGTGGTTAGTTTTTGGGATGCAAATTTAAATGCCTGAATTACCAGAAGTAGAAATAGTAAGGCGCGGCTTAAAAATCAAACTGCCGGGTGAGACTGTCAAAAAAGTGGAGATTTTTCGGGAGCAATCGATTGGTTATCCGGAGCCAAAAAAATTCTCTACTTTGTTAGTAGGGAAAAAGATTACCGACGTCAGCCGTAGAGCTAAATATTTACTCTTAAATCTTCAAGATAAAAATACTACTGGAGAAGCTTATTTAATAGTACATTTGGGCATGTCTGGGCGATTATTACTGCTGGACAAAAACGGAGCAACAAAAACCAAGTTCCGATTTCTGCGGGTACGAATATTATTGGATAGTGGTCGACAGCTTTGTTTTGAAGACATGCGTGTTTTTGGTCGAATGTATTATGCATCTTCTGCTGCCGATTTAGCCAAGGCCATTCCTTCTTTCGCTCAATTAGGAATAGAGCCTTTAGAGGGCCTTACCGCAAAGCAATTGCAAGTAATGTTTCAACATAGGCGTCAGGCCATTAAGTCAGTACTTTTAAATCAAAATTTAATAGCCGGTATAGGTAATATCTATGCCGACGAAATACTGTTCCAAGCCGGCATACATCCACTGACAGCGTCACTGAGCATTACAGCTAAACAAGCGAAACTATTGGCGCAAATCATTCCAGCCACGCTTGAAAGGGCTATTAAGAGGGGTGGTTCTAGTATAAAGGATTTTGTGGATAGCGACGGAGTAAATGGTAATTATCAGCACGAGTCTTTGGTCTATGGGCGCGCTGGTAAGCCCTGTCGAAAGTGTCAATCAGCGATCGAGCGCATAAAGATTGTTGGACGCTCGGCACACTTTTGTCCAGCATGCCAAAAGCGAAAATAGGGGGCGAATACCATTTAAATGGAACAAATTATCTAAGCATTGAGACTAACGAGTTCGGAAAGGCACAAAATGGACTTGCTATTCCAATTAGTATGAGAGCCACGCCGGAACAAATACGTTGAAAGTGATTTTGTTTATTTTTTATTGTGAGAAAAATACCGCTAGAGAGTAAAAACAGTCCGCACAAAAAAAATGAAAAATCCAGCGAATTACAAATGAGCATCAAAAGAGCTTGGCAATTGGGCAGACCCACGGATGCTATGTATGTTGCGCATCTCGGTTTTGCAAAGGCTATGAACAAAGGCGATAGAGTAGGAATGCAGATCAACAATAGTCCTAAGATAAGCAAGTATACTTGGATCAAAGTAATGGCTTTTGCTTTCAAGGTTAAAACCCTCGATATGCCCCAGGCAGCTAGAGTTTAAAGGTATCGATTGTATGCTAATTCTAGGCGCGAAAGCAAATTATCTTTTTAGTGAAGTGGTTGAATAACTGAGGCTGCTGGAGTTGGATGGCCGAAGGCTCATCATTTGCCTGAATCTTTAATTGGATTTTTGTTCAACGGTAGAGTGGGGTTATTTGCTTTGCGTTCTAGGAATTGTTGATAGAGAAAACAGCAAAAGGCGGCAGTGCAAATAGTAATGACAAAAGCAAAAGCATGCAGAACTGTGGCATATGCCAGTGCGAGATCCTGATTAATGCCAAATATTAGTACCAAACATTGGCTAACTAGTAAATGAAAGCCGCCCACACAGCCAGGTGTAGGCACGAGGCTACTTAATGAACTGACAGTGAAAAGCATGAGACCTTTGCTGATAGTAAGTGTTTTATCTAAAGAAAAGGCTAGTAAAACGAAATAAAAATTCAACCAATAACACAACCAGATGGCTATCGTTGACAAAGCAATAATAGGATAGCTGAGGGGATCAGTTAAACATTTGGTGCCTTCGGCAAATTGAGCCAATAAATCATTTATTTTGTCGTTTAAGGAGGCTGGCATAAGTCTTTTAATATGGGGGATCGCCAGAATAAAGGAAAGCAAAGGTGATAATTTGGGCAATAGCAATAATAAAGTCAAGCTAGCAATGGTAATAGCAATGCCAGAAGGATAAACCCAAGGCATGCTTTTGAGCATATCAGCGGGCAGAGCAATAAATGTGAAACCGATTAAAATGGCAATCGTTACCAAATCAAGTAAGCGATCTATTAACAAAGTGGGCAAAACCCCAGCCCATGGTAAAGACTCCATTTTTGAAATGGTAATTAGCCTTACTATTTCTCCTCCCCGGGGGACGGCAATATTGACAGCGTAGCCATAAATAACGGCACAGAATGAATGCCAAAGGCTAATTTTTGCTTTTAAGGGACGCATAAGAATTAACCAACGCCAAGACCTGATTAAATGGCTTAATAGCGCAGATAGGCACATTAATCCGAGGAATAGGGGGTTAGCTCGAGCAGCATAGTTTAATACTTCGGATAAATGAGCCCCTCGAAAAGAGAGCCATATTAGAAGGCAGGCAGCGAAAAGGGCGATAAGCTGTTTGGCTGCTTTATTTTTGTTCTGCAAAACAGAAGGATGGGAGGCAGAATGGTCGGTATTTTTGGGCACGATAATAACAATAATAAGAAAAAGTGAAGGGTTGGTTTTTTGCACTCAAGGCTATTTAAAGAGATGATGAGTGTTAGTAAGTTAGCATAAAATGGCACAAAAATTTAATTTAAGCTGTAAGATAAAAGCGGAATCTGCTTTTGGTGAACACGATGGCTAAAGAAAAAGCAAATGTGCTTTTGATCGAGAATAATTCAGCCGACCCCTTGGCTTTAAGCAAATTAATGGAAGCTGGGGCTAATTCCCATTTTTCTATTGAAACCACTAATTTATTAAATATCGGTTTGTCAAGGCTTAAGTCTAATAACTTCGACATGATTTTGCTTGATTTGCCTTTAGAAACTCACAAAGGTTTGGATGCAGTTCGCTTTATTAAAGAGCAAGCTGCCACCGTGCCAATTTTTGTGGTTGACGAAACAGAAGATGGCACATTAAAAGAACAAATAAGATATTCCGGAGTACATGAATATATAAAACGCAGTGAATTGGATACTAAGCAATTTTTTAAATCTATGCGGCATGCTTTGGAAGTTCAGCGCTTAGAAACCAAATTAAAGGATGCGGCGCAAGATTTGGAAACGGCAAATAAAAAACTACAGTCGCTCACAGACATTGATAATTTGACTGCTGTTCTCAATCGCACCGGCTTGGAGCGAGCTTTGGAAGAAGAGCATAAAAGATCAAAGCGTTCGGGAGATTATTTAAGTGCTGTTCTTCTAGATTGTGATAATTTTGACCGGATTAATCAATCTTTTGGGCACGGAGTTGGTGATGTGGTGCTCAAAGAAGTAGTAGGGCGGTTAAAGGAAACATTGCGCCCAACTGATTATATAGCGCGCACTGGTGGCGATGAATTTCTACTGCTGTTGCCTGAGACCCGCTTTCCTGAAGGCATGTTGGTAGCAGAAAAAGTGAGGTTGGCCGTAGCGGAGTCTCCCCTGCGATTGGCATCCGAGACGGTGCGACTGACTGCTAGTTTAGGAGTTTTAGCAGTATCACAAGAATGCTATTCAATTGAAGAAATACTTTCTTTAGTGCGATTGGCGGTACAAGAGAGCAAGACCTTGGGCAAAAATCGTGTTTCTTCTGGAGAGAAGCATAGAGTATTGTCTGGCAATAGCTCTGATGCTCTAGGCGAATTGATGGATAAGCTTCGTCAAGGCGATTGTTTTCGAGCTGTTTCGATGCCTATTCTTGATTTGCGCAATGAAACAGTGGTGGGCTACGAAATGCTCAGCCGGGGACCTCATGGGCCCTTTGAAATGCCTGATGATCTTTTTCGCGTTAGTGTAGAGCATAATTTATTGACAGCGGTGGATTTGCGTTGTTTAAAAACGTGCTTGCAAGCGTTAAGCGAACCAAGGTATAAAGATAGAACGAAGAAGCTGCGCTTTCACGTTAATCTTTTCCCCTCGACAATCATTGATACGCCCATAGAGCGCTTAATGCAATTATTTCCAGTGGATATTGAGCTGGAGCGTTTCTGTATAGAAATAAGCGAGCAACAATTTATTGGCGATCCAGCCTATTTACGAGACTATGTAATGGCTTTGCGCAAGCGAGGATTATTAGTGGCAATTGATGATGTTGGTTTTGGGCGTAGTTCTCTGGAGAGTCTTATTATCCTGGAACCGGACATTGTTAAAATTGATCGTAAATATGTGTCAGGAGTGGCAACGGACGAGGCTAAGTCATATTCTCTTAAGCGGTTAATCAAAGTAGTTAATGCTTTGGGCTCAGAACTAATTGCCGAAGGAATTGAACTGAAAGAAGAAAGTCAAATTTTATTGGACCTAGGTGTTAACTTCGGACAAGGTTGGTTCTGGGGCAAACCTAATTAAAGGCAGCTTCGGTTCGCTATGGGCAATTTGCTAACAGATGCTCCAGCCGCGCTTTAGGAGTCGCCAATTTTTATAGCAAAACCTTCTAACCAGCCAGTGCTGCCCATTATTTTCTCGCGCAACAAATTGATGTCTGATTGCTTTAGCACCATATCGCGATAGATAGCCAGAATTTGCATGCTGGTCATCATGCAAACGTTTTTCTTAATTGCATATTTAGCCAGTTCGCTATCATAGTCTGATTTTGTCAGGGTAGGGATTTGACCTTCTTTATTGCTCAGTCGACTAACTACAAGAACGCCTTTAGGTTCTTGTCCTTGCTCACACCACTGCTGTGTCTGTGAAATCGAAAGTTGTCCTAAGTCCGCTCTTTCCGGCTCATTTGTGGTCCAAATAATTCTGGCAATGGACAAATGATCGCTCGCTTTAAGTTGTAATTCCTGGGGATCCGTGGAATTAAGACTTATTTGCCAACCCAATTTTGAAAAGACTTTGTAAACCGACTCGATTAACTGCTGCCCACTGCCACCTATTAAAGTAGTTCCAAGTTCTCGAATGGTATTGAGCTGATCAGCAATTTCCTTTCTCTCTTTTTCTGCCCGGTCAATTTGCTCTTGCAGTCCGTTGTATTTGCTAACCAATTCGGCTAGGTCAGTGCTCATGACTTGATCATAAATTGTTGCACCATTTATTAAGTCTTGTGGTGACATGTTTAATTCTTGAGACGGACGGGATTCTGTTTCGTAAGGATAAGGGGTACTCAAGGCACTTTCAGTTTCTGGGCTGGGCAAGTTATCCTGAGGAGCAGGAGCGGTTTCATTTAAGAGTGAGTCTAGACTAAGAGCCGGCATTTGTGATTGTGTTTCGGTTTCTGATTGATAAGATCCAGATACCGTTTGCGGGGATATAGTACCCTTTTGTGACTGCGCACTGGCAAATAAACCAGCCTGGTCAAAGCTACGGGTTTTAAGACGCAGATGTTCCAAAAGCATCTGTTCGTTAGGCACAATCGGTATTTCGCTCATTGTAGAAGAAGAGGGATCAGACGATTCAGCTTGCTGATCTGACCCTACTTTCATATGGCCAGGTTCTCCAGTGCTTCCTTTACTGGTATCGCTGATTTCAGAATTTGATTCGGGACTAAGGTTAGCGCCATTTTCGCCACTATGGGATCCCTCAACGACAAACCAGAAGAGCGAAACACCAATTTTAACTACGTCGCCATCATTGATGGCTTCACGCGAAGTGATTTGTGTGCCGTTAAGAAAGGTACCATGGCGGCTACCATTATCTTCCAAATAGTATCGACTACCTTCGTAGATTAAGTTGAGGTGATGACGTGAAATCGATTGATCGCCACTTACTACAATGTCGTTAGTTTCATCTCTTCCGACCTGACAATTAGGTACGGGTATTCTTATTTTATGATTAGATACTAAATCCACCAGATAAGCGGTGCCTGTCGCTGGGTCGTTGCCAGTGCCATTAGCATTATCAGTATCTGAACACAGGTCGCCCTCATGGGGTTTTTGACAATTAGGGCACAGTTCACCGGGTGACTTGGATACCATTTGTCGAAGTGAATCCAAGAAATGCTTTTGTTTTGTTGCCATTACTATCCATCCATGCCAAGTCCTGGAATTAATGTTCCCGGCCAATAGGAATATAAACACTATATACCTACCATATTTAATATTGTCAAAGGAAATAGTTACAGATTTGGACGCTTTAGGCAGCTAGCATAGATATATGGTGGGCTGTAGCGAAAAAATTAGTCGAGGTAGCAAACAGATATGTATTATCAAAGTGAGCCGGTCAGCTGTGAGCAATTTCTAGAATATTTAGACAGATTAGCTTGGTGTAAACAAACGGGCGAGACACTTGTTGCTGTTCACTATTGCTCACCAGAGGTGATAGAAACATTTAAGCATCATGATGTTAAAGTTTATCCCGGTGGCTTAACGATCAAATTAGAGAAATCGACCATGCATATGATAGAAAGCAAATTTAAAGAAGGTGAGCCACTACCCTTGCTTTTGGTTTGGAAAGAGGACGGTATTGAATTATCTTTCCGTACTCATAAAAGTAACGATTTCCCTTACGATACTTGGGATAATCCGGCTGCCGCTGCCTATCAGCGGGAAGCAATCTTTATTGCAGCATCAGAATTAGGCGAGAAAGTATCGGATTATTTTAGGAAACATTTGACTAATTCCAAAGATTGTCCGACCCACATACCCAAACTATAATGAGCAGATTAACTTTTGGCAAAAGGCTCTAAAATACGCATTTATTATTCGAGACAGGGCGTATTCTTCAATTGTTCCCGTACATTAAGAGCTCTTTCCTTTGCTTCTTCGGCAGTATCGGCATAAGTTACCAGATGACCCATTTTTCTGCCGGGTAATGCCTTTTTCTTACCATACAGTGTTATTTCCAAAGGGAACGGACAATTTGCTAGATTGCTAAGGTTAATTTTGTCACCCTCGGTGGTGCCCTGATCTATCCATATGTCACCGAGTAAATTCGCCATGCAAAAATGACCAGTATTAAGCAAAAATGGCGGTGAAAGTGGTATATCAAGCAATATTCTAGCCAAAGCGTCAAATTGACTGAAGATGCAACTAGAAATAGTAATGTGGCCAGAATTGTGAGGACGAGGGGCGAATTCGTTTATATAAATATCGAATACGTCAAAATTGGAGGCTGATTTGCTACCACCCATTTTCTTGCGACTGATAAAAAACTCGGTACAAAGGATGCCAATCACGCCCAATTTGTCGGTCGCCTCATGAGCGAGGGTTTGCAACGCAGATGTTAGGCTGTCTGGTATATCAGCCGGTACAACAGTTGTATCTAAGATGTGATTGCAGTGAACGTTTTGAAAAACCGGAAAAACTATTTTTTCTCCTTTAGCAGAATGAGCAGTTATACAACTTACTTCCATATAAAGTTCTATAGCTTGTTCTACGATCACTGGAAAAGGTGGTAAGGCATCGGCAGCCCGGATGATAATTTTTTGGAAATCGTCTTTGTTCTGCAATAGAACTTGTCCTTTGCCGTCGTAACCACCAGTTGTGCTTTTGATGATTATAGGAAAAGGCAGTTGATCAATTTGATTTTCGAGCGACGAAATACTGTCGGCTATAAAATAAGGGACATGTGGCAGCTTATTTGATTGCAAAAACTCCTTTTCTGCGGCGCGATTTTGTGTTATTCGCAGGACGTCGAGGGAGGGAATAATGGCTGTTTGGTGTTTCAGTGTTGCTAAAGATTCGTAAGGTACATTTTCAAATTCGTAAGTAGCGCTATCACATTTGGACAAGAATTTTTCTAAGCAATTCTTGTTTTGCCAGCTAGCATGGATTGAATGCTTAACAGCGCGATAGGCCGGTGCTTTTTGTTCAGGGTCATATACGAGAGCCTCTGCCCCTAAGCGGACGATACTTTGCGCTAAGAGCATGCCTAATTGTCCACCACCGAGAATGCCTATTCGCTTCATTTTTGCAGTTCTCGGTAGCGATTTTGTACGATTTTATTTCCCTGCAAGGCTTTTTGCTATTTTGAAAGCGATAATTCTCTATTTTTTTTGCTAGAGCTTTGTTTTCTAGGCAGAGTATCTCCAAAGCAAATAACGCAGCGTTGGTTGCGCCGGCTGGACCAATTGCGAAAGTAGCGGTGGGAATGCCGGCAGGCATTTGCACTATTGATAGAAGACTATCAAGACCTTTAAGCGCTTTGCTCTCGATGGGGACACCTAATACTGGCAGGATAGTAAGTCCGGAAATCATGCCTGGTAAATGTGCTGATCCGCCGGCACCAGCAATAATAACTTTTAAGCCGCGCTTCATGGCATTGTGAGCAAACTTATACATTAAAGTTGGGGTGCGATGCGCACTGACAACCTGAATCTCATAAGGAATGGCAAAATCAATCATTATTTGTTCGCTATGTTTTAGAGTCTCATAATCCGACTGACTGCCCATAACTATGCTCACTAAAGCTCTTTGACGCTTGCTTGTAACTCTGGGTTTTTTCGATTTTTCAGAATTGTTAGTCATCTTATTTATTAGATTTAGGCTTAGTGTTTGAAGCAGCGTTGTCCGGTAAAGAGCATTTGAATATTTGATTGCTCGCAAGCTTTTATTACATCTTTGTCCTTAAGGCTGCCGCCTGGTTGAACGATTGTAGTAATACCTGCTTGCGCTGCTCTTTCGATACTGTCTGTGGCTGGGAAAAAAGCATCACTGGCCATAATAGCCCCAGCAGCATTTTTACCTGCTTGTTCTAGAGCCAGATTGACGCTTGCGATGCGACTGGTTTGACCAATACCAAAGCCCAAAGAAACGCCATCTTTAACTACAAAAATCGCATTTGAGGTCAAGTGTTTTACCACTGCCCAAGCTAGGGCCACATCTTGAATATCTTTGGGAAGTATAGAGCCCCCAGTTACGCTTTGAAATTTACTAGGATCTACTGGGGCTTCCATTTCTTTTTCTAAAATCCAGCCGAAGTCTTGTAAATCTCTGGCTCGCCATTGTCCGGAAGTGGGATCTTCTTGCAATGAACCGGTTAATTTAAGCACACGCATATTTTTTTTGGTATTGAAAATGGTGAGAGCCTCGGCCTCAAAGTCTGGTGCAGCAACAATTTCAACAAAGCCCTCACAAATTCTTTGGGCAAGAGCAGCTGTCACTTTTTTATTGAAACCATAAACACCACCAAAAGCTGATAGCGGGTCAGTATCATAAGCTTTCTTAAAGGCGTCCTCAATTGTACTTCCTAGTGCTACACCACAAGGGTTATTATGTTTGATAATGCAAGCGGCAGGTTTGTCTACTACTTGTCCGATTTCTCTCAATATTTTGACCAGACAATAAGTGTCAATAATATTGTTGGAGGATAAGTCTTTGCCTTGCAGTTGTCCAAAGGGTGGAAAGACTTGTCCGTGATGTCCATTAGCATACCAGGTAGCAGCTTGATGAGGATTTTCGCCATAGCGCAATGGTTGATATCTGGCCAGATTGATTATTGTGGAGACGGGCAGAGCCTGTTTTTCTATGCTTTCGTCTTCGTTAGTTTGTCCTAAAAGGTAAGTCGAAATTGCTTGGTCGTATGCAGCAGTGCGCTCAAACGCTGCACGGGCTAATCTGCGGCGCAATGATTCATCAATTTGTCCTTTATTTTTTACCATTGCTGCGGCAGTTAACTCATATTGTTCACTCATGCTCAGAACAGTGACGCGGGGAAAGTTTTTGGCGGCTGCGCGTAATAAACTTACTCCACCAATATCAATATATTCGAGCATTTCCTTTTGCGAAAGTTTCTCTTTTGTTTTGCTCTCAAATGGATACAGATTGACAATAACCATATCTATTGTGGGGATTTTTAAATCGGACAAACACTTTTTATCTTCTTCAATTGATCGGGCAAGTATGCCAGCAAAGACATGAGGGTGCAGAGTCTTTACTCTGCCACCTAAAATTTCTGGGAAGCCGGTAAGATCTTCTACTTTTCTACAATCAAAGCCATTTTCTTGCAAATATTTAGCAGTACTGGTGGTGGCGATCAATTTTAACTCCGTAACATTTGCAACTTGTTTGAGAAAGTCTAAAAGTCCTGTTTTGTCATAAACACTGATGAGTGCGGTGATCATATTTGTTTTCCTATCTTGGCTGTTTTTACTAATTAAGGGCATTGAATGCATTTTGAAAAAAGACTAAACCGTCCGGCATTGTATAAGGGAGAGATTCGAGTTTGTCATTATGTAAGTTTGACTGCCATTCAGTCCAGGCTGGATGTTGTGACAAAGTAACAAATGCTTCTGGGTGGGGCATAAGACCAAAGACATTCCCGGTTTTATTAGTGAGAGCGGCAATGCCATTGAAACTGCCGCTAAAATTATTTTCGTATTTTAGACAAGCGAATTGCTCAATAACAGGAGCAACATCCTCTCGTAGCATTAATTTGCCCTCCCCGTGCCTGACTGGTGCCGACAATGTTTTAAGACCGGTTAGAAAAGGACTTTTTATTTTTTCATTGACTATCATTTTTACCCAATGGTTAGAAAATTTATTTGATTGATTGCGAACAAGAGCAGCTGCATGCTCCCCAAATAAATTATGGTCGGGTAAAAGGCCAAGCGAAGTCAGTACCTGGAAACCATTACAAATTCCAAGAAGAAATTTTCCTCTATCAACAAAGTTATTTAATTCAGCTAACAATTTGTTTTTGAGCTTTAACGCTAAAACTTTTCCGCTTCTTATCTCGTCGCCGAAAGAAAAGCCGCCCGGCACTACTAGCAGGTCAATACTATTTAAGCTGTTGCTGTTCTCTAGAAAATCAGTGATGTGTAAGGTAGAAGCAGCAAACCCAACCTGCGAAAGAACGAAGATTGTTTCTTCTTCGGTGTTAAAACCGTCTCCGTATAAAACTACAGCTTTTGGTGGCATATTCTTTCCTTAAGCAAATGGTAGAGGGGCGATCCAAGCATTAAGCAGCTTTTCTAAAGGCCATTTATATTGCATTTTATTTTCTTTTATTTTTAAATTAATTTCTAGCGTGTCTTGCTTAGTTACTTGGCCGAGGGGCAAAATACTTTGTTCTTTCATGTGTTTTATAAAATCGGCACTAGATTCTTTTGGGACAGTTACTATTATTTGTCCTGGTCCTTCGGCAAACAATAAAAGAGGCGCATAAGATTCATTATTTAACTTAGATAAGCTATTGGCTAAAGATTCATTGAATCTAGATAAAATTTGGTAGTCCAAATTTATTTTGGCTCCCAATCCACTCCCGATCATAGATTCAGAAAGCGTGGTCAGGATACCCCCATCACTGACATCGTGAGCAGAATTGACCAAGCCTTGCACAATAGCCTGGTGCAATTTTTGATAGAGAGATTTAGCCTTCTTTAGATCGAGAGCGGGAAGAATTTGATCACAAGGTAATAACTGAGATATAGTTGTGCCAGCGAATCCGAGAGTTCCAGCCGAAAGGAGAAAAATTTGATCATTGGCATTTTTAAATTGAGAAGTAAGGCAATGACTAATATTGTGCACTTTGCCCAGCGCGGAAATTAGCAAGGTGGGAAGAATGGACAAGCGAATCACTCCGTCGTCAAAATCATTCTTCATGCTATCCTTCCCCGAAATTAATGGAGTCTCCATGAAAATAGCCGCTTCGTATAATCCCTGACAGGTTTTTACCAACATACCCAAATACTTCTTGCCATCGGGATTATTCTCAGAAGCGATTGGATCTGGCCAACAGAAGTTATCTAAAATTGAGATAGTAGCCGGATCGCTTCCTACACAAACGGCATTGCGTATTGCTTCGTCCAAGGCACATTGAGCCATAAGAAACGGGTCGAGTTCGCTTAATTGCGGACAAATTCCATTCGATATCACTAATCCGATATTCTCGCCTAAAACCGGGGTGATGACAGCTGCATCACAAGCAGCGTTCTGATTTTGTCCCATCAGTGGTTTGACTACACTATTGCCGAGTACCTCATGATCGTATTGGCGAATGACCACTTCGCGACTACAAATATTTGGATGAGCCAGTACTTCGAGTAACAGGCTGCCAAAATCTATTGCTTGAGGCAACTTATTTGGTATTTGCGTAGTTGACAGATCTTTTTGCCATTCAGCATCTAAATTAAGTTCAGGATGACCATTATGCAAGAAATCCAGATCGAGAGAAACGATATTCTTTTGTTGATGGGTAATTTCAAATTTACCGGACTTGTTAAACTCACCAATAGCAGTAATTTCCACATTGAATTTTCGGGCTAATTCTTGCAAACCAGCAAAATTATTGGTTGATATGGTCATGCGCTCTTGTGACTCGGAAATAATAATCTCCCAAGGAGCTAATCCGGGATATTTGGTAGGAACACTGTCCAGATTAACTATAGCACCGCCAGTAATACTGGCCATTTCGCCAACAGAGGATGAAAGTCCGCCCGCCCCATTGTCTGTGATACCAGTTATTAACCCTTTATCCCTAGCGGCCAAAACAAAATCTATTAGTCTCTTTTGAGTAAAGGGATCGCCGATTTGTACGGCGGTAACTGGACTCCCTTCATGCAATGCCTCTGAGGAAAATGTTGCGCCGTGAATACCATCCTTGCCCACACGCCCGCCGGCCATGACAATAGTGTCACCGGGCTGAGTGTGTTTTTCGTAAGCACATTGCCCGGCAACTTCTAAAGGCAGAATACCGCCGGTACCGCAAAAAACCAATGGCTTGGCTCGATATTTGGGATCGAAAACTATCGCACCATTAACAGTGGGTATACCACTTTTATTACCACCGTCTTGAATACCTTTGCGTACACCCTCAATAATTGTCTCTGGTGGAAGGAGTTTTGGACGTTTCGCTAAATTTTCGGAAGGATAAGCGAAACAAAGCACATCGGTGTTGAATAGCGGTCTAGCACCCAGTCCCGTTCCGAGAATATCTCTGTTTACACCAAGAATGCCAGTTAAAGCACCGCCGTAAGGTTCAAGAGCAGAAGGCGAGTTATGGGTTTCTACTTTAAAGCAAATAGCAAATTTATTATTCCATTTAACAATACCAGAATTGTCTTTGAACACAGACAATAAGTCCTTACGTTTATCTTGCAAGTGTTTAGTAGCACCTTGAATGTAAGATTTATAAAGGCTTTTTATCGAACTTGTCTTTTCTTTAGCTTTAATATCTGTTTCGTGCAATGAAATATTGGCATTAAAAATTTTATGCTTGCAATGTTCACTCCAAGTTTGGGCAATTACTTCTAATTCTGCATCAGTAGGCCAAACAGTCAGGCCAGCTTTTAATCGATGTGACTTATTGAGAGGAGTAGTGTAATGATGTTTAATGGCAAGCATTTCTTCAATGCTTAAAGCCAATACACGAGTCTTACTGATGGACAAAAGCTCTTCGTCAGTGACGTCGAGATTGACAATTTCTGGAGCAGGTGGCTTATCCAAGACTACAGCAGGAAAGGTAAAATAACTAGGGTTAGCCGAAGACAAATCATGAACTTGAAAACGTTCTACAACAGGGTGATAAAGCTTGTATTCTGTTTGAGCAAATGCCTCTGTTTGGGCAGACAGATAGATTGTTCCGGAAGCCACTTTTAGTGAAATGGGCATATTTTGAAGGCTGAAAGCTTCCTCAACCACATGGGCCAGATTGTCTGTCACTCCTGGTAAGAATTGTTTTTCTGCCCATTGCTTAAAGCCAATTTGTTGCCATCTTTTCTGCCAATTTGATAATTTATCAATTGAGCAGATCCATAAATCTTCTAACAAAGATTCAGTAAGAGTCTCGGCCAGAATGGTGACAACTGGTTTGGTAAGTTCTTTGGGAATAGGGTTATCGATTGATTGCAACCAATAAGCTGGTAATGCTAATAAAGCCTGTTTTTCTAGAGTTTTCGGGACAACAATAGCCAAATAAGGTATTGATGAAGCTGCGAGACTGTTAGCAGCTTGTGTTTTATTCTTATTCTTGATTTCGTTACTGGTTTGCTGTGCCATTTTAGTGAGCCCTGATTGATAAGTTATTTTTCGAGCGTCCTATGTCTTTGCGGTAATCAATTGATTCAAAATGTATTTTGGAAAGACAAGCATAGGCCGAACTGGCGGCTTGTTCTAAATTATTTCCCAGTGCGGAGACGGCAAGAACCCGTCCGCCAGCAGTGACCAAGGTATTGTCCGTCAATTTAGTACCGGCGTGAAAAATTACGATGTTGCCAGAGGGGGATTTGTCTTTCGGTAAATTTATAGTTTCCCCGGCAGAGCTTTTTTCTGGATAGTTTTTGGCTACTGCCACTACGCAACAGCTGGGTTCATCAGTCCACTCCAGAATAATTTCGTTCAGTTTCTCTTCTGTGCAGGCCCATAAGGCAGGTAAAAGATCTGATTTCAGGCGTAATAAAACAGCTTGCGTTTCAGGATCGCCAAAACGGGCATTAAATTCCAAAACTTTGGCTTCTATGGTATTCGTCTTTTTGTTTTGGTTGAAGAGGATACCGAGATATAGAAGTCCTTGGTAATTGATGTTGTCCTTTTGTAAGGCTGCCATTAATGGAGCAAATATAGTTGTTTCAATGAGATTTTTATATTTTTCGTAAATTGCTGGAGGGCTAATAGCACCCATGCCACCGGTATTAGGTCCGCGATTATTTTCAAAACGTCTTTTGTTATCCTGGCTGGCAGCCAGCGGTAAAAAGTGTTTACCGTCGCAAAGAAGAAATAGAGAAATCTCCTCGCCATTGAGCCTTTCTTCTAATACAACTGTTTCACCAGCTTGTCCAAATTTCTTATCTTTGAAAATTTCTAGTAAAGCTTCTTCCGCTTCTTGTTGATTATCGCAAACGTATACACCTTTGCCCAAAGCTAAGCCATCTACTTTTATTACCTGAGCCCAAGCATTGTTTTTGACCAGTTTATAAGCTTGATCGTACTCTTTGGCAGTGACAAATGTGGCAGTTGGTATTTTATGCTTTGCCATAAACTCTTTGGCATAAGATTTGCTCCATTCCAGTTTTGCTGCTGCTTTGGTCGGTCCAAAAATTCTCAACCCTTTTTGTAAGAAATGGTCTACAATACCCTGCGCCAAGGCGTTGTCTGGTCCAACTACAGATAAATCGATTTTGTCGTCAATACAAAATTGGCTGAGTTTAGCGAATTCGTCGATCTGGATATTTATATTTTTCGTTTTATTTTCGCCGGCCGTACCACCATTACCCGGTGCACAGAAAATCTCGCTCACCAGTGGGCTTTGAGCAAGCTTCCAAACCAAAGCGTGTTCTCGACCGCCACTGCCAATAATAAGAATTTTCAAAGGGTGTGATGGCAAATTAAGCATTAATGTGTTCTTTTTTATAATGAGAAAGCGTTTTTTCTAATTGGACTGTGAAATCTTTTAAGGGAGGATGTGCAGGAAAAATCTGCCGGGCAAAAATTTCATTAGTGAGAGTGCCATATAATTGATCCACTAGAATCTTTAAATCGGCTGGTAGGGGCTTAGGACTTTGTTTGAGCTGGTCACGACAAATGCTTTGCCAGTCTTCCTGCGCGTTTTTAGCCGCAATTGTTCTTGCAGCATCCAATGATTTGTACCAGGCGGTTGGTCGATAATACTGTCTCAATACCTCTTTAGAAAGATGAATGCCGTTGAATAGCAAACGCACTTCATCTGGTCCAACAGAATCGGCTAAGAGTAGTTGTTCTGTTTGGCAGTCAAAAACGAATTCGAGCTTACCGTCCCAAAGTTCTAGATGGCGCGAGGCGAACAAGTCATGCAAAGCAAGGGCTGTATCTAAAGCCAGCTCAACTAATTGTTCAAAGTGATGTGCAGAAAGATTGGACATTGAACTTGCTTCTTGCCAGTTTAACAATCTATCTTTAGATTCTAATTTGGAAGTAAATTGCAGAACTGGATGCGTGAACCATTCGTTCACCTGGGGTAAAGAGGCTAAGCCCAGACATTGCGAGTATTTCGGATCATGATCTAATTTGCGCTTGAGGGAACTGCCGTCTAAAAGTCCAAAACTAAAAACTACTTCGAGAGGAATTAATCGACGAAGAGGAGATTTAGTGACAGGGGGATAGAAATAAAGATTCTCGTGGAGAATAGTCTTGAGTTCAGGCCAGCCAACTTCAGCCCCTAGAACTTGCATAAGCAAATGACTGTTTGGCTTTAAACTATTTGTAGAGGTTTCGTTAAGATCTAGCGCATCTTTATGGCACAGCTCTTTCAGCTTTTGTATACCACTTTTTGATTCTCCAATACCCTCATATAACCCTAGAAAATGTGTTGTCAGTCCATTTTTTTTCAAGCCGCTAGAAAATACAGGATGATTAAATCGACTTTGCAAATAGGCAGAATCGAATTTTTTGAGATAAGCTGATTGCGGTAATGTCTGCCAAAATTTTGCATCAGCAAGTTTTTGAAAAATATAGCTTCCTATAAGTGCTAGAGAATTTCCTTTGTTAGCAATTAAATCAGGCATCTGTCCCCAGTCAAAGACAGAATATTTGTCGGTGAAGGAAAACCAGAGTGAATTTGGATCGTTTTGTGCGGCGAAAACATTTTTTACCGAACCTTCGTATTTGAGTTTTAAGTCAGCATTATTGACCATTTTCTAATCCACTAACATTTATGTTTAACTGGCAGTGATGGTCCCCTATCTTTGAGGCGCCTAGACTCAAAATCGCTACCACTAGTAATATCAGTTGGGTATTCACCGGTCAGGCAACCCAGACAAAGCGATTCGCGACTAAGCGCTTTTTTCAAGCCATCAAGAGTTTGAAAAATAACCGAATCAGCACCAATGGCTTGTGCGACTTCTTCCGGGGTGCGATTGTATGAAATCAGCTCAGTGGGACTAGGAAAATCGATACCATAATAACATGGGCTGATAATGGGTGGACAAGTTGAGACAATGGTTATTTTAGCGGCGCCCGCCTGTTTCATTAGTCTTACAATTTGAGCCGCAGTATTACCACGTACAATGCTGTCGTCGACCAGCAAACAGTGTTTGCCCCTAATTTCGTCAGCGATAGGAAATAATTTGCGACGAATGGCTTCTTGGCGGGTAGCTTGATCATCCAGAATGAATGTACGATTGATATAGCGATTTTTAATCAGAACTTCTCTAAAAGCTATATCTAGTGTTTCAGCTAATGCTATGGCGGCGACGCGGCTTGTTTCGGGCACAGGAATGACTAGATCGGCAGTTATTCCCTTTGATTTGAGTTGGTCAGCAAGAATTTTTCCTAGTTTAAATCTGGCAGCATAGACGCATTGGTTCTCCCATTTTGACTCTACTCTCGAAAAATATACCCATTCAAACATGCAAGGAGAAGCAATATCTGACTGTATTAGTTTTTTAGTTAGTTTACCTTGTGCATCAATATAAATAGCTTCGCCTGGCTTGATGTCTTCTAAATCATTAAAACCAAGAAAGCTGAGGGCGATAGTTTCACTGGCCATACCGTAGACCATTTCGCCATGTTTGTCTTGCCGCTTCCCGAGCACCAGTGGACGAATGCCATTGGGGTCGCGAAAGCCGAAGATATCACCGCTACGCGTTATTCCTAAAACTGAGTAACTACCGACTAATTTTGAGGTGCATTCTTTGATAGCCGAAAAGACACTTTCGCAGTTAACCGTTTTTTTGTTTAAGTAGTGCGTCATTAAATACAAAATAAAAGCGGAATCAGATTCAATCTTGATGCCGCCTACCGATAGATTGTGCTCGCCAATTTCATCTAGTAATGAATAAAAATTGACGATAGTGCCATTATGGGCAATAGCAATACCATTTTCGTAGTCTAGAAAGGGCTGTAACAGATTGGGATCGTTTGGTCCCACTGTGGAATAGCGAGTTTGACCGAGGGCTGCTTTGGAGTTGATATTGCGTAGAGTATGTTCAGAGAATATATTGCCTACTAAGCCGCTGCCTTTTGCAGGTTAAAGATCGGCTCGCCATTTTGCTCAACTGCCAATATGCCAGCACCATCTTGTCCTCGGTGCTGCAAATTCATCAGGCCAAAAAATACCTCATAGGCCGAGTTCGCGGAACCGGAAATAGCAATTAAGCCGCACATGAATAGCAGTTTACCAAGCTTGCAAAGTAAGCTAATTGTATTATGAAGAACTTAATTAAGAGTTAGAGATCAGGGCACAATAAGTTCTTTAAATGTAAAGCGCGTTTACTAATCCGAACTTAACTTTGCGCCCGTTGATCATAATTTGGAAACAATTGCATAGTAGTTTTGTCAATACCTAAAAGCAATATAATGGGGCACGCTTTAGGACTTTATAATGATCCGAATTGCTAGTAATTTAAGCCTTTGCTTAAATTGGGTCGAAAATTTAAAAAATACAAAAGTATTGGTCAAACCGCCTATTTATGCTACTTAACCTAGATTCTGTGCCGCTACCCGTACTTGCTATTAAATGCGGCTTAGGGTTATGGGCAACAGCTGCTTTGCTTGTATTTTTCACAGGCGCTAAAGCAAAACACCTGTTCTATTCTATACTGCTCTTTATTGGCGGCTCGTTGGTGGGCCTGGCGGCTGCACTATCTTATGGACAAAAGGCCGCTATATACGACTTCTTGCCCTTTTGCTATTTCGGAGTAGCTCCTTTTTCTATTCGGATTGATGGGCTGATTTGCTTTTTCATTGGCATAGTGGCTGTTACCGTTTGTGCGCTGGCAATTTTTTCACCAGCTTATTTAAATAAGTATAAAGATCGCTTACATCCTGGAATATACTGGCATTGTATTTTTGTGTTCGTGCTGGCACTAACGCTTACTTTTCTTAGCACAAATGCAATTAGCTTTTTGGTGTTTTGGGAAACGATGTCCTTGGCGGCCATGAGCCTAATCGCTTCCGATCATGTAAGGCAAAGAGCCAGGCACGCGGCGCTAATCTATCTGGGTATGACTGCCATTTCAACCGTGCTTTTATTTGCTTCTTTCCTTTATTATTATCGGCATTTTCACAGTTGGGATTTTTCTAACTGGCATGCAGCTGGCTCATTGATATTGCCCGCTTTACTCTTATTCTGTGGTTTGGCTGTTAAGTCTGGCATTTGGCCCTTTCATATCTGGATGGCCTATGCCCAAGCAGAAGCGCCAAGTCCAGTCACTGCTTTGATGAGTACGATTATGAAATTAGCTGGCATATATGCTTTGATTCGCCTACTAATTGTTGATAATAATGCAGGGCTGATTTTGGCTTATATCGCTCTTGCTTTAGGCACTGTATCAATAATATGGGGGTCACTGTTTGCTTTGCTAGAACACGACTTAAAGCGCATGCTTTCATACAGCAGTGTCGAAAATATTGGCCTGATTATTATGGCACTAGCACTCTGCTTGATGGGACGCTACTTTCAGCAATGGAACTTGGCAGCTCTGGCTTTGATCGCCGCTTTATTCCACTCGCTTAATCACAGTCTTTGTAAAGCGGGGTTATTTGTGGGAGCAGGCGGGATAGAGGCAACGACGCACACACGTGATCTGGCATTTTTAGGTGGTTTAGTAAAGCGAATGCCTTGGACAACAGCTTGTTTTTTGGCTAATGGGCTATCTGCTGTGGCCTTACCCCCTTTTAATGGTTTTGCCAGTAAGTGGATGATTTATCAGTGTCTCTTTGCTCTTGCAATGTCTAAAGCGCAAGTATTTGATCGCGGATTGTCTTTAACGCTAGTGGGAATTCTGGCTCTAGTCAGTGCTTTATCTCTGGCTTGTTATACCAAAGCTATTGGTATAGGTTTTCTGGGCAGAGCTCGTTCAGAAGCAATAAATCATGTCGGTGAATTATCGATCGGTACTGTTTTAGTGCAGATATTTTTTGCAGTTTCTTGCTTGCTGCTTGGACTAATGGCCCCATACGTCACTTTATTTCTTCATCCAATATGTGCGGAAGTCTTGCCAGAGATTGGCAAGAATGCCAACCAGTTCGATTTACCTCTCGTTTATATAACCGTGCTGGGTAGTTTTACCACTTTGGGGCTAATCACCTTCTTGTTTGTTTGGTCTAAGCGTCCTGAAGCAGGATTGAGAAAATATGTAACCTGGGATTGTGGTTATGGTAATTTGCCCACGCGGGCCGAAGAAACGGGTACAAGTTTTTCTGAGTCAATAGCGCGCATATTTGCACCAATATTACGCTATCGCATGATCACTGAAATTCAGGGCAAAGACCGAAGGCACTTTCCAGAGGCGATTAAATTTGAGACTGTTACCTCGCCTTTGTTAGAGGGACTTATTTATCAACCGACAATGAAATTAGTTTTGCTTTTAAGCAAAGCAATAGGTGGATTGCAAACTGGCAGCATCCATTTGTATCTTCTTTATGTGTTCATGACCTTATTGGTTTTAGTTGGGTTAAGCGTTAAGCTTTGATGGATATTATAGAGACGAGTCTTGAGTGGATATTTTTTTTAATGGTAGCGTTTGCTCTGCCGCCATTAGTTCCTGGTGTTTTACGGAAGATAAAAGCTTATCTGCAGAATCGTATTGGCGCCTCTATTTTTCAACCTTATTATGATATTTATAAATTACTGTGTAAAGGAGAAACTGTAAGTGATACAGCAAGTTGGATATTTCGTAATAGCTCGGCCATAAACCTCTCGGTATTACTTTTGATTGCTATTTGCGTACCTTGGCTCTCATTCAAGCCAAATTTTAACGGTGCAGATATAATCTTGGTTATCTATATGTTCGCACTAGCAAGATTTTTTACAGTTCTTGCTGCCCTAGATACAGGTTCTGCCTTTGGTGGGTTTGGTGCGAGTAGAGAGGTTACCTTGGCGATGTTGGTAGAGCCCGCGATAATGCTGTGTCTTGCGTCGCTTGCTTGCACAGCAGGCAGCACAGATTTAAATGTGATCTTTTCATATAGCAATCATACTATGGCCCATAGCAGCGCTTTATGGTTCATGGCCGGATTGGGACTATTTTTAGCTAGCCTGGTTGAATTATCGCGGATGCCAGTCGATGATCCTACTACTCACTTAGAACTTACTATGGTTCATGAAGCGATGATTCTAGAAAATTCGGGCCAACCTTAGCATTCACTTTCTTTACTCATTTTTTAAAAATGAGCATTCTTTGGGGTATTTGTGCGCAATGCTTTATGCATGCTCTTCCTTATTTTTGGACAAGCAGCGATATCATCCGCGGATTAGCTAGTGTGTGGGGAATTCTTCTGGCGGCAATTTTTGTGGCTATTATCGAGGGTACAGCAGTAAAATTGCGATGGGTAAAATTGCCCGAATTCATAGCTTTTGCTGTCGCTATGAGTCTATTTTGTGTTTTTATAGCAGTAATGAGAAACTAGGACCAATTAAATATGATTCTTGATACGTTTTCTCTCATGGCAATTTCCTCATCAATACTGGCAATTCTAATGCTTGGCAGTATGAATCTACGCACCAATTTAAATTTTTATTCTTTGCACACTTTGGCCCTGGCTATTGAAACGGCTTGGATTGCCCAAAGATTACACGAAGGCCATTTGTATTGGATTGCGTTTTTTATTGTACTTTTGAAAGTAATACTTATCCCGCGTTATTTAGATAGGGTAATGCGCAACATCGATGTTGAAACGGACGCCAATGCGTTTTTGCCAGCACCGTTATCTATGATTCTCGGCATAGGTATGCTTGGCGGAAGCTATTTACTTTCTTTGCAGTTCTCCAGTGTCTGGGCAGATTTAGATGGCAGAATAGGTGCAATGGCAGCTATGTCGATTTTTTCTACGGGCGTACTACTTATGCTATCGCGCAAAATAGCTATCAGTCAGATTGTTGGTTTTCTTGTCTTAGAAAATGGTATTTATTTATTTGCTCTTACTCAAACTCACGGTATGCCATTGATTATAGAGATGGGATTGCTGTTAGAAGTTCTGGTGGCTGTAATGCTCTTCGGATTAATTGTGTTTAGAATAAAAAAGAGCTTCGAACATATCGATGTTTCTAAATTGACCGAGTTGCGGGAGTAAATTTACTAAATGATTCCTCTCGGTATTTTTAGTGATATTGTTTCTGTAATCATTTGCCCGGTTATCCTGGCAATTTTTAGTTATATTAACCCCAGAGTAGTTTTTACCCGTAGATTAACAGCAACTGTTTACTGGTTGCAATTAACTGTTATTGCTCATGTTTTTTGGCCTATTATAAGTGGGCAATCAGAGCAACTAATCATCAATGAGAATTTTAGAGTAGATAGATTAGCCATTTGTTTTGTTTTGCTTACTACATTTGTTTTTGCTACTGCTCTCACTCATGCTAATTATCTCTTTGCCAAAGAGGAGAGCGAAGAACATGGTTCATTAAAGCGTGTACGATTAAGAACTTTCTATTTCTGTGTCAACTTGTTCTATCTTTCTCTATTTGCAGTGTTTATCTCTAATAATCTTGGTTGTTTATGGATGAGTATAGAAGCAACTACGCTTTCGTCAGCACCTTTAGTTTATTTTGAGCGAACAAAGAATGCTTTAGAAGCTACTTGGAAGTATCTAATCATTTGCAGTGTCGGCATAGCCTTGGCATTGTTAGGGACTGTCTTTTTGTTTGCTTCTACTCAACACGGACATTTGACCCAGGGGACGCTTATTATTAGCGATTCTGTTGCTCAAGCCGACAAATTGAATCACCCATTTTTGAAAATAGGTTTTATTCTTTGCTTGCTTGGCTATGGGACAAAAGCAGGTATATTCCCTCTGCACAGCTGGTTACCGGATGCACACTCCGAAGCACCGGCCCCTGCATCGGCTTTGCTTTCGGGTGCTTTGCTTAATGGAGCGCTTTTTGGTATTTGGCGCATCACAACAATCGTTATGGCTTCTCCCCAGCATGGACAGATTATGCAAATAATCTTAGGCATGGGAGCCCTTACTGTTTTCGCGGCAGCCTTATTTTTAATTCGTCAGCATGGCTTTAAGAGAATGTGGGCCTATTCGAGCGTCGAGAATGTGGGCATTATGCTGGTGGCAATCGGGCTTGGTTCCTCAGCCTTATTTTTTTTGCAGGCCCTCAATCATAGTATTGTCAAAGTAGCACTGTTTTTAATCAGTGGCAATATTGTTGAAGCTGGCGGAACAACCAGACTCTATAGCCTGCATGGTATTTTAAAGTCTTGTCCTACATGGGGCTGCCTGCTTGCTTTAGCGACTTTTGCTATTACGGGAGCGCCGCCTTTTGGTACGTTCTTAAGCAAAGTATCAATATTGGCTGTTCTAGCAGACCGTGGCCACTGGATTCTAGCTACTATTCTTGTTACTGGTACATCTCTTGCTTTTGTGTCAATTAGTGTTCATATTGGACGTGTTTTACTC
Source organism: Candidatus Melainabacteria bacterium (assembly GCA_963845445.1). Classification (GTDB taxonomy): domain Bacteria; phylum Cyanobacteriota; class Vampirovibrionia; order Obscuribacterales; family Obscuribacteraceae; genus JABDBL01. The sequence continues at coordinate 2,548,702 of CAWJSE010000002.1, read as the reverse complement.
GGTAATCCAAAAGCCAACTTTGCACCTTTTCAAGTGCTGGAAACCAGTGTGGTGCCAATTCTGCTTTTATGTTGTTCAGTAATTTTAGGCGTGATGGTCTATCCTAGCTATTGGAATTTTTTGCAATGAAGCCATTGGTTAAAGAGGTGCATATATCTGGTCTGTCCAACGCTGTCAAAGCATGGATAGATGCTCGTACTAATGCTAGATTTGGCTTGCTGACTTCGATAGATGGAAAGCAATTAGTTACTCTGCTACTGGACACCGAGAAGGGATCAGCAGAGTCTTGGATCAGTTCATTGAATGATGACTCCTATAATACATTGACTTCATTAGTACCACAGAGTCATTGGTTTGAAAGATCGGTTTATGATTTATTTGGGTTGATGCCAGAGCAACATCCTCGTTTGAAGCATATTCTATTGCATGATGAATACGAGTCTACTTTCCACCCGTTGAGTTGGCGCGAAGCATCGAAAGATAATAATGTTGTGCATAAACTGCAGACTTCTTTTGGCAAAGAGGCGTTTTCATCGGAAAAACTTATTTCTACCGGAGCTAAGCGGGAGTATAAGTTTCTGCAAGTTCGGGGAGAAGGAATTTATGAATTACCGGTGGGACCAATTCATGCTGGGGTGATTGAACCGGGGCATTTTAGATTTAACTGTTTTGGTGAAACAATATTGAATTTAGAGATTCGCTTAGGATATGTGCATAGGGGCATAGAGAAGCGGCTAACTGAGGTTTCCTGGCAAAAGGCTCGATTTGTGGCTGAAGCAGCAGCAGGTGACACGGTTTCAGCCAATGCCTTGGCTCATGCTGTGGCTATCGAATCACTTTTTGAAGTTGAATTGTCACCACTGGTGCAAGCCTTACGCACAATAGCTTTAGAAGTTGAAAGATTGGCTATGCATATAATCGATGTGGGTGGATTGTGCGGGGACATAGGTTTTTTACCGGGCGCGGCTGCCGCCGGACGGCTACGGGGCAAGGCGCTAGGAATAGGACAAATGCTTACCGGCTCACGGTTTATGCGTGGTTTTATTCTTCCTGGTGGTGTACGCAAGTTTTCCAGTCAACATGTAGGCTCTATGCAAAAGCAAATCAAAAACTTAAGGCAAGAATTGCGCATCATTTATGACATTATTACCGAAAACCAGACGGCTCGTGAGCGCATGGAGAAGATAGGCATAATCAGTTCATCCCTGGCAAAGGAATTTGGTTTGGTGGGGGTAGCAGCTCGTGCTTGTGGCATACCATATGATTGTCGGCAACATTTTTCGCACGGTTTATATCCCGATATTGCTCCGCTGATAGCATTGCAGCACGGGGGAGATATATTGTCCCGCACGCGGGTAAGACTGGCTGAAATCCAAAGCAGTTGCAATATCATTGAAAAGGTTCTTGCTGATTTAAATGATGGACCATGCAGTACTCAGTTGCCAGATAAATTGCCCAGTAATCAAGTTGGACTATCAATAGTGGAGGCTTTTCGTGGCGAGCTCATCCATTTGATTTTTACTAATGAAAAGGAGAGATAAAGCGCTATGCAATTAAGGATCCTAGCTTCAATAATTGGACCGCTGTTTCTATTGCTATAAGAAATAACTTAATTGCTGATTTTCCTTTGTGCAATAAAAGTCTGTCTCTCTCTTATAGCGGTAATGACCTCTAGGAATAATCTATGCTGAAAATACTCACTTATATTATGAAAAATGGTATCGCTACGGTGCGAGAACCTTTTCCTGCGCTGGAATCTGATGCTGATGGCATGCCCATGCTCACTGAGCAGCCGTGCTCTGGTAATGACTGTAACGCTTGTGCTGAATTGTGTCCCACCAGTGCTATTAGTGTAAGTAATGAGGACAGTGCTAAAGTAACACTAGATTTAGGTGCTTGTATAGGCTGTCAGCTGTGTGTCGATATTTGTCCAACCGGCACTATTACCAATGATCGGTCGACCAAATTAGCCAGAAAAAGACGCAATGATCTAATTTTGAGTAATAACACTAAAAAATCTGATTCGGTGGTAGCCTCTGCTGCGGAGAGATTATTTAAAAGATCTTTGCATGCCCGTGTTGTCGCTACTGGCTGCAGCGCATGCGATTTAGAAATAGGTGCTTGCGGCAATCCTGTTTTTGACCTTGAACGTTTTGGGGTTAGCATTGTTGCTTCTCCTCGTTTTGCTGATGCTCTCATTGTCACGGGACCGGTAGGTAAAGGTATGCGGGATTCGCTGCTGCGCTGTTATGCGGCTATGCCAGATCCTAAAGTTGTAATAGCTGTAGGCACTTGCGCTATTTCTGGTGGTGTTCATAAAAATGGCTATGCCGAAGCAAATGGTCTGGATAAAATTTTGCCAGTTGATATTTATATTCCTGGTTGTCCACCACATCCTTGGAGCATTATTCATGGCGTATCATTAGCTATGGGAAAAATTGATCGCTAGTCTGACTGGAGGAAATTGATCAGTTAAATTATGCTAGTTTTTATGCGCTATTTACTTATTTTGATTATTTGTCTTTTCAGTGGTGTTTCTGTACGAGCCGAACTGTTACAGGCGAAAGTCAGTATGAGCCAAAAGTTGCCTGCTCTGCCAAGTATTTTTCGGGTAGGCACTAAATTTAATGCTGACAATCTTCCTCCGGTAAATACCACTCAGGACTGGATCTGGACGCCTTCCTGGTTGGCTGGCACCTATCATAGAGAAACACAAACTTATCTGTCGCCCACAGGGCCCATTACAGTTCAAAGTAGAACTTTGGACGATAAACAGACAGGACAGCAGCTCGATGCTCATGGCAATATTTGGAATCGTTATGGGCTACCCACTGTTCAGAGGGTGGAGGGAAAAGGTTGGGTTGAGTGGCAGATAGTCAACGAAATTGAGCCGATTCAAACGACTGAGCATGAGGTGATTACCCGCAAACGAGGTTTAGCCATCCGGGTAGACAGTAAGTCCGGTAAAATCAAGCGTGCTATTTTAAAAGAACAAATAGTATCTCTGAAGCCGATTGGACCGGGACAAGTACTTCTAGATGGTTATATTAAAGTGTTCGACCAGGATGGTAAAGCCAAAAACGAGCAGCACGACCAAGCCAGTATGTTTTTAATTCAACCGTTCAAGCCGGTGGGTTTTGATCCTGAAACAGGACTGGATCTCCGACAAGATTTAAGAAATTATCTAATCGCTCGTGGTCTTAATAATCTTGTTCCAGCCAATTAATGGTTAACGAAGTTGGTCCGGTAATAAGGGTCTTTTACCCAGTAAGCAAGCGCTGGTGACTTGCACTAGAGTTTTTGTATTTAAGTGGCCATTGCCTTGAATTCTTAATCCACAGAAAGTACACGAGTAAATTCTACATTTAAAAGTGGCGGAGCACTTAAATATAGAAGGAAATACTTTTATGCGGATCTTGGCAATAAAAACAATTCTTGTTCTGAGCGGACTATTACTAACTTCATTTTGTCCAGTATGGGCGCATGTTAAATGGTTTCTTAGCCGTCCAGAGAGTGAAATACTTAAAGAACCGAAGCCAGCATTATTTACTCAGTTAAGCGTTGATAATTTATTTCCTGCTATATGTGCTTTGGGATTGATATTTATTTTTTATAGCTTGAATTTAAAATATGCTCACTGGTTGGGGAGCAGACGTTTGATGAATTGGGCTTCTAAAAATGAGACTGCAATCAATTTATTGATGGCAATAGGATTAGGGGTATCTTTAATTTATAGCGGATTAACAAGAACTTTATTAGTACCGAATTTCATTATTTGCTCGCATTGCCCACAATGGTTGCCGTCAGCAGAAATTACAGTAGGAGTTTGTCTAATATTGGGACTATTCGGGCGCTTAGATGGCTTGGCCATTCTTGGGCTTATGTATATGGCTGTTTGCAAGCACGGTATAGCGGAATGCTTAGATATAATGCCATTATTTGGGCTGGCATTTTATTTTATATTGGCCGGGCGTAATAGATTTTCGCTTGATCATGTTTTAGGTTTTGATAAAATTAGCCTGCCAGCTTTAAATACACTAGGGCATTATTGTGTTCGTTCCGCGATGGGCTTGGGGCTGATTGCCTTAGCTCTAAGTGAAAAATTATTGCATCCGCAATTAGCGATGGATTTATTGCATCATGCTCCAGCCTTAAATCCGTTGCTGCATTTGGGTATGGATAATGCCATGTTTGTATTAGTAACTGGATTAGCTGAATTAATGCTAGGTATGACAATTTTTATGGGATGGTTTCCCCGCACTAGCGTGCTTATCATTTTAGGAATCTTTTCGGGAACAACAACCATATTCGGTATGGAAGAGTTTCTTGGTCATGCTGCTTGTTACAGCAGTATTTTATCGATAGCCTTATGGGGTGCCGCAGTACCAAAGTTTTCTTTCGCTAGATATTTCTTAGCTGGCCCATTAGCGAAGATAAAGTCAATTAAACCGATTTTAGTTCATTGAGGTTGTTAGTTTTTTGCGAATAAATGGAGAACTAGCGAACAAGTTGATTGACTATTGCTGTTTTGAGGTTTCTTCCTGCTTAGAATTGACAGTATTAAGCTCATACGCTTTCTCTTTATTTGCAATAGTGCTGGTCACTGCTATGCTAATTGCGGCAGAAGTAGCGATGATCAGTATTAACAATATGCCAACTGGAATTCTTGAAAATTTTACTAACAGCGAACGGAATGGATTCATTTATCCTCGCCCTTTTTAGGTGATGTTTGATTTGCTAAAGGTAAGGAGTCTAATACTTCGCCAATGTTTTTATAGATATGATCTAGTTGATCCTCGGTAATGCAATAAGGGGGCATTACATAAACCATATTGCCAAATGGACGAATTAAAAGATTACGATCCAGGAAGCGCTGTTTCAAAACTGGAGCTATCTGATCAAAATAATCAGTACCGTCGGCAGTGCCAATATCAAACGCCATAATAGTGCCACAAAATCTAAGATTATGTATCAATGGATGTTCTGCTATATATTTAGCAGCCTTCTGCCTATGAATCTTTTCCATATTCATGAAAGCTTGGCAGTTTTGTTCTAGTATTTGCATAGAGGCTAAGGCAGCAGCACAAGCGAGTGGATTGGCTGTATAAGTATGTCCATGGAAAAATGTTTTTCGTATGTCGTCACTATAAAAAGCTTGAAAAACATCGTCAGATACAATTGTCGTAGCAAGCGACAAAAAGCCGCCTGTCATAGCTTTAGCGAGGCAGATGATGTCTGGGCTTGTGTTTGATTTGACACAGGCGAACCATGATCCGGTTCTGCCAAAGCCGATTGCTACTTCATCATAAATAAGTAAAAGCCCTGCTTCCTTTGCAAACGCTTGTAGTTTGTCTAGAAAAGCAGGCCGGCACATTAACATACCACCGACAGCTTCTACAAGTGGTTCAATAATTATCGCTGCATACTTATCGGGATTGATTTCTACCAACTGTCTCAACGCTTCCAACGAGCGATTTTCATTGTCTGTCCCGTCACTATCTTTTTCGGTAACGGTAGGAAACGGTACTAAATCTACATCGAAGAGCATGGGACGAAAAGGTTCGGCAAAAGGTGAACTGTGTCCAACGGACATGGCACCAATAGTATCGCCGTGATAACTGTTTTCAAAAGCCAAAAAGCTAGTTCGTGTTTTGCCCTGGTTATACCAATACTGGCAAGCAATTTTGAGCGCAGTTTCGACGGCTGTAGATCCATTATCGGAATAAAAGACGTGTCTTAGTGAATTAGGCAATTGCTTTAACAATGCTGTGGCAAGTTGTTCAGCTGGTTGGTGAGTAAAACCGGCAAACATTACGTGTTCTAGTTTTTGAGCTTGCTCGTAAATAGCTTTAGCGATAATGGGATTTGCATGGCCGTGAAGATTTGTCCACCAGCTAGAAATGCAGTCAATGATTTGTCTACCGTCTTCGAGCTCTAGAAATACTCCTTCACCGCGCTTTACGCGCAGAGGCGGTGGTGAGGTTTTCATTTGGGTAAATGGATGCCAGATACTGGGCTTAGATATTGTCATTGTCATAAAAGGACACCTATTCGAATGAGGCGGCAAACATCCAGTCGAAAACCGCGTGCTGAGTTAGATCCGGAAAGAGGCATTGAGTTTTTCTTTTAAACTCTTGCGGACTTTGTTCAATTGTTGTTCTATTTCTTCGCTCTTAAATGTTTCAGCATCGCTTTGGAAAGTTAGTCGATAAGACAAACTCTTTGATTCAGAGCTTAAGGGGAAGATGCTAACTAAATCTAGATTCTTGAGATTAGTTACTGCATCATTTATGCAATTTGTTACGGCAATATTCTCTATACTGACGGGCAAATCTACGGTTAAGTCACGCGCAATGGGTGGCAGGACAGGTACCGGCATAAAGGTTGGCTTACCGCGCAATTTCTTTAGTGCTTCTACATTTAGTTCAAATAAAAACGTTTGTGGATCAAGATCCATATCTTTGACATAGCCAGGATGTAATTGTCCTAGCCAACCCAGGTCTATACTCTCTTGGTCGAAAGCTTGATAGGCAATTCTTGCTGCTTTACCGGGGTGCAGTAAGGGTGGTGATTCTTGCCCTCGGGAATAATTGATTTGGGGTAAGGGTATGTACAGAGATTCAAATAAATTCTCTACGATACCTTTAACAAAGTAGAAGTCTATTTTATTACTAGCGATTTTGTCCTTCTCGGTGCTGGCATCGTGCCAGCTGCTAAGAGTACGAGTTCCGGACAGTACGCCGGAGACTTTTAAGTTTTCTTGGCCGGGGTTGAAGCTTTTTCAGGAGTCTTATGTTTGAAATAAGCAAAGCCCATCTCAAAGAGCCAAACATTTTCTTCGCCTCGATCATGGTTGTATTTTAAGGCATTAAGGAGCCCTGGCAAGAGACTCTGTCTAAGTATTTGATGATCTGGTGAGAGCGCATTAAGTACAGAAATAGATCTCTCAATGTCATGACCGACTAAACTTATGCCTGAATCGGCAGATGATTTTCCGTTTGAATTTTCGCTGGAAATTTGTTGCTGAGGAACAAAGCTTTTTATATAAGCTTCGCACATACCCTGGCCGCTCAAAGCCTTACGGATAGCAGTCTTAATATCATCGGGCATTATTGATAAAGGTAAAAAAGAGGGTGGTTTATCTGGAATATTGTTGTAACCATAAATGCGGCAAACTTCTTCTATTAAATCAATCTCGCGTTGGACATCATTTTGTCTGAATGAAGGTACGGCAAATACCAATTTGTCCGATTTGCTAGCAGACTCGATAGGACTAAAATCTAAACGCCCAAGGAGGTCTTTAATTTCACTTTGGGGAAGATCTAGATCGAGATGACGCTTTATCTCACTGATTCTTAATGCAACTTGGGTCTGTGGAAATTCAGTTTTTCCGCCAAATACATACGAACCTACTTTGACCGGACTATCACTGGCACAATATTTACTAATTAAATAGGCAGCGCGATCAGAGGCTTGTTTTGTAGTGGCAGGATCTACTCCACGTTCAAAGCGTAAAGTTGATTCGCTGCTTAGACCGAGTAAACGGCTGGAGCGTCTCACTGTAGCTGGGAAAAAGCTTGCCGCCTCCAGAGCAATATCGGTAGTGCTTTCACTAATTTCGCTATTAGCCCCACCCATGATGGGCATACCGATCACCTTTTCGCTATCGGAGATAATTAACATCTCCGGCGTTAAGATACGCTCTTTACCATCGAGAGTAAAGAACTTTTCGCCTTGTTTACCGCGGCGCACGTGAAATTGGCCGTCTTTTACTGCGCGCGCATCATAAGCATGCATAGGTTGTCCCCATTCATGCATAACGTAATTAGTGATATCAACTAAATTATTTATGGAGCGCGTGCCAACTGCTTCTAGACGTCTAACCATAAAAGGGGGCGAGTTTTTGACCCGAACGTTGCTTATTGAGCGAATAGAAAAATATTCGCAATCTTTTATATCGTCAATTTTGACAGTGAATGAATATTTCGGCTTGTCGGTAGTTTCATTTAATTGCCATTTTGGTTCACGCATGGGGCGCTTAAACAAAGCTGATACTTCCCGAGCCAAACCACGTACACTAACCGCATCTCCTCTATTGGAACGACTGGCTACCGTAAGGATGGAATCTTTTTGCAAATAAAGTAATTCTTGTATGTCTGCTCCTAATTTGTTAGCTAAGGCAAGGTCTAATATAAGAATGCCATCTAGTTCGCTATCGGCGATACCAATTTCAGCGGCAGCACAAAGCATGCCATTAGACTCGACACCGCGCTTATCAGTTTTAGCAATTGGGAAGGCACTACCATCATGACGATTTACCACCAGCGAGCCGGGCAAAGCAACAGGAACGCGCTGTCCGACAAAGATATTGGAGGCGCCACAGACTATTTGCAGAGGAGCTTGCCCTTCTTCTACTATTACTTTTGTCACACGCATTTTGCTTACTTTTGGATCCGGATGCGCTTGAATGTCAACAATTTCACCAACCACTATTGGCCCTTTTAGGTCTGGTCCAACACTATCAATGCCCTCTACTTCAAAGGCATTCATGGTGAGCTTTTCGGCCACAAGTTCTGGACTAAGTCCAGAAAGATCAATGTAATCAGAGAGCCAATCGAATGATAATTTCATAGAGTGTCAATACCTTAAAATTGCTCGAGGAAACGAACGTCATTTATAAAGAAATGGCGAATGTCTGTAATGCCGTATTTAAGCATAGCTAGACGCTCTACGCCCATGCCAAAGGCAAAACCATTCCAAATTTCAGGATCAATATTACCTGCTTTAAGAACATTAGGATCTACCATGCCACAGCCCAGCAATTCGAGCCAACCTCTATTGCCGCAAGTACGACAACCTGAGCCATTGCAGAATGGACATTCACTATCTAATTCGGCACTGGGTTCTGTGAAAGGGAAAAAGTCCGGGCGAAAGCGGGTTTTTAGCGGCTTGCCAAAAAGCAGACGGATGAATTCGTTTAAAGTACCTTTTAATTGACCAAAGCTGACATTGCGATCGACAAGCAGTCCTTCGGCTTGGTGGTGGATGACTTCTTTGCGCGCGTTGACTTCTTCGTTTCTGTATACTCGACCACAATATAAAGCTCTCAGTGGAGTAGTGGAGTTTTCCATAATGCGCACCTGCATATTTGACATATGAGTGCGCAAAATAATAGACGAATCAACATCTGTATAGAAAGTATCATGTTCGTCACGCGAAGGATGTCCGGGCGGAAAGTTTAGGGCATCGAAATTATAATACTCAGTTTCTACCTCTGGTCCTTCGAAAGGGGAAAAACCCATAGTAAGAAAAATGCTTTCTATTTCGCTCAGTATTTGAGTAAGTGGATGTAGATGTCCGATTGGTTTGCCCCGGGCGGGCAAAGTAACATCAATTTTTTCAGTCTTTAGCTTTTCTTTTAATTCTTTTGCATCGAGAAAGCTTTTGCGCTCTATATAAAGCGATTCCAATTTTTCTTTAGTGCTGTTAGCTGATTGGCCAAGTCTTGGTCTGTCTTGTTTGTCAATCTGGGATAATGTGCGCAAAATATTGGTGAGAGCACCTTTTTGTCCAAGAAAAGCTTGACGAGCAGATTCAATATCTGCCAAAGTTTCTGCCTCAGCCAAGGACTTACTTGCCGTTTGTTCAAATTCGAGCAATTGTTGCTCAAGCTTTGCCACTTCAGTCATAAGGGTAAATTCTACCTTCAGTCTGTATCTTATTTATTTATGATCGACTACTTAGATTAACAGATCGTATGCAACTTTGTAGATTGCCTTGATTTTTGTATAGCTGCTTTGTAATTTGACAGCCATGAGGAGCCCTTATTGGTAGGATCTAAAATTATTTGTAGGGTAGAATTTACGTGAGTCATCACAAACCAAAGAATAAGCCAGTTAAAAATATTCCAACCACCCGTGTTTCAGTGGTTGTTATAGAGGATAGAAAAATACTCTTAGTTAAGCACCGTAAGGGCAATCGCCAGTATTGGGTATTGCCTGGCGGTAGGCTTGAATATGGTGAAACTTTTATTGATTGCGCGGTAAGAGAACTAAAAGAAGAGACTGGGCTAATAATTGAGGCCGAAAAATTTATATTTTTGTCAGAAGCAATTGCCCCGAACCGGTCTCGCCACATTGTCAATATATATTTAAAGGCAAAGGTGGTCGGTGGTACATTACAATTAGGCGACGAGCCTGTTTTGGCGGGTGTCGATTTTTTGCCATTGGCGGAGTTAGGGCAGATCACTTTATTCCCACCAATCGGGAGCATCATTGCCGATGCTGCTAATAATGACTGGAAAGCGAAAGGTGAGATTTTGTATCTTGGCAACTTGTGGGTATAGATTAAACCCTTGAAAATGTTAAGTTAATTGATAAGAGGAAGAGAAAATGGTGCAACAGAAGGGCGTTAAAAGAGCAGCAAAGGTTGCGGTTCGTAAGAAAAAGCTTAATGAACAAGCAAAGCTTGCTCGCGCTAAGAAGGCTATAAGGCAAGTAACGCATCCTAAAGATGAAGAAGAGAAAGAATAAACGGCTGTTTAGTAAAGATTTTCGCCAAAAGTGAAAGTCATTTGGCCAATATGGATTTTGTCGTTTACTTGAACGTTTTGTTTGTACAATTCATCAATGACACCCATTGAACGGAGAATATGGCAGAAGTGTTGAATTGATTCAGGACTTTTGTAATCTACCACTAGCGAATGTCTAACAATTCTTTCCCCTTCAATATAAAAATCGCCTTTTTGTTGTGACAAGTGAAAACCGTTGTCTGGACGAGCGGTTGCTTTATCGTCTGCTATCCATTGTTTGCCTTCTTTGTCCTTATGCGATAAAGGTATCTCTTCAGTAGCTTTAATAGAGGACTCTCGTATGGCGGAGATCTGTTGTTTCAAAAAGATCATAAGATCTTTTGTCCCTATTTGGGCTAGACCAGAAAGAGCAAGGACAGTACGTTTGGGGAAGGTTTGTTTCAATTCATCTTTGACTTTTTCGATTTGCTCTGGGAATAAAAGATCAATTTTATTGAGTACGATTATTTGCTCTTTTTGCGACAAATCGTTGCTGAAATCTTTCAACTCTTTATCTATGGTTTCGATATCAGCAAGCAGATTTTCGCTAGTACTATCTACCATATGTACTAGTAAACAAGTGCGTTCAATATGACGTAAAAAGTCATGTCCTAAGCCTGCACCGTGACTGGCACCAGCAATTAATCCTGGAATATCAGCGATAACAAAAGATTGACTATCATCTGTTTTTACTGTGCCTAAATTTGGTTCTAAGGTGGAAAATGGATAATCAGCAATCTTAGGTTTGGCTCGGGTCAGCGCTGCCAGCAAAGTCGATTTGCCGGCATTGGGTAGACCAATTAAGCCAATATCTGCTAGTAATTTAAGCTCGAGGATAAGATGGCGCTTGATGCCTGGTTCGCCGGGCTCGCAATAATGAGGAGCGCGATTTGTAGGAGTAGCAAATGCGGAATTCCCTCTGCCTCCTCTGCCACCGCCAGCCACAAGCACGCGATCGCCCTCATTGTTTAAATCAGCAATTACTGAATCTAGCTGACTGTCTTTAATTACCGTACCGATAGGTACTTTTATGGTTATGTCTTTGGCCCGTTTGCCTTCTTTCCTGCTTGAACCGCCCCGCTCGCCAGGTAAAGCAAAGAATTCTTTGCGATATTTAAATTCAGATAGAGTGCTCAAATTGTTGGTCGCTTCTATATAGATATTGCCGCCATTGCCCCCAGTGCCGCCAGCCGGTCCTCCTAAGGGTTCATATTTTTCGCGCCGCCAAGCAATAGCGCCGTTGCCTCCGTCCCCAGAAGCAATGTCGATTTCAGCATAATCAATAAATTGGGTCATAATGCTAAGAAAATAATGTCGCGCTAATATACCATAGCCCGATTAGTTCATATTATTCTAGTGTGACGGGGGTATTTGACTTAATTTTTCATGACTATAGCTCAAAAATCAAATTATCGATCTACACGCAATTCAGCCGAAATAATCAGACCACCGCTTAAATGGGCGGGTGGTAAGAGGTGGCTTGTGCCATATTTAAGGACTATTTGGCAGAAGCATGCGGAGAAGCGATTGATAGAGCCGTTTTGTGGAGGTTTGGCAGTAACGCTTGGATTACAGCCAAATCAGGCTGTGCTCAATGACATTAATATGCATGCCATTAATTTCTATCGCTGGATACAAAAGGGACTGCACGCAAAGATTGAGATGAAAAATGAGCGAGGTCTTTACTACCGCCAAAGAGAGAAGTTTAATGAACTAATTCAAAGCGGCGATGGTGACAGCCAAGAAGCGGCAGCGCTCTTTTATTATTTAAATCGAACTGGCTATAACGGTCTTTGCCGTTTTAATAAACAAGGGAAATTCAATGTACCTTTTGGTAGTTATAAGCAAATCAATTATATGGATGATTTTTCTCAATATATTGAGGCAATGAGAGGCTGGCATTTAGATAACTGTGATTTTGCTCAGCTTAAAATCCAAGCAAATGATTTTGTTTATGCCGATCCACCTTATGATGTTGAGTTTACCCAATATGCAAAAGAAGGATTTAGTTGGCAAGATCAAGTGAGATTGGCAGAGTGGCTCGCAAGTCATCCGGGGCCGGTGATTCTTTCTAATCAAGCCACTGAGAGAATAGTGGATCTATATAAAAGGTTGGACTTTCGAATTGAAATTCTTAAAGCTCCCCGTATGATTAGTTGTACTGGCGATAGAACTCCTACCAAAGAGGTGCTTGCTATGCGAGGCATTTAGATTAAATAGACCGGTTGGCTATTTTACTAATAGCTGATAAATTACTAGATACTTATAGATTAATCCCTGGAGGTTTATTGTGGAAGATAAAATAAGCGTGCATGATAAGCCACGCGGCGAAAAAGTGTATGCATACATAAGTGAATTCAAAGGTACGAAATACCTTCATATACGTGAATGGTATATGGATAATAACGAAGAAAAACCCACCAAAAAAGGTGTGACCCTGCCAATGGATAAAATAGAAGCATTGCGCGTTGCCATTGATCAGTTGTTAGCTAAAGAACAACCTGCAAAAGAATAATTATGAAATTGCCTAGTGTTTTCTTTTTGGTCTTTATTGGACTGATAGCGCTCCCGCCTGCTTGGGCGGCCATAGAATTATCTAAATCTGCAGCGGCACAGGGTGAAACGATTGAGATAAACTATAAAAATGAACAAAGCCAGGATAAAGTTGAACAGCTGTCATTCAATGGGCAAACATACAAATTATTTCCCCTATCCGAGAATACTTATCATTGTTTAGTAGCTATTCCTGCAGATTTAAAGCCAGGTAAATACCCGATTTGTATTGGCGAGGAAAAATCTACTATAACAGTGCAGGATGGTCTTTTCCCGGTACAAAGACTGACTTTACCCAAAAGCAAAGACAACTTTTTGCTGTCTCCTGGTGAAGAAGAAGCTATGAATACAGCTAAGAGTGCATTGTCTGACAAAAGGTTATGGCAGGGAACTTTTACCAAACCTTGTGAGGCTAAAACGTCTGCGAAATTTGGTCTCAAAAGAATTGTTAATGGCAAATTACTAAAGGACTATTATCATTCAGGCTTAGACTTTGCGGGGTCACTGGGACAACCAGTTTATGCTTGTGCTGACGGCAAAGTGGTGCTGGCACATAAGAATTTTAGGCTGCATGGCAATGTAGTGGCTATTGATCACGGACAAGGTGTGGTGAGTATTTATATTCATTTGCAAAAAATCAAAGTAAAAGAGGGAGATCTGGTAGAAGCTGGTGAACAAATTGGCAATGTGGGAGCCACAGGCCGGGCCAATGGTCCGCATTTGCATCTCAGTCTATACGTCAATAAAGTAGCCACGAACCCAATGCCTTGGTTTAGTAAGACCTTTTAGAAATGGCATTGTTAGGAGGTTAGCAGATCTTACATGACTGAGCGTCAAACAGGATTTATTCAAGTTCGCGGTGGCAAAGTCTGGTACGAGATTGTAGGCTCCGAGCATAAAGAGGCTATTCCTTTAATTGCACTTCATGGTGGTCCTGGTTATCCAAGTGATTATATTCGTCCCATAGAAAGTTTGGCTGATTCCCGTATTTACTTGTGGCCGTTATGATGAAGCGTCGCCTGAAACGGTGCAGTATTATCAATCGTGTATGCCTGGATCGACGTTAGTAATATTTGAGAATAGTGCACATGTCGCTCATTTAGAGGAAACAGGGATATTTCTAAACACTGTAAGAGACTTTGTAAATAAAGCGCTGGTAAGGGCGTAATAAAGCTAGTCGGCAATATCTCTATTTGATTAATTGCATCTTCGCAGCTTGTTTTATCTGCGATTTATCGGCATATTATCGAAGCGCATGGAAGCGGCTCAAATATTCAGGCATAAAGATCAAAGTGGATTAATTCGTAAGCTTGATCCAAGACAATGTACTTTGTCATCAACTTTAAGATTGTACGAACAAAAATGTATTGTCTATGAAGTGTGTGGCGGTTTTGTGACCGCGGCGTGAAAGAAGATCTAATTTGCTATCATTGGATGCTAATGACGGACACGAATTTTACTATCTACAGAAAAATTTCTTTTGTCTGCGCTGCTGTTGCCACCTTAATTGGTTTTATAGTTATCTACGGTTGGGTAGCTCATATTCCCATTCTCACCAGCTTAAATTCTGCCTGGGTAACTATGAAAGTTAATACTGCTCTGGGTTTTGTGTTAGCCGGTGCGGCGACTCTAGTGTTGCTTGGCTGTGAACAATTTTCTCCCCAATCTGCAATTTATCGCTGGATAGCGTCAATAATTGCTATTGCCCTTCTTCTTTTGGGAGGTTTAACTAGTTCGTGCTGCCGAATAGGTTCGGCAGGGGGCAATATATGGAAAGGTTATCCGAAATAATTGAGTGAATATTCAAAACCGGCACTGCACTTTGTTTTGATATTAGTTTTTTTAGATTAGTAATAAGGTTGGCTCAGGAAGTCATTTCTGTGAGATCATTGTAGTTGAAATTAAAACTCTAATTGCACAGAAAGGAGATTTCATGAGCCTTAAGAAAGAATCATACCAGCTTACTATCGCTTCTGAATTACTCAGAGTAAATCTTAATCCAGACCATGAACTTGTCATCCTGGCTAACAGAATTGACTGGGATACTTTACAGTACCAATTACAAAAATTCTTCAAGAAAACCGGTCGTAATGCCAAACGTATAAGACTCATGGTTGGCTTGCTTTTGCTTAAACACCTCTACAACCTTTCAGATAGAACAGTAGCAAGTATGCTCAATGAAAATATCTATTTTAAATACTTTTGTGGTTTACACTGGCAAGTCTCAGAATGGTCAAAAGACAAGCCTCTAGATGCCTCTACTATTACTAAATTCAGACGTAGATTAGACAAAGAAGGAATGAAAATTATCGAAGACCTGATTAAAACTCAGCTCTATCAAGAAGGAAGAATATCCAGAAAAACACAACTGGTAGACACAACCGCTCAAGAAAAGAATATTGCATATCCAACAGATAGCAGTCTTCTGGCTCGTGGTATTCGTCGCGTAAAAAAAAAGATCGATCAACTAAAAGCTAAAGGATTAAGTGTTCATGCCAGAAGCTTTAAAAGACTGATACGCAAACAGATTCTCAAAATTAACAAGTTGGGCAGAGGTCGCAAAGAAAGAATTGCTGAGGGACTTAGAAACTTAATGCAATACGCTAAAGAAATGTTGAAAGTGGCTGCTTCAGCACAGAAAGCGGTAAAGAAAAAAACTGATGAAGTACAACAAGCAACTATTAATGCAATAAAAGAGCAACTAAAAAAAGAAGCTGATTTAGTCGGCAGAGTAATAAAGCAAGCCCAAGCTAGACTTAACGAAGAAAAAATAGAGGCTAAAGAAAAAGTTTTTAGTATGCACGAGCCAGAGAGTACGTGTATAGCTAAAGGAAAGCGCGGTAAGAGATATGAATTTGGAGCAAAAGTTAGCTTGTCCGCAGACAGGAATCATTTCATTGTCGGTCATCAGGAATACAATGAAAATGTTGCCGACGTAAGGGCATTGGACCCAGCAGTAGAAGATTGGGAAAAGACTTTTGGTGACGTTCCAGATGAGCTTGGTGCAGATCGTGGCTACCATACAAAGAATTTTTCAGATAGAGTAAGCAAAATAAAACGCTTAGCAATTCAAGCAAAGGGCAAAAAGCCACATCCTGACCACAATAAAGCACATTTTAAACGGATACAAAGAAAGCGTAATACGCTAGAAGCAGTAATAGGACATCTAAAAACTGACCATCGCATGAATCGCTGCCGGTATACAGGAACGGTGGGCGATACTTTAAATGTCAGCCTGGCAATAACAGCCTGGAACTTAAAAAAGTGGGCAAGACAAGTAAAACAAGAACAGGCAACACAAAGAACAGATACCTTGTTAAAACTGATAGCCTAAAACCTAAACCTGGCTGGTCATAGATAATTCAAAATATTTGGTCAAAAAATATTGCCCGAAAAATCGAATATTAAAATAGTCGATTTTCAGCGTGAACTAACTATTCTCGAATATATATTTGGGCTTAATTTATATATCGACGAATTATTTTTTAAACAAAGAGTTTCTATCTTGGATCTCTCTCCTCCAGGGAGGCCTTCTCCTTTTACGGCGGCGATGCAAGTAAATTTTGCACTGGCCCTATGTTTATTGAGCCTGAAAAGGGAAAAGGGCTCGGCCATTACTATTGCTCAATGCTGCGGATTTTTTGGTGGCATTATTGGTATTCTCGCTCTAATGGGATATTTCCTAAATGCCAAAGAGCTATATGCAGTTGGGCATATGACGGCCATTGCTGCCCATACAGCTATTGGTTTCATATTAATCTCTATTGGCATATTGTTTTTAGAACCACAACTGGCTTTAATGCGCACATTTACGAGTCAAACTAGAACCGGTGAAATTTTAAGACGTTTTGTGCCGCTGGCTTTATGGGTACCTGTTCTTATTGGTTGGTTCAGGTTGAGAGGTCAACAAATAGGGCTGTATAGTTTTGAGTCAGGCTTGGCTATTATGGTCACTTTTTGCATAGTTAGCTGGGAATTGGCCATCTTTTTGATAGCTCGAAAATTTCAAGAAGTAGAGTTGGTTCTGTCGGAACGCGAGCAGCAATTACAGAGTCAAGCCGACTTATTAAATTTGACGCATGATGCCATTATAGTTCGTGACTTGGATGGCAAAATTACTTTTTGGAATAATGGCGCTGAAAAATTGTATGGGTATTTGCGGGTGGAGGCGATGGGCAAAACTGTACATGAACTTTTGCAAACAAATTTTCCAATTGAGCGGGAAAATATCGAATCGAACATTCTTCAATTCGGGAAATGGGAAGGAGAACTAACCCACCATACTAAGACTGGGCAAACTATTGTGGTGGCAAGCCGATGGTCTATAAAAAGGATGAGACAGGCTATCCAGTCGCTTTTCTCGAGATTAATAATGATATTAGTGTAGCTAAAGAGGCTGAACAGCAGGTGAGTCAATTTTATTCGACCGTTTCTCATGAATTACGCACTCCCTTGACATCAATGAAGGGAGTTTTTAGTCTGCTGGCCGGTGGCAGAGTGGGTGAACTTTCTGAACGGGCTGCCAGTCTCGTTACAGTGGGACTAACTGAAACAGAGCGGTTGATAAGGCTGATAAACGATATTCTGGATATCAAAAAACTTGAGGCCGGTAAACTTGAGCTTCATATTGAAAATATAGAGCCTAAAGAAATTATTGAACAAACCATTATTGCTGTGACTGGCTTCGCCTTACAATATAAAGTGCAGTTAATTGCAGAAATTGGTGATAATGATTTGATAAAGGCTGATAAAGATCGCTTAATACAGATTCTCACTAATTTCATTTCTAACGCTGTAAAATTTTCTGATGCTGAGCAATCGGTTTCCATTAACACTTCTGCCAGCGGTAATGCAGTGCGCTTTTCTGTGATGGATAAAGGGCCAGGCATTGATCCTCGCAATGTACCTAAGCTGTTTCGCATGTTTCAGCAAGTTGACTCAGTTAACCAACCGAAAGGAGGAACCGGTTTGGGCTTGGCAATTTGTAAATCACTGATAGAACAGCATGGTGGCTCAGTCGGCATAGATACAGAATTAGGAAAAGGCTCAACATTTTGGTTTGAAATACCTCGTGTACATACCACTGAGCACTGAACGCAGCTTAGCTCTAATCCTTACTGCCATATTGCTCATACGTCAGTTTTATCTGCCGGTTGTGGCAATACCATTTTATCTTGATGATAGTATTCATCCGGCGGACTCATTAGCTGATGATAAAAACCATAGTGTGCCAGTGCAATTGGCAGCTGTCCCTGGCTCGGCAGTGGATGAGCTGACCAGGAAAGTTTTAGGCAAAGAATTGGAGCTGGAAAGACTAAATACTATCTTTCGGCAGCAAACTATGCTGACTAACCCATGGCGACAGAGAAGATTATTTGCTTATGGAGAAACTAATTCCAGTCTTACTCTAGCTGGACTAATATTGGCTATGCCACCGCAGTATCAAGTGGCTAGTGAAAAGACCCGACCGAGCATTAAAAGTGGCACCATAATAAAACCACATTCTTCACCTAGCCAAAGGAATAATTTAAGGGCCGCGGCAAGATTGCCATTGATTGGTAATTCAATTGGAACCGGAGGAGATTTGTTAGAGTTGGGACTTAATTTTGTAAATTATTGCTCCTTACGGAAAAAAGGTCTTAATCCGTCAGCTTATAGGAAACGGGTGCACAAATTGCATGCAGAAATCGATAATCTTATCGAGCAGCGCCGCATGGCTTTGACTGCGGTAGCTGATTTTTCTGGGGAAGACAGAACAGTGGCTGAAGCGGAAGGAAAATTATTGAGGGATTTAAGAGATCTTTATTTGCTCGAATATGTTGATTATCATTCCGGTTGCAAAAAATTCTGGTTAGTGCAAAATGGTGCTTATCTGACTGATTTGGCTAAAAATATGACTGGCGGTGCGGGGAATATATTGGGATTGGAAGGTTACCATGTGCGCCGTGCCAATCTATTTGGTGCGGGCGGCTTACTTACCCTTATATCCGGTGTGATTATTTTGATAACTCCAGCTGTAGGTCGTGTAACTGGTAATATTTCTGGGTTGACTGCCCGTGACATAGTTTCCCAAGAAGCTGCCGATGTGCATACTTCTACAATAGGGGCATACTCTGCTGATTATCGTCAATTTTTGGCAATCAACGACAACCGTTCTACGAGCACAGATTATGGGAGAGCTGTTTCTAATCGACGGTCTTTATATGCAGATCAAGAAAAGATTATGTTTATGAGAAATCAATATCTGAAAAAAGAACAGAAGGAAGCTCGTGGGACTTTCTTTGAAAACGTTGTTTATGCCGGTATTGTCGGTCCAACAAAAATGACAAATGGGCTAATGGGAATGATTGCCGGCTGGCATTATCCACAAAGCGCGTCCACAGCAGCAAAATTCTATGCTGCCGGGAGTACCACTTATACAGCAGGAGTATCATTCAGCGTACTTGAAACGGCTAGATTATGGGTAGTATTCGAAGGATCCAGTTGGAAGCTAAGACA
Source organism: Candidatus Melainabacteria bacterium (assembly GCA_963845445.1). Lineage (GTDB taxonomy): Bacteria > Cyanobacteriota > Vampirovibrionia > Obscuribacterales > Obscuribacteraceae > JABDBL01. Next base: position 2,529,081 of record CAWJSE010000002.1, on the reverse strand, counting down.
TTCGGATATGTTACCGAGTAATCACTATAAGACAAGATTGCTTTTATTGGACAACATGGATACTCTTTTAAAGCAAATCCCAGTACATTGAAAGGGGAAATGAATAAAAAATCAAGTGAAAATATAAATAGGGTGAGGCTTTAAAAGCGAATCCCTATTTATATTTTTAAAAATTAGCAATTATTGATGTATTTTAGAGAATTTGGCTCTTGTTCCAGAAGACATCTTTGATCGCTTTAGAAGAATTAGATTCGGAGCTAATCACTACAGTGGCTGGAGCAAAAAGGAACACCCCTTCGCCTATCTTTTGTTGATGTCCGTCTATGGCGTGACAAGCGCCAGATAAGAAATCAACAATGCGTTGGGAACCCTCTTTATCTACCATGTGTAAATTGAGAAGAACGGATTTGCGGGTACGTAAGTGTTCGACAATCTCCAAAGATTCCTCAAAAGCGCGTGGTTCAATAACCAGTACTTCGCTTGCAGGCTGGGCGCTGGGGTGGTCAACTACTTTAGCGCCAGTCGAAGGTGGTAAAAGGATGCTGTTTTTACTTATAGACGAAGTTGATTTAGTATCTAGGGCAAGTTGACCGTTTGTCGCATAAACGTCGTCGGAAGTTTCGAACAAATCTTCGAAATCTTCACGATCGTAATTATCAGATGGACCAAACCAAAAGCTCTTAAATTTTTGAACTATGCTCACAATTTCCTCCTAATTCCTTTTTTTTAAATCCTTAATTCCTTTTCCAAATCACCAGTTATCAGTTAAAATTTTTATCTGTGCCCCCAATCTATACGTGGAAAATCGCTGTGCCTATTCGCAGCATAGTTGATCCACAGGAGAGTGCTTCTTGCCAGTCATCACTCATGCCCATTGAAAGTTCTGGTAGCTGAACCCCTGTCTCTTTCTCTAACTCATCTCGCAATTGCTTTAAACCATGAAAGCATTCTTGTCGTACTGCTCCGGTGGCATTTTGTGGGGTTATGGTCATTAGACCACGGCATTCGATATTTGGAAGTTTGACGATTTCAGAAAAATGGGCTTTTAGTTGTTCTGGCTCAAATCCAGACTTGCTTTCATCTGGTGCTAGCTTTACTTGCAAAAGAATTGGCTGATTAATTTGTCTAGCCAAGGACACACGAGAGATTTCTTGAGCTAAGCGCAAAGAATCAACAGAGTGAATCATTGCGAATTTGCCCACCGCTTGCTTTACTTTGTTAGTTTGCAGGTGTCCAATAAAATGCCAGCTAGCTTTCTCCATGAGCCACGGAGGCATGCTGTCCATTTTTTTTAGGGCATCTTGTACGCGACTTTCACCAAATTCGGTGACACCGCTATTAAAGGCTTCTTCAATTTGTTTGTTACGTGCGTTTTTTGTCACAGCAATTAACCTGACTGAATGCGAACTAAAACGTTCTCTTATGCGAGTTATGTTTTCAGTTACACTCATGCCTTTCTAGTTAGCCAAGTGCATCACCGGCAGTGACCTCTCGGTCATGTAATATAAGACTCGGAAATGAAGAATTTGTCAAGTCTTTGCGGTCCTTTTATTTAGTTTTTTTGATCGCTTTTTATTGCTGATCGAAAATGCGACGGAGTTATTGTGATATCTAGGATGGTGCAAGCTATAGTTGTGGATCTTGTTGTATTATCCTAATAAATGCATTGACTATCGCTAGTGTATATATTGCTGCTGTTTCTGTGCGAAGGATTATTGATCCTAGAGAAACAGGAATAAATTGGTGGCAAAGAGCTAGCTTAATTTCTTCTTCGGTAAAACCACCTTCGGCACCAAAGGCAATGGCACAGGAAGATGGTAAATTTATCCGGTTGTAAAGAAGACTTTCTAACGTTTGGACGTTTTGTCGTTCGGCACAAATGATGCGCAGTTGAGGAGGGTTTTGGTCTTCCAAGCTTTTAAGCCAGTTTGCGAATGAAATAGGGGTACTTAGTTTTGGTGCTATGGGTCTTTCGCATTGTTCAGCTGCTTCTTGAACAATTTTTTGCCAGCGGATAAATTTTGATTTTGTCTGCGCCGACTTCTCATCAGCTGATAATTTGACCACGCTTCTCGATAAAGCAACCGGTGTTATTGTATCCACGCCTAGCTCTGTTAATTTTTCTATTGCCCATTCGAAACGATTTGCTTTAATCAACGGCAAGGCAATTGTTACTTTTGTCTGGGTTTCATGAGCTAGGTATTCCTTGCTTTCAATTTTGGCATGAAGCAATTCGCGGTTTTGTTTGGCAGTCAAAACTTGTAAGATACAATGATAAATGTTGCCTTTTCCATCAAGAATATCTATCCTGGATCCGTTTTCAAGACGTAGTACTTTACGGATTTGTTTGATTAGCTTGGCATCCTGCAAAGCTATACTCTCAGTGGGTTCCTTAATAAGCTGATGGGCTATAAAAAATCTAGGTATATTCATAGAACTCTTGGAGCAGTGTTATAATGTGGAGTTTGACTGAATTGTAGAGAAGCTTTTGCTATTTTAAAGTGGCTTTTCTATCCGGGCGAGAGCCATGGCAAATTAAACTTGGAGAAGACATACCGAAAGATGGATTTAAAAGAATGGTTTGCCGATCGACGAAAGCGCCAAGAAAATCTAGAAATTAAACAGCCGTTAACAACAGAAGAGTATTGTGCCCTTTGGCGTCAATGTTTTCAATGCCGGGAACTAATTTATTCACGAGACTTGCATAGTAATTTATCTGTTTGTCCGAAGTGTCACTACCATTTCCGTATTGGGGCGCTGGAAAGAATAGCTCAATTAACTGATGATGGTTCTTTTAAAGAAATAGATGCATCTTTGTCTTCTACTGATCCTTTGAAATTTTTTGACACTGATTCTTATTCTCATCGAATAGAAGAAGCCAGCCTTAAATCAGGATTGAGAGACGCCATTGTTACTGGTGCGGCCAATATTAAAGGCAAAACAATAGCTTTGGGGGTCATGGATTTTGCTCATTTTGGTGGGTCAATGGGTTCTGTGGTGGGTGAGAAAGTGGCCCGCCTTATAGAGTATGCCATCCAGAATAGAATGCCGCTCATTATCGTTTCGAGTTCAGGCGGAGCCCGCATGCAAGAAGGAATTTTTAGCTTAATGCAAATGGCCAAAACGAGCGCTGCATTAGAAGGATTGCACGAAGCGGGGCTTTTATATATTTCAATTCTAACTGAGCCAACTTATGGTGGGGTTACAGCAAGTTTTGCCTTTCTTGGTGACATCATGATTGCTGAGCCAGGAGCCAGAATTGGTTTTGCCGGGCGCAGAGTAATTGAACAAACGATCAGACAGAAATTGCCGAATGATTTTCAAACAGCCGAATATTTACTCAAGCATGGTCAAGTAGATATGGTTTTGGAAAGACAGGCGCTAGTAGAAACAATTTCTCGCCTGGTTGATTTTCATCAAGCAATTGAGTTTCGTCCTAATGCTGTTAAGTCAAAAGTTGAAGCAATTTCTAATTATCGGGAAGAATAAGTGATGGCAAATGAAACAAAACCGATACCGTTAGATTTCGAGCAGCCGTTGTTAGCTCTGGCTGAGCAGATCCAGATGCTTGAGAATCAATTGCAGAGTCAACCAGAATTAGAAACTGATGTTAAGAATTTGCATGAACAATATAAAGTTCTGAAACGCTCTATATATAGTAACTTGCGTCCTATTGACCATTTAGCTCTAGCTAGGCATGGTCAAAGACCTTATGCGCGGGAATATTTTGATCGTTTTGATGGACATTGGATAGAGATGCACGGCGACCGCAAGATGGCAGATGATCCGGCTTTAGTAGTGGGGTTTGTCACAATTGGTCCACATAAAGTGGTGGCGATTGGGACAGATAAAGGACGCACCCTTCGTCAAAAACAAATTTGTAATTTTGGTATGCCGCAACCGGAAGGTTATCAGGAAGGCCTTGCGTATGTTTGAACATGCACAGAAATTTGGTTTGCCTATAGTGACTCTGATCGATACTCCTGGTGCCTATCCCGGCATGACAGCGGAAGAGCATAATCAGGGCGAGGCAATTGCAATGAACCTTCGTGTGCTAGCAAGCCTGAAGGTGCCCGTTGTTGCAGTAGTTACCGGTGAAGGTGGCTCTGGCGGGGCTTTGGCAATAGGTTTGGCAAACCGTATTTTAATGCTTGAACATGCAGTTTATTCAGTTATTTCGCCTGAGGGTTGTGCGTCTATCCTTTGGCGATCGTCAGATAAAGTAGCAGCAGCATGTGAAGCAATGAAAATGACAGCAGCCGAAATACATAAGCTTGGGATAGCGGATGAGGTAGTAAAAGAACCCCTAGGTGGTGCTCATAATGATTACGACCAGATTGCTAAGACACTAAAAACTGCTCTAATTAAGCACTTAGACAGTTTAACAAAGCTATCACCAGCGCGTATCAAGCAGGACAGACTGGAAAAATATAGAAAAATTGGCAGTACAATAGAGTAGTCGCTCAGTGACTAATTTCTGCCGCCCTTATAACGGCGAATCAGACTTTTCGCCTGTCCTTGATGCTTTGAATTCTGCGGAACTTGTTGCAATAAAGAGATAGCATCTGAAAAACGCTTTTTATGAGCGTAAATTTTTGCTACAGAGACGCGCACTTTGTTCAAATTCTCTGCTTGGATCTTATCCAGTTTCCCAGATTGTTTAAGGTCTTGCAAAACGGGTAGTGCTTCTTCATAACGTCCTTGTTTTACTAAATTCTCGGCATATTGAGTGGTGTGTCTTTGCGGGGTTAATTTGAGCATTCTGACTTCGTTCATTACAAACGTTATCACGGCGAGCAGAGCACAAGCCGTAAATGCTACTGGAAAAATTTGCTTAGCTATTAATTGCCAGGCGTTTGATTTAGATCTATTGGTTAAATGTCTGGGACGGGGGGTGGTGGGATGGCTAGGAATAGAGGCAGAGGTTTCCTTGGCTTTCTTGGCCATAGTATTTTGATTACCGGTGCGGACCATCATTTCGGATAAAGTATTAGATGCCAGATCTTTTAAGTTTTGTGGTGCTGTGCCTAATACTTTTTGACTGCCTTGATTGGCAGAAGCGCTCGGTTTCATGGTCTCTAATTTGTCCGATAAATTGGCAGATGTTTCTCTTTGTGGAACAGGCACGGCAGGAAGCTTAGAAAGCGAAGGCATGGAAACTAGCGTTTTTTGGGGTGCTTTAATGGACTCCTCAAGGACATAAGAAAATTCATCCATGTCTTGATAGCGATCTTCTGGATGTTTACTCAAAGCTCTAGCGACAACCACTTCTAGTTTTTCGGGGAATTGCAAATCGGGTCTTGTTTCGGATAGTGTGGGTGGCGGATCCAACAGGTGCATAGTCATTACTTTTACTAGTTCCTCAGCGGTAAACGGAACAGTGCCAGTTAATGCTTCAAAAAGAACTATACCAAGCGAATAGATATCACTTCTCTGATCAACTTTACTGCTTGTGCATTGTTCCGGGCTCATATAAGTGGGGCTGCCACAGACGGTTCCGGTGCGAGTAATTTTTGCGGCATCCGACTCTTCTTGGATGAGGCGGGCAATGCCAAAATCAACTACCATGGGGAAGAATTTTTTGCCGCCCCGTTCGACCAAAACAATATTTTCAGGCTTGATGTCCCTATGAACGACACCTTGCCTATGTGCTTCAGCCAGAGCTTGGCAGACCATCTTGAAAATCGGTATGATGGTCTCAATGGGTATATGATCGCATTGAGAAATGAGCTCAGACAGAGGTGTACCGTTTAATAAATCCATGGCAATATATGGACGGCGGCCAATTGGAATAATGCCAAAGTCATAAATGGTAATGATATTTGGATGATTAAGGCGACTGGCTGCTTTAGCTTCTTGTTTAAAGCGTCTTACGAATTCATCATCAGAAACAAGATAATCATGCAAAACTTTAATGGCTACATCGCGGCCGATTAATTCTTGCCTGGCTTTGTAGACTGATCCCGCAGAACCTTGTCCAATTAGCGATTGAATGCGATAGCGGTCTTCTACCAGGAGTCCGAGGAGAGGATCATCGCCTACTGTGACCATGGGTGAGCCGTCATGTGGACAAGCGCCCTGCTCATCAGAAGAGGTCTGAAAATTACATATCAGACAGAGCTTCATAATTGACCATGCTTACATAATAAAAACTGATGTCGTACCCGCTTTGCTACAATTTAATTACCACGGCTACACTATACGTAATCATTTTTTCAGAGAATACAGCTTCATTCACAATTAATCTTAGCTTTGCCAAATCAATATTATTGATCGGTGGAGCGTTGACAGCTTAACACCCCCACTTTTAAGCACTGAAATATTGGACAATGACAGTTACCAAATTTTTTGACACTCTTTGTCAAGATATAGTTAGCGGTGGCAAATAATCCTTATTGTCTGATAATGCTTAAAGGCAGACTGTTATTTAGCAAACTAAGAATAAAGGAATCCGGATGAGTAAACGAGCTTTAGGTCTAATATTTCTTACAGTTTTTATCGATCTTATTGGCTTTGGATTGATTATTCCTGTAATGCCATCTTATGCCAAAGAGTTGCACGCCAGCGATTTTTCAGTAGGTCTTTTGATAGCTGCTTATTCGTTTATGCAATTAATATTCGCTCCCATATTGGGACGACTATCTGACCAGGTCGGCAGAAGACCCGTACTGCTATTCAGCTTAGCGGCTTCTGGTATAGGCTACTTGATCTGGGGTATGTCCAGTTCACTTATTGTGCTCTTTATCTCAAGACTTGTGCAAGGTGCTGGCAATGCCAATATTCCAGTGGCCCAGGCCTACGTAGCTGATATTACAACTTCGGAGAATCGAGCAAAAGGAATGGGTCTAATTGGGGCTGCTTTTGGTCTAGGCTTTGTTTTAGGACCGGCAATAAGTGGTTTTTGTCTTAGTCCAATTTTTCAACATTTTATTGCTTCTGTTATTCCTGGCTTAGATTTTTCATCTCATCTTTCTGGATTACAATTAATCGGCTATATGGCGGCAGGAATGAGCTTTCTTGATCTAATTTTGACCTTTTTCCTTTTACCTGAACCAGAAAAACGAAGTCGGGCTGCTAGTGAGCGATTTTATCTTCAGCCAGCATTTTATTTTGAAACTCTCAACAATCCAAAACTAAAATGCTCTTTACTGATATTTTTTCTGTCGACTTTTGCCTTCGCTAATATGGAGGCAACTATAGTGCTTCTAACACAGCAGAAATTTAACTTTGGTCCATTCGAAAACAGCATGATGTTTACTTATATTGGTTTGCTCATTGTTTTTGTTCAAGGCGGTATGATCCACAGACTTGCAAAAAGATACGGCGAGAAACATCTAATAGCAGCGGGAACAATGCTGGTTTGTTTAGGTCTTCTATTGATTTCTTTTAGTCCGTTAGCCCCGCATCTTATTTTGTTGGCCATCGGTCTTGCTTTGCTCGCCTTTGGTTCAGGAATTAATAATCCGTCAAATCAAAGTTTATTATCTAAGCTAGGTTCACCAGAAAAAATAGGTGGAATTTTAGGTGTAGGACAATCACTATCTACGCTTGGCGAATATTGGGCCCAATCGTTGGTGCAGCCGCATTTCAATATTTGGGTTATGCTAGTCCCTATTTTATTGGAGCATTCATAATGATGGTGGCATTTATCTTTAGCTTTTCTTTGCCTAACTTAGGTGAAGCCAAAATATAAAATAGAAAATAAATTTCGCCTGGCAATTTATTAATGATAGTAGTATCATATTTGAGGTCATATAATGAGATTTAGAATAATGAGTGCTGTTCTCAACGATTAAAAAATAAATTAAAGCAGCAGAGAAAGAGATAAGAATGAGTAAAAAAATAAGGATTTAGCTAAGAATGGCTGTTCCAATCACGAAAGTAAAAATGTAAACCGCGATCAAATAGAAGAGCAAATGGTTCAGCAACGCTACCATAGCGAATTCGAAAAGTATCAAGAACAGATTAATAGAACAAAAGATAGCGGATCCCAAGACGGTCGAGCCGCTTAGACTTCTTTTATATTTAAAAACTGAAATCGAGCGTGCTAACAAAGCGTTGCTGGCATGCTATGGTATCCTGCATGTTCTTGTTAAATGCCCAAGAGAGATTGTTATGACTATTCAGCAGTTATAATGTGGTGGAGATCTCGCGCTAGGAACGGGATCATTAATGTGAAGGAGACTTGTTTGTGCAGGTCATAGCCATATGAAAGCGATGATCTTAGCAGCTGGTGCGGGCACCAGACTAGATCCGTTAACTTTGCAATTGCCTAAGCCATTGGTGCCGATCGTTAATCGACCGGTTATGGGGCACACTTTGGATTTACTAAAAAGGCACGGTTTTACTGAGGTCTGGGCAAATCTGTATCATTTGCCAGAATTAATCACTAGCTACTTTGCCGATGGCAAGGATGCAAGTGTGAAATTTAACTATATAGTTGAGAGCGAGCTTTCGGGAGATGCTGGTGGTGTGAGAGCGTGCCGGGGCATGCTTAGCGACTGTACCACATTAGTTATTATGGGCGATCTGGTTACTAATACCGATTTATCTTTGGTTATTGCTCAACATAAAAGCAAGGGAGCATTAGCAAGCATTGCTCTAAAAGCTGTAAGTGATGTTAGGCAGTTTGGTGTGGCTGTAGTTGACAAAGATGGTTGGATCAAGGAGTTTCAAGAGAAGCCTGAGGCGAACGAAGCTAAATCAAATTTGGCATCAACGGGAATATATGTGTTGGAGCCAGCGATATTTGACTTCATTCCGAGCATAGGAAAATATGGTTTTGGTAAGCAATTGTTCCCTGATTTGGTGAAGAAAGGATTACCAGTGTTGGGGGTCGAAATCAACAGTTATTGGTCAGATGTAGGTACATTTGACCATTATAGGCAAGCTAATTTTGATGCTTTGGACAGGAAAGTCAAACTGGATTTGGCAGGGGAATATAATGAGCTTTCAGCTGCGGGTTTGTGGTTGGGGGAAAATGCAAAAATTCATCCCGGAGCTTTTTTTGAAGGTAAAATATTATTGGGTAAAAATGTGGTAATCGGCGAAGGCGCTAATTTAAGCGGACACGTTGTAGTTGGGAATGATTGCATTATTGAGCCTGGAGCTCAGATCAAAGATTCGATAATCTGGTCTGCGAGCAAAATCGGCAAGAAAACTAAAATTTTAGACAGTATTGTTGGTCTTGAGTCTTGTGTTGAGTCGGGAGAACAATTAAACCAAACTGCTTTTGTTACGTCTCAGAAGCAGTCGCTGAAGAACGTTCGCGAACTGCTGTGCACTTACATTTGATCTAAGCAATTATTTGGCTACTACGCCTTGCTCGCTTTGAGCAGCTTTCCAGATTTCCATCCAAAGCCAATAATTTAATGGATTAATGTCTGTACTTGATTTTTTAGACTTCGACTGTAATAAAGATAGCCAAGTTACAGGATCGGGAAAGCGTTTTGCTAACAAATAACAATCTGCCATCCACAGTATTTTATCTGCTGCATCCAAGCCTGTCATATAAGTACCTCATTACTTTTATCAAGCGTGATAGTGAACCCTGCCAAAGCCCTGCTCGTAGGGATTACAAGCCCTTGATTACCTGTCTATTTAATACCACCAAAAGTGGAGATCAAAACTTCTTCTACCAATATTGAGATAATTGGGCTATTAAATTTCGTCTTAACCTGGTGGCCATTTCATGTCTCTGCCGCCTAACAAGTGAATATGAAGGTGAGGGACGCTTTGCCCACCACTAATGCCGGTATTAACAACTAAACGGAAACCGGTAGACAATCCTTCTTGGGTAGCTAGTTGGGAAACTTGATTAAAGATATCGCCAAGTAAGAGCGGATCTTTGCATTCTGTAATATCTCTAAAGTGTTTTTTGGGAATAATCAGTAAGTGGCTTGGAGCTTGAGGAGACACATCGCGTATAGCAATGGCTAAATCATTTTGCCAAATAATGGTGGACTTGATTTCTCCAGCTATAATCTGGCAGAAAATACAGTTTTGTTGTGACATGGCTTACACTCCTTGTTTAGCTCAATTAAGATAACATGAGGCTGAATGTTAATGACAACTGACCAAGAGACATCCTTGAAGTACGTAAACGCAATGGTAGCTATATTGTCATCACTGCGTTTAAAGGATGTATTGGATGCAACGGTGCTGCAATATGCTCACTTAGCTCAAGTAAATAAAGTGGCGGTTTTTTTAGCAGATAATCAAGGCAAATTTTTCCGCCTGATGGCAGCAAAAGGCTATAGCGAATTTTCTTTGCAGCATATGAAACTGGTGCGTTTCAATGCCGAAGGCATTTTGAGCGAGATTTTAAACAGAAAGGCTCCAGTTATGCTGAAATTAAAAGAGCAATTTAGTGGCTTCAATAAAACAGTATTTGAAAAAGAACAAAGTGTGAACCAAGTGGCTTTGCCACTAAACTTCAATGGTTTATTGATCGGAGCCATCCTGATAGATAGCAGCATGCCTTTGGCTTTAAGCGATAAAGAGATGTGGCAATTGATCACCAAGCTAACTGCCTCAGCGATAGCCAATGCCATAATTTTTGGGCGCAGTGAATACGAACGAGAACGTTTGAGCACTTTATATACGACTTTGGCAACCTTTCAAACAAGTGTGTTGAACCTGACGCAAGTCCTACAAAGGACGGCAGACGCCGCTTTGGTTTTGGGCAATACTCCATATTGCGCGATTTTATTAGCTGAGCAAGATGAAAAAGCATTTAGGCTGGCAGCTTTTAAAGGTTTGGACGGAGCAAGCTTGAGCGAATTTGATTTAGCTTATGAAAATACGTTCGCAGGAAAAGCCCTTTCAGAAGGCAAAACCCAACAATTAAAAAGGGGCTTAACAGGAATGGTGGGCATGCCCAAAGCTATGGGTGGAGTTTTATTTCTATCAATATTAGCTTTCCCTCTGATATATAATGGTAAAAAATTAGGAGTGCTCGAAATTTTTTCGATTGACGAAGGGCCCTTCCAGCAAGAGCAGATCGAACTTTTAGAAGCATTGGCAAATCAGGCCAGCAATGCCATTCATATCGCGCAAGATCACGAGTCTGCTATTGTGAGGCGGGCATATGATCCTCATACTGGACTTTTAAATAGACTCTATTTTGAATCGGGCTTAAGGTCAGAACTTGAGCGTTCACATAGACACGGGCATCAATTCGCACTTTGGTTGATTGATATAGATTATTTGAGTCGGATAAACGATAAATCAGGCGAAGAGAAGGGCGATGAGGTGATAGCGAAAATAGCCCAAACAATAAAGCAAAATTTGCGCGAAATAGATTTAGTTTATCGGTTTGGTGGTGAGCAATTCGCGGTTATTTTACCTGAAACGCCGCGCGAAACGGTCTCGATAATAGTTGAACGTTTGCGTGAAAAAATAAAAAATACGTTGATACCAGAGGTGAGTCCGGTGACGGTTTCTATAGGCATAAGTGTTTATCCAACTCACAGCAAAGAATTATATGAATTAATAAACTTGGCTGAAGAAGCTTTATATATAGCAAAATATAAAGGTAGAGATAGGTCAATAGAAGCGCCAATTGCATCCAGCGGTGCTGATATCGATGCTTGGAGAGCTTTAGCTAACCATGCCAAAAAAACGGTTTCGATGGAAAGACAAGATAGAGCTAAAAGCCATTTAAGTAGTAGCGGAGACTATGCTGGCTGGCTCTTGAAAACCAAAAACAGTACTGAGAGCAATTTAGAGAAAAACGAACCGGTATCGCTGCCCTGAGGCTTTAAGCCGTTGGCGCCGAAAACGGTGTGAAATAGTGGTATTAAAGGGGAGAAGATGCCCAAAAGTGCCTATATAAAGCCGCATATTCAAAAAATGATTAAGAAAAGGAGGAAAATAGTCTTCTTACCTTACACTGCAATTGTGGGCGAAGCCTTTTGCTTATGAGTTACATCTCAGATAAGCGGCTATTGCCTTATTACTCACGTATCTATTCGTTATAAGGAGGATAGAACATTGTCTACTGCATCTGCGACAAAGCTTCAATTAAAGCCACTGGCTGACCGGGTGGTAGTTAAAAAACTTGATGCCGAGGAAAAGACGGCTGGTGGTATTGTTCTGCCTGATACGGCCAAAGAAAAGCCTCAACAAGGCGAAGTACTTGCTGCCGGACCTGGCAAGTTCGACGAGAAAGGCACCCGTCAACCCATGGAAGTGAAAGTGGGCGACAAAGATTCTTTTGCTAAATATTCAGGAACCGAAGTCAAGATTGAAGGAGTTGAATATCTAATTCTTGGCTGAGCGCGACATTCTGGCCATCATTGGCTAATTAATCGAAACGAACTTTTCACTTTTATTCTTAAGGAGATAATTTAGAAAATATGGCAAAGCAAATTGTTTATGAAGAACAAGCTCGTCGCGCATCTAGAGCGTGGTGTGGACCATGTAGCCAATACAGTCAAAATTACTTTGGGACCAGCCGGTCGTAATGTGGTTTTGGAGAAGAAATTTGGTGCACCGCAAATCATTAATGACGGTGTGACTATCGCTAAAGAAATTGAACTGGAAGATCACCTCGAAAATGCCGGTGCTCAATTGGTTCGCGAAGTCTGTACAAGAACTAATGATAATGCTGGTGATGGCACAACCACAGCAGCCGTTCTTGCTCAAGCCATGATTAAAGAAGGCTTGAGAAATGTAGCAGCTGGTGCCAACCCGATGGTATTGCGCCGCGGTATCCATAAAGCAGTTGAATTAGCTGTTGAAGAAATCAAAGCCATCGCTCAAGCCAGTCGAAGGCAAAACGAAATCACTCAAGTTGCCACTATTTCTGCTGGCAACGATGAAGAAATCGGCAAATTCATTGCCGATGCTATGGAAAAAGTGGGCAAAGATGGCGTAATCACAGTTGAAGAATCCAAATCACTTTCAACCGAATTGGAAGTTGTTGAAGGAATGCAGTTCGACAAAGGTTATGTCTCAGCTTATTTCGTCACCGATCCTGAGCGCATGGAAGCCGTCCTTGACGAGCCATACATTCTTTGTGTAGATAAGAAAGTCAATCTGCTTGCTGACTTAGTTCCAGTTCTGGAAAAAGTTGCCCGCTGCCGGACGTCCTTTCTTGCTCATCGCTGAAGATGTCGAAGGCGAAGCCCTAGCCACCCTGGTTGTTAACCACTTGCGCAAAGTATTCCTTGCTGTCGCTGTCAAAGCTCCTGGCTTTGGCGATCGTCGAAAAGAAATGCTCAAAGATATCGCCATTCTAACCGGTGGGCAAGTTGTGTCCGAAGAAGCCGGCATAAAGCTTGAAAATGTCACCATCGACATGCTCTCGGCAAAGCCCGCCAAGTTCGCAGTCAACAAAGACAAGACCACCATCGTTGCCGGTAATGATTCGAAAGAAGAAGTCACCAAGAGCGTATCGCTGCTTATCAGTCGTCAAATCGAAGAATCCGATTCCGAATTCGACAAAGAAAAACTGCAAGAGCGCTTAGCCAAATTGGCCGGCGGCGTTGCAGTAATCAAAGTCGGTGCCGCAACCGAAACAGAACTCAAAGATCGCAAACTGCGCTTCGAAGATGCTCTTAACGCAACCCGCGCTGCAGTCGAAGAAGGATATGTTCCTGGCGGCGGCACCACGTTGTTGATCATCGGCAAGAATGCTCGAAAAATTGAGTGATCAATTTACATGGCGATGAAAGCACCGGTTTCGAAATCGTAGTCAAATCGTTTGAAGCTCCAGTACGTCAAATTGCTGATAATGCCGGACTTCCTGGTGAAGTAGTGGTCGAGAAAGTCAAAGAACAAAAAGCGAAGGCTTTGGCTTCAATGCTATGACTTTCGAATACGTTGATATGGCTAAGGCTGGCATCATCGATCCAGCTAAAGTTGAGCGCTGCGCTCTTCAAAATGCCGCCTCCATCGCCGCCATGTTCTTGACCACAGAAGCCCTCGTGGTCGATGTTCCGGACGATAAGAAGATCACAGGCATGCCAGCCGGTGCCGGCATGGGCATGGGTGATTTCTAAATCACAACTGTGAAAGAATGAAATTAAATAGGGCAGGAGCTTCTCCTGTCCTATTTAATTAAAGATAGCAAAACTATATAGCTTATAGATGTTGCAAGGAGAATTAACTAGCTGGTTCTAAAGCAGGGTTAAGCAAATATTTTAAGCGGGTATGACATACAGCCAATGCCAATGCATCAGCAGCGTCATCAGGCTTGATTATTGGTAATTCAAAAAGTGCTGCAATCATTTCTTGCACCATTCGTTTATCGGCTTTACCACTGCCAGTAAGCTGTAACTTTACTTGCATAGGGGTATATTCTGCTACCGGAATACAACAAGTAGCGGCTGCCTCTAAAATAACTCCTCTAGCTTGAGCTACTGCCATGGCAGTTTTGGCATTTTTAAAGAAGAAAATCGATTCTACAGACAATATATCCGGCTTGAACTGTTGGATAAGTTGAATAAGGTCAGAGCGAATCATACTCAGCCTTTTTCCGGCAAGCATGTCTTTTGGGGTTTGGATAATGCCGGAGCCAAGATAGTTTAAGTCATTATTGACTTGATGGATAAGTGCTCCATAGCCAACCGTGGCAGTGCCGGGATCAATACCGAGTATACGTTGTGCGAAAATAGTCAAGCCCTACTTTCTAGTTTGTAAAAACGGTTTTAGTGTAACATGGTTTTTGTGACTGAGAAAATCAAGAAAACTGATAAATTCAATCTAGATGGCTTAGGCGCCAAAAGGGTGGTTAAAAAACCTCTGACGCTTAGAGCATGGCAAAAAATTTGTATTGCTTTAATAAGTGGAGCAATACTGGGTTTTGCTAGTCCGGGTTTCGATCAATGGTGGCTAGCCTGGTTTATGGTGGCACCCTTTCTGGTAATGATTAGTTTTTGTCATGGTAATGTAGAACCTTTATTTGTGGGCTTAGCCTTCGGGCTGGGCTATCACTTGGTGAGTTTGCAATATTACCTTGGCATAGGAACAGCGATAAGTGGGCAAAGTCCAGCGCGTATAGCTGCACTTATTTGGTTCGTGCAGGCGTTGGAATTATCGCTGCCAACCATGTTATTTGCCTGGTTTGTAAGTTTGTTACCCTTGAGACCGGGATATATTCCTTACTTTGTCAGACCATTTTTTCCTTATCTCATATCGGTGCCGTTGCTTTGGGTTTTTTTGCACTGGGGGCTGAATACGGCAGATTATTTAATTAGTTTGGGCAAATTTTTGCCAGTTGCACCAGTAGCAACAGATCCTTTAATTTATTCACAATATAACCTTCTGCCCATGTTGCAGATTTTGAAATATATTGGTCCGGTCGGTTTAGAATTTTTTCTGATCTTGGTCAATAGTACAATTGCGGCATTCATAGTTGAATTAGTAAAAAGAAATGAGGGTCCGCTTCAACGCGTGGATTCGATTTCGCCAAGAGCAGGTGCGTTGGTCGATTTATGTGTGGCGCTGATAATTGCCGGAGCACTATATTATTTTGGACAAGCTCAAATCGATACTTACGTAAAGCAGTCGAAAGAGTTGGGGCAATATGACAAAGCCACTGAGCGAGCACAGCCAATTTTGCCGGTAGGCATTATGTTAGGTGACCAGTTTTCGCCGGAATGTAAAATGCCGGTGGTCGCAAAAGAATTACCTATGATAATCTTCGCCGAAGCAAGTAAAGAAAGGGGTCTTAGCGAGACAAATGATGTTTTAAATCGGATAAAGGACAGTGCCCGTCAAAATCGTAATTCAATCATTTTAAGTTTGGCGCGTGCAGAAGGTCGAAATATAATGCGTGAGAATTTAATTCTTTCTGCGGAAGGAAGCACTGATATAAAACAGCACCTATATTTAGAAGATAGATCGACTATACCGGGCGGGTTTTTGCCGGATAGATCTGTGAGGTTGAGCAATATCCTCAACTTGGCCTCTTTAGGCTCAAGCTTGCAAGAATGGCTCTTTGTGCCAAACAAGGAAGATCCATCATCCTGGTATTCTTTGAAAGCGCCGAAAATCAAGTGGGGCAAGCTGGGACTCTTATCTGGTTCGGATGTGGGTGACTTTCGATTAGTAGCTAATGAAGTGCGCAGAGGAGCATCTTTAATTGTCAGTTCAATAAATTTATCGTGGATTCATAATAGCCACTTGAATAAGCAAATGCTCGCAGCTGGAATCTTTAGAGCGATAGAAAATTATCGCTATGTTGTTATTTGTGCTAATGAAGGGGTAATGGCAGTTATAGAACCAAATGGTGCCGTTCAGAGCCTTTTCTTACCCCCCAAGATAGCAGAGCAAAAAAAACGAGATAATAATTCTGATTTATTATTAGGGACCGTACAATTTCTTTGGTCCAAAACGCCCTTTACAAAAACCTGGTGGCTTTAGTTCATTCAAGAGGTAAGTTATAAATGTTGGCAAGAATAATTAGCAGTGTATTAGTAGTACTACTTATAGTAGCAATGTTGTTTTGTCCGGCTTTGGCTCTTACACCTGCAGCTACGATCGGCCATGGTAATGTGGTCAAATTGGAAATAGCCTCAACTCGAGAACAAATAGAACGAGGTTTAATGTTTCGTACTTCATTGGCGGAAGGAACAGGCATGGTTTTTTTGTTTAATCCTCCCAGGGCTGTAAAGTTTTGGATGTATCATACTTTAATACCACTCGATATGTGTTTTATTTATAATGGGCGCATAGTAAAAATCTTTGAGAATGTACCTCCTTGCCGATCAGAAGATCCAAGAGCTTGTGTCACTTATCCAGAAGAAGATCCAGGCATTAATGTAACTGAAGTAATAGAATTGCCCGGCGGCTATGTTAAAAAACATAGTATCAAAGAAGGTGACAAGGTTATTTTTGAATTAGGAAAATAACGCTAAGCAGCCTTTGTCTGAGAGCCACATTTGTAAGTTGGGGCATTTGACTAATGGGCCTGTGAGCGCCGAGCTTTAATTGCGCGGGTTAGTGGAGGACGGAAAGTTGTACAAGCTGAGAGTTGATAAAGCAATCTTTGAACGATTCCCTGAATATGTGGCAAAAGTGATTTATGCTTATGGTCTGACAAATGGAGCCAGTGACGAATACGCTAAAGGAATTCTTAGCGCAGCCGAGCGAAAGGCACAAGAAAATTTTGTAGATAAGAAGCCTGCAGATGATCCTCACATATTGGCTTGGCGTACTACCTATAGTGCATTTGGATCGAAGCCAAGCAAATATTCGTGTTCTGTAGAAGCTTTATTGAGTAGGGTTTTGAAAGGGCAATCTTTGCCCAATATCAATCGGGTTGTAGATATTTATAATGCCGTTAGCATTAAATATAATCTTCCGGCTGGTGGTGAGGATTTAGATAAACTGACAGGGGATCTTGTTTTGAAATTTGCTGATGGTAGCGAACCATTTGTTAATATCCAAAATGGAGAAGAAATAGTTTCATATCCAGATAAAGGGGAAGTAATATGGGCAGATCCAGGAGGGGTTACTTGTAGACGTTGGAATTGGCGACAATGTCTAAGGACAGCGCTGGTTAAAGAGACGCGCAATGCTTATTTTGTTCTCGATTGTTTGCCACCATCTATGGTGCAAAATCTGGAACAAGCGACTGAGGAATTGATTGGTCACATTAAAGCCATATCGCCAGAAGCTAATATAGAATTTGAAACATTCTCCCAAAGCAATTTGGCAATCCAATGCGGTGTTTGATTGAGCGATTTTCATTTCTAAATTTTTTTGAGATGCACTGGCTAATCTATACCGAAACGACTTCTTTGATACTAGGTATGGCTTCTTTGATGGCTTTTTCGACGCCCATTTTTAAAGTCATGGTAGAGCTGGGGCACATGCCACAGGCCCCTACCAAGTGAACAAAAACTTGATCGTCTTTAACATCAACAAGTTCAATATTTCCGCCATCCATCATTAACATAGGACGGATTTTGTCTAAAACTTGTTCAACTTGCTCTTTCATAAAATGACTCCATTAATAATTAGATCACAATTCTAGCTTATCAAAAACGATTTAAAGCAGCGTTAAGGCACAACTATTCGTATATTTCGCGCATGATTTCGTTATACTAGGTTTATTTATTATAGGCCCATGCGCTATCATTTTGGCTAAGGACTGGGATTATTTTAGGTTTATAAGAGGTTTCTTATGGCAAGAGTAGCAATTAATGGTTTTGGCAGAATTGGACGCAATGCGCTTCGGGCCTATCTGGCTGGCGCTAACAAAAATATTGAAATCGTCGCAATTAACGATCCTATACAAGATTTAGAGCAATCTGCTCATTTGCTTAAATATGACTCAATTTTGGGTGAATTGCCGCAAGAAGTGAGCCACACCCAAGATTCATTAGTAGTGGGTGGTAAAGCAATACAATTTTCTAAAGAAAAAGAGCCTTCTAATTGTCCTTGGAGCAAGCTCAAGGTAGACATAGTTCTTGAGTGCAGCGGCGTTTTTACTGAAGCTGAAAAAGCAAAAGGACATATTACTGCTGGAGCCCGTAAAGTTATTATTTCTGCTCCTGCCAAAGACGAAGACATAACAGTAGTTCTAGGCGTAAATGACGACAAGTATGATGCTGAAAAACATAATATTATCTCGAACGCCAGCTGTACAACTAATTGCTTAGGACCGGTTGCTAAAGTAATTGATGACACTTTTGGTATTGAATGTGGCTTGATGACTACCATCCATGCTTATACATTAGATCAAAGATTGCTCGACACCAGTCACAAAGACTTACGCCGTGCAAGGGCTGCTGGACAATCGCTGATTCCAGCTAGCACCGGTGCTGCTAAAGCTATTGGTCTTGTATTGCCAACTTTAAAGGGGAAATTGAACGGTTTTGCTATTCGCGTGCCAACACCTAATGTGTCAATAGTAGATTTGGTTGTCACTACAAAGAAAGATGTTTCAGTGGAATCTGCTAAGCAAGCTCTAAAAGAAGCGGCTCATGGCAAGATGAAAAACATTCTTGGCTATTGTGAAACACCACTGGTTTCAATAGACTTTAAGGGTAATAAGCTTTCTTCAATTGTTGATGCTGAGCTGACTATGAGTGTGAATAATCGTATGTTAAAAGTGCTTGCTTGGTACGATAACGAATGGGGTTATAGCAATCGCTTAGTTGAGTTGGCCGAAATGGTAGCCAGCAAAATGGGTGCAACTGCTAAAGCATTGTCTGTTAAGTAGCATTTTCTGCTCTTAATTCACCCAATAGCTAAATAAGAAAAGACAGCCAATCTTAGATTAGGCGGCCTTAAACTTATCTGTTTTTGTAAACAAATTAGCGTGATTTTCCCATTGATTGGATATCCAGTTTGTGTGATGATTACGCTTATTGTTTTTGCGGCTGGGCATGATAGAAACAAACACCACAGTCTTAAAGAAGGCAACCAATTATCAGCACTCAATTGTTGATAAGGCGAATCGCAATGGACTTTTAACCATCGATTTTGATCACATTACTAAAAAATTTGGCAATGTGCTAGCTAATGACAGCGTTACTTGTCATATTCAATCGGGCGGCATTCATGCCTTTTTGGGCGAGAATGGTGCTGGTAAGTCTACTCTTATGAAAATCCTGGCGGGCTATTATCAGCCTGATAATGGATCAATAAATATTGACGGTAAGCCAGTGATTTTTAGATCTCCTGCTGAGGCAAGGAGACTGGGCATAGGTATGGTCCACCAGCAATTTACACTGGTGCCATCACTGACGGTATTAGACAATATTGTACTGGGTCATCCAGCAACACCAATTATCTTGCAGCCTAAAAAGCATGCCGAAGTGATTGCAGAAAAAGCAGCTCAATATGGAATTGACTTAGATTTGTTAGCGCCTATTTCTCGTCTTAATATGGCGCAAAAACAAAAGGTAGAAATATTGAAATTACTCTCACGAGATGCTCGCATTTTAATCCTGGATGAGCCCACTTCTCAACTTGCGCCTTTTGAAGCGGAAGAGATTTTGGGGACAATGGATAATTTAGCTGTTTCGGGCAAAATTGTTATTCTCATTACTCATCATATTGAAGAGTTATTAAGATTTGCGGCGGTTATAAGTGTGCTAAGACAGGGACGTTTGATTTCCAGTTTTACCGGAAAGTCAGTCAAAGCAGAAGAGCTAGCGCAAATAATGATAGGAGAGAGATTCAGCGAAGCCAAAGGCGGCGAGGATACGCGCGTACGAGGTGAATGTAATGAGCCGAGGCAGCGCTTAAATATGATAGGAGATTACAATTTACAATCGGCCAGTGTATATGGCAATCATAGCGACGTTAACCAAATTGTTCTGAAAAATGTGCAGGTCAAAGCATCTACAACTAACCGAGCCTTAGAGGATATAAATTTAGAGATCAAAACCGGCGAAGTGCATGGTATTGCTGGGGTAATGGGTAGCGGGCAAGATGAACTTGCTAGTCTTCTGGCTGGGCACTTGATCCCAGCAAGGGGAGATTTCATTTTAAGGGGTAAGCTTTCCAACTGGAAGAGCTTGCGTACACCATACGACGGAGTAGCCTATATACCAAGTGACGCAAAAAGGGGTTCTTTAGCCCAACTGACTTTGGCAGAAAACTTGCTTTTGCGCGGAATTTACAGGAAGGAATTTTTAGCTGGTCCATTTATAAGGCGCAAGCAAGTGGCCGAGATGGCGCATGAGCGTATAACTGCTTTCGGTGTGCTCCCTAAAAGCATATTTACTTTGGGTGGCAGTCTATCCGGAGGCAATTTGCAGCGTCTTATTATTGCACGCGAGCTTGAGAAGCCAGCACCGCTTGTGGTGGCAGTAAATCCAACTGCGGGCCTTGATTTAGCCATGTCGCTCAGAATTCGCAATGAATTTCGGCAATATGCTGCTAGTGGCAAAAGCGTGCTGCTGATATCGCCGGATTTGGACGAGCTCTTGAAGACTTGCGATCGTATTTCTGTAATGTTTGCCGGTACTATCGTTGGTACAGATTATGTTAGTAATTTGAGTGCTGAAAAACTTGGTTTGTTAATGGGTGGCAATAGCTTGGCAGCCGAGACGGATTTTCCCCTTGCTGCAACCAGTTATAATAATTCATCAGTTGGCGTTGAGCAGGTGAGCACCGGATAGGGTGATTCTGGAAAGTCCAGCTATTTGCATATGCTGAATAAGGTCAGTTTAATGATGTTTGGTCATTGGCAAAAATTGAGGCGTGCTGCTCTATATACCTTAGGTTCGCTGGCAGCAGTGTTTATCGCCTTTTTGTTTACAGCCGTATTTTTGCTTCTGGTCGGCAGAAATCCGATCGAAGTTTATGGCGGAATTTATCAAGGAGCCTTTGGCGATAGTTTCTCAGTTTCTGAGACTTTGGTGGCTGCTACCCCTATTATGCTCTGTGGCTTGGCAGTAGCTATTGCGCAGTGGTTGGGCATGATGAATGTTGGCGCAGAAGGACAATTATATTTGGGAGCGATTGGGGCAACATATGTGGCATTGAATTGTCATGTTACGCAGAGCTGGCAGATTCTGCCTCTAATGCTCTTAGCTGCAGCTCTTTGTGGTGGAGTCTGGAGTTTTATTCCAGTCGCTTTGCGGGTTACTATTGGAGTTAGTGAAGTGATAACGACTTTGCTGATGAATTATATCGCTTTGTTATTGGTTGAATTTCTTATACACGGATCTTGGGAGGATCCAAATAATGTATCTTGGCCTCAAACAGCAGCATTTCCTGCCATAGCTGAGCTGCCACATCTTTTTGATACGCGAGTGCATCTTGGTATCATATTTGGTATTGGCATAGCACTGCTTTTCGCTTTTCTTTTACCAACAACTAAGATAGGTTTTATTGCTAGAGTTATAGGAAGTAATCCTGATGCTGCAGAATATGCACACTACAAAGTCAAGCGTTATCAAGTTTGGGCAATGATTATCTCTGGTGCTGTCGCAGCTTTGGCTGGCTTTAGTCAAGTGTCCGCTATTGAAGGACGTCTTAGATCCGGTTTATCGCCGGGCTATGGTTATACGGGTTTTCTAGCTTGCTGGCTGGCGAGACATAATCCAATTGCCATAGTAATAGTTTCGGTATTAATTGGTGGACTTCTGTCTGGTGCAGATAGTCTTCAGCTTAGTGCCAAACTACCTTTCGCTACAGTAAACATATTGCAAGGTATGATTTTCTTTTGTTTGTTAGCGGGGGAACAATATGTGAATAAATTGACTGCTAAATCTCAAGTCGAGTCTAATTCTGCCTCAAAAAATGCAATAAAAAGTGAAGCATGAACGTGGGAATAAGTGAATTTCTTATAGCAGTTGCTGCGGGGATGGTGCGTAGTGCAACGCCGGTATTATATGCCACCTTAGGAGAAATTATTACCGAGCGTTCAGGTATTTTAAACGTAGGTTTGGAAGGAATAATGCTGGTCGGTGCTTTTACTGGTGTAGCAGTTACTTATCAAACACAGTCAGTTGGCTTAGGTTTAATTGCCGCCATGCTGGCTGGCTTGCTGCTAGGTCTTTTCCATGCGCTTCTAGCTATATATTTTCAAGCTAATCAGGTTGGCATTGGTATTGCTATGACCATTTTTGGTACTGGATTGTCGGCGTACCTAGGTATGGATTATGTGGGTAAGCAAATTAATACTCTTGGTACTTTGAAATTACCGTTGTTAAGCGATATACCGTTTATAGGTCCTATATTTTTTTCTCATGATTTATTAGTCTATGCCACTTATGTTCTGGTGCCTCTACTAGCCTTTATTATTAATCGAACACGGCCAGGTTTAACTCTCCGCGCCGTTGGAGAAGAGCCTCGCTCGGCTGCCGCAGCTGGAATAAATGTAGAATTGACCAGATATATTGCTACTGCTTGTGGTGCTGCCTTGGCAGGATTGGGGGGAGCATATTTATCTTTAGCCTATGCGCAAGGGTGGTCAGAAAATATTACTGCCGGTCGGGGTTGGATTGCTGTAGGTCTTGTATTATTTGCTTCCTGGAGTCCGTTTAGAGCCTTAATAGGAGCTTACCTATTTGGGGGGGCGATATCACTGCAATTGCGCTTACAAGCCGCCGGTTTGGATGTCTCACCATATTTGTTAGGTATGTTGCCTTATGTGTTAGTGATCTTAGTTTTGAGTATAAGTACGGCACGGCGAAAAAATGCGCCGGCCAGTGTTCCCACTGCTCTAGGTTTACCTTATATCCCACAAGTTTAGGAGAGTTATTAAAGATGAAAGGTTTTAAAATTACGATTTTAGTTCTTGCGCTTTTATTTTTAGGCTTGAATGTTTCGTATAGCTGGGCAACTAGCCAAAAAAATGTTTTAAAAGTTGGTTTTATTACAATTGGTCCAGTAAATGACTGGGGCTACAATTATGCTCATGATCAAGGAAGAAAATATTTGCAATCTGCCTTACCGGGACAAGTTGAAACAACTATTGTGGAGAAAGTTCCAGAAAATGCTGAAGCAGAACGCGTAATGGAAAAAATGATTGCTAATGGTGTGCGTCTAATTTTTCCTACTTCTTATGGGCATTTTGAACCTGCTCTAAGAGTAGCTAAACGCCATCCTGATGTTTTTTTTGAAAGTTGCGGTAGAGTAGTACCGAACAATATAAAGAATATGGCCACATATTTCCCTAGGCAGTACGAGCCTATGTATGTAGCCGGAATAGTGGCAGGAAGGATGACTAGAAAAAATAGCATAGGTTTTATTGTTGCTCATACTATTCCGCAAGTCTTGCAAAATGTGAATGCATTTACTTTAGGTCTAAGGTCGGTAAATCCAACCGCAAAAGTACATATTGTGTGTACAAATAGCTGGTCAGATCCCCCAACCGAAGCTGAAGCAGCCAAAGGGCTTATTGAGTCCGGTGTCGATGTTCTCACCATGCATTTGGACAGTCCAATAACAGTTGTCGATACTGCGGAAAAATATGGCGTGATGACAGTGGGTTATCATGCTGATTTGAAACAACGTGCACCCAAAGGATGGCTTACTGGTGAGATGTGGAATTGGGGACCTTTATATGTTGCAATTACCAAATCAGTTTTGAATCATACTTGGAAAGCGGGTAACTTTCGTTACGGAATGCGAGAGGGTTATAGTAAACTTTCTTCTTTCGGATCTAAAGTACCGCCTAGGGTGGAACTAGAAGCGCTGAAAGCAGTTTCCAATTTGCAAGATGGTTCTTTAGTAATATTCAAAGGCCCAATAATAGATCGTGATGGTAAAGAAAGGATTGCTAAGGATAAGATTGCTGATTTGCAGACAGTGGAGACAATGAACTGGCTAGTGCCTGGAGTAGAAGGTGTTCTCGAAAAGCATTGAAATAAGCTGGTTAGGATCGAGAAGTGCGCTAATGAGACAACAAAAAAGTTTGTGAGATAATTGTGGAATGTTGGGCAGGTAACATATTGAGCCTTGTAATAAACCCATTCTCACATTATGATGCGCTGGGGATTTAGCCTCAGGTTCGAATGACCCATATCTACTCCTTACCATACATATCTCCAATAAATAAAGTCACTGAGCCGATACCTATTTTGTGAACTATTTGTGAGATGTAATTCAATACAGAGCTAGCGCCATTTAATTAGCAGAGGTTTACACAACTAATGAAAGAGAATATCTATAGCTATGCCAATAATCATTTTAAGCGCGCAGGGTTTCCACGTAAGAAAAGTGGTGCCACCATGTCGTTTGTGGCTGGCGCTGTCGTACTGTTGTTCGTGGTAGGGGGAGCTTTCATTTATTTTGCCGAAATTTTTGGCGGTACTGCACAGACTAATAATGCTAACGATTCTGGTACTCTAGCTGCAGCCGCAGCGATAAATTCGTGCAGTCTTACTCTCGCACAAGCGTCCGATCCTACTATAATACCGCCGGCATTTGCTAATTATGGCGTAGACAGCAATGGTAATTTTCCGGCAGGTTTCAATTCACAAGGACAAGCTGTTAACTCAGCCGGTCAGGTCATAACTCAGCTTTATTACACTCCAAATTCATACAATAAGTGTGCCTCTATAACTTTATTGGCTGATATGCTTGCGGCTAAAGATGGCTCAACAACTGCAATAAACGGTGCTAATAGTTTAAATGATGCTTTAGCCAAATTTTCGCTAGCTCTTGCTGATGATATAAAAAATAGTAGCCTTCTTAGCAGTCGGTTTTCCGAGCTGGCTAACAGTAATTCAACTAATTTATTGCCAAATGGTTTATTTGGTTCACAACATACTGTCTCTTTGCAGAATATGAAAGTAGGTTGTTATACCCCTGAACAGCAACCCTCAGCAAATATTTATTTGCCAAGCAATGTCAGCAGTCAATTTCCGCAAGCCTGGCTACAGGATATAGAATCAGGTGCTAAAGCAAGTAATGGAGACCCACTTTTAATCGGTGGGAAGCCAATAAATACTAGTTTATTTTCGCCCTCTCTAAAAGGTACAATTACATTCATTCCTATTACCACTACCACCACTGCCCATCTCATTTCAAGTACTGCCTTTGATTCCGGTTATACTGCCACCTCTTCTGGTATAACTACCAGCTCAACAGGTTCATCTAGTTCCACTAGTTCTGCTAATCCTCCCTATCCTTATAATTCCGTTCAAGCACTATCAAATACTGGAGGCTCTAGCTCCAGCAGCGCGAGTAGTTCCGGCAATGCTAATGGCACTGGCACCACGGTACCGCAGTCTGGCAATAGTCCTACGTCTGGTTCTGGTACTTCTTTATCGATGAGTGCTTTAAGTAGTGCTGTAATAGGTAATTCAGGTTCCGGAAATACTACCACTAACGGAGGTCCAGGACCAGGAATTCCTGCCACCACCCCTTATGGCTATGTGTGTGTTATTAATGGCAATACTGGTCAGGACTTTGCTCAATTGATGAGTGGTATCACTCCCAGCGGATATTCCAATATACCTTTAAATTCTTCTACAAATCTGGCTTTTGACGCTGATTACCATGTTAATCGCAATTCAAATGACAGCTTATTTGATATATTTTCTTGGAATGACGGCACCAAATATATAGCAGTTGCCACTGATACACATAATAATACTTTGCAAAATATCAGAAATTATCCAGGCTATCCTAATTGTAATCTCTCGGCAGCTTTTGAGAAGGCCGGTTCGCAACAAGATGATCCTCCAACAACTAATTATGGCGGACTGGTTGATAATTTGGCTTTGAATCCAAATACAATACCTATTTTGGATAATCCGCCACATACAAATATTCCTTTTGCTACAAATACCACGTCTAATGCCTCAACCCCGGTCATGCCGTTTATATGGGCATGTAAAGAGACTGATACTTCTTTAGCCTGGGTAATGCGAATATTCGGTTCTTGGGCTGAATACAATAATTCTTATGTTGCTAATCCCACTGCCAAACAACAAAAAGAATTGGATAGTCTGAATCGCGATCCTGCCAAAGATCCTATTGTACTGCTACATCAATATTATCTCAGCCTTCACGATACTAAAAATGCCGATACTTATAAAGGAAAAACCGCGCCCAGCCTTTACAAAAACGGTCAGGGTGCTACGTATCAGCTACATGAAGGACGAGCAACCGGCTGCCATATGAGGAGGATGACTCTTGCCGACGCTCTTAATATCAGAGGCGTATACCTTATAAATGATTCTGAAAAAAATTATCAACCTGAACACCCTGCTTGGGCGGATGCGATAATACCCTGTATTTGCGCCAATTATGGTTTCCCTTATTTACCTCAGTGGTTAGGTGCTACTAAAAAGACATTCTCGCCTATTGAATATGCTAAGGCTCAAGTTGCATGCATATTTGGTGGTGTCGGTATTTATACTAGTCCGGTAGTGGTGCCAAGTGCGCCAAGGTATATATATCTTCCCATGGCTGCCTACAATCGTAAGCATGGTCCTACTAATCCATTGAATCAGAAGCTAAGCTCAGGTATGAAAGATTTTATAGGATCGCCTAACGGAGGATTTGCTGCCTATACCTGGCCGAATATTCCCAGTCCTAGTACAAGCCCCTTTCTGTCAATTGATTCTAGTGATAATAGTCAAGATGTTTTAGTCCATCATCCGTGGAACAGTGTGGCAAGTGTCAATGCATTTGAGCAAGTGGCATCGCCCATGCAATACTTGTACGATATCAATATTATGATAAATAATGGCAAGTTTATTCCTGACGATCAATTGAATTACAATATTCAACTAATCATGAATAATTTGCTTGCCGCTGTGCAATTGATGAATCCTAATCATACAATGCAAGATCTGGTTAAAGCGCTTAGCCAAACCAATCTTGATGTTGGTCAAAAATATTATCTTTACGATAATAATGGTACCTTGGTGCTCTCTGCCAATCCACCATTGATTGTGGGTACGTCAGGAAATGCTGATAGTGTCAACAGCGTCATCCAGTACTTCACATCCTATACAATTACTGGTGGTTGGGTCAAAGATGATGCAAAAGCATCACCAAAGAAGAGCGCCTTAAAATCGCTTGTTGATACAGCGGCCAGTGGTTCTGAACGTGGTGACGATAATGTGCATGATTGTCCATACAGAGGAGTAGCTGCTTATCCTGGTAATCCGAATACCAGCGGCAATATTTATGCTGAGGATATGGCACAATGGACATCCGGTACCGGTGCTTCTAACGGAAATTATGGCACCTTGAATTTCTTCGAATCCGTTGGACCCAGTATGCAGTTCAGCTCTATAAATTAGAATAGTCTCCGCAAAGACTAACAATAAATGACAAAGCGCAGCATTAACCGTGTTGCGTTTTGTCGTTTATTTGTTATGCAAAGTCAGTTGCCTTAGTAGTATTTAAAGGTCAATCGGTTAATAGAGGTGGTAAAAGAATGGTGGCGGATTTATAGCGGGTTTTAAAGCCATAAAAAGGTAAGAATATGATTTTCGCTAAAGTGTTTGCTGGCAGAATTTTGAATCAAAGCCGTTGCCTGAGAATAGCAGCGGCGATACTCTTGGTAGGCTTCTTTACATCTTTGACGTTTTTTGGGCTTGCTTCTGCCAAGGCTGACACCAAGCTAGCTCCTCTGCTTAAAGTCGGTTTTGTATATGTAGGTCCCATTAAAGATTGGGGGTGGACGTATGCCCAGGAACAAGGCAGGCTTTATGTACAAAATACTTTGAAAAATAAAGTGGAAACAAGCTATTTCGAATCAATTTACGAGAGTGCAGAAGCAGAGCGTGTTATTGAGAGACTGATTGCTCAGGGTTGTAAGCTTATCTTTGCCACATCTTATGGTTATCTTGAACCGGTATTGCGAGCCAGTGCTCGTCATCCTGACGTTACCTTTATGCAATTGAGTCGCTACGGAGATAAAA
Organism: Candidatus Melainabacteria bacterium; assembly: GCA_963845445.1. GTDB lineage: Bacteria > Cyanobacteriota > Vampirovibrionia > Obscuribacterales > Obscuribacteraceae > JABDBL01. The sequence goes on along the minus strand of CAWJSE010000002.1, from coordinate 2,500,780 downwards.
AGAATGTTGGTGGCTATTTCTTTCTAAATGGCCAGTCTCTATATTTGGCAGGTGTAGCTGCCGGGCGTATAACAAAGACAAATAAGCTGGGTTTTGTTGGCTCTCATCCGGTGCCATCCATTTTGCAGGCAATAAACGCTTTTGCTCTTGGTGCACAATCAGTAAATCCTAAGGTGCGAGTAAAAGTGGTATGGACAAATACATGGATAGATCCAGCCACCGAAGTTGAGGCAGCCAAGGGTTTGATCGAGAATGATATAGATGTTCTAGCTTTTGATCAAAGTGACTCATTGCCTATAGTACGAAACGCTGAGACGGCAGGCATTAAGGTGGTTGGCTGTTATTCCGATACTCATCAATTTGCCCCAAAACAGTGGCTTACCGGTGGTAATTTAAATTGGGGGCCATTTTATGCAAAAACCTGCCAGCAAGTAATGGATCATACTTGGAAAAGTGGATTTTATAGATGTGACCTGGCAGACGGTACTGTAGATATAGCATCATTTGGGCCGTCAGTACCAAATAAAGTGCGCAAAGAAGTTTTGGATTTAAAAGAAAAGATCAAAACTGGAAAATTAATAGTATTTGCTGGGCAGGTAAAAGATAGCCAGGGCAAATTAAAATTACCTGCTGGTAAAAAGCCAGATATAGACTGGATTTCAAAAATGAATTTTTTTGTGCCCGGTATTGACGGAAATTTGCCTAAAAATTGATCAGTTGTTAATTAGGGGGTGGTTATGGAAGACGTAAACTGTAATAAGTATTCTCGAGAAAAATTCAAGGTGCCTGCCAGCAGGTCAGAAACCAGAGATAGAGTGGGTTTCAAAAATGAATTTCTTTGTGGATGGCATTGATGGGAATTTGCCTAAAATGAGTAGGAATTGATTTATTTGGAATGCTGCTCGGTTTAAGGAGAATTAGCAAGTGATTATTCGTATGTTACTTTATCTCTGCGTATTATTGGTTCTACAGGTACCAGCTAACGCAAGCAACGAATTGAGCAGAAAAATGCTTAAGGTTGGATTTGTTATGGGTGGTCCTGTCACTGATTATGGCTGGAATCAGGCGCATAATGATGGCCGCATTTACTTAGAAAGACATATGGCAGGCAAAGTGCAGACTATATTTGCTGAACGTGTGCCAGAGAATGCGGAAGCAGGAAGAGTTATGGAGAGGATGATTGCTCAGGGAACAAAGGTTATCTTTGGCACCACTTACGGCTATCTTGATCCTATGTTAGCAGTGGCCGCTCGGCATCCCGATGTGATTTTTATGCAAATTAATCGATGTAGCGAACAAAAAGAGCGAACATTGGTGTTTACTTCCCTTACTATTTCGAGCCGTTATACTCAGCCGGAATTGTTGCTGGACGAATGACTAAAAGTAATACGATCGGTTTTATCGTGGGGCACGCAGTGCCGAATGTTCTAGCGGGTGTTAATGCTTTTACGCTGGGGGTTAGATCGGTAAGCCCGAACACTAAAATAAAGCTTGTTTGTACTAATAGCTGGAACGATCCGGCTACTGAAACAGAAGCAACTACTGCATTATCGGAAAGTGGTGCTGATGTTATAGCTTGTATCCTCGATAGTTCGTTGACGGTGTGCATTTCTGCAGCAAAACTGTCTAAGTACTGCATTGGTACAGCGTATGACTTAAAAGAGAAGGTGCCCAGAGCATGGCTAACTGGTCAAGCGTGGAATTATGGTCCACTCTACGTAAAAATAGTGGAGCAAGTATTGAATGGCTCGTGGAAGCCAACGCCGCAATATTATAAAGCTAAGGAAGGATATGCTCTATTAGCGAGTTTTGGATCAGAAGTACCGCATGCGGTGCAACGAGAGGCGGCGCTTGCTTTTGAAAAAATAAAAAAGGGCGAAGCTGAAATCTTTGCTGGGCCAATTAAAGATAGTACTGGCAAGCTTAGAATAATGCCGGGAAAAGTAGCGGATAATCACTGCATTGAACAAATGAACTGGGTAGTGTCTGGTGTAGAGGGAGCACTAGCCAAATGATAACTAAACTAGTTCTTAGTTTTGTTCTTATATCTGCCTGGTAAATGTCGGCATGGGCAGGTACGGAGGCTGTTAAAAGGCCGGTGGTAGGCTTATTCTGCTTTCCATACAGTAGTTTTGTTGATAATGTTTAGCCATTTGGCGTGATCAGATTGTGACCATTTTTTGGTTTTTACTGCATAGTGGATTATGTGCATGGCCTGCGGACCCTTCATTGCTCGCTCTAATCCATACTGATCAGGGCAGGTCTTTGCATTGGAGATACTCCACTCAGCTACAGCATTATTAGGGGAAGAGGATAAATATTTGGTTTTGACTTTTGGCTCGTTTTTATGTAAATGAGCTAAAAAGTGATTCATGAATTCTTTAGCAGAAGCTTTAGCATAATTAGGATAATACTGCACAGTGATTAATTCGTTCCAATGCTGGACCGTTTGTCCTCTCGGTACATAGAAAGTTCCCATACGAGTTTGTGAGCCGAATACCCAACTCTTATTATCTAGCCTTAAAGGGACTGAAACAGTTTCGTGATGTTTGGTATAGGCTAATGAACTGCAGAAAAGCTGGAGGGCTATTGGTAAAGATAAATAGGCAAAAATCTTTCTCAAATTTACGTGTCCTGCTGTATTAAGCTGTCAATTTTAGCAGTGCATACAGCAGAAGACAATATAGTAAAATACAATAAGTAGATATATTGGAGAGGATAATTGTGAAGAAGACTATAGCGCAAGTTGACAAACAATCTTTCGCAAACAAGCGCGTTTTGATGCGTGTAGACTTTAATGTACCGCAAGATGAAAATGGTGCCATTACAGATGATACTCGCATTCAAGCTGCTTTACCGTCGATTCAATATTTGCAGGCTGCCGGAGCAAAAATAGTTTTGATGTCACATCTTGGACGTCCAAAGGGAAAAACCCCAAAATATACTCTCAAACCTGTGGCTGACAGGCTAAGACAGTTACTAACAGTCGAAACATCTCCAGCTAAGGTATTGTTTGCCGAAGACTGTATTGGTGAAGAAGCTACTAAGGCAATTGGGCAGCTAAAGGCTGGAGATATATGCGTGTTAGAGAACGTCAGATTCTATCCGGAAGAAGAAAAAAACGATTTGGAATTTGCGAAGAAGCTGGCAGCACTAGGTGATATGTATGTAAACGATGCTTTTGGTACGGCGCACCGTGCGCATGCTAGTACTGAAGGTGTTACGCATTATTTGCGACCCGCACTGGCTGGATTTCTTCTGGAGAGAGAAATAAAAATGCTTGGTGAAACACTCGATAATCCTGGGCGACCGTTTGCGACTATTATAGGTGGAGCTAAGGTGTCTTCTAAGATCAGTGTGCTGGATCGTCTTTTAACTAAAGCTAATACCATTGTTATCGGTGGTGCTATGGCATTTACCTTTTTGAAAGCTAGAGATTTGAACGTTGGAAAATCTTTAGTGGAAAATGATCAATTACAGTATTGCCTAGACATGGAGCGAAAGGCAAAAGAGTTAGAGGTTGAGCTTATTCTTCCTGTAGATGTAATTTGTGCGATGGAAATGAAAGCAAATGCCAAAAATTGGATTACTACTGTGGATAAAATACCAGAAGATGCTATCGGTTTGGATATTGGACCTGCTACAAGCAATGTTATAAAGGCGGCGCTGGAAACTTGCGAAACTATTTTGTGGAATGGTCCGATGGGTGTTTTTGAAATGGCTGGTTTTGAGAAAGGAACTTTCACTCTGATTGATGAACTTGTTTCTTTGTATAAACGCGGCTGTAAGGTCATTGTAGGTGGTGGTGATTCTGTCGCTGCCCTTGGTGTTAAAGGCATAGATGAAAAGCAATTGACGCATGTTAGTACTGGCGGAGGTGCTAGTTTGGAATTGCTTGAAGGAAAGCCGTTGCCTGGAATAACTTGTCTAGACGAAATGGAGACAGCAACTACTTGTTCAGCCTAGGAATTTTGTTTGATAAAAAAATGGCTGACAGGACCATACATTTGTGTATTTGGCTATTTGTTCTTTTCTTTTACGTGCTCATGTTTTTAACACTGCCTGACAGAGCTTTTTGCCAGAACGACTCGCAAATAATGACCAATGATCAGAAGTTATTGTCAGCCAGACAACTCCTGATCGATGGTACTCAGTGCTTGCATAATAATCAAAATCAACGGGCTAAGGAAAAATTGGAAAATGCTTGTGCAATTGCTCCTGATTTACCACAAGCTCATCATCAATTAGGTATCGTACTTGCTAAGCTAGGGGATAATGAAGCAGCCATAAACGAATTTTCTACGGCGCTTAGGCTTGATCCTAGCAGCTCAGCTAGTTTGCTAAACTTAGCAGCAGTCTATCAAGCTTCCGGAAATACAGAGCAAGCCAAATCAACCTATGCGGACTTTATTGCTCGTTTCCCTCAGGACAGAGACATAAATAAAATACGCTCTTTGATGGCAAGTCTGGAAGTTCCGGCTTCGGCTTTTAACCAAGCGAGTATTGCGGCTGGCAGTATGAATGGCAGCCAGACTTCAAATCACAGCGAGAATGGTGATTTAAATAAAGGCGATGTCCAGGATCAAAATTCCGTAAAAAAACGAGATGATGGTGATTATTATGCAGAAATTTCACGTCGAGGCGTTTGGATTTGGCCAAAGAATCGTTTGCCGGTGAAAATCTATATTGAGCGGGAGAAACCCAGTAACGGAGCAAACGTAAGATATATTTCTATTTTAAAAGATGCTTTTAAAGAATGGGCAAGCGCAAGTGGGGGGCTTCTTCAATTTAGCTTTATTGATGTTCCTCGCAAAGCGGATATTGTTTGTAGTTGGAGCAAAGATAAATCGAAGTTTAAGAATAGCAGCGAGGCAGCAAATTCAAAGGTCTATGCAAAAAACGGCATGCTCGATAAAGGGGAGATTGAAATATTAACCGTATCCGCTAACGATGCCAGTGCAATTAGTGATAATCAAGCGAGAGCAACTGCGCTTCATGAAGTAGGACATATTATTGGTCTGACTGGTCATTCTAGTAATTCTCAAGACGTCATGTATATTTCTGCTTCTTTAAAGGATACATGGACTAAACTTTCTAATCGGGACATAAACACGATAGTGCATCTATATTCTGCTAATGGACAGTAGTATTAAAATACCAAAGAATAAAATTTGTAATAGGCCGATATGATTTTCGAACAGAATAATAGTTTGGCTAGCAGGCGCAAAGGTGAGCGAGAGCGCATGATGCGAGTTTTAGCTATTACTCTAACATTTATGGTTTTGGAATTCGTTGCTGCTATCTTTAGTAGAAGCATAGCGCTGTTTGCTGATGCTGGGCATCTGTTAACTGATGTCGGTGCTCTTACTCTTGGTTTGATAGCAATTTGGTTTGCAGGCAAACCGCCCACGGCTGGCAAAACCTACGGATATTATCGCAGTGAGATCTTAGCTGGTTTTATCAATGCATTTTTACTTGTGGCTGTTTCGATTTTTATTATTAGCAGTGCTTGGCAGCGCTTAAACAATCCGCCAGAAATAGAGCCGCTACTGGTGTTTTCAGTAGCTGTTTTAGGTTTGATTGTCAATTTAATTTCCTTGCGAGTTTTGAATGGTGGAGGCAAAGGCGAAGCAGATAAATCAATAAATATTAGAGCAGCTTCCTTAGAATTGCTTGCCGATGCTGGAGCGTCTATAGGGGTGATTTTTTCCAGTTTGATTATTTTTTTCTTTCGCTGGTATCAGGCTGATGCTTTTGCGGGTCTGTTTATAGGTGTTTTTATTTTATGGCGCACTTGGAATCTACTTAGCGAATGCACAAATATTCTAATGGAGGGAACGCCGGGGCATGTTGACGTAGAATCATTGAAAAACTCGGTGCTTAGGGTACCTGATGTAATTGGCATTCATGATATGCATGTTTGGACAATTACATCAGGACTAGATGCGATGTCTGCTCACATTTTGGTGAACAAAGAAGCTGATCAACACAAGGTATTAGATATGGTTACCCAAGTGTTACATGACAAATTCAATTTAAATCACACCACTATTCAAATAGAGCAGGCGTCCTGTGAAAAGGACGCCTGCTCTTAACTGATCAATATAATGCAAAAAACTGACTGACAGTTATTTTTGACTGACTGCCTGAGGTGTTAGTTTTTTCACAACGTCATTTGTGATATCAGTGCCATTATCTATAACTGTTTTACCACCCATAAATAAACCTTCACCACTGACTACAAGATCTAAGCCTTTTTCACGACCAACTGCATTAACGGCTTGCATTATAGAATCTCTGACCACTGCATTTTGACTTTGCACCAACTCAGCCAATGCTTGCTGTTTGGCTCTAATTGAAATTTGTGCGTTATCTATTGCTTTTTGTACTTCATCAGCTGACTTCTTTTGATCTTTCATTTGCTGAATTTGTTTGTTCGCGTCGTCCAAATCTTTTCGCAATTGGCTTTCTGCAGTGGCTTTTAAAGTTTCTGAACCAGCAGCTGCAGGAAAAGATGCTTTGACTAGCGGTTCATTGAAATAACCAATTTTCACAGATACAGAGGAAGCTGATCTTTGAGCTAGAGCAGGCACCATTGTGATTAATGGTATCGCTAGTAAACTGAGTGAATAAGTGAGCAGTTTTTTCATGAAAAATAACCTCTAAGCTAGTGTCCGATAATATTATGAATGAGTATAATAATTTATATACAATAACGTACCACTAAAAAGTTGTCATTAAAACCTCACTAACCAAAGTCGAAAATAGTTCAATTGTTTTGTGATGATTCATCTTTAGATTTGCCAGAAGGTCCTGAATTTGTTTTTGTAGCAGAATCTAATTCAATTTCAGTAGCAGGTTCTAAATGAGTTTCAGCAGGAGTAAGTTTTGAATGAGGCTCGGAACGAGCAGGCGGTTCTAACATACCCGAAGACGGGTCTATTTGATTGACGTTCAGGTCTTTTAACTGCTGTTTTAAGTTATTAATTGAAGCATTGTAAGTCGGTTTAGAGAGAGTCATTCTTACTCCGCTAAATAAACGAAAGTCCATACCGCTTATGCCTTGAACGCCATTACCATTCCAGTTGAAAATTGGTTCAGCGCGAACAAAGCCAACCAAATTAGGCAATTTTGGTACCGGATGTGATACTTCAAAATCACAAATAATTGAGTTATTGCTCTGGTTAGGAATTGCATCGTTGAAAGGTGGATGGCGAAAGTTTGTTACTAGTGTGCCAACTGCTGTAAACATCCATGAGCCTTTTGTATATAGACCACCAAGTGTGTAAAAAGGATCTATTTCGCGTGTAGGTGCGACAAAGTAATTGGCACCGCGCAATTGTAATAGTAAGTTGGCGTAAACAATAAGACGAGGGGTTACGAAGCGAGTAAGAGTCATGCCTGGAATTAAGTCAGCTTGCTGTAGGTGAGTTGTTTGCCATAATTCGCGAGCTTGGAAATCTAGTTGGAGATTTGTTAAAGGGCTGATAGTAAAATCACGTCTTAAGCCTCCAGCCAATGATTGAGTAGTCGGAAAGGTTAACTGATGATGTCCGACAAACACGTCTTTAATGACAAAATAATTGCAATAAATACTAACTTTTTTAAAAGTCTCATAGCCTAAGCTGACATTTGGCAATATACGGTAAACGTAATCTGATATGTAACGCGTGCGCGAATAGAAGACATTGGATTCATAACGCTGAGATGTTTCCGCTGACACATTGAACCAGAGGCGGTTCGGTAAATTCTGAAACAGATAATAAGTGTATCCTGGCCTGAGCAATTGTTGTTCACGATTGATATTGACCGGTGTCATATCTACCGGGGTTAAACTTGGCAATTCAATTGGAGATAAGCTGGATGAGTCTGCTTGAGAACTAGGTACTGCAATAAAAGAAAAAATAATAACTAAGAAAGTAATTGAGCAAAAAGCATTTCTCAATTGGATCTGTTGTCTCATTTTGCCTGATTTCTAATTAACGTATTAGCGAATAGCGAATATTTTTGCAGACTATGATAGCATTTTAAGCTATAAAGCTTGATAACGATCAGCATTATTATAGGCAGGTCAGTTTAAGCTTTTGTATTTACTTTTTGTTTCATACCATTCTGTGCTTCCTAGGCTACCGTAAACCAATCTTCTAATTAGTTCAGCGGTTGTCCTGGATCTAAGAAAAGTGGCAGACGGCCAAACACTAATTTATCTATTCATATCAGCGTTTTGGAATGATGGTACAGGGTGGGCAAAATCTCCCAAGATTTGGGCATTTTTCCAGAGTCTTTCTAAAGTCACTTTGTCTTCTTTGTAATTGGAAGAAGTTAATTCCTTCAGTGGTTGAATGTTAGTCATAGCTGAATTGATTGAGAATTCTGCCGAAAAGGCTTTAACATTCCCTGTTAAATTTACTGTTTGCGCTCGGCGATAAGTTACTGCTTGACAGTTCGTAGGCATATTGCGCAAGCTTTCAACATTTTGATTGGTTAAGGCAAGCATTTGACCTGGTTCTATAGATAGTCTTTGTTTATTCACTACAATAGACACTTGTTTTGGTTTAGTCTGAATGAGGTCATAGACAACAACATCATTACCGGATTTTATAATAAATACAGTAGCGCCAGAGGCAATGGAGATATTACCTTGTTGAGCGGAGACAAGGATATTTCTGTCTGGGGTGAGCAAGATATTGCCCTGCTCAAGACCTAAATAGCTGTTACCACTATCAGCGGTAAGAATAACGCCGTCTTTGGAGAGCCTATCTATTTCGTCGCTGCCAAAATGGAAAGCAGAGAGGGTTGTGCCAGCAATTAATCTGGGATTTATCTGATCATCGTTGGCAAGTTGAGAATCGTCATCTTGTTCGTTACTAAATTCATCAAGATCGAGATTCAAATTGGAATAACCAAAGATTTGGGTTTGGTCTGTGGCAGTGAGTGAAGGCAGGATACCCGAGAAGCCAGACTGTCCAGAAGACGAGAAAGATATCGTAATTGCTGGACCAGACGGAGTAACTGGCTCTGGCGTAGGTGGTGTTGGCGGTGGAGGGATAAAGCCATTAGTTTGAATAACATTACCAATGGTAAGACCGCCGCTAATATTTACCGTGCCGGCAGACACATTTAGTAGAGCTAAGGTTGTGGGGTCTAAAGCGCCTATTCTTACAGCATTGCCGGCGTGGATAGTGCCTGAGCCATTCATATTAACCGTTTGACCCACACCGCCATTAAATCCGATCAGTCCGGAAACATCGCCAGTGTTAGTGGCTTGCACCAGACTACCTGTGTTAAATGTGACGGTTAGAGGAGCAGAACCAGCAGGCTGTGCGCTCTGGAAGAGGATGTTGCCACCATTACCGGTAGTGCCGTTGGCAGTAATGGAGCCGTTAACTATCTGATTGCTATTCATGTTATTGCCATAATTGGTAAAGGTAATAAAGCCACCATTAACACCATTGGCATTAATGTTACCGGCTGTACCGTTGCCAGAACTAGCGCCATTACCGATGATAAAGGCAAGAGGGGAAGTGGTGGTGATTGTAACAGTGCCGCCGTTACCAGCAGTAGATTGTGTATTGACACTGTCGCCGGATGAATCGACATTGTTTAAAACGAGAGTACTACTAGTAGTAGTGACGTTGCCGCCATTGCCACCGACGCCATTACCTGTAGCGCTAATATAGTTTCCAGTAATATCTTGACCGGTGCTGGTCAAAGAAGCAGAGCCACCAGAAGCGCCATTGCTGCCGTTGGCATTGATATTAGCAAAGGTAATGCCGTTGCCAGCGGTGACACTAATGGAGCCGGCAATATTGCCTGAATCAGAGCCGCTGGTTGTGATATTAGAAGTAGTGACTGTACCATTTGATGCAGCTAAAGAGACAGTGCCACCATTGCTAGCGGTGGAGTTAGTAGCAACATTCGCAATACTGATATTACCGTTGTTTGCGGTGACATTGATTATTCCACCGGAAGCGCCACTGTTACCAATGGCGCTTATGTCATTGGCATTCACTCCGTTTGCACCGGTGATTGTAATTGTTCCTGCATTATTGCCTGATCCACTGCCACTGGAAATGATGCTATTGCTACCGGTATTGACAGTGCCCCCATTAGCAATGAGGGTGATATTACCACCAGAGCCGGTATTAGACGAGGTGTTCACTGCGTTGCCAATATTGATACTGCCACCATTTGCAATAATGTTAACTGCACCCGATCCAGAACCCGAAGTATCGATGCCATTGCAGAAAGTAAGATTGCCGGTTTGAGTTTGTATAGATACCGACGAAGCAGTTGGTTCAACACAACCGATAAGTTGATTGACATTGACATTAACCGAGTTGGAGCCAGCATTAAGGATAATGGCATTATTAGCGGAGATGGTGCCATAATTGCCAGATCCGCCACTAATAGTTATTTGACCAGGGTTAGTATTGTTGAATGTGACATTCCCGGCTGTAGCGGTCATAGTGCTACCATTTCCTAAAGCTACATTCAGACTGTAGCCCGCTCCATTACTTTGAACAACAACATTACCAGTTGTAGCCGTAATGGCGCCATTATTAGTGACCGCAGGAGCGATTGCAGTTACTCCAGTGCCCCCTGTAACAGTATCCCCGGAGGCAACACTAACAGTGCCGGACGAAGAACCGCCTGTTAGAGAGACTGTTGTACCGGCTGTAAGGTTGCCATTAATAGCTATATTACCGCTAGTAGAGCTTGTGGATAGAGCTACAGCTGCAGAAGAGGCAAGAGCTGACGTAGTTGTAATGGTATTATCATTGCTGACAGACAATCCAGAGAATGTATCACCACCAGAAGCAAGGCTCAATGCACCGGTATTTACTACAGTTGCATTACCGGTTGTATTGAGTGTCATGCTCGGAGTAGCAGTGCTAATGCTACCTATATTACCCGAGCCAGAAGAAAGTGATATTGAATTGCTGCCTGTTAAAATTCCGCCAGTTTGAGTGATTGTGCCAGCACCAGAAGCAGTTATAGTGTCTGCTGTACCGGAAGCATTATTACCTAATACTATGCCGCCGTTAGTGCCAGTAGATAGTAACGCTAAAGTACCTGTAGCTGTGATTGTGCCTGAAGTTGTTAATGCACCAGCTCCGCCAGCAGAATCTGTAAAGCTAATATTGTTTCCTGTCGATACTCCATTGCCAGTTGTAGCAGTGCTATCAACTAAAGATACATTACCGGTTGTATTCGCTGTCCAGACTGGAGTAGCTATATTGAGAGAGCCGATAGCACCACTGCCGCTAGTGAAGGCAGCTGAGGTTGAGCCTGTTACCAGACCGCCCGTTTGAGTTATTGTTCCTGAGCCAGATGCTGTAATTGCATCCACTGTACCGGAAACATTACCTCCTAATACAATGCCGCTATTAGTGCCGGTAGCGAGAAGAGCGAGAGTACCGTTGGCTGTGATAGAGCTAGAAGTAGTTAAAGCACCAGCGCCGTTAGCAGAGTCAGTAAAGCTAATATTATTACCAGCAGATATTCCATTACCGGTAGTAGCAGTACTATCAATTAAGCTTACGTTGCCGGTAGTATTAGCAGTCCAGTTTGCAGTAGCTATATTGAGAGAGCCGATAGCACCAGTGCCGCTGGTGAAGTTAGCAGAAGTAGAGCCGGTGACAGTGCCAGCTGTTTGAGTAATAGAGCCAGAACCAGTAGCAGTAATCGTATCGGCTGTGCCACTTACATTACCTCCTAATACTATGCCGCTATTAGTACCGGTTGTAAGAAGAGCAAGAGTACCGTTAGCAGTAATTGAGCCAGAAGTAGTTAAAGCGCCAGCTCCGTTAGCAGAGTCAGTAAAGCTAATATTATTACCAGTTGATACTCCATTACCTGTGGTAGCTTGACTATCAACTAAAGTTACATTACCGGTGGTATTAGCAGTCCAATTCGGTGTAGCTATATTCAGTGAACCAATTGTTCCACTACCACTTGTAAATGAGGCTGAGGTTGAGCCTGTTACCAGGCCACTTGTTTGAGTTATTGTTCCAGAATCAGTAGCAGTAATCGTATCGGCTGTGCCACTTACATTACCGCCTAATACAATGCCGCTATTAGTGCCGGTAGCGAGAAGAGCGAGAGTACCGTTAGCAGTAATAGACCCAGATGTTGTTAAAGCGCCAGCTCCATTAGCAGAGTCAGTAAAGCTAATATTATTACCAGTAGATATTCCATTGCCTGTTGTCGCTGTGCTATCAACTAAAGTTACATTACCGGTTGTATTAGCAGTCCAGTTTGGCGTAGCTATATTTAGAGAGCCGATAGCTCCAGTGCCGCTGGTGAAGTTAGCAGAAGTAGAGCCGGTTACAGTGCCAGTTGTTTGAGTAATAGAGCCAGAACCAGTAGCAGTAATCGTATCGGCAGTACCAGAAACATTGCCGCCCAATACTATGCCGCCGTTGGTACCGGTAGATAATAAAGCCAAAGTACCGTTAGCAGTAATTGTGCCTGATGTTGTTAATGCACCAGCTCCGCCAGCAGAATCTGTAAAGCTGATGTTGTTTCCTGTCGAGACCCCATTGCCTGTTGTCGCAATGCTATCAACTAAAGTTACATTACCTGTTGTATTAGCAGTCCAATTAGGAGTAACTATATTGAGAGAACCAATGGCACCGGAACTGCTAGTGAAGTTGGCAGAAGTAGAGCCGGTTACAGTGCCAGTTGTCTGAGTAATAGAGCCAGAACCAGTAGCAGTAATCGTATCGGCAGTACCAGAAACATTGCCGCCCAATACTATGCCGCCGTTGGTACCGGTAGATAATAAAGCCAAAGTACCGTTAGCAGTAATTGTGCCTGATGTTGTTAATGCACCAGCTCCGTTAGCAGAATCAGTAAAGCTAATATTATTACCAGTAGATATTCCATTACCAGTTGTAGCAGTACTATCAACTAAGCTTACGTTGCCTGTAGTATTAGCAGTCCAGACTGGCGTAGCTATATTTAGAGAGCCGATAGCACCGGAACCGCTAGTGAAAGCAGCCGACGTTGATCCGGTTACAACACCACCAGTTTGAGTTATTGTTCCTGAGCCACTGGCAGTAATAGTATCAGTTGTACCAGAGACATTACCGCCAAGCACTATACCGCCATTTGTACCGGTAGATAGCAGAGCCAATGTACCAGCAGCAGTAATAGAGCCAGAAGTGGTTAAAGCACCTGCTCCGTTAGCAGAGTCAGTAAAGCTAATGTTATTACCAGTCGATACTCCATTACCAGTTAACGCTTGTGAATTAACAAGGGTGACATTACCTGATGTATTAAAAGTTATATTAGGAGTAACAACATTAGAGAGATTAATGGCGCCGGTACTGCCAGTATTACCCAGGGCTAATGATGTTGTGCCAGTAACAGTACCGGCGCCAGTTATTGTTCCAGAGCCTGTAGCATTTATAGCAACCGCTGTACCGGAGACGCTACCGGCAATTGCTATATTGCCATTAGTAGTTATTGATAGAGAGGCATTGCTTGTTAGGGCTCCTGTGCTGCCAATGCTTAATACAGGGCCGGCTTGATTAGAATTGATAGTAGTTACAGCAGCTGTAGCACCACTAAATGTTTCTGTGCCATTAATTATTGCTTGGCTTGAAGTACTGCTGCCGGTAATATTTACACCAACTACATTGCTATTGCCAAAACCATTGAATTGAACTGTAACATTGGTTGGTATATTTTCAGCCGTTAAATTAGCTAGACTATTGGCAGTTGTGAAAATGGCATTACCGCCAACCGCTATTCCACCGCTAACTGTCAAAGAGCCGCCAATCAATCCTTCTTGCTGATATGTACTCAGTAAGGTTACGTTGGAGGCATTGGTTAAATCCAAACTATATATAGATGGTGTTCCGCCATTAATCTGTACTCCGCCACCCAGACTTATGGCACTGCTAGAGGCTGAACCAGTACTGACAAGAACATTAACATTATTGGCACTGACATAGTTAGTAGGTGCTGAGGCAGTAATACCATTAGCACCAAAATAAGCAGCGCCGCTGCCAGTTGTAGTGACTAATACGTTAGTTGGTGTAGAACCTGCAATTAATGATGGAGAACCTATCTCTACTGTTACACCATTCATACCAACAAGCACTGAATTGCTGGCTAGAGTAATTGTGCCGGAAGAAGTATTGGTATTTTGTACGGTCAAAGCACCACCTAGTGCTTGTGTATATGTACCAGAACCAATAGTTAGAGTTGAACCGGAGGTTATTAATGATAAAGCTCCAGAAGCAGTAATATTATTGCTAGTAGTTATACCGCCAGCAGCGCTGTCAGTTAGGCTAACGTTAGAGCCAGTTGAGACACCGTTGCCTGTTAATGCTGTAGAGTCAACAAGAGTGACATTTCCTGTTGTATTAAACGTAACGTTCGGTGTGGCAATATTGAGGGAACCTATTGTTCCACTGCCGCTGGTAAGAGCAAGAGACGTAGTACCAGTAGCTGTGCCGGCTGATTGGCTGATATTACCTGTGCCATCAGCTGATATGGTTACTGCTGTTCCTGATACATTCGCTCCTAAGGCTATTGCGCCATTTGAACCGGAACTTGTAGAAAGTCCCAAAGTGCCAGAAGCCGTGATTGACCCTGATGTTGTCAGTCCAGCATTATTTGATATAGATACAACGTCACCGGTTGAGCTACCATTACCAATGTTCAATGCAGTGCCACCGCTTCCTACCCAAGTGACATTGCCTGTGGTGTTAAACGTCAGGTTGTTCGTCGTCCCTGTTAAAGTTGTAATATTGCCTGAACCAGAACTTAGATTTAAATTTGTACTTGTAATTGAACCGCCTGTTTGACCAATCGCTCCAGAGCCATTGGCTGTTAGATTTACTGTTGTGCCATTTACATTTCCGCCTAATGATATATTGCCATTGTTAGCTGTCGTTGTTAACGCCACCGTTCCCGAAGACATGACGGCTGTTGTTGTTGATAGATTGTTGTCTGTGCTCACCGATAAGCCAGAAAATGCATCTCCTCCGGAAGCCAGACTTAATGCTCCGGCTCCACTGTTAACTACAGTTGCGCTTCCTGTTGTATTTAAAGTCATACTCGGTGTCGATGTATTGATACTGCCAATATTGCCACTGCCACTGCTCAGAGCGACGGACGTACTTCCTGTCACAGTACCGGCTGTCTGTGTTATTGTTCCTGAACCAGAGGCAGTAATAGTATCAGCAGTACCGGAAACGTTACCGCCTAATACTATGCCACCGTTTGTGCCTGTTAATAATAGAGCTAAAGCTCCGGTGGCAGTGATTGTGCCGGAAGTTGTTAATGCCCCAGCGCCGTTAGCAGAATCTGTGAAGCTAATATTGTTACCAGTAGATACTCCATTACCTGTTGTAACTTGGCTATCAACTAAAGTTACGTTACCTGTTGTGTTAGCTGTCCAGTTTGGCGTAGCTATATTGAGAGAACCGATAGCACCAGAACCGCTGGTGAAGTTAGCAGCAGTTGAGCCAGTGACAGTGCCAGCTGTTTGAGTTATTGCTCCAGAGCCAGAAGCCGTAATTGTATCTACTGTACCAGAGACATTACCGCCTAGCACTATGCCGCCGTTAGTGCCGGTAGATAGAAGAGCGAGAGTGCCGTTAGCAGTAATTGTGCTAGAAGTCGTTAATGCTCCAGTGCCGCCAGCAGAATCGGTAAAGCTAATATTATTACCGGTAGAGATTCCATTACCTGTTGTAGTTTGGCTATCAACTAAAGTCACGTTACCTGTAGTATTGGCTGTCCAATTAGGAGTAGCAATATTGAGAGAACCGATAGCTCCAGAACCGCTGGTGAAAGCAACCGATGTTGAGCCAGTTACGACACCACCCGTTTGAGTTATTGTACCTGAGCCAGAAGCCGTTACCGTATCTGCTGTACCTGATACATTACCGCCAAGAACAATGCCTCCATTGCTACCGATCGTTTGTAGGTTTAAAGTACCAGTAGCTGTAATTGAACCAGATGTTGTTAGAACCCCAGCGCCATTAGCGGAATCTATAAATGATATATTAGCTCCAGTAGACACCCCATTACCCGTAGTAGCAGAAATATCTACCAGGGCAACATTACCTGTTGTATTGGCTGTCCAATTTGGCGTAGCTATATTGAGAGAACCAATTGCACCACTGCCACTTGTAAATGAGGCTGAGGTTGAGCCTGTTACCAGACCACTTGTTTGAGTTATTGTTCCAGAGCCAGAAGCTGTAATTGTATCTATAGTGCCGGAAACATTACCGCCTAATACTATGCTGCCGTTGGTACCAATGGATAGCAGAGCCAAAGTACCGTTAGCAGTAATTGTGCCAGAAGTCGTTAATGCCCCAGTGCCGCCAGCAGAGTCAGTAAAGCTAATATTATTACCTGTTGATATTCCATTGCCTGTTGTCGCTGTACTATCAACTAAAGTCACATTACCAGTTGTATTGGCAGTCCAGTTTGGAGTAGCTATATTGAGAGAGCCGATAGCCCCAGAACCGCTGGTGAAATTAGCAGAAGTAGAGCCAGTTACCAGACCGCCTGTTTGAGTTATTGTTCCTGAGCCAGAAGCGGTTATCGTATCTGCAGTACCTGATACATTTCCGCCAAGAACAATGCCTCCATTGCTACCGATCGTTTGTAGCGTTAAAGTACCAGTAGCTGTAATTGAACCGGATGTTGTTAAAACCCCAGCGCCATTAGCGGAATCTATAAATGATATATTAGCTCCAGCAGACACCCCGTTACCGGTAGTAGCAGAAATATCCACCAGGGCAACATTGCCGGTTGTATTAGCAGTCCAGTTTGGCGTAGCCATATTCAGTGAACCAATTGCTCCAGTGCCGCTAGTGAACGCAGCTGAGGTTGATCCTGTTACCAGACCACTTGTTTGAGTAATAGAGCCAGAACCAGAAGCTGTCATCGTGTCTGCTGTACCTGATACATTACCGCCTAATACTATGCCGCCGTTGGTACCGGTAGATAATAAAGCCAAAGTACCGTTAGCAGTAATTGTGCCGGATGTTGTTAATGCACCAGCTCCGCCAGCAGAATCGGTAAAGCTAATATTATTGCCTGTTGATACTCCATTACCTGTGGTAGCTTGACTATCAACTAATGTCACATTACCGGTTGTATTAGCAGTCCAATTCGGTGTGGCGATGTTCAATGAACCGATAGCACCAGTGCCGCTGGTAAAAGCAGCAGAAGTAGAGCCAGTGACAGTGCCAGCTGTTTGAGTGATAGTACCTGAACCAGCAGCTGTAATTGTATCAGCAGTACCAGAAACATTGCCGCCTAATAGTATGCCGCCGTTAGTGCCAGTGGATAATAGAGCTAAAGTACCGTTAGCAGTAATTGTGCCGGAAGTAGTTAATGCACCAGCGCCGCCAGCAGAATCGGTAAAGCTAATATTATTGCCTGTTGATACTCCATTACCTGTGGTAGCTTGACCATCAACTAAAGTTACGTTACCTGTTGTATTAGCTGTCCAGACTGGTGTAGCTATATTGAGAGAACCAATTGCACCACTGCCACTTGTAAATGAGGCTGAGGTTGAGCCGGTTACTGTTCCACCTGTTTGAGTAATACTTCCAGAGCCAGAAGCAGTAATTGTATCTACAGTACCAGAGACATTACCGCCTAATACTATGCCGCCATTAGTGCCGGTAGATAATAGAGCCAAAGTACCGTTAGCAGTAATCGTGCCGGAAGTAGTTAATGCACCAGCGCCGCCAGCAGAATCGGTAAAGCTAATATTATTGCCTGTTGATACTCCATTTCCTGTTGTAGCTTGGCTATCTATCAATGTCACATTACCGGTTGTATTGGCTGTCCAACTAGGAGTAGCTATGTTGAGTGATCCGATAGCACCGCTGCCGCTAGTGAAGGCCGCTGAGCTTGAGCCTGTTACGAGACCACTCGTTTGAGTTATTGTTCCAGAGCCAGAAGCAGTAATCGTATCTGCTGTACCTGATACATTACTGCCCAATACTATGCCCCCATTAGTGCCGGTAGATAATAGAGCCAAAGTACCGTTAGCAGTAATCGTGCCGGAAGTAGTTAATGCACCAGCGCCGCCAGCAGAATCGGTAAAGCTAATATTATTGCCTGTTGATACTCCATTTCCTGTTGTAGCTTGGCTATCTATCAATGTCACATTACCGGTTGTATTAGCTGTCCAATTTGGTGTGACTATATTCAATGAACCAATAGCTCCTGAGCCACTAGTAAAGGCAGCTGAGATTGTACCTATTACAGTACCGGCTGTTTGCGTGATTGTGCCAGAGCCTCCGGCATTCAAAGCCACGGATGATCCTGAGATTGAATTATTAAGTGTAATATTGCCTGCCGAAGCGGTGGTTAAAGTTAGAGTACCAGCGCTCGTAATATTAGCGGTTGTAGATATTGTGCCAGCACTGGCATTATCTGTAACCGCGATATTGCCGCTAGCATTGCTGATATTGCCTAATACCACATTGCCTGTTCCCACAGTGTATGTGACTGCGGCGGCATTTGCATTATTATTGATTGTACCAGTTAAGCCACCAGCACCAGCTACAGTTACTGCTTGTCCACTTTGTGAAGTGAAGTTTATGCTGCCATTTGTACCCGATGTCGATGCTGTGGAAATTGTTCCTGTTAGAGTTGCTATTAATGCTCCAGCAGCAGAATTGGTGATGTTAATTGTACCGCCATTGCCTGCACCAGGAGCGGACGCTGATATATTGCCATTTATATAACTATTAGAACCAGAAGCACCGATAACTAATGGATTAGTTATATCATTATAGGTAATATTTATCGTGCCGGCATTTCCCGTACCAACACCATTGGCACTTAATGCTTGATTCACTTGCAAGGTAGCAGCAGCGCTGGCACCAGCTATCAAACTAATAGTACCGCCGTTACCATTTGTTCCTTGTGGAGCGACGTTCATAATATTGCTGGTGGAAGGCACCGTCAGATTACGTCCAGCAGATAAGACTATAGTACCGCCATTACCGGAAGCAGAGACAGCCGAGCCGCCTTCAGCTTGTATGGAAGCTATATTACCGTTAACGGCCCCTAGAGTAATATCCCCGGTTGCACCTGTAGCGATAGCGGTCACGGAACCACCATTACCCGTACCCGCAGCATTAGCAGTTAAAGATAATGTACCGCTGCCAGTGATAGACAATGTAGAACCAGTAAGACTTATACTGCCACCATTGTAATTGCCAGAGCCAGAAGCACTAGCACTTACAGTGCCTTTAGCAATACTCAAAGTTCCCGAAGCATTTAAAGTTAGGTTACCACCAGCTCCACCACCTGCACCTGCAGCTAAGGAAACTTGGGAAAGATTAGCTAGTGTAATACCGCCGCCACTATTGGTTATTGATATAGTGCCGCCACCACCGCCGGCCGTTGGTCCACCATTGACTGATATTAAACCACCTGTGCCGCTAGGAGTTCCTTGCGAGTAGCCGTTAATACTAAAAGCACTGCTAGTATTAGCAGTAATATTTACATTGCCGCCATTATTGGCGCCTAAACCATTGTCTGTAATAGCTCCACTAAAGCCAACCATAGCCGAGGCGCTAACAGCAATTGTGCTACCTGGACCTTCCACCGTGCCTATATTAATTTGTCCAGTTTGAGCAGTACCCACGGATACCGTGCCAGCGGAAATTGTGCCGTTGTTTATGCTGATACCACTGCCAATCGACGGTGTGGCGCTAGCAACAGTTATGTTGCCGCTACCGCCTGTGCCACCGGTAGTATTGATATCGCTTATAGCAGAGATACCGCCACTGCCGCCAGAGCCACCAGCAATGAGTATGACATTGCCATTAGTACCGCTGCCAAAACCACCGGCGCTTATTGGCGCACTGGAGCCACCAGAATTCAAAATTGATCCTACACTAGAGCCAAAAGCAAGTGCTGTGATATTGCCACCGTTAGTATTGCCGGAAGAAGTAGATGATGACAAATTAAAGGTACTTTCCGCTCCTTCTGCGTATATTGCTCCACCAGTAGAAGAAGAGCCAGTTATATTGAGAACATTTGAACCAGTAGGTGTGCCAAAGGCAGCTCCGGCAATAAGGGTAATTGAACCGCCGTTGGTAGTGATGGCATTTCCACTGCCAGAGGTGATGCCATAACCGCTAATAACAGCCACATTACCACCGGAAGTGGTGGCGCTGTCTAAGAATATAGCCCCAGGGCTGCTAGGTGTACCATTACCGACAACGCTACCTGAGCTGATGGCACCGCTTGTGATAGTTAAGCCACTGCCAACACTTGGAGTAGCTGTTGCCAGAGTAATATTACCGCTACCACCTGTACCGCCGCTTGTGTTTATATTGTGGAAAAACATAGTGACAAATTGCGAGTAGGGGGCATTAGTATTAGGGGCGCCCGCAAGAGTAAGGAAGTTACCGTTAGTACCTGAGCCAAAACCACCAGAAGTTATAGTGAGGGAGGCAGGCGAACTAATCGAGCCGGAATTACCTCCTGAACCAGCAAAAGCAGCTAGAGTAATATTGCCGCCGTTTGTATTGCCGGAAGATGTAGCAGAAGAGAATGAAGAGACATTGCCGAGGTCAATCTTGCCACCAGAAGTTGTGCCACCGGTAATACTGATGGCACCACTAGAAATTGTGGATGCAGCGCCGGCAATAATAGTTATAGCGCCGCCGGTTGTGCTGACGCTTGAACCAGTCTGAAAGACAACATCACCACCACTGACTAAAGCAAGTGGTGCACCATTGGTTGTAAGAGTAGTGGCTATATTAATTGGTCCGCCTGTTGCGGCAAAGGACATAAAACCGCCACCGCCTGATCCCAGGGTGACACTATTAATTTGCAAACCGCCGGCAGCATTCACTATATTAATTGCTGCATTGCTACTGCTAGCACTAATGGTCAAAGCGGGATTGCCGGAGCTGCCATTTTCTACAAAAACTGGAACAGTGGATGTACCAATGCTGCCATTAGCGCTAGTGAGAGTAATTGTAGGAGCATTAATATAACTGCTACTATTGGTTGAAGTAATATTGCCATAGTAATTGATGGAGAAAGTACCGGAACTACCGGCAGAAGAAGATCCACTCAAGCTAAGGGCACCGGTGGTACCACTGGCATTTTGTATATAAACATTTTGACTAGCAGCACTAGCATTAGCGGTAAAAGTAACAGTGCCAGAACTGCCGTTTTCTATATAGAAAGGAATGCTTGTAGTGCCGATGCTGCCGGCAGTCGAAGTAAGGCTAATGGTAGGAGCAGAGATATTGACAGAACTATTTAATTGAGCTAAAGAACCTGCATTTGTTAAACTAAAAGTACTTCCTGCAGATGAAGCAGATTGAACAGTAGCGGTGCTTGCGATAGAGTCAGACAAATAAACGTTTGTGCCCGCATTGGCAAAAAGACTAGATGCTGAAATAAGAATGGGATTTGCTGAGGTTCCAACCGAGCCAGACGTTACAGTGAAGCCTAAAATATTACTACCAGAAGTAATTGTATTCGTAGTATCTACAATGTTACCCGTGCCATTGAGCAAGGTAAGATTGTAATTTGCATTTCCCGTCGGACCAGCCGTGTTTACCGCTCCTGCTATTGTTATATCAGCTGTATCTGAAGTATTGCCTATATTTACTTTTGAAGCATATATATAATTAAGAGTATTTTGGGAGATAATTAGTCCGCTAGCGCCACCACCAAGATTAATGGCTGTACCGACGCTAGTGGGCTGTATAGTTACAGTGCTCAAACCGGCATTAACTGCGGTAGTGAACACAGCAGTCGAATTATTATTCAGGGTATTGCTCGTAAGTACTATAGGGCTATTGAGTGTTACTATTGGCCCAGATTGCCCTAAATTATTAGAAAGATTGACCCCTAATTTAAGAATGCCTGTACCACCAGTGGTGATTGTTACTCCAGCCGTCCCTGTAACTACGCTGTTAACGGAAATGTTGCCATTAGAAGCACTGGTGGTGGAGAAATTAATATTTTGGGCTACCACCGAGTTCGGATTAATAAACCCTCCGCTAAGTATATTGGAAACATTTAAATTGCCATTAGCAGAAAATTTAAACGTCCCACCAGATAAGCCTGCCGCTGAGGAGTTTAATGTGGTGGTACCACTGTCGGCAATGTACACATTTCCTGATCCTATTGTGTAAGCACTAACCGTAGCAATAGAGGTAGCAATAGAATTACCAGACGAGCCTATAGAACCGCCTGTGGCTGCAAGCGCTAATATATTACCAGCTATGGATCCGGCAGATTGAGCGATGCCACCTGATCCAAGAGCTGCTAAATAAATATTGCCGGCTGTGCCTGTTGAAAAAGGTGTTGTTGTTATATTTCCGGATAATGTAATTCCTGTAGAACCATTGCTAATAAGATCAACGACATAACCGTTGTTTAGATAGCCACTACCACCTACTGTATTATTGGCTGAAAAACCTGACAACCACATATTGCCCGTGGTAACTATAGGAACAATTGTGCGACTATCTCCCCCAAGATTGAGAGTTATGCTGACAGGTGTACCAGAAGAGCCTATATCAGAAGTATAAATACCGGGGGTAATAGTTATACTGGAACTATTAACCGATATAGTGGTATTAGAAGTAATGGTGGAAGGATTATTGTTGTAGAACAAATACACCGTACCAGAACCGACAGCGGGAGTGTAAGAAAAAGCAGAAGCCGTGCCAGAAGCTACATTTGCCCCTAAAAATATCGAACCAGCGGTGCCGCCGGTACCAACACTTGTATTAATAGTACCTAAAGTTATAACCGGTGCACTCAAAGAAGATGAGCCAGAAGATATAAATATATTTCCACCAATACCATTTGTACCAGGAGCGTTTGCTGTAATACCACTCGCAGTAATTGCGCCATTAGAAACAAGTGATACTGAACCAGCGGCGGTACCACTACCAGTAAAGGCAGAAGAGTTTATTGCTCCTGAAGTAATAGATGAATTACCGATGAGCACCACAGAGCCACCACCAGCAATATTTGCAGTACCATTGGTGCTTATTGTACTTGCTAAAATATAAGTACCGGCATTTAACAGAACATTTCCTCCTGCTGAACCGAAAGTACTAGCAGTAGTAGTGTTTATTGCTCCCACATTAATGGATGTTCCCGCTGTAAAGGCAATATTTCCCCCATTGAGGGAAGAAGCAGAAGTATTAATTGATCCTGTAAAGATGGAAGTTCCTGCAAGGGCAGAAACAGCTCCAGGCCAAAAGGCGGCGGGAGTGGTGATTGTCCCAGTCACAATTGATGACCCAGCTACTAAAGAAATAGCCCCAGCAGTAGCGTTTGATCCAGTTTGCGCCGCATTGAGGGTTCCAGTAGAAATGAATGTACCGGCATCCAAAGATATGTTCCCAGCAAAACTACTGTCGCCTGCTCCACCGGCGGAAATCATAGACGAGGTAATGGCCCCAGTCGAAATAGACGTATTAGCTACAAGAGATATAATGCCGCTAGATCCCTGACTATTGTTGGATGAATTTAGGCCGTTTGTATTTATGGAGCCACCTGATACCATATAAATATTGCCGCCGCTAAAATAGCTAGTACTAGCACTAACACTAGATATTATGTTCCCTGTGCTGATGCCGGTGCCGGCTATTATTGAAACCGATCCGGCTTGATTACCAACTGTGTTAGAAGAAATTATTGCAGCCGTGTTAATTAAATTGACAGCTCTCAAGTCAACTGAGCCGCTGCTCGTGGAGGCGGACGTACTGTGAGTGTCTAGCGATGTTATGGCTAATATTGATCCGCTGCTTATAAAAGCGATATTGGCTGTGCTTGTTCCGGAAACATTTATTCCTCCGAGCATAATTATATTTTGGCCAGCAGTCAATCCAACATTGAAATTTCCTACCACTCCACTGGCTCCTAATGCCGCTATGTTAATTCCTGATGAGGAGGTTAAAGTCAAATTCCCTGCTATCGATATATTGTTGTTACTTAATATGTTAATGCCGGCATTGCCTAAAGATTGGTTAATTGTAAGGGCTCCTGTAGTCGCAAGTGAGCCTGCCAATATAAAATTGACGTTGTCCGTAGTATTTGCTTGTGTTAGCGAGCTCAAAGTAATAGAGGTGCTGCCAGAACCAGCCGCTATATTGATTGGTGTCACCATTTGAGAGTCGCCATTAGTATTAATAGTTAAAGCTATCGTGCCAGTAGTTGATTGATAACCACCAGGCCTTATATTTATACTTGTGGTCGGTGTGACGTTCAAAGATGTAGGTACGGTGGTTGAGGCACCGGCCAAACCATAAACAAATCCTGTTCCTGCGGTGCCACCGGTCTGAGTCAATGTGCCAAGAGTTATATTGGTAGGATTAGCAGTAGACGTTACCGATTGAGACGACAAAAGAATAATATTGCCAGCTTTATCATTAACGCCATTATTTGTAGCGCTAGTATTTATATTCTGAACAGTAATTGCAGTGGCACCGCTGCCACCACTGGAGATAAAGACGCCGCCGCCAAGGGCAGTTGTGCTAGAGCTATTATTTACAGCCTGCGCACTGATATTACCAGTGACACTAATAGCCCCAGAAGCAACTAAGGCTATTGGTCCGGCAGCACCGTTAAGTCCTGACGCATCGGTTGTAATGGTGCCGCTTACAGTCAGGTTAGTCGAACTGGTAGTTACAGCATTATTTACAAGCTCCACCAGTCCGCCGGCGCTTGCACCAGAAGTATTAATTGATCCAGTAGTTAAAGTGGCAGAATTACCAGTATTGCCAGTCCAGGCTATTACCTGACCACCCATACCTGAGGTAGACGAAGTAGTAAGAGCACCCAGCGTCAGTCCGTTGGGCGCATTCATGAGAATATTGCCGCCATTGCCAGAGCCAGAACCACTGGTTGTCAGGGCGCCAGTAGTTATAGTGCCCCCGCCTGTGCCGCGATAGGCCAACATATTAATATTGCCACCAGCAATATTGCCGGATGCACCGGAGGTTGTAAAAGATGAAGCTGCACTCGTATTAATTGCACCACCTGTAGTACTGCCACCGCTCACATTTATAACGTAATTAATTGAAGTATAAATGGCGCCAGCTACTACTAATGCGTTGCCACCGCTGGTATTTATACTAGAGCCACTTTGCAAAGTAATATTATTGTTACTGGCTATTACCAGCGGCGCGCTTGCGGTCGTAATGGCATTGGTAGCGTTGACGATGCCATTGGTATCACTCAACATTACATATCCAGAACTAGATGTTGCACCAATTGTTCCTGCTGTTAATGTGCTAGTGCCTGTCTGGCTAATATTGACGCTATAGCCAGTAGCATTAACAATGCCAGTTAAAGTACCAGCTCCAACTACAGATATTACCTGGCTGGTGTTAGCTGGAGTAAAGTTTATACTACCCAAAACCCCGCTCGTACCTGACGAATTTGCCGTGATGCTGCCTGTGAGAGTTACATTTAGAGCACCAACATAAGAATTAGTAATATTGATGGTGCCGCCGGTTGATCCCGTTCCAGATGCTGTTGCTGAAATGCTGCTACTAATAAAATTAGTAGATCCTGAACTGGCTCCAGCAATTAACGGATTGCCACCGGCATCATAATAGTTAATATTAATGGTGCCACCATTACCTGTGCCTGCACCGTTAGCACTTATTGCTCCTGAAGACGTTAGTCCTCCAGAACCACTATTGCTCAGACCAGATGTAAGATTTATTGTTCCGCCATTACCATTTGTACCTCTTCCGTTACTAGTCACAGCTCCCAAAGATACATTTAGACCAGAAGCAGCGGTAATGGTGGCACCGGGAGCCGTAAGAGCTCCGGCAGAAATATTACCTGCAACATAAACCGGTGAAGCCCCAGCCGTAAAGCTACCACCTGATAATGTGCCATTGGTAATAGTTGGGGAGCCTGTAATAGTTGGTGTAGCAGAAACTAGAGTAATATTGCCACCAGTGCCTGTGCCGCCAGTTGTAGTGATAGCTCCTGTAGTAATACTAGTACCAGACGTTGCTCCAGCTACAATATTTACGCTACCGTTATTGCCTGCCCCAGTTCCGCCAGATGTAACTGTAATGTTCGGCAATGTTACTGTGCCGCTATTAGTGCCACTGCCAGCAAAGGCGACCAGATTGATATTGCCACCACTACTACCAGAATTACTGCTGGCTGAAGTAAGGGATGAAATAGCTATATTAGAGCCGCTAACAGTACCTTTAAGATCTATATAACCACCTGTAGAACTAGCAGAAAAATTACTTAGAGTTGTTGTTGTGTCATTGCTGCCTGAAGCTGCCCCAGAGGAAGTAAAATTGACTCCGGCTAGCATTGTTATATTGCCACCATTCGCCGAACTGGAAGCTGTACTGACAGCAGCTGCTCCAGAAGCAGTAAGAATGTTTGTGTTAGCAACAATAGCTAAATCTTGACCAGAGAAGCTGAGAGCCCCAGCAATAGTAACGGAACCAGCCGTATTGAAATAAGTTGGGTCGCCACTTACTGAAGTGTTACCGATTATCAAATTGGCGGTGCTTGCTTGAATGTGCTCCACGCCGGCGACAGTAGCAATGTTACCAGTGACATTGCCTATATTGACATTCACTGCACCGCTTCCAGAATTTAAGTTTAATTGCTGTGATAAATAATTGCCTCCAGTTAAAGTTGTATTAGCACTACCAGCATAAGAAGAATCACGTATATTTATTGCTCCTTGTAATGCTTGGACTGTGCCGTTCGTATTGGTGATACTAATATCTTTAGTATCGGGAGCATTGAATAAAACATTGCCATTGTTACCTGTAGCAGCTATTAAGCCTGTATTAGTAAAAGTACCAGTACCGGAAGTGAGGCTGACAGTTGAGCCAGTAAGGCTGGCTTGAGGAGAAGCTCGGCTTGAATTAGAAGCAACTGAATTGCTTGCAGATAAACTGTTAGAACTAATAGGCAGATTATGAGCAACGGGACTAATATTTGAGATTACACCCGCACTAGCAAGACTTAGATTATTATTTGCATTAATGCTGCCACTATTAGTTATATTGCCACCGGCAGCTATATTTAAATTACTGCTAGAATTTATTGCCCCTTGATTCAATACTGCATTGACTATATTTAAATTTAAAGCACTGGAAGAGAATAACGAATTTGAGCCAGATAAATTAGACAGCATATTTGCTGAAATAGCATCTGTAATTGAGCCACTGCGTCCTACGGATAATGATCCAAAATCTATTGTTGATCCTGTATTTGCTGCAGATTGCAGCACGTCTAAAGTACCAGATATTCTTCCTGTCCCTGTAACATTTAGGGCATTAGTGCTTGTATAGCCAACGGTTGCTATTGTGACACCCCTGGAAACAACCAAAGAAGATAACGAGCTAGTCTGACTTTGCTCTAAGGTTAGTAAACCACCCGAAGCAGTGCCGCGATTAGTTAATACAAGAGTTTGTTGTCCAGAAGTAATAACCTGCTCCGCAGCAGCATATTGAGCTGCGGTCAACATCTGTCCTTGATGTATACTCATTACTGTGCCGCCTATGACGGTGTCATTTGCTCCTAGATGACCACCAACTATAATATTGGCGGTAAAATCAGCTGCAATTTGAGTCTTACTAGAATTTAAATTAAGACCAAAGGCATTAGATATATTGGCATCGCCTAACAATGAGCCGGTGGAGCTTTTACCAAGAGTGACAGGCTGATTATTAGCTAGATTCCCGGGTTGGTTGAAATGAGAATCAGCGTGAAACAGAGCATTATTGGAATTGCCCGAGTGGGTTAAATAGCCAATTTCTGAATTATTTTTATCTCCGTGGTTGTGGAAAGATAAAAAATCTTGCGAATCAGAACTGCGGACTGCATGGTAGAAAAATGTAGGGTGATTCCAGAGCGAGTGAGGAGAAGCTTGATTATTATTGGTAAGAGGAGAGGGAGCAAGACTTATAGGGTTCTCTCTAGAATGAAAATGGTGAAACGAATGCTGAGAGTTGCTGCTATAAGGAGAGTAGGCAGAATGCGCAGAACTTAAGTGTTGAGAGAAATTAGTCAAGTATTGATGGCGGAAAGCATTTTGGAAATCACTTTGCTTGGGAGTAGAAGAAAATTTAGAATTAACTTGCGAATGGTTTATAGAGTGGAAATTGTTTAAATTATGATGGGACGAAGAATTTTGTCCAGCAGGCACGCTATGAGTAGTGTGCTGGTTGAGGTTATTTGGTTGCGGGTTATTTAGTTGAGAATTATTCGGTTGAGAATTATTTAGGGGGGTGCTGGATTGATGAGCAGACGAAGATGAAGAATTATTAGAAGAAGAGCTGTTCCTTGAATTGCTTGTGTTGTTAGCGCTACTCGAGTTATTTAAGGTATGGTTTAGATGATGAAAATTATGAGTGTGGGTAAGGCTGCTAGTAGAGGATTGATGTGAGCCAGACCAATGAGTGGAGGAATTAGAGGTAGAGGGATTAGGAGACTGGAAACCGCCTGGATGGGCATAAGCTATTAGAGACAGGTTTTGACCCCCTGCCACAAGCAGACACAATAGCAATGACGCTATCCTTCTAATGATTTTCTCCCTTTGCCAACTACGGCACTAACCAGCCCCGAGAAGCCAAATTAATTCAGCTTGCAGCAAGTGCTTTTACTTGTCCCACCACTTAAAGCTATCCCCGCCAACGCAGTTACTAAAACATACTAGGTACTAGGAGCGACCAAGCCTTTTAGTTATTAGCTCCAATCCAACTCTCTATTCCCATCATTCCATATACCTCTTAGAAACAGGATAGATTGAGATTAAAAAGTGGTTAAAAGATAGTGTGGATAATAGGATTATCAATTTCCAAATATCAATGATCCGCATAGAGAAAACTGTCTATCATCCTCAAGAGTGATTTTGATGTTTAGTCTTGGGTCTACTTCGATTATTATTTCGTCAAAGCCTTGTTAGTTATTCTGACCAACTTCAGAAATTTTGCGAGCGCCGGACTCAGCAACTTGGGGAACAGCCTCAGTGCTTGTGGCAAAATCGCCAAGCAATACAGATACTTTAATTAGTTTTTCCAAGACTAGTTGGTCTTCTCTATGATTAGAGACAGTCAGACGTTGCAACGGCTGAATTGTTGTCATTGCTGAAGCCATAGAGAACTCAGCCAGAAATGCATTTACCGTCTGGTTACTTAAAGTACACGGTGTTATTTTGCGATGAGTGACACAATGACTTGTAGCGTCTAATTTTTCGAAGTCACTAATATTTTGTACTGTTATAACGAGCATCTGCCCTGGTTCTATTAGCAATTTGTGCTTGTCCAATGTAATGGAAACTTGTTTTGGTTTTGTTTGCAGTAAGTCATAAACTACAACATTGTTGGTAGAGACGGTAATAAAAACCGTAGCGCCAGCAGCAACCGATATTTTAGCTTTGTTGGTAGCTACTTCCAGTATCTTTTCTGGGGTAAGGAGAACATTGCCGCTTTGCAGATCCAGATATGAATCTGCACTGTTACAACCAATTAATACGCCATCTTTAGCGAGACGATTGGCTTCATCACGACCGAATTTACGAGCATAAATGGCAGTTCCCGGAATGACGTGCTTTTGTTCTTCAACCAGGCGAGTTTCTTGTTCAAGCACAGCCTTGTAGTTTACTGTTGCCACCTCAGGTGGTGATTGGCTAAAAGACAACTGTGTTTGACCGGCATTAGTAGTGGCGTTGGCAGGAAGATAAAGAGCACTTCCTGCGATTAATGACATTCCTAATAATGTAGTGAGCGGCCTGAACATTTTTTGCTCCGGATAACTTACCTTCTAATTATGTTCTACCCGACTAGTAAACACATCGCGTTGCAGGGTGTTCACGGCAAGGCGACCGCTAGACTCTTATAGGCGATACGCGATTCACTATAAGGTGAGTGGTATCACTAAAGTGAGTCTATCGATAGTCTTTACGATTAGAACCGCTTAATTGAAAGCGGAAATCAATGACATATAGATAATGCAGACTGGTTGATACCATTATGTGGCGAGACTGCTTTTTTCCTTTTATTCAAGAGCTAAATAATGAGTTCTTGATACAAAGCGATTGCAAGCTAACCTGAATGTAATGGCTTGCTAAGAGAAGAACTTTAATAGGGCGTCTTATATTAAACTCATGATACTAATTTAATTGAAAAATCAAATAAAATTAGCTACATTTCTGCTTTAGTGACTAATAAATGCTGCAACTCTATTGATAAGCTGCGGTATCTATATAATTTCTATACATTTGCTACTTATTATCTATATACTTGTCGTGCCTACTTGTACGCAAACGATAGAAGCTATAAATAGGAATGCCAGCAAGAAAGATAAGTAAGGCTGCCAGTTGATTGCTTATACTAGTGCAACCAAAGGACGCATAACCCCATACGGCAGTAGTGAAAATAGCAAGATACCAGAGAAGCATATTGCCCTGCTTTCCAACTCTAAATGGACGTGGCATAAGGGGATCTGTGTAGCGCAGGATTATCGCGCAAACACCATATAACATGGCAACAAAGGCATAGATGACACCAAATGTTTCTGCTAAAAAGGTATAGGCGTCGGGAAAAACACCGCTGGCAGACAACAGATTGGCACCGATGCCGATTATGCACAAACACCAAAACTGAAAGATAAGTGAATATTTGGGTACCTTGGTATGTTCGTCGAGTTCAGCAAATTGAACGGGAAACAAACCTGTTTTGGCCATGGAATAACCGACACGAGATAGTCCTAGCAAATTACCAAAACCACAACCAACGATGGAAGCTACTACACAAGCGGTAAAAACAATACCCCAGATTTGTCCTCCTAGGTATCCTGCTACTGCTGGACAGGTTGCCAGAATATCGCTGCCGGCAGCATGAGTACCAGCAATAATCATATTTGATTTGTTGGCAGTCATTACATACGGAGCGGCAGCGGATATTGAAACAGACATACTGGTATAAAATGTTGCTACTGCCACTAGTGTCAATATCATAGCTAAAGGCACGGTTTTCTGAGGGTTTTTAGTTTCGGAAGAGGTGCAACCGGTCATTTCCAATCCAGCATAGCCGGAAAGAGCAAACATAATGACTGACAATACATTTTTTATGATATCTGTTGTACCAGACGGGCTTGCTATTGCAAAAACTCTTGGAATTGATGAAGAGGGTGAAAAAAATACCAGTGCTATGAAAGCAATGGCCATAGCAAATTTCAACAAGCTAAAAAGATTATTGATGCCGGCTGACTTATCAACTGACTGAAAATTAGCAACGGTATTAAAACCAAAAAGGGCAACAATAATAACAGGACCAAACCAGATTGGGCTTGTATGAGCGCTCCCCCAAATGCTAGAGCTAAGCATATTAACTAATCCATTGGACATACAAGCAAGAGCGACAATCCAACCAACCCAGAAAAGCCAACCGGTCAGAAAACCAAATAACTCACCAAGATTTGGATTGAGACGTTTAAGAGCATAATATTTATAAACATACGGACCACCAGCTGCTGGAAACATAGAAGCAAGTTCCATTACGATTAAACACAAAGGCAAGGTGCACAGTGCAGCGATAATCCAGGCAATTGCTGAAGCTAAGGTACCGGCCCGAGCAATCATTGGTCCATGAAATAACCAGGCCATAGAACCAATAATTGAGCCTATTCCAAGCATTATAGAAGCAAAAGAAGAAAAACCCACTTGCATATCGGAGCCAATTTGCTGTGCTTCTTTTTCTTGAAGACTAAGGACAGGAATTTCTTTTATGGCAGTAGTCATTTAAGCAACCTGGATAATGGGATTTGTGGGCTATGATAGCGACCCAGTATAACAACTCCAGAATAACTGATTCAATTGGGAAAACCCCTATTAATAGTTACAGGATTATGATTAGCTCATTGTAAACATAGTGAGTGATAAGGTTTTAGCCTTGCTCCATAAGTTGGCGCACTGATTTGGAAGCTTTTTAATATTGCTGTTAGGAAAGACAATTTTCCCTCCTGTAAGAGCTTTCTTTACACCGGTAGTTCCAGGTAAACTCAGCGGTAATTTGCGTAAAGATCTCACGGCTAAATAGGCAAAGATTTGTGCTTCCATGGCTTGGCCACTCCAACCGACTTGATCAGCGTGTTGCACGCGGACGTCGGATCCGAATTTATGTTTGAGTCTTTGCTCTAGTTGATTTGTAATTACCGGATTTTGCCAGCCTCCACCAGCGAGCACCCAGAGTTTTGGTATGGGAAACTTTAAGCTATCGAGACTTTGAACAATGCAGGCAGCAGTGAAAGCTTCTAGTGTGGCGCATCCGTCTTGCAAAGTTAAGGAATTTAATTCGGGAATAAGTTTTTGATCGTTTACATCCAGCGATTTGGGCGGTTCTTGGTCTAAGTAATTAGAACCATCCTTTAGTTTAAGAGCATTTTCTCGAAGAGCTTTTAATACTTTTTCGTTAACCTTTCCTTTACTGCCATATATGCCATTTTTGTCCATTGCTTTGCCGATTTTTTGTTGGACAAAGCGATCAATTAGGGTGTTTCCGGGACCACAGTCGTAGGCGTAGAGATCTTTATCTGTATTGCCAATTATAGTTATGTTGGCAATGCCGCCACAATTGGCGATAACTATTGGTGCCAGTCCAGCTTGCGCAGCAAGAGCCTGATGATATAGTGGCGCAAATGGTGCCCCTTGCCCGCCATGTTTAACATCATTGGAGCGAAAATCATAAACGACAGTTATGCCTGTTTGATCAGCTAATCTTTGGCCATCGCCTACTTGTATAGTTATGCCATCTTTAGGACGATGGAAAAGGGTTTGTCCGTGATAACCAATCAGGTCGATGTTTTTGGCTTTATATCCAGCTTCCTTGAGAAGTTCATGAATAACTTGAGCATGAAGATCGGTTGATTTTTGGATTATGGTATCAAATTTTATTGATTTGTTTTTTTTCTCAAAAGTAATGCGGGCTTTTGATACATCTCCGTCATTGTCGTTTACTGCCTGTTCACAGCTCTTTAATAACAATTTAAATTCAGGCTCGTAACTTATTGAATAGCTGCCCAAGTCTTTAACGAAGCGCTCCCCATCGGTGATAAGCAAAGTACCATCAATGCCATCCATGGAGGTGCCGCTCATCAAGCCGGCTGCTACCAATGTGTTAGATGGAGAATTTTTCGCGTCACTTAAAGAAATTGATTCAAGATCAAAAAAGTCATTGGGAGTAACTGAGCCAGCAGTTAATTCATAGATACGTAGCATGGTTTCTCGCGAAGGCATGTTAATTCCCCCCTCATACTTGATTATTGATAGTTCTGAGACTGCCAGCTTGCGGGCAAATTGCTGTTGGGTAAGATTCGATATGGCTCGATATGTTCTTAATTTCACGATCTGCACGCCCAAACTATACTATTAGTTTATGAATACTAAATTATTAGTATAGGTCTGTCAAGGGGGTTTTTATTTATAATGGATGAGATATCTTGCAATGCAATAAAAAAGAGAGCCTGATTGTTATCGGGCTCTCTTTGCTTAAGCTAAAAGTTAGCTTATTTGTTGAATGTAACTGAGCAGGATTTTTCTGCCATTTGAATGTCTGCCTTTAGACCAAATTCATGAGCGAGGTCTTGCAAGCAAGTCTGGAAACCTTTGCCCGCCTTTTCTTGTTCTTCCGGTGTCATTTTGGTGACCTTTTGAATGGCTTCCCACATGCCGCAGGCAAGATAATTCATTGTGGCTGACTTTTCGTCGCCGCTTATTTCTATTTGACTGCCAAATACATTAGCTTCAAATTCGGCCATGGCTGTGACTAATTCTAGAGGAGTTTTCACACCTTGTTCTTTTAAATGGGCTACTTTAAATTGTCTTGCTGTAGCCTTGTATTCATTGACAGCTTCTTCGCTGATTTTGGAGAGCACGGCATGAGCAGCCGCACATTGGGATGCAGCCGCACGTGCTGCTTCTGCTTGGGTTTTGGCAGTTGGCCAGTTAGCTTTTACTGTAGTCTTTGTTGCTGTAGTCATAATGAAATCCTCATCTAGATATTTCGATCATAGTAATTGAAAAGCACAATTAAGCGGGGATTGATAATAGTTAGTTATTAATTGGTCTTTTCAAGCTGGCTGCTTAATGCAATATTTTTGTAATATAGTACAAAAATATTTGCACTAATTATGAAACAACATTCTGGCTGTTTATTGTATAGCTTGGGTATTGCCCGCAACTTCGATTTGTTCTAGTTGATTGAGATTGGCAACCGCAATGCCTTCCTTCTTGAGACTGTTTACTGCATCAACAAAAGTTTCTGTTGGGTTAGATGCCACAGGTGAAGGTGAAGGTTTGAGCGTGTCTCTAAAATATAAATAGGTGAGATGTTGAAAAATGGCCCGATATTTGGCAGTTGATGTGCCACAGACGCAACGGCAACCCAGAGTGGTGGGATTTTCTACATCGCAATGATGGGCGCCATTCAATTTTACGTCACTATAAGGAAACTTAAGTAATTCGAGATAGCCAAGCATACGCGAGTAATAATTGCATAAACTTGGTTCGGCTCTCAGGGATAAAATATGGACTGGTTTGAGCTTTGTCATACTCGCCTTCGTGCGATCCCAAGGCACGCCATCTAGCGAGCACATTGCTTGAATAGGTACATTAGCCTTTTGTGCCTCTAGCAGCAGCTCTAAACAAACAGCACCGCCGGCACTATTGCCTGCAATGCCTATTCGTTTGCAGTCGATCAGTCCATATAGCGGGGAAGACTTGTTCTGATTTTCTTTTATAAGACTGTTTATCTGATCCAAAATATCTTTTACGTTATGCATGCGATTATTGTCGCCCAATAGAATTTTGGTCATATCGGGGGTAAGAACAACAAATCCTTTTTGGGCAAAAAACTTAGCGTTATTGCTGTGCTGGTGTCCAGTCATTAGAAAGCCATGAAGCAGAACCACTAACGGATAGGGTGGAGTTAACGAGGTAGAGTGTTTCTCTGGCACATATAAAGTGTAGGTTCTATTAGTACCGGATATAGTGCGAAAACGCCCAGATATTATTTTTACGTCACATATCTCTGGATCGACAGAGCTCAATGCGCTTGCTCCTAGGCTAACAGTAGCCAGAGCAATTTTTTCCTCCGCAGTAGCGACATACTGGCATGGATTAAGCAAAAGAAAAAACAGAAGAAGAAACAGCGAGGTGCAAATGATTTTTGGGCGCGAATTGGTTATCACAAAAAGGGCCTTTCTAGATACAAACAACATTTGGATGTCAATAATAAGTCTTCATAGTGAATACTGCAAATGAAACTTTATTGCCTGCGAAACATAACGTATTGTTATAAAATGCTGCTATGAAGCTGCAGTGCCTAATATAGATCGATTCTTTAAGCAGAGCTCAGATTAACTTTTAAATAAATTTCTGTTCTTGATTTACAAACGTGCTTGAGCTGCTTGAAATCCGCTGATCCTCATCTAAAGCTTTTTTGATTGAACGAGGTCTTTTTGTTCACTCTCATAGCTTGCTTCTTTTCTATAGCGAGTGGAGATGACGGCGGTATGCAAACCTACCAAACGCGCCACTAAAATAGCCAGATAAAGTTGGCCAAAGGTTGCCTCTAGACAAGATATAGAACGAGCCAGGCGGCTAACCGGTATGATGTCACCGTAACCGACTGTCGAAAGAGTGCAGAAACTAAAATAAACAAAAAGAGGATAATTAGAGATCCAGGAATTATTTTTGGATGTATCGAAATCACCACCTGTAGTGGCAATGTTATTACGATAGGCACTGACGTCTGCAAGAGCAATCATGCTGTGTATCATGGCAAAACAAAAACCTACTAACAGATAAACACATACCGCGCCGCATATTTTGTTTGAATCTATTGACCCCCGAAATACATCTTGCAAAATGATATAGCAGGTCATAACAAAAAATAGTAAAGCTACTGTAGTAGCGGCTAGTTGAAAAAAAATGGTATTAAATGGTTCTACATGATCACAAAGAGAAATTGTCCACATAATTCCTGATAAAACGGCTGTAATAATAACTAGAACAGAGATGCGCGCGGTACTTTTTACTGCCAGCGAGGCAGTAAGTAAACAGGCAAGAAGCATGCCGCCTACAGCAATTCTAGCCCAAATAAAATGGTCAATTAGTGGTGCAAGAATGGTTAAACCTAAAACGCTTCCCAGCAGGGCAAAATAGTGTCTAGGTGCAACAGAATTCGTTAGCTTATCTAGAAATGGAATTGTCACAACTGCCTTATATAAAAAAATAGAAGTCAAGAAAGGTATACCATAAATGTCTACTGGTCGTATTTATTAAACTTTAAACACCGATGACAAAGATAAAGGCTTTTATTCACCGCGATCAAAAAGTTTGGCTAATAATGCACCGGATATAAAACCACCGACATGGGCCCAAAAGCTACGCCGCCAGCGTCTTGGTTAACGCCTGCAGCTAACGGTGCGATGCCGGTAAATAATTGCATGATAAACCATAGTCCAAGAAAATAAATAGCTGGGACCTCCGCAGAGCGGCTGTAGGATCCCATTGGTAAGAGCGTAAGTACGCGGGCGCTTGGATAAAAAAGCATATAGGCACCTAACACCCCAGAAATTGCCCCGCTTGCTCCAACCATTGCTATCTGAGAACTAGGCGTTATAAATGTTTGAGTCAAAGCGGCACATAGCCCAGTTATTAAATAAAATGCGAGATAACGGAAATGCCCCATGCGGTCTTCAACATTATCTCCAAAGATGTATAGAAACCACATATTGCCAATCAAGTGTCCCCAGCCGGCATGTAAAAACATTGAAGACAATACGTGCAAGCCGGCTGCCATTCCTAAGTGAGAGAAAAAATATGCAGGAACTAAGCCATAATTCTGCAAGAAAGCCTCTATGTTAGATCCGGCTGATAATTCGATTAGAAATACCATCAAGTTCAACGCAATAATTGCCCAGGTAATTAAAGGTAAACTTCGTGATTCGATATTATCTCTGATGGGAAACAAATTGATCCTCCTCGGTAAATATTAGAATTCTAGGATAGCCATAATTATGCACAATAACCTTAAGTATTGGGGAAATGTTAAAAACGCGGGAGAGCAAATATTTCTAAAGATAAGCTCGGTAGGATCGGAACTTTGCAGAAGAAGCATAGACTAATGGCAAAGCCAGTTCTTTAGATAACCCGAAATAGCTATTATGAAGAGTACTTAAAATGGGTACAGTAGTCTTAGAGCGTTTGCACAAAAGTTTTTGGCGGCAGTTATTCTCGGTTAGAATTATGAAAATTCAGAAGATACTCTTAGTAGATGATGATCCAAACATCCAAATGATAGCCCAAATGGGGCTTGAAGATCGTCCAGAATGGAAGGTGAGCTTAGCCTCTTCCGGAATAGAAGCATTAGAGAAATTTTCAGCGGAGAAACCTGATCTTGTTTTGCTGGATATGATGATGCCTGGTATGGACGGGGTAACTACATTGTCAAAAATCAAAGAACAACCAGAATATTCTCACATACCGATAATATTTATGACTGCTAAAGTACAAAAACATGAAATAGAAAAGTATTTAACAACAGGAGTCGCTGGCATTATAACCAAACCTTTTGATCCAATGACTCTTACGCAAGACATAATAAATATAGTAGGTCATGACTAAAAGAATAGGGGACGCTATCGAATGAATAAATTGGTACGTAGTATTTCTATTCTGGGTGTACTTTTTGTATGTAGTATTTTTATTATTGCGGCGCTGACGAATTATACCAGTCAGTTAAATTTACGGCACAGTAGAGAATTAGTGGTACAAAGCACTGGTTTGATCGCCCAACTCGAGTCAGTTATATCAACAATTAAAGATTGCGAAACTGGACAAAGAGGTTATGTTATTACAGGTAATGCAAGTTATCTGGAGCCTTACGAAAAATGTCATTCTAAAATATCTGGGCTTTTAGATAAGCTTGAGTCGATGATCGATGGAGACATAGAGGATCATAGACTAGTACAAAAACTTAGGCAACTAGCTGATATTAAGCTTACTGAGCTACAACAAACGATTGAACTTAGGCGCCAAAACGGTTTTGAAGCCGCACAGAAAGTGGTGCTTGCGAATTCCGGTAAGATCACTATGGACGAGATTCGGTTCACTGTAAGTGATATGGAGCATAAAGAGAATTTACTTTTAGAGCAGAGATTAAAGAGGCTTGCAACAGACTTCAATGTTAGCCAAGTGTATTCAATCATATTGATTCTCTTAGGGTGTGTGTCTATGGGCAGCATATTGTTGCTTATAGGAAGACTTGTCGCAAGGCGCGAAAAAGAGTTAGCTCTAGTGAATATTCAATATGATATAGCGCAGATATTGGCTGATTCTCCTGATGTTAATGACTCAATCAAAAATGTTTTGGGCATGATTTGTAAGAATATTGATTGGGATTTTGGTGCATTCTGGTCTTTAAGAAATGATGATTCTGGTTTGAAATGTATTAATTTCTGGCATAAGGAAACTTTCGAAGCGCCAGAATTTATTTCTCTTACACGTTCTATAAGTTTGCCAATTGGATTTGGACTACCTGGCACAACGTTTCAATCGCAGCAACCGATTTGGATTGAGAATATAAAAGATTTGCCTGCACGAGGGGAAGCAGTACATAAGGAAGGACTTCAAACAGGACTTGCTGTGCCTTTAACATTAGGTAATAAGCGTTTGGGAGTTATAGAGTTTTTTAGTAAACGCAAACAGAAAACAGACAATGAAATTATTCGCCTTACAACAGCTTTGGCAAATCAAATTGCTCAATCCCTTGAGCGTCATCAAGCCCAACAGGCTTTAAGAGAGCGAGAAGCTGCATTATCGATCATTCTCGATAGCGCTGCTGAAGGTATTTTATCTGTATCTGAAAATGGCATAATTGAATCGGCGAATCTTGCTACTTATAAGATATTTGGTTGGCAGGCAGGGTCTTTACTTGGCAAAGAGGTGAAGGCTATTTTGCCTAAATTCTTAGACGTGGCAAATTGGCGCCCGAGCAAGGGTGAATCTCCTAGATATAGTGAAACTAATGGCACTGATATAGAAACTTCAGGTATACGCTGCGATGGCTCTGAGTTTTCTGCGGAAATTTCATTTAGCGTTACAGAATTAAACGGAAAAAAATTAATGACTGGTATC
Organism: Candidatus Melainabacteria bacterium; assembly: GCA_963845445.1. Lineage (GTDB taxonomy): Bacteria > Cyanobacteriota > Vampirovibrionia > Obscuribacterales > Obscuribacteraceae > JABDBL01. The sequence continues at coordinate 2,461,602 of CAWJSE010000002.1, read as the reverse complement.
GTGCGCGATATCACTGAAAAGAAAGCAATAGAGCGGCGGGTGAGTGAATTTTATTCGACTGTTTCGCACGAACTTAGAACACCACTTACATCAATTCGTGGATCACTGAGTCTTTTGGACGGTGGTAGAGCAGGAGAAATTTCGCCTCGAGCCCAGCAACTTGTTAAAGTGGCGCATTCTGAATCAGAACGATTGATTCGGCTAATTAACGATATTCTTGATATCAAAAAAATCGAATCTGGCAAACTAGAACTAGAATTGCGGCACGTCGACGTATTGGATCTCATTAAACAAGCAGTGATGGGGCTTTCAAGTTTTGCTGAGCAGTCGCGAGTGAAACTGTCTTTTCAAATTGAAACGATGGGTGAAATTTATTGTGATCGAGATCGTATAGAGCAGGTGTTATATAATCTTTTGGCAAATGCTATTAAATTTTCTCCTCCTGAAGGAGAAGTTAATATAAAGGTGAGCAAAGCTAATTCTGGTGCTTGGCACATTTCTGTAAAGGATAATGGGCCTGGTATTTCGGAATCTGAAATGTCTAAATTGTTTGGGCTCTTTCAACAATTAGATCCTTCTGATAGTAGAAAAAAAGGTGGTACAGGATTGGGATTAGCAATCTCTAGAGCACTGGTGGAAAAGCACAATGGCAGTATAGGCATCGAAAGCAAAGTGGGTTATGGTTCTACATTTTGGTTTGAAATACCTGCTAATCTCGAGAAAGCTAATTCACGTGTGGTGGCGCATAAGCCAACTTTATTGTATCGAGCTAAAAGCACAATTTTAATTGTAGAAGACGATAAAAAATTAGCTAGTCTTTTAGCTATGATGCTTGAGGATCAAAACTTTATTGCCGTTAAATCAGGATCAATTGAAGAAGCAGAGGAGTATATGAAAACACAGGATAGGCCGGATGCTATTATCCTAGATCTAACGCTTCCTGACGGTGATGGGCTGACTCTTTTAGATAAACTTGAGCAAAGTGAGAACACGAGAATTCCTATTATTATTATATCGGGACGGGAAGTAAGTCGCGATAGTTATGCATATCCATTACTAATTGATTGGATTAAGAAGCCATTCGACGAGAAGCGTCTATTGAGCGCACTTGCCTTAGCGATAAAAAAACGTCCGAATGGTCAAGCCAAAGTACTAATTGTCGAAGATGACCAGTCTACTCGGGAAGTGATCAAGCAGAACTTAGAACCATTGAACGTCGAATTTATAGAGGCTGCAGACGGAGTGACAGCTGTTCATTATGCTAGATCGAAAAATCCAGATCTAATAGTGCTTGATTTGGGGCTTCCGTCGCTAGATGGCTTTGAAGTAGTGCAAATATTGCGTAAGGAAAAGATTCAGGATACTCCCTTAATAGTGTATACAGCCAAAGATTTGAGCGAGAACGACAAGAAGGAATTAACTCTAGGTTTGACTTCACATCTAGTTAAATCACGCACTTCCGAAAAGGAATTGTTGGAAACCGTTAAAACAATGCTCAACGGACTTTTGGATCGCACTGGGGCTCCTGTCTAGCAGGTTATTATTGAGAGTAATAGAGTATGAATACCTATGGCAGACATTCTGTATTAATATTAGAAGACGATAACACCTTTCGTTCTTTGGTCTCTGGTTTATTGCAATCGCGTGGAGTCGATGTCATTGAAGCTAGCTCTGTTAGAGAAGCAACAATTAAGCTGGGGGCAAGTAATCCGTTACTAGCAATTGTAGATTATCGTTTGCCTGAATCAGATGGAATTACTTGGATTACTAAGCTGCGCGAAGAAGGTAAGAATTTTCCAATAGTTTTTTTATCTGGTATTTGGTGTGACGAAAAGACATTTGACTGGCTTAGAAATATATTGCGTGTTTCTTTGATTTTGCAGAAACCTCTTGTACCGGACTTATTTTTAAGACAAATTGAGAGCCTTTTGCCCAAAGGCACGTTCACAGATGAATTGGATCAAACTACGAATGTAAGTCCCACCAATACATCTAGCAATATATCAAGGCGGCAAGATTCTTCCCAGAATGCCAAGGCAATGGATTACAAGTCGGATATAAAAGAACGTATGGCAGCATTGCGAGAAGATTATGCAGGTGAATTATTTCAAAGTTGGGCGGATTTAACTAAAGCGGTTAGTTTAGTAAGAGAAGATCCGGCAAATGCGATAGAAAAAGATCAAGCAATTCATCTTGCGCATAAAATTAGAGGCACCGCAGGTTCGGTCGGCTTTACCCAAGTAGGAGAAATTGCAGGCAAACTAGAAGACTTATTGCGAGGGCTGGATCCCGATGATCCTCTGCGCGAAGTTGTATGGAGTGAGATTGTGCGTGCATTGCCTACGGGAGAAGAATTGGTAAGGGCAATTATTGAAAAAACAAGCCAAACTGATCCATCAAGTGAGCAGCAAGAAGCACCTTTGTACAAATTGCTTCTTGTAGGCAACAGGGAAATGTATGCCCCATATCTAAAAGCGTTGTCTAAGGAGTTTTCGGTTGAAATAGATATTACGGATAGTGTTTTGGGTTGTCGTACCAAATTAGCCAATCAAAAATCACCCTATCATGCGGCATTATTGGATTTTGATTGTATTGGTTCGAAGCAAGGTTTATTTGATCTAACAAAGGATATTCGTCTAGCCCAAGAGCAACAAACTATTCCCATTGGTATTGTTCTCTCTTTGCAGAATTCGCTTACGCCTGCAGACCTTGCCTATGCTGGTATGTCGGCGGCCATTAAGAAAGAGGCGCTTGATGCAGAGATTGAAACGGCCGTCGCCACAATGTTTTCAACAATTGAACACGAGAAGCCGCGCATATTGATAGTTGATGATGATGAAATATTGGCTAAATTTCTAGCTAACCTTTTAAAGAAAGCAGGTATGGTTGTTCAAATTTTGCATAAGCCGATTAAAGTAGTTTCTGCGGCAGAGTCATTTAATCCAGATTTGGTATTACTTGATGTGTTGATGCCTGGTCTGAGTGGTTATGATGTATGTCGTATTTTGCGAGTAACAGGTAAGTGGAAGCAAGTGCCAGTCTTATTTTTGACATCTGAAGGTGATCAAACTAGCCGAGCCGCAGCTTTTAAGGCTGGCGGCAGTGATTTTCTCTGTAAACCAGTGATTGCAGAAGAGGTTTTGACTAGAGTAAAGATCCATCTGCAAAACAAATTAGCTAGCCGCCAACTACAAAAAGATGAATTGACCGGTGCTTTGAGTAGCAATGCTTTCTTTAACATGGCTGGTGATTTACTTTTAAGGGCAGAAAAACAAAATCAACCTTTTGCGCTTTGTATGATCAGCATTGAGCACTTTGTAAAATTAAGTGCGCAACATGGGTGGTATCCCATGCAGACAGTGTTATCAACCTTAGGAAATCTACTTAAGGGGCGCTTTAAGTCTAATGATTTGCGGGGACGTTTATCGGATGACACTTTTGCTTTAGCATTTTATGGAGAAGATAGGGATACAATTGATAAAATGATGGCGGATTTACGAAACGAATTTGCCAATATCAAATTTCCAAGCGACAGTGTAGGTCATTTCAAGACCATATTTAGTATGGGCATAGCAATGTATCCTTCAGATGGCTCAACAGTAAGATCTTTGCTGGATGTCTCCCATAAACTCCTTACGGATAGCAAGCTAAGTGCGATGATTTAAAAGTCTGCAGCTGTGCACACAATTAACCGATAAATTAAACATGTTGGGGCATAAAAATGTCAATTTTGGGCATAGTGCCAGAGGGCAAACTTGGTTTGGGCAGGAAATTATGAATAAGGGCCAAACATTTTTGATATTGTTGGCGTTGCCTTTGTTTCCTTATCCCTGTTTGGGGCAAGGAATGTTGGAATTCGGTGGTAAGCAAGCTAGCATGGCAGGAATGGGCGCCGGGCTAGCCGCTAGCCTAAATCATGGCAAAGTTATCCGTAACTCTTATCAGGCAGCAGCAAATGCCCAGCAAGCGGTTGCGATACAGACTAAAGCTATCGAACAATATATGAAAGTGGGCTGCGAGCAGGAGACAAAAAGAAATGGGCAGATGCGGAAGAATCTTTTAAATATGTCTTACGAGTAATTGCTCGCAGAGACGGGCCAGGTAGTGCCAAGAGTTTACCAACTTTGCAGCACCTAGTGTCAGTGACACAGGCCCAAAATAAAATAGAGGACGCGATTGGTTATCAAAAAACTGCTATTGCTTTCGAAAAATCAGGTCCTACAATTAATGCCAGTGCAGTTGTAAAAGCCCAGAATAACTTAACTAATTTGATGTTGATAAAAGGTGATTATGCCAGTGCAGAACCGGTAATACGGGATTCTGTGGCCGTTTGTAATACACATAAATCATCCTTGTCTCAAGGTCAAAGGCGTCACACTATGGTTGTTTATTCGAGGATATTACGCAAGCTGAAAAAGAACAGCGAGGCTGAGGTTGTTGAAAGCGAAGCTGAAAAATTGCAAAACTCAAACGAAAAAACTATGTCTGAAGAGGAGAAGGTAAAGGGCGAAGATGACAAAGTTTTGTCCGGAGCAGAAAAGCTAAAGGTGCAAGATGATAAGGCTGTTGCTGAAGTAGAAAAACCAAAGGTCGAGGATGACAAAGTTTTGTCCGGAGCAGATAAGCCAAAGGTGCAAGATGATAAGGCTGTTGCTGAAGTAGAAAAACCAAAGGTTGAGGATGACAAAGTTTTGTCCGGAGCGGAAAAACCAAAGGTGCAAGATGATAAAGCAGTTGTCGAAACAGAAAGGTTGAAAGTTCAAGATAACAATAATCTGTCTGAGACTGAAAAAGGCGAGAGAGGATTGAGTCAGGATGGCATGGCTAATAGAGAGGCACCTACGCATACTAACGTATTAGCTCCAGAATCTGATCAGCGGTAAATTTATGGATTTAGATTGTTCATCACCGGATATGGAGACATGGGAAAACGATAAAGTTCATTTAGAGAAAATTTTATTAGAATTACCCCAGCAATATGAGATAGAGGGCAAGATGAGCGAAGGTGCTATGGGCAGCATCTTTAAGGCTCAGAACCGCTACACAAATGCGGCTGTGGCTATTAAGCTAATGCATTTTGAGTCAACCAGAAATGCTGAGGCAATTAAACGCTTTTATTTTGAAGCAAAAGCAGCAAGTTTGCTTAAGCATGCAAATATTTGTCGACTCCTAGATTTTGGTGTTACTCAAAGTGGGTTGCCATATTTAATAATGGATTGGATAGACGGTGAAAGTCTAAATGATTTTATATCTAAAAATGGCAGGCTTTCGCCAAGAGATGCCACATTGATTTTCAAGCAAATAGCTGCTGGATTAGGGCTTGCTCACCGAAATAAAATTGTGCATCGTGATTTAAAACCAGAAAATGTTATGTTGACAAAAAGTGCAGAAGGATTTTTTGAAGTGCAGATAGTTGACTTTGGGGTGGCTAAGCTTATTGGCGATGGAAATGCAGATAAAAGCATTGGTCCAACTAAAGCTGGTTTTACAGTGGGGACGCCAAAATATATGAGTCCTGAACAAATTTCTACCGGTGACTTGGATTATAGAAGCGACTTATATTCTCTTGGTTGTGTGATGTATTTTACCTTGACTGGCAGCCCACCGTTCTCAGATGGTACTGTTCTAGAGATCTTAAAGAAACATCTTTCTGAAGCGACGCCGCCATTTGATCCTGTATTAGAAGTCCCTGCTGAATTGCAAAATATAGTTTTTAGAGCGATGCAAAAAAGGCCTGAAGAACGCTTCGCAAACACAGATGAATTAATACTAGAGTTAGACAGATTTATTTCGGTAAAATCTTCGATCGGAGAAGCGGAAGAAATACTGTTGCAAGTTATTCCGGATTTGATTGAAAGCACAGTGCAAAGTAGGGTTACTGAGACTCTCCGGGCCAGCCGAGCGAAAAGAATGCCAGCCATAGTATGGTTCTTACTAGCTTTCTTCGGTATTCTAGGGATATCCATGCTGTTGCAACGCCTGCTGGAATGAACTGCTTCGATCGCTCATAGGTCTCAGAAAAAATAATGAGTCTCAATATAGTGCAAGAGCAAAAGTCAGACAAAGCTATTGAAATCAAGCGTGGACCGCTATCAACGCTAGCAAAATTTTCTCATTGTCACCGGAACTTTCAAATCTTGGTTAGAAGAGTAAATACAAGCATCTTGTCGCCTTTATGTCTCCTCAAGACTTGCATTTACTAAAAAGGGCCGTCACCTTTAGGAGTGATTCAGATGACTCTTAGTAGTGACATGTGGTGTCATCCTTCTGGATTTATGTTACGTCGATAGGATGATTTTTATCGCCGTTAGTGCCAAATGCTGATGGATAATAGATGTTCAGCTGTCGACTTAAATGGAATTAAGCTTAGTTTTGCTCCGTGTTAAAACAAAACTAGGGTCACGAAGGGAATAATGGAAGAAAGGTGAATTGAGGATCAGGGCTATTAAGACTTTTATATCAGCACTTGGATCTATATTGTTAATTGCAGGGCAAGCCTATTACTTTGCTGCATCTGCTAATACTGATTCGGCATCGTCAGGCAAATTGGCAATGATAAATCAACCATTAAAAGCTAAAGCTCAAATCGAAGCTTTTCGAGCAATCGATAATAGCAACTTATCCAATAATAGCAACTTATCCAATCTTCAAAATAGCGGTCTCTGGGGAGTGGAGATTAACGCTTGTCATTTCGGTTGCGACGAAGCAAATCGATTAGCTAGAGAGGGAATATTGATTGCTAGTGATAGCAAGAATAATTATATGGGCCTTGAGGCTGGCAATATATTAGTAACTCCAGAAAAAGATATTGTGGTGGGCACCAGCAAAGGCAAAATATTAGTAGGATCAGGGGCCACTGTATTTGTGTCTGAATCTAATGATGAAACAATGATCTATGATTTATTACAAACAAAACCAAAACAAGTCTCGGTAACAATAATTGCTAATAAGCAAAAAATTGTTTTAGAGCCGGGACGCATGCTTGTTCTAACTAAACAAAATATTGATGACTTTGAAAAACTAAGAACAAATTGTCGGTCTGTAGTCTATCGTAATGTTAGATCTTTGGATTTGCACAATACTACAATGACGGCATTTTTAGCTGAATTTTCAATTGCCTCAGCTTTGACTAGTATAGAACCATTAAAAGAATTAACTGTGTCTGACAATAAACAAGATCAGCTATCTGAGGAAAAACTTCTTAAGGGTGCTGTAATCTTGGGCGATTTCGCCACCGCTACTCCTGCTCCTGATCAAAATGCTAATTCTATGACTGTTGCTCAGGTGAACGTTACTAGTAATGTCAAAGTTGCCAATGTTAGCGACAATCATTAAAGTGTTGTTTTTTTACCAGAAAACACCTAAATAAACATAATTTTGGAATGATAAATGTATTTCCTAATACTCATTAATATGCTTAGCTAAGGGTGTCCTTATTTAAGGCATTTATAAGTTACTTTATCTAGTGTTTAGGGTTGTTTTTAGTGCACGTGGGAATAATACATCTTAGATGGTGAGAGTGATTTGGCTGGTTATCGATGCTTATAATTTGAATATCTGCTTTTGGCAGATAGCTTGTGTGAATAAAATAAGCAATGTGATTGTGGAAATGCTTAATTAGTTTAACTCTCAATACCGGTTGGCGTTCTGGTGGACGGGAGACAAAAACATTAGACGGGTGGCGTCACTATTATTGTGCCTGGTTCTGACAGGGGGGCAAACCCTGTCTATTGTAGCTTCTGCGCACCCAGGCGGTTTTCAGCCGGTTCCCAGTCCGTTAAATACCGGCGTTTCCGGTCACTGGAGCGGTCCATCTCCAAATGGTTCAGGACTGCACAATTCGAATAACTTCCATCATATGCACAATGGTGCTATCAATACTAACAACAGCCACACTAATACCAATAGCAACACCAATACCAGTAGCAACACCAATACCAGTAGCAACACCAATACCAGTAGCCACACCAATACCAGTAGCCACACCAATACCAATAGCCACACTAATACCAACAGCCACACTAATACCAACAGTCAAAACTCACCTTTTATACTAAGAACGAGTCATCAAGCGAATCAACACCTCAACCAACCTTCAGTCTCACCATCATCTGTTTTTAATCAAAGCAAACTTCATCATCAGTCTTCTATTGATTTTAGTAAATCGCATTTTGGTTTTTCTCATCCTACTTATAAGACTTATTTTCCATCTTATGGCTATACGCGGTCTACTACGGCTGCCTCGCAGCATTCAGTCCATCATTTTCGTCATTTGCATAATTACATAAGCCTTGTTTCCTCAGCATTCCCACATTCTGACTATCTGAGACAACCTACATTTGCTTATCATCCGGTTTCTTCAAGCAGTATAGGCAATCAGGAGTTTTTATCTTTCCATGCTGGCACCGGACATGATTCGAGAATCGGTTATTTAGCACCGGCAAGTAATGTGGTCAGTTCGCAACTCAATCACGATGGAGGTTACTACAGCTCAATATCTCACCAATCCAATAGCACATTAAGCAATCAACCAGTTACCCTGGGCAACACAGCAAACGGTAGTCTTCTTGGAGACGCTAATATCTCTAATGCTTTCGGACTCAATTTAAATTCAAGCAAGCCTGTGATTGCTTCTGATTTCACTACTACCATAGTTGTTGGTGGGCATCTGGGCGCCAATGATACTGTTATTGGTGGCACAAGCATGATCATACATCAAGGTCAGATGCTTACTGCAGCCCAATATGCTGCTGCTGAACAAGTAATAACTTCTGGGCAGCAAACCTTGGTTATTAGTAATCGTGGTACAGCGTCAGCTGGTTTGCTCACATTGGAGCAAGGACAAACGAGCTCATTATCCTCTCTTGTTGTCGGTAGAGGTGTTACTGTAGCTACTGTTGGTTATACAGCCAGTAATGCTCTCAATGTTACTGGTAATAGCAGAATATCTGGTACTCTAGATGTTTTGCAATCTAGTGCTAATACTGGCTCTGTTTTAGATTTTGGATCTTTATCTGTTGGACGCAGCGGCTCTGTTACTGATGTTCTTTCCACCAATTTGCTTTCTAATTTATCTGGCACAAATAGTTTATTCTCTTCTAGCTCTTTAAATTTAAATGTTATCAATAACGTTATTAATCAAGGCGTCTTTAACTCTACTGGTAATTTAAATATTGCTAGTGGAGGCAATATAACTAATAGCGGTAGCTTAAACTCATCTGGTGTATTATCCCTTGCTGCTGGCGGCTCTATCTCCAATATTACTCCTGTCGTGCCTAGCTTACCTGCAAGTGCCAATCCTTCTTCCCTTGCTTCTAGTATTTATTCTTCTTCTGCCAGTCGTGCCCCTCCTCAAGCTACTATGACTGGCTCTAGCGTTAATCTTACTTCCGGTACTGGCACCTTTACTGATTCCGGATTGATTTCTGCCAATAGCGGCAATGTATTATTCAATGCCCCTGTCTCTCAAAATATCAATATAAATGGTGCTAGTGGCGGTGTTACTGGCACAATTCAGGCTTTACAAGGCAATATCAATATTCGTGATGCCTCATACAATGGCAACGCCAATTTAAATGTTACCAACGGTAATTGGTTATCGCAGCAGCTTAATATCAATGCCGGTAATGGTGCAGTGACCGGAAATTTGGGCCAGGTATCTGGAGAAGTAAACATTACCGCCGGTTCTGCTCATTTTGGTGCCAATACAGCCAATTTAATTACCGGCAATATGAATATATCTGGCGACCCTGTATTTTTTAATAACAGTGGCAGTGTCACACTTGCTAATGGAGACTTTACCGCTGGCAATCCTACTGCCATTATTGCTGAAACAAATATCATTACCCCTGGCACTGCTGTTTCTATTACTACCGGCAGTGGGGCTGCGCTCGGTGGTGCTGTGACTATGATTGCCGGAGCAACATATAATAATAGCACTGGTGCTGTCACTGCTGCTGCCACTGGGGGCTATATTGATTTATCCGGTACCTTAAGCGGCGGTACAGCTATTAGTGCTTTTAATACTTCTACTACCAGTAGTAATGCTGCCGGTGGCAATGTCACTTTAATTGCTTTTGCGGGTAGTGGCGGTTCAACAGGACAAATTCTTGCCCCTAGCGGCGTAACCATTACAACCGGTGGTGCTGGTACCGGAGTCAACGGTATTGTTAACATTATTGCCGGCGCTACGTCAGGCACTGCAGTTAACATAGGTGGTGTCACTACAGCTAGCACTACTGCGGCTACTAGCGGCACGGTTCTGGCTTCTGGTTCTATTGGTATCTATGCTGCTGCACCCACTTTAAATTCGCTGGTAATTAATACCAGCACCGGTGCCATATCTTCAGGCAGTGTCACAGCTGGCAGCACCCAAACAAGCAATATTACTACTGGCAATTTATATAGCTACGGTAAGGACGCTGGTACCAATGGAGTCAATGGTGCTGCCGGTGGCGCAATTACTGTGGTTGCTAACGGCACCATTACTACAGGCAACATTAACAGTTCTGGCGGTGGTGCCGGGATTGCTGCAAGCGGGGGCGGCTGGAATGGTGGTAGCGCTGGAGCTGTAACATTACAGGCTGGCTCAACTGTCAGTACTAGCTATATTAGAGCCTACGGTGGTGGCGGCGGTGCTAGCGATAATAATTCATCAACTCCCGGTGGTGCCGGTGGTGCAGGCGGCGCATTGGCGATATCTAGCACCAGCGGTTCAGTTACTATAAGCGGCGACGTTAATACCTCAGGTGGTGGTGGCGGAGCCGATGTTGTAAGCGGCGGAGCCGGAGGAAGCGCCGGTGCGATAAGTATTGTGACTGCCAGCGCCCAGTCAATTACGCTAAGCGGCCCAGCTCTAGCGGCGGGCGGCGGCGGTGCCAGTGGTGATAATGCAGGTGGTGTTAGTTCCGGTGGTGGTAGCTTTGGTGGTGGCGGTGGATCCGTTTCCCCTAATGGTCAATCGACGAGTCCTGGTGGCGGTGGTGGTTTTTACGGAGGAGGCGGTGCTGACTATGGATCTAACAGTGGTGCCGGTGGCGGTGGTTCAACAAGTGGTGGGCTTGGTGGTGGCGATGGCAATGGCACAATTGGTGCCGGTGGCGCTGGTACTGGTCCTGGGACAAATTTAGCCGGTGGTCTTTTTGGTGTCGGTGGGACAGCTACCGGTACACCCGGTGGCAATGTCGGACAAGCTGGAAATAGTAGCGGCGTAGGTACAGGTGGTGCCGCCGGGGCTGGCGGTAACATTACTTTTATTAGCGGCACTATTAATATTAATGGCACAGTCAGTAGTTATTACGGCGGGCAATTTCCTGCACAAGCTACGAACTTTTCTTCTTCTCCTTATGCATCAACCGCTCTTTCCAGCAGCGGCAGCGGTGTAGTGACAATAATAGCTGGTGGCAATATATCCACAAGTGGTGCCCTTACTGCCGGCGGTACCTCAGGAACATTAAACTTAACTGCCAACGGCGCCAGCTCTTCTATTACTAATGCTTCTGGATCAACACAGGTACTTACCGGCAATACCATAGCTCTAACACAGGGCGGCGGCAGTGCTTTAACGCTAACACAAAATGGTAGCGCCACACAAATTACACTTGCCGGCATGGGCAGCAATAGTTTCACTCTGGAAGGAATGTCCACAACTACAGCGCCAACTTCATTGGCCGTCAGCACCGGCAGTAATATAACAGTGGGATCGAGCGGCAATGCTACTCTTGGTGTAGGCTCGACAGGCACATTAAGCCTGACAGCCACTGGCGCTTCTACCATCTCAGCCGGCACACCAACCACTATTACTGCCAATTATGTAACATTATCTCAAGGTGGCGGAGCCAGTACTATCACAGCCACTGGCACAACCGCAATTACATTGGGTGGCTTTGGCGGCAACAATTTTACAGTAGAATCAACCAGTACACCAGCACCGCCAGCTTTATTGAGTGTTAGTACAGGCACCAGCATATCAATAACAGGTAGCATTAGTGTAGGGGCGACCGGCACTTTGAGCCTGACAGCCAATGGCGGCAGTTCAACTATAACTCCGACTGGAAACGACACGCTTACTGCTGCTAATATTAGCCTGTCCGAAGGCAGCGGTACGGCAATTCTCACCGCCAATAATACAGTTAAGATGGGGGGAAGCGGCAACACATTAGTATTATTAGGAACAGCTTCTACACTTACCTCGTTGAATATAAGTACAGCTAGCAACATAACCACCAGTTCCACTTTTTATTTAAACTCGGCCCAAACAAGCCTTACCAGCACAGCTGGCAGTATTGGTACATCAGGCAATCCAATTCTGCTTGAGAATGGCAGTTCAGGCACGGTAACATTAGCAGGCAATGCTAGTGCTGCTAATCAAAATGTTTATTACTCGCTTGCTGCTGGCTTCACTGGTGGTGTCAACCTCAGTGGCGCATCTTCAGCGGGCAGCTCAGGAACATTCTCTTTAAATTATTCTGGCAGTATTACTTCCTCTAATGGTACTAGTTATATCAATGCGCCCACCATAAGCTTAACCAGCACAGCCGGCAGTATTGGTACATCAGGCAATCCAATTCTTATAGAAAATGGCACAGCCGGTAATGTTGCTTTAACTACCAGCGCCAATACAGCTAATCAAAATATTTATATCCAAAACTTTAGTGCTAATACCGGCAGTGTTACTCTTGCCTCTTCCAGTCTTACTGGCGGTGGCGGCACATTCTCTGTCAATTATTATGGCGGCATAGGCATAGGAGCGGCAATTAATACCGGTACCACTGGAACACTGAGTCTGATAAGTAATGGAGCTAGTTCAGCTATTACAAGCACTGGTGCATACACATTAACTGCTAACACTGTTACCTTAGCGCAGGCGGGCGGCAGCAATACCATAGGACTAAGTCAATCGGTAGCCGGTGTTGAACCATGGACAATTACTGGTTTTGGCAGCAGCAACTTGACAGTACAAACATCTGGCTCAGCCGGGCCAGCTTCATTAACAGTGGCTACAGGCACAAGCATATCGCTAACCTCTGCCGTTAGTGTGGGCGCCACAGGTACGTTGAGTTTAACAGCAAATGGCGGCAGTTCAACCCTTACCAGCAATGGTGCCTATACAATTACTGCCGGTACAATAGGCTTAGCAGAAGGCAGCGGCACTGCAGTAGTTGTTGGTAATAACCAAATCCAAATGGGTGGAAGCGGCAATACTTTAACATTATTAGGTACTGGATCGACAATCACCTCGTTGTCCATAAACACAGCTAACAATATCACAACAAGTTCCACTTATTATTTAGATTCTGCTCAAACAAATCTAACTAGTACAGCTGGTAGCATTGGTACATCAGGTGCACCAATTCTCCTTCAAAATGGTGCCGCCGGCACTGTGACATTGACGGCTAATGCTGCTGCTGCCAGCCAAAATGTTTATATCCAAAACGCTAGCGGCGCTACCGGCGGATTGAGTCTAGCTAGCGCTTCATCTGCTGGCAGCTCAGGCACATTCTCGCTTAATTTTGGCGGTAACATCAATTCTGCTAATAATAGCGGTTATATAAGTGCCCCTACAATAAGTTTAACTAGTACGGCTGGCAGTGTTGGCACATCGGCCAACCCGGTATATATTAGTAACGGTTATTCCGGTAATGTTTCACTGACCACCAGTGCTAATACAGCCAGTCAAACTGTCTATGTTCAAAATTATAGTGGTAATACCGGTAGCGTTACCCTTGCCTCTTCCACTATCGCCAGTGGTGACACATTCTCCGTTAATTATTCTGGCGGCATAAGTATAGGAGCCAGTATTAATAGTGGCGCTGCCGGCACGATAAGCTTAACAGCAGGGGGATCTAGCGGAGTTATCGTAACTAGCGGCGCATATACTCTTACTGCAGCCAATGTCACCCTATCGCAAGGTGGTGGCGCTAACACAGTCACCCTTACCCAAACCGGTGCCACAGGACCAATTACACTTGGCGGTTTTTATAGTGGCAGCAATCAGACATTATTAGTGGAAGAATCAGGTAGTGTATCGCCGGCGGCATTGAATATCACTACCGGTACCGGTATAGGTATTAATGCTAGCATCAGCGTAGGCGCCAGCGGAACACTAGGACTAACTGCAACTGGCTCTAATGCCATTACTCCTAATGCCACTGGCTATACACTTACTGCCGGCACGCTAACATTATCACAAAGCATTAGTAACCCTGTTGTGTTCAGTGGCACTACTACGCCTTTAGTCTTACTAGCCACCGGCGGCAATACAATTGGTTATTCTACAAACAATTCATTAACTCTCACTACTGGTGGCAATATTTCAATGTCTGCTGGCAATTATATAAATGTGCCAACATTAAACTTAACCAGTACTGCTGGTGTAATTGGCACATCCGGCGCTCCAATCCTTATTGAAAATGGCAGCTCGGGCAATGTAACATTGACAGCTAATGCCGCTGCTGCCAGTCAAAATGTTTATTTTCAAAACGCTAGTGGTGCCACTGGCGGTATTATATTAAGTGGCGCATCATCTGCCGGCAGTACAGGAACATTTTCGCTTAATTTCCTCGGCAGTTTAAGTTCTGCCAATGTCAGCAGTTACATAAGTGCACCGACGATAAGCCTGACTAGCAGCGCTGGTAGCATTGGCACTGCCAGTATGCCTCTTTATATCGGCAATGGCAGCTCTGGCAATGTAAGCCTAACCACTAGTGCTGCCACAGCCAGTCAAAATGCTTATATCCAAAACTACAACGGCAATACTGGTAATGTTACTCTTGCCTCTACCACCCTTACTGGCGGTGGTGGTACTTTCTCTGTCAACTATTATGGCAGTATCACCATTGGCAGTGCAATTAACACAGGTACTTCCGGCACATTGAGCTTGGTATCCACCAGCTCAACCATAGGCAATGGCGCAGCCTACACTCTTACTGCCGGTACTATGACCCTATCCGAAGGCAGCGGGGGCATAACCATGCAAGGTGTCAATATCCTGAGGATGGGAGGCAGTGGTACTAATAATCTTACTTTATCTGGATTGGCCACTTCTTTGACATTAAGCACGGCTAGCAGTATTACTAATGCTAGTGCTAGTAATATTCTAAATAGTCCAATAATTAATTTAACCAGCACAACCGGCAGTATTGGTGCTTCTGCGGCTGCCAATAACATTTATGTTGAAAATGGCACCACAAGCATTGTGACATTAACAGCCAATGCTAATGCTGCCAGTCAGAATGTTTATATCAAAAACTCTAACGCTAGCGGCACTGCTGGCATAGCTTTGAGCGGTGCTTCCTCGGCTGGTAGCGCAGGGACATTTTCACTGATTGCCTCTGGCGGTACCATAACCTCAGCTAATAGCGGCTCTTATATAAGTGCGCCCACAGTAATTTTAACGGCCACCGGCACCAGCGGTAGCATTGGTACCTCAGCTGCTAGCCCTGTATATATTGAAAACGGCACTGCTAGCGGCAATAATGTCACTACCAGTACCTTAGGTTCTGCCTCCAGTATATATTTACAAAACTATAGCGCCGCCGCCGGTACTATTACTATTGGTACGGCTCCAACCATTGGCACCGGTGGCACTTTTAGTGTCAATTTCTCAGGCGGCATACTCTTAAATAGTGCTATTAATGCAAGCTCAACTGGCACAATAAGCTTGACAGCGATGGGTTCTGGTTCAACCATTGCTGCTAATAGTGCCGCTGAAACTCTTACATGCAAAAACCTGACATTAGCTGAAGCTGCTGGCTCTGCTATAACTGTAAGTGGAACAACTTCAGCAGCTATTACTGGTTTTGGCACTAAGACACTAACAGCAGAATCAGCGGCAACACCAGCGGCAGTGACCTCATTAACAATTCAGGCGGGCGCCAATATAACTATATCAGCCAATCTCGATGTAGCCAATCCGACCACAACCGGAACGATCAGTCTAACTTCAACCAATGGATCAATTCTTGTTAGCGGCGCCAATCGTACCGTTCTTGCTGCTAATGTCTCTTTATCTCAAACTAGTGGAGCCAACGGCATTGGTATCTCTCAAGCAAGCGGCGTAGTTACTCTCACTGGCTTTTACAGCGGTACCGCCGAAAGTATGTTAATAGAAGAGGCAGCCAGTACAGCTCCAACTTCTTTGATAATCAAGACTCCTAACATCATAACCGTCACCACCAGCCTAACTATGAGCAACCCAACCACAACAGGGGCTCTCAGTGTTACTGCCACTGGCAGTAACACAATTTTAGCTAGCGGCGGCAATATTACCGTTACTGCGGCTAATGTCACTTTATCACAAGGTGGTGGAGCAAATGCTATCGGTCTAACTCAAACTAGTGGTTCTGGGCCAATTACTCTTGGTGGTTTTTACAGCGGCACTAGTGAGAATTTTATAGTGGAAGAAAGCGGCACAATTGCCCCAGCACAATTGACAATTAGTACAGGCACAGGCATTACGATAGGAAGCACTGCTATATCCGTAGGGGCCACCGCAACTAATATCTTAAGTCTAACAGCAACTGGAAGTAATACTATAACCAATACCAGCGGATCGACCGCTGTTCTCACCGCACCGATAATGACATTATCGCAAGGCGGCGGAGCCAGTGCAATAACAATCTCTCAAGGAAGTTTAGGTGGGGCAACTACAGCTTCTGGTTATGGTAGCAATGGGTTTACCTTAGAAGGAACTTCAACAACAACAGCACCGACAACATTGAATATCGTTACCGGTGACGGTATATCAATAACCTCCAGCGTAAGTGTAGGTTCATCAGGAATCCTGAACCTGACTACCACTGGATCAAACGCCATTACTCCCAACGCCGCAGGTTATACACTTACTGCGGGCACATTAACGTTATCACAAGGCATTAGCAACCCTGTCGTGTTCAGTGGCACTAGTACCCCTCTTGTCTTGTTAGCTACAGGCGGCAATACCATAGGTTATGCAACAACCACTGCCTTGACTCTAAGCGCAGGCGGTAGCATTTCGATGTCTTCTGGCAATTATATAAATGTGCCAACATTGACTTTAACAAGCACGGCAGGGTCCATTGGTGCATCCGGTGCGGCAATTCTTATTGAAAATGGCAGCTCAGGTAATGTTACCTTAACAGTTAATGCCAACGCTAACAGCCAAAATGTTTATTTCCAAAATGCCAGTGGTGCTACAGGGGGTGTGGTGTTAAGTGGTGCATCATCCGCTGGCGGCTCCGGGACGTTTTCGCTTAGCTTTGCCGGTAATATTAGTACCGGTATTACTGCTAGCAGTACGGCTGCCACTACCATTGGCTCTATAAACGCTCCCACGATAAGCCTGACCAGCACCTCCGGCAGCATTGGTGTTGGTGTATTGCCTGTGTTTATAGAAAATGGTGCTTCCAGTACGATAACATTGACAGCTAATGCCAGTGCTGCCAATCAAAATGTCTACTTGCAAAATGTCAGTGGCACCACAGGCGGAGTTAGTTTAAGCGGTGCAAGTCAGGCCGGCAATATCTTTTCTTTGAATTTCGCAGGCAGCATTTCTTCTGCCAGTGGCGCTGCTTATATAAATGCTCCTACAGTAAATTTGACGAGCACAGCCGGCAGCATTGGTGCTTCCGGCGCTAATAATGCTATCTATATAGAAAACGGCAGTACGGGCAATGTTGCCCTCGCAGCTATTGCCAGTGCTGCTAGTCAAAATGTTTATATTCAGAATGTCAGTGGTAACACTGGTAATCTCATTCTTGGTAGCACCACCGCGGCTGGTAGTGCTGGTACATTCTCAGTCAATTACTACGGCAGCATAACTTTACAAAATAGTATCAACGTAGGAGCATCAGGAACGGTAAATCTCACCTCTAGTAATGGATCGATTATCAACAATGAAACTAGTAATGGTGCATACACCCTGACTGCCGGTACTTTAACTTTATCGCAAGGCGTTAATAATGCTGTAACATTGAGCGGTACTACCACTCCGGCTATACAAATGATGGCTGGTGCCTATGCTCTAAATTATTCAACGGGCACTGCATTGACCATCAGCACTGGTGGCAATATATCAATGTCTTCCGGTAATTATATAAATGTACCGACAATAAGCTTAACTAGTACATCAGGCAGCATTGGTACATCGGTTAATCCAATATATATGGAAAACAGCAGTGCCGGCAATAATACCCTAACTGCTGTTGCTAGTGCAGCCGGTCAAAGTGTTTATATAGCCAATGTTAGCGGTACCACTGGTGGCGCTAACATTGTTGGCACTTCAACCGCTGGTAATGGTGGCACATTCTCCATTTACGAATACGGCAGCGTTAGCTTGCAAAATAGTATCAATGTTGGTTCATCGGGCACAATCAGTCTGATTTCAACGAATTCAGCAATTACCCACAATGCCACTAATAATGGACAATACATACTTACTGCCGGCACCTTAACTTTGTCGCAAGCGGCTGACAACACTGTGACATTCAGCGGTACTCTTAATCCAGCCAAGCAATTATCAGTAGGTGGCTACACTTTGGGTTATTCAACCGCAAGTTCATTGACTATTAGTACTGGTGGCAGCATGTTGATGGCTTCTAATAGTTATATAAATGTACCTACCATAAATTTAACCAGTACTGCCGGTTTCATTGGTACATCAGCCAATCCTATTCTTATTGAAAATGGTAGCTCCAGTAATGCTACTTTAACTGCTAACGCTAATTTTGCTAATCAAAATGTTTATATCCAGAATGCCAGTGGCTCAACCGGTGGTGTCAACATGAGTGGAGTCTCGTCGGCCGGTAGCTCAGGCACCTTCTCTCTCAATTTCGGCGGCAGTATTAATTCTGTCAATATGAACAGTTATATAAATGCACCGATAATAACCTTGACCAGCACGGCTGGCGGCATTGGTTCATTAGGTGCGCCGCTCTATGTGGGAAATGGCAGTGCTGGTACCGCGACATTAACGGCTAACGCTAACGCAGCCAGCCAAAATGTTTATTTACAAAATTACGGCGGCGCCAGTGGTGCTCTTGCACTTAGTGGCGCCTCATCTGCCGGCAGCTCAGGAATATTTTCTATTAATTACTATGGCAGTATTACTTCTACTAATAGCAGTGCTTATATAAACGCTCCAACAATAACGCTTACCAGTACAAATGGCAGCATCGGTACTTCCTCAGGCAGCCCTCTTTATATAGAAAATGGCAGCAGCGGTAATGTTGCTTTAACTACTGCTGCTGCCGGCAATGTTTGGATTCAAAACTACAGCGGCAATACTACTGGCAATGTTACTCTTACTTCCACCGCTGTTGGCAGTGGTGGTACATATTCTGTCAATTATGCCGGTGGCATAGTAATAGCCTCAGCCATTAATACAGGACCTGCCGGCACTATAAGTCTAACAGCCGGTGGCGGCAGTTCAACCATAGGCAATAGCTCACCATACACCCTCACTGCCGATACTATGACACTCTCAGAAGGTAGCGGTGCTGTTACGATTGTCGGCAACAACATTGTTGAAATGGCTGGCAGTAGCACTAATAACCTGACATTATCAGGGCTGGCAACTTCGTTAACAATAAGCACAGGCAGCAATATTACAACCAGCTCTACATATTATTTAAATTGTCCAACAATAAGTTTAACCAGTACAGCCGGCAGCATTGGTACATCAGGCAACCCCATTCTTATAGAAAACGGTAGTGCCGGCACTGTTACATTAACAGCAAATGCTACCGCCGCTAGTCAAAATGTTTATATCCAGAATGCTAGTGGCTCAACCGGTGGCGTCAGTATGAGTGGAGCCTCGTCGGCCGGCAGCTCAGGCACTTTCTCTCTCAATTTCTCCGGCAATATAACTTCAACCAATAGCAGTGCTTATATCAGCGCGCCAACAATACTCTTAACCAGCACAGCCGGCAGCATTGGTTCATCAGGCACACCGCTCTATACGGAAAATGGCAGTGCCGGCACTGTTGCTTTAACTGCTAATGCCGCCGCTGCCAGTCAAAATGTTTATATACAAAATTACAGCGGCGGCACCGGTGCCCTCACGCTCAGTGGTGTTTCACAAGCTGGCAGCTCAGGAACATTCTCTCTCAATTTTGCCGGCAGTCTTACCGAAGCCAATGGCAGCAGCTATATCAATGCCCCTACAATAAGCTTAACCAGCACAGCCGGCAGCATTGGTACATCCGGTTCAGCGTTATATATTGAAAATGGCAGCTCTGGCACTGTTACTTTAACTGCTAATGCCGCCGCCGCCAGTCAAAATGTTTATATACAAAATTACAGCGGCAGCACCGGTGCTCTCACGCTCAGTGGTGTTTCACAAGCTGGCAGCTCAGGAACATTCTCTCTTAATTTTGCCGGTAGTCTCACTGAAGCCAATGGCAGCAGCTATATCAATGCCCCCACAATAAGCTTGACGAGTACAGCTGGCAGCATTGGTACATCAGGCACAGCATTTTATATGGAAAATGGTAGTGCTGGCACAGTAACACTAACTACAAATGCCAACGCCGCCAGTCAAAATGTTTACTTACAAAATGTTAGTGGCACTACCGGTGGACTAACTCTTACTGGCTCATCATCAGCCGGTAGCTCTGGCACTTTCTCTCTAAATTTCTCCGGCAATATAACGTCAACCAATAGCAGTGCTTATATCAGTGCGCCCACAATACTCTTAACCAGCACAGCCGGCAGCATTGGTTCATCAGGCATACCACTTTATGTTGAAAATGGCAGCTCTGGTACTGTGACATTAACCGCCAATGCCAGTGCTGCCAGTCAAAATGTTTATATACAAAATGTTAGCGGTGCTACTGATGGTCTTACCATAGGTGGTGTTTCAGCAGCAGGCAGCGCCGGCACTTTTTCTATTAATGTAGCCGGCAATATCACTTCCGCCAGTAGCAGTGCTTATATCAATGCACCAACAATACAATTGACCAGTTCTGGCGCCAGTGGCAACGTTGGCACATCGTCAAACCCTGTTTATGTAGAAAATGGCGCCTCTAGTACTGTCGCCTTAACCGCTAATGCCAGTGGCAGCAATGGTGGCATAAATATAGTTGATTCGGCTGCTACGTTGACCATAAGTAGTGCTAGTTTAGGTCCAGGTGGTGGTGGCTTTATGTCATTCGATGCCGGCGTTGGTCCAATCAATGTGTCCGGTGCACTTACTACTAACGGCGCGCCATTAGCTTTGGTAAGTGGTAAAGATATTGTCTTTCAGACTGGTTCAAGCGCCAGCACGACTGGGGGAGCAATAACAATGGTTGCCGGTGCCACATCCACAATTTCTAGCGGCGCTATCAGTATTACCGGCGGTACAGCTAACGGCGGACAGATAAATCTCTTTAATGCCACTACTTTCTCTTCTGCCACATCTTCCGGCAGCACTAATGGCGGCGATATTAGTCTTACCGCTTTTTACGGTACTGGCAGCAGTGCTGGTTTTATTACCGGTCCAAATTCTCCTACCACCAATTTAGGCGGCTTTGGCAGCGGCACTAACGGCAATTTCGTGGCTATAGGTCCAGCCGGTGTTCAATATGGAAATCTAAGCACTGCTGGAGGGACTGGCGGTGGCGGTAATGTCACTTTTGCCACCGCAACACCGTCTGTTGGTAGTGGATTGACTATTACCAGTGGCGCCATTAGTGCAGGGACGGTGCAAGGAATCAGTACCCCTGCTACCACTGCTACCATTACATTAAAGGGAAGTCTAACAACTGCTGGCGGTAATGCTGCCTTAATCAGTAGCGGCGATATTTCTTTAATACAGGGTCAGAATATAACCACTGCGGGTGGCGCCATTACTTTAGTTTCGGGAGCGAGCTTTAGTACACCTGCCTCTGGCACTCTCAATGTTAGCGGTGGCAATAGCACTGGCGGACAAATGTATTTAGTTACTAATGGTACTTTTACTCTGTCATCCTCCACTGTTTCCGGCAATACTAATGGCGGTAATATTACTCTCATTGGTTTTGCTGGTACAGAACATTATTCCGGAACATTTCCTGATAATGGTGGCAGTTTTACAGTTTCGTCAAGTGGTAATGGCACGGGCAGTAATGGCAATATATTGGCTTTGGCCGGTGGAAGTTTTTACGGAGGACCGGGAGCAGCAACAATCGTTCTTCTTAACGGCATTACCGCGTCCGGTGGTACAGGCGGTGGTGGCAATATTACTATTGCTACTGCCGCTCCTAGTGTAACCTCTGGAGGAGTGACAATTAGCAGTGGAGCTATTAGCTCCGGTAGCTTTTTCGGTAATGGACCACCCTCGGCTGCCGCATCGATCACGGTAAGCGGTATAAGCACTACTGGCGGTAATGTTGCTATTGCTAGTAGCGAAGACATTTTTGTTTATTTTCCCTATAATATTACTACGCTTGGCGGAGCGATAACACTTATTGCTGGCGCTAATTTCGCTACTCCTACTTCTGGCACTCTTAATATATCCGGTGGTTCCGCTACTGGCGGTCAAATAACCTTGGGTGCCAATGGTACATTGACTTTGGATTCAAATACTTCTTCGGGTAATACTAATGGCGGCAATGTTAATGTTTTTGCTTATGGTGGTACTGGCACCAGTGCAGGCTATATTTTACCGACCGGTGGAGTGCAAATATCTGGAGCAACTGGTGGTAGCGGAAGCGGTGCCAATGGTAATTTCGTTGTCATCGCTGGTGCCGCTGCTGCGGGCGCTACGATAACACTTGGCGCCAATGATATAAATACGACTGGTGGCACTGGTGGTAGCGGCAATGTTACCATTGCTACTGCTACTCCTTCGGTGGGTGGTGGTTTGACCATTACTAACGGGGCCATTAGTTCCGGTAGTGTCACTGCCGGTGCCACACAAACTTCTTCTCTAAGTTTATCCACGATAGAAGCACCAGGTAGCAGTGTGACTATTACCGCAGGCGAAAATTCTATTAGTGGTGCTATTACAGACACAGGACTGGGCTCTAATGTCGGTGGATTGGTCACTATTTCTACCAATAGCGCTACTGCCTTTAATATTGGTTCTGGTACGACTAATGGCACAACGGGCACTATTACTGCTAATGGTGGTCCTACCGCTGGTGGCGGTGGTGGAACCATATCTATCACCAATAGCGGCGGTGGGATTACATTGCCTACACTGACTCGTGTTTCAACTGCCGCTGGTGCTGGCGGAGGCGCTGGTGGTAGCCTCACTTTAAATGCGTCTGGGACTTTGAGCATAGCTAAGGGCACTATCAATGACAGTGCTTCTGGATTTGGCAATTACAATGGTGGAAGTATAAGTCTCACTGGTTCTACAGTTTCTGTTACTGGCAGCGGTACCTCAACACTGCAAGCTAATGCTACTGGCACGGGTAATGGCGGTACTATATCAGTAGCTGCTACTGGCGCCACTGGCAGTATAATACTTGGTGCTGCCAACGGTGATTTTGTTTCCGTTCAGGCTGAAGGTGGTTCTGCCAGCTCTGCTAGCGGCAATGGTGGCAGCGTAACGCTTTCGGCAGGACTCAATCTAACTGTTCCTAACACTGTTAACATAATTAACGTTGGCCCACAAGGAACAAATGGCAATGGCGGTACAATAAATCTAACTGCTGGTTCTGCAGCAGCCGGCAGTTTGCAAGTCAGTCAAGGTTTAAGTGCTAATGGTATTGGCACAGGCAATGGTGGCACGATAAGCATTACATATAAGGATGCAACTGGAAGCAATCCATTAGTTGTAGGTGCAGGTTCTGGCTCCAATAATTTCATTAACGGCAATATCACTGCTAATGACGGCAGCTCCGGTACTACTGGTGGCACGATAAATATTGCTAATAGTGGAGCGGCCGTATTAAGTGTAACTTTGACAGGCAATATATTTGCTAATGGCAGTACACTGGGCAGTATTAACTTCAATCCTGCTAGTGGCCAAGCTGTCAGCGTTGCTGGAGCTGGTGCATTAACCGGTGTTGTTAATGCTACCGGTACTAGTGTATATATCAATCCTCAAGCTTCTTCGACTACATTAACTACCGGTACGATTGGCTCTACTTCGGGCTCTGTAATGCTTGGTGTTAATGGTGCTACCAGTACAATCAATCTAACCGGTGCCCTTACTGCTTCAGGCGGAGCTATGGCTATATTGAGTTCGGAAGATGTTACTTCCAGCAGCGGCAGCAGTATTAATACAAACGGTGGCGCTGTGACCATAATCTCCGGCGCTAACTTTACTCCTACACAAAGTACCAGTACATTTGCTGTAAATAGCAGTGGTACAAGTTCTGGTGGCAAGATTGACTTAACTAATCTCTCTTCATTCTCTTCTGCAACATCTTCGGGTAACACTAATGGCGGCAATATCAATTTAGCTGCATTCTCTGGTATAGGGACAAATGCTGGCCTTATCACTGCTGCTTCTACAACCTTAAGCATAAATTCAGGTGGATTTGGTACAGGTACAAACGGCAGTGTTGCTATATATGCGGGTGCTGCATCTGGCACATCAATAAATATGGCTAATGTTAGCGTCAATACCAGCGGCGGCACTGGTGGTAATAGTGGCAGCATTAATCTGGCAACAGCCACGCCAAGCTTGTCTTCAGTTTCAATCGCCAGTGGTGTTCTATCAGGTACAATCTCTGCTGGTAGCACACAGGCTTCAAGTTCACTTTCTATAGCTAACTTATATACTTACGGTGTCGATGCCGGCAGCAATCAGCAAGCTGGCTCTGCCGGTGGCACCATTAACCTTACCGCTGGCAATATACTTACCACAGGTAATATCAATACATCCGGTGGCGGCGCTGGACCTCTGGCTGCTAATAGTAGCGCCAATACTACTGGCTGGGCTGGCGGCAGCGCTGGAGCAGTTACTTTAAATGCTGGTTCTACTATAAATACCAACTATATTAGAGCTTATGGCGGCGGTGGCAGCGGCGTTTATGAAACCGGAGCTCATACTGCCACAGGTGGGGCTGGCGGTACAGGTGGAAATGTCAATGTCTCTAGCACCGGTGGAGCTATAAATATCGGCGGGGACATAAATACTTCTGGTGGTGGCGGCGGCGGTGCTGTACAAATAAATGCTTCGGCTCAAACTACCACTGGTGGAGCTGGTGGTGCTGGCGGCACGATAAGTGTAAGTTCTAACAATCAAGCAATTACAATAACAGGACCAATTCTTGCAGCTGGAGGAGGTGGTGGGGGGGCGAGCAGTGGTAACAATGCTAATCAAGGTGCAGCTGGTGGCGGCAGTTTCGGTGGCGGTGGCGGCTCGGCCGATACAGGAGGCAACGCTAGTGGTGGTGGTGGCTATTGGGGCGGTGGCGGCAGTAATGGCACCAGTGGAGCTTCTGGTGGTGGCGGCGCGCTTTCAGGCGGACAGGCTTTTGGTAGCAGTAGCTATACAGGCGTACTGGGGCGAGGCGGTGCCAGCTCTACTGGAGCTAATGGTGGTTATTTTGGTTCGGGTGGGATTGATGGCGGCTCCAACGGAGCAGCTGGCGGAGCTGTAAACGTCGCGGGCTCAACTAGTGGCGGCTCGACTGTAGGCGGCGGCGCAGGCAGCGGGGGCGCTATAACTCTTAATGCCGGCTCTAGCGGCGGCACTTTAATTGTAGGTGGTACAGTTAGCAGTTATTACAATACCAGTAATTTCTCCAGCTCTAGCTATGCCACACATAGCATAAATAATGTTGGTGCCGGCGCAGCAGCTATAACGATTACTGCCGGTAGCAGCGGCGGTGGTGGTGCCGTAGGTTCAACTATATATGATATAGTCAACGATCTCTCCAGCACAACCGCAAACTTTGCAGCTAATATAACTGGGGGTAGTGGTGGCACTCCTTTTGTTGTCGAGCAAGGCACAGTAACCAACGGTACCGCAGGAGCAATATCATCTTCGGGCGCAATAACCATCAACAGCACACTTGCTGGTACTAATACAACACTTACCAGTGGTTCATACAGTCCAGGCAGCAGCCTAGCTATTACTGCCGGTGGCAGTCCAGTAAATATAACTAATGGCGAATTAATTACACCGGCAGAATGGATAGCCGCTATAGAAGTATCCGGCGGCAGTCAAACTATTACTCTTAATAGCAGTGGCGCAGCTACCGGCGGCACTTTCAGCATCGCTACAGGCAATCTGCCTACAACAAGCGGTAGCAATCTTGGCTTTACCAGTCTTGTTGTTCCTTCAGGAGTAACAGGTAATTATACGTCTTCCTCAGCCAATGGACTTTATTTACCGGCCAGTGCTGGTTCCAATACCATTGCTGGTACATTTAATATAGCTAGTGGGGCTGGAACTACAATCAATCTTAACTCACTGACGAACACCGGCGCAATTACTAATAATGCAGCCACTGCTCTGGTATTAAATGCTTCTTCCGGTAATTTAACTATATCTGGTACAGGTACAATTACATCTAATGCCGGTATTAGTTTACAAACAACAAATGGCAATATATCTGTTACACAAAACAATCTGACCACGGCATCTTCCGGCTATGTGCAAATGGCAGCCGGCGGCACAACAAACACTATTACTCTTGCCAGCAGCATAACCACAGCTGGAGCTCCTTTAGCAATTGTCAGCCCTAGTGATGTTATCTTCAACAGCGGATCTGTCAGCACAATTGGTGGAGCAATAACTATTGTTGCCGGCGCCACATCGACAATTTCTAGCGGTAATATCACTGTTACCGGCGGCACAAGCACCGGCGGACAGATAAATCTCTCTAATGTCACTTCATTCTCTTCTGCTACATCTTCCGGTAATACTAATGGTGGCAATATGACTCTGGCTGCCTTTGGTGGTTCAGGCGCTAATGCCGGTCAGATTACCATTAGCGATACTTCTTCCCAAGCAATAACCACCGGTGGCAGCGGTACTGGCACTAACGGCAGCCTGCTTGCTATTGCTGGTGCTACTGGTCTTGGAACAAGTACTTCCTTACAATTAAATGTCAATCTCAATACCACTGGTGGCAGTGGTGGTGGCGGCAATGTCACTATGGCTACTGCTACCCCTGGTGTAGGCAGCGGACTTACCATTACTAATGGCTCCATATCCTCTGGCAGTTTGCAGGCCGTTGGCACACCTACTGGCTCCGGCACTTTATACCTTGGCAACGGTTGGATAATCACTTCAGGGGTAAATTCAGGCGGTAATGTGGCATTAATTAGCAGCGAAGATGTATACATGGGCTATAGTGGCAACGCTATGTCTACATCTGGTGGCTCTGTTACTATCATTGCCGGTGCCGCTTTCGGTATTCCTGCTTCGGATACTATTCTGATGACAGGCGGCTCGCTCACTGGCGGTCAGATAAGTGCGGGGGATCTTCCATCAATCTCCACTGCTACATCTTCCGGCAACACAAATGGTGGCAACCTTAATCTCATAGCCTTTAGTGGCACTGGCGCTGGCGCAGGTAATATTAGTATGCCGGCTATAACTACCGGCGGCTACGGTACGGGTAATAACGGCAACGTTACCATTATTGCCGGCGCTACTTCAGGCACGAGCTTTAGTCACGGCGGCGGTGGCATTACGACTACCGGTGGCTCCGGCACCGGTGGTAATATCGCCCTCTCTACTGCTACTCCCAATGTATCTTCTCTAACAATCAGCAACGGGGCGATTACGGGCGGCAGCATCTCTGCTGGTACTGTTCAATCAGCCTCTGTAGGGAATTTTTCCAATACAACAGCAGCAGGCAATATCACCTTGACTTCCGGTAATACTATTGACTTCGAGAACAGTGTCAGTAGTTCTGGTGGCTCTTTGACTATAGTTAGCGGCAGCAATGTCTTTTTTGACAGCAATGGTGAAAACATTACTACATCTGGTGGCAATATTAATCTTATTGCCGGCGCTGCTTTTTCCGGTGGTGCTAGCACTAGCGGCACAGCAGTTGTTACCATTACCGGCGGTTCAGCCACTGGAGGTTACGCAAATCCTGGGTATGCGAGTGGTACATTCTCCTCTGCAACCTCCTCCGGTAATACTAATGGTGGCAATATTAATTTGATTGCTTTCGCTGGTTCAGGCAGTAGCGCGGGCACAATTAACGTTGGCAGCTTGACTAGCGGTGGTTATGGTACTGGCACTAATGGCAATTTACTTGTTATCGCCGGGGCTACCGGTTTAGGAACAAGCAATTCAATCACTGCAGGCGCCCTCAACACAAGCGGTGGTTCTGGTGGCGGGGGTAATATAACTATGGCTACGGCAACGCCCGGAGTAACTTCTGGCGGTGTCACAATTACTAATGGCAGCATTACTTCTGGTAGCCTTCAAGGCATGGGCACTCCCACTGGCTCCAGCTCGATTTCTGTTATCGGTAATATCACTACTTCTGGCGGCAATGTCACAGTGCTAAGCAGTGAAGACATTACATTAGGCACTTCTTATTTTAATAATAGTATAACCACTGCCGGTGGTGCTATAACCCTGATATCCGGTGCTAGTTTTGGTACGCCTGGTTCAGGTTCAAGCTTCAATGTGACTGGTGGCTCTGCTACTGGCGGTGCAATCGGTCTGACAGGGGGTCTTGGCAATGAGGCAAACTATACCTTCTCATCTTCCAGCAGCACAAATGGCGGCAATGTGATCATGACCGCCTTTGCTGGAACAGCCAGCACCTCCGGTGCAATTTTTGCTGACGTATACCCAGGTGCCTCTGGCGGGCTGGTAAGCATTAATACAGGCGGTGGTGGCACCGGTACCAATGGCAATCTAACCGTCATGGCTGGCGGTACTGGATATACTACCGGCACAACAGGCTACTTGATAACCCTTATGGAGAACGCCCCCGGGGTTGTTATAAACACCACCGGCGGCAGCGGTGGGGGGGGTAATGTAGTTATTGCCTCAGCTACGCCTGGAATAACTTCTGGCGGGCTAGCAATTAACAGTAGCGGCGCTATTACATCAGGTAGTGTCCAAAGCACGGGCACACCAAGCGGATCCGGCACCATAGCCATAGATGCTATAGAGACCCAAGGCGGCAATGTAGCAGTGATCAGCAGTGGAGATATTCTGACCTGGGCCACTGATTTCATTGCTACATCTGGTAGTGGCTCCGCTGGCGGTGCAATAACCCTTGCTGCTGGCGCAGCATTCGGCACACCCACCTCCGGTACTCTAAATATAACTGGGGCTTCTGCTACCGGCGGACAAATATCTTTAGCGAATAGCGGCAGCTATGCATTATCGTCTAACGCATCTTCTGGTAACGGCGGCAATATTACATTGGTTGCCTTTGCTGGTTCTGAACCCGGTTCTGGCTCGTTAGTTAATAACGCTACTACTGCTGTTAGCTCCGGTGGTTCCGGCAGTGGCACCAATGGCAATATTAATATAATTGCTGGCGGTACTAGCGGCACCAGTATCAATCTCAACAATATCTCGTCTGCAGGTGGTACTGGTGGAAATGGTAATATTACAGTTGCCACAGCAACGCCTTCTGTTGGTAGCGGAGTAACAATTAACAGTAGTGGTGCTATAACTTCAGGTAGCTTCTCTGCTGGGTCTACTGTTGCTAGCTCGATATCTCTTGGTACTGTGTCAGGTCCTGGCAGTAGTATAAACATGACTGCCGGCGATAATTATATAAGCGGCGCGATCACAGATACCGGATTGGGCTCTAATGTCGGTGGCTCGGTCACTATCTCTACCAATAGCGCTACTGCTTTTAATATCGGCTCCGGTTCAACTAATGGTACAACTGGAGCTATCATAGCTAATGGCGGACCCACAGCTGGCGGTGGTGGCGGCACTATATCTATAATTAATAGCGGCGGTGGTATTACATTACCGACTTTAAGCAATGTTTCTGCTGCTGCCGGTGCTGGTGGTGGGGCTGGTGGTAACTTGACTCTCAATGCATCCGGAACTTTGAGCGTGGCTAATGGCACTATCAATACTAGTGCTGCCGGTGCTGGCAATTATAATGCTGGTACGATAAGTCTTACTGGTTCTACAGTATCTATTACCGGCAGCGGCACATTATCCTTAACTGCTAATGCTGCAGGTACTGGCAATGGTGGTTCTGTATCTATAGCTGCTACGGGCGCATCAGGTAGCATTGTTCTTGGGTCTGCTAATGGCAATATAGCTTCCATACAAGCAGAAGGTGGTTCATCTGGCTCAGCTTCTGGGAACGGTGGTATAGTCATACTAGCTGCAGGAGACAATTTGATCATACCTTCTACTGCTAATATTATTAATGTCAGCCCACAAGGCACCAATGGTAAAGGTGGCACAATAAATCTGACTGCTGGTTCTGCCGCAGCCGGCAGTTTGCAAGTTAGTCAAGGTTTCAGTGCTAATGGTGCTGGCACAGGCAATGGCGGCACGATAAGCATTACATATAACGATGCAACTGGCGGTAATCCATTAGTTGTAAGTGCAGCTACTGGTTCAAATAATTATATCAATGGCAATATCACTGCCAACGATGGCAGCTCCGGTACTACTGGTGGCACAATCAATATTGCTAATAGTGGAGCAGCTGTATTAAAGGTAATTTTAACCGGTAATATATCAGCTAACGGCAGTTCACTGGGAAGTATCAATTTCAATCCAGCTAGTGGACAAGCAGTCAGTGTAGCTGGAGCTGGTAGACTTACTGGTATTGTGAATGCTACTGGCACTTGTATATATATTAATCCACAAGCTTCATCGACTACATTAACTACCGGCACGATTGGCTCTACTTCTGGCTCTGGTTTTGTCATGCTTGGTGTTAATGGTGCTACCAGTACTATCAATCTAACTGGTGCGCTTACTGCTTCAGGCGGACCGGTGGCAATATTGAGTTCGGAAGATGTTACTTCCAGCAGCGGTAGCAGTATTAATACAAACGGCGGCGCTGTAACCATAATCTCCGGCGCTAACTTGACTCCTACACAAAGTACCAGTACATTTGCTGTAAACAGCAGTGGTACAAGTTCTGGTGGCAAGATTGACTTAACTAATCTCTCTTTATTTTCTTCTGCTACGTCTTCTGGCAATACTAATGGCGGTAATATCAATTTATCTGCATTCTCCGGCTCAGGGACAAATGCTGGCCTTATTACTGCTGGTTCTACAACTCTAAGCATAAATTCAGGTGGATTGGGTACAGGCACAAATGGCAGTGTGGCTATTTATGCTGGTGCAACATTAGGCACATCAATAAATATAGCTAATGTTAGTATCAATACCAGCGGCGGCACCGGTGCTAACAGTGGCAGTATCACTATGGCTACTGCAACGCCAAGCCTGTCTTCAGTTTCAATTGCCAGTGGGGCTCTGTCAGGCACAATTTCTGCTGGCAGTACACAAGCATCAAGTTCACTTTCTATAGCTAATTTATATACTTACGGTGTTGACGCCGGTAGTAATCAGCAAGCTGGCTCTTCTGGTGGCACCATTAACCTTACTGCTGGCAATATACTTACTGCTGGCAATATCAATACATCTGGTGGTGGCGCTGGACCCTTGGCTGCTAATAGTAGTGCTAATACTACTGGCTGGGCTAGTGGGACTGCTGGGGCAGTTACTTTAAGTGCTGGTTCTACTTTGAGCACCAATTATATTAGAGCCTACGGTGGTGGTGGCAGCGGCGTATATGAAACGGGTGCTTTCACCGCTACCGGTGGCGCCGGCGGGGCTGGCAATAATGTGAATATTTCTAGCACCAGTGGAGCTATAAATATTGGTGGGGACATAAATACTTCTGGTGGCGGCGGTGGTGGTGCTGTGCAAATAAATGCTTCGGCTCAAACTACAACTGGTGGAGCTGGTGGGGCTGCTGGCACGATAAGTGTAACTTCTAACAATCAGGCAATTACAATAACAGGACCCATTTTAGCTGCAGGCGGTGGTGGTGGTGGAGCTAGCAGTGGCAATAATGCTAATCAGGGTGCAGCCGGTGGCGGTAGCTTTGGCGGCGGTGGCGGTTCGGCCGATACTGGAGGCAACGCTAGCGGTGGTGGCGGTTATTGGGGCGGCGGTGGCAGTAACGGTACTGGCGGAGCTTCCGGTGGTGGTGGAGCGCTAGCCGGTGGACAGGCTTTTGGTAGCAGCAGCTATACCGGTGTACTTGGACGTGGTGGTGCTAGCTCTTCTGGAGCTAATGGTGGTTATTTTGGTTCTGGTGGAATTGATGCCGGCTCCAACGGAGCAGCAGGGGGAGCCATAAATGTTGCTGGATCGACTAGCGGAGGATCTGCGATTGGTGGAGGTGCAGGCAATGGTGGCGCTATAACTCTTAACGCTGGCACTAGCGGCGGTACGATAATTATTGGTGGTACGGTTAGCAGCTATTACAATACCAGCAATTTCTCCAGCTCCAGCTATGCCAATCACAGTATTAATAATGTTGGCAGTGGGGCAGCAGCCATTAATATCACAGCCGGCAGCAGTGGTGGCAGCTCTGTTGTAGGCTCAACCATTTATGACATAATCAATGATCTCTCTAGTACAACAGCAAACTTTGCAGCCAATATTACCGGTGGTGGTGGCGGATCTGCATTTGTCATCAGTCAAACACCTAGTGTAACCAATGGTACTGCTGGATACATATCATCTTCCGGTGCTATTACAATCAATAGCACTCTTGCCGGCACTAATACCACACTCACTAGTGGTTCATATGGCGGTGGTGGCAGCGGTATAACGATTACTGTGGGCGGTAGTCCAGTAACCATAACCAATGGCGAATTAATTACGCCAGCTGAGTGGATAGCCACTATAGAAGCATCTGGTGGCGGTCAAACTATTACTCTGGGTTCTAGTGGCAATGCTACAGGCGGCACTTTCAATATTGCTACAGGTAATCTGCCTACAGTTACTGGCAGTGAACTTGGTTTTACCAGCTTAGTTATTCCTTCAGGTGTTGCGGGAACTTATACTTCATCTTCTAGTAATGGACTTTATCTGACAGCCAGTGCTGGTTCTAACACTATCGGCGGCACGTTCAATCTATCCAGCGGTGCGGGTACTACTATTAATCTTAATTCGTTGACCAATACTGGCACTATCGCTAATCAAAGTGGCACTAATCAGCTTACATTTACTGCTGCTTCAGGCAATTTGAGCATTTCCGGTGCAGGCACTATACAGTCTGATCCAGGTATTACATTCACAGCTAGCGGCGGCAATGTGTCTGTAACCCAAAATAATCTTGTCCAATACTCCACTAGTAATCCAACACAGATTACAGCTACTTCTATAGGCAGCACCAGTACCGTCAGCTTGACCAGCTCAAGTGGTGGTTTGTCACTGGGTAATATCACTGCCGGCACATCATCTGGCGGATCGATTACAGCTAACGCTAACTCGAATATCACGCAGGCCGCATCGACAGCTCTGAATGCATATGCCATCAATTTGACATCTACCGGTGGCAGCGTTGGTACATCTGGCAGTCCTATGCTAGTTGAAAATGGCAGTTCTGGAACAGTCACATTAACAGCAAATGCTAATGCCGCCAGCCAGAATGTTTACATACAAAATGTCGGCGGTACCACTGGAGCAGTTACCCTTAGTGGCTCTTCATCAGCTGGTAGTTCAGGAACATTCTCCATCAGCGACTACGGTAATATTACTTCTGCTAATAGCAGCAGCTATATCAATGCCCCGACTATTAGCTTGACTAGCAGCAATGGCAATATCGGTGCTTCTTCTGGTAGCCCTCTATATGTTGAAAATGGCAGTTCTGGTAATGTTGCTTTAACTACTTCTACCGCTTCTGGCAATACTTGGATCCAAAACTACAGCGGCAATACTGGTGGTGTTACTCTCTCTTCTTCTACTGTTGCTAGTGGTGATACTTTCTCCGTTAATTACGGGGGCGCGATTACCATCGCCAATAGCATTAATACCGGCACCTCTGGTACTTTAAATCTTACTTCCGTTAATTCCACCATTGGCAATGGCTCTCCCTATACACTTACTGCTGGAACGATGACTTTGTCTCAAGGCAGTGGTACTGTGACTATCACGGGCAATAACATTCTTGAAATGGGTGGTAGTAGTGCTAACCTGACATTATCTGGTCTTGGTACTTCGTTAACACTTAGTACTGCTAGTAGCATTACTGCTGGCTCGAGCTCTGATTATCTGACTTCCACCACAATCAATCTTGCCAGTGCGTCTGGTAACATCGGTTCTTTTGGCTCTCCAGTTTATACTGTTGCATCTAATCTCGCTGTCAACTCTGCTGGGAACGCTTACATAAGCAATGCGGGTAGCGTCACACTAACAGGCTCGACTATTACTGTTGGCTCTGGCGATATTTTAAGCCTTACTACCAGCAGCGGCAGTATAGCCGTTAATGGTAATGTTGGCTCTGGTAGCAGTATCGGCACTATCGCTTTAAATGCTGCTGGGGCTATTACTGAAACTACCGGGACCTTGACTGCTACGAATGTTAACCTAACTTCTGGCACGGGTTCGATTGGTGCTTCTGGCGCAGGGAATGCTATAAACACTGGTGCTTCTAATCTATCTATCAATTCTGGCGCTAATGCTTACGTATCCAATGCTGGTTCTGTTACTCTGACTTCTGGTTCGGCTGCTAGTGGTGATACATTTAGTCTAGTTACAACAAGTAGTGGTAACATCGCTCTTGCAGGTAATGTTGCTGCTGGTTCTGGCACAATTGGTACAATAACACTTAACGCCGCTGGTGCAATTTCCGAAACTACTGGTGTTTTGACAGCTACTAACGTTAATCTGACTTCTAATGCTGGCGATATCGGCGCTTCTGGTGCTGTTAATACTGCCACCTCTAATCTTTCTGTTAACTCCAACGGTAATGCCTACATCAGTAATAATGGTTCTGTAAACTTAACAGCTTCAACAATAGCTGTTGGTTCTGGCGATGTTCTAAGCCTCGCTACTTCCAGCGGCAATATAGCTATTGATGGTAATGTTGGTGGTAGCAGTAGCATCGGTACTATCGCTTTAAATGCTGCTGGCGCTATTACTGAAACTACTGGCACGCTGACTGCTACAACTGTTGATTTAACTTCTAACGGTGGTGGTATTGGTGCTTCTGGCAATGCTATAAATACTGCTGCAACTAATCTCTCTATTAATTCTAATGCTAATGCTTACATTAGCAATTCTGGCTCAGTGACACTTACTGGTTCCACTATTACCGTTGGCTTTGGCGACATTCTAAGCTTAGCTACTTCTAGCGGCAATATAGCCCTCAATGGTAATGTTGGTTCTGGCGGTAGTATCGGCACAATAATTCTAAATGCTGCTGGTGCTATCACCGAAACATCTGGTACTCTGACGGCTAGCACTGTTAACTTAACATCTGGTACTGGTTCGATTGGTGCCACCGGTGTTGGTAATGCTATCACTACTGCAGCTTCTAATCTATCTATCAATTCCGGTGCCAATGCTTACGTTAGCAACGCTGGTTCTGTCAATCTAACTTCTGGCTCTGCTGCAAGTGGCGACACATTTAGTTTGGTGACTACAAGCTCAGGTAATATTGTTATCGATGGTAATATTGCTGCTGGTTCTGGCACAATTGGTACAATAACACTTAACGCTGCCGGTGCTATTACTGAAACTACCGGTACTGTAACAGCCGGCACTATTAATCTCACTTCTAACGTCGGCGATATCGGTGCTTCTGGTGCTGCAATCAATACTGCTGCATCTACTTTAACTGCTAGCTCTAATGCTAACGCTTACATATCTAATAACGGTGCTGTTACTTTAAGTGGCGGC
Source organism: Candidatus Melainabacteria bacterium (assembly GCA_963845445.1). Classification (GTDB taxonomy): domain Bacteria; phylum Cyanobacteriota; class Vampirovibrionia; order Obscuribacterales; family Obscuribacteraceae; genus JABDBL01. The sequence goes on along the minus strand of CAWJSE010000002.1, from coordinate 2,425,871 downwards.
GGTGGTTCAACCATCTCTGTTGCTTCTGGCGATACATTGAGCTTAGCTACAACTACTGGTGGAATTACAATCGGTGGTAATGTCTCAGCTGGTGCTATTACCTCTGGTAATATCATTCTTAACTCTGCTGGTGCTATCTCTGAATCTGCTGGTACTTTAACTGCTAATAACGTTAATCTAACTTCTAATGCTAGTAGTGATATCGGTGCTAACGGTAACGCCATCCTCACTGCTGCTTCTACTTTAACTGTTGCTTCTGCTGGTAATGCATATTTATCTAACGCCGGTAGCATTACTTTAGGCGGCGGTGGAGGTTCCACAGTTACTGCTGGTACTGGTGATACATTGAGCTTGGCTACTACTGGCAGTGGTCATAATATCGCTATCGGTGGTAATGTTACTGCTACATCCGGCACAATCAATCTCAATGCTGCTGGTGGTATTTCTGAAACATCTGGTACTTTGACTGCTACTACTGTTGACCTAACTTCAGGTACTGGCAGTGTTGGTGCTTCCGGTGCTGGTACAATTCTAACATCTGCAGGTAATCTTGCTATTAATGCCGGCACAAATGCTTACGTATCCAATTCTGGCAGCGTAAATCTAACTTCTGGAGCAGCCGGTAGTGGCGATACATTTAGCTTAGTTACAACTAGCGGGGGTAACATAGCTATTGCTGGTAGCGTTACTGCTGCTGGTGCTAGCACTATCAACTTAAATGCTGGTGGAGCAATTACTGAAACTTCTGGTACACTAACGGGCAGTACTGTCAATCTAACTTCTAACTCTGGTAGCATTGGTGCTTCGGGTGCTGCTATCAATACTGCTGCTTCGACATTATCGGTTAACTCTAATGCTAACGCTTACATATCTAATAACGGTGCTGTTACTTTAGGTGGCGGTGGCTCTTCTATTACTGTCGGTTCTGGTGATACGTTAAGTCTGGCTACTACTTCTGGTGGAATCACTATCGGTGGTAATGTCTCTGCTGGTTCTATTACCTCTGGTAATATCATTCTTAACTCTGCTGGTGCTATCTCTGAATCTGCTGGTACTTTAACTGCTAATAACGTTAATCTAACTTCTAATGCTAGTAGTGATATCGGTGCTAACGGTAACGCCATCCTCACTGCTGCTTCTACTTTAACTGTTGCTTCTGCTGGTAATGCATATTTATCTAACGCCGGTAGCATTACTTTAGGCGGCGGTGGAGGTTCCACAGTTACTGCTGGTACTGGTGATACATTGAGCTTGGCTACTACTGGCAGTGGTCATAATATCGCTATCGGTGGTAATGTCTCTGCTGGTTCTATTACCTCCGGTAATATCATTCTTAACTCTGCCGGTGCTATTTCTGAATCTGCTGGTACTTTAACTGCTAATAACGTTAATCTAACTTCTAATGCTAGTAGTGATATCGGTGCTAACGGTAGCTCCATCCTCACTGCTGCTTCTACTTTAACTGTTGCTTCTGCTGGTAATGCATATTTATCTAACGCCGGTAGCGTTACTTTAGGTGGCGGTGGTGGTTCCACAGTTACTGTTGGTACTGGTGATACATTGAGCTTGGCTACTACCGGCAGTGGTCATAATATCGCTATCGGTGGTAATGTTACTGCTACATCCGGCACGATAAATCTCAATGCTGCTGGTGGTATTTCTGAAACAACAGGTACATTGACTGCTACTACTGTTGACCTAACTTCAGGTACTGGTAGTGTCGGTTCCTCTGGGGCTGGTAATGCAATCAATACCGCTGCCTCTAACTTGGCTGTTAACTCTGGAGCTAATGCTTACGTATCTAACGCCGGTTCTGTTTCTCTAACTTCTGGAGCAGCTGGTAGTGGCGATACATTAAGCTTAATTACAACTAGTGGTGGCAATATCGCTGTTGCCGGTAGCGTTACTGCTGCTGGTGCTAGCACTATTAATTTAAATGCTGGTGGAGCAATCACTGAAACTTCTGGTACATTAACTGCTGGTACTGTTGATCTGACTTCTAACTCTGGTAGCATTGGGGCTTCGGGTGATGCTATCAATACTGCTGCATCTACTTTAACTGTTAGCTCTAACGCTAACGCTTACATTTCTAATAACGGCGCTGTTACTTTAGGTGGCGGTGGCTCCAGTATATCGGTTGCCTCTGGCGATACATTGAGCTTAGCTACAACTACTGGTGGAATTACAATCGGTGGTAATGTCTCAGCTGGTTCTATTACCTCCGGTAATATCATTCTTAACTCTGCTGGCGCTATCTCTGAATCTGCTGGTACTTTAACTGCTAATAACGTTAATCTAACTTCTAATGCTAGTAGTGATATCGGTGCTAACGGTAACGCCATCCTCACTGCTGCTTCTACTTTAACTGTTGCTTCTGCTGGTAATGCATATTTATCTAACGCCGGTAGCATTACTTTAGGCGGCGGTGGAGGTTCCACAGTTACTGCTGGTACTGGTGATACTTTAAGTCTGGCTACTACCGGCAGCGGTCACAATATCGCTATCGGTGGTAATGTTACTGCTACATCCGGCACGATAAATCTCAACGCTGCTGGTGGTATTTCTGAAACAACAGGTACATTGACTGCTACTACTGTTGACCTAACTTCAGGTACTGGTAGTGTCGGTTCCTCTGGTGCTGGTAATGCAATTCTAACTTCTGCAAGTAATCTTGCTATTAACGCCGGCACTAATGCTTACGTGTCAAACACTGGTTCTGTTAATCTAACTTCCGGTTCTGCTGGTAGTGGCGATACATTTAGCTTAGTAACTACAAGCTCTGGCAATATTGCTGTTGCCGGTAGCGTTACTGCTACTGGTGCAAGCACAATTAACTTAAATGCTGCTGGAGCAATTACTGAAATTTCTGGCACACTAACTGGCAGTACTGTCAATCTAACTTCTAATTCAGGCTCAATCGGTGCCTCTGGCGCTGCTATTAACACTGCTGCTTCAACATTGTCCGTTAACTCTAATGCTAACGCTTACATATCTAACAATGGCGCTGTTACTTTAGGTGGCGGTGGCTCTTCTATTACTGTCGGTTCTGGTGATACGTTAAGTCTGGCTACTACTTCTGGTGGAATCACTATCGGTGGTAATGTCTCTGCTGGTTCTATTACCTCCGGTAATATCATCCTTAACTCTGCCGGTACTATTTCTGAATCTGCTGGTACTTTAACTGCTAATAACGTTAATCTAACTTCTAATGCTGGCAGTGATATCGGTGCTAACGGTAACGCCATCCTCACTGCTGCTTCTACTTTAACTGTTGCATCTGCTGGTAATGCTTACCTATCTAATGCTGGTAGCATTACTTTAGGCGGCGGTGGTGGTTCCATAGTTACTGTTGCTACCGGTGATACATTGAGCTTGGCTACTACCGGCAGCGGTCACAATATCGCTATCGGCGGTAATGTTACTGCTACATCCGGCACGATAAATCTCAACGCTGCTGGTGGTATTTCTAAAACATCCGGTACATTGACTGCTACTACTGTTGACCTAACTTCAGGTACTGGTAGTGTCGGTTCCTCTGGTGCTGGTAATGCCATTCTAACTTCTGCAAGTAATCTTGCTATTAACGCCGGCACTAATGCTTACGTGTCAAACACTGGTTCTGTTAATCTAACTTCCGGTTCTGCTGGTAGTGGCGATACATTTAGCTTAGTTACAACTAGCGGGGGTAACATAGCTGTTGCCGGTAGCGTTACTGTTGCTGGTGCTAGCACTATCAATTTAAATGCTGGTGGAGCAATTACTGAAACTTCTGGTACATTAACTGCTGGTACTGTTGACCTGACATCTAACTCTGGTAGCATTGGGGCTTCGGGTAATGCTATCAATACCGCTGCATCTACTTTAACTGTTAGCTCTAACGCTAACGCTTACATTTCTAATAATGGTAATGTCACGCTAACTGCTTCGACGATTACTGTGGGCTCCGGCGATGTCCTAAGCTTGGCTACTACCAGTGGCAACATCGCTGTTGATGGTAATGTGGGCGGTAGCAGCAGCATTGGCACTATCAACCTCAATGCTGCTGGCGCTATTACTGAGACTACAGGTACTTTAACTGCTACGAACGTCGATTTAACATCCAACTCTGGTGGTATTGGTGCTTCTGGCAATGCGGTCAATACCGCTGCGACTAATCTTTCTGTTAATTCTAATGCTAGTGCTTACATTAGCAATGCTGGCTCTGTTACTTTAACAGGTTCGACAATAACAGTGGGTTCCGGCGATGTATTGAGCCTAGCTACTTCTAGCGGCAATATCGCCCTCAATGGTAATGTTGGTTCTGGCGGTAGCATCGGCACAATAACTCTAAATGCTGCTGGTGCTATTACTGAAACCACAGGCACGTTAACAGCTAGCACTGTCAATTTAACTTCCGGAACAGGTTCTATTGGTGCTACCGGTGCTGGTAATGCTATCACTACTGCTGCTTCTAATCTATCTATCAATTCTGGTGCTAATGCTTATGTATCTAACGCTGGTTCTGTCAATCTAACTTCAGGTTCGGCTGCCTCCGGTGATACGTTTAGCTTAGTTACAACAAGCTCAGGCAATATAGCTGTTGACGGTAATGTTGCTGCTGGATCTGGAACGATAGGTACAATAACACTTAACGCCGCTGGTGCAATTTCTGAAACTACTGGTGCTTTGACAGCTACTAACGTTAATCTGACTTCTAACGCTGGCGATATCGGAGCTTCTGGAGCTGCTGTTAATACTGCCACCTCTAATCTTTCTGTTAACTCCAATGGCAATGCCTACATTAGTAATAATGGTTCTGTGAATTTAACAGCTTCAACAATAGCTGTTGGTTCTGGCGATGTTTTAAGCTTAGCTACTACAAGTGGCAACATCGCTGTTGATGGTAATGTTGGTGGTAGCAGTAGTATTGGTACTATCGCTTTAAATGCCGCCGGAGCTATTACTGAAACTACCGGCACACTAACCGCTACTAACGTTGGTCTGACTTCCAACTCCGGCAGCATCGGTGCTTCTGGTAATGCTATCGATACTGCTGCTTCTAACTTGTCTGTTACTTCTTCTGGTAATGCTTATATATCTAACGCTGGTAGTGTCACTTTAACTGGCTCAACAATCACCGTTGGTTCTGGCGATGTACTAAGTCTAGCTACTTCAAGTGGTAATATTGCCCTCAACGGCAATGTTGGTTCTGGCAGCAGTATTGGCTCTATTATCCTTAACGCTGCTGGTGGGATCTCTGAAAGTAGTGGTACTTTGACCGCCAGCACTGTTAGCTTAACTTCCGGCTCAGGTTCCATAGGTGCCTCTGGTGCTGGGAATGCTATCATCACTGCTGCTTCTAATCTATCTGTTAACTCTGGCGCTAATGCTTACGTATCTAATGCCGGCTCTGTCTCTCTAACTTCTGGCTCTGCTGCTAATGGCGATACGTTTAGCTTAGTTACAACAAGCTCAGGTAATATTGCTGTTGCTGGTAATGTCTCTGCTGGTTCTGGAACGATAGGTACAATAACACTTAACGCTGCTGGTGCAATTTCTGAAACTACTGGCACTTTGACAGCTACTAACATTAATCTGACTTCGAACGCTGGCGATATCGGAGCTTCTGGTGCTGCTGTTAATACTGCCACCTCGAATCTTTCTGTTAACTCCAATGGTAATGCCTACATCAGTAATAATGGTTCTGTAAACTTAACAGCTTCAACAATAGCTGTTGGTTCTGGTGATATTTTAAGCCTAGCTACTTCTAGTGGTAACATTGCCATCGATGGCAATGTTGGTGGTAGCAGTAGTATTGGTACTATCGCTTTAAATGCCGCCGGAGCTATTACTGAAACTAGCGGTACACTGACTGCTACAACTGTTGATTTAACTTCTAACAGCGGTGGTATTGGTGCTTCTGGCAATGCTATCGATACCGCTGCTTCTAATCTCTCTGTTAATTCTGCTGGCAATGCTTACATATCTAATGCTGGCTCAGTCACTCTAACTGGTTCCACTATCACCGTCGGTTCTGGCGATATTTTAAGCTTGGCTACTAGCAGCGGCAATATAGCTCTCAATGGTAATGTTGGTTCTGGTAGCAGTATTGGCTCTATTATTCTTAACGCTGCTGGTGGAATTTCCGAAACTAGTGGTACTTTGACCGCCAGCACTGTTAACTTAACATCTGGTACTGGTTCCATTGGTGCCTCTGGTAATGCTATCAACACTGCTGCTTCTAATCTATCTATTAACTCTGGTGCTAATGCTTACGTATCTAATGCTGATTCTGTAAATCTTACCTCAGGCGCGGCTGCTAATGGTGATACGTTTAGCTTAGTTACAACAAGTAGCGGCAACATCGCTGTTGCAGGTAATGTCGCTGCTGGTTCTGGAACGATAGGTACTATTTCACTTAATGCTGCCGGCGCTATAACTGAAACTACGGGTACTTTGACTGCTAATACCGTTAACCTAGCTTCGAATTCAGGTAGTATTGGTGCATCTGGTGCTGCAATTAGCACAGTTGCTTCTACTCTCTCCGTTACTTCCGCAGGCAATGCATATATATCCAATAACGGTGCCGTTACATTGACAGGCTCAACAATAACTGTTGGCTCCGGTGATGTACTAAGCTTAGCTACTACAAGTGGTAACATCGCTGTTGACAGCAATGTTGGTGGTAGCAGTAGTATTGGTACTATCGCATTGAATGCTGCTGGAGCTATTACCGAAACTACTGGTACTTTAACTGCTACTAACGTTGATCTGACTTCCAACTCTGGCGGTATCGGTGCTTCTGGTAATGCTATTGACACTGCGGCTACCAACCTCACTGTTAACTCCAACACTAATGCTTACATTAGCAATGCTGGCTCAGTGACACTTACTGGTTCCACTATCACCGTTGGCTCTGGCGATATTCTAAGCTTAGCTACTTCCAGCGGTAATATTGCCCTCAATGGTAATGTTGGTTCTGGCAGTAGCATCGGCACAATAATTCTAAATGCTGCTGGTGCTATTACTGAAACATCTGGTACTCTGACAGCTAGCACTGTTAACTTAACATCTGGCACGGGTTCAATTGGTGCCTCTGGTGCTGGTAATGCCATCACTACTGCTGCTTCTAATCTATCTATCAATTCTGGTGCCAATGCTTACGTTAGCAACGCTGGCTCTGTCAATCTTACCTCTGGCTCCGCTGCGAGTGGCGACACATTTAGTTTGGTGACTACAAGCTCAGGCAATATAGCTGTCGATGGTAACGTCGCTGCTGGTTCTGGCACAATCGGTACAATAACACTAAACGCTGCGGGCGCTATCTCCGAAACTACTGGTACTTTAACAGCCAGCACTGTTAATCTAACTTCTAACGTTGGCGATATTGGTGCCTCTGGTGCTGCAATCAATACTGCAGCTTCTACTTTATCTGTCAATTCCAATGGCAATGCGTATGTATCTAATAACGGCAGTGTAACTTTAACGGGCTCAACCATCTCTGTCGGGACCGGTGATGTTCTAAGTCTTGCTACTACTTCCGGCAATATAGCTGTTGACGGCAATGTTGGTGGTAGCAGTAGCATCGGTACTATTGCTCTTAATGCTGCCGGAGCTATTACTGAAACTACTGGCACACTAACCGCTACTAACGTTGATCTGACTTCCAACTCTGGCAGTATTGGTGCTTCTGGTGCTGCAATCAATACTGCTGCTTCTACTTTATCTGTCAATTCCAATGGCAATGCCTACATATCTAACAATGGATCCGTTACTCTAACGGGCTCGACCATCTCTGTCGGGACCGGTGATGTTTTAAGTCTTGCTACTTCGAGTGGCAATATAGCAGTTGATGGTAATGTTGGTGGTAGCAGTAGCATCGGCACTATCGCTTTAAATGCTGCTGGCGCTATTACTGAAACCACCGGTACGCTCACTGCGACTAATGTCAATTTAACTTCTGGCACAGGTTCAATTGGTGCCTCTGGTGCTGGCAATGCTATCACTACTGCTGCTTCTAATCTATCTATCAATTCTGGTGCTAATGCTTATGTATCTAATGCTGGCTCTGTCTCTCTAACTTCAGGTTCGGCTGCTAATGGTGATACGTTTAGCTTAGTTACAACAAGCTCAGGTAATATAGCTGTCGACGGTAATGTTGCTGCTGGTTCTGGCACAATTGGTACAATAGCACTTAATGCTGCTGGTGCCATCTCTGAAACTACTGGCGCTTTGACTGGCGCTACTGTTAATCTAATTTCCAACTCTGGTGACATTGGTGCTTCTGGTGCTGCTGTTAATACTGCCACCTCTAATCTTTCTGTCAACTCTAATGGTAATGCCTACATTAGTAATAATGGTTCTGTGAATTTAACAGCTTCAACAATAGCTGTTGGTTCTGGTGATATTCTAAGCTTAGCTACTACAAGTGGTAACATCGCTGTTGATGGTAACGTTGGTGGTAGCAGTAGTATTGGTACTATTGCTTTAAATGCTGCTGGAGCTATTACTGAAACTACCGGTACACTGACTGCTACTAATGTTGATCTGACTTCCAACTCTGGCAGCATCGGTGCTTCTGGCAATGCTATTAACACTGCTGCGACTAATCTTTCTGTTAACTCCAATGGTAATGCCTACATATCTAACAACGGCAGCGTTACTCTAGCTGGCTCTACAATAACTGTTGGTTCAGGTGATATTTTAAGTCTTGCTACTTCTAGTGGTAATATCGCAGTTGACGGTAATGTTGGTGGTAGCAGTAGCATCGGCACTATCGCTTTAAATGCTGCTGGTGCTATTACTGAAACTACGGGGACCTTGACTGCTACGAATGTTAACCTAACTTCTGGCTCAAGTTCCATTGGTGCCTCTGGTGCTGGTAATGCCATCTCTACTGCAGCTTCTAATCTATCTATCAATTCTGGCGCCAATGCTTATGTATCTAACGCTGGTTCTGCCAATCTTACCTCAGGTTCGGCTGCTAATGGTGATACGTTTAGCTTAATTACAACAAGCTCAGGCAATATAGCTGTTGACGGTAATGTTGCTGCTGGATCTGGAACGATAGGTACAATAACACTTAACGCTGCTGGTGCAATTTCTGAAACTACTGGTGCACTAACTGCTAGCACCGTCAATTTGACTTCTGGTACAGGTAGCATTGGTGCATCCGGTGCTGCAATCAACACAGTTGCTTCTGCTCTCTCTGTTACTTCTGCCGGTAATGCGTACATTAGTAATAATGGTTCTGTGAATTTAACAGGATCGACAATAACTGTTGGCTCCGGCGATGTCCTAAGCCTGGCTACTACAAGTGGTAACATCGCTGTTGATGGTAACGTTGGTGGTAGCAGTAGTATCGGCACTATAGCTTTAAATGCTGCTGGCGCTATTACTGAAACTACTGGTACTTTGACTGCTACAAACGTTAATCTTACTTCTAACAGCGGTGATATTGGTGCTAATGGTAATGCTATCAATACTGCCACGTCTAACTTGTCAGTTAACTCTTACGGTAGTGCTTACATATCTAATAATGGTAGTGTCTCACTTACTGGTTCAACAATATCTGTTGGTGCCGGGGATACTTTAAGCTTAGCCACCTCTTCGGGCAACATCACTATTGGCGCTAATATTGGTTCTGGTAATAGCATCGGCACCATCACTTTGAATGCGGCCGGTTCGATCATTGAATCCAGCGGTACGTTAGCAGCTATTAACATTGATCTCACTTCTGGTACTGGTAGTATCGGTGCAACTAGTGCTGGTAATGCTATTAATACCGCTACTGCTAATCTGTCCGTCAATTCTGCTGCCAATGCTTATATCAGCAATAACGGCAGCGTGACTCTTAGCGGTTCTACTATCACTGTTGGATCTGGTGACACCTTAAGTCTAGCTACGACCAGTGGCAATATCACAATCAATGGGAATGTTGCGGCCAGCTTTGGGACAGCAGGCACTATTTCCCTCAATGCTGCTGGCGGCATTTCTGAAACCTCTGGTTCTTTAACTGCTACTACGGTTAATTTGACTGCCAATGCTGGTGATGTTGGGGCTTCGGGTACTGCTATCAATACCAACACTGCCAATCTCTCTGTTGATTCCAGTGGTAACGCTTACATCAGCAATAATGGCAGTGTCACACTTACAGGCTCAACCATTACTGTTGGTTCTGGCGATACTCTAAGCTTAGCTACAACTGCCGGTAATATCGCCATCAACGGTAATGTTGGTTCTGGCGGTAGCATTGGTACAATCAATCTCAATGCTGCTGGTGCTATCACTGAAACATCTGGTACATTGACTGCTACCAATGTTGACCTGACATCCAATAGTGGATCTATAGGTGTCAATGGTGCTGCTGTTAACACTTTAGCTACTAACTTGTCAGTTAACTCCAATGCTAATGCATATATCAATAATAGTGGTTCTGTAACACTAACTGGTTCGAATATCACTGTAGGCTCCGGAGATATTTTAAGCTTAGCTACTGCTAGTGGTAACATCGTTGTGGGTGGCAATGTTGGTTCTGGTAGCAGTATCGGTAGCATCATCCTTAACGCTGCGGGGGCTATTACTGAGACTACTGGTACTTTGACTGCAACCAATGTTAATCTAACATCTGGCACAGGTTCAATTGGTGCCACCGGTGCAGGGAATGCTATCAACACTGCTGCTTCTAATCTATCTATCAATTCTGGTGCTAATGCTTACGTATCTAATGCTGGTTCTGTCAATCTTACCTCTGGCTCTGCTGCTAATGGTGATACGTTTAGCTTAATTACAACAAGCTCAGGTAATATAGCTGTTGATGGTAACGTTGCTGCTGGATCTGGAACTATTGGTACAATAACACTTAATGCTGCTGGTGCTATCTCTGAAACGACTGGTGCACTAATTGCTAGCACCGTCAATCTGACATCCAACTCCGGTAGTATAGGTGCCTCTGGTGCTGCAATTAGCACCGCTACTTCTAATCTCTCCGTCAATTCTAATGGCAACGGGTACATATCCAATAACGGCAGTGTAGCTTTAACGGGCTCGACCATCTCTGTGGGGACTGGTGATGTTCTAAGTCTTGCGACTACTTCCGGCAATATAGCTGTTGACGGCAATGTTGGTGGTAGCAGTAGTATTGGTACCATCGCTTTAAATGCTGCGGGCGCTATTACTGAAACCACAGGCACGCTGACTGCTACTAATGTTGATTTAACTTCTAACAGCGGTGGTATTGGTGCTTCTGGCAATGCGGTCAATACCGCCGCGACTAATCTTTCTGTTAATTCTAATGCTAGTGCTTACATATCTAACAACGGATCCGTTACCCTAACAGGTTCGACAATAACAGTGGGTTCCGGCGATGTATTGAGCCTAGCTACTTCTAGCGGTAATATCGCCCTCAATGGCAATGTTGGTTCTGGTAGCAGCATCGACACTATTGCTTTAAATGCTGCTGGCGCTATTACTGAAACTACAGGGACCTTGACTGCTACTAATGTTAACCTAACTTCTGGAACAGGTTCCATTGGTGCCTCTGGTGCTGGTAATGCTATCAACACTGCTGCTTCTAATCTATCTGTTAATTCTGGTGCTAATGCTTACGTATCTAATGCTGGTTCTGTCAATCTTACCGCAGGTTCGGCTGCTAATGGTGATACGTTTAGCTTAGTTACAACAAGCTCAGGCAATATAGCTGTCGACGGTAATGTCGCTGCTGGTTCTGGAACGATAGGTACAATAACACTTAACGCCGCTGGTGCAATTTCTGAGACGACTGGTACTTTAACAGCTAGCACTATTAATCTAACTTCTAACGTGGGCGATATCGGTGCCTCTGGTAATGCTATTAACACTGCAGCTTCCAACCTGTCAGTTAATGCCAATGGCAATGCGTATATTAGTAATGCGGGCAGCGTAACCTTGACAGGCTCAACAATAACCGTTGGCTCTGGTGATGTATTGAACTTAGCTACTAGCAGTGGCAACATAGCGATCAATGGCAACGTTGGTTCTGGTAGTAGCATCGGTACTATAGCCCTTAATGCCGCGGGCGCTATTACTGAAACCACCGGCACGCTGACTGCTACAACTGTTGATTTAACTTCTAACAGCGGTGGTATTGGTGCTTCTGGCAATGCCATCGATACCGCTGCTTCTAACCTCTCTGTTAATTCTAATGCTAATGCTTACATTAGCAATGCTGGCTCTGTGACACTTACTGGTTCCACTATCACCGTGGGCTCCGGTGACGTTCTAAGCTTAGCTACTTCTAGCGGCAATATCGCTCTTAATGGTAATGTTGGTTCTGGCAGTAGTATCGGCACAATAATTCTAAATGCTGCTGGTGCTATTACCGAAACATCTGGTACTTTAACAGCCAGCACTGTTAATTTGACTTCCGGAACAGGTTCCATCGGTGCATCCGGTGCTGGTAATGCCATCACTACTGCAGCTTCTAATCTGTCTATTAACTCTGGTGCTAATGCTTACGTATCTAACGCTGGTTCTGTCAATCTTACCTCAGGTTCGGCTGCTAATGGTGATACGTTTAGCTTAGTTGCAACAAGCTCAGGCAATATAGCTGTCGACGGTAATGTCGCTGCTGGTTCTGGCACAATTGGTACAATAACACTGAATGCTGCTGGTGCAATTTCTGAAACTACTGGTGCTTTGACTGGCACTACTGTTAATTTAACTTCCAACTCTGGTGACATTGGTGCATCTGGTGCTGCAATTAGCACAGCTACTTCAAATCTTTCTGTTAACTCCAATGGTAATGCGTACATTAGTAATAATGGTTCTGTGAATTTAACAGCTTCAACAATAGTTGTTGGTTCTGGCGATGTTCTAAGCTTAGCTACTACAAGTGGCAACATCGCTGTTAACGGCAATGTTGGTGGGAGCAGTAGTATCGGCACTATCGCATTGAATGCTGCTGGTGCCATTACTGAAACTACTGGCACACTAACTGCTACTACTGTTGATCTGACTTCCAACTCCGGCAGCATCGGTGCTTCCGGTAATGCTATTAACACTGCCACTACCAACCTTTCTGTTAATTCTAATGCTAATGCTTACATATCTAACAACGGATCCGTTACCCTAACAGGTTCAACAATAACAGTCGGTTCCGGCGATATTCTAAGCCTAGCTACTTCTAGTGGTAATATCGCTGTGGGCGGGAATGTTGGTTCTGGCAACAGCATCGGTTCCATTATCCTTAATGCTGCAGGTGCTATTACTGAAACCACAGGCACGTTAACAGCGAGCACTGTTAACTTAACATCCGGCACGGGTTCAATTGGTGCATCCGGTGCAGGGAATGCTATCTACACTGTTGCTTCTCATCTATCTGTTAATTCAGGTGCTAATGCTTACGTATCTGATGCTGGTTCTATCAATCTTACCTCAGGTTCGGCTGCTAATGGTGATACGTTTAGCTTAGTTACAACAAGCTCAGGCAATATAGCTGTCGACGGTAATGTCGCTGCTGGTTCTGGAACGATAGGTACAATAACACTGAATGCTGCCGGTGCAATTTCTGAAACTACTGGTACTCTAACAGCCAGCACTGTTAATCTGACTTCTAACGCTGGCGATATCGGTGCTTCTGGTGCTGTTGTTAATACCGCCACCTCTAATCTTTCTGTTAACTCCAATGGCAATGCCTACATTAGTAATAATGGTTCTGTGAATTTAACAGCTTCGACAATAGCTGTTGGTTCTGGCGATGTTCTGAGCTTAGCTACTACAAGTGGCAACATCGCTGTTGATGGTAATGTTGGTGGTAGCGGTAGCATCGGTACTATAGCTCTTAACGCTGCTGGCGCTATTACTGAAACTAGCGGCACACTAACCGCTACTAACGTTGATCTGACTTCCAACTCCGGCAGCATCGGTGCTTCTGGTAATGCTATTAACACTGCCGCTACCAACCTTTCTGTTAATTCTAATGCTAATGCTTACATATCTAACAACGGATCCGTTACCCTAACAGGTTCAACAATAACAGTGGGTTCCGGTGATGTTTTAAGTCTTGCTACTAGTAGTGGTAATATAGCAGTTGATGGTAATGTTGGTGGTAGCAGTAGCATCGGTACTATAGCTCTTAATGCTGCTGGCGCTATTACTGAAACTACCGGTACGCTTACTGCGACTAATGTCAATTTAACTTCCGGAACAGGTTCTATTGGTGCCACCGGTGCTGGTAATGCTATCACTACTGCAGCTTCTAATCTATCTATCAATTCTGGGGCTAATGCTTATGTATCTAACGCTGGTTCTGTCAATCTTACCTCAGGTTCGGCTGCTAATGGTGATACGTTTAGCTTAGTTACAACAAGCTCAGGCAATATAGCTGTTGACGGTAATGTTGCTGCTGGTTCTGGCACAATTGGTACAATAACACTCAATGCCGCCGGTGCAATTTCTGAAACTACTGGTGCTTTGACAGCTACTAATGTTAATCTGACTTCTAATGCTGGCGATATCGGTGCTTCTGGTGCTGCTGTTAATACTGCCACCTCGAATCTCTCTGTCAACTCTAATGGTAATGCCTACATTAGTAATAATGGTTCTGTGAATTTAACAGCTTCAACAATAGCTGTTGGTTCTGGTGATATTCTAAGCTTAGCTACTACAAGTGGTAACATCGCTGTTGATGGTGACGTTGGTGGCAGCAGCAGTATCGGCACTATCGCTTTAAATGCTGCTGGAGCTATTACTGAAACTACCGGTACACTGACTGCTACTACTGTTGATTTAACTTCTAACAGCGGTGGTATCGGTGCTTCTGGTAATGCTATAAATACTGCAGCTACTAATCTTTCTGTTAATTCTAATGCTAATGCTTACATATCTAACAACGGATCCGTTACCCTAACAGGTTCAACAATAACTGTCGGTTCTGGTGATATTTTAAGTCTAGCTACTTCTAGTGGTAATATCGCCGTTGGCGGTAATGTTGGTTCTGGCAGCAGCATTGGTACAATAATTCTAAATGCTGCCGGTGCTATTACTGAAACATCTGGTACTTTGACAGCTACTAATGTTAATCTGACTTCTAATGCTGGCGATATCGGTGCTTCTGGTGCTGCTGTTAATACTGCCACCTCGAATCTTTCTGTCAACTCTAATGGTAATGCCTACATTAGTAATAATGGTTCTGTGAATTTAACAGCTTCAACAATAGCTGTTGGTTCTGGTGATATTCTAAGCTTAGCTACTACAAGTGGTAACATCGCTGTTGATGGTGACGTTGGTGGCAGCAGCAGTATCGGCACTATCGCTTTAAATGCTGCTGGAGCTATTACTGAAACTACCGGTACACTGACTGCTACTACTGTTGATTTAACTTCTAACAGCGGTGGTATCGGTGCTTCTGGTAATGCTATAAATACTGCAGCTACTAATCTTTCTGTTAATTCTAATGCTAATGCTTACATATCTAACAACGGATCCGTTACCCTAACAGGTTCAACAATAACTGTCGGTTCTGGTGATATTTTAAGTCTAGCTACTTCTAGTGGTAATATCGCCGTTGGCGGTAATGTTGGTTCTGGCAGCAGCATTGGTACAATAATTCTAAATGCTGCCGGTGCTATTACTGAAACATCTGGTACTCTAACTGCCAGCACTGTTAGCCTAACTTCTGGCACGGGTTCAATTGGTGCCTCTGGTGCTGGTAATGCCATCACTACTGCTGCTTCTAATCTATCTATCAATTCTGGCGCTGATGCTTACGTATCTAATGCTGGTTCTGTCTCTCTGACTTCTAGCTCGGCTGCCTCGGGTGATACGTTTAATCTAGTTACAACTAACAGTGGTAACATCGCTGTTGCTGGTAATGTTGCTGCGATTTCTGGCACAATAGGTACTATTTCACTTAATGCTGCTGGCGCTATCTCTGAAATTAGCGGCGCTCTGACTGCTACTACTGTTGACCTAACATCTAACTCTGGTAGTGTTGGAGCAACTGGTACTGGAAATGCTATTAATACTGCTGCAACTAATTTATCTGTCAACTCTAATGGTAATGCCTACATATCTAACAATGGCAGCGTTACTCTAACTGGCTCGACCATCTCTGTCGGTTCCGGTGATGTTCTAAGTCTTGCGACTACTTCCGGTAATATAGCAGTTGATGGTAATGTTGGTGGTAGCAGTAGCATCGGTACTATTGCTCTTAATGCTGCCGGAACTATTACTGAAACTACCGGCACTTTGACTGCTACCAATGTTGATCTAACTTCTAATGCTGGTAGTATCGGTGCTGCTGGGTCTGGCAATGCTATTAACACTGCTGCAACTAATCTTTCTGTTAACTCCAATGGTAATGCCTACATATCTAACAATGGCAGCGTTACTCTAACTGGCTCGACCATCTCTGTCGGTTCCGGTGATGTTCTAAGTCTTGCGACTACTTCCGGTAATATAGCAGTTGATGGTAATGTTGGTGGTAGCAGTAGCATCGGTACTATCGCTTTAAACGCTGCTGGTGCTATTACTGAAACCACCGGTACGCTCACTGCGACTAATGTCAATTTAGCTTCTGGCTCAAGTTCCATTGGTGCCACCGGTGCTGGTAATGCTATCACTACTGCAGCTTCTAATCTATCTATCAATTCTGGTGCTAATGCGTATGTATCTAATGCTGGTTCTGTAAATCTTACCTCAGGTTCTGCTGCTAATGGTGATACGTTTAGCTTAGTTACAACAAGCTCAGGTAATATTGCTGTCGATGGTAATGTTGCTGCTGGGTCTGGAACGATAGGTACAATAACACTTAACGCCGCTGGTGCTATCTCTGAAGCGACTGGTGCACTAACTGCTAACACCGTCAATTTGACTTCTGGTACAGGTAGCATTGGTGCATCCGGTGCTGCAATTAATACAGTTGCTTCTGCTCTCTCTGTTACTTCTGCCGGTAATGCCTACATTAGTAATAATGGTTCTGTGAATTTAACAGGTTCGACAATAACTGTTGGCTCCGGCGATGTTCTAAGCTTAGCTACTACAAGTGGCAACATCGCTGTTGATGGCAATGTTGGCGGTAGCAGTAGTATCGGCACTATCGCTTTAAATGCTGCTGGCGCTATTACTGAAACTACTGGTACTTTGACTGCTACAAACGTTAATCTTACTTCTAACAGCGGTGATATTGGTGCTAATGGTAATGCTATCAATACTGCCACTTCTAACTTGTCAGTTAACTCTTACGGTAATGCTTACATATCCAATAATGGTAGTGTCTCACTTACTGGTTCAACAATATCTGTCGGTTCTGGTGATACTTTAAGCTTAGCTACCTCTTCTGGCAACATCACTGTTGGCGCTAATGTTGGTTCTGGTAACAGCATTGGCACCATCGCCCTGAATGCGTCCGGTTCAATTATTGAATCCAGCGGTACGTTAGCAGCTAATAACATTGATCTCACTTCTGGTACAGGTTCTATCGGTGCAACTGGCGCCGGTAATGCTATTAATACCGCTACTTCTAACCTGTCTGTCAATTCTGCTGCCAACGCTTATATCAGCAACAATGGCAGTGTTACTCTTAGCGGCTCCACTATTACTGTTGGATCTGGTGACACCTTAAGCCTCGTTACCACCAGTGGTAATATAACAATCAATGGTAATGTTGCGGCTAGCTCTGGAACAGCAGGCACTATTTCCCTCAATGCTGCTGGCGGCATTTCTGAAACGTCTGGCTCTCTGACTGCTACTACGGTTAATTTGACTGCCAATGCTGGTGATATTGGGGCTTCGGGTACTGCTATCAATACCAACACTGCCAATCTCTCTGTTGATTCCAGTGGTAACGCTTACATCAGCAATAATGGCAGTGTCACACTTACAGGCTCAACCATTACTGTTGGTTCTGGCGATACTCTAAGCTTAGCTACAACTGCCGGTAATATCGCCATCAATGGTAATGTTGGTTCTGGCGGTAGCATTGGTACAATCAATCTCAACGCTGCTGGCGCTATCACTGAAACATCTGGTACATTGACTGCTACCAATGTTGACCTGACATCCAATAGTGGATCTATAGGTGTCAATGGTGCTGCTGTTAACACTGTATCTACTAACTTGTCAGTTAACTCCAATGCTAATGCATATATCAATAATGATGGTTCTGTAACACTTACTGGTTCAACAATTACTGTTGGTTCCGGCGATATTCTAAGCTTAGCTACTTCTAGTGGTAACATCGCTGTGGGCGGTAATGTTGGTTCTGGTAGTAGCATTGGTTCCATTATCCTTAATGCTACTGGTGCTATTACCGAAACATCGGGTACTCTAACTGCCAGCACTGTTAACTTAACTTCCGGAACAGGTTCCATCGGTGCATCCGGTGCAGGGAATGTTATCAACACTGCTGCTTCAAATCTATCTATCAATTCTGGTGCTAATGCTTACGTATTTAATGCTGGCTCTGTCTCTCTAACTTCTGGCTCTGCTGCTAATGGTGATACGTTTAGCTTAGTTACCACAAGTAGCGGCAACATCGCTGTTGCAGGTAATGTTGCTGCTGGATCTGGAACGATAGGTACAATAACACTGAATGCTGCTAGTGCAATTTCTGAAACTACGGGCACTCTAACGGCCAGTACTGTTAATTTGACTTCTAATGCTGGCGATATCGGTGCATCTGGTGCTGCAATTAGCACAGCTACTTCGAATCTTTCTGTTAACTCCAACGGTAATGCCTACATCAGTAATAATGATTCTGTGAATTTAACGGCTTCAACAATAGTTGTTGGTTCTGGCGATGTACTAAGCCTCGCTACTTCCAGCGGCAATATAGCTGTTGATGGTAATGTTGGTGGTAGCAGTAGCATCGGTACTATAGCTCTTAACGCTGCTGGCGCTATTACTGAAACTACGGGTACTTTGACTGCTACAACTGTTAATCTAACTTCTAATGGTGGTGATGTTGGTGCTTCTGGCAATGCCATCGATACCGCTGCTTCTAGTCTTTCTGTTAATTCTTCTGGTAATGCTTACATCAGCAATGCTGGTTCTGTTACTTTAACAGGCTCAACAATAGCCGTTGGCTCCGGTGATATTCTTAGCCTCGCTACCTATAGTGGTAATATCGCTCTAAATGGTAATGTTGGTTCTGGTAGCAGCATTGGTTCAATTATCCTTAATGCTGCTGGTGGAATTTCCGAAACTAGCGGTACTTTGACTGCCAGCACTGTTAACTTAACATCTGGTACTGGTTCTGTAGGTGCCACTGGTGCTGGCAATGCAATTAACACAGCTGCTTCTAATTTGTCTATTAACTCTGGTGCTAATGCCTACGTCAGCAACGCCGGTTCGGTCTCACTAACTTCAGGTTCGGCTGCTAATGGTGATACGTTTAGCTTAGTTACCACAAGTAGCGGCAACATCGCTGTTGCAGGTAATGTTGCTGCTGGATCTGGAACGATAGGTACAATCACACTTAATGCCGCTGGTGCAATTTCTGAAACTACGGGCACTCTAACGGCCAGCACTGTTAATTTGACTTCTAATGCTGGCGATATCGGTGCATCTGGTGCTGCAATTAGCACAGCTACTTCAAATCTTTCGGTTAACTCCAATGGTAATGCGTACATTAGTAATAATGGTTCTGTGAATTTAACAGCTTCAACAATAGCTGTTGGTTCTGGCGATGTTCTAAGCTTAGCTACTACAAGTGGCAACATCGCTGTTAACGGCAATGTTGGTGGTAGCAGTAGTATCGGCACTATCGCATTGAATGCTGCTGGTGCCATTACTGAAACTAGCGGCACACTAACCGCTACTAACGTTGACCTGACTTCCAACTCCGGCAGTATCGGTGCTTCCGGTAATGCTATTAACACTGCCGCTACCAACCTTTCTGTTAATTCTAATGCTGATGCTTACATATCTAACAACGGATCCGTTACCCTAACAGGATCAACAATAACAGTGGGTTCCGGCGATATTCTAAGTCTAGCTACTTCTAGTGGTAATATCGCAGTTGCCGGGAATGTTGGTGGTAGCAGTAGCATCGGCACTATTGCTTTAAATGCTGCTGGCGCTATTACTGAAACTACAGGGACCTTGACTGCTACTAATGTTAACCTAACTTCTGGAACAGGTTCTATTGGTGCATCCGGTGCAGGGAATGCCATCAACACTGCTGCTTCTAATTTATCTGTTAATTCTGGTGCTAATGCTTACGTGTCTAATGCTGGCTCTGTCTCTCTAACTTCAGGCTCTGCTGCTAATGGTGATACATTTAGCTTAGTTACAACAAGCTCAGGCAATATAGCTGTCGACGGTAATGTCGCTGCTGGTTCTGGCTCTATTGGTACAATAACACTTAATGCCGCTGGTGCAATTTCTGAAACTACTGGTGCTTTGACAGCTAGTAATGTTAATCTGACTTCTAACGCTGGCGATGTCGGTGCTTCTGGTGCTGCTGTTAATACGGTCACCTCGAATCTTTCTGTTAACTCCAATGGTAATGCGTACATTAGTAATAACGGTTCTGTGAATTTAACAGCTTCAACAATAGCTGTTGGTTCTGGCGATGTTCTAAGCTTAGCTACTACAAGTGGCAATATCGCTGTTAACGGCAATGTTGGTGGTAGCAGCAGTATCGGCACTATCGCATTGAATGCTGCTGGTGCCATTACTGAAACTAGCGGCATACTAACCGCTACTAACGTTGACCTGACTTCCAACTCCGGCAGCATCGGTGCTTCTGGTAATGCTATTAACACTGCCGCTACCAACCTTTCTGTTAATTCTAATGCTAATGCTTACATTAGTAATGCTGGCTCTGTTACTTTAACTGGTTCAACAATAACAGTGGGTTCCGGCGATATTCTAAGCCTAGCCACTTCTAGTGGTAATATCGCCATCGATGGCAATGTTGGTTCTGGTGGTAGTATCGGTACTATCGCTTTAAATGCTGCTGGCGCTATTACTGAAACTACAGGAACCTTGGCTGCTACGAATATTAACCTAACTTCTGGAACAGGTTCGATTGGTGCTTCTGGTGCTGGCAATGCAATTAACACAGCTGCTTCTAATTTGTCTATTAACTCTGGTGCTAATGCCTACGTCAGCAACGCCGGTTCGGTCTCTCTAACTTCTGGTTCTGCTGCTAATGGTGATACGTTTAGCTTAGTTACTACAAGCTCAGGCAATATAGCTGTCGATGGTAATGTCGCTGCTGGTTCTGGCACTATTGGTACAATAACACTTAACGCCGCTGGTGCAATTTCTGAAACTACGGGCACTCTAACGGCAGGCACTGTTAATCTAACTTCTAATGCTGGCGATATCGGTGCTTCTGGTGCTGCTGTTAATACTGCCACCTCTAATCTTTCTGTCAACTCTAATGGTAATGCGTACATTAGTAATAATGGTTCTGTGAATTTGACAGCTTCGACAATAGCTGTTGGTTCTGGTGATATTCTAAGCTTAGCTACTACAAGTGGTAACATCGCTGTTGATGGTAATGTTGGTGGTAGCAGTAGTATTGGTACTATAGCTCTTAACGCTGCGGGCGCTATTACTGAAACCACAGGCACGCTGACTGCTACAACTGTTGATTTAACTTCTAACAGCGGTGGTATTGGTGCTTCTGGTAATGCTATAAATACTGCAGCTACTAATCTTTCTGTTAATTCTAATGCTAATGCTTACATATCTAACAACGGATCCGTCACCCTAACAGGTTCAACAATAACAGTGGGTTCCGGCGATGTATTAAGTCTAACTACTTCTAGTGGTAATATCGCTCTCAACGGTAATGTTGGTTCTGGTAGCAGTATCGGCACTATAGCTCTTAATGCTGCTGGTGCTATTGCCGAAACATCTGGTACTCTAACTGCCAGCACTGTTAACCTAACTTCTGGAACAGGTTCTATTGGTGCCTCTGGTGCTGGTAATGCCATCACTACTGCTGCTTCTAATCTATCTATCAATTCTGGCGCTGATGCTTACGTATCTAATGCTGGTTCTGTCTCTCTGACTTCTAGCTCGGCTGCCTCGGGTGATACGTTTAATCTAGTTACAACTAACAGTGGTAACATCGCTGTTGCTGGTAATGTTGCTGCGATTTCTGGCACAATAGGTACTATTTCACTTAATGCTGCCGGAGCTATTACTGAAACTACTGGTGCACTAACAGCTAGCACCGTCAATTTGACTGCTGGTACAGGTAGCATTGGTGCATCTGGTGCTGCAATTAGCACAGTTGCTTCTGGTCTCTCTGTTACTTCTGCGGGTAATGCCTACATTAGCAATGCTGGCTCTGTCACTTTAACTGGCTCAAATATCACCGTTGGCTCTGGTGATATTTTAAGCTTAGCTACAACGTCAGGTAATATCGCAGTTAATGGTAATATTGGTGGTAGCAGTAGTATCGGTACTATCGCTTTAAATGCTGCCGGAGCTATTACTGAAACTACTGGTACTTTAACTGCTACTAACGTTGATCTGACTTCCAACTCTGGCGGTATCGGTGCTTCTGGTAATGCTATTGACACTGCGGCTACCAACCTCACTGTTAACTCCAACGCTAGTGCTTACATTAGCAATGCTGGCTCAGTGACACTTACTGGTTCCACTATCACCGTTGGCTCTGGCGATATTCTAAGCTTAGCTACTTCTAGCGGTAATATTGCCCTCAATGGTAATGTTGGTGGTAGCAGTAGCATCGGTACTATAGCTCTTAACGCTGCTGGCGCTATTACTGAAACTACGGGTACTTTGACTGCTACTAATGTTAACCTAACTTCTGGGACAGGTTCCATCGGTGCATCCGGTGCTGGTAATGCTATCGCCACTACTGCTTCTAATCTATCTATCAATTCTGGTGCTAATGCTTACGTATCTAACGCTGGTTCTGTCAATCTTACCTCTGGCTCCGCTGCGAGTGGCGACACATTTAGTTTGGTGACTACAAGCTCAGGCAATATTGCTGTCGATGGTAATGTCGCTGCTGGTTCTGGCACAATCGGTACAATAACACTAAACGCTGCGGGCGCTATCTCCGAAACTACTGGTACTTTAACAGCGAGCAGTGTTAATCTAACTTCTAACGTTGGCGATATCGGTGCCTCTGGTAATGCGATTAACACTGCAGTTTCCAACCTGTCAGTTAATGCCAATGGCAATGCGTATATTAGTAACGCGGGCAGCGTAACCTTAACAGGCTCAACAATAACCGTTGGCTCTGGTGATGTATTGAGCTTAGCTACAAGTTCCGGCAATATTGCGATCAATGGCAACGTTGGTTCTGGCAGCAGTATCGGTACGATTAACTTAAATGCCGCCGGCGCTATTACTGAAACTAGCGGTACACTAACCGCTACTAACGTTGATCTGACTTCCAACTCTGGCAGTATCGGTGCTGCTGGTAATGCTATCAATACTGCTGCAACCAACCTTTCTGTTAATTCTAATGCTAATGCTTACATATCTAACAACGGATCCGTCACCCTAACAGGTTCAACAATAACTGTCGGTTCCGGCGATATTCTAAGCTTAGCTACTTCTAGTGGCAACATCGCTGTGGGCGGTAATGTTGGGTCTGGTAGCAGCATTGACACAATAATTCTAAATGCTGCTGGTGCTATTACTGAAACCACAGGCACGTTAACAGCTAGCGCTGTCAATTTAACTTCCGGCACGGGTTCAATTGGTGCATCCGGTGCTGGTAATGCTATCGCCACTGCTGCTTCAAATCTATCTATCAACTCTGGTGCTAATGCTTACGTATCTAACGCTGGCTCTGTCAATCTAACTTCTGGCTCCGTTGCAAGTAGCGACACATTTAGTTTGGTCACTACAAGCTCAGGCAATATAGTTGTCGACGGTAACGTCGCTGCCGGTTCCGGCACGATAGGTACTATTTCACTAAACGCAGCGGGCGCTATCACTGAAACTACCGGAACTTTAACAGCCAGCACTGTTAATCTGACTTCTAATGCAGGCGATATCGGAGCATCTGGTGTTGTTGTTAATACTGCCACCTCGAATCTTTCTGTTAACTCCAATGGTAATGCCTACATATCTAACAATGGCAGCGTTACTCTAACTGGCTCGACCATCTCTGTCGGGACCGGTGATGTTCTAAGTCTTGCTACTACTTCCGGCAATATAGCTGTCGACGGCAATGTCGGTGGTAGCAGTAGCATCGGTACTATAGCTCTTAACGCTGCTGGCGCTATTACTGAAACTACCGGTACTTTGACTGCTACTAACGTTAACCTAACTTCTGGAACAGGTTCTATCGGTGCTTCTGGCAATGCTATTAACACTGCTGCGACTAATCTTTCTGTAAATTCTGCTGGCAATGCTTACATATCTAATGCTGGTTCAGTCACTCTAACTGGTTCCACTATCACCGTCGGTTCCGGCGATATATTAAGTCTAGCTACTGCAAGTGGTAACATAGCTGTTGATGGTAATGTTGGTGGTAGCAGTAGCATCGGCACTATCGCTTTAAATGCTGCTGGTGCAATTACTGAAACGACCGGTACTCTAACTGCCAGCACTGTTAACTTAACATCCGGGACAGGTTCCATCGGTGCATCCGGTGCTGGTAATGCTATCGCCACTGCTGCTTCAAATCTATCTATCAACTCTGGGGCTAATGCTTACGTTAGCAATGCCGGTTCGGTCTCTCTAACTTCTGGTTCTGCTGCTAATGGTGATACGTTTAGCTTAGTTACTACAAGCTCAGGCAATATAGCTGTCGATGGTAATGTCGCTGCTGGTTCTGGCACTATTGGTACAATAACACTGAATGCTGCTGGTGCAATTTCTGAAACTACTGGTACTCTAACAGCCAGCACTGTTAATCTAACTTCTAATGCTGGCGATATCGGTGCTTCCGGTGCTGTTGTTAATACGGTCACCTCGAATCTTTCTGTTAACTCCAATGGTAATGCCTACATTAGTAATAATGGTTCTGTGAATTTAACAGCTTCAACAATAGCTGTTGGTTCTGGTGATGTTCTAAGCTTAGCTACTACAAGTGGCAACATCGCTGTTAACGGCAATGTTGGTGGTAGCAGTAGTATCGGCACTATCGCATTGAATGCTGCTGGAGCTATTACTGAAACTACTGGTACACTAACCGCTACTAGCGTTGATTTGACTTCCAACTCCGGCAGCATCGGTGCTTCTGGTAATGCTATTAACACTGCCGCTACCAACCTTTCTGTTAATTCTAATGCTAATGCTTACATATCTAACAACGGATCCGTTACCCTAACAGGTTCAACAATAACTGTCGGTTCCGGCGATATTCTAAGCCTAGCTACTTCTAGTGGTAATATCGCTCTCAACGGTAATGTTGGTTCTGGTAGCAGTATCGGCACTATAGCTCTTAATGCTGCTGGCGCTATCACTGAAACGACCGGTACTCTAACTGCCAGCACTGTTAACTTAACATCCGGGACAGGTTCCATCGGTGCATCCGGTGCTGGTAATGCTATCGCCACTGCTGCTTCAAATCTATCTATCAACTCTGGGGCTAATGCTTACGTTAGCAATGCCGGTTCGGTCTCTCTAACTTCTGGTTCTGCTGCTAATGGTGATACGTTTAGCTTAGTTACTACAAGCTCAGGCAATATAGCTGTCGATGGTAATGTCGCTGCTGGTTCTGGCACTATTGGTACAATAACACTGAATGCTGCTGGTGCAATTTCTGAAACTACTGGTACTCTAACAGCCAGCACTGTTAATCTAACTTCTAATGCTGGCGATATCGGTGCTTCCGGTGCTGTTGTTAATACGGTCACCTCGAATCTTTCTGTTAACTCCAATGGTAATGCCTACATTAGTAATAATGGTTCTGTGAATTTAACAGCTTCAACAATAGCTGTTGGTTCTGGCGATGTTCTAAGCTTAGCTACTACAAGTGGCAACATCGCTGTTAACGGCAATGTTGGTGGTAGCAGTAGTATCGGCACTATCGCATTGAATGCTGCTGGTGCCATTACTGAAACTGGCGGCACACTAACCGCTACTAGCGTTGATTTGACTTCCAACTCCGGCAGCATCGGTGCTTCTGGTAATGCTATTAACACTGCCGCTACCAACCTTTCTGTTAATTCTAATGCTAATGCTTACATATCTAACAACGGATCCGTTACCCTAACAGGTTCAACAATAACTGTCGGTTCCGGCGATATTCTAAGCCTAGCTACTTCTAGTGGTAATATCGCTCTCAACGGTAATGTTGGTTCTGGTAGCAGTATCGGCACTATAGCTCTTAATGCTGCTGGCGCTATCACTGAAACGACCGGTACTCTCACTGCTAGCACTGTTAACTTAACATCCGGGACAGGTTCCATCGGTGCATCCGGTGCTGGTAATGCTATCGCCACTGCTGCTTCGAATCTATCTATCAATTCTGGGGCTAATGCTTACGTTAGCAATGCCGGTTCGGTCTCTCTAACTTCTGGTTCTGCTGCTAATGGTGATACGTTTAGCTTAGTTACTACAAGCTCAGGCAATATAGCTGTCGATGGTAATGTCGCTGCTGGTTCTGGCACTATTGGTACAATAACACTGAATGCTGCTGGTGCAATTTCTGAAACTACTGGTACTCTAACAGCCAGCACCGTCAATTTGACTTCTGGTACAGGTAGCATTGGTGCATCCGGTGCTGCAATTAACACAGTTGCTTCTGGTCTCTCTGTTACTTCTGCCGGTAATGCTTACATCAGTAATAATGGTTCTGTAAACTTAACAGCTTCGACAATAACTGTTGGCTCTGGTGATATTTTAAGCCTAGCTACTACGAGTGGCAACATAGTTGTTGATGGTAATGTTGGTGGTAGCAGTAGCATTGGTACTATTGCTTTAAACGCTGCTGGCGCTATTACTGAAACTACTGGTAATTTAACCGCCAGCACATCGATATCCCTAGCTGCAGGTTCCGGCAATATCGGTACTATCAATACGTCTACGCCTAGCTTGACAGTTAACACAACCGGTAGCGCTACTGTTGTAAATAGCGGAGCTGGAGCTCTAAGTCTTGCTTCTGGTGGCGGTACTTTCTCTGGGTTATCCGTTAGTACAGACAATACTCTTACAACTACTACTGCTCTGGCTTCTTCAAGCTCAGTCACTTTGGCTACAACTGGAAGTAACGGTAATATCAGCCTGGGTGGAAATCTCACTGGCACAACTGTCAATCTCTTAGCTAATGGTTCTGGCACTATCGGTCAAACTGCTGGCTCTATCACTGCTAGTAACTTAAATCTTACTTCTGGCTCCGGTAATATCACCACTCTAACTGGCACTACCAGTAACCTAACATTCAATACCTCAGGTAATGTCACTTGGGCTGGTTCCGGTGGTACGGTTCTTAATATAGGTAATGGCGCTTCTACTGGTAACACTGTGTCTGTTTCCAATAACGCTGGATTAACAACTTCAGGATCTGTCACTGCATCTGGAACATTGGCCTTGACCACTACTGCTAATAATGGTGTCATTGCTCTTGGCGCCAGTGCTAGTGGCACTTCTGTTATTGTCTCTGCTAATGGCTCCGGTACAGTTACTCAGTCCGCTGGTACCTTAACAGGTTCAACATCTATTGCTCTTGCCAGCGGTTCAGGTGATATCGGTTCTCTAAATATAGCTACGCCAAACTGGACTGCTAATACAACCGGTAATGTAACTTTAGTTGATAGTACTGCTACTACCGGTAATGGAATATCTGCTGGTAATAATATTAGCTTTACTGACTCTGCTAACGGAGCTGGCGCTTTAACTACTTCTAACACAATTACTGCTAATGGTACTCTTGCTCTTCTTACAACCGGCACTAATAGCGGCATTGTAATAGGCGGTAATGTAAGTGGCGCAGCCGATACAATTACTGCTACTGGTTCTGGCTCTATCACTCAAACAGCTGGCACTGTGACTGGCTCAACCTCAGCTGCATTCACAAGTGGTTCTGGAGCTATCGGCTCTCTCATTATAGCTACGCCAAACTGGACTGCTAATACAACCGGTAATGTAACTTTAGTTGATAGTCAAGCTACCACAGGCAATGGAATATCAACAGGTAATAATATTAGCTTTACAGATTCTGCTAATGGAGCTGGCGCTTTAACGACTTCCGGCTCTATTACTGCTAACGGTACTCTTGCTCTTCTCACTACCGGTACTAATAGCGGCATTGTAATAGGCGGTAATGTAAGCGGCACAGCCGATACAATTACTGCTACTGGTTCTGGCACAATCACTCAAACTGGCGGAATTTTAACAGGCAGCAATTCAATATCACTTTCTTCTGGCTCCGGTAATATAGGTAGCATTAGCACTGCTACTCCGAGCATGACACTTAATACAACCGGTAATGCAACTGTAGTAAATACCGGTGCATTGAGCCTTGCTTCTGGTGGTGATACATTCTCTGGATTGTCTGTCAGCAATGATAATACAATTACAACTACGTCAACTCTTGCCTCTTCTGCAGCTGTAGCTCTATCCACAAGCTCTACTAGCGGTAATATAGCTATTAATGGCAACCTTACAGCCGGTACAACAGTCTCTCTAACAGGCGGTTCTTCGTCCGGCACTGTTAGTGTTGCCTCCGGGGATACTGTTACAGGGGGCACTGGAGTAACTGCAATCGCTCCTGCGGTCACTAATAATGGCGCCATTACGGCTACAACTGGTAATGTTGTTGTTCAAAGTAATGGAGCGGGCTACAGTCTGAATGTAGCTTTAGGAAATGGTAGCACTATGACCGCTAGTGCCGGGAATGTCACATTCAACAACACTAACCCCGGTCAAATAACTATTAGTGGCGGATCTGGCAATTATGGCACCATCTCCGCTAATAACGCCATTATACTTAATGCCGATTCTAACTCGGTTAATGTCAATGTCAATCAACTTATCGGTTGTGTTGAGCCAACTGCTTCTTCAGTATCTATAACGACGCAAACCGGTGGTCTGGTTTTCTGTAATGGTGTTAACACATCGAATTCTGGATCGGGAGCTATTAATATTGTTGCAAATGGTGGAGGTGTAAATATCGGCAGTGCGGTGGATACATCCTCTAATACTGGTACAGGTGGCGCTATTACAATTATTGCTAATGGCGGCACTGTGAATATTAATAGTGGAGTTACTTCCGGTGGCAATGGATTGGGCAATGGTGCCGGTAGTATTACAATTGCTGGAGCAAATGGCGTTACCATAGGCAGTAATACAAGTGCTGTTGGCAATGGTGGGGCTTCTGGCGGTGTGATTAATATAAGTACTGGCAGCGGTAATATTAGTGCTAGTAATATTGCCAGTAATTCTGCTGGCGGCAATGGTGGTGCTATCACTCTAACTGCTTCAAATGGCACAGTTAATACTGCCAATATCACGACTAGCAGCTCTGGCTCAGGTAATACGGCCGGCTTAATTAACATTACCGGGGGCAATGGTATAACGTTTGCTAATATTATAGCTAACGGTAGCACTGGTGCTAGCGGTGGTTCCGCCGCTTTAACCAGCACCGGTCAAGCTATTACAGGTAATTATATAAGCGCCACTGGCACAGGTATAAGCGGTGGCAACGGTGGCAGCGTTACTACTACTAGCAGTACGCTTGTGCTCAATGGAGCTGATTCAGCAGGAGACAGTGTTAATACACAATCCGCCGGTGGCAATGGTGGCACAGTGACAATCACAACCACATCACCTTTGGTATTCACGGTTGGTGGTGGTGGCAATACTACAGGAAATGGCACATTCGGAAATATAAATGCTAATGGAGTCAATGGTGGTTTTATTACTATTACCAGTTATGGTAACACTACCAACGGCAATCAAGTTATTAATGGTTCCATTACTGCCAACGGTACCACTGGCAATGGCGGCAATGTTCTCTTCCAGGGTCAGCAGCCAGCTGGTACTGAGCCTCTCACAACAACATTTGTCAGCGGCAGCGTGGTGCAGGCTTCAAATAATGCTAATAATTCGGGGTTGGTTGGTTTCAATGCCGGTACAGGACAGATAGTTAATCTGGATGGTACAGGCACTATTAATGGGGGAGATGCTGTAAGAATAGGTGCCTTAAATCCATCCAACCTGGCTTTGCTAAATGTTCCTGGTGAACAAGTAAATATTAGCAGCGGCTTGACTATTAGCAACCAGATTCAAACCAATGGCTATATCCCGGTTCCTTCGCCAACACCTACGCCAGAGGAGCCGTCGTCATCCGGCTCTGGAGTGATTCAATTAACAATACTTCCTAGCCAATCTGCATTTTCTGGATTCATGCCATCTTTAACTGCAACCGATCAAACCCAATTCTTCGGTTATACCAATTTCAATATAACTCTTGATCAGTTGATAGATGAAGATTCTGATGAAGATATGGTAGCTGGAATAGAGGATACCAATCAAGCTGGTATAGCTGGGACCGCCGTATCTGCCTTTACTTTTGGTAGGGCAGAAATAAATCGATTAGCAAAAGATGGTGTGATAATAGCCAGTGATAGTGGCAAAAATTACTTGAATCTTCAAGACGGTAATATCTTGCTGGCACCAGACCGAGACGTATTGGTTGCTACTAGTGAAGGCAAGATAAATATAGGCGCTGGAGCAATGGTGTTCATTATAAAAACCGAAGGCAACGTAGTGATCTATGACTTGTTCCAAACAAATCAGAAGCAAGTATCAGTTGTAGTTAACAATCAAAGATTAACAATGGATCCTGGACATATGCTTGCTGTGACTCAACAAAACGTGCAGAGCTTACAAAACATGCCAGTGAATTGCCATGCTGTAACATATTCCCAAGCTGAGCCAATCGCGTCAAATGGCAATGTAAAAATATTTACTGCTAACTTTTCTATAGCTTCTGCCCTGACCAATATTAGACCACTAACGCGGTTAGGTTCCTCCAATTATGCAGAAGATAAAATGGCTTTGGAAAAGTTATGGAAGGGTGCTCAAATTCAGGCAAATTTTGCTCCCCCTGCTCAACCTTATGCAAACGCAGACATGGGCCGGTGATTGTGATTTTGTGCTTGCAGGTGAGTGAGGATGCGAATATGGAAATTAGTTGACTCTCTAAGGAGTTGGATTTCGCATTTGTTGAATATCAAAATGTTATTGTTGATTAAGGAATTACTGCCAATAATTCATGAATACAAGCTATGCATTGAGAACCGTCTCCGACAGCAAACCCCACTCGTTTGGTAGAGCCTGAACGAACATCGCCTGCTGCAAATACACCGGGGACAGTTGTTTCTGAGCGGGAGGGTGCTCTATCTTTCAAAGGCCATTTTCCTGACTGCAGCGCTTCAGCACCAGTTAGGACAAAACCTTTATCGTCTCGCACGATCGAATGAGGTAACCAATTAGCACCGGGCTCGGCGCCAATAAAAACAAATATAGCTGTAAGGGAAAGATGCGAAAGTTTACCATTAGTATTTATTTCTACTTCTTCTATGGCATTATCGCCGATAACGGAAGTAATAACAGTATTCTCATGGACAATAATATCCGGTTGCGCATAGATACGTTCAACTAAATAATGCGACATGTTTGGACCTAATTTGCCACGCGCGAATAAATGCACTTTTCGTCCTGGGCAACACTCCGTTAAATAAACTGCTGCTTGTCCTGCCGAATTACCGGCGCCCACCACAGCAACGTCAGTATGGTCATGTAACACCGCTTCGATGCTCGTGCACGCATAATATATTCCTGCGCGCTCAAAGCGGTCCGCGTTTTCGGCTTCTAATTTACGCCAAGTCATTCCGGTAGCTATTAGTACCGTTTTTGCTTGAATGGTAGCGCCACAATCTAAAACAAGACGATGATAACCGCCAACAGCATCACTTGGAGTAATATTTTTAATTTCCACCGGCGCATAGAGTCGTGCACCAAATTTGAGCATTTGAATAACGCTTCGTAGGGCGAGCTCCTGTCCTGAAAGCCCAGATGGAAAGCCTATAAAGTTTTCAATCTTGGAAGAGCCACCGGCTTGCCCACCAGGACCAATCCAATCGAGTACAAGAGTAGATAGACCTTCTGATGCAGAATAGACAGCAGCAGTCATTCCGGCTGGTCCGGCACCTATAATAACGAGATCTACCATAGTGTCGTAGAAGCATTGCCAGATACGAGCGGCATGCGCCAATTCGGTTAATCCAGGTTGAACGAGAATTTCGCCATGACAATCGACTATTGGCAATAGTTTAGGCGAGCCGAGCTCTGAGTAAACTTCTTTTCCTTCTTCAGTTTCAGGATCATACCAAGCAAAAGGCACGAAATTGCGATGGAGGAATTCGCGCACTAAGGTAGTTATCTTGCAGCGTCCTGGTCCTACAACTCTCAAGCCCAGCTTGTGCACTTGAGAAAACAATTCTCTGCGAGTTTGAAAAGCCACAATTAGTTTTTCAGAAATACGTGGAATTCTGATCAGTAGTTCAGACAATTTTTCGCTGGGAACACGAAGAACCTCTAGTTTTCCTCGGGCAACGCCAGAAATAATAATAGGTCTGCGAGTGAGCAAATCTATGTCACCGGAAAAATGGCCGGCTTTATGCGTTACCACAAGCTTGTTACCATCCGATGGGTTAATTATATCTAGTAAGCCCGATTTAACTACGATTAAGTCCGCTCCTGCCTCTCCAGCTGTCAAAACATATTGCCCATCGCTATATTCTTCACACTTGGAGAGTGGGCCAAGCAAATCCATTTCTTCGTCAGTTAGCTGAGGAAACGCGCTTTCCGCTAAAGTTAACATAAATACCTCGCATCGGGTAAAGTCAATAATTTCTTCTCTTTAGACAATTTTAGTCGTATCTAATCGTATATAACTTATAGATCATCCGAAATTAATAAAGAGAACCTAATAAGCTTATAATGCTAATACATGTCTTAAGGAGCCGCTGGCTTAATTAATTCTTGAAAACCAATTTTTGAACATTTCGATGCGGGTGAAGTACAGGATAGAGTTCTTTCCGCCAAAATTTGCAATCTTAGAGACGCGATCACTTATGGGGGTGTGGGGATGGTAGGAGGTTTTATGTCTAATTGGTCAACAGCGAATATTTCCAATCAAAATGGTAAAACAGTGATTGTTACCGGTGCAAATAGCGGGATTGGATTTTACACTGCTTTCGAGCTTGGGCGCGCTGGGGCATTTGTGATAGTCGCATGTCGTGACAAAGAGCGAGGACAGCAAGCCGTCGAAAAGATGAGACAACAGGCACCTAATGCTTCGTTTGCGTTTGATCAACTTGATCTTGCAAATTTGGCTTCCATCAGGAACTTCTCTGCAGACTTTCTTAGGCAGGGGAGGGTGCTGGATATTCTAATTAATAATGCTGGCGTTATGGCATTGCCAACGCGTCAAGAGACAGTGGATGGATTTGAAGTGCAATTTGGCACCAATCATCTGGGACATTTTGCTTTAACGGGACTTCTTTTGCCAGCACTGCACAAGAGTGTAGCACCGAGGGTGGTGACTATTTCTAGCGGTGTTGCATTCTTCGGCAAATTAGAAATTGACAATTTGCAAAGCAAACAAAAATATGCACCTATGAAAACTTATGCTCAATCTAAATTGGCGAACCTTTTGTTTATGGAAGAACTGGGACGGCAGGCATCATGGTTAACCAGTGTGGCAGCACATCCGGGATCAACCATTACTAATCTCCAGAAGTATCAGTTTAAGACATTCGTTAATCTTTTTGGCCAGCATGCTGCACAAGGGGCTCTGCCTTCGTTACGAGCTGCTGTTGATCAAGCTGAGTCCGGTACATTCTATGCGCCCAAAGGTTTTTTCAACATGAGAGGCGCACCGGTAAAAATAGATTTACCTAAAAAGGCATTGGATAAAAGCTTAGCTGGCGAGCTGTGGTGTGCTTCAGAAGAGTTGACGGCGGTACAATATGGTTTTTCTGAAATTGCCGCTGTGCGTTAATGGTTGTTCCCGTAAATCAATCAGTTGTGAAAATATTGTGAGTAGAACCTTTTGTTCGGCTCCAAGTTTTATTGAGATAAAGATTCAGAATTGCTAGGATTTTCGGTGCAACAGTAGAGCGATGTTAGTTAGGTAACAGATCAAAGACTGTCGATAAATTGATCACAGAGAAAGCAGATCGTTAGCGTAGATAGTGCTATATTTGGTATCACTAATTTATCTGTCTATTGAGTTTAAATAGAGCGTAAATCTTAACATCTATTTAGTTCATCATAGGCCCTTCAGCTCTCTAAGCTAAAGGGTCTAGGATTGTGCAGATGGGTTTGATGAGGAATAATCTTTTAAGCTTTTTCGATCTGCGGCTGCCAGATCGTCTTGTCCCAGCATTTCATAAGTATCAGCTCGATTTTTGTAAGCGTCTATGAGTTTTGCGTCCATCTTCAGAGTGATGGTAAAGTCATCAATTGCCTTCTCGTATTGTTCAAGCATTTTATAAGTACAGGCTCTGTTGTAATAAAATCTAGCAACGCCAGTACTGTTTAAAAGAATTGCCTTATTTATATCAATCAAAGCTTCTTGGTAGCGACCGAGAAATATCAGAGCGCGGGCACGATTGTTGTAGGCGATAGCATCATCTGCATCTAGCAAAAGAGCGGCATTGCAATCTGCTATTGCTTGATCAAACTGGTTTATTTTAAGATAGTCGTATGATCGATTAACAAAGGCGGCGCCTGTGGGCAAGAGCTCAATTGATTTATTGTAATCTTCTATAGCTTTATCATGTTCCAGGATGCCTGAATAAAAGTGAGCGCGTTTGTAAAATTGAAATGAGTCGGGTTTAAGAGTTATGGCGTTAGTCCAATCAGCAATTGCCTTTTGGGACTCTTTGATTGATTCGTAACATTCTGCGCGAGCACCGTAGGCAATTACATTTTTAGGATCTAGTTCTATTACTTTGCTCCAATCTTCAATGGCCTTACTATATTCTTTCGTTTTTGTGTAAGCACCAGCTCGATCGGCGTAGCTGTGCCAATTATGGGGATTTGTGGTTATCTCAGCAGAACATTGCTCAAGAGTTTTCTCAGTACTGAGTTGTTTGCGGGACTGTCGCAAACAACTGTCACATATTCTTGTACTGGCATCGATAGCACTGATGGCAAGTTCTGCTTTTACCATTGTTTTGCAAAATGAACAGTCAATATATGTATTGCTTCCTTTGGCTTGATTTGTTTGTTTATCTAAGGCATCTGTTGTTTGAGAGACACATGTATCGCAGATATTTGCACCGAGTGGACCAGCAACCAACTTGAAGACCTCGTGTTGTGTTTTCCCACAGAAAGAGCATAATAAGTTATTCGGGGAAGCTGAGATGGATTCAGACTTATGCTCGCTTAAAACTTTTCGGCAAATGCCTAGACATTTTCCACAAATTTTTGCATTTTTGCCGACTGTAAAAGCTGGTTTATCCGGTTTTTTGCAAAACAGACAGCCAGCCATTGGCTCGGCTTTGTAACCGATAGCGGTCATCTTTTGGAGGCTATCTGTAAGTGCAATAACGCAATGATCGCAAATATTTGTGGTGGGCGAAGCAGTAATTAGTTTAGTTACCTCGTTTTGAGCTTTTTGACAGAAAGAGCATGATAAAAGTTTGGCTAGAGAAGCAGGTTCTTTTTGTCTGCGCCAGAACAAAAACCAGAACTTGTATAAAATGTTGGTTTGTCGAACAAAGCCAAGGATATGGCTATCGAGGCTGTTATTGCGATTGTCTCCAAGCAAGAACAGATGCTTGTCAGGAACGATTATTGCATTATTGGCTTGGACAGAGTCTTTGTATGGAGAGAAGTCAGTGTTTCCTATCTTGCCGCCAATATCACCAAGGACATGTAAATCGTAGTTAGCGGCTTGCTTTATATAAGCAGATTCGTCGATTAGTAGTTCATTAATATAGATCCCTTTTCCCTTTATTACTTCTATTTTGTCTCCGGGTAGGCCAATTATCCGTTTCATAAAGGGTAACTTAGATTCGCGCAAGCGCTGAATATTGTCGGAAACTTTAAAGGAAAGAATGTCTCCACGTTTTATTGGCCGACCCAGATATCTGGAAATATTTTCTACAAGAATGATGTCTCCTGGAAGCAATGTGGGTGACATTGAGCCCACGGTACCCTTCGAAGAGATGCGGCGGAATTGCAATAATCTAACCCGGACAAAAAATAGATAAAATGCGCAAAGAAAGAAGAATAAAGAACCCTTTATTAATCGTACCAGGCTAATATAGAGCGGCAGGGAATCATGATAGAAACAATTGAGTACCAACCAAATAAGAGCAGGAAATAAAATAGATACAACTATAAATAAGCCGCAGTATACGACGAGGAAGAGTACAATATTGCCAAATTCAGCCAATTCTCCTCCTCCAAACTCAAGTAACAGTCGTGTAAATGACCGTTGCTAAATTCTAGCTAAATGCCTATCAATTCTATCTTTTCGATAAATTCGGCAAAAGTATGGGCAACGTGTAGAGGTTCATCTTCTTCGGTGAAATCGTGATGCCACTTAACTATTGAATATTCTCCGTCCCTTGAGTGGTGCAGGTCAAAACAAAAAATATTGCTGTCATAGTCATCAGCAAAGGGCAGTAGTTGACCTTGTTGAATCAATGGCACGTTCCTAGTGTGGGTGATAACCTGCTCCATAAAATCACAAAAGTTTTCGTCTTCGCTTGCGATGCTATATATCTGCATATGTCTAAAGAGTCCGCCTCCGAAGTTTTTTTGAAACTCGACGTATCCTAGTGGCAATGTGGTGCCTAATTCTTGCTCAAGCTCTTGAATGTGTTCTTCTAGAGCTCCACCCGGATAAATATTTTCCGGATCTTTAGAAAGCAATGACATGAGATCGACTAGAGATCTTGAGTTTGATTCTTCTTCCATTTGATTATTCATAGAGCTTTATTCTAACCGTCAAGAGCGCATATAATTTGATCATTAGCTTCGTTGCTACTGCAAGTATTTTATCAACTTATGGATAATTTAATTCAAAAATCAATTGGATTGTGCCGTTAAAAAGGCAAATGGTTTGGCGACCTCGAATTTGCTAGCTGCATTTCCGGCATAAACTCTACCTCCTTCCAAAGAGAGTCTTTTAACGGGATTACCTTCTTTAAAATCAAGTTCAGATAGCGGAATCCAGAATGTGTTCGGGCTTGTGGCTGAATCAAAGTAATAAATATTGTTCTTGTGGTCCGCAACCGTGCGCCATAGCGTTGAAGAGATATTGGGTTGGCCACTAGTAGTAATGCCCAGAGGGACGCTAATGCTGCGCATAACGCTCAAAACGCTTGCGACAGCTTGATTTTCATAGGTATGTTTAGGCACCGCTTGTATGTAACGCGGGTCTGTTTTTTTTGGTATTGCATCAATTAGATAGGATACTCGCGCAAAACGATCTGCGGCCCTGCTGGTTCCCGGAAGAAAAGTTTGTCCGCCAATGCCTGACCAGTATTTATTCAGGGCGAGCTGATCATCGAATTTCGGAGAGTTGGTCATTACTTGATATTGTCTGCCATGATGGATGATCAATTTACCGTCTATGTATTCAAAAATAGCAGAGTCTCCTATAGTATCTGAAAGGGCCAGATGTAATTGCGCGGGAGCACCGTTAGGTAGAACCGGTGCAATTATTTGGAAAGATTCGGTACGCAATGAATTTACTGCTTCATCTACGTTAGCGAAATTATCTAGCACGTATTGTGCCCAGAGAGAGATGGAGAGGCTCGGTTTATTGCTTGCCACTTTACCATAGTTGGATTCTGCCAGATAAAGAACATTGGCAACCAGCCCTTTCTCATTCATACCATCGGCGGTGCCGGCTTCGTATGAAGAAACGATCAGGCTGCCGTATTTAGAAACCCATTTATTCGATTCAGAACCAGCAGCGCCATCGTGCTTTAGTCCGCGCGGGAATAGCCAGAGATTGGATTGCATATCTTCGGCCCAATCCATTGAGCGTCCAGTAATAACGACACCGTCACTGCCCAAATAGACTGCACGAGTGCATGCTTTTGATGGGCTTATGTTGCTAAGAGATAAAAATATAAGCGTGCTTAATAGGCACTGCCTCAGTTTTCTTCTTCCCATTCTTCAACTCCTTCCATCTGTGGGTTGAGTTTATCACAAAGCCAAAGCAAGCCTCTTAATTTTATTGCTGATAGCGTGGCCCTTTTCTGAGGGCGTTATGTTGCTGGTACGATGATAATTTGTCATTTGATCGCGGCACTAAGCTCCCTTAATCTAGCTCTAAAGTACAGATAGTATTGAACTAAATCCTCACGAATTTCTCACGAGAATGCTTGCAAAGATTGGTAATTTAACCAAGTACTTTCTAAATTTATCACTTGCTGAGTTAGCGCTAAGAATCGCCGGGCATAACTATTCCATATTCAATACATCGGAGGTTTGATCATGGGGATACTAGGAGGAGCTGTCATGGTTCTTGGTGGCTTTTTGTGGTGCGGCAATGTGTTTCACTTTTTTCCAACATTGCCTTTGGCGGGGTATGGAACTATGGTTATTGGTGGCATGATTATGAAGGCTGGCCGTAAATAACTTTAATTCTAATTTTTACTATTTGTCTTGATACTTATTCGTCAACTATTTCGGAAATCTCAATTAAGTTGCGATCTGGATCATGTACATAGACTGATATGATTTTTCCTGTAGCGCCGGTCCGTATCACCGGACCTTCTATAATAGGTACCTGAAATTTACCTAGTCTTTCAATTACCGATACGATTGGAATATCAGCGATGAAACATAGATCAAGGGTGCCAGGCATTGGTTTAGCGGCGTTGGGATCGAAGAATTCGCTGCTTTTGATAAGCAAATTTATTTTTTGTTGACCAAAGTGAAAAGCTTTGCGATTATCGCTGAACATTTGGAGCGACATACCGAGAATTTCTGTATAAAACCTGATACAGTCTTTCTCATGTGCAGTTATTAAGACTACGTGGTCAATGTGATCGATCAATATCTACTCCTGCGCAATTCGACGATTAAGCTAACGTTACGAACTGAATTGATTTTATTATAACTTCTCTAGGAATGCGATTATTTAAAATATTACAGATAAAGGTTTAGGATGCTGATATTTTAGTCCAATCATCTAAGTGCGCCAATTCTCAGCTAGAGTTATCAAAATGGAGTTATTGTCTAAGTTTTTTCAAGGTAGTTTTATGGTAGATCCGATTAGTCTCATTCACAAAGAAATAGGGTCTGATGAACCTTTCTATAAATTGGTCGATATTTTTTATTCCCGAGTAGAGTCGGACGCAATTTTAAGGCCCTTATATCCTAGCGATTTGGCATTGCCAAAAAAGCTTCTGGCTTTGTTTATTATTCAGCGATTTGGTGGAGCTCCTACTTACAGCGCGGAGCGGGGACATCCCCGTATGCGAGCTCGGCATATGCCCTTTAAAATTGGCAGAAAGGAAAAGGACGCCTGGATAATCAATATGAATGCGGCATTGGATGCAGTTCCTGAATTCGCGCCTTATAAACCTTTGCTAACGGACTATTTTGAAGAATTTGCTACTTTCATGATCAACCAGCCGAATGAGTGAAATTGTATGAAACTAAAGCATTTTGATAGCCCCATCAGCAGGTTGCAAAGTAGTGATATTAATAGCGCTAACAAGGTATTTAGACTGGCTTTTGGCTCTCAATTTGGATATGCTGAGCCAGAAAAATTTGCAGAAGGGTTCACTTTGGGGCCGAGATTTATACAAGAACCAGCTGGGGTTTTTGGTGCCTTTCTGGAAGGTGAATTGATAGCTGTGGCTACTTGTTCAAGTAGAGGTAGCGTGGGTGTGTTCGGACCGGTAGCAGTTAAGCCTCAATTCTGGGGCGGTGGGATAGGAAAGAAATTAACAGAATTTGCACTAGATTATTTTTCGCAGAGAGGAATTCTCAATTTGGGGCTTTCAACATTTCCTGAAAGTCCTAAACACGTGTCAATGTATTCTGCCTATGGCTATTTCCCACGAACTCTGATTGCCTCAATGTGTAAGATTATTGATGAGGGTGAAGGCCTAAATCAAAGAACCACAGAAAAGCGATTTTCAGAACTATCCTCCAAGGACAAAGACCTTTGTTTGGTTGCGACTCAAGAAATCACCGATAGAATTTTCCAAGGACTATCCTATAACCGTTTCATTGAGGTCGCAGACCAATTAAAAATTGGGGATACTTTGCTTATTTATGATAATGATTTACTGGCAGGCTTTGCTGTATGCCATTATGGTATAGGTTCGGAAGCGGAGCTCAATGTGTGCTATATAAAAGCGGCAGCTATTCTTCCTAGTTCCACGTCTACTAAACATTTTTGCGAGCTTTTAAAGGCTTGTGAGAGATTTGCCAAATCAAAGCAAGCGATTAAACTTTTTGGTGGCATAAATACTGCCCGAGAGGAGGCATTTAAGAGAATGTTATCTCAGGACTTCAAAATAGAAAGCCTAACGGTGTCAATGCACAATCCTAACCAGCCTTTCTACGACCGACCTTACGATTATGTGATTGATGACTGGAGATAGACTCGGCAAAATCAAGAGGTTGTCCTCTTGGCTTTTGCTGAGACTCAAATATGCAAATCGGTAATTATCGGCAAGCATTGTCATTGTCTATTTAAGTTGAATTGAAGTAATCAGTAAGAGAAAATTGTTTCTATTCTGGGTGTCTATATTTTTGGTTTTACAGAAAGATATTAGGGAGAGGATTGCTATGGTCGGAGAAAAACGGTATGGACCAAGCGGGCATACGATCAGTCGACGCAAGTTTTTTCTGTCTGCTTTGGCCACATCGATCCTATCGCACATACCTCGATCTCTGGCTAGTAATAATCAACAGGGCATGCAGTATCGCATTCTCGGTAGCACGGGAGAAAAGGTTTCCATTATTGGACTGGGTGGCTATCACATGGGAATCCCAGAAGAAGCTGAAGGCGTTGATATTGTCCGGTCGGCTGTTGATAGCGGCATCAATTTTATGGACAACTGTTGGGATTATCACGATGGCGAAAGCGAAAGACGTATGGGAAAGGCTTTGAGAGATGGTTATCGCGACCGGGTTTTTCTTATGACTAAAATAGATGGACGTGATTATAAGAGTGCCATGAAACAGATTGAGGATTCGTTAAAGCGATTGCAAACAGATAGAATCGACCTTATGCAAGTACATGAAGTGATTAGATATGATGATATCGACAAGTCTTTTGCTTCCGGTGGTGCTATAGAAGCCTTGGTAGATGCTAAAAAAGCAGGTAAAATTCGTTATATTGGCTTTACCGGTCATAAAAGTCCGGCTATTCATCTAAAAATGTTGGAAGTAGCCTTTGCCAATAATTTTCGTTTTGATGCTGTACAAATGCCTTTGAATGTTATGGATGCTCATTACGATAGCTTTGAGCAAAAGGTATTGCCTGTACTCTTGACGCACAATATTGGTGTACTGGCTATGAAACCCCTTGGTTCAGGCATGATACTGCGCAGTGGTGTAGTTACCGCCGTTGAATGTTTGAATTATGCCCTAAATCTGCCTGTCAGTACAGTTATAACTGGCTGTGATTCGTTGAATATTTTGCAACAAGGTATAAGTGCCGCTAGGGATTTTAAGCCGTTAACTGCCGCACAATGCCAGGCATTATTAGAAAAAACGGTAAGCGTAGCTCAAAATGGTGAGTTTGAGGGTTATAAATCTACCATCAAATTTGACGGTACCACCCGCCACCCAGAATGGTTGGGTTGAGGTGATTTTATGATTCTAAAAAATTATGAGTTTGTTGATCAAGAAGATAGAATGCATTTCTAGGATTATCCAATCTTCGAGGTAAATAGAGATCCTTATGAAGTCCAATGAGATCAATTGGCGGCTAGTATGGCAGATTGGTATTCCGCTTTGTCTATCAATCTTTGTTTACTGTTTTTGGGATATTATGAAGCATCGTTTGTCTAAAGACGAAATTACGGCTGAAGAATATGTTGGCCTGTACTTTGAAACACCAACCAGCAAGATGCATAATTTGAAGGCTGCTTGGATTACAGCTCATCCTGTGCCTTCTCGTCCTGATTTAGGCCCGTCCGGCTGTATTTATTTTGATTGTGATCAAACACCCTTGTTGAAGAATTTTGATCAATACAAAAGAGGCGGCGATTTGCTGGAAGTAACTCACAATTTTATAAAATGGTTTGACAAAGATGCTGCAAGTTTATTACCGGCTAAGGACATCGAATGTTTTTATATGCGCCCTTTTAATGAATGCCGTTGTTTAGTGCATAATAAAAAAACAAACAGGTATTTCTTTATACGCTGAGCAGAAAGTTTATTTTGATTATAGGTTCATATGAATAGATCAACCAAGCTAGTGATCACTTTAATGTATACAGGCTGCATCATTTTTTTGTGCTGGTTAATGTATATGTACTTTTCGGGCAATTTTAGTTTGATGCGAAATAATCAACGCCTCTCTAAGGAGCCTAATCAAGCCATCTTATATTATTTGCGGGGAGAAAATCATATATTGTTTGTGCATGGTTATATAAATCCATTTAAATCAGATGAGCGAACTGAAAAGGAATGGGTAGAGCACAATAAATTAGCAGAAGAAGATTATTCCAAGACTATAGAATTAATACCAGATTGTGCTGTTGCCTATCTTGCCAGATTGCGCTGTCGGGGTTATTGGTGGTACTGGTATAGAAAGCCAGAAGACAATTTAGCAGAAATTGCTGATCTAAAAAATGCAATTGAATTAGCTCCCACCAGCATTCAAGCCCGAATAAGTCTTGCTTATGCGTATTCGAACGGAGGACATTCTGAGCAAGCTAAAGAGGAATGCCAAAAAATTCTCGCCATTGATCCTGATGATGTGCGAATTCAAGATAGGGTAAAAGATACCCTAATCCGAATAGAAAGACAAGAAAAAGCCGGTAACTGACTGCCTAGCAGCTGTATTGCACTGTTGAGGAAAAGCTTGTTGTAGCCAAAATTTATTTAATTCAGACCTTTTTGTGAATTGCTATACCCCAGATAAA
The DNA here is from genome assembly GCA_963845445.1 of Candidatus Melainabacteria bacterium. GTDB lineage: Bacteria > Cyanobacteriota > Vampirovibrionia > Obscuribacterales > Obscuribacteraceae > JABDBL01. The sequence goes on along the minus strand of CAWJSE010000002.1, from coordinate 2,382,864 downwards.
AATTAGTGTTTACCCTAGATACAACTGTAATTGCTTTTAGCAATAATTGCAGAAGCAAGCCTGCGTTTTTACCTGAGAGGAATAATTTATGCTCCGACTACTCACTATTTTGTGCCGATCAATAAAATCTAATAGTCTGCCAGCCATCCTAATAGTATTGGTAACTATATTACAAACAAAGATTTTTACCTTAAATGCAACAGCCGATGAAACCGCACGAAAAAGGGGTCCTATTTCGCTGCCAACAAATGGACTGCTTTCGCTGCAAGTAAAGCGTGGCTTAGTTTACTTGATCAATCAGCAGCAAGAGAATGGTGGTTGGAGCCAGGGAGAAGAATCTGCTTTTATGGGACACATTGATGACAATATTGCCAGTTTGCCTAATGTTGGTGATACTTGTATGGCCTCTGTGGCATTAATGCAAGCTGGTAATTACCCCAACGCTGGCATATACAGTAAGAATGTGAATAAGGCAATTTCTTTCATTTGCAAAAGTATTGATAAAGCTGACAATGATTCTTTGAGCATAACGGATATACACGGTACGCGGCTGCAGATGAAATTAGGACCATATATAGACACATTCTTAGCGTCCTTGGCTTTATCAGAAGCGAAGGGGCATATGTTAGACAAAGCAGGGGAAAAGCAAGTTACTCTGGCACTAGATACTGTGATTCATAAAATTGAGCAACACCAAGATACCAATGGAAAACTTGCTGCTGGAGGTTGGGCACCGGTTCACGCTCAGTCCTTGGCCACAAAAGGTTTGAATCGGGCCATGCAATCTGGCATAGCAGTGAAGGAAAGTGTTTTGGCCAAGGCCCGAGCAATATGCCAAAGATAGTTTTAATAACAAAACGGGCAACTTTAGCATGGCTGGTTCGCCCGTGCCGCTTTATGCAGCCGGAGCAGCACTGAGCGAATTGCAAGAGTCAATAAATACTAATAATAAGTCTGAGATTTCCTCTCGCGAGGTTCTGGCTAACAAAAATTCTAGCCAAGCTGATCGAGAGGAAGCTCAATCTAGACTGAATCGCTTTCAGGCAGCTAAGGATGCTCAAAAGCAGGCGGTTGACGCAGTTGTTCAAAAATTAAGCAATGACGGTTTTGTACGGGGCTTTGGTTGCAATGGTGGTGAGGAGTTTTTAAGTTATCTTGATATAAGCGAAGCACTAAAGGCAAATAACAGTAACGAATGGCAAGAATGGAATCGCAAAATTAGTGACAATTTATATCATGTGCAAAATAACGACGGCAGTTGGATGGGACAACATTGTATAACCAGTCGCACTTTCTGCACTGCAGCTGCGTTGCTTGTATTAACTGCGGATCGGGGACAGGTCTCAGTGGTTAAAAAGTTGCGAACATAGGCGCGATCTAAACCATTATTTTCTGGGTGTTCAAAATAGGCAAATTATCTTGCAATTCAGCTCACACGCAATCTCTAAATCCTACAATAGAAAAATTAATGCCTCTTTTCCAAAGCAATTATACGCGCCTCATGGTTAGAAAGCATATTCTCTATATTTGAAGAATAAGAGTTAACAGCAGTTATCACCTCACCGATATGTTGTCCCATCTCACCAAAACGGCGATCCACATCATCAAAACGGCGATCCATCTCATCAAAACGGCGATCCATTTTTTCAAAACGCCTATCAACCTCTCGAAAGCGAAAGTTTGTATCTTTAATGTGGGCGTCAAGCCGAAGCAATATACGATCAGTCCTTTCGTTTACCTCCGTAAACGAACTGCGCATCTCTGTCTGTAATGATTTGAGCGTTAATTTCATATAAACAACCCCTTTATTTACTCATTGACATTTACGTAAAAGTAGAAATAAAGTTCAATGAGCAGTATAACAAATTGCCGATGTTCATGATGCAAGCATTCCAAAAGTTAAAAATGATGCGACACAGCGACAATAACTGGTAGGAGACCGCATAAGAATAAGTCCGCCAGGATTTATACTCCTTAACTCAATAGGTTGGTGAGTCTTATTTTGCAATTTGTTCTTATCAATCCCACCACCTTTTCAAACTTAACTGTATCGTTAACGTTTTGTACGAATTGATCAACCAACCACTTAACCATTTTTTCCGCTGTCAGCAAGCCCAGGTCAAAAACACCTCCTTTCCAACGAACAACTGTTGTTTTGTTTTTGGTATTGCATCGGGCGGCTATAAAGCCTTCAAAATTCATGTCCGGCGTTAATACAAATTCTACACATGGCTTCTGGTAGGACATGTGTAACTCATACCCTCTATATCTCAAACCATCTTGCAAAATTTCAATATTTTCCAGAACCCCCACCTTAGCACTATTCTTCTGTTCTATGTATTTAGCCCATTCGTTTTTAAGCTCAGCAAATGCATTTTCCGGAACTCGTTTAGCTTGAAGATTTTGATCAGTCAGTCTATCTTGTTCCCCAAGAAGAGAAATAAGTGCCTCTGAAGAATTACCATCAAGACGTCCCCCAACGAATTGATCAATTAGGGCAATTACATCACTCGAAATATCACCATGCTTATTACACCAAGCATTAGCCAGAACCGCTCTCTGAAAATCTGTTTGCCAAACCAAAGCAGTTTCGTCTGAAACATTGAGGCCTTTTTGCAGTTTATCGACTAGTTTATTTCTGAAGTAGGGTTGAAATTTTAGCGCGAGTTCTAATTCTTTTGCTTCCGACTGCAAAATGCTTAACTCTTTAGCTATGGAAGCCATTGAATCGCCCATAAAGAGGAACCGCACTCTAATCTCTAGGGCATTTTCTTGAACGAGTTTAGACCATCTATTCATACATAATACTACTATGCAAAAATAAGTTTAAGAAAGCAATTGGGGAAACCAGGCGCATTCAATTATATCCGATCCATTAGACTTTACCGATAATTTGACAACCATAAAATGAGGTGATGTAGTTGTCCTCAAAGTCACAAAGGTCCGTCAATAAAATAATAATTTCGGTTCCCGGGTGAATTGCACCACATCTGATGCATCCGTTCCCATCCCGAACACGAAGATAAAGACGGTTAGCCGCGACAATACCTGGTGGGGGGCCGTGCCCGGTGCCGGGATTTATAAACCCCTCAGCTGAATAGGCTAGGGGGTTTTGTTTTGATTGGGCTTAGAGATATGCTTGTCGATCCAAGCCATAAGTCCATCGACCACGTCTTGATCGAATTGACCTTCCTCAAAAATTAAATGCTCGGCGTGACCAATGAATAACAAATCTTTATCATGATTAGTGATTGCCTGATAGAGAGCCAGAGTTCCGAGGGGCTTAACGAGCTGATCGCAGTAGCCTTGAAAAATGATTACAGGTGTATTTGTAATACGTTCGGCATATTTTATGTTGTCATTCATAAATCTTTGAAAGGTCACCAGGTCAATTGCGGAGAATTTCATTCTTGCCTGCGGATCATCCTGCCAGTTCATTCTTAGATCTGACTTCTTTGTTGCCTGTCCTATCACACTGTGCCCGAAATCAAGTTGTTCGCGTCTATTTTTTAGCAAGTTCATAGCGACCTTCAAAGCTGTGGTCTTAGCGTGGAATCGAGTTCCGGAAGGAACAGAACTGATACAGCCATCTACTAACTCAGGAGATAATGCAGTTATTCGCAGAGCAATAGCTCCGCCCATTGATTCGCCAAGAATAAAAATAGGCAAACCCGGATAATCTCGCCGCAAAACTTTCAAGATATTTTGCAAATCGGTAATAATGGCACCAAAGTCTATCCGCTGATAAACTTCGTCATTGCGGTATGTCCCAAATCCGCGCACATCAAATGATATTATGCCCAGCCCATATTTTTGAACTTGTTGAGCGAATGGTGTGTAGGCGCCGTGATGTAGACCCAACCCGTGTACCGTTACTACCAGCGCCTTTAGCTTTTGCTTTGGATCAAAAAATGCTAAGCCGGGCGCTGTCTGTCTGCCAATGCGCTCGCAAAACCAATTATCGAAATTATGCGGACGCCGCCTGGGAGAAGCAAGTACTTCATCGGGAAGACCTGTCTTTATATAATCTAAACCCTGATCTTTGTCACCATAACCATTCGTAAATCCGTAAAGATCTCTACGTAGCTCTTGCACTAAGATGCTGCGTTCATTCTCAGTGGGTTGCATTTCTTCCAAAATTCGTTGCTCATTTTGATGGCGAAAATTCCAGAACACTTTTCTGTAGAGTTGTGTAGCAATTTCATTTCGGCCCAAACTTCTCTCGATTACTGACAGACTGAGGAGACTCCATCCGAGGTGTGCATCGTCTGATCCATATTTGAGTAAGTCGAGTTGTGCTACTTTATGGTACAGCGGTTCTGCGTTTGACGGCTTTTTCTCATATACAAAGCATGCAGCCAAACCTTCATAAATTGGTGCGAGATCAGTGTTCCATTCTCCCACTATTTTGGGTGCAATCGAAAGAGCCCGTTCATAATATTGCTGAGCTTGTTGAATCTTGCGATTAACTACCAAACACTTGGCCAATACTGCCAATCCATCTGCTTCCGTTAGACTACCTTTATCGGACAAAGTGATACCATTCTTTGCTTCCGTAATTGCTTGATCCCAATTTTCGAGTTGTGCGTCACAAATGGCATTATTGACGTAAATTCTAGCTTGTTGTGGCCGTGGTAACGAAGCTGTTATAAACTCTTCAATCGATCGTTTGGCCTTTGGCGAAGTCGTGATTCCAGAATTGCTCGTTAGCAATATTCAATTTCTGTTCTTCGCCGTTAGTTAAATTGCATGAATCTTTTTGAGTATTTGCTTGTGAGCTGGCCCAAACTGTTATTGTTGGTGGCTCATTTACTGTGTTTATAAAAACGATAAAAAAAGCCAGAGCCGATTGTATGACTAATTTATGAGGATTGAACATCACCAGATCCTTAAACAAGAGTTTCAATAAGGCATTTTACAGGTATCACTCTTGTATTAAAAGCACGCTCTTAAAGGATAGGCGGGTGATTGTGATCATGACTATGTTTCGCTTGACATTATCGCGTCTCAGAAAGTGCGAAAAAATATCATTTATTAACCCTATATATTTGCTAGATTTATTTTAGCTGCTATTTTAGAAAACTAAAGGATCTTTAGGCCGGCATAATAGGCACAGAATGGCGTTTTGGTAATCTAGCCTTTAGCCATAGTAAAATCTATTTATGCACATAACCTCTATTGAAACTACACCAAATCCAAATAGTATGAAGTTGAACTTTGACCAGACAATGGGCAAGGCAGAAACCTATACCATTACTAATTACAAAGGATGTCCGGAGGAGTTAATTTGCCTATTGAATATTGGTGGTGTGCAAAGCATTTTTGTTTGTAATGATTTTATTACCATCAACAGAGATCCTCGCTCGGATTGGCTACCTATACTTGAAACTACTACCGCATTGCTTGGTGGTGATGACTCCGAACCAAAAATGGGCTTTACATTATTAGAACAACAACGACAAAATGCTGAAAAAGAAGGACAAGTGAGCATTTTTGTACAAACATTTCGCGGCATTCCTATCCAGGTAAAAGGAATTGCCAATCAAATGGACAAACGTGTTTCTATAGACGAGCGCTTTAATAAGGCGGTTCAACTGATCCAGCAAGAAAGCGGAGCAGATTATCTTGTTGAACGTTATTGGGCTAGTTATGGAATACGTTACGGCGATATTGATCAATTAGTAAACGAAGTGGCTGACGAAATTGCCGGTACCATAGATAATCAATCTTTGGAACAACTTGTGGCGACGGCACTGGGTAAACCCGTCGAAAAAACCTCACAATCTTCAGACAATTTGCGCAATCTATTGAACGCACCGGATTGGCACGATCGTTTAAAAGCTGTGCAGACAATTGGCACAGACAATGAAGCTGTTGAACTGCTCACAATTGCCTTGCAGGATAGTCACCAGCAGGTGCGGCGTTTAGCCGCAGCAGCGCTCGGTGCTACAGGCAGCGCTGAAGCTGTATTGTCGCTTTGTCAAACCCTGCTTAATGATCCAGCGGCAGGAGTGCGACGCACTGCAGGTGATGCCCTTTCGGATTTAGGAGATATTTCAGCTCAATCAGCAGTTTGTTGTGCTTTAGGTGATACAAACAAACTGGTTCGCTGGCGAGCAGCTCGTTTTCTTGCCGATATTGGGACGCAGGAAGCACTGCCTTATCTGGTTGCTGTTGCTAGTGATTCAGAATTTGAAGTATGTTTAGAAATTAAAGCTGCCATGCAACGGATCAGCGGTGGATTGTCGACTTCTGAACCGGCCTGGAAAAGAATTTTGAAAAAAGATTGAGCCAATGGTAGAAGAACATTTTTTCATGTGCCCTTACTGCTGGCAACAGATTTCTATGATATTAGATCTTAGTGGTGGCGATCAATCCTATATTGAAGACTGCGAGAATTGCTGCAATCCTATTGCCATATCGTATTGTGCGGTGGATGGTACTATAGTCTCGTTCTCAGCGGTATCATCTCGGTAGTATATTTGCCTTAGAGACGAAGCAAAGTCTGTGCGGACTGAATAGAGCAAATAATTTGTGACTTTAAACAGCTTCTTTGGTTTTTCAGACGGGTATGAAGTTCATTACAACAATTCCTAAAGCAGATGTAAGCGCTGTTAGTAATACTGAACATTCGTTGAATAGCCGATACTTAGCTGATAAGGCAGAAAGAATAAAGGTACAGCATAAATAGCTGAAAACAAATTGTGCCTCTGCGTCCGGCAGCCAGCAGCCACTTCTCTCTGCTTCCCATAAACTTACGATGAAAACCGGATAAGTAATTGTGCTTAAGGATAAGATCAAACCTAATACAGTAAAGCTCATTGACTTTCTGTAATCGCGTCGCGTAAAGAAAGCCATCAAAAGTAGTATTAAAGAGACTATACACAATGGTTGTACAACGCAAAAAGGTTGACTACGGCGATACAATCCTAAGTCTCTCCAAACGAAAAAAGAACGTATTCCTAGGGTCACAAAATTAGAATAGACCGGATCATGCCAGTAATCTATGGATTGTCCATAGCGTGGACTTACTGGAGCTCCAACAAACCCTATGCGTAGGTAGAATCGATCGACTGGTATTGGGCGCCCAACAAGTCCTTGACAGAAGCAAGCTGCTGTTAGACTGAGCGCGAGCAAATAGCTCAATAGGGCTGCAGACAAAATTCGCAACATGAGAATCTCTCACTTTTCTAAACCTTAGTTGGAGTTTAACTTCAAGACATTTCTGTGTCAAATTAATTGCTATAGGTATCGCAGCTGTATAGAGAGCCAGGCACACCAGTGGGAGCATCCTGAAGTTATTGTGCCATGAGGCGAGGTTCTTTGTCTGGCGCTTATTGAACATTGTGATCCTAAAATAAAAGTCCGCATTTTATTTAACTGTAGAGTCGAGAGATGCTTGCACCACTTATATTTCCAGCCGGCTTCCACTAAGTATTATGGCTGCGCCGTGATCTTCTTGGTACAGATTTGCTGTAGCATAATTACCCCGGCAATTTGCTATACTGCTGTTTGAACTTTATTTCTACTTTTGCGTATATATTAATGAGTAGGTAGAGAGGTTATTTATATGAGCCTAACACTTAAATCATTACGGACTGAGATGCGCAGTTCGTTTGCTGAAATGTCACTTCGCATTGATAACATATTGCTCAAGCTTGGTACGCAAAGTAAAGAGACGGATTCTAACTTTCGAGAAGTTGATCAAAGATTTGATAAACTTGCGGGCGATGTTGATCGAAGATTTGATAAACTTACCCGCGACGTTGATAAACTTGCGGGCGATGTTGATCGAAAGTTCGATAAACTTACGAGCGATATAGTCACTTCTTTCTCGCCGTATTTTTCGAATATAGAAAAGATGCTCAGTAATCACGAAGATCGTATTGCAATCTTAGAGAAGAGGCATTGATTTTCTATCTGAAAATTCGCACCTTATTGTAAAAAAGTATTGTGACATATTGATGACATCCCCATAATTCATTGAAAACTGATTACGTTCAATGAAATAAGACCATTCAAATTATCCAAGTGAGTGTGCGAGGAATGCATAGATTGAATTTATGACCTTTCCAGATTCAAAAGAAGAGCTTTGATTTCGAGTCCTCCGGCAAATCCTGTAAGCTCCCCAGATGCCCCTATAACCCGATGGCATGGGGCAATGATGGAAATAGGATTTTTTCCACTAGCGGCTCCCACAGCGCGCATTGCTCGCTCATTGCCAATTTGCTTAGCTATTTGTCCATAAGTTCTGGTCTCCCCATAGGGGATAGTCAAAAGTGCCTTCCAAACAGTTTTTTGGAAGGCAGTGCCCTCAAAGTCTAGTGGCACTGAGAATGATTCTCTTGTGCCAGCGAAATATTCATTTAACTGTTGTTCGGTTTTGAGGAGGATGGTGTTGCCCCTATCTTCTCGTTCGGACTGTGATCGCACACGTTGAGGATTGTCGTTTTCCCAGAGAATCGCGGCTAAACCTTTTTCGCTTGCTACCAATCTCAGATATCCGACCGGTGTCTTAATTGTCTTGTGTACGTAATTCATTTCGCCTCCGATCTTTTGACTTTGCGCTTGATCCTTGTGTATTGTTCATCGATGTTTGCTCACTGTTGACTCTTTAGCATCTAAAGATTTCCACATATGCATTGCTGCGTAGGCTCGCCATGGACGATATTTTTCTGTTTCTTGCAGCAGCACTTTTTTGCTTGTGAGGCCAAGTGCTTTTTTTATTCCAAGGTCGCTATGTGGAAAAGCGTCTGGCCAACCGAGGCATCTCATCGCAATGTACTCTGCTGTCCACTCACCAATGCCTGGAAGTGTGATCAGCGTTGAGATAATGCTTTCATAATCAAGTCCGGGTTGCAGATTCAATTTCAGCTCAACGCAGCTTTTGGCTAATGTAATTATAGTTCTGGCACGCGCAGGCATTATTCCCAGTGCTGATAGTTCGTCTGGACGGCAGCTCGCGAGCGCGCTTGCTTGTGGTGTGATTAAATTTAATGTCGGAAATGGTGTTGCAATTTCCCATCCGAATTTTTTTGCTAATCGCCCGGCTAAATTCGATGCAGCTTTAACGCTCACCTGCTGTCCAAGAATTGCTCGAACTGAAACTTCAAATGGATCGAAAGCTCCTGGAACGCGCAAGCCCGGATATTTACTAGCTAAATTGCCTAATTGGCTTTCAATTAATACCGGATTGGCTTGCAAATCGAATAACCGTTTTAGCCGTGTCAGAATTTGCAAAAATTTTGGAGCTAAGGATGAAGACAAAGTAACTATCAGAGCGGAGTGCTTTTCATTGATTGAAACGGATAGCCAACCGGCCACTTTGTCAATGAGAACTGTTCGCATGTATCTGTCTTGGTCCACGAATTCGACTCCTGGACATGCACGAGCACGAAGAAAATCGAGCATTGATTTCCAATCATAGGGTGGTCTAAAAAGAGCTGACAAATAAAAGTATCTGTTAAAACTGATTTTGATGATGTCGATTTTCGTAATTGGCTTGGATTTAATCGATACCGTGCAACGAATAAAGCGTTGAAGCGACGTACACTTAAAAAGCCGCTTATCATTGCAATTTGAGTAATTGGCATTGTGGTGTCAGTTAGTAATCTTTTGGCTAATAATAAACGTTGAGTTTGTACAAATTGCACTGGTGTGACGCCCAATTCTGATTCAAAGACACGGCGCAAATGGCGGCTGCTAACACCAAGCTCTGTTGCTAACTGTTCTATTGAATCAATAGAGAGTGCGCCGTCTTCTATTCTATTGACCGCAAGCGTAACTAAACGACTTTTGGCGTCCACAAGAGCATTACCAGGAGCTAGCTCTGGTCTGCATCTCAAACATGGTCTATAGCCATCGCGTTCACATGAAGCAGCATTTTCATAGAAGGTGCAGTTTTTACGTAGCGGTGGTTTGACTGTGCAGACAGGACGGCAATAAATATGCGTTGAACGAACAGCTACAAAAAATAGCCCATCAAAGCGTCGGTCTCGAGTGATTAATGCTTGGTAACAAATGTTTGGTTCGATCTTCATGTTTCAATGGTATCGCAAAGCTTCTCAAAAGACTCGCCGTTTTCGGACCTCGCTATTTGCGTGAATTTATGAAATATAGATACTGCGAGCTAATGTTGGCAAGAGCTTCTACTTACTTTACACTATTGTAAGAGATTGGGACACTTGACAGAAATTCTACTATGTCTCATATTTAACCTCGTAGTTAATTAACCAATTGGTATAATATAGTGCAAGACAACCTTAGCCAAACATTCGCGGCACTCGCTGATCCGACCAGGCGGAATATTTTAGCTCAACTGTCTAAAGGAGAGGCCAATGTTTCGGATCTGGCCAAGCCATTTCTGAAAGATATGAGTTTACCTGCGGTCACCAAGCACCTTAAGGTTTTAGAGAAAGCCGGACTAATTACCAAAAGCCGTGAGGCACAGTGGCGTCCTTGTAAACTAAACGGCGAAGCATTTAAAGATGTGGCCGACTGGATGGAAGAATATCGAATGTATTGGGAAGAGAGTTTTGACCGCCTTGACGCCTATTTAAAGACTGTAACAAAGAAAAAGAAAGTGAAAGGAAAAAAAATGGCCACAAAAACTAAGTCCAATGAAATAAAGATAACGCGTATATACGATGCTCCAGTGCAAGTGGTATGGGATGCATGGACAGATCCCGAGCAAGTGGCTAAGTGGTGGGGACCGCGCGGCTTTACATTAACCACTCATAGTAAAGATATAAGAGCGGGGGGCAGCTGGAAATATACTATGCATGGACCTGATGGTGTCGATTATCCGAATGATATCAAATATTTTGAAGTTGAAAAATGTGCAAAACTGGTTTATGACCACGGTGGCAATAATGATCAACCGCCTCTCTTTCGAGTAACCGTACTTTTCTCTGAAGTGAAGGGAAAGACAAAGATGGAAATGAGTATGGCGCTAGAAACTCCGGAAGCCGCTGAAGGAATGCGAAAATTCATCAAAATGGCTGGCGGCAATGCAACATGGGATCGTCTTGCGGAATTTGTGGAAAAAGAGATATCGGGCAAAGAGAAGTTTGTTATCAACCGAAGCTTTGACGTGCCCCTTAAGCAGATGTTTGAAACTTGGACAGATCCAAAGCATTTGGCGCAATGGGCATGCCCAGCTGGATTTAAAATGCAGTTTATAAAGGGCGATATTAAGCCAGGGGGAAGTACATTCTATGTGATGACTGGTGACAATGGTGTAAAAATGTATGGCAGAGCGGAATATTTGAAAATTGAGAAACCAGATCGTATTGTATATACTCAGCAGTTCTGTGATAAAAATGAAAGAGTTACTCGCCACCCAATGTCGCCGACTTGGCCAGAGACTATGCTGACAATCGTTGAACTGACAGAAGAAGGACCGGACCAAACTCGTGTTACGTTGACTTGGGAACCTTATGGAGTTACTACAAGCGAAGAGTTAGAAACCTTTATCAATGCGAGAGGCGGTATGACTCAGGGCTGGACTGGATCTTTTGATAAATTGGATGAACATCTATTGATACCGTAATGAAATTTAATAAGATCTTCTACGGCACGGACAGATTGAAGTCTGCTGCAAACACCTTGATGAGAATGTAAGGCGCGCTATCGACATTCACGAGGGTGAAGAGATTGACGCGAATGCGTTCAAGGCACTCATCCGCGCGGCCGTCGCTCTCAATACTACTGGCGGAAAAAAGTCCATGAAACGCAAGTGATCATTCTAGGGAATTTCATCCCTAATCTTCAGCCTTTATCAAAGGGTGCTTAGCCCGCTATATAAACGTCACTCTTCTCCACCATTGAAAAATAATTCTAGACCAGGAGAAAGTTGTTACCAACAGAAGCTTTGAAGTGCCTCTTAAACATCTAATCATTGCACATTGAAATGGAAGGCATTGGGCCAAACATTATAATGCTCTTTATCCCTGTCCATAACGGCTAAAGAGATCGTATGTTCTCCGGGAGTGAATAATTTTGAGGAACAACTACCGGTATACCCACAATCGCGTGAGTCAGGCTTTCTAAGGGCGTTTGACACATCAGGGCGTGCTAGACCGTAGCGAAATGGTAAGGCAAGTTTTCCGTCTATTATGCCGAACACACCGCCACTTAAAGAATAGTCTTGAGGCTTTACAGCCCAACCATTAAAGAAAAACTCGGGTTCTTGGCTGGCACTAACAACGGCAGAATTGCCAATATAGGCATGGTTATTTATTCTGTCTAACATACAATATTGCATAGCACTTGCGTTGACCCGAAGACGCGATTCCAGTTTGCAAGGCAACTTTAAAGCTTTGTGTTCAGGATAGTGCACCATGGTAGGAAAAATATAGTAATGAAAAATTGTGCACATGACTATAAGAGAGGTTGCAGCGGTAATATAAGCGACTTTCGGTCTCTGCCTACTTACTTTTGCCTCTGCGGATCTCGTGTAAATTGATGGATCACTAGTCTTAGGTGCTGACACTAAATGGTTCATGCCATCCTTTAGATTTAAAACTAACCTTTTGCCAAAACTGTTGCAAGGTTGTTCTATGCAAATATGCAACATATATGAAATTCCGAAAATAGCAAGAGTAGAGAGAAAAAGTGCTAGGTATGAGTTATTTAGTATCCCTAGTAAAAGAAAATTCAGCATAATACCAAACAAGTTATGACTGAGGTACAAGGGATAACTAATATCTCCAATCCAATTTAGAAAAGAATTTTTTCTTAAAATTCTACGAAAGGAAAGACTTGCATAAAAGACAATCAGGCCAATTCCATAGGAAATAAATAACGCGCCCTTTAAACCTGCGATAAAACATAGTGATAGTAATAGGAAAACCTGTAGTACTAATTGTATGCTTAGCCTCGCGGGTTCCTTCTGACTGAAATGATTGTAAAATGCAGTGCCGATAAGTATAAAAATTACATTGCTTGCGTATCCTCTCATTAAAGTTAAAAGATAAAAAATAAGGAAGTTGGTATTGGAGTCTATGTTGTAAGGCACTCGGCTTAAGAAGCACAAAATTGTGCCAGTAAGAAATAAGGTAGAAAATTTGCGGGTCGAGGAAAACGTATTTAAAAATGCTGCTATAACGTAAAATATAACTTCTACTCGTAAGGTCCAGGCCACTGGTTCTATAAAGCTCTTTCCTAATCGTTCAGGCAAGAGTAGAAGACTCCAGAGATAAGATCTCCAATCTTGTGTGTACAAAGAAAGGGCAGAAAAACTTGGAAGGTAAATAGCGGTGTGTAGAGGTGCATGGAAATCAGAAAAATAAATGGCTGTAATCGTGGCGATCAAAGCCAACACTAGCCCATAAATAGGAAATATCCTAAAAATTCTAGCAACCAAGAAACCTAACGAGCCATATTTTTTTATAGAGATGGGGATAAGAAATCCACTAATCAGAAAGAAAATGGCAACACCAACAAGATCCATTTCGATATGCAGGGAAGATATCCCTCTGTATATTTGTTTGAAAGTAGCGAAGCAACCAAATCTATCACTTCTAAAGAAGTGTTCCTCTGTATTCCAAATTATCAAATGGTAAAAAACCACTAAAAGGATAGCCACAGCTCGCAATAGTTGTAGAAACCATATTCGTGACTCAGCAACTGAACGAGATGAAACTGGTAAGGTGCGCGTTAACATATTAAAATTGGAAAGTCCTACCACGATTATGCATATTATAAATGAATATCAGGCGTGAGTAGAATTATCAATAGACGGATGCTATGTGCGTATGTATAGCATCTTTGCGAATGGCTCCGGTGCCAGCAATTTAAGGAGATTATGGTATGCAAAAGATGCTGCACAAATTAACAACTTGCTTATGGTTCGATAGCAATGCGGAAGAGGCGATGGAGTTTTACGCATCCATTTTTGAGAAAGCCAAAATCGGTTCGATCGCATTTTATGGCGAAGCTGGACACGAAGTTCATCACAGACCAAAAGACTCAGTCATGACGGCTCACTTGACTATAGATGATCAAGAATTGATGGGCTTAAATGGCGGTCCGGTCTTCACCATCAATCCGTCCATCTCGTTCTATGTTACTTGTAAGTCTGAAAAAGAGATTGACAATTTGTACAAGACATTATTGGATGGTGGATCAGTTTTGATGGAACTCAATAAATATCCGTTCAGCGAAAAATATGCGTGGGTCAGTGACAAATTTGGTGTCTCGTGGCAACTGAATCTTACCGATAAAATGTTGCAGAAAGTATCTCCATGTCTGATGTTTACAGGAGACCAGCAGGGTCGCGCTGAAGAGGCCATAAAGTTCTATACTTTGACTTTTAAAAACTCGAATGTCGATTATCTCATCAAATACGAAGAAGGGGAACCGGCAGCAGGGATGGTGAAACACGCTGCCTTCAAACTTGATGGACAGCAGTTCATCGCGATGGATAGCCCGATTGACCATGCCTTCGGTTTCACGCCTGCCACCTCATTTGTGGTCAACTGCAAAACACAAAACGAAATTGACCAGATGTGGGAAAAGTTGCAGGCGGATGGTGGTTCGCCGAGTCAGTGTGGCTGGCTCACCGACAAGTTTGGCATTTCGTGGCAGGTGGTGCCTACAATAACGGAGCGGATGATGACCGACAAAGACAAAGCGAAGCGCGAACAAGTTTTGGCTGCGATTATGAAGATGCAGAAACTAGACATTGCCGAATTGCAAAAGGCATACAATAGCTAATTACGGTGCGTTGCGTCACAAGGATGTCGTGGACGAAGTAAAATAAAGCTCCTCAGCTTATTCGACTGAGAGGCTTATAAATCCTGGCGGATTTAGGTGGTCGCTCACCAAGTATTGTCGCTGCGCCGTTACCTTTGCCTATTTAATTTCTTCGCTGTCAATATAACAAGTCTGTCTTTGTCCGCCACGACGGATCATTACCACAGTATTGGCAGCAGTTAAACGAATTGCTTTCACATCATTGTAGTTCAAGGCAAAGGTTCGTTCAGTTTTCCCGTTGTCCTCATTAATGATTTCGATCCACTGCTGCGAATGCTGATCATTGGTTGCACGTACGGCGATTTGACCATTGCAGACAGATAAATCACTCTCACGACGGCCACCATTCCAAAACTTTATATCGTGCCTAGCCCAGCGTACCGCACCGGTAGACCATTCCCAATCGATTAGAGCGTCACCCGTCTTTTCATCTACCGTGACAATATTTTCGGCAGTGCGAAATTTTGAATGTTCATATGTGCTCGTACTCGTAACAATGCTCTTGCCATCATCCGATATCCAAAGAGGAAACAGTACACCTTCACGGTACATAATGGATGAGATCCTGTTGCCGGGGGAGTCAAATAGAGCAAGAGAAGTGATGCCGGATTTGTATTCGTTTGATATGTCGCCACTAAGAAATCGAATAGCAAAATAATTCCCGTTAGAGGAAGTGCAGAGCATACCGCTTCCCCCTTTTCCAAACCATCCTTTTGGTATATCCAAGTTTATTCCTACAATTCGTGTCAAAGATTGACTTTGTATCGACTTGATAAAAATATGCTGATGCAGTTTGGATGGCATAAGTTCACTCACTTTAGAGGCAAGCATTACCTTAGCAAATTTAGTAAAGCTAAAATCCCCAATATCCTCTATGTATGCAATTTCACGGTCACCTAAGAAATGTGCTGAAAATAGTGCTAGCTTTTCTGCTGGAAGGGCCGTAATAGTCTGTGATCGTTTGTCCCAGACTTTGATTGTATATTTGAATGTTGGCTGCCCAGAGTTGATCGATTGTCGCTCACGTTCTGTAAAGAGAAGCTGAGTGCTGTCCGGTGAGAAGCCAACAATCTCAAAAACAGAACATGTTGAATAAAGAACGTTGCTGTTTGACTCATATATAGTGAGCTGCGTTGGAAGGTTACCAATAGGGCAAAAATCTGCCACCAAAGTTCCATCCGGCGATATCCTATATTGATGATAATCAGGAGCCTCAAACCCAGTACTGATTGTCGTATTTGCTCTGACAAAGTTTTGATCAGAAACTCCAGTTTGGGCACTTACATTCTGATCTGTGCTGAAAAAATTTAAGATAGCGAAGATCAAAGCACATGCCATTAATATGCGTCGAAATAATATCAATTGGGCACCTCATTTACTGCTTTTATCAGTAATGCTATCAGACCAGCCATATCTCTATTCAATGGACAGACAGTTTAGTAAGTGTTTGAGATTAGTCCGTATAAATGTAAGCGTCCGGTGAAGGGCAGGCTAAAACTTCTCTGCTGGGATACTGATGGCTACGTCATCCTCTACAAGCGCCTGGAGCAAGGTCGCTTTAGATTACCTCGTCTAATTAGCTCAGAAAGCAAATCAATTGAAATCGATATCACCGACTTGTCTGCTTTGCTGAGTGGTTTCAATCTTTTAAAAGTAAAGCGCGAGCATAGATACGAGCGTTTAGTTCCTGTTTAAAATTAAAGAATATTTTTGCTAAAATATCGTCTTTCTCTCGTGCTAAAACCCGCATGAGCTGCTATTCTTCTTTTGTATTTTAGGAGCTGAACTGTTGTGCCAATTGCAATAAATGAGCTGCCGTAAGATGTAGATGCCTGCCATTCTCTGATTCAAGAAATGTATGCAGCCTTTCAGCAAATGCATGCACAGCTTCAGCAATCTCATGCCCAACTCCAAGAATCTAACAAAGATATTCAATTGTTGAAACAACAGGTTCAATACCTAGTTAGAGCGCGCTTTGGTAAAAAATCAGAAAGAGTTGATAGTAATCCTGACCAATTGCGCCTGTTCTCCCGACCTGCTCTTGAGCTTGAAATAAAATCTCAAGAAGAACAAACCATTACTACTGTCCAGCATCCGCGCAAGGGACATGGTAGAAAGAAAAGAGACTTGCCGCGCATTAGACAAGAATATTCTTTGCCTCCATCTCAATTGGTCTGCCAATGCTGCAATAGCCAATTGAATAAAATTGGCGAAGACATTAGTGAACAACTTGAATACTTCCCTGCCTCAATGCACCTTATTGAACACGCTAGATTCAAATATGCTTGCCCTCAATGCGCAGAAAATGTAGTTATCGCTCCTAAGCCACAACAACCTATCGATAAAGGACTGCCCGGTCCTGGACTTCTTGCATATATAGCCACTAGTAAATATGGCGATCATCTTCCTCTCCATCGCCTAGAACACATCCTTAAACGACAAGGTGTCGAAATAAAACGCTCAACAATGTGTGATTGGATGGCTGCTACCGCTCAATTACTTGAACCCATGTGGAATATCATGAAAGAAGGACTCCTTAAATCAGCCGTCATCCACACTGACGATACTGTACTGCCTGTACTAGACAAAAATCTTAAAAAAACTCGCCAAGGCAGAATATGGGTATACATTGGCGATAAAGATAATCCCTTTACACTACTTGATTACACGAATAGCCGAAATCGTGATGGACCTCTCAATTTTCTTGATGGCTTTAAAGGCTATTTACAAGCTGATGCCTTTGCCGGCTACGATTGCATATTCGCTTCTAAATTAGTAATAGAAGTAGCCTGCTGGGCTCATGCACGCCGATATTTTTTCGACGCCCTCAAAAGTGCGCCCATCCAGGCTAATTTGGCCATTACTTCAATAAAAGAACTATACAAAATAGAACAAGATATAAAAGAACTATCGCCTCAAAAAAGATTAGAAATAAGGCAAAACAAGTCCAAACCAATACTTGATGAAATAAAAAAATGGCTGGATATGCAAATCTTGTCTGCTTTACCAAAAAGCTTTATTTCTAAAGCTCTCAATTATTCGCTCAATAATTGGGATGCCCTTTGTGTCTACACCACAGACGAACGGCTTAACATAGATAATAATATTTCAGAACGTGCAATTCGACCCGTCGTTATCGGCAGAAATTATGCTGAGTTGGCGATTATGTCCAGTTATGTACATAGGAACCAGGAATTGAGTGGGCTGAGTCATTACTCAATTGCCTGCTGAACTTTGCATAATAAAAAATGATTTCCTAATAGAGCTAATTACTCTAATAGGAGAATAAAATGTTAGAAGATTTATTGATGTCGAGCATTGCTCGCCGTGACTGGATTGTTTTTGGGCCTTTTTCTATTATTGCCTCACCATATATCGAATATCTGCATGGTTTGCGATATGCAGAACAGACCACCATTCGTACTTATTTAAAAGAATTGGCTCATTTTGCCTATTGGGCAAAGTCAGAGGGCTTGGGTATCACAAAGATAGATGCGGCTGTAGTAGATCGGTTCTTAAAGTTTCACTTATCATCATGTACTTGTCCACCGCCTCGCAGATGCCATGTGCCTGACGCTCGGGCAGCGTTGAAGCATTTACTAATTGTTATGCAGTTAAATGGGTTTGCTTGTGCTACTGCCACCGAGCAACCAACACCAATCACAGTTGAGCTTGAGAGCTTTCGCCACTATCTTTTAAATACTTGTGGTACTGCGTTGTCTACGTGTGAAAATCGCATGTCGCACATTCATAGCTTTCTCATTTGCTATTTCAAGACAGGGGCTGTGGATCCTGCAAAGCTAGCACCGGAGAATGTTGAAGGGTTTGTGATGGGCTTTGCCAAACGATGGAGTCCAGCATCTCTTAAAGCAATCCGCACCAGCCTGCGAAGCTACTTTCGGTTTAGAGCTTTAATGGGTGACGAAGTGCAGGCACTAGAAGCAGCACTGCCTGTAATGGCTAATTGGAAGCAGTCGATGCCACCAAATGGTCTCAGTAAGGTGCAGTTGGATACATTTTTACAGGCATTTGACCTATCGAAACCGACCGAGCAGCGAGATTATGCTATGGCACGCTGCTTAGTTGATCTTGGGTTGCGTGGTCATGAAGTAGCACAATTAGACCTCGAGTCATTAGATTGGCGAGCATCGATAGTCACTTTAACCGGTACTAAAGGTCGTTGCACCCAGCAATTGCCACTGCCTTGCCAAACTGGTAAAGCAATTGCTCAATATTTACGTCATGGTCGCCCAAAAACAAATAACCGTGCTTTATTTGTGCGACATGTTGCTCCTTTCGATAAACCTCTTTGCGTTGCTGCTATTCGGAGTTCTATGACTCGTGCCTTTGTTCGTTGTGGTTTAGGTGATCAATTTTGTGGCACTCATGTATTTCGACATACAGTAGCTATTCGGTTGCAGCAGTCTGGATCATCACTAAAAGAAATAGCTGACGTGTTACGCCACAAGAGTTTAGAAACAACAACTATTTATGCCAGGTCCGACCTACAAGCATTGCAAACAGTGGCATTGTGTTGGCCAGGGAGGCAATCATGACTAAACATATATCTTGGACGACGCGTGTTGAGTCGTATATTGCCTATCGGCGCAATCTTGGATTTGAGCTAAAGACACATACACCGATGCTATTACAATTCGCCAGATTTGCAGGAAAGGAAAAACAAAATCGATTGACAGTGGCTTTGGCTACGCAGTGGACGCGTACATCTGAAAGCCAAACTCCTATCACCTGGGGGCGCCGTATCGATGTGCTTCGTGGCTTCGCTAAATATTGCCAAAGATTTGAGACAGATACAGAAGTTCCACCGCAAGATTTATTCGGTCCTACACATCGACGGCTAATACCACACATTTATACTGAAGAAGAATTACTTGAACTGCTAGCAGCAGCGGATGGTCTTTCACCCATTAATGGGTTGCGTCCAGCTACCTGTCGCACTGTTTTTGGACTTCTTGCAAGTAGTGGGCTACGCATTTCTGAGGCAGTAAAACTGACTAGTGCTGACATTGATCTTACTGTTGGTGTGCTTACGATCCGAGAAACCAAGTTTCGCAAGAGCAGGCTGGTTCCATTGCATCCAACGGTGACGGCTGCACTTATTTCTTATGCACAATTACGAGATCGAATTGTGACTAAGCACAAAAGTGATCGTTTTTTCTTGTTGGACAATGGCAAACCAGCTAATCAGAGAGGGATTCTATATGCCTTACACGCATTATGCAAAGAGCTTGGCTGGCAACCACGAGGTGATTATTCTCATCATCGGCTTCATGATCTTCGTCACACCTTCATTGTGCGTAGCACATTGAGCTTTTATCGAAAAGGAATAGACATTAATCGAGCTATGTTAGCGCTTTCCACTTATGTTGGGCACGCAAAAGTAGCAGACACATACTGGTATCTCACAGGGATACCCGAATTAATGAACATTGCTGCTGAGCGCTTTCACCAATATTCACAACAAGGAGTATCTTTATGAATCAATTAGTCACTAGTCCTCTACTTTCAAAACCATCAGAATTTTCTGCACTAATTCAGCGATTTTTTGTTGAACGGCTAATACAGCAAAGAAATGCTAGTCCAAGAACAATAGCAGCTTATCGAGATACATTCCGATTGTTGCTCAGTTATATCAAGCAGCAACGACACAAAATGCCTACTGTACTAACGTTAAATGATTTCAATACTAATATGGTGTTAGGATTTCTTGATCATCTAGAATCTCAGCGCCACAATAGTATTCGCAGTCGTAATGCTAGACTAGCCGCATTACGCTCTTTTGCCCAATATGTAGCATTACAATGTCCGCCTGCTTTGAATCTCGTCCAGCAGATCCTCGCTATACCAATGAAGCGATTTGAAAAGCCATTGCTCGGATTTCTTACTCGTGATGAAGTACGTGCAATATTAATGGCACCTGATGCCAATAGTTGGTGCGGCCAGCGTGATCGTATTTTGCTTTCTGTTTTATACAATAGTGGTGCCAGGGTTTCAGAATTAATTGGTATTCGCGTTGCAGATGTAACCGTTAATGGATCAGCCTGTGTAAGGTTGCATGGGAAGGGGCGCAAACAACGTACTGTGCCATTATGGAAAGAAACAGCAGCACAGATCCGTCAATGGATTCAATATGGATCGTTGCAGGCAGAGCAACCATTGATTCCAAATCGGCATGGACAGTCTATGACCCGCTCTAATGTGTCTGATAGAATTGCATTAGCCGTTAATGCTGCAACAAGCGGTGGTTGCCCACAGTTGAAGGGACGACAAATCAGCCCCCATACGTTTCGCCATACAACGGCTATGCATCTTCTGCAATCCGGCGTCGATATTACAGTTATCGCTCTTTGGCTTGGGCATGAGAATCCCGTCACCACACACGGATACGTAGAAGCTGATCTTGCAATGAAAGAACGAGCGCTTGCTACTATCAATCCTCCTAAAACAAAAAAGACACGTTATCGCCCGAGTGACAGCCTCCTAAAATTTCTTGAAGAACTCTGAAATTATGTAAGGTCTGCAAAACTTAAATTGACAACCGGACTGTGCTTTGCTGCCAATATTTCCTTGAACAATTGCCTTAGTTTATTGGCAATCCTTTCCCAACTTTGCATAATCGCCAACTCAGCATAATTTCTATTATGCCAAGTTTTTCATAACAGAAAAAATTGGCTGTTTGCCGGCAGTGACAAA
The DNA here is from genome assembly GCA_963845445.1 of Candidatus Melainabacteria bacterium. GTDB lineage: Bacteria > Cyanobacteriota > Vampirovibrionia > Obscuribacterales > Obscuribacteraceae > JABDBL01. The sequence goes on along the minus strand of CAWJSE010000002.1, from coordinate 2,361,393 downwards.
GGCGGCAGAATGGCTGCCATCATTAATAGTATTGTTGCTTCATGCCAACGCCACAAAATAGATCCACGGGCTTACCTGGCTGATATATTGCCTAAACTACCAGGTGCCCGTCCCAAAGACTTGCTTTCCATGTTACCTGGCACCTGGTCGCCCAAGCCGGTTAATTAATTACCTAAAGCTCACCAGATGGGTACTTTGGTGAGTTAGCCAGTAGCGTAGATAACAGATTAAGCAGTAGCGTTTGACTATAATGATGACATTACTCACTGGTTAACACGTTATGAAATACGAGCATGAAAGGCTGCCAGCAGCGCATGAATCCATTAGAAACCTGAAAATCATTGCCCAGCCAATTATTGTATTGATTTGTTTGTGTGTGTCTGTAATTTATTTGCTTTTCAGTATTGCCTTCTTTCCGTATGGGGATATTCAAGAATTGCTGACGAGAGAACAAATCTGGCTTCAGGAGTTTATCTCATACCCTTTACTCCGCTTGAACATAACCCATTTGCTATTCTATGTGGTCATCGCATACGTGCCCTGCGTGATTTGTGCGTGGATCTGTACCTCCTCTGCTAAAGCACAGCAGCACAAACTTGTCCCATTAGCAATTTCTGCAATTTCTTGTAGCGGACTGGCTGGACTAGTGTTTGGCCTTGCTCTAATATTTTCAGACTGGTGGGCCGCTTATCCGCATCAGTTTTATTGACTATAGCGGTTGTCCAGTTAGCGCAAAATTGGAAGAATGCGGTTCGCCGGACAGATACGTATAAATAGTCTATTTCAAAAGATTCAAATACATCAAAAATTAAACTCATCAGCTTATTCAACCGAGGGGTTTATAAATCCTGGCACCGGCCAATATTCCCGGCGGTCTCCCACCAAGTATTGTCTCTGCTGTGCGTGTTCCTGAAAATTAACTGGACTTTTGGGAATATAGAGTTCAGTCGGTATTTTATAGTTATAAGCATTTTATGGATTAAGAGGAAATTTGATATGACCATTGATGAGTCTGACTTTGTTGATATGCAAGGACATGAAGATGGAGAAGAAAATCTCGCTCTTTCGCAATTTCATTCATTGGTGGGGTTTATAAATCCTGGCGGACTGAGTGCATCAAACTCTGACAAAGCTTCCAGACTGCCAAGCCGATATTGATAGTGATAGAAAATGCAAGACAAATCCCTAATACTCTTTGCCAGCCAGAACTTATTTTCTTTTCCATTCTCTTTTACTTTGATTTAACTCAAATTTCATACAATAATATAAAAATAAAACCCCTCAGCTTATTCAACTGAGGGGTTTATAAACCCTGGCACCGGGCTATCTTTCCAGGCGGTCACCCACCAAGTATTGTCGCTGCTGACCGTCTTTACCTTCGTGTTCGGGATGGGAACGGGTGTGTTCCGATCGCTTCAGCACCAAGAACTTTATTATAGCAATTATAGCGCTATATGCCGGATATCTAAATTAATGCTTTACCATTTGCAAAGACTTGTGACTCCGGTGTGCAAATAACATGATCGTAGCACCGAAATTATTATGAAAATCTCAGATCAAAAATTCTGCGTGCATGCCGGATACGGACCGAACTGTCTTACGAGATTCTGAACCCAGCTAATCAAACATATGTAAATGGCGCTTTAATGGAAGAACAGCCCAGTCCTTGGAAAGCACTACCCCGCTCCAGGATGCGGTGAGCCGATGTCAATGAGAGATAGCATAGAGGTGTCAAACCTCCTCATCGATGTGGGCCTATTGGAGGAGATCAGCCTGTTAGCCCTATGGTAACTTTTGTCCGATGAATGAGTGTTTGCTTGATTTCCGACCAACCTAAGGGAACCATTGGGCGTCTCCGTTACAATTTAGAAGGCGACCGCCCCAGTCAAACTGCCCGACTGAAACTTGTATATATAAACAATATTGGATTTGTTTGATAGAATCATAATTTGCAGAGTGGAGCTTTTATTATGCCTGACTATTCACAACTTAAATTATTTTCTGATACTAATTCGGAAACGGAATCGGTATTAATAACGCTTTTACGCAAGAAAAAGGCGTCTGAAAAAATACGTATGGTTGATCAGCTAAATAATACTCTTCAGGTGTTAACGTTAAGCGGTTTGCATAAGCGTAATCCTAAGGCAAATGAGAGTGAACTTAAGTTCAAACTAGCCAAGCTTCTTCATGGAGAGGAGTTGGCGCAAAAAATTTCATCTATAACCAAAAATAATTAAAAATGGATACTCAGGCAAGTGAAGTCACACTTTCAGTCGTTGATGTATTAGATGAACTTAGGGTAAGGTATTTAATTGGTGGTTCTCTTGCTAGTACCATTCATGGCACACCACGAGCAACATTAGACGCAGATTTGTTAGCAGATATAAAATTAGAACACATAAAACAATTTTATGAAAAGCTTAGCCGTGACTTTTATATTTCCGAAGAAGATATGCGAAATGCTTTTGCACGTAAAGCAAGCTTTAACCTAGTACACCTTACTACTCTGTTTAAGATTGATATATTCTTGCCAAAGAGTCGTCTATTTGATGAACAACAATTCGAAAATAGGGCACTATATGTAGTGGCAGAGAATCCGGAAAGAAGTGCCTATGTGGCAAGTGCTGAAGATACTATACTTGCTAAACTAGAATGGTATCGTCTCGGTAATGAAATATCGGAAAGACAATGGCGTGATGTTATTGGGGTCTTCAAAGTGCAAGGTGAGAATTTAGATTTAGAATATGTAAGGCGTACAGCAGCGGAGTTGGGCGTATTGGATTTATTAAATCGTCTTATAAAAAGTAATCCTTAGCTCGGGATAGCCAGGCGACAGCATATTCTGGTAAAGCATTGATTTTGGTTTCACACAGATTTTCCGTAGTTGTTAAGAGTCAAGTTTCATCAGACGCTTATATTTGGAAGCCATGTTTTGACAATTTGTACGTGTCATTTGCTCAAAAGTATTTCGCCAACTCAAAATATTCAAACTTCCTGACCAGATGATTTTGTTATCGATTATGGCTATCTTTTGATGAATACCGGCTTTGAATTTGATTTGAACACCTATATATTTTAGGGCGTTAATAGAAATTGATGCGCTTAGTCGTGAGTTTTCATTCTGGTGTTCTGCTGGATAGCGGGTGTGAACTATAATTTTGACTCCTCGTTCGGCTACGGCTTTAAAGTAATGATATAGTTTGCTGCTTCTGTGCACGGTTAAATAAGGACTAACTATCTGTATGATTTTTTCTGCTCTTTCAATATCATTAAGAAAATAGTCCCAAAATGTCTTTTCAGTGAATACGTCTTCATCCCAGTTCTCTATGGCATCCATAATAGCTCCCTATAACTTATTTACTAGTTCTAGTATGCATTTTGTTGTGACAAAACAATGGCAGAGCGATATGAAACTGATTAAAATGATGTGATGGAAGATGATTCCATTTGTCTCGTTAAGCTAAATTCAAATCAAAAAATAGCTGTAGGTAACTCAATTAAAGTTGGACAAGTCCTCGGACTATTAGTAATGCTCGGCTACGTACTGACCTTGCGAGGCACTTCTACCTGCATTCCTATCAACCAGATGGTCTTCCTGGGGCGTTACTGGATTAATTCCATGGGATTTCTAATCTTATCAAAAGCTTCGTACTTATATGCTTGCAGCACGTGTACGCTTTTCTCTTCCCAATGGTTGCATGATGCACATTGGTAATTTGTTATAATGCTGGTTGAACTTTATTTCTACTTTTACGTATATGTAAATGAATAAATAAAGGGGGTTATTTATATGACACTAACGCTTAAATCATTACAGACAGAGATGCGCAATTCGTTTACGGAGGTAAACGAAAGGACTGATCGTATATTACTTCGGCTGGATGCTCATATTAAAGATACAGATTTTCGCTTTTGCGAAGTTGATCGGCGTTTCGATAAGATGGATCAGCGTTTTGAAAAGATTGATCGCCGTTTTGATGAAATGGGACAACATATTGGTGAGGTGGTAAGTGCTATTAACTCTTATTCTTCAAATATAGAGAATATGCTTGCCAATCACGAGACGCGCATAACTGCTTTGGAAAAAAGGCATTAATTTTTCTGTGATCGAGACTTATTCCTTCGTTGATTTAGCTAGTTTCATTCGTTCTAAATAACCTTGCTCCGAGGTATTGTTATTGGTTTTACATAGACAGGCTGTATTGTTAACTTCAAACACAGAGACAGCAAACAAAAGAACAAAAATTAGACGATTCATTATGGACATTACTATCCTCATAAAGTAATTTACCTGAGATTATATCAAGCAAAGCAATTGCTCAAATAACTTGACATTTTGTATAGCACTGAGGAAAATTGATGCGCATTCTGGTATCGAAAATGGTTATTCCTTATTCTCTATTTTAAGATAACTTGAATACATCCATGTTTTAAAGAATGTATATTGAAACTAGGCACCATCTGTGGTGCATTGGGCGTTCGCTATTAACTGCGGTCACCCACCAAGTATTGTCGCTGCGGATCGTGCTTTTGCTTTTGAAATGGTTGCATGATGAACATCGGCAATTTGATATAATACTGCTTGAACTCTATTTCTACTTTTTACGTATGTGTAAATGAGTAAATAAAGAGGTTATTTATATGAGATTGACGCTAAAATCATTACAGACCGAAATGCGCAGTTCGTTCACTGAAACGTCGCTTCGCGTTGACAATGTTGAGCATAACCTTACGGAAAGGATTGATCGTATATTTATTCGCCTGGATGCTCATATTAAAGATACAGATTTTCGCTTTCGCGAAGTTGATCGGCGCTTCGATAAAATGGATCAACGCTTCGATAAAATAGATCAACGTTTTGATGAAATGGATCAACGTTTTGATGAAATGGGACAACATATTGGTGAGGTAATAAGTGCTATTAACTCTTATTCTTCAAATATAGGGAATATGCTTGCTAATCACGAAACGCGCATAACTGCTTTGGAAAAGAGACATTAATTATAATTTTGATCAAAATGAATCCAGATACAACATTTAGCGCCTGGTAGCGAACTAAAAGCGCAGTATGCATGTAAAGACTTATGGGAAACAGTTTATGGCAACAATTAGAGATTTAGCTGAAGCCGCAATCAGTGGAGACAATTTTGCTCTGCGAAATCTTTATCAGGATTTTGTTCGTGAATTACCTAAACTCAGTGAGTACCCGCGGCCGCAAACAAACGATAAGCGTATCTTAGCGGCAGCAGCTTTTTTGATTGAGTTGTTGGCTGAGCGTTCAAAACAAGTTCCACCAGCTTCGGCAGCAGAAATAGTAGCTTTGCAGAAACCAATCTATTTAGTACCTTCTGCGAAGACGATGAAACATTTGCGGGTTCTTTGTTAAAAAGAGTCTCCAGCACCTTTGCATAAGCGCGGTTTTATGCACCACCAAAGTTTTTGGAATTTGCTTAGTGTGGTCAAGTAATACTAACTGATGAGCATATGTAATAATGGCAAACTACAAACGTAAAAAACCCAGAACTCAGGTTAGATGTACGCTTTGTACAGATTCTAGATTTGGTAACAGTATGAAAAATGCTACGAAGCAAATGAAGTTGATGAAACTTCTTACTAAACAAGGAAGCGAGAAATAAAATTCCTTTATATTCACACCCCGAAAGCTACATATTGAGGCGTGTGCACCACAAGTGGTGCAATTAACATTAACCGCTTCCAACTTAATTAAAGTTGGACAAGTCCTCGGACGATTAGTAATGCTTGGCTACGTACTTACCTTGCGGGGTACTTCAACCTGCATCCTATCAACCAGGTGGTCTTCCTGGGTCCTTACTGGATTAACTCCATGGGATTTCTAATCTTATTAAAAGCTTCGTACTTATATGCTTTCAGCACTTATCCGCTCCAGACACAGCTACTCTGCGTTTACCGCTGGCGCGATAACAGATATACTGGAGGTCTGTCCGTCCCCGTCCTCTTGTACTAGTATTTCGGAAGATTAAATATCAATCATCTGGTAAAATTTAGCATGGATTAGCTAGTGCTTTATTATCATTTCTGGGTCTATTACTATATTAGTTGTTTAGTGAAAGCGTATTTTAAATGAATAGTATGATTGCAGCATCTAATTCGGAATTAAGTCTTTTGTGCAAGCGTTATCATGTGCGACGATTGGAACTATTTGGTTCAGCGACGAAATATAATGATCTATCAAACGTTAATGACCTCGACTTCTTAGTTGATTTTGCAGATCTTGGGCGATCTGGATATGGAGATGCTTATTTTGGATTATTGGAATCACTGCAAAGATTATTTAATAAGCCGGTGGATCTTGTTATGTTGTCCGCAGTAAAAAATCCATATTTGCTAGAAAGTATCGAAAAGAGTAAGACAACTCTATATGCAGCTTGAGGCAAAGAAGTTTCTCTATGATATTCAGCAAGCCGCCAAACTATTGGATGAGTTTGCGAGAAATAAAACTATTGATGATTACATAGAGGAAGCAATGTTGCGTTCAGCAGTTGAGCGCCAATTTGAGATTATAGGTGAGGCATTAGGACAGCTCGCTAAAATTGATCCGGGTGTTGCAAAACAAGTAACTGGATATCAGCGAATTATTGCTTTTCGCAATATCCTTATCCATGGTTATGCTCAAGTAGATGCCTATGTGGTCTGGGATGTATTGCAGGAAAATCTGCCAGTGCTTAAAAATGAAGTTGTTCAACTTCTTAGTGAGTAAGAACATGATTGATGATCATCTATGCTTTCAGCACTTATCCGCTCCAGACACAGCTACTCTGCGTTTATCGCTCGCGCGATAACAGATATACTGGAGGTCTGTCCGTCCCGGTCCTCTCGTACTAGGGACTACTCCTTGCAAAAATCTTAAAATCTTAGCTACGGAAAAATTCTAATAATATGGATTTGGCATCGACGATACATCAACAAGAATTAGTGATCGAGAGTATAAAGGTTCTTGGTTTGAAAGTTTGTCCGCCGGATGTCGCCAGACAAACAGGTTTATCGCTCGGCACTGTCACATATACGCTGAATAGGTTGGCATATGAATCACAGGCTAGATTGATTGTGGCAAACTAAAACTGAGCAGAAGTTTCAATAATGGCAAACGAAATTTGAGTACCTTGACAGGACCATTGATAATAGAAGGGTTCCAGAGGCTGGGACCTAGAAAAAAAATGGTAGGGATGATTGATCAAGACACATGGGTATCAATTCGGCTGTTACATGCAAGACATGGCAAAAGTAAAAAATGGTTAGCGCAAGAATTTGGGCTATCGCGAAACACGGTGGCGAAGTACTTAAAGGACGCGGAAGCGCCAACCTACAGAATAATAGAGGCAAGAGGAAGGCCGGTATTTAACCAATGGGAAGAGCACGTTCGGACAATCTTGGAGGAAGACCGAAACGCGCCCCGCAAGCAAAAGCATACAGCAAATCGCGTATATCAGCGACTAGTAAATGAATATGGATATACCGGCTCGGCAAGAACGGTAAGGTATATGGTAGCGGAGATTAAGAACAAGCCAAGTAAATCGGTATTTTTGCCATTGCAATTTGAAGCTGGCAAAGATGCCCAGGTTGATTTTGGCGAGTCATATGCTGACATTGCGGGTGTGAGGACGAAAGTGTACAGCTTTGAGATGAGACTAAATTATTCTCGCAAGAAATTTGCCATGGCAGTGCGAGCACTAAATATGGAGTCATTCATGGAAGCGCATGTGCAAGCGTTTGAATTTTTTGAAGGAGTACCATTGAGATTAACGTATGACAATTTAGGTTTAGCAGTGGTGAGAGTAGGCAAAGGCAAACAGCGAACATTGACCAAGAAGTTCAAGGAATTAATGGGCTTTTATACTTTTGAGGCAAATTTTTGCACACCTGGCAAAGAGGGGGCTCATGAAAAAGGAGGGATAGAGGGAAGCATTGGTTTTAGCCGGCGGAACTGGATGGTACCTGTGCCAAAGGTTGAATCGATTGAAGAATTGAATGGTCGATTATTAGTGTATTGCCAGGAAGACGGCAATCGAACTGTGGCGGGGCAAGCAGAACGGATTGAAGAAGCATTTGTCAAAGAGCGACCATTGTTATTAAAGTTACCACAGCGACGATTTGATGCAGGGACAGCACGTAATTGTGTGATAGCTGATGGCTACCAGACAATAGTTTACGAAGGCAATCGTTATTCGGTGCCAAGCAAATATGTTGGCAGGATGTTAAGGGTAAGGGCGTATTTAGACAAGTTGATATTTTCAACTAATGTAGAGGTAATAGCTGAGCACAAGAGGAGCTATGAGAAAGAAGAATATTTGCTAAAGCCGGAACATTACTTAGAGCAGTTAGAGAGGAAGCCACATGCAGTGCCATATGCCAGACCGCTGTTGCAAGCCGAATGGCCAAATGGTTACTGGGATTATTACCGGCGACTTGTAGAAGAAAGAGGCGCATCTGAAGGAGGTTGGCATTTCATTCGTATTTTAAAGTGTCATATGGAGCAAGGTGCAACTTGTACATCGGCAGCTGTTGCCGAAACAATGGCATTGGGATTAGTGAGTGCAGATGCCGTGCTGCAAATAGTGGACCAGCAGAAATTTAAGAAAGAGCATCAAGCTGAGGTGCTGGACTTAAGTTTGCATCCTAGCTTAAGTGAGTACACAGTTGAATTAGGCTGCACATTGCAATACCAAATTTTATTAAGGGGTAAAAAGAATGAACAATGCGTTGCTTGAGCAATATTTAAAAAGATTGCGTCTACCGACAATGACCAAAAACTATGAACGAGTAGCAAAAGAAGCGGACAGTAATCGGGTCGGTTATCAAGAATATTTATGCTGTTTGTCAGAGCAAGAAGTACAAACGCGGGAAGAAAATAATCGCAAAGACAAGCTATTAAAGGCAAAATTTCCAGCAGTAAAGACGCTTGACCAATTTAAATTTGATGAGATTCCATCACTAGACAAAAGTGCGGTGATGCAATTATTTGGCGGGCAATATTTATCTACAGCAGAAAATATTGTATTGCTGGGAGGGCATGGTACAGGCAAGACACATCTTGCAATAGCGTTTGGTATGGAAGCATGCGCAGCTGGTAAGAGAGTTCGTTTTTACAGCGTAGGTGATTTAGTACATCAATTATTGGAAGCACGAGATGCACGCCAGGTCTTTAGGTTACAACAACAATTGGCCCGATATGACCTGCTCATTTTAGATGAATTGGGAATGACAGACTGCAAGCAAGATGGAGGTAATTTGCTATTTCAAGTAATCAGTTCGCGCTACGAGCGATGCTCAACGATCATCACAACTAACCTAGAATTTAAAGACTGGACAAGTGTATTTGGCACTCAGCAATTAACCAATGCTCTTTTAGACCGACTTGTGCATCGCTGTCAGATTATTGCCATGAATGGAGAAAGTTTTAGATTTAAAGAAAGTGTACGCCGCAAGAAAAAATCTCAACCTTCAGAAGCGGCCTAAAGCCAGGAGAAAAATCAATGACAACTAACCAACCACTGCTCAATTTTCGATTGGCAGAACTGCTCAAATTTCATTTGCCAAAAACAGCTAGATTAATGGTTTCCTCTGGTGGGGAGCTTCTTTATGTTTTTAAGGAAGGATTCGAAAATTCGAAATCTGACAAAGGTTGGATGTGGAAGCTGAGACTGTTTATTAAACGTTTTTATGCGCCTGTGGCTTTTTGTTTCAAATCTTTCTTTGGCATGGCACTGGCGTTTTCCATTGGTACTTGGGCTCTTTTGATGTTGATCTTTGACCAGAACCCAGGTCCATCAATCTGGCAGTATATCTTTGCGCTAGTGAAAGATCCAGGAGCACGTCCAGGTGAAGACGCAAAAGCTTTATTTGACTGTTACAGTTTTATTATTGGCCCGCCGAATCCAAACGGCGATATTAACGAAAAAAAGTGGCAGTGCATTGCCAAACTAATTGAGCAAAATAAAGGTGCCATCATTGCTCAGCAGTTGTCGCCATATACCGGAATTGAAGCAGAAGATAATCGTGTCGTTTTAGAGACTCTCATCCGTTACAATGGCTACCCCATGGTAACGGATAATGGTAATCTGGTTTATAGATTTCCATCAATGTCCACAACAGCACTTGAACATGCTTCTCTTGAGCAGCCATTGGAGCCATTTTTGAAGGAAATGAATTTGGTGCTCTTCGGCGTAGCGCAGGAACGTATTTTCATAATTGGTAGCGGTCTTTACTTTAATGCGATCTGGGGATATTGTCTGTTCCTGCTGGCACCACTTCTTTGTGCAATAATGCTTCCTATAGGAATCTTGGCATGGGTATTGGCCTCATTTTCATTCGCTATTACCATATGTGTGCTCTTACGATTCCCTGTATTTCTAATAAAGAATATTAGCCTAACTATGAGAAATATAGAGCGTGAAAGATGCGCTAATGCTCTTGAACATCCTAACTTAGAGCTTAAGACGCTCTTGTTAGAGGCAAAAGAATTAGCTATCAGTTCTAACTATTTGTCAGAGTCCAGTACCATTTTTGACTCAGGTCGAGATACACTGGAACAGGCTTTTGATAATCTCTGAAAAAGATAAGCACAGGGTGGTCAAAATAAAGAACCCCAGCTTATTAAACTGGGGTTCTTATAAAACCTGGCACCGGCTATCTTTCCAGGCGGTCACCCACCAAGTATTGTCGCTGCTAACCGTCTTTACCTTCGTGTTCGGGATGGGAACGGGTGTGTTCCGATTGCTTTAGCACCAAGAACTCTTTAGGGTTCTAAGTTATCAGAATTGATTTTTTAAATCAGTAAACGATGATCCAAAGATAACCGTTCACCGAGTTGAAAAATCGTTTCCGATATCTCATACCCTGAAAACTACATATTGAGGCGTGTGCACCATATATGGTGCAATTAACATTAACCGCTTCCAACTCAATTAAAGTTGGACAAGTCCTCGGACGATTAGTAATGCTCAGCTACGTGCTTACCTTGCGGGGCACTTCAACCTGCATCCTATCAACCAGGTGGTCTTCCTGGGTCCTTACTGGATTAACTCCATGGGATTTCTAATCTTATTAAAAGCTTCGTACTTATATGCTTTCAGCACTTATCCGCTCCAGACACAGCTACTCTGCGTTTACCGCTGGCGCGATAACAGATATACTGGAGGTCTGTCCGTCCCGGTCCTCTCGTACTATTATTAACAGCAATTTTTGCGGGTATAAATAATTATTATGCAAGCAGATAAGCAATCTTATAAAAACGATTTCGGAAGAAGATATTTTGCTGCATTGGTTGATTGGCCATTAGCCTTAATTAGTGCAGTTATGCTTTGTAGATTGTTGAGAAATGTTGGATGGATTCTACCTTGGTGGGAATTTCCATTATGCTTAATATATATAGTAGTGCTTATATTTCCGTATTTTATTTTTTTTGAATCTTCTATTTTACAAGCAACTCCCGGCAAGCTGCTATCTGGGTTGCGAGTTGAAAATTCAGATGGAGGATCTATTACTATTTGGGATGCGCTTTTATATCGAGTGATGCAAGGAACTTGTTGTTTATTGGTAGTTTATATTGGATATATGGGCGATGATTTGGATAGACTGGTTGGGACACCTTGGTTTAGTAAATGTGTTCTTGCGCTATTGGTTCTAGGAATTTATTTCACACCTGGACTTATAGAGAAAGACCCTGTGTTTTCGAGGCGGTTAGTAGTAAAACACATTCAAAAAAATAAGACAGGGGAGGGTTGGTCGTTCATAAAAGCTCTGTCATGTAGCAGAAAGCGGCAGCTTTCGTATGTAGCCATATGCTTGTTGCTCGTGATTGGATTACCACCTTTAAATCAGTCCTTGCGTGATTTTGTTGATAATCGTCCAGGACTAACGAAAGGGACTATTTTATATGCTGCAAAAGACATTTACCCTGATGCAATAATCACTAAAAATGATTTAGAAATAAAATCTATGATCGACTATAGAATACCAAGTAATGCTCTTAGGTCCGTAGATCAAGCTGTGGGTCATAAATGCAGATACGGAGCTCTATCTGGACAGATAATTGAAAAGCATGATTTAGCATCTAACGAAAAATAAAGACCCCCAGCCTATTAAGCTGGGGGTCTTATAAATCCTGGCACCGGGCTATCTTTCCAGGCGGTCTCCCACCAAGTATTGTCGCTGCTAACCGTCTTTACCTTCGTGTTCGGGATGGGAACGGGTGTGTTCCGATTGCTTTAGCACCAAGAACTTTTTAGGGTTCTAAGTTATCAGAATTGATTTTTTAATTCAGTAAACGATGAATCCAAAGATTTACCGCTCACCGAGTTGAAAAATCGTTTCCGATATCTCATACCCTGAAAACTACATATTGAGGCGTGTGCACCACAAGTGGTGCAATTAACATTAACCGCTTCCAACTCAATTAAAGTTGGACAAGTCCTCGGACTATTAGTAATGCTTGGCTACGTACTTACCTTGCGGGGTACTTCTACCTGCATCCTATCAACCAGGTGGTCTTCCTGGGTCCTTACTGGATTAACTCCATGGGATTTCTCATCTTAAGGTGGGCTTCGTACTTATATGCTTTCAGCACTTATCCGCTCCAGACACAGCTACTCTGCGTTTACCGCTGGCGCGATAACAGATATACTGGAGGTCTGTCCGTCCCGGTCCTCTCGTACTAGGGACGACTCCTTTCAAAAATCCTGCGGGCATGCCGGATATGGACCGAACTGTCTCACGACGTTCTGAACCCAGCTCACGTACCGCTTTAATGGGCGAACAGCCCAACCCTTGGAACGTACTACCGCTCCAGGATGCGATGAGCCGACATCGAGGTGCCAAACCTCCTCGTCTATGTGGACTATTGGAGGAGATCAGCCTGTTATCCCTATGGTAACTTTTGTCCGATGAGCAACGGCCCTTCCATGCGGAAGCCGTGGGATCACTAAGCCCGACTTTCGTCCCTGCGCGAGATGTCTCTCTTGCAGTTAAGCTCCCTTATACCTTTACGCTCGATGGTTGATTTCCGACCAACCTGAGGGAACCATTGGGCGCCTCCGTTACAATTTAGGAGGCGACCGCCCCAGTCAAACTGCCCAACTGAAACTTTCCCCTGCCCAGTTTCATGGGACAAGGTTAGTATGCTAGCAAAATCAGAGTGGTATTTCACTTTTGCCTCCACCCAAACCAAAATTCGGGTTTCAAAGGCTCCCACCTATACTACGCAGATCAAGCCGACAGACAATTTCAGCCTACAGTAAAGCTCAATAGGGTCTTTCTGTCCTGGCACGCCTAGTCCGTATCTTCACAGACAATCCTATTTCGCCGAGTCTCTCTCCGAGACAGCGCTCAAATCGTTACTCCATTCGTGCGGGTCGGAACTTACCCGACAAGGAATTTCGCTACCTTAGGACCGTTATAGTTACGGCCGCCGTTCACCGGGGCTTTGTTTCTCAGCTTCGCTTGCGCTAACCAATCCACTTGACCTTCCGGCACTGGGCAGGAGTCAGCCCCTATACATCACCTTACGGTTTAGCAGAGACCTGTGTTTTTGTTAAACAGTCGCTTGAGCCTCTTAATTGCAACCATCTCGAGCTTCAGTCGCGAAGACTTACACTCTAACATGGCACCTCTTCTTCCGAAGTTACGAGGTTATTTTGCCGAGTTCCTTAGAGAGAGTTATCTCGCGCACCTTGGTATTCTCTACCTGACTACCTGTGTCGGTTTCGGGTACGGGCACCTTCAATCTCATTACGCCGCTTTTCTCGACAGCGTGGCATCTATGGAGTTTGACTCGTGAGTCATTCCTTACTCGGCCTTACTTTATAACGTTCTGGCGGATTTGCCAACCAAAACTAGCTACGCCTTTGGAAGCGCCATGTCCAATGGGCGACTTTCCATATAGCCTCCTGTGTCCTGACTTAATTGATAACGATTTACGGTGGTACGGGAATATTAACCCGCTGTGCATCGACTACGCCTTTCGGCCTCGCCTTAGCTCCCGACTAACCCCACGTGGACGAACCTGCCGTGGGAACCCTTAGTCTTTCGGTGCATTGGATTCTCACCAATGTTTTCGCTACTTAAGCCGACAGTCTCACTTGTGCTTCGTCCATACGTGCTTACGCTCATACTTCGACCTACAACACAACGCTCCCCTACCGTTTAAATAAATAAACCCACGATTTCGGCGACACACTTAGTCCCATACGTTTTCGGCGCAGAGTCGCTTGACCAGTGAGCTATTACGCTTTCTTTGAATGGTGGCTGCTTCTAAGCCAACATCCTGGTTGTCTATGCAACTCCACCTCCTTAATCACTTAGTGTATTCTTTGGGGCCTTAGTCGGTGGTCTGGGCTGTTTCCCTCTTGACGACGGAACTTATCTCCCGCCGTCTCACTGCTGGATATTACATTACAGGTATTCGGAGTTTGACTCGATTTGGTACGGATTTTCTCCGCCCGCACCGAACCAGTGCTCTACCCCCTGTAAGATACGTCCAACGCGGTGCCTCAACGCCTTTCGGGGAGAACCAGCTAGCTCCAAGTTCGATTGGCATTTCACCCCTATGCACAGCTCATCCACTGATTTTTCAACATCAGTTGGTTCGGACCTCTACGCATTGTTACATACGCTTCATCCTGGCCATGCATAGATCACCTGGGTTCGGGTCTACCTCACGTAATTATTATTTCGCCCTTATCAGACTCGGTTTCCCTGTGGCTTCGCATATTAACTGCTTAACCAACTACGTACGGTAACTCGCCGGCTCATTCTTCAACAGGCACACTGTCACACTATCAAATAGTGCTCCAATTGCTTGTAAGCACACGGTTTCATGTTCTATTTCACTCCCCTCACCGGGGTTCTTTTCACCTTTCCCTCGCGGTACTTGTTCACTATCGGTCGTCAGACAGTATTTAGCCTTACCGGATGGTCCCGGCAGATTCATACAGGGTTTCACGTGCCCCGCATTACTTGGGATACTCCTGGGGTTCAAAAGTTTTCGCTTACCGGACTATCACCGTCTATGGTGTACCTTTCCAGATACTTCAACTAACTTTATCCCATCCCGTTTGGAGTCCCGCAACCCCTTTATGACTTGCGTCAAAAAGGTTTAGGCTGTTCCCTTTTCACTCGCCGCTACTAAGGGAATCACTGATTTGTTTTATTTTCCTCCGGATACTAAGATGTTTCAGTTCTCCGGCTTACCTCGTGCAATTCTATGTATTCAAATTGGCGTCGTTAGACATTACTCTAACGGGGTTGCCCCATTCGGATACCCACGGATCGTAGCCTATAACGACTTCCCGTGGCTTTTCGCAGTTTATTGCGTCCTTCATCGGCTGCTGACGCCTAGGTATCCACCTGTGCGCTCTTTGTAGCTTGACCAACGTCTAGATTTCCTTCAAGCCAGGACGGCAGAGAAGGATCCAGACAATTTTAATTGGTGGAATACGGACCTCAATATGTAGTTTTCAGAGTACAAAACCTGTCACGAACTTCCGAATCGATTTAAGAATCGAAAATGCGTAACCGGGATATACAATCATAACAGATTGGATCTGCCCGGGGCAAACTTTGTATTAGGTATTAACCTATTTGTAATTTTTCAATCATTTTAGGCCCGGCTTTATTTCAAACGCATTCATCAATATATAAACTTATCAAAGAAGTTTTTAATAGAACTCAAGATAAACTTATACGATGGCCTTTACTAAAACTCAGGAGAGAAAATGCAAAACAATCTAACAAAGATGGCGCTTGTGATTGGCCTGGTTCTTTCGAGCCCCGCCTGCTTCGGTGCAAACGGTGACAAATTGATTCAACTTGATAACGACCGCAATGACTTGCTTAAAGAAATTACCAACCAATTGTCCTACGGACGTATGACTTTGGCAGACGCTGAAAAGACAAAGGGTGAATTGGACAATATAGTAGCTATGGAAACTAAATATAAAGACGGCAATTTAAAATTGAACGCTATTAGCTCTCGTTTGGATAAAGTGAAAGCTGATGTAAAAGCTGCTACTCATCCGGATAAAGTATGGATGGGAATTAATAGTCACAATAAAGCTTTAAAGGAAAAAATCGATGCAGCTTTTGATGCAAAGAAATTGACTAGAGATGAGGCTGATAATTTGGGACAACAAGAACAAGTTCTACGCGATCGTGAGACAGTAAACGATACTTCTAATGGTCTTGAATTTGATGATGCGATCTCTATTGCTAAAGCTATTCAGGACTTAGATAAAAAAATTGACGAGTTAAGCAACGACTAGTTATTTTCTGCCAACGGCGGACTCATAACTAAAGTATCCGGCGCCCTAAGTGCGCGCCAATAAAGCCAAGATAAGAGGGCAACCAGCAATAATGGTTGTCCTATCTTATTATTGACAAACATGACCAGCAAAAGATAGATATCAATAAATACCCAATTAAAAATAAGAGCGCGAACAAGACGGCGATCGTTCCTTAGTGGGGGCAGTCCATAAATAGTCATAGCAGCTAGAGTCAAGACGCTCAAATCGTAAAAGAGGAAATGGGGTGAAATTATAGGCAAAAGCAAAATGCCTACAGTAAAGATGGACAATATAATTGGCGGAGAAGTGTTTGGACCATTTAATTTCATCAGTCGAGAACAGCGCAAGAGAGTGTACAAAGAAAGGGCGCCGGCTAAAAGATAAAGCGTTATTTTGGCAAACTTACTGCAGCTAGAAGGCAGGAGTTGCGTTATCGCGGCTGGCAGCGAAGCAACAAGATGTTTTGGATAGCCATAATTGCCACTAGAAAAAATCTCATCACTTAAACTGAGAGTATGGAGCCACATTTTGGTTAGTTCTGGTCCAAAATAAGCAATTGTGGTTATGACCAATATGGCTAACCCAATCAATAATCCAAAGAGACATTTGTAGTGTCTATTCAGCACGCAAGCGCCTATAACCAAGCCGATAACTGGTAAAAATTGAGGCTTCAAAAACAAAAGAGACCAAATCAGTCCGGCTAAGATTGGCTTGTCTTTAACAAGCAAATACAATCCCAAACTGAGTGGCAGCAAACCTAACACAATGCCTAAGTGTCCAATCCAAATGGTCTGGATGAGCGGCAAAAAAAATGGGCATAACCAGAAATAAGTTGACCATCTCATTTTTGTAATGGAGGAAAATAATCCGGTGCAGAGTGCCAGGCAAGCGATTGATAGCAGCTGCCATATCAAATGAGCAGTTTGCGGTGAGAAGGAACCCAACCAGCCAAATGCGAATAAGGTAGTGGGCGGATACATATAAACTGCTAGCAGGCTTCGAGGTAATTTATCGAGCACTTGATGCGCATAAGCATTGAATGGCGAGTTAAACAATGAGGTTGCCTGTAGTCCGGGATAAAGCTGATCCAATTTGCCTTCGTGGAACATCCGGCCGGCTACATAGAAGGAAGTCAGGAAATCCGAAATTTGCATTAGCGCAGGCATACTTAGTGCTATAGCTACAGGAAAAACGAGCAGGAATAAACTAAGCGCAAGAAAATAGGAACGTCCACTTGCGATGCTTGCACCTTTAATAGTTTCAGACAAGTGCTACTCTACTTCTTTTATAATAGTCAGATAAGAAAGACAACCGAACCAAAGTATACAATATGCAAGAATTGCCAGAGATTTCTATCATTATTCCGGCTTATCAAGAAGAGCTAAGAATTAAACTTACTATCGAACAACTTGTTTCTTACTTGGAGAAGAATCATCCAGTTACAGAAATAGTTTTAGTGTGTGATGGTTGCCGTGACCGAACAGCTCAAACAGCTCGCTCAGTAATAATACCGTCTGATATTATACTGAAAATAATTGAGCTGCCTAATAATTTAGGCAAAGGCAATGCTGTCAGAGAGGGTATCTTAGCGGCGCAAGGCAATTACTTGTTTTTTACCGATGCAGATCTTTCTTTTGCACCGGACATAATAGATTCATTTCTCGAGAAATTGCGGCAAGGGGCAGACATAGTAATTGCTCAGCGAGAAAAGTCTGCCACCTATGCAAATCTATTGCGTAGGCTTCTAGCTGTTAGTTCGCGAGCTTTAATAGGCAATATACTTTTACCAGGCATAAGTGATACCCAAGCGGGTTTCAAGGCTTTTCAATCTAAGGTTGGAAAACAGCTTTTTAGTAAACTCCAAACCAAAGCCTATTTGTTTGATTTGGAAATACTTCTTCAGGCGAAAAAGGCTAGATTTAAAATTGAAAAGGTTTACGTAAATTGGACTGATCGCCCTGGCTCTAGAGTGAATGTACTGACCGATACGCCAAAGGCAGTCATCGATTTAATCCTTATTTGCATTCGAAATTTTTTTGCAAACTAAATTACTAAGCCTCTGACTACTATCGGAAGCTAGATTAGGGGAAAGAGATGTATTCTATAGTGTCATTGGGTAGAGGAACTATTCTGGTTTTGTTGCTTTAAGTCTTGCATTTGCTGTGCTTCTTTGCGCAGTTTGGCCTGTAGTTCTTTGATATCGGTATTGTAGGCAGGTTTAGATAGAGTAAAGCGTAAACCACTATAAAGACGGAAATCGTAACCACTTTGCCCATCTATAAAGTGAGATCGCCAGTTCCAAATGGGCTCAGCTCGCATAAACAAGCGTACATTCGGAACGCGCATTGAAATCGGATGAGATACTTCGAAATCAGCGATCATACTCACATTGCTTTCAGCGGGAATAGCGGTATTAGGATTTCTGAAATTTGTTACGTAAGTATCGGTTATTATGAAGTTCCAGTTTTTATAGGTCATTAATAGTCCTGCGTTATAAAACGGGTCAATTTCTCTTGTGGGACCGCCGAAGAGTTCGCCGCTACGCATCTGCAAAAGCAGACTGCCAAAAAATATTATATGGGGTGTAATAATTCTGGTTAAATTGAGTGAGGGTAATAAATCAGCCTGATGCAAATGCACGGTTTCCCACAATTCACGCGCTTGTGTATCGAGTTGAAAAATAGTTTTTTGTCCAATGGGGAAGTCACGGCGTATGCCCATAGAAAGAGATTGAGTAGTAGGAAAGCTGAGATCACCGTGCACAGCGAAAATATCTTTGATAACAAAATAGTTGGTGTAAACATTAGTATGCTGACCCAGAGCATAACCCAGAGTAACATTTGGCAAAGAGCGAAAAACAAAATCTTGTCTGCCATGATTTGGCTGCTGAAAAACATTTGTCTCCCATCGGCCCGTTTCTTCGGTTACCACGCTAAACCAAAGAGAGGCTGGTAATTTTTGAAAAAGGCGGAATTTGAGATCGGAACCCACTGCTGCATTTCGTGGCCTTAAAACCTGAAAAGGTGTGGCATCAGTTGGCAATATGTTCGGAACTTGAGCAAATACTTGTTGTTCAGAGCTTTGGGCAAGCGGAAGTTGTATTGGCAATAACTGACTATGTACAGCACTTAACTGGGCTATAGATGGCAATGTGTTGACCAAGGATGCAAAAACGGTCAACAAAAAGACGAATGTCAAACACTTAGCAATTGAGTTAGGCTTCGCGCGCACGGAATTAGTCTATGGTAAAAATTACATACTGGATATTTTAACAGGCTGTACAATAGTAGCAGGCATTTTGAATGGTTCGCTGTTGCTGAATACATCTTCTAAAATGACATAGTTTTTCAATAAGCGATTAGCTATTTTGCGATCCTCGCTGTCATCTGATAATAAGATTTTTTGTAGCGGTTTTACGTGCAATACGGCGGATGATATCGAAAATTCTGTTGTGTATGCATAAAAACCAGATTGCAATTTTTTCGTTTCTAGTTTGCGATAAGCAATACGACGAGCAGGGTTAAGTTTCTCGTATTCATTTGCTTCTTTAGAAATAATCAAATTCTTGCCTGGAACCAGAGAAATTGATTCTTTACCTACTTTAATATTGACCTTTCGGCTGCCACTGTCTTCTAAGTCGTATATTGAGACGATATCCGAATTCGGTCTTAAAACGCCTACCATTGAGCCTGCACCAATATGAATTTCGGCTAGATCAGCCAAGACGACAATATCTTTCTTCGGAACAAATAGCGCATTGCCCTTGGCTAAGTGGATGACATTATCGTGTGTCAAATTGCCTAGGACAAAATTGTTCTTGTCAATATCCCCCAACTGTTGCAGGTCGAACTTGTTTTGTCTAAATAAATTTGCAGAAAGAGTTTCGTTCACATCAAGATTAAGAGCAGCAGCAGTCTTTTCTGTGTCAGGATTGCTACTTGGACTATCAGCTCCGACGGCGGACTTGAGTAGGCGTCTGAACAGGCTATCGCTCTTCAAGTCACTTGCTTTATTGTAAAGGCGTAGAGTAGCAATACCCGTGGACGAACGACGAGTATTCGGTGCTCTCTTAATATCTGGAGCTCGGCGGACCGGCTCTGATTTCACAGACATGTGGGTTAAATGGTCAGTACTAGCCGCTAAAGCAGGTGGACAAGCAGAATTACAGTTGATCAACAAAGCAGTAATGTTAGGCAAAATAGCGATAATAGTTTGTTCGCAGAGATCTCTGTATTGTTCTATACGGCACGATTGGTCGGTTTTTTCCACGGCGTTTAATCCTCTAAGCTAATTACATGTTATCAAAGCGGACTTACTCTTACGAGGCAAAACGCTGAACTCACCACTTTAAATCACTCTACCGGTTGAGATAGACAATTTCGGGTTGCACATACTCACACTTTTGGTGGATGGTCTAATGCTTAGACATTTTGACGAGTTGCAAAGTCATTGAGCTTAAGCTTTGGCCCACCAATTTGTAGATTGCACTAAGAGCACCCTATTTCATCGCGCACAATTTGAGCAAACAATTTACTCAAGTGCTCATCGCCACAATTTTTGCTGACAATTTCGTAGAAGCATTTGCCAATAATCTCAGCTACAAATAAAATGAGGATTTCTGTTTTTAAGCCGAGTAGACGGCGTAAAAGAACAAAAACAAAATCGGTCCAATGCCACTGCAATAATTTTCCGTGCATTGACTCAATAACTTTGGCCAACAAACGGGCATGCTCTTGTTCTTCTTTGACAAACATATCAATGCAGCTGATGTAAGCTTGGTCGCCTGTTCCATTGGCATATTTGCGCAAGTGTTTTCCATCGCCAGTTTCGCCTACCTGAAAGCGTTGTAGTGATCTTATAAGCGGCAAACGTAATTGATGGTCAATGGCTGGTATTTCTGTCCAGTCAAAGACTGGCCGAACAGTTTTATTTCTCTTAAAGTAATCCAACCACGAGTTAGAATCAAACTGATTAGTTCTTGCCGGAAGGTTTAACGGCATCTCGGAACAGTTATTTGTAATGGGCTTATTATCCATCTTCACTCACTAGGATTTCCCTGCAATTAGAATTTTCTGCGAATTGCACCGGTCATGCGTACCTATCGAGTGGTTTCATGTTTTTGAAACCACATGTTTCCGGGTTTGGTAAACAGCAATATATATGCCTGTAGTGCTGTCTGAAAAATGACAATTGTACCTCGTACTGGAGAGTTAGTGAACACAAGTATCAGCATTATAAGTGTTGGAATTAAGCCCAGTATAAAAAGAACCATGCTTGTAATTCGTGCCTAATTTTTTGCAGCAGAAATATTGAAAATTAGAAATGACTGTATAGCAAAATCAATAGCCAGCACAATAACTATAAATAGAGGACTACCAACAGCGGAGATGCGGGATGATTGATTTGTGACCCAGATGTCAGCAAGTGTCCCGTAACGCTTTTATCTTTCTAGAAGATTTAATGTGCCACAAAAGGTCAAGGGGTTAGGCTAAGCATTCAATTTTAAAAGTCCAGTTCTATTGAGAGACAATAAATGAATAGACCTAATGCACTGGAATCACTGGGAATTACCATTAGACAGTATAAGAACACCGATCAGGAATCTGTACTTGCCCTACACGTATTGTCTACCGAAGAGGGTGCCTTTAGCAAAGATCCCGCTCGGTATAAGGATCTGCAAGATATTAAGGTAGTTTATTTAGACCATGGTGGTGAGTTCATCGTTGGAGAACGCAATGGTGAAGTATTGGTTATGGGAGGCTTGAAAAAGCTTTCTTCTACTTGTGCGGAAGTAAGGCGAATGCGAGTACACCCAAATTACCAAAGGATGGGTGTGGGACAAGCATTATTGGACATTCTACAAGAGCGAGCTGTTGAACTGGGCTATCAGTTATTATGTTTGCATACGGCAGATTTGAACACTAGCGCCCTAGCTTTCTATAGAAAAAATAGTTTTACAGAAGCAGGAAGGGAGAGCATTGCCGGATTTGATTGTATTTTCTTTGAGAAGCGCTTGCCCTAATTTATTGATATTAGTGATTTTTCAAGCGGATATTTGGGCGTAGTTTTTTGACCAGTGATCAGGCAGTAGCTCCACTTTCACTTCTATATCTATAGGCTCGCTCATATTTGGGGCTTTCCTGGGTATGTCCAGTTTTTAGAGAATACTAATACCCAGCATATGATTGATACCATGATCATTATTAATATAAATGGACCCAAGGTAGCTAGGTCTCTGACAACGCTAACATAATTCCCCTTTGTGTCTATTGAGACGCTTACAGGTATAGTCCTACCAGCTTGAAGTTCGGCAAGTTTGGGACAATCTGTTCGAAAACAAGCACTGTTTCCGCCCGTGTGTTGCTTTCCATTAACGAAGTATTTGTATGAGATAACATAATACCCTTGATACTTACCACTACTTGCTAGATGAAAATCGGTAATTTGCGCCGACACAATATATTGAGGGAAATAGTTGACCCAATTTCCTACAATGGCAATAGCGGGTATAAGTGATACCAAAACAGCTATGCATATTATGGGCCAGCGATTCAATAATAATGGTTTATAATTTCTATAATTTAGCACGATATAATGCGGTTATTAATTT
Source organism: Candidatus Melainabacteria bacterium (assembly GCA_963845445.1). Taxonomy (GTDB): domain Bacteria; phylum Cyanobacteriota; class Vampirovibrionia; order Obscuribacterales; family Obscuribacteraceae; genus JABDBL01. Next base: position 2,338,467 of record CAWJSE010000002.1, on the reverse strand, counting down.
CAATTCAAAGACACTGCGGTAGCATTTTACCCAGACCTTATTTCTTTCCAGTGCATATAGGGGCCCATTTATCTAATAATGAGATGAAATCTGCTAATTGCTCTGTGTCCTGGAATGCCCGTTTAGGAATACTGAAACCAAAACTTTTGCCGTGAGCACCATCGACATAGGAAAGAAAAAATACTAATTTATTTTCGAATCGCTCTGTGAAAGTATTCCAGTCAATCCTCATAATCTCTTTAGGTGTGCCGTAAACAAGCTGGGTATCTGTGATTGTGACAGTTCTTTTTCCAAGCATTTCTGGATGGCGCCACAACTGATAATGTTGCAGCAGTCTCACGGCAAGTGGAAGAATAACGTAATAGGCCAGTAGGATGGTGAGCAGTGAGCCGTAGATAATTCGATAAATAACCAAGGACAATCCACTACTATCGTTATGGAATAAGGTATCAAGAAAGTGAGTCTCAATCATAATGGCAAACGAAACAAACGTTAACGCCAGCAAAATTATTGACTGATAAGACTTCCAAGTGTGTCCAGCACCAAAGGATTGTAGGAAGTCACTTTTAGATAAAATGAATTCGATTGAATAAGGTCTCGAAAGCATGTCTGTAGTCTCACCACCTGTAATGAAATCACTGGCTTTGATATACCAGAATGTCTTTTGCGTTGGTTCGCGTTTTAATCGTTGCCATGGGTTTAGCAAAAAACCATCATTCCGTACTTACATTGCACTTACGGCCTAAAAAACTGCTTTTTTCTAAAACCCTTATGGGAATTGGTGGAGGCTGCCGGAATCGAACCGGCGACCTTCTCCTTGCAAATGGGAATCAGTCCGTAACTTGAGAATACCATAAAATGTTTGAATGTCTCAAGATGCCTGGTACATAAGGGTTCGTTAATTTTATCTTGGCTATCGTGGTGCTTGATAAGGCATCCCAGTATAATTATTCTGCACTTACCTAAGTGCAAACCTGCCGGGAGTAATCAAGATGCAAGCAAATATTACTAATCGAATAGTCAACGCATTAGAGCTTCAAGACAAGCCTTATGAGATTCGAGACACTGGACTTAAGAGGCTGCTATTGAGAGTCCAGCCTTCTGGCGTAATGACTTATTACTTGGAGTTTAAGCGTGGCAAACGAGTAAAGATAGGTAGAGCTGACGCTATTACACCAGTTCAAGCGAGAGAGCAGGCACGTAGCGTACTGTCAAAGGTTTATCAAGGCACAGACCCAACAGAGAGAAAGTTACATGCTCAAGAACCAACTTATCTTGAGTTTTTGGAAGAAACATATAAAAAATTCCTGGTGTCAAACTTACGCACCGGAGAAAAAACATTTGACCGGCTAAAGAAAAACTTTGCTGAGTTTCACGATTTAAAACTATCTGACATTAGCCCGTTTCTAGTTGAGAAATGGCGTTTGCGTAGAACAGAAAACGGTATCAAACCGTCTTCCATAAATAGAGAGCTGGCTGATTTGCGCTCCTGCCTAAGCCGGGCTACTGAATGGGAAGCACTGACAACCAATCCGCTTACAAAAGTAAAACCCTGCAAAATTGATAGAAACCCCAAAGTACGTTTTTTAAGCGTAGATGAAGAAGCGAGTTTGCGTAAAGCATTAGATGAAAGAGAACAGGTGTTAATAGCTGCTCGTCAAAGCGCTAATGAATGGAGAGCAGAGCGCGGATATTCCTTATATACCAATTTGGATAATATCGCTTTTGCAGACCATTTAAAACCGGCAGTGCTGTTGTCTTTGAATTTAGGACTAAGGCGGGGCGAACTATTTAGCCTTAAATGGCGAGATATTAACTTTGACCAAAAAATCTTAACTGTTATTGCCGAAACTGCAAAGAGTGGCGCAACAAGGCATATTCCTTTGAATCCAGAAGCCTTGGCAATATTGAAGCAATGGAAAGACCAGGCAGGAATTAAAGGTACATTTGTTTTTACTGGCAAAAATGGCAAACCATTTTTTGATTTGAAGACCGCCTGGAAAAAGATTTTAGGAAAGGCTGAAATTAAAAGTTTTCGTTGGCATGATTTGCGCCATAGCTTCGCCAGTAAGCTGGTAATGCGCGATGTCAATTTAAATGTTATCCGCGAATTACTAGGACATTCAAGCTATCAGATGACGTTGAAATATTCTCATTTATCACCAGGAGCAAAGATAGAAGCTGTAAACAGATTAGTTGCGGCGGCAAATTAAATATGACTGCAACCGAGCTAAATAATGCTGATAAGCGTAAGAAACTTAAACCGCTCTTTGCTCAGTTCAATGTTAAGCCAGGGAAAGATTTTGAGCTGTTATATAAAGTAGCTGAAAAATACTGCCAAGGGCTATTAGCAGACCACCAATCATTAGTTAAGAAACCAACAGGTCGCCCTAAGAAATACAAAGATACGCTAGTTCAAACTCTGTTTCCCAAAGTTAGGCACTACATGCGGGTTTATAATCTGAATGAAGATGAGGCTGTAAAGAAACTGTACGATGACGGATTGATTTTCAGAGACCTGGACGAAAATGAGCGTAAGTCAAAACTTGTGGATGAAAATAACGAGCACAAGTCAAAAGAGGCGCTTGAACAGAATAATCTTGAGTACAAAAACGAGCCACTGGATATTTATGTAGCGCATCGCAGCCAACAAACCCATGCCGTTAACTGGGACAAGATTATACATACAAACAAAACAGACCTTACCCAACAGCATGGAAAGCCAGGAAAAATTCGGCAGCGCGTAACGCTGACGACAATTCACAGGCGATATTATGCAGAAAAGGAAGAGATAGTAAAGCAGCGCGTCGATTCGATAATGGATACATGGGAAAAGCACGGTATGCTTGGTCTGACAATAGGTTTATGGCTCTATGCAGGCTATGGCTGTCTAGATATTAATTTTGGTAAGTTGCCTGATGCTGATATTGAGCAATTTCTAAACAGTGAAGAACTTAAATCTAGATGTGCCGAGCAGATAGAAAACACTAAACATTATGTTGGCGGTCTGGCAGGTGATTTTCCAAGCACAGTTTCTAAATAATCTACGCAAAAAATATTTTCAGTGCAAAAACTATAGCCCCCTATAGGGGATTTTTTGCACCAACTTCTTGGAGTACCGTATGCCTTGTACGTATTTCAAGGAGGTGTTCGTCACATGAGCCAATTATTAAATGAACGAGAAGCAGCCGAATATCTGAATATGAGCTGCTCTTTTTTAAAGGCAGCCCGTTGCCGTGGGAATGGTCCGATATTCAGAAAATTATCACGGTCAATCAGATATTTAATTTCCGATTTAGATAGATGGGTGGAGGCAAGTGGACGGCAAAATACAATCCATATTAAACAGTCTGAGCCAGCAGTGCGAAAAAAGTTAAGCGCAAAAACAGCATAAATAAAAAACTGCCTTTTATCCGCTAAGACATGGGCAGCTTTTTGAATATCGATACGAGGTCACTAATACAGTATGAATAGTATAACAAAAACAAAATCCTTTGTGCGACCCACTACTACTTTAGAATGGGCATTGGCTTATGTCGACATAGGCTGGTCGGTTTTAGTACTCCCCCCGTCTAGCAAGATACCCGCGAAGGGCAGTAATGGAGTTTATGACGCCACCAATGATAAGGCGTTACTCCGCAAGTTAATCACTGATAACCCAAACTGTAACTTGGCAATTGCAGTTGCACCATCCGGCTTAGGTGTGGTTGATAAAGACCGTCATGCGAATAAAGCTACTAGTGAAATAGTCCATGACGGCATAACAAATTACCAGAAATTATCAAGCAAGCACTCACCGTCCAATGGACTAGTTGCAATATCCGGCAATAAAAACGGTGGGGAACATGAAATATTCAAAGCACCGGATGTGCATCTTAATCATGACCCACTTCCAGGAGTACAAGTTCTTTCTGAACCATCCCAGTATGTTCTAGTTGAGCCTTCTATTCATCCAGATGGGAATCAGTACAAATGGAAAAGGGACGGTCTCCATTTGAATGTGAGATACCAGAAATGCCAGATTGGATGATTGACGCCTTTAAAAAGAGGAAAGTGATTCTAACAGTTACCAGGGGATTGAAGCCTTTGAAGTTGATGACGATGAGACCAAAGACCGCTTTATAAATTATCTTCGCTTCGCCCGTCCTGCCAGAGACGGAAATGGCGGCAATCATACGACCCTGATGGTAGCTCGTGAAGGGCACGATTATGGGTTGCCGGAAGATGTAGTATTGGAGCTAATGGTAGAGCATTACAATCCAAGATGTGAAGGACCGTGGACAGATGGAGAATTAGAGACCATAGTAGCCAACGCCTATAGATATGCAAAAAGACCACAAGGTTGTCTGCATATTGAACATGCTATACGCAGATTTGCAGGTGTTAAAAAATCTGTCCGTAATTGGCCAGAACCAGAAGATTTAAAGACTGAACTATTGCCAGTGCCTCCATTGCCCGAAGACTTAATACCTGAATCACTTCGCGGTTGGGTTAAAGATATTGCGCATAGGATGCAAGTGCCTTTGAGTTTTACTGCTGCCAGCGCATTTGTTGTTGCTGCTTCACTTATCGGCACCGGATGTGGCATTAAGCCAAAAGAAAAAGATGATTGGCTGGTAGTTCCTAACCTTTGGGGTGGCATTGTTGCCAAGCCAGGCAAACTAAAAAGCCCTGCATTGGAGGCAATTATTAAGCCGCTAGCAAAATTAGAGACCGAAGAAATGGGACTACACAACCTTGCTTTAGCTGCCTATGAATCCAAGCAAAAAGAATTTGCGAACCGCAAGAAGGTATTAGAAGACATGATGAAAAAGGCTATAGAACATGAAGAACAAACCAAAAAATAACACTCCATTGCCAACGATTGCTGATATAGAAACGCGACTTGGGGAATTAGAAGAAACCAAAGCACCTGTGCTTAAGCGTTTTAAAATAAATGACGCCACCGTAGAAAAAACTCATGAGTTACTTTCAACTAATCTGCGTGGACTGCTAACTGTGCGGGATGAACTTATCGGATTATGGTCGTATTTAGACGAAGAAACCCACCAAGCCGATAAAGCTTTTACCTTCAAGCCTGGAATGGGTATGGTAGTTTGACTTATGACCGTATAGGGCGCGGTAGCATATTTGTTCCTAATCTTTGCTTGTCAATGCTTGGCGGAACACAACCAGACAAACTAAGAAGTTATGTATACGCAGCAATGCGAGGCGGGAATAATGACGGCTGGGCACAGCGTTTTCAACTCATGGTATTTCCAGATGATATTGATTGGGAATTTGTTGACGAATACCCAAACGAAGAAGAACGTGAAAAAGCTTATGCTGTACTTACTGCATTTGCAAAGGCTGACTTCATCAAGCTTGGGGCGACGCTGGATGCAGGTGAACGAATACCATATTTTAGATTTAATATTAAGGCACAGAAGTTTTTTAAGAGATGGCTTATAGAACTAGAAACAATCAAATTACGCAAAAATGATGAGCCTGTACTTATTGAGCATTTGGCAAAATATCGCTCATTAATGCCAAGCATGGCGCTGATTATTCATTTAGCTAATGTTGTTAATGGTACTGCTAGCGGGGACGTATCTCTGAAAGCAGCAAAGAAGGCAGCAGCATGGTGCGATTTTCTTGAACAACATGCCCGGCGAATTTATGCATTTGCTATTAATACTCGGCAAAAAGCAGCTTCGAATTTGGCTGACAAATTGCTTGAGAAGAAGCTAACTGACGGCTTTACTGCCAGGGATGTTTATAGAAACGAATGGAGTTATTTAACCACGGTTGAGGAAGCACAAGCGGCTATTAATGAACTGGTTATCAAAAAGTGGCTCCGAGAGCAGCAAAGCGGAAATACAATTCGCTATCAGATTAATCCCAGGGTTTATGAAAGAAAGATAGTAACAGGTTAATGCAGTGTGCCAAGAAAACGTATCCAGGCTTCCAATATTTATATCTACAACTAATAAGTGTCGGTGTTGTCGGTTAGGGGTAAGCGCATTTTTTAAAAATGGAAATTTGCTTTTTTCTCTCTCTATGCTAAGCCAGTTCATTGTTTGCAGGATTATAAATACGCATTTTTACATATTTTTGTGCCTTGTATTGCAGGACAGCTCATCATTTGCAGTCTTTTTGTTTAATTTTATCAATTTTCAATAATATGTATCCCCCTAACCGACAATACCGACAGCTAATTTTATAAGGAGAAAATAAGATGACTGAAATTAATTGCTCAAGACTATCTAAAACAGGACGGGATGTCCTAGAGTTAATCGGATTGATGGGTCGCCACAAAGAATTGAAAACTCGAGAACGCAAAATCCCAGGCTTATCGAAGCGAGGGCATATAAAGTTGCTCGAAAAGAATATAGCTGATAGGTTTGAACGGATAGGCGAACAGGAAAAAACAGCAGTTTTAGCATACGGTGTTGACGGCTATTTGTGGAGAGATTGGATAACGCAGCACCTACATACACACCCTCGTGACAAGGAAATACTGGGAATCTTAATACAATATCCTAGAGACGCCAAAGAAGCCATCAAGTATTTAGTGCAGTATCTATGGCAAGACGTGACATAGTGTTGCTGCTCCAGAGGTTCATTAGAAGCAAAGGCTATGCACCACGGATGATTCAACCTCTTTGTTGAAAAAAAGATGGCGGCAAGGGGGTGTACCCCATAGCTCCCATATAGGCATCACAGGCTATCATATAAGGTGCTCTCACGTTTAAAATATAAAAATTCAATTCATGTAACTTAGTGCCATTTAGTATTACTTAGTGTTATTTGTAAAATTCAGTTTGAATAAAAAATATTTTTACGAGTAATACAATGAAGCAAAAAATGGCATTCACTAGCTCCTTCTTCGCTTGAACGAAAAATATTTCAGAAAGTCTTTTTTGTGCAAAAAAGTGGCAAAACCGTCATTATTTACAGTTGATAACAGATGAACTAAAATTATCACATGAGTAAAATTGCTACTAATGCCAAAATAAAATATCCTAATCGCTGGCAAAAAGGGGTTAGCGGGAATCCTAAAGGTCGCCCTAAAATCGACCCAGACATTCGCGAACTTGCAAAAACACATACCGCCGCCGCCATCGCTAAATTATTTGAAGTTGCTACCGGCTCAGAATATTCTTCAGAGCTGCAAGGACATGCCGCAATAATCTTATTGAATAAAGGATGTGGTTGGCGGCAATATCATCCCAAGAAGAAAAAACCTACAACCTATGCAGACTACCTTTAATGCAAAGTAACCACTATCACAAATAGCCTTCTTTTAAATCTGTCTAAATGAAAAGGTATTATGCTCAATATAAAACTGGCAAGACCTTATCTTAGTGGAACGGAAACTTCAAATGTATTGGCATTGCCAAATACGCCGGTTGGTACACGCAACACCAAGCTCTGCGCGGTTGGCAGAATATTCCCTTTAAAAAATATTTTTAACTTCTTGGTTTGTCCAGGATATATTGCATCATCTGCATTGAATTTCGGGGACATTGAGGTTATGCGAAAGCTGTTCCCGTAATTGTCTTCAATACAATCTAGGACGGGAATATCTACTGAGCCAGTAATGGTAGTTCCCCGATAAAGATAGTCATAATAGGAGCGTGTTTGAAAACGAGGTCGCAAAATTTGATTTTGACTTTGGTTTGTAATTAAGATTTTTACGCTACGGGCTGTTAGTTTGCTGGTGCCCATTCCATGTTCGTAAGCAAACTCAATTTTCGCATGTTCATCCGTGTATATACCTGGTGATTGTCCAATCGCAGTCTTGTTTGTGTTCTCTGTAGAGCTGCCTTTCACTGATTGTATGTCATCAACAGACTCATCAGCACTTGCCAATTTTTTATAAGCAGCACTGCGCAAATTATAAGCATCCGTATTCTTCGGGTCGAGGCTGATTGCTTTGCTGTAATCATCAATTGCTTTTTGATATTGATTCAGAGCAGCGTAGGCAATGCCCCGCAAACTATAAACCAACGAATTTTTGGGGTCGAGGCTCAGTAATTTAGTGTAATCATCAATTGCCTTTTGATGCTGACCGACATCGCCATAGGCGGCACCGCGTAAAATATAAACTGTCGAATCCGTGGAGTCGAGGCTAATTGCATGGCTGTAATCATCAATCGCCCTTTGATAATTCCCTAGTGCATTGAAAACATCACCGCGGCTACTATAAGCTCTCGCATTATTTGGTTCAAGGCTAATTATCTTGTTATGGTCTTCAATCGCTTGCTGATAATGCTTTAGTTGATACTGGGCATTTCCGCGCTCGAAATAAAATTTCACGCTCTTGGGGTCTAGGCTAATGATTCTGTCACAAGTTACAATCACTTTCTGATATTGCTCTAAGTGATTGTAAGACACAGCTAATAACTTAAGTCCTTCGATATTATCTGGCTCAATGCTGACTGCTTTGATGCCGTCTTCAATTGTCTTCTCGTATTGTCCTAGTGCAAGATAGGCGGCAGAGCGCAAACTATAAAAATCGGCATTATGTGGATTAAGGCTGATTGCCTGGGTTAAATCGTCTATGGCTTTCTGATGCTCTCCTAATGCAAGATTGGCTTTGGCGCGATAATTATAAAAAACGGCATTATTTGGATTAACACTGATTGCTTTGCTGTAATCATCTCGCTCCTTCTCATATTGTTTTATCTCACCATAAGTAACCCCGCGGAAGAAATAAGCATCCGCATAATTTGGATTAAGGCTAATTGCTTTGCTGTAATCATTTAACGCTTCTCTGAATCGTTTTAACTCGCCATAAGTAAGACCGCGAAAGTAATAAGCTTTCACATCATTTGGATTAAGGCTAATTGCTTTGCTGCAATCATTAATTGCTTTCTCATATTGCCCCAATTCTTCATATATAGCACCGCGGCTGCCATAAGCCTCTGCATCATTTGGCTCAAGGTTAATAGCTTTACTATAATCTTCTATGGCTTTGTCAAACTGTCCCAAATTATTATAGGCACTTCCGCGGTCAACGTAAGCTAGTTCGCCATACAAGCCATTATCCTTTCGCTCAAGACTTATTACTTTGCTATAGTCCTCAACGGCTTGTTGATATTGTCCAAGCTTGCTATGGTCAGCACCGCGCAAATCATAGGCATCCACATCATCGGGATTAATGCTAATCGCGTGGCTTAAATCTTCTATTGCTTTCTCGTATTGCCCCAGTTGCTCATATGTAGCACCGCGGTCAAAGTAAGCTTCCGCATTATTTGGCTCCAAGCTAATTGCTTTGCTATATTCCTCAATCTCTTTCTGGTACTGTTCTTGCTTGTTAGGCGGCAATGGCTCAGCATGTGCATCAATACAGAAAAATGCTATTAAAAATGTGAATACTAATATGTTATTTGTTTGGTTCATTCTTTGCTCAGGATATTTTGGTGGCAATTCGCAAGCTCGATACATTATTTGGTGTGACCCGAATGGTTGCCAAGCCATCAAGCATTATCTCATAAAAACAAAATCCATTAAACGCTCAACTGTGGATGTTTTAGCCAAATTATATAAGAAATAATGTTTGCCTATTTCAGGCATAGGTTGAAAAGTCTATGCTATGGATACAGGCAAAAAAGCAATAAGAAAATTTGGCAAGCGGTTACAGCAACTGCGTAAAGCTAGGCGTTGGTCTCAGCAAGAAGTGGCAGCCAGGCTTGAAGTTGAACAGTCATATGTGAGTAGTTTGGAAAGGGGTGTTTTTGGCCCTTCCTTTTCAAAGTTGACTAAACTAGCCGAGGCATTGGATATGACAATCTCGGAATTAACAGAAGGTATATAGCCGCAAGCATGGCTAATAAGCCACCCTCTCCGATTGCCAGAGCTAGCAAAAAAATATTGCCGTCGGAGTTGGCTTGGATAATCTAAGCTACTTGCGTCGTTCCACTCAATGGGGTGCTTCGCTTTTATCGCACTGATAACGCAGGAGCATAGCCCAACTCTTTAGCTTTGTCCTGGTCTTTTATTGCAAAATCATGCTTTCCGAGTCTTTCATATGCAGTTCCACGAGTGTAATATACAGAACCATTTTTCTTATCTACGCCCAACACTTTGGAGTAGTCATCAATGGCATTTTGATATTGCCCCAGTATCATATAGTCATTAGCTCTATTTACATAATAATTTGCTGCTCTGAATGGAATGACATTAGCTTCTTGATTCTCTTGAATATCCTTAATGCAGCAGCTAAGGTCATCTACGGCTTCTTTGTTTTTACCTAGTTTCTCATAAGCATATGCTCGGTCAGCATAATATTGAATATGAGGGGAGGAATTGTCATTGCTTTCTTGGATAGCTTGAGTTAGGCAAGTGACTGCATTTTGATAATCATGTATCTTGATGAAGTGCATGGCTTGTTCTCTATGCTTATCGCTTTGTTGTGGAAATAAAAAACTCAGTATTCCAATAACGATAATGCTACCAATTAGAATTCCGGCAATTAAATTCGGATTGACTTTTGGTACTGTAACTGTTGGTACTGTAACTTGTGGTACTGTAACTTGCCGCTTTTGTTTACCCATTTCCATGCAAGTCAGTCCCAGGAACAGCACCATTACTGCAATAAACACTTTCTCTAACAGTTGTATTAATCCAAGCAGGTCTGTTGGTGGCACAGTGCCCGGCAAAAAATTTTTCAAAAGTAAATAGGATATATACCAGGCAGCAGCAAATGCAGAGTATCCACTTAGATTGAAAAGAAAAGTATTAGTCTCAATTTTCTGAGGAAACTTGATTGTTTTCCTTGTCCATAGCCAACCCAAGAAACCAAAAACAGCAGTACTTGCTTCTAGAGATAGTTTGACAATTTGAGAATCAAAATCAGCTCTATGTCTAAGAAAAGCCAACAAACCTATTAAGAGCAACCCAGGTAACGCACCCAAAGCATAGGAAGAAGCGGACGGCGAATTTTTATTGGATTCAGTCACATCGGTCATGATGATGCTCTAATAAACTAATTATCCAAAGTTATACCCAGTCACCAGAAATTGCAAGTATATAGGCTACAAAAAGCTCATTCTGCACTTATAGAGCACTTACGGACAAAAAACAGTTTTTAGTCAAAACTCTAAAACCCTTATGGGAATTGGTGGAGGCTGCCGGAATCGAACCGGCGACCTTCTCCTTGCAAAGGAGACGCTCTACCAACTGAGCCAAGCCCCCCAAAATGTCTTATTAAGGTATTTTCCCAGATTTGTATTTCTGCTTGCCTATGAATTTGATAAATCTAACAACAGAATCTAGCGGTGGGAAGTAAGTTTTTTATAATGTCTTTTGGCTTTCTTCCATATACTAAGCTAGGAGGTGCTTATTTGTGTGAAGTGTGAAATTTTATATAAATCGAGGCAGATAAGTAAGAAAAATATGGGCCATCCTGGACTCGAACCAGGGACCTCACCCTTATCAGGGGTGCGCTCTAACCACCTGAGCTAATAGCCCGCAAGAACTGACGAATCAAGATAATATCACCGTACATTGTGAATTGTCATAGCTATGAACCTAAACACTTCACAGAATTGAACTGTGAAAATCCTTAGAAAGCGTACCAGGCGACACTTACAAGCCTCAGAGTGTCTTAATTAAAAGACAAAAATGCTTTTTAGCCGCAAGTAAATGTCCCAAAATGTTGTCTCTCCAACACTTTTGGCTATTTTTCGCCCCGTTTTAGTGGTTTGCCTATACCAAAGTATCTATTCTGTAGTACGAGGCCCAATGCTGGGCTATCTAGAATGATTTTAGTAACCCCTTATTTATACCCAAAAAAGGTTGATATATAAAATGAGCAATATATTTATTAAGCGGGTGGCAAAACTCTTAAATGGTTTGTCAACCAATGGATATTTAGAGAGTAGCAAACCTATTAGAGCACCCGTGAATGCGTGCAGGCTTCCTAGGAATGATGTGCCGTCTGAATTTGAGTTGCATACTCAGGTTCTGCAAAATACCTGGGGGCGAATTGAATTTGCGATCGAATCGATAGAGCCCTTAAGCCAGCCGGCTCCGCTTTCAGAACAATCTAGGGGGCAAAAAGGCGATATAGACTATAAAGTGGTAGTAAAAACTATCCAAAGAATAAGACCACCGAAACCTTTATCAAAAGAAACCGCTCGCGCCATTTCACCTCTAAAAGCTATATCAAGTCAGGAAATTCGTACCCTTGTGCAAGAACAACAAAAGCAAATTGCTCCACTTATGCATACAAAAAAAGGACCTGACTTGGCTGTGCATGATGTAGCACCTAATGTAACACCTAATGTAACACCTGATGTAACACCTGATGTAACACCTGATGTAACACCTGATGTGGCACCTGATGTGGCACCTAATGTTGCCACTGATGTAACGCAAGATGTGGTAGAGGTTGCTAGTGTGGCTGGGCCAGAGAAAACCAAGCCTAGACATAAGACTGAATTAGAAGAGAAATATCAATCTGCTAAGCGCAAAATGCGCAAGGAATTTGCTTGTCGCGAAAGCCGCAGGATGATGACTTTAATTAACGAGCGAAAAACTCAAGCAGCGCTCCTGCAGGAAAAGAGTGTTTTTGCGAATTTTGCTCTGCCTGTTTTGGAAACATTGGCCAAAAGTCCGCAAACACCAAAAAACTCTTTAAGATGGTTGGCTTTTCACGAAAACCCTGCTATTCGCCAAGCGGTGGCGAAAAATAGGAACACAGATTTGGAAATATTAGAAATTTTAGCCAGGGATGAAAATGAATGCATACGATTGACGGCCGCTGAAAATCCATTAGTGAATAAAGAATTTCTTTTAAAACTACTAAATGATGATCAGGATACGGTTGTAAAAAAGGCGCAAGAAATGTTGCTCGAAATGTCCAGATCGCAGGCTATTGAAAGCAATCGAGCTACTTTATCTGCGCTGAAGGATTACGTTGAAGGTGGGGAACCTAATAACACTTATGTTCCGCAGGAGGCAGATTTTATGCAGGTTATCGCTGCAAAAGATACCACTCCAACTCATCGCTTATCACAATTATCTAAGCATGACGATTGGAATGTTCGTCTAGCAGTAGCAAATAATCCTCACACAACTCGGCGAACATTGTGTTTGCTTGCTAAAGACCCTGTGCCTTTAGTACGTAAAAGAGTGAAGTTTAATCCAAATTGTCCGTCCGACATTGTGTTGGATGAACAAGGATACAGCACAGGCTCACAGACTCCGCAAAGGGTTAAATGAAAATTTGGAGATAAGGGGATTCGAACCCCTGGCCTCACGGGTGCGATCCGTGCGCTCTACCAACTGAGCTATATCCCCACTGATGGGCTTTTCAGGTCTCAAAATACGGCACTTTACTTCTTTCATCACTTAACGTCATTTGGCGTTTTCCGGTCTTACTTGATAACCTAACTGGCTACGAATCTGGCTACGGTTTTTGGTCTAAATTTCAGGGCATAATAGGACAAGTCAAACAATAGCCAGGTCAATTTTACCATTATGTACAAGCGCCAAACAAAACCCGGATTACGGCAAGAGTATTATGACGTAGAAGGGGCGGCTGCGTTTTTAAACATTGGCACGACAACCATGTATAAGGCTATTCAGCAACGGCAAATAAAACACGCCCGTATTGGTAAAAGCATTAGGATTAGCCACGCCAATCTTACTCAATGGGTGGAAGACCAAACAAAACCAACTCTGGCTGAGCTTAAAGCAAAGGGATACGGTCATCAGGTAAAACACAGACAACCAATTCGGAATGAAAAGAGAGGCCGCTTAGGTAGACCACCATTATGGCCGCCTCAAACAATTGAAGATTATCGAAAACTGGCACAACGTATTGAGAAAAAGATGCTGAAAGAAGAATCAAAGGACATATTGCTTGGACACTAGAATTGGTGCGAAAAAATTACCGCTAGATTCATCAGGACTTTTAGTTCTTGGATTGATTTCAATCGCTTTTATTTGCATCGGAATAATACTATCTAATCCTGGCCTTTCTCGACGGCACTGGCAAGCTACGAATGGGACAGTAACGCAAATTGATTGGGGTTATGAAAATCACAAAGTGATTATTAGCTATCAGGTATTGGGCAAGACTTACTCTTTATTAGAATGGAGCGGCATTACTGCCTTTCCGCCACAAAAAGGAGAGATTGTCACTGTACGCTATAATCCGAAAGACCCTTCGTCCGCAATGCGTGAACCAGGCTTATACAATGGCAGTTGGCAGTCGTTTGCTGCTGGTATAGCTATAGGGATATTTGTCTTATGGCGGTGCTGGAAAGATAAGAAATGCAGGGTTTGAGCTATAAGCACGTGGCAATAAATCGAACCCTTTGTATAGGATAGCCAGACCATTCTTGCTAAAATACCAACAAGGTACTTAAAGCACGTAAAGTAAAGACTATGTTAGTAACTACAAAGCAAAAACAACTGGAAGCATTGAAGTATTGGGTACTTCGTAAGAATATTATTCCCGGTGTTGTTTTACTGATATTGTCTATAGTGGCAGGTGTTGTTTCAGTAATTAAACTTTACGGAAATTTTAATCCAAAAGTAGAAATCGCAGCCTTCATTTTTTTATTTCTGATTCCCTCTATGGCTTTGTACACACTAATCGAGGTCTTGCAAAGGTATCGGCGAGCAGTTTTGTTAGTCAGTCAGAAACAACCGAGAATTGCCACGCTCATATGGCTTGATGATTTCAGCAGTATATGTTTATCCTTACAAGAAGAAAAGAGCAATCTGGTTCAAGACTATCCAAAACGAATTTTATTTACTCTTTGGAATTTTGAGAAATTAATTTGGTTATTTATACGATTCCAGCTTGGTTTGAGCAAAGACGAAATCCAACGTACATTACTAAGAGAACCTAAGCAAGCCGTACTTTACGGGCCAGAAAATGAAGATAGGCAGCGGTTCGTAGTGATATTTTTTGGTTCAGTCCCATTTTTCGCTTTAATGGAAGGTGAAATATACCCAAATAAGCTGACCTTGCCTTGAGAAATTACGATTGCCACAAGGAGTGGGACAAACTAGTCGTCTTCGGTCTTTTGGTTAACTCCAAGCAAAAACATCAGACTTTTTGCTAACACCTTTTGCCACCATTTCAAAGGAGCAAGTGCTTCAGGCTCAGCTCCAGAATCTGTCAGTCCAATTGCTGTACGTCTTGGTGGTTGACCAGGCCCATCCCAGCCAGATTCAGTTTGCACCTTGGGTTCAAAACTTTGCTCATCTGGTTCAGGCAGCACCATGGCCAGTCACTCCGATTTATTTTCGCTCTATTAATGTTTAAATATGAAACTAAGACCAACAATAATCCATATTGAGTTCCAGCAGGCTAGAAATACATATCCCCATGTTGCTGAGCGATTAACTAACGCAGACTCTGGCTTGTTACTACAATACCGAATCTGAATAGGACTGCCATTTTTTAATCCTTGTACCCAGGAGTCTTTCGGCATCATTTGAGCAGACGTATAACTTTTTCCATCAACTGAATAGATGAAAGTTATTATGCGACGCAAACGAAATAACATGCCAGTATCGATTATATTTGATACGGAACCGGTAGTTGTTGGCCAGTTGTGGCTAGCACTAAATTTATAAATGGGAAATAGATTATACGCTGCAAGACATACACCCAAAAGAATTACCATTAATCCAATTATTGTGTTCATGCGGTGTTGCACCCATATTTGTTTCAGCATAACTCAGAAAGGATTCTATTCTCAGTATTATAGTATCTTTTGTCTCAGAGGAAACGAACTTTTCTTTTACTCAATCACTGGCATTTTATACCCGGTGTCAAGATTTTGAATCTATTGTATCACTTAAGCATTCCTCTATATGATACAATCATTGAGGTGGCTATATACTGGCTTTCCAGGCATTTTTGCGAGTTACGTTTAAATGATACAGGCACAAAAGAGAGTTGTTATTTATTGCCGGGTGAGCACAGATGACCAAAATTGCCAGCGGCAATTACACGACCTTAGAGCTTTTGCTAAAAGGGCTAAATATAAGGTGACTGAAATTTTTCAAGAAATAGCCTCTGGTGCAAAGTCAGACCGTGTAGAAAGGGCTAAGATAATGAAATTAGCCCAAGCAAGAAAAATTGATGCCATTTTAGTTACTGAACTGACCAGGTGGGGCCGCAGTACGATTGATTTATTGCAGACGCTGGAGCAATTAAATAAATGGAATGTTTCAGTTGTTGCTCAGACCGGCAGCCAATTTGATTTATCTAGCGCCCAGGGCAAAATGATTGCTGGTGTTTTATCAGTTCTTTCCCAATTTGAACGGGACTTGATAAGTGAGCGAACTAAATCAGGACTGAAAGCAGCTATTGCCCGTGGTAAAAAGTTAGGTAGACAGCCAGGTCAAAATCCTAGCGACAAATATGCGAAAGAAGTTATTCAATATATTGCCCAAGGCAGGTCATATCGCTGGATAGCGCATGAAATGCAAATCAGTCCAACTACGGTAATGGCGATAGCAAAGCGCAATAAGAAGTCAAAAACCAAACCACGGCATTTAGCGGCCTGATAATGCTGACTGGTGGTAATAAATGACGCATGTTCGTTGCTGCCTTTGTTATTTGCCTGTTATCACTAACAATAACAAATATCAAGGGATATAGTTACTCCAAAAGGAGACGCTTTAATGGACTCATTCCACTGTTATTATTAAGTGAGGGTTCTTTAAGTGCAGGACACGGTGCGTTAGAGATACTAGCATTTGTAGCTACTTCGGCTTGTTGAGCTTGATGCTGTGCTCTAAGCCTTTTTCTTCCGCAAGCCTTTTTGCTAGC
The DNA here is from genome assembly GCA_963845445.1 of Candidatus Melainabacteria bacterium. Lineage (GTDB taxonomy): Bacteria > Cyanobacteriota > Vampirovibrionia > Obscuribacterales > Obscuribacteraceae > JABDBL01. The sequence goes on along the minus strand of CAWJSE010000002.1, from coordinate 2,321,678 downwards.
TGGATGGTTATAATTTCAGCAACTTCTCTTTCCATTTCGTCTTGCTCAGTATATTCTTTTTGCTTTTCAATCAAACCGCCACATGCTTTAAGCCGGTCAATAAGCTGAAACCGGAGGTCTTCTAGTTTGCAGACTGAAGACACTAAATTATTTAAAGTACAAGCGGCATTGTAGCCCGTAGCCTTGTCTGTTCCTAATTCTGATAATATTTTAGTTACCAGAGGATTTACACACTTTAGCTCGAAAGCTGCCACCTTAGCCAATCCTGTCCTATATTCACTAGCTGGTACAATCTCGTTTTCACTTATATTGGCTAGTTGGCTTCTCCAATCCTGTAATAGGGCTATGTCAATGTCATATTTTTTTGCCACTGCATAGACATCAGATTTAGACTCTTCTGCTTCTATAAGCATTGTGGCCTTTTCTTTAATAGTCCATTGGCGCCTGCCTTTTTCTGGTGGCATTAATTCCACTTGTTGTATCGTCTCGGTAGTCATAAACTATAAATCCTCCCAATTAGAGTATTAAAAACTGTTAATAATCTCTAAATCATATATTGCTTTTAGGAGCTTCGGCAAAAATTGGCATTTTTTTCATTCAATTGCTATACCCCCCACCCCTTGCTACAAAGTCGGCGCTAACACCAGCAGGGCTGGAGATTAAATATGGATTTTTAATATCTTAAATTAGTGACCGGCTTCGCGAATGGACACTTTATTAAGTCCGTTTGCTGATAATAGCTACCGCCGGCAATTAAGATAATTAAGACATATCTACAGGGTGCCTATATGCCCGTATAAAACTTGTTGGATTTCGGGGGTGGTTTTATACCTTAACAACCAATATCTCTTGATTAAACAGGCTATACCTATCGGTAACGTTGCTGGTTTTTGTAATTAGTCTTGCTAAAACTATATTTTAAATAGCAATGTCCGCTGGGACGTAACTCAAATGCTACAAAATGAATAGCGTTATGTGCGGGCTGAGCGTGCGGCCGGTTATGCAGACTTATAGCATGTTGGTCTAAAAGCTCTTTTACTTGTTTAAAGTCTTTAGGGTTAAATCTAGCCTTATAACCGAGGTGATTTTTCTTGCCGTTGTACTGACAGCTATGGTCTAACCAATTTACGCCAGGAACCACTGACTCCATTAATGACTTAGTCTGGTCAATAATTTCATCAACCTCATCTCTAGTTATAGCTGGAATTTTTTCCTTTAATGGCAATGCCTGAGCCAAAGGCTTTAATGAGGCAGAGACGCCGCCCCATTTGTCGAATGCTACGGCTCTACTTTTGGCAATTGCCAGTATCCTTGGCTCTTTGGATTTCTTTTTAGCGAGGTAAGTGCTTTCAAAGTCTTTGTTTAACTGTAAATAAAATGGCTCTATGTGGACGGCATGTGCAAGTAAGTGAGGATTGTCTTGAGCATAAGACGGCATTTCACTATCATTTGCAAATGCGTCAATATTATATTTCCTGGCAATTTCATCATCGAGTACGTCATACCAAAATGATGTTAACTGCTGTTGTATGACAGCATTTCCATCTGGTAGGTTAAGAAGTACATGGAGATGTGGTGCCAATCTATCGGTTTGGTTTTCCCATGCGTATAGATAATAAAGCATAAAGTCTGGTGGCAGCATATTGCTCAATTTCTCTAATATAGCGTTAGCTATTGATTGAGAGTTACGAGCGATTGCTGCATATGCTAACTCTGAGTTACCGGGACAAACAAAGGTAAGTAGATAACTACTCTTAGGACATAGTTGGTTTAAAGCGTAAGCTGCGTTATCTAATGATTGTTGTAGACATGTTGTAATTGTTTTTGATGACACTTTAACACTATTAACATATATAAGTAGGTCTTTTTTATTTAGCTCAGCCTGGAGTTCTTGTTCAAAGGTTGCCAGTGCGGGTTTAGCAGTAGAATAGTCACAATGTGCTGCTTCTATGGTTTGTTTTATATTGGGTATTTGCCCTGAGCGTTCATAAAATGCTCTTATTGCAGTCAGGATTTCGTTTTGACGGGTTTCGTGCTTAATTTGGGTATAAGACAGGAATTGACACCAACTGCGATACCGTTTTACATTATTTGGGGGATTGGCATTGCGGGAATTTTGCTGTTTATCACTGGTCGATACTAGAGCATTAAAAAGAAATGGCTCGGCAGCTGTTAAGTCAAGGTGGTTTGTATAGGTCATCAATAAGGCTCCAATGGCAAGCTAGCCCCCCATTGAGAGAGCTTTGCCTTTTGCTGGAGCATCACCAAACCCCTGGTATATTTTCCAGCAGCAAAAATATTAAGTTTAATTATATTTTATCAAATTGCCATACCGCTTACAGCCCATCGCTGTATAATGCAATTTTTTGAATCTATAGCTTGGGTAGGCGTTGAAAGCTAAGCCAGGTCAGGAAATATACAGTTGCTAACCAATTACTTTATTGATAGCCTGACGGCTGTTTATTAATTATTGTTAATTTAATAGGTATTAAGTACAGGGCCCGAGGGTATTTGCTCATTATTGGTCAAAAGATAAAACTTACCAGTGTTGCCGATTATACTTGCTTTGCCGTTTTTAACCGGTAGTTTTATTTTTGACAATCAATAATAGGGTGGCTTGCTTGTTGGCGGTACTAGCTTAATTTTCCTGAAAAGTAGTATAAACTCCCTTCCTGAGCGGAATAATGGTCATATAATATGTGTAATCAGTTTAGCCAAGGTAAAAATATGAGTCTGCCAGATGCCATTCAATTAACCCCGGAGCAAGTCAGCCAAGACGTGCGTCGAGCCGCCAGTAAACAGTTTAATATGACTGTACCTGAGTTTGTACGTGCGGTAGATAATGGAAAGTTGCCCTCATCTGATTACGCGGTGCGAGAGTTATTAGCATGGATAAGTGGTTTACCAACTACTGATGCGGCGTTTAGCGAAGTTAATAATCAGTGTCTAACTTCGACGAAGTAAGAAATCTTACTAATAAGGTTTTTGGAAGCAACGGTGGCAACCCGGTAGATTTCTCAAACCTTTTGCAGAAGCTATTTTCCCTTACCGTACTAAAGAAAGGGGAGGTTATTGTTTGTGAGTTAGACCGTAAAACAAGCATGGGCACCTTGGGTAGCCGCTTAGCTCAGCCTGCCCTCCAACTTAACAATGGTCTGTACTTAAAGTTTTTCATGAAGTTTAGCTATGGTACAAGTAACCCGCTAACTATCACATCATCTTCGTTTCAATATCAAGTTGATGGTGCCAGTTCTTATACTCGTCGCTTTGTTTTTCGTTGTGATTACGATACTAGTCCTAAAGATAAACACCCAGTAGCTCATCTACAAATTAACGGTAAGCTAAATGAAGACGTTGTAAAAAAGAATCTAGAAGATATAAGATTTCCATTAGCTCGACCGTCTGTAGAGTCATTAATCATCCTCCTAATTGATGGATTTGGGTTGAGCCCCAATGACGAAACTGGTGACTGGCGCAAAATTTTAGCTTATAGCGAAAACGCTTTTCGTGAGTATCAGGCAAAAAAACTAATATATTCTCAACCATAGCCAGGCATAGCAGAAATTTATATGGCAAAGAGTAAAGATGCATTAGCAATAGGGGAGCAGCGTCACGGTGTGTGGCGTAGAAACGAAAACACTTATTTGGTTAGGGTTATGGTCAATGGCCGCCGTCAATATGTAAATGCTGGTGGTGACTATCAATCAGCTAAATTATTGGCACATGAAGCCAAAAACAAAAAAGCGCAAGAGCGACTAACTGGTCACAACACATTAATAAAAGATTTGCTCAAGCGCAAAAGTAATTTATCTATTGGAGAGCTGATAGCTCGTTATATCGAAACCCGCACAGCAATAATAAAGCCACTATCAGTTAGGTTTTATAAAAATACCGCTGTTTATCTTAAGCCAATATATGGCCGTCCTACTGATGAGCTGACCATAACTGAAATTAGTAAGTTTATCGTGCAATTACAAGCACAAAAATTGAGTGCCAAAACAATAAATCATGCGCTTTCTTTAGCCAGAGCAGCTTGCAATTTTGGTATCAAAGAAAAGTTAGTTGAAAGAAATACTTTTAATGAGGTGCCAAATTTACGTGTTAGCAAACATGAGCCAAACCCCTTTAATAAAGCTGAGCTTAGTCGTATCTTTGCCAATCTAGATGAGTACTTGCTACCGTATTTTATACTACAGGCTACAACCGGCATGAGAACAGGTGAGTTAATGGCTCTTCGGTGGCGAGACATAGATTTTAAAAACAATCAAATAAGAATTACCCGCAGCCGGTGGAGAAAGATTGAAGATACTACCAAAACAGCCGGTTCAGAGCGTGTAATATTTATATCTGAGACCACAAAGAAGATGCTTAAAGATTTAAAGCGTAACCGCCGGGCAAGTGATTCAACGCCAATAATCATAAACAAAGATGGTGAGCCATATCAAGTTTACTTACACCGTTATTGGAAGAAAGCCCTCAAGACAGCTAAGGTGACTTATAGACCAAATTATGTTTTGCGGTCTACCTTTGCATCAATGGCGCTCCAAGAGGGCGCAGACATAGCTTATGTGAGCAAAACCCTTGGACATGCCTCAATTAGGATTACTACTGAAAAATACATGAGGTACATAAAGGACGCTGACCAACGTAATAGGGCTAAAATTGACCAAATGATGATAGATTTGCCATCTATGTCTCAATTAAAACAATGATATGAGGTTAAGCAGCGAAAAGAAGTTAAAGTTAAGCTGCCTCTGTACTGTGCCCCGATGTGACCAGCAAATTTTTGTAACCAGCAAGAGCATTGGCTATTATGTCTGAACAAAATTGCGGGGAATTCTGGTCAAGAATTGTTCGATATACTTCTTCTGCCAGAACAAATTCTTTTTGATTTTTTAAAGATCCCGCTAACTTGAAAATAAACTCTAATTGTCCCCGCATGTAAGTACCACATCCAAATGAACGACCTTGATTAATAGCTGCACCACAACCATCATCTATAAGACTGAAAATTTTACTTTCTTGATGTGTTGATTTTAACAGGTCACGAAATTTTATCAAAAGTAATGCTTGTTGTTCAGGAGTAGCATAATACCAATCTGTCCAAAACGCATGAAAATCAGGTTTTCCGTTTTGTGCTATTAAAGTATCGTTTAATATTTTTTCTGAGCGTGCTTTGGCTCTGTCTGCCATGAACTCCCGAAATTGTGGTTGTAATAATTTCTTCTCTCCCGGTGTGGAGCTAGCTAATTTAGTAATCATTTGAACTGAGCCTTTATCCATTGGCGGCTTATAATAACTTTCTTCATCACTCAGTTTTGGAATCTGGGATTGATCCGAGATCGGGCGGAGCACACGATACGGAAATCCAGCTGGTAATTTTGCAAAGACGCAACTAGCTAAAACAAAATAAAGTAGAGTAATTACAATAACTATGGAAAATAAATGACTTAGTTTCATAATAATTACCTACTCTGCATTTAAAAAGACTGCTGGTGGAATAGTAATGTGGACGCATTAAGCTGCTCAATAGAGCTTGCCTTAGTTTAGAGAGGGCTTTCTGTATTGTCAAGCACCAATTGGTGAGCCCATGTCCCACAATTGGAAAATGATTGGCTACAAATCTGGCTATACATGATACCACCGATGCCTAAAACCCTTATCTAGTAAGGCTTTATAAACAATAAACCCACGGGTGCGATCCGTGCGCTCTACCAACTGAGCTATATCCCCATTCATGTATAAATTCTCTCACGAATATTGAGTAAATCAATTAATTTCTTGCTGGTTAAAAGTGATGGCGACCACTGGCAGAGAATACTTGGGCGGAAATTTTATAGACTGTACGAGTCAAAGAGGTAAATTTTTCTTAGCCAGCAGGTGTTGATGAAGTTTAACCATTAATGGGAAAAGCGAAAGTATCCATACATAAGCAATAATGTCGGATATAATTCCGGGAATCGAGGCAATAATAATTTTTGCTGGTGAGTCTGGGTTATCGGCTGTAAGCAACTGAGCGAGCTGAGGTAAGACCAAGAATAAAAAGGTAAGCAATAAAGCAAGCAGAAAAAAAATGGCTATCAGTATAAGCGAGGGGCAGAGTACGAGATAGCTAAAGGTAAGCCAGAAATTGCCTGATACGAGTCTATGACTGGATTTAAAACAATCGATCGGATTCTTGTTTTCTAAACATGCACATACCGCTGCTAAACTTGAACGAGTTCCCCACCAGATTCCAGGCAATAATAGCAGCAGCGAAAGCAACACGGTGATGAGATTGTACAAGAAGGCTACTCCCAATAATCTTCCTGATATACGCTTGTCAATATTTTGAGGCAAATTGGTAATTGATGAGTTCAAGCTAAGCAGTGCGCTGAGCATAATCGGATAAGACATTTGCACCATAACAAACAGCTCCACTAATGAAATCAGTGGTATTTTGTGATGCGCTTTGTCTGCTATTTCTTCAATTATAAAAAGAACAACAGCTATGCAAGTAAGAACTGGGTTCTTTAAGATGGCGTTTTTGATTAGGCTTAGCCCATTGAACCAGTCTTTAAAGCTTCGCAATTCAGGGCGTTGGAGATCCCCAGTAGAATTTTGAATAGTTTGATCGAACATTTCGCCTGTGTTCATTTTATTAGACACTCAACTGCAAGCTTGGGCTCTAGAGTGTATTAGTTAATATCTTAGCATCTGAAAAGTGGTAAATATGTTCTCCTGAAGCTATTTGGTATTTGCTACCTATAAGTATTATGAGTATTGGGCGAAGGAAAGAAATTTATGCGCAAAAAAGAGAGTCTTTTAGTGTTCTTGGTGTTGATTATGTCCTTTGTGTGCCTTGGTGCACAAGCTGAAAGCGGTGGTGTTGGATCGCACTCTAATTTTGGTCAGGTGAAAGTAAATGAGAAAGCACCGCAATTTGCTTTGACCGATACCAAAAATAAACTGATTAAACTTTCTGATTTTAAAGGCAAATATGTAGTGCTCGAATGGTTCAATCTCGGTTGCCCCTTTGTAAGAAAGCACTATGACAGTGGCAATATGCAAAAATTGCAAAAGGAATATACAGGTAAAGGTGTCATCTGGCTTTCAATTAACTCTTCAGCTCCTGGCAAACAAGGACATGAAAGTGCTGCTGAGTATAATCGAGATTTTGCCGATAAGAAGGCTGCACCAACTGCGATACTAATAGATGCAGATGGTAAAGTAGGACATCAGTACGGTGCTAAGACAACCCCTTCGATGTATGTAATTAATCCAGCAGGAATTTTGGTTTATGCTGGCGCTATTGACGATACTCCTGGAACAGATATTTCCGAAATAGCCACGGCAAAGAATTATGTTAAAGAAGCTTTGGATGAATGCATGTCGGATAAGCCAGTGACGACTGCAGAGACTAAGTCCTATGGTTGTTCGGTGAAATACTAAAGCAGCTCATAGTTCGTATTTAATTTTTAGGCAGCTTAGTTTTAACCGAGCTGCCTCTTTTTTTGCCTAGTGCAGTTCTTTAGAACAGACATTTAGCCTAAGCTATCCAAAGTCTCTTCGATTTCTTTGAAAATGCAAGTAAGAATAGGTGTATCTCTAAGCGTGTACAGGCTTCCTTGTGATTCTCTTAGTTCTTGCACTAAATCAAGAAAATCAGCTGGATGGTCGGTTTCAAAGGCGACTACAAACTCTTGATCGTCCAGACCAAATGAATAGGTGGTATTGAGTTTGACCGACGGATACTTATTACCTATGCGGATGTGTTCATCCATCATCGATTGTCGTTCGGGCTGACTTAATAGATACCATTCACGTTTTTTTAGAAATGGATAAACGAAGAAATACTTGTGTTTACCCGGCTTGATATATATGCGACTTTCTTGGTGTTCTGGATCAATACGATCAAGATAAATAGAGCGCTTGGTCATAGCTAAAAACGAATAAGGGTGTTCCATGTACTTGCCTAATCCAGTTTTAGCTAAGTCGCTAGCAAGTTTCTGAATAACATCGAGATCAGAAGAAATAATCCAAAGCATCATTTCTACTTCGGGACGCATACCCATTGTTGTATATGGGAGAATTTGACATTTCTTTTCTTCAACATAGCGCTTAACTACAGAAGCGAATTCTTCCTTACCCTTCTGTTTTTCTGCTTCTGGCAAACGACGCCAAGCGGATTCTACTTTGAAGCAAGCAAAACTTACATACTGCCTGGGCAACGGTGGGGCGGTAGGTTTTTTTTCTTCTTTTTGTTCAGTGGCTATGTTTGTCATGCTTTCCTCGTGTTTCAGTTGATAAGAGAACTTAACCTCATTTTTGAGCAAGAATCGAAACGAATTTTCTTCGTCCGATTTGTAAAACTTTTGGCTCGTCTTGGGAAAGGGGGAGTGCTTCATTAGGCTCTTTTACAATTTCACCCTGAAAGCGCACGGCACCCTCACTCACTAGCCGTTTCGCTTCACCCGTCCCAGAGGCAAGACCTGATTCTACAAGAATGCGAAACAGAGGAGTATCAGGCTGCACTTTGTGTATTTTGATATCTGCAGCATCAGGCAAAACTCTTTCGCTGTGTAATTTATGCCAATTTTCTAATTCGAGCTCTGCCGCTAATGGTCCATGGTATTGAAAAACCATTTGTTGAGCCAACTTCAATTTAACATCTTTTGGGTTTTTCCCTTGGGTTAATTCGGTTTCGATTGCAGCAATTTCTTTGCCGGTTAAAGAAGTGGCTAGGTTGAAATATTTTATGATGAGGTTATCCGGAATGCGCATAGATTTGCCGAACATATCAGCAGGCGAATCTTTCAAGCCGATATAATTGCCATAAGTTTTGGACATTTTTTTCTCGCCATCGGTTCCTTCTAACAGAGGCATTAGCATGACAAGTTGAGCTTCTTGTCCATAAAACAATTGCACTTCGCGACTTTGTAGAACGTTAAAGCGTTGATCAGTGCCACCAAATTCGATATCGGCCTTAATGGCGACAGAATCGTATCCCACTAGGAGAGGATAAAGAAGTTCATGCAAGGAGACTGGCAATTGTTTTTCCATCCGAGCGCCAAAAGCTTCTTTAGCTACCAGTCGGTTTACCGTCACAGAACTGGCTAGTTTTATAATTTCATTGAGAGATAATGGTTTCAACCAGTCTGAGTTATCGGTTAATTCAGTTTTTTCGAGATCTAGCACTAAACCTATCTGATCAAGATAAGTCTTTGCGTTCGCTCGTACTTCTTCTTCTGTTAGAGGAGGTCTAGTCACATCTCTACCTGAAGGATCGCCAATAAGAGCCGTGAAACTACCAATTATAATGACAACCTGGTGTCCATATTCTTGAAACTGCCGTAACTTTCGTAGGACGACGGCGTGTCCTATGTGTAAATCTGTAGAAGTTGGATCAACGCCCAGTTTTACCCGCAAGGGTTTGTTCTTTTTTTTAGCGACTTGCAAACGCTCAGTTAAAGCGTTTAAGCCGCCAGGTAGAATCTCAGCGCCGCGGGCCAATTCTTTAGCTTCTTCTAAGATGGCCGGTTCGATTTTGTCTAAGGACGTTGTATCGGACATTCTTACTCCAATATAAATGACCAATCGGGCTAGCTTATGCCTTAGGAAGGCTAAGCGCCGTTAATAATGGCAGCGAAAGACTGCCGCTACGAATCTTAGCATGATTGCAAACTTACTTGTCCACTGATGCCTTCTTCAGTTAATCTATCTGAAGGGCAAATGAGTCTTTGCTTAGACTTATCTATGCTTTTAGTCCCATCGGTAAAAGTTATTTGGATACTCTACGCAATATGAATCCTGAATATGAGCCACAAAAAATAGAAGAAGGTTGGCAGCAACGCTGGGAAGAGCTTGGCATTTATCGGGCTAATGATTTGGAGAATAAAAAGAAATTTTATTCTCTGGTTATGTTTCCCTACCCATCTGGTGATTTGCATATGGGACATATGCGTGTCTACACAATATCAGATGTAATTAGCCGCCATCGTCGCATGCAGGGTTATAACGTATTGAATCCGATGGGCTGGGATGCTTTTGGTTTACCGGCTGAAAATGCGGCGATGGCGCGAGGACGTCATCCACAGGAGTGGACACAAGAGAATATTAAATATATGCGCGATGAACAGTTGAAAAAGCTTGGCACAAGCTACGACTGGCGTCGCGAGGTTACTACCTGTGAACCAGATTATTATCATTGGACACAATGGTTGTTCTTACGCTTTTTCAAACAAGGATTGGCTACCCGTAAAGAAGCTCCGGTGAATTGGTGTCCGGAATGTCAAACAGTATTAGCTAATGAGCAAGTGGAGTCCGGTAAATGTTGGCGGCATGGGGATACCGACGTCGTGCAGAAGAAAATGAGTCAGTGGTTTTTTAAAATCACTGATTATGCAGATCGCCTCCTGGATGATTTGGATAAATTAACGGGTTGGCCAGAGCATGTAAAAACAATGCAGCGAAACTGGATCGGAAAATCTAAAGGTGCTGAATTATATTTTACGGTTGAAGGCAAGCCGAATGTGCGCATAAATGTTTTTACGACCAGGCAAGACACCATATTTGGTGTGACGTTTTTGGTCTTGGCGCCTGAACATCCATTGGTTTTGGATTTAACTGAGGCTGCTCAGAAAAAAGCGGTGCAAGAATATATTGAGAGAGCGAAACACAAAACTGAGCTTGAACGTATGACTGCTGAGAAGTCAAAGACAGGTGTGCCTTTAGGCAGTTTGGCTATAAACCCGTTTAATGGTGATGAGATCCCTATCTGGATAGCTGATTATGTTTTGGCAGGTTATGGTACGGGGGCTGTTATGGGTGTCCCGGCTCATGATGAGCGTGATTTTGCTTTTGCTAGGCTTTTCAATTTACCAATTAAAGAAGTAATTTCTGTCGATGGTAAAGCAACGCAAGAATTGCAGGCTGCTTATTTGGAATCAGGCATTTTAGTAAATTCTGGTAAGTTTAACGGCTTAAAGAGCGAAGAAGCAAAAGAGAAAATAATTGAATGGGCTCAGTCTAATATGTGTGGTTCTGCTCGCACGCAGTACAAATTGCGAGATTGGCTCATTAGCCGTCAGCGTTATTGGGGTTGTCCAATTCCTTTGATTCATTGTGATAAATGCGGCATTGTGCCTGTTGATGAAAAAGATTTGCCTGTAGTTTTGCCGTTAGAAGGTACAGAAATTAAAGGGCAAGGCGGATCGCCTTTGGCTAAAGATCTTAAATGGCTAAATGTAAAATGTCCGAAGTGTGCAGGGTCTGCTAAGCGTGAGACCGATACCATGGATACTTTCATTGATTCCAGTTGGTATTTTTTACGTTATACAAATGCAATAAACAAAAGAGAAGCTTTTGCTTTGGATAAAGTAAATTACTGGATGCCAGTTGATCAATATGTTGGTGGCGTTGAGCATGCTATTTTACATTTATTGTATTCACGGTTTTTTACCAAAGCCTTAAAAGATATGGGCTTGGTTGATTGTGATGAACCATTTACAAATTTGCTTTCACAAGGCATGGTAACTATGTTGTCACCGCAATCTGGGCGCATAGAAAAGATGTCTAAATCGCGTGGCAATGTAGTGGGCACCACTGCTTTTTTTAGGCAATATGGCGCAGATTCGGCACGACTATTCAGTTTGTTTGCCTCTCCCCCCGAACAAGAGTTGGTGTGGTCGGAAGATTCAGCCATTGGTCAATATAGATTTTTGGGAAGATTGTGGCGTTTCGCTTGTACTCTGCAAGAATACGGTTTAGGGGGGAACACAACTAAAACTGAATTTGATGAAAGTGAGTTGCCGCCGGCAGCCGCTTCATTGCTAAAATTTACCCATAAGACTATTAAAGCCGTAAGCGAAGACTTAGAAAAAGAACATTATATATTCAATACGGCTATTGCTAGTTGTATGAAATTACTTAATGCTATCTATAAATTTGCCGGTGATAGAGCACTAGAAGATAACGGCGGAAGTAAAAAGTGGCAATCTTTAGGTGAAGCGGAGAAGCAAATCGTCGTTTTTGCCTATAGTAATTTATTACTTTTACTTGCTCCGATGGCTCCTCATATTACCGAACAAATTTGGCACGAATTAGGATTTGCAAAAACAAAAGATGATTCGATTCATATTCATGCATGGCCAAAATATGAAGCGAAGCTGACCGTAGACGACCAAATAGAGTTAGTGTTACAAATAAATGGCAAAGTAGTGAGCAAACAAATAGTTCGGCGTGGTCTTAAAAAAGCGGAAGCGGAGTCTATAGCTCTAAAGGATAGCAAAATTATTAGCAAAATTGACAACCGTCCGGTGCAGAAGATAATTGTTGTGATAGATAGACTGGTCAACGTGGTAATTTAAATAATGAGGGGCTGAATTTACAGCTCCTGGTGACGACTAGACTTTCAGTGACTAATGAAATATAAGCAAAACCCGCAGTTAAATATAAATAAGCCGGTTGGAATTTCAGAAAGACAAACTATGCCAGTTTTGTCAATTTTTCTTGCTATTGCTTATGTTCTTGTTTATTACTATTATCAGACAGGTGGTGGTGAGTCATGGATTGCTCGTAATACCTTTCAGTTCGACCAAGTTCTTACTTTGCTCCAAGGGCAAAAGTATGCTCAGCTAAGCAATGTTTTATTCTCGACCAACTTTGCTAATCTAGCCCTTTGGCAATTGCTCGTTTCTATCTATTTCACTTGTCTTTTTGCTATTCCTGTAGAGAAAAGACTAGGGCCATCGCGCTTTGTTTTGCTTATTATTCTAGCCTGTACTTTGCCCTGGGTATTGCAATTCATGGATGTTTTTCGCTTGCCATTATGGCCGCTACCATTTGAACACTTGAAACAAAGCCTCTATTTTTTTGGACCATATTCTGTCATGTTGGCTTTAGCAGGCGCCTATGCCGTTTTAGCACCGAGAAGACCTCCTGATAGATCTCAATCGCGCTTACAAAGAAAAGATAAAACATCGATATTCAATAATGCTGAAAAGAAAGCTATGAACGAGAAATTTGGGCTTTCTCCTGATTTATTTTTGACTGTATTCCTTTTTTATGCGATTGGTTCGCATTTCGCAATAACTTATTTTTACAAAAACTATGACACAATTGGTCTTTACGCGGGTTTGAGTGCTCTGATAATAGGTTATATCGAAGCAAGCTTTATCAATCTCGGTCTTGTAGACAGCTACCAGGAACATCCGCTCAAACATGCCGCTATAAAGAACTATTATGAATTGCTTGACCTTGATGTTGGGCATGCCAATGCTGTGAAGGGTGCAGCAAAAAATCTAGGTTTGCCTGACGAACAAGTGGAAGATTGGGTTAAAAAAACCAAAGGCAAATTACGACCCACTTAAGCAGGTGTCGCTTATTATAGATAGTTGCAATGACCGAGCGCAGCAATAGCGGCGGAGACGCAATGGCCACGGAGTCACAATGGGCTCGGAGGCGTGTAGTATACGCCGGAGTGGCACCATTGTTCTTGGCCCGGAGTGGTACCTCTGCTCATGGCCCGGAGCGGCGCCATTGGTCACGTGCATTGAGGCGAGAGACGAAGCTGAGGCAGCGCTAAGAATGTAACGATAGAGCGAAGCAATAGCGCCGGAGAGGCGGTAGCAGCAGAGCGGATATGTATACGCGCGTTGAGGCGAGGGACGAAGCCGAGGCAGCGCTAAGAATGTAACGATAGAGCGAAGCAATAGCGCCGGAGAGGCGGTAGCAGCAGAGCGGATATGTATACGCGCGTTGAGGCGAGGGACGAAGCCGAGGCAGCGCTGATAAAGGATTATGCTAAGATATGACATCTTGCAAGGTAAAAACTATAAATGTCTAATCTTTCAGAGCCATCTTTAATGGCGCCCAGTATAAAAATAGGCTGGCTAAGACTTTTACAAGTCATTTTAGATGCTTTTTGATCGGGCTGGCATTCGTTTGTTCGTATTTAATTCGTTTTGATGGTCATCTTAGTGATAGCTTCACTGCCCAAATATTGACTTTGGCTGTGCCAATTATTGTGGCTAAGGTATTTATTTGTTGGCTACTCGGTGTTTATCGTCGTTTATGGCGCTATACCGGACTAACCGAAGTCTTTGAATTGGGATTAGCACTTTTGATTGTCAGCTCCATTTTGCTCTCTGGGCGTTTATTAGGCTTGCTGAATGTTCAAGGACAACAATTATCCTTAGGCATAATTCTTATAGACTGTGGTCTTAGCTTTTTATTACTTGTCAGTCCAAGGATATTGCGTCGTCTGCAAACCGAGCATAGACAAAGAAGGCATTGGCGGCAACCAGTTAGAAGACGCGCTTTATTGATAGGAGCGGGAGATGCCGGACAATTGGTATTGAGAGAGCTCAATCAACGTCCAGATCTGGGCGTTGATGTTGTGGGTATGCTCGATGATGATCCAGAAAAACTTCGTAAAAGAATCGGTCCTTTAACAGTTTTTGGAACCACTCATGATTTAGCGCGATTGGTGGAGACCTTATTCATCGATCAAGTGATTATTGCCATGCCTTCCGCTCCAGCATCAGAAATCAGACGGATTGTTGATGTATGTCGACAAGCAGAGGTAGAAACCAAAATTTTGCCTGGTCTTTTTGAGTTGATCAACGGACGCGTTAGCGTGAGCCAATTGCGAGAAGTTTCTCTTGAAGATTTGCTTGGCAGAGAGCCGGTAAAATTGGATACGGCAGCCATAGCAGGTTATCTGGAGAACAAATGTGTTCTTGTTACCGGGGCGGGTGGCTCAATCGGCAGCGAATTATGTAGGCAAATAGTGCGCTATCAACCCCGCAAGCTTATTTTGCTAGGTAAGGGAGAAAATTCAATCTTTTCTATTTATCAGGAATTACAGGGCAGACCCGAACCGGTAGAATTTTTGCCAGTTATAGCGGACATACGTGATGAAAATAGGCTCGAACATATTTTCAAAGAACTGCGTCCGGATGTGGTTTTTCATGCTGCTGCTCACAAGCATGTACCATTGATGGAAGCAAATGTTTGTGAGGCAGTAACTAATAATATATTTGGTACACAAGTGGTAGCTAAATTGTCCTCAAAATTTGGCGTCAATACATTTATTTTAGTCTCTAGCGATAAGGCTGTTAATCCCACTTCTGTTATGGGAGCGAGCAAGCGCATTGCCGAATTGATAGTGCAAGATTTGGCTTTAAAGAGTCAAACCAAGTATGTGGCAGTACGCTTTGGTAATGTATTAGCGAGCCGGGGTTCAGTGGTGCCTATCTGGCGACAGCAAATAGCTAAAGGTGGGCCCGTTACGGTGACTCATCCGGAGGCAACTCGTTATTTTATGCTGATTCCAGAGGCCGTGCAGCTTATTTTGCAGGCAGCTACCCTTGGTGCTGGAGGCGAAATATTTGTTTTAGATATGGGTAGTCCCGTTAAAATAATTGATTTAGCCAATGACTTAATTAGATTTTCTGGGTTGCGACCAGGACAAGATATTCAAATTGAGTTTACCGGGCTGCGTCCAGGTGAAAAATTATACGAAGAGTTGCTTACAGCTTCCGAAGCACTCAGTAAAACCTCTTATGAAAAAATATTGGTTGGTAAGCCTGATCCGATAGAGTCTGGTTTGTTGACGAGAGCATTAGAGCAATTGCATGAGTATTCTCAAGGTGGAAACGAGGGAGCTATAAGAGATTGTCTCAATGGCGCCATTGGTAGCAATCTTCTAGTGAGCAACAAACTTTAGTGGAAGAATAAACGAATGAAAATTAGCCGCCGTGATTTTGTTGTTCAAAGCTCAGGGCTTTTATTTTCGCTCGCTCCATTTATCGGTATAGGACCAAATCTGCTAACAGTCGATAAAACAAATTTATTCGAGACAAAGTTAAGCGATGAAAAAAATATTCTTGTCTTGATTTACTTAGCGGGCGGAAATGATTGGTTCAATACAGTCATTCCATATAATTACCCGGACTATTATAGGTTGCGTCCTAGCATTGCTATTAATCCCGAAACTGTTTTGAAATTAGATAACGATTTTTCTTTTCATCCTGCTTTAACTGAAATGAAGTCTTTATATGATAAAGGTGACGTTGCTGTTCTATTGAATTGTGGAGTAACAGAACACAATTTGTCGCATCATAAAGCAATTCAGCTGATGCAATATGCTGATGGGAATAAAACATGGCAGGCGCGTTATGCAGAGCTGACTCTCAATGAATTGGGCAATCAGAGTTTTCCTACCATTAATGCAGAGCCGCAAATTTTCAGAGATAAAGATGCATCGGATGATATTAAATCGAGAGACAAATTGTTATTTTCATCTCTTAGCGCAAGCAATGATTTCGAGTTTAATTTAGATCTTCACTACGAACTGGGGATTGAGTCTAATGAGCCGAATACATATGTAGAGCATGGATTTGATTTTGCCTTGAAACAAACTGCTCGACTAATTACTCAAAAAACAAACAGCACCATTTATAATATCAGCTTAGGTGGGTTTGATACGCACGCGAATCAATTAGACCAGCACGCTTATTTGCTCAAAGTACTGTCTAAAGGACTGCATTCTTTTCAGTCTGATTTGGATAAATGTGGCTTTGGCCATAGAGTATTGACTCTCATCTGTTCGGAGTTTGGGCGCAATGCTAAAGAGAACGAAAGTCAGGGTACTGACCATGGTTTTATAAATCATGTGCTGGCGATCGGAGACTCTGTAAAAGGCGGCATTTACGGAAAGGGAAAAGCAGAAATGGCAAATGGTCTGCAAAATAAGATTGGGCATGCGCAATTACAAGTTGCAGCGCTCTCCTGGTTGTCTTGTCCAAACGCAGCTACGTCGGCTTCAGGACAGGAAATAACCCCATTTATTTAACGACTGGTTACAGATTGTCCGATTGCCAGATGGTTGTATTTTGGGTTTAGATCTTCAGCTTGGGCTATGCAGGTATGCGGAGTGACCGATAGTACTGTTAGACCAGTTATCCAGGCAATGGGAGCCTTAATAGCCAACGTGGTTTTTTCTTCGGGGTAGTTTGGATTTGGGTGGGACTTCACCCATGCTAAGTCCTTATTCCAGGCAAACAAACTAAGTCCTTTCTTTACTCCTTCTTGCTGCCCCAGATTTATTTGGCACCGGTTGTTTGCTAATAGTTTGGTAACGCTACCCTGCAAGGGAGACTTCAATATCAAAGCTTGCCATTTAGCTGGCAAATTTGGCATGCCGGATACTGCTTTGGTCTCGTCGCCATACCTAATGTATTCTTCTCCACGCAGCCTATCTCGTGGCTCAAGTCCAGTATTAATGTCGCTACAGAACTCTGAGCAATCTTGGTCATTAACGAGATATAAGCGCTCGCCCCATTTGACAGGAAGTAATTTTCCGGTGCTTGAGTCTGGCCATTTGAAGAAAAGTGTCGTGTTTATTTGTTTCAAAATTAGATGTCCATTTTGTGCTAGCTCGATTTGACCTTCACCATGAAGGCTGTTTCCGGGCTGATCGGGCAAGTCACCGTGTCCATCAAAGGAATAAGTACCATCCGAGTTTATTGTGAGGGTGAGATTATGGCCTTTGCCATCGCCCGCATAGTATCGGCCTGCAATTGATTTCAGAGAAAGAGGTTGATCTTGACTGCAAATCGGTGATACACAATACAGAAAGCAAATCAAGAAAATTGCAAATTTAGCGCGCATGCTGAGCCAGAAATCCTATTTGCTTGTGAGCCGCTTTATTTCTCGTTGTCTTCGATTGCGGGTGATTTTGATTCATCGTTTGTTTTGTCGCTAGGGTATTCACCAATGTGAATAGCGACCGCTTTGCCGAAATTATTGTGGAGAATAAATAAATTGATTGTTTCACTTACTTTGTGATCACGAACTAATTGTTGTATTTCTTTGCTGCTGGTTACATCTTTGCCATCAATCTTTTGAATGATATCGCCACGCTCGAGCCCTGCCAATTGAGCTGGACTGTCATTGAGCACCTGTGCGACCAAGACGCCTTTGGTATTAATTGGTAGACCCAAGCTTTTGGCTAATACCTCGTCCATATCTTGCATGGCTAGACCGATCCAAGGCCTCAGTATTCTCCGATGATTAATAAGACTATCTATAACTGATTTGCCAACGTCTATGGGTATGGAAAAACCGATGCTTTGGGCATTGGCTTGCATGGCTGTATTTACACCAACTACTCCACCATCCATATTAACCAATGGGCCGCCTGAATTGCCGGGATTAATAGGGGCATCAGTTTGGATGAAATTTATATTGCCATTTACGTCGGTGACTGCTCGGCCGACTGCTGAAACGATGCCAAAAGTAACGGTGTGGTCGTAGCCCAAGGGACTACCGACGGCAATAACAAAATCACCAGCCCTGAGAGTACTAGAAGAACCTAATTTTGCTGTAGGAAGATTAGTGGCTTCTATTTTAACTACTGCTAGATCAGAAAAATTATCTTCACCGACGATTTTTGCATCGAAAACACGTTTGTCCGAAAGAGTAATTTTTATTTTTGAGGCGCCATGAATAACATGCCTATTTGTGACAATGTATCCGTCCTGCTGCACTATAAAACCTGAACCAGCATTGCGTTTCTCAAAACGCGGAGCTGGCGGAGTGTTGGCACTGTCCGGGGTAGGACTTTTATTTTCAGGAGATGGTTGCGGATGCACTCTTTGTCCGTTGTAGAAGAATTCCATATTGCCAAAAGGCATGCCCATAAAGGGCATGACTGGTTGATTGATTATTTGATTTACTTCAATGTTAACTACAGCCGGTGCAATAGTTTCAGCAAGATCTGCTACGGTATTTGACTGAATAGGTATGCCGAGGGCTTGAACGGAGACTATATTGGATAAAAAAGAATTTGATATTGCAGCTAGAAGCAGACTTCCTACTATAGTATTTTTCCAGTTTTGATTGCCTCTAAGTATCACTTTTTACCTCCCTTTGAATTTGCCATTTTAAGCTATGATCTGCCCATACCAAGGTGTTGCGCATTTTGAAATACTTTACCCTCAGTTAAAATCGATGGAGCGATAACAACCTCCACCTGCTGCATTTCGCTAATAGTGGCAGCTCCCAAAGTGGACATGCTTGTTTTCAAGGCGCCAGTCAAGTTCTGAGTGCCATCGTCAATATGTGCTGGACCAAGAAGAATTTGTTCTAATGTTCCGCTTGTGCCCACTTTAATGCGGGTGCCGCGCGGCAACACTGGACTTGGGGTGGCCATGCCCCAATGAAAGCCTCGTCCAGGAGCTTCTTTTGCTCTGGCTATTGGTGAACCAATCATTACTGCATCAGCTCCGCAGGCAATGGCCTTACAAATATCTCCGCCAACCACCATGCCACCATCGGCTATGATTAAGGGTTTTTTCCCAGACTGCGCTGCAAATTCTTCTCTGGCAGCTACACAATCGGCAATCGCGGTTGCCATTGGTATCCCAATACCAAGCACGCTACGAGATGTACAAGCAGCACCAGGACCAATGCCGACCAATATGCCGGCTATACCTGTTTTCATTAATGCCAAAGCAATTTCGTAGGTGACACAATTGCCGACAATAACGGGTATAGACACTTGTTTGCAAAACTTGTTTAGATCCAGGTTGGCAGCGCCGCTAGCAGAATGATGTTTAACACCAGTGACAGTAGATTGCACCACTAAAATATCGCAACCAGCTTTTGTTGCTATTGGACCATACTTTTCAGCCATATTAGGGGTTACTGAAACAGCTGCCAGGACTCCTTTAGCTTTAATCTCTTCTATGCGCTTAGTGATAAGTTGTTCTTTAATTGGAGTGGCATAAAGTTGCTGCATAACAGAAACGAAACTTTGATTGTCGCAACTGGTCACTTTACTATAGACATCATCCGTATTTTCATAACGTGTTTGTAAGCCTTGCAGGTTCAGTACAGCTAGCCCACCCAGTTTGCCCATTACGCCGGCCATATTAGCATCGACAACACTATCCATAGCCGATGCAATAATGGGCATGCTGAATTTGTGTTTGCCAATTTGAAAGGAAATATCACACAATTCAGTATCGTAAGTGACAGAGCCAGGGACTAGGGCAATCTCGTCAAAGCCATAAGCCCGTCTGGTCTTCTTGCCTTTACCAATCCATAAATTATTCGCCAGAGCGGAGTTCTCTGACCAGCTCGCTTGAGTACTAGGGTCTGCTTCCAAGCCACTTAGAGTTTGATTTTTTGACATAGGTTTTTCCTAAAGGTAGATAGTTGGGCATATCTTATCATCCAGTTATGTATTGAGATCTTTCAAAGGGCTACCGGTGTTGCTTAATTCTTAACAGCTAGAGAAGTTTGCACTGCTTGCGTAAAGCTGAGCAAAGGCTAATAATTAGTTCAAACGAGGTTTATCAATTTGCATGGAATTAAATATACCTGAAGGTATTAATTACGAATGTACAGGCTGTGGAAAATGTTGCAGCGGTTGGTCAGTGCCTTTGACCCAGACAGATTATGAGCGTATAGCGTCAATAGATTGGATATCGCTCGATCCGAATTTGAAGGCAGAAAAACTATTTAGAGCACTGAAAGAAAATGAAAAGGTAAATACTCCCTACAGTCATGCAATCAAGCCTGAGGCAGGTGGACAATGCCCTTTTCTAAAGAACAATCTTTGTTTCATTCATAGCCAATTTGGTGCAACTGCTAAACCGGCTATTTGCCAGTTATTTCCTTACAGTTTTAACGAAACTCCTGATGGCGTCTTTGCCACGGTTAGTTTTATCAGCAGAGGAGCCATTCTTAATGCTGGACGCTCCCTGCTCGAGCAAAAGGAATATTTAAAGACAAAATATATTGAGTTTCAGAGGCTTTTTCCCAATCATCATCCTAATTGGTCGAAACTAAAGCTATCTAGTAATGTGCCATTGACCTGGGCCGAATATTCAGAAATTGAAAACCCGCTTTTGGCATTAATGAAAAAGAGCGATATAAGTATTGAAGAAAGATTCTTAGAGGGTGCGTCTTATCTTGACTCTGTGCTTGTTGATCGATTGGGAGAGCGGGCAAAGCCGGAGAGTCGGAAAAATTCACAGGATATGGACAAGGACGGACAGGCGTCGATTACCATAAATAGATGGGACAAAATTTTATTCATCACCTTATATAAAAGGTATTTTCCAAATGACCAAACAAGAGCAAAAGGCTACGGGCAATTAAGTCTGGATTTGGGCAGCTTTATTAATGGATCTTTTAATATAAGTGAATACGACAAATTAATGCTGGAGACTCCCGAAGTGTCTTGGATGGATGTCGATGATCAAGTTCAGGATCTAATAAATCGATTTTTTTATTCACGCTTCTTTGCCAAATTATATTTTGGAGCCGGTTTTGGACAGTTGAGTTTGATAACCGGATTTAATCATTTGGCTCTGACAGTGGCACTGTTGAAGTTCAAAGTACGACAAATTGCTAGCGGACATTCGCGGTCGAAAATTAATATGGAAGATGCGGTTTTTGCGGTTGTGCAGCTTGAAAAAAGTCTTGGTGAATTAAAAATCAGTCCTTACGGCGCAGCAGTACTCGAACTTTTGTTATCCAGCCAACAGAGAATGCGGCGCATAATCTCAATTTCTTGATTTTGATTGTCAAGCATGATGCCCGCTCTGACTGGGTTTAATAAGCTAACAGTCTAGCTTTTGTAAGCTAGCTTACAAAAGGGCGATTGACTTGTACCCGCGTTTTCCGTAAGCTAAACGAGTCGATTTCAAGAGGCCGCCTTTTGCGGTTCAGAAACAATATTCTGTTACTAAATTTCTTACTTTCTTACTTTGCAGAGACCATATTACCAGGAGGTTCTCAAATGAATAGTTTTACTAAACTTACCATCGGTGCTGTAGGCATGTCGATAATGGCATCTGTTGCTCTAAGCGTTCCAGCTTTAGCTCAAGGTGAAGCTGGTGTGGACGCGTTTGCTGCTCAGTCAGGTGCACACGCTAGTTACGGTGGCAACGATATGGGCAATAATGCAGGCCAAATGCCAACCGGTACCCAAACAGCACAATCGGGTGCATTAATGAATGCTCCGTTGCTTCAAGGTGCTTCTAATGCCACTATTGCGCCACAAGGTCCACAGGCTACCTTTGTCACCGGAGTTAACACCGCAGGTACTGTGCGTGTTAATAACTTGGCTAACTTAGAAGCCTTGCTGAATATAATCGCCAATGGTATGGAAATCCTGGGAATTGCTTGGGGTGGTCCAACAATGATTATGGGCTTTATGCACATGGCTGCCGGTACACAAGACGCTATGAAGCGAGTAATGTTCGGTGCAGCTGGTGTTACCGGCGGTTTAGCAACCCCAGGTGCTATCAACTGGTTAGTTGCTTCAGCCCGTGACGCTAACCTATTTAGCTAAATACTGCAAGAAATAAAGCAACAAAAGATGGAGGGCCCTATCACCGGGCTCTCCATTTTATTTGTTCTCTATTTGGTCTTTATTTGCTCCTCAATTTAATAATTATTTTGAGTCCAAATATTAATCGGCAATGATTAAACCAAAAAGTTTGAAATATGTATGGGCGCTAACAAATAGATGCTTGACTTCCTTTTTGATTAGCCTTAATCTATAACTCTTCTGACTCACCTTTACTATCGATATAAAAGACCGATATCTCACACCTAGTTAAAGGAAAAGTCAGCAGTGATTCAGCAGAGTCAACAGATTGCATTCTAGCAACCATATCATCTGCAAAAATTTACCCCGCCAACGCCAGCCATAAAACCTCCCTCGTGGAGGTTTTTGGTCTAATAGCGTATATTTGTACTTTAACCGGCGTTCTAAGGGTTTAAACTTTGTCTGCTGAGAAACCATCTGTCCGGAAATCACAAACTTACAATTGGCAGGGACCATTGTCCTCAGCTGCTATTTGTGTGTTGGGGTCATTTTCTACTGGGCAGAGTGTGACAAGAAATCTATATCGAGCAGGAGCAAGAAAAATCAGTCTGGTTAATGTTGACTTGTCTGCCCCTGATAGCGATTATTCATCGTCTAACAAGAGCGAGTTTTGTGAAACGATCGACGCGGAGTGGACAATTGCTAACGTTGAAAAATTTGTGCAGCAAGCAGATATTATTATTGATACTTTGTCTGATTGGCAACAGAAGCTGGTTTTGAGTGACATTTGTATGGATTGTGAAAAAGTGTTGGTTCATAGCGGAATCACCGGTTTTCGTTTTCAGATTTATACGATGATTCCAGGTCGTTCTGCTTGTTTACGCTGTGCCTTACCGTTAGCTGGAATTGATCAAGTGCCTTTGAAGCCGACTAACGCATCGACGATAGATGCGGTTATAGAATTGGTAGATGCCTGGCAATCCTTGGAGGCAATAAAATATTTAGCCAAGATTGGTATCGTGCAAGGAAATGAGCTTTTTAAATTTGATTGTCTGAGTGGAGAATTTGAAGTGATACGAGGCTTAGATGCAAATCTTGATTGTCCAGACTGTGGGCGCAAGATAGCCAGGTTGAAGCGTCCTTATTGAGGGTCAGGCGTTCTTTATTTGAAGTGAAAATAAGGTCATGAATAAACAACAAAGAAAAATATTAGTGACAGGCGCTGCTGGCTTTATTGGTAGTCATTTAGTCGATGCACTTTTGGCTAATGGTGATTTTGTTGTTAATCTGGACAATTTTAATAATTTCTATGATCCAAAAATTAAACGAGACAATATACAAGAGCATCTTCCAAACAAGAACTATAAATTAATTGAGGGTGACTTACGTGATAGAAGTGTTTTAGAAGAGACATTTTCTTGCGGTCCTTTTGAGGTGGTGGTTCATTTGGCTGCTATGGCAGGAGTACGCCCTTCAATAGAGAGTCCAGCCTATTACACGGATGTGAATGTAAGAGGTACGCAACTGTTAATAGACGCTGCTGTGAAAGCCAATGCAAAGCGCTTTGTTTTTGCCTCTTCCAGTTCTGTTTATGGTGGGCGCAGTGGAGAAGAATTTTTAGAAACAGACAGAGTTGATAGACCCTTGTCGCCTTATGCGGCGACGAAAGTTGCTGGTGAGCAATTGTGTTATGTGGCTCATCACACGGCCGGCTTGCCCGTAATTTGTCTTAGATTTTTCAATTCATTCGGTCCAAGACAGCGACCCGATCTTGCTTTGCCTAAGTTTTATCGTTTAATTGAATCGAGCGAGCCTATAGAAGTTTATGGAGATGGCAGCACTAAAAGAGATTATACTTTTGTCAAAGATACTGTATACGGTATTACTCAAAGTATGATTGTCGATTTTTCTGGTTATGAAATTATCAATCTAGGTCGTTCTGAGCCGGTAAATATAATAGATATGATTCGTACAATTGAGTTAGTGACAGGTAAAAACGGCCCAGCTTGTGCACAAAGAATTGCATTGTGCTGATGTGCCCTATACTTTTGCCAATATAGACAAGGCACGCCAAATACTTGGCTATAATCCTAGCACTTCTTTTAAAGACGGAGTAAAGGCATTTGTCGATTGGCATAAAAATATTGCCCCATTAAGAGCAGCGAGCCGTGTATAGTACGGCTTTGCTGGTTGAATTATATAGATCATAGCGTGTTACTTAAAATGTTCTGAATAACCTTAGCGAAACCAATTCATATTTAGCCAGATATAGGTTTATAGTTAATTTGTGCGATGAAATAAAGCGTCTAACGTGAAAATCTGTATCCAGATGAATGTGTGCTACTATGCCAAGCTCACAAAAACCTCACAATTGCGCACTATACTTTGTAGCGAATAGCAGTTTGGGGAGAATTACTATGTCCGAACAAACAATGCTTGGTGAAACCAAACAAGCGGAGGAGAGTGCAAAACCGGATTCAGCCAGCGTGGTGCACGAACTACCAGAAATATATGGGCCTTCGACTGCTAGTGCTCACAGCCCGTTGCAGCGCGAAGAAGGACAAAATGTTTCTGCCAATGCCAATGCCAAAGCAACGGTTGTAGAGTCCGGTAGAGCATTGGAAGCTGATCGTTTGCCTGCATTATCTATTGACCATAATTACAAACCCACAGATAAAGAACTGGCCGCGGCCTTGAATTCTATTAATCCAGAGATAGCAATGGCAAAGATTGCCGACCGCTTGGCGGTAGTAAGTTTAGCTGATTTAGCTAATGGAGGAGGAGATGCAGAAAACTCAACAAGAGGATTGAATAATCCTGAATTTAAAAAAGCTTTGGAACAATATATAAACGAGGCAGGACCTGACACATATTCTAGAACTGAGAGAATAAGACAATTAGCCGGGGCTATTGGTAGGGATAAAGGATACTTCATACAAGAACGCATAGCCCAAGCAAATGGACAGTTAAGTGTGGAATTTTCAAAGCTTGATTCTCCCGTTATCGAAAACGGGCGGCAGATGAGGTCGGGCAAACCGATTGCGGCCGATTTAAAACTTTTTGATGCTAGACATACACAAGGTACAGAACTAGCAGCCAAATGTAGTAAAGCTGCTGAAATAACCGGACCGGGGAAAGGTTTGAATGATCCAGGATTGAGAAGAGAGATTGAGGAGTTCGTAAGCAAAAATTATTTAGAAGGAAAGTTTGCAGACTTCTTTTTGCAACAACAGTTTATAGATAAGATTAAGGGCGATTGTACAGCTAAATTGCAAATGAACAACAAAATGGCAAAGCTCACCTTTTCTAGAATGAAAGAAGATGGTACATCAACTGAAATTGCCGACATAACAGTTCATCCATTTTTATCTCAAGCTAGAATGGCTACAAAGCTAGGAGAAGAATTTAATAACGCTAAAAATGACCAAGAGATAGATACGGCAATTAGTCACTTGCAATTGGAATTCCAAACTCAAATGCAGGAGGCAAAAGGTGCTGACGAAGCGAAGCACAGATTCGGAGCTTTATTGGATAGAATTAGTGGCGTTTATCATAATGGACGCTTAGAATTGCCTCCTGATTTAGAATTGCCAAAGGACTTTAAGAATAAGAAAGTTGAAGTTGAAGTTACACATGTGCCAATCCGAAGACGACGATCAAATTGAACAGATAATTCGGTTGCTGGGACGACTATGTTGTTCGATCTTAAGTTTCACAAGCGTAAGTTTTGCTTGATCTTCAATCCAATTATCTAGATTGATTTTGAGCTACTAGGCGTTTAGCGATTTTACAGCGCTAACAATATGTTTAGCAGAAATGCCGGCTTCATCCATTAGCTCTTGGGGAGTACCGGAGCCGACCATCGTTGTCACAGCCAATTTTATAACTTTCGGCAGGGTGTCTAGTTTTATTGGGTATTTGTCTGCAGAACACTTGGTGTCGCCAATACAAGAGAAACTGGCTAAAACAGCATCTCCCAAGCCGCCCTCAGGCCGAGTGATCTTCCACTACAATAAGGGTGCCTGTCTCCTTAGCTGCTTTATGAATGGTCTCACTGTCTAAAGGTTTAACTGAATAAGCATCGATAATTCTAATGGCAATGCCGTCTTTGCTTAATTCTTCATATGCTTTAAGAGCTTCGTGCAGAGTGATACCAGCGGCGATGACAGTCGCTTTATCTTTGCTTGAGCTTTTAAGAACCTTACTGCCACCGATTGGAAACTCGTCTTCTCCTTTGTAAAGAAGTGGGGTCTTTTCTCTGGTTGTGCGCAAGTAAAAGATGCCATCAAGTTCTGCCATGGCTTTAACAAGTTTGGCTGTGCAGGTAGGATCTGCAGGATAAAGTACGGTACTACCGTAAATAGAGCGCATCATCGATAAGTCTTCTAACGCCATTTGAGAAGGACCATCTTGGCCAATTGATACTCCGGCATGAGAACCACATAATTTTAGGTGAGCTCGCGATATCGCTCCCATGCGAATAAAGTCATAGGCTCTTGCTAAAAATGCTGCAAATGTAGAAGCAAAGACTTTCTTACCACGTGTCGATAAACCAGTGGCAACGCCAACCATGCATTGCTCAGCAATAAACATTTCGAAAAATCGGTCTACATAAGCTTTAGCAAATTTATCAGCATAAGTTGAATTAGACACTTCGGCGTCAAGGACGATTACTTCTTCGTAAACTGCACCTAAAGCTTTGAGAGCGTCGCCATAAGCTTCGCGGGTTGAATAGGGCGTAGTATATTGAGGGCAAACAAATTTTCCGGGTGGCTTTTTTGCTGGAGTAGAGATTTTTTCGGGCTTGCTTACTTGTACAGTAACGTTATTGTTGCCACCCAATTCTTTGATTGCTTCAGCAGCTAATTCTTTATCTAAAGGTTTGCCGTGCCAACCGTCTTTGTTTGCTATTTTGCTAAATCCATGGCCTTTTTCTGTTTTGGCAACAATGAAAAATGGTGCACCGGTATTGGTCATAGCTTTTTCGAATGCTTTCTCTATCTGAGCATAATCGTGACCATCTATCTCTACTACTTGCCAACCGAAAGATTTTGCCCTTGCAGCATATGCCTGAGAATTCCAGCCTAGCTCCGTTTCCCCACGTTGACCAAGTCTATTCATATCTAGAATAGCTATTAAATTATCAAGTTTGTAATAAGAGCCGCATTCTAAAGCTTCCCAAACTGAGCCCTCAGCCATTTCGCTGTCGCCCAAGAGAGTCCACACTTTGTAGGGAATTTTGTCTATGTATTTACCGGCTATAGCAATGCCGACTCCATCAGGCAATCCTTGTCCTAAAGAACCTGTTGCCACTTCAACCCAAGGCAAAACTTGTGGTACCGGATGACCTTCAAGACGGCTGCCAAATTTTCGCAAAGTCAAAAGCTCAGCATCGGTGATTGCCCCGGCAGCTTTATACATCGAATAAAGCAAGGGAGCAGCATGTCCTTTGGAAAAAATCAGTCTGTCGTTATTGGGCGCTTGAGACTTATTGAAATCGTATTTCAAAAATTTTGCTATGAGCACAGCCATTAAATCGGCTGCGGACATAGAAGATGTTGGGTGACCTGATCCGGCTTCCGTTGTTGAGCGAATGCTATCGATTCTTAGCTGCTGAGCCAATTTTTGATAGGTTTCGGTATTTATTTGCTGCAATTCGGGCATAGAGTGTACACCTCCAAAATTTACCCCCAAGGGGATTCGAACCCCTGTTACCTCCGTGAAAGGGAGGTGTCCTAGGCCTCTAGACGATGGGGGCATAATCACAATCGTGAATGCCTCTTTAATTCACTTGGGTAAACAAATAGTCAACCAAACGAATAGCCTTAAGCACAGGTTAGCCAGAATAACAAAACCGCTAATCCAGGTCAACACTTCATGCTACAGTGTTACTGGTATATAATGAAGAAATCACAGCGAAGAGAGCGATTGCGGTGAGCGGTCGCGAGATGAAGACGCAACGGTTTGGAGGCATACAAATTATGCCATGGAGCCTTGATTACTGCAGCGGAGCCGAAGTATGAAGGCGACAGAGCGCTTAAAAAGGTTGAGATAAGCTTAAGCATGTATCGTTATCGCACATTCAATCAACACTTAAAGGAAAATTTTGGCGAAAAGGTTTATAGAGTGCCTTTAGATGCTGGTTTTACCTGCCCTAATCGTGACGGAGTGCGAGCTTTTGGTGGATGTACCTTTTGCGATGACAGGGGTTCTGGGGCGCCTAACATAGATCTTAAGTTAAACATTCAGCAGCAGTTAAGCACCCAAATTGCCCACATTAGAAAAAAATTCAAAGCCAAAAAATTCCTGGCCTATTTTCAAGCATTTAGTAATACCTATGGGCCAGAAGGTGTTTTGCAAGAACTTTATGAGACTGCTTTGAATGTGCCGGACGTGGTTGGTCTTTGCATCGGGACAAGACCAGATTGTTTGCCAGACAATATTCTGGAATTGCTATCCGAATTGCATAAACGAACTTTTCTGTGGCTAGAAGTGGGTTTGCAAAGTGCCTTTAATCAAACTCTGGAAGTAATCAATCGAGGACACACGTCTGAAGAATTTTTTGATTGTATTAAGCGAGCACAGAAATATAATTTAAATATTGCTACTCATTTAATTTTTGGTTTGCCTGGTGAAACGAAAAATCAAATGCTTGAGTCGGTAAAACAAGTTTCAGCAATTGGTCTTAAGGGAATAAAAATACATCAATTGTGTATTTACAAAGGAACACCTCTGGAACTGGAATACAAGCAAGGGCGACTTTCTGTGCTAGAAGAAGGAGAATATATGGAGTTAGTCGGGCAGGCACTTGAACTTTTGCCTGAAGACATGATTATAATGCGCTTGTTAGCAGAGGGGCGCAAAGAAGAAATTCTTGCTCCAAAATGGTGCTTTGAAAAGACCCGCTTGAACGCCGCATTAGAAATGTATCTTGAAGAAAAAAATATTAGACAGGGAAGCAAATTTCAGATGCTAGCGTACAAATAAGGCACTTTTATGGACAAAATTGAAGCAATTAAATTGCTAGATCGTCAGATGTCAGAATTGAGAATGTTGCCATACGATAAATTTTATGACTGGCAACAAAAAAAGCACATAGAAGTTTTTGATATTCAAAGTGTTAGCAACAAATTCTATAAAATCGAAGTGCAATGTGTTCTGGAAGACAGTGCTCGGCCATATGGCAATGTTCGGGTGGTTGCCACTATCGATGATAGCCACTTGCTCAGCTTTACCAGTAGTTTCCCCATTGCTAAAGCCTTTGTTATTAGTCCGAACAATGTGATAGTTGGCTAGTCAATGGTCGAATTCAGATCTCGTACTATTGAGGGACAGTTTGCTCAATGATATTAAAGTTATAGAACGTGAAAATAGTAGCAAGTGAAGCCGTAGCCTAGCCATGTTTGTGATTTTTCATTAGCATGGCTGCGCCGATGATGCCGGCGAAGTCTCCAAGTTCAGCTTTGACTATATCTAGTTTGCGCCCCGGAACTGGAAGTGTGCGCAGTTTGGCTTCCTTTAATGCTATTTCAAAATATAGTTCTACTGCCTCTACCAAGCCGCCGCCTAAGATAATGCGTTGGGGATTATAAAAATTGACAAGAGAGGCAAGACCAATGCCCATATATTGTGCGGCTTTGGTGACTGCTCGTATAACTAATTCATCTGCCGCTAAAACGGCGCTAGCTAATGCTTTCGAGCGTATAATACCTTTCGATAAGTCGATTTTGTCGCTAATTGCAGAATCAAAACCTTTCTCTAATCCGGCTAATATATCTTTTGCGATAGCTGTGCGCGAAGCATAAGTTTCCAGGCAGCCGGCACCACCGCAGCCACATTTGCGTCCATCGGGAACAACTATTGTGTGACCAATTTCGCCGGCTGTGCCTGTAATACCCAAATATTGTTTGCCATCGCATACGATACCAGAGCCTATGCCAGTACCTACAAATATGCAAACAAAAGAATTGCATTGACGTCCAGCGCCAAATTCTAATTCTCCTAAAGTGCATGCTTCCAGGTCATTGCCGAGACGACAGGGAACCTTATAATGCTCGCTGAGAGGCGTGGTTATAGGCACTTGACTCACGCCTAAATTGGGCGCAAGTATGAGTATTCCCTTATTCCTATCGATCATGCCGGCTGAGCCTATGCCTATGCCCAAGGTGTCTTTTATATTTACATTGGTCTCGCTTAGCAATTCATCAATTGTAGATCGCAACCTCTCCTGGACATCCTTGGAATCGTCCAGTACACGGGTTTTCTTTTTGTCGATCCAATCAGACGCCCATTGTGGGTGTCTACTAGTCCACAGGCTATTTTTGTGCCTCCAAAATCAACACCAATAGCTAGGTTACTCATGATTGAACTCCAATTCAAATTTGATGGTGAGTTTTTTGATTGGCAACATTTTTTTATTCATGCTGCTATTTTACTAGGCTTTTTAATTAGCAAGTGCTTGGTTTTCTGCTGGTTTTTCTGCAGTAATAGTGGGTGTGAGGTTTAACACTTTGTCCACTACCTCTTTTACTAGCTTTTCTTCCTCGTGGGCGTAACGAATTGCAGGCTCGTTTATGTTGCTAGTGATTAAGCCGCAGGCCTCTTTGCTAGGTAGGTAGGAACAAGGTCTATTGTAAGCAGACTTGCCCTTCTTATCCATCAAGAAAATGCCAAGTGCCACTGCTACTCGACGTTCCTGAGATTTGCTCTCCATATTGACTGTTGAGTCATGAATAACCATAGTGGTAGAGCCTCCGCCATCCAAATTCATGGCGTCCACTGCTCCTAATTCGTGTAGTATATGAGCCAAATCATATAGCGTATGGCTTCCTTCAGCAGTTACTAGTAGCAAGTGGTTATTAGCGGTTACTCCACAAGCTGTGCGGGCTTTAATACTGTTGCTAGTCCAGCTGCTATGAAAACTCTCTGCTTTTAGATTGATGCAGTAGCTATTATCTTTGATTAGCAAAGGACCGCCGCTAACTGCCTGAGTAATATCGGTCCAAGACTCTGGACTAACTCGCCAGCGCAAATATGTTTGGTCACCCGGTTGTAAGCTTGATATAGCACTATCTTTACTGTCACTGAGTACAATACCGCCATAGGGTATTGTCATGTCTCGCTTTTCCGTGTCCAATACCCGTCCCTGGGCATCTATGGAAACTAAACAGCCATCATATTCAAGATGTACGGAACTGCCCCATTTTCTTGAGTAAGCTATTGTGTGACAACCACTGCGGCGCGGTGCATTGATATTGTTTATCCAAAGTTTGGGCACTTGCGGATTAGATGTACATAGCGTGCCACCTAGACCTACCCTGTCTATACGTACAAAGCCTGATTTACTAATCCCCATAGCGACTCGATCATAAAGGGGTCCTGCTACCCAATCGCCGTCAATAATAAGTGTCCCTAGTGGTACACCAGTGTTCTTGAAATAGTTAGCGTTGATGGCTGCAATAGCGTGGCTGGAGGAGGTATGGTCTTTGACCGTTTGTAGGCGGGTTGCGCCTTGGGGAGCAACTATTGGTTTAACCATAACCGGTGCTTCAGAGGTATCGATATCTAGGATATTCAAGCGCAAAGCGCCTGTCCCTTTCTTATATACGATCCCGGGCATCAATTCTTTTGTTTGCAAGTTTGCAAGTACAGTCTGAATTGAGGAAGAGTCTTTGTTAATGTTGCAATTGATGCTGTTGCAATTGAGTTTGTCAGAATGTTGATTTCGAGTGGTTTTCTGAGCAGAACGGTTCTTTCTGTGTGAGAAGAGCTTATTATTAGCGAAATGCGAGTTAGAATGCCAGGATCTAGTTTGCAAATGAGCAGGTAATCTGTTGGCCGAATGGTTGTGGTGACTGATAAAACCAATACCCAATACGCTTTGCTCGCCAACGACCAGCAGAAGACTGAATAATAGACAGGTCAAAATGATTAGAAAATGAGGATTTGAAGAACTTTTGGTATCGGAGAACTGGGGTTTTCCCATAGTTTAAATTCGCTCTGAGTAGTAAGTTGGCTTAATCGCTAAGGAAGTGGTAATAAGTCCGAATCAAAAGATGGAGTGCATCTAGCCATCTTATACCCAACAATTTACCTCGTAATCGTGTCTAGGGCAAATGAATTTGCAGATTCACAGATTGTAGAAACTTATACTAGGCAAAACAGGCGCAAGTTCTTTGCCAATTCAGTTAAAGTATATAGATTTGACCTTTAGAGCGCCCTTATCAGAATTTAGTTTACACACGATTCTTATCTAAAGAGCGTTCAAAAATTGAGAAAAATGAATTGATTGAACAAAAGCGGAGGTTTTAGCGCGGATAAGTTAGATCTTTTGGGTATGAAGAAATTGCCCTAAAATATTCTGTGGTGTAATTTTGGAGAAAAACCATGACTCAAAGTGTTAAGACAGCTACGCAATTGCAGCAGGAGTTTATTCCTCCTTATCCAATGACAATTGCCGACACTGGGTTGAAAGAAGGCTTTTTAGAAGAACTAATTATGAAAGACCTCTTTTTGGTTAATTTTGCCTTGGGTCGGGAAATAGCTGCCCGTATTCACTTACCATTTAAGGTCGTAGAAGAAATACTTGATTACCTGAAGAGACAATTGCTGGTCGAGGTCAGAGCCTCTGGTGGTCTGGCAGATTACGAATATACCCCCACCGAAAAAGGACGTGACCGGGCGCGCGCTTTTTTGATCACAATGCCTATGTGGGAGCTTGTCCGGTGCCCTGGAATCGGTATGTTGATTCACTAAAATTTCAGACTATCAGACGTGAATTGGTTACACCGAGGGATTTAGAAGTGGCTTTCTCAGACATTATGGTCAACAGACGTACCATAAATGCTGTGGGTCCAGCGATTAATTCTGGACGAGGTATGTTCTTATTTGGCGAAGCGGGTAATGGCAAGACTTCTATTGCTGAAAGAATTGCTCGTAGTTTTAAGGGCAATATTTTCATTCCGTATGCTGTTGAAGTTGATGGACAAATAATTAGAGTTTTTGATTCACATAATCATGAACCGGTTTCGGCTGCTAATTATCCCCGTGACTATGACAATCGTTGGGTACGTATCCAGAGACCGTGTGTAGTGGTGGGTGGCGAATTGACTATCGATATGCTAGAGCTGCAATTCGACTTTGGTACGAAGCTTTATGAAGCACCTATTCAATTGAAAGCCAATTGTGGCTTATTACTAATCGATGACTTTGGCCGACAAAGAATTGACCATAAATCCTTACTTAACCGTTGGATTGTTCCTTTAGAAAAGAGAATAGACTATCTGTCATTGCATACTGGCAAAAAGCTAGAAGTACCATTTGAACAATTGATTGTTTTTTCTACTAATCTGGAGCCGGCTGATCTGGTGGACGAAGCATTTTTAAGGAGAATCCCGTATAAGATCAATATTGCTAATCCTACCGAAAATGAGTACAAATGGATATTCTTGCAATATTGTCAACGAACTGGTATGCCTTATAATGAAGAAGCAGTAAATTATTTAATTGAAGCTCAGTATAAATCGGGCAAACGCATGATGCGTTGTTGTCACCCTCGCGATATAGTAGACCAAATTATCAATCTCTGTACTTTTCTCCAAACCGAACCGCGACTATCCCGAGAATATCTAGATTACGCATGCAATGTTTATTTCGCGGCTATGGGCGGTATCAGTATATAGAATTAGCTAGATCAGCAGTTTTTATTTAGGCTAAAATTGGCGCTGTCGATGCAGTTAAGAAAATTCGAACCACTGAATGAGGGGACTGTTAGTCAGTCTGTTCTTTTTTTAAACACTTATTATAGGCGAGAGCGGTCTCTTCTGCCCTATATGTGCTGTTCTTGTGCAATGATCGCCATCTTTCAGAGCGGTTTATTCTTTTACAAAAATCTCTTTTCGAAAAATAGAGAGGACAAATTGAGTCAGTTAATCGATATTGAATTTGTTTCTCAGGCTGATTTCAAAGACAAAAAAAATTTATTGCCCGCCTCTGTGCCTAAGCCTACTTTAGCCAAAACGACTAGTCCAGTAATTCATTCGCAGGGACAGATATTTACGGATCCGGTTTTTGTAGTGAGAGCCGGTGGCAGTCAGAATAACCAGCGAGAAATGGAACAAGAGAAACAAGAAACACAAGAAAAGTCGCAGAAGCGAGAAAAGCAAATGGACACAGTATCAATGGTGGCAGATACAACTGATTTAGCTAGCAGGTATTTACCAATGAATGCGCCGATTTCCAAAAACTACAAACCCCTGTCAGTAAAAAGCGCTCGGATAAAGAGAGTTGAAAATTCAGATGTTTCCATGAATATGGAGGAAGTAAAGCCGCCAGAAATGGTAGAAGTTACAGAAAATGATGGCGATACCAGTTATAACCATTGGCAGGACGGTGGCAGATCTAATAACGGGACAGGTATTTCTTCTTCGCTAGTTGAGTATTTGAAAGAATTGCATAAGCGCTTGAAGCATGCATGGTCTCCCCCCCCAGGTACAGTGCACCATATCAAAGTAGTTTTTCGATTAGATGCAAATGGCGCTTTGGTATCTACGCAGCTAATTCAATCCAGTGGAAGTAAAGCAGCTGATGATTCAGCTCTTGCGGCTATAAAAAAAGCGACGCCTTGTGGTGAGCTGCCTGATGATTATCCACATCAATTTCTTGATCTCGCTTATACGTTTAATTACACTGCCGATGAGCTTACTGAAGTTAATCACGACAAAGAAGAGTAGTAAGTGCTACTTTTGGCATATAGGGGTTAACAAAAATGTTCTCTTGGTTCGAGAAATTAGTAATGGTAGCCAAAGCCTTTCGTAGAAGTTAAATTTTATCGTTGCCGTTTGGGGTTGGAATACTTATATTAACTGAGTTTTGCGGGCAGCAAATTTGTATCTCTATAGGTAAGTCTTTACTAAATTGAGCTAGAGATATTGAAGATACTAAGGGCAAGGATGAGTTAGATTGTCTTTGATAGGGTCTGTACCTATCGCTGCTTATAAGGTAAGTTTTCGGCAGGTTATTATTCTCGGGTGTGACATTTAATAGAAAGCCATTTTCTTGCGTTTCTTTATTTATGCTAATTGAGGCACTTGCTTTAGCAGAAAGGACGAATCGAAATGTCTTATCTGCATTGTATGCGGCTGATAGAAGCTGCGCCCCATAGAAAGACAAGATTTTATTCGTCTGTGTGCTTTGATTGCCCAGGCAGAGGGCTTTTCTTTCGGTGTTGATGGCTATTGTGGAATTTGGCAAAAAGATAATTAGGGGTTGTTTTAAATCTGGCTTGTGGAACAGGCAAAATAGCGCAACCAAAAATAGCGCAAGGCTTACTCGACGATGTTTTTCTTTGGCTAAAGTAGTAAGAAAAAACATCAATGCCAAATAATAGATGCCGATAAGATGTAAGGCTGGTTGTCCTGTATTGATAGAAGCTAAATTTAAAGAGGAAAGCTTTTCTGTAATATAAATGATTATTTGTAGAGGAATATATGCCAATAAATCCAAAAGTCTGCAAATGATCGAGCCCAGGCAGATAGAGCCTAGATTCAAGAGTGCGGCAAAGGAAGAGGCAAATCCAATTACTGTAACCGGGGCTATCAGCGGATCTACAAGGAGATTAGCTGGTAAAAACAAGAAACTCGCTTGCCAAAAGTGGTAGAGCTGAATAGGCAGCACTGACATTTGTGCCAAAAGGATCACGGCTAAGGACGCAGCAAAGACATTCACTATTTTATGCTCATTGCCGCAAGAGAGAAGCTTAGTTAAAGGTTTGGCTCCGAGTAATATGCCTGCCACTGCCGCGTAGGACAATTGCGCTCCCAGATCCAGCAAAATTGCTGGGTCTGCCAATATATTGATAAGCAAAACAATAGCTAGCGCCGCCATGGTGTGGACTTTGCGATAATAGAATTGCACAATCAAAAGCAATAGACAGGCAATTGCTGATCGTACGATGGAAGCCGATAATCCGGCCAATATTGCATAAAGGATTACGTTTGTGCAACCCATGAGCGTAAGACCCAGGCGGTGTGCGGATATTTTGCGCAATAGCCACCAAGTAATCGCGGTGACAATAGTGAGATTGAAGCCAGAGGCGGCTACAATATGGGAAAGTCCGACTTTCCGAAAGGCATTCAAAATATTTTCGTCCAATTTAACTGCTCGATCACCTAGCACTATCGAGGACAGTAAACTTCCTGCTTTTGGTCCCAGATTGCTCAAATGTTGATTGGTTATTTGAGACCTAACTTGATCTATCAAACTATTAATTTTATTAGTTAAGACGTTTCCCGGTGCTGAAACATATTCACTGGCATCAATGCTTATCTTAATATTGCTGGTGCGAATGCACACCTGAGAATATATGCTGTTTCGTTCGGAAGCTCTCTTTCTACCAGATAACCAGGGTTTCTTTTTCGTGTCGATGCTTCTTACTCGTCCCTCAATCTGAATAATTTGACTTGCTTTAAATTGAGGGATTGGATATTTTGCGCACCCAATGATTGTCAATCTTGCCTTTCCGCTAAGCGGTTGTTGCTCAGGAAAAAGCAAAGTCAAAGCTTGGATAGTTGCTGTACAGTTAGTCAAATTGAAAGAATTGCAGATCTTTGGAGTATCTAATAAGACTGCCTGAAAAACTATGTTTTTATTGATGTAATTGCTCAGGTCATTTTCAGCTGGGCGCACAGCTCGACAACTTGCGTATAGAAATACCAGTATAGGAAAGAGCAACAAAAAGACAACAGATCTTGGTAGCCTGATGATCGACAGTTTCGACAGAATCACCAATGAAACAGAGCAAGCGGCGTATATTGGTACAATCCAAGCACATCTAATGATGGCCAAAACAGTGGCAATAACTGAAAGTACGGACGTGGCTATGCTCAACCATGGCATATAAATAGGCATTGAGTTTACTCGCTTGGGACAAGTAAATAAACGTCAAAGTGTCTTGTTTAGTTCAGTTATTTTGCCAAGATTTTATTTTGCTGTGGTGAGCGAATTGCTAGCATTTAAATAATAGCGGCTATGCGCAGCAGCGTCTTGACCATTATATTTTGCATTAGGCTTAGCGCTATATGGCAACTCGCAAGGTGCTGTCTTGGTAAAGACCATCTGGGCAATAGGCATTCCAGCGTGCAATTTTACCGAGCGTACTCCTAGATTAACTATTTCCAGGGTAATTTTGGCAGGTGGGTTACTAAAGCCGGCATCAATGAAACCAGCGGTTACATGAACCATGACTCCTAAACGAGCAAGCGAAGATTTGCCGGTTAATTGACCGACTATGTCTGCTGGCAGAGAAAAGCGCTCTAAAGTGGCTCCTAAAACAAATTGCCCTGGTGCAACAATAAAAGAGTCTTCCTCGATACTTACCAGGCCTTTAAGGATAGAATCTGCTTTGTAAGGGTCAATGACTTCTGTACTAGGCTCTTGCCACGAGAATTTGCTATCTAGTCTCACGTCGTAAGAATTTGGTTGCACGAGTCTCATATCGAACGGCTCGATAATCAGTTCTTTATTGGAAACTGCATTTTTAATCTGA
This sequence comes from Candidatus Melainabacteria bacterium, assembly GCA_963845445.1. Lineage (GTDB taxonomy): Bacteria > Cyanobacteriota > Vampirovibrionia > Obscuribacterales > Obscuribacteraceae > JABDBL01. The sequence continues at coordinate 2,283,804 of CAWJSE010000002.1, read as the reverse complement.
AAATCAACTAGTATTGACATCAGTGCCTCTTAGATGCTCAGGTTGAGGTTAGAACTGTGGCCTGGGAATGCTTTAGCAGACGGATTGATGAAGGTGACAGCGAAATTAACCGCAGTTGCTGCCTCAGCCGCGCCGGTGGCGATTAGCTTTAGTTTGGCTGCGTGAGCGCAGATGTCTCCAGCAGCGTATATGCCCGGCACGTTGGTTTCCATTTTTTCATTTACGCTTATGGCATTGCCTTCCATTTTCAAACCCCAGCTTTTTAAAAAATCTAAATTGATCACGAAACCTATATTTATCAATATGGCTTCAATGGGCAATGATTCCTCTTTACCAGTGCGGTTGTCGAAGATGACTACGCCTTCAATCCGATCTTTCCCCTTTATTTCTTTTAGCTCATAAAAAGTTTTAATATCGACTTTATTTTTAGCCATATCCTCTACCGAAGTTTGCACAGCCCTGAACTGGTCTCTCCGGTGAATAAGGGTTACATGCTTGGCATAATCCGAGAACTCGTTAGCCCAATCGACGGCTGAATCGCCCCCACCTATTATCAAGACATTTTTGCCACGAAAGAAGTCTTTATTCTTGACTGAATAAAATATGCAGGTATTTTCAAAAGCTGGATTGTAATCGAGATCCAGCTTTTTTGGTACACAAGCACCGGCCCCTAAAGCTAGAAGCAAAGATTTTGTGTAATGATCAGTAGTTCTGTCTGTGATTACCTGCCAAACCCCATCATTTTGCAGATGTACTAGATTGACTACCTTTTCGCCCAGGCAAATGGCAGGTTTAAAGAGCTGGGATTGGGTACCTAGGTTTTTTGCTAAATCTTTGGCCAATATTTTTGGATGTCCAGCAACGTCGTATACATATTTTTCAGGATAGAGTGCAGTTAACTGGCCGCCGAGCTCGGGTAAAACATCAATTATTTTGGTTTTTAACCCACGAAGACCTGCATAAAAGCAGCCAAACAAACCAGTCGGGCCGCCACCAATAATCGTAATATCATAAACGTCCATTCACAAAAATTCCCGGTTTGTGGGTAATTAAAGTCGTATTTTACTAAACAAAGTGCTTCGATAGAATGGTATTATCGAATCTTGAAGCGCCTTTATCTTATCATCATTTTTGGATAGTAAGAGCTGAGAAAAAAAGCCGAATCAGAATACTCAGAAGTTTGCTGTTAAAGCTTTTGAGATTAGTAAGTAATAAGGACTAAATAAGTGTCAAGTTCTTAGTGTCGACTGGTATCGCTGGTAACACTAATAGAGCAGCATAGCTGAGTGTCAGAAATATGCAAGTTTGCTGTTAGCGGTTGACTATAGTTCTTAGAGATGTGCTATTGCCGTTTTGAATAGGAACTTTATAGCTAGCATATAAAGGGTTGACATTAGGCTGGTCTGACTTGTTCTGGGGTTTAGAATTGGCTGTTGTAAGATTTGAAAAAATTGGATCAGCCACAGATGATGAACGGGGTGGCAATTGCACATTTACCGGTAAGCCGAAACGTTGATCAAAGCCTTGATCGACGTAAGTTAATGGGGAAGAAAGCGCTGCTCCTGGTTGAGCTTTAATGGGCGTTTTGTTTTGAGATTCTAAAGGCTTTTCAGGCTGTTGATTGTTTGAGTCACTGCTGATAGGCTGCGGGCTGGGAACATAAAGAGATCCGAAATCCTGAGATGTTTTGAGAGGGAAAGCATTTCTTACCGAAGACACGATCGATTTATCTTGACTGGCAGTTGGTGCGGCAACGGTACTTACGCCGATTGCTTGTGTTTTTAGGGGGTCATGATGTCTGATCCAGTAAACAATATATAACCAACCGGCAAAAGCAATGAACAATATGGCAAACCGAATGCCATGGTTCATTTTCAACCCTTCTGTCAGGTAATCCATTTTATAAATGTCGGAATAGCTTCCCAGAGGGTTGTAATTATCTCCGACTGCATAGTGGAACGTACCACCTCCGCCGTCACCGTGACCACCGCTACTTCCTGAATGGCTCAACTCTTACCCCTGCTTATTGTAAAGCAATTGCTTGTCAGCACTATGGTAAGGCTTGCAGATAGTCATGAGAAGCCCGAACCGTCGCTATATGTGTTAATTTATTTTAAGAAGAGTTGAATTTAGTTGCGTTTTTAACCGATAGAACTAGTCAATTTCGATGCCTTCTATTCTTATCAGTCTGTCTTTTAAACTGTCTACCAGTTTTGGTAATTCGAAAACCAAAGGCAGTTTTTCCTCAATTGTAGAAATATGCTTAGTTAATTCGATTGATTTTTCCATCAAACGAATTAGTATTTGCTGGGTAGCTACTAATTGTCTTTGGTTTTCGATCAATTGGCCGGCCATGCGAGCATTCTCAATTCTTTGATCAACACTAAAAGCAATTAACTCAGTAAGCCGTCCAAAAAGCTTTTCTAACTGCTCTTGGTTAGCTAAGGCACCAGATGCAGTGAATGAGGTATTTTCGATTGTTTCGTTGAAGATTTGCTCAAATCCATCTAGGCCTACTCCCCCTCCGGATGGGGATACGTTTTTCATAGCTTCAGGCACAGCAATTTACCTCCAAAAGGATATTGAGCTCATTTTCAATAGTACATATGCGGATACTTTTATTCAAAAGGCTTCCACTGATGGTGGCGACCTTAGAATTATAACTAAAGATTTGCTTAAAGCAATAGGGGTAGAAAAAATATCTAGACTATTTTTTTGCGCTTACCGGTATGGTGGCATCATTGCGTAGATACATTCCTAGCTCTTCTATATGAGTAGATTCTTGCACTATTACTTGTTCGATCATTAGGCGCAGAGGCATATTATCCTTCACCTGACCCAATTGCTTTTCATAGAGGCTCAAATGATGTTTTTCGGCTGCTATGAAAAAGCGCATTAAACAACTTACTACAATAGGCAGCCAGGTTTAGTTGAAGACGTTTACTTGAGGTACTATGTTTCTATGCTGTCATGGAGTAGTGGTCGGATAATAATAAATGTTCTTGTATCTTTAGACGAGACAAGATGATGTCGCAATGACGGCACTTATCATGAGGTTGCCAAAGATTTTTGGTGGAATTGTTTTCTATCTGTCCGCGCTCCAATGTTTGCATGTCTTCTAGATTTTTTACCGTTTCTGCCCAGTGTAATCTGTAGATAGATTCTTCAGGATTAGTGATCAAGGGTGAGTAGTCTTGCAAGCCCACCCGCTCATATCTGATGGAAAGCTTTTTGTAAGGCCAGCGTGTTTTCAATTTTTCAGCTAGGTATTTTTTGACCAACACTGCTGTACTTGGCCAGCCGGATTAAAGTTCTTCAATGGTTGCAGGGAAAAGTCTACGAATTCCAATCTTTGTTCATTTTGAAACCATAATATGAGATCGAAAGTATCTTCTATGTACACCTTAACGTTAGGTACACGAGCTCTAACATTGAGCGCCACGCCGACTACCTTGCTACCAGCCGGACGATAAGGTTTTGCTAAATAACGCAATAAGCTTTTATAGACGTATAAAAAGGCTTTTGTTACAGCCTCCTTATCTGAAGCGCTGCCGAGTTTCCCGGCGGGCCAAATACTGCCCCATATACTTTTGCAGTTGACTGACTGTAGTAATTTTGCCTTTATTGATTTGAGATAAAGCTCTCAATAAAAACTGTTTGCAAATAAAGGATAAACTTTCTGTCTCCATATTATTTTGAAGAAAAGCTAGTAAATAGGCTTGTTTGCAGGCACGAAAAGTATCGATCATGGTGGGTGTATACAAGGTTTTATGCATTGTTGTCCTTCTTTCTGACTTGTTGATTTTGTTCCGATTATTGTTTTGCCCAGCCAGAAGCCCAGCCTTAACGAGTTGTTAAGGTGCAGCATTTAACATGGCTAGATTTCAAACTATTTAAGGGTGGATACCCTACTTTTGTATGTCATACTAATATATAGTATCATAAGTGAGATCGTCAAATGAAATCTGCAGTGAAATCTGGCAGACTGATAAAGTCTGCTATGAGTAAATGATATGTTTAGCCTCAAAGAAAGCATTACTTTTCAGCAAGTGCTGACTGTTGCCGAATTAACCAGTCAGATTCGTCAAACTTTAGAAGACGAATTTGTCGATATATATGTAGTAGGAGAAATTAGCAATGCCAAAATCTATCCATCGGGGCATTGGTATTTTTCGCTAAAGGACAAAGAGGCAACCTTGCCTTGTGTTGCTTTTAAAAACGCCAATCAATCTATTAAGTTCCGTTTAGAAGATGGGCTTATGGTTGTTGCCCGCGGACGTCTGAGTGTTTATCCACCCCGCGGTGCTTATCAAATGATTGTTACCGCTCTGGAACCAGTTGGTATAGGAGACTGGCAATTAGCCTTTGAGCAGCTTAAAACAAAATTGGATAAAGAAGGATTATTTGCTCTGGAGCGTAAACGCCCGATACCGCTTATGCCTCAACGAATTGGAGTGGTAACTAGCACGGCAGGCGCAGCTATTCAAGATATTTTAAGTGCGCTAAGCCGACGCAACCGTTCAGTCAGCATTTTAATTTCGCCGTGCCGGGTTCAAGGCGAAGGCAGTGAACAAGAAATTGCCCAGGCCATTGAAAGTCTGGCTGAGTTTTCTGATATTGAAGTGATTTTGGTTGCTCGCGGTGGAGGCTCAATTGAAGATTTGTGGGCCTTTAATACAGAAGCAGTAGCACGAGCAGTGGCTAATGCAAAGGTGCCTGTTATTTCTGGGGTGGGGCACGAAACTGATGTCACTATATGTGATTTTGTAGCTGATATGCGTGCACCTACACCAACAGCGGCAGCTGAAATGGTGGCACGTGGCACAGAGGAATTAATGGATAAGTGGTTGACCTTAAAAGGTCGACTGGAAAAAGATATAACAGAGAAATTGCGCACCGCTACGCATAGGCTAATAAATGCAAGCCCGGCGCGATTCTTAAGCACTTATCAACATCGCTTGCAAAATAGTCGTTTGCAAATAGTCAATTTACAAGATCGCATGTTCACAACCCTTGAGCGTATTCTTTCTCTGCATCGCTTTAATTTGCAGCGAAATCTGGAAAAGGTGCAAAACCTTGGACCTATCAATGTTTTGAAACGCGGATTTTCAATTGTACGTAAATTGAATGGAGAAGTAATTCGCCAGCCTAGCCAGTGTAAAAGCGGTGAAATTTTAGAAGTATTGCTGGCTGAAGGCAAGCTGGCTGTGAGAGTAGAGGGCAGTTCAGAGAGCTGGGGCAAAGATGGTAAATCAAGCGAACAGCTCTCTATTTACGGAAATATTGTGCGTAAGGATTCAGTTTTTAAGAACAAGGAGAATCAATGAGTAAAAAAACAGATTTTGCCACCAGTTTAGCTGAATTAGAAAAGGTGGTATCAGAATTAGATAGTGATGTGCCAATTGAAAAAGCGCTGGTTTTATTTGAGCGTGGTATGCAATTGAGTAATGAATGCGAAAAATTCTTGAACGCTGCAGAAAAAAAGGTAGAGATCTTAAAGCGAACAGCCAGCGGCTTAACCGTTGAAACTTTTACTTTAGAAAGTGAAATTACTGATATTTCAATTGATTGACTGTAATATCAAATATTTCAAATTGCTGGTTGCAGTTCAAATCCTTTCAATGGTTTGATACGACCATAATTAGCCTGCTTGCTGTGCTCTGTATCCCAAATATCAACCGCCTGTTGCATGTTTAACCAACTATCGGGAGTGGTGCCTAAAAATTTTGATAAGCGTATAGCCATGTCCGGGGTGATTGGACGTTGCTCGTTAACGATTTGCGATATTGTACGTCTTGAAACCCCAAGATGTTTTGCTAATAATGTTTGTGATAATTGAAGCTCACTTAAAACATCCTCACGCAGAATGGCCCCAGGATGAGTGGGACGTCTTTGAGCGCTTCTTAAAGATTGTGGTGATCTCATTAGTGGTAATCCTCCAGATTAACGTTATAAGCATCGCCGTTTTTAAAACTAAATGTGACGCGCCAATTACCTGAAATTCTTACGCTCCATATGTCTTCTCGTCGTCCGCTTAATCTATGTAATTTATAACCAGGTATGTTCATGTCCATTATTGTTCTGCTTGCTTCCAGTCTGTCCAATATCATTTGAATGCGATCAACATGCTTTGAGTTAACCAAGCTTGCATTATTATTACAGTAAAATATTTCAACCCTTTGTGTGCAAAACTCTTTATCATTATATCGTAACCTATGAAGTTACAGGAGGTCGTGCCTGGTGATAATGAGTTTATTTAATAGCCGTGGCAAAACGATGACAGGGCGGAATGAAACTAATCAAAAAGTGCGATGCAGAACATAAATGCAGGCCATGCCGCGATCGCTTGGGTCATTTGACTTTAGAAAGCGCTACTCGCAGGATCAGTTGAGTGTTTTGGTTTGTGGTATAGTCCATAAATGCTTTTTATTCCATGATGTACCGGGTTGTCTGATTGAAAGTGGCGATTTTCTATAAGGGTAAAACCGGCCTTTTCTAAAGAACGACAAGAGGCATGATTATCTTGCTTGGGTCCAGCAATAATAACTTCTACATTGGGATAACGGTTAAATATAATTGGTGTAGCCAGCTCAATCATCTGTGTGCCAAAGCCTTTGCCGGTCAATTCATATTCACCGATTAAATAGTCAATTCCCGCGGCATTCTTTATGCCGAAAAGTTTGTCCCAATCAGGATAATCAGCAAAACGATAAAACTTAATGAATCCAATTGGCTTTTCGCCCAGTTCGGCGATATAAACACGGGTACCAGCATTTTCTGCTAAGCGGCAAGTATAGTGCTTTGTGACCCAGTCAATATCCGCTGGACCATCCCACCACAAGGCAACATGCGGTGCATTGATCCATTGAACAAGCAAATGAAAATCGGTTTGCTGTAAGGGTCTTAAGATAAGCTGTTCTGATTCCAGAATAATTATTCCAGCACAATGTTACTCTTCAGTAACTATGACTTTAAATTCAGTGTGGGCATCAGCTGAGAACTTGATGGTGGCTGTATAAGTACCAAGAGAAGTTATGTCTTCATTGGTCTTAATGAGTCGCTTATCAATCCCTTCTTTTAATTGTTTTTCTAGGCTTTCGGCAATTTCTTTATTAGTTACTTTGCCGTAGAGTTTGCCTTCTTCTCCTGCCTTGGCGGAAATCTTTATTCCACCTAAAGCTTTGATTTTTTCTACTAGAGCTAAATCAGCTTCGTGCAATTTTGCGGCTTTCTTACGCAAAATCTCTGCTTCTTCATCTCGCTTTCTAAGCGCGCCAGGGGTTGCTTGCATAGCAAGTTTACGTGGCTCGAGGAAATTGCGAAAATAACCAGGAGCTGCTTCAACTACATCTCCTGCTTTACCGAGTTTGACTACATTTTCACGCAAAATAACTTTCATAATTCCTCTACAAAAAATTCTATATATAAATTAGACGCAGCTAAGTGAAATTAGCTTGTCTTTCAGTACGGAAGTCCTCAATTTACCACGTTTGGTAATATTTTTCGCGAAACATGCCCTGAGCGCCGTTTGGATCGCTTAAAAAACCCAATTTTTCGTAGAAGTGTTGAGTGCCTTGATCGGCATAAAGAGTTATTGTCGGGATATTGTAGGTATCTAGCTCTCTTAATACTTCTTTCATAACTAGCCTGCCAAGACCTTGTCTTTGATGTGATGGACGGACCATGACGTCCCAAACAGTAGCATTAAATACTTTATCTCCAGTGGCCCGCGCAAAGGCAATCAGGCGCCCGGTTTCCCAAATAGAGATTACAACTAGGCTATTTTCCAAGGCTATTGAAATTAAGTCTGCTTCACGTCTTGCCCAACCGACTGACTCGCAAATATCCTGCACAGCGACTGCCGCAATGTCTTTATCGCGTTTCACTTCCAAGCCGAGCAAGGTTTGGCTGTTATATGCCGCCATCCTTGATTTGCGCTCGAAATTTCTTAAATTCATTGTTTTTTCAGTATGCTTATTGACTCAATATGGTAAGTCTGGGGAAATAAATCAACTGGAATAATCTTCTCCACTTTATACCCAGAATTGTTCTCAAGGCAACTAGCTTTAATCTCAGAATGGCTGTCCTTTGCTTCTGATAAATTTTCTGAAAGAGGAGATAAAATTAGACGGAGATCGCGGGCTAATGTTACTGGATTACAGCTTACATATATTATGAGTTCAGGCTGCAATTTCATAATTGCATCGATTACTTCCGGACTCAAGCCCTGACGGGGAGGATCGAGGATCACTATATTTACAGGTGTCTTATTTTTTAAGATTGTGGGTAAATATTCTTCTACTTTTTCTAGCTGGAATTGAACATTCTCAATGTTATTAAGCTTTTGATTGATTTGTCCATCTTTAACCGCTTGCGGATTATTCTCAATAGCTATTATCTGCGAAACAAAAGGAGATAGCCACAAAGCAATAGTGCCCACGCCAGCGTAAGCGTCTAATAATGAGATTTTTTGTGTTCTATAGTCGGCCGAAGATCTATTGGCAATAAATTCTTTCACTTCTTCTGCAATAAGTTCTAACAATTTTATTGCCTGATCAGTGTTAACTTGAAAAAAACTATCTGGTGAAAGCTGAAAACGAAGCCCTTTTTGCAATATTGCAGGGAAATCTGGGTTATTTGTAGACAAAGTCTCTTCAATATAGCCTTCTCCGGCTATCGTTAAGGTTTGTTCGCCCAGAATGCGATTGCCTTTTTTGTGGTTGTAATTGACACAGAGCCCTCTTATTTCAGGAAATTGTGCCATCAATTCTGGAGCAAATCTTTTAAAATAGCCAGGCATTTTGTCTGGTTGGCAATTGAGAACTAAAGTAACAAGGACAGCGTCATGAGCTTTGTTTATGCGCATATGTATATGACGTAGAAGCCCCTCGCCCGTTTTTTCATCATAGGCGGTAATGCTGTACTGTTCAGCCAATAGTTTGATTTGTGCCAACACATTATCGAGTAAATTGGGTTGAATAGGGCAATGTTTGATATTGACCAGGTTGTGCGAATTAGTTTCAAAATAGCCAGCTAATATACGCTTAGAGTCTTTTGGATTGCGCACAGGCAATTGCACTTTATTGCGATAACCGAATTGCTCAGTTGATCCTACAGTTGGCAATAAGACCTTGTTTAGGGCATCGCCTATTTCCTGTCCAGCAATATGGCGCAATGATTGCTCAATTAGCTCTCTTTTGTGGGTAAGCTGAGCCTCATAATTTAAATGCATCCACTGGCAGCCGCCGCATACTTTAAAGAGTTTGCAATTTGGTTCAATACGCTCATCGCTGGGCACAAGCACTTTTACTAATTGTCCTTTAGCGAAAGAACGGCGATAGTCATAAATCTCAACCAATAGAGTATCGCCCGGCGCGGCTTTATTAACAAAAACAGGTAGCTCAAAATCTTTGCTTACCCCTTCGCCCCCGGGGGCGAGAGAAGCAATTTTTAATTCGACCTGCTTTCCTTTGCTCAGCATAAACTCTGCCTCAGCTTTGCGAAGCAAAAGTGTAAACCAGATAAATCATGTACCCGTTTGACTTTTGCAATTTGCCTATTCCCAACTGCTTGCTGTCATTGTGCAAGTCACTTTCAGCTTGTGCAATTGTATTATAATAGCTGGAATGTCTCAACCATTGCAGATTATTCATGTTTCTGACATCCATTTTGGTTCAGGGGAAATACATGGCCCTCTGAATGCAGATACTGGATTGAATACACGTTTTGAAGATTTTGTTGCTGCTTTAGATAAAGTAGTGGATTATGCCATTGATATTGAGGCAGACGCTTTTTTGTTCTCAGGCGATGCATACAAAACTGCCAATCCAGAACCAATTTATCAAAAGATGTTTGCTACTAGGCTCAAACGTTTATCAGATAGTGGTATCAAAACGATTTTACTGGTAGGCAATCATGACCAAATCTTACGGTCCACAAATAGTCATGCCATGTCTGTTTTTCAAAGCTTGTCAGTGCCGGGCGTCACTACTATCGATAAGCCAGTTTTTGAAACTATTGAGACAAAACGAGGCAAATTTCAATTGATTGGAATCCCTCATGTCACTCGTCATCAATTAGTTACGTTAGAAAAATATGCCAATCTTGGTGCAGCGGAAATTGACAGACTTTTGATTGATCAAATAAGTAAAATATTGATGGGTTATTATCAAGAATTAGATCCAAATTTGCCCACAATATCAACTGCTCATATGACTTTAGACAGGGCATTAGCTGGCATTGAACAAGAATTACTGGTGGGATATACTCTTACTTTTCCTACAGATATTTTTGTCAATGACAAAGTTGATTATGTAGCCCTAGGACACGTGCACAAATATCAAATAATTCGAGAAACAAAGCCCGCAATTGTTTATGCTGGCAGTTTAGAGCGAGTTGATTTTGGGGAGGAAAGGGAAGACAAAGGCTTTGTTCACGTACAATTATCTCGCGGCAACACCACATATGCTTTTCGTTCAATTAATCCCAGACCGTTTGTCACACTAGATTTAAATTTGACTACTGCGAGTGATCCGACTAAAACAGTTTTGGATGCTATCGCTAAATCACTAATCCCTGGCTGCGTTTTGCGCATACGCTATAAAATAAAGCAAGAACAATTAGCCGAACTAGATGAAAAAGCTATTCGACAAGCAGCATCAGACGCCCTTATGGTGAGACTCTTAGCTCCAGAAATTGAGATGAGCCAAAGTCGGGCGCGGATGCCTCAGCTCAATGAAAATATAGCGGCTACACCAATGGCGGCACTGGAAACATATCTGGGTGAAGTAGCTCCAGAACGGAAAGAAGCTTTAATGGCACGGGCGCAAGGAATCATGGAAGAATTAAGACAAGAATTGCACAATGAAGATTCTAATGGCCACTGATCCTGGATCAAAAGAGCAACGGTCTTTTGACTTAAGGCATAATTTATTTGCAGACCTGAAGACTGTCTGTTTGCTTGCCATTTGTGTTGCTGCTTTAAACATGCTGTGGTTCTCATTCGATTATCATTTTCCCACACAGGACGAAGCGGAGCATATCATGAACAGCATAGCTGGCAAAGATTTGCTCAGGCATTTTCATCCCTGGAGCTATCACTGGTGGTATCAAGTGCTGACTATAAATTGCTTCTATCCGCCATTTGCTTATATGGTGAATGGATTTTTTATGCTCATTTTTGGGCAGTCTCGCTTAACCGAACAATTGTCATTGACTTTCTTTCTATGCGTCGCTGTATCTTCTGTTTATGGCATAGTGCGTTTATTAAAAGGCAGTCGCTTAGCAGCGTCTCTTAGTGCTTGCTGTTTAGTTGTATATCCGCTTATTTCTATGTTGAGCCATAATTTCTTTTTAGATTTGCCTGAAGTAGCGATGACAGCTTTCTCTTTGATGACTTTGTTGTGGTGGAAGAATTCTCAATCACCCGATTGGAAGCGAACGATATTAACAGCAATTGTTGTAGGACTATCTTGTTTAACCAAGCAATTAGTTGCTGCTTTTTTGATACCAGTAGGTATTTATTTATTGGTTGAATACTCGGATGTCATGCACGGGTTTAAGAGAGCACGTTATAATCGACTGGCACATATGTTGGTGATGGGAGCTATTACAGCAGCAATAGGCTTGCCATTCATTTTCATTAATTACAAATCAGCTCAGTCCATGACCGGTATGCTCATGGGAGATTTCGCTTTAAAAAAGATGCAGTTATCTTACTTAGTTCGTTTGCGCCTTTATTCCCCGTTGATTAGTGAAGTTATGTCGAGCTGGCTTTTTCGTTCATTTATAGTTTCAATCTTTTCTGTTAAGCGCGAACAGCAGTATAGATTATTGCCGGTTGCACTTTCGACCATCGGTGGTTTAGGTTTGATGTTGGCTTGGCCTGCTAATGCTGTCGATCCTAGATATCTGGCTCCAGCTTTGATTACCCCGGCTATCTTCACGGGTTTTTTGTTATCCGAACTTTATTGCTCTGGTAATCTAGCCAAACAGATAGCGGGTGTGCTTTTATCGTTCATTTCTGTTTTACAATTTGCCTATTCTAATTTGGTTCCGTACCCCCTAAGATTGCCAACATTACCGCAAGGTTTCGATAATCTTTTAGCTGCAAATAATCCGGTTCCGATAACTGATTGGGGCCATAGTTTGGTCATAGATACTATAAAAAATATAGATGGTTCTCAGCCTGTTTATTTGAACATTCTGATAAATTCGGGCACGCTCCACGCGCATGCCTTTGAACTGCTTTTGAAAGAAGCTGGAAATCATACAATAGTACCTACCACGGGAAGAGTGTTTACTATTTTTGGAGACAGAGTAAGGTTTAATCCCAAAGAAGCTTTGCAATCTCAATGGTATTTATGGAAAACGGGTTCAGTAGGTTACCTTTTCTTTGATAAAGAATCAGAGGCGAATTTCAATAAACTTGTAGAATTTGTTCGGAATGGCGGTAGTTACAAGTTAATGGCTCAAAAGGAGCTTCCTGATCATAGCCAATTGATGCTCTATAGGAGAAAATAACCAAAGAGTACGAGTTAATCGCTGCACTTAATGCTATCGATTTAATCTCATTTGTATCCTGGCGGTCACAGCGTTGTCACGCATGATAGGGTAACATTTTATAAGATTTGCTGTAGGTGAACATATGCGTAGCAGGGTATTTAGTTCAAGATCGTTTTTTCTTTTAATTGTTTTGCTAATTATTCAACTAAAAGCTTATGCTGCGGCTATCGACGACTGGCAAAAATTTATTCTTGATGGCAGTTCTTATAAATTCGATGGAAAATACAATTTAGCGATTGAGTCTTTTAAGAAAGCGTTAGAGTTGGCAAAGAATCAAAAGTTTCCTCCGAAATGTTTGCCGATTTCACTATGTCGTCTAGCGGATGTGGAGGTTATCACTAATAAAATTGATGAAGCTGAAGCGCATTCTCAAAAGATCGTCGAAATACTGAAACAACAGAAAGATGCTGGCATTTTGGATCCTCAAGTTAATTTTTGGGCAGCTGTTCTCTCTGATTCGTATCTAGATAATACTAGGCCGGCGACAAGGGAAAAATGCCTTAAGCGCGCTTGTTACTTGAAAAATTTGATTTATGGTGGCACACATGATCAAAGTATAGGCAGTCTTAGTACGCTAGCTTGTTATTACATTGATCAAAGTGAGATAGAAAAGGCGATACATATTCTCAGCTTAAGTCAAGATATTTTGGAAAAGAAATACGGTAAAAATCCTGATGGATTAGGAGAATCGATTAATCAGCTAGCATTGAAATATAGGAAAGAAGGTAAGTACGATCAATCGAATCGATTAGAATTATTTGTGATTGATAGAGCGAAACGAAGCATTGCTTGCTTGCATAATGGTTTGCCTGCTTTCTACTCGCTTCTGGGCATGAATGCTTTGGTTAGCGGTGCTGATGCAGAGTACAAAGAATATTTTCGAAGGGCATTAGCCGCGTGCTCAGCACTAAAAAACAAACGCGAAAGAAAACAATCGGAGCAGTACATAGATATTCTCACCCTTCCGAGCTTTTCGGATGTTCAGCGCCAAAAGGCTGGTATTGCGGAGCGGGAGCTGCGACATATTTTAGAAATGGAGCAGATGATTGGGGCTGAGAATAAGACTCTCTATAAAACTTATCCCCTTTTGGCTGCAGCTATAATAAGTAAGAAGGGTGCCAATTTCGATGAATATGAAAAATACATGAATAATGCCATAACTATAGCTAAGCTTCCTAATAGCGAGTTTAAAAAAGATATACCTGATCTTTACATGCGATTGGGGCTGACTGATGGTAGTCCGAATAGAATGGCAAAGTCAAATATTGCTTTTTCAAAAGCATTGGAAGCAGAAACTGACAAGCATGGCTTTCATGCGACGTTAGTATTGTTCTGGTGGGCCTGGGAGCTCTCAAACGAGGGAGATGAACCTTTGCAGAAATTAGAGATAGCCTTGAAGCAGGCTCACGCTTTGGCATTGGCAAACCTAGGCACTTTGCTTGCAGATTTACTTAAGTTGAAAGCCGATATTGTACGGGCGAGATCTAACGCGGATTTAGCGTCGTCTTTGGAACAGCAGTCAATTGCTGAAATTAAATTACAGAAAAAATTAAATTCAAAACTTGGTCCTGATTTTTACCATCGCATGTGAAATAGTAGAGCTTTTGTGACTACAGTATGACTGGTTCAGATGATCTGCAATTGACAGAGTTTTTGTGAGTTGATTAGATAATGATTTTAGTCAGGAGATTAATTTTCGGGTGATTGGTTGTCTTGGAAATACAGGCGGTCTATCGTTGCAGCGATTAGTTGTTGAATGAGCGTATAGAAAACGATAGGTAAAAGGACAGCTGAGTGATCAGATAATGTTGCGGTGGCAAAGACAAGTCCTGTGCCATTATTATTCATTCCGAGACCAAACATCAATGCGGCCATGTCAGATTTGTTTGCCTTGAAGATTTTACTAACCAACCAACCTGAGTAGAATGCAGCACAACACATCAAAGTAATGACTAATAAGATAAAGAGCAAATAGTCTAAATCGGGTTTTGAAAATACCTGAGGCAAACTGGTAGAGGCATTGGAATAATTGAGGAGCAGTAGAATGATAAAGTTTGAGAGTTTAAGCAAAGGCTTGGCTTTAGCAATTGTTTTATTGCCAATTAAGAAATGGAGCGCAATGCCTAGCAGTGATGGAAATACTGTGGTCAACAGCATAAATATATTTGTTTTTTCAACGGCTAATTCTTGTAGATCTTCAGAATAATCTCCTGTAGTAATAAAGCTGAACAAGTGAAGAATATACGGAGTAGTAAGCGGACTGCTGAAAGTGGAAAGTAGAACCAGACCTAGGCTCAATGAAAGGTTTCCATTTGCATTCTGTGACCAAGCTGCAGATGAGCCTGCAATAGGCATTGCCACAATCAGTGCTAAGCCAGTAAGTAGGTTTTGTAATTCATCCGAATTATGCCATAGACCTAAAACCGTCTGCAGTAAAAAGATCAATAATACAGGCACTAAACTGTTTGCAAAAATGCTCACAATTACCAATTTGGGATTAGCCAGGAGGCCTTTAATCTCCTGGATCCTAATTCCTAGCCCTGCGTTAAGAAGAAGAAATGCAAGCATTAGCAGCGGCGCCGATATGTTAAGAGATCCAGTCTTGAAAGCAATTTGACCAAAGGAAAGTTCGCGTAAATAAAGTCCTAATCCGGGTACAATAGCAGCTAACAGATAGGTCAATAATAATGTAATTAAAAAGTGAGTGTGAATAAAATCGACGAGTTGATTTATTAATTTCATGTTTAGTCAATTCCAGGTAATTTTAGTGGCACGTGTAGGGTCGAAATTTTCAGACCTTTATCGCAACTGTTTGTTTGAACATAAGCGCTTTGCCGCGAGAGAAATATTGATGCTTAAGTCCGAGTATGAAAATAGTCAAAATAGCTATAAAAAATAACCAAAAACCTATTGTAAGGCTAATGGGTTGGTAAGCAAATCTTATGGTATGTTTTCCGGCAGGTATAATTATGCCGCGGAATAAATAATCTGTACGAAATATGCTTGATTGTTTGCCATCAATATAAGCATTCCAGCCTGGATAATAAATGTCTGAAGTGACGAGAAAAGATGGACTTTGTGCTTCAGTTTTAAAGGAAAATTCTGAGGCTGTGGCAAAGGGCAACTGCTCATGATTATCAGCAGGCTTCTCTATGGTTCCTGGAGCGAAGCTTGATAAGTCTGCGGCTGCTGATTTGTTTTCGTTTTTGCTAATAGTCTTCATGATGGAATTAAATTGTTTCGAATCTTGCTTCTCTAAAATAGCCATGTTATCTAAATTGTATGGGTGGGCCTTAAGATAGTTGAGAGCGGCTGCATTATCGGGCACCCAATTAATTTTTTCGACAAAGAAGCACCTATTTAGAGCAGTTTTGTCTTTATATTCGAGAATACTGCCGTGTTGAGAAACTAGTTCAAAACGGTCATTATTTACTTTAGTGAACCTTCTGGTTTCGTCATTAGAAGCAACAAGCCATGAATTATTAGAACGGATTTTACCAAAAGCGACATTCTTGGGGGTAATAAAGCTATAGTCTTTGACTCTCATAAGACGGATAGAAACTGACCAATGATTCTCAGTTTGTGGTATCAATGCGGAGCAATAAATTTCTTGCATAGCTGGCTTGGAAGAGATCGCCACCGGTTCAGTATAGGCTATAGGATTACCATGAATGTTTTCCACAGAAAAGCAAAGACGATAATCTTCAG
This sequence comes from Candidatus Melainabacteria bacterium, assembly GCA_963845445.1. GTDB lineage: Bacteria > Cyanobacteriota > Vampirovibrionia > Obscuribacterales > Obscuribacteraceae > JABDBL01. The sequence goes on along the minus strand of CAWJSE010000002.1, from coordinate 2,267,532 downwards.
GAGCATGTAATGTAGCTTTTGCTATTAAGAAAAGAGTTGATGACTTATGATCGTATAACAGCTTTAGATTACTGAGACTGATCAGATTTTCGAAGTCGACAATAGTTTTATTGTAATCTTTGTTTTTGGAATTGTTTAAATCTGGCGTTTCTAGAATTGATGCGTCAAGGATAGGCTGCTCAGAAATCACTTTGTTTACACCAGCTAAGCGTAAAAGAGGACTCATCAGAGGGGAATAAATTTGGGTGTATTGATCTGTTTGCGCTCCGCAGATTTTGCTAAATGCTATAAAGCCCTTGGGAAAAATAGGATTCAATGCTTTTAATGAGGGTAGCTTATAAATGAGGTTGACATTGGGTACAAATAAATGATCGCCTATTGACAGGATTCTGTCGGTCTTTTCGTTTGCGTTAAAAGGAAGAGAGCTTGGATATTTGAAAGATGGTCTAGGCGGCAGCGCATTAAAAGAGATGAGTAAAATGGTAGTTAGACCGAGAGCAATGAATATACAAGAAACAAAACTCTTCCAGGCATCCGATTTCTTTATACCAGTAAAAAGTATTATTATTGCTAACACTGAAAAACTGGCATTAGAAGCCCAAACTTTCCAGTTAAAGTGCGGTTGCTCGAATGTTTGATCAAAGACAATAGCGCTATTGTTAAAAGTATAGAATAACGGTATGAAAAGCACTATCAATCCGATTATGAGAAGTGCAATCATGTTTTTCTTGCTTTTAATGAGAGAATCCTCGTATAACTTATGTATCAAACAACTGCATCCCAAACCGCTTAAAATAGACGTAAATAGCAAATATTCCGGAATCCAATAAGTTGCAAAAGTCATAGATAAAGGTGGCAGGTGAAATAAGAAATTAAAGGGAATCGGTCTGGTTATACCAATGAGACTAATGAAAAAACAAATTATTAAAGGTCTGGTAAAGCGATTGAATTTATCAAAATAAATAAATGAAGCGATTAAGCCCCACAATGAAAGGGGCCCAAAGAAAATGCTCGCTTTAGACTGAAAAGGAAAAAGATAATTAGCGAGAATTGCTTGCCACGATAACCCAGCTGCAGCTATGGTATACAATTTGTAAGATTCAGCATTGGCCGCATATTCAACAAACGGAATGAGCATGGGAGCGACCAGCCCAAATGCTATTAGACCAACTAATGCCAGGCGAAATGATGCAACCCGGAGCCACGATAACATTGCATAGGGGTCTTTGGTGTGGCAGCAAAAACATGTCCATATTGCAGCAAAAAATATTGTGACGAAGGCAATTTCAGGATGCGCAGACAATATGTCTATAGCTGCAGCTAAACCGGCAAAGACTATATTCCAGAATGAACCTTTATTAGCCATTCTGGTAAAGAATAAAAAAACAAATGGGGTTAAACAAAATCCTGTGCCCATCAATTCCGTTTGCCATTGTAAGAAAGGACAAAATATAAATAGAAGCGACGCTATCAGTGCGGCGATGAAATCAAGTTGAAGCTCTCTACATAAAAAGTAAATTGATACTCCTGCAATAGCGAGCTGAATGATTAGTAAAATATTCCAAGTTTGCATGCTGGGGAAGAGAGTAAAAATGGCATACAGTGGTGAGAATGGAAAAGATTGTGGATCGGCTAGCAGAGGCATACCGAATCCGTTCAGTTGGTTCCAGAGCGGCAATCCATGATGCCAATATTCGGCTACAAAAAATCTATACGGAATAAACAAGTTGCAAAATGAGCTGTCCATACCAAAATTTTGCCCAGCCTTTAGCGTATAAAACAGCGAATCCCAATGAGCAGCAAGAAACTCCTTAGATATAGACTGTACGCCAAAGATTGTTTTATAGAAGCGTATGAATAAGATGCACAAGATACCGGCTATCGAAAACCAATCCTTTTGTTTTTCCGATAGGCTAGATTCCGGATCTATCATTTCCTTACTCAGTTTACTGTTGTATTTCGCTTGTAACAGAAACTTATTCTACTGAATCGGCGCTGTGCACAGAAATATAATTGAGCTTGCTTGCTGGACTAGGCAGCGTTTCGGGATGGGCATCAAAATCGTACCCTGGTTCTTGGAAAGCTCTATTGGATCGTTTTGATTCAGTGGTTTGGCGCGTGGCTGAATGAAAAGGTTGTCCCGTAAGTTCAGAAACAACATATACCGGTCTTGCTCTAACTTCGTCGAAAATTCTGGCGATGTATAGCCCGACAATACCCAAAAACAAAAACTGCAAACCGAATAAAAATACGCCAAGAGAGCATAGCCATGTCACTAAGGGCAAGTGTTTTGCTGTTACGATTAACCAGACGCTGGGAATAGTAAGAGCGCAGAGTATCGTGATTATGCCAATTATGGCAACTGCATATAATGGTGCATAGCTGAAGCATAGAATGCCATCTAATGCTAGTATAACCAGTTTGCGCAGAGTGTAGGTACTCTCACCATGATGTCTGGCATTGCGGTTGATAGGAATCGTTGTTTGCTTGAAACCTAGCCAGGGAATTAACCCGCGAAGATAGCGCGTACGCTCAGGTAATAATTGAAGAGCTTTTGCTACGCGTTGATCTATAAGTCTAAACTCGCCGGTATCTTGCGGAATTTCAATGTTAGATAGTACCGCCATCACACGATAGAATATGAATGCGGTAATTCGTTTTAGGAGGCGATCTTTTCGAGAAGATCGCTTGGCATATACCACGTCAAAACCACGTCGCCAGAGCTTCACCATATCCGGTATCAACTCAGGCGGATCTTGTAGATCTGAATCAATATTAACGATAGCTTGTCCAGATGAAAAATTGATGCCTGCTGATATGGCTGCTTGTTGGCCAAAATTTCGTGATAAATTGATTAGCTTTAGGTAATCATTTTGCTGACAGAGTTCGTTTAAACAATTACTGGTATCTTCTTTACTACCATCATTCACAAAAACGACTTCATAGGCAATATCGAGAGGACCGAGGACTTTTCCCAGTCGCTCAACAAGAGACTGTAAATTGTAGGGACTTTCGTTGTAGACAGCTACAACTATAGAAAGAATTGTTTGATTCATATTCTCGTTGCTCATTTTTCCTAACAATCATCCTGGATTCCAAGATGGCACGCAAGCGAGATATCATAAATTGCTATTAATCTAATTTTGTTATGTTTATTCACGAGTCTTAAATCGGCACTTATTTGCTCATTTCACTCTTTAGCACTAGGACTTCTAGAGGACAGAAGGTTAATGCACTCCAGTAAGATTGACGGTCAATCACCTTGTATCCTGGAATTGTAGAAAAACTGACTATATATTTTTCTCCTTTAATTGGCCACCAGCGCCACTGGTTTTGCGGCGATTCTCCATGATAAGAAGTATCATATATTTTTATATCCCTTAACGTATTGTATTCGTATCCGCCATCTATTTCGGCAGATGGTATGCCATGCGTCTCAAGGCGTTCTAGTTCTATCCATCTTGCTCTATTCCAGCCTAAATAATCCTGTGCGGCGCAGGCAGAATAAAGCGCGATCAGGGCCAGGGCTAATACTGACACAGGTCTTATTAAATTGAATCTTAGCCAACGAGTCATAAGTGCTAGAACCAAGAGCAATGGTCCAAGCGCTATTAAATAATAGCGATCTGTACATCGAACTATTGTTTCTAATATTGAAAATGCGAGTGATACCAAAAGTGAGATTGTACAAATCCAAACTAAGGCTAATCTTTGTGCTGTAAACTTTGATTGTTTGTATTTGCGCAGAGCGGTGACTAAGAATTTTATGGAAGCTCCGATTGCCGTAAGCAATATTAGGGCGAGTAAAAAGAAGCTGCGGTAAGCCATTTTAAATTGCGCTTTGAGAGTAGCGGTATATTTAAACCCATTATGGTCAGAGCACAAATCATAGGCAAACGTAGCAAATTTTGGTTGAAAGGCATTAATTTGGCTTGTGTAAAGACGAGTTCTTTAACAGAAAGCATAATGATCAATGCGGAGATAGATAGCCCCAACCAGAAGGATTTAAAATGCGTGATTATTTGTTTGCCGTGAATAAGGAATGCAAAAAGAATAGGTGAGCAGAATAAACCTAAGTAGCAGACTGATTGTCCAAGTGCCACCAAGATCTGACTTAAGGATTGCAAAGGCTGAGTGAACAAATTTTTGATAAAAAGCAAATGGCCTTCTCTCACTTCGGCATAATCATGAGCAGCGAATGGTCTACCAATCAGCCACGAGTCCATTGCAGCATAGGCAAGGCAAGGTAGCACTAGTGAGACTGTAATTAGACTGTACAAAGAGTTACGGTTTTTTACGGGTAGTGCTAATAGTGCCAAATTACAGGGCAGAAAGATAATTGCTGATTGTCTAGCGCCTATGGTGAGAGTAAATACCGCGATTGAACAAAAGGCTAGTGAGATAGAGTTTTTCTTTATGGCACGGAGCAGAATAAACAAATAAATGCTCACCAGACTGAGTGAAGTGATATCTGACATGAAGGAAAAATACAGATTGACCATCAGCGGGTTAGAAGCATATAACAAGGCGCAGAATACAGCTACTTTGCGATGTATACCTATTTCACGCAGAGCACCATAAAATGCCATACTGCCGATAAAGCCGAGAATAAACACTGCTGCTCGCAGTGTCACATATGAAAAACCAAAGATTTTGCAAAATGCTGCGCCGAGAAAGACATGAGTGAATCCGGCTGCGCAAACAGTCGGCATAATAAGTTTGCCGGTTTGCAGTAGGATATGAACCCCTTCGCCGTAAGACCAGTCGTCGTTTAAGGGGAAATTGCCATTGAATGAGATAAATAATAGCAAAAACAAAAAATAAAAAGCTAATGAAAAGGCGGGCAAATAAATTTTGCGATCTGATAATTGACTCTGAAGGCACATCATCCCTCACTTTGTATCGATGTTTGCCATTGACTTAAGTCTTGGTTCTGATAATATTGGCATCATTTTTTCGGCAAGACTATTTTCAAATTTACGCCCACCCCTTGCATTCATGTGCACTGAATCTAAGAAGTCGGCGCTTTCTATGAGCGGTGTATCTTGAAAATTAAAAAAAGGTACATTTTCTCTTTGAAGAATTGTCTTAACTGCGGATATATAATGAGAATAAAATTCTGGTTGGATTAAGAGCTTATTTTGCAGCGTGATAGGCATGTTTACTACTACAAGGGTAATTTTATTCTTTTTGCACATTTTTACGATATCGTCGAAACCTTCCAATTCTTCAAAAAAGCGCTTCCAGTCTGGCGGATTGTATCGGAGATTGTAGTCAGCAAGTTGCTCGGATAAGTTCTGGTAAACAGGTTTTGCAGCTTGTCTTACGAATGGCACCGGAGAAATATATTTATGCTCAGTAAGTAATTCTTCTTCCTTCAATTTGAAATGTGGAGTTTCAAATTGAGTTTTTCGCCAATCTTCTGCTTCGGCCATATCTCTTGGATGGTTGAATAAGTTCGCCGCATAGTCCACAGCCAGAGCACGATACTGATTTCGCACTCGGCAATAATGCGTCATCGAAAAAATTGCAAGATTCTCGATAACATAAGGCTTAGCGCCTGCTAGACCTAGAATATGCAGGTCGGTCCAATCACCGAGTGCGTTAAAGGTGGGTGTCGCCCCTAATGGCGGCATTAGATTGTCGCTAAAATCCCGCGGACCAATCCCATAAATAATAAGCTTAGGTTGTTTGCAATGTGCGATTATTTTGGACAATAATAGATGTGCATCTGAAACCATGCAAGCAGCCACTGTTATATTAAATATACTGATTTGCTTGCCGGTGGCACGTTTGAACAAATCAGCAAAATAAACTGCTTCAGTATAGCTTTGAAATTCATTCAAACCAAGAGCGGAAATATGATCAATCAGAGGTACTGCTTCTGTCCGCCGATAGGCCATGTCACAGTAATAAATAGGTGCCATTAGTAAAGATGATCCCATGACTAAAATATCCGGAGACCGATTACGAGATACTAGGTGAGAAAATTTATAGGCTATGGCGGACTGAGACAGCTCAAAGGGATGCACGCGCTGGTAGTTGAGATATTTTAGTGGATTAAAAAAATGACTGACGAAATCCGCGCAAATAAGGAATGCCACTATCCATAGTGCCGTGCTTTTCCATGTACGTTTACTTAGATGATGAATAAGGCTAGTTAGTTCAGAAATTTTCATTCGTTACTTATTTGCTACTGCCCAGTATTTGTGCCCATCAAAAATATCAAAGCGATATGAGAGCACCGTTAATTTCGATTGCTGCCAAGAGCTGGTATGCCTAAGGACTGGTATGTTATCATGCTCTTCATCTAGAAAATAGGCTTCTGAGGTATTGTGCACATCTAATGCTGTTCAATAGCTTTCAATATCTGTTGTTTTTGCCGACAATTGTACTAGCGTTTTGGCTCATGCCAGAACGCTGGCGTTTATTTATGCTGCTAATAGCAAGTTATTTCTTTTATATGAGCTGGAAGCCTGTTTTTATCCTGCTCATATTGCCAATGACGATATTTAATTGGGTCTTGGGTAAAAGTCTCTACAGATCACCACGACTGCTGTTGGGTATAGGTATTAGTATAAATCTCTTTGTTCTTAGCATATTCAAGTATGCTAATTTTTTTGTCCAGAGTATGACTTCGTTAGTTGGAGTTGTTACTGTTCATAGTCCTGAATGGATGATGAATATTATGCTCCCCCTGGGCATTTCCTTCTTTACTTTCGAATTTATTCACTATCTTTTCGAAATTTATCGGGGGCAAAAACCTATTGATTCCTTTGTAACATTTGCTCTATTCGTTACTTTTTTTCCCACGCAAATTGCCGGACCAATCAAGCGCTTTCCTGATTTCCTTGCCCAGTTGAAAATTAATCAAAAATTGAGTCTTACCTATTTTGATGAAGGCATCCCACTGATTGTGATAGGACTGGCTAAGAAGCTCCTATTAGCTGATAATCTGGCAACTTTTGTGCGTATGGGAATATCCGATCCTCTTTCCTTTGGAGCACTAGAATTATGGCTCTTTATGTATGCTTTTGCTTTCCAAATTTACTTTGATTTCTCCGGTTATACAGACATAGCGCGCGGATCTGCTTTGCTTTTTGGTTATCGCATTCCTGTCAATTTCAATATGCCGTATGTGGCTAATAATGTGGTAGATTTTTGGCGCCGTTGGCACATTTCTCTTTCTACCTGGCTCAGGGATTATCTTTACATCCCTCTGGGTGGTTCCAAGTACGGAAAATGGATAACTAATAGAAACCTTTTAATAACAATGGTTCTTGGTGGACTCTGGCACGGCGCTGCCTGGAATTTTGTAATATGGGGTATTTATCATGGAGTCTGCTTAATTATTCATAGAGAATTTGTACAATGGCGCGATTCAATAAATATCTTGAAAGTGCTTTGTAAATCACGTGTATACAATTTCTGTGCTATTTTTATTACTTTTCACATTATTTGCATCGGCTGGGTATTTTTTTGTGTGCAAAATCAGCACATTGCCTTTGGCATGGTAAAGCGAATGATTTTATTGAGCCCAATTTTTTCACGGGTAGAAAATCATCAATGGCTTGTATGTGATCCTTTGCTTCCGGTAATTGTACCTGTTGTTATGACAATGATTATAGGATTATTAGTTACTAATTTTGCCTTCAGCGCTATGCTTGAAAAAAGATTTTTGGAAAAATTACCGGCCTTTTTTAAAGCTGCATTTTGCTCGTTTCTCGTAATAGCGATTGTTACCTTTTCGCCCGACAATTCAAAACCATTCATTTACTTTCAATTCTGATTATAGAGCTTTTTATATAATTTAAATTTATTAGCCCAATCTCGACAGTGTCTAGACCATGCTTCGAGTATAAAATCAACAAAGCTGAATAATCTTTTGGATTCATTTCTTGTATCCGGGCTTGTTTGGACTCTGGACAATAAGGGGAAATATTAGCATCCTAATGCAAGCTACTATATTTCAGCATTTTATTTGGCTAATCAATTACAGGCTTGGCTGTGGCATAAACTGGTATGTTTGCTTCAATAATGTGGTGGCAATGAGAAACTCTTGTCTTAGCTGAATGAATATCACTTGCGTTATTCGGCCATGCCTAATATACGCTTTTCTTTATACTTAGATAATCGTGTTAGTATGATTTTGCAGAATTAATAAAAAATACAAAAATCTTGTCTACTCAAATACTTACGTACCCAAATTTGAAAAAATTGTTATCTAACAATATTGTGCAGCACATTTTTTTGTTTGCATTTATTCTTAGTCTAATTGCCATCACATATTGGCCAACTATGACAAGAAACTATGCTTTTGCGGATGACTATTTTTGTCTTTGGACTAGGTTATACCAACAAAACTGGATCTACTCAATAATTACCGAAGGAATTCTACAAGCAAGGCCATTGAATGCAATTTTAGTTGTAATGTTTATGGCCAGCTGCAAATCACTGAGTAATTATGTAAGTTTTCATGCGTTTACCATCTTTGAAATTGCTATTCTTGCCTATCTCATTTGCAGGTTTCTTGTCCGGTCTGGTTGGACAAGAATACAAAGCGTTTTTTTGGCTTTAAGTCTTTGTTCTTTGCCATCATTTCAAGTGATAGCTTGCTGGGCAGTTACTACATTTTTCGTACTATCTTCGATTCTTGCTCTTCTTGCTGTCAGGTTTGCTGTTTTTTCAGAGCCAACCTTCTCCAAGCATTCAATTAAGAGAATGCTTCTAGCTTTTATTTTTATGCTGCTAGCTATCATTATATATCAGCCCTGGGCAATGTTTTATTGGGTAGGGGTAGCTGTTTATTTAACTGATTATTCACTGACTGATAAACAGAGATACGCATATTTGGCTAGATTTACAGTTATTTTTTTTGCCACTGCAATGGTTGATCTTTTATTACTTAAAATAGCAATTATTTGTTTTAAGCATATACCGGTCTCGGCTGAAAGAACTCATCTTACGACCCACGTTTTGCAAAAAGCTAATTGGTTTTTTACTGGTCCTTTAATCGATGCACTCAATTTTAATCATCTCATGGCGAGCAAAGAAATCGCTGTTTTCTGCGGCCTGTTTATAGTGCTGGGTTTAGTGCAACACTTTAATGCCAAAAATAAATGGCAATCTTTTTTAAATCTTTTTATCACCCTAACTTTTATTCCGTTAAGCTATTTGCCTAATCTGGCCATATCTGAAAGTTATTATACTTATAGAACTGAGCTTGGCTTGAGTACATTGCTTCTCTTTTATGCTTATCTTTCTGTACGTGCTGTGCTCGGAAAATGGAAAGAGAACTCGCAACGTATGTCCAGGACTATTCTCACTGCAATTATTATTTGCACTAGCATTTACAATTTGGTCAGCGCTCATAACCATGTGATTGATTTTTTTGTTGAGCCGCAAATATATGAATTAAACTTGCTAACAGCTCAGCTGCGCGGTGATTTTGGTAAAGAAAGGCAATTACACCCAGTCTACATGGAACGAAAAGATACAACTGCCAAGTTTAACCGTCATGATGAATTTGGTATGCCATCTTTTGCTTGCTCGTGGATAAGAGAGCCTGGCACAGCTCTTCTGAAAGCTGAGATTAATAACTGACTTCCACCGAATAACAAAGAGGTACTCAGCGAGTCATGGTTGTCTGCTGAGTTAGATCCAATGACTTAATCCAGCTCCAGCTTTTGGCAATGCCATCAGCTAAATCAATTGTAGGACGCCAATTGAGTTTTTTTTCTACCAATGATACATCCAGTATATTCACAAGTACATCGAGATCACGAGCAGGCAGATATTCAACTTTTATGGGGGCATCTATCGTGTTACGCATGACAGCAATTAATTCATTTAGTGAATAACCCTTGCCGCAGCCTACATTAAAAACACGCGGTTCGTCATAGGTGGCTGTATACCTAGCCGCTTGAATAAAAGCCCCAATGGCGTCTTCTATATAGAGATAGTCTCGAACAATTTCCCCGTCCCCCCAGATATTTATCGGCTCACCTTGTGCTACTCGTCCTAAAAAAACGCCTATTGCTCCTTGTTTTGAGTTAGGATTTTGTCCTGGACCGTATGGATTAGATAGCCTTAGAACGACATAGTCAAGTTTGTATAAGTGATAAAAAAGTTGCAAATACTTTTCAATTGCTAACTTGGTAATGCCGTAAGAGCAAATGGGCTCTGTCGGATGATTTTCTTTAATCGGCACAGTTTTTGGCACACCATATACAGTGCCGCCAGAAGAAACGAAGACAAATTTCTTTATGCCAAAATTATTGCATTCTTGAAGCAATTGGATAGTGTCTATAACATTGGAGCGGACATCATAAACTGGATCATCATTTGATGTTTTGGGTAAAGTGGTATAGGCGAGATGGAAAACCCAATCCATGCCATTTACAATTTCATTAAGAGCGCCATGATTACCGAGGTCGCCTACAATGTACTCTATGCTGCCGTCTGGTTCTGCTGACTGGTTTGGATAGCGGTCGAACACACGGACATTTACACCGGCGGCTTTTAAAGCGGAAACCAGGTGTGTGCCGATAAACCCATTACCACCGATAACTAAAGCTTTCATAATCTAAGTACGTGCTTCAATGCTTACAATATTTGCAGTCTAGCATAAGTCGGTCAGAATTAAAGCACTTTTAGTATTGAATTTACTATCAGAATTTTAGCGTCAGAGAATCGGACCATTCACCCTCTAAATGGCCTACACTGTTTAGTCCGATTGCTCTAACTTGATAATATCCACCATTGTTAAAGAAATTAGGATTAAGCACAAATCTGCATTTAGGCTCGGTTACAAAAGCGCTTGCCAGAATGGCTTGCTCACTATCCGAGTCAAAGTTTTCGAAAAAATAATTGGGCTTTGAAAACTCTAATTTTACTGTGCTAATATTTTTGATCCGACTGGCGTCTATTTCTAATCTGGCTGCTTTTTTGCCTATTTGATACACACCCCTATTGTCTGGTTCCAATTCGGCGCAAGAGAGTTTTGGCACCAACCCGGTATCGGGTAACAGGCGAATATTCCGAATAAGAATCGATTGCGCGGCGGGGAATTCAACATATAGATTGCTTAAAAGTCCGTTTGTGAACCATTGCCAGTATCGAGATAAGGGAATGCGATAGGTTTTGTATTCTATACTGGTATCAATATTGTTAATTGATGACGCAGTAGGATTGGGAAGCTTTGATTCCTCGATTTGGGCAGCACTAGACGTATCTGCAGGGAGCCCGGTGGACTTTTGCTTCCAAGTAGACGGTTCCTTTCCGTTTTCGTTCTGCGATGGCCAAAACGCTGCTATTTGTTTTCCATTTAAAGTTGGAATTCCGGCGGCTTCAATTTCCATAAAGTCATAAGTATAGGGGTTAATCTTTATGGGTCCAATGAGGACACCGGTACCCGACTCAGAATGTTTTATGGATAGGCTATCTTGATTAGGTTGCCATTGTCCACGCTGCCGTGTATATGGAAAAACATTAGTAGTTGGAGTCGGCAATGCAATTGTCAATTCAGGTATCTCCACTTTTGGATCAGTTGGTAGAAATAGACGCGGTAATTTTTCGAAGATCAATTTGTCTTTGCACCAGACGAAAGAATCTGTTAGATCGGTCCTTAGTAATGCTTGTTTTAAACGCGAAGTATTGATTAGGTCTGGATTACCGAAAAGGATTGGTTCGAAGGTCATGAATCGATCAGCGTAATAATTTTTAGAAAAAGGTGGTGACATGATGAAATTAAAAGTGGCACCATTATAGATAACATGAGCGCCATCCACGTCTTTAGGTAGTCCCAGGAGAATGGCTTTTTTGCCTGGTGCAATATTGAGGGCCAGATTTTGCCCTTGTTCTAGGAGCGCTTTAGTTTGTTTGCCTGCATGTACCCACGGAATATTATTTTTAGCGGCGATTTTTGTATCTAAAATTATTAACAAAGAGAGAATTACAACCGCCGGTATCAACACCCTTAGCTCTAGTTGGCTAATATCGCTAGGGTTTCTTTCGTCTGGTTGATCAGAAACTTGTCTAATAAGTTGGGGTGAGAAAATGAGTAATGGCAAAATAAGAGACAATGGTATTGTTAGAAAGAATAAGAATCTCGCCCCTTCTAAATTGACTCCCAATCCCCAGAGTTGGTAGATGGGGGCTAAAACCGTGGCAGTCCAAATCATTAGAAGTAGAATCCATCGGCGTGATGTTCCAGAGACAATTAATTTCGTCACTATCAAAACCAGCAGAGCAAAGTAAGTGCTGAAAAGAATTATGTGATAAAGACTATGCTCATGGAAAACAGCGTTACTAAGTGGAACTATTATTCTTGAAACGGTTTCGATGTCTTTCCATTTTTCTAAAATATGACTAAATTGGGAAGCGCCGACGCTGCCAACATAACCGCCTAGAAATGTTCCTAATGCCATATAGCGAATAATAAAATAGAATAGGCAGCTTAGCCATAAAGGGTAAGTGATATTGAATGTCAATCCGATTTTTTGTCCGGTTGTTTTTTTATATTTTTCCGTGGCAAATATGCCCCTAGTCTTCAACTGTTTTGATAAATTATCGGGAAACAGAAAGCAAATAGCTGATAAAAGGACAGGAAGTCCTATAGCCATTTCTTTTGTTAGTAGAGCTATCCAAAAAGAGATTATGCCAACAGCAGTGACGATCCAGTTATGGGTATTGCCCTTGTATACAAAACACCATAGCGATAGTAAATAGAAAAAGCGCAAATAATATCGACCCGTCCAACCATTAAAGAAACTGATTCACAGTGCAAAGGACTAGCAGCAAAAAGAGCTGCGCTCGATAGAGCAAACACATAAGCTCGTGGTTGATACCACGATTTCGTTAGTTCTAATAATAAAAGATACAACACCAGTGCTGAACCAATCAAAAAAAGAATATTGGTGGCGAAATATCCTGTAGCATCTGTTCTCCACAAAGCATAATCAGCCATTAACGAGAGCAAAAGACATGGCCTATAGACTTTCATGGTCGGGATTTCCATGTAATTACCTGTAAAATTGGTAACTACACTTTGCCAATGACCGGAAAAAATTTGAGACACATATAGAACTTCACCAAAATCATCTTCTAAAAAATAGCTGTTCAAAGTTCGGCCGAAAGCGCTAAGAATAATAATCGAAAAGACTATTAATGGCAGAATTAAAAAGAGAGGAAATTTAGAGGATTTCATACGGAATTCCGGAGAGCGATTTGTTCATTTGATAAATTTGAACCGAACATTCTACGTGCATGTTTTTACTTTCTTGGGCTGTTTGGAGTTTGGTTGGGTCGTAGGGAATTTTCAGCAGGTGCAGTTCTATATTATTTAAAGGTTCGGAGAAGGCACCTATAAGTATGGGAAAACAAACGTCAAAATGCAAGGATTGTCCACTTTTTTGACATTCGCAATGCAAATAGTTTGGCAGCCAGGGGCTGATATAGCAAATACTTTTTTTATTGCTCTGCTGAGAACTTGCAGAAGAGAAATTGAGTGTTGTCCATAATATCAGCCTCTCATCCTTATTATCTCTTCTGTTGTCTACTTTCCCGGATAAGCGTATGAGCCAGTATGGATTGTCCTCCCTCTTAACAAGTTTGCAGTCCTGTGGATTAAAGGTGAGCTTAAATTCTTTACTTGAAAAAACGCCCGATTTACTTTCGTCCTTCAATAAACGTAATTGACCGTCTGTAAGTGCAGTGGAATTAGTTTGCATGTTTGCTTTAAGGATAGAATTCTTCGGAGTTAGTATTTTTATATAAGGACCACCGCCATTAGATGTTTGATCTATTTTTTGGTCATAACAGGGATCAGTTAATCCTTCTTGATTCTCAACTCCATAAAAAGCTTTTTCCCAGGAGAAGCGAAAAAGACTTGGCATTATTGAAAAGTTTTTGCTCAGGTTATAAGCACCATATAGAGTATTATTATTGTTTGCGAGTTTCCTGATCGTTACTCTTAGGTCTTTTGCATAATCTGACAATTGCAAGTTTTTGAACTGCACTGGTATCAAATACCATTGTCTTAGATCTAATGGGCTGACGCCAGTCACATTGCATAGACTCCTAAGAATAGACTCTTGCTCGATGGAATAGTTGTCATGCTCTTTGTGCACAAGAGTAAGGTCCTGAGCTAGGGCTATTGCTGGTATGAAGGGACCATTTAGTCGTTGGCCATTTATAGATATGCTCCAATCTGTAGCTAAATTGGAACCTCCTTCGATATTAATCGCTAAATATGATTGTGAGTTTTTTAGCCGATAAATTTGCTTTTGGTCTATAGCTATAATTCTCTCGATTTCACCCCCCTCTTTTGAAAGTTCTTTGACCATTCAAACCAGCGACCATTTGCTCGAATGGGTAAGCAATAGGCGGGCGCAGCGAAGAATGCAATCAAGCATATACAAATCAAAGCATAAGAACGTTTTGCGGCACAGGCGTATTGTACGGCTAATTGCCAACAAGCTACAAGGAACATGCCTGAGATTGCGATTCTAAAAGCTATGTTGATAAATAGCCAGAAGTTAATTGCGATAGCACCATCGTTTATTGTGGCTAGAACCGGAAGCATGTTTAATTGAGATGATAAAAGAAGGGCGGTTGTGGCAACGATTATTTTGAGAGCGCTTCGTCTGGAAGACTTTTCTTTCAGAGCGATGAATATGCTAGATAAGCCAACTGCAGAAAAAATGATTATTTCTGGCATAGCGGTTAACCCGTAACGGGGTACAGTAATAAAGAGTAAATAAATTAAATGGAAAAGACCAACAAATAAAATCACTAATCTTGCCAAGATTTGTGGTTTCTGAATGTTTCGATGATGTGTTGAAAAACTGGTGATTACGCCAATGGCAGCCAATACAAGAATTAACTGATGAAAAAGAGTTTGCGCATAAAGTGGAACTGGTCCGATTTTTGCTCGGAAATCGTTCCAAGGTAATTTGAGTAATCTTGCTGGTTTATCGAGAAAGAGCTTAGCAAAGCGCTCTGGACTTTTATTGAAGGCATGTTTTAGAATGTCCGAATATTTTTCGTGCTCAATGCTTCTAAGGTCGGGATAAGGAATGCTGAGCCATCCTAATTCGTCAATGTCGTTACCAACAAAGAAATTATATTGACCAACCCTATCAACCACAAAAGATGCTTTGCCGAAAGCGAGCTGTTGTAAAATGAGCCATGGCAACAAGCAAATTGAAAAACCTACGAGCAAAGCCACAAAATATTTGATAATAGTTCTTCGTTGACCGACAAGCAAAATACAAGAAAGCAAAAAAAATACTATGATGCCTATCGATAGGATGCTCATTATGGAACGTGTAGTTTGTAAAGCAAAAAGGCTTGCGCCTAGGAGAAATCCGTAAAGGTAATTATTTTTACCTTTGAGCAGATAATTACTAACTAGACAAAGGATCAAGCAGAGCAGAAAACAGGCAAAGCTTCTCACTATATAATCGGCCACTATTAATTATGAATCCGGGATAGAAAGCTGCTATTAATCCGGTAATTATGCCAACGCCTTCGCCCCAACAGGCACGTCCTGTTGCAGCGATAAGAACGCAGGTCGACGCCGATAGAATGCTTTGTATTATCAATGGTATTGCCCAGGATTGTGATGATGGATCCTGTCCAAAGACTTTGTAGCAAAAGAGTATGAAGGCGGGAAATACTGGACCAGAGATGGCCATATCTCGCAGTGGTAGAAAAGTCTGTTTAACCAGTGCTATTTCATCAATATGGGCGTGGCCCAGTAAAACAGCTATACAAGCCGGGTAAGAATTTGTGGGATTGTGCAATAAGTTGTTAAAGGTCAAAAGCATATTTTGCGCATGACGCAAATACTCTGCTGCATCGCAGGCAAACACGGAGTTGTTCTGGCACGAAAAAAGATTGAACCAGATTCTTAGAATTAAAGAAATAACGAAAATCCATAGTAAAGCGCGCAAGCTAGCGACTCCGCTCTGCGCCGATGTTTAGGAACTTTGAAATTATGCTATCTCTTTTCTTCAACATAAGAGCTCGAGCTGTTTGCGGCGTCCTGTGTTCTATCTTTGCCATTATGGTCAGGTTCAGCTGCAATATTTGTGAGTGGCTTCTCTGGGTTGGTAATTAACTTTTCAGTTGTTTTTTTCCTGGCAAACTTTATTTCTTTGCTTTTGATAATGCCCTCCAGCGAGCGATAGATCGAGTTTGCTCTTCGTTCCTCATCAGTGAGCCAAAAAGTTGAGGCATCTACTAGGCGGAGGAATGCTTTGGTCAAATAAAGTCGCGGTCGAGACGTAAGCTTCCTATACCAAGTCTTTATGCGATAAACATAAGACCATTGAAAAAGAAATTGGTGCAGCATTTCATTGAATGAGCCGGCAAAATATTCCATGTCATTAAGTGCTTCTTCTGCCCCTCTTGCATAAAGCGAGGAGTTTGGTGCGTTGCGTTGCCGGGTGACAAATGTCTCTATTGCGTTTCTATACAACTGTGCGGTCAGTCTGGCGATTTCTCTTCTTTGAAAACACGCAATTACGCGAGCGCGGGCATTAGTTCCTAGGCGTGCACGTTCTTTACCATCTTGTAGTAGTTTTGCTATGGCTCTTGCAAGGCTGGTTGCGTCTTTAGCCGGAACTATAACTCCGGATTCGCCATCAACTATATATTCTGCTGTACCACCTGATGAGGTGCCTATTACAGCCCTGCCACAACTCATTGCTTCTAAACAGGTATAAGGAGAATTGTCATAGAGAGATGGAACAACACATACGTCGGCTGAGCGATAATAAGCAGGTAAATCTTCTAAAGATACCCGATCTATAAAAGTAATAGAGTTCTCAATGTTATTTTTGCTTGCGTATTTTTTTAGCTCGGCTAAAACTGATGTTTGCCCTTTCGCGTTATTGGTATCATCACCTATTACATATAAGTGAGCTTGTGGAGTAGCAATAATAATCTCTTTCCATGCTTCAATTAAATAATAGATTCCTTTGCGGGCTTCTAAACGCCCAACAAAAAGAACCTTGAGAGTATTGTCTGCTTCCAGAGATTGCTTTCCGTGAGGAGAACAAAAGTCAGTATCAATCGGATTATGTATGATTTTTATACGTTCAACCGGCAAGCATAAATCGTCGGCTACAAATTGAGCTAAATCCTTACTAGGGCATGTTATGGCATCAGCATTTATCATAGCGATGCGCTCGACCATAGCTACAAACTGGTGATCGAACGAGGCGGTAACGTTGTGCAAGCCTTCGGCTATAAACTTTGAATGAGGAGTATAGAGTCTGATTACCAGCGGAGCGACTTTTGTGATAGCCGGATAAAATCCTTCTGCTAATAATTCGGGGGTGTCTACGATGTCAAATGGTTCCCGGTCATGTAATTCAATAAATTTTTCCCAAAGGGCAGCTGATGTGCTAATAACATATTTGCTGTATGGCATGGCGCAGTCGATAAGATTAAGTGTATGCTCATTAAAATAGGGTTCAACTCTATATACTCGAATGCCATCTTCTGTATATGATCTAGGTTTTTCTTTGGCAAGTGTTATTACGCTTACGTCATGACCCAAACTGACCAAGCCGTGGGCAAGATGGTTAGCAAAAGTGGCTATCCCGCCGAATCCAGTGTCCGGGGGATATTCACGCGAAATAATACAAACACGTAGCGATTTTTCCAAAGTTTTTCCTCTATCCTCATTCTATAATGCTCAACCGGGACTACAAGTTGAAAGAGTTTTCATCATGAAGCGAGTTTTACTCACAATCCATAAATTTTTTCCTGAACATCGGGCGGGTACCGAGGTCTTGACTTTAAAAGTCGCTCAAGAGCTTAAACAACGGGGTTACCAAGTGGCGATCTTAACTGCTAATCCGCCTGACTTGGATGCCCGTAGAAAGAATGATACCGCAAGTGACCGGCAGGAATTAGTTAACTATGATTACGAAGGCATTCCAGTCTATTGTCTGACAGAAGAAGCCCGTTTAAAGGATAATCGTTTTGCTAATGAGCATTATCATCCGTATCTAAGACAACTGTATAAAACAATATTTGATAGTGTGGCACCAGACTTAGTGCACTGCTTTCATTTACAAAATTTGTCTACAAGCTTGATCGAAGAGGCTAATTCTAGAAAAATACCTGTAATATATTCTGCCACAGATTTTTGGCTAATTTGCCCCATCGTTCAGCTAAGGAGGCCCGATGGTAGCAATTGTTTGGGACCGGCTCCGTTAGGATTAAATTGTCTGTCATGCTATACGCCTAAAACGATGCCAATCAAATCTGAATTTGATGAAGTAATTGCTGATAAATATTCTGATATTTGGAATAGATTGCAAAAATTGCCATTGCCAGTTTCAAAATTTTTTATGGGGAGCGCTTATTTTGCTTACATATCTAGGAAATTTCCCGAAGCAGTGCACGCGACTATGGAAAGAGATGGCGTCTTAAAACGTTACGCAAACACTCTCTCGGCAATAACCGTTCCCACCTATTTGATGCGGGACTTATTTCTCAGAAATGGTCTGAAGAAGAATATTATTCATTATGTTCCGTATGGAATTGACACAAAGCTCCTGGAAAAAGGTGCTAATAAAATTAAAAGTAACGATCTTCGTTTTGCCTTTATCGGTGCTCTTGCGGAACACAAAGGACCAGATTTGCTGATAGAGGCTTTTTCGAATCTGCCTCCTGATAGCAAAGCAACCGTTACGATTTATGGTGACAAAAACCAATTCCCACAATATGGACAGTATATACAGAATCTTGTTAAAGCAAACTCCAATCTAGTAAAGAAGATTCAATTTGCTGGTACTTTTCCAAATGATCAAATTGGCGAAGTCTTTCAGAATATTGATGTCCTAGTGGTGCCATCACGTTGGTATGAGAATACACCTTTGGTAATACAATCAGCTCTGGCTGCTAAAACACCAGTCATTGCTGCAGATTTAGGTGGGATGTCTGAAATCATTAGAGATGGAGAGAACGGATTATTATTTGAAACAAATAATGCAGAAGCTTTGCGTGAGCAATTAGCTAAACTAATCTTGGATAGATCTCTTCTTGCCAAGCTTGGGGAAAATATCAAACCGGAGCGCACAGTGGCAGAAATGGTAGAGGCATTGGAATCAATTTACATACAAATTGCTAGCGGTACATTAGTTGGTTAATAACCAGAGCGGAACTTTACCAATAGCTTTTTCTATATTATAAAACTTGTTTGTCGAGGGGTATAGTGAGTCTTGTAGCCCACCAGTCAGTGTTGCCACCATGGGGGGAGAGGATACGATATTGATGGTGATGTTTAGAGTCATCTACCTGCATTGAAAGGCGTAAACCGAGTTTGTCCCATTTATTGCGTTGATTAGCGCTGGCTGGCATATAAATAGTTTGTGACCATGATTCACCGGACTTTAATTTAAGGGGAAACATGTCTTTTTTCTCGTATTGCTCAAGCATATTTCCCGTTTTGCCTATACAAGAAATTTCAAGGAGACGATTGACGGTTTGTGATTTTAAGCTACGCCAGGTGAGATTTATTTTTGAACCATCAGCAGCACTAGCCACCGAAATCTTTTCTAATCTGAAATAGTTTTCAAAGTCGACGCTTCTATTTATATAGAGATTGCTATAGTGGAAACGGGATTGTGATAGGGCTACATAGGTGGCGGCGGATGCTGCTAAAGTGATAATCAATGCCATAGTTACCGCACTGGAACGCCAATTTGGTGTAAAAAGGTTTAGTAAACCTGACAAGGAGAAATAATATTTTGCAGGCGAAGAAACAATTTCCTTTATTAATTTGCGAGCAGGATTTTCTACTAAATTGAAATTTAAATATGACAAGAGAATAACTGCTGTAAGATAGACGGAATAAGTAATCGGCCAACACAGTCTGCCAAATTCAGGCAAATAAAAGCTCAGGCATTGAATAAGTATGAAGTGGATCATATACATTGAAAAACTGATTTCGCCTAACCAAACAAGAATTGGATTGGTAAGCGCTTTTGCTATATAGCCTTTTTGCATTGCCATAATAAATATTGCCAGAGCAAAAATAGGAGAACAACCACCATGTGTCATACAATAAATCACAGCTGGATAATGCTTAAGGGCAGGAAAAAATTTTTCGATTAGAGTAGTTATTTGTGTTGTTTCAAATAATATTATCGCTATAAGTATAATTTCTATAAAGGTAACTGTTCTGGCACTTAGCTTAATCAGGTGTTGAAAGCGCATCCATAGTATAGCTGTTGCCATGCCCAAAACGAAGTCGAAGGTGCGAACTAACGGATTTATTTTTAGCAGGTATTCTTCGTCGAACTTGAAAAAACTGTGATTGCCCGAGGACATACATAATTGGGCACAAATACAAGCTAAAGCAGTAATCAAAAATGCCAGGGTGATTTTGCCTATCCAGCCACCTTTCCATGGTCTAATTAACATTACGAAAGCCACGGAAAAAAATATCTCTGCACAGATACTCCAGCTAACAGCATTGAGCCCAAAATAATATTCTCGTCGCGGTATCCATGATTGGACGAGAAATATATTGGCTAAGAATGAACCCACCGTTGCGCAGGAGCAAGGCAAAATAGCAAGAGTAAGAAACGTTAGGAGTATATGGCTAGGTACCATACGTCCGAACCGATTTGCCAGAAACTGTTTTATGTTATGCCCGCCGCGTAAATCCGAATAAACATATGTGAGAATGAAGCCGGATAGGACAAAGAAAAAAGTCACACCTTCGTCAAGTTGCCAATTTTTCATGAATTCAATATCTAAAAAGAACCATGCGGAATGCAAGAAGATAATGGCGGCACAGGCAAAAAACCGCAGCGACGTTAAAGCATCTAACTGTTTGGGGATAACAGCAGGGCTTTCAAGACGTGGGATGTGAAGATTATTCTGGCTCAAGTTTTGGGTAGTAAAGTCAGTAACTGAATCTTGCCTTTTAACGATGTCACTTTGAGTTTGCAATCGTGTTCTCCATCAGCTAATGGTTTGATTGTTTGTATAATTCTAACGCGTTGCCATCAGGCAAGAGTTTTCTAGCGAATAGTTTATATAATCCAGAAGAATGAATAAATCGTAACCAGCGAGAATATTCGGCTGAACTTTTTGCGTCGCAAAATGACAGTCCCTGGTCACCGGTCTTTAGTATATACCATTGATAGGATAAAGCCTTATCGCGATTAAAACGAACTTTATCGCCAAGTTCAGTGTGCTCACGCGGGCTAGCTACTTCGATATTGTCTTTTCTTATTTTTGTTAAATAATAAAATGGTGAACAGTTGATGGGATTAGCATTGGGCATAATCATCAGATAAGTAAAGTTGCCAGCGATCTTTGATTCGATCTTCGATAAAGCCCAAATTATTCCCGAATCTGATTCGGGCAGCGGGCTAACTGACACTCCGGGCATTTGAGCAACGGCTGACCGTGTTTTGAATTCTTCATGGGTGATTTGTAAAAATGTTTTTGTCCAATCCGGAAAATAGAAAGGGTACGGGCCAAAAGATTCAAAAGCCATTTGTAAAACGGCAACTATGCCTATAGTAAATAGAGCTATGCGAGGCAGGATCTTTTGGGTGAGCCATAAGTTGGCAAATAATCCTGCCGTTAGGGCTGAGATTGGAATGGTAAGAGGAACAATATATCTGAACTGATGCGGCCATCGAAAAGCACTGGCTGTAAGAATAGCTAATACTATGGATGCTAAAAGATAAGTTTTATTTTTATTGATTGGTCTAATTTTTATAAGGGTAAGCAAGAAACATACAAACAGTAACGGCGAAAGAATGAGTGGTAAATCCTCTAAAGAAAAACGAAACATGTGAATACAAAATTCGCTTATGAAACCAGAAGATGGGAGAGGGACAAAGGTTGCCGAGTGAGAGACGCTATTGGTAGCTTGGAAGTTTTGTTGTTGTATAGAAACAACGAATTGTGATACTGCTGGACCAGCCAATATAAGCCAGGGAAGAATGGTTGCAAGACTTGTTGTGCAAACAATAATTAGTTGTTTAATGTGAACGTAATCGGGTCTACCAACAGGGGTTCTGATAGACAGGACAAAATCAACCAATATTGGTCCCACAAAAAATATTGGTGTATTATTTTTTGTCAGCACAGTCAGTCCCAGTATAAGACCGAGCAACAAAGATCGCAGCAATTGCGGTTTTGCAGACCACCATAAAAAAGAAGCTAGCCCTAACCCCACCATGGCAATTGAGGCAAAATCAAGTAAAGCACTGTGAGCCGACCAAAAAACAGTCGGGTATAGAAATACCAATACCGGGGCCATTGTTGCTGCTAATCTGTTCTGAAAAGTTACTTGTGTTATGAAATACAAAGAGCCAAATAATATAGCGGCAAAAACGATGTTGCTTAAAATCTCGGTGTTTGCTGCCTGTCCAAGAACGAATTTGAATAAAGCACTGATAATATAAAACAAGGGTGGGTAAAGCTGACTGACAGCAAAAATATGGCGATACCAATCCAGATGGCGTATATGAGGGTGCTGCAATAATTCATAAACGTAAAAGCTATTCAACTTATGAGATGCGGTATCCCAACAAGGAATAGACTTGTCGTAAGTGATCCAGATAACAATGGAGGCCTCTATTATAGTCAATAGAAATAATGGCATAGGAGCAGTGAAAAGCGACCGTCTAAGTTGTACCAGCTTAGAATTTGCAATGTTTGTGGGCCCAGGCGTTTGCATTTGTGTTTGTGCTACTGTTTGCATTAATTGACTGCCCATTTAAATAAGTTTATAGTTTGTATATCCAGATGATTCTAATCGACAAAATATATAGATTAGAATAGTTTAGGATAAGTAATTGCATACTTTGTTTTTGCTATTCTAGCAAGAACGTTGACATCTTCTCGTGAGTGTATTTCGATACTCTATAATTATCTATGTTGCGCAATAGCGGTCCAGTCCAAATTTATCAAAGGTAAAGTAGTGCTCAACATAGCAAGCCCGCATAGTACGTATCCGATTAATAGTATAGTTCCCATGAATTCTTGGTCTGGTTCGGCGTGTGCCATGCGCGAGCTCATATTGAAGGAATCCTTCCGAGCACATGTAGGGCATATTGGTTCAGGTCTTTGTGTTGTTGAGATTTTAGAAGCACTCTTTTCTAAAGTCATTCAAGCTGATTCGCCTAACGATCCGGATAGAGATCGTTTAATTCTTTCTAAAGGTCATGCGGCACTAGCCCTTTATGTGGCTTTGCATTTTAGAGGATGGATTACAGCGGAACAGCTTTCCACATTTTGCGGAAATGATACTACATTTGGTGTGCATCCGGAACCTCAGACGCCGGGGGTTGATTTTGGTACCGGTTCTTTGGGGCAGGGACTATCTTATGCTGCCGGAGCCGCTTTAGCCGCTTGTTGGCAAAAATCAAAGAGGCGTGTATTTGCGGTAATGAGCGACGCTGAATGTAATGAAGGATCTACCTGGGAAGCAGCAATGTTTGCTGGTCATCATAAATTGGCTAATTTATGTGCAATTGTAGATATGAATAAGCAACAAGCATTTGGTTATACTAAGGACGTTATAGATATTCCTCGTATAAAGGACGTGTGGCAAGGTTTTAATTGGGACGTGCACGAAGTGGACGGACATAACGTAGAACAAATGGTCAATACTATTTCTGGTCTAAATTTTGCTGATGGGCGTCCTCATGTTTTATTAGCGAATACTATTTTTGGTAAGGGCGTGTCGTTTATGGAAGGTCAAATAAAATGGCACTACAGTCCCCTTTCTGAGCAAGAATTGGCTCAAGCATTAATGGATGTGAGTAAAGTCTGATGAGACTAACTTTTGTTAAAACTTTAGTTGAATTGGCGCAAGCGGATAGACGCATTGTTTTGCTTACTGCTGACCTTGGCTATTCTGCTCTGGAGCCATTTAAAGATCAAATAGGTGATCGTTTCATAAATGTTGGCGTGGCAGAGCAAAATATGGTGGGAGTAGCGACTGGCTTAGCAGAAGCTGGTTTTATTCCTTTTGTTTATTCTATTGTTACTTTTGCCAGTCTAAGACCGTATGAATTTATTAGAAATGGTCCTATCGCTCACAAATTGCCTGTGCGTATAGCTGGTGTGGGCGGTGGCATGGAATATAGTCATAACGGTTTGACTCATTTTGGGGTAGAAGATATTGGTGTTATGCGCACACAACCGGGTATTTCCATTTTTGCGCCGGCAGATTCTAGGCAGACAGAAACTATACTGCGTTCGACTTGGGATATCGATGGACCTGTTTACTATCGACTAGGCAAGGATGATCGTACAATTGTGCCTGGTTTGGAGGGTGCCTTTGAGATTGGTAAAGCACAGATATTAGCAAAGGGCAGTGACTGTTTGATTGTTAGTATGGGAGCCATTAGTTACGAGGTTGCTGAAGCAGTAACGGCTTTGCAGAATAGCGGGGTATCAGCCACACATGCAGTCTTGGCGAGCATTAATCCCTCTCCAGATGAGAGCTTTATCTCATTGCTTACTCGCTACCCATATATATTTACGGTGGAAGCTCACTATGTAACGGGCGGACTGGGTTCTTTGGTAAGTGAAATAATTGCAGAAAATGGTCTTAAAACTAAGCTAACAAGAATAGGATTAAACAAAACACCTGATAGCATTACTGGGGATCATGCTTTTCTTTCTGACCGCTATGGTCTGTCAGGCCGGGCTATTGCCGCAAAAGTTAGCGATACAGTCCAATTGCTGAGGGTTAAGTGCTAGTTTCTATTATTCTGCCTGTTCATAATCAAGCTGATCACATAGGCGAGATAGTACAAAGCTATGTCAATATTTTGTCGCCGATTATCCAGGACTTGGAGTTTATTTTGGTAGCGAATGCTTGTACGGACAATTCCTATGCTGTCTGTAATGAGTTGGCTAATAGAGATGCACGGGTCAAATTAGTGCAAACAGCAGAATCGGGCTGGGGAAAGGCGGTTAAGCTTGGATTGAAAGAAGCAAAGGGTGAAATTGTTTGCTACACCAATTCTGCCCGCACTAGTCCTGAAGTTTTAAAATCAGTTTTGGAATATAGTTTGATCAATCCCAGTGTGGTGGTTAAGGCTAACAGAAAAATTAGAGAAGGGTTACGGCGTCGTCTTGGTTCACTTCTTTACAATCTAGAATGTCGTATGCTATTTGATTCTCCGGTTTGGGATATTAACGGCACGCCAAAAGTATTTCCTCGGAAGTATGCGCCTTTGCTAAATCTTTCCAGAGAAGATGATTTAATTGATGCAGAATTTGTGGCATTATGCCGTAAGCATGATTATCCAATGTTGGAAGTACCGGTATTATCCACTCGCAGGCATGGTGGCAAGTCGACTACTAATTATGGTTCAGCTGTCAAAATGTATGTAGGAGCTTTCCGGCTTTGGCAACAATTCAAAAAAACAAGTCCAGCGTAAGAAGCAAGATAAATAGAGATCTAGACGCATTGTGGCAGCATCACCATGCTGAGTGGCGTTCGCCTGAGCAAATTACGAGTCAATGGCGGCAGGCTGCAGAGATTGATCTTTCGTTATTGCAGTTTCGCACCCGAGGCAAGTGGTGGGAGGCGTTGCGAGGGATAACTCTTGTCATAAGCCGGGAATATGAGCATCTGCTGATTGCTCTCACAGTCATAGATGGGCGCCCGCAAATCAGTTATCTAAGTATGCCACATCCTTCTGGTATCACTTTTGATGCTAAAGAAGAACTGGTTTATATAGCTAGTACGAGAAATCCTAATCAGATATATGATCTGTCTGTTGTTGATGAATGTATAGAAAGGCTTGATAGGGAGCCAATATCGCCGGAAGGCAGACCCCTAATTCCAAGACACTCACGCTTTTATCCAGGTTGCCTTTATATGCATGATTTGGCGATGATTGGAGGTCAGCTACATGCCAATGCAGTAGGACAAAACGCCATAATCAAGCTTAATTCGCAAGCCGAGTATGAACGAGTGTGGTGGCCAAAATGCATTGAAGATGAAGATGGTCCTATTTTTGGCCAAAATCATATTCAATTAAATTCGATTGCAGCAGGCAATAACATTAAAGAATCTTACTTTTCTGCTTCTTGTGATCAAATTTCTAATAGAAGACCGGGACATAAAAATTTTGCTGTAGATAAACGTGGTGTAATTTTTTCGGGAACAACGAGAGAAGTTTTTGCTCGCGGATTAACTCGTCCTCATTCTGCCCGCTTATATAAGGGCGATATTTGGGTTGACAATAGTGGTTATGGCGAATTTGGTTATGTGGCCGATGGTCAATTCAAGCCTGCGGTAAGGCTGCCGGGATGGACTAGAGGCTTGTGTTTTAGCGAATCTTTGGCTTTTGTAGGTACCTCGCGAGTAATTCCTAAATTCAGCCAATATGCTCCTGGATTAGATGTAAACAAAAGCGAATGCGGAATACATGCGTTCGATATGAAAACTGGTAAATTAGTAGGGAGCTTGCTTTGGCCATCCGGTAACCAGATTTTTGCTATTGAAGTCATTCCGCAAAAAATTACCACTGGTTTTCCTTTTGTTTACAAATCCAGGCATTCAAAGGGCCAAAGACAAAATCTCTTTTATAGTTTTTCTATAAGGCAAGCAAAGAGCAATGGCAAACAGTAATACTCAGGAGTAAAGATGACTGAAAAATTTCGCTTATTAATGATTGGAGCAATGTATGAAAATGGTGGCAATACATCACATCGTTTTTTGGATGGGCACCCTCAATTGTTTGTATATCCATTTGAATCTCAACCAGGGACTAAATATGTCAGTGATCATTTAAGCACTATGTATCCAATTAAATATCGTTGGCCAACGTTTGCTTTAGAAGCGACGCCTGAACAAGACTATAAAGCTATTATTGATGAAGAGGGAAAAGTACGTGCTCGCACTCCTCATGTAAGCAAATTCCGCCATATGCCCATGGATTTTAATGATGATGATCGCATGGCTAAATATGTTGCGCATGTGAAAAAAACCGGTCGCAGCCGGGCTAATAATGTAGCTGCTTTTTATAAGGCAACTTTTGAAGCCTGGAAGGACTATAAGCGGACAGGTAAAGAAGAAGTATATGTTGGCTATAGCCCAATCATTACAGTTGATGCCAATAAAATCCTAGACGATCTTCCAGAAGCGCATTTCTTACATATTGTAAGAAATCCTTGGTCGGCATATGCTGATACTAAAAAGCGTCCAGTTCCTCTACCTCTGCAGACCTATATGCTTGGTTGGACCATGAATCAATATTACGCTTTGATTTTTAAGGAAAAGTATCCGGATCGTTTTCATATTGTACGCACTGAAGATGTTATGGAAAATTCTAAGAAAGCTCTGGGCGAAGTTTGTAAAAAAATGGGCTTAGAAGTGGCAGATTCTTTAGCTACGCCTAGTTGGAATGGTGAACCCTTGAAAGAGGTTTATCCTTGGGGCACAATTCGTACGGCAACTACTGAAGCAAATATCGCTACTGCTAACGAATTATCTGTTGATGAGCAATTGGAAATTCAATTACTGACTAATCAGTATTTGAAAGTGTTTAATTACGAAAACATTTTAAGTAAAACCCCAGTGCGCGTATGAAGCGGGCTCTTGTAACGGGGGCTGCCGGTTTTATTGGTGCTAATTTAGCAAGATCTTTGCTAGCTAGTGGTAATAAAGTCCATATCATTTGCCGTCCAGAAAGTGATTTTTGGCGGCTTGATGATGTGAGAGATGATTTACAAACGCACGATGTTTCTCTGGCTGACCTAGAAGCTTTGCAAGCTTGTGTCAAGAAGATTAAGCCGGATTGGATCTTTCATTTAGCAGCCCATGGTGCATATTCTTGGCAAAATGATCTTGAGCGCATAATGTCTACCAATGTTCTGGGTACGGCTAATCTGCTTAATGCTTGTGCTAAATCAAGCTGTGAGGCTTTTATAGCCGCCGGCTCGTCTTCTGAATATGGTTATAAAGATCATCCGCCTCAAGAAGACGAACGTGTTGATCCTAATAGCGAATATGCAATTGCTAAGGCTGCAGCGACACATCTTTGTAAATTGTATGCGCAAAAACATTCAGTACCCACAGCAGTACTTCGTCTTTATTCTGTTTATGGTCCTTATGAGGATAAAGATAGACTTATTCCTACTATCATAGCTCATGGACTCAAGGGTAAGTTCCCGCCTTTAGTTGATCCTGATATTGCCCGTGATTTTATCTATGTGGATGATACTATTTCAGCTTTTATGGCGGCAGCTACAAAAGAAATAAAGCCTGGCTCTGTTTATAATGTGGGTACGGGTAAACAGACTACTTTACGTGATGTAATTGCTACGGCACGCGAACTATTCGGTATCAAACAAGTACCACAATGGGGTTCGATGCCCAACCGCAAATGGGACACATCAGTTTGGGTGGCTAATAACGAGAAATTAAAGCGAGAGCTCTGCTGGCAGCCAAAATATTCTTTTAAAGAAGGTCTTACTCAAACTAAAGATTGGTATAAAGAGCAACCGGAACGTGCTATTGTTCCGAGTCGTTAGTGTTTTAGGGAATTTAATCGATTCTTTTCTTATATAGTTCCAGCTGTGTACCATCAGGCAGGGTTTTTTTATCGACTAAGGTAAATTGCGGAGAATTTCGGACATAATTGCACCATTGAATGTAGGCGTTTTCACTCACTTTATTACAAAAGTGAGATGCGGGTGAAATGAAGCTGCCTGTTTTTAATAAGTACCAATCGATAGTTTTTGCTATGTTCGGACGAAAGACAAATTCGTCACCCAGCAAAGTGTAATTGCGCGGTGTAAATGGATGTAATGGCAGATTGTTACGACGTGCTAAATAGGCATAAGTAGTGGAGCTTACTTCTTCGCTATCAGGCATAATAGCGAATTGTTGGATATTTTGATTTCTTTCTGAAGGGTTTGTTTTAGCGAAATCGGAGCTGATTTTTTCGAACACCCATTCATAACCCCAGTCAGATGGCGGAGTGGGATAACTGGATGTACCGCCAGGAGCGTGATGCGCGTCACTTCTGGCTGGCTCGATACCAAAAAAAGTTGCTATTGCTTGAGGTAACATAAATCTTGCTAATGGATAAGGGGTGAAGTTATTTTGGATAAAAGAAAAGCAAACTAAAAATATAGCAGTGACAGAAAATATTCGCGTTTTTGAATTTTGTAAAGATGTTACCGCTATCTGGCTACAATAAAGGGCTATTGGAATTGTGGCAGGAAGAGCGTACCTGATTTGTTCAGTCCAATGAAACAGACTCAAAATAAAAATCCCGCCGATTGCAGAAGCATTGATAAATAGCATATGCTGATGAACCGATCTGTTGGCCTTAAAAAGAGCCAAAATAAATATGAGGGAAAGGAAGTATGAAGTTAGAGTAGGTAAGTTGGTTAAATAATAAGTTATATGATGTATAAAGCCGGCATGATAGTCAGTATTTTGATAAATAGCTACAGTTTTCAGCATGGTGCGGCAGGCGAATAATAGCCAAGGTAGCATGACTACAAGAGCAGCTGCCGATACAAGCAAAAATGCTTTTACTTTTCTCCAGTCTTTCTGATAAAACGATAGTAACAGTGATACTGCAAATGGTGCAACTAAAAAGGCGACAGAATTATTTTTGGTTAGGGCGGTTAGTGCACAAGCCATGCCTAGTAGAGCGCTGGATAATAACGATGGGCGCTGTTGCCACCAGATGAAACAAAATAGAGCAAGAGCTACCATAGCTAATCCTGGTAGATCAAGCATGTCATAATGAGCTAAGACAAAGACGGTTGGAAAAGTAAATATTAGTAACGCCGAAAGTAAGGCTGTTGTGCGAGAGCTAAAAATAAATTTGCCTAGACCATACAAGCTGGTGAATAGAATGCTGGCGAAAAAATGCTGGACAAGTAATTCGACCCAGCGCCCACGTCCAAAAGTTAATTTGAAAAGTCCGTGAGTAATATAAACAAAGGGAGGATAAAGGGGATTTACAGCTAATAGCGAATGCCACCAATAGCGATGAAAAGGATGAGCATGGGCAATAAGATCCTGACAGTCGAAACCACTGAGTAGATGACAGGCCATGTCGTAAACAGGCAAAGCATGATCATAGGCAGACCAGCAAACTAGCAAAATATTGATCACAGCTAGGCCAGAGAAAAGAATTATCAGTTCGTGATTTTCTTTTAGGATAGCAGTTCTTTTGCTGCCAGATTGAATAATGCTGAGGGCAGTCGAATTTAACATAGACGACAATTCTATCATTTGCGGTGCATATTGCTTTCGGCACTTTACAGTGTGCAATTATCGAGTGTATCTGAGTTTTATCTAATTTGTTTAGATTGAATTAGCCTAAAATAGCAGAAGATCCAATTTGACAGCTGAGAGGGAGTAGAAGATTGAGTCAGGTATTAACCCAGATAAATTATCAAAGCATTAAAGATTTTATAAATCAAGAAATTGCGCGACGCGATCATACAATCGATTCAAGCTCTCATGTGCCATCTAAATATTGGCAGGATTTTAATAAGCTTGCCGGTTATGTACGTCGCTTGGCTGATGAAGACTTAAAGTACATTAGGTATCATAGCTGGCATTTGACTTCTGATAATTATCTTCCTTATTATTTTTTTCCTGAGCGAGCCGCCGATCTTATTGAAGAATATTTCTATATTGCGAATTTGCTTGATGGTTATAAACCTTGTGAATCGGAAGAAGGTTTAGGTTATAAAACAGAATATGGCAAAGTCAGTGTAGATTTACTTAGATACATGCGCGTATTGAGTGATCT
This sequence comes from Candidatus Melainabacteria bacterium, assembly GCA_963845445.1. Taxonomy (GTDB): domain Bacteria; phylum Cyanobacteriota; class Vampirovibrionia; order Obscuribacterales; family Obscuribacteraceae; genus JABDBL01. The sequence goes on along the minus strand of CAWJSE010000002.1, from coordinate 2,236,735 downwards.
GTATACCGCGAAAAAAATCAACAGACATGATCATCTAAGTATTTTGGAGATTGGTGGTGGTTATGGACAATTGGCTAAAGTTTTCCTGGATTTCAATCCTAAGGTTACTTATGTACTGTGTGATCTGGAAGAGACATTATTCTTTCAAGCTGTATATTTAAGTAATGAATTGGGTCCTGACAAAGTTAGATTTTTAACTGGCGAAGGTCAGCCGGATAAATTATCTGAGAGCGTAGTATATTTAGTGCCGCAATCGCGGGCAGCTATTCTAGAACAATACACTTTTGATCTGGCTATTAATCAGCAAAGCATGCAGGAGATGAATCAAAAGCAAGTAGATAGATATTGTGATTTGATAAAAAAGACTACTAAGTATTTTTACTCATGTAATTTAGACCAGCATATAGATTCCATTGTAGACCTTACGGATATAGTAAAAAACTTGAATGATTATTTGGCGTCTAAATTTGTAGTTGAGTGGTCAAGTAAAAAGCCAAAGGCAAAAGCATCGATGCAACCCCATCAGATTGCAACTTCTGAAACTCATCAATTGAGCATATCTAAAAAATTACAACGGCTTTTATTTGCTGCTCCTATAACTAAAATTGAGCAAAAGGAGGTTGAGCAAATAAAAGAGCCCCAGGAGCATGCTACTGTATTTGGTGACTATCAAGTGCCACGGATGATTTTGCGAGTATAAGTAAAACTTCGGGCGTTGTAATTTTCCGATCAGGTTTTTAGTAATTCTTTTGCTTGCCACCAGGAAATGGTCTTTTCTAAGCCAGTTTCTAGGCTGATCTGAGGTGAGTATGATAAATCGTTCTTTAATTTATTAGTGTCGGCAATTAGAAAAAGGGGGTCATTATTATTGTTTTGCATGTTTGAATTTGTTTCGATTAAGTTGTTTGCATTTAGTAAATTAGCAATAAGTCTAACTACATCCAACAGTCTTCTGCCTTGACCAGAACCTATATTAATGGCGCCCTCAAAAGGTAAGTTTATTAAATTGACAAATATTTGGGCAACATCATCTATAAAAATGAAATCTCTTTGTAGTTCCGGACTATTACATATCGCTGGTTTATTTTGTAGCAAAGCAAGCACCATCGAGGGTATCAAACGTTTAGGATTTTCTTCCGGTCCATATGGGAAAAAGAGTCTACCCCAAGCGAATTTAATTCCCTGTGTTTTTGTGTGAGTAGCTAATGCCTGGTATAAGCTGGCTTTACATGCGCCATAAAGAGTTTGCGGATTGATTGGAGACCCATCTTCGTTTAGTGGTTTAGAGCAGGTGTCGGCAGTCCAGTCGTATTCGGCACAGGTACCGGCGCAAACTAATTTGGTGCCGCCATTATTGGCAAATTCTGTGGCCAGATTTAAGCTGGTGTCAACCCATTTTAAATTTTCTTCGCTTGACCAGTACAGACCGTGCTCGACATACCAGGCCAGATGTAATAAATAGTCAGAGCGGACATTGGCCATCAAGTCCTTGATAGCGATGTAATCGTGTAAATCTGCTTTATGCCATTTTGTTCTTGTTGAATCTTTTGCAGGTATTATTTTGGAATTCTTAGAGATAGCGTGGATTTCCAGATCTTGTTTCTGTAAAGCATGCAGGCATGCCTTGCCAATAAATCCTGTGGCGCCAGTAACTAATACTTTCTTCATGATGTTGTAATTCTTATGGTATGCGGATTTATATCTGTGTTCTTGTCAGCTAAAGTCGATAATACTGCAAAAGGTGAAATTGAAATGATATTGTATTAATGAGAAGAGGCTACTCAAGGGCAAGTATAAATGGGATATAAACTTTAAGCGATATTTGTGCAAAGAAATACTCATTCAGACTAAAATCTTGATTGTTTAGTACGTATTGATCATAAGGTTGTAAGCATAATGGATCCAGTAAAAGCCTTTGAAGAAGAAAGAAAAATTGAAATTGAAAAAATGGGCAAGGATGATGATTTTCGTCTTTTGTCCAGAAAATGGCTTGAATATTCAGTAAGGCAGAAATATTCTTATAATTTTAAGTGGATGGGGCGTCCGGTTATCCAATATCCCCAGGACTTAATAGCTCTGCAAGAAATTATTTGGCAGACAAAGCCGGATTTAATAGTGGAGACTGGTATTGCTCATGGTGGCTCGCTGATTTTTCACGCTTCTATTCTTGAGCTAATAGGCGGGGAAGGAAGAGTATTAGGCATAGATATTGATATTCGTGCTCATAATAAAAGCGAGATTGAAAGCCATCCTATGTATAAACGTATTGACATGTTGGAAGGTTCATCAATAGATAAGCGAATTGTCGATCAAGTTTATAAAAAGGCGGAGAAGAATAAATCTATCCTGGTTATTTTAGATTCTATGCATACACATGAGCATGTCCTGGAAGAATTGAAAGTTTATTCTCCACTAGTGAAGAACGACGGCTATTTAGTTGTCTTAGATACTCTTATAGAGTTTATGCCCTCGGATGCTTATCCGGATAGACCGTGGGGTCCTGGTAATAATCCGTCGAGCGCTGTGCAAGAGTTTTTGCAAGGAAATAAAAGATTTGTAGTAGATAAGCCGTTGGTTGATAAATTACAAATTACGGTTTCGCCGGATGGCTATTTGAGATGTATTAGTGATTAGGGACTTTGGACAGTAATTGATCGAAATCTTTATATTCAGCATCCCGAGGTGAAATAACTGTCGGTTTGAGCGGCCATTCGATTTTAAAACTTGGATCGTTCCACCGAACACCGGTAGCTGAAGCTGGCGCATAGGGTGCTGATATTTGATAAAACATTTCAGTATTATCTTCCAGAGTGATGAAACCATGCGCTAATCCTTCTGGTACATAGAGAGCACGGTGATTTTGGGCAGTGAGCTCGCAAGCAACCCACTGTCTAAATGTAGGCGAGTCTTCTCTTAGATCTATAATGACGTCAAATACAGATCCTTGGGTGCAGCGAATTAGCTTTATTTCAGTGGCTGGCGCTAATTGATAATGCATACCGCGCAGAGTGCCTTTAGCTTTATTGAAAGAAATGCTGAATTGTGCAAGAGCAGTCGAGAGCCCGGCAGTTTTAAATTCTTCTTCGCACCAGGTTCTAGCGAATATTCCCCGCTCGTCTGCAACGGGTTCAATATCTACTATTTTCAATCCTGGTATTTTGGTTTTGCTAAATTTCATGATTTTGAATTACGGTGAGATGTAAGCTTATGCTTTTTTCATGCGCAGGTCTTTAAGGGCTTCTAAAATAATGCCTTTAGTGAGCTGAAAATTTGTTTATTTTGTAATGGTCGAGGTAAAAAGCAGGAATAAAGCGATTATGTATACGAATAGGAAAGTTTCTATATTATTGCCAGTTTATAATCGTGAACAGTATTTGAAAATAGCGATTGATAGCGTTCTTACTCAAACTTATCAGAATTGGGAATTGCTTATATCAGACAATTGTTCTACTGATGGCACTTTTGAATTAGCAAAAAAGTACGCCGAACAAGATGCGCGGATTATTTGCTGGAGAAACGAAACCAATATAGGCCCATTGCCTAATTACAATAAGTGCATTGAAAAAGCCTCGGGTGAATATATTGAGCTTTTTGGGGATGATGATATTTTTGAGCCTGAATGTTTAGCCAAGCTAGCTATGGTGCTTGACGATAATCCAAATGTGGTTATGGCAATCGCTGGCAAAAGACATATTGATAAAGACGGCAAGCTCATAAGAGAAGACCGGCCACGCAGTGGCTCGCAGTTGATTTGCGCGCAGGAGGTTATTGAAAGCACGGTAGGTACTTTAACCAATTGGATTATTTCACCGGTAATGTATAGGGCGAAGTATAAAGGTGCCGGTTTTGATACCTTCTTAGGTATTTATGCGGATCTTGATTATTGGGCGCAGATACTTGCATATGGCGATTTATTTTATGTTGATGAAATGCTATTCAATTATCGTTTGCATGGTGGTTCTGAAAGTACTCGCATGTATAGTAGCGCTGAATTTATGATCAGTCTTTTGCGCATTGCTGAACGTTATCCACAGTATTTGAGTGTAGGTAATAGGAGCGAGATATATAAACCAGTCATTGAGAAATTGATGGCTATGGTTGATTATGCTAGTAATTGTTTGAAAGTAAATTATGAGATGGTGTTGCGCCCAAAAATGAAAAAGCATATGGTTGAAGATAAGATGGCAGGAAAAAATGGCCGGGTTCAAGAATTATCAGAACAAGAGTCATTAATCAAAGTTGAGGAAGAATTAGCTGAAGAAGCACATGATTATAAACGTATTGCTTTTTTGGCTTTATCTCAAGCCGTGGAAATAAAAAAGAAATGGATTGGGTATGCGAACAATACGGGCGTCCATTTATTCCTGCTGATGAGGATCAGCAAATGGTAGTTGAAGCGGTAAATTCCGGGAGTTCCAATAGGGAAGGCATCCGTAGTCAAATGAAGGCTCTTGAGGCAGCCAAGGCTGAGAATGCCACTTTGCAGAAACGTATTGATGAATTGGGACTTGAGCTTAATTCTTTGCTCAGCAGTCAGTCGTGGAAAATTACAGCACCCTTGCGGATGATGAGAAAGAATATTTCTTCAGGTTAATTATCGTGACAGGGTTTTTATGAGAGAGGTGGTGTCAAATACAGTGTCACTAGGCTTTGTGTTTTTATTTTGATGTTCATGCCATACTTTCCATGGTGCATTACCTTGCGACCATAGTGTATTTAGGTAAGTATGATCTCTCAAGGTGTCCATAGCTTGCCAGAAGCCGTGATGAGGAAAAGCAGCTAAATTTTTATCGGCAGCGGCGGCATGTAAGCCTTCCCTTTCTAAAGAAGAATGGTCGTCGGTTGTATATTTTTTTATAAAATCAGGTTCTATAACCATAAAACCGGCATTAACCCAACCACCATCACCTTTGGGTTTTTCAATAAATTCTTCCACAAAACCGTTTTTACTTACCGCCACTGAACCGTAGCGGCCCGGAGGTTGAGCCACAGTCAGGGTAATCATTGAATTTTTACTTTCGTGAAAATGCAAAAGTTCGGCAATATTTATGTCAGATAAACCATCGCCATAAGTGAGGCAGAATCGTTCATTGTTTAAATAACGGGCAACTCGACGTAAGCGGCCGCCTGTATCGGTAGTCTCGCCGGTATCAATAAGGGTTACACGCCAAGGTTCGGATACGTTTTCGTAAATTTCGGTTGTTTGCTTAACCATATCAAATGTCACATCGGATGTATGCAAGAAATAGTTGGAAAAATACTCCTTGACTACGTAGCCTTTGTAACCGCAACAGATGACAAAATCGTTTATGCCCCAATGAGAATAAACTTTCATGATGTGCCATAAAATTGGCTTACTGCCAATTTCTATCATTGGTTTAGGTTTTAAATGTGTTTCTTCGCTGATGCGCGAACCTAATCCACCTGCTAATATGACTGCTTTCATGTCCGTAGTTCTCCCTGAGCGCATATGGGTTTAAATGATAGCAGTAGTCATGATTAGCTCTCATTAATTTAGTGCAATTCACTAGGTCTAGAAGGTAATGCAGAATTTATTTTGGCAGGGAAAAAAGGTGTTGGTGACCGGTGCTACCGGCTTGGTGGGTAGCTGGTTGACCAAAGAGCTTATTGCTAATAAGGCCAAGGTCTCGATACTTACTCGTGATCTAAGCCCGCAATCGGAACTGGTGGCTAGTGGTGCTTATAAACAAACACAAATTATTCGCGGTGGGCTAGAGTCGTATGAGACTATAGAAAGAGCAGTTAGCCAAAGTGAATGTGAAGCCATAATACATTTAGCTGCCCAAGCTATTGTGTCTACTGCTAAGCGTTCGCCTTTGCTTACTTTTGAATCAAATATCAGAGGTACATATCACCTTTTAGAAGCAGCCAGGGTGCATAAGCAATACGTCAAAGTGGTGGTTTTTGCTTCTAGCGACAAAGCCTATGGCGCTTCAGATAAATTACCTTACTTCGAAAATATGCCATTGGCCGGAGAGCAGCCATACGAAGTCTCAAAAAGCTGTAGCGATCTCATTTGCCAAAGCTATTTCAAAAGTTATGGACTACCAGTAGCGATTGCTCGTTGTGGCAATATTTATGGAGGTGGGGATTTAAATTTCAGTCGAATTATTCCGGGTACTATTAGAGCGTTATTGCTAGAGCAATCTCCGGTTATACGTAGTGACGGCACTTTTGTACGTGACTATATCTATGTCAAAGATACGGTTCAGGCGTATTTGACTTTGGCTAAAGCGGTATATGAGGGACAAAGTCTCGGCGAAGCTTTCAATTTCAGTCCGGAATTGCCGGTAAGTGTGATCGAACTTGTTTCTCTAATTCAAGATAAAATGAAGGCTAAGCACTTGAAACCGATAATTGAAAATGCTGCCAGAGGTGAGATACATGATCAATATCTTGATTCTTCTAAAGCAAACAAGAAGCTTAGATGGCGCACGGACTATTCACTAGCAGACGGGTTAAACGAAACCATTGATTGGTATCGAAACTTTTTTGCGCACACTGGGGAATTGGATGATGCAAAGTTAGTCAGTCAGAGAGTAGGGTGAGATTGCTTCAACGTCTTTGATCAGGGATGGAAATTGGTGGAAAGAATTAAGAATTGTCGTGCTTGTAATAGTGAAGATCTGGCTTTGGTCCTTGATTTAGGCTCTACACCGTTAGCTAATTCTTTAGTGACGAAAGAAGAGCTAAATAAAACAGAATTTAAAGCACCGCTGGAGGTGCTTTTGTGCGAAACATGCAGTTTGGTGCAAATTAGTTGCACAATTCCGCCAGAAAGACTATTTAGAAATTATGCTTATTTTTCCTCCTTCTCGGAAACTATGCTAAAGCATGCCGAAGATTTATGTGCTCGATTGAAAGGGGAACGCAATTTGGGGGCAGAAAGTTTTGTAGTGGAGATTGCCAGCAATGATGGTTACCTTTTAAAGAATTATAATCAATCAGGTGTGCCTACATTGGGCATAGAACCTGCTCTAAATGTTGCCAAAGTAGCGCAATCGCACGGCATTGAGACCATAACTGAATTTTTTGATAGCAAATTGGCAAAAAAAATTGTGGAAACCAAAGGTAAGGCAGATGTTGTTCATGCACACAATGTTTTGGCCCATGTGCCCGACATAAATAGCATATTAAAAGGAGTGCATATTGTTTTGAAGGACACAGGTATTGCGGTTATCGAAGCTCCGTATGTCGTAAAGATGGTTGATAAGCTGGAATTCGATACTATTTATCATGAGCACGTATTTTATTTTTCAGTAACAGCAATTAACAATGTACTCAAGCGCAATTCGCTTGTTTTGGTCGATGTTGAACAAGTGGAAATTCACGGGGGCTCATTAAGGATGTTCATAGCTAAAAATGGGGAGCAATCTCCTACAGTTCTGTCTATGTTAGAAGAAGAGCGGGCAAGGGGTTTTGATGGTAAGCGAGCATATAAGTCTTTTGCTAAGCAAGTGATCAGTTTTAAGGACGCCCTTATTGATTTAATTAGAAGACTTAAGAGGGAAGGGAAAAAGCTGGCTGTATATGGGGCAGCAGCTAAAGGAAGTACGCTTTTAAATTATTGTGGTTTGGGTTTGGATGTTTTTGATTTTGTAGTTGATCGCAGCACAGCTAAGCAAGGTTATTATATGCCGGGTATTCAATTGCCGATATATGATCCTGTTGAGCTTATAAAGCAAAAACCAGACTATGTTTTATTGCTAACCTGGAATTTTGCTGAAGAGATACTCAGACAACAAGCTGAATATACAAAGCAAGGCGGTCTATTTATATTGCCCATCCCAGAGCCCAAGATTTTAGCTACGGATGTTAGTCCCATTTATGCATAATATTTTGGAGTTCCGGTTTTGATTAAGACAATTGCTTCTCGTTTTCATGCTCTCAGATCGGCATCTGCGAATGTGGCTTTGGATTTGGCTAACGGCAAAGATGTTGCAGAAAAAATTAGGATCATTCAGAATTCAGGGATTTTTGATCCGGACTTTTATGTAGCTCAGGTTGGACAGGCAAAGATGGGTTATTCTGCAGCCATATCTCATTATTTAAGCGAGGGAGCCAAGAATAATTTAGATCCGCATCCCCTATTTGATACGGAATTTTATGTAAATAGCAATTCGGATGTCGATTTCAAGACTTATAATCCACTTTTGCATTTTATTATTGAGGGCGGAAAAAAAGCTAGGGATCCGCATCCATTATTTGAATCACAATTTTATATCAATACTTATTTAGATGTCCGTCAATCAGCTATTAATCCTCTTGTTCACTACGTTCATTTTGGAGCAAAAGAAAAACGCAGTCCTTCTTTTACTTTCGAGGCTAAGCGGTATACTAAGAAAGCACAAGAAGCAGATTTACGTGGCTATTTTGCTGCACATTTGGCTGGAAAAGAGATTAAGTTCTTGCGTACCTTTCAGATTCTCGAGATCCCAGGGCCAGTGCATTATTTAAGCAGGTGCAGAAAATATTACGGAGACGAGAAAATCTTCTTACATATTTTTTGAGACAAGGACTGGAAAGGAGTGTTTTTCCTTTTCCTAGCTTTGAATTATTGTATGAAATATATCCACCTGATAAAGCAAGAGTCTCGAATGGTGGAAGAGCGGCAGCCGAAAATAAATATTGGAAAGTTATTCCTCGTAATTTTAATAACTATCAAACTTTGCCAGCAAAGTTTAGACCATTTGGCGAACAAGTAGCTAAAGCAAATTTATCGAAAGAAAAATACGGACTGTTTAAAGAATTAGTGCAGTCCTTAACTCTGAAAAAAGGTGCTAAAGGATTTCTTGACAGTAGCAAGACTATAATTCTTTTCTCTCACGTGGCTTCTTTAACGGGATCGCCATTACTTTTGCTGCAAATAGCTAGAGGACTATCTTCTGATGGATGGGAATGTTTACTTTTTCTAGAAAGAGAAGGAGAGCTGGAAAAGGATTTTAGTGAAGTTGCTCATGTTATAAACTTTCAAGAATTGATGGGGCGGGAAGCTAAATGTGAGCAATATCTATCTTTACTTTTTGATGAATTGCATTTCAAAAAGCCGAAAATTTCGATTGTGAATAGTTTAGAAACTGGAGCATATACTAAAAGCATGAATAAGGCTGGAATTAAAGCCATCACTTTGGTGCATGAGTTAGTAGATACATATCCGCTCGCTTTTTTAAAGGATGTATTTGAACGTAGTCAATTGGCTGTTTTCCCGGCTGAATTTGTGCGAGATTTTGCTCGCAATAGAATAGGCGAACAATTGAATGATTGCCCGCAAATGATTTTGCCCAATGCTTTGTTAAATCCGGAATTTGGCAATTATGATAAGGACTTTGCGCGCAAAGCTCTGAGAGGAGAAATTGGTGCTAGCGAAAATTCGCTGATTGTTATAGGTTGTGGCTCTCCTGAAATGAGGAAAGGATTTGACCTATTTATCCTTGCCGCTCGTATTGTGATGTCAGATTGGCAGAGCAATCCTGGCAAATTTTTGGACAGACCTGTACATTTCGTTTGGGTGGGGGCAGATAGTGTTGAGCGCTTCAGTCCACATTATTATATTACTTGGGATATTAGGCAGGGTAATCTTAGTTCTTATATTCATCTTTTACAATCTAGAAAAGATTTACGCCCAGCATTCCACGGAGCTGATATTTTTGTATTGCCTTCACGCAAAGATCCATTTCCCTGTGTGGTTCATGATGCTATGGCTGCTAGACTGCCTATAATTTGTTTTGATAATGCAGGCGGAGTACCAGAAATGGTTGAAGGCGGTGGAGCGAAGATAATTCATTATGGCGACATCGTTGCACTCGCTCAAGCGATAGAAGAATATTTGGTTGATAGCGAGCAGAGAATTGAAGATGGTCGCATCAATGCTAAGTTAGTGGCTGAAAGATTTCGCTTCCAAGATTATATGGTTCGGCTCCAAAAAGAAATTGAAAAATTGATTAGTTAACTGAGACGGATTCTGGAATATTCCATCCAAGCTTCTTGGAGTACTCTGCGAATTTCTGACGCGATGATATTCTAGTCCAGCACTTTTTCAGAGGATCGCAAAGGATCATTTGCTTGAAAGGAAAGGTGCCTAAAAGTATATTGCCGTATTTGTCTATCAGACTATCTTTTGTCATTGTCAATCTTTCAGTGACTACTGCGCCATTAACTTTGTCATTATCCAGTGTAGTGCGTACTATGGCTTGGAAATCCCAAACTCCGTCTACTACTGGTGTCCATTTGCTAGTGTAACGAATGATATGACCTATAATTATAGAGTCTCCGCTCTTAATTTCATGGGCATGGTTCCTTAAGAAAGCTATCAACTCTTTTTGTGCCGTCCAAGAAACAATCCATGGTTTGGCAAATTGCCAATTGATTAGTATTAATGCGCCAGAAAAAATTGAGACTAATGCAGCAAACAAAATTTGTCTAAAATGTTGCGGAATAATCGTTAAATGGCTTTTTAGTAGACTGAAAAATGCGGCGATAATCATGCTGGCCCCCAAAGCACCCCCTAAATTAACGCGATTAAGCCAAGCGTCAATTACTGGTTTGTGTTCTGGACTTAGTCCATAAATTGTGTAAGAAAAGGTGATACTAAGTATGCCGACTATTATCAAAGAGAATAGATTCCCGGTGAAAATTGTTTCGTTAGCTTTTTCGTTATGAGATTCTTTGAGAAAATAAAAGAAAAGAGAACAGACGGCAAGGGTTAGCAAAAGAAGTAAAAGAGTAGATAAACCTTGGCTTATTGCTTGCGCGAGCATTGAGAGGAAAAACTGAAGTGTAAAAGGCGAGAAGCTCACTATCCAACCTGCCCATAAGACTGAGAAAAAATTGGATAAGTTAAAAATCATGGCATAATTATAGCCCAATCCTAGGTTGGGTAATAACAATCGACGATAGACAAGCATGCTAATAAAAACCAGTGTTGATGGAATTTGAAATATGATGAAAGTTTTTAAAGTGTTAAGCTTCTCTTTGTTTTGGTTAACCTCTAAGGCATTTCTCGGTCTGAGCAGATAGAACAAAGGATATAGGGCCAGGAGGGGCAGGCATAACTCGTAATTGTATATACTCAAGAAGTATGCAAAGGCGGAAAGACCGATAAGCACAAAACGTTGCTCGTCTAAGCCTTTTATATACAGCCAAAGACTTGCTGTGAAGAAAGCCATACTGATGGTCAAAGAAGAGGCTACGATTTCATAGTGTGTGACATCATGAATTGGGTAGAGCAAATATAGAAGAGCGGCTATAAAGGCGGTGGTTGTTATGCGAGTGAATCTATGTAATGCGAGATATAAAAACCAAGCGCCAAAAAATTCCCAAATATAACAAGTAATGTGATACCAAAGCGGATTTTCTTTTACGAAATAAAACAATGGTCCAAAGTGAAGTGCCTCCAGTGGGCGAACTATTATTCGAGGATTCCAAAAGCATATTGAGATTAGTTGAGTGAGAGAAGGAGGAGCAAAATGTAATTGAAGAGTAATCCATTCATCTTGATAAATTCCGACATTTTTTACATTGATACCGAAGGTGATGACTTCAATCAAGAGCAAACACATAAACGGTGCCAGCCACTGCTTAACATTATTATTGGCTATCTTGGCAAAAGAGCCTTGGGCATTGATTGGATGAGATTTTACAGCATCTTTCATTGGCAATATTTTTTGTTCTTAGTCAATTACTTTTATTTCTGTTGAAAAACCGACCCAAGTCATCTACTAAGAGAGCCGTTCTTTTTGTTCTTCCAGCTAGATTGAGGTGATAGGGTACTTCATAAAAATAGCAGGCAGCAAAAGAATAGCGCTTAGGTCCTGCCAATACTGGAATGGTGAGCTTTTTATCTGCCAACTGGAGACAACTTGGGTTGAACACATGTTTGGAGCGAGATACTCGCTTGGTATTGGGGCAGGTATAATTACTACTTGTGCTCCGCGTTGACGGGCAAATTTATCAAAATCATTTAAAACTTTTGCGGCTTTACCAGACATGCTTTTTACCATTTCCCAGTTTGGTTTATAGGGTCTGTTCGGTAAAGCGAAGTGACCAAAATAATCGCCATTCTTGTCGAAATAATACCTTACATAGTAGCCTAAAGGATCGGCTATTTCCCAATTGTATAATAAATTAGAGTCGAAATGTCCTCGTTTCAACATTTTATCTAGAATAGCGCAAGACGCATTCCATTTTGCAGTCGGCACGCTCAGAGCAATACTAATTAAACTGCAAATATATTCAGGAGATGTAGTACATGCTCTCAGAATGAATGAAGCAGAAGTTGGATAAGCCTCGATAGCATGAATCATATCCGCGCTGCCATCAACACCATTTTGTAGGATTCCATATTCCGGTACAATTACTATTGTGTCGCCAGAATTTATATGATCTTTTATTTCTTCAAGCATGAATCTTAATCCAAAGGAAGCACAGAGACCCATGTTCACGACTGGCCTGTGAAAACTTTGTTCAATCAAAGTACTATCTAGACCAAAAGCTAGATTGGAACCACCGATAAAGACAATTTTAGGAGAGGGAAGAGCATTTAACCTATGATGCTTATCTCTTAAAGCACCAAAATAGCCGTAACCATTACTTCGTGGCGGGATAGCTATCGTAATTACGATGAAGATAAAGAAAAATATAAGTGCATAAAGAAAACTTGAACGCACTTTAGATGAGATGCCATCAAAGTCTAGGTGGGAAACTTTTACAAGAGCGACAGTTTTTAGCGGCATCATTCTATTTTAGTCTTTTAGCCGATCCTGGAACATAAAAAAGTTAACACTATTGGTTTGTGTCAACAGATTCGCCAAAATATGTGCAGTAGGTCAGTTATTTGGCAATATCCTACAATAACACCGTGGGCTCAATTGATTGAATTGTAGCCTGAGTATATACTAATATTCAGGAGCTGATGTTTTTTAGTGGCTGATCGATCAAAACAAATGCCAAAATGTATAGATAGTCCTGGACATTAATGACTATTTTTAGGAATATTATGCAAATAGTAAGCACCACATATGATGCATTCCTGTTAGTCTCTTTTGGCGGGCCGGAAGGTATGAATGACGTATTGCCATTTTTAAGAAATGTCTTGAAAGGAAGGAATGTACCTGAGCAACGTATGCTAGCAGTTGCGCGTCATTATGAATTATTTAATGGGGTAAGCCCAATTAACGAACAAAATCGCCGCCTTATTTCCGCCTTGAGTCCGGTTATTGAGTTTGATGGACCGAAATTACCTATTTATTGGGGAAATCGTAATTGGCACCCGCATTTGAAAGATACGGTTATGCAAATGGCAGATGATGGAATAAAAAGAGCAATAGCTTTTGTGACTGCGGGTTACAGCTCATATTCTAGTTGTAGACAATATTTGGAAAATATTGAAGAAGCGCGCCAGGCTGTCGGCGTCAATGCTCCACAAATAGACAAAATTGCTCCTTTTTATAATCACCCTGATTTCATTGCTACTAATGCGGATAATCTCATTGTTGCCTTAAGCCGTTTGGAGGAGGAAAGTCGCAAAGAAGCTGAAGTCATCTTTACGGCGCATAGTATTCCAGGTTCTATGGCTGAAGGTTGTTGCTATGTAGCACAGTTAGAAGAAGCGGCTCATTTGATTGTTGACAAAGCTCAAATAGGCAATAAATGGCGAATAGCCTATCAAAGCCGCAGTGGTTCTCCCAGCCAAGTCTGGCTGGAGCCTGATATAAATCTAGCCATTAAAGGAATCGGACAAAAAGGTGGGAAATATGTTGTTATAGCTCCGATTGGCTTTGTTTCGGATCATATGGAAATTTTGTATGACCTTGATACAGAATCGAAACAATTGTGCCAGCAGCTCGGTATTGTTTATACAAGAGCGAACACTGCAGGCACGCATCCTGGATTTGTTTCTATGATTAAAAAATTGGTAGACGAAAAAATCATGCAAGCAAGTGCCGAACAACAAAATGGTGATCTAATAACGAACAATGAGTTTTGCTTTAACGACTGTTGTCCTAAGGGTTGACAAGTATATTTTGAATCTTTTATATTGCGAAAAATATTAGAGCCAAATAAGTAAGACCTTTTCCGGCAAGTCGTCAAGTATAATTTGCTCTTGTCGCCTTTTTATAAGTCTTATTAACAGAGCAGAATATCCCTTTACTGATGCCACAAACAGAAACATCCATAGAATCAAAGAACGTTATTGCTGCCTTTGAGCCGGCTGATAAGCTTTTGGCAAATTCTGGTTCTGTGTCTATTGTCCATGACAATATTTCTGGTGACACTGTTGATATATCGGCTTTACCAAGCAAGGAATCATTTTTTCCTTATATTTGGCGAACGATAAATGAGCTCAGGTATGTCAAATTTGCTCTTGCCAGTTTTGTCGTCAATAGTTTGCGACGCCGCTATCAACGTTCGATCTTAGGCTTTGCATGGAGCTTGCTTAACCCGCTGCTAATGATGGTTGTTCTGACAACAGTATTTTCACTTATTTTTAATCGCGATCCTAAGACTTATGGCATTTTCATTTTTACTGGTATGTTGCCGTGGACTTTTATTTCGGAAAGCATTGCTTCAGGCTGCTCATCAATTACATCAGCAGAACATTTCATGAAAAAGGTTTATATACCGAAGATTTTTTTCCCGCTGGTTACTGTATCAACCGAAGTAATTAATTTTGGCTTGAGTCTGGTCAGTATGATTGGGCTTGCTCTGTTATTTGGTTTGCAGTTACATTGGACGATTTTGCTCTTACCTGTAGCAATGACAATTACGTTCTTCTTTACATTCGGCATAACTCTAGCGCTGGCTGTGGGGACCGTTTATTTCCGAGATATTGCCCATTTTGTGCGTGTGCTTTTAACCTGCTTTTTTTATTTAATTCCGATTGTTTATCCACTGTCGGCAGTACCAGAAAAGTATGTGCCATTTTTTCAGGCAAACCCTTTTAGCCATTTTGTGAATCTATATCGTCAGATTATTTATTATGGCAATCTGCCCACATGGCAAGAATGGCTAAATCCAATCTTGCTTGCTTTAGCGAGCTTGTTTGTAGGCTTTTTTATTCTGAGGCAAAAAGAAAGGGACATTATATTTAGACTGTAGGAAATAGAGCGGAGAACAAGAGTTTCAATTAATAAATGACTGCTGAAATAATCATTCAAAATGCTTCTTTGAGATTTCGTATTTATCGAAATCCGTCCCCCGGTTTGAAAGAGTCGGTGATACGTCGTTTTTCAAAGAATCAAAGTGATCAATCTGTGATTGAATTTGATGCTCTGAAAAATATAAACCTCAGTCTTTATGGAGGAACGCGCTTAGGTATTGTAGGTTTAAATGGTGCTGGCAAATCGACTTTACTCAAAATGATTGTGGGAATTTATCCGCCACAGATTGGGCGTGTTCATGTGCACGGCAAAATCACACCAATGATCGAACTTGGTACAGGCTTTGACTATGAATTGAGTGGGCGCGAGAATATCTATTTAAATGGTGCTTTATTGGGTCGCTCTTATAAACAAATGAGACAGTTAGAGGCTGAAATAACTGAGTTTTCGGAACTGGCGGAAATGATTGATTTGCCCATTAAATACTATTCTTCTGGAATGCTTGGGAGGCTGGCTTTCTCCATTGGCGCAATTGTGGATCCAGATATTTTATTACTCGATGAGATCTTTGCAGCTGGGGATGCGCATTTTGTGCAGAAGTCTGTCAACAGACTGAGGGAAATTTTTGGCACTTCTCAAATTGTTATGCTGGTGTCGCATGATCTTGAGCAAATCAAAGATCTATGTAATCAGGTAATGGTTCTGCATAAGGGCTCTATAATAAAAATTGGTGAACCAAAAGAAATGATTGATTATTATCTCAATGAAATTGTGCACATTGATCAGAGTGCTAATTTGGCTCACGCTCATGTTTAAAGTGATTTAGCTGTTAAGCCTCTTTGTGAATTCTGTATAGATGTAGGACGAAATCAGAAGAACTAGTCCAGCTGCAATAAAGGAAATAATTCTTTGTAGAGAGTTGGCGTTAGCTAAATCCACAAAAAGTAGTTTCAAAACAAGCAACGATAATACGATTAAACTAGACACTCTTAAAATCTTTTCTTTCAAAGTTAGTCCGATTGCTACTAGAGCTAATCCTTCAAGGGCAAGTCCGGTAGAAAGCCAAAATGTTGATAATTTGTTCAGTAGAAGGATTGTGAGGATGATGTTGCCGCTTATAAGGAAAGCTTTTTGTGACGAAAGAGAAAAGGGAAAATCTATTGATTTTATTTTGAAGCGCACGATTGTGTAATAGCCATAACAGGCTATTATCACTGCTATGGTAGTCAGCCATTGCCAGCTTGAGATAGAAAAGACTAAGGCTAGAGTGGCCAATATACCATTTATTATGCTTATGACCCCGAAGAAATTTTCTTTAGCGATAATGCAGAAATAAGAGCTAAGAATGGTTTGTATAGACCAAAACGCAACTCCATTTTCTTGTTTCAGGTACCAGGGAATGATGGCAGCACTAAAATTGGCAAGGCAGAAATAAATATGCTTATAATAACGCTTTTCTAGAGATCCTTGTTCTTCTATGTACTCTTGTTTAAAGTAGAGCCAGCAAATTAGGCCAAATACTATGGTTGCCAGCAGACCAATTAAAACCATAACAGGTGAATTGATTCCTAGCCATAAGAATAGAGAATTTTGATCCCAGGCTTCGGTGTCCAAGCTGTGGCGAAGCCAAAGTGGAAAGAAGCATAGAGACAGATAGAGAGAAAACCAGCGAAAAGCCGTTATTTTATAATGCAAGCCAATGATTGCTAAAAGGCAGAGCTGAAGTAGGCTGAGGATAATAACCCAGGCACCGTTATATTGCATCCAGAATGCGGTATTTACGAAAAATAAGCCAATTAAAATGTTTACTGTTTTAAGTTGACTGAGGCTGTAGCGCACATTGAGCAGTGCTAAAATTAAGTAGAATGTTCCTGTTAAGCCAAATAACAAGTTTTTTTGCGCAAGAAAATAATCCTGCGATAGTACTGCGAGGCATCCAGAAAAGCCGATCGCGTTCAGACAACTAGCCATAACTACTGCTTTTGGATTCGCTTTTTCTGTTTTGACAAAGAAAAGTGCGGCATTGAAAATCAACCAAAACGTTACTAGAAAAGAAGCAGTGATTATGCCAATGCTTGATGTGGTGGCAATACTGTATGAATACGCTTCTTTACTAACAAATGCATGACTGGTGTAAGAAGCCAAAATGAGCGTGATAAACAATAGATCCCAATTTTTTTTCAGAGCTACTATTGAGACCAAAATGGCAATAATTAAAATAGGGATATTATTATTGAGAGAAAAACCACTTAATCCGATGGCCAGATTAGCAAGGAGTGTTGCCATAACTGCTATGGTTTGCGAGTTGTAGCGCATCGCTTGTAGCATTGCACCAAGGCAGACTGCGACCAGTAATGCTAGTTCCAGGGGATAGAAATCTATTATTTTTAGATCAGGTACAAAATACATGGCAAAGATAGTGAAATAATTCAGCGCCCAGCCGCCGCCTATCAATCCATGCCCGTACCATACTTTTTCACTTCCGCTGGTAATCTTATCTCCAAAAACTATAAGCGAGATAGCAATGGAAATGCTGGTAAGCAGCTTTAAAGGAACACTGAAATATTGAAATGAATAAAGTACTAAAAAAACAATACCAATTACCAGACTAACAACCCCTAGTCTATTAAGCCAGTATTGCCCGATTTGCTTTTCCCAGCCGTTGCCTTCGTTTGTTGTCAATCCGGTGGGTTCAAGTTTCACCTGATCTGTAATGTTGATGTTTTCAATCTGCTCGGCAACTGGTGCTGTGTTAAACAGAGTATTTTGAGGAATTAATTTATCAGATGGTTGATTGATGACTTTTTCTATTTCGCCTATGCGATGAGCCAATCCAGCAAATTCGTCACGAATATTTTTAACTTCATTCTTTAATGATTTGAGCTCTTCGTCATTCATTTCAAAGCCCTCAGGGGATACAAGAACAGGATAGCTGAAAAGTATTGGGCTCGGGTAAAGAATAGAACACTTTGTCAAGTGTTGGTAGGTTTACCGATGATTTTGGCTAATATTCTTAGTAGTTCCATGTCCGGGCTATTTATCTAAAGACTTTTTGATCAGTTGAATAGTTTCTTGTGAATAGAGATTGAATACACAAATTGGTAATTTGTTTGTCAATTTCATAACTTTTTCTTTGCTAGGAATGTCGCAAATCACCACTTTCGCATGCTTAATGGCATAAGATAATTCCTCCGTTTCTTTTGCGAGTATAGATTTGACGATTACTGACTCTCCTCTTAACGCAGCTGCTATGTTAACTGCCATTTTAAGTAAAGTAGGACTGACTGATACCAGCAGAATAACTGTGTTCTCCGGCGAAGATTTGATTAAGTCGACAATTTCCTTTCCAGGTTCCACATTGCAGATCAAAAATCGAGTTGGATCTAGAGGTAATGCTTGAACGGATAAAAAGTGGTACAGGCTAGTAATGATTAGCGAGTCTTTCAAAATGGTATCGTTTTTTTCCAATTCTTTAGCTGTATGCGTAAACACTGGTATGTCAAAATAAGGTTTAAGCTCGGCTAGAATTACGGGATGAAAATCCGGATTGTCGCTCACTACCACAATTCTTTTAATGGCAGCTCGATTGATAAATTGCTCATAGCATTGATTTATCTCTGCTAGTGAGTGTCCTAGCTGGTTAGCTTGACTAACAAATTGTGTGAATAAGGAATATAAATCGGAGAATTCTTTATTTTGTCCTATGCCAATTTTCGGTACTACGCGCACACCACTGCCATGACGAATTTCGAGCATGCCGATCTCTGCTAATTTGTTGTAGGCAGCATTCACTACTCCTTGATGGATATCTAATTTGCTGGCAAGCAATCTTATACTGGGCAGTTTTTCATTTCCTTGCAAAGCTCCCGAGGCAATTTGCAATCCGATTTGTTCGACTATTTGATCTCGCAAAGGGATTGGGCTATCTCTATTGATGGCGATGTTGATCAGGGCAGGCAGCATATTCTTTTACTAAGATGAAATCATAGTGTTGTAGCATTCAAAAGGATATCTGTAAACCGTTTAAGGCGATAAAATCGAGCGCTTTTTTGCTAATGGTAATAGCCAGATAACCAGATAAAAGGGTGCCTCCCAATTAGCTGGCCGGCGTTCTGGATTATTAAACAGCCGAATTTGAGATTATCTAAAGTTGTCAATAATGGCTTTGGCTTAATTAAAACGTGGTATAGGCAGTATAGGTAGCCGTGATTGAGAATTTTCAATTAATATGTTTGGATCAAAGCGAGAATCAGAGCAAACTAGGATAAAGCTGCCCAGGCGTAGTGTGCCACCTACGATTGATTACTTGCAATTTGCTTTTGTCCAGGCGTTTCAATACGTAGAAAAAGAAGTAGAAATTACTTGGTCGGACTATAGTAATACTAAATTATTTACTATGATTGTAAAGGCTGTTCGCGAAAAGGATATTCCTCTTTGGTCGGTTTGGGAAGAGAGTGCTAAAGGTTCAGAGTTTCTATGGTCTGTTGAGACTTCTGAGTTGGCGGTTATTGAGCAAAAAGTTTTGTCCATCGATCCAATTGGTAGAGACTTGTCCGATAATGTCCAAAAAACCAGTCAGCCAAATCTTTCCCATACTGAAGCTTTCTCCAATAGCTATCACGGTATTAGAGCCCAACCACAAAATAGCCTGAGACAATCCTTGACCCGCATGCGTTCAGCTCATCCTAATAGTGCAACTTCAAACAATAACCAGATGATTTCTAGTAATAAATCAGTTATTAAAAATGACTCGTCAACATTCGCTTCGGTGCAAACACAAGTTTCACAGACAAGAGAAATCGTATCTGGTAGAGAAGAACCGATTAGTGAAAGAGCTGCCTCCAAAATAATTTGTCAAACAATATTGAATGGAGTGGCTAATTTGTGTGGTGACGGAAGTACTATTCCAGTGCATGCATTTGCGGAAGATATTGTTAGTGGCACTCTTGAACAAACAAGGATTGAAAATAAGCACCTTATTAAAATAATAGCGAATAGCCACTTAAGCGGAAAACTAGAGCTAATAAATCAAAATTCAGGTAGAGGTTGGATCTATTTTGATCAAGGTGTTGCCTGCAGTGCGTCGGTAGTGATCATAAATGAACAATTGAGTCAGGCAGGCTTGGTAAACGAAGAAGAAGGAGTCATAGGCGATCAAGCATTAATGGAAACCATTATTTGGTCTGGGAGTAGTTTTAAATTTTTCCTTAATGAGCAGCCTTCAGATAGAAATATCATCAGAGAGTTAGATAAATTGATCCAGGAAGGTTGGGGATTGCGCGATGATCTCAATCTTTTGGAGAAGGCTGGATTAAAAGAGCTCTCTATAATAGTGAAGAAACAAGATGGCTTAGGCGACAATGAATTGCGTTTATTGTTAGGCAAGCATAGCGATGCTGATGTAAGCGAGCAAATGGAACTCTATAAACGCTTGCCAAAGAAGTTTACCGTAGCTGATATCGTTGAAGAAGGTCCGTTAAGCAAAGTGATTTGGGTACCGACTGTTTACCGGTTTTTTTCTAATGGTCTTGTAGAGATAAAGCCTCCTTTAGCTATAAACGAAGCAGCGCTTAATTTTATGGAGGAAGGTAAAGTGGCTGTGCAAGCCTTGAAAGCTAGTTTTTTAAGGCAAGAGACTGGTATTTTAAGCTATCCGGCTTTGCTCTACTTCCTGCAATATGAATATTTGCGCTTCCAATCTTACGATACACCCTTGAGTTTTATAGTTTTTGAGATGAGTAAAGTCAGTACTAATGAATTGGGTGGTCTTGATTTAATTAACAAAGAAGAAACTCTGGTGGCTTTAAATCGTATTAATGCAATGAAGCGGCCATTAGATTTTCTGGGACACTTTGAGGCAGTCAGTTATGCCTTGCTTCTACCCAACACCAATATTTATACTGCCGGTCAAATGGCCAAACGCTTAGTTGGAGGCTTGACTGCTCAACCGCTATCGCCCTACTTAGATCCTAGCCTTTTAAAACTATCGTTCGGAATAGGTTCAATACCTCAAGATTGTGGAGATGTGGAAGAGCTCGTTATTCTAAGCAAAAAAGCTATGCAACAATCAAGGAATGGTGATTTTCTCATTGTGCAAGCTGGCGGCAGTCGATGAACTTTCTAATAGCGTAACTTACTATCCTAAAGTAAGCTAGACTCATCAGCGCACTATATACAATGGCATCAAGATAATTTCTGCTATGGCGATGGTGCTTATACCAATAACGATAAAGTCCGCGGTGCGAAGACAAAATCATTTTGGCTTTTACTTGTTTTATCGCCTGACCAAGATGATGGAGTACTTTTGCTTTTGGAGTGAACCATATTTCCCAACCGGCTTGTTTGACGCGATAACACCAGTCGACTTCTTCAAAGAGCATAAAAAACCCTTCGTCAAATAATCCTATTTGGGAGAATAATTCTTTTCTGATTAGCAAGCAAGCGCCTTGCGGTTGATCTACTTGCCGTTCGTCGTCGTGGCCCCAATCAAGCATTTTATAACTACGTGCGCTAGAACCTATTGGCATGATACGACTTAGTCCAATTAATTCGCAGAGGAGTGCTGTGAAGGATGGGAATTGTCTGCAAGATGGTTGAATACTACCATCGGGATTGATCAGTTGCGGTGCGACTATGCCAGCGTGGGGATGAGTTTCTAAAAAATTGATGAGAGAGGCTATCGCACCAGAATAAATTTCGGTATCTGGATTTAAGAGCAAAACATATTTTCCTGAAGCTAATTGCAGAGCTTGATTGTTTGCTCGAGCAAAACCTAGATTTTCAATGTTTCTTATGAACTTCACCCAAGAGTGATTTTTTGCCACTACTGCTTCTGAGCCATCGGCTGAATTATTATCAACTACAAAAACCTCGCCGCCATTATCGAGCAGATTAAGCGCTTTAAGTTCCTTGGCCAGCGTGAGCAGGCACCTGTCAAGTAATTGGCAGGTATTCCAGTTAACGATAATTACAGAGAGCTGCAAAGCAAAATTCCTTTAATACTCACAAACACATATTAATACAGCCGCCTATCATGCCAGAACTAAGATGAGAATAGTCAAAGAATATTCTATGAAAAATGTTAAATAGTATGTTTTTGCATAGACTGCAGTCAAATACCTCGTAAAATTGGCTGATGACTCAGAAAAGTAAAGCCGATAAATTGAGCGGGAATACGATCGCTTTTGCACCAAATTGTGTAAGAGAAGTTATTCTTAGCGCGAAAGAGAAATCAAAGCAGGTGATATTTAAAAGATTGACAGATTTTATAGTCTCTTTATGTGTTTTAATGGCATTTTCTCCTTTGCTGCTTGTCATAGCAATAATTGTTTGCCTGGATTCACCTGGACCGGCAATATACAGACAGAAGCGGGTGGGCAGGCGCGGTAATTTTTTTCAAATATATAAATTTCGTACTATGCTGCAGGGCACTCCGAATTTGCCCACTAGCGACATGCAAATGCTCCCTACGAGGGTGACGAAATTTGGCAAACTTTTACGGCAAACCAGTTTGGATGAATTGCCACAATTGTTCAATATTGTTAAAGGAGAAATGAGTCTAGTCGGACCCAGACCAGCCTTGTATAATCAGGAAGAGTTGACAGCAAAGCGTTTGCAAGCAGGTGTACTTGAATTCCTGCCAGGTATTACTGGCTGGGCTCAGGTAAATGGCCGTGACGAATTGTCAGATAGAGTCAAAGTAGAGCTGGATAAATGGTATGTTGATCATTGGCATTATTTTCTTGACTGGCGGATTATGTTTGCCACATTTAAGGCAGTGCTCAGCGGGCGTGGAGCAATTTAGGTGTATCTATGAAAGGACTTATCTTAAGTGGTGGTAAGGGTACTCGTATGCGTCCTATTACCCACACTGCCGCTAAACAGCTTTTACCTGTAGCCAACAAGCCGATCTTGTTCTACGGTATCGAAGCGATCAAATCTGCTGGCATTGACGAAATCGGTATTATTATTTCCCCTGAGACTGGAGCCGCTGTGAGAGAGGCAGTTGGATCTGGTGATCGTTGGGGAGTCAAAGTCGAGTATATAGTTCAAGATGAGCCACTTGGTCTTGCCCATGCAGTAAAAATCGCAAGACCTTTTCTTAAAGATGATACTTTTGTTATGTATCTGGGCGACAATTTAATTAAAGATGGTGTTGCGCCGCTGGTTCGGCTTTTTGAAGAATCTCATGTAGATGCATTCATTTTGCTTAAGGAAGTAAGTAATCCTAGTGCATTTGGTGTGGCTCAATTAGGAAAAGATGGCAGGATAATATGTTTGGAAGAAAAGCCAGCCAAGCCAAAATCAAATTTGGCTTTAGTCGGTGTTTACTTATTCAATAAAAATATTCATGCTGCTATTGATGAGATTAAGCCAAGTAAGCGTGGCGAATTAGAAATTACAGATGCTATCCAAAAATTATTGGAGAAAAATTTTCATATAGGAAGCTATATATTGCAAAGCTGGTGGTTAGACACCGGAAAAAAGGACGATATGTTAGAGGCTAACCGTGTCGTGCTTGATGAAATGAGTGATGTCAGTATGTTGGGCACTATTCAAAACGGATCTAAATTATCGGGGCGAGTGCATGTTGGGAAAGGAACCGTGCTCAATGCGTGCACTATAAGAGGTCCGGCCACGATTGGTGATAATTGTGTAATAGAACATAGCTATATTGGCCCTTTTACTTCTATAGGAGATGCTACTAAAGTTAGTCATGCTGAATTAGAGTTTTGCATCGTGCGCGAGAATTGCCAGATTCTCGACTTTCATGGACGGATTGAAGATAGTCTTTTGGGTGCCAATGTTGAACTAACAAGAGGGCAACAGAAGCCAATTGCTTATCGTCTAATGTTAGGTGACGACAGCAAAGTAGACGTGGTTTAATGAAATTAGCTAGCTGATAGATTAAGAGTAGAGAGGTCAAAATGCAACTATTAATTACAGGCGGTCTGGGTTTTATCGGTAGTAATTTAATTCGCTATTTTCTAGCCAAGCATCCACAATACAAGCTCATCAACTTGGACGCAATAACCTACGCTGCTCATCCAGAAAATCTTTCTAATGTGGAGAATAATCTTAATTACACATTCGTAAAAGGATCTATTACGGATAAAGATCTAGTTAATAGCATTGTTAGCGGTGAGCGCTTTGGCAAAATCGATGGCATCATAAATTTGGCTGCTGAGACACATGTGGATCGCTCAATTGTGGATCCGTTCGTTTTTGTCGAAACAAATGTGTTTGGAACTCAAGTTTTACTTGATGCTGCTTTGACTTATGGGAAAGATATTAGTACTGCAGATGGTGCAAGGAAATACACTATTCGTTATTTGCAAGTTTCTACAGATGAAGTATACGGCTCACTTGGCGCAACAGGATATTTTACTGAAGAGACACCTATAGCAGCAAACAGTCCTTATTCAGCTAGCAAGGCTGGAGCTGATCTTTTATGCCGTGCTTACTTCCATACCTATGGATTGCCAGTGGTCATCACTCGTTGCTCTAACAATTATGGTCCATATCAGAATCCTGAAAAGCTCATTCCTTTATTTATCAACAATGCATTGCATGACAAGCCAGTGCCGGTTTACGGTGACGGCTTAAATGTTCGTGATTGGTTGCATGTTGAAGATCATTGTCAGGCTATAGATCTGGTCTTTCAGAGGGGTAAGCTTGGCGAAGTTTACAATATAGGTGGTCACAATGAAAGAAGAAATATGGAGATCACTAAGTTGATTTTAAAAGAGCTCGGTAAACCTGAGTCGTTGATCAATTATGTGGAGGACAGACTTGGTCATGATCGTCGCTATGCTATTGATCCCACTAAGATAACATCTGAACTTGAGTGGAAACCCAAATATAATTTCGAGACTGGCATTAAAGAGACGATTACTTGGTATAGCAAAAATCAAGATTGGTTGAGAGAAGTAAGCGGCAAGGCTGAGGCATTTACGTTTATCCCAAAGTCAGCATCCCCGGTTAATAAATGAAAATTCTGATGACCGGCGCTAAGGGAATGCTGGGCTCAACACTATTGCCTTATCTAAAAACGCAGGGGCATCATATTTACGATTTCCCGAAAAAAATATTGGACATTACAGATTATGGCCAAGCCCAGATCAAACTAGCCGCTCTTGAGGAATTGGATTTAGTTATTCATTGTGCTGCTTACACTAAGGTAGATCAAGCTGAGTCGGAGCCAGAGCTTGCTTATTTGGTTAATGGTTACGGGACGGAAAATTTGGCGGTTATTTGCAGTAAGTTGCATGTGCCTATGCTTTATATTAGTACAGATTACGTGTTTGACGGTGAGAAAAACGAGCCTTATAAAACATGGGATTTGACTAATCCTCTATCGGTTTATGGTAAATCTAAATTAGCGGGTGAAATTTCTATTCAGCGTCATCTTAGAGAATTTTATATTGTTAGGACGAGCTGGTTATATGGTCCCCATGGTAACAATTTTGTTGAGACGATACTTAAACTGGCAAAGAAAGGTGAGCCACTAAGGGTGGTATCAGACCAAATAGGTTCTCCTACATCTACTCTAAGCCTTTCTAAATTGATCGGTGAACTAATTTCCACTAACCGTTTTGGTGTTTATCACGCAACTGATGATGGAGTGACCAATTGGTTTGAATTCGCTCGCGAGATTACTAAAGGATTAGGAGTAGAAGTTGTTCCGATTACAAGCAAAGAAATGCCAAGACCTGCCAGAAGGCCAAAATATTCCGTGCTTGATAAAACCATCTTGATATCTGCTATTGGCCATTCTCTATGTTCCTGGCAAGAGTCTTTACATACTTACTTAGAGTTAAGTACAGTCAAGCAAGCTGCTCATCTAAGTTGAGTAAGTGCGCCTAGCCTTTTATAATTTGTTTAATGGTGATATAAATGCCGCCATCTTCAAGAGGAACCTCCATAATGCTCAAACCGTTAACCAAAGAGACAATTGGTAGGGAATTTGTAGATGATCTATCGATTCAAGATTATTCAAAGAAAGAAACCATAGAGGGTGTAAAAATACTACCCTTGAATTTGTTTGTCGATGATGGCGGTGCCTTAGCCGAAATTGCTCGTTTAGATGAAAATGGTAATACTTTAATTTTGCCTGAGTTCAAAGTACGGCAGAGTACGTACTCTATGCTCCTGCCCGGTACTATCAAAGCTTTTCATTTGCATTATAACCAGGAAGATCTTTGGTTTGTCATGCCTTACGATCGAGTTTTGGTCGGTTTGCTTGATGCGCGCAAGAGTTCGCCAACTTATCAGAAGAGTATGCGTTTTGTTCTTGGAGCAGGACGTGCTCAGGCACTTTATATTCCTCGGGGCGTAGCCCATGGTTTAGCTAATATTTGGTCGAATCCAGCCAATATGATGTATTTGGTTAATCAGCTGTTTGATCCCGAAAAACCTGATGAGCATCGTTTGCCCTGGGACATTTTAGGTGACGATTTTTGGGAAATAAAAAAGGGCTAATAAATTAGCGATTTAAAGTATTAGCTATAAAAATCATAATCTAATGTATGTCCAAGCTGGACAAAAAAGCTATGTGCAAAACCTGTATAAAAGTGCATTATTTTATCTTGGCAAGCTAAGCAAACCTAAGGTGATGGGCAATCAGCTATTTTGCAGCTGTAGAAAAGTATACTCTTGGTTCAGCAGAATAGGTAAGATTAAATATGCGTTGAGCATTGGCCAGTTATTTTTGGAATGGGAATTCTTTTATTTCTTTTCCCAAGCTGAGGACACTGCTGTAGCGACAGCTAAATGTACGTCTTTTCAAGAATGCTAGGAACCAGATTATCTGCTTTTGTTTGTCCGGCAATAGCAATAGCAGCGGCAATTTTCATTTCGTCAGTAAATTTTGTAGCAGAGGATTGAAGGGCTCCTTTGAACAGTCCGGGGAATGCTAAAGCATTATTGATTGTTCTGCCATCAGCAGCAAAAAGGGCACCGGCTTGTTTTGCTAATTCGGGATCTATTTCAGGGTCTGGATTAGAGAGGCCAGAATTACCTGACCATAACGAATCATTTCAGGCTTGATTAAATTGGGCATACCGGTGGTGCAAATGACAATGTCTGAGGCGGACATTACTTCATCAAGAGTGACTGCTTTACCGCTTAATGCTTGCAGGCGTTGCATGGCTTCGTCGCGTAAGTCTGTGCCAAAGATTTCTTTAACGCCATAAGCTAATAATAATTTGCTTATGCCAATACCGGCTGCTCCTAAACCGACTATTCCTACTCGGCAATCACGTAGCTTGAGATCTGTTCGTTTGCTAATAGTCATCAAGCAAGCAAGTACCACAGCGGCTGTGGCATGTTGATCATCGTGCAAAACAGGTATTGATAAAGTTTCTTGCAGTTTCTGTTCGATTTCGAAACACATGGGGGCTGCTATATCTTCTAGTTGGATAGCGCCAAAAGTAGAAGCGATGCTACTGATAGTTTCTATAACTACCTTTGGGTCATTAGAATCAATCAAAATTGGTATTCCGCTAATACCCACCATTTGTTCAAAAATCACTGATTTGCCTTCCATAACCGGCATACCAGCAACCGGCCCGATGTTACCCAGTCCTAATATGGCTGAACCATTAGTAATTACAGCTACCGTATTTGGTATCGCTGTATATCTAAGCCCGGCTTTAATGTCTTTGGCAATTAATTTGCATATTTCTGCTACGCCGGGAGTATAGATTTTTCTCATGGTGGCAAGGCTATCGAGATGCACTCGACTTTTAATACCTATCTTGCCGCCTTCGTGTATTACCTGCACAGGATCTATCAGAGCTTGAATAGCAACCCCTTCTAGATTGTCAATACCAGTGACAACTAGATTCAAATGATTTTCATCGACTAATTGCAGGCTAATATCTCTAATGAGGAAATCAGGACCTTGATTTACGATGGATATCTCTCCTATATTCGCTTTTAATTCTCCCAATTTGGTGGCGATGCGCCCCAAAAAGCCGGGTTTATCCATAAGCTTTAGGCGGAGGATGCGAATAATTTTAGGCTGAGAAGAAGCTGAACTGTTGGGCATAAATAAAATGTTGCATTATATTGTACTGTCAATTGAAATTATCAGTTTAGATTTCTCAGGCACTGATAAGAGCTGAGTTTAACGCAAACGGCAAATGTTATTTGCTTTTGACAAAGGCGAAACCATTTAAATTTACGCCCAGCTATACTAGATTGCTCATGAAATTCTTTTTGAAAGCTGAGTTGCTGAAGTTTTTTGCGTCTTTTATCGGCGTTTTTTGGGCTGTTGTTTTTTTCGCCTGCCCAGCTTGCTTGACCAATTCTATTGATGACAACTTTGTCAATATTTCTGGACTAAGAATTGCTGCTGGTTATCCATTGCCACCGACAGCGCCTTCTTCAGCAGCGCCAAGACCAGTTGTGCCTGCAGCAGGCAATAGCGGTACGATCAATGCTCCTATAATTCCTGGAGCTACGCCTGATAATATTGAAACGCCGCTAAAAATTAACAATTTTGAGAAAAACAATAGTCAGCCAGTGTCCGCCCAAAGTCTAAGGAAGAAAACAGAGGCGGTTATTGAATACGATGTTTCTTTGGCACCAATAACGAATCAACCGGGGTTATCGGTAGTTAAAGCGATGAACGAGGCTTTAATTAATAGTCCGCGAGCGGCGGCGGTGCGTGCCCAATTCGCAATAGCGAGAGCCAATTATGCATATGCCACTCAGGGACCCAATCCCTTGATGTTTATGGATCGTGGGCTAGTGGCAGAACAGACTACCCGTATCGGTCCGACACTCACTATCGAGCCACCATGGAAATTGCTTTTTCGCCTTTTAGCAACCAAACGCTTGGTTGAACAGACCAAAATAGATTTGTTGACTGTGCTTTGGGGTTTGCGTATAGATGTCAGGAAAGCCTATGTAGAGGTTATTGTAGCTCAAGAAACTTTAAAGACTTTAAATGAACTTTATGACCTTTCTTCTAAATTGTTAACGGTAGCTTCAAAGCGATTTCATGCTGGAGATGTGCCTGACTTAGATTTGCTCAAAGCCAGATTGGCAAATTCGCAAAACGAAGTTGAATTAGGGGTAGGTAAAAAGCGAGTATTGCGTGCTTATCAAGAAATGAATGTAATTATGGGAAGAGGTATCGACGATCCGATAATTGTACCTAGTTTGCCGGGTTTTAAAGGTCAATCGGCAGAATTTCATCTTACAGCTCAGAAAAGCGATATTATGCCTGATTTTGACAGAGCTATTCCTCCCTTGCGCCATTTTATTGACTTGGCTTTTGAAAATCGGTTAGAGCTTAAGAGTTTGAATGCGCAGTTGCAGCTCAATAGTGCAAACTTGCGCACTGCTTATGGCAATATTATTCCTAACGCTACTTTGACTTTTGGCAAATCATCGGCGGGCAATCCGCCGACTGGTCCAAAGCTTAATGCTACTTTCTTCACCCTAAACGCGGAGACGCCTTTTAGCAATTGGCACCAAGGCGACATTTATACTTATAAGGCCACAGGTAAGCAATTACATTATCAGATAGGCGCCATGCGTAACCAGATTACATCTGAAGTAACAAGTGCATATCAAAACCTGGTCGCCCAAAGAGAGAAGATCCAGGCTTACCAAGATCACGTATTGGACGATTCATATCAAGTGGCGAGATTAGCTAGACGTAGTTATGAAGTGGTCGAATCGGATATTACGTCAACATTGCAAGCTCAACAGGCTAATGTGCAGATTCCGCACCCAGTACCTTGATGCTGTTATGTCCTATGCTTCCGCTTTCGCCGATTTGGAGATGTCTAGTGGATTACCGCTACAATAGCTGTGTCGATGTGATACTGATTGCGGTATTGGGCATAATAGGCGGTTGGGCAACGGTGAGTCCTTTTGGCCACCTACGGTGCATTTGAGCTGAAATTAAGTGGTACTGGGATTCCTGCTGCTCTTTGTTGCTCACTTTCGTACAGGTTAAGTTGACGCTGTGCTTGAGAGCGTGTGCCAGGATTTAAAGCCAAAGGTATGGCGATGGCGGGAGCTAAATCAGTAGCCACATTCACTCCAATTAAAACGCCAATTTCGCTATTAGAAATGCCAGATTCGGCACCGCTAAGAGTAGATTTTGGTAATTTAGCGGCTTTAGCAATATAGGCGCGACCAAAAGTAGGAGCAAAAGCGATAGTATTGGCATCAAATTCTATAGACGAATCAGTGGGAACGACTTTGCTGGAGGCGCTGCTAATAGTAAATATATAAGCTTTGGGTGAGTTTATATTTTTGATCTCGGTAAAAGGTAATTTTCGCATGGGGCCCGTCTCTGGTTTAAAAGCAAAGGCATTGTCTATGCGAGATTTGATATTGCCCCGCAGCCTCTCACCGGATATGGTATCAATGACATCAATTGCATTTATCGAAGCAAGGTTGCCTAGCCACTGGCCCTCTATAAAATAAAGCAGACCGCGCAGATTACTATTTTTGCCTTGGATATCTATCTGCGCTTTTACCAGAGCACCAGCCAGAACCACACTACGATCAAAGAGCCAATCTGGCACAGCTAATACATTTACTTCGGTGCCATTAAATTGTACTACCGCCTTAGGCAATAATAGCGAGCCAATCTGTTTTACTGATACTTCGCCCGAAAAGCGGGCGCCTTGATTATCAGAAGGTGCAGAATAAGTAACTGGGTTGGCTGCAGCAACCAGGTTTAAGCAATTAAAAATTCCTAAAGCAGTTGATAAAGCTATTGTTATAGTGCGACGTTTCAATAGCTCGCTAATTTTGAAAATATTTGTTCCTGACATCGTATTTGCCTTAAGTACGCTATGATTTAAATGATTTGAGCGAGGTAAGACTGCCTTGCCGAAACACATTTTAGATCAACAAATTGTAGCACTAAAAATCTCATGGTTCGTCATCAAAATTTATTAGTGACCATTGCCATATTATGGCTTGCAGCCATTATCCTGGCGATAAAGATGCAAATTCATCAATCGGAAGTGCACAAAAATTTGGCCAAGCATATCTTATTTAAGGGTGCTAACTCTGCTATTACAATTGTCTATGGGCCGCACATAGACAATGAAGCTAATTTGCTTGACTTGTGGTTGCCGAAAGAAGCAGAATCATCGCATAAAAAAACGTTGTATCCGGTAATTGTATTCATACATGGTGGCGCGTGGGAATCTGGCGATAAGACATTCATGCCGTTTCAGGCGCCTTTTAACAGCAGAGGTTATGCTGTGGCATGTATAAATTATCGCTTGACGCGCGAGTCTCCCTATCCGGCACAAATCGTGGATTGCAAGATTGCTATCAGCTGGCTAAGATCTCACGCTAAAGTATTTGGGTTAGATCCCGATCGGATAGGGGTTTGGGGCATTTCATCGGGCGGCCATTTAGCTGCATTATTGGGTACCACATCTGATATTACTAATCACGAATGGGAATCGCCCTCAAATGTCTCTAGTGGCGTACAAGCTGTCTGTGATTGGGCGGGACCGACGGATTTACTAACGATTGCTCAGCAATCAGGAACTAATTATATGCTTTCTAGGGCAGTCAAGCAATTTTTAGGGGCGACACCAGAAGAGAAACCGGAGATAGCTAGAGAGGCTAGTCCAGTGAATTATGTCCATAAAGGCTGTCCGCCATTTCTGATTATGCATGGTGAGCGAGATACAATAATTCCCATTGAACAAAGCAAAGAACTAGCATCAAGATTAAAGGCGAATCGAGATAATTGCATTTTAGAGATAATTGCTGGCGGCAGTCATCATTTTGCAGATGAAAGCACGGTGGCTCGCGTAATACAGTTTTTTGATCTGGTTTTGAAAAATGCTAAATAGCCTCAATCAATGTATTCACGTAAACGACGGCTGCGGTTAGGGTGCCTGAGCTTTCGAAGCGCTTTGGCTTCAATTTGTCTTATACGTTCGCGTGTTACACCAAAAAGCTGGCCTACTTCTTCCAATGTCCGTTGACGGCCATCGTCCAACCCAAAGCGCAAACGTAAAACATTGCATTCTCTAGGTGACAAGGAGCGCATAATATCGATTATATCTTCACGTAATAATTCTTGGGTTACCGATGTGGAGGGTGTTTCAGTGTCTTTGTCTTCAATGAAATCACCCAGACGGCTATCTTGTTCCGTGCCTACCGGTGTTTCTAATGAAATAGGATCTTGAGCAATCTTGATAATGTCCCGTAATTTGCTCAGAGGGATTTCCATAGCGGCAGCTATTTCCTCTTCGGTAGGCTTGCGACTTTTATCTTGCGCTAGCTTCCTCTGGATTTTTTTAAGCTTGTTGATAGTTTCAACCATATGTACGGGTATACGTATAGTTCTAGCTTGGTCGGCAATGGCTCTGGTAATAGCCTGGCGAATCCACCAGGTTGCGTAAGTGCTGAATTTGTACCCGCGCTCATAATCAAACTTTTCGGCGGCTCTAATTAAACCCAAATTGCCTTCTTGGATGAGGTCCAAAAATAACATACCTCTGCCAACATACTTTTTGGCGATTGAGACAACTAAGCGCAAATTGGCTTGTACTAATTTTCTTTTTGCCATTGCACCTTCAGCGCCGCCACCTTCGATTTTACGAGCTAAGTCGATTTCTTGGTCGGCAGATAAAAGTGAGATCCTGCCAATTTCACGTAAATAGATACGCACAGGGTCGTCTGATGAAGATAATACTTTCGATATCTCTTCCTCAAATTCGGCTGGGTCAGCTTCGACTTTTTCTTCGAATTCACTAATCAAAGCAGGATCAGAGGCAATCAATGGTAGATCGTCTTCTAATTCGCCGTCTGCAGGCGTGAGCAAATCTTCCAAATCGGAGCGCTCGCGGTTTTTACCCGCTTCTTCTAAGCGACCAAGCTTGTCAATGAACGTATCTTCTTTATCTCTTTTGGGACTCAAGGACCTTCTCCGCTTGTTCTATCGAGACTTAGAATGACTTCTTTAATTTTTCCCCGTACTTGCTCTATTTCTTCCATATTTTTTATAGTTGGCAAGGTTAATCTTTCTAAGCGATTCAATTCTGATATTTTACTCTGTAATAGGTTAGTCTCGTATGAGTCATTACTAGAACTAAGTCGATTACGTATTGTTTTTGTTAAAGCCAAAATCCGTTCCCTCATAAGTTTTACCCGGGATTGCAGTAATAGGACGGGTACAGAGATTTTTTGTTTCTCAATTTCTTCTACTTTAAGCACAATTTCGACAAAAGCGGAGGATATTTCGGGTTCGGGAGCAAAATAATCGAGCAATTTTCTTTCCAATTCTTCGGTGTTGCTAAATCCATCACCCAATTCGTATATAGTTTTAATGATTTTTTTGTGAGGAGTTGTCATCAATTCTTCCGTAGAGAGGGATTTGAAGGCGAGGTCGTAATTTTGTTTATTAGATAAAAAAGAAGCAATCAACCAGCGTTCGGCATCGATTAATCCATCAGCCGGACGAAAACGTTCTTTCGCTGAAATTGGTTTGTTGCTGTATTGACTATTGGATTGGCTGGTCTGCTCCTTACGCTTTGTGCCTACATCTGATAAGAGACTGTCTTCCTGGATATCGAATTTATTGGCGATTTGGCGAATATATTCACTACGAGTAACAGCATTAGTTATTCTGGCTAAAATCGGAACAACCTTATGCGCAACTTCAATGCGACCGTCACGCGTTTGATTGTCGCAGTTGGCGGTTGCCTGACTCAGTTCATATTCAATGAGAGGCTGAGAATTTTCTAGAGCCTGCCTAAAGAGAGATAAGCCATCAGGTGAACGTAAACACTCATCAGGATCTTTACCACCGGGAATGCTTACCACCCGCAAATCTAAACCGATGCCTGTGGCCAATTGTTCTAAAGTCTGAGCGCCCTTTTCGGTAGCTTTTATCCCAGCACTGTCAGCATCAAAAGCCAAATAGACACGTTTGGAATCTGTGTGACGGACAAGTAATTTACCCTGTTCAGTGCTCAAAGCTGTACCCAAGGTAGCAACGGTATTGGTAAAACCTGATATGTGAGCAGTAATCGCATCGAAATAACCTTCAACGACAAGCACTGCATCTTGCGCTTTAATAGTGTCTTTGGCAAGAGAAAAAGCAAAGAGATGTTCGCCTTTTCTATAAATAATGCTTTCGGGTGAATTCAAATACTTGACTTGATCGTTAGCCAATGTTCTACCGCCAAAAGCAATTACCCGTCCTTGTTCGTCCGCAATAGGAATTATTAATCGATTGCGGAATAAGTCATAATGACCATGTCCCTCGGTTCTATTGCGAGACAGCCCGGCTTCTTCAAGAGTACCAGCGCTCACTCTATTAGTTGTGCATAAGTATTCGGTCAAAGCGTCCCAGCTAGCCGGAGCAAGCCCCAGTCTAAATTTTTGTATTGTGCTTTCGTCGACAGCGCGGCTGGCTAGATATTGTCTGGCTGTGGCACCTTGAACCGGGTCTTTGAGTAATTTGCTGTAAAATTCACTGGCTTGTTCGTAAAGTAATAGAAATAGACTGCGTCTTTTATACTCTGTTTTCTCTTGCTCCGTTTCTATTAAGCTGACGCCGAACTGATGGGCCAATTCTTTGACGCCATCAAGAAATCCCATTCCTTTGGCTTTTTGTACAAATGCAAAAACATCTCCCCCTTCGCCGCAACCAAAGCACTTATAGATTCCCTTCTCGGGATTAACATAAAAGGAGGGGGTTTTTTCTTTATGAAAGGGACACAGACCTTTATAGTCTTTACCTACTCTTTTGAGGATTACTACCTGTGAAACTACTTCAAGGATGCTAGCCTTGTGGCGAACTTCAGAGATAACGTCGTTGGTGATCAAATGAGATATCCCCTTGCTAATATCTGAGGATAAAGCAGACAAATTTCAAGAATTGATTTTACTCATAGTACGCTAAAGAGTGGAAAAAGATCAGCAAAGTCGTCAAGATATATTTAAAGTTTTTGGTGGTAAACATATGCCGTCGCAAAGCGAACTAGGAAACCTTATAACCGAAGAGCGAAATTCTCGCACAATGGATTTGGACCTACTGGATACGGTTGAACTTGTGAATAGAATTCAGCGTGAAGATTATGTAGTAGCCGCGGCCGTGCAAAAGGCAATTCCTGAGATAGCCAAAGCGGTAGATTTAATAGTAGAAGGTTTGAGCAAAGATGGCAGACTGATATATTTTGGGGCTGGCACAAGCGGTAGATTAGGCATATTGGATGCTTCGGAGTGTCCACCGACTTTTGGTGTTGAATTAGACTTGGTATCGGGTTTTATTGCCGGGGGGCAAAAAGCTGTATTTCAGACGGTTGAAGGCGCTGAGGACTATGAAGAATTAGGCGAACAAGATGTGATAATTGCAAAGATAAAGGAAAACGATATTGTTTGTGGTATCACTGCCAGCGGCAGAACTCCATATGTAATTGGCGCTTTGCGTAAAGCCAAGGAGCGGGGCGCATATACTATTGCTGTGATAAACAACCAGCCAGAAAAAGCCAATAAACTTAGCAGTCTATGTGATGTTACCATCTCTCTAATTACCGGACCGGAGGCTCTCACTGGTTCAACAAGAATGAAAGCGGGTAGTGCACAAAAAATGACTCTTAATCTTCTTACTACTTGCGCAATGGTGCGTTTGGGTAAAGTGTACGAAAATCTGATGGTAGATTTGACGCCGACAAATTACAAGCTTAAACAAAGAGCAAGCGCAATGATTGCACTTTTGTGTACTATTCCTCGCCCTAGTGCTGAAGAAGCGCTTGTAGCGGCGAAAAATAATGCCAAAACAGCTATATTGATGATAAAGAAAAAAGTGAGTTTGAGCGAAGCGCAGAAGCTTTTATCAGACAACAAAAGCTCTTTGCGTTTGGCTTTGAAAAAATAATTGATAAAGATTGTTTGGCTCTAGGCAGACTTAGTTTTTTCAGAAGCCGGCGAAGCTAAATTCAATCTCAATATTCTTGATATTCTTGACCAAAAACTAGTAACACTTGGGGAGGGGATGTTTTCTTCTGGCACGGCTTGGGTTTGTTTGTTGGCGCGGGGAATCTTAAATCCACAGGTTGGACAAAGAGGCTTTGTTGCCGTCATTCTAAAATTGCACCGCGGGCAAAAATAGTAATGCATATGTCCGCACACACCCTCTTATGCTCAGTTTGCTCTTAAAAATAGTATAACACTTGCCGGTTGTCTTTGAGAGCTTAGCTTCTATCATTTACCCCACATTTTACCTTAGGGGGCAATAATTCCTCTAATGGGACTAAAGTTATCAAATCTTTTGACTTTTCGGATGGCTAGATTATTGTGCCCATTAGCTAGTTATAATCGATGCTATCTTTAAGGTATTTGATATAAGGAGACATACATGAGTAATGTATACAAAATGACTGAGCTGGTTGGTACTTCTGCAAAGGGTTTTGACGAAGCGGCGAAAGAAGCTATTGAGAGAGCCTCCAAAACCATACGGCACATGGGGTGGTTTGAGGTGGTTGATCAAAGGGGACTGATCAAAGAAGGGCTAATAGCCGAATACCAAGTAACAGTGAAAGTGGGATTCAAGTTAGAAGACTAAAAACTAAGCTTGCCTCGGGCTGTCGCGTCACTGTGCTCAATTGAGGAAAACTGTCCGCCATTCAGAGCTGCGCTAATTGATTCTCGGCTAGTCAAGGTAATTTTTGCAACTAGCGCAGCTGCGCTAGTTGCGGTATAAATAAATAACTTAGACTGAGGGGTATCACTTCAAGCAATGGATTTACTATCAATAAACTCAGTGGCCGACCGACTAGGTCTGTCGGTGCATCAATTGCGACGCTGGGAACTCATGTTTAGCTTAGAAATTAGGCGCGGACGGGGCCAGCAACGGCAATACCGGGCTGAGGATGTATCGGTACTGGAACGTATAAAAGAATTGGTTGAACAAGGTTGGCCGACTTCGCAAATAAGACCTCAGCTTGAGGCGGAAGGATTATTAACGCCAAAATTAATTGGCTTACCCTCTCCGGTTGGCGACCAAGAAATTTTAGTGGAATCAGTGGTGGGTTTGCGCAGCTTTGTAGAGCGAAAGTTTATTGATCTTTCTCGCCAGATTGAAGAATTGCGCCAACTATTTATTACCATCAGTCTGAAGCAAGAATTGCAGGACGATCTAGATTCTCCTTGGCAACCCTTATCTAAGGAGTTGACTAGCGATTCGAGACAAAGCCAAGCAGAAGAGATAGCAATTGGTCCAAATATCGGTCTGCCGGCAATCGGTTCAACGATAAATCTCAGTAGCACTAATGCAATGACTTCTGCTAGTGCCAGTCCTCAAATGAGCAGTTTTTCGAATGCGCCAAGTTTCAATGCCCCATTGAGCAGCGAATATGATGAGACTGAAGAAAGTGTACCGGCAAGTACCGTAATTCCAGAGAAAGTGGAAAGCAAAGGACCACCTGCAACAGCCATGGGTTTGGGAGAAATTACCGATCAAAACTATTTAACCTTGTTAGGTCGGGCTTTAGATTTAGTAGCGTGGACAGACGAACAAGCAGATAATTATTCAAATAAGAATTTTAGTGTAGCTCACTGGGATGAGCTTGGGCGAAGCCAGGCTGAGCGTCTAATTAATCATTTGGCTGAACTTTATGAAGGCAAAACTGCCTGATATGGCTTATGCCTGAAATGATAGTCACTAATGTTTTAAACCGTGATGAGCTAAGAGAAGCCATTGCCCAATGTCGAAAGGGTAAAAAGACGATTGTGGCAACCAATGGCTGCTTCGATATTTTGCACGTGGGGCATTTGTATTTACTAAATCAAGCTAAGACATTAGGCGACATTTTGGTAGTAGGAATAAATAGCGATAAGTCGGTTACCAGGCTTAAAGGACCGGAGCGCCCAGTGGTAACCGAAAAAGAAAGAGCCCAGATAGTGGCCAGCTTAAAGGTGGT
Organism: Candidatus Melainabacteria bacterium; assembly: GCA_963845445.1. Taxonomy (GTDB): domain Bacteria; phylum Cyanobacteriota; class Vampirovibrionia; order Obscuribacterales; family Obscuribacteraceae; genus JABDBL01. The sequence goes on along the minus strand of CAWJSE010000002.1, from coordinate 2,198,688 downwards.
TGATTTTGTTTCGATATTTGATGAGGAGACAGCAGTCGAATTACTCAAGGCCATAAAGCCGGATATTTACGTAAAGGGTGGAGACTATAATTTAGAAAATTTGCCGGAGGCAGAGCCGGTTATCTCAGCCGGTGGCAAAGTTAAATTTGTTGAGCTGGCGCCACGCAAAAGCAGTAGCGGCCTAATTGAAATAATTAAGTCTTTATCTTGATGTATCGTAGCTATTCTAAGCGATATATCACTAATCGCTCAATTACATAGAGCTGCTTTTAATTTGCGATAGCAAGTTGATTCTGCGTTTGGCATCAGAGGCATAGCTCGCTTGCTGAGAGATTTTAATCGCCTGCTTATATTCTTCCAGGGCCAGATGTTTATTGTTCATCTTTTGTAAAATCAATCCCATACGGTAATAGGCTTCACCCAATTTGTCATCGTGTTTTACTGCTTCTTTATACTGGGCTAAGGCTTTATCCAAATCTTTATTGATCTCATAAGCAGTGCCTAAATTGTAATGAGCACTGGCTAAATTGGGATCAAGGGCAATGGCTGTTTGCCAATTTTTAATGGCTGCTAGCAAATTGCTTTTCGCTCTCATTGCGGCTCCAATACCGTTGAAAGTAATTGCATCTTTGGGGTTGATGGCCAAGGCTTTATGAAATTCGACCATGGCAAGATCGTATTTGTGCAATTGGTTGTATATCAATCCAAGATTACTGTAAGCCTCAGCTATTTTTTCATCAGCATCAATCGCAGCCTTATATTCGGTGATAGCTTCTGTTAATTTGCCATCTAAATGAAAACGTACTGCGGCGTTGTAGTGATCGACAGCTTCGTCATCGAATTTAGGTGGGAAATAGTCTTTGCCACCAGCATGGGCTCGCTGTGATTTTAACTTAACAGCTGCTGACATTGCAGCGTCTCCCTCAGGTGATTGTTCATGTCCAGCATTGGTTATTGCTGCGCTAGTCAAACTGTCGAGTGGATTAGGAGGAACGCTTGCTAAAGTCTCTTTCTCTTCCTTCTGGTCTTCGCTGTTTAGTTTTGTCGCCACATCTTTCTTATCTTTTTCGCTACCTTCAACACTGGACTTTGCTGCATCATTTTTTTGGTCTGTGCTTTCTGGCAAAGGCTTGGTGAGACCTGTTTTGAATTCTGTAGCTAGAGCATTGTTGTCTTTGCTCTCAATGGATAATGGTTGGTTAGGTGTTTTATTTGTTGACGAGATAGGTTGTTTAGCACTGGCAGCGGCAGCTTCCAGGCTTGCTTTTTCTTTCAGCACTTGCTCAACAGATAAAGGAGTAATAACTGCATCATCGCCAGTTTTATTTTGGTCGAGACTAGCTCCAATTTTGGGTAATTGAGACTGAACGCTTGCATCTGTGGTTTTGCCGCCAGCCAGACTTGCTAATTGACCATCTTTGTTCGGACTAGCAATTTCTGTACCAATAATTTCTGGTTTGAGATTTGCTACTTCTGTGCTATTGGAGGTTGCCGAAACAGGTACAGAAACGGGGTTGGTTCCTGTTGTGTCAAGAACGGTTTTTGTGGGCGACATTTCGGTAGTAGCAGCGGCTGGGATTGTTGAGCTAGCTAGGTCTGCAGTGGCTGGTGTGGTGGCAGGTGGATTAACCGTTGTAGCTTTATCGCCTGAGGCAGCTAGTTTAGTAGCATTGGGAGCAGTTTGCACTGCAGCGGCTGTTTCCCCTGTCTTTTCTTCGCTAACGGGCGCAACCGCTTTGTCATTAGCAGCAGATTTAATGTCAGTATTAGCAGGAGTGCTTTGTTGGTTAGGGGTTTTGTTATGAGCAAAAGGATTAATACTCGCAATTTTGCCCAAATTTTGGCCGGCTTTAAGACTGGAAGTCCAGGCTCCCTTGAAACCGTTTACAGTTTTTGTCTTAATCCCTTCTGCTGGTGGGCTTGTATCTGTTGCAGAAATGGCTTTAGCAGTGGCTTTGGTTGTTTCTGCAAGGGTGGGCTTATCGTTAACCGCAGCCGAGGCTGCAGTAGTTTTATCACTTTCAGAAAATGCTAAATCGATGACGGCTGATTCTTGATCGATTTTTGCCAGGGACGGGTGAGCGGAAACTCTAGGTGAAACGCCTAGACGGATTCTTGATTTCGTGCCATCACTTGCAGTGGCATAGGAAAGGCTGTTGAAATCCGGGTAGACTTTCATTAATGCTTCTAGGACGGTCTTGGCTTTTGGTGCTTTATCAATAGCAAAAGAAGTTTGAGGAAACTCGAGTACGATGTCGTGCTTTTGTCCGGGATAATCTCTTATTTGCGGTTCAGCAGGACTTAAATGGGTTGGATTATCAAATTCAATCACCAGCTGTTTATTTTCGTTCAAATAAATATTTCGGATTGCCATAGTGCTAATACTGACTGTCTTAGCATTATCTACGCTAGAGGACGCTGGCACGTTAGTGACGTTATTGGGTGCTGTCGACAATTGATCAGCGCCATTTGCGGGTAGCTTCATTGAATAATGAGATATTAGAGAAAGTCCGAGTGCTAAAGGCAATTGCACTTTCAATTTGCTGGCAAATTTCATAATTTTTATATCCTTGCGCTATCTGTTCTGTATTTATGATTAAGCAAAACGGCTAAACAGTGGTGTTTTTAGTTTGATGTATAGTGTCTCATCTAAGTTATTAGACAGTAAAGTCTACTGCAGAGCTTTACTTCTTCCTAGCCTAACTTTTTAATTAGTTTTGCTTTTGGCATGTTGTACGGATGAGTAGTGTATAAGTTTTTGGGCTGTTGCTTTAAGTAATTAAATAATTTAGGCGTGTTTTGTTTGTTGTGGTATAGAATTTGCTACTCTAAAGGGGTTCTAAGTGGATATATTGGGGGGCTCCGTAAATTATGCCGGTCATGACTGAATTATCTAAAATCGAAAAAGCTTTGGCCAACAAGGCTGATTATTACTTAAATCACAAAAGTAAAACTATTGCAAAAGAAAGTTTGCACTTGCCTGGCCCGGATTATGTAGACCGCATTTATGCTCCCTCAGATCGGTCACCACGAGTTCTGGCTAATATTCAAAGGATTCTTAATACTGGTCGCCTATCGGGGACTGGCTATGTATCAATTCTGCCTGTAGATCAAGGTATTGAGCATTCCGCGGGGGCTTCCTTCGCAAAGAACCCATTGTATTTTGATGGTGAAAATATCGTCAAATTAGCGATTGAAGGGGGTTGCAATGCGGTTGCTTCTACATTTGGTGTGCTTGGTTCAGTCTCTCGCAAATACGCCCACAAAATCCCTTTTATAGTAAAAATGAATCATAATGAGTTCTTGAGCTATCCCAATCACTATGACCAGATTTTGTTTGGTACTGTAGAACAGGCCTGGGAATTAGGGGCTGCGGCTGTCGGTGCCACTATTTATTTTGGTTCACCTGAGTCCCGCAGACAAATTCAAGAAATTGCAGTTGCTTTCCATGAAGCCCATCAATTAGGTATGGCTACAATTCTTTGGTGCTATTTGCGCAATCCAGCCTTCAAACAAGGTGACACCGACTATCATTTAGCCGCTGACCTTACAGGACAAGCCAATCATTTGGGGGTGACAATTGAAGCAGACATTATCAAACAAAAAATGCCTGAAAATAATGGTGGTTATAATGCACTTAAATTCGGTAAAACTGATGAGAGAGTTTATTCTCAGTTGACGACTGATCATCCTATCGATTTGACCCGCTATCAAGTAGCTAATTGCTATATGGGAAGAGCTGGTTTAATCAATTCCGGCGGCGCTTCTTCTGGTGCTAAAGATATGGATGAAGCTATTACCACAGCTGTCATAAATAAAAGGGCTGGTGGTATGGGGTTGATATCCGGACGTAAGGCTTTTCAAAGACCAATGAAAGAGGGTATCGACTTGCTCAATGCCATACAGGACGTATATCTATGTCCGGAGGTCACAATTGCCTAATAGATATCTGGCGCTGTGCGTCATTCTATTTACCATCTTGTGTGTAAATGAAACGAGTGCTGCGCCGGTTAGAATTGACGATTGTAAGTTGGGACAACAATTAAATCTGCCAATTTATGAATGGGTTGATAAGAGTTCGCCGCGGAAAGGCACTATTGTGGCTGTTCATGGCTTAACCCTTTATGCTGCTTGTTGGGATAAGTGTGCTCGCCACCTAGCGAAACAAGGTTTTCGAGTTTTTGCTCTTGACCAACGGGGTTTTGGGCGATGGAATAAAGAGGGAAGTAAATTTGGTGGCAATGACAAAATAGAAATTGGTCAAAGTCAACAAGATCTTTTGGATCTTCTTACTACCCTAAGGCAAACATATCCTGGTCAAAAGCTTTTTTTATTAGGAGAAAGTGTTGGCTCAAATATGGCTTTATTGCTGGTCGCCGAACATCCGGAATTAGCGGATGGTGCTATACTCTCTGCCTTATGCTATAAAAATCGAATTCACCCTAAGCCTGTTCATTGGTTAAAAGATTTTGCTAGAGAAGTCGTGAAGCCTGATGCACCTTTAAATCTGACACCATACTCAGCACCATACTTGACTAATGATCCGATTCTCGCTAAAGCTTGTAATTCGGACCCAATGATTGATAGGACAATGACACCGGAAGAGCTAGTAAAGATTGATCTTCTCAATGACAAAGCTCTTTCAGCTGCCAGGAAAATCCCAGCTAACTTTCCGCTATTGTTTATTTCTGGATCGCAAGATGCCATGTTTAAATCAGTTGACCTACCTAAACTAATGCCCAAGCTAGGTTCTAAAAATGTTTCGCTTCGCTTGATGATGGGAAAAGGACATTTATTGCTCGAACATCAAAGTGTTGATTCGCAAATTAAGACAGTTATGGATACTTGGCTTGCTAAGCAGCTCAAGAACAATGTTGCTAGCAATTCTACTTCTAAGCAGTAGACTGGAAAAGCTCATTTAGTGTAATTCTCAGTTCAAAGTAATTAGTAATTATGTAGTTGGTAGAGAAGCAACACTAAACCAGAAAGTTTCTATCGCTTTGACAATGTCACAAAACTCATCAAAATCTATGGGCTTGACTATATAAGAATTAGCGCCTAGATCATAAACATCAGTAATGTCCTGTTGTCTATTTGAAGTACTTAAGACAATTACTGGAATGCGACGAAGATTCTTGTCTGCTTTAAGCTCAGCGAGTACTTCTCTACCGTCTTTAACTGGTAAGTTTAGGTCCAGTATAATGATGTCAGGTCTGGGGGTATCTGCATATTTGTCCTGCTTGCGCAAGAAACGCATCGCATGCACACCATCTCCGGCGGTATGTATAAAAAAGGGCAGCTCCATATGAGACAGCGCTTCCTTAGTAAGCAGTATATCTCCAGGATTGTCTTCGACTAGTAAGATTTCTAAGGTACGCTTTAATTTCTTAGTCATTTGCTTCAATCTCGATTGGGCAAAGAAAAATAAAAAGTTGCACCTTTGCCTATCTCAGATTCTACCCAAATTTTGCCATTGTGTCTTTCTATTATTCTCCGACAGATTGCAAGTCCCATTCCAGTGCCAGGATACTTGTCCGGGCTATGGAGACGTCTAAATGGTTGAAAAATGCGTTCGGCGTATTGTTGCTCCAATCCAATACCATTGTCCCGCACGGATATAACCCAGCGATCTTGCTCTTGTCTTGATTCGATAACTATTTCCGGCTTTTTGTCTTTGCAGAACTTGAGTGCATTGGCAATTAGGTTTTGGAATAATTGTACTAATTGAGAATGATTACCGGATAAAACGGGAAGGTCTTTATAAGTGATCTGCGCGTCTATTTCCTTGATGTGCCCAGCCAAATTTTGCAGGGCTTGCCTTAAAGCATCTGATAAGTCGATAGGTTGAAAAATAAGACTGTTGTTGTTAATTTGGGATAGAGACAAGATGGCATTTATGAGATTGCGCATACGGATCGCCCCATCCACCGCTAAGCGAATTAATTCATCTGCATCGCTATCTAATTTCCCCTCATATTTCTTCTCTAAGATTTGTAGGCAACCGGCTACAGTTCTTAGAGGCTCTTGCAAGTCATGTGATGCTATAAAAGCGAATTGTTGAAGGTCGACATTAGAGCGCTCCATTTCGGACAAAGCGATTCTTCTTTGTTCTGCCCTTTTATGTTCGGTAACATCGCTATCTATGGCCAACACAGCCAAAGCATTGCCCTGATTATCGCGTTTAAGGGCTTGTCTGCTGGCAATCACTATTTTTTGTCCGTCACAACGAAGATTAGTCAGTTCACCTTCCCAACGACCTTTGGCAATTAAAGTGTTTTCGACTTCTTCTCTTGAGGTATTGAATTCGGTCTTCAAGAGGATAAAGCAGTTTTTCCCCAAGGCTTGTGCTGCAGAGTATCCATAAACTTCTTCGGCCCCGGAATTCCAATAACGTATTGTGCCATCCAGATCGGTTACCATAATGGCATCGTGAGTCAGGTTTAGCAGCTCCGCTTGTGACTGCAGTGCAATTGTAATCTCACGATCGCGGCTTATTGCTTCCTCTAGTTTTATGTTTGCTTCTATGAGTTCCTTTGCGCTTCTGAGCGAAAGTGCTTTTGGTATTAAAGGCCATAAAGATAGGGCAGTTATAAGAGATATGATGGCAGTGCAAATATCTGTCGCTGCTTCAGCCCAATAAAATGGTTCATAGAGAGTCCAGATCTTCATTAAGTGCGTGATACCGCACGCGATGATGAACATAGCAAAAAGTCGAAACATCCAAGGATAGGGAAGATCTTTTCTATGACGAACAAAATGCCAAAGAGCTAATGGAATGGCAAAATATGCAGCTGCAATGCCTAAATTAGCTATTATCAATGCGCTCAATAATGGCGGATCCCAATTAAGGCAAAATCCATGAGGCATAAAATGACTTTGAAAAAAAGAATGCGAATCATCTGCCAAGCAAGAGGGGGACAAGGTGATTATCGAGAAGCACTCTATTAATAAAATACAACTGACTAAGTTGCGATGCATTGTTAGTATCCGCCAAATAATAATGCTTAAAAGGTACACGCAATAAATTTATCTAGACCTAAGTATAAATGCCTGCGAGGAGGGAACAACTCTTTTGATGCTTGACAATTTCCAAAAATTTACTGCTCCAATATATAGTTTCAGCTGGTAGCATTGTTTGTTTAGGGCGCGGTAGTCATGACGATTCGAAGACTGTATTTTTTATTTTTTATACTCACGCTTGCCTTTATGGCGGCACTGGCTTTTGTTAATGAAAGACAGGAAAAAGTGCAAAAAGAGTTGATCGCTAGTGAACAGAATCGTTTTTTGTCAGCTAAAGTGGCATATGGTCTAAAAACGAGCTCCGATCAATTGACTATTATGGCCCGACTATATGCCTTTACTGGTAAGAAAGAATATTTGGACTATTTTTATGAGATTTTGGGAATACGATCTGGTAAACTTCCCCGCCCTATTGATTATACAAGCACCTATTGGGATATTCTTTTAGGAACCGGGAAAAGACCAAGTGCTTATGGTCCGCCGAAAAGTTTTTATTCGATCTTAAGCGACTTAAATATAAGTCCTGAAGAAACTCACTTATTATCAGAATCTGAAAAGCGCTCGAATGAGCTGGTGTCTTTGGAAGAACAATCTTTTAACGCCCGCAAAGGTTTGTTCAAAGATGCTAACGGCCAGTATACAGTTCATGGCAAAATAGATCCCCAATTAGCTGTAAGGCTATTGTGTGGGGATGACTATTTACGCGCCAAGGCAGCAATCATGAGACCTATTCGAGTGTTTATGGATACAGTGGATAAACGCACCGAAAAGGAAAATGCGGATTTAATTAGAGACTATGAATTGTGGATTAACGCCGAATTGATACTAGCTGCAGTGTCAGCAGTTATTGTTCTGATTCTCTTCTTGAACTTTTTTGCTTCATTGCTTAAGCCCACCCTTGAACTTGTTGAGCAAGCCAGGAAGCTGGAGAAAGGAGATTACTCCAGCCGTAATTATCTTAAGGTTAATAACGAAATAGGGACACTTGCTAAAGTATTTAATAATATGGCTGGAGCTATTTCAAACGAGATTAAGCGTTTGAAAGAGACTCAAGATAGTTTGACTTTGTACACAGAAGAGTTGCGCAAATTAACCACAGAATTAGAGCTGGCAAAGGAGGCAGCGGTGAGTGCAAACGAATATAAAAGTCGTTTCTTAGCCAATATGAGTCATGAGATTCGTACGCCGATGAATGCCATTATTGGGTTAACGTATTTGTTGCGGCAGACCAAATTGACTGACCGTCAAACTGATTATCTTCTTAAGCTGGAAACCTCAGGCAAATCGCTATTAGCGATAATCAATGATATTTTGGATTATTCAAAAGTCGAGGCCGGTAAACTGCAGTTAGAGAATGTTGATTTTAGATTAGACGAATTATTGCATAACTTAGCTGCTATCCTTTCCGTGAATGCTGGCGATAAAGATGTTGAAATATTGTTTTCTATAGACAATGATGTTCCATCGCAATTGAATGGAGATCCCTTACGTTTGCAGCAGGTGCTTATGAATCTGGCAGGTAATGCTATTAAGTTTACCGAGCAAGGAGAAATTGTACTTTCTGTCCGAGTGAAAGAAATAAATAATGACAAAATGGAATTAGAATTCGCCGTCAGGGATACCGGGCTGGGAATGACCGAAGCGCAAATAGACCATATATTTGAGGCTTTCACGCAAGCCGATACTTCAACCACCCGGCGCTTTGGGGGTACAGGTCTAGGCTTGGCGATTAGTCGCAAATTAGTTGGCTTAATGGGCGGACAAATGACTGTCGAAAGTGCAGTGAATAAGGGAAGTATTTTCAAGTTCAATACTTTTTTATCTGTGCCTAAGAAAGACTTGATGATAAAAAATACTTCTTTGGCAAATTTACCCTTGCAATTAAAAGTTCTTGTGGTTGACGACAATGCTACTGCTAGAGAAGTTGTATCTTCCGTTGCGTCATCATTCGGTTGGACAATCGATTGTGCGGCCTCTGGTCGACAAGCCATTAAAATGCTAGAGCAAGCAATTATTCAAGGCAATCAATACGAGCTTATAATATCTGATTGGAAAATGCTTGACATTAATGGCATAGAAGTTATCGAAGCCGCTAAAAAATTGGACCAAAGCGGAAAACCCCCTTTGGGAATTTTGTTAACATCGCACGCCCAGGATGCTATAGGAAAAGCGGAGGAAATGGAGGATATTTTGGATGGCTTCTTAACCAAGCCACTTACTGCATCAGATCTCTTAAATGCAGTTGTTAATGCTTATCATAAAACACCGATTATTGCATCGCGGGCGAGCGATCAGAAGTTGGCAGGTCAATTGCAAGGGGCGAGACTGCTTCTTGTAGAGGATAATCTAGTCAATCAAGAAGTTGGTATAGAAATATTAACAGCGGCTGGGGCAGAAGTTGAGATTGCCAATAATGGACAAGAAGCCCTGGATAAGCTGCAAAATGATGGTACTAAATATGATGCTGTATTGATGGATTTACAAATGCCCGTCATGGACGGATATCAGGCAACGCAGAAAATTCGATTATTGGAAAAATGGAAAATGATACCAGTTATTGCTATGACAGCAGATGTATTACCGGCTGACCGTGAGCGTGCTCTGGCAGCGGGCATGAATGATTTTATCGGGAAGCCGTTCTCTCTAAGCGACTTATTCAATACTTTGCGCAAATGGTTACCGAGTATAAATGCTAATTTGAAAAATACGACAGTGGCAATTGCAGATAAAACTGAAGTGGTAACTGCAGATAAGACTGACATTGAAGCAAGGCTGCCAGAAGTTTTGGGTGAATTGTGTGTTAAGGAATCAATTGCCAGGTTTAATGACCCCCAAATTTATTTGACCATAGCTCAGCGAGTAATAGAAACGGAAGGACAAACAGCGCAAAGGATTGAGCAAGCTTTTGATGCTCGAGATTATCAAGAAGCAACCCGTCTTGCTCATTCTTTAAAAGGAATTGCTAGTTATATAGGTGCTTCTAACTTGACTAGAGAGGCAGGGCAATTGGAGGACGCTCTTAGGGCATTAGATTTGGAGGCAGTGCCTGGTCTTTTGATTTCAGTTAAGACTCTTTTGCCTAAGGTGATAGAAAATCTTGCTCAGCTGGTAAACTTGGGCAAGAATGAATAAAATATGATGTATTTTGTAGTCTTAACGAAAATAATAAATTAGAGGCGCATGAATTCAGAGAAATATAGCCTTTTAATTGCAGAAGATCATGACATTACCAGGCTTGGTCTGAAGTTGACTCTGGAAAAGATGTCGGATATAGAGGTGATTGGTGAAGCTGTTGATGGCGACTCAGTTCTGGTGCAGGTAGAGCAATTTCAGCCCCGCATTATTCTGATGGATGTGAACCTGCCAGGTTTAAGCGGCATACAGGCGACTAAATTGATAAAGAGCAGCCATCCTAATATTGGCATTATCATGCTTACTAGTGATTCTTCGGACGAAACGGTGTTTGCGGCATTGAGCGCCGGAGCAGATGGTTATTGCTTAAAGAATATTGCAGCTGCTCAATTGCATACAGCTATAGAATCTGTAGCAAAGGGAGCTGCCTGGTTAGATCCAGCTATTGCTCAACGTGTTTTACGTGCGCAGGTGAAGGCTAAGCAACACGATGAACAGGGTCGATTGGCGGTTAACAAAGATCCTATCAAGCAAAATTCATTTCTTGATCCAGAGCAATTGCGAATTTTAGAGCTAATTGAACAGGGCATGAAACTGGATCAGATAGCAAGCAAGTTTGAGATCTCTCAAGCTACTATAGAAGAGAAATTGAGAGCTATTCTTTCAGGGCTTACTCCGCAAACTGCTCAAATGTCTCCAAAGCCGGCTATGGAACAACAATTAGTTGGGACTGAATCAACCATGCAATCTGGATCTACGCCGCAGCCTGTGCAATCACAAGTAGTACCGGGCATTGTTTTAGCTGGGCGATTTATGATCGAAGCGATTTTGGGAGCGGGTGGAATGAGCACGGTATATAAAGGCAAAGATTTGTCTATAGGAAGAACTGTTGCCATAAAGATGCTGCATCAACAAACATTGAAAGAGGACAAAGAGATACAGCGATTTTTGTTAGAAGCAAAAACTGCTAGCGCAGTAAGTCATCCCAATATTATAACTATATTTGATTTTGGATTAACTTCTGGCGGACAGCCCTATATAGTTATGGATTATATTGACGGCATCAGTCTTGAGCAATTAATTAGAGAAAAACAGCTGAATCTCAAGCGAACTTTGGCTATTTTTGTGCAAGTATGTGATGCCATGTTCGCTGCGCACAAAAGGGGCATAATACATCGCGATTTGAAACCCTCAAATATAATGCTAATAAATGGGGAGGACGGGCAGGATATAGTTAAATTAGTCGATTTCGGTATGGCAAAATTTATTATTGAAAGTGAAGATTTGAAATTGAGTAGAACTGGGGATCTCTTTGGCACACCACTTTATATGAGTCCAGAACATTATCGTGGCGAAAAGCTTGATCTTTGTAGCGATGTCTATTCTCTGGGTTGTGTTTTATATGAAGCATTGTCTGGGGCACCCCCCTTCAACGGGCTTTCACTATATGAAGTAATGAACTTGCATCTAAAAGAACAGCCTTCGCGCCTACCTTTTCTTAGACCAGAGTTCGCTATACCGGCTGAACTTGAATCATTACTTTTTAGTATGCTGGCTAAAGATGTTAAAGCACGTCCCCAATCTATGATGGAAATCAAGTCAGCACTATTGCCTATCTTAAAGAATTAGGCAGTGAGCGTACTTGGATTTAATAAACTTAGCGTCGATTCTGGCGTCAAGTAGAGTAAATAAAATAAGGAAAGAATCAGAAGAATATAAATTGACAGGGACGCCGGAATTTCATGCTAGAGTAAACGGGCTTATTGAGGATATCTTTTATGAAAGCAAAAATGAAGAAAGGTGAGAAGCCTCCTGAACCTGGCGAATATCAATGTCAAAAATGTGGTTCGCGTTTTAAGCTTAAGGGCGATAACTTAATTTGTCCGCAATGCGGTAGCATTAAGCAAGACGAATTGATTCCTGTTTATATGGAAAATGATCCAGAAGAAGAACAAATGTATTCTGAAGCTGATTGGCATGGCGGAGATTAGGATGATTCCTCATTTGTATTTGGTGCATCAATAAAACTCTAACTAGCTTTAGTTCTTAATTTGCTATTTCGTTCTATTGCTTTATGACGCGCGGCAATTAACTCAGAAGAATGTTTCCGTGCCCATTGTTCTAATTTTTCTAAAGCGGGGAGCAATGTGCGTCCAACTTTGGTCAAGGAGTATTCAACGCGTGGTGGTACTTCTGGATAAACCTTGCGACTTATAAGCCCATCTGCCTCTAATTCACGTAATTGTTGAGTTAATACACGCTGAGTTATTCCTTGCAAAGATCTCATTAACTCATTAAAGCGCATCGTGCCATCGCATAAGCGGTAAATTATTAATACTTTCCATTTATCAGAAATCATGGCAATAGCCGCCATAATGGGACACTCAAAACAATCGATATCAAACATAGTATGGCCTCACTGGGATTTTAATATAAGCTTAGCAAATTTAATTATGCTCACAGGCGGGCATTCCTCTCCATTAGTATCTAATTTGATAGTATAGCACTTTTAGGTACCTACTTGTAAAAGTATACTGCTCTAGTCTAGGATCTTAGTGGGTTGAAATTTTAAGAAATGACCGTAGGAGGTTAATATGGCTCTTGAAACAGTATCTAAAGAATCGGTACAGGCAGCGGAACATTTTGAAGCCAAGCTAAAATTTGAGAGTACTCCTTATTCTTTAAAAGGAGTTATTGATAAAGGTGAGAAAGTGCAAATTATAGATCTGCGCACAACGGAATTATTTGCTCAAAGTCATATTCCAGGCGCCATTAATGTAGATTATGAAAAACTCGAGCAATATTTACCTAAACTTGATGCAAATACAACCACAGTAGTTTATTGCTACAGCTTGCTATGCACTTTGGCAACTAAAGCAGCTTTGCTTTTAGCTCAACACGGTTATAGAGTCAAAGAGTTGATTGGTGGCTGGGAGGCATGGGCCGAAAAGGAGATGCCGATTGAAAAAGCCAAAGGATCGAATTGTTCTACCAGCGGACATTCTTGCGGTTAAGTTTTTCTACATAGTGCAAATCCGTTCAAGCAAGGGCAATTTATTGTCCTTGCTTTGAATTAGTTACTAATCATCATTTCTACTTGGTCGAGAGTTTTTAGTCTTTGCTGTAAAAGCTGTTCGGGTAACTTACCTTGTCTTTGCAGTCTTCGTTGAGTTAGTGCTTCGTCAATAAAGTACCAGCTGGTCGCCCCCAGTCCAATTACTGATCCAGATGCCGATGTAATGGCACCGGCAAAAGTGAGATTATTGATGGTTCTTAATCTTCGCCTATTTCCGTAATAAGCAGCTGCTCCTAAAATATCTTGTGTTAAATAAGAACCAGAAATTATTGGTCCAAAGATAACTGATTGCAAAGCGATTTTATCGTAGCGCCTTAAATATTCCATTTCTGATCCCAGATATTCGTCGTATCTTTGATTCCATAAATCATAAGCGGCTAATCGAAGTCTAATGTGGCCAAGGTTAATTAAAGTAGAGTCATTCGTTTTTGTTACTTCTTTGTGTAACTGATCTAAGTTATCGGCACTGGCTGCTTCAATATCATAATTCTTCTCCTGGATTGTTCGGTAAATCTTTTTTGCATAATGTTTGTAGAGAAATTTTCGAGCAAAGTAGCTAGCCGGGGCACTTAAAATTGAAATACTGTCGCCGGTTATGCTTGTGATAATAGAAGGACTTGCTAATTGAGTGTTTTGAAAGCTTCTGATGGCTAAACCGCCGGCCACTGAAAAAACAGCATTGCCCGCTGCGTTCAAAGCGTAATAGACATTCTCACTTGCCTGGTAAGCTTTTATGTCCGAATAAACATGCACGAATTCGTAGACACACCAGTCGCGATAATCTTTTAACAAATCTCCCTCGATGGTATTTATTTTATAGACAGAACTATCTTGTTCCCGGCTTAATATCTCATTTCTCCTGACTAATAATTGATCAATTTCTTCGACTTTGTGTTTTACTGTGTTAAGAGCGCTGCGTGGATCTTCTTTGTGTTTTTTATTTTTTATTGCGATATAGCCGTTTGAGCAGAGTTCTGCCAGTGAGCTTGCGCCTCCAATTATGCTACCGACAAGTTCAACTGTGTATGCACTTTTAAGATGATCCGATGAAACCCCAGCTGGTGTATCTAGATGCTTTCCTGTTTCTTGTATAGCAACAATATCACCAGCCAGAAATAATCCTAGCGACGCTTGTTGCCCTAGAAAGTATCTCAACCTTCTTAATTTTGGTTCTCGATTACCTATGATTTCGTAGTTTAAGCAAAATCTTTCCAGAGCAATTTCTTTTTTCAAAATTTCGTTGGTCATGGTGCAGACAGATTTGTCTGCTAGATCCGGAAAGTCAGAAGACGCTAAAGCGGAATTGATGGTTGTGCTATGAAAAATAGTAATAGATAGAGCCAGACTATAGATGTTTGTGAAAGCTTGTTTGGCCGGCGCAGTAAACATATAGCTATGGTTTGAGGGTGTGCTGAAGTAAAACCAGCTCAATTGGTTGTCCGGGCTGGGCTTTGCTAATAAGTTTACAACCTGGAAAAGTTATCCAGCTAATATTTTCGTTTTCTAATAGCGTGAAATGCGACTTATCACTGGCGGATAATTCATCGAAGTCAACTTTTGGCATCAAAGTAACGAACGAATTAGACGAAGAGGCAATTTGGCTAAATTTGGATTGATCGCACCATACGGGTATGTGTTTACTTTGAAATATCATGTAGTCAATAAGTAGATATTGACCATATAAGTCAGTATGAAAATATAGGGGGGTTTGCGGCGGAAGGTTTTTGATGGGTGCAGCAAAATTCAGGAAAGTATTGTTTTTGGTTTTAGCTGGCAGAAAGGCAAAAGTGTATATGAGAATTCCTATAAAAAAACCACCTGCTATAGTCAAATATAGAGCTGCTAATTTTTGGGACGAAAAGCGGCTCTCTAAGCTGATCAAAAAATATGCAGTTATTATGGAAAGGGCCGGATAGATAGAAAGGCTATAATAGCCCCAGTTGCTGTGCGATAGGCTAAAAAACAAGGTACTGGACAAAGACCAAAACATCATTAGTAACAGAAACTTATTCGCCGAAGTAAATGTTTTTGGTATTAGAGCTGACACAGTTAGATAGCCTAATGCCGGAATGGTGAAGATTGTCCAAGGCAAGAAATTTCCCAAAAGATTAATCAATATGTAAGTTGGATTATGACCAAAATTATATGAGCTGTGTTTTCCGATAAACCGGTCAATATTTCCTTGAAGATAGAGCCAGTTGAATGCTACAACGCCATAACTCTTACAGACAGCTATATGCCAAGGAATTAACACGGCCAAAAAAACTACTAAACATAAAAGTAAGTCTTTAATGGTTAGATTTGGCTTCTGCCTAAAGGCAAGCAAGCTTACAAGAATGGCAATAGCTGGAACCACAATGGCCACAGGTCCTTTTGTCATCCAGCCTAGAGCAAAAGCAAAGGTCATCAAAAGAAGGTAGAGCTTGTGCTCTAGAGTATCCTTAAAGATGGCCATGTATGCACAGAACGTGGCCAGATTGGTAAATAAACAAAGCAACATATCTGGCATAGCGATCGCTGCGAATTCGCAAAAGCCTATAGTGGTTGTCAGAATAACTGCGCTGAGGAGAGCGGTTTTTTTACCTATTACTTGTTTTACGAAAATAGCGGTTATAGCTATGGTCAAAGTGGCTGCTGCAACAGATACCAGCCGGGCGTTGAGCAAAGATATTCCAAATAGTTTGTAAAAGCCGATGATTAGCCAGTAAAAGAACGGGGGTTTATCGAAATATGGAACGTTATACAGGAGCGGCATTACGTATTGCTTGTTCGCAAACATCTCGCGTGCCCCTTCCACAAAACAAGACTCTGCCCTAGCGAATCCTTGTAATTGAGCTGCGCGTATAGCTTCTAGCAAAATCGATAGTAAAAGTAATACTGCTAGCTGAGCATAAAAATACAGGTTCTGGGAATTATCTGCGTGTTTATTTGCTGCTTGGTGACTAATTTGTTCAGCAGGTATATGCATGATATTGAGCGAAGAGTCCAGGTGCAATCGGGCATATAATACTAGCATGTGCTTATCATTCCGGTGCTTGTACTTATTTCTCAGTATTTATTTGAAATTTATTAGTACGAGATAATGCCATTCGGTGCTATGCAAAGCTCTTCTTTATTTGAATAATTGTTGCTTGCCAGGGCTCAAGCACCCTAGGGCCTTTTTAAGAGCCGTGACTATTTCTGCCATTGTTTGATACCTTTGCTTAGGGTCTTTGGCTAAACACTTAAAGACAATCTTTTCTAGCTCTTGGCTAGTCTTGGGAATCGAGGCCTATATCTGTCCAAATTTAGCCGGCATTTCTGTTGTTTGCTTAAAAATTGTGACTAGCGGGGTGGGCCCTTCTAATGGTGGTTTTCCCGTTAGCACTTCGTACATCAAGATTCCTAAAGAATAAATGTCTGCTCTGTGGTCCACAGCTCGCCCGCAGCACTGCTCGGGGCTCATATACAGGGGACTGCCAAAGATATCGCCGGTTTTTGTAAGTTTTGTTCCTGCTACTGTATTTTCGGAGATAATTTTTGCAATACCGAAATCGATTATTTTTACTGAATATGCTGAGCCTCCTTTATTTGTGATTACGATATTGCCAGGTTTTAAATCACGATGAATGATGTTTCTAGCATGAGCATAAGCGCAGCCTTCTGCTATTTGAATAAATATAGAAATGGTTTGTTCGATCGGTAGTTTTGTGTCATTATTGATAAAATTAGCTAGAGATTGCCCGGCAATAAATTCCATGATCATGAAGGGCTGGCCGTTACAGTCCCCAAAGTCACTGACTGAGTTTATATTGATATGTTCTAGTCTTTTTGCTGCAATTGCTTCTTGTCTAAAGCGTTTGAAATTTACAGCATTTCTAACTAATTCAGGCAAAAGAATTTTGCAGGCAACTGTTTTATTCAAATGCGAGTCTTGGGCTTTGTAGACAACACTATTGCCGCCCTGACCTATTTGTTCGAGCAGCTCGTATCTATCATTAAGCTTTAAACCACTGGCATTGGTGATATCCATCATAGTTAACCCCGCGCCCATGACAAGTATTTAAGAATGAATTGCTATCAACATACCCAAATTTCTGATAAGAAAACTGCAAATTTTTCTTTGTTTTTTTGAGTGATTAGCTAACTCTTCTTTTAGCCATTTATAATGGTATTAAATACGATATTATTAGAAACATTAAATACTCAAAAAGATTTTTTAAGCTCACATTAAATAAGTCGGCTATTGTATAAGTTGAACAGTAATATCAAACTGCGAACTTAGCTAAGTCGCAATACTCTGTACCCATTTTGTTTCTTTAACTACTATCTGCAACAAAGCAGTTAGTAGGTCAAACTATTTATGGGGGATGAATATGAAAGCTTTAACTTGGCATGGTACCCGTGATGTTCGCACTGAAAATAAGCCAGATCCGACTATACAAGCCCCTGGGGATGTGATAGTGGAAGTAACCAGTACTGCAATATGTGGTTCAGATGTGCGTATCTCTTTTAGGTTATCCAAGGGCAGACTTATTTGGCTATCGAGCTAGATGAGGCACCGGAAGCTTATAAAGTGTTTGCCCATAAAGATCAAGGTTGTATAAAAGTTGTTCTAAGTCCTTAAGTGCTTCGATAGCTAGAATTTAAAAATAAATATAAGAATAAAATATATGAAAAGGGCGATTTTATTAGTCTCATTGTTAGGCTTAATTATTCAACCAATGGCGATAGGGCGCGGGGGTGGTGTGGCCGAAGGATGGGGAAATAATAATCAATGATTAAAGTGAATAAAAATTGGCATAGAGCACAAAAGATAAAAACCATACTAGTGTTATATGCGGTGCATCAGACATAGCCCGCTATTATGTGTGAAGTTGTCATAGAAGTAATTATAAAATTTAAAGACGAGCTGTTTATGCCTTGTCTTTGAGGTATTATACAGTCACATTAAAAAGGAAAATATTTATGCAGCGATTAAGAATTCTAACTTATGCTCTTACAGTGGCTTTTTGCTGCGCAAATAATTTACAAGGCAGGTGTGCTGACGATACTGATACCTATGAAACTAAAAGAGTGGATCTGCCTTTTATACATATTGGTGTTAGAAAACATGTCGATGGCGAAAAAGATGTCGATGTAAGAGCGCCTTTTGTACATGTGCACAATCCAGCCGGCCCTGATAATGCACAGGTAAAAGCACCTTTTACTAAAGTTGATCGCACACAGTCGTCAACCCAGCAAAAGCCGGTCTCGAATAAAAGTACTGTTTCGAAAACTACAGTCAAACAGACCACTAGTGTCGATAAGACTACTAATCATACCCAATGAGGTACGACTGAGGGGAAATTTTATGTTCAAACTGCGAAAAGCCAATGAGCGTGGATATACCCAACTTCATTGGTTGAAAAGTTGGCATACCTTTTCTTTTGATTCTTATTATGATCCATGTCACACTCATTTTGAAAATTTGCGAGTCATAAATGAGGATACTGTTGCTCCCAAGGCAGGTTTTGGTAGCCATCAACATAAGGACATGGAAATTCTTACTTACGTTTTGCAAGGGGCGTTGGAGCATAAAGACAGTTTAGGTAATGGATCAATTATTAAATCTGGTGAATTGCAGCGTATGACTGCAGGAACGGGTATTTTTCATAGCGAATATAATCACTCGCAAGACGAACCAGTACATTTTTTGCAAATTTGGATTATACCGAATCGCCGCGATTTAACTCCTGGATACCAGCAGAAACAATTTGATATTGAATACGGTGCTGGTTGGAAACTAATTGCTTCTGAAGAAGGTTCTGATGACTCACTTAAAGTACATCAGGATGTTTCTGTATATGCGGCTAAAATGGAATCTGGCGAAAGGCTAAAATATAAAATTAGTGGTCAAAGAGGTTTGTGGTTGCAAATTGCTGAAGGAAATCTACTGGTTAATGATAATCAAATGCTTACTGGAGATGGGGCAGCAATGAACGAATTAAAATCAGTAGAGCTAGTATGTTCTCAGCGTTCTCATATTTTATTATTTAATTTAGCTGCAAAATAGAAAACTATCATGGGCATACCTTTAAAGATAAATCCCCACAAATTAGACGACTATTTTGAAGTAATGTCTAAAGCTGTTTTTCAAGCTGGACTAAGTTGGGCTTCTATTGATAAAAGATGGGCATTTTTTAGGCAAGCTTTTGCAGAGTTTGATCCTGGGCGAGTGTCTAAATTTTCCGATGATAAAGTGCAACTATTATTAGAAGATGAGTCATTGCTTCTGAATAAAAGAAAAATAGAAGCAACTATCAAGAACGCCAAAATGTTTATTACTTTGGATCAAGAATATTCTGGATTTATAAATTATCTTCGCGCTTTCAGTAACTATAAACATTTGGCTTTAGATTTAAAAAAACGGTTTAATTACTTAGGTGATTTAAACGTTTATTATTTCCTTTTTCGAGTAGGGGAGCCTGTGCCAACATTTGCGGAATGGATCAAAACAATTAAAGGAGATCACCCCCGCATGGAAGAAATGATTCAGGCGGTAGGCAAAAAAAATAGTGACACTTTTGGAGACGCTGTCAACAAAAGCAGAATCTGACAAGTTAAATGAGGTTACTAATGAGATAAGCTTAACCGGTCGTTTTCGACACGGCGTGTTTTTACCGCATTGGCTAGTGTGTCGAGGACGCGCACGCTTTCTTCCCAGCCTATGCAGCCATCTGTAACACTTTGTCCGTAGGCGAGTTCCTTACCCGGTTTTAAATCTTGTCGACCGCCTATTAAATGGCTCTCAATCATCACACCAATGATGCGTGAGTCACCGTTACTAATTTGTGAAGCAATGTCAGCACATACGGGAATTTGATTTTCAGCTTTTTTACCGCTATTGGCGTGGCTCGCATCAATCATCAGGTATTGTGCCAGTCTGGCTTGACCAATGTCCTGGCAGGCAGCATTAATACTATCAGCGTCATAATTGGGACTTTTGCCACCGCGCAAAATAATATGACAATCTTCATTGCCATTTGTGGATATGATTGCTGAGTGTCCTTCTCGTGTCACTGACAAAAAATGATGCGGTTGAGAAGCAGCCTTAATAGCATCAATGGCAATTTTTATATTGCCTTCTGTGCCATTTTTGAAACCCACTGGGCACGAGAGTCCAGAAGCTAGTTCCCGATGAGTTTGTGATTCGGTAGTGCGGGCGCCGATTGCTCCCCAACTGACCAGATCGGCAATATATTGTGGCGTGATCATATCTAAAAATTCGCAGCCCGCCGGTATTCCAAGTTCATTAATATCTAAGAGCAATTTGCGGGCAGTTCTTAAACCTTTATTGATTTTGAAACTTCCATCAAGATCTGGATCATTAATAAGCCCTTTCCAACCAATAGTTGTGCGCGGCTTTTCAAAATATATACGCATAATAATTTCTAAATCACGTTCGTGTTTTTGACGCTCAACTTTCAAGCGAGTAGCATATTCTTTAGCTGCTTGCACATCATGGATTGAACATGGACCAATAATGACCATCAGACGATCATCAGCGCCGTGTAGAATGCGATGAATGGATTGTCGTGTATTGGTAGTAAGCATAGCAGCCTGCTCAGAACAAGGAAATTCCTGCAGCAAATCTACAGGAGGCATGAGTTCCTTCATCTCTCTGATGCGTAGGTCGGAAGTATTGTAGATGGCTTGCATTAGTGTCAGTTTATAAAGTCTTTGCTGTCAGTATTATCAAGTTCTAATCATCAAAATTTACACCGAAGATCAGTATGCGCTGCTTCCAGTAAAATATCTCTTACTGTTTTATCATTAGAAAGAAACTAATACAATTTTTCGGGTCAAGTAGTATCAGTTCGTGAAGGAATTTTGGCTTGCTACAAAAACTAACACAGCGACTACCGGGTGCTGACATTTGGCCTTGGCTTGCTCCACTAGGACAATCTATGGAGATTGCTTTTGGTGCTTTGAGCATTCAATCAGTTTTGAAATTTTCATGGAAGGAGTATAGAAAAGCTTGCACTTGGATGGGACTTAGATCTTTCCATATGGTTGCTTTAGCCGCCGTTTTTGTTGGTGCTGCCTCAGTTACTCAACTTGTGGTTGAATTGAAAAAATATCATGCGCAGGATGTGACCGGGGCATTGATTACAATTGGGTTATTGCGCGAAATCGGACCACTTACAGTGGGACTAGGCCTTTGTGCCAGAATAGCTGCGTATATAGCTGAAGAGGCAAAGGCTTATAATGCAAATGATTCCGGGCAGGACTTTTCTACAACTTTTGTATTGCCTCGCTTATTAGCAGTTTTGACTGTCGCTTTGCCTCTTGCCACTTATGGTTTGCTTATCGGCTTTATAAGTTGCGCTATGTTCTCCTCGGCGATAGAAGGGAGTGCTATAAATGACTTTTTCTGCTCTGCAAAGCAGGCATTGCATCATAAAGATTTAGTTGCATATTTTCTGAAACTAGCTTTTGTTTATCCAACAATTGCTATTTTTGCGGGCTGTGTTTCTGGATTAGAGCAGTCGCAGAACTCTTTTTCAGTTGCAGCCAATGCAGTGACCGCGACTTTTATTTGCGGATTGGCAGCTAATTTAGTAATTACCATCGCTCTATTCTTAATCTGATCGTTTTTGGATAATTGGAAAAAAAATTGCTAAACGAAGAAGTAATACAAAAGGACGGATCACTGGGTGTTTTTACAGTGCTTGCTCTGGTCTTGCTTTTCTGGGGTTTTTGCTGGCTGAAGAGCTATTATCCCTTTGGGGCGCAACAACATATCAAAGTTATCTTTTCACAAGTAGCGGGCTTAAATGAAAATGCTGATGTTCTTGTAGATGGAGTAAGAGTAGGCTGCGTTGATAAAATAAATTGGTTACAAGAAGGCAAAGTTCTTGTACTTTTGCGGATATTTAAATCCAAAGCAATTATTCGTCAGGGAGCGCGTTTCGATATTCTTACCAATGGATTAGTTGGTGCCAAATATGTAGATATCACATTACCAGACCCAACGGATTCGCAACCGTTAGATGAATCGATTACCGCGATTGGCGATACGCCAATACGAAACGAAATTATCATAAGCAAATTTGCCAACGAATTAAGTAAGCTCGATATCGATCGTATTCGTCAAGATCTAGCTAGTGATAGAGGAGTCTTAAGGCACGCTGTAGATAAATTTTCTGTTCTAGCTGATAAAACAATACCGGTTATGGATCGCGCATTACCGCTTGAAAGTGAAATCAGTTGTTTAAGTGTAAGCTTGCGCAATACATCTGCCAACTTAGATAAATTACTTAGTGCAAAACATGTTTCTCCTGAGCTTAAAGAAACAATAAGACAAGCAAATGAGACTGCCCGAGATGCACGAGCAGCAATTCATGAATTAAATAGCACTCTATGCGATCGTGCTATGCGACAAGATCTTGTTAGTACGATGAATCAATTCAGTGACGCAGCTGATCATTTGCAAACTTCAATGAAAATGCTTAGAGAGTTAAGTGCTGATCAAGAATTACGTGCTGATACAAAACAGATGTTATCGAATGCGCGTATCGCTATGGAAAAGCTCGACGAAGTATTTAGTGACCCTCATTTTGGATCTGACTTGAGAGCCACTATGCAGAAAACTAGAGCAGCTGTGCAAGATATTGATATAGCAGCGCAACAATTGATCCAAATACTAAATAAAAGACATCCACTCATACACATGCTCTTTGGCCGACCAGGATACATAAAAACCGGGGCAACTGAAATACATGGAGCTTTGCCGGATGCTCAGTTACCGAAATAGGTGCAATTTTTAGCACAAAGTATTTTATGCCACCGATAGACACGTGCCGAATTTGCTTGTCAGGCACGGTGATTCTGACCGGGTTTTTGTTAACTGTGCCGAAAAGGATGTATTAGTATTTTTATTTTTAGAAAAGTACTTATTGCAAAATGGCGTTCCTGTCTGATTTGGTGGAGTTTGGGATGTGAAAGAAGAGGGACTAATTCGGCCATTTTCGGTACTCTTCACCACCAAAAGAAGAATTCATGAACAGGTTGATTGAGCGGAACTTTTCTGGCTGTTAATTTCGTTTCGGACGAAACACGCTACGGTCAAACATATCATAGCAACACTTAATACAAATCCTATCCAATCCCATATTGGGCTAAAGGGTATCGAACGAATAATTGGAGCTTCCCAGATTAACGCAACTATGCTAATCCATGGTAACCATTTTTGTCGCCCTGGAACTCTGAATAAGAAACACATGCCAATAGTTGGCAAAACAAAAAGCAAAATAAAGCCCAAGGTATACCAGTCGCCTTCACAACTAAGAGAGTCCGTATGACTCATGGGTTCATCAAGAAAGGCAAGTCCAATGATTATTAAAGATAAGGTTAGACAAATATATAATACCCTGACCGTGCGCAAAGTCTTCATCCGCCACCTAGTCCTACTCTTTCTATTATTTGCATTATTTTATGGTGTCTAACTTTGCTAATCGCTGATTCTTTCATTTAACTGCAGCACCTCGCTCGATTGGATTAGTTGCAATCTACCCAACATAATGCTACCGATTGGACACAAAAGTGTGCGATTTCCACTATGTCCTATAGTACAGATTCTACTTGATTGGGCAAGCATATTTTTAGTAATCCAGACAGTTGATCAACTGTTCCTTCGCTCAACCGTTCGATATCAAATGATGATAAGGTAATAATTGATATATGCCGCTATGGCAAGTCAGGATTTAACTATTGATACGCGACAGTGGAGAACTTTGTATGAGCACTGCGATCAGCTATAAACATGCCAGTTTAATAACAAGGGCACTGGCAGCCATCCAAGACAGTATTTATATGGGGTTGATTGGCGCTATCCTATTAATCATACTCGTTTGTTTAACTTGTCACCCCGATCCTAACATGCCAGGACTAACAAAAGAGGGAGCTGCTTTTGTGGCCGCAATCTTTGGTTTCTTTAGCTACTCCCTTATCGAACTATTTGGTTTCCCATTGGCACTCGCTATAGCAGTTTATCAATCGGGATCAATAAGATATGCTATCGAGATCAATGCCGCATATCAGGAGATTTTGCTGCTCTCTTTATTGCCGCTTTTGGTATCATGCATTTATCATGGGGTGATGGAGAGTCGGCCTGCAAAAGCGACCCTGGGTAAACTAATTATGAGCATTCTCGTAAGCGATTTGAACAGAAACAAGCTTTCATTTAAGCGGGCAATGTTCAGGTATCTTGCAAGAGGACTATCAACATTGACTTTTGGTGTGGGCTACTTCATGGCGCTTGGAAAAACTGGGCAGACTTTGCATGACAAGTTTACGGGATGCATTGTCCTAAATAAAGAGTGATTCCATAATTTAAGACAAAGCGTCTCATAACGTCCATTATGTCATGCGACTAATAGTTTAAGCTCCCTTCCTGAACTACTTCGGCACTTTTTACGTATATAAGAAAAAAACGAAAATTTCTTTTATGCTGAAAAGGAGGAAACATATGTATACCGCCACTTTAGTACGCAGACACATTAACAGGCTTAAAGACAATAAACCATTTTCTATACGAGATTTCCTAAATTATGGTTCTCGTAATGCCATTGATCAAATATTTCACAGACTAGTTAAATCAGGTCAAATTATACGTATCGCTAGAGGCTTGTTCATAAAAGATACATCGCCTATGCCCTCTATTGTAGAGGTTGCCTTAGCCAAAGCAGCCGCGTTCGGCAAACGCCTAGTCATGCACGGATCACGAGCTGTGCAACAGCTGAGGCTCAGCGCAGATTTAAGCATAGAGAATGAATCAATCTATGCTTGCAATGGCTCTTCAAGCTCGTTTCGTTTTGGCAATATCCGTATCCGCTTCATTAGCGCCAGTCAAAGAAAAATAAGCTTAGGAGATGAATTAGCTGGTTTAGCTATACGGGCGCTTTGGCATCTAGGAAAATATAATTGTTCCCCACAGCTAGCTTGCGATGCCCTCGCACAATTTAACAGAAACGATCGACAAGCCTTGCGCGAAAAAATAAAAATTATGCCAGCTTGGCTAACTCACTATTTTATTGCTTCTGAAGATGGCTGGACGCGAAGACAAAAGTTCAAGTATGGCTTCCAATCTTTTTTCTATCGGTGTTAATGTTTGTGGCTCAATATCGTAAACATTATGTTGTTAAATTGAGTTATATGGTATTTAGCCGCGCGAGATAAGTTGTTTTTCGATAGTTTGTGGTTGCAGAGCTTCGGCCAGGACGGCTATGCTAAGTTCAGGCTTGCAAGTATCGCCACAGGTGAAGCAATCCCAAAATACTACATTTGATTCTGGATAGGTGTGTAGGCTGGCGTGGCTTTCGGCTAGAACAGTGAGCGCGGTTACTCCTTGAGGTTGGAATTTGTGCGAACAGACTTCTAGAACGGTTGCGCCGGTGGCTATGGAAGCGTTGTAAACTAAGGAACGTAAACTCTCTTCGCAATCAAGTATATTGGCAGCACAATTTTTGAAAGTGACTAGCAGATGCTCGCCGTTTGCAGGGTAATGAATTTCTTTTTGTTGAATAGTTTCTAATGCTTCCATTTATTGGGTCTTTAGATTGCTGCTAGTTCTAGGGTGGAATTGTTTTTTAAGCTTACTTCTTGTACTGCTTTGATAAAAGTATCAGCTAAAGTATCTAAAAGAAATATTCATGGGCTCCAATTAGTGTTACAGGTTTTCCACCAAATTGACTTTTAAATTGAGAAAAGCGTGCGTAGCGGTGATCAGGCGATCGAAAACGATCATAGCCATAAAAATCATAAACTGTGCAGCCCGCTTGTTTGGCTAATTTCATTGCTTCCCATTGCAGAGCATAACCACCCATTAGGTTGCGTTTGGTATTAGAGATGCCACCATATAGATATGTTGCTCTTTTGCCATATGTGATCAGCAATAGAGTGCCCAGAGTATCTCCTGCATGTTCGGAGAATAAGAATTTAGCATGATTAGGTAATAAATTGTCAGCTAGATTTTTAAAGTACGATTGTGGCTCAAGAGCAAAATCATCTCTCTGGCTGGCTTCTTCTATGACTGCATAGAAACGATCGACTACAGCAGCCGAGGCGTCTTCTGACACAGTTATTCCGTTACGCTGAGCTAGTTTTATGTTATAACGGCCTTTTTCTTTCATTTGTGCTAATAAGGATTCTTCAGGCAAAGAAAGATCTATATAAAGAGTTTCGCGTGGCACTAAATCTACCGGTGCTCTGCTAAATTCGCGCAAACAGGGCGGAATCAGACCTTCTATTCGGGGTTCTATGCGCACAGCCATCACTGGTGACTGTTCATTACTGGCTTGAATTTCGTTTAAAACCAGTGCTAGCAATTCGCGCGTTAGCACTTGGTCTGCCCAAGGAAATACTGGCCCTTCGGGAGCAAATAGAATATTAGTGCCATTTTCTTTCTTTGCCTTATAAAATAAAGCTCCGGCAATTAAATCCTCGCCTCTAAAGATAGCTAAATGGAATGTGTTTAACCCCTGTTGTTTTTTTGCCTGCGCCCAATAAAGACTTTGCATGAGCCCGCTTGCAGGATTACTGGCAACAAGCGATTCCCATTGTTTGCCAAGTTCCGAGTTAGGATCTATGTTGTCTAGGATGCTGAGACTAAGCTGACTCAATTTACGAGTCCTCACTAGTAATTGTATTGTTCAAAAATTGCAAGCTGGACAAAGCTATTTTTGCTAACTCAATAGCTGAGGGCACTTGCAAAAGTTGTTTGTCTAGCGCGGCAATTTGATTATTAGTCTTTTGAATTGCCAGTTGAGTGCGACGAATGGCTTCGGTTCTTTGGATTTTATGTATGCCGAAATCTACCATTTCTTCTTTTGAGGATTGATATTGCTGCAACTCTGTCTTGAGAACTTCTTTTTGAGCAAGAATATCTTTTTGATCCTGTATCAGTCTATTTTTGCTAGCCTGAACATTTCGCTCAGCTATGGACAAATACAATGATTGTTCTTTATTGAGATTGCCAGGCAAAAAACCACTCTTATTAGGCAAAGTTTTTGTTCTGGATGGTCCCGGAGCGGCATAGTTTGGAGCAGCTGGTTTTTTATTTTTATAGATAACTGTATTGACATTTCTATTCCAATACTGACGGTTAACACCGCCTACCCCGCCTACATACCCGACGCCCCTATTGCCTCTATTGCCTTTGTTGCCCTTCTCGCCTTTCGAGCCATGATGGGAAGAGGAACTGGGATGATGCTCTCCTTTGCCATATACACTGTCAGGATAAAGCAGATTGCCCACAATTATGACAAGTGTAAGTACTGTCATTACTCTTTGTCCCAAAGCTAAAAGAGACAATTGATCGCCAGCCCACTCTTGCAATTTGTCGCGCAGCAGTTCGAGCTCAGTAACTAATTGTGCTGGTAATTCTTTTGCTCTTTGTAATAGTTTGGCAACTAAGCTTTGTAGATCAATGCCTTCCAAAAAATAGCTTGGATTTTGTACAAATTCTTCGATTAGTTCAGGGGGACATTGATTTTGCAGTGTCGGCATAAGTTTCAACACATCTTCTAAGATCAGTTGTGAGTCGACTGCTCCGGCAATATTCATTGCGGACAGTGCTGAACTAATATTCGGTGGCAAAATGTTTTTGCCTGTATCGGGCTTGGGAATACTATTTAAATCAATGTCGAATGTTAGTGAATTCAGCATGTCACCAGAGGCAATGTATGTGCCGGCGTTGTTAAAGTAATCTATTAAAATACTGCTGCCGGCTTGTGCTGGAGCAGATATTGATTGATAAGTGAATATCTCTTTGGGAAAAACGAAAAGTTCCAGAAGCTGAGAGAGGTCTTTAATAAAGCTTCTTGGCTCAACTAAAGATGAATTTGCTTCAAATTCTTGGGATAGGATAGGCTGCTTGGAAGCAATATAAAAGGCCCAATCGTCTCCAAAGCCTTTAGCAATAAAAGAAGGTATTTGAACATGATACGGCCGGACGTGCAGACCGCCTTTGCACATACTGTTATAAACACACCAAAATGCTTCGGGAGTAGCAAGAGCTGAGACGCCGTTTATAGCTATTACGCCGTTGGTTGATATAAGAGAAGAGAGCTTTCTATACCAATCGATGCTATGAAAACGGGCAGAATTGGCGTCATCGGGTACAGTCAGGTCACTTATAATTAGATCATAGTGAAAATCTGATTGAAGCGCTTCGTCAACAAAATTCCAAGCATCTTTTATATGTATAGATAGTCGGGAATCAGATAGACTCGATTGATTTAGATTGGCGAAATTAGAAAGAGCGTAATTTAAAATTTCGGGATCGTAATCGACTAAGTCTACCTTTTGAATTTGCTTTGATTTGAAAAGTTCGCGAGCAACTAAACCATCTCCGCCCCCAACAATTAAAACGTTTAAGGCTGTCGAAATACGTTTAGTGATGAGGGTTAACGCTGGTAGAACTAACCCCTCGTGATAAATGTGCTCATCTTTGCTGTCAAATTGCAAATCGTTATTGATATATAGTGCAACAGAACCATCTTCTCTTTCTTCTAGCGAACCAGACATATAATCCTCCAGCTTTGACATTTCAACTGGACAATTCTACTGTAGGAAATATTTTGAAAAAGTGCTTGACTATAACCAGGGCATATTCAGCAGAGGACACAACCGCCTTCAATTAATTAAAAATAAAGCAGTGGTTTAAGCTCTGGCAAAAAAGCCAATGACATATCGTTAATAGCTAAAGTAAGCCAGATGTTTGGACTAATACAGCGCTAAAATTCGGGCGGTGCGTATATATTTAGAGTTCTTAGAGTTTCGTCGCTATTATTTTTTATCTGGTGCGTTTCGCCCGCCGTTATTAATAAGAGCGTTCCTTCATATAATTCTATGGATTCTCCCTCTACGATAGCTTCACCTTCCCCCGCCATAACATACAACCACTGATCAGCGTGATGTTTGTTATCAGGTCCGCCTTCGGAGTCACCGGGCTTGATAGCCATAGTAGCCGCTTGCGACTTTTTGGTTTCCGCCAAAACGTTAAAGCCTGGTTTTAATCTTACTTCTACATGTTTCATTCTTTGCTACCTTCTAGCCCATAGGTCTTATTCAATTTAATAATATATATTAGTCCGGCTAGTTTATAGTCGCCAAATCGATTATAAAAGCCTAGTTTGCCATTCATCTTTACATATCAAGAGATTTTGTAAGGATTCTGTTGGAATATTGACCCCAGCGAAGAAAAATCACTAAAATGGGAATTAGATAATTAGGTAAGTTAAAGGTTTTCCGAGGTAAAAATGTTCGGCAAGGCTTCGAGCCAGAAAAATAATAAGTTCGATTTCATATTACTGGACTTGCTTAACCTTTTCATTGCTCCCTTGGGTGGAGGAGCTGGGGCCTATGTCGCCTTTTATTTTGCGTCCTGCCATCATTGGAATGCAGGACAAATTGGCATGCTTTTGTCAATTATGGCTATGTGTCTGGCGGGGGCGCAAATCCCAGCGGGGCTAATAATAGATCATTTTCCAAAACGAAACCAAATAACAGCTCTGGCCTTGGCAGTAATGGCTATTAGCTGGTTATCAATGTTAATTTGTCCGCTGCAGCCTGTGGTTTTAATATCTCAAGTTTTAATTGGCTTATCGTGCGCATTTTTTGGCCCGGCAGTGGCTTCAATCACTATAGGTTTGGTTGGTTATGAAGGCTTGGAGCACCGTTTAGGAAGAAATGGTGTTTTTTCTCATGTCGGCAATATGCTGGCAGCGGTGCTGGTAGGGGTTTTAACAGCTTATTTAAGCGGGCAAGCAATTATTGGATTGTTAATATTCTTGTCTTTCCTGGCTGCCATGTCAGCGCTAGGTATACGCAGACAACCACCAATTGTTGGTAATGCCCGGGCAAAAGGCTTGGCGCAAGATTGTGGTGAGCGCTTTCACCCATTATTAAAAGGTTTGCAAGGTTTATTCAGCACTCGGCCTTCTCGCGTATTTGCCATTGCTGCTTTGATGTATACATTCGCTAATGCCTCAATGTTGCCCCTTATGGTGCAATTAATATCCAAACAAGGGGCGAGCGCTGCAGCAATCCAACTGCCGTCTTCACTTTTATTGACTGAATTGGTAATGATTCCCGTTTGTTTCCTGGCTAGCAAGTATGCTCGTATAGGCAGGCGTCCTTTGCTTATTCTCAGTTATGTATTTCTAGTTCTGCGGGGACTAGGTTTCACCTTTATTAAAGTGCCTGCAATGATGGTTGCCATGCAAATTTTAGATGGCATTAGTGCGGGTATCTTTGGGTTGGTAGTTACTTTGGTGGTGGCTGACTTTTGTCGGCATAATAATCGCTTCAATTCAACTTTAGCTGCGCTATACATGGTGCTCACCCTTGCCAATGGCTTAAGCGAGTTTAGCTCAGGCATGTTGGCGAGCCACTTTGGTTTCAGCGCCGCTTTTGCTATATTAACTTTGATAGCAACTTTTGGGCTTGCGATAATTGTTGCTCTATTACCAGAAACCCGGCAAGCAGGTGAATCCATACTGGCGGAAAGTAAAAATGGGCTATCTGTGGCATCCGCAGAGACTTAATTTGCCTAACAGATGTTAGGTCTAAGGTACATAGTAAGGATATTTATTGCTGTGGGTTTATTGATGTCCAACAGCACGGACAGTGTTTACGCCCAATCTATAGACAAAAATCAGGCAGAAGAGTCTACAATGCTGGCGCCCTTAAACTTTAGTGTCCCCGAGCCGCTTTGTGCTTCCTCAGCTTGGGTTCTTTCCACTGCTCTTATTGATGAAAGAAAGAACGAAAAGTCTATTTTGGCTCGGTTCGATCCTTTATGGCAAGAAAATTTAGTGAGTGGCAAATTTGAGCAAGTCCAATCAATTATCATTCCCGGTGGCATAATAGATGTGGTTAATGACGTGGTCTATATGGAGAACGGCAGCAATGATATTGTTGTGCTTGGTATAGAGACGGGGCAAATAATAAGTAGGATAAATAATGTTTGCTTTCCTATTGCTGTAGTTGATGATGATCTATTGGCTTTGTCTAGAACACAGGACGATGGACAGTCAAAGTATGACTTGCTAATGCTGGATACTAGTAATTTCCACAGTAAAGCAAGGTGGGGCCCGATTTCACTGCCAGCCTGGCTAATCCTGCCGGCGGATGGCGAGAGACAAAAGTTTGTTTTCAATGCACATTGTTATAATTCCGCGCTGTCAGTAGCATGGCAAGCTAGTCGCAGACAGATGTTTCCTAATCCACTTTCATTGATAATTCCAGCCATGGCTCAGCCTACTGCCCTGCAAGGTAGTTTCAATTGTGATTTGAAGAGCCAGACTATTATCAGTCAATCAATGCAAGATGGCGAAGCAGACTTTTTAGGGTATTTAACGGCTAACGAAAATTTGCCTGCTCAAATAGCTTTAGATTCAGACACTATTGCTATTAGAAAGTATAATAATTACCTGTTTTCACTGGTCCGTTCTTATCCTCCAGAGCACAATATTTCAAATGCTGGCGTTGTAGCAAAGCTAGAACTGCGGGTTAATGACATGCGAACAGGTAGAATGCTTTGGTCACATATTTTGCCTGCTACATTCATGCCCCTAGCTATTTAGTTGTAGAATTCTTGTCTGATGCAAAACAAAAATCCCTCGGAAGAAAAATCTTCGAATAAATTAGCGCCTAGTTTCAGGTCTTTAGATATGTTATGCCTGTTTCTGGCCCCTTTAGCAGGCGGAGCGGGTAATTATATGGCTCTTTTCTTCTCCTCGAGTTTGCATTGGAGTACTAATAAAATTGGTATTTTGTTGGCCATTATGTCCATAGCCATTGGTGTAGCTAATATTCCAGCCGGGGTATTGATCGATAGAACCTCGCACTTAAAACGAATAACAATAATTGCTTTGGGCGTTTTGATTCTAGGATGGTTTTCCATCTTGGTTTATCCAAATTTTTATGTAGCCATGGTTGCCCAAGTATTGATTGGTGCTACTTGTGCAGTATTTATGCCGGCTGTTGCATCAATGACGTTGGGATTAGTAGGTTTTAAAAATTTCGATGTGAGATTAGGACGTAACGGAGTTTTTTCACATGCCGGCAATGCTTTGACAGCATTATTTGTTGCTTTTTGCCTAGGTATGTCTGGAAGTTGGTCTGTTTTGGTACTTTTTATAGTGTTTGCTTTTCTGGCGATAATCGCCACCAGTCGAATCGACAGGAATAGTATCGATTATAACTATTTGCACAAGCGCACTGCAAACCATATAGGGGTGCACCCTCTTTTAGGGGGATTTGCTAGTTTATTGAAATCAAAAACATCTATATTTTTTACCATTGCTGCGCTTCTTTATACATTTGCAGATGCCTCTATGCTACCGCTGATGGTGCAGCGTATTGCTAGTAGCGGTTCCAGGTCTTCGAATGTCCATGTGCCAATAGCACTATTTTTGACTGAGTTGGTTATGATTCCCGTATGTTATATGGCTGGAAAGCGCGCTCAACTGGGAAGAAAGCCACTTTTGGTGATTAGTTATCTGTTTTTGTTCATAAGGGGTTTTTGCTTTAGCTTGACCAGCGATCCTAATGCGCTGGTTGCATTGCAGATTCTAGATGGTATTAGTGCGGGTATATTTGGTTTAATGCTCACTCTAGTCATATCAGATCTTTCAGTGGACACAGGTCGCTTTAACGCTACTCTCACCACCATGGGTATGTTTTTTACCTTAACAAATGGCGTGAGCAATTTAATTTTTGGTTTTGCAACAGGCAAGTTTGGTTATCCAGCAGCATTTAGTATTATGGCTGTCTGTGCTGCTTTGGGTGGAATTTTGATTTGGACTCTGGTACCTGAAACTTTAAAGAAGAATCTGTTGGTAATTCCGGGCACGGAGGGTGTGCAGTGAAGTTTTATGGTTTTTTAGGTGTGATGCTTATTACTTTCTCTTGCTCAAATGTTTTGGCCTCAAATTCGGAAGTTAACCTTGGAGAGAATCAAAGTACTTCGCCAAGGTCAAATGATACTGCTAATGGTGCCAAACCAAACAAAATGCTCAAAGGACAGGTTCAGATAGTCGATTTAGAATTACAAACATTAGAGGATATAGCCCCGTATGTGAAGAACATTTTGAAAGGCTCAAGTAGCCTTTACGATCAGGCGGTTTTTCAACCAGTGCGGGTAATAACCCAACCGACAATGATTGGTGCTGGAACTATTAGTAATATACCTATTGGGACAGAGCCTACCGGGCCGCCTCAACCAATAACTAGGCAGCAGCTTGACTCAGCAATAAATCGTATGAAGTCTAATATTGAGCTTTTGAAAAAAAATGTTGACGAATTTATGAGTGGTGAAAAGAAACTGAATATGCCGGATGACGTGGCGGCGCAATTGGAGCCGCAGATTACAGAGTGGGTAGGGTTAGTGAACCGAATTTCTGCCCAAGAAATTAACCTGAAAAAAATCCGTCAAAATCCTCCCTATGACAATTTTGAAGTAGCAAAGGCGGCGCTCATTATCCAGACCAGTGCCAAGCGATTAGATAAAGTGCGCGTATCCATTCGTAAATTGATGCGCAAAGAGAGCAAGAAAATTGCTGCGCACAAAGCCAAAGCTGAAATTAATTGAATAAAAGAATTGAGATGCAGTTATTTGTTAGTGGTAAGCATGTTCAGAATAACGCTTAGGATTAAGCTTAATAACAAACAAGTAGCTAATGGGAAAAAGATTTTTACGCTGCCCATTTGGAAGGCAAAATCTCCTGGCAGTTTGCCCAAGTATGGAATTTTAGGCGCGATTGTCATGAGAACACCTATTAAGCTAATCATTAAGCCAAAAATGATCAGTCCTTTGCCAATTAGATTCATGTTATCAATCCTAAGTATCTAACAGATGCGGATCATGGGAATTAGCGCTAGTTGGAAAAAGCTTGTTCGAGATCTGCTTTGAGATCTTCAATATCTTCGATACCGACCGAAAGTCTTATCAATCCATCAGAAATACCGGCTTTCTCTCTTATTTCTTTGGGGATGGAAGCGTGAGTCATAATAGCCGGATGCTCAATCAGGCTCTCAATAGCGCCTAGACTTTCTGCTAAAGTAAAAATTTTGCAGCGTCTGAGCATGAATTCCGCTGCAGATAATCCGCCTTTAAGAATTATCGTAATCATGCCACCATAATAACGTTTCATTTGCCCCAATGCTAATTCGTGCTGTGGGTGACTCTTTAATCCCGGATAGATGACCCGGTCTATTTCTTTTCTTGTTTCTAGCCAGGCGGCAAGATGAGCGGCATTTTCGCAATGCCTTTCCATACGCAAGCCAAGAGTTTTCATACCACGATGCATGAGGAAACTATCGAAAGGTCCAGCGATACTGCCGATGGCATTTTGAAGAAAGTTTATTTTTTTTGCCAACTCCTCGTTAGAGGTAACAACAGCGCCGCCAATGACATCGGAATGTCCATTGAGATATTTACTAGCAGAGTGAAGAACTATGTCTATTCCGAGTTCAAGTGGGCGTTGTATCCATGGTGTGGCAAAAGTATTATCAGCTACCGTTATGATGTCGTGCTTTTTTGCCTCTTTAGCTATAGCAGCGAGATCAATTAACTTGAGCAAAGGATTGGTTGGAGTTTCTACCCAAATCATGCGTGTTTCAGGACGTATAGCGGCAGCCAATTTTTTGGGATCTGTTAAATCAACATAAGTCACATTTAGTCCGGACGAGTGTTTGCGCACTCGTTCAAATAAACGATAAGTGCCACCATAAATATCATCAACTGAAATTATGTGTGCTCCGCTCTCTAATATTTCAAGCACAGTGCCAGAGGCTGCTAAACCAGAAGAGAAAGCATAACCATGCTTTCCACCCTCTAATGCTGCTATTGATCTTTCGAACGCGAAACGAGTGGGGTTTTGGGTGCGGCTATACTCAAAACCTTTATGAACACCAGGGGCTTCTTGAGCGTAAGTGGAAGTGGCGTAAATGGGAGTTATTACAGCGCCAGTAGTTGGATCTGGATATTGTCCTTCGTGGATAGCACGCGTATTGAACCCAAGCTTGTCCTTGCTCATACCTTCTGAGTTCCTTTGCGCAAATAATTTGCGAAATCTAGGGGCGTTATTAGTCCCACAAAATTTCCTTGCTCTACTACTAAAGCAACTTGCCCGGCTTCGAAGATAGGTAGAAGCTTGCTGACTGGGGCAGTCACTTCTAAAGTTACTAATTTATTTACCATTACCGAGCCAACTTCAATATTAAAGCCTTGCGGGTTGCCCAATACTGCCTGCAAAAGATCAGTTTCATTTATAAGGCCAACGATGCGATTATCGTCAACGACAGGGATTTGGGAAACATCAAACGTTTTCATCTTTCCATAAACACGCTCGAGTGTATCTGATGATAGAACCGATACAACTTCGCCTTGTGAAAACGATCGAGCAATAACGTCACGCAAATCATGACTCTTATCTTGATTCAAGAGTCCATGGTCATTCAACCAATATTTATTGTAGATTTTTGATAAATATTTATTGCCACTGTCGCAAACAAAAGTGAGTACTCGTTTAGGTTTTTTTTGTGCCCGGCAGTAGCGTAGTGCAGCGGCTATTAAAGTTCCAGAAGAAGATCCGCTAAAAATGCCTTCCTTCAGCAAGATCTCGCGAGAGGCCGCTATACTCTCCGAATCGGGGATGGTGTAAGCCGTATTGACAACGGATAGATCGCAGTTATCGGGAATAAAATCTTCGCCAATCCCTTCTACTAGCCAAGTTCCGGCTTCATTCATTATTCCCTCATTAAAATAAGGAGCTAAAGTAGAACCTTTTGGATCAGCCAATATCATTTCCACATGCGGTGCCTGGCGTTTAAAGAAGCGGCCTAACCCAGTCAGGGTACCTCCTGAACCAACTCCGCAGACAACAGCATCAAGCTGATGTTCCATTTGAGCCCAAATTTCCGGACCAGTAAAATGTTCATGTGCGAGAGGATTGTCCGGGTTCTCAAATTGATTAACGTAGAATGCACCGGGTATCTCAGAAGCAATGCGCTTAGCTTTGTCTATATAGTAGTCTGGATGACCTTTGCCAACGTCTGAACGAGTCATTATTATTTCCGCACCCAACGCCTTCAGGTGCGAGATTTTTTCTTGGGTGACTCGGTCAAATATTACTAAAATCAGACGATATCCTTTTTGTCCAGCTACTAATGCCAGAGCAAGACCGGTGTTACCGGCGGTGGCTTCTATTAATGTTCCACCAGGCTTGAGCCGCCCATCTTTTTCTGCGGCCTCCACCATGGAAAGTGCTATGCGATCTTTGATAGAACCACCAGGATTTTGGCTTTCTAATTTCAAAAAAAGCTGACATGGTCCAGTGTCGATATGACGGACCTGAACAATAGGAGTATTACCGATAAGGCTTAGAACGGACGATATATTATTGGATGGTTTATTAGAAGCGGTAGCAGAGTGTGTCATTATTCTTGTTCTCTTATGTGTGTGTTTCCTTCATGGGCAAGCCGTATCGTTAACCTGAACCTTGATTGAAGCGTATTTTTAAATACCGTCAAGTATCAAGCAGTATCAAGAACAGCAGCAACAACAACACTGGAACATTTAAGAAATTTTCTCCGTAAGTGTAAGAAGTTTATTATATAATCCTAAATATAATCATATCAAGAAAGTGTAACACAATTATGCAATTAGAAATTTGGCGCTGATTTCAGTGAATTATTAGCGAATAAAACTTTAGTGATAACTGTTTAATGCCGCTTTTCTTTAATTATTTCGACTGAACATTTGCACTGACTGGCAATTTTCTCTGCTACGCTGCCTAATACAAGCTTTTGTATTCCTTTGCGTCCGTGAGAGCCTAGCACTATTAGGTCAGCATCCCATTTTGATGCTTCTTCGAGGATGCTGTCTATAACTAATCCATCTATGATTTTTCCGGTTACTTCTTTTTGCCCTGCTGATTTTTGAAATTCATTTATTTTCGCTTTTATTAACTGATCACAATAGTGGCGAAATTCCGTGTTAGCCTCGGCAAGGGCTGAGGCTACCTTAGTTGATAATGCATAACCATAATCGTTAACTATTGGTTCAACTACCATAATTATATGAAATTGGGAATTTTTTGGCCAGGGCCTTTGCGCAACAGAATCCAAAGCTAAAGTTGAACATGGTGAATCATCCGTAGCGATAAGTATTTTCATTTTTGTACCTTGTTTGGTGGTATGAGTTTTTAAAGAAGATAGTATCAAATTTGTTGCTCTTGAGGAGCAGGGCAGTATTTTTTGCTAAAAACTCAGGATATTAACTGCCAATTTAATAGTCATCCTTTCGG
The DNA here is from genome assembly GCA_963845445.1 of Candidatus Melainabacteria bacterium. GTDB lineage: Bacteria > Cyanobacteriota > Vampirovibrionia > Obscuribacterales > Obscuribacteraceae > JABDBL01. The sequence goes on along the minus strand of CAWJSE010000002.1, from coordinate 2,161,122 downwards.
AGGATTACCAGTTGATTCTGTTCAGTAATAATGTTAATAAGGTCAATTAGAGATGGCTTAGAGCGAGACACACTTGGCGGGGAATAATCTGAAGACGCTGATTAAAATCGGCGTCTTGATTTATTTGCACATTCTCAGATTGGTAATTTAAAACCAAATTGGCCAAGTTACCCCGGTTTGATTAGTTATGCCGTCATCGAAAGTGTCTATGTTTAAAGAGTTTCCCTCACCTGGACACAAATATAATACAGATCGTGGTGAGAACGGCGACAGGTCTAAGCAACGATTTCATCTAATACTCGACCAGGACCATGAAAAGCCCAGAAGGATAGCTGAAGAAGGAAATAGATACCTACATAAAAACAAACGTCATGCCAGGGCTTGCCATCAAAAGTAGTATTATGCAAATTTGTTTGTACTTAATTTAGCAGCTTCGCTATTACATAGGACTGTGCCAGCATAATCGCCCGGGCAAGGGCAAACATAATTGAATAAATAATCATTGTTGGTCGAAAGCGATCGGCATATTGCCAGCCTGTACGTATAATCAAAGCATTGGATTTTTGCCAAGAAGGCATGCATAAACTAAGCTCAAAGAGAGAAGTAAAAGACCTAAAAGCGATAGCTATTCAAAGTAAAACCCAAATGGCGGGGCTCTTACTCTTTGCACACCTGAAATGGTGCGAGCTACTTAACGCTTTATAGTCAGTCTTATCGATAGTAAATGTTAGTGCTTGGATAAGCACGGGCAATAAATGTACCAGAAAAACTGTATTTGTAAAGATGCACTTCCAAATGACCAAAATAGCACAGTCTTTGGATAGTACAGCGGGTATATAAGGAATCATGCGGCACAGTGTGCAATAAAACATAAGGCAAACTTTGACATCTGCTCCTGAACCTGCGAATATGTCTAGGTCCTGAACTAATCAACGGTGATTAAGAAGCTAGCTGGTTCTGGTTGTTACCGTCAAACTCGTAAAAAAGCGAGTTTATGAAATCAAAGTAATTCAGGTGACCTTTTAATAACTAGAACCTATATTACTCAAGCTGGGCTTTGTAAAAGCCGGTTTTCACCGTGAAGGATTAGAAATTGACAAAATTTATTAAGCTCGGTCTCTCCGAGCCAATTGCTGTTGCTTTAAGAGAGTTTGGATTTACCGAACCGACTGAAATTCAAGACAAAACCATTCCAATCATACTGGCTGGAAAGGATTTAATGGCTTCAGCTCAAACCGGTTCAGGCAAAACAGCAGCATTTGCTTTGCCCATTATAGAGTGTTTAAAGGAGCCCAGTAGCAAGCCGAAAGCACTTGTTTTAGTGCCCACTCGTGAATTAGCTGTGCAGGTTAAAGAGCAAATTGAGCGTTTTGCAAAAAATGGCAGACTACGCAGCGTCACTCTGTATGGTGGTACTGGTTATGGACCACAAATTAAAGCACTAAAACGTGGAGTTGACATTGTTATTGCCACTCCAGGCAGATTGTTCGATTATGTACAACGTAGGTTCGTTGATCTGTCCAACATTAAGATTCTGGTTCTTGATGAAGCTGATCGATTAGTCGATATGGGCTTTATGCCGCAAGTAAGAAAAATAGTGCATGGTTTGCCAACCGATCGTCAAACGCTAATGTTTTCCGCGACAATTGATAGTCGTATTGAGCGTATCGGTGGAGAATTTTTGCGCAATGCGGTTATTGTTCGTTCAAGTTCTAAGCAAATTGAGCCAAGCACGATCGATCAACAGATTTTTCATGTTAAAGAGTCAGGTAAAGATGCTCTCTTGCTCGAGCTAGTGCAAAAGCAAAATATGTCATCTGTTTTGGTTTTTACCAGAACAAAACGCCGTGCTACTTGGGTGAAAAGTAAATTACGGGCTGCCAATGTTTTGGCAGAAGAGATTCATGGCAATATCTCGCAGAATCAGCGGGAGCGAACACTGAAAAGATATCGCGACGGAGCATTCCCTGTATTGGTAGCTACCGATGTTGCTGCACGCGGATTGGATATTCCGGCTATAAGCCACGTAATAAATTATGATTTGCCTGATTCACCGCAAGACTATGTTCATCGCATAGGCAGAACCGGCAGAGCTGGACGTTCCGGGGTTGCACTTTCATTTATTGATGAAGGTCAAAGATACTTGATACGGGACATCGAAAAGATAATAGGCCGTGTGTTAGATCCTAACGCTCCGGCTGCTCGTCCAGGAAATTCGCAAGTGAGACGGTTTAGACCGCGTTCACGCAGCAGGCGCCGTATCGGATAAATAAGGCTCAATCCAATCGTTTTGTAATCTGTGCTCAAGTTTTCCTCAAGGAATGCTTGAGCACTTGGTTCTATGATTCTTCTACCCATCACTCAAGGGCCATTTGTGGTTAAGTGGTTGAGTGTGTTGGCGGTAGATGAAAATGGGCCTTTGATGGCGGTGGCAAAAGTGCTTTGTCCTGCTGCAAAAACAGCGACCATTAAAAAGGCGACGAAGGCTAGCACCGCACCGTATTCTGTTATGCCTTGTCCAGAATCGTCCGTAAAAAACCGGTAAGTTACATTTGCAAACATAGTAATCTCCTCATCATTTTTAGCTTGTATCAGTACTTGCTTAACGGTTTGCATTGTCGGCACATTGCGTGACAAAGTTGTGGCAGTATGAAATTGAATGGATTAAATAATCGAGAAAGCTATGCCTAATTGACTGCCAAGCGATACGGTCTGCTAAAAATATTTCTCTCAAATTTTAATTGCTGGTAGATAGATTCTGATACTACTAAAGGATGTAAACCATTATTGAGAGTTTTAAAAATAAGCTCTCATTTGCACTAGCTGGATTATCTATTTGCACAGCTTGTAGCGGTACTCAAATCTTGCATGATAATCCGTCGATAAGGTAATCACTAACAGTGTTCTTTCGCTGGCGATATATTTATTACTCGATCAATAATGAAAGCTGGTCTAGCTCTTACCTGATCATAAATGCGCGTTATATATTCGCCAATAATGGCGATACCAAGGGAGTTCATTGAACCAAAAAAACAGGCGATTAGAATTGTTGATGTCCAACCTGGTACAGACAAGGCAGTTATAAATTTATGATAGAGTGCAAAAGTGGAAAAACAACAAAATACGAGAAATGACAAAGCAGATAGCCAATAAAACAAGAGCAAAGGCACCGTCGAAAAAGAAAAAATGGCTGTCTTGGCTAATAAAAATAAGGACAACAAAGAGACACGGGGGTGTCTATCATAACGCTCAGCTCGTTCTACTACAATGCCAATTTGACGAAATCCTATCCACGAGCGTAGTCCCGGATAAAAACGATCGTATTCTTGGAACTGGATAATTTGGCGAGCAGCACGTCCATCAATCAAACCAAAGTTACCAGCATCAAAAGGAATGTAAATAGAAGAAAGGCAGTTCAGAAGGCGATAGAAAACTTTAAACAGAAAAACTTTAAGAAAATTTTCTTTGCGTTTGGTACGCAAAGCATAAACTATGTCAAAACCTTCCTGCCACTTTTCAATAAATTTGGGAATGACAGCCGGATTGTCTTGCAGGTCACTGTCCATAACCACAAAAACATTGCCACTGCCAAAGTTTAAACCGGCCAGTACGGCTGATGTTTGTCCGAAATTGCGTGTTAGGTGTATTACTTTCACGTGAATTTTTTCGCTAGCTAGCTCATCGAGTAGTTGTGCAGTGCCGTCAGTCGAACCATCATTAACATAAATTATTTCAATTCGCAAACCGATAAGAGCAGACTCAATTGTTGCAGTAAGTTCCGCCAATATCCGCACTTCGTTAAATACAGGCAGTACCAAAGAAACAAGAAGATCTTTATTCTTTCTCTGCCAAGCATTCATCGTACCATTACTCCAATTAAGGAAAGTCCTATAGGAATTGGTATTTTGCAGATTATCTTACGCTCTATATTTGCTAATTGAATTAGAGTCTGGTTTATATAATTAGGTAAACGAGGAAACTCTGCATTGCTTGATACCATAAAAAATTGCTCGATAGTACGAATTACAAAGGCCGGCAGTAAACTAAAACTATTCCAATATGAACCCCATATAAGTTTAAGAGCGGCGGCATGTGCGTTTTTTTGTAAGATATCCATTGTGTAGCGACGCTGATGTCCTAAAGCTCGATCCCACGGTCCCATCAAGAAAGGAATGGCCGGAACTGTTACCAGTATTTTGCCATTAGGGCGTAAAGCCCTTCGAGCATGACTCAGAACCGCAACTGGATCTAGGCAATGTTCAATAACGTCCAACAATAACACCGCATCGTAAGCTCTGTGCTCTACAGGCCAGGGTTGTTGTAAATCATGCACCTGTACATTGTAAATGCCAAGCAAACGGCAATGTTCTACCGCCGCTGGCAGCAAATCTAGTCCAGTAACTTCATAGCCAAGTTGCTTCAAGGCAAGCAAATTATTGCTACTCCCAATCCCACCCTCTAAAACCTGAGCACCTAAAGGACACTCGCGCTTCAATAATTCAATAAGCAATTTATTTTTGGCTACATGCCACCAATAAGTTTGCTCAACTGAAATCAGCTCGTCAAGATGTGCGCTATTCATCATATTGTTATAGTAGTTCATCGCCTTTCTGAACTGCAAGATTGAATAGAAATTGAGGCGCTTGCAAAGAGCGAGTTATTCTATTTTCAATATCAGTAGCTAATTCAATTGAGTGCATAAATTTGTGAAATTCGATTCTTGATTTGTGCACCGACTTTCTCGAGACTGTAGTGATTTTCAATAAACTTTTGTCCTTCTGTTCCTATGTTTGTGGCATAGGCAAAGTCGTCGAATAAACGCCTCATTTGCCAGGCTGCATGTTCAACATCCGGCTCAGCCCATTTGCTAGCAATATTGAGAACGCTATTTGGTGGCACACAAACAAGCTCATAATTGACCAGGCAAGAATTGCCAGAATGAGTAAATTCAGTATTACCCGAATAATTTGTCACCACTGTGGGCTTGCCTAAAAGCATTGCTTCTGCAATTGAAAAACCAAAGCCCTCTGCTCGGTGTAATGAAATATAGGCATCGCAGGCTCTGATTAGATCATAAAATTCGGCGTCGCTAAAACCTTTTTCAATGATAATAATTCTGCTATCGGTAGCGGCCGATTCTTTAAGCAAGTTCCAAGACTCGCTGCATGAATAAGCTGTGAGATGAACATTTTTTGTTTTGATAATAAGGCTGGCATTCTCTGTGCCTTTTGGAAAAGCTAATTTAAATGCACTTATGCATGCCAAAGGGTTCTTTCTTTCAATCCATGACCAATAGTCAAAGGTAAATAGAAACAAAAAAGAATCGAGTGGCAAATTAAAAAATTTACGACCATAATTATGCCCTGGTGCTACGGTAACAGCCATAGGAATATGATTAACTATAGGTTTGACGGCATTAGCCATTGTTTGCAATGTAAATTTAGATGGTGCCCAAACTTCATCAAAATTATTGACAATTTCTTGCCAAATAGGCGGATAATCAGGATATTCCCAATTGCCATAATAGATATTGTACGATTCATCCAGTAATTCACCGATTCGGTTAATGAAATAGGGCACTAAATCAATATTGTGCGATGCGACGTTTACAAAATATTTTGGAGTTTCTGCAATTAGGTTTTCAGAAAATCGATGTTTGCTTATATCTTCAGATCCAATATTGCCATGATCCAGGAGGCAGACAGGTAGATTAACCGATTTGGCTGCCAATGCAGTCATTTGCCCTTGTTTAGCCATGCCAGATGTACTAATTGCACTGCCGATTACATTTATGCCAAAACGTTGCGACGTCTTCTCAAGTATCTGTGGCAATTTCGTTTCTTCGAATTCTTTCTTAATACCAGTGCCTTGCTCGTCATAAGTTCTAATTTCCAATTGATTGGTTAGCAAAGAGAGGTCATGTTCGTGTTTTGCATGAATGTCAAACCAATTTACTAAGCCTTGTCGTCCCTCTGGTGTATCAAGATGAAAAGCTTCCTGTAAGTCAGCTCTTACTGTCCATAATGTATACATAAACACAGAAATTGCTTTGGTACTATCATTGATAATTGTTGTTTGCGGTTGCTGTGCAAACAATTTAGCAGCAGCAGAAGGTTTGACAGCGGGCATATTTGCAGGACGTCGCTTCCAGCAACTAACTATCATTTCGATCTTCAGTCGATCTTCAGCATTGGCCAGGTCCAGAGTTTTCGACAGTGGGTAAGCAAACCAAAGTGCTGATTGCAGGCTGGTTAAGGGGGCTTGCTCAAAATGCCCGTACTCTGGAGACAGCTGCTCCAATGCTTCCCAAGATGGTTCGATTAGCCATTGGTCAGAGAATTTGAAAAGATCTTTTGCATAGAGCAAAAACCATAACAGATAAACTGTGCGATCAAATTTGGTCTCAAGAGAGAATCGCTTTGTTAAGTCGCCACGGGCTAGATATATTAACTTCATGAATTCAGTTAACATTACGCCACCATAAGTGGTATACGACGGACAAGGTGCGTTCAGGCTTGCTATCTGGAACATTAGCTAGTCAAGAAATGACGATTAAACATGACTTATCTGATGAATATCCGAAGCTAAGGTTGATGGAATATGTTTTTAGTGGCAAAAGACCAGTTATTATAGATCACGCTAAAAAGTCTAGAAAGCGATCTTATGCCTGTGTCTTATTGTACAAGCTCTATTTAATCACGAACGTATAGCTGAGAAATATTTTGTTATGGTAATTAGTGCAAATTTAGCCAAGACTGACCATTTAGATAGATGGAAAGGTAGAGCAGGTATGCCTAGTCAAAGCCGGGACTTGATAGAGATGGTTCAAAAACCATGGTCAAAAAATAAGCCTTTGGTTAGTGTGATTGTTCCTTGTTTTAATTATGGAAAATATATTAATTCTGCGCTTGATTCTCTTCTTTTGCAGTCATTTCAAGATTTTGAAATCATTGTTGTAGAAGGCGGTTCAACTGATGGCATTACTCCACAGATTATCAGACAAATTAAACATCCGAAAATAAAAGTGTTTACAAGACACCGTCGACACTTGGTTGGAGATAATCGCAATTTTGGAATAAATAAAGCCCGAGGAAAATATGTTTGTTGTCTTGATGCTGACGATACTCTCAATCCCATGTTTTTAGAAAGAGCAGCTTTTCTAATGGAGTGTGCTGGTTATGACATGATATCTACAAATTATTGTTTTTTTGGTGAACGGAACGATGAAATTGTTTTGCCGGCATGTCCATCTTTTACGCAAATAATCAATGGTGCATCATTAGCGAATATAGCTCTTTTTCGGAAGACATTTTGGGCAAAAATGGGCGGTTATCACGATACTGGTGTTGAAAGTGATCACATTCCGGAAGATTGGGATTTCTATATACGTGCAGCTGGATTGGCTGCACGTATATATAATTTGCAAGAATCATTGTTGAATGTCTGTTGGCATGTGGATAGTCTTAGCAGGAATGCGCAAAATCCTAGTTATGCAATCCAATTGCAAACATTGCGGAAGCGGCATAATAAAATTCTTCGATATAAGAATTTTGAAAATTTCGTTTATCGTAACGAGAGTATAGTTAGGATAAATTCAGGCACGCTCAATTTGATCAATCGCCAAATAACCAATGAGAATTTTGGAGTTTTGATAATTCCACCTTTTATAATGAGTGACATAGAGATAGCTGTGCATTTAAACCAAATCAGCAATATAAAATCAAATAATAATATCGTAATTCTGTGCCCAGGAAACCTAGTTGATTTACCGAGTGCGATTTATAAGCATTATGCTAAGCTCGCATCACATATTTTTAGTATGAATGATGTCGCTAATGATCATATGCTAAAAATGACCTTACTAGATTATTTGATTGAATCCAGACAAATAAAAAAATTCATCGTCGGGACAGTTGCCTTTGATAAAGAAAATACAGCCCAACTTTTTGAACTTTATGATCGACTATGACATAGTTCTGGTTGAAGGTGCTGTGATAAATGGTTGGCTATAGAAGGTTGTAAATACTCTCTACCGTAGGAGAAATAGCTTAGAGGACTATTATCGTCTACTGGTGTTGGAGCAATACCGGTTTTGAAATGATCATCCATAATCTTAACCAAAAAGTCATTCCATTCTTCTGGCGTTTGCTGCCAGGATCTTATCCAACTCCAGTCTCTTCCAGCCAATCTTTCCGGAAAAGCGCCAAAGTCTGGTGCTACTACAGGCAGTGCCGCTTCCAGGCAAGCACTTAAAGTATAACTATATGTTTCTGGACACTGAGCAGGGAACCATGCCAAATGTGGACGTACTTGCTGTAATAATTCCTGTAGGTCCGTATCTTGATAACGTCCATAAATTAACAAAGCGCCACGCGGCCTTCCTGAAAGTGGGCGATGAGCTGCGCCTAAGAAATGAAATTCCAGTGGCAACTTACGCTTGCAGGCATCGATAGCACAGGCATCTAAAAGATCTGAGCCCTTTTCTGCATTTAATAAACCAAGTACAACTATGCGCAATGCTTCGCTTGGTCTTAGACCAATTGGCCGAGGTTGCGAATGTATCATCAGACTGTTGTCTAAATGGGGAGCCAGAATATAATTGGCAACAGGCAGATATTGTTTCAACCGCGTTAAAGTATCATTACTAGGGACAAAGACCCTTTGAGCTTCTTCTACTAACCAACTATGTTGTTTACGCCATTGATTGATTTTTACCGCTTTAGGATCTGGAAATGCAGCCAAGCACGCATTACAACCATCTTCATCCGGTTGCCCACAATAGTGTTGTCGGTGGTCGCAGAGCCAGCCGCGCGGACAGACAGTGTAAAAATCATGTACTGTAAAATCAAATGGTAATCCAAGATCTTTAATGAGATTATCAATGACAAATTCCAATCCCAAAATATGGTGCACATGAATTCGTTGTATCGGCAACAATTTAAGCAAGTCACGTAATTCATCATAAGCGGCAGGCATTTGGAATTCTTGCCAAAAACTTTCTCCTTTATTGAGCCAGCGCAATTGTGCACGTTCGCCAAAAACACGCACCGATAAAAAATCAACTTCTCTTCCAAAGAAATCAACTAAAGCAAGCACATGTTTTTCGGTGCCTCCACCGTGTCCGTGTAGAATCAAAAGGATAATAGGTTTTTGTGCAATTTGTAGTCGCTTCAAGTCTATTTTGCGGCGGAAAGGTAAAGCTGGATCTATTCGAACAAAATCATTGACAAGTTCTTGAAATTCAGGATACATTTTGGTTAGAAAATCATAAGCATTGCGCTTGCGCTCAATTTGTGACTGACCATAACTGGAACCTCCTTCGTGAAATACATAAGTATCTGCAGCCAAGACATGCCACCAGCCTAGCTTATGTGCACGCATACAAAAGTCATTTTCCTCGCCATAACCAGGAAATGTCTCAGCGTCAAAATATCCTACCTGGTTTAGACATTCCCGTTTTATATACATGCAAAATCCCACTGCCGTTGGGATTCTAACCATGTTGCCATCATTGGTGGTAGCAAATAAAAGATCTATGATTTTTGCATCATAACCAAGCGGAATTTCGCCTGCTGTACTCTCATGTGGATAGCTGCAAATAGAGGCATTATTTGAAAAGGGTGTTACAGTTCCTATGTGTTTTCTAGAATAGGCAGCTCTTTGCAGACGATCAAGCCAATTGTTTGATACGGTAGTGTCACTGTTTAGTAATACTACATCTCTATCTTGGTTGAGCTGCATACCACTATTTACTGCCGTAGTAAAACCAGTATTTATTTCGTTTCTTATAAGGTTGATTTGACCGGTAGCTGCTAATTTATCAAGATATTCAATTATCTCTTCATCCGAGCTTGCATCATCTACAACTATAAGCTCATACTGTCCTGCAGAAGAAGATTCTAAAATTGTAGAAAGACAACGTTTAACTTGTTCAAGGCTATTATGAACGGGAACTATGATATTAGTTATGCGGGTATTGATATTGGGATGATTTACAGCTTTAAGTGGTTTGTAGAATAAGGCTTTAGCTTTTTTGGACAATAGCAGATAAATTTTCCAGAACGGCCACCTGCGAATATTTGTCAAAAATTCACGACACCACATTGTCCATTTCCAGGTATTTGATCGATAAAAATCTGTTACAACCGAATTTAGTGTTAGAACTTCGTTATGCATCTCTCGAAGTTCCCGAGTAACTGCTGGACTTAATGACAATCCTTTCTCATTGGGATTCTTAGCAGCGCACACAACAAGTTCTTGATTGTCATTAGCAACAGAGAAAGCCGTATTGGGAAAACTTATTGATAATACTAATTCCAGCAGACCACCACTATTTATAGTTTTAAATATGACTGGATTTGCCTTAATAGTGGCACAAGAGCTTTTGACGTCAATGCTGGCTGGTTCTGCATAGGGCGAGATTCTAGCATCCAATGTGCCAAAGTCAGTAATTTGTATATCGCGCTCACTCCAAATATTTGCCAATCCAGCGCCATAAAAGCGTACGGACTGTATAGTCATACCGATGGAACTGGGTTGAAGGCTGAGTCGCAGCCCGGAGATTTCTCTTGGCAATGGCGGCAGAGTAAATCGAAGAGTAATATGTTCATCGCCATAAGCCCAGCTGCGCGTGCTTTGTGCCGAGGAATAAAGTTCTTTGTCGTGGCACCAGTATAGTACTGCCTGAACACAACGCAATTTGGTTGACATAAGTTTAGGATACCAAAATTTTACTTTTGGGGAACAATTAATATTGTCATCCTACTATAGAATGACTTGATTTTGTATATTAGGTACACAGCACTTGTTTTGCATTTCGCCAGATATAAAATAGTTTATGGTTAGCCCCCATTATTGTGCTTTGAAATTATTTCGGAGCTAAAAGGTTCTTTTGCATCGTCTATATTCTCTTAAATTAAGAATAGTGGATTTTCTAGAACGTCTTACGCTTCCAGAGAATATTTACGCTATGATGGAAGATTTTTTTGAATTATTTGGGCGTCGCAAACCACTAAAAGATTTTTCTTATTACTATAAGCGAATATTGCTTATACAGCCAGACTTGATTGGGGATGTGGTACTAACCTCTCCGCTTCTGCGCGAGTTGAGGTCTCATTATCCAGGTTCTTGGATAACGCTAGTGGTTGAGCCACATACATTCAACTTGGTCGAACATTGTCCGTACGTTAATGAAATACTGACTTATAACTGTAAAAAATGGCGCCTTTATTGGCGCTGGAAATTTTTCCTTTCTGCTGCCTGGCTTTCTTTCAGGCATCTTATCTGGCGAAAATTTGATCTGGCGATATTTCCGCATTGGGATATTGATCATTTCTACGGCACTATGCTGGCATATTTAAGTGGTGCTATTTATCGTATAAGTTATTCAGAGGCAGTAACAGCAGATAAGCGGAGTTCAAACCGAAACTATAACCTCTTACTTACACATGCATTAGAAGAAAGTACTATCAGGCATGAAGTAGAGCAAAAATTGTTCATACTGAAAAGTCTTGATTGTGAGCCTGGATCAGCCCATCTTGAGTTATGGCTTACTAGAGAAGACGAATTATTTGCTAAGCGTTTCTTGTCAACGCATCAATTAAAGCAGAGCTCTCCTTTAATAGCTATGTGCCTAGGTGGATCACACCCGCGAAAATTATGGCCAGCAGATCGCTTTTAGAAATTGCTGGTTGGCTAATTGATACTTATGATGCGCAAATTCTTTTAGTTGGCAGTCCGGCTGAACGTGAAGCCGGTAAACTATTTAGAGAACTGGGCAATAGAGTACTTAATAGTATCGGCAAAACGACTCTCCGTGAAGCTGCCGCTTTGCTAAAGCATTGTCAGTTATATGTTGGCAATGATACCGGGCCCATGCATTTAGCGGCAGCGAATGGAGTTCCAGTAGTAGCTGTTTCATGCCATCCGCTTGAGGCAGCTCCTTCTAGAGCGTACTCGCCAAAACGTTTTTCGCCCTGGAAAGTACAACATAGAATTCTGCAACCAAAAGGTGCTTTTGATGTGTGTGCAAATTCAGGTAAACTAGAAAATGGTTTGTCATTTTGTGATTATTGCATTTCCGATAGAGCACATTGCATTTTAGGTGTGACAATTGAGGCAGTAAAAACAGGTGTGGCAGAGGTATTTAAATTATCTGATCAACGAGTGAGCAAATCTCTTGTTACTGTTGATATAGGGATACACTCAAATGTTGGCTAAGTGTCTTAGTACTGCGCTGGTATCTCGTAGTGCAATTGTTAAAGTGGTTCATCTCCTTCCAGATTTTGCTGCTACTCACCCATATAATTTACAACTAGTAAATGCTCTGCGGGCGGCTGGTGTACATTTAAAAACAGTACGAACAAAAAATTTTCTTAAATCAGTATTGCAATTTCGTCCTAAAATAGTGCATATTCACTGGCTTAACTCTTTTATGAAAACTGATGAAGATAATGCAAATTTTTTCTTTTGCTTAATAAATATAGCCTGGCTTACCCTACAACTGGTGCTAGTGAAAGCCTACGGAATTCAAATTATATGGACTGTGCATGAACTTGAGATTCCAGAAACTTCTTATCCTAAAATCGATCGGTTATGTATTAGGCTAGTTATCAGTCTTTCCAGGACTGTAATAGTCCATTGTTCCAATGCTCAAAGTAAAATTATTGAGTCTTATAGCAAAATACTGCCGGACAAAATTAAAGTTATACCGCATGGACATTTTATTGAGGTAACTGCCAATAAAATTAGCCACAGTGAGGCGAGGCTATTATTGAATATTCCCGAGTCTACATTTGTCATTTTATTCTTTGGTTTAATCAGACCCTATAAAGGAGTTACCGAGCTCATTGAAGCGCACAGGCAATTGCAGCGCGATGATGTTCTCTTGCTGATTGTGGGGGGAGCAATTATGCATCATAAAGAATGTGCTGATTATACAAATGATATCAAGCGGTCGATAAGTGGACGAGAGAATGTGCGATTGGTGGCAGAATTTATTGCCAATGAACGCATTCAAATATTTATGAATGCGAGTGATGTAGTAGTTTTTCCTTATTTAGAAGTCATGACCTCTGGGGCTTTAATAATGGCAATGGGATTTGGTAAACCTTGCATTGCATCGCGCATTGGCTGCATTCATGAAACAATTGATCAGCAGGGAGCATTTTTATATGAAGCAACCGACAAATTCGGTTTATTGAAATCTATTACTGCTTGCCTTGAAAATAGAGAGAAACTCAAAGAAATGGGTGAGCATAACAAAAGACTGGCACAAAACTTGGACTGGCAGCATATAGCTGCGCAAACATTGAATGTATATCAGGACGCTTACAAAATACGATAAGTATATTTGACTGACAAAATAAATTGAGATTAATCATTATCAATCATAGGAACAAGCTTTTGATAGATAATTACTTATTAGTTTATTTAGAAACTTGGAGTAATTTATGTCTTTGCCCGAGGGTACTACCACTGTTTTAGAAGCGCCTTTATTGTCCGGTGTGGAAAAAATAGTCATAGAGCCGATCAGTAGTAATGAACGAAAAGGATATTCTTCTATAGATGTAAGGCAGCTTTCTTATCTGCAATATACAAGGCTACGTCTTGGCGAATTATTTAAATACCGGTATGCGCTTAAAAACGCAGTAATATCAAATTTGAAACGTCGATATCGACGCTCTACACTGGGTTTTGCCTGGAGCCTCCTTAACCCACTGCTGACTATGGCTGTTCTGGCATTGATGTTTGGCACAATTTTTCATCAGAAATATCAAACATTTTCTGTCTATGTCTTTAGCGCTCTTTTGCCATGGAATTTTATTGCCCAAACTTTACTGCAAGGGACCGAATCTTTTGTCAATAATGAGTCATCTCTTAGGCGGATAGTTTTGCCAAAAATATTTTTTCCTCTGGTGACAGTGTGTACTGAGATGTCTAATTTTATGCTTAGTCTGGCTAGTTTTCTTGTTTTAGGATTATTGTTGGAAGTACATTATTCATGGACGCTTCTAGTTATTCCGGTAGCAGCTCTAATCACTAGCATACTTGCTTTCGGACTAGCGATTTCCATGGCGGTACTTACCGTTTACTGGCGCGATCTCCAGCATATTATGAGCGTGATCGTACAATTACTATTCTATACAGTTCCTATAATTTATCCCCTGCAGTCATTGTCGGAAAGTTTGCACTGGATTGTTCAGCTCAACCCTTTTTATTATTTCATTGAGCTTTTAGATTTTCCATTTATGAATGCCAGTGTCCGTCGTTGAGTAATTGGGCTTTATGCATAGGCATAGCCATAGCTGCATTGGCTATCTCACTGAGATTGCTACAAAGCACAGAAAGAGAACTGGTATTCAGGCTATGAGTACAGCTATAGAAGTAACAGATGCTTCTTTAACATTTTCCATTTATCGTAATCGCTCCCCTCAACTCAAAGAGCGTCTAGTAACATTTAACAATCGTGTGGAACACTCTTTAGACAAGGTTCTTAAATTTCCGGCTTTGCAGAATATCAATCTTTCGATTAAGGAAGGCGAAAGAGTGGGAATAATTGGATTTAATGGTGCGGGCAAATCGACTTTACTCAGGCTTATCTTGGGAATATATCCTCCTGATTCGGGTACTGTCAATGTCTCTGGAAGCGTGGCACCATTGCTGGATCTTACTGGTCACTTTGATTTTGAATCGACAGGACGTGACAATATATATCTGCACGGGGCTTATCTTGGCTATTCTCCGTGTGAAATGAAAACTATAGAACAAGATGTAATTGAGTTTGCAGAAATTGGGGATTTTGTTGATATTCCGGTGAAATATTATTCTTCAGGAATGGTGGGTCGATTGGCCTTTGCTACTGCTACTATGCTGCATGCGGATATATTACTACTTGATGAAGTCTTTGCTGTAGGTGATGGTTATTATTCTCATAAGGCAACAGATAGAATGCGAAGGCTAATAGATAAATCTCAAGTAGTAGTAATGGTGTCACATAGCGTCAAAAACATACAAGCAGTTTGTAATCGTGTTATTTGGTTGCATGAAGGGCGTACTGTAGATGATGGCAATGTGGATGATATGCTGGCAGCGTATAAAAATTTTATAGATCGCAAGAGCGACTCGGCGTGCCTGGTTGGTGCTTAAGCAAATCATTTATTACTAAAACAAGCGCTACCAATATAGCCGCGATACTCCACAAGTTAAAACGGAGCTCGGCTGATGCGGCTAGAAAAAACATTGGTACTGTATTCAGTGCCGAGCTGGAAAGCAACATAAGAACATTGGTGGATCGGCATACAGGCAAAAAGATAGCTAATAAAAATAAAATACCAGCAATTAAATAGTAGAACCATGGATGTCCAAAAATTGTACAGCTGGATCTGGATAAATATTGTAAAACATAAGGTGTTAATCTCGACGGCTTTATAGTAACACCCAAATCATTTGCATCAATTCCGGGATGAGTTAGATAATACGGTTCTGCCATATGAATTGCCAGCAGAGCTCTGAATACTTTGATGCGATGCCGGAGATATTCCATTGGATGGCTGAGTATGGCATATTGCCATCTTTGTGTCATGTGGGGAGTTGGATGTTTCCAAACTAAAGGTTTTTGGTCGGGGATAAAACGAACAAATGCTTTATTGGAGTTCTCAGGATAATAATCTTTGCATAAGTCATCGATAGTGAATTTGTCATAAGCGGCGTACATTTCTTTTGGTAACATATTTTGTTGACACAAAGCAGAAATTCCAAGAATATCGAATGCTTGGAAAAATGCTGCTGGATATGGATCTATTAAAGTAATATCGGGCTTAAATTTAAATGAATTGATAAACCACATTGTTGTAGTGGTTGAAAAAACAAGAACCGATAGACAAATCAACAATTTGCTTGATCTATTATGACTGAGCAGTTTACTGATAGCAAAAAATATTGGCAATGCTGTCAAAGTACCGTTCAGACGGAAACCGCACGCCAAAATTGTCCAACCAATAGCTGACCAACACCAAAAGCGCCCTCTGGTTATAGATTGCTGAGCGCGAAGTACAGATGAAGTTGCAGCCAAAAGAAAGGCCATCATACCCACGTCTTTCCAAACCACAAGCATTGGACCTAGAATTGCCGGACAACAGGCGAAGAAAATCATAGATGGAATGCCTAATATGAGTGGAACTTTAGCGGTAAAAAAAATGTCGGCAAGTGCAATAAAAGTAATGCTGACCTGGAGCAAGAATAATAAGCCAGGTCCGGCATAGATTCGATCGCAAAGACCTTGTAACCAGATTACCATGGTAGGACAATTGATATTCCAATGCATTCCTGTTCGTGACTCATTGAGTGCATCTAAAGAATCAAAAGACATAAAGCCAGGCCACGAAGTTTTACAAATAAGTACGATAAAGAAAACTGCAAAAGCATAATAGGACCAATCCAGGATCCGGTATGTTTTCTGTTTTTTCAATAGCTTATATATCATTGATGAATAATTACTTGGATTCACTAGACTTTAGCTAGCAAAGAATTTTTATCGAAGATATTTTCAAGTTGATCTTTAATAGTCTGCCCTACTACAAAGGGACTATAATTTTCTTGCATATACTGACGAGCAGATGCCCCCAGTTTTGTTGCATAATCTTGATCCAGAAAAAGTCGCTGCATATACAAAGCTGCTTGCGATACATTTGGTTCTGCCCAAGTTGTTTCTATACCAAGTTTTTGAATAATAGTTTCTGATGGGCGGACAAGTTTATAATCAACAAGACAAGAATTAAAAGGCAACGTAAATTCGGTATTGCCTGAATAATTGGTTACAATCACCGGTTTACCCATAAGCATTGCTTCGGCAATTGCCAAGCCAAAACCTTCGGCTCGATGAAGCGATACAAATACATCACACAGATTCACTAGTTTATCAATCTCGTTTCTAGTTAATTGGTGTTCTATAATAATTATTCGCCTATCTAACTGAGCCAGTTCTTTTAGTTTTGTCCATGCCACAAAAGCCTCAGTATTTGGCTTGCCTATATTCATGGTTTTGATTATTAAACCTACTTGCTCGTTGCCTTTAGGAAAAGCCTGCATAAATGCTTTCAGGCAGCCGTCTGGATTTTTGCGCATAAGACCTGAATGATAATCAAATGTACTAATAAACAAGAATGAATTATCAGGTATTTTAAAATCTGCTCTGGAATGCGAGGAGAGATTTGGCATTGTTATAGATAAAGGAACATAGTGCAGTGGCTTGGAAATGATCTTTTGCAGAGCATTAAGAGTAAATTTAGAAGGAGCCCAAACTTCGTCAAAGCTCTCGATAACCGTAATATGGTCATCAGGATATTGCGGATATTCCCAACTGCCATAATAGATATTGTGGCATTGTTCGAGAAACGATAATCCTACTGCACCAAATTCATGAGGCAACATTGCTGGGGTAAAGGCAGCAATGTTTACTGAATACAAACACTTACGTTCGACAGTAAGTCCTAGCTTTAAGGCATCACTATTCTCGATGCTGGTAGAATCGTTCATATCAACAATTGCACATGCAATATTAGCAGATTGTACAGCTTTAGCAATCATTATAGCATGCTGAGACATACCAAACCCACCTTGAGCGTTGCCGATTATATTCACTCCGTGTTCCAGATTATTACTGGTGTCATTGCGGATCGGTAATTGAACAATACTCGAGGTTTGACTAAGCAGAGCTGTAAACGGAGCACCTTCAAACAGCCATTCAAGACCGTATTCTGCAATGCCGTTATCTTTGAACCAGGACAAAAACGCGATTCTGTCATTTAGTGATTGCAAATCATATTGAGCTTGCAATTGGGCATTGCTGCACCATATTTGGTGCGCAAGTCTCGATACCGCGATCTCTGTGTCCAATTGGACATCAGGGGATTTAGCCAGCAGATAATCTTTATCCATAACCTTTAAATTTATGCCAGAAAGATTCAATTCTTTCCTGCCATAGTTTAAAAACCACAGTAGTAAAGCAGCTTCGTTTTCTTTTGAACCAGAAGGAAAAGCAGTTTGCAAGTCTTGGCGTGCTTTCCATACTGAAGAAAGCAGCTGGCAAACAGGGATAGGAATATCAGCTTTGAAAGCTGAATCTACAGTATCAGCAAAAAGCAAAGCTCGGTGGGAAGGTGATACCAACTCTATCCCCTCTGGCTTCGTAACAGAGGTTGCTACTAACAATTCGACACTTAAACGATCGGCAATTTTATTCAAATTGAAACAGTCTTTTGTTAGCGGGCAAGCCAACCAGAGCACAGCTTGCATCTGAGTAAAAAAATGTTCTTCGCACAAACCTGTTTCTTCGCATTGTTTATTTAGTAAGTTCCATTGAGCTTTTGGGAGGTCCGTAGCAAAAAGTTTTAGATCTTTGAGACCGAACATGTGATACCAGGCCAGCAAAACTGTTCGACTAAAAATATCACTTATTGAAAATCGTTTCTGAATATCAGAACGACTCAAATATACAAGGCGCATGAATTCAGTTAAACATATACCAGCATACGTAGTCAGCTCTGGGCGAGGATTTCCTAAACGCATATGTTTAACCCACAATTAACCATACAAAAAACATGCAAAATATTTAATCACGGTTTGAAGCAAATATTGACGAAATTGAATTGAGTATAACCGAAACAGAATTTAAGCATAATTATTTTTCAAAACTCGAAGGACTTGGGAAGTATTCATTAAGGAAATCACGTAAAGTCCTGTCTTTTATCTCATAAGGACCATCCCAGTCATCATTAATAGCAAAGAACATTGGTCTTAGCTGCATGACTTCTTGTAATAATTTAGTGGTTTGTTCTATGGGATTTTTTATAGCGACAAACAAATAATTTTCTCTGGGCTCAAAAACATATTCGGCACATTTTTTAGCAACCTGATAGTGAGTATAAAGGACGTGCGGTGCCGTCACTTGTGCTGTGCGAAAACGCATGGCGGAGCTTGCAGCAAAATCGTCTTTCCATAAGGTTTGGAGCTCATTTATGCTTTGACGATTGTAAAGACAGGGAACATGGGCGATTGAAAAAAAATTGTGATCGCCAAATTGTTGTTTTAGCAAATGATGATTAAAAGCAAGCCAACGGGTAGAAAGATTTCCTTCATCTAGCTTTTCTGGCAATGTCCACCATTCTACTCGCAATTTTTGTATATTGTCATCCTGAAAAAAATCACTGGGACTAATGGGTCGTCCCAAAAACATATCATCATTGAAATATAGAAAATTTTTAGACAAACCAGGAATGCGATGCAAATGCATTTCTATAGCTAATGAATTGAAAGTGGGTAAATGAGAGCGGTTAGGAAAAATGGCCGAATGGTGGATAACACGCAGACGGGGATGTTTCAAGTTCAGCCAAGAAGGTATTTGTCCGCTAGTGACCAAAAACACTCGATTGACCCAAGGGGCATTACTTTCGAGTGATCGCAAAGAATAGCGAAGTTCGTCATTATCGCGAAAGCGCCTTTTACCACCTATGAATGGATCGTCGGCATTAATTTCTGAAGCACAATATTTATTAAAATCGGCTACAAATTGAGTCTCTGAGCCATCCACCCATGTATATACTACATCAATTCCGCCAAACAACGAGCTAATATCATGTTTAATTGCCTGAAGTGGATTTCTGCAACTTGATAAATTCAGCACTCAATTATTTCTCAAAACTTGAAGGAGTAGGGAAGTAGTCATTAAGGAAATCTTGCAAAATAGTATTTTTTGTCTCACAGAGTCCATCCCAGTCGTCATTAATGGCAAAAAACATTGGCCGCAATTCGCGAATTTCGTTGAGTGATTTAATGGTTTCTTCCAAAGGATGTTTAAATGCAATAAACTGATAGTTTTCTTTGAGTTCAAGAACATATTCGGCACGTTTATTGGCAATTTGATAATGAGCATAAAGTACGTGTAATTGCGCTGCTTTTGTGGTACGAAAGCGTGTGGACGAGGCTATAGCAAATTCATTTGGCCAAATTTTTTGCACTTCGCCTATGCGTTGCCGATTATAAAAACAGGGGACATGGGCAATCGAGAAAAAATCATAATTACCAAATTGCTGTTTTAAAAGGCGATGATTAAAGGCACGCACCCGAGCAGGAAGATCGCCTTCTTCCAGCTGCGGTAATGTCCACCATTCTACCCGAATTTTTTGTATGGCATTATCTTGAAGAAAATCGCTGCGATTAACCGGTCTTCCTAGAAACATATCATCATTAAAGTATAGAAAATTCTTAGACAAACCATGAATGCGATGCAAATGTGCTTCAATGCCTAAAGAATTGAAAGTAGGTAAATGACTTAGATCGGGAAAGATCTCTGTATGGTTGACAAGCTGAAGGCGCGGATGTTTGAGATTTAGCCAGGATGGTGTTTGTCCACAAGTGACCAGAAATACGCGATTGATCCAAGGGGCGTTAGTTTCAATTGATCGTAAAGAATAGCGAAGTTCATCATTATCGCGAAAACGCCGCTTACCGCCAACGAATGGATCATTGCCATTAACTTCCAAAGCATGATATCTATTAAAATCGGTTAGAAATTTAGCGTCAGAGCCATCAACCCATGTATAAACTACATCGATTCCATCGCGCAGGGCTTCTACGTTATACTTAAGCGATCGAATCCAGTTTTTACAGCTTGATAAATTCATTACTATCCATACAGCAAGGCTGACTTGTATTTTACGATAGGTAGATCCTCTTGCAAACGTTCCCAAAAGAAATTCATTTTACAAGAGGAAAAACTTTAGCATTAACGGTGCTGGGATTTTCCTTACTTTATTGTGTATGTTTTGCGGCTATCTTTCCTGCTGATAAATTGATGGCTCCTGGCGACGGATGGAGAACATTTGCACCATATTTTTATGCGAAAAAGACTTTTTGGTTAGATCTTGTTTGTACGGGATACCCAACAATAGCCGATCCGCAATTTCAGTTTTGGTATCCGTTGGCTCTCATATTCCAATGCTTTCATTCATACAATGGGTTTATCATTAGCGCCTATGTTATTGCTAGTTGTTGTGCTTATTTATTCACTTACACGCTAACAAAGTCTAAGCTAGCAGGAACAGTAAGTGGCATTTGTTTTGGTATGAGCGGTTTTTTATTAGCACATCTAGAACATACACCAATGGCCCATGCAGCTATATGGACTCCACTAATATTAAATGCTGTGGAGAAATTACATCAAAGAATAAATAGTTTTTGGTTTACAGTGGGAGCGTTGGCAGTATGTATGACAATACTAGGCGGACATCCCCAAATATCTGTTTATGGTCTGGGTTTGGCAATTATTTATGCTTTATATACTACGTTTCGTCAGAAAGAATTGCGGCTTCAATATTTTATTGCCATTTTAGGAATGTTTATTTTAGGTGTAGGACTAGCCTCAATTCAAATTATTCCTACCATTGAATGGATACATCAAAGTACAAGAGAATCAATGCCATATAATAGATTTATTTCACATCCAATTATTCCAGTGGAGTTTTGGCAATTAGTTTATCCAAATCTATGCAGCACGTTTTACAACGAAATTTCATGTTATATGGGAATTTTGTCCTTGCTACTTTTGATCACGGCAATTCTAATACGACAGTATAATTCACATTTTATATTCTGGTTTTCAACCATTATCATGGCAATTTGTTTGATGCTTGGCGATGCTACTCCCTTGGCAAAAATTATGTATCATATCCCCGCTTATAATTTATTTCGCTGCGTATGCAGGCACGGATTAGAATTCACGATTGCTTTTAGCACTTTGGCTGGAATGATAGTCAATGATATTCAAACAACTAGTCAAAAAAAGTCATTGTTGAAATATGGCGTGATCGCCTGTGTTTTATTTGCTATTTTAGTGAGTCTAGGCACTTATTGGTCTCAAAACAATTTTATCGAATACACTCAAAATTATGCTAAACATGCCGGACTTGGTTATTTGAATCTCAATCCATTAGAAAACAAGGCTATCAGCATACCTGTTGTCGTAATTTTGGCTTCAATGGCTAGTTTTCTTATTTGGCTGCAACGACCTATGGTAACCTGGCGAAAAGTTTTGCTAGTAGCCATGCTCACATCTGATTTATTTTTAGCTAATTTTTGGCTTAACACAGAGCATACATTTTATTTCTTACCAGCAAAATCTATTCGCCGAAATCCGCCACCAATAGCAGTGTGCGTGAATAATTTGCTTTACCATAGCAATCAACGTCTACTTCCCATACCGACATATGAGCATATGTATGCTTATATGGCTGAAAATGGTGTCGCACCAAATCTTGCTATGTTTTGGAATATACCTATAGCTAGTGGTTATCCTGCCAGGTTTAAGCGTTATGCCGAACTGACACATATTACAGAATGTGGTTTTGCTCACTCACTTTTTGATCCAGTGGGATGTGAGCTGGATTTGGCTTGTATTAAATATGTGTTGCACCCTGATATTAGGATACTCGATATTTATCCGGATCTAAACAATAATAATCGATTCAAAAAAATCACCACAATAGGACCTTGCACCATATTTGAGAATTTGCATGCTATGCCACGCGCGTGGTTAACTAATAAAATAATTTCTTTACCTGCCCATGGCGTTTTGCAAACTATACATTCATGCCGATTACCAGATGGCAGTCGCTTTAGCCCGACTCAAATGGCTCTTGTAGAAGATGCGTTAGTACCAAAAATAAATTCTGATATTGCCAACGGTGCGGTTCAGATTATCAAGCTTAAAAATACATTTGAGGAGCTTAAAACTAATTCTTCTAAACCAACCATGCTTGTCGTGTCAGATTTATTTTACCCTGGCTGGGAAGCAAAGGTTGATGGTGAATCAAGCAAAATTTATATAACAGATTATGCATTTAGAGGAGTCTTTTTAAAACCAGGAGAGCATCAAATAACATTTGAATATAAACCACAAAGTTTATATTGGGGAATGGCCATTTCAAGTCTTTCGTTATTTGTCCTAGTCTTAATTTCTATTTCAATGAGACCACCGGTTATGCGTCGGAACCAGCCATGTCCAAAATTAGCAATTAACCTTGGGGCGGCATCAAAATGGTAAAAGCTTTGCGTTGTCTTATTTTGGGTGGGGATGGCTACCTCGGCTGGCCAACAGCCATGCACCTCTCCAAACGAGGGCATGAAGTAATGGTGGTTGATAATTATCTACATCGTCAGCTTGCAGCTGAGTGCAATGCTCCGCCTCTATACTCTGTTCCTGATCTTCCCGAACGGTGCAAACTTTGGCGAGCAATGAATGGTATAGAAATTAAGCACGCAATTGGTGACGTCCAGGACTATGATTTTTTGAGCACCATTGTAAGAGAATTTCTTCCTGACGCTATCATTCATTATGCAGAACAACGTTCAGCACCATTTTCTATGAAAGGCTATCAGGAAGCAAAACTAACATTGATTAACAACTTGAGTACGACCTTTAGTTTGATCTGGGCAGTGATGCGCGAAACACCAAATGCTCACATAATCAAGCTTGGCACAATGGGTGAATACGGTACACCCAATATAGCTATTGAAGAAGGCTGGATTGATATTGAACACAAAGGACGAAAAGAACATTTTTTGTACCCAAGACAGGGCAGTTCTCTTTATCACACAACTAAAATACATGATACAGATTTACTTTGGTTTTACGTACGAATGGCAGGTTTGAGAGTCACTGATTTAATGCAGGGACCTGTTTATGGCTTATTGACCGAGGAAATAGGAAATAACTTTGATCTACTGCCTTTTTTTGATTACGATGATATTTTTGGCACTGTGGTCAACAGATTTGTTGTGCAAGCTGTTGCTGAAATACCACTTACTGTTTATGGCAAAGGAGGACAAACCAGGGGTTTTTTGAATATTTTGGATACATTGCAATCTATTAGGTTAGTAGTAGAAAACCCAGCCAAACCAGGAGAAATGCGCATCCTTAATCAATTTACAGAACAATTTAGTATTACAGAGATTGCAAAAATGGTTCAAGAAGCCTCAGCTTCGTTGGGATTGAAAACCGAAATAAATCATCTAGAAAATCCACGCAAAGAACTTGAAGAACATTATTATAATGCAGCCAGAGAGGGCTTACGCAAGTTGGGATTGAAACCAAATTTTTTAACCAAAGAAGTTCTGCAGCAAATGATTGCTGTGGTGCAAAAGCATAAAGATAAAATCGATGCCACATCCATCATGCCAAGGGTACGATGGTCCGCGTGTAACTAAAGAAGCGTCAGGATCAACTCCTATTGAACGGATGAGTTAAACACATTAGATTTGAATTATTGTAACTACACACTATTGAATATATAGTCATCTTTTAAAGCCAGCAGATCCAAATTAATCCACTAATTGAGCAGCTATTTGTAACTGACTACTGATACTGCTGGCAGTATCAAGCTTCAATTCTGACTAGATTCCAAATTTTTTTTAAGTCTGATTAAAAATGCCGTTTGACTGAACACGGCGTTGCTAAACTCTTTTATGTTCTAATGCAGGTGTTCTGGGTATTCAAGATACGATATAGATATTGGCCAAAGAAAGTTCGAAACTGGTATCCCGTTCTTTTAGTTTTGGAGATCACAGGCAAGCCGTGGCACAATTAATTAATAAGGCCTTTTACTTAGAAATAATAATTGGTGCCTCTTTGCATTCAGGCTGCGAGTAATGAAATGTTTTTTGCTGGTTACCAATGGCTTAGGCAATATTTCGGTCAGATAGTTGTAGTTGAGAGGAGTAAGGGCAATGTTAATAGGTCCTGGCGGAATAGTTGAAAAGCTAAGTAAAGAATTTGTTCGGCTTTATAGAGGTTTTAATTTTCGTGGCAAAGTTGTTCTAATCGTTGGCGGTGCGGGAGGACTAGGCCTCGAAATAGCGCGGCGATTGAAGAAAGAGAAAATCAAAATTGTAATGGTTGAACCTGAGGGATATAAATTAGACTTTGCGAAGGAAATCCTGGCAAAAGACGGGCTGCACGTCACCACGATGGTTTGTGATGTTACAAATAAAGAAGAGACCGAACAAATGGTAAAGGAAATTCGCTCGAAACTTGGTGCGGTCGATGTTTTGATTAATTGTGCCCGCGAAATCGATGCTACTTCAACAGATGCAATAGCTTTGTATGATTTCCATAATGCTATGGATATTCATTTTTGGGGATTGCTATACGTAATGTTAGCTGTTATTCCGGACATGCGAAAAAGCGTGCTGGAAGAATAGTATATATTTCTTCCCTCGGTGGTAAAGTATCCGTGCCAAATATGGTCCCTTATTGCGCAAGTAAGCATGCAGCGGTAGGGTTATCAGAAGGAATGCGGATAGAATTACTACGTGACAATATTTATGTTACTACAGTTTATCCAGGCCTAATGAGACCGGACGATCAGCTTAGCGCCAAATTTAAGGGTGAAGATAAAATCGAATATCCTTGGTTTAGTATTTTGAAGAAGCTACCCATTGCCAGCGTTTCTTGTGAAAAGGCGGCTGAAGAAATTGTTGAAGCATGTAGGCATGGCAAATCCGGACTAATAATTTCGTTACCTGCGCAAATAATGACAAAGGCGCAGGGACTTTTCCCGGAGGTTGTATCGGAGGTACTAAGTTTGAGCAATTTCTTTATACCCCGAAAAAGAGTCAATGAGAACGGCGCGAAAGCTATTACCATGGCCAAAGCTGTTCGAGAGAATCAAAGTATAATGGCATCGTCGGCAGTGACAGCGACACCAGATAATGGTCATACTAACTATTAGTGCGGAGTTTGATTACTTTGACTCGAGTTCTACCCAGCGGTTGAACAAGTTTTCAATTTTTTCTTTGGCTTGACTGTGTTTCTCGGTAAGATCTTTTAGTAATACGTAATTGTTTGCAACATGAGGTTGCGCTAGTTCGTGCTCTATTAAGTGGAGCGCGCTCTCTGCATCTTCGACCTTTTTCGCTATTGACTCTAGTTCGCGTTTTTCATTGGTTGATAATCCGGAGCGTTCTCTTCTTTGGGTAGCGGATTTGCGTCCGTTTTTCTGATTTTCTTTTTCGGTGGATAAATTTTCTGGTTCTGTCAATTCTTCAAATTGTTCGTAGTCAGCGAAATATTCTGCTTTTCCAGAGCCAGTAAGGGCTAAAATTCTTCTGGCTACCGAACTGAGCAACATTCGGTCATGGCTGACTATGATAACCGCCCCTGGAAAATCGAGCAGACTTTCTTCTAACACTTCTAAAGATGGAATATCTAAATCATTTGTTGGCTCATCTAGAATTAAAATGTCGGCTGGTTGTCTCATCAGATTGGCAATTTGGATACGCGCTCGCTCGCCGCCGGATAGATAGTTGATGGTGAGATGAAGTTGATCGGTGCGAAAAAGGAATTTTTTTGCCCAAGTAGAAACATGAATATTTTTTCCGCGATAATGAACCGAGTCGCCGTCTGGACTTAGGGCTTTTGCTAAGGTATTGTTCAGATCTAAATGTTCTCTGTTTTGGTCGAACCACACTATTTTTAATTTGTCTGCACGCACTATTGTGCCTTTATCGGGCTGAATTTGTCCGACGATCAGTTTTAAAAAAGTAGTCTTACCACTACCGTTAGGACCCACTAATCCCAGTCTAGAACCAGAGGTAAGTAAAAGGTCTAGACTTTCAAATAGATGAAGATGACCAAAAGATTTTTCGATTGCTTTAGCCGATAGCAACTCCTTTGTTTTCCTGCCAGAGGAATCGAATCCAATATCAATCTGAGCGGTCGACAAGGCGTTTCGCTGTTTAACTTCCGCCAGTTCGCCCATTAATTTACCAGCTTCCCTAATACGTTCCCGTGATTTGGTTTGTCTTGCTTTAGCACCTTGTTGTAGCCAAGCGATTTCTCGTCGTACTTGACTTGCTAATGCTTGTTGCAAATTTTGTTGGGCGGTTAATTGTTCTTGCCGAGAAATGAGAAACTTACTGTAATTGCCATTGACGCTTAAAAATCCCTGTGAATAGGTTGGATTTACCTCGATGATCCGATTAGTAGTATTTTCAAGAAAAACCCGATCGTGACTTACCAAAACGAACGGAAAGTGACAAGATTTAAGAAATTGTTCAAGCCAAATGACTCCTTGCAAATCTAAATGATTCGTAGGTTCATCAAGAAAAAGTAGCTCTGGCTGTTTCACTAAAGCACAAGCAAGAGATAGTCTTTTACGCCAACCACCGGAAAGTTCTTTGGCTTTGGCGTCAGGGAATTCTATTTTGCTCAATATAGAATCTATAGAGGCTTCTCTTTGATGTTCGGAAAATGCAATTTCACTGGCTGAATCTTGGATTATTTCGATGGCAGTTTTGTGGTCTTTAAAAACATCTTGCTGTCCCATATATACAATGCGCAGCTTTTTGCGGGTCGTTACTTCGCCCTCGTCCGGCTCAACTAATCCGGCCAGAATTTTCAATAAAGTTGATTTACCGGCGCCATTTGGACCTATTAATCCAATGCGCTGCCCATCCTCGATGCCAAAAGAAATATCTTTAAACAATGGACGAGAGCTATAGCTTTTGCTAATTGATTTGCAACTGACTAGAATTCCCATTTAGTTTATTATATTGCCGACCGTATTTTAGAGTGGCACAGAAAATCTAGACAAAAATGCTTAGCGATTGCGTTTTTTCTCTTCTTTAGAAGCTTTTTTCTCTTTCATTGTTTTTGCAGGTTTTTTCTTAACTTCTTTTTTTTGCTTTTGTTCTTTTGCCATAATTTGCTCCTTGTAAAGCATAGCAGTGCTTTATAGACAATCATATCAATGATTCTAGTTTCATATCTAGAGCAATTATAAATCTAACCTTTGAGTATCTAGCGGTGATGTTATATTAAGTGTACTAATAGGGCTGGTATATTCTGTGATAAAGATATGGATTGATGCTGATGCATGTCCCAATGTAGTGAAGGAAATTGTTATTTCGGCTGCCAATAAACGAGGGATAGATGTTATCTTTGTGGCAAATAAGCAGATCCCCTTACCTGTTTGCAAGTATTTAAGTCTGATCCAAGTAGCAAACACTCCTGATGCAGCAGACATTTACATTAAAGAAAATGCGAAAAAGCTTGATCTAGTGATTACTCAGGATATACTTCTTGCTCATTGCTTGGTGGCAAATGAAATTGTGGCAATAGATCCGCGTGGCAGAAAATATACTGAAGATAATATCGGCCAAGTTGTTGCTACTCGCAATCTTTTGCAAGATTTGAGAGATAGCGGTGAAATTGCTGGTGGACCAAAGCAATTCGGGGACAAAGAAAAGCGGGCATTTGCGGCGGCTTTTGATCAGGAGCTTACTAAACTTCTGAAAATAACAAAGATTACTTGACGTGTCCATACCGGTATACTGTCTGGATATTTACTGCAAGTGCATAATGGGGCTTGATTCAATTGTTGCGCACGCGTCGAGGTGAATTAATGGATGATCCAAATCTGGATCCATTACTGCATAATCAGGCTTTGCAGGGGCTAAGAAATTTAAATTTTTTCAGTTTAATAGGAAGTGCAATTTGGCGACAATTGCAAAATATTTCTGATCAATACCCATTGCAAACGATTCGGGTACTGGATTTGGCTACAGGTGGGGGTGATATACCTATATTATTGGCAAAGCAAGCAAGTTATAGAAAGCGAAAGTTTGAATTTGTTGGGGCGGATATAAGTCCCACTGCTATTAAATTTGCAAATTATAGAGCAAAGGAAGATAACGTACCGGTATCTTTTATCGAGCTTGACGTCCTGGAACAGAATATTCCGCAATGCTTTGATGTAGTAATGACTTCTTTGTTTACCCATCATCTTGATCCGGCGCAAGTGATTAATTTATTGGTAAAGATGAGAATAGCGACTAAAAAAGTTTTGATTGTTAATGACCTTATCCGCAGTGAGTTTTCTTTGGTTCTTGTTTCATTGGCAACAAAAATACTGAGTAATTCTGCCATTGTCCAACATGATGGGCCTGCTTCTGTTCGAGCTTCTTATACAATGACAGAAATGAAGGATATGGCTGAGCAAGCGGGACTCGACAATTGTATAATTTGTTATTCTTTTCCTTGCCGTCAGTTGCTTATGTGGAGAAAGTCCATATGACAAACTCGATAACGGATTGTCTTTCGGGAAAAACGTGGGACTGTATTGTGATTGGAGCAGGGCCTGCTGGTGCTATAGCCGCGCGACAAATAGCTAAAAATAATATGCAAGTGTTGCTGGTTGATAGAGAAATTTTCCCTCGTGCCAAAGTTTGCGGTTGTTGTATTAATGCCTCTGCGCAGGAGGCTCTTAGTGTCGCCGGTTTAGACAGTTTATTAGATGATAATGGTGCCCGTCAATTAGACACTATTTGTCTTTTCAATAAAATGAAAAGTGCTGATTTGACATTACCTAGAAATTTTTCTCTATCGCGGGAAAAATTTGATATGGCTTTGATCAGTGCTGCCATTGCAGCAGGTGTTCAATTTTTATCAGGTGCTAGTGCAAAGGTAACAGTGTTGGATCCATTACCTCAGATACGGATAAAGACACACGATGATGTCTATGTACTGCAAGCGAAATTAGTTATAGTTGCTGATGGACTATCGGGACAGTCGCTTGATCTATTTCCCCAATTTAATTCTATTATAAAAAAAGATTCGCGCTTTGGAGCGAGCGTCATTTTGAATGATAGACCTGATTATATCCAAGAAGGCAAGATTTACATGGTTTGTGGAGAGGGTGGATATGTGGGAATGGTTGTACTTGAGGATGGACGTTTAAATATAGCTGCTGCACTGAGCCACGAATTTTCCAGACAATATAATGGCCCAGGCGCTGCGGCGGCGCACTTATTGCTTGAGAATGCTTTACCATTGCCCAAACAATTGACTGAAACTCATTGGAAAGGAACAAACTTGCTTAGCCGATCGAGATGCCAGTTTGCAGCTGAGCGGTTATTTGTAATTGGCGATGCCACTGGCTATGCTGAACCTTTTACGGGGGAGGGAATGTCCTGGGCGCTGTGGTCTGGTTTGACTGTCTCTAGCTTAGCCATTGCGGGCATAAAGGATTGGAGCGAGAATTTAATTTATGAGTGGCATAGAGCGCAAAATGAATTAACTTTGCGTCGCCGATGCTGCCAACTTATTGCTTTGGCTTTACGGCACAATATATTCAGAACTTTGCTTGTCAACTTAAGTGCTGCACTGCCAATGGTGATAAACCCTGTGGTTCAAATTATTAGTGGTGCAGGTAATAAACGAGCGCAGTGTATTAGAGGCTAGGAATGAGTGCTTATATATTAGGGTTTGGAAATTCGACTCCAACTAATGGTTTATCCCAGGAAGAATATTGTGAGCATGCTAAGCAATATAATTGTATGGATGATGGACAGAATAAGTTGCTTGAAAAACTGTATCGTCGCACTAATGTTTCTAGACGCTACAGTGTCTTATTAGAGGCGGCAGATAGCGTAAAGTCGGAGTTTTTTGCATCGCCGATTGATAGCTCTGATAGAGGACCAACTACTGCTCAGCGTATGCATAAATATAGTCTTTATGCGGCTGGTTTATCAGCTCGTGCTTGTCGGCATGCTATTGAAGAGGCGGCTATTGAAATAAATGAGATCACTCATTTAGTAACAGCTTCCTGCACGGGTTTTTCTGCTCCAGGATTTGATGTGCAATTGTTCGATTTATTATCTTTGAATAGAGGGGTCTTTCGCACACATCTAGGATTTATGGGCTGTCACGCTGTGATGAATGCGCTACGGGCTGCCGAAGGATATTGCGCCTTAGACGAACATGCAAAAATATTATTGTGTGCAACTGAAATTTGTTCTCTTCACTTTCAATATGGTGCTGATAAAAACGATCTTATAGCTAACTCATTATTTGCCGATGGTTCTGCGGCACTTATATTAAGCCGGTCCACTGGAAAAATCCAATATCTGGGTTCGGCATCAATCGTTTTACCAAATTCAGAAGATGCAATAACCTGGCAGATAAGTAACAATGGCTTTATTATGACACTTTCACCCCACATTAACGACTTGATTAAAGAGCATCTGCCTTCATTTCTCGCGCAGTGGCTTGAAAAATATTCTATGCAGTTAGGAGATATTACTACATGGGCTGTTCATCCTGGTGGCCCCAGAATACTTAATGCCGTTGAAACCTGTTTAGAGCTGCCCTCTTCATCGTTAGATGTTTCGCGCCAAGTTTTAGCTGAGTATGGCAATATGTCTTCGCCCACTGTGCTTTTTATATTGCAAAGATTAATGGCATTAGGCAATGCAACTCCAACCCTGATGCTCGGCTTTGGACCAGGATTGACGATAGAAGCTGCTCTTTTTGCTTAAGTGATTAATTTAGCTATCTCTTTTTTGAGACGCAATAAAGTCTTTTGCGCTCTGTCGGCGACAAATGGATTTATGTCTTTTGTAAGATAATCTAAAATGCTTCTGTGAATATGATGATTTTCAGCAATGGCGTAGCGTAAATCAGCGTTTTCATCTTTAGCTAACTGCATAGACGTACGGGCACTTGTGTTCTCATTATCTGCTACAGACATGCGCACTTGCAAATTGTGGTGAGTTGCAAGACGGTTTAGAACAGAAGCCGTGGTGGAAGCATTGCTGGCAGTGTATTTTGCTCCCAGCAGCCCCAAAGTTCTTGTTAAGGTAGACATAGTTATCACCGGTTGTCTTAAATTTGAGTTTCAGACTAGGTCGAAATAACCGTAGCTCTAAAAGAGCCTCAAGCAGTGTGTTACGTGTTTTACACCCATCTATGCTTACTATTGTAAGCTAATTTACTTAACAAAGCTAATTAAACTTTGGATTGCCTTTGATAATATCTAAAGGCCATCCTGAGAGATATCCTCTAAATGGCGTGAACTCGTGTTCTAGAAATTAGTCTATTCCTCTTTTAAAGAAAGAATTCGAAGACACGATTGAATATAAGGTACCGTATGTGGTGCCAGGGTAATTTTCAAATTTTAGAATGTAGTACAGACAAAGTATTTTGTGAAGATTTAGATTATCGGACAGATATTTTTCTTCTTGACTAGGGTATAGAGAGTTGGCGAGAGTCTTAAAACTCTCACTTCTAGGTTTTCAGTGGCGTATTTATCAGCTCGAACTATTAATAATGGACTGCAATCAATGAATAATCTGATTTTTTTCAGCTAAGAAGTTAGACTTCTATGCAGTTTTTGTCGAGCAACTTTTAAGGGAGTGACTTATGAAGAGTAGACTCAGTAGAAGCAAATTCTTAGTACTATTGAATTTGTTATTGTTTATTTGCTTTAGCAATATGTATGTGCCCGCAATCAGTGCGGAGAATCGGTTAAATGGTGTACGCGGTTCGTTCTTTGATTTTGTTGATGATCCCTGGAAGCACGTGGGACATGATGAAGAAGCCGCTCGTTTTTATCAAGATGGGCTCTTGGTTTTAGATAATGGCATTATCAAAGCTTTTGGACCATATTCAGAGATTGGTCCAAAATATCCTGGCCTTAAAGTAACCAATATTCCCGGTCGCATAATTGTGCCTGGATTTATTGACGGACACGTACATTTCCCACAAACAAGAGTTCTTGGCGCATTTGGATTGCAATTGCTTCCTTGGCTTCAAGAATGGATTTTTCCTGAAGAAACCAAATATAAAGATCCAACTTATGCTGCTGAAGGTGTTAAACATTTCTTTGACAATATGTTGGCTAGCGGTACTACGACTGTTCAAGATTTTGGAGTATCTTATCCGAGTGCAATAGAAGCATACTTTGATGAAGCCAGTAAACGTAATATGCGGGTTATTTGTGGTATAGACGGTATTGATAAAAATGCACCGGCAGATTATATAATTTCTGCAGATCGATTTTATTCTGAAGGCAAACGATTGATAGAAAAATATCATCGTCATGGCAGAAATCTGTATGCCATCGTCCCACGTTTTGCTTACGGTGCTTCGCCAGAGATGATGGCTAAGTGTCAGCAATTGCATAAAGAATTTCCTGATGTTTGGATAAATACTCATGTATCCGAAAATCCTACCGAAACTAGAGATGCGGCGGCTTTACACGGATGTCCTGATTATTTAGCCTGTTATGAAAAATATGATCTAGTAGGACCTAAATTTACCGCAGGTCATGGTGTTTGGCTTTCAGACAGTGAAATGGATCGTCTTTCTAAAGCAGGCGCTTCTATTTCGTTTTGTCCTAATTCCAACACTTTCTTAGGTAGTGGTCTTTTCCGTTTAGGAGCAGCTACAGATCCTAATCATCGTGTCCGTCTAACGTTTGGCAGTGATATGGGTGGCGGAAATAGCTTTTCTATGCTGAATGTATTGGATCAAGCTTACAAAGTAGGCATGTGTAATAACACAATGCTTGATGGCAGTGTTGATCCTCGTTGGCATAATGAGGCTGAGGCCGAGCGTAATAAATTAAATGCTTATCGCGCTTTCTATTCACTTACTTTAGGTGGTGCACAAGGTCTATATCTAGATAATTTAATAGGCAATTTTACACCTGGTAAAGAAGCCGACTTTGTTGTTCTAGATTGGAATGGTGGACCTATGGCTACAGCTTGGCATCAATCTCTCATTTGCGATAAGCCAACAACAAAAGATCAAGCAGCCAAATTATTGTTTGGTGTAATGGCTGTGGGTGATGATCGCGCGGTTGATGAAACTTGGGTTATGGGGCGTCGGCTTTATAAGCGAGGCGAACTAGACAGTCTTGCGAACAAAGCAGCAGGTGACGGAAAGTAAGAGCAGAGAAATAAGGTAATTTAGGTCGGCTTATTTACATTGATTTTGTAGATAAGCCGACCTTTATTTGATGACACCACTGCCTGATGCAGCTTTTTCGATGACAGCCGAATTGTACGGTGGACCTTGGACAATGTGGAAAGAACCTTCAGCTGACGAGGAGAATAAGCAGCGGCATGAACAGTGCATAAAGTTATTGCAGCCATGCATTAATGGACATTATATTTCCGAATCAGAAATAGTAGAACATCCAGATTATGTCAAAGCCTCGTATAAAGATGCAAATAGATAACGTTTAGCAGAGCTTAGAAAGAAATATGATCCAGAAGGAGTGTTCTTTAATCATTCGGAAGGATTGAGCTAGGCGCACCATATTTGGTGCCAATATGCCAAGGACGAGCAAGACTAATTTTGTTCTTGAAAGATAATAGTAAATTCAAGAAGGAATTTACCTTAGGATAATTTTGGCTTTTGTCTTTGAGGTATTATAGGCAGACATTTTGGATTGAAAAGCTGAGGACAAAATAGCTAATTTCGGCGCTGTATTTCTTGTGAAGGTGGTTTCTAAGATGATTAAAATTATTATTTTTACAATGTCTCAATGTCTAGTTATGCAGCTGGTAGCTTTACAAGTCCTGTCAAGACCTATCGATCCTAAATTTATTGCAGCGAGTAGCGGTGAGTCACGCATTATGAGCGACAATAGCACAAGCTCTAAAAATACAAGGAGAGAAAATATGCTTAAAGAAGGTCAAAAATTTCCTCAATTTAAACTCAAGAATCAAGATGGCAAAGATGTTAGCCTGAAAGACTTTGCTGGAAAATGGCTGGTAGTTTATTTTTATCCGAAAGATGATACTCCAGGATGCACCATACAAGGTAAATCATTTACTGCTACTAAAGAAGAATTTGAAAAAGCAAAAATTACAGTATTGGGCGTCAGCCAAGATGATGTTGCTTCGCACAAAGATTTCTGCAACAAATTTGCTTTCAAAATCGATTTGTTAGCTGATACTGAAAAGCAATTGCTTAAGGAAACAGGCATTGGTCAAAGCGAATACAAAGGCAATATGTATTGGGATCGCACAACATTTGTTATAAATCCAGAAGGTACCATCGTTAAGGTTTATCAAAAGGTAAGTCCAGACGGACACGAACAAATATTGCTCAAGGATATAAAAGAATTACAAAAAGCAGCTCATCCAGTTCACTAAGCCACGATCTTTGCATCACGGTTTAATTGAGGCCAGTGCCTGATGGCATAACTTTAACTTATCGCATAGTATATGAATCAGGCACTGCCCCAAATCTATTTAGCTCGCCATGGTGAAACAGCCTGGTCGATTTCCGGACAGCATACCGGTCTAACAGATATTCCTCTTACTAAAAACGGAGAGGAAAATGCTAAGCGTTTTGGCGAACGGCTTGCCAGTATTAAATTCGAAGCGATTTACTGTAGTCCTTTATTAAGAGCTAAGCAAACATGTGAGCTTGCAGGCTTTGCCCCGCTAATGCAAATAGAGCCAGATTTAGCTGAATGGGATTATGGCAATTATGAAGGGCGCACGCTTGCGGAAATACAAAAAGAACGTCCAGATTGGAATATTTTTCGCGATGGCTGTCCAGCTGGAGAGTCGATAAGCGATATAAGCAAGCGAGCTGATCGTTTGGTTTTGCGTCTGAAAAAAGTTGATAATGCTAACGTGCTTTTATTTTCGCATGGACATATGTTGCGTGTTCTGGCCGTGCGTTGGTTGGCATTGTCTGCAGAATATGGACGCTTCTTTATTTTGCAACCAACCTCTTTAAGTATTTTGGGTTACGATCATAATTTAAACGAACCAGTTATTAGGCTTTGGAACCAAACTTGACGGTAACTTCAAGCGGCTATACCGTTGAAAAATTTCAGACAAAGTCGTTGATTATGGCTGATAGCTACCGGGCTCACATAATTTTCACGAAAGGCTAATATAATCAGGCACCCTAGACTTTAACATGATCTGTATTGTAAACCGGGAGTAGTAATTGTTATGTCGTTTGATTCTGGTGGAGATGCCGCTGTGTATATTGCGCTTGAGCATTGGGAGCGTTAAGAGATTTTTAAAAAGTTGGACTGAGTCAAAGGCAGAGAGGTAGCGACAGAGCAAATGAGGCGTGGTTCACATGACTAATAAATTTTTGGCATTGGGTAGCATAATACTTCTAGGCTCCAGTGCTGGAGCTAGAGCAGAAGAAACAAATAAAGCCCGAGAAGCGTCAGCAGAGCTTGTGGGCGAAAGTCACGGATTTGCCTCTGGGAGCTACTTTCGCAAGTTTCATTTGCAGAGTGACACCCGATTGGGAGTGGCGCAAGCAAGAAAGCTAATGGAGCTTGAGCTAGACAACAGAACAAAGAGCGATCTTAACGCTAACAGTGATTCCATTAATTTGTTAAGTGCTTCAGGACAACTTGCTTTGGCTTGCCGCGATGCCAAGAAAACAGTGGAATATTTGTCAAAATCTACCGCCTTGAGAGAAAAGAAAGGTGATACTAACGACAGTGCTTATTTTTATGATCTGGCTGGTTTAGCTGAGGCTTATTTGGCGCTTGGTGACTTTGACAAGGCTAAGGAAAAATTTAAGCGGTTAATTCCACTTATTTCGCCAGCCGATGACAAAGGTAATATTTACCGGCTTGACTTGGCGCAAACATATGCAGATTCAGGACAAACACAAGCAGCAGAAGACTTGTGTGACCAGGTTATAGCATCAGGACTGGTCCAAAGGCCTAAAGCTTCCCATCTATGCGGAGAAATTACACAAATAGGTGAGTGGTATCGCAAACGTAAGAAATATATCAAAGCGGAGCAGTGTTATATAAAGGCAATAAATTCTTGTGCATCAGAATGGGACAAAGAACAAGCCGAGATAGATCTGCTCTGGTGTTATATAGAGCAGCGCGAGATACAAAAAGCCTCGATATTAATGAAGCAATACCCTGTCTCCATAGAGCTTAGCAAAGACGCATACAATCTTGCTTTCGGCAACAGATTGGGTTTTGGCGCCGTCTTCACGCTGGGCTCTGCTGGGGGCATTGGTCCGGCTGGGCTGCGGCAATATCAAGCAGGACTAAAGGCATTGAATTTGAATCGCTTAAAGGATGCGGAGAGGCGTTTTAGAATTGCGCTTAGGTCAGAGCAGAACACGGGCAGAGAACTATCCTGGCTGGGGCTTGCCAAATGTTGTCAGTTAACACGAAACGAAGAGGGTGTAATAAACGCACTTGCTGACTTTAGGGTAATTCAGAATAAGTGGTGAAAGGTAGTACTGTTGGAAGGAATCGTTAGTTGGGATTGAGGCAACAGCTCTTGGGGTATTTAACCTGCTCACCAGGTAGCTGTAATTGAAGAGAAGTATAAAATGACTAATAAATTTCTAATATTGGGCAGCATAATACTGATAGGCTTTGGCGCCGCAGTTCGAGCAGGAGAAGCAGTTGAAGTCGGGCAGTTGGCAGGTAGTCCTATTGCACCTATGGGAGACTCATTTGGACCGGGCGGTCCTTGGCGCAAGTTTCACGTCCAGACTATTCCGCAATTGGGTTTGCCACAAGCAAAAAGGCTGATCGAGCTTGAGCTCGCGAATCGAACAAATAAAAGCCTTGCGGAGGGCGATTCTGTTAATTTGCTAAGTGCTTTAGGGCAGTTTGCGGCGTATTCCAGAGATACGAAAAACGCTATTGATTATCTTTCACAAGCAACCGCTCTGAGAGAGAAAAATGGTGATACTAAGGACAGTGCTTATTTCTATGATCTGGCTGGTTTAGCTGAGGCCTATCTTACGGTTGGTGATTTCAATATGGCGATAGAAAAATTTAAGTTATTAATCCCTCTTATGTCGGAAACAAATGGTGGGATGAATGTTTACTGGCTTGATTTAGCGCAAGCATATGCAGATGCAGGACACACGCAAGCAGCAGAAAAATTATGTGATCAGGTTTTAGCAGCAGGACCAACCCAGAAGCCAGCGGACCCTTTCTTGGATAAAGAAACGATACTAATTGGAGAATGGTATAGGCAGCGTCATAAGTATGCAAAAGCGGAGCAGCTTTTTATTAAACTTATTGGATCACACTGGCAGAAAGAAGAAGCTGAAGCAGAGCTTCTGAAATGTTTTATAGAGCAGCGAAAAATTAAAAAGGCATTGTTACTTTTGCGCCAGTGTCCCGTGATTATTGAGCTTTACCCCCACTGGTACTATATCTCGTTTGTCAGAAGCTCGGAACTGTGCGCTTCTTTCCCGGAGCCGGCATATAGTCGACCTTATGCTGTTCCTGCAGGGTTAAAGAAATATCAAGTGGGTCTCGAGGCATTGAGATTGCATCAGATAAAGGAAGCCGAAAGGTATTTTAGAGCAGCGAGTAGATCGCCTGATTCTGAGGGCAAAGATTTGGCCTTACTAGGACTTGCCAAATGTAATCAATTAGAGGAAAACAATGAGGCAATGATAAATCTGCTTGCAGACTTTATAGCACTTGGCAATAAGTGGTGATATATATATATTACTATTTTGTAAGTATAGCTGGCGCTTTCAGTAAATATTTTGTAGATCACCAGGATCGATGAAAACTGCTCGATGCCCCCGATAATCGACTTCTTCAGGAGATATAATATTTCTTTCGTGGAGGTACCCATGTTGGAAGATAAAGAACTCACGATTCGCGATTTGCTGGATAAAGCTAAACGTTTTGGCGATAAGACTGCCCTCATTAGCTTTGGAGAGAAAGATAAGGACCAATTTACTTTTAAAGAACTTCTTGAATTAGTGCGCGGACTTGCTGCTGGATTATTGAAAGATGGTCTAAAGCATCAGGAAGCTGTAATGCTATTGGCTGGCAACAGCCCAGAACTGGTAATTGCTTCACTAGCTGTCGTTTATGCTGGCGGGATTTGTGTGCCTGTGGATCTTCAATCCAGCGAAGAAGTGCTGAATCATATTATTAAAGACAGTGAGGCAAAACGAATTTTTGTTGATGCAAAAGGACTAGATCGATTGCGGCGATTACATAGAGACAAAAATATGAAGGTTATTCGCCTCGACGACGAAAATGAATCCGACGATTGGCATAAATTATTGGCAAAGGAGATTGACAGTAATGATGATTTGAAGCCAGAGGATCAAGCGGTATTGTTTTATACTTCTGGTACAACCGGTTTGCCCAAAGGGGTGCCGTTAACCCATACAAATATCACTTTTCAAATTTATGCTGAGAAAAAAACAAATCTATTGCAAAAGACTGATAGAGTATTACTTCCGCTGCCACTGTTTCATGTTTATCCTTTTGTTGATGGCTTGTTAGGACCACTCTCTCTTGGGATAACAGTGATTTTGCCTAAGGCGGTAATAGGTCCTGAAATTATAAGAGCCATTAAAGAAGGCAAAGCGACCGTGCTTGTAGCTGTGCCAAGGCTTTTGCGCGCACTGTATGCAGCGATCGAGGCTAAGGCAAGATCTAACAATATTGACCGCACTGCCTTTGAAACCGCATATCAATTATCTAATTTCCTCAATACATTTCTGGCAATAAATATAGGCAAAAAGCTTTTTGGTAAAATACACAAACGCTTTCCAACTTTAAGATTATTGGCTTGTGGTGGTGCGCTTTTAGATCCCGATTTGGCGCGCAAATTAATTGCTCTTGGTTGGCAGGTGGCGGTTGGTTATGGATTGACTGAAACTGCGCCTTTGCTCACTTTCCGTCTACCCGGAAATAGGGATTTAAAAAGCGTGGGAAGTCCAGTTTCGGGTGTTCAGTTGCGGATACAAAAAGTTGCGGAAAAAGACACTCAAGCAACGCCGGAAAGTGATAAAAAGAGGAAGCACGATAAAATATCTGATGAAAGTTCGGAAAACGAACAACCCGAAATCCAGGTAAAAGGCAAGAGTGTTTTCTCCGGTTATCGAAACTTACCAGATAAAACAAAAGAATCTTTTACCGAGGATGGTTGGTTTAAAACCGGTGACACTGGTTATATGTTCTTAGGTAATTTGCATGTAACTGGGCGAATCTCCACTACCCTTAAAAGTGAGGGTGGTAAAAAGATCCAGCCGGAGGAAATCGAGAAAGCATACGAAAAAGATCCTTCTATACGTGAGGTAGGTATTCTGCAAAGTAAGGACAAGCTGGTGGCGCTCGTGGTGCCTAACCTGGCTGCCATAGGTCATAATGATCCTCGCACTAAAATTGAAGAAGTAATTAAGAAAATCTCTGATTCTCTGCCATCGTATGATAGAGTAAGCGACTTTACTATAAGCGGGGATCCTATACCACGCACTAATTTAGGAAAGATTCGCCGTCACGAATTGCTTGGTGCTTATGAAAAAGCTAAGTTAGCTGAAAAAAATAAAAAGGCTGGTAAAGGCGGACAAAAAGAAGAGATGTCTGCTGAAGATAAAGCTTTGCTAGAGGAACCTGTTGCCAAAGCTTCATTGGAATGGCTGCATGAGAGATTCCCAGATTCTGAAATCGCTCTTAATAAGAGTCCGCAGCTTGATTTAAATGTTGACTCGCTGGAGTGGCTTAATTTGACATTAGAGATACAAGAACGCTTGGGTGCAGAGCTAAACGAAGAAGCGATTGCTCGTATAGACACTGTGCGTGATTTGATAAAAGAAATAGTCGAAGCTTCTCGTTCCGGTAGCCATGCTGTGTCACCGTTTGAGAACCCTGAAAGCGTGCTGGATGATGATCAAAAAGAATGGCTTAAGCCGCTTGGTCCTTTTATGTCTTTATTGGCCAGGCTGTTGTATTGGGCGAATTTTGCCATCATGCATTTGTTTTTTAAAATTTCAGCGTTAGGGTTAGAAAAAGTACCGAAGGGACAAGTTGTTTTTACTCCCAATCATGCCAGTTATTTGGATGCTTTTGCCATTTCAGCAGTATTGAGCGTCAAAAGATTGCATAAAACGCAGTGGGCGGGTTGGGCAGGCATTGCTTTAGCCAATCCATTTAACGCATTAATCTATAGGTTATCGCAAGCAATACCAATTGAAGCAACGCGATCATTAATTTCTAGCTTGGCTCTGGCTGCAGCTGTTTTGAAAAGAAAAGAAGTCTTGTTTGGTTTCCCGAAGGCGAAATGACTTCGACCGGGAAACTTCTGCCTTTCAAGTCTGGCATTGGCACTTTATTAGAGCACTGTCCGGTTAAAGTTGTTCCTGTTCGTATATTTGGCACTTATGAAAGTTTGCCACACGGATCGTTCTTGCGACGATTTGAAAAAATTACTGTTGTTTTTGGCGAAGCGGTTTCACCCGAAGAGCTATTGAAAGAAGGTGCTGGACATACTAATGCCGAACGTATTGCTAATGCCTTGCATGATAGAGTCAAAGCATTAAGTGTGAATTGATATGAGGCCAAAATGACGCTTTATAAATTACTAACGAAAAGCGATACTGCGCTTATTTTGTATGTTTCGCCCAGGCACCACTATTCATAAGATTCCTCAATCTGGGTAATGCTTCCGTCGCAGCTGCCTCTCCAGCTGAGATCGTGTCTTTAATGATTTGTGGATCTTTAGTTATTGCCGGTGTGTCTGCAATACTGGGGTAGATTACCAGATCAGCTTTTTCCCAGCGATGCTTATCCATTTCTACTTCCATTATGTCGATTATGCGTGTGGTAAGTTCTCTCATTGAGCGAAATTTGCGCTTTTTCACGGGTCTAATAGGTGTGTCAGCCGGAACGGCGACAATTAGATCAGCTCCGGTTAATTCTGCGCAATTGGTTGGCAAGTTGGCTTTAATACCGCCGTCAATAAATATCGTACTATTAATAGTGACTGGGCGAACCAATATTGGCACTGCACTACTAGCAACTACCGCTTTAGGCAGATTACCACTGGTTATCATGCAAGTGTTTCCACTCTCTAGGTCTGTTGCTACTGCGGCAAAGGGTATTTTTAGATTCGAGAAATCTTCCGGTAAGTCCTTCCGTAAGAACTTCTCGAGTTTGGCACCACTTGTTAATCCTGCATAGATTTTCCCAAGATGAATCAACTTGACTAGTGGCAAAGTTATTAAGCGAAAGGTTATATTTGGATTCATCGCCCCTTGCAATTTACCATCGATAGCCAGTTCTTCAATGTCCACTAAGGGTTTATTAGCAGCATAAAGAGCTCCAATAACCGCTCCAGCACTTGTTCCGACAATATAGTTTATAGGAATATGATTTTGTTCAAAAACTTTCAATACGCCAATTTGTGCCAGCGCCTTGCAGCCTCCTCCTCCTAAGACTAAAGTTATTTTTGGCAATCTCCCCTCTGGCGGAGAGGCATTATCTATTGGGGATGTGGTTATTTCGATTTTTTCATTAGCATTAGGACTTGGTGTTTTGGCCTGTGTGCCGATGTGTAAGCCCGCCAGGAGAACAGACAAAGTAAGAATAATTGATTTTGCGCTACGATTAAACATTCTCATGTTAGGGCACTCTAATCGTTAGTTTGGCAATTATCTCCCATTCCATTAAGGAGATGATTTTTATAATCCTTTATTATTGCTTCTTATGGCAATCGTTTAAAGATATTCGTTACTATTGAGATGATAGTTATCAATTCATTTTTCTATCTGGAGGCGAGTTACATTTTTGCGTATATGCTACATTTGTGACAGGAGCTCACTCTACGGTAATAATGTATTTGAAACAGAGCAAAGTTCAGTCAAGCGAAGAAATTTTAGATGCTGGCTTACTAGCAAGTACAGCTTTCAGCACCTTATTTTTTGAATTTGGGGTCTGGTTAATTCTAATATGTTGGATTGCGGCGGCTTGTTTTGCCTGGGCGGTCTTTAAATTTACTCGCGAAGAAAAGAAAACAATATTAAGAGTTGATATTTCGGCACCTGATGCTATAGCTCAGGTTATGGAAGTGACAGAAGCAAAAGATCAAGATGGGATCGAAATCTATTCGGGTAGACTGAAAATTAATGCGGATGAAGTTTATAGACAACTCAAGAATGTTTATTCGGGAACAGCGATACCGATGTTGCAAGAGTCCTGGTCTGGGAAACGAATCATACTCATACCAGGACAAATGGAAAAACTTTTTCCAGCTTATACATCCAATCCGCTGCTGCATATTTTTCTTGGCGTTATTACATTGATTTCTACGACAATTGCTGGGGCACATCACCTCGGTTTTCAAACTATCACTGACATCCCGGCATTATTAGCGGGACTGTCTTATTCGCTTCCATTACTGCTTATTTTAGGCATACATGAAACCGGTCACTTTGTGCTAGCGCGAATGCATGGCATGATTGTTACGCCACCATTTTTTATACCTGCACCTTTTGGACTGGGAACTCTGGGGGCTGTAATAAGAATTAAGTCACCACCTATGAATCGCGAAAGCTTATTTGACATGGCTGTTGCTGGCCCATTGGCTGGTTTTATTGTTTCTATACCAGTACTTATTCTGGGGTTGCAAAGTTCAGTCGTTAGTCATCCCGCCACACCACAAATATTTATGGCAAGTTCATTTTGGGATAAGACACCAGTTTCTGGATCAATTTTGCTCAGTTTGTTGGCTTATATAACGCGAGGAAATGCTATTCAATACGGTGATGTTCTTTCTCTTAGCCCATTAGCATTAGCTGGCTGGATTGGCTTATGGGTTACTGCTTTTAATCTCTTTCCTATAGGACAATTAGATGGTGGGCATATTTCACAATCTATGTTTGGTAGTAAGTGGAGCAAGGTTATCACTCGTTTTGCCATGGCAGTGCTTTTATTGCTGGCCATTTTGTGTGGCCGGGATTTTTGATATGGTTGGTAATTCTTTATTTTGTTGCTAGACAGGTTGTACCACCTATGAACGATGTTACACCTATAACAAAGTGGCGATTGCTATTGGGCTGGTTTGCAATGGCGCTTATTGTACTGATTCTTTGTCCAGTTCTGCATTTATAGATTACCAGTAGCCTTATCATTGATGGGGCCATCGTTAGAAATTAATTTCACTAAGTCGTTTCTTTTCACTTTTTTGGTGGCGGTTTTAGGTAAATCGATATCCATAATAATTATCTTGGTAGGACGTTTATAGGATGCTAATTGTTCGCTTAGTAATTGAATCTCATTTGTGAGCGTCTTTTCCATTTGTGCCTGATCTGGGAATTCCTTTTTGAAAGAGTCACTAGGTACTACTATTGCACAAACTTCTTCAGTGCCTTCTTTTGAGCCCGACTTGGCTTTCAAGCTCAATACACAGAGCTCTTTTAGATTTGGGCAGGCAGCTAAAACACCTTCTACTTCTTCCGGAT
The DNA here is from genome assembly GCA_963845445.1 of Candidatus Melainabacteria bacterium. Taxonomy (GTDB): domain Bacteria; phylum Cyanobacteriota; class Vampirovibrionia; order Obscuribacterales; family Obscuribacteraceae; genus JABDBL01. The sequence goes on along the minus strand of CAWJSE010000002.1, from coordinate 2,117,042 downwards.
GCACCTTTTTGCCACCACCCAGAACAATTAAATTTTTGATTCGGCCTGTAATGTATAGATAACCATCCTCGTCGATTTTTCCTAAATCGCCGGTGTGAAACCATTTATCCTTATCGATAGCTTCGGCAGTCAGATCATCTCGTTTGAAATAACCTTTCATTATGTGAGGACCACGACTCAAAATCTCTCCTTCTTGCTCGCCGCTGCCATTAGTTTCAATTTTTATCTCAACTCCTGGGATAGCCTGACCAACAGATCCTAATCGATTGGCAGACGGAGTGTTAGATGTAATAACTGGACTGGTTTCAGTTAATCCATAACCTTGTAAAATTGAGATGCCGACCAAGTCGAAAAATTCAGCGGTAGAAAATTCAAGTGGTGCGCCACCGGAAATAAGCAATTTCAAACTATTGCCGAGACTTTCATGTAGAGGGGCGAAAACAAGTCGGCGAAATTGTTGATTGTTAATCAGCTTGCCGACGGTGGTGGCGGTCTGCCACCATATGTTTTTTAGAGTGCCGCCTTTAGAAATTTCGCGTTCAATACCATTTTTTAAAGTTCGATAAAATAGAGGAACGGCAATCATGCCGGTGATGCGTTTCTCTTTCATCAAAGCAATAATATCTTTGGGATAAAGGCTATGACAATAATAAATAGTACCGCCAGCATGCAAAACCCCCAAAAAGCCTTGCGTTAATTCCAGGAGATGGTTAAGGGGTAGAATCGATAAAAATCTGTCACCTTGTTCTGGAGTAACGAGCTTGTCAAATTGACTGGCTTGGAAGACAAGATTACCGATGGTATTCATCACTCCTTTAGGACTACCGGTTGTTCCTGAAGTGTAGATGAGCACAGCGACTTCTTCTAGCGAGCGTTCTCTAGACGGTAATATTTTTGAATATGTGAGAGTTTGAATAGATTGATAAGGAGGCTTTTGTTGGTCATGGTCGATCAAAAAGCATAAGATATTGCTATCAAGAGATGGCTTGACTTCCTCGAAAGCTTTAAGCAAATGACTGGATATGAATATAACTTTCGGACAAGAATCTAGAAGTAATGCTTTTAGTTCAGTACTTGTAAGCTTTATATCTAAAGGCACAATGGTGGCACCAGCTCGCATAGCACCAAAAAAACAAACCGCAAATTCTGGTCGTGATTCTGACAGAATGGCAATGCGATCACCATATTCAATGCCTGCTGCTATTAAATAAGATGAAAGCTTAATAGCCTGACGGGAGAGTTCCGCATAGCTAAGTTCGTACCAACCATCCTTTGTTTTCATGCTCAGGGCTGGTCTGGCTGAAAATACATCTGACTTAGCCTGGAGCAAGGACAAAAGACTTGTTTCTCTTTCTTTATCAGAATCGTAGCGGCGGTAAAGGGAATCCTTCATAAAGCCAACCATATCTTCTAATTCACGAGTAGTTTCACCAAGGCTGGAATCAGGTTTTGTTAGTGGTATACCGAAATGGATGGCTATTTTGTGGAAGCGTGGCAAAGCACGATTATATGGCCATGCCTCGTAACCACCGTATATTGCAAAGGGTATGATTGGGCAGCCGCTTTCTTTATGCATTTTAGACACGCCGCTTCTAAAGTGAGCCAAATTGCCGTCAACTGAAAGAATTCCTTCAGGAAATATGCAAACGTCTTCGCCATTTGCTAGGCAGGCAATAGCGTCCTCAATTGCTTTAGTGCCTTTGCCGGGACGAACTGGAATGCCTCCTAAAGCAACAATCATTGGGCAAGGACTGGCCATTTGGTCACCCACTCGGCAGCCAGAAAACGCACTCGTCTGTTGCAGGCAGAGCCAAGAGCCAGTGTATCTAACCAACCTGTGTGGTTACCAGCCAGAATAACCGGACCTTTCTGGTCCCTAACATAGTGCAAACCATCGTATTCAAGCGAGAAGAAAAGGCGCATGAATAATCGGATAAAAAATCTTAGTACGAAATAGACCAGCATTGAAAAAGTAAGTGTTCTCAATCGGCTTGGAGAATTTTGGATCTTATCGCTGTTCATTTTATAAAGCGTCGAATATAAGTTGATTTTGTCGAAAGATAGCGTTGCTATCTTAAATTAACATCTTACTAGGTACAACCGTTTCTTGAAAGCCGAGCGAGCACTTAATTTTCTGTTTTTGTAGGGCAATGAAAAAATATGCTCTAGATAAAGCTAAGTTCAATCGTCTTTATTTGCTGCGTCTTGTTCTTGTTGTTGCTTGAGCAGTTGTTTCTGTATTTCGTATTGAGTTGTGGGAGCTGACTCAGCAGGAATGCCAGTGCTGCCGGAAGTTTGTAAGGGAGAGACAGGAACAGGCAGAGGAGTATTTGTCCGTTCTGATGATTCTTTAAGCTCTTTTTCTAACATTTTCATCAAACTTTTCATTTTGGGCAAAATTTTGACAGGATGCCTAAAACTAAGCGCTGGTGCTGATCCGTCTTTTGGACCGGCCTGGATTTCAAAGTCGCTGGAGCCTTCTTTAAGACAGGGTATTTTAAATTGTAAGCTTACTATGTCTTTACAGGTAATAGGCACAATAGCCACATAAACTCCCTCACCATCTGGCCAAAATAACGCTGCCCCTCTATCACAGGCTGCTTCGCCTCGTTTAGTTCTAATTTCTACAGAACAACCTTTTGGTGGAGCAAGATATCCACTGGTAAAAGCGTCACCTTTTATGACCACTTTTAAAGCGTCGAAGGGTTTACCGTCATTCAAGAAACCATCTTGATTAGATACTATATCTTCTCCAGTTTGTCCTATCACCGGGATAGATTGTATTTGATCTATAAAGCCACCAAATAGTGGGCTGCTCTGTTTTAAGATTTCAGAGTTAGGAACGAGATGCGGCTTGTTTTTATCCAAACTGGCACAAGCACTGACAAAAACTAAAAGACTGCTGAGTGCGAATAAATCCCTGGATTTAAAATACATAGTAAACCAATTTAATCACTTGACCATCCTGAACATGATATCAAAAATAGTGGAAAGAAGTGCATATACGCATCTCCATAGCATGCTTAACAAGCGGACAGCAACTACTTGTATTTAGGGCAAATGATATTTACTCAGATCTGCCCAGCAGAGCCTAGGAATTTAAGTACGGGCTTTTTTATTCTTTAAAAACATGCAATAAGATAATGGTCACTGCAATTGCCGGACTGGCTGTCCTGATTTATCAACCGGTCGCTGTTGCTTCAATCGGTGCCTTGATCCAGTGCTGTGCATCAGCCAGCTGGCTGGACGAAAATGTCTTGACTTCACAGGGGATTATCAAGGTGCCAACCTTTGTAGCCCACTCAACCCATTTTGGACCGCCTACAACCGCGCATTTTTCAAAGTCTGTTCGATGGGTGATGCCGAATTTGGCGTCATCCCACATCGCCGCTGGCTCCCAACCATGGAAGTTTTCGCCCATTGCAAGTAGAACTCGAGCCTTGCCGTGTTCTTTGATTACCTGTTCCAGTCGAGGAATCAGCACTTTTTGGTAGTCGTCGTGAGTTAACTTGTCTTTTGCCTGAAGGCAAATGATATTGCCCTCTTGTTCAAAAACTTCTATCAAGCTGCCACCTCGCAAAATTTATTGGTGCGATTGAATTACTATACTACATCTGTTAGCTAGGCGATGGCTATTTGATGCTCTTGCTTTTCCTTCCGTTGAATTTGTACTCGAGGTGATGATTGATGAGTTCTATTTATTTTGGAGCTCATGGCTCTGTCAAGCCTTTATGATTAGCTCTTTTGAAGTTAATGGATTTGAAAAGGATAATTGAATTATCTAATTTTATTTTTTTGAGATTAGGGGCTTGACTCTTGATTCATTTTGCAATTCTTCACTTGCTTGTTTAGCTACCATGTCACCTTCTTGAATTTTACCAAATACTTCGACCATTCCTTCCATGATTCTGGCCTTTAGTTACTGAAACCCATTCAACAACACCATCCTTAACCCTGCACACAAATGTATCTAACGGTGTTGTCACTACTGCCGAAATAGGCACAAACAAAGACGATTCACGACGGCGAGTAGGCCAGTAAACTTTGCAAAACATTCCGGGCAAAATCTTGTATTTAGGATTGAAATAGTTCAATTCTACTGGCATAGTTCTGGTAGCCTTTTCTAAGCTGTTGCTTATTCTGGCTACTGTACCTACAAATCTCTCTCCCGGAAATGTGGAAACGGAGAATCGAACTTCCGAACCAACTATTACACCAGCAGTATCTCTTTCTGGAACAGGGACCACTATTCGCAATAAATCCAACTGCTTAACCTTACAGATGGGCGGATAGGCCCCAGTACCATCTGGACCCACAAAACTACCCACATGCATCTTACGCTCAGTGACATAACCATTAAAGGGAGCTGGTATTTCTAAGTACGAAGCGAAGTCAGCATAGTTTTCATAAGACTTTTCCTTCGCGTTGCACTCTTCCTTGCGCAATTCCACTTCATGCGCCTTTGCATTAACCCTCTTAATAAGCGTATTAACTTCCTGACGATCCACTTCAACGGTTTGCGCCCATTGTACTACGTCATTATCAGCTATCACCCCCGGCACTAGAGAGGCTGCGGCCACTCTTTGATATGTTGACTGATCGGCCAATAAGTTAGCTTGACGTTTTTTTAAGTCAGCTTGCACATCTTCTAATTTAGAATTCTCCGCAGCAACAGCAGCTCTTGCCGCAGCTACTTGTGCTAAACCATCATTTCTACGAGCTATGTATTCAGGGGCATACATTCTAGCCATCAACTGCCCTTCCTTTACTACTGAACCTCGGTCTACTCCAATCCACTTTACAAAGCCGGGAATTTTTGGATATATAAGTACATCTTGATAAGCTTCAATTTCGCCGGGTAATTGGTCTTCACGAAAAAGAGTTTTTGAGATTACCGGTACAACTGCCACAGCCACTTCTAAGGCAGTTTCTTCTTTTTCAACTCTATGCTCAAAAAACCATTTCCAAACAAAAAAACTGAAAGCAACAGCCACAATGGAACCGAAAATGATCGAGACCATAACCTTGTCTTTAGGTAAAAGCGATTTTGCTATCATATTGAACTTACTCCATATTCCTAATGTCCAAGATCGTCAGGGTGTAATGATGGTGAATGTATCGGTGCACCCTGTTGAATAATTGCAAACACCAATGGTAGCAGTATCAGTACTGATACTGTGGACATGGTCAACCCACCAATTACTGCGCGCCCCAGTGGTGCACTCTGTCCATTGCTAAGGGCCATAGGAACCATGCCTGCGACCATGGCAATAGAAGTCATCAAGATTGGGCGCATTCTACTTTGTGCAGCATGTATTGCCGCTTCTTCAGCATCCATGCCATCTCGGCGATTATTTTCTGCAAATACCACCAGCAAAATAGCATTAGCTATTCCCACACCAATGGCCATAATTGCCCCCATAAATGATTGTACATTTAGAGTTGTGCCGGTTATAAATAACATTGTTACCACTCCCAAAAGAATAGCCGGCGTGGTCGACATAACAATTAATACTACCCTTGGTGCTTGAAAATAAGCCAAAAGCATAAGTGTTATCACTACTACCGCTAAAGCCAAGCCGGAGAATAAATGATAAAAAGTATCTTGTAATATTGGCACTTGCCCTCTCACATCAACAAATACGCCTCGCGGCGGTGTGCCAGAACGTTTGACTGCCGTTCTTACAGCCTCACCAACGCTACCGAGATCGTTTCCGGCAATATTGGCAGTTAAGGATACCATTGGCATCATATTGTAGCGATCAAACTCACCATTGGTAACACCATATTCGACTTTTGCTACGTCAGAAATAAGTGGATGCTGCGGCCTTTCCGTATGATTTCCTGGATAGTATTTATCGATGGCCCCATCTTCCTCCTCTTCTCCTGGTTTGTTATGCATCTGCTCTTTCTTTATATTGCTCATGGCTGGAAAATTTTCTATATCTTCTTTAGACTTGATTTGATCTTGGGGTACCTGCACCTGCACCTGATAAGAAAATCCGCTTTCTTTATCTCGCCAAAGACTAAGATTGACAAATCTACTGGAGAAAAAAGCGGGCTGCAAGGACATACCTATTTCTTCAGCTGTCAGACCCAGCTGTCCAGCTAATTCACGATCAATTTTTATATGACAGGCAGGATAATCTAAAGGCTGCCCCCATTGCAAATCACGTAAGGCCTTTATCTTACCCATCTCCCTAAGAATCTTCATGGCAAATAATTTGTCCGCGATTAAATTGTGTCCCGATATCTGTACTGAAATAGGGGTAGGTGAGCCAAGATTCATAATTTGACTAACCAAGTCACCGGGCTCAAAGGAAAATTTGGTATCAGGTATTGCGGCAGCAAATCGTTGCCGGAGCCGATCTTTCAATTTAGGCATATCAATGCCAGCACCTTCACGCAGTTGAATATCGAGCACCGCTTGATGCGGTCCGCTGGTCCACAAAAAGGCTGAACTAATTGGAAACATTGGCGGTTGCTGCCCCGCATAGCCTAAAGATTTTTCCATATTTCCCGGTCCGGCTTCTTCCCCAATTTCCTTAAGTGTTCTTAGCACTCTCTTTTCTAGTGCCTCTACTCGCATGCCGGTAGGAGCAGTAACTCTAAGCCGAAACTGACTGCTGGCGGAAGCCGGAAATAATTCCTTGCCTATTACCCCGTAGAGAATAACAATCACAATAATACTAATTGCGAAATACGCCAAAATAACAGCATACCGCAATGGAAAAAGCGTTTTTACTACTTGATCGAGCCTTGTCTTCATAGTATCTAAAAAATCCGGCTTGCCCTCGTGCTTTTCTACGTGCGGTTCAAGTAACCATGCCGCCATAATAGGCACTAGCGTAGAAGCCAGAATTGTCGAAGCAAACATGGCAAAACCTACTGCTAAGGACAAAGGAATAAATAATTCTCTGGTAATTCCTACCATAAAAAATGAAGGAATGAATACCGCCACCACTGACAACATGGCAAGAAATTGTGGCACCATTGTCTCAACGCAAGCATCATAAATAGCGCGTGCCTTCTGTGTTCCCATCGCAAAATGACTGTGAATATTCTCTATATTAACGGTAGCCTCGTCAACCAGGACACCGATTGATAGTGCTAAGCCGCTTAAAGTTTGAATATTTATAGTTTGTCCGCTTAACCATAAACCAACAATCGCTGCTAATAGCGAAAGTGGAATTGTAGCAACTACGATCCAGGTACTTCTTATATCCCGCAAGAATAACCAGATCATCAAACCTGATAGGAAGGTGGCTAATATCCCTTCATGAAAGACATCGTTAATGGCCTCTCTGACATATTTAGATTGGTCGAATTCATAGCTGATTTTCACATCCGATGGTAATACCGCTTGCATGCGCGGCAAAGACTTTCTCAAAGCATCAACAACTGAAACTGTTGAAGCATCGGCACGCTTCACGGCTGGTATATAAACCGTTCTATGCCCCTGGAAAAGCGCATAACCGGCCAGAATATCCGACGAATCTTCTACACTACCTATATCTTTAATGAATATCTGCGGTCCATGACCAGTTCTTATCGGCAAATAATCCAACTGATGTATGTCGGGAAGATCTGAGTTTACAGGTGCAATGCGCAGATAATCACCAGTTCTGACATTACCTGCCGGTAAGACTCTATTACCGCTTACCAAAGTTTTTATAATCTCATCACCAGAAATATTATATTGTCTCAACTTATCAGCGTTCACGCTGATTACTATACTTCTAATATTGCCACCAAAAGGTGGGGGGGCTTCTGCTCCGGGCACAGTAGCTAATAACGGACGAATACGCACATAAGCTAGATCTTCCAGCTCTTTTACCGGTTTAGTATCTGACGATAATACAAGTTGCCCAACCGGTAAACTACCAGCATCAAATCTAAGCACGAAAGGATTATAAGTACCATGCGGCATTAAACTGGTAGCTCGATTAGCCATTGCCACAACTGCAGCCATCGCGCTTGCCATATCAGTATCCGGTTGAAAAAAAACTTTTATTAGTGCCACATTCTGAATGGACTTAGATTCAATATGTTCAATTCCGGGCACATAAAGGAAAAACAATTCATAGGTTGAAGTGATATACCCCTCCATTTGTGCTGGTGACATGCCACCATAACCTTGAATGATATAAATAGCTGGAATTTTTAGGTCCGGAAAGATATCGCGTTTCATACTGGTCAAAGCCAGGACTGACATCAGCATAATACATAAAATAGCAGCAATGACCGTAACCGGACGCTTCATCGCTGTTGCAATCAACCACATTTACTTCCCTACCTCATCTCTACCTTTTCACCTATGCGATATATTCAATAGGCTGCTCTGCCTGTGTTTCCTTGAGCAATTGCTACCAATCTGAGAAAAGATTTCAGATCCCCTTGAACATATGATAAAGCTAGTATCGATCGCCAAACTTCTAGTTGGGCCAGCGCGTCCTCTACTTCTGCTTGGGCTAGACCCTTTTCGGCTTCAGCCACTGAAACCATATTGGTCAATCCAGCGCTATAACGTTTTAATGCTTTCACTTCCCTTACTTTGGCAGCCTCCACCATTATTGGCGTCTCCTTAGCTACCCGGCGTGCTTCGGCTAACAATATTCTAGCTCTAGAATCTTTGAGTTCTAATATCTGAATAGCCAGGTCAAAATCAGCCATGGCAGCCAGTTCATTGTTATATGCAATCTTTTTCTGGGCTCTTAATGGAAAAATTTCCATAACCGGGAAACTAAACGAGGCACCAATCATGTAGTTGAATGCTTGGGGCAAAGCCCCGCCCGCCACTGCACGTAGTGGGTTCACACTATTTTCACCGCTTCCTTTTCCCCAAACCCCCGAGTTGAGCCACAAGTGCGGCCGGTAGGCTTTATCTAAGACCTCTATTTTTGCTTTCCATCTGCCGATTTCGGCAGTTTTCAGTAATGCAAAAGGATGAGAATTAAGATCAAACGGACCAAATGTTTGACTTCGATCTTCGAGAGGGGAACGTATGAGTGGCTCAGAAACTACATCGACATCAGATCTAGCTACCCCCATTCTTTCTGCTAAGTCCACAAGAGCCAGCCTTGTTTCTTTCTCTGCTTTAATAAGCACAATTTTGCTTCTAGAAACTTCAAAATCCCAATCCGCCGCATCGACCCCGGGTCTTAGTCCTTTAGAAACCAATGTTTTAGCCCGTAAATTAGCCGCTTCCATATGATCCAAAGCTGCTTTTGCGGAACGTATAACCTGTTTAGCAGCAACTGCTTTGAAAAATGCCTCAGCAGCTTCATAAGCTATGTCGAGCTTTGTCAAATTCAGTTCGGCTCGCGCTGCTTTTTCATCTGCATAGGCAAAATCATCGTTCGCATGTCTAAGCCCAAAATCAAGTAAGAGCCAGTTTAGATTAGCACCCTCCAAGTTATTTGCAATCGGACTTAAGCTGGAGTGCGTGGCTGGTGGACCAGAATCCACCGGCACAGTATCAAAGCCTGATACATTGTTCATAACAACGCTGGCAACCCTGTTTGCTGTGACGCCAGATTCTTGAATATCAAGATTAAAATTAGGAAGGTATTGAGTTTTGGCTAAAGTAACATTAGCTTTTGCAGCGCGTAATTTGTACAATTTGTTAGCTATTGTAGGAAAATTTCGCAAAGCTATATTTACAGCCTCACCAATGGTAACGGACTTAGGTGGTAATATCGGTTGAAATTGAAGGTCAGGTATATTTGTCTCTCGCCCCATAGCATACGCTCGATTACTGTGTATACTGTTTACTACACAGAGAATAATCAATACACAAACAGTAAAAATAGAGCCTAGTCTGCCCAAGTCCTACCTCGTTCTATATCAACATGACCATTTAATCGATACGGTACTGGTGAACCGCTATCCGGAATTACTCCAAACCCACCATTATTCGTCACATCAATTTTGTCAGGCACCCAATCACCCGGAAGATCCACTATTGGTCCCCTGTTTTCCGCACCAATAACATGTTCTTCCGCACTTTTGGTAGGACCAATAGTGGATCTTTCCCCAGCCACCGAGACACCTTTGTTTTCTCGATTTTTGCGCAATAATTTATCACCTTCGTTGCCAGATAAATCCTTATTTCCTCTCACCAAATCGGCGGCAGCAGTATTTGTAGAGCTCAGCTCCTTATAATCAGTTTTTTCAAAACCGTTATCACTAAAGGTTGAAGCTTTAAATTCAGAACCATCAAAACGATCCCTTTCTTCGTGATGTTCTTCGGCATAGGCGCTTGGATACTTAGAATAGATGCTGATAGATAGAACAACCGTTAGGTACGCGAAAGCGAAATATTTAGCCACCATCCTAGTAATCACGATCTAGATTTCCCACATTGTCCGTGCCAGAATGTGAGACCTCAATTTCTCTGATTTTTTCTTGCATCTCATTAGCTTTTGCAGTAAGTCCTAAGCTATTTAATACGTTTGCATAATCGGTGAGACAAGCAGCAACTAAAATATTTTGTTCGCCCACTGCTCCTTTGGTGCTAGCCAAGGCCCATTGATAAACTGTACGCGCATCTTCTAATTCCCCTTGGGAATAATATTGAAAGGCTAATTCATTAAGCATGCGGGCCGTTTCCAGATTATTAGGCTCCATGGCTATTCTTCCTTCTTTAAAAGCTTGATCGTACAAAGCCATAGATTGTTGCGCTTCACCGAGTTTATTTAGTACCAAGGCAAGTGAATTACGGGTCCGTGTGACGAGCAAATTATCGTTACCATAAACACTCTGGTATATGGACAAGGCCCGGACGAGCAAAGGTTTTGCTTCAGCATATCTATTTTCCGACATGTAGAATAGAGCCAGTCCTGTAAGATCATCAGCTACTGAAGGATGGTAGGGTCCAAGCGCTTTTATATCGATGGCAATCATGCGTTGGTAATAGTCCTCCCCTTGCTTATAAGAATGTTGATTATGGAGAACATCAGATACAGCTTGGTAAGCGGGTGCTAAAGTAGAGCTGCTGAGCGGCTGTTTAAAGCCACGCAGTAAAACTTGCTGTTCTTCATTATTTTGTTGATTATATGATTTATCAGATATGTTTTTCATCTGTTTTTGCCAAGCAGAGGGAGGAACGGCTGTGGTTGGAACGGGAAATCTCGAACGATCTTTCAATACTTCATTTTGAAAATCAGAAATTAAATTCTTGTCTGAATTATCATTTTTTCTAAGGAGATCGTTGTAATCACTCAACAAGCTTTCCAATTGATTGCTGGAAGATAAGCTTGGTTGCTGCATTAAAATAGATAAAGAAGATTTATAGTGATTCTCTGCTTGCTCGGTTTGTCCGGCGCCAAAACTTGCATGTCCTAAACGATGCAAACTTTCGGCCACCGCAGGACTCACAGGACCATAATTTTTTTCATTTATGGCCAGAGCTTTGCGGTAAAATCCCATAGCTATTTTTGGATCGCCCTCTCCCTCAAAAATTGATCCTAAAGCAAAAAGAGTTGGCAGTAATTTGGGACTATCCTTTCCATATTTTCGCTCTAGCATGCCAAGGGACTTAGTATAAAGAGAAACAGCCTCCTCTGTTTTGTCTTCTAATACAAGATCAGCAGCTAGTTTCTCCAGACATTTAACAACGTCATCAGGAGTGTGTGATGATCGATGAACTTCCTTTAGAGCGCGCCTATAACAACCTTCTGCTTCGACGAGTTTTTGCTCATTAAGATTGACATCGCCTTCAGTGAGAAAGGTTTGCCACGATTCTTCGTATGCTAGGGCTGCGGATGTGCTTAGCACTAACGCAAACACTGTGTTGCGCACAAACTGGTTTATGAAGAAGGGAGAGTAATCAATAGCTTTTACGGAGAGGCATCGCATGAAATTGTATTCCCATATCAGATTCTACGAGATTGCTTGACAATCTCAGGCTGCTTTATGTTGCCTGGTGAAGAGGGATTGCTGCCAGAAGCAATATCCTTGGTTTTGCCCGTGCTCTCAGCAATTTCATTGTGAAAAATTGATGTGAGTTCTTGATCGGAATTATAATCATTATTCAAAAGATCTACCTTATAGCTAGGTAATAGATTTTTTAGAGATTTGCTAGATTGCAATCCTGGTTGCAGTTTTAGTTTTGAGCCTACGCCTTGTTTATTTGTATAGTTGGCTGCGCCACTGTCTGAAGCGCTTACAATTTGACCATGTGGAATTTGATTGATAAAGTTGGGAGAGAAACGGCCATAGTTAGTTTCGTTCAGAGCGATTGCTCTGTTGTAATAGCGCATCGCGGAATCATGATCACCTACAGATTCAAAGATAGAACCAAGTTTGAATAAAGTTGGCAATAGTCTGGTGCTCGTATCTCCGTATGATTTTTCAAGAACAGAGAGAATCCTTCTATAGGTTGCGGCAGCCTCATCTGTTTTATTCTCTAAAGCGAGGACGTTAGCAAGAGAATTGAGACACCCAACTTCTTGTTCAGTCGTATGTTGTCCTAATGCGGTGAGCTCTTTAACAGCTTGCCTGTAGTCCATTTCTGCGGGCAAAAGATTCTGAGTGGAAAGCATATAATCAGCTTTGTCTACACTTTTTTGCCAAGTTGTTTCGTTTGCCATAATTTGTCGAGTAGCGAGAAAAAAAACAAGGCTCAAAGTGAATGCCCTAAGGATGCTGGGTTTTGCAGAACTATAAGAGGTGCTCATTTTATTAGTGACCGATGCGCTTTTAATTGACATATTTGACTCCCGTCTCCCAAAATTAAAGTTAAGTCTCCTTAAGATCAAATTGCTAGCTCAGCAGTTATATGGCCAAATCCGACTTGATCCAAAATGTTTCTACAACACCACAACAATTATTGATAATAGATCATGGTCTGATCACAATTCCAGCAGAATTTTAGTAAATTCCCCCCCATTTATTATGCCCGCAAACGAAATATTGGAAAACTAAATTATTGTTTTCAAGAAAGTATTGGGGTCTAAAAACATAAAATCTCCGTAGAGAATATGTTTTTTAGCAATGACAGGGACGTATCTAGTCCGAAAAGCGAAGGTGATTTTGCCCAGACAAAATTTGTTTATGCAAGGATTATGTTCTTGAACTAGTATAGGAAATGTAGATCTAAATAGTGAGCGGGATATTTAAACAGGCACCGATTGAATCTCTGGGCTAATCGTTCGATTCCTCTTGGTTGAAAACCGGTTCAAGAGATCGCTTTGCAGAATAATTCTCTCGACTTTACTGCGGTAACTTATGGCGACTAAATAAGAAAAAAATTTCCTCAAATGACCTAGCGGAACAGCTAGAGCTGCTCCTAGTTGTACGGTTGGTCCTTCTTTTCCTAACATCAATCCTGAGCCAATACCAAAGACGCTACCAATTAATTTCGCTACAGCGGTGCAATTCTATCCAATTGTGCTTTGTCAGAATCATACTGCCTGTCGCGGTACTATTGATTAACAATAACACCCTAGACAAGGCTCCTAGGACCATGCCTTCAACCCCAACTATAAAATTTTGCCGGGCAAGCCCTTGCTCTCTAAAAACTGAAATGAATCCTACCCTTGTTCGAAAGTGCCAAACACTACTTTAGGTTATTCACCTTATCCTTAGCTTCCGCTTATAATGGAATTAGTTGAATATGAATAAATGTGCTTTCCAGTATGCTAAAAAAATGGATTGTTCTAATAACGCTTATCTTCATAATAGTCTGTGTGCAGAGTGCAATTGCTGCTACTAAGTGCATTATGAATAGCAAAATGGGTGAGCAGTTAAGTTTGCCAGTCTACGAGTGGGTAGATAACAAGAAGCCATGCCGAGGAATAATTATCGCTGTGCCTGCGCTGACGTATTATGCTCTGTCGTGGGATCAAATAGCTAGACACCTAGCCAGCAAGGGCTATCAGGTTTTTGCACTGGAAATGCGTGGTTTTGGCCGTTGGCGGACAGAAGGTGGTAGCAAATTTGGTGCCAATCACAATATCGATTTCGAACAAACTCAACAAGATCTGCTGGATTTGATTAACGCTCTACAACTGACACATCCTCGTCAAAAGCTTTTTGTCTGGGAGAAAGTCTTGGTTCCACTGTGATTTTGAAACTACTGTCTCAACACGCCGATCTGGTAGCTGGGGCTATTCTCGTTTCACCGGGTTATAGGAATCGCGTTCATCCGGATATCCATTGGATTACGGATTTCGCTACGGAGGTAGTGGCACCGGGTAAGCCACTTAGTTTGAATCCGTATGCCGTGCCATATATGACCAACAAGTCGGCTCTTGCTCGATCATGGAGTGCAGATCCGATGATTCACCACAGAATAACACCGAAGGATTTGCTGGACGTGTATCATATTAATAGTCAAGGTATGGCAGAGGCTAAAAATATTCCGCCGAATTTCCCTATTCTGATTATTGCAGGTTTGGATGATGGCTTATTTAAAACGGCAGAATTACCCAAGGCCATTAAGAAATTTGGTACCCATAATGTTTCGTTAAATCTTCTGCCCGGCAAAGGACATATTTTATTGGAAGATCAAGCCGTAGATCCTCAAATGGCATTATTAATTGATAGCTGGCTCAATCAGCAATCTTCCCAAGGAAGCAAAAATGAAAAAAAGCGCAGTGGCTTCAATTAAGTGCGGGCGTTTTGTTTAAGCTGAGCAAAGCCTTACATAACTGGTTCAACCCCTGTCCGTTATCATCTGAACAAAAATTTCTAGCAGCAAGAGTGAGCGCTTGTATATTTTTTTTCGAAGCATTGTCTATAGCGGGATTAATGCTATGGGGAAGATCAACCTGAAGACGATAATATTGATGATCATCGCTAGCGGGTAGCAGATATTTGATTTGTTCATGTACTGATTCGCTGATACTATCAGTGACAAGTTCAAGCATTGGACGAGACCAGTGAACATATCCCCAGAGGTTAATGAATTCATTGGTTAACGGCCGTCCCGATTTACCGGTCCCTATAGAAACTATAAAATACTTGTTGTTTTTGTCTGGAAGGATAGACTGCATTTCGGATAATGCAGTTATTGACGGATTATTTGCGAATACGCCACCGTCTATGAGATATATCGGTCGGTCACGACTCGATCTTGGCAGTCGCACTGGGTAGAACAAAGTTGGCGATGCGGATGCCGCAAGAGCGACATCTCTTATGCGAAAGTCAAAATCATTTTGCATTTTTGCTGATCGACTTTTGAATATATAAGGTAATCGATGTTCTATGTCATAACAAGTAATTAAGACATCGGTCAGCGCATCTTTGAGACGGCAATCACCTAATGATTTTTGCAGAACTTGTTTGAACGCGGCTGATCTATATTTTGGTCTCAAGAGATTTCCCCACCATGACTGCGGATGCCGGAAGATGTGGGGAATATCTCGCTCGTAAAGTTTGCACAGCTCTAGGGCAGTAAATTCTGGTTTTCCAGAGGGATTGGGCTTTGTCAGTCCAAGTGCTAGAATGCCACCGGTCGATGTTCCGGCAATCAAATCAAACAACTGAGAAATGGGCTTTCCAGTGCGTTCTTCGATAGACGCTAAAATGGTGGCAGGGATGATACCCCTAATCCCACCACCATCAATTGATAATATTCGCGAAATTTTTTGCATTTAGCACCTGGGATAATCTGTAGAAGACTTTGCTTGAGCCAGGTGATGCTTAGTTATTACTTTCAATTAGATTTAATGCTTGATCGTTATTGTTTCGGCCTGGTGCACTTTTTTGGTCGGCACAGAACCCGCAACTTTAACTTCATTTCTTACATTCGCGCACCCGCACTTCTCAGCGATACCGCTAATTTCTTGGCGATCACGGTCACTAGCAACGGTACCAGTGATTACAACGGCGCCATTTTCGTAAATCACGTTTACATGCTTTGAGGTTTCTGATAGGACTTTCGAATTTTGAATACCAAGAACAACTTGTCCAGCGTTATTTCCCCCGGCCCCACTAACACTACTGGCTGGCGGAGCCAAGGGATCAAAATCTGTCGCTAAACAATTTGGTTGTGCTGAGATTAATATTAAAGCTGCGGCTATTATTAAATTGCCCGATTTATTCATCGATGTTCCTCTATTTATAAGCTCTCAAAGATTGTAATTTTACTATGGGGTAGTATCTCATATTTTAATTTTCGGGCATTTTTAAGCATAGCACCAGCGATTTATCGATGCTTCTTAATACTTTGAACCGTAATTACTTCGCCTTGATGGATTGGCTTAACGCTCGTAGCGCCTGCCACCGTAACTTCATTTCTTACGTCCGTACAACCGTTTTGTTGAGCTATAGCACTAATTTGTTGACGATCGCGATCACTGGTTACTGTACCACTTATTATCATTGCACCATCTTTGCAAGTTACATTTACGTGCCTTGATACTTCTGATAGTTCATTTGAGTTTCTAATAGCAAGAATTAATGCTGCAGAATTATCTCCTCCGGAAGCACTCACACTACTGGCTGGCGGAACGAGTGGATCAAAATCGGTAGCTAAACAATTCTGTTGTGCTGCCATTAGGAATAAGGTTGTGGTTGATATTAACTTGAACGATTTATTCATAACTACAGCTCCATATCTGATTGCTGGAGAATAATGGTTTTAGGCTTATGGGTATCAATTTATATTTTGTCAGAACAGGCTTTATATAACAATAGCGTGCTACTGCGAGACTGGCAGCGTCTTATGCTAAATCTTTAAATTACTATGATGAATTTTTAACTTAATACGATTTTCTTCTGGCTAAGGCTTAAGAATATCGTTAAACATCAAATTGATAAAGACTTCTAGTGGTTTTGTATTTTTTAGTGTTTTGGCACGCAGCATGGCCCCTGACCAACCGGATTGGAAGAGCTCGGCTAAAGCGTCGGCTGGCCAGCGCTTGTTTATTTCACCAATTTTTTGCCCTTCATCGATGCAAGCAGCCAGAATATCACGCCACTTACCTATGATAGTTGAGAGTTCGTGACGGAGGATTTCACTTTGATCTGACATTTCTTGACTCAAATTACCAATCAGGCATCCTTTTCTGCATTCTTGTGCTGACAGATATTTTTTACTGGTTTCGCACAATGTTTTAAGCCTATTTAAAGGTGTTTGCTTGGGATTGCGTAAGATGGTTACAAGCTCAGTTGTTTTCTTTTGATCGTAATGACGAATAACTTCTACAGCATAGTTTTCTTTGCTTTCAAAGTAATGATAAAAGGAGCCTTTCGGTACATTTATAGCGGTAAGAATTTCCTGGATACCCGTGTTTGTGTAACCTTTTTCCAACATGATATCCATGCCCACTTCCAGCAAAGCGGTGCGACTATCTTGTTTAATTGGCGTTTTGGTAACCATGGCTTTTATAGGCCTATAATTAAGATCGGTAAATAATGTGGGATGAGCTGATATTTTTACGATAGACCGATCGGTCGAATTTGTCAAGCGCTAATATTTGCCGATCATTACTGCAGTGCCTTCTGCTAAGAAATCGGAAGGGTTAATGACAACGGTTTCATTATTGTTCAGTCCTTCCACCACTTCCACCTCTTTGCCGAGATCCTCTCCCAATTTTACCTGGCTATAATGTATTTTTTTGTCTGAGGTTAATGTTAATACTCGCGGACCTTCTGAGCCCAGAATAAGTGAATTGGTTGGAATAAGCAATGTTTTGCCTGGTCTTGCCATCGTGAAATTTACCTCTGCATACATACCAGGGACTAAGGACAACTCAGTGTTTGGTATATGAATCTCGGTACGGAGCGTGCGGGCAGTCGCGTCTAAGGCAACTGATGTGCGCACTACTTTTCCGGTAAAAGTTCTGCCGGGGAATTCTTTTAGTGTGACACTGACTTGCTGCCCTATATGTACGCCGCGTGAAGCATATTGCGGTACATCAACAAAGACTTTAGCAGTGTCTATACGAGCTACTCTAAAAAGAGGAAGTTTTGAGGAGTCGCTGCCAGAGCTGATTAAAGTACCCTGATCGACATTGCGTTCGGTAATCACGCCAGCGAATGGGCTAATTACATTTTGGAAGGATCTCTCAGCGCTGGAGCGATTTGCGTGAGCGGTAGCAGCGGTAATATTTGCTGTGCTGGCATTGACATTAGCTTCTTCAGCTTTTAATCTGGCTTTAGCGGCAATAACTTGTGCCTCAGCCGCCTTGATGAAATCATCGGCCGCTTGTCGGGTAGCTACGCTTGTTTTAAAATTAGTTTCTTTTTCGTCAACATCTTGAGCGGAAACAGCACCGTCTGCCCCTAATTTTTCCCACCTCAACATAGTGGATTTGGCAAATGCTTCGGTGCTTTGACGTTCGACCAAAGTAGCTTTAGCTTGTGAAAGTTGGGCTATAGCGCTAGCCAAATCTGCTTCAGCTCGATGTTGGTTGGCATCGCTTTGTTCTTTGCTGGCAAAGGTCGTTAAAAGCTGTGCTTTTGCTTCTTTCTCGCTTTCTTCCATTTCTGGTGTTTCCATTTTTGCCACTAATTGACCAGCTCGGACACGATCACCTATATCTACAAATCTTTCTTTTATGTAACCATTAGAGCGAGCATAAATAGGAGTTTCCACAATGGCCTCTATAGAGCCTGGCAAACTTATTTTCTGTTCAGATGGCGCCAATACAGTATGTGTAACGGAAACAGTTGGAATTTGATTCTCAACCTTTTCGTGTATTTGATTTAATTCTTGAGATTGTATTATTCGTGGGATAATACCAGTTGGTAGAATAAGGGAGATGATAATTCCCGAAGCACCCATAAGCTGAATAAAACGCTGCTTCGTTTGTGGAGAAGACTTCGGTAAAAAAGTCTTTTTAGTTGTAATCATCTCTTCTACTATTGCGTTTAACATTTTTTTGTCCCTTTTGACTCGATGTAATCATAATAGACCGGTCGGTCTACATTTGTCAATGGCTAAGGTGTAAATATTACCAATGAGTTAAAATCCATACTCAGCTTGGGTTAGCTGTTTTGAGACCGCTTCTGACGGGTTAATTCAAAGGCGACCGGCACAAAAAATAAGGTAAAAAATGTTGCCATTGCCAATCCACCAATTACAGCTCGGCCAAGAGGAGCATTTTGTTCCCCGCCTTCCCCCAAACCCAAAGACATGGGAATCATGCCGACAATCATAGCCAAGGCGGTCATGATTACCGGACGCAAGCGGGTTCTTCCTGCTTCTAGTGCGGCCGAATGAGCGTCCATATTTTCTGCTAAGCGTTCGTTAGCAAAGGTGACCATTAATATACTATTGGCTGTAGCCACACCGATACTCATTATGGCTCCCATCATGGAGGGGACATTAAAAGTAGTCATAGTTAAAAATAGCATCCATATTATTCCCGCAATAGCTCCAGGCAGCGCAGTAATAATGATTAGAGGATCAGTCCAACTTTGAAAGTTTACTACCATAAGAAAGTAAACAAACATGATGGCACCAATGAAACCAATGCCTAGTTTAAAGAAAGCAGTATCCATGCTTTCTACAATGCCGCGCAAAATTATTTCATTGCCTGGCTTCATGCGAGGCTTGTATTCGTCGATAATCTTTTGCACTTCTTGCGAGACTCCACCAAGGTCGCGTGATTGCACATTAGCGTATATATCGTAAACTGGCTGGATATTACGATGAGTCAATACACCAAAACCTGTGGCCCTTTCTATGCTAGCAACATTCCCTAGATATTCAGCTTGCTTAGTCAATCCTATAGTTGATAAGGGTGTTCTGAGAATGGCATTTATAGAATCAACTTTATATTGAGGTGTTTGTATAGCTAGAAAATATTGAATGCCAGTTGCGGGATCGACCCAATAATTAGGTGTGATTTGTGTATTAGAACTAAGTGATACCAAAACATCATTGGCAATATCACGCTGGCTTAAGCCAAAATAAGCAGCGCGAGCTCTATCAACAGTAAGCTTTAATTGTGGCGAGTCTACTTCTTGATGCAAATGGACATCGGCTGCGCCCTTTACTTTTTTTACCTTTGCAATAATCTCTCTAACGATTTGTAAGTTTTCTGCTTTGTTATATCCAATAACACGAATGTCAATTGGTGCTGGTAAGCCAAAGCTCAAAATTTGGTTGACGATATCTGCTGGTTGATAGTAAAAAGTAAGATAAGGAAATTTGGCGTTCAACGTTTGACGCACTCGTTTCATATACTCAGGAGTGGATTGTGAACGCTTGTGTTTTAAGGATACAAGTATTTCGCCATCGGAAGTACCTATAGTTGCGCTATCGCCAAAAGCTAGGTTAAATGCTTCCGCAGCTACCCCAATATTATCGATTACCAATTCTACTTCGTTGGCTGGAATGGTTTTGCGAATTTCGGCTTCTACCGCACTAAATATTTGCTCAGTCTTTTCGATACGGGTGCCACTAGGAGCGATGACATGCAGTCTAAACTGCCCAGCATCAACCAATGGAAAGAAGTCGCGACCAACAAAAGGAAGTAAACAGATTCCTGATATAAAAATGAGGCTGGCAAGTCCGATTATAGCAATAGGTACATCAAGGGCCCAACGTAAACCTTTGATATAAAGTTGTCTAAAATCTTCAAAACGCAAATTGAACCAATCGTGGAATCTGACCAGGACATTTTTATTTTTGTCGTGACTGTGTTCTAATTCACTTTTAAGCAGATATTTGACCATTACCGGTACAAGAGTGCGTGAAAGTAAATATGAGGCAGAAACAGCGAAAACGACAGCTAAAGCAAAGGGCACAAATAAATAACGTGCAGGCCCCTCTAATAAAAGTACAGGAATAAAAACTATACAAATAGCAGATGTGGCTACAAAAGTCGGTACAGCTATTTCCTGGGCACCATCCAAAATGGCTTTACGTAGGTCTTTGCCCATAGCAATATTTCTATGTATGTTTTCAATTTCAACTGTAGCATCGTCAACTAAAATCCCTATGGCAAGAGCTAAACCTCCCAGAGTCATAATGTTCAAAGACATGCCTAATAATCCCAGCAGAATTATTGAAGTTAAAATTGCCAGAGGAATAGAAATAAGTACTATCAAAGTACTGCGCCAACTTCCTAAAAACAACAAGATCATCATGCCGGTAAGACAGGCCGCAATTAATCCTTCTTCAACAACGTTATCGACGGCTGCTTTGACAAAGAGAGACTGATCAAATAATTGTTCGATTCTCATGCCAGGCGGAGCGGCTGCTCGCAAAGTAGGCACCATATCTTTTATTTGTTTGACAATATCGAGGGTGGATTGTGCACCGTTTTTTAGAATGGTAACTAAAACCGAGCGAGATCCTTCTGCTCGCACTATATTTTGTTGTACAGCAAACCCGTCACGCACATGGGCAACATCGCGAATGAAAATTACTTTGCCATTAATCATTTTTATTGGCAAATTGTTGAGGGAATCAACTAGAGGTTGAGTATTATTCATCAATACTCTGTAATCAATGTCTCCAATTTTTGCTTTACCTGAAGGGAGAGCCAGGTTTTGGGCATTGATTGCATCGTTTACATCCCGAGGCGAGAGTCCCTTTGCCTGTAATGACATGGGATCAATGTCGATCATAATTTGTCTTACCGTGCCGCCAAAAGGAGCAGGCAAAGTCGTACCTTGCACAACTGCAAGTTTTTGTCTTATACGGAAGATGCCGTAATCATATAACTCTGATTCAGTCAAAGTTTTGCTGCTCAATACAAGTTGGATAATGGGGACCGAGGATGCTGTGAAACGCAAAACAATAGGTGGCTGAACGCCCGGAGGCATGCGCCGTAAAATAGCTTGTGAAATGGCAGTTGTTTGTGCCATTGCCGATTCGACATTGGCTCCTGGATGAAAAAATAAACGAATAACACCTACGCCGTCTAAAGTTTGTGATTCAATCGATTTAACGTCTTTGACATTAGCTGATAGCGAGTACTCACTATAAGTTGTAAGACGTTTTTCGAATTCCTCAGCAGGCATACCGGTATAGGTCCAAATTACGCTAATTACAGGTATGTCAATGTCGGGAAAAATATCAATTGGGGTAGTGCGGATTGAGCCTATACCGAGAATAAGTATGAGGATAGCCATTACCACGAAGGTATAGGGACGATCTAATGCTAGTTTGACGATCCACATGCGCTGTTCCTTTATTCCTTATAAGATCTATGTTTTCTTAGAACAGTTCTATTCGTTTTAAAAGGGAGTTCGAATAATATTCGAACTCCCTTCGTATTACCCTGGTGTACACTTTTTCGAAATCTTGATGCCTGATAGAGAACGAGAAACGCTGTTAGCGAAATCCACCGGTAATCGACAAGGTTTGACCTGTAATCCAGGCAGAATCTTCTGATGCAAAAAATACTGCTGCCGGGGCAATGTCTTCTGGTTGTCCGATGCGACCTAATGGAGTTTGTGCTTCATACTGTTTGCGAAATTCACTTTCAGCAAAGCCAGCTGTGTGCACGCCTTCTGTTTCTACCATACCTGGATTGATAGCATTTACCCGAATTTTGCGGGATCCTAGTTCATTTGCCAATGCTTTGGTGATAGTATCTACGGCTCCTTTTGTGCCACTATAAACGGATGCTGTGGCAGGAGCAGACGTACTAGCAACTGAGCTTATATTTATAATGCTACCGCCAGTAGTGCCAAAATGTTTTACTGACTCTTTGGAGGCCAAGACCAATCCACGAACATTCAAATCGAACATTTTATCGAAATGCTCTTCGGTTACATCTTCAATTGGTGCAAATTCATAGACGCCGGCATTGTTAACCAAGATATCGACTTTGCCAAATGATTTTTTCGCTTCAGAAAATAATTTTTCGATTTCGGACTTCTTGGCTACATTTGCTTGCACTGCAATGGCTTTACCTCCTTTTTTCGTAATTTCGTTTACGATTTTGTCGGCCCCTTCTTTGCTTGATGAATAATTGACAACAACCGATGCACCTTCTGCTGCAAAATGTTTTGCTATAGCAGCTCCGATTCCTTTGGAGGCACCGGTAACTACGGCGACTTTTCCTGTTAACTTGCTCATGACGTAAATTTACTCCTATTTCAAATTGCTTTGTCTATACCTACAGTAGACCGGTCGGTTTAATTTGTCAAGCCTTATTAATGCCAAATTATATTAAGGAATCATTGAATAATGACCACATATATATAAGATGTTTTTCTAAATATGAACAAATTTCATCCTTGTTAATGGTGTTGTTGATAGGGGACTGCTGTACTACACGTAGTGTATAACTAGTAAAATGATTTCGGAAAAATTCAAACCCAGTGTAGATAGGACGTACATTGCTTTTAATAAGCCCTATGCTGTTTTATGTCAATTTTCCCAGTCGGAAGGTAATAACAAAAGAACTCTGGCAGAGTTCGGCTTTCCCAAAGATGTTTATTCAGTTGGTCGTCTAGATTACGATAGCGAAGGTCTTTTGTTACTTACTGATGACGGTCGGCTGAATAGTAAATTGCTTCGCCCCCAAGCCGGACATCGGCGTACCTATTTTGCCTGTGTCGAAAATATACCTTCTTTCGAACAGCTGCGCGCACTTAAGAATGGAGTTGTCATTGAGGGAAAACGAACTTTGCCTGCGCAAGCTAATTTATTAACTGAAGAACCATCATTGCCTCTGCGAGCGGTGCCTATTCGAACACGTAAATATATTCCTACCTCATGGATCGAATTGAGTTTAACAGAAGGACGCAACCGACAAGTACGAAAAATGACTGCTGCAATTGGTTGTCCCACTCTTAGACTAATGAGAGTGGCAATAGGCAGCCTAAGTTTATTTGACTTAGGCCTCGCGCCAGGCGAATGGAAAATTTTAAATGGAAATGAATTATCTTCGCTATTTTCTAAACAGTGAAAGCTGGTATTAGTCAAGTAGATGAGTTTATTAAGCTGATTTTGAAATGAAAAACGACATCCTTACAATCATACTTATTGTTTTTTGCGTATTGGGTTTTGGCGTTAATCTTTTCGTGCGTGCCATCGCTTTATATTTAGATATAAAAAATGGAGAAGATATAGACTGGTGGTTGCAGGCGGTGTTAGCATTTGCGATTCCCCTCGGCTGTATATTTGGGCTTGTCGAATCTATGGCGGTGTTAGGCTTTTTTTCGTCTCAGCCAGCAGTATTTGATTTCACCAAACAAGTGCGTTGATAATTTCATAGAATTGCTGTGTTTGTTTGGCAGCAAGAATTCTGATCTCTAAAGAAAAGATGTCTATCTGCTGCGTCTTTGACGCGTTTGAGTAATGTGACTCATACTCGCTAAACGTACTTGGTATTCGCCGTTGCGCGTTGTTAATTTCAAATTTCCTTGTTCATCAATTGTTTTGTCTGTACCGGCTGGTAAATTTTCGCGACTATCTGTAGCCCGTTCGCCACGTCTTGGTTGAATCGGTTTACTATGAGTGCTTACTTGCTCACCTTCGATCGCCCGATGTACTTTTTTCCCGTGACTACTGTATGTATCCATAATTCTGCCATCAGCAACTCGACGTTCTTCACCATTAGCTCTAACTACTCGCGTAGGGGTGGTTTCACCGGGGTTGAAGTCTCTTCTCACTAATTGGCGATCGTATGTTGTTGTTAGCGGGGTATCTGCTCTGGCGATTGTCAGTATACCGTCGGGCGAAACTGCTGCTTCACCAGCGCCTTGCCTGCGCTTGTTCCAAACTACTTCACTTTTCCCTTCGACCACTTTGGTAGCTTTCGTAAGTTTTTGATCCAAACCGTATTCGAATTTAAGCTGATTGTATTTGCTTCTACCAACACTTTCGATTGGTCCGGGATTGCCTTCGGAGTTAGGTTTGCCTCTTGTAACTTTGCCTCCGCCATCGATGTAAGTAATTTCTTGACGTCCATCACTTAGTGTTCTGGTTATGGTGCGGCTCGCGACATCAAGTCTTGATCCGTCCTTTCCAATGGTGTAATCATGCCGTCCGTTTGTACCTATATGAGCCCGACCATTCGGTTGATTGACAAATCTTTCTGCTGCGCCGCTAATTGCATTTTGTGGATCCTCTTTAGCTTTTTTGGGATCAAACCTTGAACCATCAGTGCGCAGTGTAAGTTCATGCACACCATTGCTATCGTAATAGGCGCGGGAACCATTAGAATTAAAGTTTACTTTTCCCTTACTGCCGTCTAGATCAACCCATTCACCGGTGTTTTTTCCTGTTTGGTAAGTGCGTCTGCCAGTAAGTGAATCGAAGGATACCTTTCCACTTTTTCCATCTGGATCAATCCATCTACCTTCGTTTTCCCCGGTTTGATAAGTGTACCTACCGGTGTTTGAGTCAAATGAATTATTTTGATATTTAGCTTCCGGTCCGCCGGGTCCTTTGCGCCATACACCATTTTCTTCAACCAAGTTGTTACCGATTTTTGCCAACTCTCCTTTGGTGTTAAGTCCAAGCACGATAGATGTACGCTTTCCTTCGGCATTGGGCGGATATTTAATTTTAAAGTTGCTAACTCCATCAGCATCTGTTCCTAAACGCTCGACGTTTTTATGACCAGACTCGATTAGTGCTTGAATCTGCTTTTCGCCCTCGGTCAATTCGGTGCCTGGTGCTTTTAAGCCTGCTCGGCTGCTTCTGTCAGTTTTTGGGGAAAGCTGCGCTAGTTCCCTGGTGCCAGGCTTACCCATCTCTTGGACAGCTTGTGTGCGAAGATTCCTTTGTGCTCCATCCGAGCCAGAATCTTTAGCATTGCGTTGTTGGCGAGCTTCTAAATCTTGCTGCATATTTTTGTTAGGTTGCTTTTGGGATACTTAGTAATCACTATGTTGAGCTAAAGTTAGACTTTGATTGAGAATGGCGCTGCTTAGGCTGCATAGTTCATCCGACCATTGATAGTGCAACGCTATATCTATAATTTTACGTGGCGATTGTGAGCAGCTTAAGAGAATTTTGTGAGAAATTTGTGGAGTAGAAAACTTTTGAATGATATTTTGTTCCAAATGTCATTCAAGAGCGGCAACGACAAAAAAACAGAACAAGTTTATTGATCATTAGTGTTTGTTTTTCTTTTAAAGCACGCGCACTTGCTTAATTCGTCCAGAATTTTCTTTAAAAGGCCCCTGTCCAACACTATATAATTCTATTTCTGGTACTAATGTTTCTGGATATTCGTGCCAGGCCTCCCGAAAGTCTGCATTGAGTTTAAGCAGATGTAGCAAAATTGATTCTGAAAAGCGTTGTTTTAATTGTTCATCTGGTTCTACTTCCACTTCAAACAAAAATTTTGGTCTCACTCCGCCGTTAGCCGCTTCAGAAACAGATTGACAAAAGGATCGCGTAATGCGAGCTAAATCGGGGTTGGCATAAAGACTCTGCTCTAAATCTTCCGGATAAATATTTGCTCCCATGACGCTGATGGTAAAATCTCGTCTTCCGTAAACCCAGAGAAACGGCATACGTAAAGATCGTTTCCGATTTTTAGTTGTTAAAGTTTCGATGTTTTGACCTAAAGCGGACAATGTTTTTGTCATTTCGTCATAGCACATTACTCCTCCCTCATCGTGAACATTGTATCGAATGCGTGGAGATAATAGCGATGAACGAGTAATGGTGAAAATCAATTCGCGATTATCATTTACTTCTATATAATGCATGAGGGGATTATATTGGAATACCATAGGTAGACGAGAATCGTCTCCAAATAGTTTATGGCGAACTTGCTCATTGTCTCTGGCTAAGCGGCGGATAGCTACTGAAAGAGGGGTTTCGCCTGCTATGCCAATTTCAAGGTCCGTAGCACCATAGCCACTATAGACTTTCTCAAAGCGTTGCAGCAAATAGTCGCGCAATCCTTCGGACATGCCCTCGCCTCCAACTAAAGCGGTGAGACGATATTCACTTAATGGAAATCCTTCTTTCTCGGCTACATCTATTAATTGTTTCAAAAAAGGCGGATAGCCTAAAATTAAATAGGGATATTTAGTGCCAAAGAAAGAAAGAGTATGAAATATTTTGGCTAAATCAGGACCAGTATTTTTAACTATACTATTGCGTTGCAATGCTAATCCCATGTTGAGTCCAGTTGCCCATGCTCCCATAGAAAAGGCATTAATTGTGATCCACGGTTGCGAACCGAAGCAATATTTGGCGAAATAGCTAATGAATAAATGGCTATCATGCCTTTCAGCCACAGTGCGTACCCAATTATAAGGAGTGCCTGTGCTGCCTGATGATTCATCAATCATAGTATTTTTAACGGGGACGGTGCCTCCGACGCAACGCGATTCGGGCGAATATTTCTTGATGTAGGAATTTTTATCAGTCTCTGGTATGTTTTTCCCTAATTCTAAATTGGCGACATATTCACTATATGCCGGTACATTCTTCAGGGCGCGGTAAAATGCCCTGCGTGCTCGAATTTTACTGCTCCAGGTTAAATATCCTGGACAGAGCAATTCAAATCCTGAAATAAAAGTGTCATAGTTCAAACAAACCAGTGCAAGAAGCAAATCTCGCGGACCAAGAGCAATAAACTGGATTCTTTCCAACCAAGAGGGCCGAGGCAGGTCCTTTTTATTATCTATCAAGAGGGCTCCATTTTTTATCGTTGAGTTTCATTTTCTATTCCATATTTGCCAGGCGCGGCAGCACTTCTTGTGTCCAAACATGCTCGGAAGTGTGTAGCAAAAAAGAAACATTAGAAATTATGCCCGCTTCGGCGTCGGATTTTGCATGAGGCGGTACTAAATCATGCAGGTTAATTGTTTGCTTGTGAGCTTTAGTGACAGAAAGGCTGTACTGAATGCCATGCAGTGCAGCGATGGGCCCAAGAGATTTTTTTAGCACGATTATGCGACATTGCGGTTCATTTTCAAGAATGGCGAAGAGTGTGCCCGGATCAAACACAGCTTTGTCTACAACATCAACCAGCACTACCCCCGGTGCGATGGCAATGGCAGTTTGAGCCAATGCCCGAGATAACTTTGCTGCCTCGTCGTAAAGAAGTTTATTTGCCTGCAAACGCTCTAAGGCAGCATCATTTCCAGAAACAGCCTTTAGCCAATCCGTAAACAGATTTTGCTGCGTTATTTCTCGCTCCTTGGGCTTTAAAACATCATAAGAAGGCAGCACTGCCATGCCTTTGGCTAGCAGTTGACTTATAGGAGATCCGGTTACTTGTAATTGCGGCTCACTGTCGAGTTTGGCAGCATCATCATCTAATCCCGGATAGGAAATTCCGGCTGCTTTCATGGCAGCGGTCAAACCATCAGCATCGGGATCGGCAATAATTGCTATGGCATCCTTGAATTCGCCCACAGAAACAAGGGTGCTGCAAGCAGGATGTAAGCGTCTCACTGTAATGTGACAATCAGATCCTAGTAAAGTGTTTAGTTTAGCAGTCGCTTCTACAACGCGCTGCTCTCTGCTATTGCCTGGTTCCCCGTCAATGCCATGATGATCTCTAAAAACAACTTGGAAGCGTTCGGATTTTAATTTCTCAACCGCTTCTACCGTAGCGGGAGTGATTGGGGTGTCGATGAATAAAACTTTGTTGGTAGTGCCCGAATGGAAAGTGGCAGCTTTGCGGACAAATTCCATAATAGTTTGAATGTCGGCGGCATTGAATGCTTTGATAAAAAGGGTCGGTACTTTATTAATTGTCAGTCTAATCATATAAGGTATTATACTTAAGGCACTCCTCTTCAATGAGTATTAAGAAGCTAGCCTCATGATAAAAAAAACCCTGATTATTATCCCGCTTTTACTGCTATGTCAAAGTCTTCCTGCTTTTGCAGATGAAAATGACGATCAAAATGAAGAGCAGCCGCAGTATCCTGCCCGAGGAACAGTCACATCAATGGAAGCTTACAGCCAAATAGGAAAGCAGACAGGAGACTCTCTTGCCTTGGCGGCGGAGTATGCTCTCGATCAAGGGGATATAGAAAAGTCAATCAAATTGTGCAAGCTTGCTCTTGAAAAAGATTATTCTGATTTAGATATACATATGGCATATGCAAAGGCGCTACAGGAGAAGCTTAGCAATCAAAAAAACAAAGATCCCGAATTACGTAATCTATGTATTCGAGAATGGCTCATTGTATATAGATCTGAGGTGGGAACCGAAACAGATTTATGTGTTCACGGTATTCGTCCACTTGGACATTTTTACGAAGATGAAGATAGAAGCATACCGGCCAGAAATCAATTAATAGCTTTGACCGGTCGAGCTCCCAAACCATGGGAAACAGATACGAAATTCTTGAAATGGGTAAATAGGCCTACTACTTCGGTGGCTGGCAAGATCATTAACGGTAAGGACCAGTAGTAAAGTTGCTGCACAGTTGTAATTGACAATTGCGGTTTGCATGCAAACGAGAGTCTAGATAAAAAATAGCTTGCGTCTTAACCTTTGAAAATTAACATGACCTGCCAAGAGTTTGTTGATGTCCTCTAAATCTTTAATATATTTCTTAGCGATGTTGCTAGACTCGGTTTGCGGTATTAAAGTAGACATTCTTTATGCTTAGGATTCCCGCATTCGGATATTTCGCGGTAACATATAGAAGACAAGTTAAGTTTGAGTATGAGTGATTTGAGCTAGGAGCTCTTGCGCATTGCCGTTATTCGAACTGTTGTAACCGGGTGTCTCAAGGAACCATGGCAGAAACAGGTTGATGTGTAATGTCTATAATAAGCATTGTCCTTTTAGTTGTGGTGGCAATAATTTATGCGCTTTTGACAGCGCCAATGATACTAAATAGAGTACCAAATGGTCTGTTTATTTCGGCAGCGTTTGGTACTATTGCCGCTGCTCTCACCAGTCTAGTCAGCTGGGATCTTGTTGTTCCGTCGTTAATTGTATGCATAGCTGTTTCATCATTTTCATTTATCAGTCTGTCTCTGAGGCCTGGAGACAAACCTTGGAGAGCTTAAGGCTCAGGCGAGTTATTCGATTGGTTAGGACATTTAAAAAAATAGGAGCATCGAAAATATATGAACTGGGATCAAATTAAAGGTAATTGGAAGGAGATTCAAGGTAAGGTAAAGTCCGAGTGGGGCAAGTTGACTGATGATGATTTAAAACAGATCGGTGGAAAAAAAGATCAGTTGATTGGCAAATTGCAGCAGCATTATGGACACAATAAAGAGCAAGCCGAAAAGCATATCGATGAATTTATCAAAAAGATTTGAAAGTTTTAGAATAAGGCGCACGGCTTGATCGGGCCTTTATTAGCTAGTATTTGGAGACAGAAAAATGAATGATATAAAAAATCTAACAGCGATTTTGCTGTTTTCCAGCGGAATAATGGTATCATCGCCAGTTTTTGCTGATGTAGAAACGACAACTGTCAAAACGACTACAATAACGAGTAATGGGCAAGAACTCAATTTGCCAACAACAAGTACATACGTTTTAGTTGATCCGATTACTGGTAATGTGAAAGGTAATTTTGATCCCACTCGTGGTCTAACTGATACACGATTGGTCCAAACTGGACTAGTGATCATGAGTCAGGATAACGGTAAAGTTATTGCTACACTAGATTCAACTGGCAGACCAATTCAACTGACCGTGGCACCAGCTTTTGATTCTTTAGTAGTAGCTATTGACGCACGGTGTGCCGATCTGGAGCGAATGATTGCAGATGCTTTGAATAGAGGCGTTATGGACGCAGCCGAGGCCAGTGCACTGAGGACAGAGTTGAATAAAATTGCATCTGAGGAGCTGGCAGCCAGACAAAGTGGCGGAGTCCTGACTTATTCCGAGGCGCTCACTTTGGCTCTTAATCTAAATGGATTAGGAGATCGGCTAGTTTCCTTTATGCCTACGACCGTGGTAGCTCCTTTGCTTGGTGCTCGTATGATCAATGCGAATGGTCAACTGCTAGTGGTAAACGACATTGACTACCGGAGATCTCAACTTTCTCAACGGATTGATGATGAATATACTGCTGGCAGATTATCAGCACAGCAAGTAGCGAGTTTAAAAGATCAGTTAAATGCTGTGGTATCTCTCGAAACAAAATATACAAAGAATGGAGAGTTGAGTTCTTCAAAAGCTGAAAAGATATCAGCAAAACTTGACAGTGTGAGAAGCAAGCTTGACCAAGACGTAGCTAGTATCAACGAAAAACGATCAAGGATTGGACTTAAAGTCAACTAAACTCTTATCGGCAAATATAGAAGAAGCGATAAATAAAAGGAGGCGAAAAAATATGCTTTATACACTAATATCACTGCTAGTCTTTTTCTGGATAGTGGGTGCGGTTGCACATATTGGCGGTTCGTTAGTACACACATTGTTAGTGCTGGCGCTTATCATCTTTGTGTATAACCTGATTATGGGCAGAAGATCAGAAGCTTAGCCGCTGATGTACCCATCAAATCAAGCGAGAGCCAGCAATCTTTCTCTCTAAGAGCCAGGTTTCCTAATGCTTAGCATAGGTGTTCTTAGATAGCGTGTTTCGTAGGAATTGCTTGTTTGAGGCGCAATAAAGTTTTTTGTGGCTCTGCCGGCTACAAGAGGATTCTGATCCTTTGCTAAAATACTTAAAATACTATTATCGATCTGATGATTTTCAGCGAGCGCATGTCGTATATCCGGATTATCATACCGAGCCAATTGCATGGTGGCCTCAGGCTGTGAATTTTTATTGTCAGATCCAAGAAAAGATGTTTAGATTCAATTGAGTTCGTTTTTCGTGCCTGTGTTATTGCATGCTTTCTCGGCAGCAAGAATCTGCACTGAGGCGCGGTTTTGCAGGGCCTTAGCTATTCTAAGCATTGTGATCATTGAAATATTGCGCAAACCGTTTTCTACAGCAGTAATATAAGTGCGACTCAAATCGGCTCGTGAACCTAATTCTTCTTGTGACAGATAGAGGTTTATGCGGCGATCCCGAATTGCATCACCAAGATGCAATAAAAAATTTTCGCTCAGATGACTTCTGGTCTTGCCCATGAATATTTCCCTCTTCTTGCATCATATAGCCTTCTGAGTACGCGGCACCAAGAGTTTTTGGGTTGTTTGCAGGCATGTGCTGACGATCAGTGCCTAAAGCCAATGCTCAGCATAATTAATACTTTAGAGGTAATGAAGATTTAAGTCTTTTCGAGCGTGCCAGGGCAAAATCTTTGCTTGATAGTGACTAAAGCTATGGTTGGCAAGAATGCCTGCTCTAATGCTGCAAACCAAATAGCGATAATAGGGTTATAATATCAATAGGAGCATTGGTCTGTTTCCTTAAGTTAATTTACTTATTCATCAGACGAGTGCTTGCCAGTAAAATCTGAATTGTAAAGTCAGGTAATACTGTCACCTTTAGGAAAAGGCTATCCATCTGCTGTTTTTGATTCAGCAAACAAGTAAATAGATCTTCTATCCTGGTCCCAATGCTGAATTAAGGCAGAAAACATGTTATCAATAATTATTACCTTTGTTATTACTTTCATGGTGTCTTATGCTTGGCATATGGGGGGAATTACAATTGGCTATCATCGCCTGCTATCGCATAGATCTTTCCGTTGCCCAAAACTAATTGAATATTTCTGGGTGTTGGGTGGTTATCTTTCTTTTCAAGGATCACCAATATGGTGGGCAGTCATGCATCGTGCTCATCACCGCTATACTGATTCGCCACTTGATCCGCATTCCCCTCGATTGAGTGGATGGAAGTATGCATATTATGGTTGGATTAAGGAGCCTGGCTATCCTGATCACATCAGTCCAACCACACAATGTAGAGACCTAACAAAGGACTCTCTTTATAAATGGCTGGAACAGGGTGGTGATTGGCGTAAAGCCCATAAACTTTGTTTTCGACTGGGCATAGCCTATCGGATTGTATTATTGCTATGTTTTGGTTGGGTAGTGACAATTGCTGAATTTACAGCCGCGCTAATTGTGCAGCACATACCATTGCTTCTCAATGTTGTTTGCCATATACCTAAATTAGGCTACAAGAATTACGTTACACCTGATGGCAGCGTTAATGTTTGGTGGGTAGCATTGTTGACTGCGGGCGAAGGCTGGCACAATAATCATCACGCTTTTCCAGGCTCAGCCAGAAGTGGCTTAAGATGTTTTGAAATCGATCCTTCTTGGATTACTCTGCGTTTAATGAAATTGATTGGATTAGTAAGTTGGATGCGTGAAGAGTCGATTTTATCCAAATACAAACCAGCCACCGAGAAAACTATTGCATCTGTTGGATAATTGGACATCCTTACATGCTGCTGGTTGTTTCCGTTTCGCAGTTAAGGAATTGTAGAAGTTTGCCTGGCAATCTGACGAGCAAGTCTTGAGGTCCCTTTAACTAATGAGTGGGTATATCATAAATATTCTCATTCTTTGTTAATGTGTTTAGCCCAAGTATTAAATATTGAGAGTTGCATGTTCCGGATAATATTTACATTGCTGGTTGTCCTGGTTATTGGTACAGATGCGATATATGCTCAGGCCAATCCAACGGCTACCTTGCCCTCGGACACGGACTCGCGCATAACAAGCTTTAATGATGCAAATTATAGTTGGCTGCCGGTCGGTCGATCTCGTAATCAGCTCCTCCTGTTTCTGCAGGGAACTAACGGTGTACCGCGACCGCAATTCCCATTCTTAGATACAGCAGCAGAGCTGGGATATTATGTGATTGAATTATCTTATCCAAACAACGTTGCGGCCCAGCAAGCTTGTATTAATAGTCCTGATCCTGATGCTTATATCAAGTTTCGCTTGGAAATAATTGAAGGTGGCAATTTATCGGAACTAATCGATGTTAGTACGGTTGATTCAATTGAAAATCGCTTGCAAAAATTATTGCGATGTTTAGATAATCGTCAAATGAAGAGGGGATGGGGACAATTTCTAGATAGAAATGGACAAATTAATTGGGAGAATATTGCTGTGGCAGGACAATCTCAAGGTGGTGGTCATGCCTATGTAATTTCTAAATATCATCAGGTGGCAAGAGTTATTATGACCGGATCTCCAAAAGACTACAGTCATTATTTCAATAAACCGGCAAAAGGATTTGATTCTAGTACTAAGACACCGCTAGATAGATATTTTGCCTTTAATCATTTTGAAGACAGAATTGGTGCTTGTAATTATACTCAGCAAATGGAAATTTTACAGCAGATGGGATTGACTAGGTATGGTATTGCTGACGCTGATCGTACTGCCTCTAATTATAATCATGCGCATATTATTGTTACTAATGTAGAGCTCGGGAATAATCCGAAGCAATATCATGGGGCTGCGCTCAATGCGGCAATAGTTAGTTCACCACCGGTGTGGCGATATATGCTCACTGAGCCGGTTCAATAAAAACGAATCCATAATCATTTATGAATAAGACGTACACATTTTACTTCAATAGAGTCCGTTGAATTTGACTTTGATGCTGGTGACATTCCTATTTTATTTAACTTAACCCCATTGGCTAAGTCTAAAAGTCTGAAATCAAAAGTGTATGTGTGAAAGTTGTTGTCTACAAGCAGAGGAATAGAAAAATCTGTCAGTTCACCATCTTTAAGAAAGAAAATAACATGCAGTGAGCGCTTTTTGCCTGCCTCTATGTTTGTTCGCATTGTTATTTCAAAATGTGAATATTGTTTGAGAGCGAGCTGTAAATTGTCTGGTGACTCCAAACTACCAAACTTAGTTTTAATATATTCGTAGCCAATACCATCTGCCCCTACTTCTTCTCCTCTAGCAATATTCTCGTGCCAAAAATTTAGATTCATGGCTGGAAAGCAATAATCATTGATTGTTTGTTTAACCATATAAGGTGACAGATCTGTATTGCTTGGCGCAATGCCGGGCTCCAGTGTTTGCCGTTTTTCTCTCTCAGCGGTGGAAAGACTTCCTCTGCGATTACCAAAATCGTGATCGTTAGCGTAATAAGGTAATTTTTCGGTAATAGAAGCAGTATTGATGCTTTTGTCTGATTCGACATCAATATGAGGATACTGAAATAGCCCGTACGTATCCCTTATTGCCATGTTTGTTGCTGACATAGTAATTGTTAATTCTTTGCCTCTAAATGAGCTTAAGGGGATGCTAATAGGCTGCCAGCCACTTTTTATTTCGACAGTTTGTTCGACCGATAAGAGTTTTTCTATTTTGCCCGCCTTGTCTTGTTTATCATCGATTTCTATTTTCAAATTTGTCGGTACTGTAAACTCTTCCAAGCTCTTTAGTTCATCGGGAATAGCAAGAGCTGTTTGGAAAGTGGCAGATTTTAGATTTTCAGGAAGACGGATTGTCCAGGTAATTTTATCGTGGCTACTGAGACAAAGATTGAGATGTTTATACGATCGCCAATTACTTGCGCTTTTTAAATCTGTCGATTCCAGCCAAAGTGTCTGAGGACCATCGTTTTTTTTCTTCAAAGTAACACTCTGAAGAGGAAAATCTCCCTGGAGGGCCCATTGCTGTCTGTTTGAGAATGTTGAAATCAAATGTCTTTCAAGCGGCTCTGCCAGCTTGCTTAGATACGTTGGATTTCCGTCGCCCCATTGAAAAACAAATGTTTCGCAATAGGTTGGAGCGGTGCGAAAATTTCTCACTGTGGCCTCTGAAACTGGTGCTCTTGAAGTTAAATAAAAATGTTTGTCTTCATAGGTAATATTGGTAAGACAGTAAAAGATGGAGATGATCAGTAAACTGATCGAGCCAAGTATAGGCATCGTATATTTGCTAGCAAAGCTTCCTATGTTTGATTCATGTGATTGGGGAAAAACAAGCAGAGAGTCGATCAGAGCGAGAAGAGCGATCCAGAAGTTAATACTAATTGCGGTGTACCAGGGCGCAATCTGTATTCTTACGATACTAATCAACCAGATACTTAGAAAACCATACAATGCTAATACGAGCGATGCTTTTATTTTGCTATCAAATTTCTTATACCAAATCAGACTTGTTGACGCGATTGAATACAAAAGCAAAGCGATCAAGCCGGCAGTGAAGGATGTATCTATGGGCTCGAAGATTTGTCCGACTTTATTACACAGAGGGCGCCCTAGCATATTTATAAATCGGAACCAAGTGTTAAATGCACAGCTGGGTACCAGATGAGCTAGTCCCTGAGATCTTCTCGAGAATGAATATGCATACGGGGTAATACTCATCAGCGCACCTAAAAGCCAAAAAATATAATCGGTTTTGGGACGTTTAAATAAGAATAAGGCCACGAAAAAAGTTGCCCAGCAAGGCAAGAAATTACCCCAAGAATAACAAGATAATAGTCCGCCAAGCAGAGCGACCATTCTTCTTAGCCATGGTTGTTCTATTCTAACAATGGCAAATAAGCCAATAACATATCCTAAAGAACAAAGACCGATAGGGATCGAAGCCTCACCATAAAGATAAATACATGCTTGTGACGAAGAAAAAACCAATGCCAATATGCCACCGAGCAGAATATATCTGGCTTTACGAAAAGAAAAACCACAAAATATGAAATAAAAGAGTAGGGCTCTAATCAACGAAAGTATGACGCCTAAAAATAACTCGCTGCGGGCGTTCCACTCAAGAAATTTTGCGCAAAGAAAGTGGCAAAAAACGGTGGCGGGAACAAAGTGGTCTCCTATATAAGCATGGCTAAGATCTAGCCAGTTATATTTACCAGAGAGCATAGGATCTATCATTGGTATCAAACCAAGATAATCGTTGGAGAGGTTATTGCCCCCAACATTCTGAATAAGATAAAAAAATCTAAGAAGAGGCAAAGAGCAAATGCATACAAACAATATACTGCCTGCTATAAAAAAACTATTGTAAGTCTTCTTTGAGATTGCTATGGAAGAAAGCATGATGTTACTAAACCTTCCCAAAGACTACGAGTTGGCAAGGAATTATTTGAGTGTAGAGGTTTAGAAAGCAAGCGCCCGATTTTTAGACGAGTGCCCCAAACCAAAGTGCGAATACGCATTTTGAAGCGTGTCTGAGGGCGAGCCCACTCCGCATAGTGGCAAAGATCAGCAAGAGCGTTTTCGCATTTGTTAAAGTCTTTAATTGCTCTTGCTGATACAAAGTCTCCCAGTGAATTGTTCAAGAAACGTGGTATCACGAAGTCGCGTATCCAAAATCTTGCTAGATTTGCATCGTCGGGAAAACTCTGTATCAACTTTTGTGCGTATAATCGTCGGCTATGTGCCATGGAAGGTGAAAAGGAACAGCTCTTTCCATATATTCTCCACTGTGACAAAGAATCACCTATATAGATATTAGAATAGCCTTCCCGAAAGAGACGAAGAAATAAATCATCGTCTTCATATCCTTTAAGCTGCGGGTCAAAGCCGCCTACTGCAAGAAATGCCTCTTTTCTGATAATGCTGGCGGATGGCAAGATGAACATATCGAAGGTGAGCATATCAACTATTCTCCGTTTAGGGTGAATAGCAGGTAATACATTCAACAAAGCAAAATTGGTTATTTGACCGGTTTCATTGATTTCGTCTACGTTACTATAGGTCCAACCTATCCTCGCATTTCTAGTGAAAGGTTTCAGTAATCTCTCTAAGTGATCTGGATACCATTTGTCGTCTTGATCAAGCGGAGCTATGAATTCACCTTTGGCTATGGTAACTGCATGATTACGGGCTGCTCCCTGTCCGCTATTGGCTTGCTTGATTATCACCAAAGGGAATGGCGTTGATAAGCTTTGAACTATATCAAGGGAATTATCTGTAGAGCCGTCATCTACGATGATCAGCTCTAGTGGCATTACTGTTTGATTGATTACACTTACTATGGCTTCCTCGATATAGCGAGCACCATTGTATACAGGTATGATTACCGAAATCGAAGCCCGATTCTTCTTCTTTCTATTGACACGTTTAGTATTCAGCCGATTAGCGATTTGCACAGTTGCTGGAGCAATTCTTTTAAATGCTGCACAGCTAGTCTCCTATTTCTCTCAAAATTTGATAATTTACGGAATATAAGCCAGTAAATTATTATATTAAGACAAAGCCCATAGTTTAGTCTATGGATCTAATGAGGCGTAGACCAATTTTTAATAAACTGACCGCATATGCACCATATATAATGCCTTGGTTGTTATTATTGCCTACGTCGGTATAGGTGGAAATGAGGACGGCTCTGCGTCGAATTGGAATGCCTCAGTTAAAAAGGGCACACCATTTGTGATGCTATCGAATTGGAAGGAACGGATAAGGCAAAATGATAGCGGTGACTTTGTTATGCTTGAAAGTATTTCGCATTGGCATTAATAGTTCGCAGCTTGACCGGTCTGAGTATATTGGGGGGATACATGAAACAACTTATACCCGACTCGCTAGAAACAGAAAGACTCAATTTGCGCATGTTCAGCATTGATGATTGGCAATCGCTTTGCGAAATGTTCGGCGATAAAGAATGTGTGCGATATACCATTAAAGAGCCGTTGCCTGATTGGTTAACGTGGCGTTGGCTGGCTGCTTATGTTGGACATTGGCAGTTGAGGGGCTTTGGACCATATGCTGTTGTCGAAAAGGAGTCTGGCAGAATGATGGGTCCGATAGGACTTTGGTTCCCCGGTGATTGGCCCGAACCCGAAATCAAGTGGTCCTTGGCTCAAAAGTTTTGGGGCAAAGGTTATGTAACTGAAGCAGCAACTGCTATTAGAGAGCTGGTGATCAAAGAATTAAAATGGAATAGATTGATAAGCATAATTCATCCCGAGAATCAGCGTTCTATGGCGGTAGCAAAGCGTATTGGTGGGATTTATGAAAAGACCATTCCTTTCAGAGGAGAATTGGCTGATGTATACGTTTATCATTGGCTCGAGAAATGATGACTTGAAAAATGATGATTAGTATTCCGAATTATACCGGTCGCTCAGCAATGACTCTCCTTATTTTAGTCGGTACAAAAGACTCTCTCGTTCTAGCCGACAAGCCTCGCTAAAATCTCTCATAACATTGGGTTGATTCTCTCTTGCAATTGCTTGCAATTCTTGGAGAGTTATTGGGGCAAGATTTTGAGAGTTTAGAATTTCGTCAGCAACTCTCTTTGCGGCTAGCAAGACCTTACTGCTGCTAATAAGACGCATGCGGTTTACTAATGAGTAAAGGGGAACCAAAGAAGATGGTTTTTTGGTAACGCCATCTAGCACGTCAATGTAAAGCTTGGCAGACTCCTGAATAAATTCAGAATATAGCTGTTCACGTTTTGCCATGTCCCTCATTAACATTGTTTTTCGGCTAAGTGAATGCTGTCCGAAAATAGATAAGAAGACCGAAGCTACGCCAGAGGCTCCAGAGCCGATGATGGCGGTTAATATTGCTGAATGCATGGCAACCTCCATGTTCATGAGAAATATATAGTAATCTACTTATACCAGTTTGCTTGTCTACATTATTGACCTAATATTTCTTTGGGTCAATAATTAGTTTCTTAGTTAATGAGAATCTTTACAGGCCAATTTGCTAAGGCTTTTTATCGCCATTTTTACTTTGTTTGCTGTTTTCGAAATTGAGTGCTGCAGAATTTATGCAGTATCTCTCGCCGCTTAGTGTTGGGCCATCTTCAAAAACATGTCCTAAATGGGCACCGCAGCGTTTGCAAATGACTTCATTCCGTTCCATGTCCATGGAGAAATCTTGGCGAAGTTTTACAGAGTCGGCCTGAGCTTTAGTGAAGCTGGGCCATCCTGTTCCCGAATCGAATTTGTCTTTTGATTCGAAAAGGATAGCACCGCAATTGCTGCAAACGTATGTGCCATTGCGATGATTGTTCCAATATTTACCGGAAAAGGGCGGCTCGGTTGCACTACATCTAGTGACTTGATAAGTCTGGGGATCTAATTTACTTTTCCAATAACTGTCCGAATGTTCTACCGTTACACTACTTTTGTCAGTTTGTTGACTGGGGTTCGTTTCTTCGTCGGCAAAAATGCTTGGAGTACTGATCCAGTTGAAAATGCTTGTGATTAATGTTGCAGTAATTGCCATGGCCCGAATTCTCATTGCCACCTTCCTTCAAAGATGCACTATTTCAAGGTTAGCATAATTTATTCGGACGTAGGCCATGGGCCACTTTCTGCACCATTCAGGA
The DNA here is from genome assembly GCA_963845445.1 of Candidatus Melainabacteria bacterium. Taxonomy (GTDB): domain Bacteria; phylum Cyanobacteriota; class Vampirovibrionia; order Obscuribacterales; family Obscuribacteraceae; genus JABDBL01. The sequence goes on along the minus strand of CAWJSE010000002.1, from coordinate 2,077,050 downwards.
TAAAAGTTTTGGCCTATGTTGGAATAGCTGATCTAATGATATGTTAGTAATTGGGTAAGTACTAAATATTAGCGCGGCGAATTTTTAACTTTCGCGAACAGGAAAGCACCATACCAATGACAAAGAAAATTATTATCAGCACTATTACCTTAATACTATTGGTATTTGGTTTGTCGCTGACCACAAGTGCTTCGGTCAACAAGGCCTCTCAAAACCGAAAACTGCCAATCTGGAGTAGTAAGATAAAAGTTCCCTACCGCTCTTGGATTCCAGTAGAAAAGCCGAGCGTAGTATTACTGTGTGTTCATGGACTTGGGTTCAGCAGCGAATCGTTTACCGAATTCGGTAGAACAATGGCAAGTCGCGGTTTTGCAGTTTACGCATTAGATGTTAGAGGTTTTGGCGAGTGGATGAAGCGCGAAGCCGGTAATCAAGTAGATTTTGAAGCTTGTTTGTCTGATATAGAAGCCGCTTTGCGTTCGCTACGCAAAGCTTATCCAAAAGCGTCAATTTTTCTTATTGGTGAATCAATGGGTGGTGCCATTGCTTTGCGTGCAACGTCTCGCTATCCAGAACTGGTGAATGGTCTAGTATCGTCAGTGCCTTCAAGTGATCGCTATGCCAAATTGAGCTCTGAATTAGTGGTGGGAGCGCGTTATCTGGAGCATAAAGATACGCAAATGAGTATTGCTCCTGAGGTGATGAATAGAGCAACAGCCAATCCAACTCTTAGAGCGAAATGGGAGGCAGAACCAACTAATCGCTTAAAAATGACACCCAAAGAACTAAAACAGTTCAATGACTTTATGAAAGGGAATGAGGATGCCGCTGCCTTAGTGGCCAATGTGCCGGTGCTGATGATGGCCGGATTTAAAGATAAGCTAGTAAAGCCCGAAGGTACAATCAGCCTTTTTAATCAACTGTCGACTCAGGATAAATTGCTAATGATTGTTGGTGACGGGGAGCATCTTTTGCTCGAGGAGAACCAGTTGACTGATCAGCTTGCGCAACTAGTAACTGATTGGATCAACAATGAAGCACACTCGAGCCGATCGGGTGTGACGGCGCATCCTTAATACGGAATAGAAAAATGAAAAGACTAAAGGGGACAAATATGAATCTGAAAAGGTCGTGCATGCTGAGTTTGGCAACGGTCATTTGTTCAGTTTCTGTTTTAAATGGGCTACCAATATATTCAAAGTCAAAGCCTATTATCCAGGATGAAGGCCAGGCGAAGTTAATGCAACAAATTAATGCCGGTCAAAAATATAAGCAACTCACCGTAAAGGAAGCAAATAGACTGCGCAAAGATCTGGCCAATGTGGCGCGAAAAAAAGCAAAAATGCTCAACAAAACAAATCGCAAATTGACTGATGATAACAGGGCTGAAATAATTGGAGACTTGAACAATATTAGCAATGATATTCACAAACTGGAATTAGAGAAACGCGTAAAAAGTCAATAATCCTCCTGTAATTATGAATTGTGCAAACAGATTTGCCTTAACCCTTTTGATTACTGCACTGCATATATGTAGTATTCCTGCCGATGCGCACTATGAAAGCGAAAAGGATAAACAGGCCAGTAGCAAGGAGCTGCAGACTCAAACTTTTCCAAAAGTTGATCCTTGGAGGCTTTTTGAAATGGCCATGTCGCCTGTATACGCTAGCAGCGATGTTAGTATCATTACAGATGGTGCTTATAGAATAATTAAGTCTGATGGTCTGCCAAATCATCCTACCGGTGACTTTCCTAATGCTGGCAATCCCAATACCATTAGAGAGCAGCATTACATATTCAAAGTACCAATTGAACCGCATCTAACTGGAGTCACGACCCCCTTGGGACAAAATCCGTTTGGTATAGCTATCAATGGTATTCCATTCGATCCTGGCACAGCTGAATGGTGGAATAACGATCCTTCATCGGGTTGGCATTACGAAGCTATGGCACTGGGAGCGCGCCTGGGACTTGATCAGAATAATGCGCATGTCCAGCCTAACGGTGCCTATCATTATCATGGATTACCAACCGGACTTTTAAATAAATTGTCCATTGCCACAAAGCCAGTCCTTCTGGGTTATGCCGCAGACGGTTTTCCCCTTTATGCACCATATAGCTATAAAGATCCAATGGATCTGCATTCGGGAATGAAAAATTTGAAATCGAGTTATAAGTTGAGGAGCGGTTGGAGAAGAGGCGGTCCCGGTGGCAAATATGATGGATCTTTCACCGAAGACTATGAATATGTGAATGGAGCTGGTGATCTCGACAATTGTAATGGACGATTTGGAGTAACAAGCGAATATCCTAAGGGAACCTATTATTATGTCATTACTCAGGGATATCCATTTATTCCTAGAAGCTTTAAGGGTGTGCCAGATGAGAGCTTTAGACGGAGACCATCGCGCACTGGCTATGGTGGCAGACAAAGATTTAGACCCCCCGGTGGCGGACCGGGAGTTGGCCCACCTGGTAGTGGACCGGGATTTGGACCTCCTGGTGGACCAGGATTTGAACGTTCAGAAAGTGGACAGGGCTATGGAACTGCTGGTATGGGACAGGGATTTGGGCCGCCAGTAGGGGGGCAAGACTATGGACCACGAGAACCTGCCCAAGAGTCAGGACCGCCTCCGGATGCTCACTGATTGAGATTATCTAACGGCATCTAAATTAGAATAGAAGAGTGATACTGGCAGTGGTAGTAATGGTTCTTACCTGTTGAACAAATCTGCCTTTGTCGTATAGGCAATGCGATGCTCCAATCTTCGTGGTGTATGAAGGGTTGCTAGAGAAAGCAATTCACTGAAGAATGAAAAAAGCAATCTTAACTGTCCAAAAATTTCGAAAAGCCAATGGGTTTTGGGCAAAAGCCTGACGAATCCATTTGCGGATGCTGAAAATAAAATTCCAGGTACAATGAACAGCCAACTGAGTATATTGCCCAAGAGCAAGGCACTTGTATAGCGTGAAGATAATGTTTTTTCTGCCGGAAGATTAGCAATTTCCATAGCGATATATACCTCGCACTTTTAGTAAAAATAAATTGGTGGCTATATTTAACACCTTAAGCGCAAAACGTGAGATTTATGTGATTCCTGTGAAAAATTTAGATTAAGAGCAGGTAAGTGCTTAATATGTTCACTGTATAGATAAAGCCCTTGTTCTTTCATGGTTAAGCTAAAGCTAAGAAGGCAATCATTTATTCATTCTGATATCATTTTATTTATATTTAAGCTTGGGATAATGAGAAAGAAAATTTACTTTTCAACAATCTTTATTTTTTTTGTTTGTTTGCGATCTGTCTTTCCATTGCCCGCATTTTCAGAATCAATTGAAGATAAACAAAGAGTTGATCTGTTGGTGCACCAATCAATTGATATGTTGCGAGAAAATAATTATGTGGCGGCAGAGGCATTGCTTAAAGAAGCTTGTGCTCTGGATCAAAGCCACGATGGGCTGCATATTCAGCATGGATTGGTGCTGAATCAATTGGGAAGAAATGATGAGGCGATACAAGAGTTTCTGACAGCCATTAAACTGAATAGAAATGGTAAGGAAGCCTGGCTAAGATTGATCACAGCCTATATAGACAAAGGTGATGTGCAAGCCGCTCTTGCCGCTGCGAAAGAATCATTGCCCTATATGCCGGCGAACAACCAAATTGTAATCAAAAAACTGATTGAAGATTTAGCTGGAGAAATTGAAGATTCCGGGGCAAAAGATGGTGCTGATTATTTTGCTTCTGCGACCAGGCACCATAAAGCGCTTTGGAATAACAGCAAAATGCCTCTTAGAGTATATATTGATAACGGTGCGACAGTCCCAGGTGTCGAACCTCAATATCAAGAAATTATTTGCCAGGCTTTTTCGGATTGGCGCAATGCTGCTAGTGGAAAAGTTTCGTTCATTTTTATAAGTGCCAAGAGCGGTGCAGACATAGTTGTGCACTGGTCAAATGACAGAAGCAATATTAGTAGCTCTATTGAAGGTGGAAATACAGTTTTAGACGTCGATGCTTTATCCAGCATCACCTCTATAAGAAGCGCCAAAATTACGCTAGTTCCTCCCGCTATAGCAACCGGTACTGGAAATCTTGAAATTCGCTTAGCTGCTCTACACGAAATAGGACATGCTCTGGGTCTTGATGGTCATAGTCCCAATCCAGCCGACGTAATGTATGCCTTTGCCGGATCGATTAAAACTATTCCCCAGCTATCGGAGCGAGACAGAAACACGCTGCAAAAGCTATACTCGCTTGATATAAATCAGTCTAATCGAGTACGGGTTCTAACCGAGCAATCGAGAGCAGACTGCATGCAGGGAAATTTTGCTGGTGCGGCGCAGAAACTTAAAGAAGCCTGTGAAATTGATCCATCGTCTTATACTCTTCATTCTTTGTGCGGACTGGTGTTGAGTCGATTAAGAAGAGATGATGAGGCTAAGGAACATCTCTTAAAAGCTGTGCAGCTAAATAAAAATGATCCGACGGCTTGGAGAAGTTTGGGAGCGTTTTACTCATCAATCGGCAATCTACCGGAGGCCAAAAATGCTTTTCAAGAATGCTTGCGTTTAGATCCCAGTGACATAAAAGTCAAACAAGTACTTGAGGGATTGGAGAAACGTATCCATTAGTCAAAACCTTTGGACGTCAAGATTTAGTATGGACTTTCTGAGGTTGGGAAGGTAATTCTTTTTCGTCGAGCTCAGCTTTAGGCAAATACCGTAAGAAACGTTGTTGAAAATCATCTACATAAGTAAAAACAACTGGAACAACAATCAGTGTTAAAAGCGTTGAGGTAATTAAACCACCAACGACACATATCGCCATTGGTGCACGAGCTTCTGAACCGGCACCTATGCCCAGCGCGATGGGCAGCATTCCAGCAATCATAGCGATGGTGGTCATAAGAATCGGACGCATGCGGGCCTCTCCTGATTCAACAATAGCCTGATAACGATGCTTACCCTCTTTCATCGCCATGAGGCAATATTCGACTAGAAGAATAGAATTTTTAGTCACCAATCCCATCAACATCACAATGCCAATCAAGGCATAAAATCCTAATGATTGATGTGATATTACCAGAGCCATTAAAGCCCCGCCCAGAGCGAGAGGTAAAGACATCATAATCGTAAGCGGATGTAAGTACCCTTCAAACAGAAGCACCAGCACCGCGTAAATTAAAAGGATTGCTGCTAATAAGGCGCTAGCAAAACCGCTAAAGATATCTCTTTGAATTTCCACATCACCAGATAGATTATCAGTAATACTGCTAGGCAGAGAACGATATGAGGGTAGTTTATGGACTATTGAAAGTGCTTGTCCTAAAGGTAAAGAGGGAGATAAACTGGCTTCGATAGTTACTTGCCGTGCTCTATCAAGCCTGTCGATTTGCGCCGGTCCGCTACCCATTTCTACTTCTGCCACGGCGCTAAGTGGTACCAGACGTCCTGCTTTGCCTGATACACGCAGATTTCGAATTGTTTCCAGATCTTGACGGTAACCAGGATCCAATCGTACGCATATATTAATTTGCCGGTCACTTAGATTAAATTTGGGCAAATTAGCTTCAATATCACCCATTGTGGTAATCATGGCAGTATAGGCGATCGCTTGAATTGAAACACCTTGCTCAGCCGCTTTGGTAAAATCTGGTTTTACTAAAATCTCTGGTCTTTGCAAAGCAGCACTAGATACGATATCAGATATTCCGGGAATACTGCGCATTTCGTTTGCCACTTTGTCTGCTTCATGACTGAGCACAGTTCCATCATCGCTGGTGAGAACAACTTTGAGTTTGCCGGTAATGCCACCAATACGTGTAAAAGCGAGTCGTGCTCCTGGTACTTGATTCAGCGCTGGTCGCATCGCGATTTCAAAATCTTGTTGTGATAAATGGCGTTTTTCACGAGGTACTAGACTTATATATATGTTAGCTTTGTTAACTTCTCCAGCACTACCGCCATTGCCCATCCGACCGCTGGTCGGAGTACCAATGGTGACAAAAACTTGACTCACTTCCGGCCGGACACGTAATTTTTGATAGAGGCTTTGCGTAACTGAGGTGGTGTCTGCTAATTTGGCTCCAGGAGGAAGCTGTACTGTGAGCAACGTTTCGTTGCGATCAACATTGCCAATAACGGAAGTGGGCAATGTGCGAAAAAGTAAAATACTGAAAATAAAAAATGCAACGCCCGCCACTATTGTGATGAAGCGATGAGCAAGCGCCCAATGCAAAAGGGTGTCATAGATTTGCATAAGCCACCCGCCGGACCTATGTTCTTGCATAGGTTTTAAAAAGTACGCAGCCAGTAAAGGTGTAAGCATTCGTGCTACAACGAGAGAGAATAATACTGCTGCTGCGACCGTGAGTCCAAATTGTTTGAGAAATTGGCCCGGAATACCACCCATAAAAGCTACTGGCACAAAGACTACGACTAACGTCATGGTGGTTGCTACGACAGCTAACCCAATCTCATCCGCTGCTTCCAGCGCTGCTCGGTAGGGGTTTTTCCCCATATTGATATGACGTACTATATTTTCAATTTCGACAATAGCATCGTCCACTAAAACCCCAATTACTAAAGATAGTCCCAGTAAAGACATATTGTTTAGCGTAAAGCCACTGGCTTTCATAATTGCAAAGGCCGGTATTAAGGACAGTGGCATAGCCAAAGCAGAAATTAAAGCTGCTCGCCAATTACCTAGAAATAGCCAGATTACTATTACTGCTAGCGTTGCTCCAATCAGTAATGAGTCTATACACGCGTTGTAAGATTCATGGACAAATCGTGCCTCACTGCGGATTTTCGTTATTCTTACATCTGGTGGTAATTTTTTTTCTAGTATAGTGAGCTTTGCATCCACGCCTTTTTCCACGTCTACCATGTTAGAACCGACACTACGTACGATCGAAAAGACAACAACTGGTTTACCGTTTAATAGTGCTAACTGACGTTGCTCAGTGGTGCCATCAGTTACAGTACCCAAAGTATTTAATCGGGCAAAATGTCCATTAGCAACCATTACCTGAGTTTGAGCGAGATCATTGACTGTCTGAGCGCTGCCTAATGTGCGAATTGATTGTTCTTTAGCCCCTAGCTCACCCCGGCCGCCTGGTAAATTAGTGTTCAACATGCGAATTTGTAAGCTAACCATATCAGCAGAAGCGCCAAGCGAATTAAGCTGAGTTGGATTTAGGTTGACATTAATTTCACGATCTACTCCACCCGAACGCTGCACTTGTCCAACTCCTGCGACAGAAAGGAGATTGCGAGCTATATTATTGTCTATGAGCCAACTAAGTTCTTCTACCGATTTTTTATCAGAAGAAACAGTGTAGGTGACGAAAGCGCTGCCAGTAAATTCTTGGCGCTCAACAACCGGCTCGTCAATTTGTTGGGGCAATTGTTGGCGAATCTTTGATATTTCATTGCGCACATCATTTACAGCCCTATCGCTATTAGTGCCCAGAACAAATTCAACCGTTGTTGTTGAAACACCTTCATTTACCGTAGAACTAATATGTTTGATATTGCCTATACCAGCTACAGCATCTTCAACTTTGCGAGTAACTTGAGTTTCTAATTCTGAAGGGGCAGCTCCTGACTCAGTCACTGTTACTGAGACAATTGGTAGATCTATATTGGGATTCTCGTCAATACCTAAAGTGGCAAAGGAGAATATGCCCATGATCGTAATAGTGAGAAATAGAACCGTAGTGGGGACTGGATTAGATATTGACCAGGCTGATATGCGGCGGAGATCCATTTATAAAATTCCTAAATTAGCGAGCCACTGCAACATAGTCGCCATCTTTTAAGAAGCCAGCCCCATCAACTATTATTCGTTCATTGTTTTGTAGGCCTGAGCTAATTTGGATATAACTACTATCGCGATTACTGATTATCACAGTCCGACTTTCTACTTGATCACCATGCAAAACAAAAACTGTATGCTTTTCGTCTCGACTGATTACAGCTTGAGATGGAACGGTTAACGCCAGATCCCTACCTACGTTTATATGCCCTTCGGCATACATACCTTGTTTTAACCCACAATTGGCTGGAACGTCTATACGCACAGTGGCAAGCCGGGTATCTGCATCAACCAGTGGGCTTATTTCACGCACACATCCTGGTATTCTTTCTTTGCCGAGCAAAGCTGAATAAACGGAAACCTTTTGTCCGGGTTTAACTAAAGACAAGTCACGTTCTGGTACCTGGGCTTTCAGTTCAAGCCGATTGTCACGAGCCATCAAAAACATTGTTTTGCCTGCAGTCGTGATATCGCCTATGTGAACATCTCGCCTGGTTATAAGACCGTCTATGGGAGCTTTGATGAAAGTCTGATCTATTTGGGTTTGCAGTCGCTTGATATTGCCCTTAATTTCGGAAACATTGGCACGGGCTATCTCGATGTCCTCCTTCCGTCCACCGATTTGTGCCATTGATAGACGCTCTTGTGCTTGTTTCGAAGCAAACTTAGCCGCTTGCACTCTTTTCTCTGCAGCCTCGACGGCTGCTTCGCATACTTGGGTGTTAGTTTGTCTGGTCTCGGCTTCTTGAGCGCTGACCGCTCCTTCAGATCGTAAATATTCATAGCGCTTCAAATTTGTGAGCGCATTGTCTAAATTAGCTTTTGCTTGAATTAAACCAGCTTTCTGGTCTCCGATGTTCGCTTCTGCTTGGGATACCGCAGCAGCAAGTCCGTTGATATCTTCTGGGCGATTCGGTTGGATAGACTTACCGACATTAGACATGCTGGCAGTTAATCTTGCTCTTTCGCTTTCTAGCTGGGCCTGCAATTGATCAGAATCTAAAACCGCTAATAATTGTCCTTTTTTTACCAATAGAGCTTCTTCCACTAAAACAGATTTCACTTCCAAACCACTGGTAGTGGCACCTACAGAAGCTTGGTCCCAAGCTGTTATAGAACCATGTGTGGATAAAACGCGATCTACCACTCTCGCTACAACTGGTTAAGTTGTCACTGTTAGCACTGGAGTATGATTGGTTTGTGAGATAGGTTTATTTTGCGCAAATAGCATAATACTTAAAGCGATTATTGCCAAAATTGCTATTAGAGCTACAGCGCCCCCCGCTAGCCAGAGGCGAGAGACAGAAAATTTATTGATTGATTCCGGAATATTGGATATTTTCGGAGGTGATAGAGTACTCTTCATAGTAGTAGAGAAAATTTTTAACGTTATTGCTTTGAACGCCGGATATAAGATGATCGACTGCTATTGTTGCTTGCTTCTGTTTCTAGCAGAAAATTTGTAGAAAACCTTACTGTAGTATGTAAACATACTGTGGTAAGATTGTCAATGGAAGGAGAAGTATTATGATTGGTCGTAGAGAGCGTAAGCGTGAACAAACTAAACAGGGGCTTATAAATGCGGCTGTTGAATTGTTTATTGCCAAAGGCTATGACGAAACCACAATAGATGACATTGTAGCCGCTGCTGATGTAGCCAAGGTAACTTTTTACTATTATTTTAAATCCAAAGAAGAAATTCTTCTTGATATAAAGGAAAATTCTGCTCAAGAAGTATTAAGCAGGGCTGAAACACTTTTAACGGAAGAAGTTGCTGCCCCAGAAATATTCTATGCCTTAATTACTGATATGGGGTGCTGGACAGAAAAGAACTGGCGGCTCCTGAAGGCTTTTGCGGCTCAAAGATTTGGACCGATGATGCAAGGCGAAACGTGCGGGGAAACGGACAAACCAGTACGCTTTGTGGTGGTTTTAGAGCAAATTATCAAGCACGGGCAGAAAAATGGACAATTCCGCAAAGACATTGATCCTTCTAGAACAGCGCATTTTATAATCCTGGCATTGATGCATGAACAATTTAACTGGATAGCAGAAGGACGTAAAAAGGCAACTTTGTCCAATAAAATGCAGTATTGTCTGGATTTTATGCTTTATGGCATTGTACGGAAAAAATGAAAATTTATTCTTTTGAGTTTGTAGTCAGAAATCTGGCTAGTGTCATAATATCCTAAAGTTTAAACTCTTGTTCTTGATGTGTAGCTCTTAGAGCTATAGGGCATAAATCTTAAGTGCCACATTCGTTAAAGATCGATTATGAAAGAGACAAATGACGATTTTAAACGGGTTAGACGTCACTGGCGGTGGTCTGCTGGTGCTCTTTTCGTTTGGTTGTTTGTTTATCGAGCGGGTATAGATCATCCGCTGCAAAATATAGTGATTAATACAGTCATGTTCATTCTTGTTTTGCCTGCTTTCTTGGACATATTGGCATATGGTGCTTTTTTGCGCCGAGAATATAAATTAGTAAATCTGTTGACTGCTTGTTCGGTGCCTATTCAAGAAATCATGGATCTTATTCCGAGTAATCCTTTTGCTTCTGCTTTGGCGGATACATTAAAATTGAGGTCCCTAACTCTATTGAGGTTGGAAAAGGGAAATGAGGCTGAAAGGACACTGCGAAGAACACTTTCAATATGCGAACGCGAAAGTAATTTAAATGAAGCACGCGTACCTCAGATTTTGATGTTGATTAGCGATGCTTTGCGGCAGCAAGGAAAATTTGAAGAAAGCGAGGTCTTTAGCAAAAAGGCAATTGCCATTTTAGAATCTTGTCCGGATCTGGGACCCCTGCAAATTGCTAATGCTCTTGCCGATCTCGGTGCTACTCTGTCCAAACAAGGGCAAATTGAAGAAGCTTTGAAAGCAGGGAAGCGAGCTCTTGAGATAAGGCAAAATTACAACTCTTCTGAAGATCATGAGCTAATGATGTTGGGTCTAACTATGAATAATCTTGCTGTTTCTTATAGTGATGCGGGTAATTATGAGAAAGCGCAAGCTTTATATAAACAGGCTCTTGATATAAAGCTAAAAATACGTGGTTCTAATAGTAGGGAGGCAGTGGTTGGCTATAATAATTTAGGCTATGCTTTGTTGGAGCAATCAAAATATGATCAAGCAGCAGAGCTTTTGGAGAAATCTAGAGCAATTGCTATTCAGTTGGATCTCTCGAATACAGTTATCTGGCAAAGTATTCTCTGTAATTGCGGCGATGCTCATAGAGGACAAGGCCGATTGAAGGAAGCTGAGATTGAACAGCTTGAAGTATTGCGATTAAGAGAAAAACAGAAGGCTGAAAGTCTTCATCATAGCTATCATTGTTTAGGCACACTATACCGAGACAAAGGAGAGCTGGACAAAGCAAAATCATATTTTGATAAGGCGCTCCGCATCAGAGAACAAAGATTTGGCAAGGATCATCCTAAAGTTGCTAAAACTTTAGAAGAATGCGCTGAGCTCTTATATAAAATGAATCGAGCTGCCGAAGCGGATAAAATGAAAGAACGCGCTCAAGTGATAGGCGAACGCAGTAAAATTATTTCGACTGTTTAGAGTCGTCAGAAGTCCAAACACTGGCTAGTAATATTTAATCCTATCATAATGAACTTTCTTTGCTGCAAGATAAAAATTTTGGTCAGTGAATTCTCATTGATCCATACTAGTTGCAGTAGCTAACCAAGGAGAGTTAATGCATAGACATTATGAGAATTGGCAAAAAGATCTAACCTCGGCATTTGGTTTAGCTAAAAAGTCGAAATTATCAATGGTGGTAATTCTAGTATCGTCACATTCAGTAGAACCGCCTAATGGACAGAAAGGTCAATTATGATGAATCCATTTTAAATGGAGGCATAAGAGAACAACTAAAAAGAGTTATCTTTTAAATAGTTAGGTTGGTTATTAAACAAGAACACCAGGCAGCTCATTGTCTGGTGTTCTGTAATGACTTATAACTGATCTATCTAATAGTTGGAACATCTGGGTTGGGGTTGTGAAACCAAAACTGAGATTTCTCTACCCGCAGACTATGTCCTGGCAATGATTGACTCGGCTTCTTGTGATGAGGACAAAGTCGATTAAACGAAGCTGAGACTAGCTTGAAATATTTCAGGTGGCTATTGAATTGACTTATCTTTGCCTGTAGCCATTTGTTTGGCACTATCGATAATATTCTCTTCTTCTATATTGTCTAAACGGTCGCGATGCAAATTAGCTAATTGCTGCATATCTATGGTGCTGGAAAAACCACCGAGCGTAACGGCGCTTTTAACTATTTTATTGAACACTGTTTTATCTTGCTGATCATTGGAGGCAATTAGTTTTTGGAGAGGCTCAATTGCTAGAAAAGCTGAAGCTATAGAATATTCAGCATCAAATGCTTTGATTCCCTTTTCGTTTAAGGGCATTTCTTGTGCATGGCGATAACTAATCATATGACAGTCGGCATTGATGTTCTCAAAATCATTTACGCTTTGTCTGGTTAAGACAATAAAATGACCAGGAAGTAAAACAAGCTTGTGACTATTAACCACTATGCTCATTTGATTGGGGGCGTCCTGCCGCAAATTGTAAACCACTACATCATGTCCAGATTCCATGACAAATGCTATTGCACCTGGTGATAGGAAGATATTTCCTTCATGAGTGCCCACCACTATTTTCTTGTCCGGAGACAATAGAATATTACCTTTATCAATTCTTAAATAGTTAGGTAAATTGCTACTGATAAGCTGCATGCCATCTCTAGCCAAACGATCTGCTTCTGCATCAGCAAAAGTATGAGAGTAGCTTTTTGTTCCGGGGATATATGCAGTTGTTCCATGTTTGTAAGCGAGACCTAATTGAAAACGGGGACGTGGTTCAAAGTTCTCATAATAAAAATGTCCCCACGGAGTGAAGTCTGTGGCAGTTTTTGATAAATCCGGTCCTGGATTTATTGTTCTTGAAGCTTGAGAGATAAAGAATCGTGGCGCAAATGTTATAGGTATTGGGGGAACGATTCCGTTAGTAGCGAAATTATTTGTGATATTTATGTTTGGAGAAACAGTGATTATGCCAGCAGGAATATCTAAGAATTCAAGAGTAAATTCATTGAGGTTACCAGCATGGACAAATTCTCCACCATTTACTGTCCCAAACCCGAGGAGCTCGATATTCTGATGTGGTCCGCCATTAAAGCCTACTCTGCCAAGATCATTAGCATTATTGGTAGCTTGGATCAGTCCACCATTAAATACTACTATCAGCGGTCCTGAGCCAAGAGGTTGGTGCCCTTCGAGCTCAACCTTGCCACCTGATTCTGTTGTTCCATTAGCGGTTATTGCTCCACTAATTACTTGGTTGGCAACGCCCAGACTACTATTTCCATAATTTCTGAGGATAATAAAACCCCCATTTAATCCATTGGCACTAATATTGCCAGCGGTGCCATTACCAGTGATTGATCCATTCTGACCTACATAAAATGATTGGGGGGCAAAAGTAAGAACATTAATATTGCCAGCAGTACCGCTTCCAGTGGCATTAGTATTAATACTATTGCCGCTTGTATCTTTGCCAGACAAAACCAACGTGGAGCTGCTGGTATTTATAAAACCACCAATACCGTTGCCGCTGCCAGTGGAGCTGAGAAATGTGCCTGTAATTACTCCTGCTGGGCTGAAAATATTGATAGCACCGCCAGAAGCGCCATTGAGCCCATTAGCATTTACATTACCTATATTTACTCCATTGAAGCCAGTTATAGTTATGTTACCAGCCGAGTTGCCTGCGCCAGTGCCACTACTTGTAACAGCATCGCTATTAATCATGCCTCCATTAGCTGCAATGGTGATCGAACCACCAGATCCCGCACCGGAGGACGTATTTATGCCTAAACAGAAATCTAAATTACCTACGGCTGTGGTAATCGAGATAGAAGATCCGTTCACGTGAATGCAGCCTATAATCTGTTGATTATTGCTGTTAACTGCACCAGAACCACCATTCATAATAACATCGTTGCTAGCTGATATAAGACCATAAGCTGGACCACCAGTTATAGTGATTGCACCGGAGCTAGTATTGTTAAAGTAGACATCACCGTTATTGGCGGTTAGCTGAGACCGGGTGGTACCAGCATTTGGTCCCATATTGATGGTCAAGCCATGTCCTGTTCCGTTGCTTTGAACATTAAGATTGCCTTGCGCAACCACAACCGCACCATTTATATTATCTAACGGTGAATTGAGGTTCACACCCAAATTACCAATTACTGAGGTCCCGGATACGATGCTGATAGAACCAGCAGTACCACTGGTCAGTGTAATTGTATTTTCTGATTTTAAATTGTCTGTCGTCACTATCGTCCCGTTGCTGCCTATATTTAAAGCAACAATGGAATGACCAGCTCTAGTAGCAAAGCTTCCCAGTGTTAGTTGTCCTGAAGCAACAGTAATGGAAACATTGCCCGCTGCTGGAGCTGCAAAATTAGCGTTTGGATCTGTGACAATCCCTGAAATTGAATCAGCCGACACTGTGGCAAATTTAGAACCTATATTTAGATTGATTTGGCCATTACCGTTGTTTGCCGATATGGTGCCTAACGGATTAGTTCCGCTTATTGGCTTAATGGTTATTGCACCTGCATTAGTTTCATTGAAATTAACATTGCCCATGGAAGAGGTCAGAATAGAACCATTGCCTAAATTGACAATCAATTTATAATTAGCACGATTGCTTTGAATAACTAAATTCCCTGTATTAGCGATTATGCTGCCATCATTGTCTAATCTAGGTGTTGTTAAGTAAACTCCGGTGTGGCCGTTGATTGAAATCCCGGTATCTACTGTGATACGTCCATGCTCACCGCTGGTAAAGCTAATTGCACTGCCAGTAGAGGAGACAGCGCCAATCACACTTATTCTGCCATGAGTGGCCCCAGCAGCATTATCATTATTTATCACTACAATGGCTCCTGGCGAAGTCATTGGTCCTAATAAGATATTGCCCGATTTACTCGACAGATCGAATGAACTACCGATCAGATTGCTCGCTCCACCCCCGATTACCTCACCTGTGGCAGAAGTAACATTGGCCGTCACTGAATTATTGCCGCCATTGAATGAGATATAGCGCTCAGCATCTATTGCGACTCCGGTTAATACTATTTGACTAGCGTTGTTGTAACCAAAATTGATATCACGACCCGCGGTCAAGGCTAGACCATTGCTTGCATTTATTGTTAATGGAGCACCGGCTGCAAAGCTAGATATATCTAAATCTCTAGTTGTTGTCATTAAGCCAGTATTAGTTAAACTGTTGGCAGCAATGATCAAATCAAGATTTGCATGTATATTGCCTGCATTTGTTATTGTTTTGCCTGCCAATGTAATATCAGTGCCGGTACCGGAGGTATTTATCGACCCTGATGCGGCAATAGCCAAAGTACCTTTAGCTCCAGTAGTTAAGCTTATTGCTCCGCCAGTTGAGCTTATTGGTCCTATGACAGAAATATTGCCGTCACTTAATCCACCAGTATTGTCATTATTTAATACCGTGATTGAGCCGGGCGACATCATCGCTCCCAATGTAATATTGCCTAATGGACTATTTAAGTAGAAGGAGTTACCGATTAGATTAGACGCACCGCCGCCAATTACTGTGCCGGTTATAGAAGTTGGCGTCACCATTACTGAATTATTACCACCGTTGAACGATACATAGCGTCCGGCATCAATTGCCACTCCATTTACTGTTATCTGTCCTGGATTATGGTAGCCAAAATTGATATCACGTCCGGCGGTTAAGGCTAGCCCGGTGTTTACGTTTATGGTTAATAGTGCACCGGCTGTAAAGCTTGAAATATCCAAGTCTCTAGTAGTTATCATTGTGCCCACATTACTCAGGTTATTTGCAGCAATAATCAGATCACGATTAGAAAGAATGGTGCCATCATTGGTTACTGTTTTTCCTGCCAATGTAATGTCTGTTCCTGCACCGGTGGTCGTTATACTTACCCCCACGTTAACAGTTAAATTACCATTAGCGCCGGTAGTTAAACTTATTGCTCCACCAGTTGAGCCTATTGAACCCATTACAGAAATATTGCCATGAGCGGAGCCGTTAGCATTATCGCCATTTGTTACTGTTATGGCTCCTGTAGACTTCATTGGTCCTAAAACAATATTGCCCGATTGATTAGATAAGCTAAATGAACTACCTATTAAATTACTTGCTCCGCCACCGATGACTTCCCCTGTGATTGAAGTAATTTTAGCTGTTACTGAATTATTGCCACCATTGAATAAAACATAGCGCCCAGCATTTATCGCAACACCGGTTAGTGTTATTTGACTGGCATTGTTATAGCCAAAATTGATATCACGACCAGCACTTAAGCCTAAGCCGGTGCCCGCATTTATTGTTAATGGTGAACCTGCTGTAAAGCTTGAAATGTCTAAATCTCGGCTTGTTATCATCGAGTTTGTATTAGTCAAAGTATTTGCGGCAATGATTAGATCAAGATTGGAATGGACATTTCCCGCGTTCGTTATTGTTTTGCCTGCCAATGTAATAGCTGTGCCGCTGCCTGAGGTGGTGATACTGAGACCAGCACTGATAGTTAAAGCACCATTAGCTCCAGTAGTTAAGCTTATAGTTCCACCAGCTGTACTTATTGATCCTGTCACAGAAATATTGCCATGACCAGCGCCATTAGCATTGTCACCATTCAATACTGTGATCGAACCTGGGGACGCGATAGCTCCTAGTGTGATGTTGCCTGCCTGGCTAGTAGATAGATAGAACGAACTACCTATTAAATTGCTAGGACCCGCTCCTATTACGATGCCAGCTATAGAAGTTGGCGTTACTGTTACAGAAGTGTTGCCACCATTGAATGACACATAGCGCCCAGCATTGATTGCCTGACCACTGACTGTTATTTGGCTGGCGTTGTTATAGCCAAAATTGATATCGCGAACAGCGCTAAGATTTGCACCATTGCTGGAGGTGATTGATAATGGTGCTCCTGCAGTAAAACTGGATATGTCTAGGTCTCTACCAGCGATCATCGGACCTGTATTACTGAGGCTATTAGCCATAATAATCAAATCGCGCTTAGCTGTAATGCTACCGGCATTATTTAATGTTTTACCATCCAAGATAATATCTGTTCCGCTAAGTGAAGTCGCTATAGATCCTGCTGCACTTACTGTCAAAGAACCATTAGCTCCGCTAGTGAGACTAATCGCTCCTCCGGTTGAAGCCACTGCTCCCACCACAGAGATAGTTCCTTCTCCAAGACCGCCAGCCGTATTAATTACTGTTATCGGGCCTGTTGATGTCATCGCTCCCAATGTAACATTGCCAAACGGGCTGGATAGATAGAACGAGCTCCCGATTAGACTGCCAGCACCACCACCAATTACTGTTCCCGTGATAGTTGTGGGCAGCACTGTTACTGAATTGCTGCCACCATTGAAAGAAACATTGCGTCCTGCTTTTATAGGTAGCGCCGTTTACCGCGATCTGACTAGCATTGTTGTAACCGAAATTGATATCGCGAGCGGCGGTTAAAACTAAGCCGTTGCTTGGACCAATAGTCAGTGGACGGCCAGCGGTAAAACTAGAAATATCAAGATCTCTGCTTGTTGTCATTATACCGAAATTACTCAAATTGTCAGAAGCCAAAATCAGGTCACGATTAGAAGTGACATTGCCGAAATTAACTAAGGTAGCTGCGGCTAGACTGATATCAGTGCCGGCAGGTTTGGTTGTTAGTGCTATTGCTGCTGGCACCAAGAGTAGACCTTTAGCCCCGGTCTCCATCACCGACAAGCTGCCGGCACTGGTAATATTGCCGGTAGTTGTAAGAGTTCCATTTGTACTAGAGTCACTGATAGCAATATTGCCGCTAGAAGCATTGGCATAAGAAATAAATGCTCCCAAAAGTAAATTTCCACGAGCAACAGCTAAAGTTATTGCGCTGCCATTACCTATCGCTGTTCCTGCAATCGAATTGACATTGACCCTGACCGTATTGGAAGAAGCACCGGCTCCACCGTTCAATGTAATTATGCCAGCGCCACCGTTAGCGCTGATAGAACCATTGCCAGTGCTCGTGGTTATGATTGAGCCAGGAGCGCTCACACTATTAAAGTTAACGTTGCCTGATACTGATGTTATGCTAGAGCCGCTACCAAAAGACAATATAAGTTGCTTAGGAGAGCCTGTTCCGAGGATATTAACGTCACTGGTATTAGCTTTCAAAGCAGCGTTGCCAGTTAAAGTTAAGTGTTGAGAAGTAGTCGTAACTGCAGTACCACCGGCTGTTGTGCTATTGCCTAAAATAATGCTGCCGGTACTACTCGTTTGCGATATAACCAGGGCTTGAGCACTGTTTATATTACCGGAAGTACTGATAGTATTGCCGTTACCAGCGTTGCTTATAGTGATGCCACCAACTGCACTAGTCAATGCTCCTAAGCTAAGATTATTTGCGGCGGAAGCGATAGAAATTATGCTACCTGTGCCAGTAACAATGCCGGTCAGAGAAAAGACATTTACATTTATTGGAGAATTATTGCCAGCATTCAAGCTAATGTTTCCTAGTCCGCCGTCAGCAGTAATAGAACCGAAGCCGCTAGTTATATTGATTGGGCCCATACTTGTAGTGCTATTAAAAGCAACATTAGCTGCTAGGGCATTAATACTGGCACCATTTGCTAAATTCACAGAAAGCGCATTGCCTAATGTATTACTTAAAATATTAACATTACCGGTGGTGGCAGTAAGTGCTCCGTTGGCGCCAATGTTTAGTTTTGGGCTATTAACAGTAACAGCTGTAGTACCTTTCGATGTCGTTCCAGCAGCTATACTGACACTGCCCGTACTGGCACTGGTAAAGGTCAATGTACCAGCACTAGTTATGTTTTTTGTAGTTATTACAGATCCATTATTAGGATTAGCAACAGCAAGTATATTGCCTGTGGCATTACTAATGCTGCCCAAAACTAAATTGCCGGTGCCAGGCTTATAAGTAACTGCAGCAGCAGTGGCGTTATTATTCACTGTACCGGTTAGAGCGCCAGGTCCAGTGACGTTGATTGCTTGTCCGCTGTGAGAAGCAAAATTGATATTACCTAAAGTATTGCCACTGGCTAATATGCTGCCAGTCAAAGTCACTGACAAAGGTCCATTACCGGTATCGGTAATATTAACTGTGCCGCCGGTAGTACCGAAAGCTCCTGCGCTGGACGAAATATTGCCGATTACATAACTGTGGGGTCCGGTCGCTCCTACTATTAATGGATTAATAGTATCGTTATAAGAAACACTTACAGTGCCGCCATTGCCTGTGCCCGTTCCATCAGCATTTAAAGCTTGATTAGCTTGCAATATCCCACTGGACGAAGCAGCTCCTGCTGTCAGACTAATGGTACCGCCGTTGCCATTATTTCCGGCTGGAATTACCTTAACTATACCTATGGTACTAGGAATAATTAAGTTACGTCCGGCATTTAGGGTTACGAATCCACCATTCCCTGCATTAAAACCAGCTGAGCCTCCTGTAGCAGAAATGGTGGCAATATCGCCTGCAGCGTTGCCAAGGATTATGTCGCCGTTAGCAGAAGTAGTTCTTACACTGACACTACCTCCATTGCCTGAGCCAGCAGCATTGGCTAATAAAGAAAGTGTTGTACCAGTGCCGCCGCTAAAAACGACAGAAGAACCAGTGAGGCTTATGGTGCCCCCGTTATGACTGCCTGGACCAATTGCGCTAACGTTAATTGTGCCATTTGGTATGGTTAAGAGGCCATTACCGGCATTTAGCGTAATACTCCCGCCAGCACCGCCTCCGGTGCTTGGATTAACTGAAATATCTGAGTAACTCAGTAGAGCAATACCACCGCTACCTCTATTAGTTACAGAAACACTGCCACCGCCGCCACCAGTGCCACTACCAGCATTAGCCATTAAAGTTCCATTTATGCCATTGCTGCTGACACCCGAAATAAGAAAAACACTACTCGAATTGTTCGAAATAGTAATCTGTCCACCGGAACCTGAGCCATTACCATTAACAGCGAGACTTTGATTGATCTGCAATGTACCGGAGGCAGAAGTACCGTTAGTTAAATTGATTTTGCCGCCGTTGCCATTAGCTGCTCGCGCGCTAACATTCATTGAGGCAGTAGAAGCTATAGTCAAATTACGTCCAGCAGAAAAGCTTGCGGTTCCACCATTACCAGAAGTAGTACCTCCTTGAGCGGAGAAAGTAAATGTATTGTCTACGGTCAAATCGCTGGCTGATCCAACGGTGCTGATAGATATGCTACCGCCGTTGCCTGTTTTTGCTGCATTGGCATTAATTTCATTATGAGCAACGAAGGACAAGCCGCTGATCGTTATAGTTCCGCCGCTACCCGTATTACCTGTAGCCTGTGCGCTAATAATGCCTGTTCCTAGATTAATGGCTCCACCATTGGAGATAATCGATATATTACCGGCATTACCAGTAGCAGAATCTGCCACAATACTGCTTGTGCCATTTAGTGTAATGCCACCGGTACCGGCTGAGAGCGAGACACTTTTGCCTGATAAAACATTGCTTGTTGCTATATTAATTCCGGCAGCTGATCCACTAGTGATACTCAATTGTCCGACACTGGTAAGACTATTTGCTACTTGCACGCCACCACTAGCAAAAGTATTTGTAAATGACATAGCACCGCTAGAGCTAGTCCAGCTTCCTAAAGCCAATTGTCCGTTGTGTACTGTTAACGCTACTGAGCCACCTTGCCCGACTGTTTCTCCATTTATGCTGTTTACATTTACATTAACAGCACCGGTACCGCCATTAAAGATTACTGTTGGATTAGCACCGGTAGCGCTTATGGCGCCATTGCCTCCTAACATATTAATAGCCCCAGCTGACGCGCCACTGCCATTGAATACCACCGAGTCACCAGATAGAGTAGAACCGGCACCTAAACTTACTATTAGAGCATTATTAGTACCATTGCCTTGAATAGTTAAAGGTTGTGAGCTAGCAGTAAAAGCGCCGTTATTTGTAAAAGTTGCAGTTGTCACATTAGCTTGAGTGACACTAACAATTGCAGTGGCAGCAATTAATACGCTGCCTGTATTGGTTGTTTTAACGGTTACAGTCGAAGCAGTGGTAGTACCACCGTTAAAGTTAACACTACCGCCAGCAGCATTATTTGTTAATGTGACTAGCTGTGCGGTGGTGAAAGGTCCGAGAATATTTAGATTACCAGCTGCTACTGTAATATTTGCTGTTCCTGGATCCCCGGTAAGATTGCCTTTTAATGAATTGACATTGATACTTGTTGTATAGCCGTGTGCATGCAGAGTAATTAAACCAGTGCCTGCACTAGCAGAAATATCACCAAAGCCACTGGTCATAACAATAGGCGTATTTACACCATTATTGAAACTGACGTTGCCGGCAGCGGCATTTATGGATGAACCGTTACCCATATTTATATTTAGTGGATTACCGGGCGCAGTGGTTCTAATAACGATATCGCCACTATTAGCTAGCACTGAACCGTTCAATATGACATTAGGCACTTGTATATTTACTGCATTAGTATTAACTGCTGCAGTACCGGAAATGGTGACACCAGTTGGTACTACAAGGCTACCAGCGGCCCCACCATTAACAATTAATTTGCCAGCGCTGGTTATGCTCTGTGTTGCCTGTATTATTCCGTTGGTAGCATTGTTGGTTAAAACTATATTGCCACTTGCATTACTGATTTGTCCAAGTGTTAAATTACCGCTTCCGACAGTATAAGTTACAGCCGCTGCATCACTATTATTGTTGGTGATACCAGTTAGCGCACCAGGGCCTGTTACGTTTATAGTTTTTCCATAAAAATTGACATTGCCTAAAGAAGATCCATTTGCTGATATTGTACCCGTGAGTCCTACATTGATAGGTCTTTCGTTCACACCAGGATTAATACTAAGAGGACCTGGAACAAGACTGCTAATATTTACATTGCCGCCCGCCGTTCCAGATAAGCCGCTGTCAGCGGATATATTGCCACTAACATAATTGCTTGCGGCATTAGAGGCACCCACAAGAAGTACGCCTGAAACGTTAGTGGAACCACTGTAAGATATATTAGCGGTGCCACCAGAGCCGGTGCCGACACCATTTGCGCTCAAATCACCATTTACTTGTAAATGGGCATCCGTGTTACGGGCAGCTGTTACGTTTATATAACCGCCATTACCATTTGCTCCCACTCCATTACTGGTAATTGTGCCGGTAGTTACTGCTTTGCCAGCTTCGACTGCCACAAAACCACCCGGCGAGGTTAAAGCACCAGCAACGATTGAAGCAGAAGTCAAATTGCCAGCGAAAAAAGAAGCACCATTAGTAATGGAGCCATTTTTAATGGTCATAGTGCCAGTATTGCTGAAGAGAGCAGGTGCTGCTGTTGCTAGAGTAATATCACCGCCGCCGTTGACACCAGTGCCGCCAGTTGTATTAATAGCACCAACATTTATTCCTGTGCCGGCGTTAGCACCAGCTATAACAGTTACAGATCCGTTATTTCCAGATCCGCTACCACCACTTGTAACAGTAACAGCAGTTGGTAAGCTGACCTTACCTGATTGTCCAGCGGTGCCGCCATAAGCTACCAAAGAAATATTGCCACCATTTCCGCCAACAGCACTGCTGGCTGAAGTAAGAGTATTGATTGATGCACCTGAACCACTTATATTTCCACTAAGGTCAATATAACCACCAGCGGCTGTTCCACCGTTAACAGTCAATGTAGTGGCATGATTATTATTTCCCTGAGCAGGTCCAGAAGAAGTGAAATTAGCACCGGCTATCATTGTAATATTGCCGCCGTTGCCAATACTAGAACTTGTGTTAATTGATCCAGCTCCGGCAGCTGTGACAATATTAGTTTTAGCTACTATGGCTAAGTCTTGTCCAGAAAAATTTAAATTTCCAGCAATAGTGACTTTCCCAAGTGTATTAAAATAACTTGGGTCACCACTAAGTGCTGTATTACCTATAATTAGATTTTGTGTTGATGCTAAAACATGGGCTTCGCCAGCATTAGTATTGATTGCTCCAGTGACATTACCTATATTAGCTGTGGCGATACCGCTACCCGAATTTAAATTGAGATTCTGAGATAACCAATCTCCACCGCTTAAATTCAGATTGGCATTTCCAGCATATGCCAAATCTCTGACATCGATAGAGCCTTGCAATGCTTGGATTACGCCTTTGGTATTATTTATATTGATATTCTGCGCTGCAGCAGTATTGAATTGCACATTGCCGCTACCAGCGATAATTTGGCCACTGTTGGTAACGTTACCGGAAGCCGTGTATATGTTCACAATGGGTGCGCTCATCACAGCTTGATGGTTATTCGTGCTTACATTGGCTACTTGATTAGCGCTTACATTTAGAGTACCAATTGAGTTGACGGTGCCCTGGTTAGTGAGATTACCTAGAATGCTTAAATTCAGACCATTGGCAGCAAATAAGTTATTGAATAGATTTTGATTAGTAAGTGGGTCGCCAAGGGTGCCTCTTGCACCAACAAATATAGAGGCAGAATTCAGGGCTGCTGTAACGCTTGTACTTTGCTCCAAAGTATAAAGAGAACCAAGTATTTGTGTTGTTCCGGCGATGTTTAGTGGATTGCTACTGCTGAATCCAACTGTATCTACTAGAACATGAGTCGGTACTTGAATGTCTGCCAAACCACTTACTTGACCGGCTACTAAAGTTACCAATCCACTTATCGCAGTGCCGTGTTGAGAGAGAACGACAGTCTGTGATCCTGATGTAATGACTTGTTCCATGGCTGTATATTGCGCCGCGGTAAGCATTTTTCCCGGCTCAATTACCATTTGTCTGCCGCCCATTATATTTCCAGTAGCAGCTAAATAACCACCCAATGTAATAGTTATGGGTAGAGAATTGCTCGCCTGAATTACCAGTTTGCTAGAACCTAGATCTAAATTAAATAAGTTGGGTAGACTTGCTGAGCCCAATAAAGAACCATTTGCACTTTTACTACCGCTGAGGGTAATCGCTGTTTGATTATTTAAGTTGTTATGATGCTGATAACTTGTTTGCGCATTTCCTGTCTGACTCCGAGAAGCAGAAAAGCTATTGTACGAGTGATTATGCAAACTTACGGACGCGGTAGTATGAGTATTTTGTTGATTTAAGCTTGGCTCCCCACCATGGTGGAACATATATCCGGCATGATAGCTGCCGATGTCTGGGTGACCGTTTGTGCCAACTGGCTGATTTGCTCCTACATTTATATGATGTATATGATGATGTATAAGTGAGGTGCGGGTGCCAGATATACTCGAATTTGGATTGGAGCAAGAATGGTTTCCCGTCCAGACATGGTGCGGTGTAGTAGGCGCAATGTGTGCCTGTCCTAATGTAGGCAACGAAACAACTTGGCTCGTAAGTATTGCTATACATATGACAGCTCGGGAGGATTTTTGAAAATTGCTTTTCTTGAGCATCGATTTTTCTCCATTCTCTGCAGAGCCGTATTGTAAAGGGGAAAGAGCTTTGTTGCTCTAATTCATAAGCTATGTATAAGTATTGTTCTTTCTCGACTCTTAGATCTCTTTCTTTCGCTTGCGATTTTAGAAATGACAATGACCAAGCTAATGCAAAACAGCAGCATTCAGTATCAGATGATGCTTAGCTCTGTTTGTGGTATACCGACAATCCATACCTAAATAGAGCCGATATCCTTTATTTTCTATTTTGCATCCATAAATTTTTATATTCCAAGAATTCTTGTTAAGTAAGAAATTTTTTTAAATCGGATAGTTTTTGAGCGAATAATTCACCAATCTCCCTATACTTAATTCGTTTTCTCAAATCTAAAAATTTATAAATCGTTCAATAATTAGCCAACAGCAAAATAACTAGGCATGTCTTAGCCTTTATTATGTAAATCTCCCACTGGCATATATCATCAGCTTAATGCTCACTGACATTAAGCACATCGTTCGACAGAACGAGAATAAGATAAAAATTTTGAAATAAGTAAGAAGTTTTTAAATCAAGCTTGGCACCATTTACTTGAAGCATCGATGCCATCGGATGACTTCAATTAATTTATAAGATTGGTTTTGCCGATTGAACAAAATGAATTATTGACATCAAATGACATCGTAATGAATTTTCTTTGCTGTAAGATAAAAAGTAAAGAGCGCCAGATAATTTGCTGTCTGGCGCTCTTTATTGGTGAACTTATTAACTTAATAGTCGGAAGAGCGGGGTTTGGGCTGTGAAACCACTACTGAAATTTCTCTGCCTTGTAGACTATGTCCATGCAATTGCCGAATGGCTGATTCAGCTTCTTGTGCGGTGGACATTTCAATGAAACCGAAACCACGTTGTTGTCCGGTGGCTCGATCAGTGGCAATATGTGTTTTAACGACACTGCCTGATTGAGAGAATAAACTCTCTAGATCACTTTCAGTGGTCTTATACGATAAATTACTTACAAATAGTTTGTTATTATTGTTGTTGTTCATGTTGTCTCTTTGCTTGTCGGCGAAAGTGCTCTAATTGGACTTTGCCGTGCTCCATAGCTTTGGAACAATATTAGTATGACAGGTTTTCAAGAAAGATTGCATATGTTGAACATATTGAGACTAAAGTATATATATAATGTGGCTTTTCGGCTAAACAGTGCTTCTAACTCTGAATATGATTGCTTATTCTCTGAGTTGCACTATTAAAGTAGACATATACGAAGCTGTCTTTTTTGCGAGAGTTTTCCATCCTATTCTTGCATAAGAGTTGGCTCTATGTCTGCGGTGGTCCGAAGAGTGAATTAAGAAGACTCAATTCTTTCCAATCTTTTGCTGCAGGGTTTTTGTCTAATTAAATCGTAAAATGGATGCAGGTTTTAAGGCGAATTTATTTAAATAGTAAATGGCATCACACAAATCATTGATTGCCCTCGATTGTTTTAGTTTCTGTCTCGGGGACTTAAGCGCTGGCGTTGGCTTGTATTTATCTGTTTATTTACTTTCGCAATGTCATTGGGACCATGGCAGCATTGGTATAGTATTGGCGGCTTTACCAATAGCGGCATTGTTAACACAAATCCCGGCCGGCTTATTAGTTGATTATATTGATAAGAAAAGACAAATCGCTGCTATTTCATTTTTTGCTGTGGCGGTCTGTTGCATACTGATTATTCTTGTCCATCAGCTGTTGGTGATTGTTACCGTTCAATCAATTGCAGGAATAGCGTTATCAATTCTTACCAGCACTGTCGTGGGCATCACTATGGGATTGGTAAGCAAAGCAGATTTTTCTGATCGTATAGGAAGAAACAGTGCCTTTAATAACTTGGGCAATGTGATTGTTTCTCTTTGTGCAGCTGCGCTAGGTTATTATGTTTCACAAATTTCTATTTTTATTTTATTAGCGGCAATGGCCATTGCCGGGGTTTTTTTTGCTTTGATGATTAATGAGTCAGAGATTGATCATGCACGAGCGAGAGAAAGTAACAATGAACAATTAAAGCCGGTCGATTTTTCTCTTCTTTTATCTGACAAAAGAATTATAATTTTTGCTATTGCTATGGGAATATGGCAATTAGGTAATTCGGCATTGTGTCCTGCTGCAGCACAATATATCGCTGAAATTAATAGTAAGTACGCTGGACTGAGTATGCCAGCTTGTATTCTTGCAGGGCAATTAGTAATGATACCTATGGCGATATTAACCGGTAAATTTTCTCACATATGGGGGCGCAAACCGTTGCTGCAACTAGCCTTCGTCGTTTTACCAATAAGGGCTTTGCTTTACACGTTCACTGCTAATCCATTTGCAATAATTTCTATTCAACTATTGGATGGAGTTGGGGCAGGAATTATCAATGTGCTAACCTCAATTGTAGCTGCCGATCTAGCTGCAGGTAGCGGACGCTATAACGCTACCCGCTCTATGGTGTTATTTACTCAGGGTCTAGGGATGGCTTTAAGTAATTTACTAACTGGTTGGTTGATCGCCAGTTGTGGCTATAATTTTGCTTTTACTACTTTAGCAATAGTAGCTATGCTCGCTCTTTTGATATGTCAGTTTGGTGTTTCCGAAACTTACAATAAAAATCCTGAATTTTAATTTCAAGATAGGATTGGCAAAGTCCTCAGTTATATATATGACGGGTAATCGCAAAACTAAGAAATTATTGAGTAGGAGATTTTTCTGAGGGTTTATTTGCGGAGCTGAGAATTGTCCAGAGGTGATCGACGCGCTGATTCAAGTCTTCGCCAGCTTTGTGATGCTCATACGGAATGAGCTTCTTTTCTAGCCGGGCTATCCGTTTTTCCAGGGGTAGTTTTTTTTGCTCCCCGCCAAATATAAAGTTCTCTAGTGCTGAGGTTCTTGCCTCGACACCCTCTGCAGGTGTTGAATCAATCCCGAAAGGATTTTGATGTTTTTGGGGAGGGGTGGTTTGATCGGGCGTTTGCTGAGGGTTTTGATTACCGCGCATACCGCGCCCGCCCGTTGCCATCGTTCCGCTGCCCATGCCTTGAGCAAAAATGCAAGGCGAATTTGCAAAGCTTATAAGAATGAGCAAAACAAGAGAGTACGAAATATGAGAAAAGCTTGTCAATATTCGAACATACGTTCTTCCTTGCATTGTGTCCATACCCCTTTATAATCTACTGCTGACAGAATACTAGCAAAGTTTAGATAGCAAGCAATGTCTTGCAATTTGTCCTGCAAATTTGTTTACGAATGGTATATATTAGGCGATATTTTTCTGAATCACAAATTCTCCACACTTGATGGCTACCATTTCTTCAGACTTATGAGTTTATAGTGCAGAGGAGATATATGATAAATTGGCAAAAGTTTTCTCAAATGCCCTTGGTCTTAGTGCTTGGAGCAGGTCTACTAATGTTGCTCCTTAATATGAACCATTCGTTCCATAGCGCTTTGCTTAACGTTGACATGCAAGTTGCTATCAAATTAAATTCGATTTTGGGTGTCAATCCTCTTCTTGACGAAACGCTTGCTTGGGCGAGTACTCGTTTGGGGGACGCTTTTGTGTTTACTTGTTTGTTGTTGTTGTTGTTTGTTCATGCTCTTCAGGGCGGTAACCACAACGAAACCATCAAGCGTTTATCTTATTGGTTATGGTTAGGTGCATTGGCTCTTATTGTATATGGCATATCTTGCGGAACGGAGTTCTTTATCAGGCGAAATACTCCCATCCACAGTATTCAACACTTTTATAATTTGCAGACAATATATGGCATTATGTTGCATAGCTGTCCCACTAGTTCATTTCCCTCGGGGCATGGTATTGCCTATCTCTTTTTTGCTATGATGGCTTTTCAGCGGTATTTCCGAATGAGCCTTATTTTGTGGTGCATAGCAGTTGTAATGTTGAGTGTGCGATTAATAGTCGGTCTGCACTGGTTGAGTGACATTATCTTTGGTTCTCTTTTCTTATCGGCACTGCTTATGACTTTGATTAGTGATACCGCGCTCAAAGGTAGTTATAAATATAGTGAACAAGTTGTTTCGCAAGTTTTTGCAAGACTCTTTCTGTGGCGGAATAGATTTTGCGAAATTATTCTGCAACCAGGGAAGAGAAGAAGTATAAACTAAATTTCAATCGGACTTTACTGTAATACCAGATATAGTGCGAGCTCTAGCGTTCAGTTGTTCCATCTCCGGTTTGCGCGCAAGATAATATAAAGCGTAGGCATATTTTTGTAGATATGGAACTAGCGCTATTGAATCGGGTCCGTTAATTTCCTCCGCTAACTGCAGAGCTGGTTCCAAAACGGGAACAGCTTCATCATATTTATGCTCTTGAGTATAAAGAGAACCCAGCGCAAATAGCGCGCGAGCTTCATTGTCGGGCTTTAAAGTATTATCTTTCCAAATGTCGATTGCACGAAGATAAAGCTTTTCTGCTTCGACATATTTTTCTTGTTTGATTAGACATTTTGCCAACTTATCCAATCGTGTATAGGCCTCGGGACTTTCTGCAGATAAAGTCTTTTCGGTAATATTCAACGCATCAGTAAAATATGATTCTGCTTCGGGAAGATTGTTTCTTTCTAAGCACAAGCTTCCCAGGCTATCGTAGCTGTTGGCTAAAGAAAGGTGATTATTGCCCAGTACTGTTGTTTTGATGTCCAGGGCAGCATTGAATAGTCGATTGGCAAGGTCGAAGTTGCCTGCGGCGCGATGGCAATTTCCGACAGCATCACAGGTGATTGCCCACTCAATAATTGGATCTTTCATTACTGGAGCAGCTACACCCAGCCAGCCCTGCAAAGGTTTTCCCTTTTGTAATGTGGTTTTTGTGCTACTCGATCTTGCTTCATTCAGCTTACCTTCAACAAGTGAAAGTAGCTCTTCTGTAAGGGGATTAGCTTTACTGCGTGTGCCATAAATAAGATAAAACTGTATCAGAGATCCCATTGTCGGTATGCATTTATATCTATCACTGGCTGCTATTAATTCTCTGATACTAAGTTCCTCTTCTAAATAAGACTCGGCTTCGTCAAAGTGTCCGCGAATTGTATATAATCGTCCAAGTTCTGCCAGGCTTTTTGCTAGACGTATGTCTTTAGGATTCGACATCTCAGCTTGTATCATGGCCTGCTTAAGCATCGGCTCAGCGATCCAATATTCATTAGCGTCGAGTGCGGTAACGCCGCGCTGCTGAAGGCTTGTCCAATTGTCATTGGATTGAGAAGAAGCTGACAAAGGGGTGCTTGATTGATTAGATAAGAACGTAAAAATTATTGCAATAAGCAAATGCCGGTTCTTAAAATATAAATATTTTGTGCCGATGCCAAGTTTTTTTGCCATTCAACCACCTGTGAATTCGATCACCTTATGATCTGATTCTCTCTTTAATAATAATAACTTATTATACTGTCAGCAAACTAAAATATTTAGCCAAACAGAGATTAATATGCACTGCCTGTGGTGCAAACTATTCTTTCTCTAGAAGTATGATTATAATCAAGCTGATGTCATGAGGAGATTATTGCTGTAAGTAGCATAGAAAGCAAAGACAAGAATGTGCGCTATGAGCCTGGATTAGAATTATTGATCAAGTGGTGGCCTTACGGCACAGTTTAGTGAATATTGCCAAAATGGATACGAACAGAGCCGATCCGACTACAGCTGGGAGCAACGATACTCCCCCTAAAGCCGGCCCGAAATTACCTAATATATTGACTCCAATCCACGCTCCCGCTATACCGGTCATGGCAGCTGTAAAATAACCGCCCGGTATTTGTTTCGGGACAAAACCTTCGGCAATCCAGGCACAAATTGAGGCAGCTATTACAAATATGAGCAAACTTATAATGGTCATGAAGAATTAACCTCATAAAAGTCAAGAATTAACAGATGAGGCTAAATAACAAACAGAAATAGCAGTGTCTCAAATCCGTGTCGGTGTTCTAATGACCTTATCTAATTGTATTATACCCGCTTGCTGGATCAAAAATTGTTTTGTTCTTTTGCAAGTGAAAAGCAAAATTCTAACTAAACGAGCTAGTTGCAACGTGGTAGAAATCTCTCACTTGGCTAGCAGCTGACGGGCATGCGATTTCACAAATTCTCCACATTTGGTTACTATCATTCAACGTTTACTCAGTGTTACTACGAGTTTGTTTAACTAGAATAAGGTACAGAAAATGAAGAATTTCAATCGTATGCTTTTTGGAATGATGACTGCTACTACATTAGCTTTTTGTTTTAATGTTTCAACAGTTAAGGTTTGTGCACAAGCGGAAGAATCTGTAGAGGTTGCTGACGCTGCTGAGGCTGCCGATGCTTCAGATATGATCGTTATTGCTGCATTGCCAGAAACAGCGGCAGGAGAAAGATCTGGTTGCGAACCATGGCCTGAGAAACTTGGCTTAACCGATGAACAGATGGAGCAATTGATTTCGCTCAAGTCAGAGTACATAATCGATACTGCTAAGCAAAAGGCTGAATTAAGAGCAAACATGAAGAAACTCGCCTTGCTTATGACCGAGCCAAAATTAGACAAAGAAGCGATTATGTCCTTACACGAAAAAATAAATCAGCTTAAGACCGGTCTTTCTGATGCACGTGTAAAACATATGCTCAGTGCGATGAATGTAATGACAGAAAAGCAAAGAGAAGAAATGCACCATCATATGCTTGTGCATTCGCTCAGCCATCATCACTCGTGGGGTAAGTCTCATAAACCAGCTCCCCACAGAATGCATCATTCTGCTTAAAAGAGTAGTTCTCCACCTCCTCAAAAAATCCCTTCTTCGGACCAAATCCAGGAGGGATTTTTTTATCCTGAACGTGCAGGATGCGCTTGAGCGACTTACTGCATGACAAGTTGGGGTCTGGCTAGGGGTTATCTGGTCTGAGCTGTGGCATCTCGAATGACAATGATCCGTCTAGATCTGTCAGATGACCATAAATGATAAACTGTTGCTTTGGGTGAATATATAGGCAATAAGTGCAGAGTTGACATTGGGAGATTGGCGAATGCTTTTGAGAAATCTTATAATTAATTTTCGGAGAATTACTTTAGTAATTATCATTGGCTGCTCTTTTGCTTTTGTGAAGCCAGCACTATCGCAGTCTCTTGATCCTAATAATCCTGCGCCGCTTAAATCAGGTATAAATAGTGCTACTGCCGATAGTACCGTGGGTACTCAGTATTGGTATTATATGGCAGATCCAGGAATGCATACTGTCACAGTTAATTTTCAATCTATGGGAGTTCTGGGTGCTCCCATGCAAAATACTCTAGCCGTGACGCTTTCGAGCAATCTGGGTTCGGAATGTAAGAATATTATATCGAGAGATAAACAGGGCTCAGTATCTTTCAGCGGGAAAATGCTTAAAACAACCAAGATGGTAGTAAAAGTTGATCCATTGTCGCCGACAGGCTTAATTCGACAAGGAGGAGATTATCAAATCCAAGTGACTGGAGCTGTGCATTTTGATTCTCCTGGTGCAGTATCAGAAGCAGGCGGTGCTGCTGGCGGTGCCTTCGGAACGGGCGGTGCCTCCAGTTCAGGGGCAGGAAAAGATGCAATTATCAGAACTTATATGTCTATGCTTAACGATTGGGGGTTAACCAAATTTTTGCCTGATGGCAGTGTATCAGCATCGGATGGCACTGTTGGGACCTGGAAGCTTGAAGATGCTGACAGTCAAGCTTACACAGTGCTATTGGGGCATGATCATCTTTCATTACTTTTAATGCCAGGTAGAGGCTTAGTGTCTGCAGACAGTAAAGACAATATAGTCTTTAAGCAATTGCGCTAAGCAGCGGATGGATTGCTTATCGAAGTACACCGCGAGTAATTTCTATCCCTGAGTTCGATCCGACAGCTGCTGATTAAAGCGCTTCAATAGAAATTTCAATTAGCAAGAGCTCTCTTGATAGAACCTTCCTGGATAGCTTTATCGCTTTTTGCTTTTTCAATAGCGTTTGGTGGTTTTATTTCAATAGTAATTTTTTTAATAGTACCAGTGAATTTAAAGGGTACTTCATATTTCCCACTTACTGCTGTGCCCAAGTCGCAACCAACGTCAGCACCTTCATCAGCAGAGAAACAAAATCCTTCAGTACGGTCTATGTGGCCTCTGGTAACTTGCTCTGTTTGTGTTTGTTGGCTGGACACGCTTATCACTCCATCGCCGCCTTTACCGGGACCGCCACCGTCGTATTTAAAATCAAAGCGAATTGTGGCTGGACCGGCTGGCACTTTGTTTGGTGAGGCAATGGTGTATTCCTTTTGTCCCAGCCAATTGTATGTAAAAACAGGCTTGTCATTATTGAGGTAAAAACTCCAACCACCAAATTTACCTGCCTGAGAAATCAAAACACCGTCTGCGCCACCATCCGGAATTTCTGCATCAGCAATGATACTGAAAGATTTATTCTTTAAATTGATAAAAACATTTTCGGAAAGTCCAGTCATGCCTTCATGCAATGTTAGCGAAGTTCGTCCGGACATTAAGTCAGGACGCCCTACAAGTTCTGCATTTAATCGTTCTATAACTCGATCATCAATGGGCAATACATTGTTTTTAATTGCTTCTTTTATGAAGAGTGCCTTCATCTCTTTTAGTTTTTCGGGCATTTGTTCTGCCAGATCGTTCGAAAGGCTGAAGTCTTTAGTGGTGTCATACAATTCCCATTTATCTTCAGCAAGCGTGGTATCTGACTTCATTTGCCAGGGTGCTCTGTGCACAGTACCGGCTAGCCAGCCATCTTTGTAAATGGCGCGATTGGATAAGATCTCAAAATATTGGGTGGTGTGATGACTCTTGACTTTAGCATCATTGAAAGTGTAAAGCATGCTTACGCCTTCAATGGGAGTTTGGCTAGTGCCATTTACTGATTTTGGTTCAGGTAATCCTGCTGCTTCTAAGATGGTGGGGGCTATGTCTATAACGTGATGAAATTGAGGGCGCAGTTCCCCTTTTTGTTTAATACCATTTGGCCAATGGACAGCCATGCCATTGAGAGTACCACCATAATTTGATGCTACTTGTTTTGTCCACATGAAAGGAGTATCTCCTGCCACTGCCCAGCCGGCGGCATAGTGTCCGTATGAATTAGGTCCACCGAGATCATCATAATGCTTGAGGATGTCTGGCACAGTTTCGGGCACCCCATTGAAATAGCTCATTTCGTTATATAGACCATTGAAGCCGCCTTCGGCACTGGCACCATTATCACCGGCTATATAAAAAATGAGGGTGTTGTCCATTTGACCGGTTGCTTCTACTGCCTTAATCAATTCGCCAGCATAATGATCGGTGAATTCCCCATAGGCGGCAAAAACTTCCATTTGATGGGCGAAAAGTTTTTGTTCGTCTGCACTTAATTTGTCCCAGTCTTTGATACCAGTAGGTTTGGGTGCTAATTTTGTTTCTGGTGGTACTATGCCAAGTTCTTTTTGACGGGCGAGCGTTTCTTCTCGCACTTTGTCCCAGCCCTGATCAAATTTGCCTTTATATTTGGCAATCCATTCGGTCGGCACCTGGTGCGGGGCGTGTGTGCCGCCCGGAGCAAAGTAGATAAAAAATGGTTTGTCTGGTGTGAGAGATTTTTCGCTTTCCATCCAACTTATTGCTTGCTTTGTCATGTCCGGTATCAAATGATAACCAGGTGTAGTTGGTGTTTCGATTTGATTTAATCCATCATAGAGAGTGGGGGCCCATTGGTTGGCTTCGCCGCCAATGAAGCCATAGAACTTGTCGAAACCAGAGCGGGTGGGCCAGCGATCGGTAGGTCCTGAAGAGCTTACTTCCCAAACTGCAGTCTCGTGCGACTTGCCGAAGGCAGCAGTAGCATAGCCATTCAAGCGCAGCATTTCAGCTAGTGGTGCTATGCTGTTCGGACGTTTACCTGTTTGACCAGGGAAGGCAGTCGCTGTTTCTGTGATGGAGCCCATATTGCACATATGGTGATTGCGTCCGGTGAGCAAAGCCATGCGGGTGGGAGAACAAAGAGCAGTGGTGTGGAAATCTTTATAACGTAGACCGTTATTGGCTAGTTTTTCTAGGGTAGGCATATGAATTGGACCGCCGAAGGCGCTTGGTTGACCAAAGCCCATGTCATCGATGAGCACTATTAATACATTGGGAGCTCCAGAAGGTGCTTTTACCTGGAAGGTGGGAGGGGGCGTGGCATCTCTAGCATCTAGGGTTGTGCAATGCGGATAATCAGGTTCTTTAATTGGCAGTGCGGTGCGATCAATTTTGCCTTGGTCTGATGAGTCAGTCTTTGCTGCAATAGCAGTTTGCATATTGATTATGAAAAGGCTTCCTGATGCGATGGTAAATGCAAGCACCAAAGTCAATAAGGGGGTGCCCAATTTTATTCTAAACATAGGTTTCAAGCTTTACCTCAGTAAAATGCCGATAGTATTGAACATAACGAAAATGGACCTTTGCAGCGGATTGTCATTATTTCACATTGACAATTCAGTATGTAGAAAACGACGGTTGCCACTAGATTATTTGTTGTTTGTTATAGCAACAATAAATTTCAAGCGAATTTTAGATCTTCAAAAGTCAAATCTTTGCAAGCATGCTTGGAGATGATATTCTGAGAAGATCTGAGCACAGGACTGCACTGAGGAGTTTTAGATAGCAAATTAGTGACTAGCTAATTTTATGTTCTTATTCGAGTCAAGAAGAGTATGCTAAAGGTTGAGAGTTATTCTTAGTCCATCTCTAGGAACAATGCAAAAGCAATATATTATTTATACAATTTTAGCTTCTCTCTGCTGGTTTTTTCCAATTATGGCGCAAGCGGACAGCGAAGAAGCTGAAGAACAAATGTCAGCCAAAGATCCGGCTAGTGTCACTTCTATAGATACTATTACGGCTGGTAAACATAATGGACGTGCTTTAGCTACGGCGGCGGAATATTATCTCAACAATGAGCAATACGATAAAGCGATTAAGCTGTCCCGAATGGCGCTTGATAAAAATTATGATGATAACGAGATACATCAAGTTTATGCTGAGGCTCTTGAAGGCAAGCTAAAGGAGCAAGAGGAAAGAGATCCTGCTTTGTTTAGTCAATGCATTAAAGAATGGCTTATTATATTGCGCCAAGAAGTTGGAGATGAAAAAGGCATGACCGCTCATGGAATAGGTATTCCTATTTTGGGCAAGTTTTACGAAGATGACGAGAGAGTGATACCAGCGCGGCAACATTTAATTAAATTGACTGGCACTACCCCGAAGGTGTGGGAAACTGATAATAGGTATTTAAAACGTGTGACGACGCCTGGAGCGGCTAAGGTGTATGGTAAAGTCGTACCAAGTGATTCTAAAACCAGTGATAGCTCAGAAGAGAAGTAGACATTTAGATAGCGGCAAAGTTTGGATAGGGGATATTTTATGAAATTGGTTGTGGCAATCGATGGTGAGAACAGTGCTAAGAGCGCGCTTGAATATATTTTGAAAGAGAAGTATGGTCAAGAGACGGAAGTCCATCTGATACATGTTCTTGTGCCTGGCTTTGCCGATGTGAAAGTGGAAGGGATTCCAGATGTTGTTGCCGATGAGAGGAAAGAAGAGCGTGCTGTGCTCACTCGCCTGGCGAATGAATTAAAAGAGTCACTCAATATCACTGCTACAACTGACATTATTACCGGTGAGACTGCTGAGGTGATTGCGCAGGTATGTCGGCAAATTGGTGCCGATCAAGTTATTGTTCCCAGTCATGCACGTCATGGGTTCAGTCGTCTCTGGTTTGGCAGCGTAGCAGATGAAATTGTAGATGCTGCTCCGTGCACAGTCATTGTGCTCAAGATGTCGCAAGCTAAAACACCAAGCTCGCATTAAAAGGCAGAGGTTAGAAAGCAATGTATTGATTTATGCTGAGTTGCTTTTTTGTTTTAGATGAGGCATTTCAAGTTCTTCTGATTTCCTTCATTAGCGAAAGACAAATTGTTCTAAGTTTCTAGGTTTCTAGAAATGTACATAAGAGGTAGTGCCAGTATTCCAGTGTGCCTTCCTTTTAACTCTTATTGTGTCATAAGGTATTTCTTGGAAAGATTGCTTCTTTGAAGATTGTTTGCTTTGAAGATTGTTTACTTTGATGCCACAAACCGTATTGTATTTACCAAAGTGACAGCAATTATAAATAGAAGCGCACTAGAATGTAAGCTCAGACAGCAATACGACCAGATCCATCGTAAGCAGTTTACAGGGTATTTCTTGGAAGAATTGCTTCTTTGAAGGTTGTCTACTTTGATGCCACAAAGCGTAATTACGATCAAACCATCGTAAGTAGTTCGTTGCAGATGATCATATGGTATAATCCCAGTGGTGTCATGTATAAGTGTCTCTTGAGAAGTTGTGATTCTGCAAGCGTTTTCAGGATGGTGATCAGATGTGACGGATCTATACGAAACAGTTCATTCTGAACAAGAAAAAAAAGCTCGGATTATTATTGATAGAGTCTATGATGCTTTTCTAGAGATTGATTTTGATAATGTTATTATTGATTGGAATACTCGCGCAGAAATAATTTTCGGTTGGACACGTGAGCAAGTTATCGGCAAAATGTTTGCCGATGTTATCATTCCAGCTCGATATCGTGAAGCACAACGTAATCACCTAACGCAGTTTCGATCAGAAGCTATGGTGCGGAGTACTCTTTCAAACAAACAAATCGAAATATTTGCCTTGCGTCATGATGGGCAAGAATTTCCGGCTGAAATGACAGTGTTTCCGGTGCCCTCAGGAAATAGCGTAAATCTAGGCGTCTTTATTCGCGACATTAGCGAACTCAAAACAGCCAAGCCGGTACTTAATGAAAGCGAAGAAAATTTTCGTCTGTTGCTATCCAGTGTCACTGATTATGCCATCATTATGCTTGATCCACAGGGCATGGTTACAACCTGGAATGAAGGTGCACAGCGAATCAGTGGTTATACGGCAAACGAGATAATCGGTAAGCATTTCTCACAATTTTATACCTATGAAGATAAAGCTATTGATACACCAAAGCGGGTGTTAGAAACCGCTGTTAAGTATGGCCGATATGAGGAGGACGGACAATGCATCCGCAAGGATGGTAGTCAATTTTGGGCAAACACGGTTATTACTCCTATTTATGGTCAGGGTGGCAAATTAGCAGGATTTGCCAAAGTAACGCGTGACATTAGTGAACGGAAAGCCGCTGACCGGAATTTTAGGCGGCTTTTGGAATTGGCTCCCGATGCTATGGTCATAGTAAATCAGCAGGGCAATATAGTACTGGTAAACTCGCAAACGGAAAATATATTTGGTTTTGACAGAAAAGAGCTAATTGGGCAAACAGTGGAGAAACTAATACCGGATCGCTCCAAGTTTCTTGCCCAGCGTCATATGCGATCAATGAGCACTGGGCTTGAGTTATATGCTTTGCACAAGGATGGTACAGAATTTCCTGTCGAAATTAGCCTCAGTCCTTTAGAGACAGAAGAAGGATTACTTGTGTCCAGTGCTATTCGTGATATTACTGAGAGAAAGCGACTTGAATATGACCTACTGAAACAAAAAGAACTATTCCAAATTATTCTTGATAGTCTGGCTGATGGTGTGATTGTTGCTGATAAAGATGGCAGATTTTTGGTGGTCAATCGAGCTGCTCAGCAGATGACAGGCATAGATTATACTGAAGTGCCTATTGATAAATGGAGTGAACAATATGGTTTGTATGAAGCAGACGCCGTCACCCTCTACCAACCACAAAACTTGCCTCTTGTTCGGGCAATGCAGGGGCAAACACTGATTGAAGTAGAAATGTTTATACGCAATTCACATGTACCCAAGGGTGCCTGGCTTAATGTTAATGGTGCTCCAATGGTAATTGGGAATGGTGCTGGCACCGTTGGAGTAATTGTTTTTCGTGATGTCAGCAAGCATAAACAAACAGAGCAAAAGAATGCGCAATTAGCAGCAATCGTTGAGTCTACAGATGATGCTGTTATTGGCAGCAATTTGGACGGTACTATTATAAGCTGGAATGATGCTGCCACAAGAATGTTCGGCTATTCACAAGATGAGGCTATTGGACAGTTAAATTTAATTATCATACCGGTGACTCTTCTTACGGAAGAGACAGCTGTATTTAAGGGAGTCATGACCGGGAAAGGACGGACGGAGCATCATGAAACTGTCCGTCGGGCAAAAGATGGTACATTACTGCCCGTGTCGCTAACTGTTTCTCCAATTAGAGATAAAACTGGCACTATTATTGGTATGTCCAAAATTATCAGAGATATAACTGATAGAAAGCAGGCCGAGCAAGCGCAGCTGCTTTTAGCAGAGGAGCTAAAGCGTTCTAATGCTGAACTTCAGCAATTTGCTTCGGTTGCGTCTCATGATTTACAAGAGCCACTACGAGGAGTGGCTGGCTGCCTGGAGATCATAGAGGAAACCTACAAGGGCAAACTAGACGATAAGGCTGATAAACTGATTCGTCATGCAGTAGATGGCGCCTCACGCATGCATGCGCTTATTGATGACTTACTTTCACTTTCTCGTGTTACAACCAACGAAATGACTATCCAACCGGCTGATTTGTCCGCGGTTCTTAATTGTGCGCTGGAAAATTTGGAACTTCCTATCAAAGAGAGTCTAGCAGTTATTACTCATGACGATCTACCTGTGCTGGCAGCGGATAGTACCCATCTCGTTCAGCTTTTTCAAAACTTGCTTAGCAATGCTATTAAATTTCGCTCCGATAGTCCACTTAAGGTTCATATTGGAGCTAAATGCGAGGATGGACATTGGCTATTCTTTGTCCGAGATAATGGCATTGGTTTTGAGCAGGTATACACGGATCGAATCTTTTTACCTTTTAAACGGTTGCACAGCAAAGATCAATATCCGGGCACAGGTATCGGTTTGGCGATCTGTAAAAGAATTCTTGAGCGGCATGGGGGAAGGCTTTGGGCAGAATCAGAGTACGGTAAAGGTGCAACATTCTATTTCACGATAGGTGACCCAAAAGGAAATCATGATTAGTCAAATGGAAAAATCTATTGAAGTTCTTTTGGTGGAAGATAATTCTACTGATGTCCTGCTCACAGAGGAAGCTCTTGCATCTACAGCTATTGTCAATCATTTGCATGTTGTTGGTGATGGTATAGAAGCATTATTATTTCTACGTAAACAGGGTAAATATACCGGGGTACCATTGCCAAACATGATTTTGCTCGATTTGAATCTACCAATTAAACGTGGTTGTGAGGTGCTGGCAGAAATAAAAAATGATGAACATCTTCGTCATATACCGGTGATTGTGCTATCCACATCTTATCAGGAGTCGGATGTCGCTAGAGCTTATAATCTCAATGCCAATTGCTACATCGTTAAGCCAGTCAGCTTTCATAAGTTCCGGAATGTATTGCATGCAATTGAAAATTTTTGGTTCACGGTTGTTACTTTACCATCATGATCATACTATTTATAAAATTGCGAACCTTTCATATTCCAAAGCAAGGAGATCAATATTCGTGATTATGCAGACTATTAAAGACCTTAACCGGCGGAAAACACGGTTTGATTTACTTCTAATTGAAGATAATAATACCGATGCTTTATTGATTCAGTCACACATTGAAAAATCGACTGATTTTAACTTGCAGATAGTCCAACAACTGTCTCAAGCTTTAGAATGTCTAAATTCTCAGAGCTTTGATGTCATTTTACTAGATTTAAATCTGCCGGATGCGTTTGGGCTTGAGGGTCTAATTAAACTTCGGCATCACTTGCGCAAGATACCCATTGTGGTCCTGACAGGCGTTGATGATAAGGAGCTCGGCATAATGGCCTTGCAGCGCGGTGCCCAAGACTATCTTATTAAGGGTTTAGATAATAGTCGAGTGATGCAGTCCGTTCGTTATGCCATTGAGCGCACGTTGGTTTACGATCCGGAAAGTTCGATGGAAAGTCAATATGATTTTGATATCAATCGATCCTGGTTATCTTCCCGCGCCATCCCAGGCGTGGAAAACGACAGAAAAGCAAGGCAGCACCAGCTTCTCACCGAGCGCGAGCTGCAAGTTTTAGAACTATTAGGCAAAGGTTATAGCAATCGAGAAATCGCATTTCATCTTGCCATTTCCTTAACCACTGTGAAAACCCACATGTCTAGTATTCTGCAGAAACTCTTAGTATCAGACCGTACTAACGCCGTTATTGAAGCGCAGCGCCAGGGTTTGATTTAAAAGTTATCCGTCACTTAATTCCGGAATCTTTATCTTATTCTCGTTCCTGCGAACGATGTGGGTTAATGTTAGGAAGCGGTAGGTTGGTAGTATAAGCCAATCTAAAAACTGAATAAATAAAGGCTAAGACTTGCCCAGTTCATTTTTACTAGTTTTTTAGGGGAAGGTTTATAGATTGCACAATGTACTGTTCATAAACAAATCAAGTTTGCTTGATTTTATTTGCAAACCGACTAGTAGCATCTATTATTTTCGTTCTTTTAGGTTTTATTGAAAAAAGTGAGGAAGCACATGGAGACTAGTGGGTTATTTATTCAAAGATTAAAGGAATTACAAAAAATTTGTGATTTAGAAAAATTTCTAAATCTAAAAACTCCTGGATCGCCAGTGCATTATCAAGAGAGTTATACTCATTGGGTTACCAGTGCTGCTGTGTCGTACTGGCGATGTGATAAAAGTCCGCTCAAAGCCTGGGCTGCTA
Source organism: Candidatus Melainabacteria bacterium (assembly GCA_963845445.1). Classification (GTDB taxonomy): domain Bacteria; phylum Cyanobacteriota; class Vampirovibrionia; order Obscuribacterales; family Obscuribacteraceae; genus JABDBL01. The sequence continues at coordinate 2,035,954 of CAWJSE010000002.1, read as the reverse complement.
AAAATCCTACCATTGCCATGAAAACTTTGCCGCCCCTTCGCTTGCGCTGAGCCTGGGCTTGTTGTCTGAGTCTGTATGGAGTATTTAACCATGGAAGTTCGGGATACAAAATCACCTCACCTTAAAGCTGAAGCAGCGATCGAATCATTTGCTCCGTTTGCTCCAATAGAATTTTCTGCACACCAATTTCTTGAGAGTGGCAAATTAGTTGTGCACCGGCTTGCCTGCATGCTGGTATCGAAAATAGATACTAGTAAGACGAAAGATCGAACATTTATGCATGAAAACTTCTATTCTGTAAATGCAGATCTAAACAGGGTGTTACTAGCTTTGGGCAACAATCCTAATACACCGGCAGACATGCTCGATCATATATCGATAGCCTGTCCGGTGAGTGTTTCGGAGACTATAGCACGAAATGAAAATGCATCAAAGGCAACTTTGCATCGTCTGGCAAATCATTATAGCTTCCTAGTGAGGGCTGCAGTAACGGAAAATTGTAATGCATCTTTTGAAACACTTGCCTGCTTATGTGAGGATGAGCATCCAGACGTTCGTTTTAGCATGGCAGAAAATCCTCATGTGCCAAAATTGCTATTGGGAAAATTAATTAGTGATGATAATCCTTATGTTGCTTCTCGCGCTTGCACTACATTAGCGCGGCTAAGTGGTATACGATCGACCGATGCTCCAGTATGGTCCAGTCAAAACAAGCGTGAATTCAATCATGAACAGTCCATGGATTGAAATTATTTATAAATTTGTTTTTCGATGAATTGATTTATGTTTTGCAATAGCTGATTGTGAAATTGATCGCTCTCTATAAATAAGGCTTGACCATACGCATAATCTGACTTTGAAAAATCTCTAACGGTTTCAAAATAATTTTCGCCTGTTTCGATAATTCCAGTCAAACTAATAACTGTCGCTTTTGGGGCGGCCGGTGAAACACAGCCATATATGGGCAAAATTATCCAAGACAAAAATTGCAATTAGGAGCAATTTATTGGCATATAGGACAATTGCAATAATTAATTCGCATTAGAGCAGCATTTCTGCGAGCTGATGATGTCAGCAAGGCGCAGAACTTATACAGAGCTGAGATGTCCATTTTGATACTACATACTAGCTGCAGGATAATTGCACTAGCTTCTTAATCTAAATACGCAATAAGTTTATATTTGTAGGGTATGTAGCTTATTAGGAACCATAATAGAGATATCTCTAAAAAATGGCAGGAGGATTAATGTGAACCTGCGCCAGATAAGCTTAGGTCTATGTTTTGCCGTACTGGTATCGATTGGCGCGGTCAGATCGAGTTTGGCAGCTGCATTGAGCGAATTTCCTTTTGATTTTAGATTGTTTCGCACTGCTGCCACAAATTATATTTTGCAAAAGGAATTGTTACTATTCAGCGATCACGATGTGGTGCTGATTATAGATAGCTCGCGCTCTATGTTAATTAGCGATTGTTTCCCTACTTCTGTAGATAATGCTATAGGCCGCCAGTTTTATATGCCGGAGAGTCGCTGGCAGTGGTGTCATGAACAGACTCTACAATTGGTTAAAAAGGTTGAAGGAGTTCTTGCAAACGGTCTGACTATTGTATTATTCGCCAAAACATTTGTCACTTACAATAATGCTCCTATTAGCTCTATTGAAAGAATTTTTGCCAGTAATAAACCGGATGGTGGGACAGATACTGCGGCTGCACTGAGGAGTCAAATTGAAGCGTATTTCGACAGAAAATCAAAATTTGGTGAACATACAAAACCTTTATTAATTGCTATCATTAGCGATGGTTGTCCTGATAATCCAGCCTTATTTTGTGATGCGATCGTTAAGGCTACCCAAAGTATGAATCAGCCTGGCGAAATTTCTATTACATTCTTGCAAGTTGGTAATGATCACAGAGCAATACGGTTGCTGAAGCAATTGAGGAATGGTTTGCTCGATAAGAATGCCAAGTTTAATATTGTAAACATAGTCCCTTTCTCCGAATTGAATAAAATGGGGTTTGCAAAGGCTCTCGTTGATGCCACAAAATATGCAGTCAATTACTATTAGTAAAGAGTAATAGTAAATAGCGCAGGCGGCAAAGCTTTCTTTTTTTGCAACTGTGCCGAAAATGATGTTCGAGACTTTTTGCTTTTAAAGAGATGATTGTCATCATATGGTACAGGCTGTGATTTTCGCAGCCATGATAATATCCGAGAGTCTGCCACTGTGCCGGAAATGGTCATCTTCGGCACTCTTCGATTATTCACAATAGTGACTATTTGGGAGTCGTCCAAAATAGTAAGAAATAAAAGAATAGATTGATAAGCCCTAAGCACGAAGCAATTAATGATTTTCTCTTATTTTGTTTTTCTTTAATCAGTCCCCAAAACCCGAGCATTAACGCCACCGGGAGTATCACAAAACCGCCGGCCAATATTCCGACGATTACAACAAAGAACGCTATCTGGACCATCGAAGAAATGTAGTCGCCTAGATATACGGACAGACCGATTATCCATCGCACACCAATTTCGTATAAAACAAGAAGCCACATATAGAAAAAACTTATCAACAAAGCCAGGTCGCCTAAGTGCTTACGATCTAATGTCAAAAACAATAATTTCATTCGATCCAAGTCCTTAACTAAATCTATCAGTTACTCTATGCCCAATCATTGTTTCGGTTTCCCTGGAAAACTTGAAATCATGCATAATTTCTCGAACGAAGCGTCAGATAACGTACATTATGGTGCGCCGTTAAAAATCAGCAAGGAGTAGAGGATGAGAGAGCCTTACGACTAAGGAATAGCCCGAAAGGGGTGCTATGACAAAGAACAGCGGCCATGTGACAAGGACACTCCTCTCATGGCACCACATCAGGTTCACCTGCTTGCGATTCATAATTACAACTAAATGAGAGGAACGAACATCTTGGCAAGCCGTATGCACTTTTAATGCATCAGATCTTAGAAGTGCTAATATTAATCTCTGTTCTGTACGGAGATTTGTTGTCTAGCGGATAACAATTATTTCTGCATTTAAGTTTTATAAATAAAGTGAGGATCGCACCATGCCTGATAACAATTCCACGGTTGCTGTTTTCAATAGCCACACTGATGCTGAAGAAGCCATTAAGGCATTGCAACATGCTGGTTTTGACATGAAAAAGCTGTCAATTTTTGGCAAGGATTATCATACCGAAGAAAACGTTGTTGGTTATTACAATACTGGTGATCGTATGGCTACCTGGGGGAAATTTGGTGCTTTCTGGGGTGGCATCTGGGGACTGCTATTCGGATCGGCCTTTTTGTTTGTGCCGGGCGTTGGACCAGTAATAGTTGCCGGTCCAATGGTTGCTTGGATTATTGCTGCTCTGGAAGGTGCTGCAGTTTTTGGTGGTCTTAGCGCACTGGGCGCTGGACTTGTTAGTATGGGCATTCCAAAAGACAGTGCTCTGAGGTACGAAACCGCACTCAAAGCTGGCAGTTTTGTTTTACTTGTTCATGGCACAGCAGATGAAGTTAATAAAGCAAAAGACATTCTCACTAAAGGCAAAGCCAGTGAGACGAGCGTGCATAATGAATTAGTGTCTGTGCCAGCCAAATAGTGACAAATAGAATTAGAATAATATAAATGCTAAAGCCGATATTCGACAAGCTTGGTGGACATTGTGGCACGGTGTGTAGTAAAGGATTTCGCTGAAAGCAAGTGAATGACTCTGGACAACTGGCACGATTTAAAGAGTGGTTTTTGGCTGGTCTTAAGCCGGGAGACACGCAAGTTCAGCATCAGGATACCTGGTGGCGTGTTATGTGTCTTACAGGTGTGGACTATTTTTCCACCCTCGGCTACCAGCCGGGCATAGCCTTCTTAGCGGCAGGTTTACTCTCTCCCTTCGCTACTATCATTCTTGTGGTGGTCACCTTATTTGGTGCTTTGCCCACCTATGCCATTGTGGCTAAAGAGAGCCCATATGGACAAGGTAGTGTAGCCATGCTGGAAAAAATGTTGCCTGGTTGGTTGGGCAAATTACTTGTTCTCGTATTGCTTGGTTTTGCCGCCACTGCTTTTATTATCACAATTACATTGTCAGCGGCTGATGCCACAGCCCACATTGTACAGAATCCCATTATTCCGAAAGATTGGCGCTTCCACCGCATAGAAGTTACCTTTGTCCTAATAGGTTTGCTAGGAGCGTTATTTCTGAAAGGTTTTCGCGAAGCGATTGGAGCATCGTTTTTCATTGTTATTGGTTATCTTCTTTTGAGTGCCATAATTCTTGTGACCGGATCATATCAATTATTTTGCCACCCGCAGTTTTTCGCCGATTGGACGGGGCAACTTTGCAAACACTACAATTCGCCATTTGTGATGATAGGACTGTCCATGCTATTGTTTCCAAAACTGGCTCTTGGGCTTTCTGGCTTTGAGACGGGTGTCGCTGTAATGCCTCTAGTTAAGGGTGACAATACAGATACTGCTCAAGCGCCGATTGGACGCATACGTAATACTCGTAAGCTTCTTGTGTCCGCCGGAGTCATTATGAGCATCTTTCTCATCATAAGCAGTATGGTGACAACCTTACTTATACCAGCAGCATTCTTTCAGGAAGGTGGCGAAGCAAATGGCAGAGCCTTGGCTTATATTGCTCATACGTATTTAGGAGATCAGTTTGGTAATATCTATGATATCAGTACCATACTTATTCTCTGGTTTGCCGGGGCTTCTGCTATTGCCGGGCTACTAAGCTTGGTGCCTAAGTATTTGCCGCGTTATGGCATGGCCCCTGGTTGGGCTGCTGCCGTTCGTCCACTGGTTGTGTTTTTTACAAGTGTTGCTTTGGCAGTTACTTATTTGTTTAAAGCTGGTGTAGATGAGCAAGCAGGAGCTTATGCTACCGGGGTTTTAGTCTTAATTACATCGGCGGCGATTGCGGCTACAATAAGCGCATGGCAGAGTGCTTCTCGCTGGCGAGGCTATTTTGCCTTGGTCAGTTTCGTTTTTATCTATACCACTTTTGCCAATATTTCAGAGCGCCCGGAAGGTGTGCAGATAGCACTCTTTTTTATTGTCAGCATACTGGTATCATCTGTAGTATCGCGGGCGATTCGTTCTACTGAATTGCGGGTGGAGAATGTACATATGGATAACAGAGCAATAAAATTTATCGAGGAATCTCTAAAAAACCATCATGGGGAAATTAGGCTGTTAGCTCATAGAAAGGGCATGAAGAACTTTAGAGACAAAGAGCGGGTTGCTCGTTCTGTGCACAGCATACAACATGAGGAGGGGGACTTTATTTTTCTTGAAGTAGAATTATCGGACTCGTCTAAATTTTCAGAAGATCTTTTGCAAGTACAGGGAATAGAAGAGGGTGGCTATAAAATTTTGCGCTGCACTAATCCAGCAGTGCCAAATGCGATTGCTGCAATTTTGCTTGACATTCGTGACCGTACTCATAAAATTCCTCATATTTATTTTGGTTGGACAGAGGGGCATCCTATCGCCACCATCTTTCAATATATATTTTTAGGCGAAGGCGAAACAGCAACCTTAACACGTGAAATTGTTCGTTCAGCTGAACCCTATGAAGAGAGAAGGCCACTTGTTCATGTTGGCTAATATAATTTTGTCAGTAAAAAATATCAATTTAAGAGAGGAATAAGTTATATGGACTGCGATGATGCTGATCAAAGGCAAGAAGTGATAGATTCTGTGCGTTCGCTTTTGCAACCGAAGGAGATGTCAGCTACTCGAGACGATCTTTTGCAAGCATCAAGGCAATTGAGAACTATTGCTCCGTATAATTATGATGCCTGGCGTTTACACGCTGATCTTTTATTGAATGCACTTGCCGATTGCAGACCAGGGAAATGCAAGCAGATCCGTCATTCACTTTATTAGCTATCCCGTTAACAGAAAATGATTTAAGAGATGCTGCTGAGGCAGCTTTGCGACAGTGTGCTATCTTTGCTCCCAGTGATGAGAGAGCGGTTACACTTGTAGACGAGGCAAATTGTGTTCGCAGACAAACTTGGTTCTAATATTAAGGCAGTAATGAGATCATGAAAATTATACAAGTTGAGCCAATGCAGTACATGTTTAGGTCATGCACCAAAGACGTTACTCCCGTTCGGCTTAAGCTCTTTTTGACGATTAACTGTTTGGGGGCAATACTTTTTGGTTTATTAGCTGTGGCCACTGTGCAGCAACACGAGCATGTAGTAAAAGTACTGGGAATTGATGCTGCTCCGTCTGTTATTGCTGCTCAGCAGATAAAAATAGGTGTCGAGCGGATGGATACTGATCTCGTGACACAATTGTTAAATGTTTCGGTTAGACGGCAGGCTAGCTGGGCCTGCGAAGATTTCGAGAAAAATCGCTTAACGGTTTGCAAGCAAATTGTGACTGCTGCCAAAAATATTACTTATGGTCTGGCCGAACAAACACCAATTGAGAATATACAAGCCAGTTTAGGACAATATGAAATGCAAGCCCAACAGGTATTGGATATGCATGACCTACATCACGATTCGCTGGCGGTTGTTTGCTATCGTGCCGCTCTTGAAACTCTTGAGCACCAATTACTGCCCAATGTCGACGCCCTGCATAAAGCTAATGCTGATGCCCTTGAGTCCACGTATGGGCAAGAGGAATCTCAGGCTGCTATTTCTTGTGGCTTTGTTGCTGTGATTGGTATGCTTTTGATTGGCTCGTTATTAGCTACACAGATTTACCTTGCGCGCCGCTTTCGTCGCCGTCTGAGTTTACCATTGCTTATTGCCACACTATGTTTGCTATTTTTTGTGCAGAAGCTCTATTCCACCTTAATGCACAATAGCAGTCATCTGAAAGTTGCCAAGGAAGACGCCTATAATTCAGTGATTGCGCTGCTTGATGCCCGCGTAAATTCTTATCAAGCAAATGCGGCAATGGCGCGGTGGTTATTGGATAAGGCACATGCTGCTGAGCACGAGAAAACTTTTCTGGAGAAAGCTAGTACTGTGGCCAATTTCGCTCCAGGACATAATTTCGCTGAAACTATAGAACGTGCCGAGAAACAATACGCAGCAGATGATAAATTTAATTTGCCTGGTTTTAGTGGCTCGCTTGCTGATGAGTTTAATAATGTACGCTTCGAGGGTGAAGCGCAGGCTGCTTTGGAAGCGTTGAAAGCTTTTAATGATTACCGGATGGCTGATGCAAGTATGCGTGCCCAAGAAAAATTGGCTGCTCATGATGTAGCACTAGCGGTTGGTCTGGGTTACGATCCTCGTGCCGCTAGGTTTGCCTTTGGTAAATTCGATGATGCTGTAGGGCGGGTGCTGCAGATAAACCAATATCATTTTGACCGTGCCATCAAAGAATCTATGAATGACTTGAAGGGTTTGACAACTATGTCGCAAGTAATATGTTTGCTTGTTTTGTTTTGTGTTTATTTGGGTTTGCGCCCACGCTTGGCCGAATACGTTCGTCCAACATGATCAAAGAGGATTAATACTTATAACGATGTCATTCTCACCACTAATTCTTTGGGCCGTTTCTTTTGTCATAGTTTCGCTCATTGGCCTTTATATATCGTCTAGAACGATCAAAATAGATCACGAACAAAACGGCGACTTCATAGTGGCAATGCTAACTATTTTAGGTACCCTGGTTTCAGTGCTGTTAGGTTTGCTTGTTTCCAGTGCAGATGATCAATACCGGTCGCTTGAATCTTGTGTCAATAGCGAAGCCACCGGTGTGAGCGAAGTATTTCGCCTGGCACGAGGTCTTCCCTCCGCAACGGCTTTTAAATTGCGAAATTGCTGCATTGAGTATTGCGAAAAGGTAGTTGCTGACGAACTGGCCTGCGATGAAGCATGGCCAACTAGCTAAGGATGTCACTCAGGTATTTGCTAATATGAGTGATCTAATTGTGCAGTTTCGTCCAGTTAATCAGGGTGAGGCGGCTGTCCAAACAGCAATGCTTAAAGCCACATCAGATATTGGTCAAAATCGTGGACTGCGAATTGTTGCTGCTCGCAGTACTTGGACCCGCCGCTTGCTACCTTTGATTTTGGCCTGTGCGGTGGTTGTTTTAACTTGTTGCTATCTTTACGCAGGAAGAAGAAGTGCTTTACTTCATTCGGTAATGATTGCGCTAGTGGCAATGACTTTAGGCATTAATATCGGTGTCATTTTCTTGATGACACGTCCTTTCTCAAGTGAATGGACGATTCAGCCAGAAGGATTTGAATTACGGGCCGCTATTTTGCGCCAATATATGAACAACCCGGTGCAGCCTGCAGTCGAGGTTGAATAGATAAAAATTATAAGACACTCAGTGCGCCGCTGGCTTTACCAATACACAAGTGGTGCACCAAATACTCATGGCGGCGTGTACAATCACTGCTGGCCAGAAAAGCCACGCCTACTGGCTGGGGGGTCATGCCAGCAGCTACTAGAACAATAAAAACGCTTAGATTATATAAGATCATTGCCCCTGCAAATCCCCTGGCGGCAAGGCTGTATTGGTCATAATGTGCAAACCAGGCTGCAATACCCAATGCGAATAATGCCGCCCCGGCTACACGGGCAAGCGCAATTGAGGCGGATGTATCAAGCGTTGAAGTTAGCAATAGCGAAATTGTTGCGGATGGGCAAAACACTAAAACAATACCAGCACCTACTTCAATTACTGCTGTGAAGATAAGTAGGTTTTTTAATTGTCCGAGGGACAAATTAAGATTATTGGTCATTTTTGGTGAAAATTAATTGAAGCGACTACTCATTTAGAGTGTCGCCCAAATTTCAAGACTTTCGGCAATTCTTATCGCCAAGGATAATTCTTTATCCATAGCCAACAAAATGGACAGAAGACTTAAGCCTCCCAATTTATGATCTTAGCCAAGCCTTGGCTGATTATTTGAGGTGAGCAGCCACCAGTTTGGTCATCTCAAACATTGATACTTGCTTCTTACCGCCAAATACAACTTTCAGTTTTTCGTCTGCGTTGATATTGCGCTTGTTGGCGCTGTCTTGCAGCTTGTGCTTTTTGATGTATTCCCAGATTTTTTTGGTTACTTCTGTGCGTGGCTGAGGAGTAGAACCGATTACCGCAGCAAGCTCAGATGATGGTGTCATCGGCTTCATGAATGCTGCATTTGGTTTGCGTTTTGTCTTAACCTTCGCTACGGTTTTTTTTGCTACTGCTTTTTTAACCGGTGCAGCCTTCTTAGCTACTGGCTTTTTTGCCGCTTTTTTAGCTACTGGCTTTTTCACACTAGATTTCTTAGCAGCAGACTTTTTGGCTGCTGGTTTATGAGCCGATTTTTTTGCTTTTGCCATCCCAAACTCCTTGATAGTTTTTTAGTAACGTGGACCCAGTATTATATATAGAGACTTTGTTTTCATAATGCAAGGGGTCTATTTTCAATTGTGCGTTGTACGCCCCGGGCATTTTCTTTTAGCGTATATGGTTCTACTTTATTAGATAGCTTATTAAAGCCAGACACATATATGTACCCCGCTGAATGTGTTTATCATTGTCTAGATTTTTTAATTAAGTGAATTACCCTGAAAAAAGGTGGGCTAAAAGAAGGGTGTGTTGATATGTTCGTGCGTGCTCCTAATCGGGGTCCATTCCTACCGCCCAAGTGAACCGCCCAAGTGTCCATAAAATGCAGGGCCGAAGTCAGACCTAGCTAACCGGATTGATAAGTTCCTGTTCGTCAAGGCTCTCTAAAGAAGAAGCAGTTTCTCGAATGCAAAGCCAGCTTGAGACAGTGATAAAATTGGTTGCAGATCAAAAAATATTCTTGATGCATATCCTTCAGGGCTCTTAGCTTCAGTAAACAGCAAGTTTAGCGGCAGAATATCGCAGAGTTCAATATCTCATTCATAGGCTTTTTGGGGCATAATAGGCGTTCTATCTGCCGGTCTGGTTTTTCTACGTTTTGCAGATAGCGACTGTAACGTTGCGCTTCGGTATGGCCTTAGGCCGCCGATAAGATGAAGGCCAGGGAATCATTTCAGCCACTTATTCTAAACTTATTGTCAAATTTAATCTTAATACCAGAATTTAGATGACAATTTGGGTATTAAAGTAATATCCCTTTCGGGATTACACGAGCTAATTACTACATTACTACCTACGTCTAAACCAGTAAAAAACTGGCGTATTCGAGCAAACGTTCGGTTCGATCTTATTAGCCATACTCAAAAAGACTATGAAATATAAACAAAGCAAGTGGAATAACCCCTTTTTTCAAATTGGACTAAGCCTGTCTTTTGTCATTGGAATGCAGCAAACTTGTTTGGCACAACACTCTTCTATGCCAGTGCAATCCGCGCCGGTCCACGTGGGCGTACATAACGGACAATTTTTTCACGCGCAGAATGGCATAAATAATGTTCACAATGCGGCTGTAGGCAGTGGCTCAACTAGCTCTTCCGGGGCTAATGTCAATCATCACCTTTTTCACACTCACGATAGTGGACTAAACAATGTTCATAATACTTCTGTAGGCAGTGGCTCAACTAGCTCTTCAGGGGCTAATGTCAATCATCACCTTTTTCACACTCACAATGATGGTATAAATAATGTTCACAATGCTTCTGTAAGCAGTGGCTCAATGAGCGCTTTAGGGGCTAATGTCAATCATCACCATCATCATGCGAATATTTTAGCGCCAGTAGATCTAAAAAAAGCAGGAGAATTTGCGGATTATTTTGGACTTAAACCAGGGGTAAGCAATACAGCGGTAAGTAATTTTACTGGGCAACACTTAAATAATGGTGTGAACGCAAATAATTTTGTTCACACCCATTTAAACAATAATATTAATGTCCCAATTGGCAGTCAAACAAATAAGCAATCAAGTCAATCTTTGCTTGCTCATGTCAGTAGATTTGATCATGAGAAAGAAGCGGTGCAAGTATTAGCGCAAGCGGCGCGGAACGGAGAGAATTTAAATTTAGCATCAGGCAAACTGTCGGTTACATGGGAATCGCATAGTAGTGTGACGATAGAGTTGGGAGGAAGTACAAAGACGATAGTATATGGAGAGAGAATAACCCCAGCTGAATTAGCAGCAGCGAATCAAAAGCTTAATGAAAGTGGGAATCAGACTTTAGTATTGAATGCTCAGGGAGAAGCAGTGGGCGGCACATTGAACCTGACAGCGACCACAATGCCGTATTTTAATCTGGTAATACCGAAGGGTGTAGAGGTAAATGTAATAGGTTCTACATTGAGCCATCCATTAGATGTATTAGGTGCAGTGAAAGACTATGGCACTTTAGATTTTGTATCGTCAAAGGGAAGTACGGGGATAGCGGATTTAAATGCTGGTAAATTGTTTGTGGGATCGACAGGTGTAATAACGGACTTGGGAACTTTAGATGTAAGTTCGAAGTCGTTGTTTAACAATGAAGGAACGATAACAGCAGGTACACTGAATCTTAATAGTGGTTCAGGAGTATTTACGAATACAGGTACAATAACGGCGACAACCGGGAATGTTACGTTCACGGCCCCGGTGGCGCAAAATCTGGTGTTAAATAACACAGCTGGGACCATTCAGGCGAATAATGGCGCCATTAATGTTCGTGGTAGTAATTACGCTGGCACAGCGAATATGACGCTAAGTGGAGGTAATTATTTATCGCAGACATTGAATTTAAATGATGGTGGCGGGACGCTCAATGTAAATGTCGGACGAGTAACAGGATTGGTGAATGAAACAGCATTAAATGCTCATACAATAGTAGCGTCAAGTGATTTAAAACTTGGTGATCTTAAGATCAACGGAGATCCACTTTTCTATAATCTCACAGGTAATGTCAATCTCACTTCAGCAAGCTATGTAGGACAACCGCTGACAGTGATTGCTTCAGGAAATATAATAGCTCCAGTTACCTCAACTATAAGCACAGCCGATAATTCGCTTTCTGATAGCGGCGGTGGATGGATAAATATGGTTGCCGGGGCTAATTTTACTATTGGTTCTAGTGGTGCAACAATAACTGGAGGAAGCACCACCGGTGGCTATATACAAGTGGGTAATATTGATGCATCGAGCACCACCAGTTTTGGCGGATTAGTATGGCTGGTAGCCTTTGCGGGTACGGGGACGAATAGTGGTACCGTAGCGTTCAATAGTATAAATGTTGCCGGTGGTAGCGGCGCACCTCAACAAAATCCCCAAAATGGTTCAGTCTTCATTTATGCTGGCGCCACCAGTGGCGCAACCAGTATTGGTCCATCAAATGGCGGCACTGCCACTATTACTGCAACAGGTTCTCCCAATGGCGGTGGGCAAGTAGTATTAGGCACCAGTACCCCTACTATTTCATATCCGTCAATTATATTTAACTCGAACGGTCAACTAAGCCAGGGAAATTTTGGCGATAGTGTAGTTCAAACTCCTGGCATAAAGAATATAACAATAAACGCCGGACAAATGATTGAATTAGATACCGGCACTGCCACTAATGTCAATTTAAACGTTACTGGTAGTTATGGTTCTACTTTCAATAGTAATGGTATTGTTATCAATGGCAGTATTGCTGGCACTGAGCTGGGGTATAACGATCCAGGTTGGTCAGGACCTTTTACTTTTACAGGCACTATGAATGCTGGTGGAAATCCTATTATTATCTTTGATGCCGGGGTACAAAATGTTTCAATAACGGGCGGCACTATTACCGCTACTTCTATAACAGTTGCTGCTCCGGTCAGTTCCACGTTTAGCGCTGGGGTGGGTTTTACTGGTCCGGTCAGTGGTCTAGGGGTCTGGGTTAATGGCACACAAGAAGGCAGCAATATTAGCGTTCCTTCTGGACAAACAATAACTAGCAACTATGCAGCAAATACCGGAAGCACAGTAGTATATCCAATAACCCAAGCAGGGCTCGCAACGGAACAAATAAATGCTGGATCTTCGTCCTCGGGTTATTCTTCGCAAGTATTTACGTTTGGTCCAGGAGCTCCATCAATAAGTTTAAGCAGTTTAGATTTAAGCAATGCAACGGTGAAGACTGACATAGCTACTTTAATTGCCAATGGTACACCGGGAATAAGTGGTTCAGCTACAGCACTAGTACTGAGTTCATCAGTTTCAAGCTTGCTTGTAAATTTGGGGTCGTTAAGTGCACTAGATATACCGCAGGGAGATTCAATAACATTTACTGGCTTTACAAATAGTGGCCCAATAATAGGTGTGAATCTAACAAGCGGCAGCAGTACAACCCAAGCACTAATTAATGGCACACTGAGTTTTACAAATAGCAATGCATCAGTAGGACAATTAACGATTAGCTCAACGCAAACCGGCCCAGCATTGGTAATAGGTAGTACCGGCATATTGAGCTCGGATCACCAGTTAGTAATAATTGCACCGACAATACAAAATAATGGAGTGGTAAGCGCAAGCAATAGTTTAAGCGCCAGCAGTAATGCTGGCAGTATGACTGGCAGCGGAACTTTCCAAGCCCCTACTGCAAGTTTAGCGGCGACAGGGGGAAATATTGGAGCCAATGCCGGAGCAACCACAGCCTTGTTAGTAAATAGCGGCGGGACAAGCGGCATGAATTTATCAGTGTTAGCAACGCAAGTGAGTGGTAGTGGTGGGGTAGTAAATATCAGTGATGCTAATGCAGAAGGTGTAGTGTTAAGTAATGCCAGTAGCCCAAGTAGTGCAGCAGTATCATTTACATTAGCAGCAAATGGTAATATATCTGTGAATACGGCAGGTAATACAGCGATAAGCAGCCCAGTGATTGCATTAACAGCAACGGGAGGAAATATTGCAGCTAATACCGGAGCAACGACAGCATTGCTGGTAAATAGCGGAGGGACAGGAGGGATAAATTTAAGTACTGTCGGCAATGCTATTAATCTAAGTGATACCAGCGCAGAAGCAGTAAATCTTGGAACAAACACAGCCAATGCCAGCTTTACTTTAGGTGCCCATGGTAATGTGACAGTAGGCAATAGTGTAGGGAGTTCTAGCTGTACAGCAGTAAGTTTAACTACAACAGGAGCAAACTTCATAGAAGATGCCGGATCAGGCAGCTATGGGGTAACAGGAAGCTCCGTAGTATTATCCACTGCATCTGGACAAATAGGGACACCAGGATTTCGAGTAAATTGCACGAGCTTAGCAGTGAATACAACCGGGAATGTGCATGTAAGCAATTCAGGGACAGCAACGTTAGCCATCAATGCATCGTCAGGGAATAGTTTAGCGATAACATCAAATGGGACGATGGATATAAATGGAAATGTGACAGGCAGTACTAGTGTGACATTGCAGACAGCAGCAGGAAGCAATGGCAATATCATAATAGCTGCGAATGTAGGGACATATGGAGCAAATACCACGACAACATTAGTGACAGATGGTTCAGGTAAAATAGCGGATGCAGGCCCGGGAACAAATGTGGTGCAGGCCCATTTATTGAATATAGCCTCAACCACAGGGAATATAGGGTCACCTGGTTTAAGGACAATAGCAGATGAAATAAACTGCACAACAGGGGGAAATGTACATTTAAATAATATAGGTACAGGACCAGTAACATTCCTAAGTGTGACAGGAGGAGGAAGCTTCTTCCAAGTCTTAGCGAATAGCACAATAACAGTGACGCAGCCGATATTTGCGCCGAATACGATGTTATTGTCGGTAGTATCTGGAAATGGAAGCATCATAATAAATGGACCAGTGGGAACAACCAGCAGTTCTACATCAGTATCAGTAGAAGGTACAGGGAGTATCACTACAGGAACTGGTGGAGTAATATTTGGTTCAACAGTAATAGTTAATAACCCATTTGGAAATATTGGATCATCGACAACACCGCTATCAATAGCAGGAAACAATGTGAGCGTGAATGCTGTTACCGGATTGGTGAATGTAGCAAATAGTATAGGTGGAGCAGTAACGTTAGGGAATGTGCCGGGTAATGTAGTGGGAGCAGGTAAATCGTTTGCATTTTCAACAACGGGAACAGGACCATTGACGGTATATAGCGTGACGTCTGGAAATGGCAATTTAAGTATAGTAAATAATGTAGGAGGGATGTCGGTAGCGGCAGGAGCGACATTGTCGTCTACTAATGGCAACATCACGTTACAAGATACAGATACGGTGAACGGGTCGATAGCGTTTGGAGCGAATGTGACAGTACACGCGTCAGCAACGGCAGATGGAGTAGGGAAGGTATATGCAGTAATAGGAGCGATACCAAATAATCCAGTGGTGGGGAATAAGCCGGCGCATGTGACGGTAAATAATACAGACGGAGGCATTACTTATTTTGGTACGAATAGTATAACGGCGACCGGATCAAATACGCTGAATGCGAGTGGACGTAATATAGTGTTTAATACAGGTTTATTACCAGCATCCACAATATCGTTAGGTGGGGGAGTGACAATAACCGCAGACCCACCGGTAGTAAGCAACGGTTCAGCTGCGATTAGTATAACCAGCAGTTCTGCGCCAAATAATTCTCTTCTAAATAACTTTGCTATTGTTCCTTCTAGTTTCTATAGTCAAAGTCAATCCACTGCTAACAATTTTGCAACTGCTACCAACGCTTCTGCAACTGCTACCAACACTTCTGTTCAAGCTCTTATTAACAATACAGGAGCTGATCATCAACGACAATTAAAATTGAAGGGTAGCGACAATTAGAATTGCGTTTTATTTTGTTTCTACACAGTCAATTAGCGTCAATTAAAAACTAGTCAACGACAATTAGAATTGCGGGGTAGAAATCCTGCAAAAGCTTACCAGCATCGAAAGGCGCACCTTTAGTTCGTCACTATACTTGGCTGGGGATTGTCAGATGACTTGTACAAGAGTAAATTCGCAAATTCATGAGATATAGCAATTCTCATTCTTTAGAAGCAGCGGGTGCAAAGGCAGGCATATCTGAAAACACTGGCAGAAAATATTTAAGACAAGGAGGCAGGCAGTTGCCAAAACTAGAGCGTGGCTATCGGACAAGGAAAGATCCATTTGCAGATATCTGGGAACAGTTAGAAGAAATGTTGTCAAATGATAATGGATTAGAAGCAAAAACCTTGCTTGAGTGGCTTCTAGAAGCTTATTTCAAGAAATAGCGCGATAAAGCATTTGCGTACCTTGCAGCGTCGCGTCAGTGAATGGAGGGCTTTACGCGGTCCCAGCAAAGATATTTTCTTTCAACAAATACTGCAGCCAGGAAGACAAAGTCAGAGCGATTATACGTAGTGTAATGAGCTTGGCATCACGATTAATGGGCAGCCATTTCAACATTTGCTTTTCCATTTCATGTTGCCTTACTTACGTTGGAAAACTGTATCTATTGCTTTTCAGAGAGCTTCGAGTCACTTACAGAAGGCTATGCTGCTGCAGTCAAAGAATTGGGTTCAGTTGCTCCAGACCAACAGGACAGACAATTTAGCAGCTGCTGTACCGATAGGTGAGAGGAAGAGATTTCAGGACCGCTGGAAAGATTTTCTGAATTATTTTGGTGTAACTCCTTCATCTAATACGCCAAGGCAAAGTAATGAAAATGGATCAGTTGAAAAATCTCATGACCTATTAAAACGGGCTCTCTATCAACGATTACGATTAGGAGGTAGTCGTGATTTTCTCACGCAAACATGGCTGTGGTTGATCGACTTGTGCAAAATAGTTCACTTATTCAAGATTTTTGTATTGGCAATATTTAAAGAGAGATTGGCTGCTGCTGCCATGTTTAAGTGTCGTTTCTATGATTAATAACACATCTTAGTGGATGAAATCCTAATTTTAAGGGGGCAGAGTGCAAAATTTAATATCGAACCGCGCTTCTGCTGCCGAATTTGGGTATTAGAGTAATATCTCCCTTTCGGGGGTTACACGGAACAATTACTATCTGGTCTAAACGAGTTAAAACTAGCGTAATCGGGCGAACGTCCTGTTCAACCTGTTTGACCTGCAACCAGAAATACTATGAAGTATCAAGGCAGTAAGCTATATAATGGTGTGCTCCAAAGTGGAATATATTTCTGCTTTATCATTGCTGCACAGCAGGCGAGCTTAGCCCACGGCATATCGATACAAGGGGCAAGCCAGCCGGTCCATGCAGGACAGCCTGTTCATAATCAAGATCAAACTGGCAAAAATGCTCATGGTGCATTAACGCACAATCATTCAGCAGTGACTGTAGCTGGGCACCATCATCATCATCATGCAAATCAATTTTCAGTGGAGTTTAACAGTAAAAGAGATTTTGCCAATTACTTTGGACTCAATCAGAATGCAGCACCGATCATAAACCACAACGCGAATCAAGTTAGCAATTCTGGAATGGCAAATGCAAGTAATAAATCAATTAATACTTCAAGCAGTCTTTCGATCACCCCTCCAATCAATACCGCAGGTAGTGCTGCAGCCAATGCCGAAGGTAATATCTCAATTAATGCTGCGGCTAATATAGGAAGTAGTAGCCCCGGAAAGCTAGCCATAAGGACAGATTTTGGAGTGAATGCAGGTACAAGTACAGCAATTAATCAAATAAAAGCACAAGGCAGTGGCACAACTAGCATTGCACCACATCAAGGTGCTAATGCTTTGGGAACTGGGTTAAGTGAGTCTGTAGGAGCAGTGTCTCCAAATGGATTCAAACATGAGGATCACGCATTAGCGATGCTGGCTCAAGCAAGGGTGCAATTACAAGGTGGTAATCTTGACTTGGCATCGACCAAGGACAATGTGATCTGGACGGGGGGTAGTGTAACAATACAAGTTGGCAACACGACGAAGGTCTTGACCATGGGTGAACATATAACAGCAGCAGAATTACAGGCAGGTCTTGAGAAAATAGATGGGACAGGCGTGCAATCGCTTTTTATTGGCTCCAACGGAGCAGCTAATGGAGGAACACTAGTTGTAACGGTCTCAAGCATGCGTGATTATAATTTGGTATTGCCAGCGGGAGTAACTTTAGATATTAGAGGGGCGTCGACTACTAATCCATTCGTTGTATTAGGTGGTGTCAAAGTCGATGGTACCATCGACTTTTTATCAGCTAAGGGAAATCCAATAGCCGATCTCAAAACAGCTAATTTGCTTATAGGCTCGGCTGGTAAAATACTCGATAAAGGAACTTTGGATCTCAATGCCTATTCGTTTGATAACGCTGGCACCATTAGCGCTGGGGCATTGAACCTCAATATTGGGTCGGGCACAATTGTTAACTCCGGAACGATAACCGCCTCTAATGGCAATGTTACTTTCAATACTCCTATGACGCAAAATCTTGTATTGAATAATACCGGTGGTACTGTTCAAGCTAATAATGGTGCAATAAATGTTCGTGATAGCAATTACACTGGCGCAGCAGATACGAGGCTAACTGGAGGAAATTATTTATCGCAAACATTAAATTTAAATGCAGGCAATGGAAACTTGAACGTTAATGTGGGACAAGTGACAGGGCTGGTAAATGAAACCGCGCTAAACGCTCATACAATAGCAGCCTCAAGTGATCTAAAACTGGGCGATCTCAAAATTAGTGGAGATCCACTTTTCTATAATCTAACTGGAGATGTAACACTCACTTCTGGAACATATGCTGGGCAACCTTATAGCGTAGCTGCTGCTGGAAATATATTGGGTGCTGGGACGAGCATAAGTACAGCTAATAGTTCTGGCAATGGTGGAGACATAACTATGGTAGCTGGCGCCGCATTAACTCTCAATTCTGACGGCAGCGTGACAGTCACTGGACCAACCGCAACGGGAGGATATATTACACTGGGTAGTTTGGATGCTTCAGGTTCAAATCAAGCCGGAAATGTCATACTGATGGCTTTCGGTGGTGCCGCTGGGGCTCAAGGTCCTGGCGATGTGGCTTTTAATAGTATAAGTGCTAATGGTGGAACCGGATCACTTGGTCAGGATGGCAACGTATATATATTTGCTTGTGTTCGAAATTTTGGATTTCCCATATACCCCCCGATCAGTCCAGCAAGTGTTGGCACTGCTACCATCAGTGCAACAGGGTCTACCAAGGGCCAGGGTACCGTGGAATTAGGCGTTCTAAACGTACCACAAACAGGTACTTTTAATATATCTTCAACAGGCCAGGTGGAGAATCTAAACATTGCAGACTTTATTCAATATGCGCCTATCACTCCTGGCGGCATGCAAAATATTTCCATCACAGCTAGTGCGAGCATTACCCTGAATACAGCTATAGCTACAAATATGAATTTGGTAATCAGCCCACAGTATAGTGGAGCAAGTTCTTCAAGCGGTATTTTCTTCAACACCTTTCTTCTACCTAACCCCGGCGGTACTACTCCAGCTTGGAGCGGCCCCATTACCTATACCGGTTCAATGAATGCAGGGCAGTACCAAATACAGATTGTTGATGCCTCCGGACAAAATATTTCGTTTTCAGGTGGCACTTTTGCAGCTGGTCAAGGAATTAATGTCCTTGCTACCCCTAATTCATCGTTTATTACAGGTATAACTTATACTGGTCCCCTAAGTAATTATAGTGCTTGGGTTAATGGTACGCCAGTAGAAAGTGGTATCACGGTAGCTTCTGGACAGACACAGACTGTTAGTTTTGCTTCTAATACTGGTGCAGCTACTCCAGGCTATAACATAGGTCCAGCTGGCGTTACGCTGCTAACAATCAATACAGGTTCAACCAGTTCGAGTTTTGGCCCAGGAGTAACGGGATTTACGTTTGGTGCTGGTGCGCCGCCGGTAACATTGAGCAGCTTAGATTTAGGCAATTCCTCAGTACAATCAACCATTACATCTTTACTTGCAGCAAATACGCCAGGTCTTAGTGGCACTGATGCCGCGTTAGTGATTAATGCTTCAATATCTTTATCGACAGTGACATTAAATGCATTGACAGCGATGTATGTACCAAGTGGAGATTCAATAACATTTACAGGATTTGGATCTGGCAGCCAAGCGATCACAGTGAATTTGACAGGTAGCAGTACAACAAAGCAAGTGATAGATAGCGGAACAATTAGCTTTACCAATAGTGGTAATTCATCAGGGACATTAACGATAACCTCGAATCAAACAGGTCCAGCACTATTAATAAATAGTGGAGGGGTATTAAATTCTGATCATGCCTTAACGGTAAGTGCTCCGAGTATGCAGATAAATGGATCTATGAGTGCGACAAGTAGTTTAACAGCGACAGCCACGGCTGGGAACATATATGGAAGTGGAGGATTACATTCGCCGACAATGAGCTTAATAGCAACTGGAGGAAATATCGGAGGCGATGTAAATGGTGTGACAGCGCTAGCCGTAGGTAGTGGGGGGACAGGAGGATTGACATTAAGTACTGCGGGAAATGCTATTAATCTAAGTGATACCACAGCAGAGGCAGTGACATTAGGAACGGCAACAGCGACAAATACAGCTAGTACTAGTTTCAGTTTGAATGCCAATGGCAATATAGCGGTAGGCAATAATGTAGGAAGTGGAACATGTACGCTAGCAAGTTTGACAACAACGGGATCGAACTTCATAGAAGATGCTGGATCAGGAAGCTATGGAGTAATAGCAAGTTCAGTAATATTAGATACGCCAGCTGGACAAGTAGGGACACCAGGATTTCGAGTAAATTGTACGACATTAGCAGTGAACACAACCGGGAATGTGCATGTAGCCAATTCAGGGACAGCAACGTTAGCCATCAATGCATCGTCAGGGAATAGTTTAGCGATAACGTCAAATGGGACGATGGATATAAATGGAAATGTGACTGGCAGTACTAGTGTGACCTTGCAGACAGCAGCAGGGAGCAATGGCAATATCATAATAGGCGCGAATGTTGGGACATATGGAGCGAATACCACGACAACATTAGTGACAGATGGTTCGGGAAATATAGCGGATGTAGGACCAGGGACTAATGTAGTGCAAGCACATTTACTGAATATGGCCTCAACCACAGGGAATATAGGGTCACCTGGTTTAAGGACAATAGCAGATGAAATAAACTGCACAACCGGGGGAAATGTACATTTAAATAATATAGGTACAGGACCAGTAACATTCTTAAGTGTAACAGGAGGAGGAAGCTTCTTCCAAGTATTAGCGAATAGCACAATAACAGTGACGCAGCCGATATTTGCGCCCAATACGATGTTATTGTCGGTAGTATCTGGAAATGGCAGCATAATAATAAATGGGCCAGTGGGAACGACCAGCAGTTCTACATCAGTATCAGTAGAAGGTACAGGGAGTATCACTACAGGAACTGGTGGAGCAATATTTGGTTCAACAGTAATAGTTAATAATCCATTTGGAAATATTGGATCATCAACCACGCCATTATCGATAGCAGGAAACAATGTGAGCGTGAATGCTGTTAACGGATTGGTGAATGTAGCAAATAGTATAGGTGGAGCAGTAACGTTAGGGAATGTGCCGGGTAATGTAGTGGGAGCAGGTAAATCGTTTGCATTTTCAACAACGGGAACAGGACCATTGACGGTGTATAGTGTGACGTCTGGGAATGGCAATTTAAGTATAGTAAATAATGTAGGAGGGATGTCGGTAGCGGCAGGAGCGACATTGTCGTCGACTAATGGCAATATCACGTTACAAGATACAGATACGGTGAATGGTTCGATAGCGTTTGGAGCGAATGTGACAGTACATGCATCAGCAACGGCAGATGGAGTAGGGAAGGTATATGCAGTAATAGGAGCGATACCAAATAATCCAGTGGTGGGGAATAAGCCGGCGCATGTGACGGTAAATAATACAGATGGAGGCATTACTTATTTTGGTACGAATAGTATAACGGCGACCGGATCAAATACGCTGAATGCCAGTGGACGTAATATAGTGTTTAATACAGGATTATTACCAGCATCTAAAATATCGTTAGCTGGCGGAGTGACAATAACAGCAGATCCACCTGTAAGTGATGCGAGCAGTGTAATGAACAGTGTCCATAATAGTAGTACTTTATCTGGTCAAGTGCTAGGACAAAATCTCATCAACAATGGATCGTTAAATCCATTGTTATTCAATGAACAAATGTCAACGGTGAATAATACTGCAATTGGTATCACGACTGCCTCGGTGCAATTGCTTAATAACGAAACTGAAAACACCAAACAATATCATCATGGAACCGTTTCCACTTTCTAAGTTCTGCTCAGTCGACAATAAAAATATAGATTAATTTCTTGGTCAGGAATTGTATTTTAAATGACAGTCTTGCCCTTAAATAATATCAAAATGGTTCCGGAGATGGACTTATTAAAGTGACTGAAAGAGGCTTGTAATCAATTGCTCGATACCATTTTGGAATTTAATGGTAATTGTTCTTGCTGAACACAACCAACTGGGCATATATAAACTAACCTCACTTTGAGGGCCCGAACTTACTAGACTGCAGCCCCTATCACTGAGCGGAGTAGTGACCGACAATGATGAATAGCCAAACAAAATCATGTTTTACGAATAAGTTTGCGCCAGTTTTTGTTTTGATTGGGACTTATCTCTTCCTCAATCTAACTGCGCCTTTAGCGGTGCTCGCCCATCCCTCTTCATTTCAGCCACAGAATATTGGTCGTGCAGAACAGCCGGCAACAGTGCATTCAAGTACGCAAAATAGCCATGCTAGTGCTTCCTTGCCTACTGCTCAACATAATCAAAAGGAAACATCTACTAATTCTTCGGCTGCTAATCAACGACATGATTCTGCTGCATCTAATTCTTTGATGAGTCATCATCACCATTCTTCAAGCAATCTGTTGGCTCCTGTGGATCTTAAAAGCAAGGAGGCATTATCAAATTATTTCGGTCTTGCCCCCGCCACGTCTGTTGGCAGACTACTCAATAATTCTGTTCCTGATCATACTCCTCATTTGAATTCAGCTATAACCACCCCTAGTAAAGTATCCGTGTCGAATGCTCAGACCGGGACTATAGCTATTCATCACTTACCAAATTCTTTTGAGAGTGCGAAGTCAGCAGACTTACTAAATAATGCCGCTAAGCAAAATGGAGAGAGTTTAGATTTAGCCTCTAATAG
Source organism: Candidatus Melainabacteria bacterium (assembly GCA_963845445.1). Lineage (GTDB taxonomy): Bacteria > Cyanobacteriota > Vampirovibrionia > Obscuribacterales > Obscuribacteraceae > JABDBL01. Next base: position 2,012,900 of record CAWJSE010000002.1, on the reverse strand, counting down.
AGATTCTCTAGTGTGGAATGCCGCTAATGTACAGATTAAATTAGGTAATCAGAGCGTTACGATTGCAAATGGTGAGCATATCACTCCAGCAGAACTAATAGCAGCCGATCAAGTAGTAAATGGAGGACAACAAACACTAGTATTAACAGCTAGTGGTGTTGCTGTTGCCGGTGTTTTTGCTATATCACCGACTACTCTTACTACTTATAACTTATTAACTATACCAAAAGGAGTAACTCTAGATTTAGTAGGGTTTTCAGCGAAGAACGAGTTAGTAACGGGACTTCTAAGAGACAATGGTACTATTAATGTTTCTGGTGGCAATAAATCTGTTTCTGTTATAGATGCAAGAACATTAATAGTTGGTAGTGGTGGCATTATCTCCGATAGCGGTATTTTAGATATCAACACCTCCAAATTATTTTCCAATAATGGAACCATCAGTTCTGCTGTATTGAATCTAAATAGCGCTTCCGGCGCATTTAATAATGGCGGTACTCTGCAGGCGACTTACGGCAATGTTACTTTTGATACAGGGGTCAACACAAATTTAATTCTCAATAACACCAACGGACACGTTATTGCTGCTGACTCTATTAATTTTAGAGATGCTAGTTATAACTTTGCTTCCCTCAATACTGCGAACACTACTGTTGCGGGTGGTGATTTACTGGCTACTAATACACTTAATTTCAATGGTAGTCAGGGTATTGTTAGTGCGAACGTTAATAATATAACAGGTACTGTCAATACAACTGCTGCCCAAGCTCATGTTATCACCAATACCAGCCTCTTGGCTCTTGGTACAACCAATATTACCGGCGATCCCACATTTTATAATACTGGCGGCGACATTGATGTTAGTGGACTTGGAGCATTTCCTGGACAAGCTTTAGCAATTGTTGCTTCTGGAAGCATTGGCGACAATTCAAATACAGCGTTAAATACAAGTTCTGCTACCGGCAACGGTGGCGCTATTACCTTGATAGCGGGTGCACAATTTACCTCTTCGGGAGCTAGTTCCGGTAGTCCTGCAGCAAATGGCACGACACTGACGATCACAGGTGCAAATGCGACTGGTGGCAATATTTTTGTTGGCGATATTAATACATCAAGCTCTAATGGGGCAGGTGGTGCAGTAACAATTGTCGCTTTTGCAGGTACGCAATCAGGAGCCGGAGGTGGCAATGTAGGCTTTAGCAGTATTACTGCTGGTGGCAGTGGTAGCAACGCTAACGGCAATGTGACCATAATCGCCGGTGCCACTCAAGGTATTGGGGGAGTAAGTATTGGGTTAAATGGTGATACCAGTATTAATGCAACTGGTGGCACTGGTGGTGGCGGCAATGTTAGCGTTAGTACGGCTACGCCGCAAATAGTTGGTGGTGCAGTAGTCATTAATTCTAGTGGTGTTATAATCAGTGGCAGTTTTGCACCAGGTACTTTACAACAAGTACCAACTGTCAATAATGCTAATAATGGTGCGAGCTTTACTGTAAACGCCAGTGGCGATGTGACATTAAATACAAGCACTGTTTTAAGTGGAACCATAGTTGCCGGTGGTAATGTAAATTTCAATACCAATGTTGTGAATACCGGCAGCTTTACATATAGCGGTAGTATTTCAGCTGGGGGTGGTGCAGGACAAATTAATATAAATGCCTCCGGTGTCAATCCAGCTAATAGTGATTTTAACGGTAATGTGATTTCTATTTTTGGTCCTATTTTGGCTTCTGTTGTTAATATCAGTGTGCCAACCAATACTTTAGATAGCCAATCACAATATGACCTCGGTTTACAAACCAATAGCAATGTTAATTCTAATCTTTTAAATCAAGGTGTTTTTGTTAATGCAGCCCAAATAGATAATTTAAATGTAACAGCAGCAACTCCTTTGCAGGAATACTATAGGCTGCCGCAAACAGCTGGTACCATGAGTATTGATCTTGGCGGCACCGCTGCTTCAGGCTTTAGTGGACAAGGACTTAGTCTTGCTCCAGTAGTTGATATTACTATAAATTCAGCTTGGTTAAACGCAAGTGGTGGGGCTAATGGTCCCTATTTACTTGGAGTGCCACATTCACTCTATACTTTGGCACAAAATGTTTCTACACCAGGAACAGCAATAGTGGATGCGGCTTCGTGTGTAACTTTAAACTTAAATGGATTTACAGTTACCTACAACAATGTGTCGTCACCTATAGTAACAAACGGTACCTTTTCACAAGGCAGTGGTACCAATGTACCTGGATGGAATATCACTGGAGCACCATCAGCCGTCCTGGCTGCTAATACTTTTTATATGCCTGGCGGAAGCAATCAGGTTTTGCTGCTAAATAATTATAGTACTACGCAGACAGTTGTATCTAATGCAATCACGACTACAGAGACTGGGCATCTGTACACAGCAGAAATAACACCGGCGAATCCTAATACTAATAGTACCGTTACGTTAAGTGTAATCGACGCTAATACTGGTGCTGTCCTTGGTACAAGCAGCTCGCCAGCAGCCAATAGAGGCTTCTCAGCTGTTGTTACTTTCACAGCTAATGGTGATCCTGTTAAATTACAAGTTACAGTAACGCCGCCAAGCGGGCAATCCGATAGCGTGGCGCTTGGTTACACAACGGTAACTCCATCGTTGGATTATGGCGTCATGGCAACAAATATATATTCAGGACAATTACCTAATGCCCAGAATCTTAGTACAAATGTTTTAAATGCATATTCAAAGGCTGCTTTCTTTACCTTAGAGAATGGTTCTATTACTCAAGGAGGAAATGGATTTGGCAGTACGCCACTTTTCTTTGAAAGTTTGCTCGGAAATGCAACTGTTAAGAATGTTTCTGTGACAGCCAGAGGAGATAATACAACATCGTTAGATGCTTACGCACTTCGCGGTAATTTAACAGTTACCAATTCTACATTTACTGATCATATAACTTGGGTTCCTGATCGTATGGAAGGAGTGGCTCAAATTTCCGCCATTTCAATTACTGGGATGACGACTATAGAAAATAATCAACTTATTGGTTCGCCACAGTCTGGCATAACAGTTGCTTTGAACAATCCGCTCTATCCAGTTTATATTGAAAATAATTATATTAGTCAAAGTGGTGTGGTGTCTGATGCCTATGGAATAGGCACTGAATCAGTACAAAATTTTATTATTAGTGGCAATACCATAGAACCGACCGTCGGCAGAGGCATTATATTGGATGGTTATTTCAACAATCCAACTGTAAATGGACAAATTTTCAACAATTATGTCATAGCTCAAGATGCACCTAATAATGAGACTCAAACAGGAATAATTACGTATGCATTCCGCATGAGAAATGATGATAATAATGGTCCTCCAGAATCAGCCTTTACAAACATCAATATTCACGACAATACGTTTATTGCCATAGCAGGACCTGTTTTGGGCTCTACCTCTGCTCAAGCAATGGCAATTTCACTATTAAACGACAGTGGAGAAATGAATAATTCGGGGATCGTTATCAACCACAATACAATTGAAGCAGTCGTACAATCCGCCGCTTCTGGCTACTCGGCCATTGGCTTGGAAATCGAGACGGCAGGAGGCGTAAACCCAGTCGTTTCCAACAACACGATCTCAAGCAATAATATTGGCGTAGGACTAAATATAGACTACCAACTTTCTGCTGTTTCTGGTATCACATTTTTGTCAAATGCTTTTTCAGTTGCGACCGATCATGGAGCAGCGACGCTTCCCTATACAGCAATTGCTATGGCTACTCAGGACAATACAACCACAGTTAATAACGTTTCTTTTACAAACTCAACTTTTATTAATGGCGCAACTCCCACAGTGAACATTTGGGGACCTGGTCCGAATAGTATATCCATAGGTCAACTTTTGAATGTGGTTGCACAAGATCAATCGGGTAATCCATTGTCTGGTGTTGCGGTTACTATTTCGAACGGTTCTGGAACAGAATTTACCGGTACTACCGGTGCCAATGGCCAAATTGATAGTATCGCGCTCACTACAACTTCATTTAGTCAACAAGCGACTGCGCCAGAAGCAACTAGCAATATTAATATTTTTACGAATGCAGTTTCTACCAATACTCCTAATAGCGTGGTAACTGCTACTTCTTCCAACCCTTATACTGTCGTTGCTTCTTACCAAGGTCAGCAACTAACTCAAATTACCACATTAACTGCTAGTAGTGTTGCTACAGATACTTTTAAATTCGCCGGAATAGCGCCAGTAACTTTACACAGTTTGGATTTAACAAATGCGACAGTGAAGACTGACATAGCTACTCTAATTGCCAATGGCACACCGGGTATAAGTGGTTCGGCTACAGCACTAGTACTTAATTCATCAGTTTCAAGCTCACTGGTGACTTTGGGTTCGTTAAGTTCACTAGATATTCCCCAAGGAGATTCAATAACATTTACTGGCTTTACTAATAGTAGCCCGATAATAAGTGTGAATCTAACAAGCGGCAGCAGCACAACCCAAGCACTAATTAATGGAACACTGAGTTTTACAAATAGCAATGCATCAGTAGGACAATTAACGATTAGCTCAACACAAACAGGACCAGCATTGGTAATAGGTAGTACCGGTATATTGAGCTCGGATCACCAGCTAATAGTAATTGCACCGACAATACAAAATAATGGAGTGGTAAGCGCAAGCAATAGTTTAAGCGCCAGCAGTAATGCCGGCAGTATCACTGGCAGCGGCAGCTTTAAATCACCAACTGTGAATTTAGCCGCAGTAGGAGGAAATATTGGAGCAGACGTAGGAGCAACCACTGCCTTACTTGTAAATAGTGGTGGCACAGGAGGGATAAATTTAAGTACTGTCGGAAATGCTATTAATCTAAGTGATACCAGCGCAGAAGCAGTAAATCTTGGAACAAACACGGCCAATGCCAACTTTACTTTAGGTGCCCATGGTAATGTGACAGTAGGCAATAGTGTAGGAAGTTCTAGCTGCACAGCGGTAAGTTTAACCACAACAGGAGCAAACTTCATAGAAGATGCCGGATCAGGCAGCTATGGAGTAACAGGAAGCTCCGTAGTATTATCCACTGCATCTGGACAAATAGGGACACCAGGATTTCGAGTAAATTGCACGAGCTTAGCAGTGAATACAACCGGGAATGTGCATGTAAGCAATTCAGGGACAGCAACGTTAGCCATCAATGCATCGTCAGGGAATAGTTTAGCGATAACATCAAATGGGACGATGGATATAAATGGGAATGTAACAGGCAGTACTAGTGTGACCTTACAGACAGCAGCAGGAAGCAATGGCAATATCATAATAGCTGCGAATGTAGGGACATATGGAGCAAATACCACGACAACATTAGTGACAGATGGTTCAGGTAAAATAGCGGATGCAGGCCCTGGAACAAATGTGGTGCAAGCACATTTATTGAATATAGCCTCAACCACAGGGAATATAGGGTCACCTGGTTTAAGGACAATAGCAGATGAAATAAACTGCACAACAGGGGGAAATGTACATTTAAATAATATAGGTACAGGACCAGTAACATTCCTAAGTGTGACAGGAGGAGGAAGCTTCTTCCAAGTCTTAGCGAATAGCACAATAACAGTGACGCAGCCGATATTTGCACCGAATACGATGTTATTGTCGGTAGTATCTGGAAATGGCAGCATCATAATAAATGGACCAGTGGGAACAACCAGCAGTTCTACATCAGTATCAGTAGAAGGTACAGGGAGTATCACTACAGGAACTGGTGGAGTAATATTTGGTTCAACAGTAATAGTTAATAATCCATTTGGAAATATTGGATCATCGACAACACCGCTATCAATAGCAGGAAACAATGTGAGCGTGAATGCTGTTACCGGATTAGTGAATGTAGCAAATAATATAGGTGGAGCAGTAACGTTAGGGAATGTACCGGGTAATGTAGTGGGAGCAGGTAAATCGTTTGCATTTTCAACAACGGGAACAGGACCATTGACGGTATATAGCGTGACGTCTGGGAATGGCAATTTAAGTATAGTAAATAATGTAGGAGGGATGTCGGTAGCGGCAGGAGCGACATTGTCGTCTACTAATGGCAATATCACGTTACAAGATACAGATACGGTGAATGGTTCGATAGCGTTTGGAGCGAATGTGACAGTACACGCGTCAGCAACGGCAGATGGAGTAGGGAAGGTATATGCAGTAATAGGAGCGATACCAAATAATCCAGTGGTGGGGAATAAGCCGGCGCATGTGACGGTAAATAATACAGATGGAGGCATTACTTATTTTGGTACGAATAGTATAACGGCAACCGGATCAAATACGCTGAATGCGAGTGGACGTAATATAGTGTTTAATACAGGATTATTACCAGCATCCACAATATCGTTAGGTGGGGGAGTGACAATAACCGCGGATCCACCGGTAGTAAGCAACGGTTCAGCTGCGATTAGTATAACTAGCAGTCCTGAGCCAAATAATTCTCTTTCAAATAACTTTGCTACTATTCCATTTACCGTCGATGGTCAAAGTCAATCCACTGCTAACAATTTTGCAACTGCTACCAACACCTCTGTTCAAGCTCTTATTAACACTACAGGAGCTGATAGTCCAGATAGAAGGTTGAATCGAACGACAACAGTAGAGAATTAAATAGTAAAATAATTCACTCTTATAGTTAACCGCGAAGATTAATGTATGAAATTCTGACAATAGCAGGGCAGATTGCAAGATTTAATATTGATCCATGTTTTAGTGGTCAAATTTGGGTACTTAAGTAATATCACCCTTTAGGATGAGATGAAAATAATTACTAGTTCTGTGTCCTAATCAGGACAACCGCAAATTCTAATAAGCGATTGCTTGAAATCGATTTTTTATGCCTGCTAAAGAATATGAAATTTCTAAAAAGTGAACCGTACAGTGCTATGTTCCAAAGTGGAATATATTTCTGCTTTATCGTTGCTGCGCAGCAAGCTAGTTTAGCGCACGGGATATCGATACAAGGGGCAGTCCCGCCGGTCCACGCTGGCGTACATAACGGACAATTTTTTCACACGCAGAATGGCATAAATAATGTTCACAATGCGGCTGTAGGCAGTGGCTCAACTAGCTCTTCCGGGGCTAATGTCAATCATCACCTTTTTCACACTCACAATGATGGTATAAATAATGTTCACAATGCGGCTGTAGGCAGTGGCTCAACTAGCTCTTCAGGGGCTAATGTCAATCATCACCTTTTTCACACTCACAATGATGGTATAAATAATGTTCACAATGCTTCTGTAAGCAGTGGCTCAACGAGCGCTTTAGGGGCTAATGTCAATCATCACCATCATCATGCGAATATTTTAGCGCCAGTAGATCTAAAAAAAGCAGGAGAATTTGCGGATTATTTTGGACTTAAACCAGCGGTAAGTAATTTTGCTGGGCAACACTTAAATAATGGTGTAAACGCAAATAATTTTGTTCACACCCATTTAAACAATAATATTAATGTCCCAATTGGCAGTCAAACAAATAAGCAATCAAGTCAATCTTTGCTTGCTCATGTCAGTAGATTTGATCATGAGAAAGAAGCGGCGCAAGTATTAGCGCAAGCGGCGCGGAACGGAGAGAATTTAAATTTAGCATCAGGCAGACTGTCGGTTACATGGGAATCGCATAGTAGTGTGACGATAGAGTTGGGAGGAAGTACAAAGACGATAGTATATGGAGAGAGAATAACCCCAGCTGAATTAGCAGCAGCGAATCAAAAGCTTAATGAAAGTGGGAATCAGACTTTAGTATTGAATGCTCAGGGAGAAGCGGTGGGCGGCACATTGAACCTGACAGCGACCACAATGCCGTATTTTAACCTGGTAATACCGAAGGGTGTAGAGGTAAATGTAATAGGTTCTACATTGAGCCATCCATTAGATGTATTAGGTGCAGTGAAAGACTATGGCACTTTAGATTTTGTATCGTCAAAAGGAAGTACGGGGATAGCGGATTTAAATGCCGGTAAATTGTTTGTGGGATCGACGGGTGTAATAACAGACTTAGGAACTTTAGATGTAAGTTCAAAGTCGTTATTTAACAATGAAGGAATGATAACAGCAGGTACACTCAACCTCAATACCGGGTCGGGAGTATTTACGAATACAGGTACTATAACGGCGACAACCGGGAATGTTACGTTCACGGCCCCGGTGGCGCAAAATCTGGTGTTAAATAACACAGCTGGGACCATTCAGGCGAATAATGGCGCCATTAATGTTCGTGGTAGTAATTACACTGGCACAGCGAATATGACGCTAAGTGGAGGTAATTATTTATCGCAGACATTGAATTTAAATGATGGTGGCGGGACGCTCAATGTAAATGTCGGACGAGTAACAGGGTTGGTAAATGAAACAGCATTAAATGCTCATACAATAGTAGCGTCAAGTGATTTAAAACTTGGTGATCTTAAGATCAACGGAGATCCACTTTTCTATAATTTATCAGGAAATTTAACGCTAAGTTCAGGGACATATTCTGGTCAACCATTTGCGGCAGTTGCTTCGGGTAATATATTTGCGGATCCAAATTCAATGATCAGTACTTCTGATAATTCACCTAGCAGTTCTGGCAGTGGTTCTATTGTGATGATTTCTGGAGCGCAATTTTCCATTGATACTAGCGGCAATGCTGTAATAACTGGTGGCACCGCGAATGGTGGTTCTATACAGATAGGAAACTTAGATGCGTCAAGTAGCACCAGTTATGGTGGATTGGTTGCTCTTATCGCATTTGGTGGAGCAGGTGCTGGGAGTGGTGCTGTTACTTTCAACTCCATAAACGTGGCAGGTGGGCCGGTTCAACATGAATTTGCGGATGGTTCTGTTTATATTTTTGCCGGGGCAAGTTCCGGTACGACAAGCATTGACTCATCAAATGGCGGAATTGCACATATAACAGCTACTGGTGCCCTCTATGGTGGTGGTAATGTAATACTGGCTGCTGCTACGCCGAACCTTCACTCAACTTCGATTATGATTGATCCATCAGGCAACCTACTGCAGGCTAACATATCACCTGGTTTGGGGCAAAGTCCTGGTATCGCAAACATATCAGTGAAAGCAAGCCGAAGCATTAATTTAGATACTGGTACTGCGAGCAATATGAGCTTATTGCTAACCTCGTCATCCGGCGATCCTACTAATGCTATTTTTATAAACAGCAATAGTATAAATAACGGATCTTATAATATTCCAGGCTGGACAGGATCTTTTAATTATTCTGGATTTATCGATGCTGGCTTGTCTCCGATCGTTATTTACGATGCGGGTGGCCAGAGCGTGTCAATTACAGGTGGCTATATCCCTTGTAGTGGCATAACAGTCTATGCGCCCGTTTATTCTACATTTAATACCGGTATCACTCTTACTGGCCCATTTAGTAATTATGGCGTTTGGGTTAATGGCAATCAAGAAGGCAGTAATATAAGCCTTCCTGCAGGGCAATCTGTGACAAATGATTATATTGCTAATACGGGCGGCTCAGTTGTAAATATAACCCCCACCGGATTGGCATCTGTCAATATTATTGCAGGTCCTTCAAGCTCAACTTGGGGTACTAATATAAATGGTTTTAGTTTTTATCCAACCTTACTTCTTAGTAGCTTGGACTTAACAAGCAAAGTTGTACAAAATACTATTAATGCACTCATTAGTAATGGTACACCGGGAGTTAGCGGCTCGATTACTGCTCTTGTAATCAATGTGTCTGTTGCTCCTACTGCGGTTAGCTTATCTTCACTTACTGGGTTGAGTATCCCAGTTGGTGATTCAATTACTTTCACCGGTTTTGGTTCTGGTAGCAGTCCTATTGATATTAATCTGCCAAGTAGCGGTAGTATTAGCCAAGCATTGATTCAAGGTTCTCTTATTTTCAGTAATGGTGGCAACTCTATTGCACAGTTAAATATCAATGCTAGTTCTGGACCGGCATTATCGTTAACAAATAGCGGAGTAATAAGTTCTGACAAACAATTGACATTAACTTCAAGTGGCATTCAGAACTATGGAGTAATTAAAGCCAGTAATAGTTTGAGCGTTACGAGCACTAGCGGCGGTATTACTGGTATTGGATCTTTTCAGTCACCAAATATTAGCTTAACAGCGACTGGAAGTAATGTCGGAGCAGATCCAGGAGCTACTACGCCATTAATAGTAAACAGTGGTGGAATAGGTGGCCTAAATCTAGTCCTATCAGGTAATTTGATAAATGTGCAAGATGCAAATCTAGAGGCAGTGAATTTAGGGACAAGTAATATAGCCACGAGTTTTGCTTTAAGTGCGAATGGAAGTATAACGGTAAGCAATAATGTGGGGAGTGGAACATGTACGACAGCAAGTTTAACGACGACAGGGTCTAATTTCATAGAGGATGCTGGTTCAGGGAGTTATGGAGTAACAGCGAGTGCAGTAACTTTAGTAACGCCGAGTGGACAAATAGGGACACCAGGATTTCGAGTAAATTGCACGAGCTTAGCAGTGAATACAACCGGGAATGTGCATGTAAGCAATTCAGGGACAGCAACGTTAGCCATCAATGCATCGTCAGGGAATAGTTTAGCGATAACGTCAAATGGGACGATGGATATAAATGGGAATGTAACAGGCAGTACTAGTGTGACCTTACAGACAGCAGCAGGGAGCAATGGCAATATCATAATAGCTGCGAATGTAGGGACATATGGAGCGAATACAACGACAACATTAGTGACAGATGGTTCGGGAAATATAGCGGATGTAGGCCCTGGAACAAATGTGGTGCAGGCACATTTATTGAATATAGCCTCAACCACAGGGAATATAGGGTCACCTGGTTTAAGGACAATAGCAGATGAAATAAACTGCACAACTGGAGGAAATGTACATTTAAATAATATAGGTACAGGACCAGTAACATTCCTAAGTGTGACAGGAGGAGGAAGCTTCTTCGAGGTCTTAGCGAATAGCACAATAACAGTGACGCAGCCGATATTTGCGCCCAATACGATGTTATTGTCGGTAGTATCTGGAAATGGCAGCATCATAATAAATGGGCCAGTGGGAACGACCAGCAGTTCTACATCAGTATCAGTAGAAGGTACAGGGAGTATCACTACAGGAACTGGTGGAGCAATATTTGGTTCAACAGTAATAGTTAATAATCCATTTGGAAATATTGGATCATCAACCACGCCATTATCGATAGCAGGAAACAATGTGAGCGTGAATGCTGTTAACGGATTGGTGAATGTAGCAAATAGTATAGGTGGAGCAGTAACGTTAGGGAATGTGCCGGGTAATGTAGTGGGAGCAGGTAAATCGTTTGCATTTTCAACAACGGGAACAGGACCATTGACGGTGTATAGTGTGACGTCTGGGAATGGCAATTTAAGTATAGTAAATAATGTAGGAGGGATGTCGGTAGCGGCAGGAGCGACATTGTCGTCGACTAATGGCAATATCACGTTACAAGATACAGATACGGTGAATGGTTCGATAGCGTTTGGAGCGAATGTGACAGTACATGCATCAGCAACGGCAGATGGAGTAGGGAAGGTATATGCAGTAATAGGAGCGATACCAAATAATCCAGTGGTGGGGAATAAGCCGGCGCATGTGACGGTAAATAATACAGATGGAGGCATTACTTATTTTGGTACGAATAGTATAACGGCAACCGGATCAAATACGCTGAATGCGAGTGGACGTAATATAGTGTTTAATACAGGATTATTACCAGCATCCACAATATCGTTAGGTGGGGGAGTGACAATAACCGCGGATCCACCGGTAGTAAGCAACGGTTCAGCTGCTGTTAGTATAACTAGCAGTCCTGAGCCAAGTAATTCTCTTTCAAATAACTTTGCTACTATTCCATTTACCGTCGATGGTCAAAGTCAATCCACTGCTAACAATTTTGCAACTGCTACCAACACCTCTGTTCAAGCTCTTATTAACACTACAGGAGCTGATAGTCCAGATAGAAGGTTGAATCGAACGACAACAGTAGAGAATTAAATAGTAAAATAATTCACTCTTATAGTTAACCGCGAAGATTAATGTATGAAATTCTGACAATAGCAGGGCAGATTGCAAGATTTAATATTGATCCATGTTTTAGTGGTCAAATTTGGGTACTTAAGTAATATCACCCTTTAGGGTGAGACGAAAATAATTACTAGTTCTGTTTTTTATGCCTGCAAAGAATATGAAATTTCTAAAAAGTAAACTGTACGGTGCTATGCTCCAAAGTGGAATATATTTCTGCTTTATCGTTGCTGCGCAGCAAGCTAGTTTAGCGCACGGGATATCGATACAAGGGGCAGTCCCGCCGGTCCACGCTGGCGTACATAACGGACAATGTTTTCACACGCAGAATGGCATAAATAATGTTCACAATGCGGCTGTAGGCAGTGGCTCAACTAGCCCTTCAGGGGCTAATGTCAATCATCACCTTTTTCACACTCACAATGATGGTATAAATAATGTTCACAATGCTTCTGTAAGGAGTGGCTCAACGAGCGCTTTGGGGGCTAATGTCAATCATCACCATCATCATGCGAATATTTTAGCGCCAGTAGATCTAAAGAAAGCAGGAGAATTTGCGGATTATTTTGGACTTAAGCCAGGGGTAAGCAATACAGCGGTAAGTAATTTTGCTGGGCAACACTTAAATAGTGCGGTAAACGCAAGTAATTTTACTGGGCAACACTTAAATAGTGCGGTAAACGCAAATAATTTTGTTCACACCCATTTAAACAATAATATTAATGTCCCAATTGGCAGTCAAACAAATAAGCAATCAAGTCAATCTTTGCTTGCTCATGTCAGTAGATTTGATCATGAGAAGGAAGCGGTGCAAGTATTAGCGCAAGCGGCGCGGAACGGAGAGAATTTAAATTTAGCATCAGGCAAACTGTCGGTTACCTGGGAATCGCATAGTAGTGTGACGATAGAGTTGGGAGGAAGTACAAAGACGATAGTATATGGAGAGAGAATAACCCCGGCTGAATTAGCAGCAGCGAATCAAAAGCTTAATGAAAGTGGGAATCAGACTTTAGTATTGAATGCTCAGGGAGAAGCAGTGGGCGGCACATTGAACCTGACAGCGACGACAATGCCGTATTTTAACCTGGTAATACCGAAGGGTGTAGAGGTAAATGTAATAGGTTCTACATTGAGCCATCCATTAAATGTATTAGGTGCAGTGAAAGACTATGGCACTTTAGATTTTGTATCGTCAAAAGGAAGTACGGGGATAGCGGATTTAAATGCCGGTAAATTGTTTGTGGGATCGACAGGTGTAATAACAGACTTAGGAACTTTAGATGTAAGTTCAAAGTCGTTATTTAACAATGAAGGAATGATAACAGCAGGTACACTCAACCTCAATACCGGGTCGGGAGTATTTACGAATACAGGTACTATAACGGCGACAACCGGGAATGTTACGTTCACGGCCCCGGTGGCGCAAAATCTGGTGTTAAATAACACAGCTGGGACGATTCAAGCGAATAATGGCGCCATTAATGTTCGTGGTAGTAATTACACTGGCACAGCGAATATGACGCTAAGTGGAGGTAATTATTTATCGCAGACATTGAATTTAAATGATGGTGGTGGAAACCTGAACGTCAATGTGGGACAGGTTACAGGATTGGTGAATGAAACAGCATTAAATGCTCATACAATAGTAGCGTCAAGTGATTTAAAACTTGGTGATCTTAAGATCAACGGAGATCCACTTTTCTATAACCTTACCGGTGATGTTAATCTCACTTCAATGACTTATGCTGGGGAGCCCTTAGCGGTGGTAGCCGGGAGGAATATAATAGCTCCTCCCACTTCAACTATAAGTACAGCCGATAATTCAATTAGTGATCCCGGCGCCGGATATATAACCATGATTGCTGGAGCAAAGTTTACTGTCGGTTCAGATGGTGGTGTAACAGTGACCGGAGGGGATGCAACCGGGGGCTATATTCATTTGGGTAATCTCGATGCCTCAAGTACGGCGAACTCCGGTGGCGTAGTTTATCTCATAGCTTTTCCTGGTTCGGCTGCTAATAGTGGCACGGTAACCTTTAACAGTATAAATGTTAACGGTGGCCCTGGTGGAGGAATGTTCGGGATGGTTTCAGATGGTAATGTATATATTTATGCTGGTGCTACATCTGGTACTAACTCCATTGGTCCATCAAACGGTGGCACTGCCACCATTACCGCAACAGGATCTATAAATGGCAGCGGTAATGTAGTATTGGCTACAGCCACACCCTGGATTTTTTCTCCTTATATCACCATAGACTCGTCCGGAAATCTGATAAATCAGTATGTTTTACCTGCTGCCGTGCAGACACCTGGCATAACCAATATATCTATTACTGCTAGCGCCAGTATAACCTTAGATACAAGCGTAGCTACGAATATGAATTTGGTCATTAGCCCACAATACAGTTACGGTAGTGGCCCCAGTCCCATCACTGGCATTTTAGTAAATACTAGTGTTACAGGTTTTGACTTCGGGCAAAACGATCCTGGTTGGACAGGACCTTTCACCTTTACTGGCTCAATGAATTCTGGACAGAATCAAATACAAATTTTCAATTACGGTGGACAAAATATTTCACTTTCTGGCGGCACTTTCACTAGCGCTTATGGTATAGCCGTTATGACATTGCCTAATTCTACATTTAATACCAGTTTAACTTTTACTGGACCGGTAAGCAATTATGGTGTTTGGGTTAATGGCACCCAGGAGGGCAGCAATATTAATGTAGCAAGTGGCCAAACGCAGACTCTTAGCTATGCTGCTAATACTGGTGCTGGCACTGATTCGAGTCCGGTTCCTTTAGCTGTAGAAACAATAAATACAGGCTCTACAAGTTCTAGCTTTGGACCTGGCATAACAGGGTTTACGTTTGGACCAGGAGCCCCATCAATAAGTTTAAGCAGTTTAGATTTAAGCAATGCAACAGTTAAGACCGACATAGCTACTTTAATTGCCAATGGTACACCGGGAATAAGTGGTAGTGCTACAGCACTGGTACTAAGTTCATCAGTTTCAAGCTTGCTTGTAAATTTGGGGTCGTTAAGTGCACTAGATATACCGCAGGGAGATTCAATAACATTTACTGGCTTTACAAATAGTGGCCCAATAATAGGTGTGAATCTAACAAGCGGCAGCAGTACAACCCAAGCACTAATTAATGGCACACTGAGTTTTACAAATAGCAATGCATCAGTAGGACAATTAACGATTAGCTCAACGCAAACCGGCCCAGCATTGGTAATAGGTAGTACAGGCATATTGAGCTCGGATCACCAGTTAGTAATAATTGCACCGACAATACAAAATAATGGAGTGGTAAGCGCAAGCAATAGTTTAAGCGCAAGCAGTAATGCTGGCAGTATGACTGGCAGCGGAAGCTTTAAATCACCGACGATGAATTTAACCGCAGTAGGGGGAAATATTGGAGCCAATGCCGGAGCAACCACAGCCTTGTTAGTAAATAGCGGCGGGACAAGCGGCATGAATTTATCAGTGTTAGCAACCCAAGTGAGTGGTAGTGGTGGAGTAGTAAATATCAGTGATGCTAATGCAGAAGGTGTAGTGTTAAGTAATGCCAGTAGCCCAAGTAGTGCAGCAGTATCATTTGCATTAGCAGCAAATGGTAATATATCTGCGAATACGGCAGGTAATACAGCGATAAGTAGCCCAGTGATTGCATTAACAGCAACAGGAGGAAATATTGCAGCTAATACCGGAGGAACGACAGCATTGCTGGTAAATAGCGGAGGGACAGGAGGGATAAATTTAAGTACTGTCGGAAATGCTATTAATCTAAGTGATACCAGCGCAGAAGCAGTAAATCTTGGAACAAACACGGCCAATGCCAACTTTACTTTAGGTGCCCATGGTAATGTGACAGTAGGCAATAGTGTAGGAAGTTCTAGCTGCACAGCGGTAAGTTTAACCACAACAGGGTCTAACTTCATAGAAGATGCCGGATCAGGCAGCTATGGAGTAACAGCGAGTGCAGTAACTTTAGTAACGCCGAGTGGACAAATAGGGACACCAGGATTTCGAGTAAATTGCACGAGCTTAGCAGTGAATACAACCGGGAATGTGCATGTAAGCAATTCAGGGACAGCAACGTTAGCCATCAATGCATCGTCAGGGAATAGTTTAGCGATAACATCAAATGGGACGATGGATATAAATGGGAATGTAACAGGCAGTACTAGTGTGACCTTACAGACAGCAGCAGGAAGCAATGGCAATATCATAATAGCTGCGAATGTAGGGACATATGGAGCAAATACCACGACAACATTAGTGACAGATGGTTCAGGTAAAATAGCGGATGCAGCCCTGGAACAAATGTGGTGCAAGCACATTTGTTGAATATAGCCTCAACCACAGGGAATATAGGGTCACCTGGTTTAAGGACAATAGCAGATGAAATAAACTGCACAACTGGAGGAAATGTACATTTAAATAATATAGGTACAGGACCAGTAACATTCCTAAGTGTGACAGGAGGAGGAAGCTTCTTCGAGGTCTTAGCGAATAGCACAATAACAGTGACGCAGCCGATATTTGCACCCAATACGATGTTATTGTCGGTAGTATCTGGAAATGGCAGCATAATAATAAATGGGCCAGTGGGAACGACCAGCAGTTCTACATCAGTATCAGTAGAAGGTACAGGGAGTATCACTACAGGAACTGGTGGAGCAATATTTGGTTCAACAGTAATAGTTAATAATCCATTTGGAAATATTGGATCATCAACCACGCCATTATCGATAGCAGGAAACAATGTGAGCGTGAATGCTGTTAACGGATTGGTGAATGTAGCAAATAGTATAGGTGGAGCAGTAACGTTAGGGAATGTGCCGGGTAATGTAGTGGGAGCAGGTAAATCGTTTGCATTTTCAACAACGGGAACAGGACCATTGACGGTGTATAGTGTGACGTCTGGGAATGGCAATTTAAGTATAGTAAATAATGTAGGAGGGATGTCGGTAGCGGCAGGAGCGACATTGTCGTCGACTAATGGCAATATCACGTTACAAGATACAGATACGGTGAATGGTTCGATAGCGTTTGGAGCGAATGTGACAGTACATGCATCAGCAACGGCAGATGGAGTAGGGAAGGTATATGCAGTAATAGGAGCGATACCAAATAATCCAGTGGTGGGGAATAAGCCGGCGCATGTGACGGTAAATAATACAGATGGAGGCATTACTTATTTTGGTACGAATAGTATAACGGCAACCGGATCAAATACGCTGAATGCGAGTGGACGTAATATAGTGTTTAATACAGGATTATTACCAGCATCCACAATATCGTTAGGTGGGGGAGTGACAATAACCGCAGACCCACCGGTAGTTGATTTGAGCAGTTCTGTTAATAACAATCATTTGAATAGTATATTGCCGGTAGAAGTTTTGGGACAAGGACTGAATTATCCAATAAGCAGTTCGGTTTCTATGGTACCAGTATTAGTAATTAGCACGAGTGTCATTAGTATCACGAATGCTGCGACCCAGCTGATTAACAATGCTGAAGTTGATACTTCTATCGATAGGCAAGCAATTCATACGGTAAGAGCTTGTAGTGGCGAGTGAGCAAAACGCCTATTTCTGCTGAATCCGCTGAGGCTTAATAGATCCGAATAGGGATAAGTATATATGAAACCTATTGATCTAAATTCCCCTAAGTGACAGGGTAAATCATGATTGCGAGATAACGGATAATGTGCTTTACTAATTTCGAAAGGACTGTAGGGTTATTATGTCAACCTCACTAACTGAGCTTGCAGACGAGAGTATATACATAATTCGCGAAGCCTATAGTCAGGTTAAAAATATCGTAGTGCTATGGTCAATGGGAAAAGACTCGACCGTGCTTTTGCATTTGGTGCGCAAAGCTTTTCTAGGCACCTATCCATTTCCAATATTACATATTGATACCAGCTATAAGATGCCGGAGATGATAGCGTGGAGAGAGCAATTTGCAAAAAAACATGGCATACAACTACTGGTTCATAAAAATGAGTTGAGTTTGTCCAAGGGAATGGGTCCTGGGCGAGGACAAGTAGATTGCTGTCAGGCGTTAAAAACTGACGCATTAGCTCAAGCGATCGATAAGTACGGAATAAGAGCTTTAGTTTTGGGTGTACGAGGAGATGAAGAGGCATCTAGAAGTAAAGAACGTATAGTGTCACCGCGCTCTGTCGATGCGTCTTGGAACTATCGAGATCAACCAGCCGAGCTATGGCATTACTATAATTTGCACATTCCAGATCAAGTGCAATTAAGGATTCACCCACTATTACACTGGACTGAGCTGGATGTCTGGAAATATATCGAGCAGGAAAAATTGGAAGTCGTACCTCTGTATTTTGCCCGTGAAGGTAAACGTTTTCGTAGTTTAGGTTGTTATCCATGCACAAAGAGCATTGATTCTAAAGCGGCAAATTGTGCTGAAGTAATTGAGGAATTAAAGACAATTAACTCATCGGAAAGATCTGGCCGCGCTCAGGATCTTGTTAGCCCTTATACTATGCAACGATTACGATCAGCAGGTTATATGTGATGAGGGGCATTAGGTAGTATTAAGATGCTCACAATTGCAATAGTAGGAGAAGTTGATCACGGCAAATCTACATTGCTCGGACGTTTATTGATAGATCTAAAAAATATTGCATCAGATAAACTCGATGCCGCACGTCGTCTATGTGATCAACGTGATTTGCAATTTGAACCGTCGTTTTTGCTTGACGCTTTCGAAGAAGAGCACGACCAGCGTATTACTATTGATACTACACGTGTACAAATGACTCTGGAAGATAAAAAAGTTTGTTTTGTCGATTCTCCGGGACACCAACAACTTGTTAAAAACATGATTTCAGGCGCTTCGCTTGCACACTGTTCTTTGGTTGTTATTGATGCAAAAGAAGGAATAAAAGATCAAACCAAGGAACACTTACGCATCCTGAAATTCTTGGGAGTAACAAATACTATTTTTGTTGTCAACAAAATGGATGAAATCTTATACTCTCAGCATCTTTTTGAAAAACTGGGACTTGAGATAAGATCAATAGCTAGTGATGTAAGATTAACGGTGATAGCGATAGTGCCGGTTGCAGCCTTAAGCGGGGAGAATGTATTAAACCGGTCAGAGGAAATGCCCTGGTATTATGGCAATTGCCTAGTCGATCTCTTGAGATATTACGATATATCGAAGCAAGAATCGAATCCTTCCCAACCATTACGTTTTTTAGTACAGAGCCATTACAAAGTCCAAGATAAAGATTATTTTTTAGGCATTGTCGCAGCAGGCTGCCTTAAGGTAGGCGATAAAGTAATGATTTTACCGGCGGGCATCCATGACGTAATTGAAAGCATTTATCAATGGCCGCATGACGATATTCAAACAGCTAGCGAGGGCACTTCGACCGCCGTTTCTCTAAAGGGTAGCACTATTCTCACAAGGGGAGATGTTATCTGTTCTCCAGAGTGCTTGCCTGTAATAATAAATAATTTTAAAGCGGAGGTCGTCTGGCTTGGGGTACAAGATTATAATGAAAAAGATAACTATATTTTTAAACTTGGTACCGCATCAAGGTTGTGCACTTTTAAGATAAAGAATATGGGCTGCCAGCTGAATTCATTGAAGTTAAATGTGAAGCCTGGCACCATATGTGATGTCGAAATTACACTAGATTCCAGTGTGGTGTCAGATCTTCGTCAAAATTGTCCGCCTCTCTCTAATTTCGTGTTGTGTTCTCCAAATTTGACCTTAGCCGCTGGAGCATTATAAATGGAAAATGGTTTTGTAATTTGGCTTACTGGACTATCATCAGCTGGTAAAACAACATTGTCTAAGGCTTTAAGAGCTCGCTTGTCGGTTCGGAACGAAGCGTCGGTGATATTGGACTCTGATAATTTACGGAAGACGCTTTTTGTGGATTTGGGGTTTAGTCGCTCAGATAGAACCGAAAATGTGAGACGTATTGCTGAACTAGCAAAGCTAGTCCGAGAACAGAACTTTATCGTTATTGTAGCCTGCATATCGCCATTTGCTGTAGATAGATCTCTGGCTCAACGAATTATCGGCCAAAATTATTTTTTTGAAATTTTTGTAGATTGTCCTTTGTCAGTTTGTATGAAACGTGATCCAAAGAATTTATATAACCAAGCGCTTGCTGGCAAGATTGATGAAATGGTGGGTGTAAATTTGGAATATGAAATACCGCTAAATCCTGATCTGGTTGTGAAATCAAATTTAATGACCGTGGAGGAAGAGGTAAATGCAATCATAAGATTCCTGAATAAAAAGAATTTACGGATTCAGGACTGTGCCTAGAAAATAGTGGTGATAAATTAGTTTTGAATTTGGATAAAAATGCAAGCACCAGAAGTATTGATTGCTATTCGCCAAAGTCCGCAATGGTCGGAGATTACTTTCGACGAATTTGAAAAGCAATGTATAGGATTCAGCAAGCTAATTGGCAGGGATCAAGACTTATTGCCGCGTTTAGTGCGGTTATGGAATAAAACTTTTTCTTTGAGTTACTTTCAGGTTCGTCAGAAAATGAAAGAAATATCTCAAGATAACTTAGCTAGTCTCGTGGAAGCACGTGTGATAACGGCTAAAGAACTAACAACCAACTGGGTGGCTAAATCCATAGTTTGTTTTGTCGATGATGATGATTGGTTCCATCCAGACATAGCGAAGTTTCTCCTGGTAGGACATGAATCATATATTGATGGGTATCTTTGGCCGCATATGGTGTATGGACGACAAGCTGGAAGCGCGCTATGTATAAGAGAGGATCTAAATTTTTGCTATACCAATAATTATGCTATCGCTCCGAGATTGCTTGAAGAGGTTGGCTGGCAGGCTTTAGAACAGCACTGGTTAGCTAATACCTTTTTACAAAATAAAAATTTTCATCGCCTACCATTCTACCTGAGTATGACAAACAAACATCCAGCATCGACTGTTATGCTGGAAAGTGTAGAGAAAGAGAATTTGGATTCTCCTGGTTTAATTAATCTTGTTAGAGATTATGTTGCTCGTACAAAAATGGTTTGTGCCGAGCCAAAATTAGAGAGCAGTTGGGCGATAAAATATATGAAAGAGGTCGAAAAACTTTTTTCAGAATTAGTTGAAAAGCATGCTTAGCATAGCCCAGTCGATATGCCTGTTGTCCAGCGGCCAATATCGAGGAGGCTTGAAATAGTAAAGCGACGTCAAATAGAGGCTATTTCCCGGGATCAATTAAATTAAATAAAAGAGGAACCTCGAGTACTTTGTCATGATGAATTCCATGTTCCCATAGACCGTCCTCTCCCCAGCAATCGCCATGATCTGCACATATCAATATCGAAGAATCGGCGAAGTACGTAAGTAAAGGAGCAATTAGCTTGTCTACATGTTCCAAACAAGCTTTTTGGCGCATGCTACACTCGTTAGCGTCATTGGTGTCAGCAAAGGGTACGCAGGGATTAAAAGCAGCGTCCCAAGGCGCTCCTTGATAAAAATATGGTACATGCGTTTCTCCTATGTTCAGGAAGGAAAATACAGGCTCATTTGTTTCAGCTAATTGCATTTGCAGCCACTGCAATTGTTTAGCTAGAGAATAACTATTTTCAGCAAAATAAAAGCTATTAAAGTCACGCGTTAAATTCTGCCCCGTCTCTGTTTGGGGATTGAACCAGCCTACTGCGCCTGTGCCTATTGTCAAATAACCTTTGCGCTTGAATCCCTCAATAATATTATGTCCACTAAGAGCAAAGTGAGGAGATTGCCGACCGGGATGCCCTCCGTTATCCATTCTAAATATTTTGGCAAATTTGGGGTTAAGGAAAGCCTGTTTTTCGGAAGCTAAGCCCGGTGTAAAACCGACGAACATAGCGCTGTGAGAAGAATATGTAAAATTACCGGGAGCCATTGCTTTGTACAATGGACCAATTGCTTTGAGATTTGGTGCGTCCGCTCTCAAAAAAGTATCATAACGACAGGAGTCTAGGGTTATGAATAAGATAGAATATTTGTGCGCAGAAGACATTGATCTAACCTATATACTTTCTTTCGTGGACATTTTGCCACCAAATGTTCAAAGATTAAACTAAATTTTAGCAGTACTGATCATTATCAATAAGTCCCGCCGTGAGATCATTTAGTTGTGCACTGACACTTAATTTTATAAAGTTTTGCTGACCAAGCGCCTATTGAGAGACTACTCTACCAGATGAATCACGGATGTCGAATAATATAATTTTGAGCCATAGTGCTTATACACAAGCTATCTTAATTGTCACCGGAATGCATCGTTCCGGCACTTCTTTTGTTTCTTCTATTCTTCAAGAAGCAGGTCTATATCTAGGTGATCGCCTAATGGCTGCCACGCCAGATAATCCGCACGGCTATTTTGAAAACTTGGATTTTGTTGATTTTCATAGATTAGTGCTTGCTTCACATGCCCTTAGTCCTGATGGCTGGGTGAGAACGGGGCCTTTAACAGTGCCTAGTGATTTCTTGCCATTCGCGGAAAAACTTGTATCTGCTAACTCATGCCTAGACAGACCCTGGGGATTTAAAGATCCTCGCACGGCTGTATTTTTAGATTTCTGGGCCAAATTTTTACCCTCTGCCAAATTTTTATTTGTAGTGAGATCACCCTGGGAAGTAATAGATTCTTTATTTAGGCGAGGAGATCCGGTTTTTCTCAAAAATCCTATTCTAGCCATAGAGACTTGGAATAATTTCAATCAAATAATCTTGAACTTTACTGAACGCTTTCCTGATCGTTCATTATTAATTAGTCTTGACCAAGTCATTGAAAATTCACACGGACTGATTACTTCTATCAATGAGCAATTGGGATTTTCGTTGAATCTACCAGAAAAAGAACTATACGAACAAGGTATTTTAAATAGACAATCGAACTATTCTACGCATGCATTATTAGTAAGACACCTCTTTCCAAAAACTTACGAAATTTGGCAACAATTAAAAAATAAAATATACGGTGTGATCGATATCGATACGGTTCAAGAATTGATTGGTTCAAATCCAATTGCTGAAAACATGTTATGTGAGTGGATGCGTCTGCGACAATTAGAAACGGCCTTGAAAAGGGATGACGGTAAGGAATTTTTACTTGAGACTTATAAAGCGTTCTGGCACGAAAGAGAAGAGCACAGCCAACGCGCTAGCGAAGTTCAGAATTTTTTGTCTAAAAATTCAGAACTACAAGAATTAAGTAATAGCTTGCAGTCAAGACTGGAGGCTTTATCGGCAGAGCAAGTAAGCGTAAAAGAAGCCTTAGCTATTTCGAATGAGGAGCTTAGCAATAATCGAGCACATGCTCAGCAATTGCTCCAAAACAATGATCAATTAACCCAGGAAATTGCGGCATTGAATTCGAAGCTAAAGAGCTTAGAGACAGAACTAGCTGAATCGTGTTCCACGACTGAGTTATATCGATCAAACATCCAGCAAATAGAGCTTAATAATAACCAACTAGCCGAACAAAATGAAAAGTTTAGATTGGCTTTGAAGGATTTGAAAGAGAGTTTAGCCGAGTCTTATGCCAACCTTCAAAAATCTCAATTGGATATTCAGCAGCTAAGACTAAGTAATAGCCAATTAATTAATCAGAAGGAAGATTCTCAGTTAGCTTTGAGAAATTCGGCAAACGAAAATGAAGAGTTGAAGTTGTCTTTGAGGAATTTAGCAAGCAACAACGAAGAGTTAAAGTTATCTTTGAGAAAGTTAGAGAATAATTTCACAAAAATAAGTGATGTACTCAAACACAGCCAATTAAATATACAACAAATGGAAGATTCTAAGGCCTGGAAGTTGCGTGCTGGCTGGCTCTCTTTAAAGGAGCGCTTGATTCAAAAAAAAAAGCCGACAGCTATCTCTAGCTTTTCATCAAGCCAATCTGTGGCTGCGGGCGAAGGCGAAAGTCAGGATGCTCACGACGAAAAGCAAAATAATTGGCTTGCCGTTGTATTATCTTGTTTAGCTTGTGCAATACCTTTTTTTTTGTGCATTAGCTTTGTATATCAGTTTGCCGTGGATGTTCCTAATTGGGAAGAGTGGGCGCTACTGAAGTTAGCCGATGTAGTGAGGCTGCAGATGCACAGTCCGGCCGATATTTTCCCGGTATTGCATACCTACCAACTTTACAAGAACGGAATTCACGACCATATATTGTTTTTCCCGGAATTGCTCATATATTGCTTGGGAGCCCTCACGCATTTCAATTGCGTGGTGGATATATGGGCTAGTATTTTTTGTCTGGTTCTAATTAATTTGGCGGTGCTCTATTTAGCTTGGACAGTATTCGGAAGAGCAAAAGAATTTCTTCTGACCATAATACCTTTGACTTGGATCATTTGTGATTTGAGGCAAACAGAGAACTTTATGCTTTGCTATCAAGTGTGTATGTATTGTGTATGTCTGTTTTTCCTGCTCATGGTCATTCTTTTGAGAAAAGTGGAAAGGACTAATCTAAGCTTTTTTCTAGCTTCGATCTGTGCGTTTTTGTCTATGATTTCGTTTGGCAATGGCATAGCATGCTGGCCAATTGGCCTACTACAGTTATGTTTGCAAAAAGTCCTTAAAGGGCAGACAAAGGATCAGCCATTATCTTTGATTTCTGTAAAAAATCCGATTTTTTTATGGTCAATATTTTCGTTCTTAGCCGTTCTATTTTATTTGAGCAATGCTGGTCCGGCTGTTGACTGGGCGAACTTCAAGGAACTTATAAGTAATGATTGGATGGCTCTGCCTAAATTTTTTGTTGCCTGTCTAGGCAATCCTTTTACTTACGATTTAATGGGTCAGCTATCCTTCGGTCTAGCTTTCCTGATTCTTCTGTGTTGGTCCTGTTGGACTTTAGCTAGAAAATTAGATAAAGCTCTAATTGTTGAACTGATACCCCAGTTCATGCTGGTATCTTTTGGTATGGCCTATTGCGTTTTACTTCTTTTTGGCCGAGTCAAATTTATGGCCAATATAGCCGCTTGTTCTCGCTACTCCACTGTGCCCTGTCTGGGAATAGCGGCTTTATATATTATCCTCATGGCTTGCTATATTAGACAACCCAAAGTATTTGCTCCGCAAATAGCTTATCTATTAGTATTAGTGGTGGCAATGTCCGCTATTAATATTCCATTCGCTTTCGCTTGTGGTCCGGATCTGAAAAGCTCTCGATTAGAACTTATGCAGATAGCCCAAACATATCAAATCCAAAGTAACGCGGCACTCCTAAGACTCTATCCAGATACCGAGGCACTGAAAGCCATACTTCCTATAATAGAGAAAAATCGCTGGTCGTGTTTTAAGAGAGAACCACTGCAGTTAAAAGACCTCAGTAAGATGGAAGTTATGCCGCCTGCGAAAGGAAGTTACAATAATGTAGAAGTAATTTGCGACGAACAGACAGCAACAAACGCTAAACTTACAATTGATTCTTCTGCTAAGGATAATCTCTCTGTTAGTGGCTGGGCGATTGATCCCATAAAAAAGGTACCGGCAAATTCCGTATTATTGCTCTTAGATGACCAAATAATTGTTCCTTGTGCTTATGGTCTCTATCGTGAAGATGTGGGCAAAGCTCTAGAAAACAAAAAGCTTGCCTACTCGGGTTTCTCTGCACAATACAATATGAAATTGCTGAATAAGGGTAATCATCGCTTATCACTATTAGTAGTGTCAGCGGACAAGAAAAGCTATTACCGTGTTGATAATCAGCCGATAATAACTATCGACTGAAATCAAATAAATATCACTTTGCCGAGGATAAATTGATTACCACCACGACTATAAATAGAAATAGTCATAAATTGGAAGAAATTGGGGAAAGAGCCAAACCAGCGCCGCGATTGCCTATTGTGCAGTTTCTGCTATTAATCTTATTACCTTTAAGTTTATGCGCTTATTTTGTTCATTCCTTTGCGATTGATGTGCCAATTTGGGATGAATGGAAATTTTTCCAATTAGCCGATACTGTTCAGAATAATCCTTTCTCGTCTCAAGTGTTTAATTTACAAAAGCACCGAGACCATATTTTATTGGTTCCCCAGCTATTGATGTTCTGCGTGGGTAGTTTTACCAAATTCAACATCATCTCTTGGATCTGGACAAGCATAGCCTTTCTAATGGCCATAAACATAGCTATCTTATCTTTGGCTCGAAGCTATTTCTTTTCAGAAAAGCCCAATTATATTTTCTATCTCCTACCCATCCCTTGGATAATCTGTAGCTTGAGACAATGGGACAATTTTTTGATGGGTTATCAGCTCTGTATGTTCTGTCTGTGCTTCTTCTTTGTAGCAACTGCGATCTGTTTACGCAACGTTCAGTCGATAAACAAAAAATTCCTTTTGGCTGTTGGTAGCGCATCGCTCTGCATGCTGTCTTTTGGAGCTGGCGTTTTAGTTTGGCCATTAGGTGCGCTGCAATTGTACTTACAAGGTCGAGATAGACTCGAAACTAGTAAACCACTTTTTTGGAAAGTAGATCGAGTGCTGATAGCGTGGCTAGCAATAAGTGCAATAAGCCTGATTGTTTTTGCGGTTAATTACGAGTCTAGTTTCAAATTTCAGAGAACGCAGTTTATTGTAGCTAACGATTGGACGGCAATGCCCACCTATTTTCTGGCTACTCTCGGTATTCCTCTCGGTTGCGAAATCACTACCCAAGTGGGTTTTGGAATCATTTATTTAGTGCTGCTTTCGGCTACAGTTTGGACCATTAGAAAAACAGATCGTTCTCAATTTTCCAAGCAAGCTGCTCTTTTCTTGTTGGTTTTGTTTGGACTGTGTTATTCGATAATGCTCACCATTGGTAGACTTAAATGTGGCATGAATAGCGCTTGTCTTTCCAGGTACGCCACGGTTCCTCTTTTCGCATATTCAGGACTTTATATAATAATAATTAGCAACTATTTGCGTTCTCCGAAGAATTTTGGCTTTCAGCAAGGGGCTCTCATAGCCTTAACGTTTTTGATGGTTACTCTAGGTAATCAGTACGGGTTAGCGAGTGGCCCAATAGTTAAAGCTGAGCGTTTAGAGCTTAAGCAAATTACTAAAACTTATAGATTTCAAACGGATGAAACTCTTCACAAGTTGTATCCTTTAACCGACGAGCTTAAGAAGGATATGCTACCTGTAGTGGAAAAAAATCATTGGTCCTGTTTTGCTGAGAAAGATGTGTCCTTAGCTGGACTATATCCTCTAGAAAGCAAATTTGTCCAAAGAGATCATCGGCATTACAATGTAGAAGCATTGAACGAGTCTCCCATAGCCGGTAAATCTCAAATACGGATTAAAGCCATTGGCCAAGATGTTCTAAAATGGCGCGGTTGGGCCATTGATCCTACAGAAAAAAAATTGGCGAGTTTGGTCCTTCTGAAGATTGATGATAATTTAATTCCTTGTGCTTATGAGCAGTCTCGTCCCGATGTTGGCAAATTTTTCAATGATAACAGTTTAAGTGGTTGCGGTTTTACCGCTACCGTTCAAGTGCCATCTTTAGGCAAAGGAAATCATAAAATAGCACTAGTTATAATTGCAGCAGATCGCAAGCATTATTATCTGGAGTCTAATCTACCGAGTATTTACATTGACTAAATGGTTATCTAGGGATTAAGGACAATCCTCAAGACCAGCTATAGTCAACTTAAAGTGTAAAGTTCAAAATATTATCTGTATCCCTCCCAACTCATTGACTGAAGCGAAATGATCACAGAAAAACTAGAAACAAAGTTCAACAACTTGCACAATTCTGCTTCTAGATCCAATGATTTTGGCCAGTCGCGAGCATTGTTGTTAATCAGTGTTTTGATAGCGATCTTGCCAATACTTATAGCTGCTACCTTTGTTTTTAGTTTTGCCGTCAACTTACCTATTTGGGATGATTGGGATTTATTTCCATTATTTGCGGCCTTAAGCCATAACCCATTTTCTCCCGAGATATATTTGCTGCAAAAGCACGGAGATCACATTCTATTTGTACCCCAATTAATAATTTTCTGTATTGGTAGCTTCTGCAAATTCAATATGATTTCTGCGATGTGGGGCAGCATTGCCTTCTTGGCAGCTATTAATGTATCTGTGATATTTATGTTCAGGAGCTATCTACCATGGCAGCTTAGATCTTTTGCTTTTCTGGCACCGGTGTCATGGATTCTATGTAATCTCAGACAATGGGATAATTTTCTTCAGGCTTATCAACTATGTATGTTCTGTTTATGTTTCTTTGTTTTGATGACATTCGCTTGCTTACGAAAGGCCCAGCAGATAAACGGTTATTTTCTTGGCGCAGCGTTTTGTGCTTTAATCAGTTCCCTTTCTTTTAATGTGGGCATATTAACCTGGCCTCTCGGCGCACTGCAAATGCATATGCAAGGGGCCGAAGAAAGACGCTCTGATATAGGTGGCAAGCGGTGGTCGATTTTCTCAAAAGTAAAATTGCTCTTTGTGTGGTGTTTAATGGGGCTTATATGTTCAGTGCTCTTTTTTAAGAATTGTTCAGTCGATCCTCTTTGGCATGAAACTATAAATTTAATTTCTACTGATTGGACCAGACTGCCTGTTTATTTTTTGGCTATAGTAGGTAATCCATTTGCTTGCGAATTAATTCCTCAAATGGCTTTTGGGATAACTTTAATAACTCTCCTACTAATGACCGTTTGGACATTAGCCAAAAATGACCGAAAGCAGTTTTCCAAGCAAGCTGCTCTATTTATGTTAGTGCTATTTGGGCTTGGCTACTGTTTGTTGGTTACTTTCGGTCGACTACATTTAGGTATGCACTCTGCCAGCTATTCTAGATATTCCACTGTGTCCCTTTTAGGTTTTGCTGGTTTTTATATATTAGTAGTTAGCAATTATTTAAAGTCACCAAATAATTTCAAATTCCATTTTGGTTCTCTCTTAACATTAACCTTATTGATGATCACCATAGGTTATCCAGCGGGGGTAGAAGGCGGCCAACGGATTAAACAACAGCGTATTGTTGGTAAGATATATACCCAAACATATAAAGAGCGCAGTGATGAAGCTTTATCAGTACTTTATTTAAGACCAGAATTTCTTAGGAAGGAAATTCTGCCGCTGGCAGAAAAAAATAAATGGACTTGTTTTGCTGAAACAGTTGAGTCTTCCAATATTTTTCAGCCGACTGTTTCTTTCTCCGCTCCCTGTATTGCTGGAAGCTATAGTCTCGATAAGATAAACAACAAATTAGCTGAGCCAGGATCGGAAGTGATTTTTAATTCGACCGACACAAGCTCTATTAGGTGGAGTGGCTGGGCAGTAGATCCGGCTAGCCATAAACTGGCCTATAGGGTGATGCTTAGTATAGATGGAAAAATAGTTCATTGTCAGTACGGGATTTCTCGCCCGGACGTAGCATTATATTTTCAAAACAAGAATGTCTCAAATTGTGGTTTCATTGCTACGGTTCCGATTTCTAATCTACGCCCCGGTTCTCATCAGGTATCGTTAATAATAGTAGGGCAAAATCAGATTGTATATGAAGAGCCAAATCTACATAGCTTGGTTATTCTTTAGCCGGCTAGAGGATATGATTGCGATATATCAAATTCGTGACTATTATTAGTGCGTATTGTCGTAAGCGAATCGCGCACCGTAGACGGGCATCTAAGTAATTTTCAAACTGTTGATTTAGTAAGTAAGCTCTTGGCTGGCACACCAGCTACGGTATCGTGATCTTGTAAAGTATCAATTATCACTGAGCCACCACCGCTGTTAGACCATGCTCCGATTCTTATTTTGGGCAGAACGACACTGCCAATTCCTAAGAAGGCACCTTCTCCTACATGAATAGAACCGGCTAAATGGCACCCCGGGCCCACATGCACGTGGGACTCTATTGTACAATCGTGGTCGATCATAGAACCTGTATTTATAATGCAATTACTTCCAATCACCGCTCCAGCATTGAGTATCACGCCGGGAGCTATAGTATTACCTTCTCCCATTTGGCACCGCTTGCTAACAATGCTTTGTGGGTGAATTAGATTTACTGGGCGCCAGTTAAGATTACACAACCTTAAAAACTCCTGAGCCCGTATTTTATTATCTCCAATTGCAACTACAAAATTACAAACAGGTAATGCTGCGATATCGCTCCTAATGGGATAATCGAAGATATTTTCACCCTCTCTCAACTTATCCACTAAGCAAAGAATCTTGTATGAACCCGAACATTCAGCTATTTCTATTACGGTTTTAGCATGCCCACCAGCACCAATAATAACTAAGTCTTGCATTATTTCTTCTCAGAGTGTCGGAGGCGCTAAACGAATAATCAGCAAATGAATTTACATTATAGTTCAGAACACACTAGCAAAGCCGAGACAGTGCCCAATGTATCCGTCTGCTTACCGGTATTTAATGGGGGACGCCATCTAAGTCTTGCCATTGAAAGCATTTTAAATCAGACGGCCACTAGTTGGGAACTATTAATAAGTGACGACGGTTCGCAAGATGATTCATGGCAAATTATAGAATCCTATGCGAGTAAAGATAATCGTATTAAACACTGGCGCAACCCAGAGCGTCTAGGCCTTTTTGAGAACTATAATTTTTGCATGCAACAGTGCTCGGCGCCCTTAATAAAACTGTTTGCTCAAGACGATATCTTAGATCCCCGAGCGATAAAAAGAATGCAAACGGTTTTTGAAGAGAGGCCAAATGTTGTATTGGTAGCATGTGCCAAAAATTTAATTGATCTTGATGGAAACAATACTGTTCTAGGTAGTGAGGACGAAGCACAAATTTGCCAAGCTTTTCCTCAAGATACCGAAGTGTTTGGCAGCAAGGCAATTGCAGAAACCATTGCTAAGCCAATTAATTGGCTTGGTGAGCCATGTACTGTCATGTTCCGATCGCGTTGTATTGGAGATGGTTTTGACTATAAATTTAAACAATTAGGTGATCTTGATTACTGGTACAGAATGTTGCAGTCAGGCGACTATTATTACCTCACTGAGCGCTTGTGCAAATACCGATGGCATAGAAATAGTACTAGCTTTGCTAATCACTTTAATTTAAATAGTCTGGCGGATGTATTTATGTTGGCCGTTAAGCATAGAAAGCACTTAGGGAAAATAGGCATGAGTTTGTCCGGATATTGTCAAGAAAAAATCCAGGCGTATGCGGATTGGGTAAGGCATTTGGTAGACAAAAAATATGAACTTCTTTTCCTGAATTAGCCTTTGAAATGCCAGAAATAGATTTTGATCCACGCTATGTGGCTGACAATGTCGGCGAAGCTAAAGATACAATTGAGGATCTACTAGTTTTTACCTATCGTTTTATGGCGTTCAATGCTATTACTTTGTTCTCTCGTGCCAATGAAAGAGAAGCCCATTTCCGAAGCGAAACTAATAGGCTGTATGACTTGTACACCGTTGCAAACGGGGAGAAAGAGAAAATACAAGAGGATAGAGAAAGATTGCGGCAGGAGAACGAAAGACTTGAAGCAGAATGCAATAATTACAAGTTGCAATTAGAAAACCCAACTAAAAAAAATAGTTTTATGGCTGCATTTTTCGAAAAATAAATCACATAAATAGGGTGCTAATTGCTTGCATTGGTCGAGTAATTTGCCATGAAATAGATCCTTTGATCTCATCAATTTCTTCATTCAAACTAGTTACTATTTCATTTAGATCAGATTCAGTTAGATTGGCCTTTTCAGAAACCAATGCCAATACATGTTTCTTCTTTTTACCAGTCAGGAAAGTTTTTATAACGCGCAGTGGTTTGGTAATAGTCCAGGGGAAAGAATTGACTAGCTGAGCAAATTCTCCATGCGAAACGATTAAGTGCTCTCTTAATTCATGCATCTTCGGGCTTTCCCCAAATTCAGGCACCCTAGCAATTTCCTGTGTAATTTCTGGCAAGTTATTAATTGGTACCCAGTTTTTCAAGACTGACTCATATTCATCTTCTGAACAAATACTAGACAATAGATTTTTTTCTTTTTCGGTAAGAGGACCGAGATTACGGCGATCTATCCATGGTGAGGAAAGACCGAGTAGAGTGTAGTAGCTGTTTGGAGATAGCCCATACGCAAGCAAAAACTTGTCAGCATTATCTTTATTCAGGAGATTAGAAAATAACTTCATTCCAATATCTCTAAGAATAACCTCAGTGCATATACTTCTTGTGGTCAAGTACAAAACTTTTTCCAATTCTAGACAAAATCCCGGATCGGTCACAGGCTTTTTAGTACCGAATGCAATAGCAAAACTAGTCTCATCGACATGAGTCATGAAATTTTCCAGGATTGTGGCTAATTCATTGTGAGCCCTGGTGACATTTGCGGGCGACTGATTACTGACATTATCTTCATGTAACCTGAACCTAACAGTCTTTTCGGGCATGACAAATATGGGATATTTCTGTGTGACTCGCAACCATAAATCATAATCAGGCATCTGAATATATCTGCTGTTTAGTAAACCACAGTGCTCATAAACTTCCCTTTTAATTAATACGGAGGGATGACACAAACAATTAGTCTTCTCTACCAGATGTTTGAGCCAAGCTCCTCTAGAGCGATTTTTTTGATTAAAGACATGATAAGTAAGAATCTCTCCTTCGCTTTTCTCCTGTCCTAAATCATTTATCCAGGTAACGTTTGAAAATACGGCGCCTAAGCTAGGACACCCTTCCATAATCTTTAATTGATCAGCTAATTTGGTCCTTATCCACTCATCATCAGAGTTGCAAACAGCGACAAAAGGAGCTTTAGCTTCTAGAATTCCTGTATTGAGGGTGGTTGCAGCCCCTTTGTTTTTTTCAAAAATTATTGAACGTACTCGCGGATCACGAATGTTTTTTATAACTAGAGCAGAATGATCATTAGAAGCATCATCTACAATTATTACTTCAATATTTTGTACAGTTTGCGACAAGACTGACTGTATAGCTTTAGGCAAAAAATCGCCGTGATTATAGGAAGGAATTACGACACTAACGATAGGCAATGACATTCTATTCCTCAGGACTATGCACGAACCAGTAAACTATTTTTTGCATCTTCAAAAAACGATGAATACTGATCTCCCAATAATACAATACCAGCGTTCAATGATTTTTCGATAAGCTCATTTTGACGAGCTAGGCTTAGTCCACTCCATAGTCCCTTATCATGTACCCTATATGCTACTGCGGCGCCCGGGATAAAGCCAAATCCGTTGGGTTGAGCTATAAGCATATTGGTTAGCCAGTCGAATGCGCCATAATCTTTAGATTTTTCGATAGCTGCTATGAAGGCCTTGGTGCGATAACAGCATGTAGAAAAGGAAGCCGAAGAATTTTCGTACAAGATATCGATTAAGCTCAGTACTTTATATCTTCCATCGGCCCATGTGGGTCTTCTTAACTTAATGCCTTTGATTTCATCTACCACATAAAATTCGCTAAAACAACCATCCATGCCATCGGCGGCTTGGAGAAACTCTAACTGCTTAGACAATTTATCAGGCTTAATCCAATAGTCGTCACCTTCCAATATAGCGACAAATTCTGTGTCACAGCGCTGCGCTAAACTTGCATAATTAGGCAAAACACCAAGGTTACGCTCATTACGATAAACAAAAATATTTGAATAACGTTCGGCAAATTTGTCAATCAACTCAATAGTACTATCTAATGAGCAGTCATCAGCCACTAGCACTTTAACCTGCTCGAAAATATCCTGAGTAACGATACTTTCAAGAGCAGTAAGTATCCACTGTTCATGGTTGTATGTTGGAACTAATACTGAAACTGACCAATTCGCCATAGCTGCTCAATAGAAATTAAACTAGAAAGATAGAGACAGAAGCTAAAGAAATAATCCTAACATGGATATATTCGATAATTAAAATGCGAACAAGCATTTTTATAGACAAAAAGTTTTTTTGCAAGGCGCATAAATATAAAATACCATCGTCAGTTAATGCAGCCGGGGTATTTATGGATGTGCATTGTACATATGATTGCTTAGGGCCTTGGGCAGCATTGTCTATGTGTCTAATAAAATACTTATCCAAACAGAAATATGCTCAAAAAGATTGGTGATACCATAGTTGAGGCTATTAGGCAAACTGCTAAGTGTGTCACAAAGGTTAAATAAGCTGTGATAAAAAAATTGAAACTGGCGAATTTAGAAAGTAAATTGATCTCTATCACAAGTGGATCCAAGCCAGTAGGCAAACCAAATGTGCCTAATCGCGATTTGTTCATTGAGCGAGTTCAACAAATTTTAGATTCCGGAATTCATACTAACGATGGACCATTTGTTCGAGCGGTTGAATCATTTATAAAGCAAGAGTTTGGTGTAAAACATTGTTTAGCGGTGGCAAATGCCACTCTGGGACTAGAGCTGGCCTTACAATCACTTTCTGTATCAGGAGAGGTCATCGTGCCTTCCTTTACTTTTGCTGCAACAGTCCACGCTATTATAAGAGCTGGTCTTACTCCAGTTTTTTCTGAAGTTGATAATCGCGGGCAAATTGACTGTTCGCATGTAGAAAGTTTGATAAACGAAAATACTTGCTGCATCTTGCCAGTAAATACTTACGGTTATACCTGCGATGTGGAAAAATTGAGCAAAATTTCGAAGCAGGCAAATTTATCGCTCATTTATGATTCTGCCCATAGCCTGTGTGTAAAGCGTGACAATAAATATTTGGGCGGATTTGGAGATGCTGAAGTTTTTTCTTTGCATGCAACCAAGTTTATTTCAGGATTTGAAGGGGGCTTAATCACCACAAATTCGGATGAAATTGCAAAACGTATTCGTTTGGCACGCAATTTTGGTTTTGTTGATTACGATACCATTGTTTATATCGGTACAAACGCCAAAATGTCTGAAGTGCATGCAGCTATGGCTCTCACTAATCTAGAGCATATGCAAGAGCTAATTGAGCATAACAAAGAAATCTATTCAATATATAAAAACTCAATTGCTGCTCCATTTGCCCTCTTAGAGCCAAGTAGTCATGAGTCTTCTAATTTTCAATATGTTGTAGTTATATGTCCAACTAATAGTAGAGAATACCTATTGGAAGAATTGTGGTCTCGTGAAATTTTAGCCCGTCGATATTTTTATCCGGGAATGCATAAGATGAGTCCATTTCAAGCAAATAAAGTTGTGCTTCCCGTTACTGATAGCCTTGCCGAGGCGGTTCTCTGCTTACCTAATGGATTGAGTGTTAGTGTGGCTGACGCAGAGAATATATCAAATATTTTAAATAAAGCTTTCAGAAAATTGCGCACGAAGGCAAAGCTTCGAGCATAACTAATTTTTTGAGGCCATGAACTTCTTTATTCATACACTCGTTTCACCACATCAAAAAGCCTGCATAAATAAAAGTCCCGGTGTTTTATTTGATATTTATGTGGCTTTATTGTTAGTGATTATTCGTCTTGCTTTATATGACTATAAAATCTGCTATGAAAACTTTTCGATCCAGGCACTCTTTCTTTCTCTTGTTTTGCCGTTTCTGACGTATTGGGCTTTTACGGCTTTCATAAGTAAATTCATCAAAGGTAGAGTGGCTATTGTTTGGCTGGCTTTTGTATATGCTCTTTCTGGTGGCGGTCTATGGCAAAGTGAATGGAGCTATTATCTTGGATCGTTCAGCCTATTTTTTCTACTAGCTGCTTTCTTAGCTTTTATGGCTGCGCCCACATGGAAAGGTAGTCTTCTATTTGCCTTTGCTCTGATAACTCAAACTATTTGCTTAAATTGTTGGACAGTATATTATTTCTGGCTCTATCTTATCTTTTTTGTCTCCTATTTCCGTGTATTTCCTCACAGAGTTAAAAGAATCACCCATTTTATTTTAGCTTTACCTAGAGGAAACAAAGCGATTTTATTTTTGATGATTTTGGGTGCTGTTAGTATTGCTGCATTGTGGATACTCTTATTTAGCCACGTGGCAAAAGAACAAGAAGGTAAGCAGCTATCTTTAAGTTTGCAGGCAGATTACGGTGAAGATGAAAGTGCTCTTGCGAGCAAACAAAGAATAGACCAATACACAATCGGACTATTTAATCCCAAAATAGCTGTTACTACGGATCAGTGCGAGACCATTAAAATTACAGATAATTACCTTAGCCTTACTACTGTACCGTTATTGCTAATATTGATACTGGTACGTCGGAAAAACATTTTGGTGTGCTTAGGTGGTTGCGCAATCGCCATCTTCTTGTTGTGTTTAGTATCGCCACTATTATTCAATTTAGGGGAAATAAGTTCTCGGATAAAGCATTTGCCTCATGCTTTTTATTTCTACTCGCAGTACTGGCAAATAATATTAATTTTTCTAGCAGCAGCTGCGCTAGATATTTGTTCAACAAGAAAATCAAATGATAATGCTATAGAAAAAAAACGCTTAGGAGTACTATTTGGTATTTTAACTGTTCTTTGTATTTGTGCTTTTGTATTCTGCGCCTTTATATCTCCTCAATATAAAGCTAATGAACAAGCTATGCAAAGCGCGCTCTATATTACTTCGATTTTAATAGTATCTGTCATACTTCTATCTAAACTTACAAGCGAAACAGATATAAAGCTTAGGCAGGTTTTTTCATCCATTTTTTTACTTATTACTTTTGCAGACATGAGTCCGTATTTTGTTCAGAAGAAGGAAGCAGCAGCCCTCTATCTAGGTAGCCAGATCAAGTTATCTTCTACAATTCAATCGTCCACTATTTTCAATTTAGTGCGGAATGCATCTCTAAAAGACAGACTTCAGCCAGGAATAGAAACACAACCTCAGAAATACTCTACTGAAAATACCGAATTACACAGTGACTTACTCAAGAGCTTAGAGCAAATTTCTCCGCCGGAGTGCGACGCACAGGATACATCATATGCTTTAGACGAGATCAATCACTTTAGATATGTAGGCAAATCAAAGATAGTAATTGACTATGATAAGGAAGATGATTTCACTTTCTCAGGGTGGTTGGTCAGTGCAAAAGATTATTCATTGGAGGGGGGCGTTATTGGAATAGTCGATGATAGGCATGTAATTCCAGCAAAATATAAATTGTCTAGAGCCGATGTCGCTGAGTATCTTGCTAATTCTAAGTCTACGTGTTGTGGCTATGCAGGAAGTTGCCCATTGAGTTTATTAGGTAAAGGCAAGCACGTATTATCACTTGCAGCTATAACCGCTGATCAGATGCATTATTATCGGTTAAAAACTACTTATTATTTCTGGATCAAATAAAGATGATATCCAAACAACTGTTTTTTAACCAAACCCTATTTCGCTTTGTCGCATCTGCATCTAGCCCTTTTAATTTAAACAGCATGGCCTTTCACATGACTATTGGTGCTTCCTTAATTCTAATTCGAATGTATTTATGGGACTATAACAATATTTTCCAGCTCCAATCGTGGCCTCAACACGATATGAATCAAGGTTTAGCGTTCTTCACTACAAATATGCATTGCTTGCGGTTAACTGGGGATTTAGCATGGTGGAATCCAGTTGCTAATTTAGGCTATCCGCAATATCAACAAATGTTTCTCTCTCCGATGGCGCCTACACCAAGCCACATTGTTTTTATTCTATGGTCTCAGCTTATTTGTGTTTTGTCTTATATGCACCAAGCCATTCCTGAATACTATCAATATTTAATAATCAATTATGTGGTTTTTCCTTTTTTAACCTATTGGTTCTTTGCGGCTTTTGTAAGTAATTTCATAAAAAGTAGGGCTACTGTTATTTGGCTGTCCCTGACTTATGCTCTCTCAGGTATCGGTCTGTGGCAAAATGCATGGTTCTATTATCAAGAATCCTTCAGCCTGTTTTTTGTATTGGCTTCATTTCTTAGTTTTATGCATAGTCCAACATTGAGACGGAGTCTGCTATTGCTTGTAGCTGTGACAATTCAAGCGGTATCGTTAAATTACTGGACTATATATAATTCCTGGTTTTATCTAATCTTTTTCTTGTCTTATTTCTGGTTATTTCCTCATAAAATAAACAGCGTAGCGGATTTTATTTTGGCTTTGCCTAAGAAAAATAGATTAGGTTTATTCCTGATTATGTACAGTGCTATCGCCATTATAACTATATGGCTGTTGCTCTTAACTAATATGGCAAAAGAACAAGAAACCGAGCAAGTGCGTTCTAGTTTGCGCAGCACTCACTATAAAGAGGAAGACGCTCTTTCGAGGAAACAAGAAATACGCAGATACACGACTGAGTTATTTAATCCCAATATCGATATTGCTCTCCAGAATTATCAAATTATCAACCCGATGCATAACGCTCGTTATGTCGGCCTTACAGTATTGCCATTGCTATTGGTATTGATTGTTGTCAGCTGGCGCAGAACTTTAGTTTGGTTAATTGTTTGGGCGACAATGACTTTTCTTCTTTGTCTGACTCCGCCACCGCTGGCAAGCCTATGGGCAATAACACCTGGGATGAATCGTATTGTGCATCTTTTTTATTTTTATACACAATATTGGCAGTTAATAGTAACTTTCTTAGCTGCAATGGTATTGGATATTTGTCTAAGGGAAAAAGCAAAATATACCGTCCTAGAAAACAAACGAGTAAGACTAATCTTGGCAATTTGTGCTGTCTTATGCGGTTTTTTGTATGTATCTTTATTATTCGTTTCTTCCAAAAGTGGTACACAAGATTTAGCTCTGAAAGGTGCTATTTATACAGTCGCTATCTTGTTTTTTGCTGCCACAATTTTGTTTTATTTGGTAGGAACAAAGCAATTATTAGTCAGACAAATTTTATTATGTTTCTATTTGCTCCTCACTTTTGGCGATCTATCTGCTTATTTCACAAAAGTTAGTAAGCTTGATCAAGAATGCACTAATAATATTGTTAAATACTACCCGCGACGGCTAAAAGGTATAGCCAAAGCAGAGACCAAGTTAGCCTATGTCCAAGTGAGTAAGAATATTGAGTCCAGTAGTGATATACATTTAGTGCAAAGTTCGCTAAAAAGACCATGGCAAGATCCTGCTCGGAACTCAGGCTTTAGTGGCAATATCTTTATGAATATGCCTATAAACAATTCAGTATGGCCAATAAATTTGTACATTTGGCCAAGAGATTTGGATAAATTTATGCACCAAGATAGATGGTTACAAGCGGCAGTTTGGAAATATGGGCCTGTCACTCTTTGGAAAGACTTTCCTCAATTCGCCGTAGCTACTCAAACAATTTCTCCTTTGAGCGTTCAGTATGATTTTGAACAAGTAGGCTATAACCATTATGTTATAAAAGTTGATGCGCCATCTTCGGGTTGGTTACTATTAAGACATTTTCCTGATAAGCATTGGTGCTGTGATCTAGACGGCAAAAGAATCAATTTTTCTGTTGCTAATTTGGTTGAAACTGCTCTACCCATTTCTGCCGGCACACATTTATTAGTAATGGATTATAATCCATTTGTAAGAAGCCTCTACAAATGGTGCTGTCTATTACTTGAGTTATGGTTAGGCATTTGCATATTCTTCATAATATTCGACCGAATGAAAACTAAGAAGAATACAGATATGCAGGAACAAAATGAAGTTGCTTATGGATTTGTCGGTGAATTATTATCGATGAGCGCTAAATAGCAGGCTGACCGGTGCGCTCCCGGTCTAACGATCTTTTGTACTGCTTTCTATTACTCAAAGATTGAGCAAGCAATTTTCCAAAATTATTGAAAGGCCGCTCTAGAAACGAATGTAAAAGATCTGAAATTGCGAAAATAGCAATTAATGAACAGATTAGGGCGAGATAAATATTAGGCAAAACTCGATATATTAAAGTCGCTAATATTCCGCCGGAGACATTATGGATCAAATAAATGGGATAACTAATTTCGCCTACCCAGTTCAATAGCTTATTTTCCTTAAATCTTTGTCTAAAGAAAAAGACGATACAAAATACTATAAGCCCAACGCCATAGGAATTAGTTAGCATCGTCTTTATGTCTAGACCTTGAAAAGAAATTGAATATAACGCGAATAAAGTAGCGACTTGTATTATTAAATTCGTAAGAGAACGCTCATTAGACTTTGTGCTCCAATAATTATAAATTACCGTGCCAATGAACATATAGATAAGATAAATACTCAAGCCGACTATTTGCTTTAAAAAGAATACAAAGAAACTCGTATCGGAATTAAAAAACCTTACCGTTGTGCAGCATAAACAAATTATCGTGCTCGTTAACAGGACTGTAGAAAACTTGCTTGTGTCTGACACTGTATTTACAAATGCCATTAGCAAATAGAAGAGAACCTCAACACGTAAAGTCCATATAACTGGATCAATAAATCTAAACTTAGGATCCATGAGAAAAATAATGTTCGCATAAACAGCAAATGGTTTGTCACAGTAAGCATAGGGGATATGGGTAGCATGAAAGTAGATTTGAGATAAAAGGACAATGATACCCAGACTAAATAGGTATACAGGAAATATTCGAAAAATTCTGGCTATCAAAAACGGTAATGGACGATATTTCATTATAGTAATGGGAATCAGAAAACCGCTAATGAGAAAAAATATGGATACACCTACTAGCCCAAGGTATATATTTGAAATTCTTTCGAAGCTGATGATTTTTTCTATAGTATTGCCAACTAGTGAAGAGAATGCTGGAGTGTAGAATTCATTTTTTGACGACCAGAACCCAATTATTGAATGATGACAAACAACAAGAAGGATAGCTACCGCTCTAAGCAACTGCAAAGACCAAAGCCGTGATCCAA
Organism: Candidatus Melainabacteria bacterium; assembly: GCA_963845445.1. GTDB lineage: Bacteria > Cyanobacteriota > Vampirovibrionia > Obscuribacterales > Obscuribacteraceae > JABDBL01. The sequence continues at coordinate 1,972,066 of CAWJSE010000002.1, read as the reverse complement.
CTCTTGTAATAACGGTCATGGTCATCTCGTACAACCCATTAGCTTTAGAAACATGCCACACCCCAAATTTCCGAGTTCATATAAATGGCAAGTGGTAGTTTAACAGCTAATGGTCAGAAGTGAAAAATCATGCACTGACACTGAAAGTAATAATGCTTTTGGATATGCGATGATAAATACATCGGTAGTGCAGGAGCGTATGAATCGATATTTAAGGCTATAGTAGTGTAAAACCAAATTTATTACTGTACCGGTTATTCAATCTATAATAGTGCTTTTTGTCTGGCCCCAGTATGGCTATTGACATAACATGGTCTCCCTTATCAAACAAGCTAGCTGCGCAAGAGCCTGAAAAACCACAATTTTTGGAGCTCGGTTTTTTTAGATAAGTAGCTACGTCATTGCGCACAGTACCATATGCAGTTGGGACAACATATTTATTATCAATTATACAAATCACCCCATCTGCTAGAGATTGGTCGTCGGGCTTAACGGACCAACCCGAAAAGGTTAGGTTGGGTTCGATTGAGGAGTCAATATTTACACTAGCCTTAGTGCTAGGATGAGTGTTAATAATATCCAGAGAGCAATAACCCATTTTGTTAACCGGTTTTGGCATGGGCATTTCGACGAAGTCAGAAAGTGTAATAGGCTTGGGTTTGGCATTATCTGAAGCCGAGAAAAAACTGTAGCCTATGAAAGCCAATACGCATAATGAGGTTAATGCTACAAGGATTCGTTTCATTGAAAACTGTTTATTCTGCGCCATCTGTCATGTAATCTCTTAACGTTCTGCCCTAACAATCTATTATCGAAGTAATTTTACCAATTTGTCGTTTCTGTGCCAAAGACCTTTTCTCAATGGTTGCTAACAATTGAATAATATTCTCAACTAGCACCAAGACCCCCCATCATAAAATAAACTAATTAGATTGGGCGATAATAATGTATTTATATGACTGTCATCCGATGATTTCTAAAAGATGGTGCTTCAGGTAAATTAAAGTTCGATAGTATGAAACCGCCCTTTAGTATAGGTGTTTTGGATAGTGTTGGAATATAATTTGTTGCGTGTTCAAAAATTTCTGAATGGTTTTTAGTACTCCAATTTTTCTATTCTTCTTTTTGCCAATAGTATTGGCAACATATTTTAGTGCGCGCGGAAGCACATTGCGCAACTTGATACTTTTATTGGCCAGTCTTCTGTTTTACGCTTGGGGGCAGGCGGATTCTCTCTGGCTTTTGATGCTGTCCGTAGCGATTAACTACGGGTTGACAATGTTATTGAACCTATTCACCGCAACTGCTTATCGTAGGGTAGTTCTTGGCTTTGCTGTTATAGCCAATTTGTTTCCCCTGTTCTATTTCAAATACTCAGATTTTCTATATTCTTTAGTGAGTCAGATTTGTGGACCGATAATCTGGCAAGGTCATCCATTAGTTTTGGCGACGTGTCTACCTTTGGGGATTTCTTTTTTCACATTTCACTGTTTGTCTTATGTAATCGATGTTTATAGCGGTAGGGTAAAAGCTCAACGCAATCCCATCGATTTAGCGCTTTATATATCCTTTTTTCCACAATTAATAGCTGGTCCAATAATTAGATATCATGATATATGCAATCAACTTGTCGAAAGGCAAGAGAGTTTAGCAAAATTTGCTGAAGGAACTAGAAGGTTTATCATCGGTTTAGCGAAAAAATTACTCATTGCTAATGTCTTAGGAAAAATCGCTGACGAAATATTCAAATTGCCACCGGGAACATTTACTAGTGGAACGGCATGGCTTGGGGCAGTGTGTTTCACCCTGCAAATCTATTTTGATTTCTCAGGTTATTCTGATATGGCTATTGGGCTATGTCTAATGTTTGGCTTCAAAATACTGGAGAATTTTAATTATCCCTATGTCTCTTCGAGCATTCGTGAATTTTGGCAGCGCTGGCATATTTCCCTATCCAATTGGTTTAAGGAATATTTGTATATTCCTTTAGGTGGAAATCGTGGTGGGAAATTCAAAACTGCAATAAATCTAGTAACGGTCTTTTTCTTATGTGGTTTATGGCACGGGGCTAGTTGGACATTCGTAATTTGGGGACTCTATCACGGCTTTTTCATAAGCATAGAAAAGATAGGGCTGGAGCGGCTGATCAAGCGTGCATGGACACCTTTGCAGCATCTTTATGCTATGACGGTTGTGATTATAGGTTGGGTAATTTTTAGGGCTGAAAATTTGCAGCAAACTCAGGAATTTCTTAAAGCTATGTTTTTCCTTTCCACTAGTCCGCAGACGCTCAAGCCTTTCCCAGTGTCAGTGTTTGTTGATCCATTCATTGTTTGCACTGTGATAATTGCCATAATTGGTTCATTGCCAATCTTTGGCCAATGGCTCGACGACTATAATATGGCCATTGCTCGAAAAGGGCAGTGGACTCTTGTGAGCGATTCATTGCGTTTCAGTTGGATAATGTCTATATTTTTCTTGTGTTGTTTTGAATTAGGTGCCTTCAGCTACAATCCCTTTTTATATTTTCGATTTTGAGATCTAATGAATCTTAGGGCTGGTATTTTGAACTCCATCATAGTTGCTACTTTCATTTTAGTGACATCGGCAATAGCTGTGCTCACTTTCCCTTTTCCCGACGTTTCCTATGTACGTGGCATAGAACAGCGTGAGCCTGCCCCGTTGCCGAGCATTTTTTTGCTGCAATCCGGACATTTTAAGGAATGGTGTCATCAGTTTGAAAGTTTTTTTGATGATCGACTATTTTGTAGATGGAAGATGATATCAGCGCGAAATTTTCTTCGTTATAAAATTTTTCACACCTCGGGTACATCTGATGTAATAGCGGGAAAATCAGATTGGCTATTTTATTCGGGGGAAAGTTGCTTAGACGATTATAGACGGTTATATCCGTTCACCCAAGAAGATCTGCAGTCTTGGGCAGAATCTTTGCAAAGAAGACAAGATTGGTTGGCTAAGCGTAAAATAAAATTCTTGCTTGTCTTAGTTCCCGAGAAACACACCATATATCCCGATCAATTTCCTGCTAATCAGTTTCAAATCCTTAGGCCATCAAGGTTGGATCAGCTGGTAAATTATTTGCGAACCAACACCACTGTCAACCTAATAGATCTCAGACCAACTCTTCTTCAAGCTCAGCGGGAGCGTTATATCTATTACCGTGCTGACTCACACTGGAATGGATTCGGTGCTAAGGCGGCCGTATTAGCCATAGCAGCCAAAATTGCTCAGTACTTTCCTGCCATAACCAAGGCACCTTATCAAGATCTTCAACCACAAGTGTACGAACATCAAGCTGGTGATCTTGCGAGGATGCTTGCTTTGGGACAGCTTTTCCCTAATCACATAGTTGAATGCCAGATTCAAGCTCCCAGCATTAAATTAACGAAAAATTTTCCCAGGAATAAGTCAAATAATTTATTTCTGAAGACCCTTATTTCTGAGCAAGAAAAATATTCTTTTCTGCCGAAAGCTCTTTTGATGGGTGATTCTTTTCTTAATTATATGCAACCATTTTTATCATGTTATTTTAGCCAAGCGGTATTTAGTTTGATATCCGATCCAGGATTGTTTGCTATTGAACAGTGCAAGCCGGACATAGTGATAAATGAGATGGCAGAAAGACGGCTATATCAAGACGTGCCATTAATTCCTCTTGAGGCGTGTCCCTTGGTGACTACAGGCAACATCAAGATAAATCGCACGCCTTATTTATATTCTTTAGATACTATTGATGGACAAATAATTGAATCGCCTGACAAGGTCTTGAATGTTAATGCAGCTAAGGATCCAATCTTTATTTCCGGCTGGGCCCTTGACCAATTTGCGAAGAAACCGACTGGGACAGTGAATTTCATTGTAGATGACCACTACGAGATCCCAGCAATATATGGAACAGAAAGGATAGATGTGGCCAAAAACTGCGCCTTGCCCGCATGCGCCAAGACTGGCTATCACCTGTCGTTGAATATAGATCCTCTCGATTCTAAGGTTCACAAATTGAAGATAAAAATTTTCAGTGCAGATAAACATTCTTATTACCTGTCACCTAATATAGCTAGTTTTCGAATATCTCCTGATGCCTAGCCAACTTTCTTCTTCTTCTTCTTCTTCTTCTTCTATGTGCTACACTCAATTAGAAAGAAAAAGTTATTTGCTCATTTTTTTGAAATATTGTTCTAGATCTTCACAGAGAAGTCTGGTTCTAACGCTACGTCCCGTAGCATTAAGATGATATGCGGGCTGATAAAATAGTGAAGTAGCAAAGGCATAACGACCTGGTCTGGCAAGGATAGGCACCGTTAATTTTTGGCTTGGCCAATTTGCGATTGATGCAGAAGAGCAGCGACTAGGGATAAGATCCTCGCCTGGCACTGGGGGTGGTATTATGACGACGTGCGCTCCGCGCTTCTTTGCCAAGCTGTGAAAGTTATTAATCAAATAAACTGCTTCGCTATCTGTATCAGATATTAGATTCAAATTGATTCCAAAAGGACGATTTGGTTTTCCGCAATGACCAACATAATCTCCATTTTTGTTAAAGCAGAACCGAATTTTTGTATCTGTCTCATTAGTTATTTCCCAATTTTCAATCAAAGATGGATCATAATATCCCCTATCCCACATCTCTTTAAAGATCTCATAGCAGCCCTGCCATTTAGCTGTGGGAAGCCAACGTATTAGATCTAAGAGGCTCGAAAAAGCTTGTTGAGAGCGTGTGTAAGCGCGTAATATGTAAAGCAAAGAATAGGGATAAACCTGAACTGGATGAATAAGATCCCAGCTTCCTTCGATGCCGCTTTTTCGCAGCAGGCGATACTCAAGTACCAATACTACGATATCACCGCTGTGAATGTCATCTTTTACTTCCTCAAGCAAATACCTGAGCCCGAGCGGAGCACATAAGCCCATATTTACTACAGGAATATGAAACTTACTTTCAATCAAAGGACTATCTAAGCCAAAAGCTAGATTAGAGCCTCCTATAAAAATTATCTTGGGTGAGCCAATTGTCGATAGCCTATGGTGCTTATCTATAAGAGCAGCAAAATAACCATGTTTGTCACTGCGAGGAGGTATCCAAAGAGTTATTGCCCAACAAATAATATACAAAACAATTGCAAATAAAGAAGTAGAGAGCGTTGTTTTGGAGAAAGTTTCAGGTTCTAAATGTGAATTTCTCTTCGTCCTTGAAATGACTAACATATATGGAATCTGATTGAATTCAAGTTTTTACCAAGCATTTCTTTTTAGAGCTCCCCAATCATGCACAATACAACGAAAAATTAAATTGTAAGGCTAAATGTCTCATTTCTGTCTAAAATGGACGAGCGCTTTATTAAGATGGCTAATTATCATCTTAGAGATTGCGCCAAAGATCGAATTTAATGTTTAGTCATGAATTATGAGCATTAATCATCACCTGAAAGGTTTAGCGAGTAACCCGAAAGGGGTATGGGAGAAGTAAGCCCTCTTTGGGCTTTGTTAGCTAGTTTAATCATTTACTACTTTTATTAGGCAGTCTAATCTATCTGCTGTTCTTGCCTGGCCATTGGCAAGAGCTAAATCATTGGAAACCCAATATGATTCAACCCAATCAAGTTTTTTGCAGTAGCATAATTGTATTTACCTTTTGTGGTTATATTCATGGCGTTCCATGGAATTTTACTCACTCGCCAGGAAATTCAAAGGATAAAATTAGCGACCAGCTGAAATTCACAAATCAGCATATGAATAAAAGGCAGGTCTTAAAAACAAGACACCGGGCCAAATTATCCTCGCGCTACATCGCTAAAGCGAAGCCGAAGAAGATGTCTGGCAAAGCCAGTGAGCTAGATGATAAGATAGCTTTTTTGCGTGAAAATCTACTAAACTTGATTCAAAACCATAACGATGCAGTGCCTGTCAGCAAGCATGGGGCAAATAAGTCGCATCTTCATGGAATAAATGGAAATTCTCATTTATCTTTAGTGGCCTCTCGATACCATAAATCTAAATTATCGCCAAGTAACGCAATAGTCGCTTCCCATAAAAAGTGCCGGTATCTAGAAATACTGATAGCATGCTAGCCTTTACACAAGCGGTGAGGGACATGCTACAAGTGCTCAGTAAATCGGCGAATTCTGCGCCTAATCCTGCACCTAACAATGTTATAGCGACACGATCGCACTATAAAACCCTAATCAAGTCGGAAGCAGTGGCTAGCAGCTCTAAAGTCAGTAATTCAAGGATTTCTAAGATTCTTGCTAGTAAACCAGCCGTAAAGTTAGATAGGACTATAGTTCAAGCACAATCAGTTGCTACGCTAGCGAGATCTGCAGATAAATCAGTCAAAGTACTGTCGCATGACACATTAATAGCGGCCCATAGAGAGGTAACGAAAGCTCCCAATATCTCAACTAAGACCAATTTGAGCAGTAGCGAAATTTCTGGCAATACTAAGGTGGCCAAAAGGCTAGATAATGCCCCTAAAATTAAGTCAGGCAATATTGTGGTGCCACCCGAAGCCGTTTCTAAGACAATCGGAAAAACTACTGTTCTAGCAAATAATAATATGCCAATTAACGTGCTTCCTCGTAAGGAGATTGGCTCGGTAAGCCGTAGGCTAACAAAGGGTTCTTCAGTTATCGCGGAAAAGGGTAAGACTGATAAAGAGGCAACAGCTGAATCGCGAAAGTTTAATTTGCAAGCAAAATTTAATTCAGAAGTAGTGCAGGCGTCTAAACAATTTGTTTCTCTTGAAAATGGCGTGGGCTGGGGCTTGCTAAAGCCAGATTCGAATAAGCCAGCCGTTACTGCTTATTTAAATACTGTCGCCCCCAAGATTGATTTTATTAAAGAGGCACAAGAGCAACACAATAATAGAGAAGAAGTACAAATAGGTAATGGTCTCATTCAAGCTGCAAAGTGTGATTGCGATCAATTTAATGACAAAGAGTTAGTTAATCAATTCAATAAGCAAAACATAAGGGTAAGCGTTGATAGTGAAAATAATTGTCTGTGTCTTGAGCGCGGTAACATAATCTTTTCGCCTAAGCACCGCATTATAGTAAAGCTTCCAGAAGGAATTGTGCAAATTGCCGGGGGAGCCATTGTTCTGGTAATGAAACAGTCTAATTTTCTTGCTTTGTATGATCTGCATCAAGGAAAGGTTGCCGCTGTTCAACTCGTTGTGGGTAAAAAATCGATTGAGCTTTATCCGGGTCTACTGGTGGCATTGCCAAAACAATCTATTGATAATTTTGATGCACTGAATTTAACAGCACTAAACGATATTGCTTATAGGAATGCTCGCCATCTTGAGATGGGGAATCAGATTAACGGATTTCTGGCTGAGTTTTCTATTCCTTCGATAATAACAAAAACGATTCCGCTGAGAGAGATGTTGAAGTCGAGTGATTCGCGGGAGCACTCTAAAATGGATAAAATGCTAAACGATAGCATCGCTTTAATGGAAGCAGCTAGTTATGGCGGACCATATCATAGCTCTGCCCAATAATTTGCATATATAAAATATATAAATTAGCTATAGAAATAGACTAAAGCTAGCTGGGTTTTCTAGAAAAATGTGATCGTTTTTTAAGGTAGGCTGTTATAATTTTCTAAGCTGTTCTGTATGGCAAGTAGATATAGTTCTCATTACGCAATTGGATCGAATCCAAATTCCTAGAAAGAATATCCGGTGTCTTCATCAAGTCTCAGGATTTATTCTGTTAGTAAATACTTGTGGGATCACAGGATTCTAGGGGTTTGTTTGTGGGTTGCAATGAGCCTGGCTTTTTCAAGTAATCAATTGGCCTTTGCCCAGAGTACGGAAGGAAGCCCACTGTTTCCTACCGGACCATTGCCTACTGATCTAACCCCAATAAGATTGCCGGAAGAAAGAGAAGTTTTTACACCTGGTCCGACTTTCTATTTGTACAATAAATTGCCGCCTAAACTTTGGTTTAACGTAAGCGTTGAAGCTAATCAGCGTCTTGATACAAACGTTTTTTTAAAACAAACTGCTTATAAGACTGATTATGTTTATCGTACTCTTCCAAACATCACACTTGGTTATACTTTGTTCAAAGGAACCAGTATTTACTGCAATTATTTTGTTATCAAAGATATCTATGCTCGCACCCCAGTGTTAACACCGCCTACAACACAATCACTCTCTTTGGGTTTTAGAAAAACAATCACAATAGGAGAAAAATCTACTTTACAATTGGATTTTCAGTCAAGAGAACTTTGGCAATCTCGGGGTTTACGTCAGGCTGACCTCATTCCCGGTGTGCTTTTTAATCGTGTGCTAACACCACGATTAATTGCTTATAGTAATATTCAGTTGCAAATGCGGGGGGCAGATTACTTTGTTGCTCCAACTCGAGAACTCGATCCATTCTATACAATAGGATTTCTTTATTCGCGCGGCAATTGGGTTTTTTCGGCAGTAGATACTTTCATAACTAATTATCGCCACCCTATGTTTACCTTTTCTGTTCCTTTACATGGTAATGAAGCGATGATTGCAGACTTTGAAGTTGCTCATCCAGTGACTAAGAAAGTCCCTAGTTTGGTAGCTTTTCTTCGGGCGGAGCCAGTTTGGAACTGGAATTCTGGTGGCACCCCTGGTATCAGTGGCTTTGATTTTAGATTATATAGTGGACTACGCATGTCATTAAATAAGACAGCACATAATACCTCGGTCGAAACGCTGAGAAAGCAATTGTTAGAAATGCAATCTGAGCCTAAAGGCACAGCAGCGCCGTCGGCTGCACCGACAGACTCATCACAAACACCTTCAGGACAAACACCTTCAGGACAAACACCTTCAGGACAAACACCTTCAGGACAAACACCTTCAGGACAAACACCTTCAGGACAAACACCTTCAGGACAAACACCTTCAGGACAAACACCTTCAGGACAAACACCTTCAGGACAAACACCTTCAGGACAAACACCTTCAGGACAAACACCTTCAGGACAAACACCTTCAGGCACAGCTCCCAGCTCGTCGACGGGATCATCTTCTGACCAGTCAGATGCACCGTCCAATAACTCTTCCATCCCATCTAAACAAACATTCCCTGAAATCTCAAAGGGATTGTCTCTACCGGCAGGAAGTGTGCAAACTGCAATTTTGTCCTTACCAACAAAAACGCCATTACCACAAATGGCACCGGTTGCGATATCATTATCATCAAGAGAAAGACATTCCCAACAAGTTAGTCCGATGGTCATAGCGGCTCTGCCAATGAAAGCAGAATTGCGGCAACTAAAGCCGGTACTTAATGAAACCGTTGCGTTTAATGATGCAAGAGAACAGCATCAAGCATGGGTTTGTTTGGACTCCAGCAACGAGCAGAATTCGACCTGGAATTGTCTTGACTCGAGTGCTGCAACCCCATAAAATCTTCTTCATTAATATCTATAGCGAGCCTCATTTAAATGGAAAAGATTCACCTCAGTAATATAGCCACTTTTGGCATAATTATGATTGCAGCCGGTTGTTGCATGGTTTCATTTGACCTTCATCGTATTTATAAACTTTGGATAGTCCAAAACTGGAAGATAGCTACCGGTACTATATCTGGTGTATCCAGGCTTGGTGGTATTCATATAGTGATAACCTTTACTTATTCAGCCTTTGATGGATTTACCAAACAATTTAAATGTTCTCAAACTATACCAAGAGATAGTTGGTCCGAAAATTTAGTGGCCGGTCGCCTAATTACAGTAAAATATAATCCCAGTAAGCCTAACATTGCGCTCATCCAAGAAAAACAAATTTGGAGCTACATCCTTTTTGGACTTTTGAATTCTGTGTGGATATTGATAGGACTTTTGACTTTAGGCATTCGTCAATAGTTTAATGGGCTACCTAGACAAACTAACAGTTTGAAAATCTAAGAGGCGACTTTAATTGGTTCTGGTATTTGTTCGATAGCCACTTTACCGTTTGTTTCAGGCAACCAGAAGCAGGCAATCAAGCCAATTATGTAAACGAGAGACAAAGTGGCTGAGGCCAGTCCGTAAGAGCCATGATACAAAATAATCAATTGTCCACCACAAAGAGCAATTATGGCTGCAAATACTCTTCCGGCGCCAAAGCAAAAGCCCATGGCACTAGCTAGAAAGCGGGTAGCAAAAATTTCAGGAATATAATTTGCTAAGGCAGCAAATTGCATGTTGGCAAAAAATCCGACCACAAAGTTCCAGCATAAAAGCTCAATACCATAGGATTTGACGGTTAAAAACATACCAATAGTGCATAAAAAAGCGGCGGCAAAAGATATTTTCATAGTCAATGCTCGGCCAAGACGATTAAAAAATAGTGGTGTTGAGAAACAGCCGAATAAGCAGCCTACGCTTAATATAGTAGAAGTAAGACTGCGCTCTTCCACGGCCAGTTTGCCGGTAAGCTGGTTAACCCAGGGTGGAATCCAGGAAAGACAGGCCCACCAGCCGATTATGGCGCAGGTACAAATTGAGGCCATAACTAGCAGATTTATTCTACTCTGTCCTTTAAGTAAGTCGGCAAGAGGCAGGCGCAAAAATTTATGGTCGTCCTCAGTTAATTCGTGAGCAGATTTATTTGCCAATCTTTTGCGGTGAGCCTTTACATTGGTAAATGCTTCTGAGTCCTTTAAGCTTGACCTAATATAAAGAGTCAATAAAGCCGGTATAAGTCCTGCCACAAAAAGCCAGCGCCACCCGTGGTGCCCTAAAATTTCATTGAAAAAAGCACAAAATAAAACGCCGCAGGTAAAAGAAGCTTCACCGGCACAAGTAGCCCAAATGCGCGAGCGATCTTTCCAGGTTTCAGCAATTAAAACAAAGCCAAGACCAATTTCGCCACCTATACCCAGACCAACGAAAAAACGACATATCGCCAATTCCATCCAGCTATGGCTAATGGCACATAAGCCGCTCGCCAAAGCATAAATAAGTATAGTAATAATCATAGTTTTAGCTCTGCCGATACGATCAGCAAGTGAGCCAAAAATGACAGCACCACCAGCCCAGCCGAGCATAAATACCGCTAGTACGATAGAACCATACCAGCCAATTTCTGAATCATTTTTTGAATGAAGCAGCTCAGCCATGGCTGGATAAAGGGCAATGAAATAAATGGAGGCATCCATGGCATCAAATGCTTCACCGAACCAGGCTGCGGCAAAAGCGTGCCAGCGAGAGCTGCCAGTTTTAGCTGATGAAGAAGGTATTGGTTTTACCGTAATAGTGGTTGGAGACATCGCTTAATGTTCTCATAGCAAGCTGTACGGCATGTTAACAACAATTCAATTTGATTGGGAATGTTGCAATTACGCTCCTAAGAAATTGTTAAGTTTTCAAGCGATAACTCCGTTTGCTGACAAATTAGTGATTTTGTCGATTATTCTGAATCTAGTGATTATTCTGAATCTAGCGAATTAGTCGAATTTATGCTACTATATATAGACTAGACAAGCGCAGGAGTAGCTAAGGCATGCTGGCAAATACAACCATTGTTCCTAATGACACGCAAACAATCTCAATTTCTGATATTGCCAATACTTTGCAGACACAAAGCAAATCGAAATTTTCTTTGCTCTGTCCTGATGGTTTAAAGATTCCTTTGCCGGAGCCTTTAACCAGAGTTTTGCTCATTGCTGCTGAAGCATTAAAGAGTAAAAATGCTGTGACTCTGCTTGTTCGCAACTCTTGGCTAACCACGCAAGAGGCGGCTGACATTATGGGATATTCCAGGCAAGTAGTGGTTGATTTAATCAAAAAGAGCAAACTTAAGGCTTCTAAGCTGGGCAGTCACAGGCGCATCAGGCTGACAGACCTGCTGGAATTTATCGAGTCTGGAAGTAGAGAGGGTTCAGAAGCAGTGGCTAAAATTGTTAGTCATACCAAAGAAGTTGTGGCTCATGATGCCGAGTATCGTGATCGCCAACGCAAAGATGAATAAAGACGGGGCTTTGAGCCCCACTGGAGCACCATGTCCAAAGCATTACCATTTTGTCTAGCCTATACTTATCCATTCTTAGTACTTTTGACCGGTCAGGGCGGCTGGGCTATGCTCGCTATTCCACTTTTTACATTTTCTTTTGTGCCTATTCTCGACATTGTATCTGGAATAGATCCGTTCAATCCCAGCGCAGAAAATGAACAGAAATTACGAGATGACTTGTGTTTCCGCTTCATTACCTGGTTCTGGGTACCTGTAGAATTGAGCCTCATTGCGTACGGTATGTGGTGGATTTTGCAACCCGGCCGCACTGTGCTAGAAATAGTGGGAATGACTATAGCCGTAGGTATAACAAACGGTGTTATTGGTATCACTTTTGCTCATGAGCTAATGCATAAGTCTAATCCGTTCGAACAGTTCTTAGCCGAAATTTTAATGACTGCTGTCAGCTATCCACATTTTTGTGTCGAACATATTTTGGGGCATCACAAAAAAGTTGGTACTCTTGCCGATCCAGCTACAGCTCGATTCGGTGAAAATTTTTATAGCTTTTACTGGCGCGTTCTATCCACCAGTATTTGGTCAGTATGGAATATTGAAACTAAGCGCTTAGCAAAGCTAGATCTACCTGCCAGCGAAAATCGGGTTTTTCGATACGCTTTAACCTTGTTTATTATCTATGTTGCACTATACTATGGCTTTGGTTGGTTAGCCATGGGCTTCTTTGCCTTGCAAGGTTTAGTTGCGTTTTCAAGCTTAGAAATTACCAATTATATTGAACATTATGGACTGGTGCGAAAGGAAATCGCGCCAGGAATTTATGAACGTACGCTACCAAAGCATTCATGGAATTCCGGACATCGTGTATCGAACTGGTTCCTAATCAATCTAGCTAGGCATTCTGACCATCATTTTATTGCTAGCAAACGTTATCAAATTCTGACCAATTTTGAAGAAACAGCACCACAACTGCCTTTTGGCTACGGCACCATGTTACTTATAGCGCTCATACCACCTTTATGGTTTGGCATGATGAACCCGCGAGTGGAAGAATGGCGCAATGGCAACATCAGTGCTAAAAAGCAAAAGCCAGCGCGAGCACTTTGCTTTAGGTTTGTAATCGTTCATGTATTGGCGGTTTTGCAAAAGTGGGGAAATGTTGTTGGAGTCTGATCATGGTGAAGCTCAGTTTAACTAAGACAGATTTATCTTTCTCCAATGGTGCGATGACTAAACTTTTTTGCTTGCGTACCGGAATAATCTTGAACAATATGTCCATGCCCCACAAGTTTGTATTTGTATGTTACTAAGCCTTCCAAGCCTACAGGTCCACGTGGATGAAGTTTGCTTGTACTGATGCCAACTTCTGCGCCAAAGCCATACCTAAACCCATCAGCAAATCTTGTAGAAGCGTTGATAAATACGCCGGCTGAATTTACTGAGGCAAAGAATTGCTGGGAGTTCATTGAATTTTCTGTGATAATTGTGTCAGTATGTCCTGAACCATAAGTATTAATATGATTAATTGCATCCTCCAGAGAGTCAACTATTTTTATGGCAAGAATTAAATCACAATATTCTTTTGACCAATCATCGGCTGTTGCAGATGCAATATCTTTTTGATTTAGAATTTTCTTGCTTGGTTCATCAGCCTTTAGCGTAACTTTATGCTTGATCAATTCATCAATAATAAGCGGTAAGAAATTGCTGGCCACATCTTTGTGCACCAAAAGTGTTTCGACTGCATTGCAGGCAGCAGGATATTGTACTTTAGCATCGACAATAATTTTTATGGCTTGTTCTAAGTCAGCCGCTTGGTCTACATAAATGTGACATATTCCTTCGGCATGCCCAAGCACCGGAATGCGAGTATTGTTCTGAATATGTTTTACTAGTTCATTCGATCCACGTGGAATAATCAAATCAATAGATTCATCGGCGTGTAATAATTTTTCGATATCTTGGCGCGATTCTAATAGATTTACTGTATGGGCTGGGAAACCACTATCCGTAAGCGCTCGCGCAATGAGTTCAAATAATTTAGAATTGCTATTCTGTGCTTCAGCACCGCCTTTTAATATTGAAGCATTGCCACTTTTTATACAAAGAGTAGCAATTTGCAGCAAAGCATCTGGACGGGATTCAAAAATCACTCCAATTACGCCAATAGGACAGGTTATTCTATATAAGCACAAACCTTCATCCAGTTCACGGGCTAGCGTAATTTTACCTAGAGGATCGTCAAGAGCAGTTAAATATCTTGTTCCTGCCACTAGCTCGGCAATTTTTGCAGAATCAAGTTTAAGCCGATTCAACAATGGCTCAGACATTTCGCCTCTAGCAATAATTTTGCCGGCCGCTAATACATCTGTTTGGTTAGCGGCTAATATTTCATTTTGCTCCTTTTGTAGTCGAGAAGCAATTAGCTCTAATACTTCATTGCGTTTTTTAGCTGTCATTGACGCTAAGTTGCTTGCTGCTTGCTTAGCAAGTTTAGCAGTCGCCTTCACATCCATTGCTTTTGAAATTATACTTTGATCTTTATCCACTTTATTATTTGAATAATCCTATGCTAGAAAGTCATATTTCGTTATTCGAGAAAGGCTATATTATTGCGAGTGACAAGAGCATCGTAATTTCTATCTTCAATTTTTTCATTTATGACTTGCGAATGCATGCCTGTAATTTGCTTAGCTTCGGTACTAGAATAATTAACAATACCACGAGCAAATTCATAACCACTGGTATTCAAAATGCTTACCACATCTCCCCGGTCAAAAATATCTTTTACTTCAATTACGCCAGCGGGCAATAAACTAGCTTTACGTTTGGTTAGAGCTTCGTAAGCACCATCATTAACTACTAAAGCTGCTTTTACTGTTGTAGCAAAAGCAATCCACCGTTGCTTACTGTTTAACTCATGTTTAGCTGGAAAAAGTGTTCCTAATCGCTCGCCATTAAATAAACGCGGCAAAATAGATGGTGTTTTACCACCCGCTATGATGGTGGCGCATCCAGATTGAGTAGCAACTTTAGCTGCGGCTAATTTTGTCAGAATACCACCGCGTCCTAATTTGGTAGGATCAGCAGCTTTGCTATCAGCTAATTCTTCTAGCAGGGGATCAACATCGCTTACTTCCGTAATTAATTTAGCATGGGGATCTATCTGCGGGTCTGCGCTGTAAAGTCCATCGACATCAGTTAAAATTATCAATAAATCCGCTTCGATTTTACTTGCCACCAGCGCTGATAGCTTATCGTTATCACCGAAGTTAACTTTACGATGAGCTTTTGTTTTATCAAGCTCTAATTCACTTGTAGAGACAGGATCATTTTCATTGATGATAGGCAACACTTGCAGCGAGAGAAGCTCATGAATTGTGCTTCTTAAGCTTAAATATCTTTTGCGGTTAGAAAAATCGTCAGCGGTTAAAAGTAATTGAGCAGTAAGTATTTCTAGTTTGTTAAATGCTTCAGAATATAGAGACATAAGATGTCCTTGTCCTACGGCAGCACAAGCTTGTTTCTGGGGCAGAAGCTTGGGACGTTGCTTGATTTTGAGTTTCTGCATTCCTAAACCAACAGCGCCGGAGGTGACAAGCAATAATTCTCGCCCCACTTTTATTTGAGTAGCAATTGCTGCAACGTATGAATGCAAGCGATCTAGAGCAATGCCACCATCATCGCCCATTAATACTGCTGTGCCAAGCTTAACTATTATTCGTTTGGATTCTTTAAATAATTTTGGTCTTTCCACTGAAAGTCCCTTTGTTGATTATTACTACTATTAGATTATACTAAATTTGATATTCTTCGACCGACCGCAATATCAAGTGAGACTAAACAACAGATTATGGCTATTCCCAAACGCATTGTTTTCATAAGTGCATTGACTGTTATAAGCGTCACATTATACGGAATATCGCTATTGCTACCGTCAATTCAATTTAATTCAGTAGAATATCCACAAACAGGCTCTAGTTTTTGGAAAGGATATGAGACCCTGTTACTAGGTTGGCTGGGAATCTTTTTGTTAAAACCTTGGTGGCTATGTAATATTATCTATCCTGTTTTGCCTATCCTTGGCTGGACTCGCCTGTGGCGAGCTTGCGGGTTGTTGGCGTGTGTAGTTTCATTGTTGGCGGTCGCCAGCTTGACTATTGTCGGTTGCGTTGTACCAGCTGATGAAGGTGATGTTGGTCATAATCGCATTGTTTCGCTAGGACTGTCCTTTTATTTTTGGGTTGCTAGCTTTGCTGTTTGGATGATTACCTTTGTGGCTTATAAGAAAAAAGCATTCTTGACTGAAGAACAGAGAGCGGAAACCGCAGCGAATCCTCAAACCTAAATTATAGAAATTCAAAAATGCGCTAGAATCTCTTTGAGCTAGTGCAAGTGGAGAGATTATATGCCGAATATAAAGTGGTTTTTTATAGCTACCTTGACTTCGGTAACATTTTCCTCTGTTCCGGCTTTATCATCGGGTGAGCACGATTCATTAGCCAGTCAAGGCGAAGAAAAGCAAGTTAAAGTGCAGTCATCTGCTGCAAATATTACTACGACCGAAATTATTTCTACTACTTTAGATTTAAAAACTAAACCACGTGTTGCTCTAGTTCTGGGTGGTGGCGGTACTAAATGTGTAGCCGAAATCGGAGTGTTAAGGGTATTAGAGGCGAATAAAGTCCCTATTGACTATATAGTAGGGACAAGCACTGGTGCCACTATTGGTGCTATGTATGCCGCTGGTATCTCTGTAAATGAAATTCAAAGGTTGTATCTGGACGACATTGTACAGAAGGCAATGATACCAAGACTGGCGCCACGTCTTCTTATGCTTCCTGTGGTGCAAGCGGAAAGAGATATAACACATAAAGGTTATGGTGGTATAACTAATGGTGCCCACTTCAAAGCCTATCTAGATAAGACGCTCCCTGCAAAATTCAGTGAGCTAAAAATACCATTTTCGGCTGTGACAACAGATCTTATCACAGGCAAAACTTTTGTTTTTTCTAAAGGAAATTTACCTATTGCGGTGCAAGCGAGTAATTCTTTGCCGCCAATGTTCGAACCTTTGGCCATTGATGATAAATTGTTGGTCGATGGCGCCATTAGAGCAAATGTTCCAGCTAAATGGGCACGAGACATCGGCGCAGATATCGTTATAGCCGTTGATGTTGATCCGACAATTAAAGTTGAGGATGCTAAAAACTTTGCCAGACTGAAAAATGTTTTACTGAGAGTATCAGACATCGGTCTTGCCGAGTTAGATCTGCGCGAAGAGCTCGAAGCGGATATTCCGATTCGCCCGGAGACAAATGGGATCAAAATTATGACTGGTAATAAAAAATGTTTAGAGGAAGCTATCAATAATGGCGAACAGTCCGCCACCGAAGCTCTGCCAAAAATTATGAGTATTTTGCAACAGCACGGTATTGCTAATACCAATTCAGCTCTTTAGTCGGACTATTGCATAAGTAATTGCAACATTCTCTATAACCAAATAACAAAAGACTCTTTTATGAGTTACAAGAGTATGCACCGCAGATCGACTACTTGTGTAGTGACACTACTGATGATGCTAGAAGTTTTGACTTCAGAACGATTGCTGGGACTCCAAGAGAGCATTACTTCTGCGCCGGTTGGCAAAGCTTATAGCATTTTGTGCGCCAGTGGAATTATTGCTGAAAAGCCTAAGCGCAAGCCTTACGAGCGACGCGTTTGTTGACTAAGCTCATTAGTCCACTATCAATTTGCAAAAAGCGCTTGGTTAATTATTGGGATTGTAGTTAACGTTATAGTTAGGGCTAACGCTGGCGTTCGGATTACCGGCCATGGGATTGTATTTATAGTTGGCTTGGGGATTAGTTTGCACGTTGGGATTGCCGGCCATCGGGTTATATTTATAACTGACGTTGGGGTTATATCTAGGATTGTAATTAGGATTGACTTGAGGGTTGTAGGCAAGCAAAGTACCTGCTGCTAGACCGCTTTCAATATGCTTAGCCAAGAGATTACCCTGAGCTGCATAAAATACTGTTATCACTGCCGAAGCTATTAGTGTGAGTTTTAAGTTTTTATTCATTTTTATTTGTATTTCAACCTTGAGCTAGTGCCTGAGCTCGTTCTTGCGAGCCGGACTGTCTAGTTATCTTTCACGCTGTAATATTATTCTCAATTGAATACCTTGTCAATTTAAACCTCATAAAATTTTGTTAGAACCACACCACATTAAGTGGCTATAATTTTTTATGCGGGAATTACGCTATCTAAAATAAATGAAAGCCACGCTGCTTCTTTCAAGGTTTTGACAATGCGTCTTTTCCAAAAAGTGATCATCCGGTAAACAATCGTTGAGGATCAGCTGCTGAGAAGCTTGCTGTCTCATTTCGGAAAAACTTGTAACCACGATTCTGTTTTCCACTTAGCTCTTGACGTTCATTCTTATATCTTTCTTCTTGGCGATATATGCAATCATATGGGTCAATCAGTGCCAGTGAGTTGAATTTTATTTAGACATTCGATTTTATTTTGATGATACGGCTCCGCTTTTGAAATTGCCAATTACTGTGTGCAGATCAACCAAATCAGTTGTTATTGGTTCGCCATGTTCTAAGATGACTGAAAAAAGTTTGCCTTTATTTATTCTTGCCTTAGGTTCAGGCTCATATTCAAAAGTATATTGAATGCTGATGGTCTCGGAACCAGGTGGTGGCAGAAACGGCGAAAGCTTCTTTATTGCTTCAAGTGCCTCTAAATCGTAATTGGTAGAACCAGAATGACTGGTTATCTTAAGGCGAGTAATTGAGCCGTCTTTTTTTATATTGAATTGAAGAACGGTTTCAGCGTTCTTACCGGGGTTTTCGTCAAGTGTCCAGTTGGATTTCACTGTTCTTTGAAGCAAAGCCATATAAGGTCCAAAATCAATGTCTGGCTTAGCATTTTTACTTATGCGCTTTTGGTGCGAATTTGCTGGTCGCGAAAAGGAATCAAAGACAAATACTATTGCAAATGACTCGTTAGATGGTGGCTTAATGAATTGCAGCCTTGCTTTCACGAGCTTAAGAGCTGCGAGCTGCACTTCGTCAGAGCTATTATTGTAGGGTGCCCTATAAAAATGCCACGGTTCGTCGCTAGTGGTGGAGTAGGTCGCTAATAGTTTAGTTGATTGATCTGGTGTATCTGACTTATGCCAATCCTTTCTAAGCTCGATTGCGATATTTTTTAGGAAATGACGCATCGCTGGTTTTAGTTGAATCGCTACTCCTCTTGCGATTGTGGCGAAAGCATCGCAATTATTTTCTGGTGATGCTGTCAAAACCGGTGTATATCCGGCATGAGTGGGTAAACAGCTGTATGCTGAAAATATAGCCAGAATTGTTAAGAAAATAAGAGAACGCATGGATTGGTCTCTCCTTGCTAGATCCCCATTAGACCATAGTCGGCAAGGTTGTCAAGTTAAATGCCCTGATCTCTGACCGTCCCGAGCCCATCTACTGGCGGCTTGCCAAAAAGAATAGTTCCCTCGGGTCGAGGTAAGTATGATATTTACCCGAGCACTGGCGGACTTCCTAATATAGTGGTGCCGACCAGTGCTGGCGCTTACAATATTTATCCGGGTACAGGCGGCCTACCAGATAGAGTTGTGCCATCTGGTGGCAATAGCTACAACGTTTATAAATCTATTGGTGGATTGCCTGAGCGAGTGGTGCCCAGCGGCAATGGCAGTTATGATATCTATCCATCCGCCTGTGGCCTGCCAGCAAGATTGTGCCAAACGGTGCTGACAGTAAAGCTACTGGGCAGGCACCGATACCAATACCATTAATTAGGCAGTCAGAGCTTAAGTCTCTGCAGCGCGGCGGCGGCGACCGCTCAATAAATAGAGCGCTGAGCGGATTGCGATGAGCGGATCATCAGAGGGGTCTATACCGTCAACTCTGGGGATTGGATCAAAAATTATTTTGCGCATATCCGGAGCGGTTTCATCTACGCGCTCAGTTAAAGTAACGGTTCCTAGATTAATTACTTCGCGGGTATCTGGCCACGCCACTGAAGAATCAGAAATATTATCTTCGCCACCTGCTATTTGTACCAGAACACTTAGCTTAATTGGACCTTTTGCTAGTCGCTGCGGAATTTCATCAAAAAGGAAATTCGCTGACTTCTTTTCGGCTTCGCTATCTTTAAGATATTCATTTCCATCTAGCGGACGGATCTGGAAACGACCATAGCGGCTGATTCCTTGCTGATTGGTAAATTTGAATGCAGTTACTCCAAAGAACGATTCTTTTGCAAAGCTTGTGGGAATTGGGTTAGGGGTTTGAAAAAATTGCATTGCTTTTGGATATTTAGAAAAGAAAAGATCAAGCGGTGTGGGCTTAGGAGTATCCGGTCCGCTTGCAGCTAGGGCTTTAAGCAGTTCCAAAAACTCTTCACCGGTGCGAGTGGGAAAGCCATTGTGTGAGTGACCAATAATGTCAGTATGTATATGTTCTGCTAAATAAAAGCGAATGGCTATTCCTCTTGGACTGGCATTGGCATCGTTGTCAGGAATGTTTGGCACACCGCCAAAGTTAGAAAAACGAAGAATGACGGGGGTAGAGAGCTTTGTAATATGAGGGGCTCGCGTCAATTTGATCGCCTCTGCCGAGGGAGTAAAAGTACCAGAGCACATCAATCCCTTGGCATGAACTGGTCTGAAGCCCGCATGAAGTCCGGATAAATTATCTAGAGAATGGAGTAAATCCTCTGCGAGCACATCATTGGGACTAGATTTCGTTTCTTCTTTGAGCACCATTCTTTCTCCAGAGTAAAAAGCTAATAAAGCGTCGGATTTTACCAAGCGAAATTCCGCAAAGTTATAAGATATCACGACTATATAACAGTAATATGAATGCAAATTCTTTAAAATTTGGCCATTGAATTTTATGAACTAGCGGTACGGAAGGGAAGAATATCCCAAGAGTGTACCCCCTTAGGAAATTAGATTGCTATGATTGTTAGTGTTGAAGTGCCGATTGCTAGTTTGCGACGCGCCATCAGAAGTTGAGCGGCCGAATTCTCATTCTGTCTATGCTTTGAGCGGGTAGGTTCAAGTGTTAGTGAGTCTTATTGTCATTTTGTTCCATCTGATGAACCCCAAGTTGGAGCAAGCGACCTAGCTGTTTCAGTGTAGCACCGAGTTCAGTGCAAGTGACTGCCCATTTTTCACGATTGGCTGAAGAACCAATTAAGTCGAGACCAGACATAATTTGTTCTATTCCTGTTGCCAATTTAGGAAAATCAGTAGAGTCAATGGAATCTTTGACTGTTGCTGATAGGTGTGTAAGCAGCTCTGCGATTTGATCCACATCCTTGTGCCCGTCGCCATCAAGATCCAACTGTTTAATATTATCAAGCTTCTCTTGTAGATAGTCTCTCAGTGAATCAACTGCTACACCTGTGAGTTTTTGTTTTATTGACATGATGCTGGCTCCTCTGAACGATGGTTGCCAATATTAGCACGGATTGCAATCTCTCTAGAATGCTATTAAATGATCCAACTGGGGACCTGGCGTGTTCCCGTCTTGCTCAATGTTCGGCTCAAGCAATTTCGTAACAGCATCTAGAGCTATTGCACCGAGCTGTAAATGCGAAAGTCGTGAGGGATTTCAAAGAATTTAGGCGGCAGGGCCTCCTTGCTGAAACTAGTCAACTTGAGAGTCCAGGATCCACTGCCACCGATGTACTTGGCTAGGATCAGACAACCAGAATCTTTGTCAAACCAATATTCAGTGCCGCTTGGCGGCCAGCAGCGCATTTCTTCTTTGTAGCCCCGGCAATAATGTCCATCAATCAGACGTTCGCCACAAGCCTCCACATCATCCATCATTCTTTGTTCATCAAGAGCAACTTTCAGCCATTCTTCATCATAGAGCCAGCCGCCGGTGTTGATCAATATGTCCCAGTCAGCTTCTTTGTCTTTCTTAAACAGCAAATAGTGTTTGCCTGTAAGATAATCGTCAATGCTGTCGCCGCGTGGGTTCGTTGCGATATCGCCAAGAAAAACTTTTCGTCCCTTACCATCGGAAGACAATTTAAGAGTGGACGTTGTGGTTTTGTAATTCATGGTGTTGGTAGTTTCGTAGGTTGCAGTGTAAACACCTTTTGAGAACGGCACTGGCTCGGGGACACCGGCAATTCTATGAAAATGGTACTTTGACAGTGGCGCCGATGGTGCATATTTGGTGCTCTTGATTGATGAACTGTCCAGATTTTGATAAATGAGAAGAGCCGCAAAAATTAGCAATAATGCTACTGCTTTGGCCGGCAACTGGATACGAGCAGACGCGGGCATAAATGAGATCTTGGCCAAATAAGCTGACTTATCCGTCCTGAGATCTGCATAAGAATACTTCCCGTCTCGCCAAAATACCAGGAGCAAACGATTAAGGATTGATCTTTGATTTACGAATCCAAATACGCTGCTGTCAAGATTTGCTATACTGCGATTATCTCCTAGAACAAAATAATGATTGGCAGGTATTATAATTGCTGTGTCTTGATCTTTAAAAGGATGATATGCTCCGTGCCCAATGTCCTTGAGCGAGTGAATTTCGTAGCTTAGCTTTTGTGCCCATTTCTGTTCAAGCGCTTTGCCATTGATAAGAATCTGACCAGCAGTTATTTCTATTTTTTCTCCAGGAAGACCAATAATTCGTTTGACAAAAATGGGATTCGCTATTCGTTTATCTGGATTTTCGGAAAGTTGCTTCAATATTTCGATATTGGCCTCGTTCATAAATTGAGCGATATCATTACTAACCGAAAAAGAAACAATATCACCACGCCTATATGGCCGCCAAAAAGTTTTGTGACCTTCTCGCACAGTATGGCATCTCCTGCACGGAGAGTCGGTTCCATTGATTCACTGATAAGTGATAACACAGCGAACATTAGGGCAAAGGCAAGCGCTAAAAATAAGATCGGATACATCACTATCGTGCCGATGGTAAGAACTAGCATCACAACCAACACTATAATTGCGATACGTAGAAAATGGCCCCGGTGGGGATGAAACATCGGAAATACTTTAAGCTTTTCTGCTACGGGATTGTCTCTTCCGCGAGCCGGAGTGAGCCAGTATATCAACCCTGAAATCATAGCTGTGAGCAAGAATGCAAACGTCGCCAAGGAAAGTAAATAGCCAACCAGGAGTCCAAAAACATAGCATAGTTGAATTAAAAAAATAGCAAGCAGTGAAGACAACCCAACGATCTTGGTAATGAATTTTACTCGATGTCGGTAATTTGTTTGCTTGGTATCCGTTGTTTTTGACTTCCGCTTTTTGTTTTATCTGTATCTAAGGCTGATAAGTTTCATACAGGCGATTAATGGTTGCGATATCTCGTGCAGACAGAGTGTTCAATGCCTGGGATTCGCCCGCGCCATAAAACATAACGTCCTTATGACTGGGTGAGTGGCCTTTCAGCCCCAAAGCATGACCAATTTCATGGAGGCATGAAGCGTTAAGCAACTTGTAACTGAGCAATTCCCCGGTTACAGGAACAAAAATGCATAACTTAATTATTGCGTGATTCAGAATGCATCGTCCATCCTGAGTAGGTCTATAGACCCTAGAAGTCTCTCCTTGTTCGGCGCCCTGATGTTCCAGTTGTTTGGTATCACTAATCCAATTAAATACAATGTCTGCATCTTTCTCGTTTGATATCATTTTCCAGGAACAATAATTGCTGGCTGCTCTTGCCCATTGATCTAAGCAGGCAGCAGGTATGTCTGTAAATGACTGTGGGAAGTCAGGAATATTTTCTTGACCATGAATAAATACTTTAAGCGGCATTGCATTTCTTGGCCAAACCTCAATGCCATCAGATGTAACACTTTTTAAATAGTCTTGCGAGTCTTTATCTTCGACAACGGATGGTTTGATGCGCTTGAGGCTATCTAATGTTGCCAGAATCTCATTACGGTTTGGGTCTTTCGGAAAATCATTGACATATTGTGTCAGATATTTTAGTGCTTGTTGAACGTCGCCGATATGCTCATAGCAGCAGCCTAGATTATAACTAATGCTTGGATCATAATTAAGCGCTATTTTAAAGTGCTCGATGGCATTATCCATCTGTCCGGTTTTCTCAAGCAACATGGCATAATTGCTATGCACAATACCTGAGTTGTCGTTAGGATCTAACGAGATTGCTTGTTTTAACAAGTCCATCGCTTTAGCATAATTGTGATTGGTCATAAAGCCTGTGGCTTGATTACAAAGATTAGCCGCATCAGAAGTGCGTTGATTATACGCATCGTCAGGATCTTGAGCATTGCAGATCCCCGGCAGCAGCACTGACATCACTAACACAAATGCCAATATTGTTATTTTAGATTTGTACAAGTTTATAGCCATGCTTGTCTATGAAAAATACTAAATTCTGTTTGCCGTACTACCGTTGATGAAAATGAGAATATTATAGCAATGTTTAACAATATTGATGAATGGTACGATAACCTTATTAGCTAATTAAGGAAGAACCATGGAGAGAAAGTCCTTTCCCAAATTATATAAGGCAATTATTGTGGTAACTATCGTTCTCTGTTTTGGTCTATCCGCACAGTGCGCAAATTCATTGAACGATGGCGACAACGTGAATCAAGCCGGTGTGATGAATAAGCAAGGTGTAGTATTGAGGGCAGAAGGCAAATTGCAAGAAGCCCGTGCTCTGTTAGACAAAGCATGTTTACTCGATCCTAATCGATTTTCTGCTTCTGTGCATGTAAACTTGGGTTTGACTCTGCAAGATCTGGGTGATTTAAAAGCCGCCAAGGATCAACTTATTATTGCACTTCGTTTTGACCCCAATCTTCCGCAAACACTGTTTAATCTCGCTCGCTGTTATCAGGCAATGGGTGACACTGAGCATGCTATTGCCAGCTGGAAAGACTTTCTCGATAAAAACCCGAGCGGATCTCATTCTGATATAGCCAGACAGACTTTGCTGGCACTGGAAGGTAATGAGATGGCTAATCAAACAAAGGCATTGACAGAAAGGAGCCAAGGGCAAGAATCTCGCGCTCAATTAGAAAAAGAGTGTCGCGCTCAAATAGAAAAAGTGTCTTTGGCAGATCCTAATTCTGATTCTGGTGCTGCGCATTTAAACTTAGGCATAACTCTGCAAGCATTGGGTCATTTGGAAGAGGCAAGGGATCAATATCTTACTTCGCTTCGCTATGATTCCAATCGTCCGCAAACATTGTATCAACTCGGTAATTGTTATTCGTTGCTGGGTGATATTGATCACGCCACTGCATACTGGAAAGAATTTCTCAGTAAGGAACCAAATGGAGGGATGTACTCAGATACAGCTAGACGCATGTTGCTATCACTTAAACGCACTCCTAGGATGCCTGATGCTCCCAATGCGAGCGATTATTTTAGTGGTGCTGTGGTTACGTTCAATAAAATATCGCGATGGTCTATCGAGAGACAACCAATCAAAGTATTTATCGAATCCGGCGAAGGTGTAAACGGATATCAGCCGTGCTATAGGCAAGCTTTGATGACGGCTTTCGATAAATGGATAACTGCTCTTAACCACTGCTTATTCTGCAGGCTGGTGGCAGATAGACAAAGCGCTGATGTGATATGCCGTTGGACCACGGATCGCAGCACTTTCCAATTTCCAGCTGAAGCTGAGCAAGGTGAAACTGTTATGCGCTATTTGCCCGATCCTGTGCATAAAGACATCTCGTTCATGGATCGTTGTGAGGTAGTGTTTTGTATTATAGACCTCGACCACAAAGTGCCTATCTCCTGTGACCGAATGTTGTCTCTTTGTTTGCACGAAGTCGGGCATGTGTTGGGAATTCAGGGACACTCAGCTAACATCAATGATATTATGTTTTATAGGGATGCTGATAATCCGCCAACTGAACTGAGCGAACGAGATAAAGCAACTATGAGGCGTCTGTATTCGGCTTATCCCTCCGCTGATAATTAATAAGGCACGGCGTTAGTATGCAGTAAAGAGGTTCTTGTGTAGATTATGAGCAAAAGTCGATACTGGTTTCTAGTTTTATTATTTCTCTCATTTGCGGTAAATAGCTTTATAACGCCTGTTTTTGCTTCGGAGAATACTAAAACATATCAAGATCCTGATAATTTACTATGGTTATTAGATGATCAATATCTCAAAGAATCTCAAGCCAAAGAAAGTCGTAGCTCTCATTATAGGCAAGTTCTTGATGAATTGGAAAATAGTAAAGTTCCTACGATAGAAACAGCAGAACGTTTAACAGAAGAGTATATCAAAAGAACAGGCTGCCTATCAGGGCGTATCCGCTCTGCTAACGTTGAACGTTCTTCATCTAACTTTCATATCGATTCTGTTAAAGTCATGAAACTTACTAGATGTTCAGCCGATATGTATGTTCCCTATATTGCTAAAAAAGGAGATTTAATTTGGACTGTCGCAGCGAATACACTGAACACCACAAGTGGTGACTCAGCTAATAACGTATTTAATATCAATGCGGCTACAGGCGAAGTTAATATAGAACCAGTTATGTCACCAAGTCTGTTACCAGGTACTTATCATTTTAAATAAATTGATGCAGTGACCAATTCACACTAGCTGAATCCTCAGCTAGTGTGAATTGAATGGATCTGTTGTAAAAGAAATAAATCAGACGGTAACAACTATTTTCCCAAATTGTTGGTTACCCTCCAAATAGAGGTGAGCATCGACTATTTTCTCAAAAGGAAATGTCTTATCTATCATTGGTTTTAATGCCCCACTCTTTAAGCCACGCGTAATAAATTCCACGGCTGTCTTTTGGCGCTTTGGATCACCGCTGGTAGTGGCGACGATAGCACCGGTAATGATTGGGCGTTTAGCAATCATATCCAACAAGGGCAAAGGTGTAACTTCATTGCTTAAGGCGCCATACACAATAACTCTTGCTTCAGGTGTAGTGGCGGCAATTAACTTAGGAAATGTTGGACCACCTACCGGGTCATAGACAACAGTTGCGCCTTTGCCTTTTGTGATTTTCATTACTTCAGCGACAAGGTCTTGTTCTTCGGTAACTATAACGTGAGCAGCACCGGCTTTTAACAAGGCTTCTTTCTTTTCATTGGTGCGGGTTAAGGCAACTGATTTAGCTCCAATCATATTGGTGATTTGGATTGCAGCCAGACCAACACTGCTTGAGGCTGCTGGAATTAGTACCACATCTTGTGCGGTGATTTTAGCTGTACCAATTAAGGCATCGTAAGCGGTCATAAACATCATCCAGATCGAAGCGGCTTCCTCAAATGTAAGTGTTTGAGGGTGTTTAACGACTGCAGCTGCCGGTGCAATAACAAGCTCACCGTACATGCCATATTCATTCAGTGAAAAGCTTGGTATCACACTCACCACATCGCCTATTTTTAAACCAGTAATACCTGGTCCAACAGATTCAATTACCCCAGCGGCTTCGTAGCCGAGACGAGCAGGAAGGTGAGGGTTTTCGATATAGTGACCTGATCTAAACATTGACTCAGCTCGATTAAGCCCTAGCGCTTTGACGCGAATACGTACTTCAGATTTTTTCGGTTCCGGGATTTTAGCATCCACAATTTTAAGAACATCGGCAGGGCCGGTTTTTGAAAATTCAACTACGCGAGACATAGATAACCTCCTGGCGTTTTGAACTGTGTTTTGACTTTCTTCAGTGTATATTAATTCCAGTATTGACATCCATCGTTTAATCGTTCACTAACGGTGGCTGGTAATAAAAGCTGTTAATGTCCAGCCCTTGTTTACTGTTTTAAAGCGTTGATTATTAATGTGAGTTTTTTCTATGATAATGGTCATGTCGTGAATTCTTGGAGGTTTAATAGTGGCTAATCAACTGATTCTTGTGCTTGGGTCTGATGGAAACCTTTGGTTGGAAGAGGGGCCGTTTGGTACGCAAATTCCTCCGCCGCGCGTTCCAGTTGACGGGAATGTGAATCTTGACACTGCATTTCAAGCGTTTTTCGCCAATGAAATCTTTGTATGTGGGAGCGACGGAAATCTTTGGTTGGAAGAAGGTCCTTTCGGCACAGTTCCCTTACCAGGATCTTCCTATCCGCCTAGCGCGGGCTCGCGAGTGCAAATTGATGGTAGCGTTGGCGCCTTCTATGCGTGGGACCCAGGAAATGTTTTTGTGCTTGGGGATGATGGCAATCTATGGTTGGAGTTTGGCTTCGGGACTACTCTTCCTGCTGTTCCTCCGCCGCGTTATCAAATCGATGGCAATGTGGTTGAATTTCAGCCTGTAAGTTTGGATGAAGTTTTCGTACTTGGACAAGATGGGAATCTATGGCAGGAATTTGGGCCATTTGGAAATGTTCCCTTGCCATCATGCAATGGTGGAACATCCGGCTGCCGAAATCAGGTGGATGCCAATGTCCGCAGTTTTTGGGCTGTAGATTCGGACAACATTTACGTGGTTGGAACTGACGGTAACTTGTGGTTGGAGCAGTCGCCGTTTGGAAAACAAATTCCTCCAGTGCGTATTCATGTTGACGGGAATGTGGCTGGTATTTGGGGTGTAGATAGTTCGGAAGTCTATGTGCTTGGAACTGACGGGAATTTGTGGTTGGAGCATGCACCGTTTGGAACAGTACCGCTGCCGCCATGTTCACAGACTTCTGGATTTGGGAAAGGATTTGGTTGCCGTGACCCCATTTTCTCAAATGTGCTTGCCTTTGGCTATTTTCCTGATGCGGGCGGAGTTTTTGTCGTTGACGGCAACCTCAATCTCTGGCAAGTCGGAACGCCATCTGTTCAGATTGATGGGAGTGTGATTGCTTTTCAGCCCTTAAGCTCTGAGCAAATGCTCATTCGCAAAGATGGCAGTGCGAAAAAAGCGTTACCCGCAACTCGACCCGTTCGACCGGCGAGAGTAAAAAGTCGCGCTCTTGTTTCGGCGCGAGCGAAACGCGCATGAAATATTATTGAAACTGTGTGGTGCAGTGCGGTTTCTCAGTTAACGTGACATAGACCAACTAAAATCCTGCATCAAGAGCAGGATCCAAGAGGAGAAAATTATGGTAGGCAAGACAGCAATTAAAGAACATGGTCGCCGGGCTTCGGGCAC
Organism: Candidatus Melainabacteria bacterium; assembly: GCA_963845445.1. Classification (GTDB taxonomy): domain Bacteria; phylum Cyanobacteriota; class Vampirovibrionia; order Obscuribacterales; family Obscuribacteraceae; genus JABDBL01. The sequence goes on along the minus strand of CAWJSE010000002.1, from coordinate 1,942,974 downwards.
GGATGTGAACAAGTCCGTAACAGTTATTGAACATGTACTAGACCGCCTGCGGGACATTGGAGTGAAAGATGTCTTTGGAGTGGCAGGGGATTATGCGTTTTCAATCGATGATGCGCTCGTCAACCGTTCTGATATTCGTTATATTGGATGCTGCAATGAATTGAATGCGGCCTACGCAGCGGATGGCTATGCTCGCATTCATGGTGTAGGTGCACTTACTACAACTTATGGTGTGGGTGAACTCAGTGCAATAAATGGTATTGGCGGTGCTTATGCCGAACATGTTCCAGTGTTTCATCTGGTGGGTATGCCGAGCATGCCAACGCAACAGGCGCGTGCTTTGATGCATCATACGCTCGGAAATGGTGAATACAATCTTTTTCAGCATATGGCCCAGCCTGTAGTTTGCGCAACTGCGATTATGACTCCACAAAATGTGGCCTATGAAACAGAGCGACTTATCGCAGAAGCTTTCTATCATCGCCGCCCGGTTTATATGGCATTTCCAGCTGATCTTGCTAATCAACCGGTGCTTAGCAAAGCACAAACTATTGAACCGCCGACAAGTGATCCTGCTTCTCTAGCTGAAGCAACTGATGCTGTTGTTGCGAGATTGAAAGAGGCACGTAATGCATGTATTCTGCCAGGTGTTTTGGTGGCACGCGCCGGACTTAGAGATGCTTTGCAATTACTCGTTGATGCTTCAGGTTTACCCTTTGCTACTATGATGGGTGACAAATCTGTACTCGACGAACAACAGCCAAGTTATATAGGTATGTATGTTGGTAAGTTGACGGACGAAGCAGTACGTAATTATGTGGAGACATGTGACCGGGTATTGACGGTCGGCACGCTCATGACTGATTTCAACACCGGTGCTTTCACTGCGCGCATAGAGCCGGATAAAATAATAAACATCGGGCATCACCACGTAAGTATCGGGGCGAAAGTTTATCCCAATATAGAAATGGCAGATATCCTGAATTCGCTGGCAAAACGTGTTACTAAGCGCAGTACTGGGGCAAAGGTCAAGCCGCCTTCTCTTGGTCCTATTGTGGGCAGTGGCAAGGATGCTATTAGTGCCGAAGCACTTTATCCACGTTGGGGAAGTTTTATTAAGCCCAATGATATTCTCATTACAGAGACGGGAAGCTCTTCTATGGGTATGGCTTTGGCACTGCTTTCTAAAGGGGCAACATTTCACAATCAGACATTGTGGGGATCCATTGGTTGGGCAACTCCGGCTGCTTTTGGTGCTGCAATTGCTGCGCCAGACAAGCGGGTAATCTTGATCACCGGTGAAGGTTCTCATCAACTTACTGCACAAGAAATCAGCCAGTTTGGGCGCTTGGGGTTAAAGCCAATAGTTTTTGTGCTCAACAATTCCGGTTATCTTGTTGAGCGGCTACTTTGCAAAGATCCAACTAGTGCATATAACGATATTGCCCAGTGGCGTTACAGCGAAATACCACATGCCTTAGGTTGTGATGGATGGCTCACTGCTCGTGTTACCACGTGCGAAGAATTTGATCAAATACTCAAGTCTGCACAAAGTGCGAAAAATGGAGCATACATTGAAGTAGTGACGGATGCTTACGCCGCACCGCCCTTAATGAAAAAGATTCATGAAAGTACGAAGAGTCTTTATCCTTCATGAGCAGGATCTATAGGCTTCTTGATTAGTCTAATTTTGCTGAACTGCAAGGCATTAAGTTGTCAGCATCTAGAAATTCTCTGGATATAAGAGCTTATGTTTCTTGCTATAATGCACCATATGCGATACTTGCTAACAATTAGTGTTTGCTTGTTCATCTGCCTGAATGTTCAGGCGGCGCAAAGCCCCTATGGTGAGAACGCTTCGTTATTATCCCAACCAATTACTATTCATCCACCAATAACAAGTGTGCCACCAAGCACGATTGAAACATATCTCACTCCTTATGATGATGCTGAGAGTCGTCTTTTGCAGTTTCTGGATCAGGCGAAGAATAGATGTTACATTGCCAGCTATAGTATTACTAATCCAAATGTTATCAATAAACTCATTCAATTACATGGTCGTGGTGTCGATGTTGAAGTGCTCACAGATAAAACACAAGCAGCGGGCAAAAGAGAACAATCTGCGCTGGCAGCGCTTGTAGAGAATCACATTGCTGTCTTTGCTGGTAGATCTGTTGAACATGCATTGATGCATTGCAAGTTTTGTGTGATTGATGATCACCTGGTTGAGGATGGCAGTTGGAATTTTACAAGTTCTGCTAATAGGGAAGACAATATTTTAAATTTTGTGGATTCAAAACAACGGGCAAAGGAGTTTTTAGAATATTGGCTAAAAATCCGGCGGGATATGAAGTAACACTATGATGGCTATTTGTATTGTCGCTGCCCTCTAGGACAGCTATGGCTTGGGTTTTGGCAGCGGCGGCCATTGTTTATGTATATCTGGATTCTGGTTTAGAGGAATAATTTCATAAGTACCAACAGATTCTCGCTCTAGAATTACCTTTATGTATGTGAATTGGTTTGGTTCTACACAGCCTATTTCTTCGGCGTCAACTGTATATTGCACGGGGGGATAGATAATTTCATTACAGCCGCTGTTAATCTGTATTTGTACTGTGTGTGGATAGGTCTGCGAGAATTTGGAATAATTTACATAGAAGGAAATAGACGATAGGGTGGCGGCATTTTGGATTGGTTGTCGCGGTTCAATAGATGCACCTATATTTGCTAGTGCCTGATTTTCGTCTGGGCTGCTGTCTTTGATCAAAATTAGGGAATCTTCAACCTTTCTGCCGCCAGGATGTTGTAGGGAAAAAAGAATTGTTGAATTGCACTGAGTAGGATTACTCTCATTCCATCCTCCGGGACCCCCAGTTCTATTGCGCCAGTTGCTTTCAACAGTCTTATAGCTTGCTGTGTCAGTAACAGACAGAGCTGTTTTTATCTCCGGATAGACTATTTGCATGGTGCTATCGTTTCCGTTGACTATACCATTGGTGCCGAAATGTGAAACACCATGCAATACCAAATGCGGAAACATTGGATCAGCATTCAGTGGTGGTTTGATATTTAGTGTGGGATTGGCATCATTTTGATTAATACTAAGCATTCTGCAGTTGAGGTTAGCTCCACTTACTCGAACCGTGCTGTCTGAGCCATCTTCGTGAGTTTGCCAAAAGAGTTGAAACTCAATAGCACTATGATCATCGCCACCCAGTCCGAAAGCAAAGACATTTGGTGGTTGATTAGATAAAAAGGCGTCTAGCCACTCTTCATTTAGCTGGAGAAGAAATTCGCTGCCATAATCAAGGTCTTGCAAAACTTCGGCTCCCACTGCGGTGCCCATTGCGCCGCGATACAAGTGAACAATCTGTGTACTCCCTAGTTGGGCTAATGTTGAGCCGTGGTTAGCACCAGCAAGAGAAATGAAATGGCTGGGAAGTGGTTTGTTCACTTTATAACGATTGAGCATCCACCTGCGAGTGATGATTGCACCAGTGGAATGAACAATGATTGCTGTTTTTGTAATATTGAGCCCTGCTGCTTCAAGCTGCGATACTCTCGCTTCTAATGCCAGAGCTAAGTCGTTGCAGGTAATATCGTCATTAAGAGTATCGAAGGCAGAAAGGTAAACATGTTGAGCGACATAACCGTCAGTAGTTAATAGCTGCGGAAGACTACCATAAGTATCTAAGCTACGGACATTATATCCATGAACAAGAAGAATGTTGTCAGGCATTGTGGTCTACTCCAAAGGGTGTGGAATTTGATAGTACTATTGATTTCGCTAAATTATCTTCTTGACTTTCGTTCGATTCTTGTGAACATATCAATACCCATCAACTATTATTCATCTGTCAATAGGAAGTATTTTGCCAATCACATTTGAAACATATCTCGTCCTTAAAAACAGCTTTAGCTATTCCGGCTTTACCGAGCGCACAATGGGCGGTCCGAAATTATTGAGCGAAAGTGTCACTAAATAAGATCGTCTCTTGAGGTGATTATTCTCTGGCAAAAGAGAACGGAGCACATCTGGCAGACGGCAACAGTAATAAATATGAGGAGGATTCGCTTGGGCTTCCAGCATCACTTTGTCACCCTTATGAATTGTCTGTTTGCTCTTGGTGCTAAAATATTTCAAACGGGGAGCAATATATGACATTGACAGTAGAGCTTGTTCTGGTAGCTGCAATATTAGGTCTTTGCCTAGGATTTTTATCGGGTCGATTGACTGCTCCAGGAAATAAGTCAAAAAAGAAGGGACAGAGTTTTCCAATAGCAATTCAGACGCCTGAATCTTTGCCCGCAGATCTTGAAGAACGGATACGGGCACTTATTAACGATGGGCATAAGATTGGGGCGCTAAAAGAGTTACGGGACTCGACTGAGCTCGGATTGGAGGAAGCCAAACATATTATTGATTCAATGGCCACTTCAATACGGACTGATAACCAGACGCACACATTGGGTACGGTACGCAATCTGATCAGAAACGGTAAGAAAGCCGAGGCGCTCAAATTGTATCGTGAATCTTCAGGGATGAGTTTAAAGGAAGCCAAAGAAGCGATTGATAAGATGGAGAAAGAATTTGGCTAAGAGATAGCAAAATAGTCCCCTTCAAAGCCCAGCACAAAAATAGTCTAACCTATTAGCTAAAAATGGAGTTAGAGTTGAAGTGTATAAGACGCCTTCACATGTGCAATTGAATTTATTATCTAGATCTAGATTTTTTTGCTCGGCTTTTCTTTTTCGGCGCTGCTTTTTTGTTCGGGTATCTAGCACTAGTTCGGCTTTGTCCGGTTAAAGCTCCTATTTGCCGTTTGGTTTGGTCGTAATATGGTTCAAGTATTTTTCCGATCGTGTCGATATGATCAAGGAGTGTGGTTTCCAGCTTTTCTCGCTCTGTTTTCCATTTTTCCATTTCCTTTAGCATCGGTTCATGTATTCTCATCAATTTGGAAATAGCTTGCTTTTCAGTTGCATTTAGTAGTTTTCCGGACATAGTTTTTGATGAATTTTTCGTCGCCATATATTAATCCTCCAATAAAATTTCTTATAATCCACTCCCACCATTCCCAATGACCTTGATCCGTAAACCAATAAGCCAAATATTAATTAAGATAATGGGCTGCTCTATCGGGGTACTTCCATTGCAATAGTTTAACCAACTTGACGTTTTCTTTGGATGAAATGTGATGAAATTATGCGCCGATGATCCTTTTTAGATCGCTTATCTTTCCTACATTCGTTACTCATCCCACAGATGTTTGCTCATGTTATAGATGTTAATATAGGGCGGTAGTAAGTCAGTTCCGCGGATCAATATAAGTATGGGTATTTCACTCAAGACAGAACATCTTAAGCGCTATAAAGACATTGCTTGGCTATTAATTAAATATGGCAATTCGGACTTGGTCAAAAATGCGGGATTAGAAGAAATACTTGCTAGTCAAGAACAGCCGTCCGATAATAATAACAATGGAGCAGCAAATGCCGATGAGCTAGCCGCAGATCTCGAGAAATTAGGACCTACTTTTATAAAGCTGGGACAATTGCTTTCTACGCGTCCAGATTTCATACCTCCTGCATATTTGACGGCACTCTCTCGTTTGCAAGACAATTGTTCAGTCTTTCCGTTTGAGGAAGTGGAGCAAATTGTTGTTACCGAACTTGGAGTACGTTTATCAAAAGCGTTTTCCGAGTTCACGCCCGAGCCTTTAGCAGCGGCTTCGTTAGGTCAGATTCATCATGCCGTTATGAGAAACGGACGTGAGGTGGTAGTTAAAATTCAACGTCCGGGAATTCGAGAATCTACTATCCAGGACCTGGAAGTTCTAGCCAATATAGCCAAAGTTTATGATGAGCGTACCAAAGCAGGAAAGCGTTATGAATTTCAAGTAATACTAGAGGAATTTCGTAAGTCGCTTTTGGATGAGCTCGATTATGAAAAAGAGGCTCATAATTTAGCAACCCTAAAAGAAAACTTGGCAGAATTTAAGCTAATAGTTGTTCCTGAGCCTGTGCCAGATTACAGCACGTCAAAAGTTTTGACCATGGATTTTATTCCCGGCAAAAAAATTACGTCTATAAATGGATTAAAGCTTCTTGATATCGATGGTGCTCCTCTTGCTGAAGAGATTTTCAAGGCTTATTTAAAACAGATCTTAGTGGACGGCTTTTTCCATGCTGACCCGCATCCAGGGAATGTTTTTATTACTGATGATAATAAAATAGCATTGCTTGATTTGGGTATGGTTGCCTATTTGACACCACACTTGCAAGAAAAGATTTTTCAATTACTTTTAGCTATAAGCGAAGATCGTGCGGACGCGGCGGCGGACTTATGTATAGAAATAGGTACCCCTAAAGAGAAATTTGATGAAGCAGAATTTCGTAAGCAAATAATCAATCTAGTTCATGCCCATCTGGAAAAGAATATAGCAGAAATGAATCTTGGCAGAGTGATTCTTGGCGTTACCACGGCTGCCGGCAATTGTAATATTCGTGTGCCGCCTGAGCTAACCATGCTGGGCAAAACGCTCCTGAATTTAGATCAGGTGGGACGTACATTAAATCCCGATTTCAATCTTAACGCTTCGGTCAAAAATAACGCGCCTGATATTCTTGAGCAGCGTATGGAAAAGGTCGTCTCTGCAGAGAGTATATTCAGAAATATAATCAATGCGAAGGACTATGCTGAAAAATTACCTGGAATGCTTATAAAGGTTCTTGATTTAGCGGCAAATAATAAATTGCGGGTGAAGGTGGATACCATTGATGAAGCAGTACTAATAGACGCATTTCAGAAGGTGGCGAATCGCATTACTTTGGGTTTAGTATTGGCAGCACTGATAGTTGGTGCATCAATGTTGATGCGTGTGCCAAGTTCATTTATGATTTTTGGTTATCCTGGACTGGCCATAGTTTGCTTCATACTGGCAGCATCAGCCGGCTTTGCCCTCGTAATCCACGTAGGACTCTATGATCAAAAGGCAAAAAAATTCGACGAATAATTGTTCAACTTGCAGATGACATTGACACTATTATTTAGGTAGTCCTGCATTCTCTGCAATTAGTTGAGAGATTGCGCAAGGATCACTCTCCCCTAGTCCCCGTCCAATTGGGCTCAAGAAAGCAATGATGGGGTCATTTTTTATGATGTGTGACATAGCTGAGATGCTATGAACTGCAATGTTGGCTGCCTAACAAATGGCTTCTTGACTTCGGCTTTTGCGCAAATTAATATGGCGGATATTTCCTTAGCTTACTAATGAACTCTAGGAAATTGTATAAATTGCGCACTGATTTGCTTCTAGCTAAAGATTGATTTAGCTAGCTCAACCTAGCATTAGTAAATGAAATTGTGATTTATGAAAGTCCAGGCAATCAGCTAAATACAGGAGTTTAGTTCGATATGAAAACACATAGAAGCTACTTGGTATTAATGGCTTTCCCTGGACTTTTGTGTATCTCTACTTTGCCAGGCACAGCGCAATTAGTGATGCCATTGGGGCCGATTGGTCCGATGCCGTTAACAGTTGTCCCACCTGCAATAAAGGTTGATTCGACCAATCGCCCTTCGCCAATTTTTGATTTTATCGACAAAATGAAAAGGAGCAGGAGAAGAAATCAACGGCAATCCTCAGTCCGGCAATGCCAGCTAAGGATAAAGACCCAGTATGTATTTGTCAGGAAGCAGAGCGCGAATACGAAAAGGGCAATTGGGCAAAGTCTTTGCAGCTATATCAAAAGTATGTGACTACCCTAGTAAAAAACGAAGGGCCAAATGGCACAGATGTTCCAGGCATGCTATTAAATGTAGGAGATTGTTATGCCAACTTACAGTCTTATCCCGAAGCTATAAGCAGCACAAAACGCGCTATAGAAATATATCATGCTTGGAATGGAGCTGATGATGGCATGAAGCTCCAGGCATATAAAAATTTAGCTGATCAATACTATAGAGCAGGACAATTAGATCAGGCTGCAGCAACAGTTTCAGAAGGGCGCAAATTGTTTGCGCAATTTCCATCAGACCGCGAGATTCTTGCGCATTCATTATTTTGGTCGGCCTATATTAAAGATCGTGACGGCGACCTTGTTAAAGCAGAAAAATTATATAAACAAGCGCTCAATATCAGAAAAGAATTGGGACTGAAGGACAATGAAACAGCAAGACTTTTAGGTAATCTGGGTACTGTTTACGCTAATCAAAAGGATTATCGATCTGCAGAGCCGCTTTATGTTGAGCGACTGGCCTTATACAAACAAATTAATCAGTCTCATGCTTATTCGATCGAGACTTATGTTTTTGAGCTGGGGAATATATACCAGCTGTCCGGGAAGAAACAAAAGGCTTTGGCCCTCTATGATAATTATTTCAAAGAGGCCAATGATGAATTAGCCGGGCATCCTGCAGTTACAACAATAACGGCAGACATAGCCAATCAGCTTATCAATTCAGAAGAATATACTAAAGCAATTGAATATTATGATCGCATTGCGCCAAAGGAATTAAATGCAAGCAGTATTTATCTCAATAATCTTGCCTATGCTTTATTTAAGACTGAACAATATGCCAAAGCGGAACCGGTGTGTCAGCGAGTAATTTCATTACTGGTAGCTACTAAGAATGGCAATCATGATGAAATAGTTTCTGCTTATCAGAATTATGCTAAGCTTTTGCGCTATTTGAATCGTGAAGAAGAAGCCAAAAAGATCGATGCTTTAGCTATTTAAAAGTGATGAAATCGTTTGACAATCGGTTATGATGTTAGTCGAACTGGTAGATTCTCGGCATTATTTGGCATTGTTTGAAATGGATCAAATCCAAACTTTTAGGCGATACGACCCAATTGGTAGTTTAGCCATGGAATTTCGCAAAGCAGTTAAAACCGATCTTCCCGCGATTGTTCAAATGCTTGCCGAAGACGAGCTTGGCATTGAGCGCGAAGAATTTGCCATTCCTATTCCGAAGCCGTATTTAAAAGCTTTTGAGGATATTGAAAAGCAAGACGGAAATGCTTTATATGTGGCTATTGAAGATAAGGCCGTAATTGCGTGTCTGCAATTGACTTTTATTCCTTCTATTACACGCTTAGGATCGCGCCGTGCTCAAATAGAAGGAATACGCGTTAAAGAGGAACATCGCGGTAGAGGAGTTGGAGAGGCGTTCATTCGTTATGCTATCGAGTTGGCCCGCGCCAATGGATGTAAAGTTGTGCAATTGACTAGCGATAATCGGCGGGTGGATGCGCACCGTTTTTACAGAAGTATGGGCTTCACTGCTAGCCATGCTGGTATGAAATTATATCTGGACAATGAGCTGATCAACTAAGCGCTGCTTCAAGAAGCTTGATCATATGAAAGAACTCTGCCGTTTCGCATACCATCGATGATAGTGCTGATGCTATCAAAAATGGCATTTATACTGGAAATTTTTGTACCTGCTTACAAAGTTAGATATGATATCATCTAAATTTGAATGATTTTGCTAATAAATTTTTGTGGGCAATTTCCTTATGTAAGTAGCGCTTCTTTACAGGCAAGACAATATCTTCTACATAGAAAGATGCTGGTTTTCCTAACATGTTTTTGTGTTTGTGTATACGGTTTTAATAAGCTCGGATATTATTAAAAGCCGCATCAGAACTAAATAGTTAATCTAAAAAGGTTTGATTTTTTAGAAGGTTAGGTATGTATATATAGGGCCATTTGGCTCAAGTTAATCGGATTCTTCTCGAATATTCAATTTACTATCCCTCACAGACAAATATTATTACTAAGGAGCACTATGCGTATACAAACGTTTTTACTCGCTTTGTTCTTGGGTATTGTTTATAATTTAACGCCCCTGGCGGCCATACCAAGTCGTGCACAAACTCCTCCTCAGTCGGCAACGCGCTTTGGCATGAATGTTGAAGATCCTCTTTATACAGATTTCGCTTATGCTGATATATTGTTGAACGGATTTTGGTGCAATTACACGAGCGTCACCGGATGGACTCCTGCGGGTTATCCAAAAAAAGGAAGCTGTGAATTTGGATGGTATTCCAGTGCATTTCCTAGTGGTATATACAATTTTTATTGTGAAGGGGACTTCAATTTAGCCGGCGTTCAAGGTCCTTATTTTCAGTTTTATAACGGCAGTGCTATCGTACCAGGTTCATATCATCGCTATGTAAATGATGCTGGTATCACGATCACCACCTGTCAATTTAATATGCAAATACCCGTTCAAAATGTGAATACTCCAAAAACGCTAGATCTGGAATTAGGTTATTTGGCTCTCTGGGATATTAATCCAAAAAATACTGCTGCGGGTGTTTTAAATAACATGCATCTGACGGCACCTGGCTATCGCAAGTGGGTAGAAGGAGATGCTTTCGTTCCACAAGGCACTTATCCATTATTTTCAAACCAATATCTGCAGACCTTTGCGCCGTTTTGCGAACTACGTTTTATGGATTGGTTGAATACGAATGGTAATTATGCTACTAATTATGATTGGTCAAAGCGCCCTCAGAATAACATGTGGGGTAGGCGCACTTGTTATGAAAACTTGGTCGAGCTATGCAATGAGACCCACTGCGACCCGTGGATTAACATACCATTTTATGCTACCGATGACTATAAAACTAATCTTGCCAAATTCCTAAAAGCTAGGCTAGATCCCCGACTACACGTTTATGTCGAATTCTGTAATGAAGTTTGGAATTGGGGTTTTACAGGATCACATCTATGCTTGGCCGAATCATTAGCTGATGGTTATGGCGGTGGTGCTGATGGCATGGGCAAAGAAATGGGAAAATACGCGATGAGTGATGTTATACCTATGCAACCAATATTGGGCGATCAAGGGCGTTTCGTCCTGTGTGGACAATTTTACTGGACTATTTATTGTCAGAATGGATTAGACTGGATCAAACAACACTACGGTAAACCAAATCAATATATTTGGGCTATAGGAGGGGCGCCATATTATTTGATGTATAATAATACAGCCTCAGCGAACACTACCGATGCTTACTTTGCTTCGGTAGATAAGATGTTCACTGTGACTATGAATCCTTGCTTTGTTGCAATGACACAACTGGCTAAACAGTACGACGAGCACCTTGTCTCCTATGAACAAGGGCAATCGTTTTATGGCGGGGCCGTCAACGGTACTTACTTTAAAGTGGCTTTTGAATGCCAACAAGATCCACGCATGGGGCTGGAGGATCAAAAACTTGGAGCATTGTGTATAGCCAATAATTATGATGTATGTACTTGGTTTACAAACTCAGGAGGATGGAATCAATACGGATTCTGGGGCGTACTTCCTTATACTTACTTTATTAATAATCCCACCGTTAGGTATCAGGCAGAAGCTGGTCTTGCTGCAGCATGTAATTGTGGCATTAGTGGTGGAACGGGAGGCGGTACCACCGGTTCTGGTACGAATGGAGGATCGGGTACGAATGGCTCTACCTCCGGCTCTACGTCTGGTTCTACCTCAGGTTCTACCTCAGGTTCTAACTCAGGTTCTAACTCAGGCTCTAACTCAGGCTCTACGTCTGGTTCTACCTCAGGCTCTAACTCAGGGTCTAGCGGAACAAATGCGGGTGGTCCGAGCAATAGTGCGGGACCGCATAATTCCCCTAATGTCCCAATAATAGTGCCGACCGAGGGTGGTGGAAGTGGTGGCGGCGGTGGTGGCAACGGCGCAGGGAGCCCGGGTGGAGTGCCTTGGATGCATTAAGTTGCTAGAACTAGAAAACCTTTCGGAGATGTCTAATGTGCAGATAGTAGACATCTCCGATGGGCGAGCCATTGACAAAATGTAGGCTGTTTAATTAATCTCTGGTTGACTTCTGGTTTGCCTGAACTTAAGATGGCGGATATCTCCCAGCCTTAGTAAAAGCTTTAAGGGATTGCTTGCTTAACGTAATAAGCTCAAACCAGGTTTAGATTCCATTGAATTTAACTTCATTTTCTTGCCGATAAACAAGTTTTATTGTATTCTTGAGCTTTCACTGGGCGAAAAGTTTTTATTATTTAGTTTGAGATGAAGCCGAGTTTTAAATACATGAATCATGAGCCGATAAAGCGACGTTTTGATAAACGTTAGGCATCGAGCTCTTGTCCGTGGTATTTAACTCACTTTTCACTAAATAATTAAAAATGAAAAAAAGCATATTTTCTGGCCTGGCCGCCACAGCCATGTGGGGATTTTCGAACGTACTGACCAAAAGTCTTTTGGCTCACTTCGATCCATTATCTTTACTTGCTATTCAATTGATGTCTAGTAATCTTTTGCTCTGGATAATTCTTGCTTTTCAGAGTAAATCTCATTTATCCAAAGCTGAGAGCTTTAAGTATTCTTTACCTGGCGTATTGCAGCCAGGTTTTGCATTTGCATTGAGTATGTTCGGTTTGAATTTAACCACCGCCAATAGTGAGGCTCTAATTTGGGCGATTGAGAGTATAGTTATTATTTTTCTAGCTTCAGTTCTTTTGCGGGAGAGGATCGGTTGGAATATTTTATTGCTGGCAGCATGCGGCACCTGTGGAACTTTCATGGCCACAAGCGCAGGTGCTGATATGCATTTCAATACAACTATGCTGATTGGCAATGTGCTTATTTTGGCTGGTGTAGCCTGTGCTGCCTTTTATAGTATACAATCCCAGCGTCAATTAATTGCACTTGAGCCAATTCGTTTAACTGCTCTACATCAACTCTCTGGGCTTATTCTAGTCATTGTTATTTGGCTGATTTGTTTACCTGTTTTGGGTGTGTCGTCTGGGTTAAATGCTTTGGATTTTCTGCTCGCAAGTATTAGTGGTATTACTGCCTATGCCTTACCTTTTTGTTTTTATCTTATTACTATAAAAGGAATTGGGGCCGCAAAAACATCAATTTTTTTGGCTCTTCCTCCGGTTTTTACCATTTTTGGAAGCTTCATTGTATTTGGCGAGCAATTAAATTTGTTGCAATGGGTGGGAGTGCTATTAGCTATTTTGGCTGTGATTGGCATATGTCTATCAAAGAGTAGAGTGATTAGACCGAAGATCGCTCTTGAGTGATTTCGTCCAAGTCAATTGTTTTATGGACTTTTATTTTCTGGAGAATATTTTGCGTAAAATCTTTCCTAAAAAACTTAGACCTGGTGACGGTGTACGTATTATTGCACCGGCTCGCTCACTCGCGCTTTTGTCGGAGGAGAGCAAGCGATGGGCAACAACTAGATTGGAAGCAATGGGATTGAAAGTAAGTTTTGGGGATCATTGTATACAGAATGATGCTTTTAATTCTTCTTCAATAGAACACAGGCTTCAGGATTTTCATCAGGCTTTTGCAGATAAAAGTGTTGCTTGTGTATTGACTGCTATAGGAGGCTTTAATTCAAATCAGTTATTACAATATATAGATTGGAATTTGGTGGCAAGCAATGCAAAAATCTTTTGCGGTTTTTCTGATATTACTGCTCTAAATAATGCCATATTTGCTATGACTGGCTTGGTAAGTTATTCTGGTCCTAATTATGCTAATTTTGGGCAGAAACATCTTAGTTCTTACACGCTTGATTATTTTAAGAAGTGTCTATTTTCATCAGAACCATTTGAAATTAAAGCAAGCAAATATTGGAGCGATTTTGAGTGGGGGTTGCATCCCGAAAATGATCAGCGAATAGTAAATAGTGGTTGGAAAGTAGTGAATGACGGGGACTGTGAAGGGACTATTATTGGTGGAAACCTTTGCACCCTCAACTTGCTTAACGGCACCAAATATTTCCCCGATATTAGAGATTCTGTGCTTTTTTTAGAAGATGATGAGTTAGTTTCACCGGCTATTTTTGATCGGGATCTGCAATCGCTGATCCATCAGCCCAATTTTCCTAGTGTGCGTGGATTGGTTATAGGCAGATTTCAACAAGTTTCCAGAATGGATTTTAAATTATTGGAGCAAATCATTAAAAGCAAAAATGAATTGAGGCGGATACCCATTGTCGCTAATGCTGATTTTGGCCACACAGAGCCAAAATTTACTTTCCCAGCAGGTGGTTATGTCAGACTATCAGCTGGGCAAAAGCGAGTAAATATAGAGGTGGTCAAACACTAAAGCAGAAATGTATAGACGAATGTCGGCATTCTTAGCAAACAGAAGATTAAGTGTGTGTTAGCCATGGACACATGGCTACAAGCAAACTAATATGGGTATTGTGATAGTCGACATCGGTAGATAGTCTAGGCGTCTGAGAATAATTTGTCTAAAAGGTTTATGAGACGAATCAAAGTTACAAAATAAATGTCGATGGCAGCGGTTGAAAAGCAAGAGTTTAATAGCCAGTCATTTGCCAAGCGCTTAATCGCATATCTGGCAGAGCGTTTTCCGCTGAACAAATTCGGCATTATGGTTTCTATGTTTGCCCTTTCAGGACTATGTTTTTCGCAGATGCTGAGAGGTGTGCAGCCATTACCACCACTGCCTGTATTTCTGATCACGGCTGTGGTGACGTTATTAGTATTCTTTCAATTGCGAGTTGCCGATGAATTTAAGGACTATGAAGATGATTGCCTTTATCAGGCCTATCGTCCGGTTCCCCGGGGACTTGTCAAACTGAAAGAGCTGGGGGTTTTAGCTTTTCTATCGGCTTTAGTACAAGTGGTTCTGGTTGGCTTCCTTGGTGTCAAACTGTTTTTACCACTGGCAGCAGTATGGTTATATATGGCACTTATGACAAAAGAATTTTTTGTTAGAGATTGGCTAAGGGCGCATACCCTAATTTATGTTGCTACTCATATGTTTATTATGGTTTTTATTGATCTATTTATTACTGCTTGTGATTGGCTGCGGCAAGGGTCAAGCATGCCTCACGGTATTTATGCTTTTTTATGTGTTAGTCTGTGCAATGGATTGATCATTGAATTTGGCCGAAAAATAAGGGCGCCAGAGCAGGAAGAAAATGGTGTGCAAACATATTCGCATATGTGGGGTACTGGTATTGCCAGCGGTGTGTGGCTTGGTTTTATTGTGTTAGCTTTTATTTTTGCCACCTTTACGGCTTCGCTGGTAAAATTTTCCCTGCCAACGGCAAGCATTTTGACATTGTTTATGCTTTTTGCCACAAAAGTGGTGTTTGATTTCTGCAAAAGGCCGAATAAAGCGCTCGCTGATAAAATCGAATTTTTGTCAGGATTTTGGGTAGTATTATCTTATGTATGTCTTGGTGTTTTGCCGGCTGTTCTCATGTCATTTTATTCAGGAAGATAATTATGCCCCTCTTTGCACGTAAACGATTCCGCTATTTGCGCGATGGGTCTACAATTGAGAATAAGGCTATAATTGGTGGTAAGGCATTTAATCTGGCTGAATTAACAGCGCAACAATTTAACGTGCCGTCATGGTTTGTTGTTACTACAGAGGCGTTTAATATTAGTGCCGATTGGCAGCCCGATTTGATTTGGGACGAAAAAGCACAAAGCCAGATAAAACAAGGGCTCTTTTATCTTGAAGTAAATCAGGATGTCAAAATGGAAGTGGGTGAAGCTCTGCCTAGTTTTGCACGGAAGGCCTTATTGGCGGTGCGGTCTTCAGCTGCAGATGAGGATAGTTCAGGAGCCTCTTTTGCCGGACAATTGGAAAGTTTTCTTTGCGTGAGACCGGAAGATGTGACAGATAGAATCGCTGATGTTTGGCGCTCGGCGTTTAGTGAGCATGTACTTGCTTATCGAAAGTTAAATGCGCGGAACAAAAGCATTGTGCCGCCGGCAGTAATTGTGCAAGCCATGATACCGGCAGACAAATCGGGTGTAGCTTTTAGTATAGATCCGGTGACTGGGGCGAACGTATCGGTCATAAATTCTGTGTTTGGTTTGGGAGAATCACTCGTTTCTGGAGAAAGCAATGCTGATAGTTATCGGGTAAGTGATAACGGTTATGTGATATCTGAAGCCGGGCAAAAATCCGTTATTTTAAGGCACGGACAAAATTGCATTGAAATAGAGGAGTTGGCCGAGCCTGACGGTCATTTAAGTCTAAGTGAAGATGAGGCTCGCGCCGTAGCATCCTTGGTACAAGATGTAGCTAAGTATTTTGAGTGCCCGCAAGATATTGAATGGGCAATTGCAGGCGACGAATTGTTTATTTTGCAGGCCAGACCAATCACAACGGTTGCTCCACAGGCAGCGGGGAGAGCCAGCTTGCCAGCGAAATCAAAACCGCCAGTGGAATCGAAACCGCCAGTGGAATCGAAACCGCCAGTGGAATCAAGACCGTTAGCGGAATCAAAATTGGCAACTGAAGCAGGAGCAGCAGCTCAGCAAACAGCTGTTGGTGAATCATGGCTAGTGGTCGATTTAAAGCCAGCAAATGAATCAGCGAAACCAGCGGATACAGAAATAGATAGTGAATCGTGGCTGCCAATCGATTTAAAGCCAGCAGATGAATCAGAGAAGTTGACGGACGCAAATGTGTCCAGCCAATCATGGCAGCTAACGGATGCAATTGCACCCAATGAATCGTCGCTATCATCAGTGGATGCCATAGCGGCAAGTGAATCATGGATTCCCATTGGGGAAACAATGAATAGTGAATCATGGGCGCCAATGGAGGCAAAATCAACGTTAGAATCAAGCAGCCTGGCTGAACAGAAGCCGCCGCTCGAAACCGGAGCAATAGTTGAGCCAAAGTCCGCAGATCGGATTGAAATAGCACCGCTATCCAGGCCAGCGGCGCAAGCAGAAAGAGTAGTTGAGCAAAAGCCACCAGTTGAGTTAGCAGATTGGACCGAAAGCACTTCTGTATCCAAGCGAGCGGCGCAAGTAAAAAGAGCAATTGAGCAAAAGCCACCAGTTGAGTTAGCAGATTGGACCGAGAGCACTTCTGTATCCAAGCCAGTGGCGGAAGCAGAGCAAGCAACTGAGCAAAAAGCAGCGCAACAATTAAAACCTGTAGTCCAGCAAAAAATGGAAATTGCATCAGAACCGCCATCTGAGTTAAGCAAAACAATCGAACCGGAACGGAAAGTTGAGTCAAAAATCGCACAGCCAGCAGAGCAAATAGTCGAACAAAAACCACTATCAGAGCCGAATACGGCGGACAACGTCCAAACAGCCGTTGAAGCAAGGAAAGCATTTGGGTTAGAAGCCGAATCTAGTCACAAAGCAGAATATAGCCAAAAAGCAATTTCAAAAGGTGAGCTATATATTTGGGACAATAGCAATATTGGTGAAAGTTATCACGGTATCACCACGCCGCTTACATTTTCTTTTGCCAGAAAAGCTTATGCTCATGTTTATATTCAATTTTGCCATTTGATGGGCGTAAGCGAAGAAACAATCAGAGCTAATCAGAATATATTTCCCAGCATGCTGGGTTTTATTCAGGGGCGTATTTACTACAATCTTTTGAACTGGTACAGACTGATAGCCATATTTCCCGGTTACAAGGTTAACAGGACTTTTATGGAACAAATGATGGGCGTGCGAGAGCCGTTGCCCGAAGCAATAGCACCAAAAGTGGTAGCATCTAGTTACGATGAGCAGCTGAAAGATCAATATAATTTTATACGAAGCTTGCTAGCGATCTTTCAGAGATTCTTGACCTTGCCAGAGGATATAGTGCTGTTTAATAGACGTTTTGAAAGAGCTTTAGCTGATACTGGCACAGACTTATCTCAATTAACACTGGATGAATTAGCAGCTAAATATCGCATGCTAGAGGCTAAATTATTGACCAATTGGGATGCACCATTAATCAATGATTTTTTTGCCATGATATTTTTTGGCAGCTTGAGAAGTCTAACCAGGCGCTGGTGTAGAGATATTGATGGTACTCTGCAAAATAATTTAATTGCCGGTGAAGGTGGCATCATCAGTGCGGAGCCACCAAAATTGATGGCCAAGGCAGCCGGTATCGCATCGCAAAATGCTGAATTAGTAGCAGTACTTTTAAAGGGAGAGGTGGCAGATATTAGAGGGGCGGTGGCCAAATATCCAGAACTTGAGCAAGTTGTCAATCAATATCTTAATAAATTTGGTGGACGTTGTATTGGCGAGCTTAAACTGGAAAGTTTGAGTTTGAATGAAGATCCATTATCATTTTTTAGAACTATTGGGCATCTGGCGGCCAATCGAAATAATGGGCAAACAGACTTGGCCCATGGCGAAAATCTTTCTAGTATTCGCAAAGACGCTGAGTGTACTGCGCAAAAATGGTTGGAAAGTGATTTTCTAAAAACATGCGTTTTTCTTTGGGTGTTGAATAATACTCGCAGGTTAGTAAAACAAAGAGAAAATCTAAGGTTTGAAAGAACCAGATTATTTGCTCGTGTGCGAGAGATTGTTCTTGCGATGGCGGCAAAATTGTCCAGTGAAGGAGCGATTGATGAAGTACGCAACGTGTTTTATTTAGAGGTTGAAGAACTGCTCGGTTATATTGAAGGTACGTCCACCAGCACGAATCTGAATGGATTGATTTCTTTGCGAAAAAAGGAGATTGATACTTATAGATTATTACCACAGCCTGCGGATAGAATTGAAACGCATGGACCGATATATTTACATCAGAATTTCAGCGGATCGATGAAAATTGAAAGTGAAGCAAATAAATCTGATGGCAACATGACGCTTAAGGGAACTGGTTGCTGCAGAGGCAAAGTAAAGGCTAAGGTGCGAGTGGTTTTAGATCCCAAGGAAGCAGCACCCTTGAATGGAGATATTTTAGTGGCGAGGCGTACTGATCCGGGGTGGATTATCGTTTTTCCGCAAGCGTCGGGAATATTGGTCGAATATGGTAGTTTGCTCTCGCATTCGGCAATTGTAGCCAGAGAACTGGGCATACCAGCGATTGTGGGTATTCCAGGTTTAATCGGCAAACTAAAAGATGGCGATCTGGTAGAGTTTGACGGATCAACAGGTATCATTAATAAGCTGGAGCAAACTAGTGCATAATAGACTTGTTTATGAAAATAGAACCACTAACCAGTGAAGTATTAAATAAAGCAGATTTTTCCATGGTGCGCTATGCACAATGCTGGGAAGATGCGGAAGTGTTATTAGACGCAATGGATATCAAATCAGGTGATACTTGTTTGTCGATAGCTTCGGCTGGTGACAATACTTTGGCAATGTTGATTAAAGATCCAGCTCGTGTGATCGCTATTGATTTAAGCCTTGCACAATTGTCTTGTTTGGAACTGCGCATAGGAGCTTTTCAGAAATTATCTTACTACGAAATGCTCATGCTTCTGGGTTGTTCAGATCCAATTAAACTGAAAGAGAGTGAGCATGCCAGTGAACGAATTGCACTGTATAATGAATGCCGGAATAAATTAAGCTTGAGAGCACAGTCATTTTGGGATCAAAATCAAGCTGGCATTGCTTTGGGTGTTGCTCACTTTGGTAAATTCGAGAGATATTTTGAGTTATTTCGCACTGTGGTACTACCTATAGTGCATAATACCTCGGACGTAGGGAAACTTCTGGCCGGTGGAGATATTGAATCCAGAAAGAAATTTTTTAGAGAAAAATGGAATACTTGGCAGTGGCGCGCACTATTTCGCGTGTTTTTCTCGCGTACGATAATGGGACGATTGGGCAGAGATCCGCACTTCTTTGATTATGTACAAGAGAGTATTTCGACTTTTCTGCTTGGGTCGACCGAGTATGCTTTAACTGAATTAGATCCCGCCGAAAACCCATATCTACATTGGATTTTGATGGGAGGCTATGGCAAAGCGTTACCCCTGTATTTAAAGCCTCAACATTTTGAAGCAATTAAGCAAAATGCTCAACGGGTAGAGATACGGCACCAATCTTTGGAAGAATGTCTTGATAGTTTTTCTGCTAATTCGTTTAATGCTTTTAATTTGAGCGATATCTTTGAATATATGTCTTATGAAAACTATCAACAACTGTTAGCCAAAATCATGCGAGTGGGGGCAAATGGTGCACATTTAGTTTATTGGAATATGATGACACCACGATCAAGACCCGAAGCATTTTCAGATAGTTTATTAGAAATGGCGCAACTATCGCAGAACCTTTACAAGAAAAACAAAGCATTTTTTTACCGAAGGCTTGTTATCGAGAGAATTTGCAAATGAACTCTTATATTAATCCGTGGCTAGGAATGCTATTGATATTTGGCATGCTAGCTTGTAATTTGCAGATTCTGAGTTTCGTTCAAAAGCGTTTTTCACCAAATCCTGAGATAATCCGTAAAGCCTTGCATTTGACAATGGGCATTGCTAGTTTATCATTTCCATTTTTATTTCATCGAGCATGGCCGGTTGTATTAGTGGCAATTTTTTCAATTGTATTACTCACTGCATTAAAGAAAACGGCATTTTTGTGTGGCTGGAAGGATGTAGTGTTTAAGACCGAAAGAGCTTCCTGGGGTGAGATTTGTTTCCCTATATCGATAGCTGTGCTTTTTTGCTTGAGCCATAAAGATCCTTTGCTCTATGCCATACCTGTTATGACATTAACACTGGCAGATGCCGGCTCCGCGCTGATTGGTAAGCAATACGGTTTGCTGACTTATCATACTGCTGATGGTGCTAAGTCTACTGAAGGTTCAGTGACGTTTTTCACCCTTGCGTTTTTGTCTGCTCATATACCGCTTTTGCTGTTTAGTTCTATAGGACGCTACGAGTGTCTTTTTATCGGACTTATTTTAGGAATTATTGCTATGTTCTTTGAAGCAATTGCTTGGAGCGGTCTAGATAATCTTTTTATTCCTATTGGCACTTATCTGGTGCTTAAAAGTCATTTGACACTTGATGCTACTGCTTTAAGTATCCGGTTAATTGTATTAGTATTCGTGCTTATTTTTACAATGTTGTTTAAGAAGCGAACAACATTAGATGGTAGTGCGGCAATTGGCGTTGCCCTTTTTTCTTATTATAGCTGGGTCTTAGGTGGTCTTATCTGGCTTTTTATGCCACTGGTTTTGTTTTTTACTTATCGTCGATTGATGCCGCAGCGATATCGCAAAGACATGAGTACACACAAAATTTATGCAGTGATATCGGTATGTTCTACTGGTCTTATCTGGCTAATCTATAATAGTTTTGCTCCTTCTATTGCACTTTTATATCCTTATACTCTTGGTTTTGCTATACATGCCAGTATCATTAGTATCGCTCACATGACCGGTGCTACTTTGAATAGGGAGCGTGTTATGATCCTTGCCCTGGCAACGCTCAAAAGTTGGCTTTTGCTTTTTATTCCATTTATAATTTTTAGGGGACTGGATCAAGCGGCGGTAATAGATGCAATCCTGGCACCGTTTATTATTATTCTTTTGACTTTGATTTTTTATTTCTATGCCCCTAATCGTTTAGATGTTGAGCCTGGACAAAGCGGAAGGAGATGGCTTAGAGAAGCAATATGTGCAACCGTCGGGTCAGGGATTGGTTTAATACCCTGGTTTAGTTCTTGGAGTTAAGAATATGGTAGATCAAAAAGGCATGCAGACAATACTTTTAGAAGATCCACAAACAGCCGAGCAATTATATGGTTTTTCAGGAGGATTACTTTTTCGGGATTTTACTAAAGATAGGGCGGATGAGCACTGGGTAATTATTGATGGGGATAATAGAATACATGCACGCTGCTCATTATGGTACAAAGAAAAGATTTTATTTGAAGGGAAATTAGCGGGTTTTATAGGACATTATGATGCAGTTGATGAAGAAGTAGCAGCGCTTCTTTTAAATCATGCCTTTGCACAATTGAGACTACACAATTGTGCACTTGCCATTGGTCCGATGGATGGCAATACCTGGAGACGCTATCGATTCATAACTGATCGTGGGAAAGAGCGAGTGTTTTTTTTGGAGCCTGATAATCCTGATGAATATGTTCAGCATTTTCTTTTGTCCGGATTTCGCCCGGTGGCTCAGTATTTTTCTGCTTTAAACAAAGATCTGGCTGTACGCGATCCTAAAGCCGATGTTCTCGAAGGTAGATTCAAAGCGAAAGGTATAAGTTTAAGGCCATTCTCTGCTCAAAACAGCAATCCTGACTTAGCGTCCATGTTTCAATTATCTTTGCAATCTTTCAAGTCCAATTTTTTATATAGTCCAATTACAGAAGACGAGTTTATGGAAAAATATCAGCCTCTGCTGCGAATGATCAAAGCAAACTCTTTATTGATAGCAGAGGATAATGGCAAACCGGTGGGTTTTGTCCTTGCTTTGCCTGATTATAATGAAGGGCCACAACCAGAAACTATGGTCTTAAAAACAGTAGCGCGTCTTCCAGAAAGTAAATATGCTGGACTGGGTCGCTACCTCGTAGATAGAGTACAAAAGGAAGCATTTATAAATGGCTATCGCCGCGTCATTCATGCGCTTATGTTGGATCAAAATGTTTCAGGCAAGATAAGCTTACGCTATGCTTCACCGGTCAGAAAATATACATTGTATTCACGCCAATTAAGCTCATGAATATTCCGTTTAAATTAAAAGAGAAAAGCGAGATAAATGGTCAAAGACTAGCTTTGATTGAGAATAAATTCGGAATCGAGCATAGTGTAACTTTTGCAGAATTGGACAAATCATCAGACGAACTCGCTTTGTATTTTAAAAAACAGGGTCTTAAGTATAATGATACGGCGCTCGTTTTGCATAGTATGTGCATCGAGCTATATAACATAATATTTGCTCTCTTTAAGCTGGGCGTGAAGGCAATGTTAGTTGATCCTTCTTCTGGATTGCCATTTATGGAAACTTGTTTTGAAATCGAGAGACCACATGCTCTTATAACAAGCAGCCGCGGATCGCTTTTGCCTTTTGTTTCGGGCGGTGTACAAGATATCCCGATGAAATTTAGAACTGGTATGGGCTTGTTTGGCTTTAAACCGATTTATCTTCTGTCTATTAAAGTGCGGAATATTTTAGATGGTGATGCTAGCCAGAATAAAATTGATCTTGATGCAGTGCAAGGTGAATTACCAGCTTTGATTACATTTACCAGTGGCAGTACTGGCAGACCGAAAGGAATCATAAGGACACATGATTTTTTATTGCATCAACACAAGGCTCTAGAAGAAAGTTTAAGTTTAAAAGAGGGCGCGGTGGAAATGACTGCCTTGCCTATTTTTGTGTTGGCCAATCTGGCTTCTGGCATGACTTCGATAATACCTAATATAAATTTGCGCAAACCTGGTAAAGCAGATGGTGCTAGGTTATTGCAACAAATAGGTCAATACAAGACTGAGCGAATAGTGGCTCCGCCAGCTCTATTAGAGCGTCTTTCTGATTATTGTATTAAGCATAAGTGTACTGCCAATTCCTTGCTTAAAATTTTTACTGGTGGTGGCCCTGTGTTTCCGAAGTTAATGCGTAGGCTCAAGTCGATTGCGCCTCATGCAGATATAATTGCAGTTTATGGTTCAACAGAAGCTGAGCCAATTGCTCATATTGCTCTATCGCAAATAAATGAGGATGATTTTGAACAAATAAAATCAGGTGCTGGTTTGCTCGCTGGGTTGCCAGAAACACAAGTCCAATTGCACATAGTCAAACCGCTTATTACAACAGAGAAGTTGCAGCACTTCTCATTAGCAGAATTTGACGCCATGAAGCAGGCATCCAATGTGCCAGGTGAAATTGTAGTTACCGGAGGTCATGTGATCAAAGGATATGTTAGAGGGCAGGGTGACAGTCAAGCTAAATTCAAAGTTGACAATCAAGTTTGGCATCGAACTGGAGATGCTGGTTATCTGGATAATAAAGGGCGGCTGTGGCTCTTAGGCAGAGAAAGTGCAAAAATTGTTGATACAGAAGGTGTACTATATCCATTTCAGGCAGAAGGGGCGGCCTCTGAGCATATTAGTGTTAAGCGGGCAGCTTGTGTTTCTAATAAGGGCAAACGCACGCTGGTTATTCAATTGCATGATACTTTCTACAGACGTCAAAGAGCCGAAGTGCAAGAAATAATAGCAATACTAAAGCACAATTTGCAGTCTTTGAAAATTGCGGAGATTCATATTCATAATCGTATTCCAGTTGATCGCAGACATAATTCAAAGGTTGATTATGCGGCGTTGATTAAGTCGTTGCATAATTAGCAAGCTGTATTTTAGCAATTCTGGTGTCGCTATTAGCGCTACCGCAGTCTTTTATCTGGCGGGCTAAAGATAGATCTAATATTTGGTCAACATAGTATCAGTATGAATTAAGTAATCTGAAATTTATTAGAGTAAGGCTCCCGTTAACAATTGTATTTCTTTATTTGTTTGCCAAATGTTTTGCAAAGCAGCAAAATTTTTATCTGGCTCTTGCATTAGTTGAGCGAGGCTGTCGATGTTTTTCAGCTCATCGGTCGAAAGGTTTGTAAATTTGTCAGGAGAGGTGTGTGCAGGACTATGCAAGTAAATGATTTCGTTATTCATTAAACAATGGAGATCATAGTATAATTCCCAGGCAATTGGCATCAATCCCTCATATCCGCCGGCATTCCAGAATCTCTTTGGGTCTATCAAACCGCGTCGGGCGTTTAGCCAAACGTCGGCCGACCAATCGAATACTGTTGTGGGCATATCAAATGGATCAAATGCCAAGTTCTCGAAGCAACAATCAACGTCAATGGTTAGCCAGCGATTTTCGCTGGCTTGCCAGTACTGGGTAATCCAATGATCGCAACTTTTGCCAGGTTTTGACGAGGCATAGGGATCGAAGCCGGAGCGAACGCGAGCTGGATAAGATTTTGATTTCAATATTGATGCCATCAAAATTGCTATAAAGCGGCAGGTCAGAATCAATTTATTGCTTTCGTTGCGATCAGCAATAAAGCCACGATTATCGCGGCGATATAATTCAGCGAGCATGGCTGAGGCAGTGGGTAAATTATCATCTTCGGGCTGCCGCCACCAGGGTACTTTGGTCATATCGCCATAACGCAAGTCGGCATTTGAACCACTATTGCCATTTTTTAGTGTAACTCTATGGATTATTTGGCTGCGCAGAAGTCTTCCAATATCTTGCACGTCATCGGGGAGATCATATTTAAGTCTTTCTTTGTAAAGTCCAGGATTAGTGAATGTACTGAATTCGAGATAATGAGTGAGAATGCCGGCATTCATATTTATTTCCTTCGATTTTTGAAGTCAACTATGTTCAATAGGAATATAAACGTCAAATTCGCCTGATTCGGTCAGCGGATCAAAGCGAGAATCATACAATTCGAAATCTGGCATATTAACGTGTTGATATTGTTCAATATTTTTTGGAATCCAGGTACCCCATATATAGTTAATGGTTGTTGGCAGAGTAGCTAAAGCGCCCTTATGAGTGAAAACGGCGTAATTGGTTTTTGGAATAATACAAGAATCCATTCCTTCAGGAATCTTACTAAGGCTGGTTACAGGCAGACCAGCCATGTAAATAAATCCCTGTCCAGAATGGTTTGAGGTATCTATGAGATTGGGCAAACATACACCAAGAGCATAGCCCTCTTTTATATGTGCTATATGGTGTTTTTGTTTTATAAATCTTTTCCATAATTGACTGATTTTAATGAAGTTTTCTTCGGTGCTTCCTGAATAACTATCAGCCATGCCGACAACCAGTTCAGGTCCTTTGATCTTGAAATGAGGCTTCAAAGTTATTCCGGTCTGAAGATGATCAAGCATTGCGGGTGTAAGTTTTATTTTGTGTTGAGCTGAAGCTGTATTTTTTTGTTTCCTGAATTGGATAGGACTAACGCCATACATTTTTTTAAAAGCGCGAGTAAAAGCCTCGTGGCTTTCAAAGCCACTTACGGAGGCTAGTTGATAAATTGACTTATTAGAATTTATTAGCAGTATTGCCATTTCAGATAATCGTCTTCTTCTAATATAAGTGGCTATGGATTCTCCAATCATGCCCTGGAATATCCTGTGAAAGTGATATTCTGAAAAGCCAATATTTCTTGCTACCTGAGCAGCGGCAATTTCATCAAAGAGGTTATTCTCGATGAAGTCTATTGCTGCCGTTATGCACTTTGTATAGTCCATATCACTTTGAGATAGTGTAATTGAAAGACAATCATATTTCTTGATATTTTTTGCTGAAAACAAAAATGGCTCAGTTTTAAACTCTCAGTGCTGGGGTACTTATAGCATAGCCTTGTATGCTTGTTGTAATGGCAAAATATTCCCTTTGTGCGGATGATGGTAATGCTCATAACAAATTATAAATTAGTTAGTCTGATAATAATTCTCAATCTGGGGATCTATGGGAGCTTCCCAGTGTTAGGCGTGGAAAATAATCGATACAATGATGAATCATCTCAGCAATTGATTGATCCTAGTTCTTTTATCAAGGGGGATTATGGTGAAGACGAAACAGAAGTAGATTCTTTCAACAAAATGGCTATGGCATACTAATTTAAAAACAGCAGAAGAAATGGCAGCTAAAGAGAATAAGCTGGTTTTTGTTTTTTTGTTTTCGAATTCATGCGACCGATCTAAGCAATCTGATGCTGAAACTTTTACAAATGTGCGGGTAGTAAAACTGTTAAATGACAAATTTGTTTGTGTTAGACTGGATGTTTACTTAGGCGAAAATGACAAAGTAGTTTACGAGTTGAAGTGTCAAGGCACACCGGGCATGGCTAGCTACAGTGCTGATGGCAGGAAGCTAGCTTATTTCGATAAATATCGTACGCCAGAATCTTTTGGATACATTTAACCGGGCGCTGGATGCAATTGCGACGCTGCCACCAGGAAAGATGATTAGAGAGCAAGAAGATTAGAGTGAAAGATCAACGACGAGTGCCAGTGCGATGTACAAATGGCCTTATAAGTTGGTTGGTAATTTCGGTTGTTATCGTAGCTACTGGCTGTACTGCAATCGTTCCAACACTATTGCCTTTTCCCCCAAGAACATACACTATTGTATATGAGCAGCGAGCAGACCAAAAAGAAAATGGCGAAATCAGCAAAATGATTGCATCAAGCGACGGGAAAGGACATTTCTGTTATGTGGGAATTAGTGGTAATGTTGTGCGCATCGAAGATTATCTTAGTGGACGCAGCTATTCTCTCAATCGTGAAAACAAAACTGCTGGATGGCTTGACCTTGCTGGCAATGAGCCGAAGCAGCTAGATTTGGACACCTATACAGCATTTCAGAAATCTTCGCTAAGTAGATCTTTAGGATACCCCACGTCTCATGTCCAAAGAGAGATAGATGGGCATTCTTGCGTTGGCTATTGGGGGGCAAATTATCGATATTGGTTTGATCGCCACAAGGGCGTTCTGGTTTTAGCAGAGATTGAGAATGATCGCAAGCCTGGGCAGACATATTGGATAGCTCGACTAGAAAAATATAGCGAGCAGCCGATGAGTCCTGAAAGTTTTAAGGTACCAACCGATTATGCAATCCATCACGGCATACCCTAAGTAATATTCATTTATGGGACTGCCGAGGCAAAATAAGCTCGTTGAAAATCGATTTCATGAGATCGGCGGGGTTTTGACCAAGATCCTTACCGACGGGGTATAAAATATTTCACTGGATATTGCAGGAGAATAGTTTGTGAAACTGCTAATAATTTCATTTTCGATTTGCTTTGCGAATGGTTCCCTTTCATTAAGCGCTATAGCGGAATCTGCGCGAGTACCGCTATCTAATAGACAAGGAGTGGAGGAAAACGATTCTTCGCTGACTGTATTAATACAAGAATCTTTGGCAAGAGAGGATGCTGGGGACCTGGATGGTGCGATTGAGTTGCATAAGCGAATAGTGGAGATGCGATCTAATGCAACTAGATCGCTGATAGCTATTGCAGGTTTGTACGGCAAGAAGGGAGATTTTAATGCAGAGGTCCACTGGGCACAGCGGGCAATTGCTATTAATCCAAAAGATTTCACAGCATACATAAATTTAGGCAATGGCTTTGCAGGACTGGGGCAGCTCGATAAAGCTGAGGAGTCCTTCAAAAAGTCTGGCGAACTGGATGCTAAATCTCCTTTGCCATCTTACAGCCTTGGTTGTGTAGAGGAACAAAAGGAAAATTACAATAAGGCAATTGAGTTTTATTCGCAGTCGGTAAGACTTGATCCTGAGTTTGCCACCGGCCGTTTCAGCTTGGCAGCAATGTATGCCAACATAAAAGAATATGATAAAGCAGAGACCGAATTAAAGGAGGTTCTAAGACTTACTCCGGAGGCTGCTGATGCTAAGGCTATGCTAAAAAGCATTCAAGCAAGAAATCCAGGCGCCGAACATAATAACGCTATAGATCTTTATAATGAAGCGCTAAAGTTTAGCAGACAGGGGGATTACGCCAGTGCTTTACCGCTGCTAACTAACGCCTGTAGTTTAAATGCTGAAAACCCATCAATTCAGATCAATTTGGGTTTGGCTCTTTTACATCAAGGACAAACAGACGAAGCAATTAAACATCTTCTTATTGCCACTAAAATGCAAGACTGTCCTCTAGTGGGCTGGAAAAATCTTGGGGCTGCTTACGAGGAAAGTGATGAAATCGAAAAAGCTATTCTGGCTTTCCAAAAATATATGTTGCTTATACCTGCGGCTGGGGTCGATGCGGCAGGGGCAAAGCGTCACTTAGAAGCTTTGCAAGAGATTATTCATGAACGTCAGAGGTTTGCTAATAGCAAAGATTATTTTGATCCTGTTGGAGATTGTAAGGCATGCCGTTGGAGCGAAAAAAGAATGCCGATCAAGATCTTTATTGGTGTGGGAGATTCTATTGCCGGTTATCAGCCGGAATATGGGCTAGCGGTAAGGCAGGCATTCGAACAGTGGGCAAAAGCTTCTGGTGGAAAAATTCGTATCGAGTACGTGCCAGATAACAATTCGGCAGGCATAGCAGTTAACTGGACAAGCAATATATCTTCTAAAGATCCGGCTGCTGCAGGGCAAGCTGAATTGATAGCCAGCGATAATGAAGGAGCAACGAAAGCTTCGGTAATATTATGCACTCACGATATTTATGGCAGAAATTTGACCGCTAATAGAATAGCGCGACAAAGCATTCACGAAATCGGACATGCTCTGGGTATTTGGAAGCATAGCCCTTTTCATGAAGATCTAATGTATTATTTCGAGCCCTATTTTGATTCGGCGCCGAAATTTACCCAGCGTGACCTAGGCACGGTTCGCAAACTTTATGCTAGTGACAGTTAATCCTAGCATTGAGATTTGTTCCGGACGGTTGCAAGTCAATATCATTTACAGATTAAAACAGCTATGTCAGAATTCTCTAAATCGATGGTATCCACTTGGCTATCCATTATTAACTAACGTGTTAATATCGATCTGTATAAATCAGGCAAGCAATTATTGATAGAATTTTAAGTAGTTGAGCAAGGAGAGAAATGTCATGAAAAAATACTATATTGCTTTTGCACTGACTTTAGGAGTGCAGGCGACAAGCCTCTGGTTTTGCCCACCGAGCTCAGCGATAATCTCCTCTAAACCGGGCGAAGTGACTTCCTCATCGAAAACATATTTCAAAACTGTAGATATTGATGGAATAAAAATTTTCTACCGTGAAGCTGGTTCTCCGACAAAGCCAACTGTCGTCTTGCTGCACGGCTTCCCAACGTCTTCGCATATGTTCCGCAATCTCATTCCGATATTGGCGCGTGAATATCACGTTATTGCACCTGACTTTCCAGGCTATGGTTTTAGTGGTATGCCGGACATGAATGATTTTGACTATTCTTTTGATCATTTAGCCGAAATCACAGACAAACTGCTGCAAAAATTAGATGTTAGCAAATACAGCTTGTATGTAATGGATTACGGTGCTCCAGTGGGTTTTCGAATCGCTGCCAGCCATCCTGAAAGAATCCAAACTCTTATCGTTCAAAACGGCAATGCCTACGATGAAGGACTGGATAATCCCTTTTGGGCACCAATAAAGACCTATTGGAAAGACTCTGATGAGAAAAATGCTCTGCCATTAAAAAAGCTTTTGAAATCGATGCAACCAAATGGCAATATTTGAATGGTATTCAAAATGCTGAATTGATCAGTCCAGATAATTGGACAATCGACCAAGCTCTTATGGATCGTCCCGGTAATAAAGAGATTCAACTACAACTGTTTAAGAGTTATGGTACCAATCCGCCGCATTACCCAGAGTGGCAGGCATACTTTCGCAAGAATCAACCGCCTATGTTGATTGAATGGGGGAAGAACGACGAGATCTTTCCACCAGCTGGTGCCTATCCCTATAAACGTGATCTTAAAAATGTCGAAATCCATATTCTGGATACCGGACATTTTGCGTTGGAAGAATTTTCAAATGAGATAGGACAAGATATCCTCAAATTTCTTAGCAAAAGCGTAGCTCATTAATCGATTCAAGAATAATCTTCTTGATAATGTATTATTGCTAGGATGCTTCAAATACTTCAAGAAATTGTGTTTCTGAGGCTGGAGAAAAAGCTTTTACATAATTTTCGATGTCTTTCAGATGTGAAAGGATAAATTTTGTTTCTATATCAGATGGCGCATAGACTGCAAACAAGACATCTCGGACGGCGGGCGTTAATTTTGTGCGGCTATCTGGTCCAAGAATGATACTTGATATAACTCCTTTGCCATCGCTCATTATCATGTCTCCTTCCACCGCATTTTTTTCTGCCCCGCGTATGTCGGTGAATGTTTCTTTGCCTGTGGCAATGGTAATACGAACAGGGAAATCCAGCGTACTACAATCATGACCTGCTGTGAGCAGCATATTTTTAACTTCAGCCATGAACATTGCAGTAAGCACAGCTGATCTGCTCGAAAGAGATTTGCCATTAATGACAGACTCCACTTGAGCGCGCACATGATATGTGCTACGAAAATTTTTATAATAGTTATTGTATGAATATATAGTGGGAAGTTCGTTTATTTTCTCTCTTGAGAAACCTTGATAATTTTTTCTTAGCGTATTTTCTACTTCTGCTTTGAGCGTGTCTAGTGTGGCATGTGCATTAGTATGTTCAATATTCTTGATGACCAGAATACCTACTTTTGCATTAGGATATTTTATGATCCATTCAGGATCAATTGTAAAAATTTTCTCGCTTGTTTTGTGCATGATTTTTGAAGTGCCTGTTGTATTAAAGGATGGAATTCAGAAAAGTGTTCTTCTCCAAGATGATAAGCTTTAGATATAGCATCGAATCTAAATTCTATAGCCTGTGAGCAATCGAAAATTGCTTGCTGATAATGTTTTAATTTTAGGAAGGCAAAAATGCAATCAATATCTGCACAATGACTGAAGAAAAGGATAGTGCTGAGCGAACACACTTATATCGACAATTCTGAATTTCGTTCAATAATATACTCGTTTAAATGGAACTGTTACTGGTTTACGTTTTTGTGTCTATGAATGAAACTAAAAACCAGTGGCACCCAGATTAAAGTAAAAAATGTTGCCACCACTAATCCACCAATAACAGCTCTGCCTAGCGGAGCATTCTCCGCACCGCCAGAACCGCTGCCGATGGCCATTGGTATCATGCCAATGATCATTGCTGCGGCGGTCATCAGCACTGGGCGAAAACGCGTTATGCCGGCTGCCAGAGAAGCCTGCAATGAATCCATACCTTCAGCAAGTCGCTCACGTGCAAAACTTACGACAAGAATGCTGTTGGCAGACGCAACACCGATGCTCATGATGGCGCCCATAAGCGCCGGCACACCGAAAGTGGTTTGGGTAAGGAAGAGTGCCCAAATAATACCGCATAAAGCACCGGGAATTGCCATTAAAATGATGAGAGGATCTGACCACGATTGAAAATTCACAACAAGAAGTAAATAAACTAGTATCAGAGCGAAGATAATGCCAGAAAAGAGTCCGGTATAAGCTGTGCGCATGCTGACCATTTGACCGCGCACATCCAAAAAGACCCCGTGCATGAGTTTGCCTTTGTAAGAGTCAACGATTGCTTGCACTTTTTGAGCAACAGAGTTTAGGTCTGTCCCATCAACGCTGGCCAACACGTCGACCACCGGCTGAACGTTATAATGATTAATGATAGTGGGAGCAATATCGCGACTGAAAGCGGATAGATTCCCCAGTAATTGGCGCTTGCTACCGTCGGCAGAAGTGACAACAGTATTGGATAAATCAGTCATTGACGCCACCAATCTTTGTGGCGTTTGTACAGCAAGGCTATAATTGACACCATTTTTAGGATTAACCCAAAAATTTGGTGCAGTTTGAAAGCTCGAACTGAGAGATACTAGCATGGAATTAGCTACATCGCGCTGTGTAAAACCGAGCTGCGCAGCCTTTTGTCTATCAACATCAACATTGATAACAGGACCATTAATTGATTGTTTAATGTGAACATCTACAGCACCAGGAATAGCTTTAATTTGATCTTGTATTTTTTCTGCTAAGTCATAATTAGTTTCAAGGTTTAATCCTCTCACTTGTACATCAATAGGGGCCGCCAGACCGGCATTCAGAATTTGTGTAACTATATCTGCGGGCTGAAAGAAGAATACACATTCCGGAAATAGTTTTGGTAATTTATCTCTCAATACCGATCGATAATAAGCACTAGATTTTTTGTGGTCTGGAACTAAAGTAACGAGTATCTCGCCGTCTGCTTCTGTGTAATTTACACTATCACTTGATGAAAGGTTGAGGGCAGAATTAGGAATACCTATAATATCTGCCACGCTATCATATTCTTTTGCCGGAATAATAGTGGCAATTGCTCGTTCCACTCGCTTTATCAGCCTTTCTGTTTCTTCAATACGTAGACCACGGGGAGCGCTAACATGCATGCGCAAAATCCCACCATCTATAGTGGGGAAAAAGTCTTCACCCAAGAACGGAACAAAAATGAAGCTAATACCCATAAAGATCAATACAGAAATTGCCACCACGGCGCGGCGGTTTAGTAAATAGGAAAGACAATTGTGGTACACAGTGCGAATGTGATCAAAACCTTGATCGACTTTACGAGTGATAATGGCAAGCAAAGCAGCAATTCCGCGTTGAGCATGTTCTGCGTAGTGTGGATCGGCATGACCTGGCCAGTAGATATTTGGCCATCACTGGCACCACTGTTCGTGATAAAAAATAAGAAGCAAGCATTGAGCCAACCACGGCTAAAGCCATTGGACTAAACATAGACTTGGCAGGTTCTGTTAACAAAATTACCGGCGTGAACACAATGCATATAGAAATTGTGGATACAAAGGCGGGCACTGCGATTTCACTGGCGGCATCCAAAATTGCCTGTCGCATCCATTTTGCCGTCAGAAATTTATCGCTAGTGTCACCAGATTCATGTAATGCCAGTCGCTCGGCGCGAACAATATCAAGATGGCGATGAATATTTTCCACCTCGACTGTTGCATCGTCCACCAACATGCCTACTGCTAAAGCAAATCCCCCCAGAGTCATAGTGTTTAAGGTCTGTCCTGTGATTTTCAACATGATTAGACCAGCTAATATAGACAACGGTATGGAAATGGCCACAATGACAGTGCTTTGCCAGTCACCAAGTAAAAACAGCATGAGAAGAGCGGTCAAGCCAGCCGCTATCAAACCTTCGCGCACTACATCATCTACCGAATCTTTGACGAAAATCGATTGATCATTGAGAATGCGCATATTAACGCCCGATGGAAGAATGTTTTCAATTGATGGAATTTGAGCCTTAACTCTATTAACAACATCAATAGTAGATGCTGCTCCCAATTTGACAATATTTTGCAGTATTGCTCGGGAGCCGTTTTCATTTACAATGTTCGTTTGCACGGCAAGGCCATCATGCACATATGCTACGTCTTTCATTAAAATGGTGGCATTCCCAATCTGCTTAATGGGCAACTCATTCAATTGATCCAAAACGATTGGACTGCTATTTAGCTGCACATAATATTCAGTGCTGCCCAGTTTTGCCGTGCCAGCGGGCAAAATGATATTTTGTGCATTAACAGCATTGGCGATATCGGCAGCCGAGAGACCTTTTGCAGATAATTTTTGCGGATCGATATCTACCATGATTTGTCGCGCCGCACCACCATATGGCCATGGTAATGAAGCTCCTTGTACGGTGGCAAGCTGGGTACGTATAAAGTTGTTGGCAAAATCAAACAATTTTGTTTCAGGTACTGTATTAGAGCTTATGCACAACTGCATAACCGGAATGTCGGTGGCGCTAAACGCTGTGACAAGTGGCGGAGTGGCGCCGGGAGGAATTTGTTTCAATATGGTTTGACAAATTGCTGTGAATTCGGCCAATGATTCTTGTGCATTCGCATCTTGGTGCAAATAGAGTTTGACGACACACATTCCTATAAGAGAAAGTGATTCTATACGCTCAATTCCAGTTACGGTTGTGGTTGTCGCTCGCTCGACGACATTAGTGATTCGTCGTTCCATTTCTATTGGTGTTAGCCCGCTATAACTCCATACACAAGTAAGCACCGGAATGTTGATGCGTGGAAAGATGTCCACAGACATTTGTGCAACGGAGAGCACGCCAAATAAGGCGATTAAAATCGCCACAACCACGAATGTGTAGGGTTTATCTAATGCCAGCCGGACAATCCACATAATTTCTAACCTCATAGTTCTATGCAGATTATAACGAATTATCGATAATTCTGTTATAATAAACTGGTAGTGTCTTTAACAAGAGAAAATCATAAAAGCTTATTGCGGCCCATTATCTATCATTCTTTGATTAGTTAACCAGGCTTATAATAGATTTTACAAACTATCGATAATCAGAGATAATTCCATTATATAAGGATATGACATATCGGTTAATGTATAACTCAAAAGATTGCATGAGCGATCGTATTAAGAAAGTAATTTTAGACCGTATCTGCGATGGTACATACGCCCCCGGTCAACGGCTGGTAGAACTTCAGATTGCTAAAGAATTCGCCACTAGTCAAGCTCCTATACGCGAGGCTTTGTGTGAGCTTGAAGCAATGCGTGTGGTTGAAACGGAACCCTTTAAAGGAACACGCGTTCGCGAAATTACGAGCACTGAGTGGCAGGAGTGCCTTGAGATTCGGGGTATATTGGAACAATATGCTGCCGATAAAATTGCTGATCGCCTAGAAAATAAGTTAGGAATATTAAAACAAAAGGCGCTTGAAACCCAAAAAGCAGCAAAAAAACATGATATTCAAAAATATGGATTGGCCAATATCGAATTCCATCGCTTAATTATTGAAGCAGCAGAAAATCAAACGTTGATTTTGGTCTGGGAATCATTGGCAACTGAAATACGAGCGCTAGCCAGTGTCTATTCAAACGCTGTAAACCTGGTTAAAGCTGCCGAAGATCATTTAGAAATTGTCGAGGCTTTCGCTTCAGGCGATAATCGCTATGCGGGTAAATTGCTAAAGATACATACCGAGACTGTGTTTGTTCAAACTACAGCGCAGCGAGTGCGGAATTAGGTAAGGTATTGATATGGAACAGCCAATTATTAACGAGGGAAACAAATCTCTTTCCAGGAATCAAATCATAATGCCTTCTAGGAAACAAATGTCCAAAACTAAGACATTGCTTGTGGGATCCTCTGTAATTGTATTTTTGGCTTTAATTGCCCTTGGCGCATTGCCAAGAATTTTCCAACAGCAAGCGCTCATTTTTCATACGAAGACTGAGCTAGCTGAGGCGCCGTTGGTCTCAGTGACGACTGTGCAGGCTGGTCCTGCCGTTGAAGAATTTATTCTGCCCGGCTCTACCGAAGCTATTCAAGATGCTCCCATTTATGCTCGAGTAAATGGCTATCTTAACAAAAGATATGTCACCATCGGCGATCATGTGCATGCCGGACAAGTGCTGGCCGATATCGATACGCCAGAAATAGATCAGCAAGTGCAAGCTGCACACAGTGCTGTCGAACAAGCAAGTGCCGGTTTAGATAATACCAAGGCAGCACTGAAGAAAGCAGAAGCTGATGTACTTAATGCCAGTGATGATGTACGGAGAGGAGAAACGGATCTTGAATTCTATACAGCCCAAGTGAAGCGCTATAAAGACTTGGCTCAACAAGGAGCGGTCAGTTTAGAAGATAGAGACACTCACGTGCAACAGTATAACAGCGGTGTTGCCACTTTAGACGCATTCAATGATGCTGTACGGAGCGCAAAAGCTACTGAGAATTCAGCTAAAGCCGCGGTACGTGTGGCGGAAGCAGCTCTAGATTCGGCTAAAGCTCAGTATCATCAAATTGAAGCAACCAGGTCGTTCAAAAATGTTACTGCGCTGTTTGATGGCATAGTGATTCAACGTAATGTGGATGCTGGTGCCTTAGTTACCTCTGGCAGTAACAATAGCAATACCGTTTTATTCGAAATTGCTAGAACAGACGTCTTGCGTGTCTTAGTCTACGTTCCAGAGCAGTACGTTCCATATATACATGAAGGCGAGCAGGCGCTTCTTGATTTTCAAGAATATCCCTTGCGAGATTTTGCCGGCATAGTAAAACATGTTGCTGGCGGACTCGATCCTACTTCTAAAACATTGAAAGTTGAAATACATGTGAAGAATCCCGATCATCTTTTAATGCCAGGTATGTATGCGAAGGTGCGTTTTCGCGCTCCTGCCGAAGTACGTTTACCTGTGGTGCCTGCCACTGTTTTGCAAACGCGAGCAGATGGTGAATTCATTTATACCGTCGATTCTGAGAATCGTGCGCATATGCATAAAATAACCATAGCCCGAGATATGGGTGGACAGTTCGAAGTTTTTAAAGGTGTTGCCATTGGTGACACAGTTATAGTTAATCCCCCTGATGATATTCAAGATAGCATGCTCGTAAAACCGGTTTTAGCATCAAATGGCAGCGAGTCAAACTCTGAGAAATAACCCTCAACTTTTTTATTTACAATGACAAATAAATTGTTTCGGCTCTCATCCAAGGTTAAAGTCGGATAACGAGCAAAAATATCCAAACACAAACGCTGAAGAATAAGCACCGCTGCACCAGATATGGTATTGGCGTAAGTGACTTGTCGAGCGGCATCATTACAATCTGTCAAGAGCATGGCATCTGACTGAAGAATATTCCGAAAAAGATTATTTTGTATGAATCTATAAATCTTGGATGTCAGGAAGAGTCTTAGTACTTAAAGCTTTATACTTAGAGGCTTCGGCATAATGCTATTGAATCCAAATTTCAAGGGGTTTGAGCTTGCTTTGCATACCCACAAAAACTGCAACAAATTTGCTTGCTCTTATTTGCTTGATCGCCACTATGGTTGGTTTAGTAGGAATAGTCCTGCCGGCTTGGGCCGAAATTGCTCCTCCAAGTAGTGCTACTTTAATGCCTATTCAACTCAGCCAGACAACGGCACCACCACAATTTATTCCAACGGATATTACGCCATTTACCGTTGCCCCGGAGCGCAACAATTTTACACCCGGGTACAAATTCCGCATTTTTCAAGTCTTACCAGAAAGACTTTGGTTTAACTTAACTACTGAAGTATCGCAGCGCCTGGATACCAATGTGCTTTTCACCTATAGCAATCCTAAAGCAGATTATGCTTTTCGGGCTCTGCCAAATTTAACTGTAGGCTATAACATTTTCAAAAATACTTCTTTATTTTGCAATTATTTTGTCATTAAAGACGTTTTTGCTCGCGATTACAACAGTATCAGCTCCCCGACTACGCAATCCTTGTCTTGGGGCATACAACACAATAAACAGTTTGGGCTAAAGACAGCATTACAATATAACTTTCAAGCAAGAGAATTATGGCAAGCAACCAATCTCCACCAGTTTGATTTCTTGCCTGGTGTTACCCTAACTCGCACAATAAACCCCCATAACATTTTATATTTCAGCACTTTATTACAGCTTAGAGGTGGTAATTATTTTGTTGCACCGACTCGAGAAATTGACCCTTTCTATACTCTAGGTTATTTGCACAGCTACAAACAATGGAACTTCATTGTCACCGATACGCTGGTTACCAATTTCAGGCACCCACCTTTTAATGATTCAATTCCCCAACAAAGCAATATGAGTATGATTACTGATATAGAAATTAATCATCCGGTAAGTAAGCGTTTTCAATCTTTGATCGCTTTTATTAGAGCTGAGCCAGTTTGGAACTGGGATTCGCAAAAAGCAGCTGGAATCAGTGGTTTTGATTTTCGGTTCTATGGTGGATTGCGCCTGACGGTTAGCAAGCCCTCTTATTATGGCCAAATGGATAATTTACGTAAACAGCTTATGCAGCCGCAACAACCGGTAGAAAATCTTCCCGTGTCGCCTTCGCAGACTGATAAAAATAACGACAACATTGATAATTCTAATACTGAAAATGAGCCGAAGTTGAAGGGACTATAACTGCCCAACTAGCGTCAAATATTCTAATACGAACTGGTCATCTAAAGTTAAATCTAGAATGTTTAGTTATTTGGTGTGCATTTCAGGGTAAACCACTTGTATTGGTGGGTCTTTATTGATAGCTTTATTCAAACTCCCTTGAGGTTTGAATGGGGTTGCTGGTTTCCGGTTAATCATGCCTTAGTCAACTGTAGATTTATTAATGATCAGGCGTCTCATTTCAATCATAAGCACTCTTTTGCTCCTGGCAGGGCAAACATTGCCCGTGCTTGCTCAAGCAGCATCTTTCCATACCTGTACACCATCAATCCAAGCAGCATCTTTCCATACCGGTACACCATCAATCCAGCCAGCATGTCAACATATAGGGCAAACACCAACAAATCATAACAGCTTTCAATCAGTTCAAACTCATACGCATACCTGGACCCATACAGGAACAAGTGAACACCAGTCAGGGCACTCTCAATCAACAAATATCAATAGTGGATCTGCCACCACTCATTCTCATTCTGGTGGTAGTAGCTTTTGGCACCATATGTTCACGAATCCGAATTCAATCAATGGTAATAGTGCTAACGTAAGCTCACTATCTCTTAATCATAACTGGGTTACCAGCCGTCCGGCACATATTTGGGCTAATATGAACCCTAGTAGCACACGCTCGGCACAGTCCATAAAGTTGGATCTCTCCTCAACCAATCAGAATATGACTGTCGGTCATTTGTTGCATAACGGCGCAGTAATTATTAATGTTGGTGGTGTGTCGCTAACAGTTAATTCCAATACACAACTTACACCAGCAGAATATCTAGCCGTGAGAGAAGTCCTATCCGGCGGACAACAATCGTTACTTCTCAACACTCAAGGTGCTGCCATTGGTGGCAGTGCAGTAATAGGATCACATCTCTCTCAAGAGCTAAGTAGTATCGTGATACCACATGGAGTAACCGTCATAGACTTAACTCGCTCAGGCACTTTAAATTTAAGCGGTAATTTAACAGACTATGGCACTTTGGACATAGCTTCCAAAAATCCATTACTAAGCAATCTCAGTGTAAGTGCCAACAACATTTATATACAAGGACAAGGGCTTTTATCTGATATTATCCCTGCCAATGTTTTAAGCCTACTGAATATAGGATCTACCAATCCAGCAAATCTCAACTTGAATCTAAATGCAATCAATAACATTACTAATTCCGGCACCATTTCCAGCGCAGGAGCTTTAAGTTTAACAGCCGGCGGCACGATTACGAATGTTCCAGCCTCGACCGCAAGCTCAAGTTCAAGTGCAAATACAAGCAGCAGCACCCCAACAATTCAAGCCTTCTCTAACATAAATATGAGTGCAGGCTCTGGCAATTTCACTAATTCAGGTCTAATTAGCTCAACTATGGGTAATATAAATATCCATACACCAAGACTGGCAACGGATATTAATATCAGTGGCACTAACGGAACGTTTCAAGCTAATAATGGCAATATTAATATCCGTGATGCTTCGTACACAGCCAATAGCAATATCAATCTTAATGGTGGCAATTATTTATCGCAAAATTTCAATCTATACTCGGGTAGTGGCTCAATTACCGGCAATCTTGGACAGGTAACCGGCACTTTAAACTCCGTCGCAGGTTCAGAGCACACTATTGTCGACACCCCTTTGCTTAAATTGGGTAATAATTTTATAAATGGTGATCCATTATATGCAAATACTGGCAGCATAGAAATAGATGGTACCATATCCACATCCGGCAACAATTTAGCTGTAATATCTGGCGGTAATATTGTTTCTGGCACAGGTGGTAATGTGGCAAACATTGTTACCGGTGCTGGCAATGTTTGGTTAATAGCGGGTGCTGACATCACTGCATCTAGTGGAACTACAAGTAGCCCCATAACCAATGGTGCAGCATCACTAACAAGCGTTACCATGCAGTTCGATAACACTGCCGGTGGCAATATTGATTTTACGCCAACGACCGCCGGTACCGTGATTAGTACAACCGGTGGCAATGTAACTTTACTGGCTAATTCTAATTCTTCTACCACGGGCAATATCTGGTTCCCGACATCCACGATCAGCGTTAGCACTATAAAATCAAACGGCGGTGGTGGTGCAGTCCTTGCAGTAGCAGGTGGCAATGGTGGTACTTCACTCTCTGGCGCGATACCACAAGCAATTCAACTGGGCCAAATTCAAACCGCTGGTTCTACGACAACTGCTACCGGCACGGTGCAAATTGCTACAGCAACACCTACTATAACTAGCGGCAGCTCAGCGACTTTTACTAACCCAGGCAATTCGGCAACAACAACGGCTACTTTTGGTATTGGTACTCTTACTACCAGTGCCCAGATGAATGTTGGCAATATAATTACTGTAGGTTATGGTGGCAGTGGCGCAAGTGGTGGCATTGCTGGAGGTGCTGGCGCTGCCATTACCTTACAAGCTGGGGGAGCTATACAAACTGGTAACTTGCTATCTTATGGTGGCGGTGGTGAGGGCGGTTATTTTTATGGTAACAGTAATGGTGGTAATGGTGGTAACGCCGGAGCAATCTCTGTAACTAGCAATAGCGGCAGCATAAATGTGTCTGGTGAAGTTAACGCCTCTGGAGGAGGAGGAGGTGGTGGTAGTGGCAGTTCTGGTGGTAACGGTGGCAGCAAAGCCAATATTTTATTATCAGCGCCACTTAGCTCAGTAACGGTCACAGGCAGTACATTCTCATACGCTGGTGGTAATGGTGGAGCTGGCGCTTTAGTAAATGCGGGGGGTGGCGGCGGCAGTTTTGGAGGAGGAGGCGGTGGCAGCGGAGTGTTCGATAATGGCGGCGATGGCGGTGCTGGTGGCGGAGCCGGTGCGGCTGCCGGCGGCGGCGGCGGAGTTGGAGCTGGAGTGGGTAATTTTGCTCCTGGTAGCGGTGGTGGATTTAATGGAGGTGGTGCTGGTGGAGCTGGCACTCTGGCAAGTGGCACCGCTGGTGGAGCAGCAGTTAATCTTACATATGGAACTGGACATACTGGTGGCAGTGGTGGTAATTCAAGTGGTAGTGGCGGCGCTCCCAGTGGCAGCGGAAGCACTCAATTAGCCAACGGAGGCTTAGCGGGTACTGATGGTGACCAGGATGGTATTGCCGCTGGTTCCGGACATACTACTGGTGGTACACTTACCGTAAATTATATTAGCAGCCATACACTAGGTACTCTGGTAGTAGGAAATACAATTTTTAATCAAACTCCGGCACTTTCGAGTTTAGACCTTACCAATACAACTGTTCAAAATGAGATCACTGCCTTTATTAATGCTGGTGTATCAGGCATTAGCGGTACATACTCAAATCTGACAATTGATTCTTCGGTTTCGAGTACGTATGTCACTTTGAATTCGCTCACCGCGTTCAACGTACCCAATGGCGATATATTGACATTTACAGGTTTTACTAACAGCAGTCCTACAATTACTACCAGTATTACCAATACCAGCACAACGACACAGGGACTTGTTGGGGGCGCTATTAGTTTTTCCAATAACAATAATTC
Organism: Candidatus Melainabacteria bacterium; assembly: GCA_963845445.1. GTDB lineage: Bacteria > Cyanobacteriota > Vampirovibrionia > Obscuribacterales > Obscuribacteraceae > JABDBL01. The sequence goes on along the minus strand of CAWJSE010000002.1, from coordinate 1,901,126 downwards.
AGTTGCTGCGATGACCTTTACGTCTACACAAGCCGGTCCGGTATTGTCCATTGCTAGTACCGGAACCTTGACTTCGGATAAACAATTAACAATAACGGCGCCTACGATTCAAAACAATGGTACGGTAAGCGCTACTACTACTCTAAGTGCAACCAGCAATAATGGAAGCATTACTGGTACCGGTACTTTCAGATCTTCCTCGATTACCCTAAGTGCAACATCCGGCAGTATTGGCTCATCCGGGACTCCTTTGAATGTAAACAACAGTGGCAATGGCATAACATTGCTCCATGCTTCGGCTGCATCGGGTAGTATCTTTTTAACAGACACTGCTCATGAGAGTGTAACTTTAAGTAATCAAGCCACTAGTGGTGTTTCAATTGCCAATACTACTTTTAGCTTAAGCACTTATGGCAATATTTATTCTGCTCCAAATACTACTTCCACTGGATTAGCCATTCAGGCGCCTACTATATTACTTAGTTCAAGCAACGGTAATATTGCCCAAGATTCTGCTAGTACCTTTGACGCTGTCCAAATAAGTGGCGGTGGCGGGGGCGTCACTCTTTATGCCACTGCTCCTACTGGCAGTGTATGCGTCGGCGATAGCATCTCTGAAACTATTACTTTAAGCACATCTGACACTCATGGAACTTCTATTGCGGCTACTAGTTTTACTATAGACGCAACGGGTAATGTCTATTCCTCTGACACGCAGCTTGCCATTCAATCGCCACAAGTCTTCCTTAGTTCCGGCAGTAATATTGCTGCCGATTCTTCTCATAACCCACTTTTAATTAGCGGTAACGGTGGTGGAACAGAAATTGCAATCTTTGCATCAGGTAGTGTTTATTTAGCTGACACAACTCACGAAGCCGTAACTATAGCTACTGTAAATCAAGCTGGTTTCCCTACCACTGCCGGTTCAGTGTTTAGTTTAAATACTTACGGCAATATTAATGCCACAGATAGCAGTCAAGCCATCCAAGCGCCCACTACTATACTCAGTTCCAGCAATGGTAGTATTGGATCTTTAAATATAGCTAGTGCCAATGTTACTTTCAATGCCACCGGCAATGTTACTTTGATTGACTCAATCGCTTTAACAGGCAATGGTGTCTCTACCGGTGCGGCTATCAGCTTTACTGATACTGCTAATGGAGGCATAACTACAACTAATACGATAACCGCAACGAGTTCTTTAGGATTAATAAATACTGGTACAAATAGTCCTGTATCCATTGGTGCTGCCATTGGTGGTACCGTTGTTACAGTAACAGCCACAGGTTCGGGCAATGTCGGTGGGGTAGGGGTCGTCACCGGAACCACATCTATAACATTCACAAGTGGTAGCGGTACTTTGGGTTCTTCATTTAATATTGCTACTCCCAATCTTACTTTTAACACGACTGGCAATGTAGGTTTAATTGATTCCGTGGCCTTGTCCGGTAATGGTATATCGACAGGAGCGGCAGTAAGTTTTACTGACACTGCCAATGGCGGCATTACTATCAATAACACTATTACCGCTACCGGTTTTCTATCTTTGGTTAATGCCGGTACTAATAGTCCCATTGCTGTTAACGCTAACATTAGCGGCACCACTGTCGTGCTTACGGCCACAGGTGCTGGCAATATTACCGGCGGAACCGTAACCGGTAGTACAGCGGTGGTTATGACAAGCTCATCTGGTCAGATAAATCTATCGCTGAACGCACCTAGTGTTACTTTCAATACAACTGGCGATGTCAATCTTGATGACAAAACAGATATCACGGGCAATGGAGTATCAACGGGTGGAAATGTTACTCTCTCTAGAAACAATGGCGGTAACATTTCGATAAACAGTACAATTACTGCAACAGGAACCCTAAATATCGGAACCGATAATAACAACGATAGTTCCTCCATTGCCTTTGGAGCTAATGTTAGCGGCACAGCGGATACATTTTTAGTGGGACCAGCTGGCAATATTACACAAAGTGCTGGGACAGTTACCGGTACGACTTCTATAAACTTTTCTGGTCAGGCCAGTAGCTCGAATGGACCTGCTACCGGTAGCATCGGACCTATAAATATCGCCACGCCTCATATTGCCTTTTCTACTTTAGGTGATGTCACCCTTACCGACTCCACTGCTCTTACAGGAAACAGTAGTTTACTAGGAGGCACAATCAGTATCACGGATTCCGCCAGCGGTGGCATGTCTCTTACTAACAATATAACTGCTTCTGGTGCATTGTCGCTAATAACTTCTGGATCCTCGCTAACTACAGCTAGCAATTTGACTTTCACAGCATCTGGTGGTGCCATGACAATTCAAAATACAAATACCAGCACCGGAACAATTACCATAGGCAGTAACAATTTGTTTTTAAGTACCGGTGCGTTTTCTATGATAATTGGTAGTCCAGCATTAAGTACTGCCAGCACACCAAGCAATGTATCAACAACTATTATTGGTTCAGGAGTACTTTATTTTGGTCCAAGCGGTTTTACCGCTAGCGGACCAACAAATTATGTCAATGCCGTTAACAATAATGTACAAATAAGTACAGGCAGTAGTCCTGCTTCGGCTATTAGTCTAGGCGGTGGTGATGTAATTAATGGTGGTCAATACACTATCACTAGCTTGGATTTGACCAATTCAGCTAATGTTACTACTTTAACTACGCTTCAAAGTGAACATATAATAGGCGGAACACTTACAGTTAGCGGTGGTATAGCAGTAGGCGGCAATGTTATTTTTTATTCAAATAATAATCTGACTAATGTCAGCGCAGAAAATATACCCGCCAATGTTACAGTTACTTTTAACGGATTTTTCAATAGTAATACAGTTGGAGTAAATATCACTGGTGCCAGTACAACAACACAAGCATTAATTAATGGTACGGAACAATTCATCAATAGTATTGGTACAACATCCACAACTACTATCACCACCAATCAAGCTACTATTCCTGTATTTAGCGTAGGTACTGGCGGATCGTTAACGAGCGACGAATCTCTTACAATTACTTCTGGCGGTGCTACAGCAGTAGGCGGCAATATTACCAGTGCTAATAATTTTACAATGACAGCTAGCGGTCCTATAACAGTAGCGTCTACAGGCAGCATTACAGCCCACGGTACAAATTTTTCCCTAACTGCCGCCGGTAATATATTGATTAGTAACGGTGGCAGTATCCTCTCTTCTGATAATATGACACTGGACAATAGCAGCAGCGGCAGTATAACTGGTATAGGTTCTGTGACTGCCACTAATATTACACTTGGACCTTCAGGCAACACGACCACAATCAACCTTATTAATGGCGCTTTTACCGATTTTACTTTTCATGCATCCAGCAATGTTACTTTGCATGATAGCCAAAGTATAGGCGGTAATGGCACATCGGTTTCTGGCGGTAATGTTTCTATTACCGACTCTACTAACAGTGCTTTTGGTGTGTCATTTAACAATACTATAACTGCAACTGGCACCCTAACGATAACCAATACAGGAACAAATGCACCCATAAGTTTCTTTAATAACCTGAGCGGTACTATAGTAACTCTTACTGCCACAGGCAGCGGAACAATTACGGGAGATCAATTTGCCTCAATTATTGGCTCAACTTCGGTTAGCCTAACTAGTGGTAGCGGTACTGTAGGGTTCGATTCCAGCGATACTGTACTTGTTACTACCCCCAAGCTTACTTTTAACACCAGCGGAGATGTATTTATAACTGATTCACAAGCCTTAACAAGCAATGGAGTTTCAACTGGAAGAAATGTCTATTTAGTTGATAGCGCTAATGGCGGCATTATTACCACAAATACAATAACAGCAACAGGCACCTTGCAATTAATCAATACAGGGACAAATGCTCCAATCACAATAGGAGCGAATATAAGTGGTACTGCTGTGACATTGACCGCTACTGGAAGTGGAGCAATCACGCTACTTTCTTCTATAACCGGTACAACCATTAATGTTGGCAATAGCCCCCAAGGCGTGGCAATAACTCCATCAGGCGCCTATGCTTATGTCACAAACTATAGCAGTGGCACTGTCTCTGTTATACAAACATCCAATAATACTATCCTCGCTACAATCAGTGTTGGCAGCGGTCCAGATGGAGTGGCAATAAATGCAGCCGGCACTTATGCTTATGTGGTCAATCAAGGCAGCGGCACTGTATCAGTAATTCAAATATCTAATAATACTGTTGTCGCCACCGTCCCTGTTGGCAGTTCCCCGTCCGGTGTGGCAATAACTCCTAACGGTGCCTATGCTTATGTTAGCAATGCTGCCAGTGGCACAGTATCAGTTATTCAAACAAATAATAATACTGTTGTAGCTACGGTAAATGTAGGTGGAGTCGGATATAGTCCTGAGGGAATAGTAATAAGTCCTAATGGTGCTTATGCATATGTTGCAACCAATACTGGTAATACAATAGCGGTTATTCAAACTGCTACGAATACAGTTGCGCAAACAATTGTTGATTTTGGGGCACCTTATGGGGTAGCTATAAATCCCACGGGCACTTTGCTTTATGTCACAAATAGTAATAACAATACTGTATCTGTATACCAAACATCGAACTATTTCAACACTGGCACAATAAACGTGGGCAATACCCCCGTCGGCATAGCTTTGGATCCCTCTGGTGGGTATGGTTACGTTTTAAATAATGGTATTGGTATAGTATCTGTATTTTCAACATCCAGCAATTCTGTAGTTTCAAGTTTGTTTTTTGGTTCTGGTGCAGGACTGGCTTCACTAGGTAATTTTATTGGTACGGTAGGAAATAATGTTGAGGCATATATTCCAAGTAGCAGCGGTAATTCTGTTTCAATTATCCAAGAGCCAACGGTTATTGGCTCAACATCCGTGGCACTTGCTAGCAGCTCCGGTGCAATAGGTGGGCTAAATTTAGCAACACCCAATGTTACTTTTAACACATCCGGCAATGTAAATCTGTACAATCTGCAAGCACTAACTAGTAATGGCACATCAACCGGTGGCAGTGTCACCTTGGTCGATAATGCTAGTGGCGGAATTACAACCACAAATACAATATCGGCAACCAATTTCTTCGGCGGAACGTTGGCTCTGATCAACACTGGTACAAATGCTCCAATAGCATTAGGAGCAAGTGTAAGTGGCACTGACGATACACTTTCCGCAACAGGTTCAGGTACAATTACTCAAACAGCAGGAACAATTACCGGTACAACCTCGGAATCATTTACCAGTGGCAGTGGCTCGATAGGATCATTGAATATTATCACACCTAATTGGACCTCTAGCACAACTGGTAATGTGACTTTAGTTGACAGTCAAGCAGTTACAGGTAACGGTACTAGTACAGGCAATAATATTAGCTTTACTGATACCGCTGGTGGAGCAGGGTCTTTGACTGTAGCTACAGGTACTATTGCAGCAACGGGTGCGCTGACCTTAGCAACAAATGGCGGCACAAATGGCGGCATAGTGATTAACAGCAATATCTCCGGCACAGCTGATACGATTACTGCTACAGGTTCAGGAGGTATTAGCGGTACTGGCACCATAACTGGTTCAACTTCAGTGTCTATGGCTAGCCCAACCGGTACTATTAACTTAGCTACTCTTGTGACGCCCAGTATTACTACCACCCAAAATACTGGCGGAGCCGGCAGTGTTACTTTAACTGATTCACAGGCGCTAACCGGCAATGGAGTATCAACTGCAGGTACAGGTGGATTTAGTTTTACAGATGCGGCTAATGGTGGTATAGCTACAACCAATTCGATCACCAGTGGTGGCACTTTATCATTAACTGATTCAGGCACAAATAGTCCAATATCTGTTGGCGCTGGACTTAGCGGTACAACCATATCATTAACAGCTACTGGTTCAGGAAATATAAGTGGAGCGGGTACCATTACTGGTTCGACTGCGGTAAATATGACAGCCCCAACCGGTACAATAAATTTGTCGAGTTTAGCTACACCGAATATTACAACTACCCAAACTACGTCCGCTGGTGGCAGTGTTACTTTAACTGACTCGACAGCACTCACTGGTAACGGTGCTTCTACTGCCGGCACTGGGGGCTTTAGTCTTACTGATTCAGCTAATGGTGGTATTGCCATAACTAGCGGTATTGCTAGCGGTGGCAATCTCTCTTTGATTGGATCAGGAACTAATAGTTCAATAACTGTGGGTGCTGTACTTAGTGGCACAACTATAAATCTGACAGCTAGTGGCTCAGGTAGTATAAGCGGATCGGCAGTCATCAATGGTTCAACGTCTGTGACAATGACAAGCCCAAGTGGAGCGATTAATTTATCAAGTTTAAGCACGCCAAATATTACAACAACTCAAACTACCTCGGCCGGTGGCAGCGTTACTCTAACTGATTTGACCGCTTTGACCATCAATGGTGTCTCAACGGCCGGCACAGGTGGGTTTAGTCTTACCGATTCAGCCAATGGTGGTATTACAACCACTAATTCAATCACCAGTGGCGGCATATTGTCCTTAATCAACGTAGGCACAAATAGTCCTATATCTATCGGTGCTGCTCTTAGCGGCACAACTATAACTTTAACAAGCAGTGGCTCCGGTAATATAAGTGGATCATCTCCTGTCAGCGGCTCAACAGCTGTGAATATGACCAGCCCAACAGGAGCAATTAATTTATCGGCACTAGCAACTCCAAACATCACTACTAGCCAAACATTATCCTCAGGCGGCAGTATCGTCCTAGTCGATACAGTAGCGCTTACTGGACATGGCACTTCTACAGCTGGCACTGGCGGATACAGTCTCACTGACAATGCTGGTATTACATTGACGCATAACATTGCTGCTACCGGAGGATCGATATCATTTATCAGCAGCGCCACGATATCCGAGGCTGCAGCCATTACCATCGCCGGTTCGGAAATTACATTAAATGGCACCGGTGGCGTTACAGTTAACGGGGCGCTGGCAGCAGTCAATAATGTCGCAGTCAATTCTAACAATCAAATAACCGTTGCTGGAACAAGCACCATAACTTCAACTGCTGGTAATGTAGGCTTCGCTGCAGTCAGTGGAGCAGGAGACATAACACTGCAAAATAATGGCGTTATACAGGCCACAGGATCTTCCGGAATCGTTGGCATTAACGGTACTTCTACGGGCATTATTGCTATTACAGGTACGGGCACCCTTTCAGGCGGACAAGCTGTTAATGTAGGTAATTTAAATCCGTCCACACTGCAAATTCTTCCTTTTTATGTCGTTGTCAACCCATTTACCGGATCGTATACGAACCAGTTAGGAAATATCACTATTACACAGGGTGCAATAGCTCAACCACTTCAGGTTTCAACAGGTTTTGCTCCTCCACCAACACCATCTGGTGGCGGTTCGTCAGGTAGTGGTAGTGGATCAACTAATCACTTCAATCTTTTTTATGCAAATTATTTGGCGCTGCAACATTCGCTAGAGCAACAAGCCCAAAATAAATTGAACGAACAAATTGGTACAAAGATTGCTACCGATTATACTCCTTGGACAACTTACTGGCGTGTACCTCCAATGTATCCCCCTTTGCGAGGTGCGATTAGCGTTGACAGAGTTTCCGATACTGTAGGTCAGGCTCGTTTTGCTGCCACTGAATTCAACGCCAACGAGCTTACAGCCCTTTCTCGTCAGGGCATTGTTTTCGGTCCAACCAGCAAAGATAATTTCTTTGATTTGATCAAAGGCTTTGTGCTCTTTATGCCCCAAGGCAATATTAATGTGCAAACGCGCGAAGGTCTTGTTTCTATTCCCAAAGGTGCTATTGCCTGGGTAATGGAAACAGGTAATGATGCAGCAATCTATGATCTTCATGATGATATTCATACGGGCTATATCAAGGTTAACGCTAATAAGAAAGAGTTGACTTTAGCACCAGGTACGGAAGTATTGCTAACTAGAAATAATACTGCTGATTTTAATCAGCTAAACCCCTGCACCACAATTGGCTATCGTAATGTAAAAAGTAGTGAGCTTGGTGGAGGTATTAAAGCCTTTGTGTGCGACTTCTCAATTGCTCATGGCTTAAGTAGCGTACCGGCCATACGTAGCTTGCTCAGATCGGACGACCAGGCACACAGGAAAGCAGCTTGGCAAATGATTAAAAATGCTACTATACTAGATGATCTCACCAGTGGTGCTGAATCATATAGCCACTCTCCATAACATGTCCTGCTAGTCATAAGATGATTTTTGATGTGTAGAAGAACTAGACACTTTATTTTTGCTATCAGTTGTTTTTGCAAAGACTGTCCGTCAACTGCTAAAGTATGGATGGGATTTAGAGAAGAGTGGTACGCGTGAGATCACTAAACTGCCGACTGTAATTGCGATAGGTGTGTGTTTCATGGCAGACCAGCAACTAAACGAAATGCGCATCGTGCACCATGATTAGAGTAACTTTCTTAGAGATATATTTCATAATGCAATGTCTAGAATCGAATGTGGCCAATGCATAACTGCCAAGCTCTGCTCAGCGATTGTTCTAAATTAGGAAAAGCAATGGAGACCGTCATAGCGATTACCGTAGTGATGGAGACTATGATAAGAGCAAGGAAGGGGTAAGTTTGGTAGCATCCGCAAAGAAACTTACCGGTTGATTGGTGCGATTTTGATTTTTCAGTTAGATTGTCCATCGTGCTCTTAACTGAATGACTATTCTAGACAAATTGTAGCGTAGTTAAGTAGCATATACCCAGAATCGATTAAATGAATCAGCACCCCTTCCATACATAGATTTAACATTAGAGTACTTAAGTTCTTGCACTTTGATAACTTGCTTCTTGTAATTTTCTGATTTACTAAGATGTAATGAATGCAGGGAGACACTTTTATCAATCTGATTTGATAGTTATTTAATTACAAAATCAAAATTCGATAAAGAGCAAATTCCGGGAATTATAAAATTTGGAAGATCAACCCAAAGTCGTAAATAAAAGTCCATCCAATTCCTTTTGGTTATGGGTACACTCAAGCTGGTGTTTTTTCTGGAAATGCTGGAGTATTGTCAGACCATTTATGTGGGAGGGCCTGGTGGATTCTTGGTGGGATAATAATACCTCTTGCAGCAGTGATAACTGAGAAAATCACTGAGGTGTGTGCCCGCACTTTTTTGATCCGTTACCTACTGATTGGCATATACTGCTTTTTGCTTTAATTCCCATTACTAATTCGTTTGGAGAATTGGCCAGGATAAAAGTTTTATCTCAAGTATTGTCTTGGGTTAAGACGCCCTGGTTTAGATGGCTGAATGGTATGGCGCTGGGCATAGCGGCATTTTATGCGATTTGGTTTTTGCCGGTTTCTGTGCTCTCCTTTATTGCACTTCTACTTCTTAATAGCGTCGTTCCTATAGTTTATTTGGGAGCTATTTGCAGAGAATGCAGCGTATTTTTCAATGGACAATTTAACATTTTTGAGGCAGCAAAATTTATAATCCTTACTGTTTGTTTTTATTTTGCTGCCTTTGCATTTTTTCTCCTACCAATGGCGCCACTAATTGCCTGTTTTGCTTGCTATAGAACCAGAAAGCGATTGTTTGCTGACTATTCGACAGAGCAGCAAATTGCAAAAGAGCAAGAAGAAAAGAAAGAATCTCTAACTACCGTTCAATCAGTGCCATCTGTACCGTTTTACAAAGAAGGATGGTTTGTTATTCCCGTTAGCCTGATTTGTTATGCGTTAGTATTTTATTTCCTGGTATATAAATTTTGGATCCCTTATGTTTTTTCACATAATTCGTTAACCGGTTCGACGATTTTTGGTAATGACTCGCTTGCTGTTTTTGGTCCACCGGCGATTCTTCTGCTGAGCATTTTTTATCCTTCACCAATATCACCATTTAGCTGGTTTGCCGGTAAACTTGGTCGAGAAAAGATTAGATCAATTGCTAACGTACCTGCTAATGCGCAGCTCAAGACAGCAGAAGCGAGGAAAAGACTATTTTTGCCAGTAGCGTGTGCCCTGCTAACATTAGTAGCCATTGAAGTGCCTTCAACGGCTACTAGAGTAGCAGAAAGCATGATTCTTGAACCTGATAAAAGTGCGCAAGGGCTGCTTATATTGAGGGCTTTTGGTAATGAAGAGTCTATGCTGAGACTGTGTTATGAAAAATCGCATGCCACAGATATTTTAGGTAGTATTTTAACCTGGAATAAACCGGTGCCAAAGGAAAGGGCACGTCAGATTTTTTATCAAGCAACTGGCAAGCCTTTTAACTCTATAAAAATCCCTGCTTCTTTTCGAGGCAAGATATATGGTTTTAGCGAATGGCAACTTGGTGATGAAGCAGATGTTTTTGATTCAGACGTCGATTTAGCTGGAGAGACTGTAGGTGGAGTGGTAAGGGGAGTTACTTTGAGTAATTCCGAAATAGTTAGTGATATTGATATTCCAGCTCGCGCGGCCACCATTCGTTGGGACATGGAATTCGATAATAGCTCTCAATACCAGCATGAAGCAAGAGTACAAATACTTGTGCCACCGAATGCGGTGGTATCCGATGTTCTACTTTGGGAGAATGGGCAGCCACAGCCCGCTGCTTTTGGTCCCCGCGGACTTGCTAGAGCAGCATATACTGCTGTGGTTAAGAAAAAAAGAGATCCATTGCTGGTAACCACGTACGGACCGGATCGTGTATTAGCTCAATGCTTTCCTGTTCCACCCAAGGGAAAGATGCACATTCGTATAGGCATTACTTCTCCATTACTTTTGTCTTCTAATAATGAAGCTTTCCTGACATTGCCAATGTTTTTAGAAAGAAATTTCCAAGTAAAGGGACATTGGGTAAAGATAACTGCGAACGGAAAAATCTCGAATCCAGCAAATATTCTTCGATATGCGATGAAGCAAGATGATAAGGATAGAACAAAGAATACCAAATGTTCGGCTTTCACGGGTATTATCTCAAATGCGGATCTTTCTCAGGGCAAAGGCACAATTAAGATCGACTATTTGGCGAAGAACTATTCTGTTTGGTCTAAAGATAGCAATGCAAATAAATATATTCTGCAGACGATCGCCATCGAGCCAGTTCGGAAGCCAAACAAGCTAGTAGTAGTAATTGATGGTTCTGCTGCTATGGCACAGGACGCGGAACGCATAGATAAATGTTTGAATGAAATTCCCGGCGGAATAAGTATTACTCTTTTGCGAGCTGGGGATAAGGTAGAATCAATTGTCGAGAATTTGACCACCTCAAAGGACTCCAAATGGCGCAATGCTCTGCGAACACTGCGAACGCTCACTTATGTCGGAGGGCAAGACGATACCGGGGCATTGATAAAGGCTGTTGATCTTGCTGGTAAAGATAGAGACGGCGCTGTTTTATGGTTACATGGCCCGCAACCCGTCAAAATCGAAAATCCTGATAAACTAGCAGATAAGCTGAATGCATGCGCAGGGCTAACTCTTTATGAATTGCAGATGGAAAGTGGGCCTAATAGGACAGTTGAGGCATTAGATGGAGTTACTAATATCGTGAGATTACCGATTATAGTTTCGCCCCAAGATGCTCTCAGCCGCCTATTCGCCACCTGGACTAATGATATCAAAAATTTTCAGCCGTCCTATAGTAAAGTTAACTCGTTGCCTTACAAGTCTATTAGCTACAAGAGTCAAATTGATTTATCTCCTCTTTGGGCAAATCAGGTGATATGTCCACTGCGATGGTCAGATTCACATGAGGTAATAGACGGTGCTGTGAAAACGGCTATGTTATACAAAGTGGTAACGCCGGTAAGCGGGGCGGTGGTTTTAGAAAACCAAGCAGACTACCAACGCTATGGACTAGATAGTTCCACAAGGGAGTTAAAAGAATATAGATTATCTAAATCGCTCGAATTTACCCCTAACACTACTTTATTTACTCCTAATGCTAACTTTGGTGTTGTAAATGCGTTAGGGTCACTTCAGAGCAAATCATATGAGGCGCGAAAGGCAGAATTATCACAAAGTCCATCGAGCGCGCCGGATGTTAAAGCCGTACCAGAGCCAGATAATTGGTTGTTAGCATTGGTAGTTCTTATCTTTGCTTTGGCATTTTTGGCCAATAAAAGAATATTCTCTGCAAAATATGAGCATTAAGATATTAACTATAGGATTGACCGCTCTGGCATTTTGGCCTGTATTGCAATGGTATGTCTTTAGGCTTTTTGATAAATCAGATGAATCTCTCGGCATCCTGAGTTTGGTGACAGCTATTTTATTGGTTTTTATTGGTCATAGAGCAGGTTTAAGTAAAAGGTCTGAATCGAATGGTTCTTATTTATTTGTTCCATTGATCCTGGTGGCTATTTATGCATTTATTTTTCATAATGCACCAAATTTGGTACTAGCAGTTATTATGACTATTGCCTTATGGTGCGCAATGTCTAATAATGAGACTAAGCATAGACTGCAGTGGCGGGGCGATATAGCGAGCCCTGCTATTCTTGGATTGTTATTATTGTCGTTGCCTATTATCGCTTCATGCAATTTTTATTTGGCTTATCCGCTACGATTGGCAGTTGCCTGGTCTGTTGCGTTTATCTTTAAATTATACGGAATGTCTGCAGAAATTATCGGCACATCGATATGCTTAAATAACCAGCAAATTAATATTGATTTACCATGTTCTGGTATTCATTTTTTGTGGTTTGCTAGTTATTTAAGTTTGATCATGGCCTTTTTTAGCAAAGCGAACTTAACCAAGACTATGAGCATTGTGCTATTTGGTGGACTAGCTGCTCTCATCGCAAATGTTTTTCGCGCTGTGCTGATATCTTTAATCTCTGTAAATGGATTTTCTTCTTTGGCTCAAAATACCATTGTTCATCAAGGGATAGGAGCCATTATGTTTTGTTTGGTGGCATTCCTTATACTCAAGTTTTATCGCTCGTACCAAAACAAGAGTGAAGGCAAGTTGCTTGCTGTTCCTGATACCAATAGAATTTCCGCAGGGAAAATGTCCACAGATAGAGAATTAGCTACCGTAAATATCAATGGGACATCAATAAGGTATGTTAATCTGTGCTATTTTCTAATATGTTTTGTGGCTGCTGGTGTACCTTTTGCTAGTGGTAAGCAAATAGCCGACTTTCAGTCTACTCAGCTAAGTCCCGTTTTTGACCAGTTGTTACAAACTTATGATAAAAACCCATTATTTAAAAAGGTTGCACTTTCTGAACAAGAAAGGCAATTTCAAGTCAATTTCCCAGGCAAGATTGATAAATATGGCGACGGACAAACTCAACTTATCTTGCGTAGGGTTTATTTACCTACCAGACAATTGCATCCCATTATTGACTGTTTACGGGGAGAGGGTTATCGGCTAATTTCTGAATCAATTTCTAAGGATAGCGATAATATTTACTGGAATGAGCTTCTAGTTGAAATTAATGGACATAGGTTTTTAGTCAACGAAAGAATTCTAGACGAAACGGGCAGTAGTTGGGTGCATGTTTCAGACTGGTATTGGGCGTCCTTGCTGGGTCAAACCAAAGGACCATGGCTTTCAATTACCAAGATAAAAGCAGTAGAAGAAGTAATTAGCTATATTAATTAGAGGTATCGTCGTTGTTTAAGATGAGCTTTTCCAATTCAGGAGCGCTTCTTAGAGACTGAAACCATATATCCGTATAACTTTGGGCACTAGGAGGCCGCATATAAAAGAGAACTTCATGATCACGTGGAACGTCGGTTAAATATTTATCCAGAGCAAGTAATAATTTCTCTTTATTCTCGGTCTTATTGAGCCAAGCTAAAGGTATGTTGAATATTCGTTTTGTACCGCTCATAAATGAGACTTGATAATTAGCTGGATTAGTGGTATTTTTCGGTTTATAGATAATTAGATAAGAAACATTTTGCCAAAGCATAATGGGACTCTTGTAGCCGAGCAAAGTACGAAACTGATATTGCAAACCGGATCCACTAACTAAGAGATGACTTGGTTTGCAGACTATTCGGATGGTTATATAGATGAGTAAGGCGGCTATTGTCATAAGTATTACGCAAATAACATTGTTAAAAGCTAAAGCCATGACGCCACCGCCAGAGGTGCCCAGGCTACCAGCTAGGAGCCACGACATACCATAAAAAACAAGGGCTGGTCCACCAATGAAAGCGGTTATGAGAGTAACCAATAATATAAACGCTTCTCTGGTGTTATTGTAAGTTGATATCTTGTGCGCGACCCAGCGGGTAATGCCGGATGTCGTATCAAGGGCAATTAAATCTGTTTTGGCAATTTCTAGCTGACTATTATCTTTACTTTTTTCAGTCATTTTTTGTTTGTATTGTTGTTGATTTTAGGGTTATATTTTGTTTTCATAATATTGAGCAAGTGTTTCTTTAGCGTTTGTGCTGATTGTATGCGTGCAGATATATCTATAGCTGTACACTCACGAATAAGATTATCAAATTCTACAGTTATTTGGGAATTGCAAGAACGCGGGGAAATCATAACGGTGGACGGAGGATCTTGTCCGGTGAGCATAAAGTAAATGGTGGCACCAAGTGTAAATATATCGCTCTGAGGATGAGGATTTAGGTTGACTTGTTCAGGCGGCATATAATTTTCTTTGCCTAGTACTATATCTATTTTTTTGCCGGTATATTCTAGAGAGGATCCAAAATCGATTAACTTTAACTGTCCATTGCGGCTGAGCAATAGATTTTCTGGAGTTAAGTCTAAATGTATTATTGCAGGACTCTGAGAGTGAAGATAGTGCAATATATCACAGATGCTAATTGTCCATTGTGTAACTTGGGATTCAGACTGAGGACCATTTTCTCTTACTAGTTGTCTCAAACTTGGACCGGCAATATATTCAATTGCCAGATATTGTCGCTCATTCTCAACGAAGTGGTCTATGAGTTTTACTATTTGTGGGTGTCTCATTTGAGCGAGTATAGACGCTTCTTCTTGTAATAGTTTGCGAGCAGACCCATTGTTGCTATCCTTATTTGAATGATCGACCGATTCTTTTAAAACGACTAATTCTCGCTCATTAAACTGAGAGAGATAAGTAGCAGAGAAGCCACCAAATCCGAGCTGTTTGATTATTTTATAACGCCCATTCTGCAAAGAAGCGTCAATAGCTAAAGGACGAAAGGAAATTTCACTGAATTTATCGGCCAATTCTTGCTCCCACAGGTCAAATATGCTCAGACGCTTACTGCCGACAGCTTCGTCGCGTAATGATGTTTGCAAAAACTTTAAATGCTGTTCATCAGAACGATTCCCGCCCCATAACGAAAGAGCCAATATCAATTCTTCCAAATCCTTTTTGAATAATTTATTCAATGGAATACGAGCATAGCCACCGTTCGAGAAAAATAAATCTAGATGGTCTGTGACCGAAAATTTGGTATCTCCTTGCCAGTTTAAACTTATGGCCGATAATTCAGTCCAGCTGAATTCGCGTTTTAATCTTAATGGGGGAGCAAAAAAGAGGAAAAGGCCAAACCTTCTTTGGAGATAATAATCAAATGGTCTTCGCAAAGCGCAGTTATGGTTAACGCGAGAGAAGATACTGTTAACAGACTTGCCAACATAATACTAGCTGGTACTAGCGGCAAAGCCCCGGGTATCTTTAAGAGAAGAACGACAAGCAAGCAAAACCAAATGGGAAAAATTATTGCCCAAACAGGAAACAGTAAACTAAGAATATTCAGCGTTAACTGTGCCAGCGAATCTTGATAGGGTATTAAGATAGCCGACTGATTTGAGGTTTTATAATTAATTTCTTTCATTATTAGTGATTTGCGCAACTGGTAATTAGATTATATCTTCTAATGTGGGCAGATAACTTTCGATAGAACTTAATAGACAGATAATTTTTATCTATCTGCTCTTTTGAAATGTCATTGTTTTGCCACAAGTTTTTTCTACACTCGGCTTGATCATAAAAATCGATCAACTTTATCACTGTGGAGAGATTATGCCTAATAGAGAAACGGAGAGACAAATAGCAAGTGAGCAAAATGACGAAGTGCATAAGTCCCTTATTATGGATGCTTATAATTTTTGTGCTGATACAATTAGGCATCCTGATGCCAGAGCTCGTCAGGCATTTGTTGCAGAATACGGCGTTATCGTAGGGGGCATTAGGGATCTTCCTAATGAGTTCATTAATCATCCCTGGGAAACGATTGGCAAAGTAGCAGTCGCTACTGGCACCGGGCTTGCGATGGGAGCTGCATTGGCTTCTGAATCGCCCGTAATTGCAAGTACTGCTGTTGCAGCTGGTGTCATTACTACTGCAGCTGCACTTTGGAATACATGTGTTAGATTAGCAAATAATCAAGCTTTTAAGAGTGGCATGGATGCTGTATATAAGTCTGGTGATGAGCACACCATTGTGAAGAGTATGCAAATAGCATCAGATGTACTTGGTCCAGAGGCAGCCAATTATGGCATTGCCTTTGCTGGTGGACTTGCCGGTGCTTATGGTCCCGAAGCATTTTCTGGTTTGCGCTGGAATTATCTTGCAAACAAACTTCACCCTCTGGTCCCAGCTGCTTATGGTACGCGCAATGGAGCAGTAGAAATGAGCTTTATGGACGGCAGTCAGCTGCATTTACATGGCGATTATGCTATCTATCAAAGTGGAGGCAAAGAGTATCAACTGCAAACAAATCGGCACGGTATCGACCTTGAGATTTTGGGCTCAATAGCAGGACGTCAGATTATTAAAGGCTGGCTTACTCCAGAACAATTGCCTTATGACGGTCTTGCCAAACCGTTTAAAGTAGACATAAATCCGGACAAGCATATAAGCACAATAAAAACGAGAATGGAAACAACTAACATTGATCATGCTGATCTGCCCAAGTTTCAATCTGGCAGATTTCTATCCTGCTATGAGTGTGAGCCAGAGAATCCTAACGCACCATGGTATAGGCAAGAATAGTCCGGATTATGTTCTGCAGACATTCCTTAGGAAGCAAACAGACTTCATGGTTAAGTTCCCTAGGAGCGTTTTTCTAGAATGATCGATAGTTGGTAGGTAAGCGTCCGGTAGAGTACAGGTCTCAGACAATAGATTAAATAGACTAGCGCCTTTCCTGAATTGGCATTCTAGAGTATGCTAATCAAGAAGATATGGATTCGTTGCGTCCGAAGGCTGTGGAATTAATCAATGACATTTCTTTGCGCTATTGTTGTCAGAGTTTTGATGTTCAGCCTACTATGTTGGTGTATACCGGCACTGGCAGATCATCAGCCTTCGCCTATAAAAAAGGATTCCAAAGCTGGTTATGCTGGTTATAATATTGCAAGTAAAAAGCTGGTAGACGAATGTGCAAGTCGGGGCGTTTCTAAAAAGGCACAAGAGCTATTACTGCAAAGAAAATCGGGTCCACCTTGTCCCAAATGTCATTCTGCTAAGGCTGTGGTGCCCATTGTTTATGGTTTTCGCCTAGGAGAGACTATTTCTGTTAATAAGCCCTACGTGCCATGGGAATTTGAAGATGCCTATTGGCGTGCGGATGTAGTTAGTAACCCGCCAAATCAATGGTACTGCCTAAGCTGTCACATGCCATTCTTTGATCAAGCAACTGGCGATCCTATTTATGAACATGAAGATCGCTAAATTTTCAGTAAGCATTCAGTAGAATGCAGGTTGAAATAATTTAAGCAGGGAGCTTAGGTGACCAGATGTTAGGCAACATGCTGAGCATATCGTCATGGCTAGCAATAGGCAATCTGCGCAACACATCTGCCAGATAGGCTTGTGGATCTAGTTTATGGCGTTTGCATGAAGCAACAACACTATTAATGACAGCGGCCATTTCGCCGCCTTTGTCACTACCGGCAAACAGCCAATTTTTTCTATTATGCCAAGTTTTTCATAACAGAAATTATGCTGAGTTGGCGATTATGTCCAGTTATGTACATAGGAACCAGGAATTGAGTGGGCTGAGTCATTACTCAATTGCCTGCTGAACTTTGCATAATAAAAAATGATTTCCTAATAGAGCTAATTACTCTAATAGGAGAATAAAATGTTAGAAGATTTATTGATGTCGAGCATTGCTCGCCGTGACTGGATTGTTTTTGGGCCTTTTTTCTATTATTGCCTCACCATATATCGAATATCTGCATGGTTTGCGATATGCAGAACAGACCACCATTCGTACTTATTTAAAAGAATTGGCTCATTTTGCCTATTGGGCAAAGTCAGAGGGCTTGGGTATCACAAAGATAGATGCGGCTGTAGTAGATCGGTTCTTAAAGTTTCACTTATCATCATGTACTTGTCCACCGCCTCGCAGATGCCATGTGCCTGACGCTCGGGCAGCGTTGAAGCATTTACTAATTGTTATGCAGTTAAATGGGTTTGCTTGTGCTACTGCCACCGAGCAACCAACACCAATCACAGTTGAGCTTGAGAGCTTTCGCCACTATCTTTTAAATACTTGTGGTACTGCGTTGTCTACGTGTGAAAATCGCATGTCGCACATTCATAGCTTTCTCATTTGCTATTTCAAGACAGGGGCTGTGGATCCTGCAAAGCTAGCACCGGAGAATGTTGAAGGGTTTGTGATGGGCTTTGCCAAACGATGGAGTCCAGCATCTCTTAAAGCAATCCGCACCAGCCTGCGAAGCTACTTTCGGTTTAGAGCTTTAATGGGTGACGAAGTGCAGGCACTAGAAGCAGCACTGCCTGTAATGGCTAATTGGAAGCAGTCGATGCCACCAAATGGTCTCAGTAAGGTGCAGTTGGATACATTTTTACAGGCATTTGACCTATCGAAACCGACCGAGCAGCGAGATTATGCTATGGCACGCTGCTTAGTTGATCTTGGGTTGCGTGGTCATGAAGTAGCACAATTAGACCTCGAGTCATTAGATTGGCGAGCATCGATAGTCACTTTAACCGGTACTAAAGGTCGTTGCACCCAGCAATTGCCACTGCCTTGCCAAACTGGTAAAGCAATTGCTCAATATTTACGTCATGGTCGCCCAAAAACAAATAACCGTGCTTTATTTGTGCGACATGTTGCTCCTTTCGATAAACCTCTTTGCGTTGCTGCTATTCGGAGTTCTATGACTCGTGCCTTTGTTCGTTGTGGTTTAGGTGATCAATTTTGTGGCACTCATGTATTTCGACATACAGTAGCTATTCGGTTGCAGCAGTCTGGATCATCACTAAAAGAAATAGCTGACGTGTTACGCCACAAGAGTTTAGAAACAACAACTATTTATGCCAGGTCCGACCTACAAGCATTGCAAACAGTGGCATTGTGTTGGCCAGGGAGGCAATCATGACTAAACATATATCTTGGACGACGCGTGTTGAGTCGTATATTGCCTATCGGCGCAATCTTGGATTTGAGCTAAAGACACATACACCGATGCTATTACAATTCGCCAGATTTGCAGGAAAGGAAAAACAAAATCGATTGACAGTGGCTTTGGCTACGCAGTGGACGCGTACATCTGAAAGCCAAACTCCTATCACCTGGGGGCGCCGTATCGATGTGCTTCGTGGCTTCGCTAAATATTGCCAAAGATTTGAGACAGATACAGAAGTTCCACCGCAAGATTTATTCGGTCCTACACATCGACGGCTAATACCACACATTTATACTGAAGAAGAATTACTTGAACTGCTAGCAGCAGCGGATGGTCTTTCACCCATTAATGGGTTGCGTCCAGCTACCTGTCGCACTGTTTTTGGACTTCTTGCAAGTAGTGGGCTACGCATTTCTGAGGCAGTAAAACTGACTAGTGCTGACATTGATCTTACTGTTGGTGTGCTTACGATCCGAGAAACCAAGTTTCGCAAGAGCAGGCTGGTTCCATTGCATCCAACGGTGACGGCTGCACTTATTTCTTATGCACAATTACGAGATCGAATTGTGACTAAGCACAAAAGTGATCGTTTTTTCTTGTTGGACAATGGCAAACCAGCTAATCAGAGAGGGATTCTATATGCCTTACACGCATTATGCAAAGAGCTTGGCTGGCAACCACGAGGTGATTATTCTCATCATCGGCTTCATGATCTTCGTCACACCTTCATTGTGCGTAGCACATTGAGCTTTTATCGAAAAGGAATAGACATTAATCGAGCTATGTTAGCGCTTTCCACTTATGTTGGGCACGCAAAAGTAGCAGACACATACTGGTATCTCACAGGGATACCCGAATTAATGAACATTGCTGCTGAGCGCTTTCACCAATATTCACAACAAGGAGTATCTTTATGAATCAATTAGTCACTAGTCCTCTACTTTCAAAACCATCAGAATTTTCTGCACTAATTCAGCGATTTTTTGTTGAACGGCTAATACAGCAAAGAAATGCTAGTCCAAGAACAATAGCAGCTTATCGAGATACATTCCGATTGTTGCTCAGTTATATCAAGCAGCAACGACACAAAATGCCTACTGTACTAACGTTAAATGATTTCAATACTAATATGGTGTTAGGATTTCTTGATCATCTAGAATCTCAGCGCCACAATAGTATTCGCAGTCGTAATGCTAGACTAGCCGCATTACGCTCTTTTGCCCAATATGTAGCATTACAATGTCCGCCTGCTTTGAATCTCGTCCAGCAGATCCTCGCTATACCAATGAAGCGATTTGAAAAGCCATTGCTCGGATTTCTTACTCGTGATGAAGTACGTGCAATATTAATGGCACCTGATGCCAATAGTTGGTGCGGCCAGCGTGATCGTATTTTGCTTTCTGTTTTATACAATAGTGGTGCCAGGGTTTCAGAATTAATTGGTATTCGCGTTGCAGATGTAACCGTTAATGGATCAGCCTGTGTAAGGTTGCATGGGAAGGGGCGCAAACAACGTACTGTGCCATTATGGAAAGAAACAGCAGCACAGATCCGTCAATGGATTCAATATGGATCGTTGCAGGCAGAGCAACCATTGATTCCAAATCGGCATGGACAGTCTATGACCCGCTCTAATGTGTCTGATAGAATTGCATTAGCCGTTAATGCTGCAACAAGCGGTGGTTGCCCACAGTTGAAGGGACGACAAATCAGCCCCCATACGTTTCGCCATACAACGGCTATGCATCTTCTGCAATCCGGCGTCGATATTACAGTTATCGCTCTTTGGCTTGGGCATGAGAATCCCGTCACCACACACGGATACGTAGAAGCTGATCTTGCAATGAAAGAACGAGCGCTTGCTACTATCAATCCTCCTAAAACAAAAAAGACACGTTATCGCCCGAGTGACAGCCTCCTAAAATTTCTTGAAGAACTCTGAAATTATGTAAGGTCTGCAAAACTTAAATTGACAACCGGACTGTGCTTTGCTGCCAATATTTCCTTGAACAATTGCCTTAGTTTATTGGCAATCCTTTCCCAACTTTGCATAATCGCCAACTCAGCATAATTTCTGCCGATAACGACTGGTCGAATGGCGCGTTCTGAAATATTGTTATCTATGTTCAGACGTTCATTTGTCGTGTAGACACAAAGGGCGTCCCAATTATTGAGTGAATAATTGATAGCTTTAGCGATAAAGCTTTTTGGTAGGGCAGACAAGATTTGTATATCCAGCCATTTTTTAATTTCATCAAGTATTGGTTTTGACTTGCTTTGCCTAATTTCTAATCTTTCTTGAGGCGATAGTTCTTTTATATCTTGTTCTATTTTGTATAGTTCTTTTATTGAAGTAATGGCCAAATTAGCTTGGATGGGCGCACTTTTGAGGGCGTCAAAAAAATAGCGGCGAGCATGAGCCCAGCAGGCTACTTCTATTACTAATTTAGAAGCGAATATGCAATCGTAGCCAGCAAAGGCATCAGCTTGTAAATAGCCATTAAAGCCATTAAGAAAATTGAGAGGGCCGTCACGATTTCGGCTGTTGGTGTAATCAAACAGTGTAAAAGGATTATCTTTATCGCCAATGTATACCCATATTCTGCCTTGGCGAGTTTTTTTTAAATTTTTGTCTAATACAGGCAGTACAGTATCGTCAGTATGGATGACAGTAGATTTAAGCAAGCGTTCTTTCATGATGTTCCACATTGGTTGAAGTAATTGAGCGGTAGCAGCCATCCAATCACACATTGTTGAGCGTTTTATTTCAACACCTTGTCGTTTAAGGATATGTTCTAGACGATGGAGAGGAAGATGGTCGCCATATTTGCTTGTAGCCACGTATGCAAGAAGTCCTGGACCGGGCAGTCCTTTATCGATAGGTTGTTGTGGTTTAGGGGCGACAACTACATTTTCTGTGCATTGAGGGCAAGCATATTTAAATCTAGCGTGTTCAATAATGTGCATCGAGGCAGGGAAATATTCAAGTTGTTCACTAATGTCTTCGCCAATTTTATTCAATTGGCTATTGCAGCATTGGCAGACCAATTGAGATGGAGGCAAAGAATATTCTTGTCTAATGCGTGGCAAATCTCTTTTCTTTCTGCCATGACCTTTGCGCTGATGCGGGACAGCAGTAATAGTTTGTTCTTCTTGAGATTTTATTTCAGGCTCAAGAGCAGGCAGAGAGAACAAGCGTAATTGGTCAGGGTTATTATCAACTTTTTCTGATTTTTTACCAAAGCGTGCTCTAACCAGGTATTGGACTTGTTGCTTCAACAATTCAATATCTTTGTTAGATTGTTGGAGCTGTGCATGAGATTCTTGGAGTTGCACATGAGATTGCTGAAGTTGTGCATGCATTTTCTGAAAGGCGGCATACATTTCTTGGATGAGCGAATGGCAGGCATCTACATCTTGCGGCAGCTCATTTATTGCAATTGGCACAACAGTTCAGCTCCTAAAATACAAAAGAAGAATAGCAGCTCATGCGGGTTTTGGCATGAGAGAAAGACGGTATTTTAGTAAAAATATTGATAAATTTAAACAGGAACTAAACGCTCGTATCTATGCTCGCGCTTTACTTTTAAAAGATTGAAACCACTCAGCAAAGCAGACAAGTCGGTGATATCGATTTCAATTGATTTGCTTTCCGAGCTAATTAGACGAGGCAATCTAAAGCGACCTTGCTCCAGGCGCTTGTAGAGGATGACGTAGCCATCAGTATCCCAGTAGAGGAGTTTTAGCCTGTCATATTTTTTACTGCTAAAAACAAACAAGTGACCAGAAAGCGGATTCTGTTCACAATATGATTGAGCAATCTCAGCCAAGCCGTCAAAAGATTTGCGCATATCAATTGGTTGCATGCACAAGAAGATTCTGACTGCCGGGGGTAGTCCTAGCATTGTTGATTGGTCAAGGCAATTACTACCTTGTTTAAAGTTTGAGTGTTGATGGTGCTGGGGAAGCGCAGACAATGTCCGCTGCTAAGAGTGACTTCCATCCAGAAGGAGTCTTGTTTGGAGGGAGAAATATTTTGTTGTGGCTGAACCTTGACGGGAAGAAATAGCGGCTGGGGCGAGACAGATATTTTCTTTTTCTTAGTTTTGTTAGCATGCCTATCAATGCCAGTCTCTAGTTGTTTGCGGATCTCGTAAAACCTGCCCTCGCTAAAGCCTTCCTGTGTGCAAAATTCTTTACTGCTCATGCCAGACAGTTTCCATCTTTCTACAATGCCTGCCCATTCTTTGATATTTCGCTGCTGTCTCGCCATGTACGCCACCTCTTTAAATTCAGTGGCTCAATCTTTGCTCAAATTTTTTAGACTGACAAGATGCCCTTCACCGGACGCTTACGTTGGTAGTGAGATTTCTGCAGACTTTTGGAAGCAGGCATTCGATTGATCAGAATATAAGAAAACTGATTTGGACAATCTTATGAGAATTCTATAGCTATGTCATTCTCGGTACGACTTCAACTAATCTAAGCTCTGATCCCTTGCATGTCTGATACTTTGTCACTTAAGCTAATTATCGTTTTAGCAATGGCTTGTCCCAACTTTTTATGGCAATTTTCCGGCATATGAATCCCGTCCACATCTAATTCGTCAGAAGTCATGATCGTGTGAGTATCAAATAAATGATACTGGTATTTGACGGCGCTCACTTTCAGTAGTTTTGCAACCTGTCTGCATTTGTCTGATGTTCCTTGCCAGCACAATTCATCTTCTGGAAGCAATTTACCAATGGGCGGGGGAGATAGAACCAGAACCTCAGGTAGATAATTCTGCATATTGGCAGATTGTGTTTGATTGCGAACGATATTTGCTAAAGACTCAATACCGTAGACAATATCACTTGCTGTTGTACTAAAACGAAATTTTAGATCATTGCTTCCTAACATAATAACCACAAAATCAAGAGGAAAATGACTGTCAAGACATGGTATCAAATAATTTCTGCCATTTCTGTGTTCGTTTATAGGATCGTCATGAACAGTAGTACGTGCGTTAAGTCCTTCCTCAATAATGGTATAGCCATTACCTAATTCGGCTTTTAGAATACCAGTCCAACGCTTATCCGCAGGAAATCGGCCGGGTGTAGATTGAGTAGTTGTTTCTGGGTTCCAACCCCAAGTGTTTGAGTCCCCGAAACAAAGTACCGTTTTCATAATATGCCCTCCGATTCTTTTAGCTTTCTCACAATTTATATTGCGTTGTTGGGATATCGGCCAGTCTCTAAAGTGTAGCTTGTTTTGTTATCGTATTCTATCTTGCACTTAGTAGGGGAGTCAAAGTTCACCAAATGACATGGAATTGGCAAGGTGTGTAAAATTGATAGAAGTCTTGGGAAAGATGCCGGCTATTAATGCTCTGTGTTCTTAAGTCCCGATGTATTTGTGTCTGATGGATTATTGGCTATATCGTCACTGACAACATTGTTTGTCGGTATACGCTCCAATTGAGGCTTATCTGGGACAATAGGTTCAGATGCAGCATTAGGCGTTGACTCGTTATCAGCGCCCGTATGTGATTGGTCCATATCGGGTTTGTATACTATGTCAAGTTCGGATAGCTTATAGGCTTTGGCGTGCAATGGTTCCACCTTAACCACTGGTACTGGAGGTCCTGTTATGTTGCTGGCTCTCGCTTGCAATTGTAGCATCTCCGATTTATGCCCAAGATAATACATAGCATAGGCATATTTTCGCAAATATGGTACCACTGCAATTGAATCAGGTCCGTTGAATTTGCGTGCCATTTCCAAAGCTTGTTGCAAATATGGTAAAGCTTCTGCGTAGCGGTGCTCTTGCGAATACAAAGAGCCAAGAGCAAAAGAAACACGTGCTTCGTCTCCGTACTTGGATGGTCCAGTCCCCCAAAAATTCTTTGCACTAAGATAGAGCTCTTCTGCCTTTTGATATTTTTTCTCTTTGATGTAGCATCTTGCTAATTTATCCAATCTATTAAACGCTTCATGACTTTCCGGATCCAAAGTTTTTTGAGTGATTTTTAGTGAATCTACAAAATATGACTCGGCTTCACTTAGATCATTTTTCTCTAAACACAAAGTGCCAAGACTATCGTAGCTATTGGCTAAAGATAAGTGGTTATTGCCATAAATAGTTATTTTTACATCGAGAGCGGCTTTAAAAAGTCTATCAGCTAGTTTGAAATTGCCAAGCCTTTGATAAGTGTTGCCAACTGAGTCACAAGTAATTGCCCAATCGAGACATGGATCTATCGCAACCGGAGCGGCAACCCCCGCCCAACCTTGTAGGGGTTGCGCCCTTTTTGAGTCTAGTATTAAAACTTCCTGACCTTGCTTCGTCTACTTTACCTTCAACTAGTGCGAGCATTTCGTTAGTTAGCGGATCGGCCTTAAGGCGCGATCCATAATTAATATAAAATTGGATGAGCGAGCCCATAGTGGGAATACATTTATATTTATCGTTTCCCAATACTGATTCTCTAACACTAAGCTCTTCCTCAAGATATGCTTCTGCCTCATCAAAATGACTGCGAATAGTATAAAAACGCCCAAGCTCAGCCAAGCTTTTTGCTAAACGCATATCTCTCGGTTTAAATTGCTCTGCCTTAGCCATGGCTTGTTTCAGCAAGGGCTCTGCAATCCAGTATTCATTTCTATCGAGTGCGGTGACACCACGATTATATAAATTCATCCATGTATCATGTTGCTGTGCAGAACCAAATACCGGGCTTATTAATTCATTAAACGCAAATATAAAAATTGCGAATATAGACAAGAATATTTTTCGAAAATATAAGAATTTCATGTTGGTATGAAGCATCTAGAACTTTCTATCTATTTGGTTGGATAAATTTTTAATGTGATTAATAATGCGCAGTTGAATGTTGTGAATCATAATGCCTGCCAAAGCTGCCAATAAAAGGTCGGACACATTACGATCCGTCTACCTAGTTGTTCCCTTCAACTTGCTCTTACTATCATTAAAAACTCTCAGTCTGAATTTACTTTTTTTGACTGCAAATAATTATTTAGGTGGTCTAATATTATGACAGGAAGAAAGCTTACGCGCCGGATCGAATACACCAAACGACATAGAATGGGTAAAGTGTATAAAATCGACAGGTTGAAATCTGGAAAAGACACGATTTACAGATTCATGTGTCCTATATTCGAGGTTCTGTGCGTGCTGCAAGAAGAGCACATATTGTAGAAACACTGAAAAATATAGTGCTGTTAGATGCCAATGTTTTCAATTTCTCTTTCGTTGTAATGAAGTAAGTATGGTAGGCAAGAACCGGACTGCACCGCGAGTGGCAAAAAAATTTAAGCCATCAGTTAGTATCTTTATCATTTTATATTCCACCGCTGTTCTATATTATTAGCCAAATCCGGCTTACCAGTTTTACGCAGAACATCGGCATAATCAACTATGCACTCCGGCATTAGTCCGCCTTTATATATTCCATATTTGCAGTAAATGTCATAGGCTTCTTGATAATAAGGGATAGCCTTATCGTATTGGCCAAGCATTTTGTAGCATTTGCCCAAATGTTGTAGTTGATCAGCCAAAAGAGTATCTGGCTTTTTACTTTGACGGAATGCTTTCTCAGCAAATTCCAGCAGCGGAATCGCTTTGTCATATTGTCCCGCCATGAAATATGAATAAGAAAGACCATCCATGCTTAGGGCGTCAGCATCAGGGTTCACGGATACTTTAGTAGGTGTAATGTTAGAATTAGGACTGGTAAAAATTACATTAGGCTTGTCTGGCTTAGAATGATTAACTAATGCTTGTAACATTGAATTAGCGCTCAACTCATAGAGCAAGATTACCACTGCAGCAAATGCAATTAATTGTTTAATCGTAGTTGAATTCTCTTGGCGCGCAACTTTAACTCGCTTTATTGATCTGCCTTCGACAAACGAATTAAGGTCGCTCTTTAGAGCATTCATGGTCTGATATCTATCTGCCGCTTTCTTTTCGAGGCAGCGCATAACTATGTACTGCAAATCACTGGGAATCTCTTGCTGAGTTACGAGCGCTCTTAATTCCGGCGGCTTTTCGTTAATATGCATAAGTATTGTTTTGATAGGGTTGATGCCTTTAAATGGAGGCTTACCGCTCAAACACTCATACATAACGCAACCCATTGTATAGATGTCGGAGCGTGCATCCAGATCGCTTCCTAATCCTTGTTCTGGAGACATATAAAGTGGGCTACCAAAAATGTCTCCAGTGGTAGTAAGGCTTTGTGTATGCAAGCCTTCACGCGGAAGCAGTTTAGCAATACCAAAGTCTACCAATTTAGGAATTATGGCTCCGTTTCTTTGTTCAATAACAATATTAGTGGGTTTGACATCACGATGAATAACGCCTTTATCATGTGCATGCTCAAGGGCATCAGCGATATCTATAAATAAATCAATTGCTGTTGGCACATCGATACATTGCTCTTTTTCTATAATTTGAGCAAGATTGTCTCCTTCGCAATAGTCCATTACTATGAAGGGCGCATTGTGCTTACCGATATCGTAACTATAGATTGTGGCTAAATTGGGATGATTTAAAGTGCTTGCTGCATGCGCTTCTTGCTTAAAACGCTCCAGGGCAGTTTTATCCTTGATTAACTGTAGTCGCAATACTTTGATAGCAAAATTTTTGTTAAGCCGCGTATCGAGCACTTTATATATAGTGCCCATGCCGCCTTCACCGATCAATGAAAGTACCTGATAATAATCAGGAATATTATCAACTACAGAATATTCGGCTTTATCCTCGATCGCTGGTTGAAAATGCTGTTCTGGATTTTGCTGTGCAGTATTTGCGTCTGCCAATAACAAACTATGAGAGTCATTTGCTGGTTCATTGTTTAAACTTGGACTTATACACTGACAGCGGCTTTGTTTGAAAAGATAACGGGTAACGTTAGTGCGAGCCTTGCTAGCAATCGGCTTGCCGCAACTTGCGCAAATCAGTTCAAGATTTTTAGCTTGTTTCTGCTTAAACATGGTCCATTCTTAATAATTCTAACCATTAAAATACTTCATTCCCCATTTTTCAAGCTATTTTCTTACTTGCACATGACAAAGTTGCGGTATGTATCGTTCTCAGCAAAGAATAGTTTGATTATGGTTCGAGTGGAGTTTTATTCATTTCAAGTCTAGAGGGGAGCATATGTTAGTCTTAGTTTGTCACACCAAGATATCTATGAGCAAAATAGGCCCGTTATTAATCACCTTAATATGTTTTGCCCAGTTTTCTCTCTGACAATTATGTAGGTTAAAGCAAATCCAGTAGCTATCGATGATAATTCCAATACGGTTCTTATCTCCTTAACCAAGAATGCAGTCAAAATCAAAATAGATAAAGGTTGGAGCGAGAAGGCGAGAGAAAGTTATCCTGATGGCGACAATGTAGCCTTAGGCTCAGATAAAAACATAGTGCTTTTGGACACCAATATGAGAAATGAAAAAAGCCGGTAACAGTTAGTGGAGATCATTAATTACCCCTGTTACTGTATTCGGTCATTCACTGAGATTATGAACCGCGATTGTAAGCCCTTGTTTGACAACTAACTAAGCGAGCGTGTTTAATTATAGAAGGCTAAAATGCTAACAATGGGGCGACGGCAATTTTCTTCTGGATAAATCACAATAAAAATGAAGCTCAACAAAACTGATAAATCTAAAAAGGGATATTCATTATCTTGGTTTCCGCGCAGGCGCTGGAATATTCTTGATCTTGTTCAAATAGTCGAACCTGGTTCGGTGCCCACTTATTTGTTTGCGGAAATTAATATGAGTTTTGCAGAGAAGCTTTGTGCTAATCATTTGTCTAATCGCGGTGTTAAAATTACCCCTACTGCCTTACTCCTTAAGTCCATTGGCATTGCTCAACGCGAATATCCAGAAAGTCGTTCTGCTTTATTGCCCTGGGGACAAACTCTGATTTTTGAAAGAATTGTGGCTGGTTTTACGGTAGAAAAGGTAGTAGATGGGCAGGCTGCGGTTTATCTCGGGACTATCGAAGATCCTGACACTAAACCATTAGAAGAAATTGTTGCTGAGTTGCGAGTATACGGACAGGAAGAAATAGCTGATGTTCCTCAATTAGCAATAGAAGAACGTTTCAATTTTATGCCCTGGCTAGTGCGCCGTATTGTTGTTTTAGTGAGTTTGGCTATTCCAGAGCTGCGTCTTCGTTATATGCCCGCCTCTTTTGGTCTTACCTCAATCGGTAAATACGGAATACATGCGCTCATCCCGCCTAGCGTTTCTGCTTCTACCTTTGGGGTTGGTACTATTGAGCCAAAGCCTGTGGTCGTTAATAACGAAATAAAAATTTGTCCAATGATGACCCTGACACTTAATTTTGATCATCGTCTGATTGACGGTGCTCCTGCCTCGCGTTTCTTGAGCCAAATAAAAAAGCTTATGGAAGGAGACTTAGCGAGTCGTTTGGGAGACGCAATGGATTTTGATCCCGACTTGCAGAAATTATCAGAAAGAAATGAAATATTGACAACTGCATTGAGCAAATAGATACAAAGGGCAGATTTTTTAGTTTAGATGTCGGGACTTGATACAGCTATACCTAAAGTTTTTAGTTTTTGCCTGATGGCAGGCAGAGCAGCGTCAGCAGCCACTTCGCCAGCTGCAACCGAGCGCTTTGCGTTAGAGATTTTTGTGGATAGCAACCCAACGCCGTCTAAGCAAGGATGAATGACAATATCAGCCTTGCTTCCATGAACGGCATCAAAAGCTGCAAGTTGAAGGTTTAACATGCGTTTTGCAACGCTACCAACTTTACGGAAATCGTCAGGGGTTTTCTTATTAAAGCGTTCATCTATCTGCACTGCAATAATAAAATCGCCACCAAGCTCGCGTGCTTGAGGCACCGGTAAATTGGCTAAAACGCCGCCATCTACGAAAAGCCGATCGGCTATTCGAATTGGTTTGCGCAGACTAGGAACAGCAGAACTAGCCTGCATAGCGGCTACCAGGTCACCCTTCCGGATTGCATATGGATGCCCATCGCATAAGTCTATGGCGACAGCACTATAGGGGATATTAAGACTTTCAATTGTTTTTTTATCAGCAGGTAGAGCGTGTTCGAGATAGCGATGAAACGGACGGCCAAAGTAAAGTCCATCATAAGGGCGAAATCCGACTAGCCGTGGCGATGACATAATTGGGGCGAGCAGAATGCGAACGCTCAGAGGAACCGGTACAAATGATTTCATCAGTGATCCATTTACGAAGCGCTTTTCTATCTCTGAAACCGGCATACCGGCAGCATAGAGTCCACCAACCACCGCCCCCATGGAGGTGCCGGTGATGCCATCGAGAGGTATTCCAGCCTTTAGCAATTCTTTGAGAACGCCAACATGAGCAGCACCACGCATGCCGCCTCCACCTAAAGCAAGGACAACCCGGGGAGCATGCTTCGGTGCAGTCGAAGCGCTATTTGTCGGTTGATAATCCAAGAGCGGAACATATACGAATTGATCAGTGGAAACAGGAGCTGGGAGTCCATTGAGATAGGCATTTTCGTCAGCCCCAAATGCTTTATATCTTGATAAGCATAATGTTAGACCCATACATATCAAAGCAGTGAATACGTGTCGAAACTTTTGGCTCATTATGCTTCTCCTGAGGAACACTCGGCAAAGATACCGTATCTTCCTATAGCATTCCTTAGTGGATTATTAGGGAGCTCCGGCAATATTGTTCGCCCTTGCTTGCATGCCCAAGATAATACATAGGGATTTAATATTATTAAAAACTGGTGTTATGCTGAGCAATGTTAGCAAGGTAGTCTTAACTTTTTCCCGAGACCTTATTGGATAAATTGCTTAAGATATCACCACTCGTAGCTTCGGCGGAAGAAATTATTTGCTCTGTACCGGTTAAAATCTGATCGCTTTTAGAATGTATCCCGGCAACAGTTTCTCGTGCATTGGCAAACGCTTGCTGGCTATTAGTCTGCACCGTAGAAATTGCTTCTTGGGTTTTCTCTCTTACTTTTTCTATAGGATTTGGTATTTTCCTAAGATAATCATTGATAAACTTTCTTATACTCTGGCGTAGCTCGGCTCCTGATTTCGGAGAGACAAGCAATCCGTAAATAAATCCTATAAGTCCACCGAAGGATAGAACTCCTAGTAATTTGATAATTCTATTCATGTCAATTTTTCCTCACATGTCAAAATTGGGTGCCACAGACCTTAGTCGATAAAAATCGATTCCAATGGATTATGTGTCGATTTGATTGGGTACTCGATCTAGTTTAACGCATTCAATATCGGGGTTAATACGAAGTTTTATAGTTATAATCTATAATATTATTCTTTCACGGACTTATTTTTCTAACTTTGACTTAAAGAAAGTTTTGTTTATCTTCTTCCTCTCAATACCATGGGGCAATTATGCTTATAAGCAAGAAGGAAAATCTCCCTCTGCTTTCTGCCATACTTAGGTTTTCTGGAGCAAATTCTGCGACATTATTTAACTGCGCCGACAGGTTTTAGTCCTTTCAATTCGGTCCAAATCTTGCCTAATAGTCCTGGATTGTATTTGTCTTTTAGATCTTCCTTGAGTTCCAACACTTCTTCTCCCAGTTCATCTAGATCTAAGTCCAACTCTTTGATTTTTTTGAACATTTCTTTTTCTTCTTCGCCCACATGATGTTTAATCACTTCACAAAGAATGGTAACTTTTGCATCGTAGTGGTCGTCAGTTGGCTTCATAGCAGCTAATTCGGCCATTATCACTTTTGCCACATGATGTTCAGTATCGGCTTCGTCCATTATGTTTTCTATTACTTCTTCTTCTGAGTTTTCGCGGGTTTGCGCGTAGACGATCTTTTCCTCCACAGTTGCATGAAGATAAAGTTCTTCAAGAATTTGTTCCACTATAGCTTTCTTTTCTTTTGGATCATTCATTTGTGTGTACTGGAAAAATAAATCTTGTATGAGTAAGTGATCTTCATGCAGAATCTCTAGTACGTTGGTTGGAGAAATTCCTTCAAGACCGGACACTTCTGATTTCGAAGAACTAGATTCTTTTGGTTTAACCTTGGTAGTTGTTTTATAGCTTCCTTTGCGGTTTGGCATTTTGAAATCCCCCTTATTCCGATAGCTCGGATTGTTGAATTGTAATTAAATCGATTCTTGTTTAGATTCTTAATTAAGACGAGCGTTCCATATCTTTTTCTGCAAGCTCTTTATATACAGTCTTTTTATTGGCATACCATTGCTCAGCTTGCTTTAATTTTTCTTTTGCGAATTTCTTCGAATCTTGCACAATAGATGATCTCGTATACATTTTTGTTGGAAAGCACAAGTTATAATTTACGGATTCTTGAGAGGCTTTTGTACTCGCGTGCGGCTCTCCTTCAATAAGCCCATGCAATTCTTCTTCCATAAATACCTCCTCTATGAGCGTCAAATTCTAGTACTAATAACGGGCAAGAAAATACATTGTAATTACACATTCGCGCAGACCCATTTAATGTTAAGGCTATGTGTTTACTACCGTACTTAGGATGTTGGTACTGAGGTAATAGGAGTCTTTTTAGAAATTATATGCCTCACTATTCTAGGACTCATCGCGTAATATGCGATACTTTGTTTGTAAAATTTACAAAAATTCTACAAATAGAGCTCTTTTGTTTTTAAGAAAAGAAGAGCGAAACTTCTAGGGTGTTAAACTAATTGCGTACCTCCACTCTATAAAAGTTAAAGGAGATAAAAATGAGTAAAAAAGCTGCAGAACATCATAAACAAGCGTCCGAGCATCATAAACATGCTTCTAAGCATCATGAAGAAGCCGCTAAGCACCATGAGCAAGGCAACCATGAAAAAGCAGCCCATCATGCTCATACCGCGAGGGGTCATCATGCTCATGCAGAGCATCACGGTAATGAAGCGAGCAAAGCTCACGCTGAAGAGCACGGCAGCAAGTAAAACAGAACTTGCACACGAAGAAGTTAGCAGAAGAATTATTCAAATGCTAACTTCTTTCTATGTACGACTAAATAAGAAAAAGTGCCTTAGGTTAGACCTATAATAATATTTATTAGTACGCGATGAACTGAATCTTTTTCGTCTTCGTGTTTAAGCATAGAGCATGCTTATTAAATAATTCGAAATTTTTATTGTGAGGTACAAATGATGAATAAAAATATTGAAAAAGCTACGCGTGTGATGTGCATAGAAAAGGTACAAGTGTCTATGGACCAATTCCATTTTTTATGCCACCTTTACCGTGGGACTTACTAGAGTCAACATTACTTTACTTGCTCTCCCGCTCTAAATGGTGTTGACGCCAATGCAACAAGAAACGCAGACGGAAAAAACCGAGGAATCGGTTACTCATATTCTGGAAGAAGCCAGAATGGTTTTGCCTGGCATTCAGGCTTTGGTGGGTTTTCAATTTATTGCTGTTTTTAACCAATGCTTTAAAAGTAATTTGACAGTTACTGAGCAATTTTTGCACTTGGCGGCCATTTTCTTTTCGCTTAATTCAATTTGCTTATTGATGACGCCGGCGGCATTACATCGTTTAGGCGAGCCAGGCAAGGTGTCCCAAGAGTTTGCCCAATTTGCGGGACAATTAGTGGCTGCGGGGATGGTGCCATTACTGCTATCATTTTGCTTGGATTTTTATTTGGTAGCTCATCTAATTTCAGCAAATCAAACGATTAGCTGCGTCATATCTATTTTCATTGTTGCTGAGTTTACGTATTTTTGGTTCATCATGCCTTTGCTGCGCAAAAAGAAATTCCAGCGATAATTCCTTTTTTGGAGTATAGATGTTTTTATTTTCTCTTAGATGCATTTTCATTGTTTTGTCTTTGATGAGTATTCTCTCGACAACCTTTGCTTTGGCGTATGAAAACGAAGGGCTTACAGAACTTACTCGCAAGCTTGTAGATAGAGAGATAGAGTTCAGCAAGTTGAATGCCTCTATTAAACTGTATGCTCTTCCGAATATTTGGTATAGCCGGCGTTGGCACACAATCCAAATTTGCAATAATGCATTAACTAGTTCCGGCGCATTTTTGAACGGCGTGGCGTCGTTGTCTAATCAAGAAGAGCCCCAACGATTGTCCAAGTATACAGTTGGAGATGCCTCTATATTGCGCGCACTTGCCAATTTTATCAGTACAGTAGAATGCACTGTTGAATTTGGTATTGATTTATCTGATCACTTTAAAGCGAAGCGTGATGAGCGAGATCTTAAACACGTTAGAATAAAAAGCGCCCAATTGGTGCAAGAAATAGATAAATTAATTAAATTGCGAAGACTCAAAATTGCTCAGAGTGAAAGAGAGTCGGCAAACAGCCTGTTAAATGTCAGTCAGAGAATTTTTGAGGATTTATACGGTGCGGAAAAAGAAGAATTTGCCTTTCTTCTTAGTCAAGCCAAGGGTTTGCGAGCAAAAAAAACAATAAATCAAAGCCTTTGTTTTGTCTCCAACTTAGAATCTGGCATACTTACAATCATTGGTATGTATGGGACTTTAACTGACCATGGTAGCGTTAGTTCACGTTTTCATATTAATGCTGCCGCCGGCCTCGGCGATATTATAGGTGGTGCTATTATGGCGGTCACGCCTGCGGTTTCTCGACTGGGCGGATTGTATTACCGTCACAAAACTGCCAAAGAATTGTTTCTCACGGCTAAATATACACCATCCTTCAACCTAGCATTGTTGCGAGCCGATGACAAGAATTTTTCTGACCTGTTACGACAGGAAGACCAGGACCAGAATAATTTGATCATAAAAAAATTATGCGAATTAGAGATTGTAATGCTTTCCCAACGGCAAGATATTTACTCGGAAGAGCGTGAATTTGCTATTAACTCATTTATCAAATCTATGTCTGCCGCTCAAGCCGGAAGCCTCACTAAAATAACTAATGGGATTGGAACAATCATAAGTGATTATAATTTTTCGAAGCAAACTGAATCTCGTTTGCAAAATATCGGTGGGACTGCACTCAGTTATGGCTGCGGTAATGCGCTGGCGACATTGATTAATATAGAAAGACGTGTGGCAGAAGAACGGCGCCATAAACAGCTATTGGTAGAAAATGGAGATCCTGGACAAATATTAGCTGCACAAATTGACAAATTAAATGCATTCCGAGCTGGGCTCATTAATGGAACAGCGCTCAACCTTAACTAGTACTTCTATCGGGGACGTTTACCGAGGTCAGCAATTTTCGTGTACCTCCACTTTCTAAGGGATTACCGAATGAAACTAATTGGGCAGCATAGGTTTCACAGTCAGCTTACCTTCCTTGATTGAGGCATCCCATTTTGTTATTTCTCCTTCTCGCCAGAACTTGAGGTCGGCAACGGCTGCACCTACTTGCATTCTATGTATGGTTAGCTCTGGCAACCATTTCGGCAGGATTGGATCGACTATTAGCTCCTCTTGCGGGGCATTTGCCTTCAGTCCAAGTATGGCTTGTAATAAGTGAAAAATAGATCCAGCAGCCCAGCCCTGAGGCACATTCGCTGATAAGTATTGTACGGGAAAGGCATGCTCGGTTTTTGGGGAGCCTGCGTATAATTCTGGAAGGCGATAATTCACAAAACAACTGGCTGCTTCTGAAATATCACGAGCTACTCGAGCGGCTTCAGCAGCAAAACCGTATCGTTTAAAACCCATTGCAATTATGCCGTTATCGTGAGGCCAAATTGAGCCATTATGATAAGAGCTGGGATTATAGGCTGGATTATGGGACGACAATGTTCTAATTCCCCAACCGCTCCACAGATCCGGTTCAAAGAAGCGTGATACCACTAGCGGTGCACGCTCTTTCTTGATAATTCCACTCCACAGGCAATGTCCAACATTAGATGCAATTGTTTTAACTGGTTGCTTATCCTTATCCAGAGCATAGGCGTAGAACTTTATGTCCTCGCACCAAAATTTTTCTTCGAATTGTAACTGTAGTTTCTTGGCCTTTGCTATTAGTTGATTTGAAGCGTCCTGATCGCCCAAAACACTAAAAACTTCAGCCATACGCAACCAAGCGTCATAAACATAACCTTGTAATTCGCATAGAGCCTTTGGTTGTCCAACAATTTTGCCATCGGGATACATTACGCTATCTCCGGAATCTTTCCAAGCCATATTCTCGTAACCTTTGCTTGATCTAGTTTTGTATTCTTGAAAGCCATCTCCATCGAGATCGCCATACTTATCGATCCACTCCAAACATCGAAGAGCTACATCTCTGTGTTTTTCTAATATGCGTTTATCACCTAGCCATTTCCAGGTTTCGTGCAAAACGATTAAATAAAGTGGTGTAGCATCTGCAGTACCATAATATGGAGTGTGAGGAATTTTGTGAAAGTGAGCTAATTCGCCAAAGCGAATCTCATGCAGTATTTTACCGGGCTCAGCATCGCGCTCATCATCGATTGATTGAGCTTGATACTCAGCTAATCTAGTAAGAGCCCCGGACGCAAACTGATAATTCACCATCAGACTTTGTAAGCTAATTATCAGGCTATCCCTGCCAAAAATAGTAACATACCACGGCACGCCAGCTGCTGGTAGCCATTCGTCTGAGTTTTCAGATTTAGCAGGTAGACGGAGAGCCCCCATGTCATCCACAGATTGTTTGAAAAGGCGATAAAGATCTTCATTTTGAGAGGTCAATAAAGTTGCACTGTCAGACCATGTTTTATGCAGGGCCGTCAAGTTCGACGAATCACGATTTTCTGGTTCTTCGGTAGATTGTGAATGCTCCGGGTTAACTAATTCATATACATTTGAGGCATGCCAAGATTCCCCTGGTGCCAATTCTAATTCAAATGTAATCCTGCCATTGGCAAAATGAATTTTCGAGTTGCACTCTTTGATTCTATAGAAAAGATGTCTTTTAAAATCTTGGTTTTCATAGAGCATAGCTAATACACTATTTTCTCTGCTCCACACTGTTTCAATTTGTCCGCGTCTTATAAACTTATGCGCCCGTACTTCAAAAATATCAGCGAAATCGCAACGCAGAGCAATCTCAAAATTCAACTTGACTCGCCTTTGACTAAAGTTGATTAATTCGAACTGCTCCGATACATCATTGCAAATATCTCGAACCATAGTAAGTGCTAGGTCGTTCTTATAAATCTTACCGTCTAAAGTCTCAAATTCTTCATTGGTGTAATGGATGCGCGCCATATGATGATTTAATACACTGGATGACAATTTTATCCAGGGCTCACCATTTGCAAAAATAGCATAATAACTTAGAAATCTGGTATCGTTGGCAAAAAGCCCTTGCTCGCTTTCTGCCGCGATTTGTCCAGCAAAATCAGTAACCATAAAGGTGGTTCCCTGATTAATTATAAGTACGGGCGGACCTACAGTAATAGCAAGAGTCATCGCACGTCCTTAGTGGCAAGTTGAAGATATTTGGGCAGAAAATATATAGTTTTCATAGGTAGCAATTTTTTTACTTAATCCTTAGTATTCTCTGCCTGTCGCCCCTTTTGTGAAGCGAATTAAGAAGGGGATTGTGCAAAAGTGCTGTCCTGGTCTGCCTAATGCTCAGAACTTTGGCAGTGGTAGGCAATCGCTTTGCGATTTTCGAACTTGTCATTAGAATTTACCTACGGCAAGAAAACAATATGGCAGCATATTTTATTCAAACGCAAGCCACTAAACTAGGCTTGACATGATTGATTAATTAGGAAGCTTTGACGGCCCACTGTTCTCGATATATCTAGCAGTTATCAGCTATCCTCAGTCAAATAAACATAATATTAGTAATGCATATAGACAATTGTTTTACTGGTTAATATTTAGCTGCTACGCTTAAACCTTATGTGGATCGTACGACTTGCTCTTTCCAAGCCGCACACCTTCATCGTGTTGGCAATTTCCATTTTCTTATTTGGCGCAGTATCTCTGAGCCAAATGCCTGTTGATATTTTTCCAACTATTGACGTCCCGGTTGTCAGTTGTGTCTGGACGTACACAGGCATGTCACCTAAAAATGTTGAAAACTTAATCACGACTGTAAGCGAAAGAGTAATTGCTTCGGTTGTTAGCAATGTACAGCGCATCGAATCGATGTCATTGAGTGGAATGAGTGTAATAAAGATTTATTTGCAACAAGGAGCAAATGTAGCGCTGGGTGTGGCACAAACTTCCTCGGCCTCTAGTGCTGCGCTTAGAACAATGCCGCCGGGACAGTCGCCTCCTTTTGTATTGCAGAGTTCGGCTACTGATGTCCCAGTATTGCAACTAATTGTTGGCAGCAAAGAAATGAGTGAAAGTCAGTTGTTTGATCTTGCCAACCAATTTATCCGTATCCAACTTGCGCCAGTACGCGGGACGACAATTCCTTTTCCCAGCGGCGGTAAATATCGTCAGGTCTGCGTAGATCTGGATCCCAAGGCACTGTACTCCTATGGACTGGCGCCCACAGATATTGTTGATGCGGTGAATTCCTCGAACGTGATTGCGCCCAGTGGTACAGCAAAGATGGGCAAGTCAGAATATGTTATTACTCTTAACAACATTCCGGAAGTGATTGAAACTTTGAACAATGTCCCGGTCAAAACCTTGAACGGGGCAACTATATTTGTAAAAGATGTGGCCTATGTCCATGATGGTTTTCAACCACAATTGAACATTGTTAACATCGACGGGCAACGCGGTGTCATTATGAATATCCTAAAGACTGGAGCCGCCTCAACCCT
Source organism: Candidatus Melainabacteria bacterium (assembly GCA_963845445.1). Lineage (GTDB taxonomy): Bacteria > Cyanobacteriota > Vampirovibrionia > Obscuribacterales > Obscuribacteraceae > JABDBL01. The sequence continues at coordinate 1,862,080 of CAWJSE010000002.1, read as the reverse complement.
CACAGTAGTAAAGCGAGTCAAAGAAGTACTGCCAAAGATACAAGCAATTATTCCGCCTTCCGCTAAAATTGATATTCTTACCGACCAGTCCAAATTTGTACAAGAATGTATTGACGAAGTAGCCTTTGAAGTAGTCAATGCTGCATTGCTTACTGCTTTGTTTATGCTTGCCATTCTTGGCAGTTGGAGAAGCACTCTTATTGTTATTACTTCAATCCCACTGGCTATATTTAGTGCCATCATCGGCCTGCACATTACTGGTAACACAATCAATTCAATGACTTTGGGTGGGCTAGCTTTGGCAGTAGGCATGCTTGTTGACGATGCCACTGTAGAAATTGAAAATGTGCACCGGCAATTGGACATGGGAAAGCCTGTTGTTCAAGCAATTCTCGCTAGTGCCGAGGAAGTTGCAGTACCGGCTCTTGTCTCTACAATTTCAATCTGTATAGTTTTTCTCCCCGTCTTTCTCCTTTCGGAACCGTCACGGTCCTTATTTGTGCCGCTGGGTATGACGGTTAGTTTTGCCATGCTAGCCTCGTACGGACTCTCGCGTACAATTGTGCCGCTTATGTCAAAGGCTCTCTTTGCTGCAGAAGAGCGTGTTGCAGAAAAGACAAATGAATCGTCTGGGGTTGAAAAGCCACCGGGCTTTTTTAAGCGCATCCATTTATTCATTGATAAAAAATTCAATCAAGCTCGCGACGCTTATCACACTGGACTAAACTGGGCATTATCCAACCGACTCTTGGTGGCCATCTTATTCATTGGCTTTTATGCGGCCTCGTCAATTTTGGTGCCCTTCATAGGGCGCGATTTTTTTCCTCCTATAGACGCGGGTCAAATCCGCTTGCATGTTACCGTTCCTGCCGGCACTCGCGTGGAAGTGACGGAGCAGATTTACAAAAAAATAGAGAGAGAAATTAGAAGAATAATCCCTCATAAAGAAATTAAAGTTATAACTGACAATATGGGGCTGCCTGTAAGTGGGGTCAATTTTGCATTTGGTGATAGCCAGACCATTAGCGAAGCCGACGGCGAAATATTGATTTCACTAGAAGAGCGCCGAAGACACTCAACAATTTACTACCAGACAGCTATTCGCGAGATGCTGGCTAACAAATTTCCTTATTGTTCTCACTATTACCAACCAGCCGACATCGTTACTCAGATCCTTAATGCCGGATTGCCGGCACCAATAGATGTAAAAGTGGTTGGTGCGAAGGCAGCCGAAAACTATAAGATTGCGCTTGATATAAAGCGACAAATGAAAATTGTGCCGGGTGCTGTTGATGTTTGCCTGCACCAGGTTGAGAATTCTCCCGAGTATCTTTTGGATGTGGACAGAACATTAGCCGATGAAGTGGGCTTGAGCCAAAAGGATGTATCCAACGCTATGCTGGTAAATCTTAGCTCGAGCTTTCAGGTACAGCCAAATTTCTGGACAAATGTTGGTACAGGCGTGCAATATTATCTGGCGACGCAAGCTCCGCAGTGGAGAATACGCTCCCTGAATGATATATATAATCTCTCTGTGGGCTCAAGCAAAAGCGAAGAGAATAAAGAGCAGCCAGTCCAGTTATTGCGCAACGTAGCTAAATCTCAGCGGAGATACACACCATATGTGGTGAATCACATTAATGTTCAGCCTTGCTTTGATATTTATGCCGATTGCCAGAATCGCGACCTGGGCGGTGTGTCAGACGATATTCAGAAAATTGTGGCTGCAACTCAAAAGAAGGGATTGCCACACGGCACGTCTATATTTGTCATCGGTCAAGTGTTAAGCATGACCACTGCATTCACAGGTCTTTTGGTAGGACTGGCCGGGGCAATTGTGCTTGTATACTTGATTCTTGTAGTTAATTATCAATCTTGGGTGGACCCGTTAATCATTTTAATGGCAGTTCCTGGTGCCCTAACCGGCATCGTTTGGAGTTTGTTTGTAACTCAATCCACATTTAGTGTACCGGCACTCATGGGTGCTGTCATGACAATCGGAGTGGCGTCGGCAAATAGTATTTTGATGGTAACATTTTGCAATGAGCAATTGCGAGCAGGGAATAGTTCAATAGAAGCAGCTTCAGCTGCCGGTTTCCAGCGCTTTAGGCCAGTATGTATGACCGCCATTGCTATGATTCTGGGCATGATTCCAATGTCGCTCGGTACCGGACAAAATGCGGCAATAGGGCGCTCGGTGATCGGCGGATTGTCTGTTGCTACGTTTTCGACATTATTTTTTGTACCGTTGATATACAGCGTACTGGCTGCGAAGCGGAAGTACAAAACAACACAGGCGACTGAAGAAACAGGTGAGGCAACCAGCTGATGAATTATAAAAAGCGCTCCTTCGCAGGGAAAACACAGACTTTCATTTTGATTCTTGGCGGCATCATCCTCCTTCTCTTTGGCCTCGGCGTCATTCCTAAATTAATAGAGCGTCGCGATTTACTCCATCGGACAGAGCAACTGGGATCTGAAATACCAGTAGTGCAAACAGTTGTCGTTCAACCGGCACCTTTTGTCGAGCCTCTCACTTATCCTGGCAATATTGGTGCGATGCAATATGCCACCATTTTTGCCAGGGTTGATGGTTATCTGAAAAGTCGTATGGTCGACATTGGCGACCAGGTCAAAGAAGGGCAAGTGCTCGCTGAAATCGACACTCCCACGATAGACCAAGAACTAGCTCAAGCTAAAGCTGATGAGGCTCAAGCAAGAGCTCAATTAGCCAGTGCAAACGCAAATTTGAAGGAAGCAAAAGCAAAGGATCAATCCGTCGAAGCCACTGTTAAGCGAGTGAAGGCAGATCAGGAATTCGCAGCCGTAACAGCTAGCAGATGGGTGAACATGGCTTCGCGTGGGGCGGTGAGTTTTCAAAGTAGAGACGAGAAGAGCACAGCACTGGCTGCCCAGAATGCTACCCTAGAGGCAGCACACGCCCAAAAGCGTGCCTCCGAGCAGTCTGTTCTTGCAGCACAATCTCAGGTGGCAGTGGCAAGCGCCGGTGTCACCGCTAAGCGAGCTTCCGTAGCAAGATATCAGGCCGAGCAAGCATTCAAATTTGTTCGTGCGCCTTTTGATGGGGTGATAACATTTCGCAAAGTAGATCCAGGAGCATTAATTACAGCGGGCAGTCAAACCCAGAACATCGAATTATTTCAGATGGCAAAATTAGACATAATGCGAATCTACGTGCATATCCCGCAATCGGTTTCCAGATATCTAGAGACAGGACAACCAGCAGAATTATATATTTCGGGCTATCCAGATCGAGTGTTTAAAGGAACGGTAACCAATGTTGCCGGGGCACTGGATCCGCAAACGCGCACTCGACAGACTGAGGTAAAGATAGCTAATCCGGATCATGCATTGCTACCGGGCATGTACGCTCAAGTTAAAGTGACGGTGAGTCGTCCGGAACGATGGATTCGCGTAGCTAGTAACGCAGTTATTCCACACGGAAACGATCTCGAAGTCGTGGTGGTTAAGGATGGCAGGGCACATCACCAGAAAGTATCGCTTGGACGTGATTTCGGCGACGAGATGGAAATCAAGGCTGGTCTTCAAGGAAACGAAACGGTAATTATTAGTCCGGAAGATGATCTGCGCGAAGGTGATCAAGTCAAATCTGTCAATATTGCCTCCAATAGGTAACAAATGCAGCAAAACAGATTGTTCCTCCAATTGTCACCTTATCTAATATTAGCAGTGCTATGTTGCTTAAGCCTGCTAACTATATTTCCTGCATTTTCCCAATCTACAAAAATAGCTGATGCAAGTTTGCCACGTAATAATTACCCTAAATTGCGCCCACCTTTAAATGGCAGTCAACTAAATGGCAAGCAACTAAACAGCGATCAACAAGTAGTCAATCAGCTCGATTCGATAGCTAAAGAGGCACAAGAAACCGAAGGAGCATTATTTGTCAAACCTGATGAAGTTAGGGTTAAAGCACCGATGCTCAAAGCCTTAATTGAGCTGCATCAAAATCTGTCACCATATGGACTAGACGCAGAAAGCGAACACCCGATTACCTTGCGCCAGGCATTAATTGACTCCCTAGTTAATAATCTGGATATTAAAGTTACTAGTTCTGAACAAGAGAGTAGTAGATGGCAATTTATAAGTACACTCGGTAATTTTTTGCCAAGTATAGAAAATGCTGTAACTTACCAATCAATTAAGGGAAACTTTGCCAGTCCTTTTGGTGCTATGGCCCCTGTTAATAGTCCGTTTCTTGCGATTCCTTCTGGCTTGCAATGGACAGCTTTCAATGGCGGTGCCAATTTGTTTACAGCCAAAAAAGCCAAACATGAGTTTAACGCGTCAAAGTTTGATCTTAAGCGTAATACCAACGATATACTCTCAGATACAGCTCGTCTTTATTATGATTTGGTGTTGCAAGACGTTTTACTGCAGATTCGTATCAAAGCGGTGCAAACGTCCGAGGCCCTTCTGACTAAAAACCAAATACAGTATCAGTTTGGAGCAAACACTCAACTGGATGTATTACAAGCACAAACCCAATTAGCAAGAGATAGGCAAGCCTTAATTTCGCAGCAAGTAGCAAGACGTAAAGCAGCGGTTGCTTTGTCAACAACTTTAAATTTAAATGGTGACGACGATCTGATTGTAGGTGAACGGACAGTTTCTAAAGTAAGGCTGGTTAACGACAATAGGAAAATTGCTGAGTTAATCCAAACCGCTGTAGAAACTCGCCCGGAGCTAAAAAAATGGGAACAACTCAGACTAGCAGCGCGAGATGCAATTCATATCGCTTTTGCACCTTTGCTACCACAAGTAATTGGCCAAGCCGGGCTTGCCACTACCGGTGCTAACGTGGCTAGAGCAATAAATTCAGCTAATATTGCTAGTGTACCTGCTACCGGTGCGTTCGGGATAGGTGGCTTTGGCACTACTTCTGTCTCGGCAATAGGAAGTACCAGTGGGCCAAAAAAATTCAATCTGGCTGAAATTTATTTGATCGGTCTAAATGTACAATGGCAAATTGGTGGTATGGGTTTAACTGATACAGCTAAAGTTAATGCTGCTAAGTGGCAAGCACGTAAAGCGCAAACTGAATTTGCTCGTGAGCTTACTTATGTCTGCCGAGAAGTGCGAGACGCCTATCTAAATTCACTTGATCAAGAAAACCTCATTCTGGCAACTACTGATGAAGTTAATTCGGCTCGCGAACAACTGAGAGTGGCCGTCACTCGATTGGAAGAGGGGGTAGGGGAAGATCTTGATGTTGTAAATGCACAAAGGAACTATACCGATGCCCTAATTAATAAAGCTAGCGCTATTGTCAAATTTAACCAAGCACAAGTTGCACTCTTGCGTGCAACCGGCCAGATTTCTGTAGATTCAATCACATCGCCAACACCAGTATTACATTAGTAGACTTTCTCCGAAAGTCTCTTCTTTACTGCTAAATTCGGAGTATAATCACGCTTTGTTTACTCTATTTACTTTCCTTCACGAAATCGCCAGTATACATTTTTGTCATTTAGAATGCACTGATTAATCGTCATCCGTGATATGAGGTTTTCAATATGAGCAAATCGACAAACGGCATGCGGAAAGTCGTCGCTATCGACCAGTTTGGCGGTAGCGAAAGAATGAAAGTGCAAATGCTCTCAGTACCGGAGATACATTCTGACGAAATTCTTGTGCGTGTTGAGTCGGCAGGCGTCGGTGTTTGGGATCCTCTTGAAAGAGAAGGTTTTTTCGCGCAGATCACAAAGCAAAAACCGTCTTTTCCATACATTCTCGGTTCGGACGGTGCAGGAACCATTGTTGCAGTAGGCGAAGACGTCAGTAAGTTCAAAGAAGGCGATCGCATCTATGGTTTCTCCAGCTTTGACGGTAGAACCGGATTCTATAGCGAATACGCAGTTGTGAAGGCCGAAGCCGCGTCTTTGCTCCCTTCGGGCTTGTCCTTAGAAACCGCCGGTGCCATGCCGGTCGATGCCATGACGGCTCTGCGCGGATTGGATGATTCGTTGCATTTAAAATCCGGGGAGACAGTGATGATTTTCGGTGCAAGTGGTGGCATCGGACATCTTGCGGTCCAGCTCGCTAAACGAATGGGTGCACGCGTTTTCGCCGTAGCATCTGGCGCTGATGGCGTTGCTTTTGCCAAGCGATTAGGCGCAGATCTTGTTGTTGATGGACGCAAAGAAGACGTACTAGCTGCGGCGCGAGCTTTTGCACCAGATGGTCTCGATGCTGCCCTACTCACTGCAGGCGGCGACGCCGCAGAAAAAGTTCTGACTGCGGTAAAGAAAGGCGGAAGAGTCGCTTACCCGCACGGCGTCGAGCTGAAAGGGGCAGTTCGTTCCGACATCAAAGTGACAGACTACGACGGTTGGCCAGATCAACAAGCAATCGACAAATTGAATCGCCTGATCCAATCAGGACAATTCGAAGTTCACGTCGCGCACGCCTACTCGCTGGAAGAAGCAACCGAAGCGCACAAAGCTTTAAACACTCACTATTTGGGCAAGCTTGCGCTGAGAGTTCACCAGGGCGATAGTTAGATAACAGAGCTTGCAACGAATAATGCAATTGGGCTGCCATCCGGAGCATGATACTGATAGCATGGAGCAATTCTAATGTTTAACTCGAAGCGATTTCATAAGTCAATCTTTCAAATTAGTATCTCTGCTGCAATAAGTATTTTGGCTTTTGCTGCTTGTAGCAGGCAAGGCACTATTCAATCTGTTAAACAAGAATCGTTATACGATCGAGTCATTCGCACAGGTAAAATTCGTTGTTCCTACTTTCCCTACAACCCAATTTGTATTAAAGATCCAGCTACAGGTAAGCTGTCTGGAATTGGTATTGAGGCATTGGAATTAGTTGCCAAAAAGCTGGGACTGACGGTTGAATACGTTGAAGAAGTCGGACTAGGAACTCTGATCGAAGGACTAAAGACGCGACGATATGATTTGTGTGCAACACCGATCTGCGCTAATGCCAGTAGGGCCAAAGTGAGTAACTTCAGCAAACCGCTATTTTACCAGCCATACTTTGCTTATGCTAGAAGGGGTGATAAGAGATTTAAGGGACATTTCGAGAGAATTAACGCGAAGGATGTCACCATTGCCTGTATTGACGGCGGTACTGCTCAGATAATTGCCGAGAATGATTTTCCGCAGGCGCAGCTTTTTTCTGTACCGGAGATGACAGAATTCTCCCAAATCTTGTTGAATGTCTCTTCCAGCAAAGCGGATGTCACTTTTTCCGAGCCCTCCCTTGTTGAGCGCTACCTTCGCACTAACCCGGGAACTGTCGTCAATGTTGATGCTAGTAAACCGCTCCGCATGTTCCCAACCTGCTGGGCTATCGACAGAGGTGAGTTTGAATTTAAAGCCATGCTTGATGCTGTGCTGGACGAAGTGATTAATAGTGGTGCTTTGGAAAAAATTCTTGCTAAATATAAAATAGAGCCGAATGTCTACTATCGTGTAGCGCCCCCGTATCGGCGCTATATCGATTGATGGATTAATCAGACCTGTTTAACAGTAGTTATAGAAATCAGATAACAGTAAAACCTACATAAGAAACAAAAGAACTAAATTGCCAGATGAGGGATCTTGCCCGTCCCAAGCTAGCAAACTTTCGTTAAGACCAGATCAAAAATAATCATCACAAAAAATTTGAGCGTTAGAATGATAACTTGTTCTCTACCGAGAGATCTCTAATTTATTTCGTCGTCCCTTCTCACTATTTTCAGAACCCAATATGAACCAAACCCTAAAGAAAATCAAAAACTTATTTGTACTTAAGCCAGTTACAAAAGAAGGTAGCCTTAGTGTTTATAGAGAAAGCAATTTAGAATCTATTTCATTAAGATGTGCCATCTCGCAAGAAAAGGTTGCCCAGAGAGCGTTTATGATTTGGCAAGAACGTGGCTGTACACACGGGAACGATCGCGAAGATTGGTTATTGGCGCAGGTACAACTAGAAGACGAATTGTCTGTCAATAATTAGATGTCTGGAATCAATAACGTTTTGATAAACTTAAATTAGCTAAAAAGCTAGTAGATCTTACTTTCTGCCGACCAATAACATTTAAGTCACAGCAAGGTATCAGGACCTGCTTGCTTGCATTCATTCATTCATTCATCTTAGGAAGTGATCTTTAGATCGAACTGCAACAACTCAATTGTGTTACTCTGCCTTTCGACTTTCCAAAAAGGTGGTGAGATCTTTCAGCTCTTTAGGCGTAATACTAGCTGCGTAGGCTGGCATATTGTATCCACCATTCACGATCTTTAACGTAAGTTGATCGTGGGTTAAACGATTACCAACCTGAGTCAAGTCAGGTCCGCGTAATCCTCCGTGTCCAGAAATTGAATGACAGTAGATACATCCCTTTGTGTCGAATACTTGCGCCCCGTCATAAATTGACCCACTAGCGGTGCCGATAATTTCTGGAGTAAGCGGCTTAGCCGTAAAATTCGGTGTCCAGGGTTCTTTGAACCCTGCAATTGTAAGAGCAATGACAAAACTAACAATAAATGCGACAGAGGCAACAGCCCAAGGTCTACGCCGAGGACTCCTTTCACCAGCAGGCGCAAAAATTGGGATCGAAATAAATACCAGAACAACAAATAATGGCGCTAGGATAATCACCCAATCTTCAATCTCGTGTGGCAACAGTGCCAGCAGGGCAAAATACCACAATAAATACCAATCCGGCTTAGGTTGGGCATTTATCAAAGAAGGATCCGGCGGTCTTTCGATTGCTGGAGGTCCAAACCAAAGAGCAAACGCGACAATTCCAATTACAACCAGCGTGCTAAAAACAATGTCACGCCAAGCGGCATCCGGCCAAAAAGGCTTGCCTTCTCGTTTGAGCATTTCGTTATATTTCTGCCTATACGTTTTAGGATCTACTAGCTCGCCAGCTACCGGTGGCTCTGAAATACCATTATGGAGAACCAACCAAACGTGAAGTCCAATTGCTCCAATTAAAAGCGCCGGGAAAACAAACACATGGTAAGAAAAAAAATGGCTTAGTGTCGCGCTTCCAACCTGTGCTCCTGAAATGAGAACTTCCACCAGATATTTGCCAATAATCGGCATGCGCATAGCTTGCTGCGCACCGACGGCAACCGTCCAAACTGAGTTTTGGTCCCAGCGTAAAATCTGTCCGGTAAACCCCATAGCCACTGTAATAAAGAGCAGAGCAACTCCTGTTAACCAATTAAGCTCTCGCGGAAATTTGAAAGATCCCATTATATAAACGCGAATCATATGGAGCCCAGTGAATAAGATCATGGCCGAGGCACCAAAATAATGCATCGCGCGAATAAAGTTGCCAAAAGGAGCCTGTGTTGAAATGAACTGAACGCTCTCGTAAGCCTGTCCTGCCGATGGCACATACAAGGTAGACAAAGCAATTCCAGTTATGACCTGGACAATAAACGAGGTCATAATTGCTGTTCCTAGAACATAGTACCACTTGGATCCAGGGGGAACCGGGTGAGTAATCATGTGCATAATTGGTTTTTTTAAACCAGTACGCTCTTCTATCCATTCTAATAAATTGTCAATAATTTTCATCGGAACTAATTAGCCTTCGGTCATAATGGTACCAACTTGAATCTGCAGATCACCCTTAACAAGACGCACAGGGTAACGATGTAATGGACGCGGAGGCGGGCCGCCAGCTACTTCGCCGTCACTATAATAGACTCCACCGTGGCAAGGACACATAAAAAGTTTTGCCTGGGCTTGCCACCGCACTGGACAACCTAAGTGTGTGCAACTGATGGCAAAAGCAGTGAAATTATCCTTTGGTTCTCGGCGTATCCAGGCGGCGCGGTGACCGCTTACTCCATCCCATGGCAGAATGTACGGGTCGTGAAAACCAACCTGCACTGTTTCGCCTTCGTTGAAATTTTTCATTTGGCCAACATTAACCCATTTAGGAGGTTTAGAAACAAATAGATAATTCAAAATAAACGCTACACCGGGAACTGTGGCAATAAGTCCGATTAACCCACTCAAAGACAAACTCAAGAGTTTCAGAAATTCTTGCCGATTAACAAAAACCAATTTCCAATCGGGCAGAATTGTTGCTTCTTGTTCTTGTTCTTTTGACCCACCACAGTCGCAGTTACAGTTGGTCATTTCTTAAGTCCTCAACCCAGCCAGCTGCTCCATATAGAAACATCAGCAGTCCAGTAATACCCATAACTGGCGAAGTAAGTACGCCGAACGCCAGTAAAGTAACCCCAAACGCGATGGTTATGGGCCACACCGTCGGCAGTGGCAATTTTTCCGGCAGTGCTTTTGGACCGGTAATTTTCCAGTTATTCCAATCGTCATTATTTTCCGACACTCTGGCCTCCCACGCTTTAAAGTGCTTCATGCTTAGCTTGTTTAAACCAATCAACCATCGCTGCCATTATGGCACACAAAAAAACTACACCCATAGGCTCCCACATAATGGCACCGCCCAACTTTTGATCATCCAGCTGGGTCAGATTCCATTTTTCGCGAATGAGTGCCAGTGCGCCTTCTAATTCATCTTCGGGATGAGCATAAAATGTATAGAATGGTGTGTCTGAGAGGGTAAAGATGATTCCTAGAATCATTGCCAGGGTCGACGCTATGCCCAAATAAATGAGCCCGGTCATGGGAGATAATCGGCTTTCGCTGATTGGCTTAAGTACTGGCCACCAAAGCATGCTGCCTGTAATCATGAGCATAATATGCTCAAAAGTATGTATGCCTTCGTTTTCGAGCGATAGAGTGTACAGATAGGGTAAATGCCATATCCAAATCATTCCGATGCCAGCAATCAATGCGAGCGTGGGATTGCCGAGAATTCGTTCTGCTTTTGCGATCAAGGGAAAACGCAGCCATGAGTCTACTAATGAGGCAGGTAGTCCAGCAATTAGTAACGGGGGAGCAATAATACCTAACATCATGTGCTGAAGCATATGTGCACTGAAAAGATAATGGTCTGCTAACGGATCTATCGGAGAAGTCAAGGCTAGAAAAATAACTAGGACACCAAGAGTGTATAAGAGTGTTTTGAGATTCAATTTAAAACGGGTAGCAAATAAATAGATTGCTAAAAGCAATGCACAACCAATTACAATTGGTGGCTCAAATTCCCAACTAAGAAGTAATTGCCATTCGGTCATATATATCTCCATAAATAGACCATGGAAAAAACAACGATCCATACTGCATCTACAAAATGCCAATAGATAGCAATGGCCTGCATTCCAATAACAGTGGGCTCGTGTTTGCGACCAAAAACAGCCAGTCCAAATAAAAGTGCAAGAAGGATGAGACCCACAATAACGTGAAGACCATGAAAGCCAGTCAAAGTAAAAAAGGTACTTCCGAAAAGGTCTCGGCTAATGGTAATTTTTTCAGTCATAAGATGGACATACTCAGTCCCTTGTCCAATCATAAAAACGCTGCCAAGCAAAAGAGTTATGAATAGCCACAAGCCAACTTGCTTGGTTTCCTTTTCTCGCGCTTGCTCAGCAAGCCACATCGTGAAGCTGCTGGACAAAAGCGCCACGGTAAAGACTCCTGTCTTAACTGGATCTAGTACAGCCGCTGCCGTTGCCCCTGTTACTTTATGAAAGTTTGCATAAGCAAGAACCAGCATAAGGAAGAATATAGCTTCCGATGCCACAAAAACGGTCATTCCCATTAGCACTCTATCTTTCACGATGCATCTCCTCCTAGTTTAGGGCGATCCTGGGGGTGCGTTAAATCCCAGAGTGGACGACGGCTGTGAACGGGGGGGAGTCTATCAAAGTTTTCAGGAGGTGGTGGCGAGCTGCAGCACCATTCAAGTGTCCAGGCATCCCAGGGATTCTCCCCGGCAATCTTGCCCTTTGCAAAACTGTAAATCATATTCCAGAAAAAGAGCAGTATGGAAAAGGCAAGTAAAAATGCGGAAATAGTAGAAAAGAAGTTGAGGACAGTAACGATCGGCATTCCATATGGATATGTCCACACACGTCGTGGCATGCCAAAAGCGCCCAGAATATGCATGCCAAAAAACGTACCGTTAAAACCGAGGACCATTAACCAAAAATGCCATTTGCCGAGCGTTTCGGAAAGCATACGCCCTGTAACCTTTGGGATACCAATAATAGATGCCAGCAATCATGGCAAACATCATTCCGCCCAGAAGGACATAATGTATATGGGCCACTACAAAATAACTATCGGTCAATTGCCAATCAAGTGGAATTACAGCAAAGGTAACTCCACTTAAACCGCCTATTGTGAATTGAATAATAAAAGCAGTGGCAAATAGCATTGCGGTAGTGAAGCGCAGTGAACCGCCCCACATGGTAGCAATCCAGGTCCAGACTTTGACGCCTGTAGGAACAGCGATCAGAAGACTGGAGAGTGCAAAAACGTACAGGACGGAAAACCCAAGTCCTGTGGCAAACATGTGGTGCATCCATACACCGAAGCTCAGAAAAGTAATAGCCACGGTTGACGCTGCCATGAAGCCGGCACCATAAAGCATTTTTCGCGAGAAGACAGGAATTATTTCTGTTACCACTCCAAAACCGGGCAAGATTAAAATATAAACTTCAGGATGTCCGAAAAACCAAAAATAGTTTTGCCAGAGGACCGCGGAGCCCCCATGATTAGGGTTAAAGAAATGCGTATTCAAAAGACGATCGAAAAGGATCATAATAATTGCCGCGTTCAAGGCTGGCAAAGACAGAACTACTAAAATTCCGGTCATGATTACCATCCAAACAAAAAGCGGAACGTGCTGAAGTTTCATTCCCGGCGCCCGGAGAGTGAGAATGGTGACGATTAGATTGAGCCCGGTGGCGACCGAACCAATTCCCATGACAAGCAGACTGAGTGCCCAATAATCCACCCCAGGGTTAGATAGAAATCCCTTTTCGGTAAGCGGTGCATAACTAAACCAACCAGCCGCCGGTGCTCCACCGCCAACAAAACTGAAATAAAGTAACATCGCACCAAAAAGAAAAATCCAAAACCCCATTGCGTTTAGGCGCGGAAATGCCATGTCCCTGGCGCCGATCATTAGAGGCACCAAATAAACCGAGAATCCAAAGAGCAGTGGCATAGCCATCAGAAAAATCATGGTGGTGCCATGCATAGTGAAAATTTGGTTGTAAGTATCTTGCGATACGACGTGATTCATAGGCAACATGAGCTGTATTCTCATGATTAGAGCTAGTATAAGCCCGGCAATAAAAAAGAACAAAGCCGAGAGAATATACATTATGCCTATCTGCTTGTGGTCGATAGAGGTCACCCAACTCCATAGCCCATGATATTCCGGAATATCGGCAAGCCAGTTGAAAGTATGATGTGTACGTGCCGAGTCGGTCATTTTAAATTCTCCAAATAAACTGCTAAATCACGAGCATCGTGTTCTGGCAAACGCATATTGGGCATGAGACAGCCTGGCTTAAATTGTTGTGGATTCATTATCCACGCCGTAAGATTTTTGACATTGTTTCCGATTACACCAGCGCCAATTGTTTTGCGACTAGCTATATGAGTGAGATCTGGTGCAACTAGCGCTTTCGCCTCAGTACCGGCAACACGGTGACATTGCACGCAAGTCTTTGACATAAATAATTCTTGACCGTGTTGCGAAGATGGATCTTGCGGCGTAACTGGCACCGCTTGCTGGCTCGCTATCCATTTGTCGAATTCTTTTTGAGGTACAACATTGGCGATGATGCGCATGAGCGAATGTTGCGAGCCGCAATATTCTGCACATTGTCCTAAGAAAACGCCCTCGCGAATTGGCTTGAGGAAAAGCTTGTTCGGATGTCCTGGAATAGCATCCATTTTTTGTCCGAAGTCAGGCACCCAAAATGAGTGAATAACATCCGCTCCTCTAACTTCCAGCATTAAATCAGTCCCGACTGGCAAATAAAACTCGTTAGCGGTTACAACACCTTGTTTAGGATAACGATATTCCCACCAATATTGATGACCAATTACAATGATGTCAGGAAGCCTTTTGCCCGCCGGCGGGTTGACATCTTTCATCACTACAAATGTCAGCACTCCGAGAATAAGAAAGATTATCGTTGGTATTACTGTCCAAGTGATTTCCAGTTTGGTATTGCCTTCTGATTGATGAGGTTCGGCGTCTCCTGGACGTTGACGAAATTTGAAAATTACAAAAGTTAAAAGCCCTACTACTGTAAGAAAAAAACCTAAACATATGGCTAAGTTGATATATTGCAACCAAACAATAGTTCGCGCTTGCTCGGTAGCGAAATGGAAAATGCTAGAAATTTGTGCGTTGCTTAGGTCCATCGAAATAGAGGCTCCAACCACATCTGAATATGACTTCCAACTTGCGGACAATAACGGTCTATAACAACTGCCGCAAGTATTATAGGAAGATAAAAGAGACTAAGAAATAATACAGAACGGGCGGCGGTGCGGGATGGTACTCGGCACAAACGAATTCCAGCTGCGATCAAAAAAATGCTAGCGGCGATCGAACCAATGCCATAGGCATATCCCACAAATTTTGTTCCATAAAGTAGCATAGATACAAATAGAAGAATTATGGCGCTAAAAGCAGTTAAACCAAAAGTTTTACTACCACCATTTTCTACCGCGGGAAGCATGCGAAAGCCCGCTTTTTGATAGTCATCTTTATACAGCCAAGCAATAGGAAAAAAATGAGTGTGCTGCCAGACAAAAAGCATAGCGAATAAAATCCAACCACCTGCGTCGATTTGTCCTCTTGTAGATGCCCACCCAATTAATATTGGAATAGCGCCTGGCAGGGCACCAATTGAAGTGTTCATCCATGTCAAACGTTTTGCTGGTGTATAAATTGCCAAGTAAATAAACACCAGTGCTAAACCGAAAATACCAGCAAGCCCATTCACTTTTACAAAAAGCAAAAATAAACCAATTAAGACAAGACTAACGCCATATCCCAGAGCATTAATGGGTGAGATCCTTCCGGCCGGAATCGGTCTATTGCGAGTCCGGTCCATAATCGCATCTTTTTCTCGTTCAATATAACAGTTAAGAGCGCATGCACCACCTGTAATTACGGCAGTTCCACTTAAAGTCCATAAAAAACGAGCTAGAAGAAATTCGCCACGATAGGAAAGGATATATGCAATCGCACAGGCCACCAGGACCATTCCGACAATGCGAAGTCTTGCCAGGTCCAGTAAAGCGAAAAGGACATTTGCCAATTGTTTTTGGTTCATCAGAAGAGGTGCTGGACGAGTGCTAATAGATTGACTTAGTAAAGTTTTCTCGCCTAAATCAATATAACTTAGATAGTACTTCATCCAGCTAACGAGCTATCATTATCTACTGCCGATTTGACACAAATTGACAAATTTTCAATTCTTTGATAGGAAAAACATAATTTATTCAGTATTGGTGGTGTAAATGCACAATTAGAGTAAGAAGGGAAATGATCAATTGACATCTAACAGTATTGGCAATTGATCGAGGCGTAGAAGAGCAGTAATAGTTCTTGGTTGTCCTTGTATTCTGCTAATAAGTTTTTTCTTTCGAGATCGATGAGCATGAGATGAACTGAAGGTGGGGAATCCTAAAGAAATCGTCGCATATCACGTTCGGCCGGTGGACAACGATTGATCTTTGTTGAAGAGCGGCAACAATTGCTGGAAATGACTGCAAAAGGACATCAAAGTGCTCGCGTATTGAAACGTACCAATATAGTACTAATAGCGGATGGAAGACAGCATACAGGCAACGAGATTGCCGATTCTCTTTCTGCCGGGGGCGTAATGATAGCTGAGCAGGCTAGTAAATAGTTAAAAAAGAAATCTAGGGTAAATTTGTATACTAGAAGCAAAACAATAAAAAATGAAGAACCACAAGATAATTAGATGATGGTAAAAAATGCTCAAATGTAAAGGACAAGCCGAGCATAGGACTCATCTAGATGGTACCCAGTTAATCCGATTTTAAGTTAAGCAGTGGTGAAATAAATGTCTTGTTCTTCTTTGCCACTACACATATCGCAAAAAGCTTTTTGGTTTAAAGGAAAATTTAGAAGGACTGACTCAGCCATCCGCTAATTTGTTTATTCTTCTTTATGCTTCAACAAGAATCGCTTATTTCGGGCTTTTTGAAAATAGTTCAGCAGCCGTTATCGGCACAATGATTATCGCTCCCTTGGGGGTTGCATTTTTGCTGGAGCATAGAGGTATACTATCAAATAAAAGAAAAGCTGAATGACACAAGGCAGGGACGGATTTCAATTATAATTAGATAAAAGTGATCCAGAATGTTATTTTCAAACAGGCAGTTGTGCCACCCAAGTTTCCTTTGAGAATTATTCTATTAGAAGAGATTGATGCTACGGAAGTTCAAGAATCAAAATCTTATAACACCTTTATACCTATTGGTTCCATCGCTCCAGAAGATGTCGCTAAATAACAATGATAATATGGTTACAATTTGCATTGTGTGCGGGCATTATTTTATTCGCCGGCAGTCAATTGAGCCGATATGCTGAATTAATTGCAGAAAAAGGAGGACTAAGTAAAAGATCAGTTGGACTTATTTTGATTGCTATTACTACTTCGCTCTCACAGTTGGTCACAAGTGTTTCTGCTGTGACTTTACATAATTTGCCCAATATGGCTGTCAGCGCACTAATTGGTAGTTGTATGTTCAATATGATGGTTATTGGTCTTTTAGACTTGTGGTCTACAAAAAAGCCTGTTTCGGGCTTAGTTCATGAAGGGCATGTTCTTTCGATAGGCTTTGGCATGGTACTTACAGGGCTTGCCGCTGTTGACATTTTATTTGGCTCACATATACCTGTTTTTACTCTGTTTCGTTCCATGGATCCGATCACCATAATTTTCGTACCTATTTATATTTTAGCTATTTTCCTAGCATTCAATTTTGAAAAATCTAGGCTAAAAGAAGATATACATGATAAACGTAAATCTGAGGCTCATAAGCAATCTTGGATAAAAATACTGGTGTTATTTTTCATTTGTGCATGTACTATTGTGTGGTCTTCTCTTTATTTACCGGCTACTGCTGAGCAAATCGCAAAACTAACAGGATGGGGCGACAGTTTTATTGGGCTTTCGTTTATTGCTATTGTTACTTGCTTGCCAGAGCTAACAGTTTCAGTATCGGCGGCTCGCCGAGGCTCTTTCGACATGGCTGTCGCAAGTTTATTAGGTGGCAATCTTTGCTACATAGCAATTTTAGCTATTACTGATTTCTGTTATGCAGGAGGTCCACTTTTGCACCATGTGTCGCAGACGAATGTGCTAGCTGCTTTGAGTGCCATGATATCAATGGGTATTGTGGTAATAGGTCTGACACTTCGATCTCAAAAAAAGTTGCTATTTATAGGTGGAGATGCCGTAGCTTTATTAATGGTATATTTATTCGCAAATACTTTATTGTTTACATCTCGTTAGTTAGCCGTTTCCGCCCGAGAGACTTGGCTTTTAGTCGCCTGGCTGAGCGCTCGTGATTGTTAGCACCTGGGGCGGGGTCGAATCGGGGGGGTAAAAAAATTCGATGCGGACGGATTGTTTTGTATACGGCTCCATTTCAAATGTCAATAATTCGGGCATGCGCTGCCCATAATGCTGAACCAAATGTTCGATTTCGGACTTTGATTTATGTTGTCCATTTGGGAAGCTCATTTGTATTGAACCTCGATACATTACTTTGTTACTGGTTTTCGTGTAAAAGCTCATCCCATCTTCTTTGGAGTCAGACTTCAAAGGCGTCTCTATAGCCATATTCACTTTGCGACGTTCATTGCCATCGTTGGTCAAATTTACGTCCAACACATAATGCACGCCATAATTACTATGAGCTTCATAGGCTGTGTCAGGATAGCGAACAATAATGGGGGCGCTTTGCACTTGTCCGGTACCAAAGGTGGCTTTAGCAACTGTGCTCAATGGATAAAAATTTGTTTGCGGCTTTTCTACGGATAATGCGATTTCTCCTAACCAAGTACTGCCTTTGGAAACACCTGCCACTCTGCCATATTTATAAGGGCCTTGCTCGCCGGGCTTGCTCGGAGTAAAATTTCTCTCTCCGGCCAGCGGGGCGGTTGCAAGCTGTTCGAGCCACATCTTGCTAGCATGCTTATATTTGACTTCTTTGTCGTCCAAAAATCGTGCCACTAAAGCGGCATATACTGGACCATTTGAACTAAATTTCAGTAATGCACTTCTGCCATTTAGAGGGTGATCCATGTTATCAACAGGAATAGGAAAAACGTAAAAGATTTTTGATTGGGCAGGTTTTAGCTTCATTGAATGATGACAATGTAGCTGCTTGCGACATTTAAGCGAATCGAGCATAACTCGATCTCCGGGGCCAGCATAAATCTTTCCAGTTTCATTGTCTGACATATCTGGTAAAGAGATAAATGGCGAATCGGGCCTACTTAAGTAACTTGCTGCAGATATTATTTTTAGTTTTACTTTGTCACTTTCGCTTGCGTCTTTTACTATCAAAGCTAAATATAAGGTTCGCGTTGTTTTAACTTCTCTGCAATCGTTTATATGGTGAAAAAAGACGTCGAATCTCCCGGAAAAGGGGTAGTCTAAATGTGCTTCGGGGTGAAGGCTGTCAGTTTTAGGAAAAGTCGAAAGTAATATACCCTCGGTTTTGACTATTTCTGGGTTGTTGCTATTGAACACGGAGATTTCGTCGAGACTGCCTGGCAGAGCAATAATATTTCCCAATACTTTTGCAGTAGATGGTTTGCTGCTGTCCTCAAGAGCCTGAGCGTCGCAAGACAATAAAAAAAACCGAATTGCAAAAAGAATGAAACAACACGTCTTTCCCAATTTGCTGACCAAGTTCAAGAAATAACCTCTAGCTCCTGACGATCTATATTTGATGACTTACAGATTTTTGGTATTTTTTTGCACAACTACTACGAAGGGTATTTCCGCTTCCTCTGCTTTTCGCGCCGGTGCTATCGATGCTTTCTTTACCGAAGTTTCGCGTTGAGCTGACTTGATTAGATCTATTTTTTCTAAGCAGGATGCAAGGGTACTTGAATTGGAACCGTTGTCTAACTTTGCTAATTCCAGACTTTGTTGAAAATAAGATAGGGCAAGCTTATATTTATGTTCCTCTGTGTAGAGACAACCAAGGTCATATAAAGCCTTTGTCCTTTCATCTGACTTTTCATTTTTATTCTGGCTAACATTTTGAGCCTGCAGGTATAGTTTTTCTGCCTGCCCATATTTTTTTTGCAGAATGCGGCACTTCGCTAATTTATTTAATCGCGTGTGGACTTCAGGACTTTCTGGGGGCAAAATCTTTTCCGTTATGCGCAGTGCATTAGAAAAATATTGCTCTGCTTGAGACAAATCATTTTTCTCCAAGCACAGGCTTCCCATGCGTTCATAGCTATTTGCCAAAGATAGGTGATTGCTGGAGAGCAAAGTGGTTTTGATATTGAGAGCTGTTTTGAAAAGTTTATCAGCGAGGGCAAAATTATGAGCAGAATAATAACGGTCTCCGACGGCATCACAGGCAATTGCCCATTCAATCATTGGAGCTTGTTTACTCTTTGACCTATTTTCAATCAGTGAGAGCATTTTCTCGGTGAGAGGAAGTGATTTATTCTGCGTACCATAATTAAAATAGAATTGGATCAGCGATGCCATTGTTGGTATGCATTCATATTGTTTATAGCGCAGTAATTTTTCTTTTACTTTAAGCTCCGATTCTAAATAAAGTGCAGCTCTAGAAAATTGTCCGCGAATAGTATACAAACGTCCAAGTTCAGCCACGCTTTTTGCTAAACGCATGTCTAAAGGTCGGAAATTCTCGGATTGTACCAATGCTTTTTGTAGCAATGGCTCGGCGACGCCATATTGGTTAGCATCAAGTGCAGCTGTACCGCGCTGTTCAAGATCCTCCCAGCTTTTATCAGCCGGGGTGGATGCAAATATAGGGCTAGCTGCGGTAGTAAAGATAAACAAGAACGTTGATAAAACAAGCCCAAATTGGTTGGCAAACATACGATTGACCAGGATTCTCAGCAAACTTGAGCAAATACTATATTTGAGTAAACAATACAGGCCATGTAGCTTTTGTACGGTGCAGCCAGTTATGATCATCCATAATACGTAATACTTGAGCATATTTGACGTTCCATCTCTTTAAAGATATTGAATAGATATTTGAAGTATGTTGTTAAGCGGTCTGATTCATTATGTCACTCACCTAGCTTCTGCTTATAGTGTCCGGCTTTTTTTACAAGTCAAGCTCAAAAATGGAATAGCAAAAAATATAGCCACCGGATCCATACAAGAGCACTGCCGAGTGTCTCATAATGAGTTATTGCCAGAGTGATCATACAATATTGCAATCACCTGGTCTTTACAAGATCCTAATATTAGATAATGAATCGTGTATTTGTAATGAACTAGATGAATTACTGATGATGCACGTAAGCGAACCAGACTTTCTAAGAGGTATTCAAATACTTGAGAAAGCTTGTGGCGAACTCATGGATGTTCTAGATAAAGCGTGCCACCCCACATTCGAAAAGCTGGTTTCTTAACCGGACATCATGAGTGGAAAGCTACTGATCGTCCCTGACCGGGACGGACAGCCTGTTTAAACTTTGCGTATGAAAGAGTGTTGAGTACATCTTCTTTGCGGATACCAGCTTTCCGTGCCATATGGATTCCGAAAGGCAGATTGTATAGATTTGAAATTGCATGTGCGTCAGTGGAAATCACAAATTTTATTTTTCTTTTCGTGCTTCTTTGAGCCAGAATGGTGGTAAATCCATTCGATGCGGATCACCATTTATTTCTATGGCTCCTGTAGAATTGGCTATGACATCTAAAATTTCTTCGATCCGACAGGGCACGGGATCTCTGCTTAATAGGATACGTCCTAATGCATGTCCCCAAACTTTGAATAAAGGCAATTCCATGCAAGTTCTTATTCTTTGCGTCATTTGATCTTCGTTCATTCTATAACGTGCATGAATACTAGCTATGATTATGTCAAATTTTTCGAGTATTGAATCTGGGTAGTCTAATTGTCCGGTAGCCAAAATGTCTGACTCTGTGCCACGAAGTATTTTTATTTTGACTTTTTCTTGAATACGCGCAATTTCCTCCCATTGTTCTTTTAAACGATCAACTGTTAGTCCATTAGCATAATTTGCATTTGGTGAGTGATCAGTAATCGTTATATACGAGTAGCCCATTTTTTGTGCGGCCAATGCCATTTTTTCTATAGAAGTATTTCCGTCAGAATAATTACTATGACAGTGAGTCATGCCTTGGATATCTTTTTCTTCAATTAGATCTTCAAAATTTTCTCCAGAAATAGCCTCTTCTATTTCACCCCAGTTTTCTCTTAGTTCAGGTGCAATATAGGGCAGGTGTAGACGCTTATAGATAGCCCGTTCTGCTGAAATAATATCTTCGTCTGATTTTATTTGTTTACTTGCATAAAGTGGAATAGCAAGTTTTTTGGCTATGGCTTTTAGCTTAGATAAATGATGGGGTGAACAACTAATTTCATGTAATTTAGCAAAAAAATATTCAGGTGCTACTATGCTGAGACTTATTTCTAAACCACTTGATGTATGGCCAATACCAGTATTTCTATTTATCCAGTCACATTTTGCAAAAGACGAAAACTGTTCAAAATGTTTTTTTGTTTTGTTTATATATGTTGAGGAAGCTACCAGATCAATGCGCTCTATTACTTCTTGCCAGCGCCTCACCTGCCCAGCTGCTTCGATTTGTTGAACATATTTTTCCATATAAGAAAGCAAACGGTCTGTTAAATTTAAAGCTTTAACAAGAATGATGTGATTGCCTTTATCTACAGCAGTTAGAGAATGTAGTGCTTTTCTCTCAAAAGAGCTCCCCAGTCCTTTTATTTTGCCGAGAGAACTATTTTCACAAGCTTTGAGTAAATCTTCTCTGGTTTTTATACCCTGCTCTTCTAAAATTTGAATTCGTTTTATAGTTATTCCATCAATTCCCGCGAATTCGGTAGCTAATTGTGGTAATTCCGAACGCAATTGATCTAATAACTGGCATGTACCCGTTGCATACAGATCTTCAATGATCGCTGACAAAGCCTTACCGATACCACTTATCTCGTCTAACTTATGTTGGCGACACAGTTTATCTAAATCTCGATCGGTAATTTCGATTGCATGTGCACCATGATTGTAAGCGCGTACCTTGTAAAAATCTGCCCCTTTAAGTTCTAACAACGAAGCAATATCGCGCAATGCCTTTGCTATAGCTGATTTATCAGGCATAATTAAGCTCCATAACTTTATTGGTGTTTAGGCAACTTTATCTTTGGTGCGCAGCCACACTTAATTCACGTTCCATTCGAGTTTTATAGGGCTAGCTGCCGACTATAGTGCCACCATTGACATGAATTACCTGACCACTTATGTAAGAGCCCTCGTCTGAAGCCAAAAATACGTATGCTGGGGCTACTTCGTTTGGTTGTCCTGGACGCTTCATGGGAGTATGTTTGCCGAATTCTTTAACTTCTTCAGGACCAAATGAGCTCGGAATTAAAGGGGTCCAGATGGGACCGGGAGCAACAGCATTTACTCGAATACCATTTTCAATGACCGATTCAGATAAAGACCTGGTAAAGGCAACAATAGCTCCTTTTGTCGAGGAATAATCTAATAGCTGTTTCTTGCCTTTGTATGCGGTGACTGATGTGGTGTTGATGATACTTGCACCGGCTTTCAAATGAGGGAGCGCATGCTTTGTCAAATACATTTGAGCAAAAATATTAGTGCGGAAAGTTTTTTCTATTTGTTCTGCTGAAAGATTTTCTGGATTTTCTTGCACATGTTGTTCGGCAGCATTATTAACCAAGATGTCTAGTTTCCCAAATTTCTTGATAGTTTCTTCTATACATTTTTTGCAAAAATCTTCTTCACCAATATCCCCAGCAATGACAAAACATTTTTTCCCTTCCCGCTCCACTAATCGTTTTGTATTTTCGGCATCTTTATTTTCTTCCAAATATACGATCACTACATCAGCCCCTTCTCTCGCGAATGCTTGCGCCACAGCTCTGCCAATGCCACTGTCTCCACCGGTAATGAGAGCTACCTTATTGACTAATTTATCCGCCCCTTGGAATCTGGGCTCTGTTTCGGGCTTCGGTGTCATTTGGTCTTCTTTTCCTGGTTGAACGGTTTGTTTTTGGGCTGGAATTTGCATGCTCGTTCTCCTCGTAGGATTTCTATGAACCTAGGTGGGGCATAATAGTGCGTTAAAGGTGGAGGGGAGAAGATGTTCCCCTCTATGATGCTCAGGTTTTTCGAGATAAATGCTCAGTGGCATAAATTTCTCTAGCGCAAATGTTTAAAAGCTTGAACAATAGATTGCTTCAGCATACGAGTATAAAATATGTGGGTACTAGACAAGAAACAAATACGTACATTGAACTTAAACATCACGCGCAGACGGACGTAATGTTAAGGCTATGTGTTTACTAAGGTACTTAGCTCGTGGGTACTCAGGTACATCTAGAGTCTTTGACAAGTACTATATGCCCCCTTATTCTAGGGGTCCTCACCTAATATTCCATACTTTATTTATAAAGTTTACATAGATTTATCTAGGTTTATGGGAAAAAGCCAATTCAGACATACTAGTCGAATTTTTGTGCCTTTTGATCATAGATGGCAATGTGAACAATTAAAGCGAAACCAACTAATGCTGCTAATCCGAAGCAAATCATCGCTGGAACCGGATAACCGAAAATCATGAAAGGACTTTGTATACGCATCAACATACCTGCACAGATTATTAGTGCTGCTAATACAAAACCCAAAGTAATGCGATTCGCCACTTTCTGGAATGCATCTATCATAATCGATTGATCAATATAATTGAGCTTCATTTGGAGTCTGTTATGTGCAACTATATCCAGAATTTTGCTGACTGTATCTGGCAACTTATCAACAAAGTTTCTTGTTTCAATCATGTGTCTAAACAAATGAGCGGAAGAAAGACTCTTTTGTAGGCGCTGTTCTATAATTTTGGGAGCATTGTGCTTTATCGATGCGTTGAGACTAAAACTAGGATTCAACGTTCGTCCCACTTGATCTAAATTGAGAAATGCTTTGCTCAGCATGGTTAGTTCGGCTGGTACACGTAAGCCGCAAGCAGCCGCAGCTGTATTTACGCCAAGTATAACTACTCCGACATTCATATTTTCTATATCTTTATCCAAATGTCCTTGAACTAATTCAATTATTTTTTTGCGGAAAAGTTGCTCACGAAAATCTTCTTTCGGGTATCCTATTTCAACGCAAATATTTGCTGCCGTGTCTGGGCGACCCTCACTAATAGCTAAAAGTAACTCAAAAATTTGCATCTGTAAAAGTGGTGTCACATGTGCTACCATGCCAAGATCCAATAGAGCAAGCTTATTGTCGTTGGTGAGTAATATATTTCCTGGGTGTGGGTCAGCATGGAAGAATCCATCAACCAAAACTTGTTTTAAATAAGATTTGAAAATCTCTTCGGCAAGATTAGCGCCGTTTATGTCCTGATGGTTCCCATTTATAGAAGTGATTTTTTGCCCGTTTATAAAGTCCATTGTTAGAACTTTAGAAGTACTATAGTTTGTTATCACCGACGGAATAACCAGCAATTTAAATTCTTTCAAATTTTCTTTTACTGAGACAAGATTATGAGCTTCTTTACGATAATCAAGTTCAGCTAAAAGTGATTTGCGGAATTCCTCCAGCATTACACTAGTTTCGTAACGCTTCCCCGCTTTTGTATGACGGTCATAAAACTCAGCAATGTCAGTCAGTGCTTCTAAATCGCGAATGGTAGAAGCACGAATACCAGGACGTTGAATCTTAACTGCTACTTCTCGTCCGTCTAACAAAACAGCATGATGTGTTTGTCCTAGTGAAGCAGCAGCTATGGGTTCCGGATTGAATTCAGAAAAGATTTTTGATAAACGTGTGCCGAGTTCGGTGACAATGATTTCTTCAACATCGCTGAATGGAAAGGGTGCAACATGATCCTGTAAGCGTGACAGCGCTGTCAAGTACTCTGCTGGTAAGAAATCAGGACGGGTAGAAAGGAGCTGTCCTATCTTAATAAAAGTCGGACCAAGCTTTTCTAGATCGGCTGCCAGTTCTTCGGCGTTCGCCATCTTATTGCCCTTGCTAGGGTGATCATCAATAGCAAGTGTCTGGTCTAATCCAGCGTGTTTAACTAGATCGGAATGTCCGTATTTAATCAGTAGCCATGCAATATCCCGATAGTGCTTTAAATATTCTTTCTTTAACAAAATAGCCATAGATTCTGTTTAATCCTCTGACAAACTCTTGTAATCCATAGCTTTATTTTAAACGCTTTCAGGTTAGCTATCGATAGGCACTATATTAACATCCGTTCCAGACCCTATTGAAGGAGCTAAAATAGATCGAGATCTGAATCTTCAGCTTTTAGCATTTGCCGTCAAATGACTTGAGCAGTTTTCTCATATTATAGAGGGGCAACATGCAAGTAATCGCCGAACCTGGCGAGAAACATCGCCACGATACACAGGTCCATGTCCTGGCAATAGCACTTGGACTGGCAAACTTGTGTAGCGAGCAAGGCTGATTTTTTGAGCCGTCAGATCAAGAGTAAACCAGGGCACTCCCAAATGTAGTGAGGAAAATCTATAGAATAGGTTGTCGCCGCAGAAAAGAGCCTTTTCCTCCTTTGTCCACAAACTAATGCTGCCTGGAGTATGACCGGGCGTGTGAAGCACTTGGAGTCGCCCAACCATTTCTCCATCTGCTACTGGTACGACGTCATTAATTGCTGGTGGACTGAGGATGCCGAGGCGCTGCCCGGTTTTGAGTGTGGCGCGACAAAGCCAGAAACCAGGCACATCTGACATGTGGTGTCCTTGCAGGAAGGGAATGTCCGCTGGATGGGCGAGCACTACGGCCTTAGTTTTGGCGGATAACTCTGCTGCGGCACCGACATGGTCTGGATGTGCATGTGTGATTACGATGCGCTGCAGCGGATGTCCCAATTGTTTTATTGAATCGAGAATTGCCTTTGTATTCCAGGGATGTCCGGCATCTACAAGCGTTAATCCGTCTGGTTCTTGCCACAGCCAGCAGTTGGTGGTGAGAGGAAAGTGAAATATAATCTGCCACAGTCCAGGCTGGATCTGCTTTACCACATGTTGTGTGCTACGTTGTAGAGTAGTCATCTTTGTGGCTCCTTCAGAAGTGTGCCTGGATTCTATTAGCATAACAGCTAGTAGATTCCCGGCATGATCTAACGTACACTTTCTAAAGTGTTTTCATATGTTAGTTGGGGTTACGATTTGCCTGCGTTGATCCTAGCTCCAGCAGTTCATCAGAGAGTTCATTGTTGTTGCGAGTTATAATATAGTGAAAGCAGTCCAGTTATAACCTCATTATTTTCCGATAGATTTAGTTGACATTTTGATGGAGTGCCACCATCCACGGAGCACGGGCAGAATATCAAAAGTTTATGCGTAGGTTGCTTCTTGATTTTCTCAAGATAATAGTTAGTGAAATTTGCAATATCCTATAATTTCGCATATATTTTAAATTGGCTAAGAGGTTTAATATCGAACCATGAATGTGGAGAGAACGCTTACGCTTGAAACAGATCACAATCTATGGGTTATGAATATCCATGAATAAATCAACTCAAATTTATCATCCGTTAGTAATTTCAGCAGGAGAGGTTTTATGCAAATTCATGGCGCTCGAGGAAGGTCATGCTCAATACTATGCCAATGATAAAATAAAAGAGTTAGCCGGAGCTAGGGCATAGGGTGCCCGGAACGCTCGATGGTCAAAAGCCTATGGTGAAAAAATATGCTTGAAAGTTTGATATTCGCAATTTTAGCAATCGCGTTCCTGATTTTTACAATCGGACTGTTTGCAGTGTTCTTTATGGCAGTGGCTAAACAGTATAAACGGTCTGACGATTTTGTACTTCAGCTAATGACGGCTCTCGATACCCCTGGACTGTCGCTTAAAAATATTCGTGAGATAATAGGAAAACATCGAGAGCATCAAGTCGTCATCAAGTATATTTGTCCCGATGCCTATAGCGGAATCAAAGATAATTCTACTATCATTGTCTACTTGCAAATATACGACTATAAAATTTCAGGGTCGGACAATGTTATTTCCGAAATGCCAGATAAGGCTCCAGATCTTGCGAAACTAAAAGACGAACTCCGCGATTTGAAATATATTGAGGGCGAAATACAATTCAAAAACCACGCTGTTTACATAACTATGACATTACCAGTTCGACCAATTGCGCAAACTGTGAGTGTTGTTGATGACGAAAACAAGGGCGACGAAAATGACAAGGTTGATTTGTCAGAAGCTATTTCTGATTTGCGATTTGTTTTGAATAAGACTATAGATAATATGGAGAGCCAAATTGAAAGCTAAATCTTCTATCTAGGCTTTCACTTCATGTTGCAATTAAATGTTTGAGGCAAATATAATCATGCTCATTATTGCGATCTATAACCGCTTTGGTGCTGGACAATAATTATCTTAGGCAAATTAGGTTCTTCACAGTCACAATAAGGTTAGTTGTGAGGCTACTTTAGAATTATCTACCAAGTCTTCAATGTACTCTTCTATTGATTGGTTAGCTTCGCCATATCTTCGATGTACCTGTCTCCATGAATGATATCGCGAGGAATGATTTTTTCTATGTACTGTAAATCTTCTTCATTCAAGTGAACATCCAGACTAGCAATGTTTTCTTCTAAATATTTACGACGCTTTGTTCCCGGTATGGGAATAATGTCTTCTCCTTGTGCAAGTACCCAAGCCAATGCCAATTGTGCCGCGGTACAATTTTTTTGACTGGCCATCTCGCCTAACCGCTCAACGATAAGCATGTTCTTTTTTAAATTTTCTCCCTGAAAGCGAGGGAAATTATGTCTATTGTCATTTTCTGATAATTCAGAAGTTTGTTTTATTTGACCAGTTAAAAAGCCTCTGCCTAGAGGAGAAAAAGGTACAAAGGCTATTCCTAGTTCGCGACAAGTTTTTATAACATCAAGTTCTGGGTCACGAGTCCAAAGAGAATATTCACTCTGCAAAGCATTTATTGGATGAACTTTATGCGCTTTACGTAAAGTTTGAGAGTTCACTTCACATAGACCAATATAACGGACTTTGCCCTGCTTAACTAAACTAGCCATTGCTCCTACTGTTTCTTCAATAGGGGTATTTGGATCAACGCGGTGCAAATAATAGACATCTATGGTTTCAACTTGAAGCCGCTTTAAGCTGCCCTCACAAGCAGCATAAACATGTTCTGGTTTACCATTGACTTCAACCTTAGTTATGTCTTTAAGCGAGCCAACAAATCCAAATTTAGTAGCAAGAACAACTTTGTTGCGCTTTCCTTTTATCGCATGTCCAATCAATTCTTCGTTTATAAAAGGACCATACATGTCAGCAGTATCTATAAAATTTAATCCTAATTCTATGGCTCTATTAATAGTGGCTGCAGACTCCACATCATCTTTGGTACCATACCATTGCGACATCCCCATGCAACCCAGTCCCAATGCTGAAACCTCTGGACCATTTTTTCCAAGACGACGTTTTTGCATATCTTTACTCCTTTGATTTAAAGTCCAAGTTCGGTCAATCCAGGATGATCTTGAGGACGTTTTCCTAGCGGCCAATGATATAGTCTCTCAGATTCTTTGATGGACAAGTCGTTGACGCGCGCATACCGCCGCGTATTAAGTCCGTCTGTATTGAATTGCCAGTTTCCGTTTCCATATGAACGGTACCAATTGCCTGAGTCATCATGCCATTCATATGCGAACCGCACGGCTATTCGCGCTCCGTCAAATGCCCAAAGCTCTTTAATTAGACGATAATCAAGTTCTTTTGTCCGCTTGGATGTCAGGAATAAAATTATCTCTTGCCGTCCATTAATTAACGCCGCTCTGTTTAGCCAATAGTAATCAGTTGTATATCCCAAACAAACTTTATTTGGATCACGACTATTCCAGCTAGCTTCTGCCGAGCGGATTTTTTGAATTGCAGTTTCAAGAGTAAAAGGTGGTAGCAAACTAATCAAGAAATTTGCTTTCATGGCACTTTCCTCATCATCATGATTGACTGATAATAGGTGACAAAATCATATCAGCAGAATTCAATAATAGTGAACTCTTGTCAGATAAAAGACAAAAAGTGTAGCTTAATAGAGCAAATTCAATGGGTTAAATTGGCATCAAAATTTTTTAAGCGCTGTCGGCTGTTTCAATATGACACAATAGCCATGTAGTGCGTTGCCTATTTTCCCTGGCACATAACCCAGCATACTTTGGTTTTGCTATTAGCGAGAGGTCATTTTCATTGGCGTTGCTCCGAAATAAGCTCATTTCAGTCTTTCTTTGTTGGCTTTTATTGTTGCAACCAGCTTTCGCTTTTACAAAACCCGCCCCCATTAGGCTCACTAAAGAAGACGCTTTGCAAGGAGCCGATATTCTTGGTATACGTGCCGCTGTAGATCGCTTGCTCACCATTCAAGCTCAAACTGGGGGTGATCCAAAGAATCAACCTGAGGAAACACAACTTCTCAAGAGTCTGATATTGCGAAAAATTCTTCGTGGAGTACTTGAGATTCGTCAAGCTTGCAACAAAATTGATTTTGAACTTGCATATGCCTACGATGTGATGAAAAGAGAGCAAAGAAGAGAAGCTTTTATCTTTGAGCTTTTCAACCTAGCTAACTTTGCTCAGCTTTCGACTTTCTATACACTGGAGCCTTTTGTCCGCCAACACAATCAATTTGTCATGTCTGCCATATTTACTACCACTAGCGGATCTCTTGGAACAACAATTGCTACTTTATCAAAACTGTATGCACGTATGGCAAAAGCAGATCACGTGGCACCACCGAAAGTACTAGCACATATGGTAGATGGTTGGCCAGTTGATACAGAACATATGCCGCCATTGGTGAATAAATTTTTGGATGCCGAGGCAATCGATTATAAAGGAACGCGCAGAGAAGAACTCTTTGCCACGTGGAAACAGCGTTATGGTGTGGATGCGTCAAACAAAGAAGAGCTTTGCGGGATTAAAGATAAAAAGCGAGCGAGTGTTAGTTTGCTCGACAAGCGTATTTTATTGTTATGGTCTTTGCGCACATGTGTGCAAGACTTCGACTATGACTTACTCGCTTTACTTAAATTAGTGAAGGGACACGTCGCAAAAATGCCGGGCTCTGCCCATAGCTACCCTAATTCTCCTTCTTACAATCCAGAGGAGGTAGAGGTGATAAGGCTTTTAAACATACAGCCACAAGTCGATGAATTAATTAGCTTAGGGAAAAACAATATCGATAATGCCAGGCGCGACGAGCTAAATCTGATTATATTAGAAAGGGCTCTTGAAGGCAGTCTTGAATTACAAGCCGCCAGTGATAAGGTCGATGATGAGCTTAACTACAACTATCATGTAGTCCTCTCAAGCTTACTTGCCAGTCGTGCAAAATGGCAGCAGTGGATTTATAATCTCAACTTTATACAAACCGGCATTATGGGCATAGTTGCTGGAAGACTTTATTTAAGTCGTTGGTCATATGCCGGCGACAAACAGTTCGTAATTTCTGGTGGCATAGGCACCGGTTTGACTACGCTTTCTATACTGGCGATGCATGGTTTCTGGAGGAAGGTGGATACGGGTCCAAATTCACTGGCTGAATCACTGAACCTCCACCCTGCTGATGAATACCGTTTTTCATCTTTTGTTTCAGCGTTTCTGAATGATACGCCTCCAGGATCAATGGATGGAAAAACTAGGAGAGAGATTCTCGATGAGGCTTGGAGAAAAAATCGTGTAACAACAATGAATCTTAATAGTACAAAAACGCTCGAGGCGCTGGCTAACATGCCCCCGCACAAGTGGGACACAATTAAGATTGCCACAAACCGGAATGTGCTGCTTCAATCCCTAAAAAAAGAGCTTGAATCATTTCAGGTTGAGGTATTAGAACTTCTGCGGATTACGGAGTGAGAAAACTTAATTGAGGAGTATTTTAGATCTCAAAAGAAAACTTCTGCCAGTTGTTTTGGCTTGCATTCTTACCTTGATGTCTTCGGTTAGAGCTTTGGCTGATATGGCCGTTCCTCTGCATGACGGCAAGTCTCTAGCCACTGCCGGTGCTACTCATATCACGCTAACGCCAGAAGCAGAAGAAGCAGCAAAATTGTTAGGGGTTGAAAATCAAATCCATCGACTTCTCGATCTTAAAAATAGCGGGAAGGCAGAAATGTTAAACTCAGGAGCTTTAAAATTACAGTTATCTATAATTCGCAAAATAATGACTGCCAGTCTAGAGTTACGTACGACTGCTGCCAAATTTGATAAAGAAATTACTTTAGAAACACAGGTGGTAGACAAACTTTCGCGGGAACGTGACTTAGCTGTTGCAGCAACAAATAACGCCAACTTCTTACAATTGGGTATCTTGAGTACCATAATAGATGGACCTCTGGCGCAATCCCATAATCCTACCAACAATCGAGACGCCAATCGACTGAATATTGTATCTGGTCTTATGGTCGGTGGATTTGCTGCTCTGGCTCTTGTGGAGCAACATGGTGGCATTCGTCCTTCTAAGGCTGAGCCAAATATGCTTGGGCAGTCGCTCGGTTTCGATGTACCCGATGAAGTGAAGTTGCCGCCAATGTTGTGGACTTATTTAAATTCTCCTTCGCCTAATTCTAGCCACAACTTTACCAGGAGAGAGCAATTAATCGAATATTGGAAAACTGGTAAAGCTCTCTCGATAAATATCAAAAAGCAATCAACAAAGGATCAAGTCGCTGTTCTTGGAGTGCACCACCATCAGTGGAATGAAACGATTAAGCTTATCAATAACAGAATCACAATGTTATTTGATTTACGCGCTATGACAGATATGCTTAATACGGGTTTGGTCGAACTATTAGAAGCATTGGACTAAAAGCTTATTATCCTAAAAATTTAAACCAAGAATCTTCCTCTTGATTTTTTATTGTGACCTTAGCTTCTGTTAAAATTTGCTTGCACTTCGCATGAGGGAAAAATTATATTATGCACAAATCTTTTCGCCCATTCAGAAATACTGCAAACTCTTTTTTATTAGCCTGTTCGCTTAGCCTTCTGACAGTAGGTCTTAGCTCCGCTGAGACTGGGCAGCCATCCAGTAATCAATTTCCTGGCGCCTCATTTGGCAATTTTCCTATCTTGCAGCGCACACATATGTCCCCGACCAAATTACCGGACGGAAGCTTTTATGTTCCGGCAGTTATGTCAACCATTCGTTGGGGCTATCTTCCTAACAAAGAGTCTAAAGCA
Organism: Candidatus Melainabacteria bacterium; assembly: GCA_963845445.1. GTDB lineage: Bacteria > Cyanobacteriota > Vampirovibrionia > Obscuribacterales > Obscuribacteraceae > JABDBL01. Next base: position 1,829,649 of record CAWJSE010000002.1, on the reverse strand, counting down.
ATCTTGACTGTTCCTTCCAAGAGTCAGATAACTTTTGACACTCTATCATCTGAGGGTATGGTTGAAGATCAAGGACGCGACCCAGTCAAATTCTTTGGCAAATTTGGTGTACGCCCAAACCAAGTATTGAATGATGCGATAGAAATCTGTGCTTCAGATTTACCACATAGTATTGTTAAAGATGGTCCTCATATTATCATTGGACCAGTGGCAATTGACGGTGCACAACCTGGAGACGTTATTAAAGTTGATATCATTTCGCTCACTCCGCGCGTTCCCTACGGCATCGTGGGTAACAGGCATGGTAAGGGTGCTTTGCCAGGTGAATTTCCTCAAAATGACGGTCCAGAAGTCGGTGCGGATAAGAATCATCCTGAATTGTTTGGGAATGTTTTTACATTCGTCCCAATCAAAAATATCGATGGCAAATGGAACGGCATTGTACACAATGCCGCTGGTAAAGAAGTGCATTTCCCAATTCATCCCTTTATGGGCATCATGGGTGTAGCGCCGGATACAACAGAGCGAGTTAATTCCATACCACCATCTTCATATGGTGGCAATCTTGACCTAAAAGATCTTACCCAAGGATCTTCACTATATTTGCCAGTGCAAGTACCTAACGGTATGTTCTTCCTCGGCGATTGCCATTTTGCGCAAGGAGATGGTGAAGTAGCCTTAACAGCGGTCGAAGGATCGCTGCGTACTACTTTACGTTTGACTTTGCTTAAAGCTGGCGACCCAGCCATTCCAATAAAAGGTTTAATGACCGAACCTTTTGGTGAAACAGCAGAATACTGGATGCCTATTGGACTTGACCCTGATCTCAGCGAGGCCATGAAAAAGACTGTGCGTACATCTATTAAATTCCTTACTGATACACTGGGTATGGATCCTGCCACAGCGATGGCCTACATGAGCGGCGCCACTGACTTTGAGATCACTCAAGTGGTCGATGAAACAAAAGGTGTGCATGCGCACATAAGGAAGAAAGATTTTAGTGAAATTAAACAACTTCCACAATAAGTGCTTCTAAAAAATGCTCAGCGTTCTAATCAATTGATTCTTCCATTGATTTGTAAGCTTCGCCATCTTCAATGTAAGCTGAGAGCGTTTAAAGTATTATATCGATTTGCTGCTGATCGTATTCTGTACTTAATTTATCAGAGATGTTTTTGAAGGAGATAATACCTGTGAGATATTTGCTTGTTTTATTGTTTGTGCTAATCAGCACAGCTCCTGGTTATAACTCCATAGCAAAAAGCTCAACCAACATTGAGCAAGATCTAAGTTCTACAGAAGGTCTTATGCGCTTAGTTCCGCAATTGAAGAATGCGCGCGGTCAATTCGAGATTCCCAATCCTAAAACTGATTTACAAAAATTTTTGCTTGTTCACCATGCACTAACGAATGTCATAGAAGCGGCGTTACTACAAGCAACTGTGAAAAAGGATCCTTATCAAATTTCAAGTAGCCCTCAAGTTATGTTGTCTTTTCCTTCCAATTGGCGCAGCGCCGAAATAGGATTGATGACCGATACCAAAACTCTTAGTTTCCCTGATGATGGATGCTTTGCGGCCTATGGCGGCGTCTCTTTTCTTAGTGGTGTTAGTCCTGCCCCTGGCACTGGTACTGCCTATTATCAAGTCTCTAAGCCTGATGGTACTGTTCCTGCCCTTGTTTATGCAGAACCCACGATTCTTCCTTGTGTTAATCGTGTTTTTCTTGCCGGTGCAAATACAGCTGGAATTTGGATGCCGCCATCATATGCATTGGGTACCAAAAATGGACAAGCGTTTATTCTTGTCGATAAGTGTATAGATTTAGGGCTGGCCATAAATAGAGATGGAGTAGATCAACTAAGCCCAAGTGGGCTTCTCTTCACTGCCATTCACTGGGTAGATACGCCAGAATTATCTTATATGCGTTCTACGGACAAAACACACTGTCATTAAAAATGTGTTCTCATTAAGTGTCTTTTCAGGTTTCATCGAGTTGACCTTATTAGAGCCTAAAGAATAAAGCATGAATAAGGATGGCTTATTAAAACAAAGCCATCCTTATGTCGCCCGCCTAATTTTATGCATCATTATTCTCCTGCAATATTCGACGCTATACCTAAATAACAAAGGATCTATAGTCACTTAAAGAAGATATCATATTAACTTGAAAGTTCGGTCAAGTAGCTATAGTGGTTCTTAGTGCGAATTTCGGCATTTGATTTCCATTGCTTTAAGCAATTGGCGTTAACGCGAACATAAAAGAAGGCAATAGTAATGTCTGATAACAATAAGCATTTTCAAAATGATCGGATCGATAAAGAAGGGATTGTAAGCCGGCGAGCCTTTATATCAAAGGGTTTTGGCATGGCTGGCTCTTTATCACTAATGGCTAATGTGGTCGGCAATCCTGTGCTGGCGAAAGCAACAAGCAAATCACGTTTGAACCTCGACTCGTTGCAGGGTAAATTTAAAGGCCTGCTTTTAACTCCGAAAGACCCAGACTTTAATAAAATTCTACTGGGCGGCCTTTGGAATGAACTTCGCCCTGCGCGGACCCCACAATTAATTGCTCAAGTAAATGATGAGTATGATATTGCCGAGATTATCAAATATGCTCGCCGCAGCAAACTAAAAGTAAGTGTGCGCGGTGGTGGGCATAATTGGTGCTCGCCCTCTAATCGCAACGGTGGAATTCTTATTGATCTTGCCAACCTTAACAAAGTGATTTCAATTGATGCCAATGCTCGTAAAGCTGTAGTGCAGCCGATTGTTAGTAACCGAGAAGTGTTGGCAGCTTTAAAGGCTTACAACCTTGCTTTTCCAAGTGGGCATTGTCCGCCGGTTAAAATGAGTGGGTATTTGCTTAGCGGCGGGATGTCGTGGAATCAGGGTGTGTGGGGTCCAGGGGTTGCTAGTGTAGAGGCAATAGAATTAGTTACCCCTGATGGCGAGTTGATAGTAGCCAATGCTAATGAGAATCGAGATTATTTTTGGGCTGCCCGTGGTGCCGGTCCTGGTTTATTTGCCGTCGCTACACGTTATCACTTAAAATTGTATCCATTGCCAAAAGCAATAGCATGCAGTCTTTATTATTATCCGTATGAAGAGATCGCGACTATATGCGATTGGCTTGGGCCATTAGCGCGTCAGTTACCAAAAAATGTTGAATTGAGCTTTGGTGTTCTTGCTGCACCACCAGATCTGGCTGATAAATGTACATCAAGCAATGGGAAGCTTTGTTGCGTATCTGCGACTCTATTTGCTGATAGCGAAGCTGCAGTGCATACTGCTTTAAGCCCGCTTGATAATTGTCCGATAATTGGCAAATGTTTATCGAAATCAGTTGAGCAGCCCTCAAACTTTGAAGCGTTGTTCGATGCTTCTGGAACTCTTTGGCCTCCAGGCTTACGTTGTCGAGCTGATGCACTCTTTTATGATTGTGCTTTGACTGATGTGGCTGGAGCAGTGAAAGATCATTTCCTTACAACACCTTCTCCAAAATCGTTGATTTTTATTTCAGTATTTACTGGAGAAAATGTGCCGGTACCACCACCTGATGATGCGGCCTTTTCTATGACAGGTAGGTTATATGGTGGACCCTGGACAATGTGGGAAAATTCAGCTGATGATGCTGAAAATAAACAATGGCATGAAAAATGTGTACAGTCGTTATTGCCACATGTTTGTGGACATTATGTTGCGGAAACAAATACAGTCGAACACCCAGATTTTGCTAAAGCCTCTTATAAAGAAGCAAATTGGCACCGCTTGGCGCAGCTTCGCAAAAAATATGATCCAGATGAAGTGTTTTTCGATTTTGCATCCGGATTAACATGAAAGCCCTGTGAGAGCGAAGCAGAATTATTGGGGAGTCGGTTCCGGAAATTTGCGCGAAAGTAAACCGTGCCCGAAGCTGAAAAATTCTGAATCGGCTTCGATAATGATTCCGTTGAATTATGTTGCGATTGGGTGTAACTTTGGGCAGAACTGTGATCCGATTTTGGACGAGAAGATGAATTTGACAGAAAGATTTCTATTGTAGTTCCATTGTTTCCGCCGGCATGGCTTCCATTGCCATTACCGCCACCACCACCTCCTCCGTTGGTAAATCCTCGAACGTTTGGCTTTGCGCGCATGATATTGGTAAGCGTCCGGTGAAGGGCATCTTGTCAGTCTAAAAAATTTGAGCAAAGATTGAGCCACTGAATTTAAAGAGGTGGCGTACATGGCGAGACAGCAGCGAAATATCAAAGAATGGGCAGGCATTGTAGAAAGATGGAAACTGTCTGGCATGAGCAGTAAAGAATTTTGCACACAGGAAGGCTTTAGCGAGGGCAGGTTTTACGAGATCCGCAAACAACTAGAGACTGGCATTGATAGGCATGCTAACAAAACTAAGAAAAAGAAAATATCTGTCTCGCCCCAGCCGCTATTTCTTCCCGTCAAGGTTCAGCCACAACAAAATATTTCTCCCTCCAAACAAGACTCCTTCTGGATGGAAGTCACTCTTAGCAGCGGACATTGTCTGCGCTTCCCCAGCACCATCAACACTCAAACTTTAAACAAGGTAGTAATTGCCTTGACCAATCAACAATGCTAGGACTACCCCCGGCAGTCAGAATCTTCTTGTGCATGCAACCAATTGATATGCGCAAATCTTTTGACGGCTTGGCTGAGATTGCTCAATCATATTGTGAACAGAATCCGCTTTCTGGTCACTTGTTTGTTTTTAGCAGTAAAAAATATGACAGGCTAAAACTCCTCTACTGGGATACTGATGGCTACGTCATCCTCTACAAGCGCCTGGAGCAAGGTCGCTTTAGATTGCCTCGTCTAATTAGCTCGGAAAGCAAATCAATTGAAATCGATATCACCGACTTGTCTGCTTTGCTGAGTGGTTTCAATCTTTTAAAAGTAAAGCGCGAGCATAGATACGAGCGTTTAGTTCCTGTTTAAATTTATCAATATTTTTACTAAAATACCGTCTTTCTCTCATGCCAAAACCCGCATGAGCTGCTATTCTTCTTTTGTATTTTAGGAGCTGAACTGTTGTGCCAATTGCAATAAATGAGCTGCCGCAAGATGTAGATGCCTGCCATTCGCTCATCCAAGAAATGTATGCCGCCTTTCAGAAAATGCATGCACAACTTCAGCAATCTCATGTGCAACTCCAAGAATCTCATGCACAGCTCCAACAATCTAACAAAGATATTGAATTGTTGAAGCAACAAGTCCAATACCTGGTTAGAGCACGCTTTGGTAAAAAATCAGAAAAAGTTGATAATAACCCTGACCAATTACGCTTGTTCTCTCTGCCTGCTCTTGAGCCTGAAATAAAATCTCAAGAAGAACAAACTATTACTGCTGTCCCGCATCAGCGCAAAGGTCATGGCAGAAAGAAAAGAGATTTGCCACGCATTAGACAAGAATATTCTTTGCCTCCATCTCAATTGGTCTGCCAATGCTGCAATAGCCAATTGAATAAAATTGGCGAAGACATTAGTGAACAACTTGAATATTTCCCTGCCTCGATGCACATTATTGAACACGCTAGATTTAAATATGCTTGCCCTCAATGCACAGAAAATGTAGTTGTCGCCCCTAAACCACAACAACCTATCGATAAAGGACTGCCCGGTCCAGGACTTCTTGCATACGTGGCTACAAGCAAATATGGCGACCATCTTCCTCTCCATCGTCTAGAACATATCCTTAAACGACAAGGTGTTGAAATAAAACGCTCAACAATGTGTGATTGGATGGCTGCTACCGCTCAATTACTTCAACCAATGTGGAACATCATGAAAGAACGCTTGCTTAAATCTACTGTCATCCATACTGACGATACTGTACTGCCTGTATTAGACAAAAATTTAAAAAAAACTCGCCAAGGCAGAATATGGGTATACATTGGCGATAAAGATAATCCTTTTACACTGTTTGATTACACCAACAGCCGAAATCGTGACGGCCCTCTCAATTTTCTTAATGGCTTTAATGGCTATTTACAAGCTGATGCCTTTGCTGGCTACGATTGCATATTCGCTTCTAAATTAGTAATAGAAGTAGCCTGCTGGGCTCATGCTCGCCGCTATTTTTTTGACGCCCTCAAAAGTGCGCCCATCCAAGCTAATTTGGCCATTACTTCAATAAAAGAACTATACAAAATAGAACAAGATATAAAAGAACTATCGCCTCAAGAAAGATTAGAAATTAGGCAAAGCAAGTCAAAACCAATACTTGATGAAATTAAAAAATGGCTGGATATACAAATCTTGTCTGCCCTACCAAAAAGCTTTATCGCTAAAGCTATCAATTATTCACTCAATAATTGGGACGCCCTTTGTGTCTACACGACAAATGAACGTCTGAACATAGATAACAATATTTCAGAACGCGCCATTCGACCAGTCGTTATCGGCAGAAATTATGCTGAGTTGGCGATTATGTCCAGTTATGTACATAGGAACCAGGAATTGAGTGGGCTGAGTCATTACTCAATTGCCTGCTGAACTTTGCATAATAAAAAATGATTTCCTAATAGAGCTAATTACTCTAATAGGAGAATAAAATGTTAGAAGATTTATTGATGTCGAGCATTGCTCGCCGTGACTGGATTGTTTTTGGGCCTTTTTCTATTATTGCCTCACCATATATCGAATATCTGCATGGTTTGCGATATGCAGAACAGACCACCATTCGTACTTATTTAAAAGAATTGGCTCATTTTGCCTATTGGGCAAAGTCAGAGGGCTTGGGTATCACAAAGATAGATGCGGCTGTAGTAGATCGGTTCTTAAAGTTTCACTTATCATCATGTACTTGTCCACCGCCTCGCAGATGCCATGTGCCTGACGCTCGGGCAGCGTTGAAGCATTTACTAATTGTTATGCAGTTAAATGGGTTTGCTTGTGCTACTGCCACCGAGCAACCAACACCAATCACAGTTGAGCTTGAGAGCTTTCGCCACTATCTTTTAAATACTTGTGGTACTGCGTTGTCTACGTGTGAAAATCGCATGTCGCACATTCATAGCTTTCTCATTTGCTATTTCAAGACAGGGGCTGTGGATCCTGCAAAGCTAGCACCGGAGAATGTTGAAGGGTTTGTGATGGGCTTTGCCAAACGATGGAGTCCAGCATCTCTTAAAGCAATCCGCACCAGCCTGCGAAGCTACTTTCGGTTTAGAGCTTTAATGGGTGACGAAGTGCAGGCACTAGAAGCAGCACTGCCTGTAATGGCTAATTGGAAGCAGTCGATGCCACCAAATGGTCTCAGTAAGGTGCAGTTGGATACATTTTTACAGGCATTTGACCTATCGAAACCGACCGAGCAGCGAGATTATGCTATGGCACGCTGCTTAGTTGATCTTGGGTTGCGTGGTCATGAAGTAGCACAATTAGACCTCGAGTCATTAGATTGGCGAGCATCGATAGTCACTTTAACCGGTACTAAAGGTCGTTGCACCCAGCAATTGCCACTGCCTTGCCAAACTGGTAAAGCAATTGCTCAATATTTACGTCATGGTCGCCCAAAAACAAATAACCGTGCTTTATTTGTGCGACATGTTGCTCCTTTCGATAAACCTCTTTGCGTTGCTGCTATTCGGAGTTCTATGACTCGTGCCTTTGTTCGTTGTGGTTTAGGTGATCAATTTTGTGGCACTCATGTATTTCGACATACAGTAGCTATTCGGTTGCAGCAGTCTGGATCATCACTAAAAGAAATAGCTGACGTGTTACGCCACAAGAGTTTAGAAACAACAACTATTTATGCCAGGTCCGACCTACAAGCATTGCAAACAGTGGCATTGTGTTGGCCAGGGAGGCAATCATGACTAAACATATATCTTGGACGACGCGTGTTGAGTCGTATATTGCCTATCGGCGCAATCTTGGATTTGAGCTAAAGACACATACACCGATGCTATTACAATTCGCCAGATTTGCAGGAAAGGAAAAACAAAATCGATTGACAGTGGCTTTGGCTACGCAGTGGACGCGTACATCTGAAAGCCAAACTCCTATCACCTGGGGGCGCCGTATCGATGTGCTTCGTGGCTTCGCTAAATATTGCCAAAGATTTGAGACAGATACAGAAGTTCCACCGCAAGATTTATTCGGTCCTACACATCGACGGCTAATACCACACATTTATACTGAAGAAGAATTACTTGAACTGCTAGCAGCAGCGGATGGTCTTTCACCCATTAATGGGTTGCGTCCAGCTACCTGTCGCACTGTTTTTGGACTTCTTGCAAGTAGTGGGCTACGCATTTCTGAGGCAGTAAAACTGACTAGTGCTGACATTGATCTTACTGTTGGTGTGCTTACGATCCGAGAAACCAAGTTTCGCAAGAGCAGGCTGGTTCCATTGCATCCAACGGTGACGGCTGCACTTATTTCTTATGCACAATTACGAGATCGAATTGTGACTAAGCACAAAAGTGATCGTTTTTTCTTGTTGGACAATGGCAAACCAGCTAATCAGAGAGGGATTCTATATGCCTTACACGCATTATGCAAAGAGCTTGGCTGGCAACCACGAGGTGATTATTCTCATCATCGGCTTCATGATCTTCGTCACACCTTCATTGTGCGTAGCACATTGAGCTTTTATCAAAAAGGAATAGACATTAATCGAGCTATGTTAGCGCTTTCCACTTATGTTGGGCACGCAAAAGTAGCAGACACATACTGGTATCTCACAGGGATACCCGAATTAATGAACATTGCTGCTGAGCGCTTTCACCAATATTCACAACAAGGAGTATCTTTATGAATCAATTAGTCACTAGTCCTCTACTTTCAAAACCATCAGAATTTTCTGCACTAATTCAGCGATTTTTTGTTGAACGGCTAATACAGCAAAGAAATGCTAGTCCAAGAACAATAGCAGCTTATCGAGATACATTCCGATTGTTGCTCAGTTATATCAAGCAGCAACGACACAAAATGCCTACTGTACTAACGTTAAATGATTTCAATACTAATATGGTGTTAGGATTTCTTGATCATCTAGAATCTCAGCGCCACAATAGTATTCGCAGTCGTAATGCTAGACTAGCCGCATTACGCTCTTTTGCCCAATATGTAGCATTACAATGTCCGCCTGCTTTGAATCTCGTCCAGCAGATCCTCGCTATACCAATGAAGCGATTTGAAAAGCCATTGCTCGGATTTCTTACTCGTGATGAAGTACGTGCAATATTAATGGCACCTGATGCCAATAGTTGGTGCGGCCAGCGTGATCGTATTTTGCTTTCTGTTTTATACAATAGTGGTGCCAGGGTTTCAGAATTAATTGGTATTCGCGTTGCAGATGTAACCGTTAATGGATCAGCCTGTGTAAGGTTGCATGGGAAGGGGCGCAAACAACGTACTGTGCCATTATGGAAAGAAACAGCAGCACAGATCCGTCAATGGATTCAATATGGATCGTTGCAGGCAGAGCAACCATTGATTCCAAATCGGCATGGACAGTCTATGACCCGCTCTAATGTGTCTGATAGAATTGCATTAGCCGTTAATGCTGCAACAAGCGGTGGTTGCCCACAGTTGAAGGGACGACAAATCAGCCCCCATACGTTTCGCCATACAACGGCTATGCATCTTCTGCAATCCGGCGTCGATATTACAGTTATCGCTCTTTGGCTTGGGCATGAGAATCCCGTCACCACACACGGATACGTAGAAGCTGATCTTGCAATGAAAGAACGAGCGCTTGCTACTATCAATCCTCCTAAAACAAAAAAGACACGTTATCGCCCGAGTGACAGCCTCCTAAAATTTCTTGAAGAACTCTGAAATTATGTAAGGTCTGCAAAACTTAAATTGACAACCGGACTGTGCTTTGCTGCCAATATTTCCTTGAACAATTGCCTTAGTTTATTGGCAATCCTTTCCCAACTTTGCATAATCGCCAACTCAGCATAATTTCTATTATGCCAAGTTTTTCATAACAGAAAAAATTGGCTGTTTGCCGGTAGTGACAAAGGCGGCGAAATGGCCGCTGTCATTAATAGTGTTGTTGCTTCATGCAAACGCCATAAACTAGATCCACAAGCCTATCTGGCAGATGTGTTGCGCAGATTGCCTATTGCTAGCCATGACGATATGCTCAGCATGTTGCCTAACATCTGGTCACCTAAGCTCCCTGCTTAAATTATTTCAACCTGCATTCTACTGAATGCTTACTGAAAATTTAGCGATCTTCATGTTCATAAATAGGATCGCCAGTTGCTTGATCAAAGAATGGCATGTGACAGCTTAGGCAGTACCATTGATTTGGCGGGTTACTAACTACATCCGCACGCCAATAGGCATCTTCAAATTCCCATGGCACGTAGGGCTTATTAACAGAAATAGTCTCTCCTAGGCGAAAACCATAAACAATGGGCACCACAGCCTTAGCAGAATGACATTTGGGACAAGGTGGACCCGATTTTCTTTGCAGTAATAGCTCTTGTGCCTTTTAGAAACGCCCCGACTTGCACATTCGTCTACCAGCTTTTTACTTGCAATATTATAACCAGCATAACCAGCTTTGGAATCCTTTTTTATAGGCGAAGGCTGATGATCTGCCAGTGCCGGTATACACCAACATAGTAGGCTGAACATCAAAACTCTGACAACAATAGCGCAAAGAAATGTCATTGATTAATTCCACAGCCTTCGGACGCAACGAATCCATATCTTCTTGATTAGCATACTCTAGAATGCCAATTCAGGAAAGGCGCTAGTCTATTTAATCTATTGTCTGAGACCTGTACTCTACCGGACGCTTACTGATATTGGATTTTGCTGGTGTGACATTAGGCACCATGAGCAGTGTCTAACCATGGCATATCGGTCCATGCTTTCCCAAGATACAGTGCAAGGTGACGCTATTCTATCTTCTCCAAAATACTTTGTTTAATTGTGATATCCATAAAATATTCTCCGTCAGTGTTGACTATAATTGATATTTCCCAAAATAAGCTTCTATAGGAAAATCGTCTGCCTTGTCATCAGATCCACTGTAAGTAAAGCGCTCGCCATGCTGAACGGCTTCATGCATTGCTTTACCAAGCATCTTTATCGCCAAACATAAACTCTGCAATGAATCTTCGCCTGCAATATTATGCTGAACTTCTGTGCTTTCACACGAACGCATAGATGTTGGCAAAGGCATAGAGACCGGGCATCGCCAATGATCAATACTTTTATATGGTTTTCCAATGAGTATCTGTGCAGGCTCTCGTTTGCCATCTTTTGTAATCCGTACTAACTTAATTTGTGCTGTAGCTACTTGGGCCATATCATCATCACCGCTTTGCAAGTTGTTGGCGTAGACCGAAAACGTCAATCGTGCATTGATAGAAGCTATTTTCTGCAATGTCTTTTGTGAAAGCAGTGGCTGTCCGCATTGAGAATTGAGAGTAGCATTGAATCCGATATCAAACATTCGATCATGTGCTGAAGCCCAAAGTTCTTGTGCACCGCCAGTTAAACCTTCTATTAACTCGCACAGAGACATTATGGTCTCATCTGGCATTGAACCACAGAATCCAGATCCGGTAAGCTCTACAGACAGAATGAAATTTCCAGGTTCGGTCTCACCGCAGAACATCACCTCGATGTGATCTCCAAGTTCGTTGCGCAAAGGCAATAGATCAATATGAGATCGGATTTCTAGATCAACATTTAGATATTCTGCACCCATTGCCTCTGCTATTGTCCTTTTAAAAGAGGTGCTTTTCCCAAGCCTCTGGGGCATCAATTACGACATTCAGCGTTCGATAGTTGCATGCATAAAAGCTATCAAAATTTACTACACCTCTATAAATGTTCCCTTCTTTTCATGAATTATGCAAAGTCAGAGGCAAACTGCACTTTTAAAAAGACTTATCCGCAGTTTAGATATATTTTGCGCTGGTTGCCTATTGGTTGTTTAAAGCCGACTTGTCCTTTTAGTAAATTAAGAAGGATCGCTGAAACATAGATGGTGGGCGAGGAGGGACTTGAACCCACAAGAATTGCTCCACTAGATCCTGAGTATAAGCTATTCGGTCACTATAGAGGTAGGGATACAGTAGGGAAGTATTTACGATTCTTGAAAGGTGCGTGCCTGGGACTCGCATCTTGTCCCGACAGTTCGAACTTATGCCAAGAGCCGCAAGTCGAAGATCTCAAGTATAAGAAGTTCAGGACTTTTCTGCAAGTAATTTCTACCTGGTTTACTGATTAGTCAGCCAGTTGTTTTTCAATTTTGCCGCAGGCGCCAAAGTAGTCTATAATAAAAAAGCGGTTATCTTCTCGAAAACCGCTCCAGTACTTGCTTTAATAACCCTGCCCGGGAGGACTCGAACCTCCGACCTCATGGTTCGTAGTCTAAAAATTAATGTTTTTCCTAAATTTCCTCTTTTTTCTCAAGCATTCCCAAAGCCTCATGTGATGCGGTTTTCGTGAATTTTTTGTTTTTCCAAAAATTTGTCTTTTATGCTAAAGGTTTATCTTCAAGGGGCCACCGGGGGCCACCGGAAAAAAATAGCAACAGTGAATCGGAAGAACTTTAGGCAGCAATAGCCGCCCATTGGCGTGTCCCATTTGGAAGACATAATAAAACTACCATATGACTAATCAAAAAATCAATTTAACTAAAAGATTTATCGAAGATCTGCCATCGGCAGAGAAACGCATCTGCTTTTTTGATGAAAAAGTACGAGGTCTTTATATAGACGTCACATCTAATGGTGCCAAAGCATTTTATGTTAGAAGAAAAGTTAACGGACGCTCCGAAAAATTCTTCTTGGGACGGTTTCCAGATGTTTCAGTTGAGCAAGCTAGAGCAAAGGCAATGTCATTTCACGCTGATCTTTCAGCTGGACATAATCAGGCAGAAGAAAAGCGCGGTTTAAACTCGGACTTGAACCTGTCCGAGTTATTGCAACTTTATCTTGACCGACATATGTACAAGTCGCGAAAGAGCGGCGACGCAACAAAACAAAATTTTGAGAACTGGTACTCTGATTGGAAGGACAGAAAAATTAGTTCTATTTCCAGAGAGTCAGTGGAGCTATTACACGCGGAGTTAGCAAAAAAGAGAGGCAAATATACAGCAAACCGCGCTATTCAATTAATAAGAGCAATGTACAACAAAGCAATACTTTGGAGACTTTGGAAACATGATAATCCCGCTCGTGGAATAACTAGATTTGCAGAATTTTCGAGAGAAAGAGTGTTGCGAGAGGACGAAATTGGACGATTCTTTAGCTGTCTAAATGAGGAGCCTAAAGATCGCTTCCACGATTTGATCATGCTTTTAATACTTACAGGGCAGCGAAAAAGCAATGTGCTTGCAATGCGCTGGCAGGATATAGATTTTACAGCCAAGACTTGGACAATTCCCGGAGAATTGATGAAAAATGGTCAAACCATGACTATTGCTTTGACCGAAATGGAGATCATGATATTGGAGCGCAGACTAGAACGGAAAGGAAATGATTACGTGTTCCCGTCCCCTGGTAAAAGGGACATTTTATTGAACCTAAGCGCAGATGGCGAGAACTTCTCGAACGAGCGCAAATAACAGATTTTCATATTCATGATTTAAGACGTACACTGGCCAGTTATATGGCAAATAGTGGTGCCAATGTTGCTTTAATTCAAAGTGCGCTAAATCATAAGGATCTGCGAACTACGTTGAAAGTTTATGCCAAAATTGCTCGTCGTGCAGAGCTAGAAGCACGAGAAAAAGCACATGAGCTTATGCTATCTTCGTTGCTACCGGCATAAACCTAAATTCAGATAGTTTATCTGCCGTAAACTTTTCATGCGGAATGCTTATTGCGTTGCTTATTTATCCACATAATTAAGTGTAGAAAAATTCTTTATATATCGATCTAGCGTTAGAGTAAACACACCATGAGGAAGTGAGGGGTCGTTAACTTGGCCGTAAGGTTTACTAGATCTCTTTGGATCCATAAAAGTAATTATTTGTTTTTCTGCGTCATATCCAATAAGGGAATATCGATGTTTAGCCGGTAAACCAGTATCATCACTTTTGCTTTCTCCCGTTATCTGTCCATATAGAGTAGCGTCCGCTCCATATATAGTAGCTGTTAATGGTTTTCCATCGGCAACAGAAGCAGTAAGTATTTTATGTATGTTATCCTTGTCCCTAGCGCTAATCTCAAGAATATGTGCTGCTTTTCCTGTTAAAACTTCCAGGTCGTGCGCATCGTTAACCCCTCCTGCATGCAATGTTTCTTGAACAGGGCTATTGGTATCAGTTTTTCCTCCGTTCATATGGATCGCATAAGCTTTTTCTAAAACTAGCGGCCAAATGCCATATGGAGTCTGCTGAGCATATAATAGTTTTTCTGCATCAATAGGCTCAACGACCTCAATTTTTTCCCCTTTAAGACCCGGGAATTTTACCTCGAATATTTTTGATCCATTTTTGTCTATCCCTACTTCTCTGATCATGTTTAGTATTTGCTGTTTTCCTTGATTGGACGCAGCCATAGCTCCCACAGCAGACATATAAGCACAATCACCTATATTACCTTGCTCTATCGCCTCTGGGCGAACACTTGAAACTGGGTCGTTTCTATTAGCGAATAATTCATTACTCGCCGGTAAGAGATGTTTGTCTACACCAAAAGATAGACCTAGCGGCCGAAAACCTGCCGGGTAATCGTATTTAGCTCCTATTGACTCCCCAAAATTTAAAAAATCTAATTTCGTAACACTACTCTCATGTCCCCACTCATCATTTGAAACATTTTTCAAATCATCAAATTTTTTCTTTATTGCCTTTAATAGTTCTTCTGAACTGTCATCCTTGAATAACCGAGTGTCTATGGCGTTATTTAACTCCCCTTTGGAGATGAAATTATCACCATCTTTATCTATCTCATTAAAATGTGCTATTCCAAGCGATGACAAATTTAAAGCTTCAATCATTTCTTTAGCATATTTAGGGTATTGTTCAGCAAATTTATCTAGGTCTTTTTTGCTAATGCCGTCATTTTCATATCCCCATTCATCATTACTCAGTGTCTGAAGCGTGTCACCATCTGATTTCATTATTTTTAAGGCCAGTGCTTTAATGCCTTTGTATTTTGGATCTAAAAGAGCCTTATTTATTTCTGCTTTACTAATAAATTCATTGTTATCCGTATCTAATTGAGTAAACACAGACTTCATAGCGTCAATTACTTCGACTGCATTATCATTTAAATTAGTTGAACCAGCATTGTTATGTGATACATCTGAAAAAGATTGTTTAGGGACTTGTGCAAAAAAAGTCTCTTCTCGAAGAGCATTTTGTGCCTCTTCAGCTTCTCCATTTTGCTTTATGTTTTTTCCTTCGGCGCTCTCTTGTGTGCTAGTGCTGGACGGAGTTAGAAAAAAATCTTCGCTCATACATAAAGCCCCCATTACTTATTTCAGCTTATTATTGATTTGTGAGGTTTTTGTGGGGTTAGGAGTAGCGGTCTATGGTAACCAGAGTAATTAACGTTAAATTTCTATGGGAAGGATTGCCGGAGATTGGAAAATACTGTTCTTGGCTTATTGCTGGAATTTTGCCGTAAAGTACCCGCATGCCAGCCGATAGATAGCTGTTCTTTTGTTCGGGCACCCCTTGTAGTTCTAAACTTGATGCGAATCTAGCACAACGATGTATCTGTAAAACGCTTTGAGTGACTCTTCTTTCAATCCTTACTTGGATTTTCCGCCTCTTGGTTTTTAAGCGGATTACATTGTCTACAAGAGAACCATAGTTGTGAATTTGAGCTCTTTGTAGAGTTTTTTGCAGAGTATTGGTATTCCCAGATTTTTCCATAACCATTTACTTTAGTGACGCCCGTTTCGGGATTTATGGATACTTCTAAAGGAAGTTTTTCTTGTGACCGCCCCTTTATGATTTGTTTGCCACTGGCAGAGACAAATGACGCTAAATCAACACCATTTTTGTCGGTATTAAGAACATACTCTATGCCACCGGCTCGTAACATAGCGCTGTTGGCAGAATTGTGGGTGTGAACAGTAACATCGTGTTTGAAGTAAAATTCTGCTGTATTGCAGCCAGTGGCTTTAGGCATAGGCATAAACTGAGAATGCGGTTCAGTTGTCCAAAAAGCTGACCTGCTTGGACGGAAATACTGGCTTAGTTTAGCGACAGAAGGAATGGTGCTTAAAGAATTAGCCAATTTAGGACGGAATAGGCTGCTTAGTCCACCTGCTAATCCAATTGCGTAATTAAAAGCCTCTGGGCCTAGCGCATCCGAAGCTGTTCTTGCACTTTTATTTAAAGTACTTTGATCTGATGACTTAAAAACAGCGTCCATACCATGTTGAAAGTCTTTATTGCTGGCAAGACTCGAATATGTGTGCCAGAGTGATGCTCCAGTACCGACAACGCTCACTCCTATTGCGCCACCAGCTATTATTGGTGATTCTGCGACTGCTGCTGCGCCTAATGCAGCTCCTGCCATGCCAGCAACCGCAGCTTTACCCACTACTTCCCAAGGATGATTGACCACATTTATGGGATACAGCATCGTTAAAGTGCTCTCGGTTTCCAGAAAGGATGATACTCGGTTTGGCTAAAATAGCCGCAGCCAAAATAGGAATGTCTGCTTGATGACGCATAGCAGATAAGTATAGCCGTCTTGTTTCTTGGACAATTTCTACTGAAGCGTCTGGCAATATTGTCAGGTGTGTTTTATCAATAGTAGCTGTCCATTTCTTGATAATTATATTCGCAAGCTCTGGTCTAAGCTGTAGTTTTCGAAGAATAGCTGTTTCAGCTTCTTTAATCGATTGTTCACAGACCGCTAACTCAAAAACGTTCTGAGAGGCGAGACTAATGACTATACCGGCAGCCGAATGTTCTATAAATAAATGCTCGACAAATACATTTGAGTCAGCAAATATAAGTGAACTGCTGTTAAGACGCATTAGACAGATCTGGATACTTTTTGGCGAAATTTTCTTCCCTGACTTTTTCTATCTCGGACAATAACTCATCAACAGTTACGCCAGATTTTTTTAAGGCCTCTTGCGCGCTCTTTCTTATTTCGTCCATTTGTCTGTCTGCAGAAAGGTGCTTTGGTAACTCGATATTTATATACATATGTCTGACCTTTTCGCTAAGTGTATGGAAAAGGTTTTCCTGGTCATCAGGAGATAACCGGTTAACTAATTTTTTTACCTGGTCCAAAGAGGTCATTTCAGGTTCAGGAATAGCCATGACAGTCTGTCCTGTACAAGTACTTATAGTTTACCCTACCATAGTAAATGTAGCCTGGTCTGTTGACAAGCATTAATTGATTAATCCCTAGGCTGAGAAATACAGTCAGTCTTTAGCTGGCTGCCCCCTCCGAACCTAGAATCAGACGTCAGCCAATTAGTGAAAAGGAGGGGCAGGAAAATACAGAGCAACATTAATTAGGTCGAGCATGAAATTAAACCTATTATTTGGAGCCGGGTCGACGATTGCTGCTGGCATGCCTTCTACTTCCGATATTACTGCTCGTCTGGAACAAATTCGTGAACCTGGTTCAAAAAGTTTTTCTAAAGACGAAAGCTATTTCAGAAAGTTAAAGCAACTTCTAATGGCGCGTGGAAATTTTAAAGATGTGAACTTCGAGTTAATGCTCCACGCATTACAGGTTATTCAACCATTACTACCTAAAGCGGAGCTCTTTCCAATTCCTGATTATTTCCGCCCGGTACTTAAGGCTTTTGTGGAGCTGACTGAAGAAATCGAACGGATAGAAAATGTGGGCGCCCTGAGCAGGGGAAGCATTAAGAAATATTGTTGGCTTAATTAACGAGAGATTAACCAATAGTATGATCAAGGAAAAGCAACTAGCAGACCTCCTACTTCGGCTTGGGAAACAATTTGACTTGAGGCTTTTTACCCTTAACTATGATGATCTAGTCGATAGAGTTGCACTGCCATGGCGTGATGGCTTTATTTCAAACAGTTCAAATTTTTACCAGTCGTTTGAACCAAAACAATTTCTCGAAGATGATAAAATGGTGGCATCTTTGTTAGTACATATGCATGCCAGTGTGCTAATTGGCTATGCCCAAGAGGGGATTTATGAAATTCACAAATATAAGTCACCAGAAATAGCTATGCGTTTTCTTGATGACAAAGGTTTTTCGCAAAACGATTACGGCAGAATAATACTTTGCGGACCCCTAATTTCTGGCTTAACTAAAGTTGAACAGCTTATGTTTCGTCCATCTCCTTACGGTTAGTACTTCAAATCTTTTATGGATAATTTGGTTACGAACCCGCGGCTATTAATTCTTGGCTACGGCGGTTTGGATAGACATATCAACGAATGGATCTTGCAATTTATGCGAATCCACGGAAGTTCAGCGAGAATTGTATATGTGGGTGGTCACGGAAATAGCGCACTAGTAAATAGAATAATCACCCATTCCCCGGAGGCGAGCCGGGTCAACAATCAATTTCCATATTACGGAACGAACTTATTTCTGGATACAGCCCGCTTTCCTTTCGAAGATAATCAACTAATAGAGAAAATTGTTCACTTCCTGTCTATTTAACTAGTTGACAGTTGAAGTTATGTTTCTCAAATTTTCTTTTAATACTCCAATGTGCTTATTTAAGGGGCCACCAGGGGCCACCAGCGAAAAAATCTCCAAAAATGAAAAAGCGGTCACCTTCTCGAAAACCGCTCTGTATCCAGCTTTAATAACCCTGCCCGGGAGGACTCGAACCTCCGACCTCATGGTTCGTAGTCGGATGGGCTTGGTATTAATAATGGTTCCTAAAGCTTACTCTACCTTTACAGACGGGGCTTTTTGGATCACGCCAAGATTCACTCAGCTTGCCGAAATTTCCTCAAAATTGATGTCTATGGTAGTCCAGAAGTAGTCCCGAAAATTTTTCATCAGTCATTGACAAATAAAGTAGTCCCGGACTACCATAAGCAGAGTATAAATCCCGGTGACCAGTACGAAGACTGGTTTTCGATGAAATCACCGGGACTACCGCAATAGATGGCAGAAAATGGCAAATAAAGAGTTTAATTTCATCAAGAAGTCAATAGATGCTTTACCTATTCCCAAGGGACAAAGTGAACGGGCACGTTATTATGATTCAGTCATGCGCGGGCTGTGCATCCGTATTACAAGCAACGGCAAAAAATCATTTTACTTTTATCGCAAAGTGCAGAGCAGAGTTGTAAGCCAGAAGCTTGGTGATTATCCAGATATGAGCATTGAGCAAGCCAGAGGCAGAGCCGGTGAGTTAAATGGCAGGATAGCTGGCGGCGAGAAACCTTGGGAATTAAGCGCAGCTGCTAGGGCTGAAATCACTTTGGAAAATTTGTTTGCTATATATATTGACCGACATGCTAAAAAGACGCGTAAGACATGGGAAGTTATGCAGAATGACTTTGACCGCTATGCCAAGAAAATACGTAAACGGAAATTATCTGAAATTAGTCACGACATGGCTAATAAATTGCATGGACAGCTCGGACTAGAGCGTGGTGTTTATTCAGCAAATAGATTTATTCAATTGATGAAAGCAACCTATAACAAGGGCATCACCTGGAAGCTATATGACGGCAATAACCCATTTATTGGCATTAGTTTATTCCCCGAGAAACCTAGACAGAACTTTTTAACCAATCAGCAAGCAGGAAAACTTTTGCAGGTATTATATGAGCCAACAATAGACAAAAGAAAAAAAGACTTGCATGATTTTTTGAAACTAAGCCTTTTTACCGGCATCAGAAAATCTAACTTAGCGAGTCTCAAATGGGCAGATATAAGTTTTGCCAATGAAACCCTGACCATACAGGACACCAAGAATGGTACTGCTCAGGTTATTGCTTTGGGTGCTAACGAGCTTGAAATTTTAAAAGAGCGGCGCAAAGGTGCTACCAGTGAATATATATTTGCAGGCAGTGGCAGTCGCGGGCATATTATTGATATAAAGAAAAGTTGGAATACTCTGCGGACAAGTTTAGGGATGCCGGATTGCCGGATACATGATTTGCGTCGGAGCCTCGGTTCTGCACTGGCTAATAGTGGTATTAATGTCGCACTGGTCAAATCTATTCTGCACCATAAAGACCAAAAAACGACCTTGTCACATTATGCTTTTGCTACAAAAGATGCTGAAAAAAGAGCCAGAGAAGCTGTTCAAAAGATTGGCTTGAAGCTGCTAAGCAAGAGGCATCTAAGATGGTATCGATAGCCAAGCAAAGTACCAAAATCTAGTTTTCCTATTTTGATATTCATCCAGAAATGTTTGTCTGGTAGTATCGAACGATAAAATTTCATTTTTCGGAGCAAGTTCACATCCTTGGATGGCGCTTCGAACCAGGAGGTCGTGAGTTCAAGTCTTACTGGGCGCAATACTTAAAACCACACACAGAGCGGTTCTCGATGAGATGACCGCTTTTTGTTTAAAGATTAAATTTTCGCCGGTGGCCCTTTTTAGGGACAATACAGAGCAATGACAAGAAATATTGATAAATAAATCGCCTTGCGTAACACATTAAGGATTGATCCTTAGCTCAGTCTGAGCACTTACATCACAAGAAGAATTATTCGTAATTATTTTTGTTCGTTTGAAGTTGAAGCTGCCTTGGCCTCTTCTATTTCTCTAACGACTTCGTTAAATTGTGGCAAAGTGTTGCTATCGTACAATCGCTGCAAATGCTGATCAATTATGGTTTTATATTCATCACAAGCAGTTTGCCATGTATTCCGATTGAACTTATCGCTATTAATGAAAGCCTTGGACAATTCTCTAAGGGTAACTAGGTGTATTGAAAATAGCCAGATTAGTTCTTTTCGATGACGTGGTTCGTCCTCGTAGGACATAATATCAAATGGATCTATTGAGTAAGCTAAGTCTAGAATATGCTGCCTTCCAGCCACATTACTGAAAGAGGGATGTACGGACAAGCAAAGTTGGTCATAAATTGATTTCAATTCTTTCGAAAAATTTTCTCTAACCAGTTTGTAAACCATAAATTTGTTTACATAAGCTTTTTCGCCGCCTTCCTTAGCTAAGTCAAGCCAAATAGTTGCATTCTGCACATCTTTCATAATTTCAACAATTGAAGTCGCAGTTTCGATAGTACGGCGTGTGTAAAACCTAGCATCCGTGACATGCCCTCGACAAAGGGATATTGTCCCCTTGATCAAATCATTCATCATTATTTGATAACAGTTTAAGACGGCGTCATGAGTGTCGCCAGTTCTTGTGACAATCTTTTGAATCTGAGCCCACAGGTTTAGGTAAAGCTGTCCAAGCGCATCATAAGCCTGCAGCTCTATCGTTAGATATCTGACGCTGCGTGCAAAGTTATCATTTTCGGCTGCGGCCCAATTGGTTAACTGCGCGAGATCAAATTGAGTAGTAGACACTTAAAATACCTTCGGGTCTTACCTTAGCTAACAGTCTGGTTTATATGTTGTATTGCTTTTTGGGCAGCAGCATATTTTTCGGCCTTCGCTTTCACCTCGATTTTTTCGTCTAGGATTAGCTCAATGCCTGTTTTTATTGGTAAAAAATATTCTAAACATTCATCTTCGGTGAGCTCATGAATACCTTTGCTCAATATCGAATATATTGCCTTATTTTCAACGAGAAATTTTGGCAAATGATCTTTGAGAATCGCAATTTTGTCGTCCATTTTCGCTCTCGTGTACTTATCCACGGGAAAAGAGCCGTTATCTTTTAAAGCCTCGATTTTTGCCTCGTCAATCAAGTTTTCAAAAACTCGCCGTAAATAAACAAAGGAACCTATACCTACCCCATGAGCAGCAAGACCAATCCCTCGCACAAACTCGTCATGTCCTTCGTCGCCAATGATTTGCCTGTATTTTTGCACTTGCGGAATTTGCAGATCGGCTGTAGAAGGAAATTGTCCTACTTTTTGAAGCACCCCGTCATGTATACGAAAATAACAAGTATACCTATGTCCTGCATCCCATACACATTCATGTGAATTTGAGCACAACTCAGGGTGTCGGTCGTGATCAGTCCACATATTAATGTAAGTTTGCTTCGTGGGTCCATTGTGACCTACATGCAATGAATCAAGAGTGTGAAAAACACTCTCCTTTTTACAATAAATACAATAGCCTTCCACTTTACCGGAATATCGCAGCAGATGAAAAATTGCATCTGCTATATCGGGGATTGCTAGGTTCACCTTGTAGTACAACGGCAGTTCAAAATAGAAATCTGCTGGTGATACTAAGTATTTGTCTATTTGAATTCCCATGTCGACTACTTCCTAATGAACCCGCTAAATAATCTTGATGGCTCTGTGGCTGCTTCAGCCAATGCTTTCTGGTCGCTCCTAATCAACTGACCAATTACTCTGACCACCGATTCTTTTTCCTTGATCAATTCGGCGACTGCTTCTTGATCGCCCCCAATCACTGAGTTTATGGTCTCATCAAAGAACATTTCCGCACTGTTCTGAAATGTCATTGCCATACTCGCCGGTAAAATAGGCTTTATCGGAAATTCGAAATGTCGATCAACCCAACAATGAGGTTGAGCGAGCGCACGGTGGAAATCATCCTCAGTAATTATGTACAAATCATCTATTCGTTTCAAATCGTTCCAGTCAATTTGCCGAAAATCAGATCTTGATGGTAACTGCTTCCATGTCAGCCTGGTAATATCTTGTTCGTTTTGATTATGGTGATGAATTAACGACATCCCAAGATTAGTAACTACATCATATCGTTCCTCTACATCAACAGAAAATTGCCTTGCTAAGTTAGGACTGATGCCAATTTCATAAGCTGCTACTTCCATGTTTCTAATTGGATCGTCTAAATAAAACCAGCAGCTCGGTGCACCTGGAGCATGAAGGTCCACCGGCTTAACTCGAATTTCAAGCTTGCGTCCGTTTTTCTTCAGATAAATATCTCTGCCATCGGTAAATCGACCCGCCTTGTAGTAATGTTCAATCATCTCTAGAACAAGTTGATTCATGCTGAGTCCACGATAACGCGCGCTTCGTTCTAGCCGACTTTTTAGTTTTTCCGGCAGTCGCAATGTGTAGTTGGTTGTTTCTGCGATCATAAGTGTCTCCATATTTACAAAGAAGTGCAGTTTAGTCGAAAAGATAACAATATGCATTTATTTGTAAAGTTATACAACTATATCAAAGTTTTTTGATCGATTCGCATTGTTGCCATAAACGATGCGGCCATGAACGAATTGAATTGAGCTGCGAAACTATATATAATCAAGTCCAATCACCATAATCAGTACTTTGCAAGTGTCGTTCTTGCAATTTTGTTGCAAAGATTCCAAGAGACCTCTATTCTATGGCAACAATAAATCAGAATCCCGAACAAAAAGCTCGTGACCATATTGATGAACTTCTAAGACAATCCGATTGGGCTGTGCAGAACGTCAAAAGAATGAACCTTGATGAAAGGCTCGGCGTAGCTGTTGCAGAATACCCCACTAAAGTTGGTCCTGCTGATTACGTTTTGTTTGTAGATCGTCTACCAATCGGAGTAATTGAAGCAAAGCGAGAAGAAGATGGACATAGACTTACTGTTGCCGAAGCACAGTCAGAAAATTATGCCAAGAGTAAATTGAAGTATCTAGATAATGGTGGACTACCTTTTGTGTATGAAAGCACAGGGGAACTAACTCGGTTTACCGATTTAAGAGATCCTAAGCCACGTTCACGCCCTGTCTTTTCTTTTAATCGTCCAGCAACATTTCAAGAATGGTTAAAACAAAAAAGCCTCTGCGGGCAAGATTTCTTGATCTTCCTGTAGTAAATCCTAAAGGTCTGCGAGATTGTCAAATTAGAGCTATTACCAATCTAGAAAAATCTTTTAAAGAAAGCCGTCCTCGTGCGTTAATCCAAATGGCCACTGGCAGCGGCAAAACTTTTACTGCTATTACTTCAGTCTATCGCTTGCTGAAGTACGCTAATGCAAAGCGTATCTTATTTCTTGTTGATACAAAAAATCTAGGTGAACAGGCAGAGCAAGAATTTAGAAATTATGCGCCTATCGACGATAATAGACTGTTTACAGAGCTATATAATGTTCATAGGCTACAGTCAAACTATATTCCTACCGACAGCCATGTCTGCATCTCAACTATTCAGCGGCTGTACTCAATCCTCAAAGGTGAAGAACTCGATGAATCTGCTGAAGAACTAAATCCTAACGAACTGATACAACCTAGGCAACCGCTACCTGTTGTCTACAATGCGAAATTGCCTATAGAATTCTTTGACTTTATTGTTATCGATGAGTGCCATCGTTCAATCTATAACGTATGGAAACAGGTACTGGAATATTTTGATGCATTTTTAGTTGGTTTAACAGCCACACCGGATAAACGCACCTTTGGATTTTTCAATGAAAATATAGTCAGTGAATATCCGCATGAACAAGCTGTTGTCGACGGGGTAAACGTTGGATATGATGTCTATAACATCGACACCGAAATTACTTCTGGTGGCGCAAGAATACAAGCCGAAGAATATATAGACAAAAGAGACAAACTGACACGTAAAAAACGTTGGGCACAGCTTGATGAAGACTATGCCTATGCCGGTAAACAGTTAGATAAAGATGTTGTGAATCCAAGCCAAATCCGTACCATTATTCGCACATTTAAAGATAAGCTCCATGAAATATTCCCTAATCGGCAGGAAGTGCCAAAGACACTTATTTTTGCTAAAGACGATAGTCATGCCGATGACATTATTCAGGCTGTTCGAGAACAGTTTGCCGAAGGGAATGATTTTTGTAAAAAAGTAACCTATAAGGCTAAAGAAGATCCCAAAACAATTCTTGCAGATTTTCGTAATTCCTATAATCCCCGTATTGCTGTTACTGTTGACATGATTGCCACTGGCACTGATGTTAAACCGATAGAGTGCCTCATATTTATGCGCGATGTCAGATCAAGAAATTACTTTGAACAAATGAAGGGACGGGGCACACGTACTCTAGAACATGATGATCTTAAAAAAGTAACACCTTCAGCTACCTCAGCAAAAACTCACTTTGTCATTGTCGATGCAGTTGGCGTTAGTCGGTCTCTAAAAACAGATAGTCGTCCACTTGAACGAAAGCCCTCTGTCCCACTCAAGGACTTGATGATGGGAATAATGATTGGTGCTCAGGATGAAGATAGCTTTACTTCTTTGGCTGGACGGCTGGCCCGTTTGGATAAAGAGATGACGCCAACAGAGAAAGACAAACTAATTGAAATCACCGGCGGGAGTTCCGTAAGTGACTTTGCTAAATTGCTTCTTGCTGCTTACGATCCTGATAAGATTGTTGAAAAAGCGCAAACCGACAATAACCTCTCTACTGACGTTGAACCTAGTGGAGAGCAGCTTCAGCAAGCACAACAAATTATAATCAAGCAAGCAGCCAAACAATTTAATGGCACCATCATTGATTACTTAGATAACGTAAGAAAAGTTCATGACCAGATTATTGATATTGTAAATATTGATCAGGTCAGCTCTGCTGGATGGGCTGCACGAACCAGAGATAAGGATGAAGAAATTATTCAGGAATTCAAACAGTTTATTGAATTACATAAAGACGAAATCACAGCACTTAAAATTTATTACAACATTCCATTTCAGCAACGAAAAATTACCTATGGACTGATCAAGGAATTGCTTGATACGTTGAAATTAAAGAAGCCTCATCTCATGCCATTGCGAATATGGCAAGCCTATCAGCATATCGATCAGGTTAATGGTAAAAATCCGGTAAATGATTTAACAGCTATAGTGGCACTTGTTAGACGTGTTGTCGGAATAGACACTAAGTTGACTGACTATGGATATACCGTCGATAAAAACTTTAAAGATTGGCTATTTAAGAAGCAAGCTGGTGCTCTGAAATTTACTGAAGAACAGATGCTTTGGTTACGCTTGATTAAAGAACATATTGTTGACTCTTTTAGCATTGAAAGAACTGATTTTGATTTGGCACCCTTTGATGCTAAGGGTGGTATCGGCAAAATGTATCAGTTGTTCGGAAAACAAACTGATGATCTTATTCAAGAACTTAACGCGGTGCTTGCAGCATAGAGGGATAATGGAGACGAATGGTAAAACCAATAAGAATTTGGCACCGGGATGGTGTTTAGTTCTACATAAAGATATTGCTGAGATTAACCCTAAGTTGCCAGCAAACTCGGTATCCGATAACGATCTGGTATCTTTTTTACCGATGGCTGCATTAGAGGCAATATCTGGTAAGTATGATTTATCTTGTACCCGGAAATATGGAGAAGTGAAAAGGGCTATACCTCTTTTATTAATGGTGATCTAATTTTCGCAAAAATTACACCTTGCATGGAAAACGGAAAGCTAGCTATATTGAGCAATCTTAAAAATGGTGTAGGCTGTGGCTCAACTGAATTTCATGTATCACGTCCATACGATCTATGCACCCAAGAATATCTATTTTACTATTTTGTCCAACAATCCTTTAGAAGAAAAGCCCAACAAAATATGACGGGGAGTGCCGGACAACTTCGTGTATCCAAAACCTATTTTGAAGAGGTTTCTGTGCCATTAGCTCCGCTGAACGAGCAAAAACGAATTGTTGCCAAAATTGAAGAATTATTTTCTGAGCTAGATAAAGGTCTTGAAAGTTTGAAGACTGTTCGACAGCATCTAAAACTTTATAGACAAGTTGCATTGAAATGGGCATTTGAAGGTAAGCTAACTAAACCATGGCGGAAAGAGCAAGCCAATAAAAAAAAGACCACGTCAGGGACTGAGAAAAGTATCCTCATTGAGGATTGGAACCAGGCGACAATAGGAGATGTTGTCGATTGTTTAGATAATAAGCGCGTACCAATTAATAAAAAGGAAAGAAAAAACAGAGAAGGTTTAATTCCTTATTACGGAGCCAATGGACAAGTCGGTTGGATAGATGACTATTTGTTTGATGAACCACTTATTCTTGTTGTTGAGGACGAAACTTTTACAGGAAGAGAAAAGCCGTTCTCATACATGATTAAAGGGAAATCATGGGTCAACAACCATGCGCATGTACTAAGGCCCAGAACAAATGTTGATCTGCAATTCCTCAATTACCAGCTTATATATTATCCCTTTACCGCACTTACCACTGGAACAACAGGTAGAAAAAAACTTACTAAAAAGGCATTATTAGCAGCACCAATCAAATTATGTAGTCTAGAGGAACAAAAGGCAGTTACTAATGAATTGGAACGTCGCCTTTCAATTTGTGACCAATTAGAATCAACTATAACTGAAGTAATAGCAAGAAGTGAATTCTTACGTCAAAGTATTTTAAAATGTGCATTTGCGGGTAAATTGGCCCCACAAAATCAAGATGATGAACCAGCAAATAAACTATTGGAGCGGATCAAGCAGAACAAATTCAATGGAGAGAAGAATAAACAACCCAGGACGGAAACAAGAACACGACCTGCTAAAGCAAAAGTAGCCAGCAAGAGGTAAGGATGAATAATACAGCCAGCATAGTTTCTAAAGTGTGGAGCTTTTGCGATGTCTTGCGTGATGATGGTGTTGGATACGGTGATTATTTAGAACAGCTTACCTACCTTCTGTTCCTAAAAATGGCAGATGAATATAGCAAGCCGCCATATGGTCGATCCGTTGGCATTCCGCCTGAATATAATTGGGAAAGTCTTAGCAACAAGCGTGGAGCGGAACTGGAAATCCAATACACCACAATATTGCGGGAGTTAGCAAAAGGAAAGGGAATGCTTGGCCAAATATTTGCTAAGTCACAGAATAAAATTCAAGACCCAGCCAAACTATTCAAGCTCGTAGATATGATCGGCAAGGAAAGTTGGGTAATGATGGGCACCGACGTCAAAGGCGATATATATGAGGGTCTGCTTGAGAAAAATGCGGAGGATACTAAAAGTGGTGCTGGTCAGTATTTTACCCCGCGTGCTTTAATTTGGGCTATGGTGGAGTGTATACGCCCTGAACCTCTAACAACTATTGCTGATCCTGCTTGTGGTACTGGTGGTTTTATTCTGGCTGCGTATGATTTTCTAGTAAAAAATTACCCCTTAGACCGTAAGCAAAAGGAATTTCTCAAGTTACATACTTTTACAGGTAATGAGATAGTCGCTAACACTCGGCGCTTAGCTCTGATGAATATGTTTTTGCACAATATTGGCGATATTGATGGCGAGAGCATGATTTCTCCGCAAGATTCATTAGTTGCTGATAATGGTCAGCGTTTCGATTATGTTCTAGCTAATCCTCCTTTTGGTAAAAAAAGTAGCATGACTTTTACTAACGAGGAGGGAGAGCAGGAATCAGAAGATCTTACATATAATCGACAGGATTTTTGGGCTACGACTTCCAATAAACAACTAAACTTTCTTCAGCATATCCATACTATTCTGAAAAGCACTGGTAGAGCCGCTGTCGTGCTCCCCGATAATGTTCTTTTTGAAGGTGGTGCCGGAGAGATAGTTAGAAAAAGGCTGATGGAAACTACTGATTTGCATACGATCTTACGCTTACCGACTGGTATATTCTACAAACCTGGTGTAAAGGCAAATGTTCTTTTTTTTGACAGTAAACCGGCTGCTAAAAACCCCTGGACTAAAGAAATTTGGTATTACGATTTTCGCACCAATATTCATTTCACATTAAAAAAGAACCCGATGCAAAAAACTGATTTGCAGGAATTTATCGATTGCTATAATCCAGATAATAGACATAAGCGTAAAGCCACTTGGTCTGAGGACAATCCAGAAGGGCGCTGGCGCAAATTCACCTATGATGAGCTGGTTGCTAGGGACAAGACCAGCTTAGATATTTTCTGGCTAAAGGACAAAAGTCTGACCGACTTAGATAATCTGCCGGACCCGGACGTATTAGCTTTAGAAATTATTGAAAATCTGGAAGCCGGACTTGATAATTTCAGAGCGATTGTCGAAGTATTGAGTAAGTAGCCTTTGATTACAGTTGATCCCAGCCTGTTTTTACGCGCACATTGGTACCATTCATTGCAGTCATCGAGAACGAATCAATAACTCCACCATTTTTGTCTGTATATCGCACCGGCTTTAGGGAAGGCAATAGATCAGTCTTGATCTCATAATTGATACCAAATATGATCATTTGAACGTAGCGAGTTCCCCGCACCGTCTGAACAGCAATGTCATTTGGAGCAAACATTGCGTCGAATTCACTATGTCCTTCGACAATTTCCTGTAAATTGAAACCGCCTTCACCTTGATCGATACATTCAGCAAGTTTTGCTTTTATTTCCGGAAGAGCTTCCTCATAGAGTTCTTTGAGTGTTATTGATTCGCCTGCCTTGTTGGTTGCAAAAGGCTTGTTTTCCCGGATTGCTAAACCGACATCCTCTGTTAATGATAATAGCTCCAAACCTTCATCTTCTAGATTAGGAAAGAACCCAATGTTGAAAGAAACCATACGACATTTTATTTCACGCACGAAGATTTTCAGCCCCTTTAAGCATTGCAGCAAAAAAGCATCTGTAACTTCAGATAATTGCCGTAAGACAATGCCATGATGATTTGCATGGGTGATAGCGCTGTCAGTAAACCCTTCCCGAGAAACTACAATTGTCTGGTTGGCTGCAATGCTTTCTTTTTTCGACTTGATTTGTTCCAGCCAGGTTATGTCCTGGACAGCAGTTCTATCTCTGCATTCGACTGTTATTAGAATTGGAGCAGAACCGAGAGTATAGCGAATTGAAGCGTCCACTTCGCGATCGTTGCCAGTAACGCGGTCTTTAATTTTATCCGGCGAAGTAACTATTGCACCGAGCGGGCACAGCGTCTGTTCAATCCAGGCAACCAGCTTTTCAAATTCACGACCCAACCTGGCCATTGCTTCCATCCTCGTCCATGCTTATTATCGCGGGTTAAGCTTGATTATATGATGTTTGTTGCCGGACTGAAAAGCAGCAAAAAAAGGTCACCCTTTATTGCCGTGTCAGTACGAATGACCAAAATTGGCAGTGTCAGGTGCGTGATTTAACTGCCTTTGCCAAGAAGTCCAATTAATTTTTCTAGATATTTTTTCTCTGCTTTGCTCAATGTATATCAAAATTTCTTTTCAAAAAAACTAAATTTTTTAATTTGCTTTTTCTATTTTGCCATGCTATTTCTATTGTTAGGTTTTTCGCAAAGGCAACAGTTGTTGCAAAGAGAATTATCAGAAAAGCCAACCTGTTAGGGTCTGTCCAGTTTATCTGGAAAACGACACTAGTCCCTTTTAAAAAAAGCAAAATCAAAGAGTTGTTACTGGTTAGTAGCAGTTAGATCAACAAGTTATCCACAAGAAATTCACCGTCCGTTGATATGATTTTGCCACCTGTTGTTAGCCAATGTCGCTAGCATGATCTTTTCAAAGAAATGGAGTTATTTCCATGGATCATAATGAACAAACTAGCTTTCCGCTGCTATCTCGGAAGGAAGCAGCAAAATACCTTGGGATATCAGAACAAACCCTGGCAATCTGGAAATGCACAAAGCGCTATGACTTGCCGTTCGTAAAAATCGGCAGACTCATCAAGTACAGAAAAGCCGATTTGGACGCATTTATTTTCAAAAATCTAGAGTCCAACTCAAATCCAGGTGGACCGCTATCACTTCGTCCGTCTTTCAACTAAACAATTAGTTAGAGCGGAACTACCGAAAAGGAAATTTTTATGACAGCAGAAACAGAAGAAACAAAAACAATAAACTTCATCAGAGATTATAAGGCTTACATACAAACCAAGCCTAACCCTTGCATGTGCTTTATATGCGAAGCAGACTCTTGGGCTCGCATATCAAAGCATTTGGATATCGAGATCGAGCGCGAAAAAATATTCAGAGCGACTCATCCACAAATACCAGGTGGTGGCTTTAGTCCACCATCTGAAAGAAAGCGAAGATACGAGGAAGTAAGGGAACAACACAAGCGCGGCGATTTCTTGGTGTGATAAACACCTAGCAGATCGCGACAAAGCCGGGATACACAATCACAGCTCCAATGCTGTGCCCGGCTTGGCGCGCGTCAGCAGGAGCAAAACGATGCCTAAACAAGATAATTTAGTGCGCAGAACAAAAATTACTATAAGACTACGTCAACCTGTATATTCTAAACTTTCAGAATATGCAAAATTGCACCGCGTAAAAATAGCATCAGAAGCACGCCAGGCAGTTGAGTTTTACTTGGAACAAGTGCAACGCGAGCATGACAATGCCTGGCAGTCTCCCTTAGAACATCGCATGCAGAAACTTGAAAATCGCCTGGCGGCACTTATGGCAAAACTCATTAGGGTGTGCGGGCAGTCACTGTGGTTTTCAACTTTGCCATACACAAAAGGCGGTTTACCTAATAAAGCTTTACCACAAGAGGCGTTTCAAATGCTTTGGAACAATAGTCGGCAGTTTGCTGCTGAATGGCTCAAGAAAGCGAAATTTGACGAACCAGACAAACAAGAGCAGGATGGCTAAATATGGTGCAGGAATCTTCCGCATTTATCGCTCTCTACGATGAGCGAAAAAAACAAAAAGATGGCGCTGGCGGCGGTAAGCCTAAGATAGATTTGCTAGGCGATCAATCTAAAGCTAATTCCAAGCTGCCCAAATATACATCGGCAAAGCATGACTCAATGCGCGCTATTTCAAAGCGTGCATTAAGTACTGCTGGCGGCCGCATCAATGTGATTGCCAAGGTATCGTACAAGCAGAACAATTCTCTTTCTAGCAAAAGTCTTTCGGCAACAATCAACTACAACCTGGATCGCGAGCGTGGGATCGACGAGCAAGAAAGATCGCTGTTTACAAGCAAACTTGACCAACTGGATCGCTCTGCTGCAAAAGAAGAGATTGAAAAAAGATTCGGTGAAGAGATAGCTTTTCATAAGATTATTCTGTCATCTGGAGACAACCATATAAGCCAAAAGCAATTTACCCGGGAAGTCATGGCTGAATGGCAAAGATCAATGGGAAAAGATTTCGAATATTATGCAGTCGAGCATCGCAATACTGACTATCATCATGTTCATATTATCCTCCCTGGCAGATCTTCAAATCGCCACGAAGACTTGAGCTTTAATAGGGACATCATTGCCGAGCTAAGAGAAAATGGCAACGATTATTTAGCACAAGATAGATTTATGGATCGTGAGCTTGACCGCGCAATAGATTTAGAGTTTGGCCGGAATAAGCTAGATAGAGATGTAGAAAAGCTTTTCCATATATCAACGAGAGATTATGAAAGAGATCAAGCTGCCGTCGGTTTAGAGACGTACAGAGAGATGCGAAACGCGCAAAGAGAGCTTGGACTCTTGTTTCAATATGAGCCCGATCGAACACCAAGAAATCTTGATCAGCCTGAAGGACATGATGTTTTGTTAGATCAAAAATACGGAGAGCAAAGCTTAGAAGCATCGGCCGAAGAACGCGAAGTAGACTGGGATAGAGATCTATGCAACAAGCTCTATGAACAACGTGAAGGAGAGCGTGAAGTCCAAAATAACGAGGTAGACCGAGAGCATTCAAGAAAAACGCGCCGTGAAAATGAAGATGGTTCTGAGTAATTTGCAGGGAGAAAACCTATGCCATTAGGGATTGCCATTTTAACTTTCTTGGGAATAGAAAGTATTCTTCTTTCTTATCCGGGCACATTAGCCGGAGATCTTTTGCTTGGTCTCATCGGATCAGGAGCAGCTTATCTTTCAATATATGTTTTTGAAAAGGGAAGCAACGTAGAAAAAGATAATCCATCCAATGCTGTATACGAGCTACCACCAGCACAAGTATTTTCGCTCATATTGTCAACGCTTAAGAGTTTTCGAGTAGGCCAAAGACGATGGGTTATATCAGAGATAGATCGCAATCATTATTCAATCACTGCCTTTTCAGAATGGCACGACCACTCCTTGCGCAAATACAACCGCTATTTATTTGACGAGCCACTCTTTCGGCAAATAAAGCTACAACTATTTATGCGCCGCCAAGCATACTGTTTCACCGAGCTAGCGATGCTCTGGTCAGTGCAGTCCCCACTAACGCGCTCTGAATGTAATGCTGTTCAAGACAGTACAGCTCAGGCTATTAAAGCTGTATTAGAGCGAGCAGAACAACAACGCGCAAAAACATTCAAAGCAGCAAGCTAAATTTCAATTTCATGGAGGTACTATGGAAACAATAATTATGGCGTTAATTTCCCCTCTCCTTCTGCCGGCTATTTTGGCAGCGGGGTTCGCCATAATGACCGGGCAAAAGCCCGAGGCATTTATCAGACCGCTGGTCAAAATTTATTTCTCAATTCTAAAAACCCTTCTAGGACTTGTGTTAACTTCAATAAAGCTCCTCTGGAGCAGAAGCTATAAAGCCCACTTAGATAACGGCGATTCTCCTTTTGAAAGGCAAGACTACCAAGCCGAGCGATATAACTCGGGTATCCGTATAAAAGTTCTGGATGAATAAGTATGAAGAAAACAATCGCCGAATTAAATGAAATCATTGAAGCTTCACCTGAAGAGTTTGCCCGCCTGGCTGTAAATGCGCTCAAAACGATTGGCTATAAACCGGACATGCACGACAAACATGACAATAAATTGATCTATTACGATGCGTTTGATGAGACCTATGGAGCTGAATCTTGGCATTGTGTTTATCAAGTAATTCTCTTGTGGACCGAATTAGAAAAGGCTATAGATCTCACCATTCAAGTAAGAGAGAAGAATTATGGTGAGGATCATCTAGATATCTGCATTGATCGAGTTGATGAAATCTCCAGAGCGATTAAGAAAACTCTTGAACGCGCAAAATCGCTCAGACCAAAAGCTCAACCCTACAAAGCTAAATTTGCTCAAATTGAAGACCTGAATACTAACGACTATGTTGTTTTTGATGATAGAGCGCTGCCCGAAAATATTTCTACAAAATTTATTCTTGGTAAACAGAAGAACCAATTGCTGGCACTAACCGATCGGATAGCTCACCGGCATGTACTGGTTTGTGGGCCGACTGGCAGCGGTAAATCTATGTCCGTTTTCATCCCCAATTTGGTTAATCGGGTTAAGACCTCAGCCATAGTAACAGAAGCTGTATCAGGAAATGGAAAACCGGTTCTATATGGAAATACTGCAGGCTGGAGAGCTAAGGCAGGGCAAGAAATAATTTATTTCAACCCAGCCGATCTTACAAGCTCTAGAATTAACCCAATCGATCAAGTGAAAACCTTTGATGATGCGCAACACCTCGCTCATTTAATAGTCACAAATACAACTTCTGAATCCCATGTAGGCGATCAGGTCTGGTCTCAATCAGAAACGCATTTGCTACAGTCCTTGCTGCTACATGCCGCCAGCTTAAGAAAAGACATTCATGATGCATCCCAGGTAGGCGACAATGCAAACTTAGGCTATCTCCGTTACCTGCTCACCAAAGGACCTCAAGGCATGGAAGCAGAACTAAGCAATACGCGCCTGCATATAGCAAGGCGCGAATTCATGGCTTATTTAAATTGCACAAGTCCAAATTTTCGCTTCGGCGTTATCTCTGGTCTCATGATGCGGCTAAATTTATTCGTTGATCCCAAAGTAGTAGCTTTAACAGAAGTAACTGACTTTTCAGTAGAAGAATTGAAAAATAAATTGTTCACCGTCTATCTTGCTACGCCGGTTCACAAGCCCGAATACACACCGCTAGCGGTGCTTATGTTCAATTTTTGTATCTCTCTAGTTCTGCAAGACCTTGATGAATTTAAATACCCAATGACCATTCTTGCTGACGAATTTACAAATTTTGGTTATTTGCCGCAAATGCCCAAGTACATGACAGTGATAAGGAATGCCGGCATAGGCATGGCAATTGGAATACAAGATCCGGTGCAGTTAGAGCGCGTTTATAGAGAAAAGGATGCACGTATATTATTTGGTCAGCCCAGGACAAAAATATTCTTTGCGCCAGCAGACGACCTGGTTGCTGTGCGCTTATCTAAAATGCTTGGTACTAAAACAGAGACGGAAGATGTATCGGCATCCGGTCAATTATCTAATAGAGAGATACCGAGGCCGCTAATGGACGCCTCTGAGATTATGCAATTAGAGCGCGAACAAAAATATATATGCTCAACGGCAACCGAAACTATAAAGCTTGAACCTATTAAACCCTGGGAGCGATACAAAGAAGCAATAAGCTGTCCTCCTCCTGAGCGGCCAATAATTACTGTGAAAGAAAACCTGTATGGCGAAATAAATGGCCCGTCATCGTCAAGGAACAATGTGCGGCTACCTGAATACAACCGGCCCCAAAAAAGGACACAAGCCGGTTTAGGTAGTCCAGAAACTTTAATAGACGACCGTGACCTGGACGGCGAAGAAGAAAATTACTGGGAGAAACTGGGGCGAATGTCAATGCATGATCCGTGAATGCAAGGCTGATTGTTTAGCAGCAAGCTAATATAAGGAGAAAACATGGATAACAATGAAAAAATGCTTCCCAGCCTTTTGCCAAAATCAACAGAACTTACAAGGACTAATCAAAGCTCAACCGAATTATGCAAAATGCCATATTCCGGGGAAATCGTGGTGGCAAAATCTAACATAACTCGCGCAAAGTCTAATGTAACTAAAGCAAAGCCCAACGTCAGCCGATTTAATAACGGAGGAGGAGGCGGCGGCGGTGACAACGCGAACGGTGGTCCAGGCGGTGGAAACGACGGGACAACAGTCGAAATCTTTTCATCAAATTCCTCTTATCACCAAGAGTCAAATTACAGCTCTACCCAAAGCCACGTGCAATGGCAATATAGCTCAAGTGAGTCTTTTTGTTTCCAAAATTCTAATAGCAATGGTTACAAATCCACGTCAAGTCAGGCATATTCTCATGAACCAAAATCGACAGAAAGAAACGATCACGAAAGCCAAAGTAATGTGATAAGTAATCACGGTTCTCACTCAGATGATCGAGAAACGTATTTAAGAAAATCTCCTGAGGCACATCAAGAAAATGACACCAGGGAAAAAGACGTAAATATGTCCAGTATAGGCATCGTCCTCTTGGGAATAGTCGGTTTACAGCTTTTGCTTGGCTTAGCCACTGCGGTGTCAAATCTGATTATTCAAATTTGCTCTAGCCCGCTCATCGTCATAATACTTTTGTTAGCTGGACTTTTCGTTTTAAACAAACAAGGACGTTCGGTATTAAATAAAGATGGCGCAGGCAGCAAACATCTGAAAGCTATTCAAACTTGGGCGCTAATTCAAGCACCTTCAAAGTTAAAAGCACTCGCTTTGAATGCACAGGACAAAAGTGTCTCTCTGCTCGCCAACTCTAAGGAAGACCGCAAGTAATCATCTAACTTCGTCTTCAGGACTCTCCGGATAAAGCAGGGAAACGTTCCCACTACCTTCTGATGGCAGCGGATTCTTCGGAACACCAGCTCCATGAAATGGTGGCTGGTCTCCACCTAGACGCTTCCTCACCTCTTCGTCAACTTCCTTTTTTGTAATTTCATACTTTGCTACGGTTTCTTCGTGAATCATATGCCAAGAAGCTTCCGGATCAGATATAACCAACCTTACAATTTCTTCCAAAACTTTATCCCGACTTGGCATTCGATTTCGCATACGCATATGGCAAATGTCCTCCAATTAGTGGCGTTCATTTTGTCGCTTAAAGCACGATATAACCATCACTACTCTTTTTCTTTATTACACCAGCACCAATACAATCCATGAGTGTCAGAAAAATTACCGTACCGCTCGCGCTCCTCATCCCATATAGCGTCCTCGTTGAAATATAAAACAAAAGCATCATCCGGTGTCGTCATGTGCCTGGCATAAATATGCAGTATCTCAGGATCGTTTTGATCATATTTGAAAACAAAAGTATGATCATTACATTTGAGGCGCTCATATTCAGGACGCGGCGGAGGCTTCCATAACGATAGGGGAGCACGAACAGCGTCGCCAATTGTTGGCAATTCTTCATCAGCAATAGCTATGCGTTTTTCAAAAACAGAAGCTTGGTCCGCTTCCAGTGTTATTGGGCTCAGCTTTTCAATAACTAGATCTGTCTTCTTCATTTTCAACTTATGCCTTGACGACTTAAGCTCAGGTGAATCATTATAGCTCTCTTGTAGATTTCTTTGTTTTTTTTCAATCGCCAGCGCTTAAAGGCTCACTGGATTAGACTTAGCGAGTTTTGCTGGCACGCCAAATAAAAATGCTGGCGCAAAAACTGAGCATTCACAAGCCTTTCCGGCTTTTGCTGGCGCGGGCTTATCCTGCCCACGCCAAAACGTCCATATTAAGCTTGACTTTTATTTGAGTGGGCAGCCAGCTAAAGCTGACTGATGCAAAAGATACTGTTCATATAGCTGATTAAATTACTGCAAAATCTTAGGATATACCCTATGGTACAAGGTATACTTATATAATTAAGGAGAGGTCAGAGAGTCATGGCTTTACCCAAACGAAAAATAACACCTGTAGATCAAGCATTAAAGATAATTGATCAATTATCGCCAAAAGAACTCTCTCGTGTTCGCAAGAAGATCGAAAGGCGCTCGTCGGTTGCTAAACTTGACGAACAAAATAAACATTTACCACCTCCATCTGATAAAGAAATGGCAGCCAAGATTAATACAGCTAGAGTTGAGGGAACTGATTTCCTAGAAGGGAAAATTGAAGTTGAGCAGCTTGTGAAAGAACAAGGAATTAAAGCGTGTTCATCCTTTGACGCCCTATTGGGCAACTTTTGGCCAGATGAAGAAAAAGCAGATGACTTTTTAAGAGCTATAGATTCCCTGCCAGATAAGTATTGCGCATAAACTGAAAATGGCTGATTCTTCAGAATATATAGTGCTCGATACCGACATAGTTTCATACTTATTTAAAGGTGATACGAGAGCATCACTCTATAGAAAAGATCTGGTAGGCAAACTTCCAATAATCTCGTTCATGACAGTCGCAGAACTAAAGTTTTGGGCTGTCAACAAAAACTGGGGAGAGAAGCGAACTGCTGCAATGGAAGAACATCTTAGGCACTTCTTAATTTATCCAGTCGACATGAAGCTGATAGATAATTGGGCGCGAATAACTGCCAAAGGAAAAAGTATTGGCCGAATTCCATCTCTTCCGCTGATGCCTGGATTGCTGCAACAGCCATTTCTGAAAATGCTCCACTAATAACACACAACAGGGCTGATTTTAATTGGATTCCACATTTAACTATAATTTCTCACCCCGAGAAAAAATAGATGGTATTTTAGTTTTTCTCAGCTTCTCTAATTGATTTTTCTACAACACCATTCTCTGTAAGTTCATATACCTTGATGGATGGTCCCTCTAATGCTTTATCTATAGCAGCTTGTTCAATTTTGCATTGCTTACATGAGTTTAAAAACCATCCAGCACCATTTGCCTTATCATACTTTGGGCCTTCATATGAGGCAGGCTTATTAGTAAACAATTTTGTTTCCTGTTCTTTAGGGTTGATATCTATTTTTATTGCATTATCAACATCACTGCCTGGTCCCTGGCGCATCCCCTTAAGCAATTGATGTCCGGCAAGAGAGCCAAGAACACTCATATCTATACCATTGTTGTTGATTTTTAGTTCGTATTCCTTACCGTCTTTCTCGTAAAAAGCTTGTTTGCCGTGTATATGGATCTGACAAAGGGCATGCGAACTGGATCATCTGACATGGTCCTAGCCATTGGAATGAAACTTTTTAGTTTATTGGTCAAGAAAGTAAGAGGCAATTTTTCAGAAAGCTTGACGCCTGCAAAACCGCTGGCGATACCAAGACCGTAATCAAAAGCTTCAGGTCCCATTACATCCGCCGCTATTTTCTGATTGACGTCCATTGTATGTTTATCATCGAATTTATATACAGAATCAAGGCTGTGCATTAGCTTTTTGTTGGCAAAAAATTGAACGGACGTATGCCATAAACTGGCGGCAGTAAGAGCTATGCTGGCTGCCGTGGCACCACTAACAAGTATCGGTGAGTCAACTGCTAACGCTGTACCCAATCCAACTCCAGTGACTCCGGAAACGGATAGCTTACCGATAGTTTCCCACGGATGATTGAAAAACTCATTGGGAATATCTTTAATTCCTCCGGCCACTGCACCATAGCCAATGAGATTCAGCTGGCGTAGCCTGCCTTCAATATCAGGACGTATGTGGTCTGCGAAATTGTACGCATCATTGACGAGATTATGGGATTCTTTCTGGTTATTTCTGACATGATTTTGCTCTGATTCTATATTTGGCATAATTAGGTTCGCTTTCCTTATAATGTTAGTTGGAATAAATTGGTCCAATCGGTTTTTGATAGGCAAGAACGATACTAAACTTTTGTGGCAGCTGCGTGACAAATCGCTTTGGCTTTCACTAAAAGGCTTTGCTGGCTGGACTTTCTGGTCTTGAGGGGCGACTGTCCGTAACTGCCCGCCCCAGCTACATGCCGCACATGCCGAAAATATCAGCCAGAGGACATGGCGTCAAGCACTGGCGAAGCCAAAGCGTTGCTGCTTGGTGCTTGACGCTGGGCTGGCTGATGTTAGGCTTTAGCCGGGCATGGAAACAAGGCGGGAACCAATAAAAACAGAGAGCAGAAGCTTTAACTCCTGCCCTCTGCGGATTATTTTTTTATGCAGTTATTCTTTTGATTTCTTTGAATTAGCCTTAAGGTCAATTTTGCTTTCGGCAGAATTAGAACTTGGCTTTTTTCCGCATAAATGATAACCGCTAAGATTGATCGCAGGTTGGACCGTAAGCTGATCATTTTCTTTAGCTTTATACCGCACCAGAATCAATCTTCCTTGAACGAGAACTTCACGTCCTTTGGTTATGTTGGCAAGAACGCTGTCACCGAGTCCGTTCCAGGCTTGCACCTCAAACCACGTCGTTTGCGGATTTTCTTGCGCAGCTCCGTATTCTTTTACTGCAACTGAAAAGTTAACGACTTTCTTGCCCGAAGCAAAGCTCTTTTCCGTGGGATTTTGGCCTACATGTCCAATTATAGTTATGCTGTTATTCATGATCTGGTACCTCCTTGTGGTCCTTGATGCCACCACAAGAGCGCAAGTGGTTACACCGCTGCAGGCGCTTTTCCCAGATGACAATGGACACGCGCAGCGTGCCTTGCATAAGGTCTGCCATTGCCATCTGGAAAAGTTGTGTTAGATTCGCATCAAATTTTGGACTACAAGGAGTTTGCGAGTCTAAATAACAGCCACATAAACAAACTGGCATGTCAATAATTTAGGGATAAGACAAACTGCGCAAGAAACACAAACTACTGTTGCCAATAGTCACAAAGTTTGCACAACCTCGATGCATAATGCTGACGTTTGTTTGCTATTGCAGATTGTTCAACAAAGTGGAGGAGATTATGAGCACCACATTTTTAATTGCAGGTTCAATTCTTATACTGTACGGTTTACTTTTCCTCTTAACACTTATCAATTCGAAGCGCATCGATTTAGGCTACGAACAAGTAGGCAAATGTATACAGGAAAAACGCTTCAAAGACGCATTGGGTCATCTCAAGAGAATACTAGCTATTTGGCCAGCACCTGATTTTATAAACTCGTCTTGGAAAAAGAACCGATCGATTTTTCTTTCTTATCGTGCCTATTGTTATATACAGCTAGAGGAGTATGAAAAAGCTCAGGCGGATTGTAATAAAGCCTTAGTTCTCGACCCTAAATCGGCTGCTGCATATACTTATCGAGGAGAGACTTTTTATTCGCTAAATCAACTGAACAAAGCTCTTGTAGACATGAACACAGCAGTTAATTTGATGATGGATAATCCGATACCGCCTATGGGGTCAATAGCAGGAGAAAACATATGGAAGGTGTGGCCAGTTCTTAATCGAGCTATGGTCCATAATAAGATGGGGCGTCCAGAATTAGCGCTCAAAGATTATGAGCTTGCCAAACATTTAGTTCCCGGATTGAAAATCGTAGGCAATGACAGACCTATATCTGACTATTGCGAGCTATGTACACAGTAGCCGAGGGAATAAGTGCATTTAAGTTTGTCGGCATGCTTGGGGATATTTGGCGAATGCCGAGCAGAGTAGCAAGGCTAGTACACTAGTTTTGACCGGATCTCTGTCGAAATGGAATCAACTGTGCTACGCTGGTGTTGTGGGTATTGATGTGGTAATTACCTTGTAAAACTGGCCAATACTGCATCAGAAGCTTTGCTTCTTCTCTAGTTGCCGATTTTTCTCTGGGCCATGCAATGTGATATGTGGTCAGATCTAACCGACAAGAGAGCAATCTACATAATTCATCTCTTTCGCGATTTATTAGGCGTGCTGCTAATTTGGTGAGCGTAATGGATTTTGGCGGGTCAAACCAAATGCAAACAATAGGGGGCGCCTTTATACTCTCTCCAATGATTTGGATAGTTAGCGTCATTTGTTGGCGCCGCACGAACGAAAAGGCTCTCGGTTTAAGATATACTTGCGATAATATCTTTATTGAATATGCATTTTTATCTAGATGACGTCTTGAACGGTAAACTGTCGTTTTTGCATCTGCTAGTTCTGGTATGTCCAATTCCCGAGCCATGTTTTCGACAAATAAATGTCTCCAATCATTGAGTTCTCGAAGAAGCCAGCTTAACCTCACTTTGTGCATAGGAATTATTATTGGCTCATGCCTAGATCTTCTAAGAATGCTCCTATAAGTAAAATATCTAACTAAAACTTCCATTATTGCCCAGGAAACAATTACCAGTAGTAATAGTGCAAGTTGTTCTTTCAATGAAGGAGCTATTAGATAACTTGTTAGCATAAATGGCAACAGTATTGCGAAGAAATTTACCCTCATTAGAAGTGACACGGAAAACCCTTTTTTCCTGAAGCATCTATCCGCTTTGTCCATCCAGGTGTCTTTAGGTCCGACGTCTATGAATTTCGGCTGTTCTGCTTTCGTGAGAACTGGAGGCGGAAATGAAGACAAACTAAGGTGATTTTGCTTGCAATGAGACCTTAGAATATCTTGTCTGTCTTTTAGAAAATAGTACATACGTTCTTTAATAGTTTCTTTGACTGCGCCATCTTGAAATAATCCGGGATCGACGTACCGAAACCAGTCCTTAAAGCGAGCAATATGAAAATGAGGCGGATCTGGATAGCAACTGACTTGTAGCACATTATAAAGCGCAGTTTCAGTATACTGATCAGGTGACCTTTTAAAACCAGCCAGATAACCATGATAGAGCGTTGAAGGGTCGGGTAAAAAACATTTGGATTCGACATTTTCAGGAAGATACATCCGGCATCTGTATTGTTGAACGCTCTGATATTTTTCTATTGCCACGAGGTAATCCACATTACTGACTATCACTTTTTACCCAGACTAAGATTCTATGAAGCATTAAATTGTTTGATAGGTAGTAAAGTTACTATTTTAAATTTCAACTTCGGATGAATAACTATTCCGCTGATCCTGGTTTGAGCCTATTTTAACAAGGCATTCCGACGATCTCGACTTTCAAGGCTCCCCTTTAGTTCAAATCCGCACCCTCAAAAAGTTCATTGTTGCTAAATGGTCCCAAAATCTTCACAGCATCAGTTTGCTCACGCAAATCTCAATAAGCCTTCCGTTCTCGTATTTCTAAAATATTCACTAAAGCATTTTCTTTTCATCGTTTTCGAGTTCAATGAACTTTCTCCAATGAAATTTATTAGCCATATACAATGCAAATGTGCTTGCTAGTCTGTGTCCACCAATCAGATTCAAATGAGCACCATCCATAAATTGTGTGTCAGTAAACGCCGGAAAATCCTTGTCTATGTCAACCCAGTCTGCATCATACTTCTTACAGGCTGTGCTGATCTGCTGAGTGTAATTCAACCAAAAATTTATGGGAAGCAACTGTCTATTGGTACTCGATAGCGGCAAATTAAAGACAACCACTTTAATATGT
This sequence comes from Candidatus Melainabacteria bacterium, assembly GCA_963845445.1. GTDB lineage: Bacteria > Cyanobacteriota > Vampirovibrionia > Obscuribacterales > Obscuribacteraceae > JABDBL01. The sequence goes on along the minus strand of CAWJSE010000002.1, from coordinate 1,786,669 downwards.
TGTTGGGCCAAGTAATTAAGCAATTTATTGAGGCAGTCCATTTGAAAATTGAATTGAGTAGAAAATGGATTGCTGTATATTAGTTTATAATCGTCAGAGTTATCTACAGGAGAGTATCCATCATTAGAACCAATGATAATTTGCCGCGCAGAAATCTGCTGGAATGGTTTTCCTAAGAACAATGGTGACGCATCGTCAGAATCGTTGTTCTGGCGACTAAGATAATTAGTGATGCCCTTTTGAATACGCCCTTTTTCTAACGTTGCTTTTAGCTCAGGTAAAGTTGAGCTACTGTATTTCCCAAAAAAAGAAAAGCCTCAGTGTGCACAAATGGAAAACTGCTATCAATGAACTCTATCGGAGAAACAGCTAGAGCAACCAATTTAGGTTTATAGATATCAGAAAATAATGCATGGCTTATTGCAAGTTGATCGGACAGCATTGCCTTTGGAAGCGCACCGACAAATACTTTCCATCGCTTATTTAGAAAAGCATGCATATCATGCTCAAGCAAACGAGATCTGTGATCGCCAGTTATATCGATCAGTCTGTCATAGACATAAGCGTCGGCTCCAAGCAGTGGACCCAGCTGCGAATTGCCCAATACCACTATCTCGGGTGGCTTTGATTCCTCAAAATAAGCCTTAGCTAGCCACCAGCTCGCAATGGCCTCAAGTGGATTTTCTTCTCTGTGCTGATTGGTTGTGGAGCCTGTGCTTACGCTAACTAGGAGCTTGTTATCGACCAGAGAAATATTGTGGCCTCGAGATTTTTTCTGGGAGGCTAGCGAGGGGATTGTAGACAGTGAAATATTCTTGACCAGCTTGCTTATAAATATCTTTGCTCCCGCTGGATTAAGGTGTACTGAATCATAAAAAGCGCCACACGAAAAATTCTCTAAGCCGTTCATGTCAATAAAGGTATGGCCGCTTTGGTCAACTCGACTTTTAATGCTTGACAAATAATTGTTATAGGTTTTCTCACCCAGGAGATCCATATTTTCCTTGGTGGTTGGCATATTTACCAAGATCAGATGTACCGAATTCGCTTTACATATTGAGATGATTTCATCCAAATAAAGTAATTGTTGTTGATAGGTATGGATAGGAAAAGGTTTATAAGTCAGATCGTAGGAGTGTAGGTCAGAACGAAGGAAGCCTCTCCTGATCTAATAGATACTTTGCTTTCCTTTCTGGCGAATCAAAGTGTGTTGCTGTCATTTTGACCAGTCCTACTGGACTGGTTGACACACCTGCTACAGGTTTAGGTGCATCCATAATGGCATTCTTGTCAAAGAGTGCTAATGATTTATCGCAGATGGCGGTCATAAGATTCTTTATTGTTGAACTTTGCCGCAGCAGATACAAATGTCTATGCAAGAAAGAATAAGACCAGCTCTTTCCATTGTCGTAAACATCTCTATGTTCTCTACCAACATTGAAACATTGATCTAGGCATTGAAAAACCGGTGTACCAGCTGGACAGAAAACTCCGTTATTGATGAAGTCCCTAGCTGTAGCACCGTATATAACAAATTTGGGCAAGAAGTGCTTCCGTAGGAGTGCCGACAGTATCATACATTGGTCAGAAGCCACGCTACCATTGACTGAAAGGATAAGAGTCTTGTAGTCTTTATGCAGTCGACTGTTTAGCTGCTCCTCAAATAGTTTGCAGCTTGTGTGATGCGATCTGTCAATTGGGGGGAGCGACGGTAGTTGATCAGCTCCATCTAGAGCGGAGGCTACTGCAGATGAACCTAAAAAAAAACCTCCGGCTTATCTGCTAGACAATCGCACTTTTGCATAACATGCCATATCTCGTTCTTTTTTGGGTAATCCTTGAATGGGATATGCAATGAAAAATGTGAGCTCCTTATCAGAATAAGATTTAGGCAAAGATAAAGCAGAAGCGCGACAATTGCGCTGCTCAGGGATGACGCGCGAAGCCAGGGATTGGTTTTATGGTCGAATAAATTCCTTGTAGAATCTGCCGACTTAGTTTCTATTAATTTTGATACCATAGAAATATTCCGAGCTAGATTATATCGCTCACTTAAAAACCTAGAATTAGTAGGCTCTATGAGAACATGGGTATTATTGGAAGCAATTGCTTGAGCCTGAGGTTGATAATATACAGCTGCAGCTTGTTTCGCAAGCCGATATTAATTTCACCTGATTGATTTAGGTCAGCAATGGCATTTTCTAACAGATCAAGAGCCTCTTGATATTGATTTATTTTAATTTTCATGAATGCCAAATTCATATGCACTAATGAAAGGTTGTATTTGCCAGGCAATCCTATACTTTTCCAATAGTCGCCAGCTCTCTCAAGTAAAAGATTAGCTAAATCTGAATCTCCTTCCTTTGCATAGTAGGTTCCTGCAAAGCTACATGCATACGCAAAATCATCAGATGCATGTAAATCATTTTGTTGTAGATGCTTCTCCAGTATGGTAACAAAAGATTTGAACTCGGTAGCGGCTTCCTTTTTGTTTCCCAATCTGTAAAGCGCCTGTCCGCAGAACGCATGAGTAATACCAACAATAATTTCTTGTGATTCATCTGAGCTTTTAGCATAATCATCAAAACAATAGCGCGCACTTGAAACCGTTAATTTAGGGCGATCCGCAAAGAGACAACATATTGCTTTTCCAAACCAAATCCTAGTCATTGCCTTGTGCACATTGCCAATTTTATCTGCCTTTAAATCAGCTTTATCGTACAAAGCGAGCGCAAGACGTAAATCGCCGGCTGATCTTTCACAGTCAGCATCAGCGATATAGAGTGTTAACTGATCCTGAGGTGGTAGCAAGAACAGAGGGGTCTCCTTTGAAGGAAGGACAGGCGGTGCTTTATGTAAGATCGGTTGATATTGAAGATCATAGTGACTGCCAAAAGTTCCAAGAGCCGATGAGATGAATAATAGACTGATCAGAAGGATCACCAATAATGCAGAAAACGTAGTGGCTTTAGAGTAACTAAATCTACGAAGATATAAATGTACAAATAAATTCCTTAATTGTTTTACGAACGATAGCCAGTAATCCTCCAAGAATAGCAAGAGGTTTTTCGCTTTTCTTTCCTGAAGCTGGGACAGTCGTTCTTGTACTTTTTTTAGATCATTTCCCAGGTCGCTTACAGTCTGATAGCGTAGCGAAGGTTCTTTATCGAGAGTCTTGGAAATTATGTAAGCCAAACGGCTTTTGATTACAGGTTCTGCATCGGAAGGATCTAACGTTAAGGATGGTATTTTTGCTGTAATATGCATGTGAATAGTGGCGGCATCGGATATCCCTTTATACGGAGGTTCACCCGTTAATAGTTCAAACAAAACGCAACCAATTGAATAAATATCTAAGGGTTCTGCAGGCGTATATCCTGTTCCGAACTGTTCTGGAGCCATATACAGACAGGTGCCCTGAGGATTTGCTGTTTCTGTATTGGTCAGTCTTTTCCATTCGTCTGATTCCCGAAGGACAGTGGCTATACCAAAATCGGTTATTTTTACGAAAAAAGGATTATTATTATGATTCGTTAGTAAGATGTTGCCTGGCTTTATGTCGCGATGGAGGATCCCTCTTTCTTTGTGTGCATGATGCATGCCTGCACACACTTGAATGATTATGTCTATGCTTCGTTTTACATTTAGTTTCTTTTGTGGGTCAGACTCTTTCTTAGACGATTTGATTAGCTCCTTTAATGCTATGCCTTGTACATAATCCATTGCTATAAAGGCAACGTTTGTATTATCGCAAGTACCATGTTCAAAAGCTTTTACAATGTTTTCGTGATCAAGGCGGCTGGCATATTCTGCTTCCCTATGGAAACGGGCTCGGGTTTTCTCATCCTCCATAAAATTAGAAGGCAGAATTTTCAATGCAATTATTCTATTTAAGCTTAATTGCTTAGCCTTATAAACACTACCCTGTCCACCTGAGCCAATTAGTTCTATGATTTCGTATCTTTCGGCAATAGTCTTGCCTATTAGGGGTTCATTATTCTGCATGTTAGTGAAACTTTTCTCGGTCCGGAGCTCATTCCTTTTCTGCAATAAGTTATCAGTCCATGTACTGCCATAAAGAATACTCTACAAGGTAAACGATTCGCAGTTTTATCCCTATGCTCCTTTATCTTACCCACTAATAAGGTTTTTTCTACGGGTGATCATACATCTGCTTGCTAATAGCTATCACGAACCTCAGTGATAAAGAGTCCTTACAGCTCAACGTCAAGATACAGGCAGAAAAGATCCAAGCATTTGTTCATGTGCCTTTTCTCATGCCTATAATTCCTTATGTCGAACCACCAGCATAAACTATCAATGGTGGAGATCAATGGGCTCCGGATAGTGGCAATGTTCGCACCGTTGTTAGCTAATTAACTCGACAGCCCTTTGGATCGTGAATATGGAAATCCGTTACTGAACTTTTGACATAGGTTGTTCTGATCTGACGAAAAAAGAGATGGGGGCTTGCCAAGCGTTAGTGTCGCCGCTGCAAACAATAGATAATAGGCAATAGCAAAGTTGTAATCAGAAATGACACCTGAGGTAGTCCAGAAGTAGTCCGGTCGAAACAATGATCCTTGAAAGTATCCTGCCCGGGAGGACTCGAACCTCCGACCTCATGGTTCGTAGCCATGCGCTCTATCCAACTGGGCTACGGGCAGATATGGGGATTTGTGGCTTCTTAGTGCCTCTTGACTATTTTTATTGGCAGGAGACATTTAGCTGTTTGGGTTGCGCTTGGCAACCAAGCCGAGTTAGTGACAGTGCATTTATATGCCCTAAGGAATAACAGAAAGGCCCTATCTTTAACGCTTGTATTGTACCATTAGGCACAATTATCAAAAAAAAATACGTTCTTTTGTTGCGAGTCTATTTTACTTTGTTGTAATCCATAGTCAGGTACTGAATGTGTCCATCTACCATGCGAGACTCAAACTCTCCTGAAACAACCGCGTGTTCTTTAACCATGCAGCGCCAGTGATAAAGACCCGATTGTGAAAGATCTCCAAAGTCCGCTGGGAACTTAACGAATCCCCAATTCGATCCACTGACAGTCACAGTTTTTTGCCAGGTTTTTGAATTTGGTCCGTCAATAATGAATGTGCCTTTATAGTCTTTAAGTGTTCCGAATTTATCTCGCACCCCTAAAGTGACATTTATTTCCTCCGACAACTGCCAAGTTGGCCCCTCAGCAGGGCAAGGATAATAATTTGTAAAATATGTCAAAAAGAAGCTAGTGATGATTAATATTGTTGATTTTGCTAGCATGCTTAGGCTCCAAGCTATTTATCACCGCATATAATACTAAGCATTAATCAATAAGTCACTGATCCCTATCTGTATAGAATTTCCCGAGCTAGAGTGAGTGGAACCAATAGAGTAAAATTGGTTAGGAAGTTTGAAAGTGGCTGGCGAGCTTGTAGGTGGAATTGACATGAATGAAGTAATTTCATTAACCAACGATATAGAGTTTCGATCTGGCGTAAATACTCTTAAGGGAACAATTTTCAAGCACAATCGAGCAGCAACACCAACTGTGCTTTCGCTCCATGGTGCTGGTAAGGCAAATAGAAATAGAATTGGTTATTTATTAGAACGTTTGATACAGAATAATATGTCATCATTTTGCTTCGATTTTTCAGGACATGGTGAAAGTACGGGTCGGCTAGAGCAATCAAGTTTGCCGCAGCGGCGGCAGGAGGCTATTGCCGCTTATGAATATCTAGATAATGATAAGCCTATTACTGTTATAGGTAGCAGTATGGGAGGCCATATTGCAGCCACTTTGGTTGACCAACTGCCTATTGAGAATTTGATTCTTTTTTGTCCAGCCGCGTATGCGCGCCGAGCAGAGGATGTCTGCTTTGACGAATCTTTTTCGCAAATTATCCGCGAGCCCAGATCTTATTTGGAGTCTCTTGCTTTTGAGAAACTGCAATCGTATAAGGGTCAATTGTTGCTTATATCTGGCACTGAGGACAAAGTTATACCTGTTGAAATACTGGATAATTATCTTGAGCGATCAGTAAAAGCTAAACGGAAAGAATTATTATGGATCAATGGAGCAGATCACCAGATTCATCCCTGGCTGCAAAAGAATGACGATGATTTAAATTGTGTATTAGAAAAAATATTTGATTTTGTGAAGGCTCAATCAAAACACTGAGGGTATGTTCCCGGATGAGATGAGAACAACCAGATGCCACCAATTTTACTTATATTATGAGATTGCAACACTTCGAATAATTTCTTAATGGTTGTTTTCCTCATTGGTGGTGCGCCTATAGCTGGATCTATTATGTACAGGTTACCGTTATTGTCGATAGATTGGACTATAGAAAAGTGTTCTTTGTCACCTTCGTTGAAGAGCTTTATGCTGTCATAGCAAATTGCCATATCAATGTCATTACTAATGGCGTTGTTGATAATGGATTCTAATTCTTCAAGATTGCTTGGCTTTATCAATTCAATTGCTACAGGTATATTCTGCCGATCGAAATATGCTTCAATGGAAAATTCACTTTTGCTGATTTGGGTTCCGTAACCGGCTGGAGGTTCTGGTCCGGTACGTACGCTAGTAAACTGCGGCGCCACAGCTGGTGGCACAATTAATCCCAGGTGTTCGCCAATATTTTCTTGCGTTTCATAAGGCAGTCCTCTCCGTTCAAGAATCATTTGAATGGTGGCTGGTACGCAACAATAGGGTTTCTCGACTATTAGTCGGTAGGCGTATCTAGTTTTGCTGGTCATAATATACTCCTCACTGAGATGGGAATGTTATGCGTGTCCGGCGAAAAGTACAGGGGAAGACTAACATTTTAGCCTTGCTACAGACTACTGTCCTTAGAGGGTTATGAAATAAACTTTAGGTGGGGATATTGTACTATCATTAAATGCCAGAAAGTGACCGCAGTGGTCTAGAAAAAGGAAAGTCTTTTCATATGAATAAGGATAGAAAAATTGCCATTGTAACTGGGGCTAGCAGAGGGATCGGTGCGAGTGTGGCGCAGGCGCTGGCTTCTGATGGCTATGCTGTGGCAATAGTAGCCCGATCTAAAGATGCGCTAGAGAAGCTTGCCATTCAAATGATAACTTCTGGAGCCAAGCAAGGTGCGGTTCTTGTCTATCCGCTAGATGTGCAAGACCATAACACTGTACTGGCTATGGTGGCAGATGTGCATGCTAAGTTTGGACGGATCGATTTACTTTTCAATAATGCTGGTATTAGTGCTCTGGGAACTACAGATGTATCAATTGAAGAGTTTGATAAAACATTAGCAATCAATTTAAGGGGCGCTTTTTCTTTTTTGAAAGCTATTGTGCCAATTATGAAAACGCAGGGCAGTGGCACTATTTTTAATGTTGCTTCTCGCGCAGGGAAAATTGGTTTTGATGAGTATGGAGTATATTGTGCTTCAAAGTTTGCACTAGTAGGACTGAATGAATCGCTATACCGTGAGCTTGCGCCGTTAGGAATAAAAGTGACGGCGTTATGTCCAAGCTGGGTTGATACAGATATGGCGGAATATTCAGGACTGACAAAAGAAGAAATGATCAGTACTGCCGATCTGGTAAGCACGGTTCGCTGGTTGCTAAGTTTACGGCCAGCAGCTGTGGTAAAAGAGTTAATTATCGAGTGCAGAACAAGTATCAGATAGTGCAATTGCAGCATGCTCTTTTACCATAGGTAGAGGCGAGCAATTCTTCTTATCTGGCGATAGTTTTACTTATGTTTTCGGCCATGGCAATATGCTCTTTGACGTTTGGCAAAGTATTCTTGCACCAATTTCTCAATTCGTCGTCACCCTTTTCTTTTCGTTTTCCAGCTCAGATAAATTCTGTTTACTGTCTTTGAGCATTTGTTCAATGTAATTATGATCAAACTTTGAGCCACTCAGTTTTGAAAATTTGGCAATGAGTATTTTATGTTTCCTATCCAATTCAGAAGGTAAACGCATGCCTTTTGCATCGGCCAGTTCTTTTAATGAATTGTTGGCGATGGTATAGTCGGCTATCATTTTGGCGGCTAAGTTTTTCAGCTGCTGGTCATAGGCACGCCTTTCGCCAACTTGAGCTAATTCTATTTGAGTCATTTCTTCGAGCGCTGTTTTTTGCATGAAGTTTTTATCCGCACCTTTTAGATGAGGTACCGGGCCAATTTTTGCGCACACAGCAGTAGATACAGACATGCTGAGTAAGATTATCAAAACTAAGCTTTTTCGCATTTAATAATTCTCCGAACGAACGGTTTTTATCGATATTTTTAGCAATACAAGTTAAGTGTAGCTGATAGCAAAATATAAACCAAAGAATTTAACGGGGGTGATACATCCTGACTTCATCTGACCCTAGAGATTTCGACATAAAGAGGTAAATGATCTGACAAAATATTTGGGCCGTTGCGTCTGGCTACGGCTACCAGGTCCTTTGTCATTAAGAAATGGTCTATGTCGATAACTGGTAAGGAAGCCGGCCAGGTTGGCTGATAACCAAATCCAAGGTTGCTGTCTTGCAGTTCAGTTAAGTTGAGCAATCGTGCATACTGATAACCAAAGGCTGTGGTGTTAAGGTCACCAGCTAAAACTATGGGGCCGGTATGAGTTCGACAGATTTGGGCTATGCCATCAGTAAATATTTTTTGATTCTCCCAATCGAAAGGCGTATAAGGTGCTCTTGGATGAACTGTAATGACAGTAATATTACCTAAGGATGTTTTGATAGTGCTTACAATCACGGGAAAGTTAGTGCCAAAATTGTAAACATCAGTCTGTTCGATGGGATACTTACTGAGCAGTCCCACGCCACCGTATTTAGAGTCCGGTAGAAGTTTGTAATGAGGGTATTGAGGTAGATTTTCTTTGAGATAGGTGGCGAATTTATCATCTATTTCTTGCAAAGAGACAATATCCGGATTGAAATGCTTTATGCAGTTGACAGCTTTTTCAAAGTGATGATTATTAATTGCTTCGAGATTGAAAGTCATCATCAGCAGTTTGGGATTTTGTGGAGCTGTGCCGTGGTCCGCAATATAAAGATGGGTTATAGGCACAAGGTTGAAGATAAGAAAGGCTGCCCACACTACGCATAACGAGGGTGAGAATTTGAGAGAAAATAATAAGCATAGAACGAAACAGCCCACAAAGAATATGCGAAAGTGGCTCAAGATATCAAAAAACCAGCCATATCTGCCAAGAAAACTCATAATATTGAGCATGCATAAGCAAAGCAAGCTAATATTCAAAGAAGCTTTTAGCATGCCCTTGAGCATTGTCAATCAACCACTATTGCTGCCTGGGGGTACGGCGAGCCCAGTGCAAAAGGTCTCCCTTAACGCGTGTACTAGTGCTTGGGTCAGTGCCAGTATTAGGTGCATTAGTAGGATTAGAATAAGTAGCATATGGTTTGTAAGCGTTTGTGCCTGAAGGCGATTTATTGCCAGTCAGGTTACCGGCTTGTCCTCTTTGCCCTGGTTTAGAGTGCCCGATGTTTTTTGATCGTGCACCCCCTCCAGCCTTAGATAGATTATTGTTGGTGGCAGGATTATCGATGGGTGCATAGCCTTGCCAGCTCGCTTTAGGCAAAGCTGGACGGTTTGGCAACGCGCCATTCATAGCACCGGGGGCGGTGCCAGCTCTATTTATAATGACTGGAGAATTATCTTCTACTGTCCACTGTTGACGGCCCATATAAAAGTGATTAAAGTTTGGGTCATAATCGCGCTGGCTAAAAGCTGGTTGCACTAAAGAGCCCACCATTATTACACTGCTGAGAGCAAGTTTTGCTGTAAAACTGGTAAAGGGCGAAGAAATGCTATAAGACATGTTCAAAACACCTGATTTACTAGATATGGAAGACAATTTTAAGTCAGTTTAATCAATTTTTTGCTATCCTGTCAAGATTTTGCGCTTGCAAAAGGAACTGGCTAAGCAGGATGCTAGCGACAATGTTAGACTAAACGGTGGACAAAGAACTAAAATCAAGAACTTATACTTAAAAGTTATACTTCATATAATGAACATTCTAATGCAAAAGACTGATATCGAGAAGCAAAAGACTACTAAGGCTCTAGGACTGGTGGCCGGTGAAGGGAAATTGCCTGCCATCTTGGCTCAATCGGCTAAAGAAAAGGGTTATCGGGTGGTTGGTTTTGCGCTTTCAGATACAGCCGCTCAACAAATTGATCACATCGTAGATAAAATTTATCAGATAGCACCAGGTCAATTGGGACGAAGTAGGCAATTATTTGATGATGAAGCACTTAATCAAGCTGTTTTTGTTGGAAAAGTGCCCAAGATCAATTTTTTGCGCAATATAACCAAGCTTGATTGGACGGCAATTAAGATCTTGAGCAAATTGCCTAATTTAAATGACGATGCCATTCAGTTTGCGGTAGGCGATTTTTTGGAAAGCAACGGTATTAAAGTCTTAACGCAATCCGAGTTTCTGCGGCATTTATTTCCTGAAGTGGGAGTACTGACAAAAAGGCAGCCCAGTGCAGAGGAATATGCCGATATAAATTATGGCTTCAAAGTGGCAAAAGAAATTGCTCGGCTTGATATTGGGCAAACGGTAATTGTGCATAACCGAATGGTTTTGGCGCTGGAGGCAATCGAAGGAACTGATGAAGCTATAAAAAGAGCAGTGAATTATGCCAGGGGTTCTGTGGTCGTGGTTAAAGTTGCTAAGCCAAATCAAGACCAGCGTTTCGATATTCCGACAGTTGGCATGAGTACTTTGAGAAATATGTTATTGCCAGAGCAAGGCAAAACAAGTGGTGGAGTCTTGGCCATTGAAGCAAAAGAAACAATGGTGGTAGAACAGGAGCAAATGGTGGAATTTTGCAACGAACATAATATGTCTATGGTTGCCGTTTCTTAGAAAGATAGACGAATGAAAAAGAACATATTGCTTGCGCTGTTTTTAACAATTAATATTGCCAGCGCGTCTGAGGCAACCGAACTTGGTATTGGAAATAATTTTGATTTGCATTATGGTTTGGCTCATCATTATCTTGAGCGGGCTGACTTCGACATGGCCGAATTAGAGCTTAAAGAAGCAATCGCCAGAAACCCTGACTCGCGCAAAGCCCATCGTGATTATATGATCACATGCTTGACCCATTTAAATATTGCTCAAGCAATTGCTGAGTTTATGATTATGGTAGGTCTGGGTAAGGCGATTCCCTTAACTCTCGAGGAAAAGCAACAACTGGATAGAGAAGCGGCTAAGGCTCATTATCGTAAGGGTCTCAAGTACGAAGGTCAAAACAGGTTAGATAGAGAAATTTATGAATTAACATGGGCAAATTTTTATTTGCCTGATAATCCGACCACCATGCGTTCACTTGCTTTTGCCTTAACTAATGCTGCAATGAACGACGAAGCGGAAGCGCTGTATAGAAAAAGTTTTTCTGTTGGTCCAGACAGCGATAAGTCTACTGAAGACGCTTATGCACACGCGGATTTTGCTTATTTGTTGGGGCGGATGGCACGTTCGGAACAAGCAATTGAAGAATTGAAAAAAGCTATTGCCATTGAGCCCAAATCTCCAGCTTTACACGCTGATATGGCTTGGTTTTTAGAAGCTACTGGAGATATGTGCGGTGCTACCTATGAAATTGCTCAAGCCATAGATTTAGCTCCTAATTATGTTGTGGGCAATATTGAAGTACCCACTTCTTCGCACAATTTTTTTGGCTTAAAAATGCTAACTTATCACAAAGAGCAGGAAATTTATTCAAACGCTGGTTTGTGGTCAAAAATGGCTAAATTGCTAGACAAACAGGGTAAATATATTGAAGCTAAAAAAGCCTATGAGCGCGCTTTGCAGCTTGACCCAGGGCAAGAAGATATAAGGAAAAGATTGAGCAAAATGCAACAAAGCAAGCAATAGCTAGGTTAATCGCAGTTCAACTTTGACCGATATTGATCATTTATGGTTATATTTATAAGGGTGCGCAATGTCCCTGGTCGAATCTTCTTGGAGACCGGCCAGTCTTGGAGATACTAGGTCTTGGATAAATCAAGCATAGGAGATATTAGATTGAAGTCTGCCGCAACAATGCGTGCCGAAACCAAATATTTGTGGTTTAACACAAAAGCTCGGCGTGAATATATAAGGATTACTGACGAAATAGCCGATTTTGTCAGAGAAAGCAGACTACAAGATGGTATGGTGCTCGTTTCTGCCATGCATATAACGGCTGGCATTTATATTAACGATTGGGAAGAAGGACTGATACAGGATATTGATGCCTGGTTAGAAAAACTGGCGCCCGTTAACCCGCATTATAAGCATCATAATACCGGCGAAGATAATGGGGATGCCCATTTAAAGCGCCTGTTAATTAATCATCAAGTTATTGTGCCTGTAACAGATGGCAAGTTAGACCTTGGTCCGTGGGAGCAGATTTTTTATGCTGAATTCGATGGGCAGAGGAAGAAGCGAGTCATACTTAAGGCTTTAGGAATTTGAGCCAATATAAATTCAAGCGACCCTTATCAATCAACGAGTGAAGAATAAATTTGAACGAACACGTGATGAATAAAAGAAGTACACACAATAAGCTAGAGGCTAATACAATGACTAAAACTCTGCCTGCTGAAGGATCTACTGCGCACATGACAATTAATTCTAAATCTTCTAAGCATGTGCGTGGTGGTAATGCACGTGCAAATCTAATGCAAGCTATGCGTCAGCACACTCCCCAGGCGACTGATATTGATTACACAGTAACGCCAATAACTGATATTTATGGCAGCAATGTTTTTAACCGAGCCACTATGCGCTCTTATTTGCCTAAGTCTGTTTATAAGGCGATTGCGAATGCCCTGGATACAGGCGAACGTTTAGATCCAGCAATGGCAGATATAGTAGCCAATGCTATGAAAGACTGGGCCGTGGCAAAGGGGGCAACACATTTTTGTCACTGGTTTACTCCGTTAACAGGGCTGACTGCTGAGAAACACGATGCCTTTATTACTCCTACAGCCGAAGATCAGGCATTAGTTGAATTTTCTGGCAAATTTTTGGTGCAAGGTGAGCCAGATGCCTCCAGCTTCCCTTCTGGTGGTATACGCTCCACTTTTGAAGCACGTGGCTATACTACTTGGGACCCAACCAGTCCAGCTTTCATCATGGAAGGTACCAATGGTAAAACATTATGCATTCCGTCGATTTTCTCGTCTTATAGTGGACAGGCATTGGATAAAAAGACACCACTTTTACGCTCGCTCGAGGCCATAAACAAACAAGCAGTAAGATTATTGAAAATATTGGGCAATAGAAGCGCCAAGCGAGTTATTTGTACGGTAGGTCCTGAACAAGAGTATTTTCTTATTGACGAAGGCTTTTATCTTGCCCGCCCAGATTTGATCAATGCCGGCCGAGCCTTATTTGGTGCCAGACCACCAAAAGGGCAGGAGATGGAAGACCATTATTGGGGAAGTATTCGCGAGCGTGTGCTTGCTTTTATGATGGATGCAGAGCACGAGCTTTATAAGTTAGGCGTACCGGTAAAAACCAGACACAATGAAGTGGCTCCTGGGCAATTTGAAGTTGCGCCGATTTTTGAAACCAGTAATGTTGCTTGCGATCACAATATGTTGCTTATGGAAGTCTTTCGCAAAACAGCTCTTAAACACGGTTTGCGATGCTTATTACACGAAAAACCATTTAGTGGCATCAATGGTAGTGGTAAACACAACAATTGGTCTATGGCTGATGATGAGGGCAACAATTTACTGGAGCCTGGCTCAACTCCGCATGAAAACGAGCAGTTTTTAGTAGTTTTAACTGCCATCATTCGGGCTATGAATAAGCATGGTGGTTTGCTACGCGCCAGTATAGCCAGTGCTAATAATGATCACCGCTTAGGAGCTAATGAAGCGCCGCCAGCAATCATGAGCGTTTATCTTGGTGATAAATTAGCTGAAGTGGTCAAGGGAATTGTCACTGGTAAGGTTGATGGCCAGAAAGCTAAGCGGGTAATCGAAATTGGCGTATCTATGTTGCCTGAAATTTCGCCTGATGAATCTGACCGTAATCGTACTTCGCCTTTTGCTTTTACAGGCAATAAATTTGAATTTAGGGCGGTTGGCTCTAGTCAATCAATTGCCTGGCCCAACACCATCCTAAATACCATGGTAGCTGAGTCATTGCAATATGTAGCTGATGCCATCGAAGCTGAAACAAAGAAGGGCACTGAATTGAAGAAGGCAGTGCAGAATGTGGTTAAGAAAGTACTGACCGAAAATGAGCGCGTTATATTCAACGGTGACAATTATTCAGAAGCATGGCATAAGGAAGCCGAAAAACGTGGTTTGCCTAATGCGCGCAATACTGTTGAGGCATTGCCAGCTCTTGTAAGTGCAGAAGCTAAGGAGCTTTTTGCTAAGCAAGGTGTGCTGAAAGAAGATGAATTGGAAAGCAGGTACCATATTATGTTGGAAGCATATTGCAAGACAATAAATATTGAATCTTTGCTGACTGCTGAAATTGCCACCACAATGATTTTACCAGCGGCAATAGACTATCAACATCAGCTTGCTTCGGCAATCGTGCTCACTAAGTCGGCTATTGGTGGTGCACAAATAACAGCTCAAGAAGGCATGCTGAGAGACATGTGCCATAAAATTAGTGAATTGCACAATGCTATAGAGGTATTGAATTCATTTATTAAAGGAAGCAAAGATGACGAAAATGGGCATTCAGATGTCTTTACGCATGCACGTTATTATCAAGAACGTGTCATAACAGCAATGAATGAAGTGCGTCATGCAGCTGATGAGCTGGAAACTGTGGTTGATGATGGTTTATGGCCGCTGCCAAAGTTTCGTGAGATGTTATACATCTATTAATCACGCTGATAATGCCAGTGCGAAAGCGCACAGTTAGCTGTCTAACTTGTCTTTTCTTTACTCGCATATTTTGTTTGCATCGTTCTTAATGACAATTCGGACATCCGTGGTGATCATGGATCATCTGCTCAATTTGCTGTTCACCATAAACAAGATCATTGGCCGAGGGTGCAGGTTTATCTAAGACAGGCGAGATGGATTTTTTCCCAATAATCAAATTTTGGTGGGTTTACCTTTTTTGTTTACTGCCACCAGGATAAAATTGCCGCGGGCGGAGAGGAGTCTTTTACCGGAGAGTAGGTCTTCTCCATACATTTCAACTTCTACCGTAACAGAGCTTGTACCAGTTTTAACTACCCGACCAATGAATTCGGCTAATTGACCATGCTTAATTGGCACTTTGAAATCGATTTTTTCAGATGAAGCCGTGACTAACATTTTGCGTGTATAGCGTGAGCCAGTAATAAAGGCGGTTAAATCCATCATACTAAGAGCTTCTCCAGCGAACAATGTGCTGTAATGATTAGTTTGGTTAGGGAAAACCATTCTTACCATTCTAGTTTCTGAAGGTTTATCTTTTTTGTTTATTTTAGCCATTTTTGCAAGTAGTTGTAAAAGGTTTTAGAATAGTTTGGAGCTGCTAAACATTCGGTATTATTATCGGACTGAGGTTTAAATTTTAAGTCGATGAAATCCTGGATGAATAATAACGTGTTAGGCGGAATACTCATTATAGTTGGGTTGATGGCCGTGATAGGCACCTTGTTTCCAATCTATCTTTATGAAAGCAGTCGTAGTTGGCAAGTTGTTGATGGTTCAATCACTTCAACCAAAGTGCTCGGTATGATTATGCGCTTTCGAAGATGTATTAGTTATACATACAGGGTAGGCACTAAAGATTTTACCAATACGCAAATTATTCCTCGAGATCCATGGGTTGATGAATTAAAGGTGGGCAGCAAAGTGCCCTTGAGATACAAAGACGATGAGCCCAAATTTGTACTGATTGATCATTTGCAAGTATGGCAAGACACACTTCTAGCTGCCTTGAACGGAGTTTGGATAGTAGCCGGATTTATGCTGCGCAGGCGCAAATAATTACTATTTTCTGCTCAAATTACGTTTGCGCATGCGAATACTTTTGGGCGTTACTTCCACTAATTCATCAGCTTGAATATATTCAAGACAACGCTCGAGTCCCATTTCGATGGGAGCTTGCAAAGTAGCCAGTACTTCGCTGCCAGCGCTGCGCATATTGGTTAGTTTTTTTGTTTTGCAGATATTAATATCTAAGTCTTGCTGGCGAGTATTTTCACCAATAATCATGCCTCCATAGACTTTTGTGCTTGGCTTAATAAAAAATACACCGCGGTCTTCGGCTCCTTGTAGGGCATAGGCAGTTGCTACTCCTTCTTCCCAGGCGATAAGGACGCCGTTGCGTTGGCCGGTAATTTCGCCACACCATGGACGGTATTGAAAGAAAGCGTGGTTCATTACTCCGGTACCTTTAGTCAGGCGTAAAAACTCGGAGCGGAAACCAATTAATCCCCTGGTAGGCACTAAGAATTCTAAAACCGCCTGTCCCCGGTCAACATGCATGTTTTGTAAGTCTGCTTTTCTGGAGCCCAGCTCTTGCATGACTGAACCGGTAAAGTCATCCTTTAAATCAAGAAACAATTTTTCAAACGGCTCGCATTCTTGTTCGTTAATAGTTTTGACGATAACCTCAGGGCGCGAAACTTGAAATTCGAAGCCTTCGCGACGCATGGTTTCAATTAAAATACCTAAGTGTAATTCACCACGACCGCTAACCATGAAGGTATCTGTGTCGTCGGTATCAACAACACGCAAGCTGACATTTGTCTCTAGCTCGCGCATCAAACGAGCACGCAATTGTCTAGACGTAACATACTGTCCTTCCTGTCCAGCGAAGGGGCTATTGTTCACTATGAAAGCCATTTTCATGGTGGGTTCGTCAACCTTTATACGGGGCAATGCTTCAGTTTGATCGATATTTGTTATTGTGTCGCCGACGTTAGCAGTAGCAAAACCAGCAATACCCACAATTTGACCAGCAGTAACTTTTTTCACTTCAATGCGTTCAAGTCCCTTGAAAGTAAATAGTTTACTTATTTTGCTCCGGACTTGTTCGCCATCTTCTTTAATAAGAACAAGCTGCTGCCCGTCTTCTATGGCGCCATTGTAAATTCTGCCTATGGCCAAACGTCCCAAATAATCGCTATAGTCCAAAATTGTGACTTGCATTTGTAGCGGGGCATTAATTTGTCCAACTGGAGCAGGGCAATGTTCTAATATTAAGTCTAAAAGAGGGCTCAAGTTCTTTTGCTCATCTTTTAGATCGCGTATAGCAAAACCGTTCTGTCCCGAGGCAAATATGTAAGGAAAATCGAGCTGTTCGTCATGGGCTCCTAGTTCAACAAATAAGTCAAACACTTTATCCACAGCAATGTGGGGGTCAATATTAGGACGGTCAATTTTATTTATGACAACAATTGGTTTTAGTCCACGTTCAAGGGCTTTGCGCAAAACAAAACGGGTTTGTGGCATTGGGCCTTCACCAGCATCTACAACCAGTAAAGCTCCATCTACCATACCTAAAATACGTTCTACTTCACCGCCAAAATCAGCGTGTCCCGGTGTATCTATAATGTTGATTAAATGGTCTTTGTAGCTCACGGCTGTATTTTTGGCCAGAATGGTTATACCGCGCTCTCTTTCAAGAGTATTGGAATCCATGACACAGGCAACCAATTCTTGATTGTCTCTAAAAATACCAGTTTGGCGTAAAAAGCCATCGACGAGGGTGGTTTTGCCGTGGTCTACGTGAGCAATAATAGCGATATTGCGAATACGTGCTAAGGGAAATGCGCCTTCACTATTGCCACTAAAGGGCAGCGCTGCGGAATTATTTATTTGCACATTCGAATTAGATGTGTTTTCTTGATCCATGGTTTCCCTTGTTGTTTCTTGTACTGGCATTTTGATTTCTCTTATATTTTAGATAGCAGCTAGGCTTATATGCTAGCTTGGGTATTATAGTTTAGGGGCTGGCAATCTTTATATTTATCGGTGAGGAGCAAATGTTAGTTGCTTTTGGATTGCAGAATAAGGGGTTTAGGGGCAGAATAAGTATTTTGAGGGCAAAAGCTGTAATGATACCAAGTCTTTATAATTTAGTTCGGAATTTTCGTAATGGTTGAAGGCAAGGTCCATAAAGAGTCGGTTTTGACTGGTACGGTTTTAAGAAGCCATGCTGGCGGTTATTTGGTTTACCAAAGCAAGCTCGATAGAGAGCTGCAATGCGCCGCCCGTGGGCGTTTGAAGAAAGAGCAGGTGTCTATTTTTGCTGGGGACTTAGTGCAGCTGGAAGAGGTTAACTTAGAATTATCAAAGGCGGTAATATCCGGTTGTAGACCGAGGAGAAATTCTTTATCGCGGCCACCATTAGCAAATATAGACCAGGTGGTGGTGGTGCAGGCTATACACCAGCCTGAGTGGCACCCACTTTGGTGCGACCGTTATCTCATCCATTTTCAGCTAGAACTGCCTGAGGCTTCTTTCATTCTATGCTTCAATAAATGTGATTTGGCTAATCAAGACGATATTAAGTCTTTACGTGATGTTTACGAGAGTCTAGGTTATAAATTGCACATAACATCGGCTTATACAGGTTTTGGGCTTGAAGAGCTTAAAAGTGCTTTGAATGGCAAATTTTCAATTTTTGCAGGACCTTCGGGTGTAGGTAAGTCCAGTTTACTCAATGCCCTTAAGCCTGGTTTGAATTTGAAAGTTGGTGTAATGGAAAACGATTACGGGGTAGGAAGACACACTACTACTGCAACCGAAATCTATAGATTGCCATTAAATAGAGAGAATCAGCCTACCTGGTTAGCTGATACACCGGGCTTTAGCATGGCCGAACTTACCCACTCGCAACCGCATGATATTCCATTTTTGTTTCCTGAGATTCGCGCTTTAGCGGATTCGTGCAGGTTTGCTGATTGTTTGCATCTGGTTGAGCAAGATTGCAATGTTTTAAAAAATTTGAATTCAATCAATAAAGACCGCTATCTGAGCTATATGACTTTAGTGGGCGAATCAAAAGAGAGATATTTAAACGAACTAAGCCAATCCAGTAAAAAGGATGGAGAGGTAAAATTTGTGGGCGGCAAAAATGAACAAGATGAGCGGGCCAAGAAAATTCCTCGTTTGAATAAGCGCTATCGGGCAATCTCAAGACGATCGAAAATTCAGCAATATAGTCCAGGTAAAATTGATATTGATGTTTTAGAAAATGAGACTCAAGAGGAAGAAGGGTAATTTGAAATTAGCGGCTTATTAGTGGTTAAACTTGGGCATGTGGCAATGGACGTTAGGATATTATTTAATGTAATCATGAAAATAAGAAATTCTGCTTTTTTGAATATTGTTTTGTTAGTCCTCTTTTGGGCGGGAGAGAGTAATTTAGTTATTGCCGCGCCCAGTAAAAACTCGAAACAAATAGATTCTGCTGCTATGCAAGAATATTGGGGAGCAGTACAAGCTAAAATCAGAGAGTATTGGCATCCACCTGAAGGTGCTAAACCGGTAGCCTCAGTTGTCCGATTTAAAATTCTACCGAGTGGTCAAGTTGCGAATGTGGAAATATATCACTCATCTAATAATATTGCTATAGACACATCTGTAGTTGAGGCAGTTTCTAAAGCTGCACCTTTTCCAAAAATAACAATTGCTCCCTATAACAGTAGAGGTATATACGGGGAAATGAATTTTAGCACCCAGAAGTTGGGTAATGATCAATTGAACGGCATGGTGGTGCAAGCCAATCGCGCTCTTGAAGCTGGTAACTGGCAACTAGCGTCTATTTTTCTGACTAACGCCCTTAAGGTCAATCCCAATAATGAAAAACTAAAAAAAGAATTGAGTGGCATATATTCTAATCAAGCGAGTGTTCTTATTGCTGCAAATCTTAATTCAAAAGAAGCAATTGTCTTGGCAAAACGAGCTCTTTCTCTAGATTCCAGTAATGAAGTGGCCAGGAAGATACTTAAAGTCCACTAGAATAATTTTAAATGGCGAGCATAATTATTAATTGATTGTATAGAAAGAGGCCTGCAGTGCATTCAACTCGGCCTCCACTCTCACATTATCCCAATCTAAAAGAGCCTGCATATATTGCACTACTTTTGGTGCTGATTGTAGGCATTGTTCCTGGTTTAGCATGGCTAAGCGCGTGCGCCTGGATAAAACATCTTCTAGGCACACTGCCATTTCATGTTCAACGCTGTAATTGACTTCTGCCATAATGGGAGGAAAATCAGGACATATTCTTTCTTTTAGTTCGGGGACTCCTTCTACAAGATCCAAAATAATGAGTGCCTCCTTGCCATAGGTAGAGGTTAGATGATCAATTGTGGCGGGATCAAGAAATAGCTTTCTTGCCCTTGAAGCGATCAAAGCGGTGCTTGCTAAAAAATCTTCTTTGTCCATCCAGCCTCCAAGCATAAGCCGTTTTGTTCTGGTACGCTTACCCTCCACTCTAGTTAGATCGGGGTATCGTTCTAAAACACGATCTATTACTTGTTCACCCATAAGGCGGTAATTGGTCAGCTTGCCGCCAATGACATTGACCAATCCCTTTGGTCCAATAAAAATCTCATGCTCTCTAGAAAGTTTGGACGTTGGCAGAGCATCGCTACCCTTATTAATTTTGGTTTCGGTTGGTTTTGATTTTTGTGCTTTGTTTGCATTGAACGGGCTAATTAGAGGTCTTAAACCAGCCCAAGCAGCTTTTACATCAGAGCGTTTAAGCTGCCGACCACCATTGTATGTATTCAGTATTTGTAGTAAATATTCTATTTCGTCCTTATTAGGTGCAGGATTATTTAAATCCCCGTGATAACCGGAATCGGTTGTGCCAACCATTAATGCCCTTTGCCAAGGTAGTACAAAAACATAGCGATTATCTGGGGTCGGTAAAAATAAACCTGTATTAGTGGGAAAAGCAGAGAAGGGCAGAACTATATGAATACCCTTACCGGAAATGATGCGGGGATGCCAGTTTTTCTTTACCATGCTAATGATCTGATCGCTAAATACTCCAGTAGCGTTCACACAAACCTTACATCGTAACGTTATTGTGGCGCCGTCTAATCGATCTCGGCATTCGACCTCTCGTACTACTTTGTCATGATATTTAAGATCGACTGCTTCTACATAATTGAGTACATGAGCTCCTTGGCTCATGGCCGATTTGATAACCGTAAGAACTAATCGTGAATCGTCAGTGATAGCGTCATGAAATCTTAGTCCGCTGGTTATATTGCCTTGCGCAAGAGCAGGGGCTGCTTCGAATATTTCCTTTGGTTCAATTTTTTCATGGCGCTGCGCATCATTGAACAAGCCAGAAGAAAGCAAGTCGTATAAAGTAAGACCGATACGCGCCTTCCAACCAAACATCTTGTCCTTTTCAGTGAGAGGTAAGATGAAACTTATGTCTTTAATCAAGTGGGGAGCCAATTGCTCAAGCAAGGATCGCTCTTGGCTTAGTTGATAAGTGAGTTTTAGTTGTCCTTGTTCTAAGTATCGCAATCCGCCATGTATTAACTTTGTAGTTTTGCTTGAGGTATGAGCAGCGAAATCATCTTTATCTATGAGTAAGACAGACAGTCCGCGACAAGCTGCATCTTGGGCGATGCCTGCACCAACAATGCCGCCACCGATGACTATTAGATCATATTCTCTTGCTTTAGCGAGCTCAAAAATTCGTTCTCTGTTTTTCATTATTTAAAGTTTGTACTTAGGTATTTTTTTGAAATCTTATGTTTTTAAATATGTTTAAAACTAGCATTATCTCTTGCTTGTATATAAATGCCCGCGCTTTCTAAAATTAGGCTTCATTATGTTAGCCGACTGTAGCTTAGATTTTATCCATTTCTCGAAAAGGCTAATTTACATTCAGCCAATATCAGGTAGTAATTACTTTATTCTGTTATCTTTGGTTGCGCAGATCAAATTTCTGTTACCAAATTTTTTATAGCATACTTGTGTCGGGGTGTTGGTTTTGATTTTTAGACGACTAAATAAAATACTTATAGCAATCGTTCTAAGTGTAAATCTATTTTGCTGCGGTTCGATATACCATGCACGGGCACTAGATAGCTTACCTGCGATAGGTAGTGATCAAGCACCCGGATCACAGTCTAGTATGACAACTGTTAAACCGGAATCAAGTTCTGTCCAGCAGAGCAATCTAAATTTGCAGCAACTACCGAGCTTAATTGATATTCCCCAAACTTCAGAGTCCATAGAAAAAGTTTATAAACTTGAGGAAGAAGGCGAAAAATATTACCACCAGCATTTGCTTGACAAGGCTTTGGCCAAATGGCAGGAATGCTATGGCAGTTCTTTAGAGATGAAATATGCTGAAGGGGAAGGGCGTGCTTTGACCAATATGGGTCGCGTGTTTATAGATCGCGGTCAATTTGTTAAGGCTAAATATATGGGTGAAAATGCCATTGAAGTCTTAAGCACAGTATCAGACAAAAAAGCTTTAGGGCGTGCGCACTTGTATTTAGCTCAAGCATATTTTGGTCTGGATAATCCAGTTTGGGCTGGTGAACAGTTAGATTTGGCTTTGAAATCTTTTACAGCGGATGGCGGAAATAATGCGGCTGATACGGCGAAGCTTATGAATCTGGCTGCCAGCATTATTTTACAAGGAGGCAAGTTGAAAGAAGCTTTGCAATTCTTGCAAGCTTCCGCTATGTACTACGGACAAGCTGGAGATAACGCCAATGCCATAGCTAGCCGCATAAGAGTAGTTAATGTTTTGCTGGCTCTTGGTCTTTACACTGCTGCTCAAGAAGAAACTGAAAAGGCAATCTCGGTGGCGCGCACTGCTCCAGATCAGTTGCCTAATTTATGTGCTGCTCTGGCTTGCTTGGCCAATTGCAAATTTTCTTTTGGTGAATATGGCGAAGCCAAAAAGACCTATCTGCAAGTTTTGAGTTACGCAAAAAAATTCAAAAGCGATCAGCTGAATGCTTTTGGTCGCGCTAATTTGTATCTAGGATATGGTACTACCTTGGCAGCTCTAAACGAATATGCAGCGGCGAAGGAAGCGTTGGACTTTGCCCTACCAGTATTTAAGGCTGCGGGGGCTTCTTTACCTCAAGCGCAAACAGCTAATACTCTTGGTCTAATTGAATGGCAACTTGGCCATAAAGAGAGAGCATTGGAGCTATTACAACAAGCTCTCGATTTGCATAACCTTATTACACCCAAGCAAGAATATTTCAGAAATACTGTTTTGCAAAATCTGGCTGCACTTCAATCTCGCCTGGGTGACAATAGGCAGGCAAGATCAAATCTGGATTTGGCTGTTTCTAATGAAAAGAAGTCAAAAGATAATACTGGGCTTGGACGTACCTACTTAGCCCTTACAGAAGTTATGTTGAAGTTATCGGAGCAGACTGAAGCTGAGAACTATCTTAATAGTGCTATTCAGGTCTCACAAGAATCCGGAGATGATTCTGCTTTGTGGCAAGAATATACTTTGCTAGCCAAAATGCAAGTGGCGCAAGCTAATGAAAAAGGTGCTCGTGAATCATTGATGAGTGCAACTTCCTTTCTGCGCTCACCCCAATCGGGAGAATTTGCTTCGCCTGAACATATTTATTATCCCAGTGAACGCAAAGAAGTTGCCTACGTTTTAGTACAGCTACTTGTGCAACAAAAATTGGTTGACGAAGCATTGGTTGTCAGTGATCAATTAAAGCAAGAAGCATTTCTTGCTAATTGGAAAGATCTTGGCGCATCTTTAGCTGGGACTGACGCCGAATTATATAAAGATCTTAGTTTGCAAAGGATACATTTACATGCCACTGAAGTAATAAGTGCACCAGGGAAAGCCACTAAGCAATGGCAGAATTGGCTGGCGCGTTTTCGTGCCCTCAGCCAACAGAATAAACAAGTTGCTAGATTAATTGCTCCTGTGCCGATTGCCATCGCAGATCTAAACAGAACGCTCGACGCGAGTCACAGCACGATTTTGGATTATGTGGTTGGCAAGGACTCATCGATAGTGTTTACCATTAAGGCTGGTGGAAAAATCACGGCTACCAATCTGAATATAGGCGATAAGCAGTTTGTCGGACTAATAAATTCTTTGCTGCCCTGCTTTGGTCCAAATAGTAATGCTGCAGACAATGCTTCAGTTAATAAAGTATTGCACTCTTTGTATGGTGCTTTACTGCCGGAGTCAGTTCGGAACGCATTGTCGCAGAATGCCGATGACTTGCTGATGATTATTCCAGACGGTCCTTTGGATGCTTTGCCGTTTAATGCATTGATAGACAATCAAAATAAATTTCTGGTGTCCAGCCATACTATTAGTCTGTCTCCTGCACTGGCAAATTTAATAGATAGTCCGCCACGCTATACCGATAGTCCTAGTTTCTTGTTCTGCGCTGGCGCTGCCAATCCGGGCGAGCAGATTGACAATATTGCTCAAGCCAAGGATATAGCCCAAGCACTGCCACCAAATGCAGTGACTTATCTTATTGGCGAAGAGGCGAACTTAAAGAACCTACAGGAACAAGGGAATGGAAAAGGTTCAGTTCAGATCTGTGGTGGGGTTGATTTATCCGGGAACGCGTTGAATAATGCTTTGCCCCTCAAAGCGAAAGATGAACAGAGTGAGGCCAAAGCCTCAGATTTATTCGCAATATCATTGTCCTGTGATGCGGCGGTGCTTAACGGTGGAGAAGTAAAGAAGATTGAAGAACAGGCGCGCAATTTTATGCAAGCCCCATCTACGATCGCTTGCGCTTTCCGCTATGCCGGAGCTCGTCACGTGGTTGTTAGCCTTTGGCAAACTAGTGGCAACCAGGAAATGAGTGATCTTTATAAGGCGCAGTTGTCAGGAGTCTCTCCGATTGTTGCTCTAAGAAAGGCTGAGCTTGCCCAAATAGCTCGTAATATTTATCCTGGTGATTGGGCCTCATTACAAATTTTCGGACCAATGTATTAGTTTCAGTTTATTCTGGGTACTAATACCAAAGGTAGTGCTGGATATATTTTTCAAGTATATACTTGGTATTTATTTGGCAGTACAATTTGAGAGCAACCTTTTATAGTTGAGTTATAAGCCCATGGCAAAAAATAAAATGAACTTGTATAAAGTATCAGTCGCGGTTTCCCTTGCGTTGATCAGTCTGTGTTTGTATAACGGCAATTCAGCATATGCAATATCTGATTTGGCTGTTGATATGGCAGAGATTGACCGAGCAGATTCGGCTGTCTCTGTCCCTATACCTTATGTGAGTAAAGATGTGAATAAGGGTGTTAGTGAGACTGCGCCCAAAACTGCAGCTATACCTCAAAATACTACTGCGACAGAATTTGTTGAAATACAAACGGCAGTTTCCGGACCGAAATATATAGTGCCCGAAGCTGGCGATTTATCCAGACTAATGCAAGCTGAAGTGCACAAGAATGTCCATCCTGCAAATGGTACTATTTTTAGCGACGATCTTGCTTTAGCTATCCCTTCGCCAACTTTATTTCGCTCGGTTGATGAAAGATCAACCCTGGTGCTTGAAGAAGAGCCTTTAGTTATTGATAGTGATGAATTGGTTGAAGTTAAGGCCACCATTTCATATAAAGACTTGCCTACGGACAGTGGTAAAACAAAGATTTTGACCGGTGCACAGTTCCCGGTGGTAGTTTGTTCGCAAATCAATAGCAAAACTGCCAAAAAAGGCGATCCGTTTGAAGCAAGACTAAAATATGACTTGAAAATTGGTGATAGATTAATCGCCAAAAAAGGAAGCATGGTTTACGGACACTTGAATTACGTTTTAAAGGCGCGTTGTACGATGCGGGCTACTCTGTCTACCGAGCGTTGGTATAGAAATTCAGGCTGTCTGGGTGTTGCTTTTGATGAAGTTATAAATGATAAAGGAGAGCACCTGCCTTTGGTTGCTTTGCCTGCTCAGACTGCTCGTATAGTTCAAAACAAAGGCGAGGGGAGAGTTTTGGGCGTTAATCACGAAGGGCAAGTTGTTGGGCCTTGGTCGCAGCAATTGCGCTATAAAGCAATACGCGTGGGATTGAATTTTGCTCTAGCTCCGGCTGGTGTATTTAGTTTTGGTGCTATGCCGGTGGCTTTAGGTTTAATCGGTGCGGCGAATCCATCTTTTGCCTTCACTAAACCAGTTGGTTTGAATGTACGGCACCGTCGTCTCAAGGGTTTTGCGGTCGGCTTTCTGAGTGGCGTTCCAGGCAGTTGGATAATTGAAGATTGTGTTATAAAAGGGCAAGAATCGATTATTAAACCAGGAGATGAATTTCTGGTTGAATTTAAAGAGGAATTTACTGGGGAGCCGGCGAGCGAAGCAAGTCTTGTTGCTGGAGCAAAAACTAAAGTGCATGGTCAAGTGTTAAATAAGCCTTCTAAGAAGAAGAAATCGTCGCCAAATTGAGTAATTGCTTGATTGTTCTTAAGTAGGGCGGATTTTTAGTTTATTGGTAGTTGTCAGCCGGAGTGACGCCAGAAATAGCAACTTGTGAATCGAGTTGCAGCTTTAAAAGAGTGCCAGAGGGAAGGGTAACATCTGCGCCCTTACGCAATATCAGGCTATCAGCTGCACCTAGTCCACCACCAATAGCGGCGCCAGACCAGGCTCCCATACCCGCGCCATGTCCACCGCCAGCAATAGCACCGACTGCAGTACCAAGCGCGGCGCCACCACCGGCACCTAATAATCCACGAAAGGCTACCGAACCAACTTTATTTCTCATTGTTTCGCCTTTGATTTCGTCTGATTGAGCGCCCCCAGCTTGAGCATATTTACCGATATTACCGACTATGTGCGCAGTAATAGCAGTTTGTGATCCATCGGGTAGACGCAAACGATTGAAGGTGATTTGTAAGTCGCCTGAGCGGGTTAGATGTCCGCCAGCTTTGGCCTCAGTTACTTCTCCTAGTACTTCTGTTCCAGCCGGTATAAGCGAGTCGCCAATTGGTACGTCTTGAGTAATTTTGGCTTCTATTAAGTCTCCAGCACGGGCCGCTTGAGTAGAAATTGAAGTGCGCAAAGTCACAGGAATAATTTGCCCTGATGGAGCGTAAGCAATGCGTCCCTGTCTCAGTCCTTGCCCACCTGGGGCATCTTGGTTGTAACCACCGGAAGAATATGAAGAATTACCATAACCCTGATTTGAGTTCGGATTGGCATTAATTGGCATGTTGTTATAAGAATTGGAATTATAGGAGTCATAGGGGCGATTATTATTTTGGCCGGAGGGAGCTAGAGTGGGCATATTCTGCGATTGTGAATTATCTACTACCCGATTGCTATTATAAGGAGCAGAATTAGCTGGCCGGTAATTATCAGTTTTCGCTGGCGGTGCACTGGCAGCATAGCCATTAGAAATCTGGGCAACGTAAGTATTTATACTTGATTGATCCACAAGAGCAGCGCGAATCTTATCGGCCCATTGATTGGCCAGAAGAGCAGGGGTGGTGGTGTTGGCAGCAGAATCAGTTGCGGTAACAGTAACTACTTGATAACCGCCCAGAGTAATAACTGGGGTACCTTTCACGTAGGCAATATTTACTGAAGCGGGAGTACGGTCTTTTGCTGCTATTAGGGCATTGTCAAGATTGTCTTGGATGGTTTCTGCACGTTTGCTAGTTGAAGCATCACCCCCAGCACCAGGAATTTCGAATATGGGCTGACCGGCAATTTTAATAGAATTGCTATCGGCTAGTACTGAAGGAGGCATAATAGATAAGCTTTGGCTAAGAAAAACGGCAATTAGAGTTTGAGCAATCTTATGCTTTTGGTATTTTGACTTAAGTGCATCAATTCTAAGATTTGTCATATCTTCTCCTGTAAACAATCAAGGCGCTAAGGTAAGGCCGACTTGTTATAGTCAAATGGTAGCACGGGTTGAGCTAATACTCTATGTGTGCGCCGCCATCAATGAATAAACATTCTCCTGTAACAAATTTGTTGGTGATTAAATAATCGATTCCCTGCATTAAATAATCTGTGTTGCCGGGTATCTGCAAAGGCACTTGCTTGGCGCGTATATCCATATAGTTGTTTTCTTTGTCGTGCCAATCGATCGGCTCCAGGGTGGAACCGGGGGCGATGGCATTTACTCTGATCTGGGGAGCAAGCGATTTGGCTGTTAGCCGTGTTAGCTCGTAAAGCGCCTTCTTACTTAAAAGGTAAGCAAAATACTCAGTGTCAGTTTTGGCGATGCGAGAATCAATTATATTTATTATATTTCCGCGCTTACAAATTCTGGCAAAGTCTGATGTAAGAATGAATGGCGTCATCAAGTGAATAGCAAAATTTCTTTCCAGGTCACAGATACTTGTTTCCCCGAATGCCGCCTTTTCAAAAATTGAGGCACTATTCACCAGTAATTCAATGTTCTTTAGTTTTGTGGCTGCCATTGTTATTAAGTGAGATGTTTCGGTTTTGTCAAACAAATCACATTTTAAGAGAACACAATTCCTACCGAGGGATTCTATTGCACTCTTTGTTTCAACAGCCTCTTTTTTTGAACGATTATAATGAAGACCAATATCATAACCTTGCTCGGCTAGTCTTATGGCAAGACTTTGTCCGATGCGCTTAGCTCCCCCTGTTATTATTGCGCTTTTTTTTGCCATTGATTTAGGAAGCTATTACGTAACTGGACTAGACATAATATTTAAGTAAACCTAGAGCTGGTTTAGCAGAGATAATTCTAGCGCACAATTGCTATTATTTAGAATAGAGGGTTTGTTATGCAAAAGTTAGACATGTGGCTCCAAAGACGGTTTCCCCAGTTATGAAATCTATGGCCGAAACAGTAAAAAAGCAGGCTCTGAGCAAAAACCAGTGGATTATTGAAAAGCAGGGTGATTTATTGCTTGTATTTTCACCTTTGTTAAGAAGTTATCCTAATTTTGTTCATGCTTTTACCACCCGGCAGGGGGGAGTTAGCAAACCACCTTTTCAAAGTTTCAATATTGGCATAAATCATACCAATGACGATAGTGTTCGGCAGGATGCGCGTAATAACAGAGAATTGCTTTGTCGTACTTTAAATATCCCTTTTGCTCAGCTCAAAACAGCGAGAAAGCTGGTGCACTCTGCTAGGGTAGTAATGCTAGAAAATGTCGGGCAGCCGGATGAGGTTGATGGCATTGTTACCAAAAATGCTGGCTGTCCAATCTATATGACTTTCGCTGATTGTGTGCCGGTTATAATTTATGACCCTGATAAACATGCTCTTTGTTTAGTGCACGCTGGCTGGCGAGGCACTGCAAGTGGTATCAGTAAAGAAGCGGTGGCCTTTATGGCTGCTGAATTGGGAAGCAATGTGAAAGAATTAGTCGGTGCCGTGGGACCGGCAATTGGTCCTTGCTGCTATCCGGTTGGCTTAGAGGCTGTTGAAAAACTAATATACGGTGTGATAGAAGGCGGAAAAATAAAAGAAACTTCAGAAAAAATTGCAAGTTGGCAATGGGAAAGGGCATCTCAAGACTGGTCGACCCTAAACGACGAGCATTTGGCGGCCATTACGGATAAATTTTGGTTATTGATCGAAAGTCTTAATTTAGTGGGATTTTTTAATCGCGGTACTAAACAAATACATGTTGATCTGAAGGCAATTAATGCCAGTCAGTTGATATCCACCGGAGTTGATCAGGTAGATATTACAGACTTATGCACAGCGTGCAGGCAGGATCTTTTCTACTCCTACAGGCGCTCTTTTATCAATAATGAAGGTCATACCGGACGCCAGGCGGCTATTGCTTCTTTGCTTTAACATTCTTAATTAATTCTTGGCAAGATGCCTTTTATCGAGCAGACTGAAGAAAATCAATGAAAAAAGGAATACAATTGACTATTCTTTTGACCTAAGTTACAAGCATAATAGCAACATGAACAAATCGCGATTAAATGTTGGTCTCGTAGCCGTGCTATTTTGTCTTGCCCATGCTGAGGCTGGTAACTCTGCAGCCCAAGATCCAGTTTTAGTTCCTCAAAAGGCTTTATTGGCACCGGCCTATCAAGAAATAGATGGCTGTGCTAAGCAGGCGCAACCTGCCGCTTCAACTAAAAATGAAGCGCAATCTAATGCGGCTAAAGCACCAAATACGGTGTCAGAAGAGGACAGCTATCCGTTAGTTGGGAAAATGGAAGTCATTACTTTTGGCAAAGAAAAAACTGATAAGCCAATAGAACAGCGACTGAGCGATCTGGAGCAAGAGGTCTTCCATAATAAATTTAGTGATCAGTCGCTTTTTGATCGTACCCAAAAACTTAAGGTGACTATTTTAGGACCTGATGAAATCCAAAAGGAAGATCGAGAAAGCTACTCTGTTCCTTTGCTAAGCTCGCCTGGCAACAAGTTGATGGGCGGACAAAATCAACCTGAGATGACTTATTTTGAACTACTGGCCGAAAGTGCAGAGAATCAGCTACCGGTTGAAAGCCAAGACTTGCCTAAATATGCTTTGCAGATCATAAATAATGCCAGGGCCCAGCTTGGTTTCCTTCCACTGATTATGGATGAGGCAGCTAATAAAGTTGCTGAAGAGCAGGCTACGGATTTGCAAAAGCGTAACCTGGTCTCACACAGTAACGCCAAGGGAGAAAATCCTGATCTGCGATATACAATGGCTGGTGGTACTGGAGCGATAGTAGAAAGTGTAATGGCTCTAAAGCCGGAACACTTGAAGAAAGCGGAATATACACGTGCTCTGGTTGCTCACACTTTTAAACTTTTGCTCGAGAGACAAGATGATAGAGAAGCCCTTTTATCACCGGATGTTACTGGGTTTGGTTTTGCATTGCGATTGATCCCTGGACAAAAGCGTGCAGTTGTTTGTATTGAGGTCAGCACTAATCACGGTACCATTAGCCGATTGGCTCAGTTACCCAAAATTGGCGACAAGATGGAGATAGAGGGTTGCCTAGTGCCGCCTTATAAGTTTGCTAAAGTAACGGTGGCATGGGAGGGTATATCTAGTGATTTGTCTTCAGCTGCAGATGAAACCGAGGAGGCGTTGCCATTTTTCCCCCCGCTTGATTATGCAGCATATGCGCGAAAATCCGAACACGATTATGGGACAGCCAAGACAGCTTTGCGTATGGGATTATTGGTTGGCGTAATAGCGGGTAGCATGTTCATGCCCCCGGTAGCATTAGCTGCTCCTCTAATAGCGTTGTCTCCCTCTGGTAGTGAACCAAAACCTATGTCCGATATACCGCTTCATGGTGGGATAAAAGTGGAGGGAAATAGTTTTTCTGGTAGAATTCCTTTATCTAATTCTGGTAAGCCCGGTGTTTACTATGTCACGGTTTGGGCCGTATCAGGGTTCGGTAGCAAACTTATTCCCATTAGCCGGCGTGCTTTTATACTGAGTGAAAAGGCAAGCGATGCAGACAGTCAAGCCGATGCTGATGCGGAAAAAGCTGCTAAGAAAACAGCAAGAAAAGATAAAAATGAAAAGAGATTGACGGCAAACTAAAGCGAACAGTTGAGTAAAGAAGAGAAAGACAATTGAAACAATTCGGTCTATTTAGTGGGCAAATAGAAATTAACAAACAGTCTGGACCAGTGGCATTTCTATTAATTCCTTGTATCTTTCTATGTCTGTCTTGGCCTGCTGCGGCGACAGAGGCTGAAGAAATTCCGGTTGCTCCATCGAGAAATACAATATCTAATACTGCGGTTATTAATCAGCAGTCTAATCAACCCGGTGGCAAAGCACAAGCGTTACAAGGTAACTCTTCTAGTTCTGTGATTGAAGGAGAAATTGAGCACGCCTCAGAGCCCTTAAATATTTTGTTTTTATTGGATTGCTCTTTAAGCATGAAAGAGAAAATGAAAGATCAGACACAAAAAATTGAAGCTGCGAAACAGGTTTTGCAAAGAGCACTGGCTCGCATTCCTGGTGATGTTAATACCGGATTGCGTGTTTTTGGGCAAGGAAATTCCGCTGGTGGCTTTTTTATGAATGATTGTTTGCAGACTGCTTTGCTGGTTCCGTTGGGGCAAGGGAATAGGCGCGCTATCATTGAACAAGTTCGAGGTATTCGTGCTTTTGGCATGACGCCTTTAACCTATGCTTTGCAACAAGCTGCCAGAAATGATTTTATTGGAGTAACCGGTAAAAAAGTTATTATTCTGATTAGCGATGGAGCCGATACTTGTGGCGGAGATCCGTGCCGTTTAATAACAATGTTGCCAGCTTATGGGATCAGAATAAAAATTGATGTGGTTGGTTTAGACTTAAAGCACGATCGTGAGGCTCGGGCAGAGTTAAATTGCATTACTGAAAACTCCGGTGGTAAATATTATGATGTTAATTCGGCTGAGCAATTCATAGAGAGCGTACAGGAGAGTGTCAACACAGCTATAACTGGGCGGGTCATACATGGTGGCAACCTGACCCCCGCTCAATCTTCGGAGATTTTAGGTAAGTAAATGTCACAAACTGTAAGCGAAATTTCACGCAAACAAATGCTTTTGCAAGCTCAGGAGAATGCTCGCAGACTACTTTCATTGATTGAAGAAAATAACTACATCAAGGTTGGAGCTAGTGAACAAGAAATAAGCGAGCAAATCTTTGAGCTAGCCAGAAAAGAATTTGGTGTAACGAAGCACTGGCACAAACGAATTGTGCGTGCAGGAATCAATTCGGTTTTAACTTTTAAAGCTGATCCGGAAAATAGAATCATTGAAATGAACGATCTTGTTTATGTTGATCTAGGTCCTGTATTTGAAGAATTCGAAGGCGATATTGGCAAGACCTATTTGATTGGCACAGACGTAAAGAAACAGAAGCTGATTGAAGATCTCGAGAATATTTTTAATCAAGGGAAAGCGCATTATTTAAATAATCCCGATCAAAGTGGTGCCGATTTATATAATTTTGTAGTGCAACAAGCTCAGGCTGCTGGCTGGAATTTTGGCAATGATGCGGCTGGTCACATAATTAGTGAGTTCTCACATATACAAATCTATGGTCGTCTCCTAGAAAATCGAATCTGCGCTGAGAACGGTTTGCCAATGAGTGCTGCAGGTAAAGATGAAAAGGCTCGTTACTGGATACTTGAAATTCATCTGGTGGATAAGCAAGCAAAATATGGCGGTTTTTTTGAAGATATTTTACTTTAGTGATTATTTGGTGAGCTATAAAATCGGTAGAGTGACAAATTCCGGTAAGCTCTTCGGGGCTATGGTTATGAGTATGTTGTTGCTCGCTCTATTTAGGCTACCAGCCGTTTCGAATGTTGAGCAGCATATCTCTGTTGAACACGATGACTGGTGGAGCGATTATGCGAGAGCGCGGCGACCATTAGCTATTGGCAACTATCGCTATGTTCCCAGTATGCGATACGCTCCGATTTTTAATAAAAAGCTGGTCTATCGCATGAAGTTGTTCAGGGGAAAAAAGCGGGCTTCTCAGTCTGAGCGCTGATCCGACTGACACAATGTCCTACCTTTACCTGGTTATTCCGATTGCTAAAGTAAAAATGTCCAGGATGAGTGATGTGTATAACACCGATCAGCCCCTCTTGATTAAAGATCATGCGATCAGATTGCCGGCTATCTGGAGACCGAGAGGCGAAAGGGAGCCAATCATAATTGTTGGCTCTTATTCTGGTGGTGCTCATTGTTGCTATCAATATCACTGCTACAGGCTGGGGAGCAAGGCGAGAAAGATGGAAGGTCCAGCAAACATTCAAAGCTCATTAACCTTTGGAGACTTTCGCTGCAATGGTAGTTTGGAATGTGTGGGTTGCGATAAAACTTACGACTATTGGTATGCATGCCACGCTGAATCGCCGGCACCCACCATAATAGAGGAGTTGAAAAACGGACATTGGCAACTGGCGCTCGACCAGATGAAGGTTGGCGATTTTGCTCCTAAAGCAGTGGCTAAATGGTTAGCTGATTGCAAGTCAGACATTGCTGAAGCTACAGCTGCGAAAAAACTGCCAGATCAGTGTTTTGTACTTGCTCCATCGGTGTGGGGTGTTATGCTCGATTTTGTCTACGCGGGACAGGCAAATAAAGCCTGGAAGTTTCTCGATGGCGTTTGGGAAGATAAAGCGGAAGCGTTCCTGGATGACGGTAGCAAAGACGGCAAAAAGATGGACAAAGCGGCTTTTAAAAATGCCCTCAAATTGCAAATACATCTCAGTCCTGTTTTTAGAGGACTGGCACTGCTCAACAGCGGACAGGATCTATAGCTGCTAATTAAGGCTTACGCGGTGAGCTAGCACTGTTATTAAGTTGTATTGCCACCACTCGATTCAAATATTCTGTAGCGTAATTATATTGTTCTGTTAGAGATAAGGGGAATATGCCTAAGCCTATTACTACTACGCTCAAAGACCAAGCAATAAGCTTTTCGTTCGGTCTGGCATCCGATAAATGTCCGACCCATTTTGATAATTCTGGTCCAAAGAAAACGCGCTTTAAAAGCCAAAGCATGTAGGCAGCTGTTAAGACGACGCCGAAGGTGGCAAAAATTATCACTGGTTTACCAAGAAGTCCTTTCACCACTGTCGATACCATTAAAGAAGTGAAGGCACCATAATACACGGCTGTTTCGGCAACGAAGCCGGATAGTCCGGGTAGTCCCAAATTAGCTAAACAGGCAAACATCCAGAAATAAAAGAGCACGGGCATTTGTTTCGCCAAACCCCCGCCTATCTCTCCTAGATCACGTGTATGGGTACGTTCATAAACTGCTCCCACTAAAAAGAAGAGAAGAGCTGAAATAATTCCATGGCTAATCATTTGGAATACCGCACCTTGCAGCGCTAGAGAGGAAATGCAAGCCATGCCGAGCAATATGAAGCCCATATGACTGACACTAGATAGAGCGATAATGCGTTTCATGTCTTTTTGCACCAAGCAAGCCATAGCAGCCCAGACGATATTGAAAGCACCAAGAAGCATTATCCATTTACCATAATCCACAATTACGGCTGGGAAAAAACCCAAACATATTCTCACCAAACCATACGAGCCCATTTTTAGAAGCAAGCCAGCCAATATCATCGATATGGGTGTGGGAGCTTCTACGTGAGCATCGGGCAACCAAGTATGCACGGGAAAAGAAGGCAGTTTGATTATAAAGGCTATGAAAAACGCGAAAAAGGCAATCGTTTGTATGATCTTAGGCAAGAGCGGACACCGCTGAGCCAAAGTGAGCATATCGAAAGTGCCATTAGGATCAAAGGTTGCTAGCTGCGAATATACATATATGATGGCCGCCAGCATGAAAACACCACCAAAAAATGTATAAAGCAAAAATTTCATAGCCGCGTAACTTCTATTTGGACCACCCCAAATAGCAATTAAGAAATACATAGGGACAAGTTCTAATTCATAAAATACAAAAAATTGCAAAAGATCCAGCGATAGGAATACACCAAGTAAAGACATGGTGAGGAGCATAACGAAGCTGTAATAAAGCTTCGGTCTAGTAGTGATGGAGTCACTAGCGAGAACAGCCATCAGGATGATAAAAGTTGTAAGTATGGTGAGAGCAAGATTAATACCGTCTACTCCCACATGATATTGAACCGGTATAGGTACGTCGAACCATATCAGTCTCTGTTCAAACTGGAAAGTGGACAGCGCAGGGTGAAAATTGAGAAAGATTAGCAATGAAAGAACAAACATTACTATGCTTGCGACAATTGCTATAGGTCTTGAGGCTTTCTCGCTAACAAAAGCAATCAATAAAGCGGCTATTAAAGGTATTAATAACAATAGTGTTAGTGAAGAATGCCCAAAATCAAAATGCACAACCTACTCCTAAAATAAGTAACAAATTTATCAAAGTAATCAAGAGACTTGCTCAAGAAACCAAAACAATTATCAAGCTTAGA
The DNA here is from genome assembly GCA_963845445.1 of Candidatus Melainabacteria bacterium. Taxonomy (GTDB): domain Bacteria; phylum Cyanobacteriota; class Vampirovibrionia; order Obscuribacterales; family Obscuribacteraceae; genus JABDBL01. The sequence goes on along the minus strand of CAWJSE010000002.1, from coordinate 1,750,854 downwards.
GTCCCCGATAAGTATAGTCGTTGCTCTTTTCATTTTGATAACACACACAAAATGTTACAGCCAAGCGAAGCAAATATTATCAAGAGCGGGCGTCAGTAATGAATTAATTGTTTCAACCGCTAAGGCAAACTTGGAAAAATCGGATAACAAACGCTAGACTTAGGACATAGATTTTTTAATGAGGAGATAGGAATTGCCAGCAGGACAGTTTTTGGTTCAAAGCATAGGCTATGTAGTAGCTGCTCCATTTTTGGCAGGACTTCTAATTATTTTGGGGCTGTGGCGATCAAAAACCATTTCAATGGTTCTTTCTGTCGGTGCTGTCACTATCGGTTTCGTTTATTCTATTTTGCTTTTTTATGCTATCACCAATGATCCAAAACTTGTGCCGTGGCAAGTCAATATGGATTGGCTCGTTTCTTCGCAATTGCGACTTTCGATGGGACTATTGGTTGACAATCTTGTTGCGGTGATGCTGATTGTTGTGACAACAGTCAGTTTGTTGGTCCAAATTTACACTCACGGTTATATGCGTGAAGATCCCGGATACTCGCGCTTCTATGCATATTTGTCATTGTTCACCGGTTCAATGCTCGGTTTAGTTGTGGCAACCAACCTTTTTGAAACCTATTTTTTCTGGGAATTGGTTGGTGTTTGTAGCTATTTCTTGATTGGTTTCTGGTGGTATAAAACTTCGGCTGCTGAGGCCGCTTTAAAAGCCTTCTTTATTAATCGTATAGGTGATTGTGGCTTTCTAATAGGGATATTATTGCTTTTGGCGGCAACCAATAGTTTTTGGGGCGGTCATGTTTTATTGGGATATTTTGATGCACAAGGTTTTGATCTTGGTGGAGTTATTCAGAAAGCGCATGCCTCGGGCTTATTGCCTGCTGGTTTATTGACTATTGCTGCTTGCTTGACATTGCTGGGACCTATGGCCAAGTCTGCCCAATTCCCTTTGCATGTTTGGTTGCCGGATGCTATGGAAGGACCCACGCCAATATCTGCTTTAATCCATGCTGCCACTATGGTGGCGGCAGGCGTATATTTAGTTGCGCGTGCCTATCCTATCTGGTTGACTCCGGATGGACACACTGGCAGTATCGGATTATTAGTAGTAACAGCTATTGGAGCGATGACAGCTTTCATGGCAGCTACCATAGCATTGAGCCAATTTGATATTAAGCGAATTTTGGCCTGGTCTACAGTTTCTCAGTTGGGTTATATGTTTGTTGGTCTAGGAACTGGAGCATTCAGTAGCGGAATTTTCCATTTATTTAATCATGCTTTTTTTAAAGCTATGCTTTTTTTATGCAGTGGTGCTGTAATTCATGGTTTGCATGGTGAGCAAGATATAAGGAAGATGGGGGGACTTTGGAAGCATATGCCCATTACAGCTGCCTGTTGTTTAATCGGCACAATGTCTATTTCTGGATGTCCCGGAATGAGCGGCTTTTTCTCTAAGGACGAAATTATCGCTTCTGCCTGTAAATATAATTTTTGGTTGGGGGCCCTCATGATATTTACAGCATTCTTGACCGCCTTCTATATGTTTAGAATGTACTTTATGACATTTCATAGAGAATATAGAGGAGATGCTCATCCACATGAGTCTCCCCCTGTAATCTGGTTGCCTCTTGTGGTTTTGGCGGTGCCGTCAGTTCTCTCTGGTTATTTAGGGTTCAATGTCGCTTCGGTCTTTGGTCTTAAATTTGACGGTAGTGAGTCTACTCCGTTAGCAAATAATTTTGCTGCTTTAATTCATTTTGGTAGAGTAGCGGAATTTGAGGGAATGAATGGGCTGGTAATGCTTATCTCCACCGTGGCAGCTTTCGCTGGCTTTATATTGGCCTGGTTGGTTTATCAAAAACGCGATGTTCATATAAACACTGCTATAGCTGAGAGCAAGCAGCCGCTAATTAAATTCCTCTATGATTTTTCTTATAGTAAATGGAAATTCGATGAAGCCTATTTGGGGCTGGTAAACAGAGTATTCTTGCCATTTTTTAATGCTGTTTGGAATCTAGTTGATAAATTTATAATTGACAGATTCGTGAATTTTACTGGTATTGCCACTTTGGCGACCGGTTCAACTTTGAGGTATATGCAAAATGGTAGAGGGCAATATTATGCTCTGGTAATTTTTGCGTGTGTCGCTGGTTTGACCATAGCAGCTTATTTATTGCGACCATAGGAGGAAATGGTTATATGCATTCTAATCATGGTGCACAAGATGATAATAAGATTCATATAATTGATGAACAAAGTATTCACGATAAAGTGTTGTCAATGCTGGCTGCCTTGGTCTTAGTTGGATTACTTGTATTAGGTTGTTATTGGCAGTTTTTACCTTTGCCGGCTGTACAGGCTGAAGAAGAGTCGCAAGAAAAATAAAAGTGAGTTTTATTTTACTTAAGGTGCTATAGATCCCATGATGCTTTGTAACTTGTTAAGAGTGGTGCGCCTTCTTTCCTTGCCTCAAGACACTAATATCAAAAACTTCGGGAACACTGCAGCGGCAAGCCCGAATGGCATAATTCATAAGCCTTTCACTGCTGTGTTGCGCAGGTGGCCTTGCCTCGTTGCGTACATGTTATAGTGAAATTGTGGTATCGTTTATCAGTAATTTTTGGACTGCAATAACAAGCCAGCTTTGGCATACAGCTTTTATTTAGTTTTTAATTTTGAGGAGAGACAATGCAGGAAGTCACAATTGGAATTGGTGGTGCTGCCGGAGATGGTTTAGATAAATCAGGCGATACACTGGCCAAAATTTGCGGGCGGCTTGGTTTGCATGTATATGCATATAACAGCTATCAGTCAATTATTAGAGGCGGTCATATTTGGTTGAAACTCCGCGTCGGTGCTGAAAAAGTTCATAATCATGGTGATCAATTAAATGCCCTAATTGCACTTAATCAAGACACTATAGAACGTCACGCGCCGGAAGTAGAGGCAGGTGGCGTTATTGTTTTTAATGGCGATAGGCTTAAGTGTGAACCTTCACAGACTAAGAAAGATGTGACTATATTGCCGTTGCCAATTGGTCAAATTACGGCTGAATTGGTTAAAGAGCACGGTGCTTTGATACCGGTTATGCAAAATACTGTGGCATTAGGAGCTGTTTTCTATTCTTGTCAATTTGGCTTGGAGAAAGCTACTGCTGTTATTACCGATACCTTTAAACACAAAGGTCAAAAAGTAGTTGATCTAAACATAGGCTTGCTCAAATGCGGATATGAATATGCCGCCAGTCAAAGTAAACCAATCACTAAGGAATGGAAATTTACACATAAAGCCAGACCTTTTACAACAGGTAATGAATTGTTTGCTTTAGCTGCTTATGCAGCTGGCTGCAAGTTTTATTCTGCTTATCCTATGACCCCGGCATCAACAATTTTGCATTGGATGTGTGCTAATTCACAAAAGACAGGCATTCTTGTTAAGCAAGGCGAAGATGAGCTGGCTGTTATGAATATGACTATTGGGGCTGGTATTGCCGGCGTACGTGCTATGTGTGCTACTGCTGGTGGTGGCTATGCTTTAATGACAGAAGCTATAGGTATGGCTGGCATTATGGAAATACCAATGGTTTGTGTTGAAGTACAACGCGGTGGACCATCGACTGGTTTGCCAACTAAGACTGAACAAGCCGATTTATTCCAGGTTTATGGTGCTTCTCAAGGTGAGTATCCGCGATTAATTGTTGCTCCTTTTGATATGGCAGATGCTTATAAGACAACTGTTGACGCATTCAATTATGCTGACCGTTATCAAATGCCAGTGACTATCATGTCTGATTTATTACTTTCTGAACATCACGAAACCGTAGACCAAGAGGATCTCCCTGCAGAAGTTAAAATAGATCGCGGACAGATTGTAAGTTCTTGGCCGGAGGAGAAAGGCAAGTATAAGCGTTTCGCTTTTACTGAATCAGGCATTTCACCTCGCGCGCTTCCTGGTACGGCTAATACACTTTACGTAAATCCCAGTGATGATCACGACGAAGAAAGTATTTTGATTTCCGATATGTTCACTTCTCCGCCTGTGCGTAGAAAAATTATGGAAAAGCGCATGAGAAAAATGGAGAATCTGCTTAAAGAATTAACTCCGCCACAATTGGAAGGACCAAAAGATGCTGATGTTACTTTGGTAACTTGGGGCTCAACTTATGGCGTAGTTAAGGAAGCAGTAGAGCAATTAAATGCTGCTGGTGTAAAAACCAATATCCTCTGCATCAAGTACATTTATCCTTTCCATGCTAAAGAAGTGACGGAGATCTTGAGTAAGTCTAAGAAAAAGATTTCTGTTGAGCTCAATTTCACCAGCCAAATGGCTCGTTATATTCGCAGCGAGACTGGTATTGGAATGGATGCTCATATCACTAGATATGATGGTGAGCCATATACCCCTGCTGAACTTGCTGCCGAGATTAAAGAAAAGCTTGCTAATAAGCCTTCTACGCTGGATGTTACAGAGTCAGATGCCAGAGAAATTGCCTATCACTACTTGCGAACACATAATGGTGAGAAATCGCGCCCAGGCAAGGTCGTTCAAGAATCTGCTAATGGACATGGGGAGCCAACTTGGTATGTCGAATTGACTGAGCGGGCCACTGGTAAGAAAAATGGCTATATGAAAATAGGGCTGAGAACCGGTGCGACTTATACAGTCGAAAGAGAAGCTGAGCCCAGTGCCAAGAAATAGCGCAATGGCAACAGCGAATAAGGATTATTAAAGAACATTTGAGCAATAGGAGAAAATAAGTAATGGCTACTGTTATAGAGCTCCCACTTGATACATATAAAGGTCCAGTCAGTCCAGATTGGTGCCCAGGTTGTGGTGACTATGGTGTATTGCGGTCAGTGCAAGAAGCAGCTGGTAAACTTGGTATTTTGCCAAAGGATTTGCTCATAGTTTCGGGCATCGGTTGTTCTTCTAATTTGCCGGGCTTTATACATGCATATGGTGTACATAGCTTGCATGGTAGATCTATACCGGTAGCTACCGGAGCTCACTTAGCTAATACAGATATGAAAACTGTTATTACTGGTGGAGATGGCGATGGTTATGGTATTGGCGTGGGTCACTTAATCCATGCTATGCGTCGTAACCTGGATGTGACTTATATTGTTATGGATAATCAGATATATGGTCTCACCACCGGGCAGGCCTCACCAACAACCTCAAAAGGGCAAGTAACTAAGTCTACCCCGGCTCCAAATGGCAATCTAGAAACACCAATCAATCCTCTAGCGCTTGCTATTACTTGTGGTGCTACTTTTGTTGCTCGTGGCTTTTCGGGAGAAGCGAAATTATTGACAGACTTGATTGCTCAAGGCATGGCCCATAAAGGATTTGCTTTGATTGACGTTTTTAGTCCCTGTGTAACTTACAACAAAGTCAACACCTATTCATTCTTTAAAGAAAGAGTTTATAAAGTAGAAGACGAAGGTTTCGATCCTTCTGATTTTCATCGTTCTATGACTAAGGCTTACGAGTGGACTGAGCGTATTCCTCTGGGTGTGATTTATAAAACAGAACAACCAACATATGAAGATGGGGAAGCGATTCTGCAAAAGGGTGCGCTGGTTAAGCAATCGACTAAAGTTGATAAAGCACTCTTTGACAAGTTTGTTGAACACATGATCTAATCAATACTGATATAGAGCTTTGTCCTGCCTAAAACTATTGCCAGGGTATCAATTATATTGAACGACTAACCAAGGCAACCATAAACCAGGTTCCGCTCCGACTTCGGGACGAGTTGAGTATTCAGCAACTTTTGTTGCCAATTCTGAAGTGCTTATAAGACCGAGATTGCCTGGAGAGATATTTAGTTTCTCCTTGGCTGCCGTTTGTAAGTCATTGCAAAGCCAAGAGTGGAAGTGACCATAGCCATAATTCAGTATTTCAAATCCGATTGGCTGTCCTTCTTCCGTTAGTGGCAGTTTTTTATCGATAGAATAATAGATGGCTGACATTCCTTCTCCGGGTTCTGGTTTGGTTGCAGATAGAAATTTAATCGCAGAACTTTCATGTAGCCCAATACCGAGTAGCACTATATCTGGTATCGAGGATGCGAAGGTTTTTATAAATGTGGTGGCATCGTCAATGTTAATAAACAGATTGGGGTATCCTATTTCTGTGCTGTTGAAGCATTCGTTTGTCCAATACATTAATTTTTCGAATGATTGATTTGATAGTCCAAATTTTGTTGCTCTTTCTTGGCGCTCTTCATTTCCTATGCCAAGGGCCCACGGCAAAGCCCAAGAATCCGGAAAAATATCGACCAAGCAGTTTGAAGCGCTTACAATTACGTCCGGCAAAAGATGAGGTGTCATACCAGCTGGCCTAGTAGTTAACTTCGTAACAAAATAGCCACCACTTATGTATTGGTCGCGCTTAATTGATTCAACTGTTCTAGGGTCAGGCATAAATTTTCTCAATTAAATTAAGCCATACAGACTTTAATAATCTGCCACCGAGATCATTGATTTAAACTTAGAGAGTTTATTGTTAGTTAATTGCGGTAGCAGGTTGGGGAATGGGTAATTTAGTCTCTGGCGTAATAACGAAGGTGAAATCAGCAGCTGGCTGAGGATCGATATTTATGATTGTGGGCCAATTGGATATATGAGACATCTTGCTGCGCAAAGCGTCAACATTAAAAGAAAGAGCGTGTGGTGAATTTTCAATTATTTGCTCGTGTTGACAGTCAGCTAGGTCGGCTCTCAGTTTGCCTCTTATTATAAAACCGCTTTTGCTGAGCAATTCTTCAAGAGGAAGAACTTGCTCTTCGGAACCTTTGGGGTAGCGAACTACGGCCGACGATGTTTTCTTATCATCTATTGAAATGGGCGCATCCATTGTAGGGGTGAAGGCTATGGCGCTATCGGCTGAATTAGTACTAGCGTCAGTCAAGTTGGGCGAAGGATTATAGTTATTGATCAATTTACTGCATATGGCCTGGCAGGCTGTGGTGTCGAGCAACCAATAGCTAATGCCGTTAATACTGCCAGGAGCGCCAGGTAAGGAAGCAGTTTCAACATTTTTGGGATTGAGATGACAGGCGAAGCCAAAAATGCGCACCATTTCGTCAACGCTTAAATCAGTCATTACACTTTGGCGAATGGTGTCGATGATAGAAGGTAATTTAACTAACATTTCTGGCTCGGCCAGTTTATTTAACAACTGGCGGGCAAACCATTGTTGTCTTTCGATGCGTCCGATATCACCTTTAGCATCATGGCGAAAACGTATATATTGTTCGACTTGTTTTGCGTCAAGCCTCTGCAGACCAGGTTCGAGGTCTACAAATAATTTGGCTGTATGGTCCACATAGCTCATTTTTTTCTCGACCAGGACGTTTACGGAGCCAAGGCTGGCCAGAATTTCTTTTAGCCCTTCGGTGTCGACAACCATGTATCTATCTATAGGGGTGTTCAGCAATTGACTGACTGTTTCGACTGCCAGCTTGGCGCCTCCGAAAGCATGAGCAGAATTAATCTTGTCCATGCTTTTGCTATTGCCTATATGTACCCGGCTATCTCTAGGTATAGAAATTGCCGCTACTCTTTGTTTCTTAGGCTCAATACTGACCAATATCATTGTGTCGGAACGGGTGCTGTTAAAACGTTCGGTATTTTTACCGTTTGAATCAACACCCATAACCAAAATATTTAAAGGCTGCTCAAGGACAGGAAAAAACTGCGCGCCAGGGATGCTTACCAGAGTTTGAGGAGCCGGTTTTGGGTCCGTTTTTTTGCCAGATGGTAAATTTGATCCATAATAGATTAAGCTGGCCGATAACACTAAAAATAACCCGGCCAAGCACAGCAATGGCTGGCTTGCTGATTTGTTTACGTTTTCTGACTGAAAGACTAGTAGATATTTGCTTACTAGCCTGTAATTGCCTAAGTTTGCTCATTTGCTGCGTAAATTCATGTGTCTCTTCTAAATTGTAGCGCGGCTTTCATTCGCTATACTGAAAGACTATTAAGACTATGGCAATAACTCTGTAAATATTCAGCTCGACTTTTGTTAAAACAACTGGAAACTATCATGGCGTTAGAGAATGCTCCAATCGTAATTCAAAAAGGACCTACAGGTTTTTTAATTGATGGAGAAAATATGCTGGTCGTTGAGGACGGGCAAATTTTTAAGGATGGTCAGTATATGGGCCGTCTGTTTGACGATGGCTATCTGCGAAGCACGGACGGATCTCTTGGCAAGCTGGGTGAAACTTTGGCTATCGAGACTTTTTCGCCTTTGCAGTTCAGAGGAATTGACACGAAGGGAATAGAATTAAGTTTGCCAGATGCTCCTGGGCCGACAGGAAAGTTAATTTATAATAGTAAAAATTTTAGCGTTTTAAACGGACGAATTATTACAGAAGATCATCAATATTTGGCTCAAATCGATGACGAGGGCGAAATATATGTGCGCGATAAAAATGGCCTTTCAGGCCGTATCAAGTTAAATCAAAATAGTTTGTTGAATTTTGCTTTTGAAGGTCAGAATAGCCGAGGCGAGAATTGGCAGCATAGCTTTAACAGACCTTTGTATCGGGCTGATCGCTCTTATACTGATAATGAAATTATTCGTTATTTCCAAGGTTTTGATAGCCTGAATGCCTTGCAAAAGAAATACATACTCGAAACAATGGCGTTCTGGTCATCCTGTGGCATATTACAGATAATAAGGAAGAGTGAGGGAGATGCCTCTTTAGGCAATGTGAAACATGGCGTTACTGGGGCTACGCGAATTCGCACGGGTAATGTTACCCTCGACAAAGAAGAATTTGAAAGGGAGGTCAATTTCTATAAAAAATATGGTCCCATGATGAACGCGCAGAAAACTGGACTGGGACATTTAGAAGTTAGGCTGAACCTGGTAATCGCTCACGAATTTGGGCATCAAGTTGATTTTGTAGTAACGGCGGCAGTGCAGGATCAAGTTTTAGAATTGTTTGAGAAGAGAAAAAGGAATTGTGACAAATTGCATTCTGGAGTGGCTGGCGATAACCAGGCGGAATTGTTATTGCCGCAACAGTTAGAAAAAAGACATTTCATTTCGGGCTATGCTAAGGCCAGCTCTTTTGAGTATTGGGCTGAGTCGTTGGCGGCTTTTTCTCTTAAAGAAACACGGGTTTATCTCAAAGAACTAGATCCGCCGATATACGAGATTATGTCTAACCTAGTAAAAAATCCTACGGCGGTATTTAGCCGAGTTTTGCATGAAACCATAATTGCTCTGCAAGCGAGTTTGAGGCTGGGTGGAGAATTTACAGATGAATTATTGCCATAAAACGAAGAGGAGCTGAAGGATGAAGGCGACGGAACGCTTAATTGAGGACAAGGCGAAGAAGAAGCGTATCGAACGATTGCGAGGAGCAATCGCGAGAGAAGCGTGGGTAAGTGGAGGAGCCGAAGGATGAAGGCGACGGAACGCTTGATTGAGGACAAGGCGAAGAAGAAGCGTATCGAACGATTGCGAGGAGCAATCGCGAGAGAAGCGTGGGTAAGTGGAGGAGCCGAAGGATGAAGGCGACGGAACGCTTAAGAGTAGACTTTGCCCATAGCCCGGATAGCGACGATGCTTTTATGTATTATGGTATTGCTTGTGGTGCTGTTGATACCGATGGTTTCGTCTTTAAACAGGTGATGAAGGATATTCAAACGCTTAATGAAGAAGCAAAAGAAGGTAAATACGCAATTTCAGCGGTTTCTTTTGCGGCTTATCCACAAATTAGTTCGCATTATTTGCTTATGTCATGCGGTGCCAGTTTTGGCATTGAATGCGGGCCAATAGTTGTGGTTAATGAAAAACAAAATTTAATTGATATGAATGCAATCACAGTAGCGGTACCAGGATATATGACCACTGCTTATCTTCTGTTGCGTTTGGCTATACCGGCAGTTAAGGTTCTTATGCTCCCTTTCGATGAAATTGTGCCGGCAGTGCAAAATGGTTTGGTTGATGCGGGTTTAATTATTCACGAAGGACAACTTACTCACTTGCAATCTGGATTAAAAAAGATATTTGATCTGGGACAGTGGTGGTTTGACAAAACAAATTTACCCCTACCTCTAGGTGCAAATGTAATAAGGCGTGACTTGGGACAGGTAAAAATAATGCAGCTCACTCAAATGTTAAGAGAGTCGGTTATTTATTCTTTGCAGAATCGCCCTGCTGCCATGAAATATGCTCTTAGCTTTGCTCGAGGAATGTCAGAAAAAATTGCTGATCAATATATAAAACTGTATGTCAATGATCTCAGTGTTGATTGTGGAGATCTAGGCAGGCTAGCTGTCAAGACACTTTTTAATTTGGCCTGGCAAGCTAATCTTTGGGATGAGGAATTTCAAACTGAATTCGTGTAATAATTTTTGTAGGAGCTAATATTCGGTACAACTCGCAAATTTGATAAGGGATTCGTTAGTGAACAACTCAAGCTACTGGAAAAAAGCATCAAGTAAGCATTCTACTTTGGGCGGTGAAAGATCAAGAACCAGCCTGCAACAAAAAGGCAATTTTAGGTACGAAGCAGCTGCTATTGTGTTGGTTATTCTTCTTGGTCTTGGCTATTCTTACTACAGGATTACTAAAACGCTAGAATTTTCTCCAGTAAAGCTGTTTGAAAAAACTTTCCTGGAGCCTATAGAAACGATAAAAGATTTGAGAGGCGATAGCAAAGCACTAGCGGGTTATGATTCCTGGATTAGGTTTAACTGTACCTCAGGGGTTACTTTGCGCAATGCCAAGGAATTTAAGTCCTATGTACCAGAAGTTGGACGTTCTTGGTTTGCTGAGAAATATGGCAGTGATCCGATTCTTCACCAAACCGTAGACAGCTATGAATATTTTGTACGTTCTGAAAGTGCCGTGGGCAGTATAGCTAACGAAGCACTCTTGGTTAATAAAAAGACGCATGATTATTTTTATCGTACCTGGGGGATATGAACCTGACACCTACAGCAATGTCTAAAAGGGACCAATTCATAATTAGCATTTTTATTGCGTCCTATTTTTTTGTGGTGATAGCTAATATTAGCGCCAATTGTCCGCTAAAAACTTTTATACGCAAATACACGCACCACATAGAATTGTTTTTGGGTATAGAGCAAGCGTGGAATATGTTTTGTCCGAATCCTCGCGATTATAGCTTTCACCCATATGCCATCATAACATTTCGGGACGGCACCACGTCTTATTATGATTTTCCGCGTCCAGAAAAAATGAATCAATTGGAAGAAACTTTGCGTGAGAGAGTTAGAAAGGCTTTTTACGACAACATGCCTTGGGATGATTACAGTGTATTCCGTCCAACCATAGCTAGGCACATCGCTCGTTGTTTTGCTAATCCAAATAATCCACCTACTGAGGTTACTCTTTGCTATAACGGCGATCGGGTTACTTTAATGGAAGAAAAATTTGTTCCCTACGGTACTCCCATGATAGGTGTTAATCGCAAGATTTATTTCGTCTATCAAGTTAGTCCAGAGGATTTCAAATGACTTTGCGTGGCTTAGTTACTGCCTGGCAAAACTTTTGGTTTAAAGCCGAGTCGCCCCTGTCTCTGTGTGTTTTTCGCATTGCATTTGGTTTGATGTTTTTGACGCAGATTTTGACACAATACTGGAACGATTTTTTTGTATTTTTTGGAACCCATCCATTCATTCCACAAGATGATTTTATTGCTTTCTGGACTCAAAGAGCTGTCTTCTTTAATTTGTTTGATTTTCTGCCTACACAGAATTCTTGGCATATTGCTTTTTTCGTCGTTGTCGCTATTTTGACGTTGATGATGATAGTGGGACTCTTTACGCGAGCAAGCACAATACTAGTTTTTCTTGCATATTGTTCGATCTGTCATCAGTATCCGTTTCTGTTGAACGCTGGTGACACTATGCAGCGGCTGGGTCTTTTCCTTCTGTGCTTTAGTAGAGCGGGTGATGCTCTTTCGGTAGATGCTTATCTTAAGAGCAGAAAAGGAGATTGGCGGCGTGCATTATTCAATCCACCGCCCGTTTCGCCCTGGGCACAGCGGATGATACAAATGCAATTCGCGATAGCTTATTTTTCAACTGGCTTACTCAAGATAAACGCACCAGTTTGGTTTAATGGTAACGGTTGTTATATAGCAACGCGATTGAACGATTTTGCCAAGCTGCCTGTGCCGATATTGTTCGAACATCGAGTTTCTTTGTTTTTTATGAATTGGCTCACCATTGGCGCTGAATTATCATTAAGCACTCTTATATGGTTTAAGGAATTAAGATATTGGATTATTTTATGTGGAGTCCTGTTGCATGTGGGAATTGATTGGATGCTTAATATCCCTATTTTCGAGTTTGCTTTTATGTCGTTCTATATTTTATTCATTGATCCAGAAGATATGAAAAAATTGGGTTGCTGGCTAATTCTGTTGAGCAAACGTTTATACAGAAAAAACTTGTCTATCGGGTTGCTTAAACGAGATGGGTAAAAAAGAGATTATCCTAATATTGACTATACTAGTTGCTCTCCTTTGGATGGTACTTATTGTTATGCCTCGCAAATATGCTCTGGTGGACGAACTGAATTTACACTATTATGATAAAAATATGGCGGCTCAAGAATTTGCTATTCGCAAGCAATTGGAGGCCATTGCTCAAGATAAGCATGCTTCTGCTGAGGTTAAACTTGATTATCAAGAGAGCCTGGCTAAAAATCTGTGGGCTTCTTTTAAAGTAAAGGATGCCGCGGCAATAATGTCTGATGTGGTTAACGAGCGCAAAAAGCTGAACAAAGATTACAACCAGAAATATATTGATTCCATGCTAACCTTAGCTGGAATATATCGCGATTTGAATCAGATTGATGATAGTGCCTACTGGTATAGGGAAGTAGCCCGGCTAGACCTGGCAAATCTTCCGCCTAATGATAGTCGACTGATGCGCAATGAAACAAATTTTGCCCTACTTGATTATTTGCGTGGTGATATTGAGACCGATCAAGTAAAACGCCAACAGTGTTTTAAAGACTCACTCGCTCATACTGATGAGGCAATGAAGATATGGCATCAACAAAAAAATCCTGACATAGCTACCTTGGCAAATCTTTTTTATCTTAAGTACATAGCTAATCGAGAAATTGGTAATTATTCTGCTAGTCGACAAGCTTTTGGTGAAATGAAATTTCTCAATAGGCAGCTTAAGCGCCATTATAATCTGCCCTGGAAATAAGTGAGAACTAAAAGTTTCCTGACGTTAGCCAGCTTTATTTCTATGCAGATAATACTTGGATGTGCGCCGCACAGTGTCAGCAAAAGGTGTGGCTTGGAAATTTATTTCGGCGCATGCTTTATCGCTGCTGAAAAAGATCTTTTGCTGACTAAGCCAAGCTACTTGTCTGGTTAATGGTGGATCAATACCAAAAAGGGGCGTTATATTTTCTACCAGAGTGCCTAGACCGGTGAGAAAATTATTTGGTATTTCAAACAAGGGTCTGTTTAAGCTATTCAATTTTGCAAAAATGAGGGCGGCATCTTTAAAGGAGAGATTGGCGCTTACAACTGCATAACGTTCGCCTATTTTGCCTTTATTTAGACAATGTATATATGCTTCTACGACATCGTTTATGTCAGAAAAAGTTACACCGCCGGAAGGAACTCCAACCATCCATCCTTGGGACATAGCTGCAAAAATGGCATGATGGTGAGGATGAGTATCACCTTCACCAAATATGATACCTGGATTTAAAATAATAGCAGGTAAGCCAGAAGAAACGCGTTTTAATACCTCTTGTTCGGCGAGATGTTTGGTATCACAATAAGTTAGACCCATTCCAGACAGATTGTATTCAATCTCTTCAGAGCCGATTTCTCCTTCTTTAGGAATACCAAAAGCTGCTACCGAACTTGTATGGATAACACGACGAACACTGGCTAATAGACTGGCTTCCATAACATTTCGAGTGCCAATAACATTGGTAGCATGGGCTTTATCAAAATCGCGTTTTTTATAGGAAACCAACCCTGCTAAATGATAGACGATATCCATTCCGACAACAGCGTTATAAACTTCACTATAGTTGGTTATATCGCCGCTGAAGTGTTCTAGATCTAATTTAGCTAAGGCTGGCGGTAGATTTTTTGAACGACCAAAAGTGCGCACTTTGTACCCCAGACTATTTAAGCGTGGCACTAGATTTTGCCCAAGAAATCCACTTGCGCCTGTGACTAAGATGTTCATAGAATTGCTTTGGCTCATAAGCTTTTAGCGACCTATCCTTGCATTAGTAAAAAGAGGGACATATTCTTGCCATTTTTACCAGTGGTAGGAATCAAGGGCATAATCGACCGTTGTAGGTTTTCTCTTGATCAGAGATTCTAGTCCGTTATGGTGACAAATATTATCTTGCTTGGCTATTTTTACTTGATCGGGGCTGATTAAAGGAACCTCTTGCATAAGTTGTGCTACAAGAGCGGCAAGCGAGGCAATAGGTAATGGTAAAGCTAACAGAGAGCGCTCGATATTTAATTTGGCCATCATTCTTTGTACTAGCTCTCTTAAAGTAATTACTTCCGCTCCGCCCAGCTCTATAATCGAATCATTATTGTTCGAAATGTTTTTTAAATCGAAAGAGCATAATATGGCATTGACTAAATCTTCAATAAAGATTGGCTGAACTTTATTATTGCCGCCGCCGATTAAAGGAACAAGTTTTTTAGTGCGAATCAAATGTTCTAGTCGAGTAATTAATTTGCTATTTCGGTGACCGAATGTTCTGCCAATTACTAGTGAGGGTCTCAAAATTACGCTTGGAATTCCGCTGCCCAATATAATTTGTTCAGCCTGCCATTTTGTTCGGTGATAGTCACTCTCAGCCTTAGAGTCAGCTCCACAAGCACTGATCATAATGATTTTTTTTATTCTGCCCTTTTGACACTCTTGCACAAAACGCTTGGTCTGTCCAACGTGCAATGCAGCAGCAGTTTCTCCTTTACGCGGAGCGATACTGCCAATTAAATGACAAGCGACATCCACTTGCGAAAAAACCGTATCCAAACCAGTGTCATTCAAATCGGCTCTAAATAAGCTGCTACCTGACTCTTCTAAAGAATCAACGTCAGAGGCAGCGGCGTCTTTTCTTATCAGACAACGAATATTTGTCTTATCGCTGCAAGTCTTTGTAAGAGAGTTAATTAAATGGGACCCTATATAGCCGGTGGCGCCATCTATAAGGATTGTACTGGCTTGGGTGATAGTTGAATATTCAGTGTTCATGGGTTATTGCTCATTCTAGCTTTTGCAAGGAGGCGATAGCATTTCTTGATTAAAATCACCTCGCCTACTTCATTTCCTTGGGCTCTATGTCCTAAGTATTGAAATAAATAACCAAAAAACAAAAGACCAATACCAAGGAGGAAAGAGCCAGTAAGAAATTTATATAAACCAAAAAATGCTAGTGGTACTCCTAAAATGTGCCAGAAAAGGTTAAGTGGATGAGAATGACGCTGAGCATAGTCAACGGCAAATTCCTTAAGCTTCGAGAATAAATTCCTCACAATACTTTTACACCAAGCTTTATTTCATACTTCCATTTTTATTTTTTTTCGCGAACCGGTTTCTCTGCTTGTTTGATATTGCTGTTTGAAATAAGCCAGAGTCTCCATCATGCCGATATTAAAAGGGATAAGCTCAGCATAGTTGAGCTCTTCCTTTGCCTTTCGAATAGAAAATCCTTGGTTGATTCCTATAAGCCTGTAGGCGGCTTTAGAAAATCGGGATAGCTTTTTTCTGCGGTTTGGTGGGAACTTAGAGACTAAGGACGATATCAAATCAAAAATAGGCTTGATCAGCCAGCTGGGCACACTCTTCTTTACTCTAGGCACTGCAAGTTCATCGGCGATGGTATTGAATAGTTGTTTTTTTGTAATCTCCTGCCCATCGGTTAGATTATAAATCTGTCCATAGGCCTTTTGATTGAATATTGATGCTTCAATCGCTTTATTCAGATTTTGGACGTAAATAACATTTGTTTCCTTCTTTCCGTCATCTACTAACACGGCGCTGCCACTCTTAATTGCTTGTACTAATTGTGGCAACCAGGCTCTTTCTCGAGTCCCATATATAAATCCTGGTCTTAAACATGTCACAGCTATTTTCTCTTTATAGAGCGAACTAGTGACGAGTCGCTCAGCTTTTACTTTAGAATCGGCATATGATTCCCCACATAGTACTAAAGGAGCGTTCTCCGTAGTCTTATATTGATCGTTGTTGCCCGTAATGACAGAAAGGCTGCTTATGAAAATAAATTGTTTTAGTCCCAATTTAATTGCAGTTTCTAGAACTAATTGAGTGCCAAGTACGTTGACAGCATTTATCGCTTGCGGTGCCGCATAAGGATCAACTATACCAGCCGCATGAATTACCACTTCAGTACCGAGAAGGGCAGTTTCTAAATCTTCTTTGTTAGTGACGTTTGCTTCAACAGTTTCAATGTTTAGATCGGCCCAACGCTCGCCAAAATACTCGGCATTTATTTGTGATCGCACAATTGCTCTGACCAAATAGCCCTTCTGAGCTAAATACTCGCTGATGTGGCTGCCGACTAATCCGGTTGCACCGGTGACCGCAATTCTTATATTTTTCAACTGGCAATTACCTCTTTCTTTTCTAGCAGTGCTAATCTATCGGCAAACGAGCAAGATGTGCTTAAAAGCGGAATTTTTACTTGGGCTTCTGGTGCACCTTCCATCACTCTTTGTTGCCGCAAACTTTTATATGTACCGGCTGGAAGCATTTCTAATTTTGGCATGGCTAATCTATTACTGTTTCGCTTTTCCTCGTATTCTGGATTTAGACAGCGAAGAGATTGATCAAACAGGCGCACAAATTCCTCCTGTACAGAGATAGGCAGCGAAGTATCTATCTCGACAAAACAAACATAATAGGGAGGTAAGGACAATTTTACTTCTGCAGTAAAGTGATTGATGGTATCTAAATTGAGTTGATGCGTCACTCGTCTGAAAGCAGTTAATACCTGTTCTTCGGTAATTTTTTCGCCAGTAATTGAGCTAATTCCCATGCCTTTGCGCACGAATTCTATGATCGGAGTATTGTCATGGAAACCAACTATTTCAACCAGGTCGTTTATGTTATAACGGTACAAACCAGCATTAGTAGTGAAAAAGATGTAATAGCGGTTACGTAACTCTAAGTCTTCCACGGTTAAGAATTTTGGAGACGAAGACTCCATATCTTCCTCAGCTACGAATTCAAAAAAGTGACTTGTAATAGCGAGCACACCACCAGCTCCTTCATCGGAAATTGGTATGCTTCCTCTTCCCTCACTAGCCATATAGCCTAAATCTCTCACCGGAAGGTCACCATAAAATTCGGGCAATTTTTCCAAATAAAATGACATTGGGCCACCTTTCCAACAAGAAATCACTGTGGATTGTGGCCAAACAGTCTTAGGTAAAAGAACAGATTCATTCTCCATAATCTTTTCTAACACGCGAGCTCTTTGCCTGTTGGGTTGTAGATAACTCGAAAAGGCCTCTCGCAATTTAAGAGAAGGTAAATGAGTGCTTTTTATGGTGCCATCAAATATGTCTGCTATGAGGTCTATACTGTGCTCTTTGAGCTGATCAGCCAACAAAATTAGGCTAGAAGGATTACAAGCTAAAAGGCAGTAACATTTTGTGTTAGAGCTGTTCGCAGCATTAAATAATATTTGCTCTCTACATTTTTAACTTTACATACTTCGTATGGAACAGCAAAATGTCTGCGAATTAAGGGAGATTGGCGTCTATTCAGGAGTCCAGATACAGCGCCATATGGTAAGCCAGATGGCGTTTGCCCTTCTTCATCGTTACTAGTGATGATAAAAAATTGTCCGGAGGTTGCCTGCCAAAAATCTTTGACTAAGTGATAGTTGTGAATTTGAAAAGCATGTGTATAATCAGCCAGGTGACTATTGTTAATCGGTATATACTTTGGTTTATCGATGGTACCGCTTGTAGTGGCGAACATAAAAGGCTCATCTTCGGTTAGCTGTTTTTTGCTACCGGACATCACTGCATCTATGTAAGGCTTAAGATGTTCATAAACCGCAGGCGGAACGAGCTTTTGATAATCTTGCAGATTGGAAATCTGATCGAATTTATGCTTGCGTCCAAAGGTGGTATTTGTGTTTGAATCAATAATTTGCTTAAGTTTTTGTCTTTGAGCTATTCCTGGGTTTAAGCATGCTTGATTAAACTGCCTTATATGGGTAGATCTTCGCCATAACTGTCCCATTGCAATATCTGTTTTGCGCCAATCAGTCATAATGCTTATCGCTTGCTCCCGATTTTCACTTTCTGAATAGGATCCTGTCTGTCTGGGCGTGAAATACTATGTGCTAGTGCAAAGGAAGAAGTGCTATTCATACATGGTTCGCTTTCAATCAGGTGCTGAAGTTTCTTCTCGTCTACCGTAACTCCTATTCCGGCTTGCATTGAAGGATTAGGCAACTTGCCATAACCGCCATAGGCAAAAGTCAAGTTCTCTTTTGTCAGATCATATTTGAGCAAAAGATTATTTGCCGCTCCCTCATAGTTTACAAATGGGCCGTTCGTCAGGGCAAATATTCTACCGACAGTAGTAAGAATACCACTTTCACCGACCTGCGCCCCTAAATGACATGGAATCCCGGCGTGTTTTGCGAGATTCTTAATGGTGCGAGCTGCAAGTACTCCCCCCATTTTGGAAATGCGGATATTAAAATCGACTTTAATCCTATTATCGATGAAAAATCTTGCTTGTTGTATAGTGCACAGAGACTCATCCAAAACGATAACTTGAGGTATTGAAGAGGACAGGTGAGCAATGCCTTCAATATTATCAGCTACAAGAGGCTGTTCAATAGAAGCAACATTGTATTCTTGCGATTTTTGAGAAAAATCGATAGCCTCTGAAACAGACCAGGCACAATTGGCGTCTACTCGCAAAGTTGTTTCGTTGCCCATTATTTGGCGGGCTAGTTTGATTCGCTTTATTGAATCGTCGACATTTTTGCCAAGCTTGAGCTTTACAGTGGAAAAACCATAAATTTTAAAGAATACAAGCAGAGCTGACAGAAGATTTCTGTTAGTTAAAGATGCCGTAGCACCATATTTAATACTAGTGGCAGACTGGCTGCTGTTTTTTTGGTTGAGCATTTGAACTAGGGAGATATTTTCGGCACGACCGGCAGCATCTAATAAAGCAAGCTCCAGTGCACACCAGGACGCCCCGCCTGGGCGTTGGTCTAAACCGAAGAATAGAAATCGGTCCATGATGTAGGCCTGTAGCTCCCTGCTGTCAGAAAATTCTTTGCCTTTGAAATAGGGAAAGTATTTTTCATTTAAATACTGAGCAGCTTGATCAATTGTTTCTCCGGTCACATATTCCCGAGGTATACTTTCCCCGAAACCTATAGATAGTCCTTTTTCAGACTCAATGGTTACCTTAACAATTAAATTGTGAGAATAAGAATCGTTTAGCCAAATTGTGGTTAAAGGCGAAACGAAAAGGAAGCTTAACTACACACAAACTAATGTCTACAATTTTCATACACCAAGTTGTCCTCTGGTCATAATCCAATTGGTAAGTTCATGAGTGTACTCTTTGAACCACTCGGCATCAAAATCTAGACTGTGAGCGGCTCCTGGAAAGTTATGAATTGACTTGTCTTTTGAGGTGATTTGTTGGTACCAGCCTTCCAGCTTGTTCGTGTTTACAATTAAGTCATCTTGTCCTTGCAGTACGAGAACCGGGATTTTTATGAATTTTGCTGATTGCTGTGCTTTCTTGGTCAAAAAGAAAGTTTGAACAAAAAATGAAGTAGTTGCTTTTGTTATTCGGAGCGAATCTTTTTCTAAGAATTCAGCGAAAATCGGATTTTTGGTGAGCATGGCGGTGGTAATAGGAATGGGCCAATATTTCAAACGATAGCGGCCTCCTAACATATACTCCATAGCAATTTCAAGCTTGGTGATCAGCGAAAAATCAATGCGTGTATATATAGCTGGTGCTATGAGAATTAGTCCTGCCAAAGGGGTGACGAGAGTCTTGTTTGTGCTTTCATAATTAGATTGAGCAAATAAGGCAGCTAACTTAGCAGACCAACAATTAGCTATCATAATCAACCTTTGCCCTCTGTGCTCTCGTTTTATATATCTTGTTTGAGATTCGAGGTCAGAAAGTAAAACTTTGTAATTGTCGAGATGCCCACGCATGCCGCCGTTCATCCCAGCACCACGGCGATCTGGTGCGTAGACGGTGATACCATTTTCGTTCAAAACAGCCGCTGTGTTTTCAAACCATTGGCTATGTCCTTCGATGCCATGTAAGTAAATCACAACCGGAGCGTCTTCGTTACCGCGCCAAATACGGCAGCCTAGCTTAGCTCCGTCTGCTGCCTCTAGCCACTCAATTTGGGCTGATTTTCTAAGATTAGTTGGAGGAATTACTGCGGGTAATATATTGCTTATGCTGTTGCGTTGCTCGGTCAAGTGTTTACTCTTGGTTTTAACGTTGGACTAACTTTAAAGAGGAAATAAATAATTCCCGCTGGCAGACAGATTCTATTCTAGTGCAGAAAATGATCGTATGGTGTAGAAAAGATACTACTTTACAACAACTTGATAATGTTTCTCTGTGAAGATTATCTTTTTGTCATTTGTCTCTGTGTTAAATCTTTCAGGCGAATTTTTTTAGTTGTTGAAATGGCTCAATAAATAGAAAATACTTTTACGGATCTTATATACAATTGTTTTTTGAATGCTGTATTCTCACTGATCTAGTGCTCAGGCAATTCTAATATCAAAGAGCAAAGTGTAAGGAAATCCATGTATTTAAATCTGCAGACTATTTTTACCTGTGCTACCACGATTATTTCTGGAGTTATTGCCGCTCCAGTTTTAGTAAAAGGCTTTAAAAAAAGAGGAACTGGCATATATGAGCCGAATTTTTTAATTCAGCGCGCCCCTCAATTGCTATCTCTAGCGAATGTCGTTTTGATTGTATTTGCATTTCTATTTTATATAAACTTATTGCCATCTAACTTTGGTGGTATGGAGCGTTTGATTGTTTTGACTAGTGGGCACCCAGAGGGAATAGCCAGTTGCATATCGTGGCTGGGTGTTGGTGTCTTAGCCAGCGGAATGTTTTTTATGGTTGGTGGATGGTACAATCTCGGCGACTATTTTTCGACAGATTCTGAAGTGTTGCACGGGCAGGGAGTGCGAAAAACTGGTCTGTACGAATACGTTATGCATCCTATCTATTCGGGAATTATTCAATGTTTAGTGGGTGCATCCTTGGCAGCTACCTCAATTATTTGTGTGGCTTTTGCCTTGTTTTTGGTAGCGCCATTGTGGCTGAGACGAGCCAGATACGAGGAAGAAATTTTAGTTGAGAATTTAGGAACTAGCTATAAAGACTATGGCGAAGAAATGAAATGGCGACGATTAGTTCCCAAGGTCTTTCCATTCGGTGTTTAAAAGTAGGGACAAAAAATTAGTCTCATATTTTTAGGGCGCGATTAGGCAAAGAACCCCGGTATTCCGCAGGCACAGTTTTTAGCTCTAATGAAATTTCTTTTTTGAACTGCGTTTCGAAAAATGATTTTTTTTCTCCGAGCGCCCAGGCTTCTGACTTACCGTCACTACCTGGTTTAATGATTGCCTCAAATAAAAGTGCATTTGCTTTTTTGTTATCTAATTTTTTGTCAGAAATTAATTTTGTTTGTTTAGTTTTGCTATTTAGTGGGTCTTTGATATTTAGAGATTGGATGATTTGTCTATGACTGCGATCTAAGGACTCTGCTAAGCGTAGAATGGCTGCCATATCCGTGACAAGCTTCCTTTCGCTTGTTGATAAAGCTATAAATGCTTCATGAGTTTCTTTCGGTGCACTACCACGGTGATAGCGAGCAATACTAGCTATTAACTGTATTTCTTCGCGATTGTAGCCCAATAACTCCTCTTGTTTAATCAAGTAATATGAGTGTTTGTGGTGGCCGCTCCGGCCTATGTATATGCCCAGATCGTGGAGCATAGCGGCAGCCCACAGAAGGTTAACGACATCTTCAGAATAATTATGAATTGTTTTATGTGTTTGCCAAAAAATTTCGCAGGCAAGCCAAGCGACTTGTTGAGCATGTTCCACATCGCCTTGATATTTCTTTAACAAATGAGAAACACTCAGTGAACGGGGATTTTGATGAACGGCAAGGCTTGCATCCAGCCAACCTGTTTGCAAAAAGCGATCTACAGCCACACCTTCTCGCAAAGCCGCAGTGCAGACGATTAATTCACTGGCTTGCAAAGCTTTCATAGCTTCTATTAGAACGATGGAACCAGACAATATTGTTTGTGCTCGGTCATTGCTAACGAATTTTATTTTTTCATTGCGTATTGAGCAGTCTTCTATGTAAGAAATGATGTGCCTAAGACGTTCAAGAGGTAGGCGCCATCTATGCAAATTTGCATCCGGCAGTCCTTCTAGCTCGCGATCGATTTTGGCCAATGCTTGTATAGTTCCGGAAGTACCAATCAACTTTCTAAAACCACCACATGCTTCTATCTTGACAGCAGTAGGTTGCAATACTCCTGCCACTTCCTCGTGTATTTGTCTTACTTTTTCTCGGGTCGGCAGATCCTTGCCAAAAAACTTCTGCGCAAGTCGAGCAGCGCCCAGCTTATATGACTGCATAAAGGATGTTTTTTCTTTATTGCCAACTATAATTTCTGTGCTACCTCCCCCTATATCTATAATTGCGAAATTATTGGTGAGTTCTGGCATGCTCCAAATGACGCCTAAATAAATTAACCGAGCTTCTTCTGAGCCAGACAGCATATTAGCGTCAATATTTAAAGTGGATCGTATCCGTTCTAGAAAGTCCTCACCGTTTTTAGACTCTCTCACAGCCGAAGTTGCTACCGCTATAATTGTTAAAGCTCCCTTTGCTCTGGCTTGTTGCGCCATTTCTTTAATGATTCGCAAAGCGGCTCTTGTAGCAGCTTCATCTATAAAGTGGTCGGCTAATGATTTACGAAAAAATGGTACTGCTTCTTTAGAACGGAACATTACTTCAAAATGCTCGCGATCTGGTGTAGCCTGACAAACGATCATATGGAACGAATTAGTGCCCAAATCGATACAAGCTAAAACTGGTTCATTCGCGCCAGGCTTTAACCTTTTAGACTGAATGTCTAACTTCAAACCATTTGATTTAGGCACTTTAGCTTCCTTTGTTCAATATGTGTTACTAAGCGAGCAGCTGTTTCTTCGCCATCGCGTATACAGTCGGGAATTCCCAGACCATTATAAGAGGAACCAGCAAAGAAAAATCCAGGATGATTCTTAGCAAGATTTTCAATGGATTCAACTGCATGCCGGTGTTCTAACTGATAAAAAGGTAGACCGTTTGGCCAGCGACAAAGCCATTTTTTTATAGCTGGACCTTTTATTCCCAGATAAGAACTAAGTTCATCGTGAGCCAAGTTCATTAGCTCTTCGTCGTTAAGGCTGAATAAGTGCGGTGCCAGTTGTCCACCAATAAAAACCCTGATCATTTCACTATCGCTGTCGACTCGATCAGGGAATTTTTGACTGATAAAACCAGCCGCTATAATTTTTTTGTTCTCGGTTGAAGGCACGACAAATCCGAATCCTTTATGTGGTTTTTCAATATCAGTCTTGTTGTATAAAAGATTCACAACTACCGAATTGCTGCTTTCAATCTTTGCAAGAGAATTGCTGAGGACGGGGTCTAATTCTTTTACCGTTTGGGAGGCTAGCTTGGATGGAATAGCAAACACAACTACATCTGCTTCAAAAGAGCTGCCCGTTGTTTTAAGCTGCCAGTTCTTTTCATTGCCTTTTTCAACCGTAATCAGCTTGGTATTTAGATGGAGCTCTACGCTGGTTAACCGTTCGACTAGTCGATTGACTAATGTTTGCATGCCGTTGCTCAGACTGCTGAATAAATTGTATCGGGCACCGCTGGCAGTGCCTGCGCCATTATGTCTGGTTTGAACCAGACCTTTTATGCAACTGCCAAATTGTTGTTCCAGTTCGGCGAAGTGGGGAAGGGTTGATTGCGTGCTGAGCAGATTGATATCAGCCATATATATTCCGCCCACCAAAGGTTGTCCAGCGCGTACCAATAATTCACTGCCAAAACGTCTGCGTAGAAAATCTGCCACACTTTCGTCAACTTCTTTTTTCTTCTTAGGTATGA
This sequence comes from Candidatus Melainabacteria bacterium, assembly GCA_963845445.1. GTDB lineage: Bacteria > Cyanobacteriota > Vampirovibrionia > Obscuribacterales > Obscuribacteraceae > JABDBL01. The sequence continues at coordinate 1,726,590 of CAWJSE010000002.1, read as the reverse complement.
CAGTTTCCAAAGTTATGCGCAATTTACCTAAAAATGAAAATAGCGGGCTGGTTATAAAAGGTAACCATTGAGTGGGAGCGATCATAAAGAAACCAACGGGCAAGGGGATCAGTTTATTGTTCTGAGCAATAAAAGCCCGTCTATTATCTTTATTGGTAGGCAACAACATTCCGCTGAGCTTTAGTTCGCTTAAAAGGTTCTTGAGTTCTAACTTTTCTGCTAAGAAAGCATCTGGTCCGTGTTCGATAATAAGGTTATCGGTCTGCTCTGATTTAATGACACCACCCAGACGCTCGCTGCTCTCTATTAATAAAATTTTGATGGGCAAGCTTTTTTGCTTTTTTAAGCATGTTAACCGGTGAGCTACAGTCAAACCGGTGATGCCGCCTCCGACAATGGCTATATTGTAGTTCATTGCTAGATTTTCCCGCTCAATTCATGTACAAGTTCAATTAAATATTTGACGTTATCAATTGGTGTTTCAGGAAGTACGCCATGTCCCAAGTTGAAAATATGCCCAGGTCGATTTTGAGCTTCTGCCAGTATCCTTTTTGTTTGCCCAGTAATAGTCTCTCTATCGCTTAATAAAACAAGGGGATCCAGATTGCCTTGTATGGCCACCTGGTGATTTAAATTTTTCCATTCTAACGATAAATCTGTTCTCCAATCTAAGCCAATAATTTGGCATTCGGTTTGTTTAATTAAACTGAGCAAAGTACTGGTGCCAGTGCCAAAATATATTGTTGGCACCCGGTTCTTAACAGCGCCTACAAGTCTTTTGCTGTGGGGTAATACATACTCATTAAAATCGGCAGGAGATAAATATCCAAGCCAACTGTCGAATATTTGCACGATGTCGACGCCTGAGTTAATCTGTTCAGATAAATAGTCGATGCTAGCATTAGTAAGAAGATCAAGAAGATCTAGCCAAGCTTGAGGATATTTATACATAAAAGTTTTGGTACGAGCTAAGTTTCCGACCTTGCCGCCCTCGATTAAATAAGCGGCCAATGTGAAAGGCGCACCACAGAAACCAATTAGAGGCAAGTCTGATTGCAAAGCTCTTCTGATTTTACGAATAGCATCGAATACATATGACAAAGACTCATTGACGCAAGCTTTTTGCAGCCCATAAACATCTCGCTCCGCTTGAACAGGGTTATCTATAATAGGTCCTTCACTGGCAGCAAATCTAAGCTTTGCTCCTATAGGTTCTAGTATTAGTAAAATATCGGCAAAAAGTATTGCTGCGTCGACGCCCAACTCATTTATTGGTAACAAGGTAACTTCAGTAACTAAGTCAGGGTTTTTACATAGTTCTAAGAATTCTGCTTTACGGCGTACTTTTTTATAGGAAGCCATGTATCGCCCGGCTTGTCTCATTAGCCAAACAGGGGTGTAATCGCCCATTTTCTGGCGACAAGCTAACATCATAGGAGAGCCTGAAGCTGTTTTTACAAGCCCAGTATTATATTCTGTGGTGTTTGAGTGGCTATTCAATGTGGTTAAGATATTTAAAGCGAATTAGCGAGTTGACATGTTTTCTCTATAACTTGTTCTATTACTTGATCGGGGGTAGATGCACCAGCTGTAATACCGACAACGATTTCACCCGGTGCTAACCAGTTTTCGGTAAGATTTAGTTGCTGGCTGCCTTTACTTTTATGCTTAATTAAATTACCAGGCCCGATGCGCTCAACTCCATCTATATGGTACGAAGGTACATTTTTACTTTCTGCAATTTCTTGCAAATGCCCAGTATTTGAAGAATTAAAACCTCCTATGACAAGTAAACAGCTCAGTCCTGGTTCAATTAGTTCGTACATTGCATCCTGACGCTCTTGGGTAGCATCACAAATGGTGTCACCAGCTGAGATAAAATGCGCGTTTAAATTTTGAGGACCGTATTTGGCGAGCATGGTTTGTTCGAAGCATTTGCCGATTTGTTCGGTCTCGGTTTTTAGCATGGTAGTTTGGTTCGCTACCCCTACCTTGTTAAGGTGTATTTGCGGGTCAAAACCAACAGAACACGCGTGCTTAAAGCTGGAGACAAAGCTGTCTAATGTAGCATTAGATAAAATGTAGTTGCAAACAAGTTTAGCTTCGGTAAGATTTTCTACGATCAAATAGCGTTTAGTGCGTGACGCTGTAGCTATTGTTTCTTCATGATTATATTTACCGTGAATTATAGCTGTAAATTCTTCATTTTCATATTTGGCTACTCGGTTCCAAACACGGGAAACCCAAGGGCAAGTGGTATCGACTATTTCGCAACCAAGCTCATTGAGGGTGTTTAATTCTTTCTCGCTTGCCCCGAAAGCGGGCAAAATGACGACATCATTGGGCGCGATAGCACTAAAGTCTTTAGTGCCATCAGTCTTCAATGGCAGAAAACCGACATTTTTCCTTTGCAGATTTTCATTGACTACAGGATTATGAATAATTTCGTTAGTAATCCATACTGTTCTGTCGGGAAAATGTTCTCTGGTCTCGTAAGCCATGGAGACCGCTCTTTCCACTCCCCAGCAAAATCCAAAGGCTGCGGCCAAACGTATAGTGACCCTGCCATTTTTCAGTAAATTGCCGTTTTCTCGCAATTGGGCAATTAAACCAGAATGATAGTCGCTGTTTAATTCGAGAGCTATCTGCTCTTTTAAGCCAAATCCTTTACGGTGATAGGTAGCTTTTGCCATAATGGGTTATAGGGGTTTAAAATGCATAAGAGCTTAGGAAAATTTTGTTGCTCGCCAGTGTGGTACTGATTGAATATGGTACTACTAGTAGTAAATATTATCAGTCTCTTGGATATGAAAGTTGTAATAAAGTAGAACTTGTGCCGCGTGCGGGTATAAATATTTTGGCGGTTAGAGAAGGGAAAATGAAGACGTCCGAGTATCGTAAATCCGTTCAGTCAGAAGCAATATTAAGACTTAATTGTCCAGGTTATGGTAGTTCAGGCCTATTGACCTGCGGTAAAGCTCGACCGTTAACCGACTATAAAGTAATTATTGTTAATCCTATAAGTATTGTTCATCTTTTTGAAGAAGATGAATTGCTTATGAGACAAATTGACACGGCTTTGGCGGAAGGACTCTCTACCCACAGATTAGGCGACAGTAATATAATAGAGAGGATCAGCCAGCAAATTGAGGCGCGTTCTCCCGAACTCTTTCAATTCTTGGCTGAGGGTGGCTTGCTCATTTATTATTTATGCCGTCCTTTTGTAATTAATTCTGAAAATCGTTCAATGGATAATTATGCCTGGCTTTGTGGTTTGGCGCCCGATCAATCCGGCGAAGTTACTACGAGCGAGCAGACTGTTCGTCATATGAGTACTGTGGCTCATGGCCGTAATATCGATAAGTGTCTAGCCGCTAGTGAATCTGAATTTGATAAATATTTAGAACAAGTGGGTTTAGAATGGAATACTATAATTAGAACCGATTTTCTGACCAGCGGTTATTCTCCTCTAGCTCAGGCGGGACCTAAAAAGTGCATTGCTGGTGAGCTCATTGCTGGAGATAACGGAGGCAGGGTCGTTTTCCTGCCCGCGCCGTACTCGCCTGACTTTGACCGGGCATTAATAGAGTGTATTAATATTTGGCAAGACACCAAAATGGGTTCTACTCACAGTGAGACAGCTGGATCGAAGGTGACTTTGCCTGGGGATTTGAATGGTCAAAATGGTCCAGAAGGGGCGGGCGAGGACACGCAAATGTCAAATTCGTCTCAAGAGGACTTTGCCCTAAAACCACCGACGCAAATGAATGAGTTTACCGAAGAATCTGCCATTAGAGCAAATTTAAAAGCGGAAAACTTACAGCATGAAACTGAAAGAAGGCAGTCAAATATCATAGAGGATAGTGACTTTGGCGATGATAATCGCCAATTTACGGGCATTCAAAGGCGAAGCGGAGATCAAGCTGCATCCAAATTAAGTCCAGCCAAGGAGAAGCCGAGCATTCCTACTACGGGTACGCAAAAAAACGCTGAAGAGAAAGTTGCTAACGAATTTGCTCAAGAAGCTAAAATGCCGCGAGTGACAGAAGGCATAAGCGAAGCAGCCGCCATGCCCGAATGGTGTAACAGCTATTGGCTGCCTGGTATGGACGGACTAATTAAAGAGATCCAGTCCATGCATAAGCAGTTGGCTGAATTAGAGCGAAAATTAGAAATGTCTGAAAATATGGTTTCTGCTTTAGAGGGGGTTAAAGCTACACTATTGTCGGGCAAACCAGGGAATCTTTTGGAGAGTTGCCAAGTAGTGCTGAGGGAGCTTGGTTTTTCGACTGAAGTAAACGGTAGTGATGAACTTGTGCTGGCCGAGAATGACCAGCATTTAGCTGTGGTGCGACTATCGGTAAGTACTAGCTCACCTGAAAGAGGCGAGATTGCCAAACTGACCGAGTCTTTGATAAAATTTTGGGATAGTCACGGCATCGAGCCAAAAGGCATATTGATAGCCTGTACATATTGCGATACGCCGCTACCTCAACGCAAAGAAGCCGATTTCTCAAATTTTATCCTAGATTTTGCGGTCAAGAAAAATATCTGCCTGATCAGCACCGCGCAGTTAATCAGCATGTATTTGGACATGAAATTTGGAAGACTAGATGCAAATAAGCTGCGCGGCGATATTCTTAGTACGGCCGGTGCATTAAAGGGATATTCTCTATAATATAATGGATGTTCTAAAGTTTAGGTTCTTGAGCAAGTAATCTGTCTAGTTTTGCCGCCAGTATGAAATCATTTTCGGATAGTCCGTTGATGGCATGGGTGAAAATGCTAATTTTTAGTAATCCCCAGCTGATATATAGATCTGGATGGTGGTTTTGCTCCGCCGCGATTTTGCCAAGAGCGTTAGCCAATAATAAAGCTTGCTCAAAATTCTTTGTTTTTACATCTTTTTCTAATCTGAAATCTTGCAAGCGCCAGTCAGAGAGCAGGTTGAGATACGATCTTGCCTGGATTTCGCTCAGGCGCGTAACTTCATTTGAGCAAGAAATACATTCTTTAGCTAAAAGTTCTTTGAGATCCATTATTATTTATAGCCTTCGTCTATTTGTCAGCCACTATTTTAGTAAAGAGAGTTTTGAATGAAAAGAATCAATATTGATTTTGATTATTTGATTTTTGCTTATCAAGATGACTCTCCAGATAATATCTATTATCTTGATACTGAATTTGGTGACATAAGGTTAGTAAATCGTCAATTGGAAGATCTTCGCGACCTGACTGACGAAATAGAACTCTCGATAGACCGTTTCTTGTATATTCCGAAACCCGGCAAAGAAAGGCTTATTGCCGATCTGAAGATTTTTGCTCAGGGACTCGAGGATCAGCAATTAAAGAGAACAATCAAAATTGCTTTTGAAAGCCCGCATGTACTTGAGGCATTTAAAAAGATTCTATCGTCTCATCCTGACATATTGAAGCGATTGAATACTTATTTGTATGAATCGACTAAGCGTGAAGTTATGGAATGGCTAGCCGCCAACGCAATAGAGGCAGAAAACTCCAAAACAAACTCAGCTAATAAACTTTAGAGATTTTACTATTTGGAAGGATCTTGTTTTGTTCTTTCAGGATAAGGATTGCCGACCATTCTGTGCGGTAGAGCTGGACCCCGCACGCACTTGATGGCAGTCCAAGGCAAATAAACTGTTTCGTTTTCGCGGTTTAGACACAAATAAGTACCTTGATCAATCATGGCTACCGCGCCGTCAATTTGTTCGCCGCTCATCATTAGAACAGTGACCGCCGTATTAAGAGGAATAGCCACAAAAAATCTCCTTTCCTAGTATTATTTTGACAGAGACGCTCTGAGAATGACATAAAAAAATATGTACTACTTTAAACAAAAATCTAACCGCATTAAGCAATTACTTTTTTTCTGTGAAGTAAGCCGCTCGGTTGTCAGTCGCTGTTTGAAGGCAAATGTGATCTTGATCTGTTTGGGGTCTATTTTATTAACCGCCTGCAATCAGCTTCCAATGCCACAAAGAGCAGGGCATAACCTTATTAAAGGTCCGGTGGCAGTCGGACAAAAATCGGTTCTAACTTCCCGTCAGGCAAACAGACCGGTAAATTTGTCGGGCCTTTGGAAAATCGGATTTAAGGATCAAGGTGAGAAATGTCTCGGCAATATGCAAATTCAGCAAAGTAATCAAAGTTTTTCTGGTCAGGGTCAAGACGAACAGAATGGTGCTAATTTCAGAATTGAACAAGGACAGATCAAAGGAGATGAAATTGTTTTTTTAAAAAGGTATGACAAGCGCCCCAATCAAGCTGTGCAGTACCATGGCCGCTTTTCTTATCTTTCCGTTGAAAATGGACAAGTACCATATATGGGTGGTGATTTTTCATTTGAATCGAATGGTGCTTTAACTGTTGGTGAATGGGAAGCAGCAATGGCTGAGGTGAAGCCTTCTCCAGTAAGCGTGGCGAACAAAAACAATGTAGCTGAAGAGGAACCCAAACAGGCCATCTCAGAAAATCGCTGTCCTGATCTGTCTGGTAAGTGGAGCGTAGCTTTTGAATATAATTTTAAAACGATTCATTCAACTATGTTCTTGGAGCAAGAGGACAATAAAATAAGTGGTCATGGCGTAGATGCTAATAGTAAGGAAAAGTTCATAATAATCAAGGGTTGGTATAATTTTCCCCACCTGACTATCATCAGACAGTATCCAGGCAGACACCAGGGCAATAACGTTATGACCTTCAAAGCAGAAGTCAGTGAAGTGTCTGACAAGGACTACACTGGACCCTATATGAGTGGTAAAACTCAGGGCGGCGGCGACTGGGAAGCAGAGCGGGTTAATTAGCTTGCTTAAGATGCAATCTCTCAAACTGAAGCAGCGATATTTAATCGTATAGCGAAACTGGGCTCGTACCAGCTTCTCTGAGCGAATTACTGCCTATTTATTATTGTTGATCAGGATGGTCAATAATATCTTGCAGAGCGCTTTGATATTCTTGGGCATCTTTATAACCAAGTATGCGACCTATAAATTTGCCAAAAGGATCGAAAACTAGAGCACAAGGATAACCGGTTACGCTATAATCGGTGGCTAATTTTTGTCCAGCTCCGCCATCTTCGGCATTTGCTTTAACAGAAACAAATTTGTCGCCTAGGAAGCGTGTTAACTCGGGATTGCTAAAAGTATCCTTATCCAGTCTTTTGCACACGCCGCACCAGTCTGTATATACATCGGCTAATAAATATTTATGTAGTTGCTTGGCTTCTTTCATGCCAGGATCGACCTTCTTCCAATTAATCTCAGCGGCGCAAGCAGCGGAGATTACTGACAGAACAGCTAATACAATAAGCACTGTTTGTTTTAGAAATTTATCTTTGTATGCCATTTTGTCTCTGCTCCTTTTAATAAATTGATAGATCAACAATGAGTCTCAAACTTTGTTTGAGTTCAACCCTTGATAGTTTAGTACAAATAAAGATTCGTATAAAAATAAATAATCCATGAATTAAAAGTGCAATCTCGTAACAAAGAAGTGTTTCACAGCCGTATACCCAATCAGTGGGGGTAATATTTTATGGGAGGCAGTTAGCTTTGGCAACCTGGAACTATAACATTTTTGTCCTAGTCAAGCAGGTCCCAGACCAGGGCTCAAAGGCGGGCATCAACCCTGACGGCACTATTGACCGTGCTAAGGCCAAAAGGATGCTTAATCCTTTTGATCGCTATGCTTTGCAGGCTGCTCTTTTTACTAAAAGAGCTTATGGGGGGACTGTAACGGCCATTTCAATGGGACCGCCACCGGCTACTGAAGTATTGCTAGAAGCTCTGGAACATGGTGTAGAGCGTGGGTTTCTTTTATGCGACAAACGTTTGGCTGCTTCGGATACTCTAGCTACTGCTTATGCTCTATACAAAACTGTTTTACACATAGGAAAGCCTGATGTTATTTTTTGCGGCTTGCAAACTACTGATGGCGATACAGCACAAGTGGGCCCCCAATTAGCCGAAAGACTTGGTTTTCCTCAGATTACTTATTGCGAAGATTTTGCCATTGTTGACGACAAAGTACAGGCAAGGCGCATTATAGAAGGTGGTACACAAAAAGTAATTACCGACGTACCAGTTTTGGTGACGGTGGCAAATTCGTATCATGCTCTTGAATATAAATCTTTTCGTGGTGCCTGGCGTGTCAGACAATTAATTCGTAATCCAGAAGAAATGAAAAAGTATATTCAAACATTAGACCTGGATATAATTGGTGCTGATCCAGATCGCTGCGGACTCAAAGGTTCACCAACAATCGTAGCTGGTACAGAAAAAGTAGGTGAAATTGGTGGCAATTGTTCTATGTTCGAGGGAAATTCGCCAGAAATCCTGGTCAAAGATCTTTTGTCAGCGGGAAATGTCAAAGAATACATTGCTGCCATGGAGAGATGATGAGCGAATTGGCCGTCACAGATTTTTGTCCCAAAGGAGATGTGCTCGTCATTGCGGAATTAGCCGCTGGTGAGCTCCAACCGGTAGCGCTTGAATTATTGGGTGCTGGACGTATTCTAGCCGACAAAATGGAACGCTCATTACTGTGTTTGGTTCTGGGCCATGATTTAGGCTCGACTCCGCAAAAGTTAATTGAATATGGTGCTGATGTTGTTTATGTAGCGGACCATCCAGAATTGGCTCAGTATCGTACGCTTCCCTTTCGGAGAGTGGTTTGTGATTTCCTAGAATCCTTGCCTGAGGCTCCTCACACAGCTTTGTTAGGCTCTACTACAACCGGTCGAGATCTTGCTCCGCGAATAGCTGCTCATTTCGATACTGGCTTGACTGCAGACTGTACCGAACTTGATATAGGACCTTATGAGCATAAAGGCAAGGCAGATCCCTCCAAAGTGGGACTTTACCCTAACTGTTTGTATGCTATTCGACCAAGCTTTGGTGAAAGTCTTAAAGCCAGAATTCTTGGACCTTGGAAAAATCCACAAATGGCAACTGCGCGCCCAGGTGTAATGATTCCTTTGAAGCCTGACAGCAGTCGTACTGGCAAAATCATAAGTATTCCAGTCAATTTACAGGACTCGGATTATCGTTTGATTGTAACTGAAACCATGCGGGAAGTATCCAAAGGTTTTAAGCTTACTGAGGCAGATGTTATTATCAGCGGTGGTTATGGCTTGAGCACGAAGGATGGTTTCGAGCTTTTAAAAAAGCTGGCAGATTGTTTTCCAAACTCTGCTATTGGTGCCTCCCGCAAAGTAGTTGACTTAGGCTGGATTCCTTACCAGCACCAAGTTGGCCAAACTGGTAAAACGGTGCGCCCAAAACTCTATATTGCTTGTGGAATATCGGGAGCTATTCAACACAGAGTTGGTATGTCTAGATCAGGCATGATAATAGCTATCAATAAAGATCCAGACGCACCTATTTTTAAATTTGCCAATTACGGAATTGTGGGCGATCTTTATCAAATAATTCCAGAAATGATCAAAGAATTTAAACAGATACTAAAAAAAGAAGAGGGAGAACCAGTTGGCAGTGCACGCTAATACACGCATCGAATACGATCTTCTTTTAGTAGGTGGTAGTCCTTCTAATTTGACGTTGGCTTATCATTTTCTGGAGTTGGCCAAAGCAAGCGGAAAAGAATTTTCAATTGCGATTCTAGAAAAATCAAGAGAATTTGGAGCCCATATAGTAAGCGGAGCAGTTTGTAAGCCTCATGTTATTGAGAAAGTCTGGCCTAAATACAAAGAGTTGAATTTTCCTATTGAAGCGGTGTGTGAGCAGAGTGAATTTTCTGTTCTTGGCACTCGAAAAAAATGGGATATGCCCCATATGTTTTATCCAAAGTCATTTGATAAAACCGGCTATCTGGTGCTGACCCTAAGCTATGTGACAGCCTGGATAGCTAATCAAGTGCAAGAAATGGCTAAAGAAGTACCTAATGTGACTCTGGATCTTTTTACCGGATTTTCTGCCCACAAAGTAGTATTTGAAGAAGGACGTGTGGCGGGTGTTTGTGTAAGTGAAGAACCTAAAAGTGATGATGATTATGTCTATGCCAAATTCACGTGTTTTGGCGACAAGGGTTTTATATCGCGTGATGTTATAGACTATTACAAATTAAGAGATTGTCCACAAATTTGGTCTATTGGTATCAAAGAAGTTTGGCAATGTCGAGAAAATTATGCAGGCAAAGTTTGGCATACTTTAGGTTGGCCTTTGCTAGATGGCACTTTTGGTGGTGGTTTTGTTTATGGCATGAAAGATAACAAACTGACTATCGGAATGGTCATTAGTTTGGACAGCAAAGATCCAAATTTAAATCCGCAATATCAATTACAAGAATATAAAAAACATCCTTGGATTCAAAGTATGATCAAAGGAGGCAAATTACTAAAATATGGGGCCGCTATATTACCTGAAGGTGGATATTATAGTTTACCCAAGCGTTTTGCTGTTCCTGGGGCTTTGTTGCTTGGAGATGCTCTTGGTGTTTTGGATGTTAAGCATCTAGCTGGAATAGATCGCGCTATGGAATGCGGATACGTAGCTGCGGAAGTATTACACGATGCTCTCATTAAACAGGATTATACTGAAGCAGCCCTCTCTCCTTATCAGCAAAGATTGAATGACAGTTTTGTGATCAAAGAGTCATACCAAAACAGGTATTTCCGTTTTGCTTTTATGGAAAATCCAAAGTTGCTGGGACAATATTTACCCAAGCTTGCTGATAACATGGACAATACAAACCCATGGATTGGTTTGTTGAAGACCGGGCTGACTAATCCGATTGCAGGACCAAGAGATGCGATACGGGCTTTACTTCTTATAGAAGGCAAAGTAAATATAGGACCCATTAAATACGAAATAGATTGCAAGCACATAGTGCCCGACTATGTACCTCCGAAATATGACGAACCGCCCTACGATAAGTCGACTATTTATTCAAGACCTGATGCAGTTTTTTATGCCTCAACACGTTATCACGAAGGTAATCACCATATAGACGAGTTCAATGCCGAAACATGCGTGCGTTGTATTAATACATACGAGCGTTTGAACAAAACTACGCCTTGTGTATCTGACTGCACAGCCGAAGTGCACCGCATCGATATTATTGGTGATTTGAAAAAACACGGCATGTCATTAGAGAATTGTATTCACTGCCGTACTTGTGAAATAGTTTGTCCAGAAATTAATTTGCGGGTCAATGCTACTTCTCAAGGAAGTGGGCCTGATTTTATGGGACTTTAATTTTGCTTGTCAGGATCTAACAGTAGATTTTCAAGTCTTTACATTATCACTAACTAATGATTACGAATGTATTAAGGCCTTAACGAATTGGTTAGGGATTTATATGTGCGGGTAATTAATTAATAGAGGTCGGGAACAGGCGGAGAAACGACCCAGAAATGATGTATACGGACGAACGCAGTCCGAACAATTATTTTTCGCAAAGCTAACTGAGCGTCTAATAAGGGTAAAAAAAATGGCTGGAAATATAGAATATGCAATTGAGAATGAAAATTTAGAAGGACTGGCAGTTAATGAGCTGCAAGACAACTTTTTTGATGCTCCTGCGCCTGAGTCAGATGTGGAGAGCGATGAAAAAGAGAAATATCATTATGTTCATGAACAGCGCGGCTCTGAGTCAACAGATTCTGTTTATGCTTACGTGAAAGATTTGGGCAAGCGCAAATTGTTAACGGGTGTAGAAGAAATTGAATTGGCCAGACAAATCAAAGCAGGCGATCAAGCAGCCCGCCGCAAATTGGCTGAAGCAAATTTACGTTTAGTCGTGAGCATTGCCAAGAAATATCAGAATCATGGACTATCTTTTCAAGATTTAGTGCAAGAAGGAAGCGTAGGATTATTAAAAGCGGTTGATAAGTTCAATCCAGAAAAAGGTTGTCGCTTTTCTACTTATGCTACCTGGTGGATACGCCAGGCAATTTTGCGTGCCATCGCTGATAAATCGCGGGCCATTCGTGTACCTGTTCATATGAATGAAACTATGACGAAAGTGAGGAAGGTCTTTAGAGAGCTATCTCACGAGCTTTCACGATATCCTTCTATAGATGAGATTGCTGCCTCTTCAGGCGTCGATCCTATGAAAGTAAAGCGTGCTTTGGAAGCAGAAAAAACAATGGTTTCTTTGGATGCCACACTCTCAATAGATGGAGATACTTCGATATCTCAATTAATCGAAAATGAGTCCGTGGAGGATCCAGAATTGATTACTGATCATAATTTATTGAGGAGACAAATTGATCGAGTTCTATCTAAGCTAACTTTGCAAGAAAGAGATATACTGAAGCTGCGTTATGGACTAACAAAGAGTAATCCTTTGACTCTCAAAGAATGTGGTCTGGAAATGGGTCTGAGTCGAGAAAGGGTACGCCAACTTGAGCAACGAGCACTCAAAAAATTGCAAAATAATGTAGAGACTCACAATCTGAAAGCTTATCTGAATTAGGTGTCAAATGTTTATTAATAGACAACAGACCGGGTTGCTATTAGCAAAGCAACTGAAAGAGCTGATTGAGCAGAACATTCCGTTCAATAGGAATGACTGGATTGTTTTAGCATTACCCCGTGGTGGTCTGCCTATAGGTTTGGAAATTGCCATGATGCTCAATTGTGATTTGGATGTCATTGCATCTAAAAAGATCGGAGCTCCCGAGCAGTCGGAACTTGCCATAGGAGCTGTCACTTCGGATGGAGTGATAATAATAGATGAACAGGTAAAGGCCTATTTAAACGTTTCACAAGAATATTTAGATGAAGAAATAGCGTTTTTAGTTGCAAAGACTAAAGAACAAGAGAGCACATTGCGTCGTCTAGCTAGGATCAAGGGCGAATTAGACATCAAAGACAAGGATATAATTCTTGTCGATGATGGTGTCGCTACCGGTCTTACTGCTATTGCAGCTGCACATAGCTTGCGTCGACGCGGAGCGAGGCAACTGATATTTTCTACGCCCGTAGCATCCTATCAAGCTTATAAGATTTTGTGCGACGAATTTGATCTGGTTCTGGCATTGGAAATTCCATCAGAGTTTAAATCGGTAGGACAATTCTATAAAGATTTTAGTCAGGTAGAGGATCTGGAAGTTATAAGGGCATTAACTTTGGCTGGTAATCGAGAGAAAGTCAGGCAATCGTAAGTTGCAATTCAGGCTTTGACATTTACTATTAAAGCGGTGCTAAGGTCCAGCAGTACACTTTGTAAAGTTGCTGATGTTAACGCGGTTAAGCCAGAAGGGCATTTTTGATTTAGAATCACATGTATCCTATATATTCGACTATCCTTTTCGATTTTGATGGGACTTTGACTTCGTCGCTAGAGCTTTGGTTGCAAGCCTTTCACTATGCCTTTGCAAAGTTTGATATCAAACTTGCTGATCAGGTCATAATTGAACGCTGTTTTTATAGAGAATTTGCTGCTGTAGTGGAAGAATTTAGTTTGCCCTCTGCTATTCAGTTTGGGCAAAAAGTGAAAGAAGGACTTTCAATAGTTCACGCTGAAAATCGACTATTTTAATATTCGATTTTTCGGGCAATATTTTTTGACCAAATATTTTGAATTATCTATGACCAGCCAGGTTTAGGTTTTAGGCTATCAGTTTTAACAAGGTATCTGTTCTTTGTGTTGCCTGTTCTTGTTTTACTTGTCTTGCCCACTTTTTTAAGTTCCAGGCTGTTATTGCCAGGCTGACATTTAAAGTATCGCCCACCGTTCCTGTATACCGGCAGCGATTCATGCGATGGTCAGTTTTTAGATGTCCTATTACTGCTTCTAGCGTATTACGCTTTCTTTGTATCCGTTTAAAATGTGCTTTATTGTGGTCAGGATGTGGCTTTTTGCCCTTTGCTTGAATTGCTAAGCGTTTTATTTTGCTTACTCTATCTGAAAAATTCTTTGTATGGTAGCCACGATCTGCACCAAGCTCATCTGGAACGTCACCAAAAGTCTTTTCCCAATCTTCTACTGCTGGGTCCAATGCCCTTACGTCGGCAACATTTTCATTGTATTCCTGATGACCGACAATGAAATGATTCCTGTCTGCGGACAAGCTAACTTTTGCTCCAAATTCATATCTCTTACCGCGCTTTCCTTTAGCTATACACGTACTCTCTGGCTCGTGCATACTAAAAACTTTTTCTTTAGCCTCTATTTTTTCTTCGTTAAGTCTAGCTTGGGCTTGCTTTATTACTCTGCCGACTAAATCAGCTTCTTTTTTTAGTTGCTCTTTTATTGCATTAATAGTTGCTTGTTGTACTTCATCAGTTTTTTTCTTTACCGCTTTCTGTGCTGAAGCAGCCACTTTCAACATTTCTTTAGCGTATTGCATTAAGTTTCTAAGTCCCTCAGCAATTCTTTCTTTGCGACCTCTGCCCAACTTGTTAATTTTGAGAATCTGTTTGCGTATCAGTCTTTTAAAGCTTCTGGCATGAACACTTAATCCTTTAGCTTTTAGTTGATTGATCTTTTTTTTTACGCGACGAATACCACGAGCCAGAAGACTGCTATCTGTTGGATATGCAATATTCTTTTCTTGAGCGGTTGTGTCTACCAGTTGTGTTTTTCTGGATATTCTTCCTTCTTGATAGAGCTGAGTTTTAATCAGGTCTTCGATAATTTTCATTCCTTCTTTGTCTAATCTACGTCTGAATTTAGTAATAGTAGAGGCATCTAGAGGCTTGTCTTTTGACCATTCTGAGACTTGCCAGTGTAAACCACAAAAGTATTTAAAATAGATATTTTCATTGAGCATACTTGCTACTGTTCTATCTGAAAGGTTGTAGAGGTGTTTAAGCAAAAGCAAGCCAACCATGAGTCTTATACGTTTGGCATTACGACCGGTTTTCTTGAAGAATTTTTGTAATTGGTACTGTAAAGTATCCCAGTCAATTCTGTTAGCCAGGATGACAAGTTCATGGTCTGGATTAAGATTTACTCTGAGTAATTCAGAAGCGATAGTAAGCTGGTATGATTCTTTCTTAAGGCTCATGAAATCTCCTTTCTGTGCAATTAGAGTTTTAATTTCAACTACAATGATCTCACAGAAATGACTTCCTGAGCCAACCTTATTACTAATCTAAAAAAACTAATATCAAAACAAAGTGCAGTGCCGGTTTTGAATATTCACTCAATTATTTCGGATAACCTTTCCATATATTGCCCCCTGCCGAACCTATTCGGCAGCACGAACTCAATAGTTTTTGAGGAAGCCAGTTTATTTGCCGGTGTGCAAGAAATTCTTCGTCAGTGTGCCAACCAAAACATCAAGTTGGCTATAGTAACTTCCTCGCCTCGCTCCATAGTAGAACGAGCATTGAAAAGTTTGGAGATCGATTTATTCTTTAGCACCATTGTTACAGCTAATGATATCGTCAATTTTAAGCCCCATCCAGAGCCGGTTTTACTGGCGCTGAAGCGTTTAGAGAGTAGATCTGATGAAACGACTTTTATAGGTGATTCAGAAGCGGATATTTTGGCTGGACGGGCAGCTGATATTACAACCGGATTATTTTATCCAGAAGTCCATAAACAGTTTTACAATTTTGAAAAACTGAAAGAAGCCGACCCACATTTTATTTTTCATCATTATGGTGATTTGCATAAATATTTGTTCGATTCTTTAAAGAGCTAAGTGAGATTGCTCTAGTTGCTATTCTCCAGCTGTTCACCTAGCACATTTTTTTATCAACCACCAATGCCATTTACAGAAGATAGGTCCAAAGCAGAACAGTCGGCTAATTGAATAGTTAAACCCTAATATTGTGGAAATTTTTCCATTGTTCGTCAATGCTAGAAACAACAATATTTTCTGCCTTGGTATCAAAAGATAGTTTATAGTGCGAAAAGACTTTATCTCTTAGACGTTTATATAATTTGATTTCGTTTTGCAGAGCAAAGTGAAGACTTTCTGCAGTATAGCTGGGAATAGTAGTTTTGAAAAGATCGGCAAGATCGTCATTTAATTTCGTTTCTAGGCGCCTATAGCCTTCATGTTTGATATCTTTTTGCCAGTTGAACATTGGTAAGATTGCCCAGCTGCGAATCAAATGTACATCTGCTAATGTTTGTTTAAAGTGGCCAAAGCTTTAAGAGCTGCGTTAATCATGATGATTCGCTCGTATATTGGCAGCAGCAAGCTTTGAATAATCTAAGAGTGATGTCATCGTCTTTCTTCCTTATGGAACTTTTATTTCTTTGTTTATTCCTGAAATATGCATAGCGTACTTGCAGGCGCCAAGCAAAGCGGCATTGTCATTAAGTATTACCCGTACGGGTATGAGTTCTAAATATTCTTTCAGCCGGCCTTTGTCAGAAAATTCTTGCAGGAACATGCTTGATTTCAGGATATTAACGATTCTAGGAGCGATGCCGCCGCCAAGATATACCCCTCCTTTTGCTGTTAGTTTAAGCGCCACATTGCCCGCTTCTGAGCCATATATCTCGCAGAAAATGTCTAATGCTTCCTTGCATGCTATTGATTTGCCAGATACAGCGTTTTGAGTTATGACTGCCCCGCGATCTACCTGGGAGAACTCTTTAGTGAGCCAAGCTGGCTCGTCACTGTATTTAGTATCACGTAAAAAAGAGTAAATATTGTATAAACCATTTCCGGACAAAACGCGTTCCCAGCTAACGTGTCCAAATTGTTTGCGCAAATAGACTAGTAATGAATCTTGCATGTCATTGCGAGGCGCAAAGTCAGTATGACCTCCTTCAGAAGCGATGGGTTCGAATGAACCGTTTGTCCAAAGGGCACCGGCTTCTCCTAAGCCCGTTCCTGCAGATATTAGCGCTATATTTCCTTTTGGAGTTTTTGTTAAGTCGTTCAGTCCTAAATAATCTTTTTCTCCCAGTGTAAAAAGGCCCCAGGTGTTAGCTTCAAGATCATTTAGTAAATGTACTTGAGTTGGATGCATTAAATCACTTAGACTTTGACTTGAAACAACCCAAGGAAGATTTGTGGCGTGCACTATGCCATCAACAACAACCCCAGCGATGCCAAAGGCGGCATGGTCAATCGGAACTTTGTACTCGTTTATGAAGTCGGAGACTATGTCTTCGAATTTTGAGTATTGGTTGCTGGGATATTTTGCATGGAGTTTCCAAACTATGGCATCATCCTCTTCAGCGAAGTATGCTAATCGCGTATTGGTGCCTCCTATGTCTCCCGCTAGAATCACAAACTTTACCTCTATTCTATGTGAACGATAAAATCTTTGCCTACCCACTCTTTTAAATCAGAGAAAAAGAATGTGAATAATAGTTTGTTACTGTCAGACTTTGCTGGTAGGTCGACGTAGAATAAATTCGGCAAAATGTTTATAGACTCTGAGTCATTTGTACTAACCCAGTCCTTATCAGACCAATGGAGGATAAACGCTTTGTCGCAAAATATGCGCAGTATTTTGCCATACGGAATACTTTTAATTTGCCAATCTAAGCGCCAACACTCTATAGAGCTTTTATTCGATTGACTGTTGCAGTAACGATTGGCTACTTCAGGAATTAAATCATACACTTTTTTATCTCTCGCTGAGCGTAATAATTTCAGGTATTCTGCATGTGCCCAAGCTAAGGGCATGGCAGATCCAGTAGGTCTTCCATTTTTGAGGTGGGCAGAGGAAAGATCAAGACCGTCCCAGATTTGTTCTGGGATTGGTCCGCCGGGCGAGGAAAAGTTTTCCATGGTTTTTATCAAAAGTGAGATATCCCTACCAGCAGCTAATTCATAATGAGCTCTTTCGCCAGTTAATAAGGGCCACGGGCGTCCAACCCCAGTGCTAACAAATGGTTGTCCATCATCGTTTTGTCCATATCCATCATTATTGTAACGTCGCCAGCAGGGTCCTTGAGTGGTTTCTACCTTCAAGACCTGATCGACAACAAGCAGGGAGTCCTCGATAAGAGGATGATTTGGTGGATAAATACCGTATCTTACCAATTCGAGAAAGCCAGCATCAATTATATCTTGTGCCTTGAATACCTGCTGTTGATCTAAGCGACGGTTAGCTATGGAAATGTAACTATCGTTAGGAGGTGTGTAGTTTTCTAGAGAGGAGCAAGGGTTAGCTCTGATGAAGTGTCTTGAGACATTGGGGTGAATTTTGCCATTATCAGTAACTGTCCACTCCTCTATGTGACTCCGTAGATAGTCGGCATGTTCTTCTACAAATTGTGCTGCTTCGTTTTGACCTTTCGATCTAAAGATTTGTGCAGCGCATATCAAAGCAGCTATATTAACTGCCAGAGTAGAGGGAGAAAAACCGCTAACTTCCTCCCAGCGGTCTTGAGCTGTAATAGGACCTTTTATAATAAGAAAGCTCATGGCTGAAGCTGCGAGATGAAAAGGGTCGAAATTGAAAAGAAGATGTTCTTTCAAAAGTTTCCAAGCCAAAAGAATGGGAAAGGATAATTCATCAAGTTGAAGGCCGGTCCAGTAAGGTTCACCGCTGATCCAGAAATTTTGTGGGAAACTGCCATCTTCATTTTGGGAAGCGGCTAAAAACAATAACGATCTAACCGCAGTACTGGTATTGCCAGCAGCCAATAAACCATTAGCGCTGTTACAGAGATCTCGTGGCCAGACAAGGTGATAACCTCCTAAATCATCGTCTCCTTTCACTTCACCCCAGGGAATGGACAAAGAGGCGATCATTGCTCCAGGATTTAGTTTATCTTCATGAGCCATAAGAATTTTGCAACTAGCTCGAAATAAATTGCCACTGTCGCTCGAGCTGTCGGCAAGATTTTGATCCCAATGGGTAGCTCTTTGCCATTGCTCGATAAAGCGCGCAGACTGTTGTTGAAATGGCGGTGCCAGGGATTGTAGAGCTGTACTACAAGCGTTGTTTAAGCTGTGACCAAAGCTGAGTGAAAGAACAAACTCGTCTTCATTGTCGGCAATGGGTATTTCAGCAAAGAGGGCTACATTGCCATCTATGGCTGAATCGAATTGCCATTTCATATCTAAATGTGTGGCAAGATCGGTCCAGCCATCACTAGCGCCCACAAAACCTACGGACGCTTTGGAAAAATGTTTTGTTGATGCAATTGCCATCCAAGTGTTGTGATAATGAGCGCTTAAAACTTTATGTCCCGCTAGTTTAGTTACATAGGCATTATTTCTAAAGCCTCCTCCACCCAGGTGGGGAGAACATAATAGATAAAGTTTAAGCGGTCTTTGTGATTTCCAATTTACATTTATTAGCAGCGATGCACAATGTGGATCTGCAATTACAGTTTTGGAGATCTGATAACCTTGCTCTCTAGACTGGCTATCTATCCGATAACCCAGACTGTGTGACAAACAGGAAAGTGAGGAAGACATGTCGCGCTTTTCTTCATGAAAAAAAGTCTCACCGTCGCTAACCAGAAATTGAAGATCTCGTACTTGCGGACGATCAATTGTTGGATAATACAACTCAGTTATAATTCCGCGCCAAATCGTGAACCACAGGCGGCTAGCTGCAGAATATGCTGTACCTACTGCTTCCTTACGGGCAGACGTCCATTTGGGTTCGATACCTGGATGACCGAATGCCTGGTTAATAACGCTGATCGATGACATTTAACTTTTATCCTCAGCGGCAAGCTCGGCAGTGGCAAGATACTTTTGCACGCTACGAAGAAAACAATAATAACCTAAAAAACAATTGCATAATCAAGCCGGATTTATAAGCACATAGAGCTGATGTATACTGCATAAAATATAGCTTGCAAGAGAAGGTGACTGCCATGTCAAGAATTGTCAGATTTCACGAATATGGGGACGCGAATGTTCTCAAGATAGATGAGATAAAAGAAAAAGAACCTGCAGCCAATGAGATTCGAATGAAAGTAGCTGCTTTGGGATTAAATCGAGCTGAGATAATGTTTCGTGAGGGCAAATACTTAGAGCAGCCTAAATCATTGCCTACCAGACTTGGTTATGAAGCATCAGGAATAGTCGAAGCTATAGGAAATCAAGTGACCAAATTTAAAGTTGGTGATAAAGTTAGCACTATCCCGGCTTTCTCAATGTATGACTATGGGGTATACGGAGAAACTGCTATTGTTCCTGAGCGTGCTGTAGCTTTCTATCCGGAGCAATTAAGCGTGGAAGAAGCAGCTTCAATTTGGATGCAATATCTCACTGCATATGGTGCATTAATAGAATATTCTAAAATGGGGCCAGGAGATTTTGTTTTGATACCAGCAGCTAGCAGTAGTGTGGGATTGGCAGCAATTCAATTGGCTAATTTATGTAAAGCTACTCCTATAGCTGCTACAAGAAAGGCAGACAAGAAAAAGGCATTATTAGAAGCTGGAGCTGCCGATGTAATAGTTACCGAAGAAGAAGATTTGGTTAAAAGAGTGCTCGATTTGACAAAAGGACGTGGAGTTAATATTGTTTTTGATCCTGTAGCTGGCCCATTCGTGCAAATGCTTGCTAAAGCAACAGCACCCGGTGGCACAATTTATCTCTATGGTGCACTAGCTGCCGAACCTACTCCCTTCCCTCTTTTATGGCGCTGTCTAAAGGACTGAAAGTGCAAGGATATACTTTGATGGAAATTACCAAGAACCAAACAAAGTTGGATCATGCGGTTAAATATGTTTTCGACGCTTTAGCTAGTAAGAAATTGAAGCCAAAAATAGACCGCGTATTTACACTTGATCAGATTAAAGAAGCTCACAAACATATGGAATCAAATACCCAAAATGGCAAGATTGTTGTTACTACCAATTGAAGCTATATTGGTGCAATTTATTGTGATGAGTTTTATGATTCGGTGCGACCTAGGAATTCATTTGGCCTATTTTGTGCTCAAACAGTAAATTAAGTGTATATTGTTTGTCCTAATATAGTGGAAAAGCGGAGATAATAAGAGCTACGTTGTATTACGCGCCCCAAAAAACAAGACACCGAATTGCTCATGAATGATCTTCAAATTTTTCTCTTTAAACATAAAATTCTAAGCTACTTCTTTGCTTTGATGATTTCTTATATTATGTTTTCTCCGATAGTTCTAGGCTCTCTCTACGATCGGCTTCTCTTTTATCCTGACAAAAAGTACTATCAACAAATAGAAGCGCTACTGAACGAAATTATCACGCCTTTGGGAATCGTTAAGGAAGATGTATACATACCGGTGCAAAATCAAGCTAACATACACGCATGGTATTTCAAAAAGCCTTCGGCGAAACTTACGTTTTTGATTAGTCATGGAAATGCCGGCAATATTTGTTATCGATTGCACCTTCTTAAAGCGCTGCTTCCATACGGTTCGGTACTTTTATATGATTATGAAGGTTATGGTAAAAGTGGAGGGGAGCCTTCACGTCAATCTATATTTGCAGACGGACTAGCTGCATATGATTATTTAGTTAAACAACAATCTGTCAACCCAGATGATCTAATTCTATACGGTGAATCTTTAGGATGTGGCGTTAGCTGCGAGATTAGCAAAGCGAGAAAAGTTGGTGGCATGATTTTGCAGTCTGGTTGGTCATCGCTTTATAATGTGGCTCAGGACAAATTTCTTTTGTTTCATCTGTATCCTGATTATTTCTTTGCGCAACCGCATTTTGATAATGTGGCGATTTTAATGAGGCCTCATGCGCCTCTACTTTTAATACATGGATTGCAAGACAAAATATTGCCCTGTCGCTATTCAGAAGAAATTTTTGCAAAAGCTTATAAACCAAAGCAGCTTGTTCTGCTTCCAAATGCTGGGCACAATGATATTGGAGAAGTTGATGCGGCTCTTTATGCGCAAAGTATTAGCAATTTCTTGCGAACTTATTGTGGCTATTCCTAGCTTTTATAAGGGACTGTTTGTATCTGGCCAGGTCCTATTAATCTATTTTTCATTTGTCTAATCATTTGATCCAGCTTCTGAGCAGATGCAAAGGCGCAGTTCTCTCCCGCTTGATCTCCATGACGATCAAACATAAATGTTGCAGGGATGCCTGTCACAAAGAGCGAGACCATGCAAATGATAACAATGCGTTTATCGTTTTCCATTTGCTAAAAACGTATCTCCATATAATTGCATTTTATTAATGAGCTCGTACAGCTTTTTGCAGCCACTTATCTAGCTCTTGCGCTTCCATAGCACCTACGATTTTAGTTATTTGATTGCCTTGTCGATCAAAAATAATTGTTGTGGGTATGCCAGAAGAGCCAAAAGTGTGACACAGAAAACCATAATTTCCGGATTTGTCGATATTAAAATTACGGCAATCAATTGTAGGGCCGTAGGGACGCAGTGTGTCTTTTAAGATAGGGTCAAAATATCGGCAAGCACCACACCAGTCAGCATAGAAGTGTAAAACGCATGGGCGTTGATTGGCAATTATGCTTGCTTTGATTGGCTGCAGATTTGTTTCGCGTTGACGGGTATCAAAATAAAAATAAAGCATCACAGCAATCGCAATGCATATACCTACTATTAAGCCATCTCGATTCAAAAAATTCATGATAAACGTGACAGAATTGTTTCTTTATAGATCTTTGATCGCTGCTTATGGGATGCTTTTTGCTTCTATTATACCCAGATTCAGAAAATATCTGTGATCCTTATGCATCTATGACTGGATGAGGCTAGAGCAATATGTGGCAAATGTTGCCGATATAAAAGAACATTGGCTAGATATCACATCACTTGAACGCGAGAATACTTGCAAATATTTTTTTTAAAATATGGAGTGGGGTTTAATTCCGAGTTGGAATACTACCACATAGGATATCCATAGCCACCCATTCCGTAACCACCTACGCCACTCATCGATCTCAATGTGAGACCACCGACGGTGCCAGCCACTTGTCCAACTTTGTGCAACCAGGAACGATGATGTTTATTGGAAGAATTACTATTGTTTGTCCAGCCAGTGCTTTCTGTTGAGGGGTATAGTGTGGACCATAGCTTATTGACCCGCGCTAACACTGGTTGATTTTTTCACCATTTTTTAAATGGTAAACTTTCTTCTCAAGCTTGGTAAGCCTTTTGGCAGGCTCAGATGAGGATGAGTGTGTCCAAAAACTTGAGTTTCCATAGTAGATACCATGCCTTGAATGTTTTGTTGACCACCCATAGCGCTTTCGTTAGAGCTTGGTTGGAATGGTGTTATTTCGCCATTAGGAATGCCTAATTGATTCTTGGGTTCGGCAAGCTTATTGTTGGGAGGATATTCGCCGTAGATATCATGCCGCTGTGCATATGCTTCCAGGCTTTCCACCCTTTGACCCAGATCGGTATCTTCTGAAGGCTTACCAAAGCATTTAGTTTCGAGGCGATTAAGACGATCGGGCAAATTTTGATTAGCATAAGTGCTTCCCAGTAATTGTTGTTCAAGATTGCTTACTCTAGGATAATGCGAATAATCAAAAGGAGGTTTGGAAGTATTGGAATCATTCTTAGGGCGTGATGCTTGAGGTTTCGCCGCGGTTGGTTGTTCTGCGGTTAGTTTGCTTGTAGGATTGCTTAAATTCTGGACTTTTCATCCTCTTCTACCGGCATTATTTTAAGCACAGCGTCAAGTCTTTGCTGAATCGAACCGTTGCTGGTAGTCCCGAAAACGAAGTTTTCAATACGATCAAGTCTTTGTTTATCATCTTCTTTTGGATAATCATGCTCAAACAGTTTATTTTCTATTGATGATAGGTTCTGATCTGTGGTTGAAAGCGCAGCGGTAGTCATCCAGCTGGAAAGCAGAATGAATATTAGAGCAATAATGATTCTACTCAAGCGAAGATAATTATTGGATTGGTAAACCGTAAATATCATTATTGTCCGTGGTATATGAAAATCTCTATTGACGAAGTTTAACCGTTGGTTTCCTAAGTTAATTCTATTCACGAAAGTGGCTTTCGACAACTCAGTCTTAGCTCTATGTGAAAAATTTACCCGAGCGGGGGTATAAATTATCTACATGCCAGCCCCTGGGCAAGAATATGATTTGGATTGTAATATTTCCTTGGCAGACTTCTGCATAATTAGATCGCTATTGTCAGGACCAATAAAGATACAAATGATTAACAGATTGGATAAAATTGGATTTTATCTCTCAACTGCTTATAAATCGAAACTGCTCACAGTCCATCGAAGAAGTGCTCTTTTTTTTTGCTACAGCCATAGTCTTAGTACTAGGATCTCACAATATGGCTATTGCTCAGAACTGGCAGCAAGGAACAATGCCGGAGCCAAGCGGTGTCGTCAATCAACCAGGATATAGTGCTCCTAATCTCCCGGGTGCGTTCAATCAATCCGGATATGGTGCTGCTAATCAATCGGGAACGTTCAATCAATCTGGATATAGTTCGCCAAATCAACCGGGAGCGTTCAATCAATCTGGATATAGTTCGCCAAATCAATCGGGAACGTTCAATCAATCTGGATATAGTTCGCCAAATCAATCGGGAACATTTAATCAAGCCGGATATAGTCCTATTAATCAACCTGGCTATGGGCAGGCTATCTATCCATTCAGTCCACAGCTTATTGCTCAGACGGGGAAAGTGGTAGCAGAGCGCCTACGGGTTAGTGCTTTGCAATTAAACAGAATGGCGGATCCTAGGGCAGAAGCAATAATCAAAGCCAATTTACTTTCCGGAGGAGCGGCTGGTATAGATCAAGGGGCACACGGTGATTGTTGGTTTGAGGCTGCCTTAGCGGCTCTGGCTAGAATACCTGCGGGACAAGAATTGATAGCTAGGGCGATTATTCAAAGTTCACCAACATCTTATGTTGTGCAATTGAGAGGGGTATCGCAAGCTATGCCTGTGAGCAATGAGGAACTCTTCGAATTAAAGACACGTGATATGGCTAGCTGGGCTGGTATTATCGAAGTGGCGGCAATAAAAGGTTGGCCAGATTTAGCGGGTGATCACAAAAAGAAATTGATGGCGCAGACTAGCGCACAACCTTTGATTATAATGGGCTTGCGAGTTTTGACAGGGCAGCCGGTTCAGTGTGTTGATATTTCCAGGTCGCCGCCTTGGATGATTGCACGAATGCTCGCGGATGTTACTGGCAGACCACTACCTGCGACCGCTTCGACTTATTCTAAAAAGCTAAGGTCGTTTAATCCACAAGTGACAGTACCGAGCCATGCTTATACAGTTATGGCCTTTGATTCTGTAAACAATACAATGATACTCAGGAATCCTTGGGGTAAAAACTCTACGCCGGGCAATCGTTCTGAATATCCGGACTTACCGCAGGTTGGTCAAGAATCTGGCGGTGTTTGTGATCTTGGTGGCGGGCTGATAAAAATGCCACTGTCCGCCTTTATGCAATATTATCACTATCTTGCTTGGTCAACTTTATAATCAGAAAGATCGTTCTATAATGCATAGAATCTGCACAAATAATGAGTATGATAAATTCTTTCAGTTAAAATATGCCTGCAGATTCTCGGCTGGATTGATTGTATCCATTGTAGCTATCCTTGCATTTGAGGTTATTGAATTCTATTCTGCATTCAGGATCATCTATTCTGTATGAGGGCAACGATGTCACCATCCTTCACTAAGGACACGAAGTCTTGTTTGAGGGCTTCCAGAGCTACCCAGCTTTTTGCGATCAAGCTTGAAATTATGACTCAATACTATGAGGCGATTTGAAAACCCAATTCTTGAATGGCATCAGGTAAAGTGACTCGACTGCGCTCACAATAATTAAGAGCGATTATGCTTTCTTCTAACTTGATTTTATTCTGGCAAATAAGTCGTTCGCATTCGACAGCAGCATCGTAAGCTATTTGGCTTAACTTATGTGCTGAGACCAATATCTCTCCTGTTTTGCCACCAAACTTTGTTTGAACATCTTGTACTGTTTTTTTATCTTCTTTGTTGATAAGACCAGCTTCTATAAGAAGATCTATTACGTTTTGTTCTTGCAGCTGTTCAGCTTTGACAGCATTGCTATTCGTTCGTCCTGATGCTGTAAATTCTTTTTGTAGAATTTCGCAGGCTTTGTCCTTGCTCATTGCGCCGGCCCGTACTACTTCTTGCATTTTTAATGAAACTTGTAAAGTCTGATCATCTATGACAGCGGCTTTAACTAAGAGCTCACCTAATAAAGGAAAGTCGGAGCTATTTACTTTATTGCCTCCAGTCGTAGAATTTTTCATCAGCTGTACCATATCGAAATTCCCATTTCTAAAATGAACGCGGCTGATCGTATCGATTGCTTGTTCTTTGCTAATTACGTTGCCGCCAACCATTTTTTGCAGTTTGAGGGCCGTATCTAAGGTTTTTTCTGGTACTAATCGTGATTCAACCAGAAATTGTCCTAAAAGGAATTTAGTTTGTTTGTCGAGCATACGCTCATCAGTTGGTGCTAAACGTATTGACGAAACTCCTGGGTTAACTACTGAATTCAAAGATTGGTTAGGCGCTTGAAACGGAAACGATCCGGCAATAGGAAGTGGTATTCCTGCATTTGAAACTGGTTGTGCTGTTAGGGGAAACCCGGTGGCTGCGACTGACTGTGTTGCAATCGGCATGGGCACTGCATTGACAGGTGGTGCTCCAGCAATGGGGATGGGGTATGTTACGGGAACCGCATACGTAGTGCCTGGGTAAACATACGCATAAGGCGATGGCGGAGGCTGAGCTGTGCTTTTGTTTTTATCTTTATCTGTGCTTTGTGGGGTAGTTTCAACCATTTCACTTACGGTCTTTTTCGCCACGCTATGTAAAATTGTTGAAGCAAGAGCTGTAGTTTCGCTCATATTCTCAATAATATGCTCGGCTCTATTAATTGATTTCTCAGCCTGATTAATTGATTTTTCGGCCTGATTGATTGATTTCTCAGCCTTATTAATTGATTTCTCGGCTTTACTAATCGATTCACCAGCTTTATTTATAGTTTCCTCAGCTATATTTAGTAATTGTTCTTTGCCTGTTCCGT
Source organism: Candidatus Melainabacteria bacterium (assembly GCA_963845445.1). Classification (GTDB taxonomy): domain Bacteria; phylum Cyanobacteriota; class Vampirovibrionia; order Obscuribacterales; family Obscuribacteraceae; genus JABDBL01. Next base: position 1,699,684 of record CAWJSE010000002.1, on the reverse strand, counting down.
TAGTTTTAACGGTTGTTTGTTCGGTTCTGGCTACTCGCTGGTTGACCATATCAGCGACAGAAGCTAAAGAATTTTCCACCGTTCTATAAGAATGCCCAAACCCTCCATTCTGTTGTGAATCATCTGGCATGTCTAGGCCCATAGGCACATGCGTTGAAGCAAAAGGCTCGCTAGGAGAAGGCTTAGATTCTAAAGACTGCTCTTTAGAATTTGCAATTAGCTTTGCTTGTTTATGTTCTAGGACAATTTCTGATATCGAAATGGCTATAACTTCGCGTAAAAGATAAATATCGCTAAAAGGTGCGTTCCAAACCACATGTGATTGTAAGCCATCACCTTGATATAAAGTCCAAATCAATTCCTGGGTGCCCAAGTTAATGCGTACGTCCAGGGCAAATCTAATCATATCCACTGCCCATGGTAGCTCAATAGAGCAATTGCGGGTTTTTTGGACTTCTATAATTAGCTGTTTAAGGTCATCTATATTAGGAGTTGAGGCCAATGGGCTCAACTTTACGTGGTTCTTGGGCCGAAGAAGACAATCTGTTTTCATAAGCACGCCTAAATTCTCTATACGTCCTTATATTAGCCCCAACATTAACCCGAGTGTCTATCCTAAAACCATACATTAATATTGGAAAAGCGATATTTAGAATTGATTTTGAGGTTTTTAATGATTATTTCAACGAAGCCATGTCAATTACGAAGCGATAGCGAACATCACTTTTTAATAGACGCTTATAGGCCTCATTGATTTTGTCTATTGATATCATTTCAATTTCTGCTCCCAAATTGTGTTTGCCGCAAAAGTTAAGCATTTCTTGAGTCTCAGGCATACCGCCGATTGTTGAACCTGCCAAGGATCGGCGCTTTGGGATTAAGCTAAAAGGGTGAACTGGCAACGCGTCACTAGGGGCGCCCACTAGCACCATAACACCATCACGTTTTAGCAGGCCCAGATATGTATTCATGTCTGCAGCTGACGATACAGTATTGATGATTAAATCAAAACGTCCTTGTGCTTTTTCAATAACCGAGGAGTCTGAGGTTGCCAGATATTCTTTGGCTCCCATTGCCTTTGCATCAGTTTTCTTATTTGCACTTCTGCTTATTGCTGTGACGTCAGCACCCATAGCGTTAGCAAGCTTAACAGCCATGTGTCCAAGTCCGCCCAGACCAACCACTGCTACTGACTTACCGGGCCCCGCTTTCCAATGCATTAGGGGTGAGTATGTGGTTATGCCGGCACACAGCAATGGTGCGGCTTTATCTAGTGGCAATTGATCTGGAATGTGTAAAACAAAGCGCTCAAGAACCGTAATGCGCTCTGAGTATCCACCATAAGTTGGTGTTTTACCATCTAATTCGAAATCATTGTAAGTGAGCACCGCGTGCTTTTCACAATATTGCTCCAGACCATCTTTGCACGCGCTACACTCCTTGCATGAGTCGACCAAACAGCCGACACCTACGCGATCTCCTGGCTTGAAACTTTTCACCCGTTCGCCGACTTTTGCAACAATGCCAGTTATTTCATGACCAGGGACCATCGGAAAACGTGAAATTCCCCATTCGTTCTTTGCTTGGTGCACGTCGGAATGACAGACACCGCAAAACTTTATGTCAATGAGAACATCGTTTGGACCAGGCTCTCGGCGGTGGATCTCGAAAGGCTTAAGTTCTTGATCAATACCATTGGCTGCGTATGATTTTGTTTTGATGGCCGTTTTGATCATTTTAATTTCTCCTAATTTGGCAATCTTGCTGAATGGTTGTTTGATGATAGGTAATAAATTTCAACTTGTTAGATGCTAGGTAAACTTTACTCCTTAGTTCTGTGGACTTAACTATGTTCTATATGTATTTTCATTCGAAGTTTCTGCTTAGCGGTTAGTCATCGCTTCAAATTTTTCGGGATAGCGATCGCCTTTGATCTTTATCTTGGCTGCAGTAGACTCAATTTCATTAAGATCAGCAGCTGTCAATTGGATATTTACTGCACCCAAATTTTCTTCCAATCTGCGCTATTCTGATAGTGCCCGGAATTGGAACGATATAGGGTTTGCGAGCCAATAACCAGGCAAGAGCAATTTGAGCTGGAGTGGCGTTTTTCTTCTTGGCAATGTTATGCAGAAGATTCACCATAGCCTGGTTTGCTTTTATTGCATCTGGTGTAAAACGCGGAATCAGGCTACGGAAATCGATTACTTTCAAAATTAGTATTTTCATCAATTTTGCCGGTCAAAAATCCTTTGCCTAAAGGACTGTATGCGACCAAGCCAATGCCCAATTCTTCGAGCATGGGGATCATTTCTTCTTCAGGACGTTTCCACCAGAGAGAGTATTCATTCTGAATGGCTGTCACAGGATGCACGGCGTGTGCCCTGCGAACTGTTTGAGCCGAAGCTTCAGAAAGCCCGAAATATTTTACCTTACCCTCTTGGATTAACTCTTTAACGTGCCAGCAACTTCTTCGATGGGGACATTAGTGTCAACTCTATGTTGATATAATAAATCAATGGCGTCAATTTTCAGCCGCTTAAGCGATCCTTCTACGGCTTTTTTTATCTGCTTTGGATGGCTATTAACAGCATGAAATTTCTGACCCGGAACAATATCAAATCCAAATTTTGTAGCTATTATGACTTTGTCGCGCACAGGGCGCAGCCCTTCACCTACAAGTTCCTCATTGGTGTAAGGTCCGTACACCTCGGCAGTGTCAAAAAAATTAATGCCGCGTTCAACGGCTGACCGAATAAGAGAGATCATCTCTTTTTTGTCTGTCGGAGCGCCGTAACTAAAACTCATTCCCATGCAGCCAAGACCTAGCGCGGATACTTCCAAATTACTGTTGCCAAGTTTTCGCTTCTGCATTTTTACTTCTCCATTAAATTGGGACATTCTAGCGCTTTAAGTAATTAGCGGTTGCATCATTGTCAGAAAAATAAGGAAATATATTTTGCCGTGGTGTTGATGATGTAATATATCAATTAACCAATCTTACGGTTCCTTAGATAACTGAATGAGTGAAATCAAAAGTCCGACAATTCCGGTAGATAAATTAGAGTTTATCACCCACTTGAAACAAAGCGAGGTGCTGACTCAATTACAATCGTCCAGTACAAAGTATCTTTTGGTAACTGTGTCTGGTGTTAATTTCGATATTACCTTTCAAAGGGCTTTCAATAAGATTGTGAGCGTTCGAGTAGAGGGTTCAGTTGAAGGATTTGATCACGGTAGCAAAATAAAAATCCAATTATTAGGTGGCGAATTTAAAGGTCTGTCAAAGGAACGTTTTTTCATGCGAATATGCATCCTTTGCTTACTATATCTATTCGTTTATTCAATCACGAAAAGCAATTGGGTATTTTTCTACCTTATAGTCAGTCTTCTAATGTTTCCATTTTCGGAAAAAATTAGCAGAAAATACCAGGCAACTATTTCAGGTGAGCAAAGGAAATTATTATTGCAATTTTTAAAAGAAAAGTTTCCGGATATAACTCCCGGTATTTAATTGGCCAACATTTCTTTGCAGATCTGCTTTGGCAGATCCATTCCATGATAAATAAGTCCACTGTATAGTTGTATTACAGTGGCGCCGGCTGCTAAGAACTCGTAAACGTCGTTGCCTGAAGTAATGCCACCGACGCCAATAATTATTTGTTTTTTTTCCTTTATGTCATAAATTTTTTTGCAAAGCTTCAAAGCCAGAGGCTTCAAAGGACGTCCACTCAAGGCACCAGCACCAATTGCTTTTACTCGCTTTAAATCGGTAGAAAGTCCGTCTCTTGTTATCGTGGTATTACCGCACACATACCCACTTAGACTAAATGTTGTAGCAACTTCTACCAGATCATAAATTAACTGATCTGGACTATCTACTGAGACTTTAACTAAAACAGGGATTCTTTTTGAATTAAGCTTTTGTACTTCTTCTAAGATATTACTAATATGCTGCTTCTCTTTGAGAAAACCTTCTTTGGTATTTGGACAACTTACGTTTATAGTGACGTATAGCAGCGGCAGATCTTTGATGGCACGAAAAGTGTAAAGTATGTCTTCTACCGCATCATCATCACGAATGCATGGATCATTAGTCTTAGCTATATTTATTGCAATAGGAACAGAGAATTTCAATTTTGCTAATCTGTGACTGACGCGATCAGCCCCTTGCCCACTAAGACCTACTCTGTTTATTAGTGCTTGATCCTGAGGTAAACGAAATAATCTTGGATTTGAATTGCCCGCCCAGGGCTTTGCACTAACAGAACCAATTTCCGCAAAACCAAACCCATAATTTGCCAATTTGGGAACTAGCTTCCCATTCTTATCACACCCAGCGGCTAATCCAATGGGGTTAAGTAGAGGCACACCAAACAATAAGGTTTCCAACTTATTACATGTTTTACTTTGTTTGCTCTTTGGAGTTTTCAATTTTATATCAGTCATAATAATGATAATTGCTCTTTTCGATAACGGGCTTATACTGACGCTAGTTATAAAAGTGTCTTTCCAAACTTACCAATAGTCCTATTGATAGGAATTATGTTTTTGCATAAAAGACAGTCTGCTTCTGTCCTAGATTCTAGATTTATAGAGCATGGATCTTCATATACAGATTGATTAGACATGGTTTTACCTTCTGTGCTTATTACGATTTTGACCTTGTTATATCCTTGATATCAGATACAATTTGACATTGAATCTTTGTTTTGTCTGTGACAAAAATCACTAAAGTTTTAGAAAGCGGCTGTGGCGAATATATTATTTGAATAACTTATGGACAAACTTCCCTTATTCTCTTTGTTAGCACCATGGTCTTCGGAGCAACAGAAACAGTTCATTGGAAGACTAAAACATAAATCATTTCATGACGGGGCTGTTATTTTTGAGAAGGGAGATGCTAGTACAGATGTCTACTTCATCATTAGCGGTACTATTAAGTCTTTGAATTATGGCTATAAGGGTAACATCAGTTATTTTCGCTTGCGGTATGCTGGAGATTGTTTTGGATACTACAGTGCTATCAATGAATTACCTCGCACAGCCACTTATATTGCTGTAGGTCCTACAGAATTGGCCCAAATATCAGGTACAGAATTTTTTTCTCTAGTCTTGGAAAATCAAAATATCTGTCGTAATTTTCTTAAACTTTTAGTAGGCTTGTTTCGCTTAGAAACAGAGAGATTGACAAATATGACGACGTTGCCTACTCATCATCGTGTCGCGGCAGAACTACTAATGCAACATGTAAATCAAAATAGGTCCAATATTGAATTGCCTGAACGCAATGAATTTGCCAGTTATTTGGGGATGACGCGCGAAACGATGTCGCGTGCCCTGAATTATTTACAAAAGAAAGGACTAATAAAAGTCAATAAAAGCCGAATTTCAATTTTAGATCTAGACGGCATCAAGGCTTTTATTGAAACTTAGGGCATTATTTTAGGTAGTTGCTATAAGTAGGGACTCCGAGCTTCCCAAACGAAGTCCATCTGTTCTGTTGGCGAAGTAACGTTGGGAAAGAGTGGCTGCCGGTACGTGCTGCACTTGTTTAAAGCCGCTATCTCGAGCTAGAGTCAGCATTTCTGGCGGTGTAAAAAAACTAACGAAAGGGGTTCCGCTTGCCCGTGCTCCTTTCTGTGCTGCCTCATGTGCAGCACGCTCCTCTGGTTCGGCGAATTCAAGCGGTAAGATAAATGTCATCGCTAGCGTTGAGCCTGGATTCAACGTGGCTATCTGACGCAATGTCGTTGCTATTGCGTCCTTCGTTAAATACATGGTCACACCAGTAGAGGCCACCACTGCCGGCTGGCTTACATCGAAGCCTGCTTTTGACAACTTCTCCCACCATGACCCTCCTGCTTCGAAATCGACCGGCACGAGCCGCAGCCATTCTGGAATTCCGAAGCCGAGCTTCATCAGGCGCTGGCGCTTCCAAGACTGAGGACCGGGTTGATCGACCTCGAATACCTTGAGGCTTGAGGCGATCTCTGACCGACGCTGGGCGAAACTATCGAGGCCGGCTCCAAGGATAACGTATTGGTTGACGCCTCGGTCGACCTGTTCCATAACCAGATCCTCGATGAAGCGAGCCCGGGCTACAATAGAGGCGCGGAAGAGACTGGTGGCGTGTGGGTCCATGTCTGGGCGGCGGCGCCAACTATCGTCAGGAGCTACCAGCTTGAGGCCAATTTCGTCTTCTAGCAGGTGCGGAGGTGCGTCGATTTGGACATGCATGGCCCGCCATAGAGCCACTCGCACCGCTGTGCTATCTGGTGCCTCGGTGATCTTGTCATGCATACGGTTCTCTCTCGTTTATTTTTCTTGACCCATAGCCTTATCGAGCAATTGCGGTTTCCGATTTCAATTTATCTGTCAATGGACGATAAGATCCCTTCACGATATCATCGATTAGTTTAAATTGAGGTGCCGGTTGCCAGTCTAACTCATGTAGCACGGCATCAGCTTCTTTTGCCGTTGTGGTCAAGAGAACTAAGTCTTCTAGTTTGCCGAGTATGGGCGTAGCACCTATTCTCTTTAGTTTGTCAGCGGACGAGTCGCTGCGGGCTAGTTCTAATACAAATTAAAGCAATCATTGATTAGTTGCTTGAAATATCATATCCAATGAGCTGTGAAGAAGGGAAATAAGGATGCGTTGTTATTGCTTATTAATATCGAACGAATCTAATCTAATCACTGAGTACAGGCTATAAAAACAAAAGGAGGCTTGCAAGCCCCCTTTTATTTCATTTATTAGTGAGAGCAACTGCCACCATGTTTGTGTCCGGTATCTTTCTGCGGGCTGCTCTTATCATTGCACGAAGATTTTGATTTTTCTTCTTCTTTTTCAGTGTTGCAAGTTTGCGGTTTTTCCGAATCGCAACTTCCTTTATGCTCTTTCTTTTCTTGGTCGACAGGACTCTTTTTAATGTCAGGCATAGATTAACTCCTTACGTGATTAGTAACGCGTTTAACTCGTGTTTATTTAAAAATGGCCACCAGCTAAATTAACTCTACCCCGATGCTAACACGCAAACTCAGGTCCAGAGCGATAATTAATCTAGGCGTAAGAAATCTTCTGATTAACTTTAGGATGTGGAACGGTTATCATTTTTTGCTATATTTCGCGCAGTATATTGGCAGTCGTAGACTTATCACGATAAATAGTATGTTCCCTAACTGACAGAAGAAATATGATTAATCAATCTTTGAGCTGTGCTATATTTTATGGTTATACTAGGATAACCGTTCAAAGATAAAATATGAACTCCTCAGATGACGATTGTGGTCTTTTAGCTTGGCACCCTGCTAAAATTGATTGGCAAGAAATTGCTCCTGACGGAACACGCTATTCTCTACTTGAGGGACGACGTGATATTGCTGGAGAAGCGTTTACTTATGCCTTCTTTATACCTGGTGGTTTTTGGGATCGTCCTCACTGGCATTCCGCGACATCACGCATTTTTGTTGTACAAGGTGTTTTGAGTCTAGGAACAGGAGACATTTTTGATCCCTCAAAAACAATCAAATATCCAGCAGGATCTCTATTGTTAGTTCCAGCTGAAGTCATACATTTTGATGGTTCTGAAGAAAATACATTGATTTTTGGCACAGCGTTGGGAGCTTGGTCAACGCATTATCTAGCCAACGCTTGAGGTTGTTAGCGCTAGCAAAAAAGCTCAAGCGGGCGTCTCCCTTGCCTTGCAATGCCATTGCTGCGCTCTTTCGAGCATAATCATTAGTGTGCGGGTCTGCCACTAACTGGCAAAGGGTATCAATCGAGTCGGATCCCCGTAACAGTCCAAGCGTACTGCGCCTTGTCGGGTATGCAAAGGTTGCTCGGTGTGCCGAATTAGAGGCACCAGAAAAGCTCACCAATTGATGCTGTCTTCTTTGATAAGTGCATAATCCAAGCTAGAGTAGGAATCCAATTCGACCCTGATTCGCTTGTCATAGAACAATTATTCTGCATTAGCATATTCTAGGTAATTGATCTCCAGATAATTTGTCTAGAATACGCCGACCACCTACGTGTGATTTCATAATTACTCGACCAGCATGTTCCTGTGATACTGCACCTATGGCTTGAGCGTTTTTGCCTACTGGATGCTGATGCATGATGTTTAACAAATTTTGCACATCATTTTCTGCAACAATGGCAACAAGCCGTCCTTCGCAGGCAACATATAAGGGATCAAGTCCAAGTAAAGCGCAAATACTTGCTACTTGCTCATCTACAGGTATTAGCTTTTCTTCGATTTCAATACCTATATGGGAAGAACTTGCCAATTCATTTAAAACACTAGCCAATCCACCTCTAGTGATATCGCGCAAACAGTGGATTGAGGAACAAGTTTTTAGCATAGCCTGCACCAGATCATTTAACGGGGCGCTATCGCTCTTAATAGTTGTTTCTAAAGCAAATGATTCGCGAGCGCACATGACCGCTGTTCCGTGCAAGCCAATGTCACCGCTGACAATAATTTTATCGCCCGCACAAGCGCGATTAGCAGCTGGAGCAGGCAAAGCGTGTATTAAACCTAAGCCGCATGTAGTAATAAATATTTTGTCTGCTGCTCCACGGTTAACCACTTTGGTATCACCAGTAACGAATTGGACATTTGTTTTTAGACATGCCTCTTTCATTGAATTTATTATCTTATGCAAGTCATCAAAAGGTAGTCCTTCTTCCAAAATAAATGACCCCGCAATAGACATAGGTATAGCGCCACGCATAGATAGATCGTTGACTGTGCCGAAGATAGAGAGCGAACCTATATCACCACCCGGAAAAAGATAGGATTAACTACATATGAATCAATTGTCATAGCTAATTGTGTGTCTCTAACTTGAATAATAGAGGCATCATCAAGTTGATTGAGGATCTCGTTACCTAAAGCGGGCAAGAAAAGATTGCTTAGAAGTTGTGATGACATAGTACCACCGCTACCGTGCCCAAGCCTAACAATGTCAGATTGATTGGTTAGCGTCGGGCAAATAAGAGAAGTAATTGTATTGTTCTGATTCATTTCATCTCAATGACCTGATTAGCAAATTTATAATAAGATGCGCAAGTTCCTTCCGAAGTTACCATGGTAGCACCGAGTGGACGTTCAGGAGTACATTCATTACCAAATGCTGGGCAATGGATGGGTTTTTTCTCGCCACGCAATATCTGACCGCTGATACATACCGGTGACTCTATAGTAATAATTGATGTAGTATCAAAAACCAATTCGGCATCGAATTGACGAAAAGCTTGGCTTAACTTATAGCCGCTGCGAGGAACGATACCAATACCACGCCACGGACGATCAATAATCTCAAATACCTCTTTCAATACAGATTGAGCAGCCGTGTTACCAGACTGACTTACTGCACGTACATATTGATTTTCAACAGTATATCGTCCTTCCTCTAATTGACCCACACACAGCAAAATACCTTCCAGTAAATCAAGTGGTTCAAATCCAGTAATAACAATAGGGACTTTGTAAGTCTCACTAATTGGCATATATTCTTCAAAACCCATAATGGAGCATACATGCCCAGGACCCAAAAATCCTTGCACACGATTTTCTGGCGATTGCACAACCGCAACCATGACCGGTGGCACTGTAACATGTGAACAGAGTAAGAAAAAGTTATCTAATTTAAGACGTCTTGCCTGCCAGGCAACCATCGCATTAGCTGGAGCCGTAGTTTCAAAGCCAACGGCAAAGAATACAATTTTTTTTGTTGGATTAGCTTGAGCAATTGCCAAACAATCAAGCGGTGAATAAACGGTGCGTATATCGGCTCCAATGGCTTTAGCTCTAAGTAAATCGCTTTTGCTGCCTGGAACTCGTAACATATCACCAAAGGAACAGAATATTACATCAGGCAATTGGGCAATAGCTATAGCTTTGTCTATTATTTCTAAGGGTGTGACACATATTGGACAGCCTGGTCCATGAACAAGCTCAATGCCAGCAGGTAATAATTGTTCTAAACCAAATTGCAAAATGGTATGTGTCTGTCCACCACAAACTTCCATGATAGTCCACGGTCTGGTAGTTATCTTTTTTAGCTGCGCAGAGAGTTTTTTGGCTAATTCTTCGTCTCGATACTCGTCAAAGTATTTCACTACTAACCCTCCACTTTTTCCGGCATTCTATTGCCTAGGGTACTAAGTTCTTTCATAAACCCATCTTCATCCATTATCTTTAGGAAGTCCAAGCTTTTCTGTGCTTCTATTTGATCAAGGATACTGATAGCAAAACCGACATGTACTAAAACATAATCTCCTGTTTTTACCTCGGGCACATATTCTAGACAAGCAGTACGTTTAATGCCGCCAAAGCTTATTTTGCCCATCGTCAAACCATCTTGGCGAAAAATTTCTTCTACTAATCCTGGTATAGATAAGCACATTTGTTTTTCACCATTTATTAAAGATATCCACATAAATTGTTGGTTTGGGCTGCAGCAATGATTGCCTGTCCGAATGAAATACCACCATCATTAGCTGGTACCTTCTGCTGGAAGTATACAGAAAATCTTTGTGCCTGCAGGGCAAGTTCAGCTGCTTGTAAAAGAAGATTGTTTTGAAATACACCACCTGATAAACAAACTTTATCGATCAAATATTTTTCTCTAATGAGTATACAAACATCGACAATTATTTGAACCAAAGTATGATGAAATTGCCAGGCTATTGAACAAACCGATTTACCGTAGGTTTTGTCTTGCGCAATTTCCCTAAACATATTTTTAATCGAAACATGGTATTGGGCAGCATAATTTTGATTACTTGTATTTTCAACAATAGAGTAAGAATAAATAGAGTTGTTCAGACTAATCTGTTTTTCCAGACTTTCGGTATCTTTTACCACTTGCATAGCAATAGATTCCAATTCAATGGCTGCCTGACCCTCATAAAACGCCCGATGACAAATACCAAGGATAGATGAAATAGCATCAAATAAGCGCCCACAGCTTGAAGTCAAAGGTGAATTAACCCCCTTCTGTATTTGCTGAAGAATAATATTGAGCTTATCAAAACCCATGTCTTTCTCAATATTTTGTTGGAAATCGGCAAAATCACTGCCATAATTTTTTTGATTTATATAAGCTAGAGCCATTCGCCACGGATCTCTTATCGCTTGCTCACCTCCAGGCATTCTTACAGGTTCTAGACAGGCATATCTGGTGAAAGTTTTTAGATCTGCAATAATGAATTCACCGCCCCAAATGCTACCATCAAGTCCATAACCAGCGCCATCAAATGCGATGCCAATGACTGGTCCTAATAAATTATGTTCAGCCATACAGCTAACTATATGAGCATGATGATGTTGTACTTTTAAAAGAGGAATATTTTTTTCTATAGCAAGTGTTTCTGCAAGTTTAGTGGATAGATAATCCGGATGCACGTCACATACTAATAATTCTTCTTTTAATTCGAAAAGCTTGCTGTACTTTTCTATTGTATTTTCATAGTGTTCCATCGTCTCTATATTAACGAGATCACCTATATGTGGACTAACAAATGCTTGATTATTTTCATAAAAGCAAAATGTATTTTTTAGTTGTCCGCCAAAGGATAATATTGGTTTTTTTGTAGCATATGCAAGTTCAATTGGTTCTGGTGCATAACCTCTTGCTCTACGTAAAATAACGGGATAGCCATTGGCCACTCTTATTACCGAATCGTCATATCGAGCAGCAATTCTGCGGTCATGAATCAAAAAATAATCTGCGATACCAGCAAGTTGTTTTGTAGCATAACTATTATCAATAACTATAGGTTCTTCACTCATATTGCCACTAGTCATAATCAGTGGCCTATCGAAAGAGGATATTAGCAAATGATGCAGTGGTGTATAAGGCAACATCACACCGAGTAAGTGAATATTCGGTGCTACATTTTCTGCGATATCGCTATCAAACAGTTTATTGAGTAGAACAATAGGTGCTTGTAGACTGCCTAGCAGCCGTTCTTCTTCTTTGGTTATTGAACAATATTTTTTTACCATATTTAGATCACGCATCATTACAGCGAAAGGTTTACTTGGCCTTATTTTGCGTTTTCTTAAGTTATTTACAGCAAGATAATTGGTGGCATCACCCATCAACTGAAAACCACCCAAACTTTTAAGGGCAACGACATTGCCCTTAAATAAATATTGCACGGTGGCTTCAATGATACTAAGGTTGTTTCCGTTGAACGGCAGATCTTTGCCGTTTGACCTGGCTAAGGTGAGTTGTGGGCCACAAATCGAGCAGGCATTTGGTTGAGAATGAAAACGACGATTTAGAGGATCTCTATATTCACTTAAGCAATCCTGACACATTTGAAAGTCAGACATTGTTGTGAGATGTCTATCATAAGGGAGACGGTCAATAATGGTAAAGCGAGGACCGCAATTGACACAATTGATAAATGGGTAATTAAATCGTTTATCTTTGCTATCAAATAATTCCTTCAAGCAATCAACACAGGTTGCGCTATCAACTGATACACGCAATGAAGAATCCTTATCATCTGCACTCTGTAAAATACTAAACTTCTGTGCATTTGTGGGAAATACGTACTCAATTGATATGTTGTTAACTGCAGCTAGTGGCGGTGCTTGAGCTACTAAATCTTCAATAAAATGTTTAATATCACATGAGTTTCCTTCAGCCTCGATTTCTAATTTGCCACCAGAATTGCGTACAAAACCGGCCAGTCTATATGTTTTTGCTAATCTATAGACAAAAGGACGAAAGCCTACACCCTGAACAATACCAGCAATTTTTACCTGAACTCTAACTAGTTGATCATCAGGACAATCTGCAATAGGAGATATTTCTAGGATTTGCACCTTATTTTGACTCCTGGTATTTTAGTTCTTGAGTTTGCTCTCTTGACAGGCAAGGAAGTCAAATTGTAATTTACAAACCAGTTAGACTAGTCCCTGCCGCATGGCTGTGACAGCAGCCTGTGTTCTATCATCAACAGCCAATTTATTAAGTATATTGCGTACATGAGTTTTTGCTGTTGCGAGAGAAATAATAAGTTTGTCTGCAATTTCTTGGTTGGAGAGTCCTTCAACAACCAAATTGAGCACCTCTAATTCACGACTAGAGAGAGGTTCACTCAATTTATTCGCACTGACCTGCTGATATTTGGGTTTGATTGGGACAGATTCAGAAGCTTCGGTCTTAGCATCTTTTGCAATTTGTTGAGCTGGTAAGGCAGAGTATTTTTTAATAACCTTACTAGCTATAGCAGAATCCAACCATACATCCCCAGAATTGACACAACGAATAGCAGCATAGAGACGTTCGGGAGCTACATCTTTAAGACAATAACCAGCTGCCCCGGCAGACAAAGAAGCAAAGATGTCTCTATCGTCGTCATGGGAAGTGAGCATAACGACATTAACTTTAGAATCGTGTTCACGAATAATTTTAGCTGCTTCTATGCCATCCATAATTGGCATACCTACATCCATAAGGATGACATTTGGCTTTAACTCGTGGGCCAATTTTACTGCCTCCTCACCATTACTAGCTTCAGCAATAACTTTGATGTCTGATGTGCGTGCTAGTACTGCTTTTAGTCCAACACGGGTTAGTAAATAATCTTCGACCAATAAAACTGTTATTGGGTTTCTATCTGTATTGTCAAGCTGCTCTGTCATCAATTGGTTCCAGGAAACCTAAGCTGCTATTTAGAGTATCAACATTTTACTACTGACTGGATATTATGAGAATATAGCTAACTTGTGAAAGCGATTGAGCTAAAGGTAAACAAGTGGCAGATAAGAGAATATTTTCGAATATGCAAGTATCGAATCAATATGCAAACACTATTTCGTCTGAAGACTTAGAAGCGCGGAAGCGGTGGCAAGAACTGAATGAACAAGATGAAATCCAAGTTGCTGAAATTGGCAAATTGCTTGCGAATAAAACTGATGACTTAATTGAAACTATGTATAGTCATTTTCTTGCTTTTCCCCAAACAAGAAAACTTTTTCCTGATGAACAAACACTGAAACGAGCGCAAAGGGCTCAAGCGCAATATTTTCTTAGACTAACAGAGGGGAATTATGATGAACTATACGTACAAGAGCGTTTGCGTGTTGGTAGTACACATTATCGTATAGGGCTCGATCCACATTGGTATTTGGGAGCATACAGATGTGTCCTCTCGTGGTTTAGGAAACAATTGTCTGAACAATTCCCCAATGACAGCAACAAAACTTTTTCCTTAGTCAATTCTTTAACCAAAGTTATATTTTTTGATATGAGTTTAGCATTGGATGCTTATTTCAATGCTAAAGAAGAAGCAATTCGTGCACAACGTGATTCCATTGCTGAATTGGAGACCGGAAGGAGAGTAACGAAGAGCATATTAGAAAATGCTCCTATTGGTATTGTCCATCTTGATTTAGATTATAACTGTGTCGAATGTAATAACGAATTTTTGCTAATCACAGATGTGATTGAGCGGGACAGTGTTATTGGCAAAAGTCTATTTACAGTTATCCCTTATCTATCGTCTGAGCCTTTTAAACAAGTATTAGGCTCAGGACAACCTTATCGCAAAATGGCTGCTCCTCTCAATCTTACTCAAGATAGCAGTGCAACGGTTACTTATTGGGATTGGGCTATCTGGCCAATCAAGAATACGATAGGCAAAATATCAGGTATAGTGGCACAATTTGTCAGTGCTACAGATAGAGTTTTATTGCAACAACAACGTGAAGACTTCGTTGCTACCCTAACTCATGATCTAAAAACGCCAATACTTGCGGCAAATCGGGCGATCAAATTATTACTTGAAGGAGACTTTGGTGCTGTTTCAAAAGAACAGTCAGATATTTTGGGAACTATTCATTTAAGTAATGATGCGCTCTATAAACTCATACAAACCCTTTTAGATGTTTATCGTTACGAAAGTGGAGTTATACAACTAGCAAAACAACCACATGATTTATCAAGAGTAATAATGTTTATGGTCGAAGAATTAAAACCTTTGGCCAAAAATAAAAATATTGATCTCCGCGCTCAATTGCCGGACTCCCTACAAGAAATCGTATGTGATGCTTCTGAAATAAAGCGTGTCATACAAAACCTTCTTGATAATGCTTTAAAATATACACCTGCTGGCGGTAGCATTATTGTAGCTCTGGAGCATGAGCCTAATACAACAACAATTCGTATAAGCGATACGGGCAAGGGAATTTCAGAAGAAGATAAGCCTAAATTGTTTCAACGTTTTTGGCAAGCTGCATCTAGTGCTGGTAGATATTATGCTAGCACTGGTCTGGGTTTGTATTTATGTCAAAAAATTGTAGTAATGCACGGTGGACGTATATGGTGTGAGAGTGTACCAGGACAAGGTAGCACTTTTGCGTTTGTTATTCCTAAAAACGATAATAATTAAAGATAGAATCAATCTTTAGGAGTACGGGTAGGAGAAATTACACTGTTATAATTACTCAGAGCAAATAGTAGAAAAATGCACGAAGCAACAATAGCACAATCAATTTTAGATATCGCTACTAAAAGGTTTAGCGAAACACCTGAAGCAGAAAGTGTTTCTACCATTAAAATTATGTTGGGAGAATTTCGCAATATTGATTGGCAATCATTGCAATTTGCCTTTGATAATTTAAAGTCAAATTACAATTGCTGTAAGGACAGCGAATTACAGGCACAATTTATTATGACGTCTGCAGAATGCTGTCAATGCGGTGACGTATACCATCCTGACATTGCAGAGGCCTTTCGTTGCACCAAGTGTGGTGGCGGGATAGGCAAATTAATAAGTGGTGAAGAACTTGACATAGTGAGTATTATATTAGAAGCCAATACAAAGGACGAAAACAATTATGCACGAGTTGGTTAGTGAACATATGTTAGAAAATATTTTGGCCAATAATGAAGAGCTGGCCAATCATAATCAGGAACATCTCGACGAGCTAAATGCTTGGACAGTAAATTTAATGAGTGCCCCAGGAGCAGGTAAAACTCGGCTTTTAGAAACAACGTTATTAGCCATAAGAGATCAATACCAATGTACAGTCATTGAAGGAGATATGGTCGGCGAATTGGATAAGCAGCGCCTAAGCAAAACAGGTGTACAAGTATTCCAGATTGGCACAGGTAGAAGCTGCCATTTAGATGCTCAAATGATTGCTCGTTTATTGCATACCGAAAAGATAGAAAAATCAGATATTCTATTTATTGAAAATGTAGGCAATCTTGTCTGTCCAGCAGAATTCCCTTTGGGGGAGCATACACGTATTGTGCTTTTGTCTGTCGCCGAAGGCGATGATAAGCCTATCAAATATCCAGTCATATTTCGTAATTGCGATGCTGTAATATTAACCAAAACAGATCTTTTACCCTATGTAGATTTCGAAATTGCTAATGCAAAATCCAATATAGAAGCTCTTAATGCCAATATAAATATTTTCGCTGTTTCTTCTGTAACTAACGAAGGAATGGATGATTGGATAACTTGGCTCAAAGATCAGTTCGATGATTACCAACATCGAATAAAATCTAAGGCAACTCATAACGTTGAAGCGGTTGGAACTATCATGTCAAGCATATAGACTTTGATCTAAAATTTCTTGCAGTATCCAGTATATAGAATATTTAAAACACAATGCTCAATCCTACCCCAGTTATTTCACCACATTTGATATCTGCTCCTTCTGACGACAAACGTTGGCGGATTATTGATGCTTCAATGCGCAAACATGGCAATGATCCAAGCTCTCTTATCGAAACATTGCATACAGTGCAAAATACATTTGGTTACCTCGATGACTCCGCATTAACTTATGTTGCCCGATGTCTCAGAATACCACTAAGTAAAGTATATGGCGTGGCTACTTTCTACAATCATTTTAGATTAAAACCGCATGGACAGCACACTTGTGTAGTGTGCCTAGGTACCGCATGCTATATCAAAGGCGCAACAAAATTATTGGACACAGTAGAACGCTGTGCACATATTCGTGCCTCTGAGACTACAGAGGACAACAAAGTTTCGTTGATAGTGGCACGCTGTTTAGGAGCTTGTGGTATAGCTCCAGCTGGCGTTTTTGATGGGCAAGTCTTTGGTAATCTAACTCCAGAAAAAATGGAACAACAAATTAGAGGATGGCTTAAGTAATGAATAGTCATTCAGAATCAAAGCCACCAATTGACCACGTACTTAGCATCGAAGATTTAGAAAGTCTGGCTAAACAAGAAAGAGAACGCCAAGCCCGGTTTAAGCGACGGATATATGTTTGTATGGGCACAGCTTGTCAGTCATGTGGGAGCGATACAGTGTTGGAGTCATTTACCGTTGCTGTTAAAGAACGAAAGCTCGAAGAAGAATTTCTGGTCTCTCCCGGTGGCTGTCAGGGTAATTGTGCTCAGGCACCCTTAGTTTCGCTCCAACCAGAAGGTGTATTACTTAAAGGTGTCAAGCCTATAGATGTTACAGCTATTCTAGACAATCCACAAAATGCGCAAGTTACTCGTCTGCAATGCGATACGAAAGCGTCATTTTTTTTCAAACAACAACGCATAATAACAGAATATCGCGGGTTACTTAACCCAGAACGCATTGAAGATTATATTGGACTAGGAGGATATACAGCTCTATTCAAAACTCTTAGTGATATGAATCCTCAAAATGTTGTCCAGGAAGTAACAAAAAGTGGTCTGAGAGGACGAGGTGGAGCAGGTTATCCGACAGGATTAAAATGGAATACTGTAGTTAAAGCACAAGGTTCACAAAAATATGTCATTTGCAACGCTGATGAAGGTGATCCTGGCGCATTTATGAATCGTAGCGTTCTTGAAGATTACCCATTTAAAGTATTGGAAGGAATGACCATTGCAGCTTATGCTATAGGAGCCAGCAAGGGCTATGTATATGTCCGCGCCGAATATCCTTTAGCTGTGCAAAGACTTGAGAAAGCTATTAGTAGTGCACAAAAACACGGTTTTCTTGGCAATAATATTTGTGGTACACCCTTCAATTTCCAGATAGAAATAAGACTTGGTGCTGGTGCCTTTGTATGTGGTGAGGAAACAGCATTGATTTCTTCTATTGAAGGTGGTAGAGGTTTGCCCTGCCCAAGACCTCCTTATCCTGCTGAATCAGGACTATGGGGTCAGCCAACACTAATAAATAATGTTGAAACCTATGCCAATATTAGTTCTATTATAAATAATGGAGCACTATGGTTTGCTGCAATTGGCACGGAAAATAGCAAAGGAACGAAAACATTTGCCTTAAGTGGCAGAATTAAGAATACCGGATTGATTGAAGTACCCTTTGGCACAACATTACGTGAAGTAATCTTTGACATAGGCGGCGGTGTTCCAGAAGGACATCATTTTAAAGCGGTGCAAACAGGTGGACCTGCCGGTGGCTGTATTCCAGAAGCACACTTGGATATGCCTATAGACTATGAATCATTACAGAGTTTAGGTTCTTTTATAGGTTCTGGCGGCATGATTGTTATGGACAATAGCTCTTGTATGGTTGATGTGGCTAAATTTTTTATGCAATTTTGTGCTTCTGAATCTTGTGGTAAATGCATACCATGTCGAGTAGGCACAGTTCATATGTATGACATTTTGAATAAAATCACCCAAGGTGAAGCAAGCTTGGAAGATTTAGCGCAACTTGAAGAACTATGCGATATGGTCAAATATACCAGTCTTTGTGGACTCGGCCAGGGTGCACCAAATCCGGTGCTTAGCACCTTAAGATTTTTCAGAGATGAGTATTTAGCTCATATAGTTGATCATCATTGCCCCGCTGGAGTTTGTGGTCCAGTTGGGCAAGATATAAGGAGGCCTCAATGCGTGTTGTGACACTTACAATTAATGGGCAAAACGTAAGCGGTCGTGACGATGAGACTATTTTGCAAGTGGCTAAAGAACATCAAATTGATATTCCTACCCTTTGTTACTTAGACGGGCTATCTGCTTGGGGTGGCTGCCGCATTTGCCTTGTTCACATAGAAGGCAATAATAAACTTCTGCCAGCGTGTGTGACCAATGTCTATGAAGGCATGGTTGTACAAACCGAATCGGACAGATTAGCTAAATATCGACGTATGATTGTAGAGATGCTTTATACCGAAGGCAATCATATCTGCTCAGTATGCGTATCTAATGGTAATTGTGAATTGCAAGATAGAGCAACAGATCAAGGTGTTGATCATATTTCATTGCCTTATCGCTTTCCTAAGCGTAATGTTGATGCTTCACATGAACGCTTCACATTTGATCCTAATCGTTGTGTTCTGTGCAGTCGCTGTGTTCGCGTTTGTGATGAAGTCGAAGGTGCCCATACCTGGGATATAGCAGGGCGAGGAATCGAATCTCATTTAGTTAGCGATTTAAATCAAGCATGGGGTGATTCTACAAGTTGTACCAGTTGTGGTAAATGTGTCGAAGTTTGCCCTACCGGAGCATTATTTGAGAAGGGCAAGGGTGGCGGTGAAATGGTTAAACATACGGAATTTCTTACATATCTGGAAGAAATACGAAAAGCGAAAAAATGAGACAAACTATGGGCAAACGAAAAAGCTTAGCTACTGTATGGCTTGATGGTTGCTCCGGCTGCCATATGTCTTTTCTTGATATGGATGAAAGGTTATTGGATTTGCTAGAAAAAGTTGATCTCGTTTATAGTCCGCTTGTAGATAGAAAGCAATTTCCAGATCATGTAGACATAACTCTGGTTGAAGGTGCTGTCAGTAATGAAGATGATCTTAAAAAAATCCAACTGGTTCGTTCTAAAACAAATATATTGGTGTCGCTGGGTGATTGTGCTGTTACTGCTAATGTCCCTTCCATGCGTAATCCTATGAGTGTTGGCGAAATTCTTGAGCGAGTGAGTGCAGGAAATAACCCTAGGCAACCAAGCAATGTACCATTGCTTTGTGCTAATGCATTACCAGTACACAATGTTGTCAAAGTTGATGTATTTGTTCCTGGTTGTCCTCCATCTGCAGATATCATTCATTCGGTAATACTCGATTTATTAGCCGAACGTAAACCAGACCTACACGGCAAAACGCATTTTGGCTCCTAATTGCGAGGAATAATCAATGGGTAAAGAAATTGTCATTGATCCGGTCACTCGCATAGAGGGACATTCAAAGATAACCATACATTTAAATGATTCTGGCGAAGTACAAGAAGCATTATTTCATGTAACCCAATTACGTGGTTTTGAAAAATTTGTGGTGGGACGCCCATTCCATGAAATGCCATCCTTAATGTCTCGTATTTGTGGAATTTGTCCGGTTAGCCATTTAGTTGCCTCAGCCAAAGCTTGTGACATGTTACTATCTGTCCGCATTCCGCCAACCGCTATTAAACTCCGTCGTATTATCAATTTGGCCCAAATTGCACAGTCACATGCTTTAAGTTTTTTCTATTTATCATCGCCAGACTTATTGCTTGGTATGGATGCAGATTTAAGCGAACGAAGTCTTGTTGGGGTAGCAAGGGCCAACCCTACTATGGCACGTAATGGGATAAAGCTTAGGCAAGTAGGACAACAAATTATCGAAATGCTTGGCGGTAAGCGTATCCATCCTGGCTGGGTTGTAGCTGGTGGCGTCAATGAACCATTATCAAAAGAACATCGTGAACAAATTCTCTCTCTTCTGCCAGGGGTCATTACAATTGCAGATTCCATGGTGTCTTGGTTTACTTCTCAATTGGAACGTTTTAGCGAAGAAATATCTGTATTTGCCAATTTTCCAAGCTTGTATATGTCATTAGTTGGAGACAATAATGAATTAGAGACTTACGATGGTTGGCTCAATCTTGTGGATGACAAAGGCAATACAGTAGTCAATCGATTGAGTCCAGAAAAATATGGAACAATTATAGACGAAGCAATTACACCTTATAGCTATCTAAAATCACCATATTACAAACCCCTTGGTTATCCAGATGGAATTTATCGTGTTGGTCCATTAGCAAGACTGCATATTGCCTCTAGCTGTGGTACTGAGCGAGCTGATAAAGCGTTAGCTATTTTCAACAAACTCGATCATAAAAGTTCTTTTTATTATCATTACGCCCGCCTGATTGAAATATTATATGCTTTTGAGAAAATTGAACAATTATTGAATGAGCCAGATATTCTTGATAAACATGTGCGTGCTTATGCTGAGCCTAATGCTTATGAGGGTTTTGGCGTATCCGAAGCTCCCCGTGGTACTTTAATGCATCATTATAGGATCGACGAGAATGGTTTGATAACTTATTGTGACCTAGTTATTGCTACAGGACATAATAATCTGGCTATGAATCGTGGTATTACCCAGGCAGCTAAGTATTATATAAAGGGTGAAAATTTATCTGATGGCATTCTAAATCGTATAGAAGCGGTAATTAGAACTTTTGATCCTTGCTTGAGTTGTTCGACTCATGCTTTCGGTGCAATGCCTTTGTATGTACAGTTAATTGCCGAAGACGGAGCAATTTTAGATGAGGTAAGACGTTAAAAAGTTACGATGTGGTCAATTATTGGCTATGGCAATTCGCTAAGGAGTGATGATTGTTTTGGGCTTGAAGTGTGCAAAATGCTTAAAGCATATTCTACTATTGAAAATTTAGCCAAAATCATCATTGTTCATCAGTTAATGCCAGAACTAATTGATTCTATTAACCGGTCTGAAGGAGTAATTTTTGTTGACACTAGTTATGATTTTATACCTGGAGATTTGCAATTTATCTTATTGAATCAAATACCTAAGAACAACTCACTATTTAGCCATTATTGTACTCCCCAAGATCTGCTTGATGAAGTCAAAAGACTATATGGAAATATGCCACCGGCATGGCTTTGTACAATTGGTGGCGTGTATTTTGAACTGGGGGAAGAATTGTCACCTTTGTTAAAAGAAGCAGTACCTAAAGCAACTAAACTTATTCTTGAAAAAATTTGCTCTCAGGAAGTATGCTTAGATGAAACATTAGCTAACCTGAGAACGACTTCTTAAAAGCGATTTCCGAAGTTTCCCCATTGTAAACATCATAAGCTAAATGGAAAAATAAATAGCCAGATATCTGCAGGTAAAGGAGCTGTATTAACAATATAATTGCCCTGCCAAAATCGAGGAGGAATGTCACCAGTTATCCTGGGTCAATAGTAACTTTTCAATATCACTTAGTGGCAAGTCTTGTAGGACAGAGGACTAATATGCAAAAAATATTTTCATTAAAACAAGTATGTTCCACATTATCTCTTTATGTAATGTGCAGTATTATCTTCAGCCTTAATTCTTCTGCGCAGAATATGGCTGATATAAAGGAACATGGGCTCATTGTTAAACCAAACAATTACATACCGCTGCTTCAAGATGCAAGCAGTCGGTCAGGAAAAGTTGTTTTTCAACAAAATAATTGTATGACATGCCATTCTATTAGCGGACAGGGTGGTTGTTTAGCGCCACCGCTGGACGGCATAGGAGCTTATCGTAGCAAAGAATTCATTCTCTCTCGTATCACCCGCGGACCAGCAGCAGAGGCAGAATTTGCCAAATTGTATGGAAAACCAGAACTCATGCCACATTTACGTATCGCGCCCAACGAGGCAAAACTGATCACCCAATATTTGCTCACCCTACCAATCCCTACAAATGGTTTTCTTGTTGGTACACATAAGACTAATATTAATGTAGGAAAATCTACAGAGAAGCAAGAAACCATTGAAGCTAGTGATCCAACAATAATTAAGGAAGGCAGACAACTTGTCTATCAATATGGTTGTATTGCTTGTCATTCTATTCATGGTATTGGTGGACACTTTGCACCAACTTTTGATGATTTAAATAAAAGACGTACCGAAAACCATGTTAGAGAACACATTACCAATGTCGAATTCTTTACTCAAAATGGTGATGATGAATACGGAGGACGCGGTACTGTAATGCCGCCATCTGGTTTGAGCAAGGCAGAAATTGACAAGATCTGCAAATTCCTAATGTCTTGTAATTAGAAATAATATTGATTTTTTCGGCTAAATTACCCCAGTCCTGTAGCGACCGGAGCTAGGATCGAGAATCCTTAGTGATCGTCCTTAAGGCTGATCACTTATCAATCTCAAAGACGATATTTTATTGTACCGAATCAACGATAATAAACTCGTTCTTATTCAATTGCGGCACTGAGGATAAAACAATGATATTTCAATCTTTCGCAAATAGCATAAACAATATTAGAGAAAAGTGTTTCGATACAGCTGAACGTAAAAGATTGCATAATGCATATAAACGTATTCTGGAGCATCAAAAGCAATGCCAAGATTGCTTGGAAATCAGAAAAGATTTCATGATTAAGGGACATGATTTAGCTAAAGAAGATTACCGCCAGCTTTTAGAGCACTACGGCATAGAATTTTGGACACATTATTATGAAAATGAGCACCCGACTTGCATTTTCAATCATTCGCTTGCAGAACATGCTCAATATCGAGCTTATAAAGATCAAAAAAATTTAGAAGATTATATTTTGCTTCCAAGCAATTCAAGTTTGGCTAGATAGAAAATAATAGAATTTATCATCATTTATCCATCTAGTTGCTGGCGTAGTTGGAATAACGACGAGTGCATTGTCTGTCATCCTGGTGCTGCCGTCTGGTAGAGGCGGAGCTTGATTGCTGGGTGCATGTCCCATGAAAAAAATGAGCGTTGAGAATCCAGCGATCAAAACGAAGAGAACAGATAACTCCCAGTTCTAAGACATAGTTTGACTACGAAGTACATGACTGAGACGAGCCTTAACACATGACTGGCTGTAATTTGAAAGTTGTTATACTGAATAATTATTTCTCTGCAATCCACTCTTATTAAAGGCACAAATTATATACTGATTCCAACCGGAGCCATTACACGGGAGGTGGGAAGCCAAACTAAAGTAGCTGGCTGTGACATTTTATTGATTTCGGTTTTTAAATTAGTCCGCACACTCGAACCACTTCTTGTTAAAGTTGGCATTATTACCGGTAGCTCATCGTCATGAATCTCTGAGCTATCGCCCTCCATGTATATATCCCAAGATTTAGACCCCGGGCATAAGGGGAGGACACTTAATAAGCTTTGGAGATTAGCGGTAGGGATGGACGAGCTTATATTGAGCTGCATCAATAACCCAATACTTTGTCCAAATTTACTTAGTTTTTCAACCGCTGCCAAATCTATTTTTGTATTTTCTATATTGATACGTAGCTTCTTCCAATGGCTGCAATCAGAGGTTACTATTAATATGGGACAATAGGAAAAGTTTGCTAGTTCTTCACACAAACTATATTCTCCATTCTGTTTCTCATTTATCTTACGGTGACCAATGATAAGCAGGTCATGCTCTCTTGTTCTCTTAGTTATTTCGCTTACTACGTCGCCCTCATCGATGTAGGTAGCAAAGTCTATGTTTTGTCCTGCTGCCTGTGTACGATAAGATTCCATAAGAGCTTCTGCTACTGAACGCTGTCCTTCGGTGACGTGTTCAAATGCCTCTATATAAGGCCCACTGCCTATCAAACCGGCTGACTTAGGGCGAAGAAACCGCCAAGTATCACGAATATTAACCACATGTTGAGCGACAAGCCGCGCACCAGTCTTTTTTGCTAACTGCCAGGCAACGTATGCTGCAGCTTTAGACTCAACCGAGCCATCCAGTGCTAAAAGGTAAGAATTGTTTTTCATAATATTAGTCTCCGGACTTTCACTTCTGTTATCATCTGACATTCAATAATTTCTTGCATCATTCGAAGTGACTATCCAGCAGGATTAGAAACGGATATTGTGAATAAATCAGTCTTTAGGATGATCGGTTTCGTAATCAAGTTAGGCACGTACCAAAGCGGTTTGGCTTTCAATTTCAGCTATGCTAAGGAGTGTTTTCAAGATGACATCTTCGCTTAACGAAATGGTATCAATTCCTTGTTCAACTAAAAATTTGACAATTTCAGGATAATCGCTAGGAGCCTGTCCACAGATACCGATTTTTCTACCATGCCTTTTGGCACCGCTAATTGCCTGCGTGATAGCTCGCTTTACAGATAAATCCCGTTCATCGAATAATCTAGCGACTAATTCAGAATCGCGGTCCAAGCCAAGGGTAAGTTGAGTAAGATCATTTGAACCAATAGAAAACCCGTCAAACAACTGGGCAAATTCATCGATACATAATACATTTGATGGTAATTCACACATCATATAAACTTCCAGACCGTTTTTGCCTCTGGCTAATCCGTTTTTAGACATTTCATCAAGAACCATTTGTCCTTCTTTTACCGTGCGGCAAAACGGCACCATTATTTTAATATTGATTAACCCCATATCCTCTCGCGCTTTGAGGAGAGCTCTGCACTCCAATGCAAAACCATCGCGGTAGCGATCATCATAATAACGAGAGGCGCCACGAAAGCCAATCATAGGATTATCTTCTTTGGGCTCAAAATATTTACCACCCAGCAAATTAGCGTATTCGTTTGTTTTAAAATCAGATAGTCTCACGATCACTTGTTTGGGGTAAAAGGCAGCTGCAATCATGCCCACCCCTTCTGCTAGCTTTTCAACAAAATAATCCGTTGGTGTTGCATAACTCCGTGTTAATTCTTTAATTGCTTCTCTAGTTTGTGGGTCTTTTACTTCGTCGAAGCGAGTAAGGGCTAATGGATGAACTTTAATTTCATTGGCAATTATAAACTCTTCGCGTGCCAATCCAACCCCGTCAACAGGAAGAGAAGCCAAAGCAAGAGCATGTTCGGGATTGCCTAAATTTACCAACAAGCGTGTTTTGGTTTCTGGCAATTCATCTAATTGTATCTCTTTTTTTTCATAAGGCAAAATGCCATCGTATATAATACCAGTGCCACCTTCTGCACAGGAAACAGTAACCTCTCTCCCTGTAACTAATAATTCGGTTGCTTTCTGCGTGCCAACAATGCAAGGTACGCCGATTTCTCTGCTAACAATAGCAGCATGGCAAGTACGCCCCCCACGATTAGTGATAATAGCAGCAGCCCTTTTCATTATTGGTTCCCAGTCAGGATCGGTCATATCAGCAACTAATACTTCACCGTCCTTAAAAGATCCAAGGTCTGAAGCCCCTGATAAAGCACGAACTCGTCCGCTTCCAATATGTTCACCAACAGCTCGCCCCGAAAGGAGTTTGGTTCCTGGTTTTGTCAAACGATAGGTGGTCAGTGTCCTCGATTCTTGTAATAAGTGGGTTGTTTCAGGTCTAGCTTGCACGATATAAAGCTTATTATCGGTACCGTCTTTTGCCCATTCTATGTCCATAGCAGTTAATCGACCATATCGACGCGTATAGTGTTCTTCAATACGGCAAGCCCAACGTGCTAGAGTTAATACTTCTTCGTTGCTCAGACTAAAACGAGCACGATCTTCGGGCGTAACCGCTATATTCTTTGTAGTGTGACTACCATGTCCACTGTAGATCAGCTTTAATTGTTTAGCACCTAATTTATGGCGGATAATCGGACAGCTATGGCTGGGCAAGCTAGGTTTGAATACCAAAAATTCGTCAGGGTCTACTCGCCCGGCAACAATGTTTTCACCTAAGCCATAAGCAGAACTCACTAAAACAACATTGCGAAAGCCGCTTTCTGGATCAAGTGTAAAAATTACACCGGAGCTTGCCAAATCAGAACGCACCATTTTTTGCACACCAATTGATAAACGCACGCCCATATGATCAAAATTATTATCAATACGATATGAAACTGCCCGGTCTGTAAATAAGGAAGCAAAACAGTTTAGACAAGCCTCAAGCAAAGCCTGTTCTCCGCGTACATTAAGAAAGGACTCTTGTTGCCCTGCAAATGATGCCTCAGGTAAGTCTTCAGCAGTAGCACTAGAGCGAACAGCAACATCAACATTATTACCATAACGAGATTCAAGCTTGCGGTAAGCATCGCTGATTTGTGTGATTACACTAGTTGGTAGTCCGGCTTTTTTAATAAGGGATCTTACTGCTTGGGAACGCTGTGATAATTCTGCGATATTATTTTTATCTATGTCCTTTAGGAGGAGACTCATTGACTCGCTTATCTTGCCCTCCCTAATTAGTTCAGAGTAAGCATCAGCGGTAATGATAAATCCAGTAGGTACAGCAATACCTTCTTTAGATAAACACTGAACCATTTCACCTAAAGAAGCGTTTTTGCCTCCAACTAACCCTATATCCTTTAATTCAATCTCTTCAAACCAGGTAATGAAATTATTCATCTCTTCTCCAATTCATCAAATGCTCATGGTTAATCAATTTCTTAATTATAGATATAATTCAATAATTCCTCTATCAGCTAATATGCGTATTCCTCACTGATTCATCCTAATGGACGAATAGAATCAGTCTCGCAGAGCATGGCAAATTGTCGTCAAGTGACCACAATGGAAGAACTTTTATTTTCTCCTGCAATCTTTAACGAAGAAATGGCTAAATTTACACCTCGTGTAGATGTGTCCGAAACAGATAAAGAAGATGACATAAAAGCAGAATTACCGGGCATGAGTCAAAATGATATAGATGTCTCAATCTCGAAAGATATGATCACCATTAGAGGTGAGAAGAAAAAAGAAAAAGAAGAGTGGGAGCAGCTTTGACAGCATTAGCATTAGGAGGGGGTGGATTCAATATTGCAGAAGCAAGAGCAATACTATCTTCAGCAGATAGCTGCAGGATGCTACTGTCCTTTATAACATTCGCTGCCTCTCTCAGGGTAGCAGCTACCACGAAATCCGAAACAGTTTGTCCTTGTAGGCGAGCAGCGCATTCAATTTATTGTTTTGCCTCAGGAGACAACCGAGCTTCAATTCTGTCTATTTTGTTTATTTGTTTGGTAGCCATCAAACTAGCTCCTAACACAATGCTATTACTATATCGATGGTGTACGGCAAATTACCGTACATGACAAGATCTTTTTAAGCTATACATGTTCGTTTTTTCCAGGTAGCACAAGAATAAGACTGAGACTGGGTGTTGTCACTAGTGGATATACGGATATGAAGGCGTTTGAAATGAAATTGTCTGTAGTGGAACTAAACCGACGTAAAATAAGTTATAACTTATCAAAATAAGTATAATTATAAACTATTACTTATATCTATGATATGATAATATAAGTTAAAACTTATGGAGCTTTGTGCCAAGAATAACTTCAATGCTAAGACGTCGACAGCTCGATAAACAGTTGAGCGAATATAGAAAAGTGCCGAAGTTTAGAGCTGGATACATACGCGAGATTCGAGATGCATTGGGGATGAGTGGTGCACTATTGGCAAAGCGCCTGGGTATAAGTCAGGCCGCTATAGCTTTTATGGAGCGTAGCGAAGCAGAGCAAACTATTTCGCTCAATACACTTGCTCGAGCGGCGGAAGCTATGGACTGTAAATTGGTATATGCACTTGTTCCTAAGGATTCTTTAGAAGAAACCGTGCATAACCAGGCATATCGAAAAATTTCTCCTCAAGCAGCGAATATTTTTCGTAGTATGGGGTTAGAAAATCAGTCAACAGATAAGCAGGAACAACAGCGATTACTTAAGGAATTGATTGAGGAATTAGTCAAGAAAGGCGGTAGCGAGCTATGGAAATAGTACCGCTAGCTGGAGCAACGCCTCTTGAGCCAGATGATCTTATAGCCTTGATTCCAGATCTCACGACAAGAGAAGAGTTGAACCAATTTGAGCAGCAAAATATATTTAGCGCTGTCGTGGTGGCACAGCGGAGCCGAAAACTAAAGCGCGATTTACTGAGCATAGATTCTTTGACTTGGCTGCATCATCAAATGTTCAAGGACACTTGGGAATGGGCTGGAAAATTTAGGAATGAGCAAACAAATATTGGCCCCGAGCCTCATCAGATTCGTGAGCAACTCATTGCTCTCTACGGTGATGCGAAATATTGGATTGAATATTCCATATACGGATTATCAGAATATGCATGATTGTGGCAAACTAAAACTGAGCAGAAGTTTCAATAATGGCAAACGAAATTTGAGTACCTTGACAGGACCATTGATAATAGAAGGGTTCCAGAGGCTGGGACCTAGAAAAAAAATGGTAGGGATGATTGATCAAGACACATGGGTATCAATTCGGCTGTTACATGCAAGACATGGCAAAAGTAAAAAATGGTTAGCGCAAGAATTTGGGCTATCGCGAAACACGGTGGCGAAGTACTTAAAGGACGCGGAAGCGCCAACCTACAGAATAATAGAGGCAAGAGGAAGGCCGGTATTTAACCAATGGGAAGAGCACGTTCGGACAATCTTGGAGGAAGACCGAAACGCGCCCCGCAAGCAAAAGCATACAGCAAATCGCGTATATCAGCGACTAGTAAATGAATATGGATATACCGGCTCGGCAAGAACGGTAAGGTATATGGTAGCGGAGATTAAGAACAAGCCAAGTAAATCGGTATTTTTGCCATTGCAATTTGAAGCTGGCAAAGATGCCCAGGTTGATTTTGGCGAGTCATATGCTGACATTGCGGGTGTGAGGACGAAAGTGTACAGCTTTGAGATGAGACTAAATTATTCTCGCAAGAAATTTGCCATGGCAGTGCGAGCACTAAATATGGAGTCATTCATGGAAGCGCATGTGCAAGCGTTTGAATTTTTTGAAGGAGTACCATTGAGATTAACGTATGACAATTTAGGTTTAGCAGTGGTGAGAGTAGGCAAAGGCAAACAGCGAACATTGACCAAGAAGTTCAAGGAATTAATGGGCTTTTATACTTTTGAGGCAAATTTTTGCACACCTGGCAAAGAGGGGGCTCATGAAAAGGAGGGATAGAGGGAAGCATTGGTTTTAGCCGGCGGAACTGGATGGTACCTGTGCCAAAGGTTGAATCGATTGAAGAATTGAATGGTCGATTATTAGTGTATTGCCAGGAAGACGGCAATCGAACTGTGGCGGGGCAAGCAGAACGGATTGAAGAAGCATTTGTCAAAGAGCGACCATTGTTATTAAAGTTACCACAGCGACGATTTGATGCAGGGACAGCACGTAATTGTGTGATAGCTGATGGCTACCAGACAATAGTTTACGAAGGCAATCGTTATTCGGTGCCAAGCAAATATGTTGGCAGGATGTTAAGGGTAAGGGCGTATTTAGACAAGTTGATATTTTCAACTAATGTAGAGGTAATAGCTGAGCACAAGAGGAGCTATGAGAAAGAAGAATATTTGCTAAAGCCGGAACATTACTTAGAGCAGTTAGAGAGGAAGCCACATGCAGTGCCATATGCCAGACCGCTGTTGCAAGCCGAATGGCCAAATGGTTACTGGGATTATTACCGGCGACTTGTAGAAGAAAGAGGCGCATCTGAAGGAGGTTGGCATTTCATTCGTATTTTAAAGTGTCATATGGAGCAAGGTGCAACTTGTACATCGGCAGCTGTTGCCGAAACAATGGCATTGGGATTAGTGAGTGCAGATGCCGTGCTGCAAATAGTGGACCAGCAGAAATTTAAGAAAGAGCATCAAGCTGAGGTGCTGGACTTAAGTTTGCATCCTAGCTTAAGTGAGTACACAGTTGAATTAGGCTGCACATTGCAATACCAAATTTTATTAAGGGGTAAAAAGAATGAACAATGCGTTGCTTGAGCAATATTTAAAAAGATTGCGTCTACCGACAATGACCAAAAACTATGAACGAGTAGCAAAAGAAGCGGACAGTAATCGGGTCGGTTATCAAGAATATTTATGCTGTTTGTCAGAGCAAGAAGTACAAACGCGGGAAGAAAATAATCGCAAAGACAAGCTATTAAAGGCAAAATTTCCAGCAGTAAAGACGCTTGACCAATTTAAATTTGATGAGATTCCATCACTAGACAAAAGTGCGGTGATGCAATTATTTGGCGGGCAATATTTATCTACAGCAGAAAATATTGTATTGCTGGGAGGGCATGGTACAGGCAAGACACATCTTGCAATAGCGTTTGGTATGGAAGCATGCGCAGCTGGTAAGAGAGTTCGTTTTTACAGCGTAGGTGATTTAGTACATCAATTATTGGAAGCACGAGATGCACGCCAGGTCTTTAGGTTACAACAACAATTGGCCCGATATGACCTGCTCATTTTAGATGAATTGGGAATGACAGACTGCAAGCAAGATGGAGGTAATTTGCTATTTCAAGTAATCAGTTCGCGCTACGAGCGATGCTCAACGATCATCACAACTAACCTAGAATTTAAAGACTGGACAAGTGTATTTGGCACTCAGCAATTAACCAATGCTCTTTTAGACCGACTTGTGCATCGCTGTCAGATTATTGCCATGAATGGAGAAAGTTTTAGATTTAAAGAAAGTGTACGCCGCAAGAAAAAATCTCAACCTTCAGAAGCGGCCTAAAGCCAGGAGAAAAATCAATGACAACTAACCAACCACTGCTCAATTTTCGATTGGCAGAACTGCTCAAATTTCATTTGCCAAAAACAGGCGCAAAAGGCGTTCACGAATCTTTCGCGCACCCCAATGTGGTCTCTCTTTTTTAATTGCTACAATTTCTGCTTCTACTTGCACAGGTAATTGATTGGCATATCTATACGGTCGGTGAGCACGATCGGTTAATCCCTCCCAACCGCATTCCTCATATCGTTCCTGTATTTTGTATCCAGTTTTTCGCGATATCCCAAATTCTCGACAAAGCGAAGCCATACTTTCTCCGTCTTTTAAACGGATAACAAAGCGCACACGTTCATCCACGACAGAACTCTCCTTCCATGGCATACTCCTTTCGCCTCCTTAAATGGCGAAAAGTGTAACCCATCTCTTAGGGCCGTTCTGTTACCCCTCTCTCAGGGCCGGACACTCTGAAAGATAAGCGGGCGACGAGGTTCGAACTCGCGACCTATAGCTTGGGAATATTATACAGCATTGTTTTCTTAGTATTTCTCTATGTTCCCCAATGTTCTAAGATCCGCTATGGATGCGGGTTTATGGTATATTTTCAATCACGGTGGTTTTATAAGCATTGACTATTTTTTCTGTCAAAAGGGCCACCAGAGGGCCACCAGAAATATGGAAAAGAAAAAGTTCAATTTCACAAAACATACAATAGAAGATCTTCCTGCACCTGAGGGAGGCAAACGCGCTTATTATGGCGACTCCAAAGTTCATGGACTATTAGTCGATGTTACAAGTAGTGGACGTAAAACATTTTATTTCAGGCGCAAAGTAAACCGAGTTCCGCAAAGAATTATCATTGGGCGCTTTCCCGATTTTAGTGTTGAACAAGCACGGAATAAAGCGCTAGAAATTGCTTCTCAAATAGCAAAAGGTGAAAGTCCCTATGCCGAGAGAAAAGCAAAGAAAGCTGAATTAACTTTGGGAGAAGCATTTGAAGCGTATTTAAATGGACACGTAAAACAACATTGTGTTGCTATAAAAAACATAGAGGGAGATTTCAGGCGTTATCTTTCCGACTGGAATAACAGACAGTTGTCATCGATAACTAAAGCAGAAGTGCAGAATAGAATGAATAAAGTTGGCGAAGAGAACGGTAAAACTGCTGCCAACCACATGCTCTCTTATGCACGAGCAGCTATTAACTGGTGTATAAAGAACGAGCTAACTAGCTGTGCAAATCCATGGGTAGGGATTAAAAAATATAAGACACAAGCAAGAGAACGCTTTCTAAGTAGAACAGAATTACTTTCGTTCTTTTCAGCTCTAAAAGAATTTCCGAACGATACAGGAATGAGAGATTATCTCTACATAAGTCTTTTTACAGGTGCTCGTCGATCAAATGTATTATCTATGCGCTGGCAAGATGTTGATCTTGATTTAGGTATTTGGCGAATTCCTAGAACCAAGTCAGGCGATTCTCATACGTTACCATTGCCGAGTATGGCTTTGGCGATATTAACTGAGCGAGCTAAGGGTAAGACTTCTGAATGGGTTTTTCCTGGGCCGGGTGAGACAGGTCATTTAGTTGAGCCGAAAAGAAGTTGGCATGCATTGCTGCGAAAAGCTGAACTAACAAATTTGCGCATGCATGATTTAAGAAGAACCCTTGGCAGTTATATGGCGATGGGAAATCAAAGCTTACAAATGATAGGAAAAGTTCTAGGGCATAAATCACCAACAGCAACGCAAATTTATGCCCGGATGGCTTTTGATCCAATACGCGAAGCGATGGAAAAAGCGCAAAATGATATGCTGGCGGCGGCTGGAATTAGTGATGTGGCTTAGTGAGTTTACCTCACGAGGAAGGCTAAGAATAGCAAAATAAACAAAGTGGCATGAACTTGTGCGAAAAGAGTTTTTTTAACGGTGGCTTCCTGAGCAAGGTTAGTGGAATCATTGGACAACGTACCTGTCTCCATATTTACAAGTTTTAAGGCATCTATACTGTGCTGCCACGCTTGTTTGAAATTTTGTCTGTATAAATCTATGGACATCATGGTATCGAGGCTATCTAATTTTGAGCTGATGTCGTTGTTCTTTGAAAGTCTTTTCCGTTCGCGTCGGTATAAGCCGAACAGAAAAATGCCTTTGAGCCAACTCCTCAATGGACCGATAGTAAGTGCCAAAGAGACTAATAGAGATCCATATTTTATAATTGCTGGGATAAGAGACCCAATTTTACTATGATTGAATATAACTCGTTCGACTTTGTCGATTTGCTTTTTAAAGGCTTGTTCGTATTCATTATTACCCGATTGGACAGCGCCGCCCCATGCGCAGTCTAGGGCAAGCTGGTAACGCCATAAGCGGTTATGACCAAAATGATTTATGTCTAACTTATCGTTCAGCCTTACACGTGCTTCTTCCATCAATTTTTTTTCTTCAGTGACTAACTTTTGATCATTTCTAACGAGAGACATTTGTTGCAAAGCGTAAAAGGCCTTGTCTGCTACTAAAGGTGATGTAGCTAACTCTAGAGCTTTTTGATACCAATAAAAAGTTTGCTCTGGACAAGCGTTTCCCAGACCGGAATTAAAGTTGTCTCCTACACGTATGTAGCGTTCAACCATTTCTAAACTATGATCTCCATATACTTGAGCTACAGCTTGGTTTCGTGCGTAACGAACATTATCGTCTTCTGGTACGCATACAGTGTGCCATGACGCTAAAGAGAGATCAGCTTGTTTATTTTCCTGTTGCTTGTAGATCCGCTCGGCAAGCTCATAGTTTTTGAAAGTTTCGGCTATAACAGCTATTGGTGCGATCGTGTGATCGATGGAGCAGGATGTAAAAAAGAGTGTCATGCAAGTGAATGTTGAAGTAGTGAACAAAAGCGCAAGTAGTTTCAGTAGAGGGAGTGCAGGATATTGTTTGCATAGTTTTAGCCAAATATTGGGAGGGATTTCTTGCTGATCTTTGCGAAGAGAAAGATATTTCCATCCCAAAACCAGGCTTATTAAAGCTATTATGCACATCCGGCCGACGCTTACCCAACCTGGATCAGAGAGATGAGGATTTAACGGATCGTAGTAACGCAGAGTGCAGATAATTTGGTTCCAAGCCAGAGTGATCCAGTAGCTTAACCAAGCCAATATGAGGCATTTAAGTGATACGGATTGGATCCTGGCGAGAATATTCATGACTTTACACCCTATAACTACCAGGATAGCTTCGGAATCCTAGTCTGTCACTGGGCATTACACGACTCGGTAGGATGAAACTCGATTAAATCTATCGGACTATACAATTTCCTGGGCTACATTGAGAGCGAAGACTGAGATTTACACTAAATGTTTTAACGTGATCTTGACTTGATTCGTTCTTAATTATTACTTTCTGCGTCATGACAATAACTTTATGGAACCATAGTTTACTTACGGACTGTTACCTAATTCCAGTGGTAATATTTACGATCAATTGTTCATTTGGAGCTAATGCTTGTGGTTAAAACTCTTGGTCTTTTTCTGTTGGTTGTACTATTAGCGTGCACGTCTACCTATGCTCTTACCTGTAAAGAAGACGTATTAGACATGAACGGAAAAATAATCACTAAGGAGATATGTGATGATTTTCGTGGTCAAGTACAGACTTATTGGATGTCGCGACCACGGATAACTAGAAGAGAGACGAGATCAAATCCTGTAATAACTATGTGTTACCTCGATCCTTCAGGGTACGTAACCTCGGTAATTTTTGACCGTCCTTGTGGCAATAGATTAGTAGATGAAGAGATTAACAGGTTTTTGCTTGGGCTAAAGGAATCAACAGCATTATCCGGTGTGAAAAATCAGCGGTATAAGTTCAAAATAACTCTGGATGATGCGGAAGTCCATTGCAAATTTTTGGGAATTTATTTGGTACTGTATCAAATGCCGGTCGGTGCTGAGCCAAACACAAATTTCGAGTTTTGGCACGTCAAATGATAGTTTCGTGTTAATCTTCAAGTAAGTTTACCTATAGACTGTCGCAGGTTCCCTATGGAACAATGCCTTCGATTCGACCTTCCGCTATTTTGTCTATTCATATTCTGTGTGAGATGGTGGGGATTGCCTAATACCTGTAGTATCTGAAGTCATTTGACTATATAGTGTTAAACATTTCGGAGATTGATATTCGGATGAACGGACGCTTCTGTACAAGAATAGCGATTAGCCTTATCTGTTTAGTGATTATTTACTTTGTCTTATCGCCTTTATTTCTTTCCAGTTTTGTCATTTTTTTGCCTAAAAAAATAGAAAACTATGACAATATTGCGCTGCAAACGTTAGGCGCTTCTGCTGTGCCAGTAACCTTTAAATCTCCATCTAAGAGTTTGTTATATGGTGTGTATTTTAAAAAGCCTAATTCTCCATTTACTGTTCTGCTGCACCATGGACAGGGAGGGAATCTAAGTACACATATAGGTTTAGCAAAAACGATGTTGCTAGCCAATTTATCAGTTCTTATTTACGATTATGAGGGCTTTGGCAAGAGCGAAGGTTCTCCATCAATTGAAAAGGTGCGATCTGATGGACTAACTGCCTATGACTTCCTGGTAAACGTGGAACATATTAGTCCCAATAAAATAATTCAATGTGGTTTTTCGTTGGGCACAGGAGTTGCAAGTTATGTAGCAATGCTAAGGCCATGTGCCGCTGTAATTTTAATTAGCCCTTATACTTCGCTCACAAGTTTAGGTGCTGAAGTTTATCCATTCTTCCGGTTTTATCCAAAATGGTTGTTTCCTTCTTTGGATATGGGCTCTCTTGAGTTTATGGAGTCTAATAAAAATATTCCGGTATTATTGATACATGGTGCAAATGATGCTCTGATTGATAAACACCACTCGGTGGATCTTAGTGCTATTACAAGATGCCCTCATTGGCTGATTATTAACAAAAAAGTTCATCATGGAGATTATTCGACCTTATTCCTGGCGGAGCAGATTAGAAAGTTTGTTCAATATTTAAACACCCAAGTAGTTAACGCTAAGGTGCTTTAGAAAATAAGTTAGGCTGATGGTGCTCAATTTTAATTTAAAAAGAACATTAAAAATAAAAGAATGGTACTTGTGGCATGAATTTGGTCAAATATTACTCTTTTAGCGGCTAATTTCTGAGAGGCTTCTGCGAGCTCGCCAGAATGAGATTCATAACCCATATTTACCAATTCCAGAGCTCTAAGGCTATGCTGCGAAGCTCGTTTGAAATTTTGCCTGAATAAATCCAGTGCAATTAGAGCGCCGATGGACTCGACTTTAGGTAGTATGTCTTGGTCACTAAGTAAGATTTTCTCTTTTCGTTTGTATAATCTTGCAAGCAGTAAGCTATCCCATAGAAATTTTATGGGACCAATGCTGGCCGCTAGACTAATCATGAATAAGCTGTATATAAGCAAAGCGATTTGGCG
Source organism: Candidatus Melainabacteria bacterium (assembly GCA_963845445.1). Lineage (GTDB taxonomy): Bacteria > Cyanobacteriota > Vampirovibrionia > Obscuribacterales > Obscuribacteraceae > JABDBL01. Next base: position 1,662,834 of record CAWJSE010000002.1, on the reverse strand, counting down.
ATATGAATGCTGCTCCCTTTTTGGTCGAAGAAGAAGTGATTGGAAAACTCTAGCGCTTTCAAAATCTTTAATGTGGTAAGAGATTGCCGCTGCTGATGATAGTGATATGTCGAAGAATAGCTTTCGATGATCATCTAGATTATTTAAAAAGTCACTGTTTTTTAGAACATTGCAACATTGTCTGTACAGCGCCTTGGTTTGTGTACGCGAGTGTTGATAGAGCTTGAGCGACGCCTGGTAAGACAGGGCGCAGAAAACTTTGTCTGGTGCTAAATTTGCTGCGTTTACACTTAGAGCCCTATCTTCCCAATAAATAGATTCTTCGGGATAGATTCCGGCAGTGGTCAAATCTAGGTTTCTTGCAATATAAAGATATCGATCCATCATTTCTAGCCCACCATCTCCGTATACTTTGGCAACGGCTGCATTGCGAGCATACCTAGTTTCCGTATCTTCAGGGAACTTACTACTCCGCCATGAGGCAAAGCATTGATCGCTATCCCGATCGAAGGAAAGTTTATAAATTCGCTCAGTGAGCTCATAATTTTTTGTGCAATCAACCAGGCATGCAATAGGTCGTATGGCGCATTTGAAAGAATTCCAACTTAAGAAATAAGATATGAAAACAATCATAATCGTAGAGAAAAATACTATTAGTAAATTAAAAAGCCGACAGAAGGGAAATTCTTTCGCGATGCTTTTTGCTATACTCACTGGAATTTGATCGCCAAGCGCGTTACCAGTGAGCACCTTTCGTCCGACCAGCAGGGAAATAGCTGTGAGCGCCAGGTATCGTAATAACGATTGGTAAGCTGTGTAGTCATCAGGATAACCGTGAAATCGCCAGATAAAACTCATTTGATCTAAAGCTAGTGCTATCCAATTGGATATCCACAATGCAATGAGGCATTTAAGTGATATTGAGCGTATTTTTAGAAGAGCATTCATATTGCTAACCTCGTTCAGCAAGCATAATGCTGGCTAGAAGTCCCGTCACTGGGAATTACACGACTCAGCCGGGTTAGGTTCGATTAAATCTGAAATTAGTGCGGTGTGGGGGTGGAAGTGGAGCTTTACTTTTAAACTTAGAAGGAATTGTAAGAACCCTCTGAGCCCATCTTCCGGTACTTCAATCATTAAGATCTATCTCTCGATGCGATAGGATCGAAAAAATAGACGTAGGCAGATTACTGTCAAAATAAAGGAAAGTATATTAACGTCAAAACCACATTTTCTAATGTGTGCTTGGCCCGTGATGAAATCTTATTTTGTGATTTTTCCGTATGCCAATACCTATGTCATCGATGATATCTATTTCGCTGTCAGTGCTACGCAGCTAACGCCGCTTGTGGCGCCGAGCGGAGTCGCACGGCGACGTAGTATGGCAGGATAAAGTGAATGCTCCACATATCCGCAAACCGTGTATCTGTGAGACATAGATGATGATCCATGGTATAGCGGGGTTGTAAAATGTGGATCATTAAATGCTGGATGGCATACAGGCACGGGCTTGAGAATGGATCCCTTCCTTCGCGATATTCTAAAGTTAGTACGAGGTTGTCTTTATTTAGCCCGTCTTCGCTAAAGCACGCTTATCCATTATGACGGTCCCCACTGAACGATTTTTCGGCGCAGGAGTGGTGCTTATGTGAATGTCGTAGCCAAGTCGTTGTGTGTATTCAGTGATGCGTTCGATTGAGAATTCGTTGAATTTGCCATTTAAAATTTTGGATACTTTTGGTTGGTCGGCTCCTATAGCTTCTGCAATTTCCTTTTGAGTCATTGAACTATGGCGGATGGCTTCTTGCAATGCCATGAAAAGATAGGACTTTAACTTTAGTCCTGCTGCTTCTTCTTCGCTGAAACCTAAATCTCTAAATACATTCTTGCTCATATGTTTTTACTCTTCTTTCTGTATTCAATTATTTCGCTGAGTCTTTTCTTTGCTATATCAATATCTTTGTTGCTTGTTTGTTGTGTTGTTTTCTTTGTGATGATATGAAAAACGTAAATTGCTTCATCAAATTTGGCTATGTAAATTAACCTGTATTGGCTCTTGTTGCTGTCTTGTAGCTTTATTTCGCGCACACCAACGCCAATTGTTGGCATTGGCCTATAATTATCTGGGTCTAGTCCTTGTTGGACCCTCCCTAATTGAAATCCACCTTCACGGCGCATATACTCGGGCCAATCTTTCTTAACTTCATCGACAAGACTTTGAGGCCAAAATATGACCTCTTTTTCCTCCGCCGGGTCTATTTTTACGATCTTAGGTTCAGGTTTTTTCACTAATCTAGTATATGCCAAAACTGGCATATTGTCAAGCAAAAAATTAGTATAATAATGTCAGTAGCAGACGCATACATTACTTTGGAGACACGCTAAATATGCTAATCAATGGTACAGAACTTGAACAAAAATTTAAACGATGATCTCTATTGGCGACTCCGACACGCTTATTTTGGGGCCATTATCGGAGACATATTTAAAGCCATTCGTGGTGGTTCTACAATGGGAGCATTTACCCTGTCTATGTGTTCTATTAGTTCGTTTGCTGAACTTTGGTGGTGCAATAAAAACCAGAATTTCGTAGATAATGATGGACGAAATTTGGCTAAACGCAAACACCTTCCTGACGATAGAGATCTATTTATTGATTGGGCTCAAAAGTGGCTGAATGGTGGTCTTATTGATTATATATATGACACCACTGCTCTTTATGCCCTTCGTTGTTCTCTTGCTCACTCTTATGGCTGGTCGAGGCAATTGAACAATGCAGCTCTTGATGGATTTAGGTTTTGTCACCGACGTCCCGAAAAGCATCGCCTTACTGACCGCTCTCAAAAGAACGGTTACCCATCTTATTGCCTTAATTTAGAAAACTTTGTAGCCGACATAGTTTTTGCTGCGGATAATTGTATTGAGAATTTAGTTCCAAGCCAGACAGATGGATTTCTTAATTACGTTAAAGCACTAACTGTTCCTTTGACTCTCGATATTGAAGGCAGAGTGGTGGTTGACCCACAAAAAATCTCACTTGATTTTGTTGACAAGCGACTATCAGACCACCCTCTAAGAATCACCAAAGAAGAGCTAATAGATAAAATTAATAACCTATGAAGTTTGCAAGCAATTCTATTAAACATCTTGATAATAATAGTAGTTCATGAATAGTAAATCTTTCTATATGCGACATTGCAGATAAATGTAGAGCAGCTCAATAGCACAATAACCAGCCAGGCGTTAGGCGGTTCTCTACTCCAAGATTAGAAGTTGATGTATTTAATTACTAAAAGAGAATGGGCAGATATCGTCTTAGGCGCCAGCGAAAACGGTAAAACCTTTATGAGGCATGGTTTTTAGTCAGCGGCAATTTCACACATTCTGCCAGCCAAAACCTGTATCCATAGTCAGGTGACATTTTAGCGGCTGGCAAATTGAAAAAAAAGCAAAAGCGTGGGAGCCATAATCATTTACTGATGTTTAAATGACGCTACTAAATTAAAAATAGAGGGATATAAAAGATGAGAATCTCTAAACGGCATTTTGGAGATCTTAAAGCGTTTGGCCTCTAACCGCTGTTGATCATTCAGTAATGTTTTGCATGTCGGCTTGAATAACTGTAGCCCAGTCAGGTAGCGTGCCAAAAACATCAAGTAAGCTTTGGAAACAAGCGTTTATAGTTGTCGCATATTTTTCGCTTTGAACTTGCCACTTATTGGAATCGAATTGATTGTGCTTTGCAAATGAGTCAGCCAAATCTTTTAAGGTAATAAAATGGACAGTTAATAAGTTTAGAAAATTCTTTTGTAATTCTGGATCACATTCTTCTGGGTAATTATCGAACAAATCAAGGTAGTGCCCATTTTCAAAAAATTTAGCCCTGTTGCCGATAGCACCGAGAGAAGGATGTACAGCAAAAGATAACATTTCGTACATCTGTTTGGATGGCTTAGACATGAGTGTTTTTGGCAAATGAAATTTGAGCAGTTCTGCCAATCGAAAATTGAGCAGTGGTTGGTTAGTTGTCATTGATTTTTCTCCTGGCTTTAGGCCGCTTCTGAAGGTTGAGATTTTTTCTTGCGGCGTACACTTTCTTTAAATCTAAAACTTTCTCCATTCATGGCAATAATCTGACAGCGATGCACAAGTCGGTCTAAAAGAGCATTGGTTAATTGCTGAGTGCCAAATACACTTGTCCAGTCTTTAAATTCTAGGTTAGTTGTGATGATCGTTGAGCATCGCTCGTAGCGCGAACTGATTACTTGAAATAGCAAATTACCTCCATCTTGCTTGCAGTCTGTCATTCCCAATTCATCTAAAATGAGCAGGTCATATCGGGCCAATTGTTGTTGTAACCTAAAGACCTGGCGTGCATCTCGTGCTTCCAATAATTGATGTACTAAATCACCTACGCTGTAAAAACGAACTCTCTTACCAGCTGCGCATGCTTCCATACCAAACGCTATTGCAAGATGTGTCTTGCCTGTACCATGCCCTCCCAGCAATACAATATTTTCTGCTGTAGATAAATATTGCCCGCCAAATAATTGCATCACCGCACTTTTGTCTAGTGATGGAATCTCATCAAATTTAAATTGGTCAAGCGTCTTTACTGCTGGAAATTTTGCCTTTAATAGCTTGTCTTTGCGATTATTTTCTTCCCGCGTTTGTACTTCTTGCTCTGACAAACAGCATAAATATTCTTGATAACCGACCCGATTACTGTCCGCTTCTTTTGCTACTCGTTCATAGTTTTTGGTCATTGTCGGTAGACGCAATCTTTTTAAATATTGCTCAAGCAACGCATTGTTCATTCTTTTACCCCTTAATAAAATTTGGTATTGCAATGTGCAGCCTAATTCAACTGTGTACTCACTTAAGCTAGGATGCAAACTTAAGTCCAGCACCTCAGCTTGATGCTCTTTCTTAAATTTCTGCTGGTCCACTATTTGCAGCACGGCATCTGCACTCACTAATCCCAATGCCATTGTTTCGGCAACAGCTGCCGATGTACAAGTTGCACCTTGCTCCATATGACACTTTAAAATACGAATGAAATGCCAACCTCCTTCAGATGCGCCTCTTTCTTCTACAAGTCGCCGGTAATAATCCCAGTAACCATTTGGCCATTCGGCTTGCAACAGCGGTCTGGCATATGGCACTGCATGTGGCTTCCTCTCTAACTGCTCTAAGTAATGTTCCGGCTTTAGCAAATATTCTTCTTTCTCATAGCTCCTCTTGTGCTCAGCTATTACCTCTACATTAGTTGAAAATATCAACTTGTCTAAATACGCCCTTACCCTTAACATCCTGCCAACATATTTGCTTGGCACCGAATAACGATTGCCTTCGTAAACTATTGTCTGGTAGCCATCAGCTATCACACAATTACGTGCTGTCCCTGCATCAAATCGTCGCTGTGGTAACTTTAATAACAATGGTCGCTCTTTGACAAATGCTTCTTCAATCCGTTCTGCTTGCCCCGCCACAGTTCGATTGCCGTCTTCCTGGCAATACACTAATAATCGACCATTCAATTCTTCAATCGATTCAACCTTTGGCACAGGTACCATCCAGTTCCGCCGGCTAAAACCAATGCTTCCCTCTATCCCTCCTTTTTCATGAGCCCCCTCTTTGCCAGGTGTGCAAAAATTTGCCTCAAAAGTATAAAAGCCCATTAATTCCTTGAACTTCTTGGTCAATGTTCGCTGTTTGCCTTTGCCTACTCTCACCACTGCTAAACCTAAATTGTCATACGTTAATCTCAATGGTACTCCTTCAAAAAATTCAAACGCTTGCACATGCGCTTCCATGAATGACTCCATATTTAGTGCTCGCACTGCCATGGCAAATTTCTTGCGAGAATAATTTAGTCTCATCTCAAAGCTGTACACTTTCGTCCTCACACCCGCAATGTCAGCATATGACTCGCCAAAATCAACCTGGGCATCTTTGCCAGCTTCAAATTGCAATGGCAAAAATACCGATTTACTTGGCTTGTTCTTAATCTCCGCTACCATATACCTTACCGTTCTTGCCGAGCCGGTATATCCATATTCATTTACTAGTCGCTGATATACGCGATTTGCTGTATGCTTTTGCTTGCGGGGCGCGTTTCGGTCTTCCTCCAAGATTGTCCGAACGTGCTCTTCCCATTGGTTAAATACCGGCCTTCCTCTTGCCTCTATTATTCTGTAGGTTGGCGCTTCCGCGTCCTTTAAGTACTTCGCCACCGTGTTTCGCGATAGCCCAAATTCTTGCGCTAACCATTTTTTACTTTTGCCATGTCTTGCATGTAACAGCCGAATTGATACCCATGTGTCTTGATCAATCATCCCTACCATTTTTTTTCTAGGTCCCAGCCTCTGGAACCCTTCTATTATCAATGGTCCTGTCAAGGTACTCAAATTTCGTTTGCCATTATTGAAACTTCTGCTCAGTTTTAGTTTGCCACAATCAGACATGAGCTCGCGAACCAGCCTAAACACCGGGAATGTTTTGACGTATTCTTCGCGATCTTTTTGCTCGCAAAGATTGAACCAAACTTTTGCAAGCTCGGGTTCAGTCATTACTTTTATTATTGCGGCGGTAGCCTCAATAACCCGTCTCGTGTGAAATTGCGCGTCGGTGACATAACCTCTACAGATTTGTACCGCGCCTTTAAGCAGGTCCTGTTGCATTAGTTGAAAGCAGTAGATAACAGTTCTGAATACAGGGGGTTCTGTATTTGTCAAAACAGGTCTCATCAAGTCCCACAACGTAAAATAAAGTTGTTCGAGTTCGTCAAGCGCATATGAATAATCCGCAATGGCTTTTAGCCCACATTCGAAATTAGCATGTTCGGCTGATTCAAGTTCATGCAATTTATAAGTGGCAGTCTCATCACGTTCCATGTACAATTCCGATTTTCAGGTGGTTATTAGTCATTTATGAAGGGCACATTCCAGACTGCAGATGTTCCAGTCCCCCCATGCTGTATTTTAATATGCAACGGATTTGTTTCTTGTTCTGGTAGCTCATCGCATAAGTAAAAGCATGCTATTTCAAAGCCTGTTGCAGCAGACCAATCGTCAAAATTGGCATAAACAGTCGGTAGAGAGTGTTCCTGTTGGTGCTGCAGTCGTACAATCTCAAACTCAGCTTTATTTCCAGATATTTTTTTCGTCAGAACTGGAGCTTTTTGACCATGTTGCGGTATCGACATCGCATTGGGTAAATGGTTGAGTTGGGAATACTGTGAGAGTTGCTGTACTGCTTTCAGTTGTACTAATTCGAGTTGAGGAGGTTTAGGCAAATGTATTTCTGTGGGTGGCTCAAAGGATACTGTAACCATTTTTGGAAACTCAAGCTTTACTACGATATGGTTGGCCGGACGCCTCCCTGTGTTATGTGCCGTGAGCTTGATTGGTATCATGCGCGCTTCTACCTGTTTATATTGCAGCCACGCCGGTAACTGGCGCTCTAACTCTGCAAAATAACTTCTAAGCTCATCGTTATATTGCGCAATCGCACTTGCCGATGGTGAGAGCCCTGGAACTTGAATTAAAACCATGGGCATGGTGTTTACGTCTAAAAATTTGTGTTTGGCTTTTGCCTTTTCCATGATCTGATAAACGGTTATTGGGTCACCGTTAGGGGGTTCCGCAAGAGTAAAAGAGTGATGCGTCATGCAATCATTAAAGGTTACTGAAAGCTTAGGAATAGCGGCTGCTATTTGTTGCTTTAATCGCTCATTTTCTTTCTCAGTCGCATCAATTTCAGGATCTAGGCGCCACTCTTCGGGTGGCCTCAATCCTGAAACTTTATTATGATTTGCCGTGCGTCTGACACCGCTATCATCAGCAATCACTTTTACTTCGACATTTGGATTTTCTTGGCAAAAATGGATTGCTGCGAGAACCAGCTGATCATCCAGTTTAGTTTGATCTAGCAGATATTTCTCGTAATCGGTATGCCTCGGATACAAGCACTGCAGGCTCAAACCTTTTTTGAGTTTATGTGCTTCATAGTCTTCTGGCATAAAAGTGAGCGCTGCTTTGGCACGTTTTTGCACTCGCCCTCTCGCATGAATTTTCTGGTTTTCCAATTCGTCTATAACAGAACGTGCTACGAGCAAAACAACCTCTTCTGCCTCTAGTAGCTCGTTCCAATTTAAATTATTGATAGGCTTGAACTCGATGAATATGTTCGTATCTATGAACGCGAAAACAAGCTTGTGCTTTGCCGACATGGTGCCGCTGCTCCGATTATTGCTATGTACTACTTGACACCTGCTAGGTGTTAAGTGTTCACTTTAAATTATACTAGCTAACTTTGCCAGGCGGAGGTCGAGTAATAGGATTTTGGTATGGACTTCTATTCTACGACTTTATTATGTTGCTAATATTTACTGGGTAACGCAAAGATAATGTGCTTGCTGTACGGTGGCAAGATGTGGATTTGATATGCGGCCGTTGGATAATCCCATGAAAATTGATAAAAAATCGCCAGATTATGACAATTGCTTTTACAGGATGGGAAGTTGAAATTCTAGAACGTAGACTAAACCAAGAAGTGTAGAATTTCGTTTTTCCGTTCGCGGAGGAAGGGGGAAATTATATCGAACCAAAGGGGCCACCGGGGTGCCGTCAGAAAAAATTTAAAAGCTATATTCAGGCTGAATTGCGGCTGCGCTGAGGAGGTTCATGTTTTGTGCTCTTTACCAGTCGTTATTCTTTGACTTAGAAATGGAGTCTTAGAGATCATAAATGACTCAGGCGAAAAATAAGCTGACTGCGATCAGCAGCTAGAAGGTATGCGACATTGAATGGTCCACCCGGCAACTTTAGCGCACGAATTTTGCTGTTTATAATTGCTTCAATTAGCGCACTCTTTATGTCTATAAAGGTTGATTTAGAAATGCCAAACCTAGCATAATCAGGGTTATAAGAGTCAGAGATAAAATTGTAGACGTTACCTTCATCGTCAATTGTGAAGTCAATTCGTATTGTTAAGTCACCGAGGGCTGTTCGTTTGAATGGGTTTGGTAACTGCAAACAATCGTCGATTTTCTTCACTCCTTCAGTAGACCAATATGGATCTCGGGATACTGTTATTTTCGATCTATTTTCTGTTATCACGTCTTTCGGAAATATAGGAGTGTACACTAGGCTACTTCTGGTGTGAGTTATACCGTAGTTGACAAAAAATAATCGGAAATCCAGATCCGGGGCAGCGATTTTGCTGCGTTTTATTGCGTCTATTACAACACCTTCTAGTATCGGTAAAATTGCTGGGGAGACGCCAGAAAAGGAATTATAATCAGGGGCTTTTATTTTAGAAATAACCCCGTTGCCATCGATTATGAAGTCTATGAAGATTGCATCTCCGAAGTTACGTCGTTTTAGCGGCTTGGGTAGTTTCAAACAAGCTTCTATTTTCTTGGCTTCTCTATATCCCCATTTTGGGTCGCGTATGTATTGCTGGAATGGTTCCATTGAAGCAATACGAGGATCAAGGTGCTCTGTTTGTATATTTTGTAGTCCTTGATTTATAGCGCTTGCACTATCCTCTGCCCGTAGTGCTTGAGCGAACAAAGACGAATAAACTAAGACAGTCACAATTAATGTTGAAAGAAAATAGTCTTGATTTCGCATCTCGGGATTCGCTCCGGTATATCAACCTCTGAACTTTAGTATTACTTCTTTTATGAGGCGGATAATTTATGAAAACGAAATTGACAAAATTGATTGGCAAATTTGGTTTTGATATAGCTCTTATCTTCTCTAATTTATTTCTTATCTTTTCTCAACTTTTTTGTTTGCGGGGCCACCAGAGGGCCACCGGAAATATCATCGATCCTTGAAACTAAGCGGGCGACGAGGTTCGAACTCGCGACCTATAGCTTGGGAATTCATAAGCCGGTGTAAAATTCGGCTTTTTCGTTTATAATCATTTATTATCGAATGTTTGCCAAATGGCTTAACTACTGGTAGTTTTATAACGTTTTACAGTTTCTTTCATTATCGTTCATTTTCAAAAATGTGCTTACTAGGTGCTTACTAAGGCTAATATCTTGACAATATACCTTAATAAGCACATCAAACAAAGAGGATTATCCAATATGCCAAAACTGCGGATTACTGATACCAACCTTAGCAAAATAAAACTGCCAGTAAGGGGCGAATGTTGCCTTTACTGGGATGAACAGCTAGCTGGCTTCGGCTGTCGGGCGACTCCATCAGGTATAACATTCATTGTGCAACGGCGAATAAATGGACGTAATGGCCGCACTGTAAGAGATACCATTGGTAAGTATGGCGAAATGTCTTCCAGTAAAGCTGAGAAATTAGCAGCGACAGCTCTAGCTAGTTTGCGTATGGATACGGACTTAGTTAAAGCCAAAAAGATAAAGCGCGTAAAGAACAAAACCGAACAAATTACTTTGCGGGAAATTTTCGATGCTTACATGATTAAGAAGGATAAGCGGGTCAAGGACAATGGTGAAATAGGTTTTCGCCTGACTACCAAGAAACTTTATGACAGTCTCATGCGTTTATATATAGGAAGAGATATTTCTAAAGATGGCTCTGACTGTGATTTAGCCAGTATGCCAGTTGCGGCAATAACAAAAGATATGATCGAAAAGAAATTGGAGATTCTGGCAACCGAACCAGGTGAGCGGGAAAAGCGGCCAGATAGATCGGCTCAGGCTGCTCAATGTTTTAGACTATTGCGAGCATTGTTTAATTTTGCGGCACAAAGATATGAAGTAGACGGAAAGCCTGTAGTTAGCATTGATTGGATTAAAAAAGTATCGGAAGATAGCAACCTGAATAAAACCCAAGTGCGAAATACTATCATTGCTGAAAACGAGCTGAAAGACTGGTACAAAGCGGTTTTAAAAGTAACTAATCCGGTTTTGAGAGACTATATTCTATGGTTGGCTTTTAGCGGTATGCGCCGGTCAGAAGCAATGACATTACGTTCATCAGATATAGATTTTAAAAACAAAACAGTAAAAATAAGAGCTGCGATGTCTAAGACTGGCAAAGAACGAATATTGCCACTAACCACAGCATTGGCTTCAATAGCTGAACGTCGAAAGGATAATAAAGATTCGACAAAAATTATTGCCCTTAATCCTTTTCTCTTCAAAGGATTAAAACCGGGGCAGCATATACAAGAACCAAAACGTGCAATTGCTGCTATATGCAAGGCAATTAACAAATCATGGTCACTGCATGATTTGCGGCGTAGCTATGCCAGTCATGGCGCACAGCTGATCCCTTATCCGGCATTGAAAGAAATTTTAGGTCATAGTACTGGCGCTAATGATATTACACAAAAACATTATTTGAGATTAGATATTGAAAGTTTGCGGCCGGAAGCACAGAAGATGACCGACTGGTTAGCCAACAAAATGGGAATGAAAGCTATCGCGCTTGAAGTAGTAAATCAATAAGAAAAGACAAGCATCAATCTGCCTGCCCATTAAAAATAGACGGCTAAGAAACGATTCTAGCGGCTTGCCAATAAGCTGGATTAGCATAAAACCTCTTGCTTTGCCGTATTTACTAGTCAAGTAATATACTGCTAATATTATTACTGGCATTATTTGGGGATTTATTGATGGCAGCCAAAACAAAAGCACAAGTTATTTTTGACAACCACAAACCGGCGTTTGTTGTTCTGCAATATAAAGATTACCTGGCGTTAACTGGACAGCAAAAGTTATTGCCGGATAAGCCAGAATTTGTGCCATTTGTTTTAAGCAAATATATAAAGAATCCCGTCAGATTAAAGCGCATTGAATCTGGATTGAGTCAGAAGGAATTGGCCGAGCTGCTTAGCGTAACGCAAGGCTATATAAGCAGGATTGAATCAAGAAATTTTCAAGTTACGGCTGCGCTGCTAGACAAAGTAGTGGCAACTATAAGTAAGCAGAAGAAAATTAAGCGGAAGAAGTAATATAAGTTTGCTGGGGCTAGAGTAGCTCTCGAAAAGTGGAAGCTTTACCACCTGCCCTGGCAATTTGCTAAAGCAGCACTGGAATAAGCAGGTGCATGAATGAATAAATTAAATAGGGATGCGGATAAAAAAGCTGAAAAACAAGTAAAGGCTAAAAATCCACAGGTAACAACCTTTGCCTGTAAGCCGGGTGGAATGTGGAAAGCGTTTTTCGAGAGAGTAGTAGAACCGGGAAAATTCGCTGCAATAAGTGAGCAAGCGGATATACATTGCAGACAAGCGTTTGGCGATTCCGATTTAGCTGAAATGTCTTCTAGGTGCAATTTGAGTAAAGAAGATTGTAGGCTTCAGTTGCGCGATAGTGTGTGCATAGCAGCGCAGACATACCATGAAGAATTAAGTGCCTCATCTATATATCCGGTTATCCCAGTCGAAGTTTATGACCTGGATGAATGGACTTATCCATTATCAGAAAAAGAGCGGAAACGATTAGATTCTTTACCGGCTGCGCTAGATGTTCTTATAAGTCTAAAAAATATAAAGGAACAATACGGAGAAATTTGGTTAAACGGGAGAAAACGAGAACTAAGAAAAACTGGGCAGGATCGACAATGCGAGAAAGACGATAGCCCAAATTCGGACGGCGGCTGGAAGTTAATTAATTGGGATAAACAATTCAATGACTTATGGAGCAGGATAGAAGCAAAATTACCAGATCCAGATGATCTTAGAGAATTAAAAGACAAATGGGTTATGCCAGGGGAAAAAATGATCGGGAAAGGTAAGCAAGGAAAGCAACAAAACCGCGCAGCAATACTCATGGCTTCAAAGGCTGAACAGGAACTTTCTACTTTAGGTAATATCAAAGTAAGCGAATCTGAGAATAGCCTTTACTTTAGATTTGTCCAAGCTGTTTCGCGTGTGCATAAAGCTGTTTACCTGAATGAGACGCCAATCGATCCCTATTCACTAACCAGATATATAGTTAAAAAAAATAAGAAGAAGCAAAACAAAAAGACTGATAAGCAGACCGTGAAGATAGTCAATTAAGCGCTTTCGCATTATTAGGGTATCTCTGCCATTCATTGCCCCCCTTTATCATTTCTAACAGATAAGGGAGGTTTGATATGACGCTAATCGATAAAATTAGGAACGGGGAGATTTTAAGGATTAGCTTCCCTAATGGATGCGATGCACTGGGTATCAGCGCAGCGGCGATGCGTCGTCGTATTGATGCGGGTGAGCTAACTGTTCAACCCGATACGTTTAGTGGTCGGTTATTTTTTGACGCGGCAAAATTTCTGGACTACTACCAGCAGCAACCAGAGTTTAGCTGTACTGCTGCTTATGTGAAAAAAGAGAAAATCCGAGCAATGGAACACGCACGCGCACGAAAGAAAAAATAGGGTCTAAAACAAAAGTAAAAAGCCGCCCGTCCGACTAAGAAAAGCAGCTTTTTTAAAACACGAGGTTGAACTATGAATAGTATATCAAAAATTTTTTCGATAAACGCACGGGGTGCCGATAATGCTGCTGGTTCACTCAGGGCGGGGGTGGAAAAATGAAAACCCAACAACGCCCCGTCACAACTTTAGAATGGGCAGAGGCTTATGCTGACTTAGGCTTGGCGGTTTTGATATTGCCAAAGCACAGCAAAGTTCCGCAAAAGGGTAGCAAAGGCGTTTATCAAGCTACGAAGGATAAAGCGGTGCTACGGAAGCGTCTTGCTAAGAATCCAGACGTTAACTTGGCTCTTGCCTGTGGATTATCCAAAATAGCAGTAATTGATAAAGATCGCCATGCAAGCAAACTGACGAATCAACTAACTAATGATGGTGTCAAAAGCTATGAAAAATTAGCAAGTAAGCATCCGACAATCAATGGCCCAATGGCAATATCTGGCAACCAGAACGGTGGAGAGCATGAATTTTATTTAGCTACGCTAGGTATTGAATTTGATCATGATCCGCTGCCAGGAGTCCAAGTTCTTAGTGAAGATCATCATTATGTCTTGGTTGAGCCGAGTGTCCACCCTAGCGGTAATCCGTATAAATGGGCACCTGACCGGTCACCATTTGAAGTTAAACTGCGTGAGATGCAAGAATGGCAGATTGACGCTTTTAAAAAAAATAGCAGTGGATATTCCGGTTATATCAACGGTGAAGATGAGGAGATTGAAGACGAGCCTACAATACGTGGCTATGTAGCGTATCTCAAGCGGTGTCCGCCAGCTATTGAAGGACAACACGGTGATCAGACTACACTAATGGTTGCCCTTGACGGGCACGACCGCGGACTTTCAGAATTTACAACACTTGAATTAATGCGAGAGCACTACAACGAGCGTTGTATACCAGGGTGGACTGGAGGGGAACTAGAACAAAAAGTTTCTAATGCCTTTAAGTATGCAAAAAGACCGCAAGGCTGGCTCAATATTCGGCGAGTATTTGCTGATGTTGAGGCTGAGCCCATTGATACCAGTAGCAATCAAAAGGCAACCGACTGGCCCAAACCAGAAGTTTTACAAGACGAATTGCTGCCGGTGCCACCTTTGGCAGAAGAACTGATACCAGAGGGACTATCTGGCTGGATCAAAGATACAACTTTCAGAATGCAAGTACCGTTAGCTTTTACTGCTACGAGCGCATTTGTCGTTGCCGGGTCACTTATTGGTACCGCATGTGGCATTAAACCAAAAGAGAAAGATGATTGGCTAGTTGTCCCAAATTTGTGGGGTGGAATTGTTGCCAAGCCGGGCAAGTTAAAATCTCCTGCATTGGAAGCAATCATTAAGCCATTAGCAAAATTGGAAGCTGAAGCCATGGGGCTATACCAGCTTGCTTTGGCTTACTATGAATCTAAACAGCAAGAATATGAAAACCGCAAATCAGTATTAGAAAAAATGGCAAAGGAGGCAATTGCACGTGAAGAAGCAGAAAAAAAATAATATTTCACCATTAACGCTTGTTGAAATACAAAAGCGACTTGCAGAATTAGAAGAGCCAAAAGCGCCAGTCCCTAAACGCTTTAAAATAAATGATTCTACTGTAGAAAAAACCCATGAAATACATTCAACCAATCCGCGCGGCCTTCTAATGGTGCGAGATGAATTTACCGGATTATGGTCGTACTTAGATCAAGAAGTCCACAAGGGAGACAAAGCCTTTTACCTTCAGTCCTGGAATGGCTATGGTAGTTTTACTTATGACCGCATAGGGCGCGGTAGCATATCAGTTCCTAATCTTTGCTTATCTCAACTTGGTGGAACACAACCGGACAAACTAAGAAGTTATGTATATGCGGCAATAAGAGGCGGGGATAATGACGGTTGGACACAACGTTATCAACTCATTGTTTACCCGGATGACGTTGATTGGGAATATATTGACGAACATCCCAATAAAGAAGAACGCGACAAAGCATATGCGGTGTTTGATGCTTTAGCAAAGGCTGATTTCGTCAGGCTTGGTGCGGTAGTCGATGACGGTGAAGAAATACCGCATTTCAGATTTAGTGTTGATGCACAGAAGTATTTCAAGGCGTGGCTTATAGAACTAGAAACAGTCAAACTACGCAGAAATGATGAGCCTGTACTGATCGAACATTTGGCCAAATACCGTAGCCTTATGCCAAGTCTTGCGCTCATTATTCACTTAGTTGATGTTGTTAACGGCACTGCTAGTGAAACAGTATCTCTTGAAGCTGCACAGAAGGCAGCAGCATGGTGTGATTTCCTTGAGCAACATGCAAGACGTATTTACGCACTTGCTCTTAATACAAGACAGAAAGCGGCCTTAAATCTGTCTGAGAAATTACTTGAGAAAAAACTAGCTGACGGCTTTACTGCGCGTGATGTTTATGTGCATGAATGGCGGTATTTAAGCACACCTAAAGAGGTGGTATCGGCTTTGAATGAATTGGTGGTTAAAAAATGGTTGAGAGAAGAGAGAGGAACAAAAACAATTCGTTATCAGATCAATCCAGGGATTTATGAAAGAGGTGCAAACGGATGATTTGTTTGGACAGTAGGGCAAACACTATCAAGTGTCGGTTCTGTCGGTGGGGGATATGGGCTTTTTCTAAAATGGAAATTTGCGTTTTATTCTTTCTATGGCAAACCAGGGTTAGCTTTAGAGGATTATTAATACGTATTTTTACCTATGTTTATTACTTATATAGCAGGCTAGCTAAGGCTTTGCGGTTTTTTATGTTGATTTTTCAATTTTCAAAAATGTGTATACCCCCCCCACCGACACTACCGACAGTTAAGGAGAGAAACATGAATAAAATAAACACTGAAAAAATGTCAGACCTTGGAAAAGAATTTATTGAATTGGCTTTGAAAATAGAGGATCTGAAAAAGCAGCAAACACATAATAAAAATATGGCAAAGGTCATTCCTGGTGGGAAATACGCACAACTGCCGCTAAAAGAAATCGAAGAAGAGATAGGGCATCGAATAAGCCAATTGCCATTGCTTGCGCGACATGGGCTGCTATCACTCTGGTTACCCGGGGATAATGATGTGTATGATTTTCAAGTTTGGTACATAATCCATACGCACAAACATCCACAAGATAGAAAAGCTTTAAACGAACTTTGGTACAAAATTTGTCTCGATAAGATCCCTAATATTTTCGTGTCCCATTTTTATAGCAAACCGGCAGATGCCGACGAATTTATTTATCGTAACCGTATGTACGACCGTAGGGACAAAGAAGAACTGCATTCTTTTAGAAGAAACATTTTAAAGGACATGGCGGACCTGTAATCATATGTGGTCTGAGGTACAATAGATTATATTTAGCAGCATACATGCGGCAGCGCTTGTCCCCTTGGAACCAAATAGCTTTATTACTAGCCTTTGGTTCAGGGAGAACTTATGCCGAAAAAGATCCTTTGCTTATCTATGTCATCCTAGCCTTGCGAAAACTTGGCGGGAAGATGACGATTACCAAGAAAGATACGGACATCTGCAAAGGTCAAAATTTATGTGTCGTCATGAGTGAACGAGGTGAGCAACACGAACTTACACTTATTGATACTAGTTCCGGGCATCAGGTGCAACCCATTAGCCCACACTTTTATTCTAAGGGCGCTATGCACTCAGGCGAGTCAATAGACGCGGAATTAACTGATTTCCCTACAGAATAGAACTGTGTTTGCTCATCCGCATAGGGCGCAAGTAGCGGTAGTAATTCAGTTGCATCTTTTATGCTCGGGTCTAGCCATTTGTGTTCTGCTTGCAAACTGAGAATTGCAGGCATACGACTATGAACGCTAGATAGTTTCGCATTCGATGGAACTGTGATTATCGTGCAAGATAAAATAACCTCGCCCTCTGTCGAGACCCATCTATCCCATAGTCCGGCAAAACCAAAAACATTCTTGTCAGTCAAATGAATATACACGGGAGCCTTCTGACCATCTGCAACCCGCCATTCATAAAAACCGTCAGCGGGAATGACGCAGCGGCGTTTCATCAGGGCTTGTTTAAATGATGGCTTCTCAGCAATTGTCTCGGCTCGTGCGTTTATTAAAAGCTTATGTGTCTTTAGGTCTTTAACCCAGGAGGGGATTAAGCCCCAACGCATTTCCGCCAACTTTTTTTCACCATTCTCAAACGGGACAATTACTGGTATTTTCTGCGTAGGTGCGATGTTGTATCTCGGCCGCAGCTCATCTTCAAGCAACACAATATTATGGCGCTTAAGGATATGTTCAAGTTTTGAAAGAGTATAGCGTCCGCACATACTTTAATTTGTTCTTTCCTTTCCATACATTCTGCCATGTGGGTGGGGATTTGACCCATAATTACTGCTCAAACATTAATCTCCCCTGACAACTAAAATTAACGGATTTGTGGCATACTAAGCGTAGTTGATACAGCAACAATGAAGTCACCATGCAGACATTAAATACCTTTTCCCTTAAACAGCAAACACTGCTAGCATTTCTAGCAGCCTCACCGGATGACGCCGTAGACGCTGTTCGGATTATGAAAGGGATTTTTTTGCTGTCTCAAAAGGCGCGGCCAGAGACTTTGCCGGCTGAAGAACGTTATGAATTTGAACCATATCATTACGGACCTTGCTCGTTCGCGATTTACGATGATCTGCGCGCATTTGAAAGTTTTGGATTGATAAAAACGACAAATAAAATAGGTGAATCCTGGCAGCGATATCAAGTTACTTCACAAGGTATAGAAACGGCTCGATCCTCTGAACTCTCGCCAAGACTTTGGAAATATATTCAGAAATTGAATAACTATGTCCGGAGCTTATCTTTTTCTGAACTATTGAAAAAGTTTATAGTGAATTTCCTGAATATGCAAAGAAGAGCGTTTTCGTTTATTGAGGTGCTCTCTTGACCCTCATTTTGGCGATAGGCTGCTCAGACGGGGCGATCATGGCATCAGACAGTGCTAGCACCGAGGGTGATGGCACTAAGCAGACTACTGTCAAAATTAAGATTATCCAAGACATGCTTCTTTATGGTGGCTCTGGTAACCTGAGCACTATTCAAAAGATCATTAATTCTCTTAGTAATTCACATCCTCCGCTAAACCCGGGCACGACCCTAGGAGGTTTACGAAAAGAGATCCGCCGACGACATGGCATTGAACTGGTTGAAGCCAGGGATTCGTACGTGCAATGGGGAAGCTCGCCTCCACCGATGTTACAACCGCCAATCGCTCACAGTCTATTTGTGGGAGTAAATAAATCGAAACCTTATCTGCTGGAGCTTGATCCAAGTAATACAGATACAATATATGATGAAAGTATGGGGAATTTTGCCGCAATCGGTTCAGGCAGTCCTTTCGCTCGCGCGCTATTTCGGCAATTTTTAAACACGCCCTGCTCACGAACGCTAGACTTTGCGAAGGTCTTGGCGTATCGAGTGATAGACGAGTCAATAAAAATTGCTGCGTCTGGATTAGCTGAACCGATCCATATGTTCACGATTGATCTGCAATCTCAAATTAAAGAGGTTGATGAGTCGGAGAAAGAAGTAATACGCTCAACGATAAGTACATGGAAACAATTGGAAGAAGAAACTATCGGTAAATTATTAGCGCCTACTGAACCCGAGCACAGTGGGGGAGTTACGGAAATTCCAAGCGATGACTGATGGTGATTTTTCCAATTAGGCTGGCAACAGGGTTTTAGTCTAGGCTGTTACTGTTCGACAAGCGCTTTATTTGAGTCAACCTTCATAGAGAGCAGCAGGTCATGCTTTTTCAAATACTCTCGAATAAGTTCCCAGGCAAATAACTGGAAGCTAGCCATGAACCTTTTGGTGTGCCTTACGGCTGTTTTAGTCTGCCTGCAACTTGCATAGCTTCGGCGAGCCGGAATGCCTAGTTCTTGTCTAAGATGAGTTTTTAGTAAATCATCTGCGGCAAGATATCGGAAGAACAACCCTATCTGTTTCGTTTGGTCGGTTCCGTCCACTATGAGCCCTCTTGCCGGGTTTTTCTTGTCGAAGCTCTTAATTCCTAAAATATGTTTATTCACGAGCGAATCGATGGTTTTTTTATTAGGTTCGTGATCATAGTGAAAGGTCACCGAATTTCTAATTTTTAAATATGGCTTTATCTTGTCGTAATACTTGCCTTCTGGAATGCTACCGCGTTGTGGCAGATAATCTTCAAGAATCTTGAAGTGTCTCCTCATCACCTTTGAAGATTTAATTAGTTTCCAAATGACGCCGCGGGGTATTTCCTTTTCCTTCGATTTTAGAATCCGAATTGTATTTTTTATTGCCTCTGCAATGTGGGACATACGCAGGCGTTCAAGATAACTATTGATGCCGTTCACCAAATTGGTAAGTTCGACATATTCGCTTGCCGCTTCATTGGTCAATGAGAACAGGAAAGGAAAGCAGTTAGCATCATTGAGCGCTATCATCAATCGAATAATGGTCGCGTGCTCAGGTTGTTTAATCAACTTTTCCCAATCTAAGCAAAAGTAAGTGAGATGAAAAGGTTTTTTAGGCATACCCGTTTTTATTCTCGTGATTGATGTTTCTACTCTAATTTCGATTGGTCATTTCTTCCAGCCAACGCTGGGTATTTTTCCCGTCGCTTGCTTCTAACCCAAGAATGATTGCTACTAATCGGGTGGTCAATTCAACAAATTGAATTGCATCGAAATTTGAGCCGCCTCTAAGCTGGAAGGAGCCATAATGTACATAGTTATTCCTGGTCCGAGTCAAAGACTTGTAAATGTTGTCTTTCTGCTGTCCATTCAATGTTGGGGTGAGTCCGTACCTTTCGAGGAGGTGGCGTATCTTTTGAGCGCCATCGGTACTCTGGAACTGCTTCGGGGTTAGGATGGACTTATTTTCAATAAAGAAAACGTGTTCCCATAGTACATAAGACATCAAGAATGCCTTTTCGAGAATTTGGAAGATAAATACTTGTCTAGCAATAAACAATACAACGCCGCGCTCAAATTTATCTAACCAGGTGCTCGAATGAATCGTTTGTAGTACGCGATCTAGTCCCTCCTCAAAACCAATATTTACGGGCATACCCCTATCGTTCCTTATTAAATTAGGCGGTATTGAAACGCCGAGAGTGTCATAAGCTAAATATGGACGGAAATCGCGTTTTATTCCTATCGGTTCGTTATTAGGGGAAGAAAATACTTCCCGTCCCGTGAATAGTGAAAGAATTAATAAGACATCTTCCAAGATTGGCTGGGGAGCTCCATATGCTAAGGGCGAGAGCGCTCCATTTGATGTGTCTTCGACTGTTGCCGTTATTACGTGCTCCCCCGTCGAAGTGGATAATTCGAATTCACCTATATAGTTTGGATAATGACGACTTAGAAGATTTACCTTATTCTCGTAATCAGCTACTCGCTTAAAAGTAAAGCCGCCGATGGTCATCTCTTCGCGATACTCAGTAAATTCAAGATTATAAATAAAGAGTTTCATATACAGACCGGGCGTTCAAACTATATTTTCCTCGTTTTGATCATTTACCTCTTGATCAAACCAATCCAATTTTCTGTACCAGACATTGCGCTGGAAATAATCACGCGCTACATACCAACCTCCTAGTGATATTCCAAAAGTAAACCAGTTGGCTATCAAGGACTTGAGGCTGCTCGATGAAATCTCAGGCACTCCAAAATATCCGAGCACTGTTGTTGCCAGTCTTGCTCCAAAATAGATTATCACAAGCACAGCCGCTATAAAAGACCAGTACATAATCCCCGAAAGAAACCATTCGCCGAACCAGTCAAAGATCTTTTACCGATTGGGCGATTGCTGGAATTACTTAAGATTCCCCATTCCCAATCTTTCTGTCTTTCCTTAGTCATATCTTTTACCGGTTCAACAACTCTGAAATATCCACTTTAAAACCAGACGCCATTTTGACTAGGTTTTTTAGGGTCACATTAACTATAGCTCTTTCAATTCTCGATAGGTAAGCAGTTGCCACTCCGAGATTATCAGCGCACTCCTCTTGAGTCCAACCTAAGCGATTTCTTAAAGAAATCACATTCTTGGCAAGCCGTTTTTGAATTTTGACTGTATTTTTATCCACAGCCAAAAACATATATTTGATAGACTTATACGTCCAAGACGTTTACGTCTAGTTGTTAGCCAGGTGTGCTTGCCCATTAATTACCCTGTTCCAAGGTAGCTCCGTGAAAAAATTATTAATCACATTTGCAGTATTGGCATTACCTGCCATGTGTCAAGGGCAATCTCTTAACGAACAGTCCACAGAGCGTTCCAGTGATGAGCCACAACCCGGAATATGGGAAGCTACTGAGGGCAGATTAATAGCCGCCGAGACTAAATTAGTTAAAGCTGAAGGTAAGCTGATGTCTGCGATGAATAGTGATGTGGACTTTAGTATGGCTCAACCGCAATTATTGGCTGCTATTAAATTTATGGTTAATGAAGATGAGGCATTAGTTAATTGGGCAACTAATTTAATTAGTCATTCCGAACCTGCTGCAAGAGCTGAATTGACTAACGCTAAAATAAAACTGATAGAAGCGGAGATAAAATCAAAGAAGGAGTGTATAGAAGAATCCGCGGATAAAACAGATCGGTTCAAAAGTCTACATAGCGAGGGCGTGGTATCTCGGAGGGAAATGGACATCTCTAAAAATAATCTATTGGATCAAACAAATCAACTTACTAGCGCACAAGAAAAATTGGTAACTGCTATTCACCACTTGGCTCTAAAAAACAAACAAGGAGCTTCCGTTCTGCCAGAATAGAATGTATATAAACATATATGAATCAAGCAAAAAACAAAGTAATTCCAACCTTGCTCAAGTGCCTGTTTATCGCTGTACCTATCGGTATGGTACTCACTAACTCAAAGATTCCAGGCATGGCTGATAACCCCATTGTTGTTATTGGTATTGTGTGGCTATTTTGCCTAGGAATAACGTGGCTAATCAATAAGCCTGCCAAAAAATCAAAACTCGGCGATATTACGGCTGAATCAGCCAGCGAAAAACTCTGCCCGTACTGTGCGGAAGAAATCAAATTTGCTGCCGTCTTATGTAGATATTGCAGAAGCAATCTCGACACTCCTATACAGGACAAGCATGTTTTTGCCTATATTCTGCTTGCAATACTTATTGCTTGCTTCTATGTAAGTGAAGAATTGGATGGGGTGTCCGGTGGTAGGTTAAGGGGCGTCTCATATCCTTCTCTAGAAGGAATTCAGTAATATTATAAATGGTGTGTCCGGTGGGGTTAGTAGCATTTATAATCTAAATTTTCCGGATTGAGCAACTGTTATCTCAAACACAGGAAGAGCGCGGTCAGAGTTAATACTTTCATGATGACAAATTCAGAGACAGTTGCCTGCTCCTACGGCGAATGAAAATAGAGCGGCTGGTATAATTCTTCGCTACTGAACAAACACCTGTATAAGGAGATTTATAACAATGGTAAAAAACGTAGTCATTGCCCTACTTATGGGTATTATTATTGGGCAAATTTGCAAAGCAGATACTACCGTCAATACTAATTCCATTAGCAGGAAAGATTTATTTGCTGCCGCAGCGTTATGCGGCATTATTGCAAACGAAAAATCAAATCCGCTTGGCTTTAAATTGTTCAATGATATACGTAATCAGTGGCGCTCTAAAGATCAATTTATCAATGGCGCTAATTATTATGCAGATAAGATGGATGAATCAGGTTCAACTGCTGCACCTTCTAAACCATGAATGCTCGCGCTATAAATCTGCAGCGTAGTTTTCTTCTAGCGCAAGCCCGTGCAATTCTATTTCCGCTTCCGCCTCTTGCTGGGCGAATCGTTTGATTGTCGAATTTGTGGAACACTGCGCTTCTACCAACTCATTTGCTCTCATCTCATCTATGCCCAGTGCTGTCAGTCGGCTGTATTCCATGTGCCGCCAAACCCGCATAAATTTTAACTTTTGCATACTTTCGTTTTTATGAAATCCCATCGACAAAATTGCTCGCGATGCCTGCATTTGCAAATAAAATGTACTTCTAGGATCACGCATTATTTTGATTAGTTTACAGACTGCTTCTATAGAATATCTACGCGCAATGTTGCGCACAGTCTCATTTAGCTTCGGTCTGCCTTTTTTATTGCCAGACTTACCTTTTTGAAAACCAATCTTTTTTAGGTGCTGTCTACGTTCAGTTGTAGTTGGGAGTAATCGAGACGACGGAGAAATATCCAATGTAGTACCCATTTTTCGCCTCCCTTTTTTATCCGTGTATCACCGCGCTACCCTACTCTACACCTCTGATTCTAACATTCTTTGTTGATATATCGATCATCTTGAGACTTGTTGCGTTGTTCCTAAAATTATTGTGCTGTTATCAAAAATTGTCCGTAATTTTTTTTGTTTTTTAGCAATTTTGGTCATGGTATTGAAAGTGGTGTAACACAATTTAAAAAGTGTAAGCAATGTCAAAAGTGTCAAGTATGATTTTTTTCTCTATCGCAAAGATGGACATTCTCTATCCCTTGCGCGTGAGCTGTCGATATGCCGTACTCCACCCCCACCCGCCATCAATGCGAGGGACTTTCATTTCTAATTCAATGGGATTGGCTGCCTGAGCTGGTCGCAGCATGGTTTGACTAGCTAAAACTGCGGCATTTGGCAAGCAGTCTCTCAGCAAATGTGCTTACTAGATGCTTACTTGGAAATAACATAAGCTCTTGGAAGCTTAGTAAGAAGGTCAGCGGGCGACGAGGTTCGAACTCGCGACCTATAGCTTGGGAAGCTATCGCTCTACCAACTGAGCTACACCCGCACTTACAATCAATTTTATGGCTAATTTTCCTTCTACTTATTAGTATTTTAGCAATTTCCTAGAGCGCTACTAGAGAAAGTCTTTAATTGAAGCCCACTCCGGTAAGCATAAATTCTGTTGCCTTTTTTTTCCAGATTTCAACATTGTCAAAATTCTTGCCATAGTCAAAAACTACATTTCTCATGGATGGTTGACTTGAGCAGCGTAAAATAAATTGTCCAGCATCTTTTTTTATCACTTGTACTTCTAGCTTTTCGCCGGCCGAGCGCCAACTAGCGCTTGTTGAGCCGCTCATGCGGCCATTTGCCATATCGTCGTGAACATCTTTAATACCAGGAATTGCCAGTAAAGCTTGCCGACCCACAAAGTGTACATGCTTGCTAGTGCCTTTTAATGCTAATTCTCTTATTTGTTCGCTGTCTAGGAATCCTGAAACTTGTCCGCCCTTGCTGCTTTTAGTGAGAAGAAAACGCGATAACACATCAAGTGGCATCATGACGCAAAAGAATAGTGTGGTAAAAATAAGTCCAAAAACAATACCTGCTGTTAGTCCATAGGCTACTGCATGCTCATTGCCTTTAGTGGTCATAACAATAATAAATACCAATAAACCTATGCCGCCCCCGAAGCCGAAGGTGCTGACAAGAGAAATTTTAAATATGCGTAGTAAATATTTAGTCATGAATTAGTTGTTGAATCATCACTCAATTCTTTTTCTAAAGATCGCCAAGACCATTTTAAAAACCTCAAAGCGATATATAAGGGTGGGAAAATCATCATGCTGAATACCAAACCACTTATTAATTTACCCATTTTTATTCTCCTCCATCTTCTTCTGCAGTGCTGCTTTGCTGACTGACTGATATTTCTTTGTCTACGATATCACTTACTTCTGTTGCTTCTATTTGTAATTCCTCTACTTCTATTTCTTGGGAGGTAGTTTGATTTATCTCCGCAGCTTCTTCTACCCAGATATTATCTGTTGGTTCGCTAATTTGAATATCCAATATTTGATCTGGCAAATTTGTGATTGCTGGTTTAGCTGCTTCATGGCGAGTCGGAAATAGGCGTTTGCGGCATTTGGTGCAGAAACAGTAGGCTCCACTAGTTAAGAAAGCAAAGTCCTTATTGGAGAAACCAGTGGGTAAATAACCTCTTGTCGAAACAAGGCGGCGCCCCAATTCTTTATACTTGCGCTGAAAGATTTTTACGTATTCATGACGGCAGGGCTTTTCGCTAATCTCAATATTCAAATTTGTTTCACCTATCTAAGTTTATTACTTGGCAACAGGAAATTCTTTAAGAAAATATCCGTTCCAAAAAAGTTTTACTCCCAGGCGATGGTCTGATCTTACCGTGTTGGGACATGAAAAGTATAAAGTGCGAGAGCTGCCGGCTGAAAATGGAACAGAGGTGGGTGTGACAACAGGTAATATAACGGTGCCATTATTATGTCCTAAATTATGATCGTAGAATACTGCTGTCAAAGTCAAATCGTGTACTGGTTTGCCGGTGATGTTTTTTATTTTGATTTCGCCCTCGGGTGTAAGGCTGCCTTCAGAAAGCCAAATACGAGAAGAAATAAGGGCTACGGGGAGATCTTTTGCAGAAGCAAAATTGTTTTTGTTATCTGTTAGTGAGCTTTCATCCTTAGCTTCTTCCAGCAGAACTTCATTTAATTGTTCAGCGACCCGCTCGGCA
Source organism: Candidatus Melainabacteria bacterium (assembly GCA_963845445.1). Classification (GTDB taxonomy): domain Bacteria; phylum Cyanobacteriota; class Vampirovibrionia; order Obscuribacterales; family Obscuribacteraceae; genus JABDBL01. The sequence continues at coordinate 1,636,902 of CAWJSE010000002.1, read as the reverse complement.
TGTCCCTTAACAGAAGCTGCTTCGTCGGTTTTCTGGTTTTGAGTAAGGACAGCTTGCCATTCGTTGAGAACGGTTAACAATTGCTTGAGTAAATCTGCTTTTACGCCCAGCTCACATGCATCTTCGAGAGCATGGACCGCCCTGGCATAATTCTTGAGTCGTAGAGATACTTCTACTAATTGCTCATAGTTTTCCACGCTTTTCTCTTTATCAATAAGGTCGCCCAGCGCTTCTTGGGCTTGCGAATAATTTCCGGATTGGATGAGAAGGTCTATAAGACGGTGCCTGGCTTCGAGATTATTGATATCAGCGTCAGCCACAATTTGATAATTCTCAATGGCTTTTTGAGTTTGATTCACTTGAGCATATATTTGCGCCAAATACATTCTGGTGGAAGGATCGTCAAGCACTTCCAGGCTTTTCTCTAAAGAGCTGATTGCTTTAGCATCATTCTTTTGTTCTTCGCAGATGATTGCGAGTTGTTTATATGTTTCGGCTAAGTGGCGCGGGATAATTGAGCTTAAAGGTTCTTGTACGAAATTATTGAGACTGTTAGCTTTTTCGAAATGAGAGAGTGCTTCTTCAATATTGTTATTTTTTAGTTCTGATTCCCCCCATTTTAGATGGAGCTTTGCGCTGCTCTCGTTTAATTGAAGCGTCGGACAATTGGTACTAGCGGAGCTTAGCAGTTTTTCTGCTTCTTCGAAGTCTTCCCGATGCTCATAAAAGTTAGCATAAGTAGTGACTGCATCGGTTACTTCTGATGGGGGTAAACCCATTCTTAATGCTGTATCTAGAGCAATTCTGCCTTCGGCGATTCTGCCACAGTTTAAATATCCCATCGCTAACCAGGGAAAAATGTCGGCATTCTCAGGATGATGTATAGATAGATCTTCGAGTATAGGCAAGGCTGATGCGGATTTCCCTGATTTGATTAAAGATACAGCTGTACTAAATGGTGTCTGCTGAAACATAAAATGTCTAACAGAAACGATTATGAGAGCAGTTGATGCGATGGCAATTAAAATAAACGCAGTGAGCGTATAACCACGGGTAGTGGCTTTTTGGTTTTTTATCTTTTCCTGTGCCATGCTCAACCTTCAAGTAATCAACAAATGACTTAGTCTAATAGCTATAATAACTTGTATGGCTAATATAGAAATCAATTTAACACCTACAGCGACTCTCTTGGAAATTGATAATGAAATTCCTTGCCGGAGCTGGGGCATTGCCTCAGAAAGCAATGCCGCTTTTTTGCTGGTGCATGGTTTAGGAGGCCACAGTGGCTGGTTTGAAGCGTTGGCTCGACGATTAAAGATAAAGCATATTTTCGGTTTGGCTTTGGATCTCAGAGGATTTGGCAAACGCAAAAATGAGATTGATATTAATATGAATAATTGGTTAGGGGATATAGAAAAGGCGAGTAAATATTTACATTCTATTATGGACAATAAACCCGTATTTTTAGTAGGCAACAGTATGGGTGCTTTGCTGGCTTTACGAGCCTGCCAATCCATCAAGCCAAGTGGACTAGCTTTACTGTCGCCAGGTTTTGCCGGAAGTCCTAAAGTTTTTCCTCTGTCTTATCAAATCGTGGAATTGTTCAAAGCTTTAATCGAGCCAAATACTGAGATTGTATTGCCTTATGGGACAGAATTAATTACAAAAAATGAGCAGGTAAAATTCTGGTTAGACAATGATCAAGATCGCAGGCGGGCTGTACCAGGCAAAATGTTTTTAGACTTATTTTTGTTGACCCAATTTTTGCAGATGAAAAAGATTAATTTGGAATGTCCGTTTTTCTTGATTACTGCTGGTAAGGACGGCATTGTGGACAACAGAGTGAGTGAATTAGTTTTTAGACGAATTAATTCAACAAATAAAAAAAAGACAATTATGCCCAATGCTATGCATGACTTAACGCTTGACCTAGCGATCGATCAAGTCGCGAATTTGCTTATAGACTGGAGCAATTCGGTCATGAAAGGAGAAGCAGTGGAAAAGACAAACTTAATTAATAAGCAAAGGGCTAGGTAAATATAACCTTTTAATTTTGGCGAGTCTCGCTATAATGAGCGGTACTACAGTGTTGACATCTATACCAAGGCGACTGGCTTCGAGCAAGCGGGGATTATGACGTTATCTGACACTATTGGACAATTATTTTTTAATCAGGCGCAAAAGCTGGGAAGCAAAACCGCCTTGCGTTATAAGCAATTAAATCCTCTTTATCAATCAATGTCCTGGAAAGAATTCTCTGCGCTGGTTGAAGAAATAGCCTTTGGCTTGGCTACTATTCCAATTAATGCTTCGGACACGGTGGCAATTTTTTCACAAACGTCTTACTTATGGGTGGCGGCGGATCTGGCCATCATAGGATTGAGAGCAATATCTGTTCCAATTTACCCGAATAGCTCAAACGCTGATCTTGAATATATATTGAATAATTCCGAAGCAAAAGCGATTTTTGTAGCTAGCGAGAAACAATTAGAAAAAATAGCTAACATTAATGAAGAACTTACTGGCTTGCAGAAAATCATTTATTTGCCGTCCTTGAACAAAAGAGAGCCTGAATGGGATTTGCTCAAGTCTAAGTATCAAAAGCTAGAAAATAAGTTGATTCATTTAAACGAGTTGTGTTCACTGGGCGAAGACTTAAAGAATGATGAGCCGGAACTGATTAAGCAGTGCCTTCAGGAAGGCAGCGCCGATGAGATTGCTACTGTAATTTATACATCGGGTACAACAGGTACTCCTAAAGGTGTGCCGCTAACGCATGCAAATATTCTTGCGGTATTGAGCGATTTACCTGAAGTAATTCCGATCAATGAAGATGATATTTATTTTTCTTATTTACCGATTTCGCATGTTTTTGAGCGAGTATGCGGGGAGTATTACTGGTTGTATTCTGGCTGTATCTGTGCGTTTGCAGAATCGATTGAAACTATGTCCAAAAATCTTGGCGAGATAGAACCTACCGTAATGGTAATGGTTCCAAGAGTATTGGAGAGTATTCATACTAAAGTAAAAAATGGTATTTCTGGTGCCTCTGCGCGAGCCAAGAAGCTTATTGATTGGGCGCTCTTGGTAGGTCAGGAGGTAGTAAGTTATCGAGCTCTTAAACAGACTGTGCCGCAATCTTTGAAGTTGAAATACTGGCTAGCTGATAAATTAGTCTTGAGCAAATTTCGCGCCCGAATCGGCAAGCGCTTACGCTTTGTCGTTTGTGGTGGGGCACCAGCACCGCCTGCTGTGCTGTACTTTTTTAATGCCATTGGTATTCCAGCTCTCGAAGGATATGGCCTAACCGAAACTGCTGCTCCAACTAATGTGAATCGTCTAGAGCAGGTCAAGCCAGGTACTGTAGGCCCTTCTTTATCTTCAATTGAGATAAAAATTAGCGAGGATGGAGAAATACTTGTGAAAGGGCCTAGTATTTTCAATGGTTATTTTAAAGATCCCCAAGCTACTAATGAATCATTTACGGACGGCTGGTTTGCTACCGGAGACATTGGCTTGATAGATGAAGACGGATATTTGAAAATTACAGATCGCAAAAAAGATTTGATTGTGAATGCTGCTGGTAAGAATATAGCGCCTCAGCGCATTGAATGTGTTTTGAAAACAATTTCTCCCATTAGCCAGGCTGTTGTTTTTGGTGATAGAACCAAGCATCTAGTAGCGTTGCTTACTTTGGATGAACGTGGAGCAATGGAAATAGCTCGTGAACAGGGTTGGCAATACGAAGAGTATGTTGAATTAGCGGCATCAAAAGAAATGTATCAGTATCTCAAGAAAGAAATTAATGCTAAACGTGGCGAATTGGCTGAGTATGAATGCATTAAGCATTTTTCTGTTTTAGACAGAGATTTATCGGTAGATGACGGCGAGCTCACTGCAACTTTAAAGATAAAGCGCAATGTATTAAAGCAAAAGCACGCTGATAAAATTGAAAGCCTCTATGCGACTAGCGTTAACTAGGACGATTCCATATGGAGCCTGCTAAGACATTTTCTCAGTGCGCTTCTGGTCTTTCTTATCTGCCAACAAATGGCATTGTCCCAACTGTGCCTACGGTGCCTTCTGGCTGTTAATTTGCGCGCACGGCTAATACTTTGGCCCGAGCGCAAATTTCATTACCGGACATGACTACACATTCTACCCAAGTCTTTCTCTCTTCTGTGCTAATTATTTTGGCTCTCAGATTGATGGGTTGGTCCAAGGGTGTTGGTTTAATATAGGTAACATTGAGCTGGGCGGTTAAATAGACTATTAACGGTTCAGTACCAGGGCTACGATTTTCTTCTATGTAAGCATTGGAAATAGCAGTATTGCAAGAGTGGCAATCGATTAAAGAAGCAATTAAGCCACCATAAACTATATTTGGTTTGCCACCATGATAGTGTCCTTCTGCCCGAAAAGTACAAACCGATTCATCACCCTGCCAAAAGCTTTCTATGTGTAATCCCTTTGGATTATTCGTTCCACAGCCGAAACATTGTTCTAGGCGGTTCTGTTCTTGCAGTGACTGTGCTTTATTTTCTATCATTGTGCTGGTCGGTAAAGAGATTTTTGTTGATATGGATAAAGTCTGCGGGTAGAATTCTCTGCTGATGTGGTGGAGGCACCAGAGCTACCGATATCTGAGGTTGTGTTTGATGTTAGTGCAGGCGCTAAAGAGGGACTTTGAGCAGATAGAGTTGGCTGTGGTATCGAGGGTGAGAAGTGCACTATTTGTGGTGCAACTGCTGGAGTTATGGCTTTGCTTTTGGTACGTACCTCTGCTGGAGCTGGTAATGGCGTAACCGGCTCCACAACTGGATCTACCATTGGCTTATTTATTTGAGCAGATGATTGTTCTGGCACTAGTCTTGTGCCCGGCAAATGTTCGACGGGCTTAGATTCGTTAGGTTGAATAGATTCTACAATCGGGACTTCTTTGTTCTCTTCTATTTTTTCAACTTTGGGTTGCATAAAATCAGTATTGCCTTCCTTTATTTGAGTGGTGGTGCTGGGCATATCAATTTTTTCTTGGCTTTGAGCAAGGCTATTGTATTTTTGTAGCGCGAGCTTTTTATCATAAGTAGGAAAGTTACCTGCCGGTGTCTTAAAAGCTTCATAATAAGCTTTGTTGTACTTTTGCCAAATTTTTGCCATTACCACTCCCCCTGTAACGTTATGTCCGGGTATGGGTAAATTGTCGTCGTTGCCGCCCCAAACTGCTGTGACTAGATCAGGCGTAAATCCTATAAACCAGATATCCTTTCCTTCATCGGCTGTACCTGTTTTACCGGCTACGGGACGATCGGCTAATTTAGCTTGGGTGCCCGTGCCCATTCTAACGACGTCTTGTAAGACGTCAATAAGTTCGGAAACGGGTTCGGGAGGGAATACTCTAGTTTTTGGTTCATTGAAGATTTCTTTAACTAAACCTTTGTTATTCTCAATGCGGCGCAAGACAGAGGGTTTTATAGCTATACCATCACGGGCAAAAGTAGAATATGCTCCCGCCATATCCAAAGGTGAAATAGCAGAACTGCCCAGTGCTAAGGAAAGATTGGCATCTAATTTTGCCCGAATCCCTGCCAGCCTTGCGGTTTCGATTACATTGTTAATTCCTACTTTTTGTGCCATGCGTAAGGCAGGAATATTACGCGATAAGCAGAGTGCTTTGCGCACAGTTATATGTCCGTAGAACTTGTGGTCGAAATTTTTTGGAATGTAGTCTGGCATGCCCCAGCCTTGATGAACAACTAAAGGGCTATCATCAATTCCTGAGTCGGGCGTAGCAAGACCTTCTAAAAATGCAGTTAAGTAAACAAACGGTTTGAAAGATGATCCGACTGTATGAGGATTGGTGGCTCGATTAAATTGATTCTTCCAAAAATTTCCCACTCCACCTACCAATGCCAGCACGGCGCCATCGGCCACTGATATAGACACTAAAGCTGCCTGGCTTACTCCGGGAGGAGCATGCTTTATAGATTCATTGAGAGTGGCTTCGGCGATTTCTTCAACCTTTGGATCAAGATTGGTATAAACTTTTAGTCCTTCCTGGCGCATTTGGTTTTCGCTGTATTTTTCATGCAGGCACTGCAAGACATAGCTTATATAGTACGGATAATGCGAAAAGGGTTGGCACCGTTCCGGAAAACAAGCTTCATTTTCATGGCGGCTGTTTTTTGGCTGGGCGTAACATAGCCGTATTCAACCATTTTGTCTAAGATTTCATGCTGCCTGGCTATAGCCTGAGAGCGGTTATGTGGACTGCCTAACACAGTTGGTTCTTTAACCAGTCCAGCTAAAAATGCTGCTTCAGCAAGATTTAATTTCATTGCTGTTTTATTAAAATAGCGCGAAGCAGCTCTTTCTATACCGTAAGCGTTACTGCCAAAATATATTTGATTGAGGTAAAGTTCTAAGATTTTTTCTTTGCTATAACGTTGCTCTAGCTGGAAGGCTAACAGAGCTTCTTTCAATTTGCGGTGGTATGTGCGGCCTGCGTCGTTAAAGAATAGATTTTTTACTAATTGTTGAGTAATAGTAGATCCGCCTTCTACTACGCGTCCTGCTTGCATATTGGCTACCATAGCGCGGAACATACTACTTACATTAATACCGTGGTGCTCAAAAAAGTGATGATCTTCAGCTGCCAACATGGCTCTTTGCATGACTATAGCAATCTCACTGAGCGGAACTACTTGTCTGTTTTCATCACCTTCTACTAAGCAAACCAGGTGATCGTTTCGGTCGAATATCTGGATAGCTTCGATTGGTTCATATTTTTCGAGGGTGGCTATGTCTGGTAAGTCTTTGCCTTGAAAATAAATAGAAGCACCAAAATAGCCTATAAGACCGGCAACGGCAAGAAGAATAAAGGGCATCGATTTCCTGGTCAGGCTAGAAAAATTATCAGCTAACTTATAGGCAAAGCCTTGCTTCGCCTGTTTAGGTTGATTGGTTGGACGCCTTTGTCTGGACAAGCACACCTCTATGAATCTAGATTATTATCTATGAATATAGCAGTATATGTGCCAATTATGCACGTATGAGGCGAAGGGACGAGCCGAAGCAGCGCCCAGGATGCAATGGCTGAGCGAAGCAAGTGCGCCGGTGAGGCGTGCGATAGCGAAGCGGTTAGGGATACGCGCGTATGAGGCGAAGGGACGAGCCGAAGCAGCGCTTATAATTAGGCCCTAGGATGGCTTGCTAAGTAAACTTTGCGTAAACGCTCGACGCTTACGTGGGTATAAATCTGGGTGGTGCTTATGGTGGTGTGACCTAACAAGTCCTGGACTGCGCGCAAATCGGCACCACCTTCGAGCATGTGAGTGGCGAAAGTGTGCCTCAGAGTGTGAGGAGTAATGGGTTTGTCTATTTTGGCTAAGCGAGCATATTTAAGCACAATGCGATGAACAGAACGGCTGGATAGCCTGCTCGCCTGGCGGCTGATGAATAATGGACTTACTGGCTGCGCACCCTCATTATCACTAAAGTGCTGCCAATATTCATCTAGGTAGCGATTTAGCCAATGCTGAGCGCTCTCGTTTAATAATACAACTCTTTCTTTGGCGCCTTTCCCGAAAACGCGTATTTCCATAAGGGTACGGTCATAGTCGTGTATAGATAAACGACAGAGCTCGCCCACCCGCATGCCAGTTGCGTAAAGCACTTCTAAGACTGTTCTGTCTCGCACCCCGAGTGGACTGTCGTCACAAACAAGCATCAGTTTTTTCACTTCTTCCTTCTCAAGACAAGAGGGTAAGCGCCTAGCCAATTTAGGTCCTTTCACTAAACGAGAGGGATCGTCATCTATAAGCTGTTCTCTACGTAAGTAGCGATAGAAACTTCGAATAGCAGATATTTTTCTAGCTACAGTTGGGCGGGCATAGTGATCTTGTATCCGACGTATATAATCCTTTAGGTTTTCTGCTTCCATAAGGCCTATATGCTGTGGAGTATTTAAACTGCCAATAGCTACGCCCAGCAATGGTTCGTTGGCACTCTCGGATATAATTTGTGGACTGTCCATACTGTCGTTGGTCTTTAGTTCATTGACTGAGTTGCTGGGAGAGGCATCGAATTGCTCGTTGTCAGAAATTAATTGTCTGAGATCGTTCAAATAAGCGCGGATTGTATTAGAGGAATAGTTACGCTCTAACTGCAAATAACCAGCAAATTGGTCAAGGAAAACTAAGGCTTGCCTTGGTAAATTCAAATCACACCCAACTTTCTAGTTTCTAATTCTTAAGTAGCTAACGCTTAGTAATAATTTCTAAATCTTACATTATTATCAGCAATTTAAGAGCTTTGTAAAGGAGAAATTTAAATGCGGCAGAAAATATTTTTTAAGCTGCTCTTTATATATACTATAGATAGGCGAACCGTCATATTCTGTAATCAATTTTGGTTAGATTACGGGTAAGAGGAGCAATAAATTAATTTTTATGGTATAAAAAACACATCTGTGTGTAAAATTTGGCAATATTGTACTAAATATAGCTGTTTTTACGTGTTTTACCGTGTCTCAACAAGTCTTAGTCAATAATTGACAATACAAGTAGATAATACGTATATTTTTCACTTCGGGCTATATACGCGCCAGACGCGTCTTCTTTTTGTGCTTGCAAGATAGAGAAAGCTAGCTGGATAATTTGCCTTTTCTTGCTGACAGGTGTTTCATGCTTCAAAAATTTTAGGTCATATAGATTCAAAGCTCCAGAATTTTAGTCTTTGAATTTATAGCTTCTTTGTCCCCACTCTTTTTGTAATTGATTAGTGATTAAAACGGTAGATAGGAAAATAAATAGAGGTAACCGATGGCTGTAGAGTTATCTGAGCGCATTCGTACGTTTGGTGTTGAGGGTTCTCGTGTTGCTAATTTGCCAGATTTGGCAGAAATACAGAAAGCCTCCTTTAGATGGTTTATCGAAGAGGGGCTTGCTGAAGAACTAAAAGCCTTCAGTCCGATTCGTGACTATACTGGCAGGCTAGAATTGCATTTTCTGCCAAATTATAGCTGTGAGGATCACACAGAACCAAATAAGCCAAAAACCCCAGAGGAAGCCCGGGCTATGGACGCTAGCTACACTAAGAAGCTACGCATCCAAATGCGTTTGGTTAACCGCGAAATGGGTGAAATAAAAGAACAAGAAATCTATGTTGGTGACATCCCAATGATGACCGACAGAGGTACTTTCATTATTAATGGGGCTGAACGAGTTATTGTCAGTCAAATTGTGCGTAGTCCAGGTATCTATTTCAAAAGAGAAGTAGATACAAATGGTAAACGTACATTTTCAGCTACTCTTATTCCTAATCGTGGCGCATGGCTCAAATTTGAGAGCGATGTTAACGATGTTATATATGTCAAGATAGACAAAAATCGTAAATTGCCTGTAACCACTTTGTTGAGAGCACTGAATTATTCAGATGCAGAAATGGAAGGTCTTTTCCGTCATCGCGATTTTCTTAAAAAGACTTTTGATAAAGACAGCACCAAGTCACGCGAAGATAGTTTAATTGAAGTCTATCGTAAATTGCGACCAGGCGATCCGCCGTCAGTCGCTGGTGGTCAAAGCATTATTGATAGTCGTTTCTTTGATGATAAGCGCTATGACTTAGGTCGTGTCGGTCGTTATAAGCTCAATAAAAAGCTTGGTCTTTCTGTTCCTGAAACCCAAAGAACATTGACAAGAGAAGATATCGTAGCAGCGGTTGATTATTTGATTAGCTTACACTACGACGAAGGTCATGTTGATGATATCGATCATTTAGGCAATAGGCGTATACGTTCTGTTGGTGAGCTATTGCAAAATCAATTCCGTATAGGTTTAACTCGTTTAGAACGTATTGTCCGCGAAAGAATGACTTTGCAAGATGCAGACACTTTGACGCCGGCTAATCTTCTTAATACGAAGCCATTGGTAGCGGCTATCAGAGAATTCTTTGGTTCCTCTCAGCTTTCGCAATTTATGGACCAAACCAATCCATTGGCTGAACTAACTCATAAAAGACGATTGTCAGCCCTAGGACCGGGTGGACTATCTAGAGAAAGGGCTGGTTTTGCTGTTCGTGATATTCATCCTAGTCATTACGGACGTATTTGTCCGGTAGAGACCCCAGAAGGTCCGAATGCTGGTTTAATTGGATCGCTGGCGACACATGCACGTGTGAACTCATATGGTTTTATTGAAACTCCATATCGCAAAGTAGTTAACGGAATCGTTAGTGAAGACGTTCATTATTTGACAGCCGATGAAGAAGATCGATATAGAGTAGCGCCAGGAGATGTGCCGGTAGATAGAAAAGGCAATTTCTTAAATCCGCTCATACCTGTGCGTTATAAAGCCGAATTTATTGAAACCTCGCCGGATCAAGTAGATTATGTTGGTGTAAGTCCTATTCAGATTGTATCTGTTGGAACAGCCTTGATTCCTTTCTTGGAGCATGATGATGCTAACCGAGCTCTTATGGGTTCGAATATGCAACGTCAATCAGTGCCATTAATCAAGACCGAACGCGCTTATGTGACAACTGGTATTGAAAAACAAGCAGCTCGCGACTCGGGTATGGTTGTGGTTGCTGATACAGAAGGCAAAGTCGAATATGTCACCGCAACCTCTGTGCATGTGCGAACTAAGGACAAACGCTTAGTCAAATACACTTTGTCTAAATTCCAACGCTCTAACCAAGACACTTGTTTGAATCAAAAACCAATTGTCAATGTTGGTGATACAGTTGTACCAGGACAAATCATTGCTGATGGTGCCGCTACTTCTGGTGGTGAATTGGCAGTAGGACGCAATTTACTTGTGGCCTTTATGCCTTGGGAAGGTTACAACTTCGAAGACGCTATTTTAATTAGCCGCCGTTTGGTATTTGATGATGTGATGACTTCAATCCATATCGAAAAGCTGGAAATTGACGCTCGTTCTACCAAGTTAGGACCAGAGGAAATTACACGTGAAGTGCCGAACGTATCGGAAGAATCTTTGCGTCACCTTAATGAAGAAGGTATTGTGCGAATTGGTTCGCGCGTCTACCCAGACGACATTCTAGTGGGCAAGATTACGCCTAAAGGTGAATCTGAGCATCCGCCAGAAGAAAAATTGCTGAGAGCAATCTTTGGTGAAAAAGCTCGGGATGTGCGTGATAATTCATTGCGAGTTCCACACGGTGAGGGTGGGCGAGTAGTTGATGTAAAAGTCTTCGACCGTGAAAAAGGTGATGAATTGCCACCGGTCGCCAACAAAGTAGTGCGTGTCTATATTGCCCAAAAACGTAAGATTAGCGTAGGCGACAAAGTGGCTGGACGTCATGGCAATAAGGGTATTGTGGCAAAAATTCTACCAACAGAAGACATGCCATTTTTACCGGATGGTACTCCAGTAGATATCGTGCTCAATCCGCTTGGTGTGCCAAGTCGTATGAATGTCGGTCAGACATTTGAAACCTTGCTCGGTTTAGCGGCTATGCTTACTGGTCATCATTATGAAGTACCGCCTTTCGATGAAATGTTTGCCAAAGAAGCTTCTAGCGAATTGGTGCACAAAGAAATTATAAAAGGTAAAGAAGATTCGGGCTTCGAATGGGTTGGCAATGACGGCAAAGTTATTCTTCATGATGGGCGTAGCGGTGCCGCTTTTGATAATCCTGTGACTGTTGGCAAAATCTATATGATGAAGCTAGTGCACTTGGTAGACGACAAAATTCACGCTCGTTCTACTGGTCCTTACAGTCTTGTCACTCAGCAACCGTTGGGTGGCAAAGCTCAGTTCGGTGGACAACGTCTGGGTGAAATGGAGTGCTGGGCATTAGAAGCATTCGGCTCGGCATATTCGCTTCAGGAAATGCTAACCATTAAGTCTGATGACGTAAATGGCAGATCCAAAGCATATGAATCAATTGTTAAAGGTGAGAACCTACGACGTCCTGGAATTCCGGAGTCGTTTAAAGTTCTGGTGCGTGAACTGCAGTCAATTGGTTTAGATCTCTCTGTCGCCAAACGTACAAAAGATGGTGAAGAGATTGAAGTAGACTTGATGGCCGAAGTTGAAGAAGTGCCAGCGCGAGGTGGGCGCAGACCGAGCCCATTTGGTGAAATTGGTTTGGAATCGGAATTGGCTGAATTGACCAATAAACAACAGATGCTGTCGCAGACTGCTGTCGCAGTAAGCGATCCTGAAGCAGAAGAAGGTCAACCGATTGAAGGTGATCTTCGTCCAGAAATTGATCCGGAGCTTGCTTCAGGATTAAGAGCAGTTTTAGGCACTGAGCTGGAGACTGAAGGAATGCCAGATGTAGAAATCGACATAGAGGCAGGAACTGATTCGGCCGAGGAGATTTTGTCCTTGACTGAAGAAGAACCAAGCGGAATAGGAGATATTTCGGATTCTGTTGAAGAAGAAGTATAGAACTGAGAAATAAATAACGGGCCACAGTGCAGGAGGTCTTTCTTAATGGCTACTAGTATTGATCGTTTTGACTATATAAAAATTGGTGTCGCCTCGCCAGAGCGCATCTTAAGCTGGTCGCATGGCGAAGTAACAAAGCCTGAGACGATCAATTATCGTACTTTGAAGCCAGAAAAAGATGGATTATTTTGCGAGCGCATTTTTGGACCATCAAAAGATTGGGAATGCTATTGCGGTAAATATAAGCGGGTTAGACATCGTGGTATTACCTGTGAACGCTGCGGTGTAGAAGTAACTGACTCAAAAGTGCGGCGTCATCGCATGGGACACATACGCTTGGCTTGCCCTGTGACCCATATTTGGTTCTTAAAGGGTATACCTAGCTATATCGGACTCTTGCTCGATTTGCCTTTACGTGACTTAGAACAAGTTGTTTATTTCAACGCTTATATTGTGGTAAATCCTGGCAATGTGCCTGATTTGTCCAAGCATCAGCTCTTATCTGAAGAAGAATATGAAAGATTGCTAGACGATATCAATTTGCAATTTGACGTTGGCATTGGTGCTGAAGCTGTCAAACAGCTTTTGCAAGAATTGGCTAAACCAGCTTATGAGCGTCCAGACAATAAAGAGGACAGAGGCCGTTTATTAGACCTACCTGGCTTGAAAGAACTTTCTACCCAATTGCGGGCAGAGCTTGGAAACGCTGGTGGGTCACAACAAAAGCGGGCCAAAATAATCAAACGTTTGCGCTTAGTGGAAGCACTGGTAAATTCAAATACCGATCCTAATTGGGTTGTGCTTGATAATCTTCCAGTAACCCCGCCTGATTTGCGCCCAATGGTGCAATTGGATGGTGGACGTTTTGCTACATCCGACCTTAACGATCTATACAGACGGGTTATCAACAGAAATAATCGTTTGTCACGCCTATTAGAAATGGGTGCGCCAGAAATTATCGTGCGTAACGAAAAGCGCATGTTACAAGAAGCAGTAGATGCCTTAATTGATAATGGTCGTCGGGGACGGGTGGTAGTTGGTCCAAATAATAGACCACTTAAATCATTGTCTAATATTATTGAAGGTAAACAGGGTCGTTTCCGTCAAAATCTATTAGGTAAGCGGGTTGACTATTCGGGACGGTCAGTAATTGTAGTTGGACCAACTTTGAAATTACATCAATGTGGTTTGCCACGCGAAATGGCAATTGAGCTTTTCAAGCCATTTGTAATTAACAAATTGATCGAGCGTCAAATTGTACAAAATATCAAATCTGCTAAGAAGCAAATTGAAAAGGGCTCAGCCATAGTTTGGGAAATTTTGGAAGAAGTAATACAAGGGCATCCGGTATTACTCAATCGAGCTCCTACGCTACACCGCTTGGGTATTCAAGCCTTTGAACCGGTACTAGTAGAAGGGCGTGCCATTCAATTGCATCCGTTGGTTTGTTCAGCATTCAATGCTGACTTCGATGGTGACCAGATGGCTGTGCACGTTCCGCTATCAGTCGAGGCACAATCAGAAGCTCATATGCTCATGCTTGCTTCTAACAATATATTGTTGCCAGCAACTGGTAAGCCGACTATTACGCCAACGCAAGACATGGTTTTGGGTATTTATTACCTAACTATTGAAAAGCCAGGTAGTGATGATCCAAAAATTTGCAAGGGTGCAGGAATGCGTTTTGTGAATTTGGCCGATGCACGTGCTGCTTACGAATCTGGTGTTGTAGATTTACACGCAAAAATTAAGGTACGTGATGATGATGGTCAAATGGTAGAAACTACACCGGGACGCGTAATTTTCAATCAAGTAGTTAGAGAAGCTGTGGCTTCGGTTACTTAAGACGAGAAAAGAAAAAGCATTTCAATCAGAATCAATCTAAGCGAGGAGCGACAAATGGAAATGGTGGGTAACACAAAAAAAAGGGAGCAGTTGGAGTTCATTAACCAAACTGTTGACAAGAAAAAGCTTGGCACTCTCCTTTCACATGTTTATGAAAAATATGGCACAGCTCGCTCATCCGAGTTAGCTAATTCTCTTAAAGATCTTGGTTTTAAATATGCCACTAAGGCTGGTGTAACCATTTCTATAGACGATCTTGTTATACCAGAAGCAAAGCGTGGTCTAATTTCTAGTGCAGAGAAAGAAATTGAAGGCGCACAAAGACGTTATGAACGTGGGGAAATTACTGAAGTTGAACGCTACAACAAGGTTATTGATACCTGGTCTGCCACAACTGACCAATTAACAAAAGAAGTTGTTGATAATTTCGACAGACTGAATCCGGTATACATGATGGCCTTCTCTGGCGCTCGGGGTAATATTTCTCAGGTACGTCAGCTTGTAGGTATGCGTGGTTTAATGGCTGACTCACAAGGTCAGATTATTGACTTGCCAATTAAAGCTAATTTCCGTGAAGGCTTGAACGTAACTGAATACATTATTTCTAGCTATGGAGCCCGTAAGGGTCTAGTAGACACAGCGCTGAAAACAGCTGACTCCGGCTATTTAACCAGACGTCTTGTAGATGTGGCTCAAGATGTAATTGTGCGCGATTTGGATTGCCACGGCAAGCGCGGCATCTATATGCAAGCTATCGCTGAAGGCGATAAAGTAATGGTTAAATTGACTGAGCGTATTTATGGACGCGTTTTAGTTGAAGACGTTACAGACAAAGAAACAGGCGAAATAGTAGGGAGAGTCGGTGAGCTTATTAATCGTGAGCTATCCGAAAAAATTACTGCTGCAAGCAAAAGAGATACGCGAATTAAGGTGCGTTCGCCACTGACTTGCGAAAGTCAATTTGGTGTTTGCCAAAAGTGTTATGGCTGGTCATTGACCAATAACCGTTTGGTAGATATCGGTGAAGCAATCGGTATTATTGCCGCGCAATCAATCGGTGAACCGGGTACACAGCTCACTATGCGTACATTCCACACCGGTGGTGCGGTAGCTGGTGGTGCTAGCCGTGCTCAGTTAAAAGCACCAGCGGCAGGGATTGTTAGCTTTAATATACCTAGCCGTTCGGTACGCACTAATTACGGAGACGTGGTTGAGCAAACAACTAAAGACGGTGTTCTGAAAATATCTGGCAATAAAGAGTACACCGTGCCAATCGGACAAGGCAGTTTGATATTGATTCCTTCGGGAACAGAGGTTAAAACTGGCGCTGTAATGGCTGAATTTGATCCACCCGGTGCTAAGAAAAACCTTACTGAAAGAGCAGCCAAAGATATAACTGCCGATATTTCTGGTCGAGTTATGTTTAGCGGTTTTCAGGGCGATGAAAAGCGTGATAGACAGGGTAATATTTCACGCACCGCTAACCGCAGTGGCATCATCTGGGTATTGGAAGGCGATGTTTACAACTTGCCTTCTGGAGCGCATGTTGTTGTGAAAGATGGACAAGACGTTAAACCGTTAGATGTATTAGCTGAAATCACAATCTGCACTGAATATGGTGGCGAAGTTAGATTTGGTCCGGAAATTGAAACCGAGCTAATTAAATCAGGACGTAAGCAGGTAACCAAGCTTATTAAAGGAAAAGAAATAACCATAATTATTTCTGCTGTAGGAGCGGCTAATGCCAAACTTGAGGCCAGTAAGCAAGGATACATCTGGCATGTGTCCAAGACCAAAGAAAATTTTGTTCTTAAAGTAGTTAATGATGAAATAGTCGAAAACGGCAAAATTATTGCTGAACTTATTGACGAAGGACAAAATGTAGTTCATAGTGGCGGCGAAATTATATATGATGGTGTGGAAGTCGATGACCGACGAGTAATCATTAAGCCTGGTAAAGTCCTGTTTGTTCCAGAAGAAGTGCACTTCATTTCCAAGGACATTTCACTCAAAATTGCTGAAACAGCAGATAAAGTGACTGCTGGTCAAGAAGTAGTGAAAGACGTATTTGCTCATATGGATGGTATCATCGAAATTGTGGCTGATAACGACATCATTCACGAAGTTATTATTCGTCCTGGCGAATTGGTGTCCATTACTGATCCTTCACAAGTAAAAGTTCCAGAAGGACAGATAGTTGAGCCTGGTACCGAAATAATTGAAGGCTTGACATTTAAAGAAAGAAAAATGGTTAGTATCTTTGAACGAGAAGATGCGGCTATGTATGTACTGGTCCGTCCGATAGAAGAATTCTGGATTGAACCTTTAGATACCAAATTCAAATACAAAGCTACTGATGACAAAATCAGCTTGCGAGCGGTAACACAGTTACTCTTCAAAGACCGTGAAAAGGTACGTAATCTAAATGGTGCCCAACTCACACGTACATCTCTCGTTCTGCAAATGCAGGGAAATCTGCAAACTCTCAAAGGTATTGTAGAAATTGGTGAAGAGCTCAATATCGTTGTGCAAGAAAATATTTTATTGCGTCGCGATCAAGATTTGAACGTTACTTTGCTTTCAGTGCAAGAGGGCGATATTGTAGAAGCTAAAGCGCCTGTAGCTACTACGCAAGTGCTCACCAAGACTTCTGCCCGTGTGCAATTGTCTAAATCAGACGAAAGGCGCATATTGCTCATCACAGCTGAGCAGCAAATACCGCACCAAATTAAAGGTGCTGTCGTTGCTAAGGAAAATGACTTGGTGAGAGGTGGCGATCCACTTTCTAAATCAACTCCTTCTAGTCATTCTGGACAAGTAACTTCAGTTGAGTCTGGCGAAATAGTTGTGCGGAAAGGTCGTCCGTATTTAATCTCGCCTGGTACGCAATTGCAAAGTGAAGATGGTGCGCTTGTGCAACGTGGAGATTTGCTTGCCACTTTAATCTTTGAAAGACAAAAAACGGGTGATATCGTTCAAGGTTTGCCACGTGTTGAAGAACTTTTGGAGGCAAGAAAACCTAAGGAAAGCGCAATATTAGCTGAAAAGGCTGGTAAAGCTAAACTGGTAGCAGAAGAAGATATTACTCGTTTGCTGATTACTTATGGCGACGGTGGTGAAGAAGAAATTTCTATACCAGCTGGATTGAATATCATTGTTGAAGATGGTGAAGAAATTACATTAGGTAAGGCTTTGACTGATGGTCCACCTAATCCACATGATTTGGTTAGATTGAAGGGTCTGGAAGCGGCGCAAAAATACTTGGTGGATGAAGTGCAGTCGGTATATCGCTCACAAGGTGTAGAGATTGCTGATAAACACATTGAAGTAATTGTGCGTCAAATGACTAGAAAAGTGAGAGTGGAAGAACCTGGTGAAACAATCATGTTGCCTGGTGAATTGCTTGATCGTTTCTACATTGAAAACGAAAATGAAAAAGCAGCTATGAGTGAGCAAATGGAAGCAAGCTATACTCCAGTTCTACTGGGTATTACAAAAGCCAGCTTGAACACTGAAAGCTTTATTTCGGCAGCCTCATTCCAAGAAACCACCCGTATCTTGACTGAAGCAGCAGTGGAAGGTAAAAAAGACTGGTTGCGTGGTTTGAAAGAGAACGTAATTATTGGACGTTTGATTCCAGCTGGCACTGGCTTCCAAGGACATGAAAGTTTGGCTGAGCCTGAAGAAGAGGAAGAAGATATCTATCCTCCAATTGGTGAAGGTAGCTTCAATGCTCCTGCTTAAATTAACTGCTTAGATTAAAGCAATACAGAGGTGTCTTTTTCAAAAAGACACCTCTGTAATTTCTACCCAAATTATTTTCTGTCTTCGGTAGATTGGTTAGAGCGGTGTTCGATAAGATGACTGCTTTTTCATTTTTTGAAAATTTGAA
Source organism: Candidatus Melainabacteria bacterium (assembly GCA_963845445.1). Lineage (GTDB taxonomy): Bacteria > Cyanobacteriota > Vampirovibrionia > Obscuribacterales > Obscuribacteraceae > JABDBL01. The sequence continues at coordinate 1,618,749 of CAWJSE010000002.1, read as the reverse complement.
ACCTGGTGACAAAATGGAGAAGCAACTGGATTAAGGGTCAGGAAGCTACACAAAGGATAGCCCTGTAGAAAAAGTACTGAATTTAATTTACTTATCCTTGGTTGCTAGACTTATCATTTTTTGAATCAGTAAGAACAGTGAGCTCTCTCTGCATTCAAAGCAGTTTTTTTTCATCACTCTCGAGCTCTGCAAAAGTTCTCCAATGAAATTTGTTAGCGATATACAAGGCGAGCGTACTCGCTAGCCTGTGTCCACCGATTAAATTCAAATGAACACCATCAATGAATTCTTCATCTCCAAATCCTTTCACTTCACTATTTATGTCAATCCAATCGGCGCCGTTTTTTCTACAGATTTTACTGATTTGCTGATTATAGAAATCCCAAAAAATTTTCGGTAGCAGTTTTTTATGCTCGGTACTAAGTGGCAGTCCAAAAGCTACTGCTTTGATATCATTTTGCGCTAAATAAGACAATAATGCATCAAGACAACGTAAATTTAACTTTAATCTCGGCGAAAACGGTTTTTCATATCTTCGTTTGTATTGATGATTATTGTTGCACCTAAAATAGCCAGATCCAGAAGTAATCACGATCTCGCCTGGGCGAATCCGTTCAAAAGGACTCGCCATGCCTAATAATTGATTACGAGCAGCGTTGATAGTATAGGTTTCTGGACACAGTTCTCTAAAACAGTCACGCAGAGGTAATATCAATTGTGCATGAGATGCGTCAAACTCTGTTGGAAAAAATGTCTTGTCCGATTCTAGATGAGCATATTTAGAGAAAAACACATAAGGTTCCGTACGAATCGGCGACGAGCAAGTATCGTCTATGAAGTCTCGTGGAGAAAAGCATATTGCTACCAGTTTAGGTTTGTATTCTTTTGAGAATAGTGCTTTCCCAATAACTAATTGATCAGATATCATCATTCCCGGCAAGCCGCCAACCAACACTCTCCAACGTTTATTTAGAAAGCCAAGTAAATCACCCTCAAGGACGTATGAACGATGATCGCCGGTAATATCTATCCGCCTGTCAAGAACATACGCATCTGCTCCCTGTAGAGCACCCAGTTGTGAACTTCCGAGTACCACCAGATCTCGGTGGCCTAGCGCCTGCAAAATATGCTTTGGCTAGCCACCAGCTACCAACTTTGCCAACAATCTTTAACTCTTTATCAGATGCTAACAGATTTAGAGAATTACCAATATTTTTCCAATGAAAACAATATCCAACGAAACAGTTAATCAGAATAAATATCACTAATGCGAGAGCAAAATTACAAGCAAATTTTTGTTCGAAACTGCTCTTGCCTTTGCACAATGTAGCTGTTAGCTCGGTTGCTATTGTAAGCACTGACTTATCTCTAAAAACTATAAGAACGCTATTGTAACAAATTAGCCTTTAGACTTGAACCAGTACACCCTAGCTTGCTTTCTGGTTTCCTGCGCGTCAATTATATCGCCCTTCGCTTGTTGAACATCCGCCTCATTAAACAGTACTTTGCCAAGCTTGCCAGCCTGAGGACCTCCAATACTCAGTAATATGGACTCTGCTTTCTTATAGGCTTCGATAGCTTCACTATATTTATTAGCTTTCATCAATACAAGTCCAAGGTTGTTCCAAGCTGTCGCCTCATTCGTAAAATTGTGCGAGAAATTCCAACCCTGTATTGCGTACCGTAAAAAAGTTTCTGCAATGTCAAGCTTACCTCTTTCTAGAAAATACGACCCTGCATACGAAAAGCTTTGAGCATGGACTTCTGCTTCCTCAGCGAAGTACGGTGCATCCGTGGGCAGGTGTTTATGATTGGCTACTTTATACATTTCTAGGAATGCCGCTTGCGCTAAAGGCGGATTTTTGTTGAACATTGCAGCTCGTCCAAGATATTGCAAAGCTTCAACCGCACTATGAGCATACTTTGCGTAATCGCTTGTTTCCAATGGCTTAAGCGTCTTAAGTGTCTTTTGTGCATAGGAAATGCATTGAGGATAATTACCCATAGCAAAACTACATTCGGCTAAAGCCAGATAAATCTGGCCGCCTCGCTTAGATCATTAACATTGTTAGAATTCAGAACTTCCTCTGCTTTATAAAACTGCTGAAATGCTTTAACTAATGATTCTGAGTTTAAATAAAAATAGCCAAATTTCTTTAGCAATGGTAATGCTTCCGTAGTAGAAAGTTTCCCAAATATTCGATAGTTATCTAAAATTCCTAAGAACTGTTTTTCTTTATCCTCAAAAAGACGCCGATCAGAAGCAGTTTCCGCTGGCGGCGGAGGCTCCCACCCAATATTCCTTTGATCCAAAGGTAACATAAAATCTTGTGCATATCTATTTTGGAAAAGCATTGTAGCTGCAGCTATTATGATGACTATAGCCGTACTTAATATTAGTAAATTGCGAGTTGACAGTTTAGTCAAATGGAGACTGATTTTTCTATTTATCCGTTTAGAAGCCAGCCAAATTCGTTCTGGCAGAACAGTTAAAGGCGACAAATGATCTTGTTCCGTCTGTCTTAAGCGGGTCAGCAGTTTCTGAAAATCATTTGTCATCTCCATAACATTCGAGTAGCGTGTAGAGGGGTCTTTGGCTAGAGCTTTCTCTACAATATTTTGTAAATGCTCTTTCACGACCGGCTCAACAGTAGTTAACTCCAATAATGGTATCTTTGCGGTGCTATGCATGTGCATAAGAACAGGAATTGAACTAGCATCATATGGTGGTTTTCCTGTTAGCATTTCGAACAACACACAACCAATGGAGTATATGTCCGAACGAACGTTGGGCTTATAGTGCTCGAGAAACTGTTCCGGTGCCATGTACTGATAAGTGCCAGCCGGTGGTGCATCAGTCCTGGTAAGTCTCTTCAATTCTTCAGACTCTTCCAATACTTTGGCAATACCAAAGTCGCTTATTTTCACAAAATAAGGATTGTTCTCGTATTGAGTGAGTAGGATGTTGCTCGGTTTTATATCTCTATGTAGAACATTCTTTGTATGAGCGTGATCTATGCCTTTGCATAGTTGTATTGCGATACCCAAGGTAGTCTCAACATCCAATTTTCCAAGCTCTGTTATGAGCTTTTTGAGCGGCTTACCCTCAACATACTCCATCATTATAAAAACGACATTAGTATCTCGGCATAAACCATGGTCTGTGGCAGAAACTATATTTGGGTGATTTAGTCGGCTGGTAATTATGGCTTCGTGTTGAAATCTTGTAGCTATAGTTTCATCTGTTAAATGCTCAGAATGTAATGTTTTAAGAGCAAAGTTTTTCTTTAAGCTCAAATGAAAGGCTTTATATACACTGCCAAAACTTCCTGCACCGATGAAGTTCAAGATTTTATATTTACCCCCCACAGTTTTATCTATGAGCGGGTCTGTTTGTTTATCAGTCATCATTTGGAGTTGCTAAGTAATTTAAAATAAACCGCTGCCATTTTATACCCGCCAGACGATATTAATGCTTCATAAAATCCCAGTTTGGGTAAAAACAATAATAGTCAATGATCTAGGTTACCCTATGATGGGAGACATAGAAGAATTTTGCCATTTTTAATTAAATAGCGCGCTTTAACTTAGCAATGGTTGTGTATATATTCAATGAACAGAGCTTAGCTTGAATGTTTGGCGTTAGTCGCGAGAGAAAGAGAATATTTTTTTGGGCAAATTGTAGCTTTGGCCATCAGGCAATGGAGCGCAAAGGACTTTGGCGAGCACCAGAATAAATAGCGTTTTTAAATCGGAACAGGAGCTTATAAATGGATTTAGACCGAAACGACGTTGCCCGCATTTGCTCCAGAAAATATGTAATTAGCGGAATTATTATCAGCGCCATGCTTTTTAGATGTATGAGCAGTCCAGTGGTGGCAATTTCTGATAAAGCAAATTCAGTTATAAGCACTGAGGCAAATATCAAGTCACTGGAGGAATATCTTGGGTTAGTGCAGTCGAGGATAAAAGGTAATTGGCACCCCCCTAAGAGCGATGAAACAATTAGAGTGATTGCACAATTCAGAATTTTGCCATCAGGACAGATCGTAAATATTAGACTTACTCCGGATAAAAAGAATACTGATGCTGAAGCGGCAGCCTTTCAAGCTGTAGAGCAATCAACTCCATTTCCACAGTTAACAAAAGCTCCCTATAACAAAGAAGGTTTAGAGTGCCAGATAGCTCTAGACTTTAATATTAGAAGCAAGAGTCCGCTTGACAAGGAGTTGGTACAGGTCTCTGATCAAGCCGACAGATACAGCTACAAGGGTGATTGGCAGTCTGCAATTAATGTATTGGATAGCGCCTTCGCCAGAAACCCGAATAATACCGAGCTAAAACAAAAGTTGAGTGATCTTTATTCAATTCAAGCTCAAACTCTAGTGTACAGAGATCCACCCAGAGCGCTTGAATTAGCTAATAAGGCAATCGCGCTAGATGCTCAGAATCGTGAGCCTTACAACAGAATTATGAAAGCGATTAAAAAGGACAAAAAGCCTACATCAGAAAACATAGTTAGTATTATCAATTCTGGTTCGCCAACCACTTCTGCTCAGTCCAGTACTAATGATCATACAGGAGGTCGAGAAAATAAAGCGGAGCCGGCAGGGAGTAAGACAGAAGTAGTGCAAGAGAGAAAGGCGGAGCCTGCGGAGACTAAGGCAGAAGTAGTACAAGAAAGAAAGGGAGAGCCCGCGGAAAGTAGGACAGAAGTAGTACAAGAAGGCTTAATCAAAGAAAATAAATCAGAGCAGAGTGGTGAAGCGAAGGTTGATGAAAAGCCATTGTTTCTGTGGAAGGCCACCCGGGGCAACCAAAAAGTATATTTATTGGGCACGATTCACGTCGTAAAACCGGATTTTTATCCTGTTCCAAGTGAAATTGAAGAAGCTTTTGCCCAATCGCAAGAACTGTTTGTTGAATGTATACCCGACAGGGCAAAAATAATCAGCTCAGCAAAATCGGCAAACGAAAAGAGAGCATATAAAAACGGCGATAAATTATCTAATCATCTCAGTCCAGAAACTAAAAAGGTCTTTGAGCAGTATTTGGATTGGGCTGGAGAGCCAATGGAAATATATGAGCGCTATAGACCTTCTCAGGTTTCGGGCTTGATTAGTTCTGATGCTATTAGGCGTTATGGATTAAAAGTTCCGGGATTAGATATGTATCTTATTGCCAAAGCTAAGCAGATGAATAAAAGGGTAAGTGAGCTAGAGTCGGTGGATTTCCAGATAAATTTGTTATCCGGTTTTTCGGAAGCTGAGCAGGATGCGCAGCTTTTATCGGCTCTGTTAGATTTAAAAGATATTCCTGATAATCTAGATGGAATGATGTCTGCCTGGCGTGGGGGCGATACAGTTAAACTGGAAAAGCTGTCTATCCGTAATTTTCAGCTGAGACCTGAGCTCAAAGAGGTAAACGATAAAATCATTGTTGCTCGAAACCAAGGCATGGTGAGCAAGCTGGAAGATTGCTTAAAGGACAAGGACCATGGTACTTATTTGGTGGCTGTGGGCGCTGGTCACATGGTAGGGGACTATGGCTTGCCGGCGCTGTTGACCAAAAAGGATTTTCCGTTTCGCAAATGTCGGCATCAAATGCGACACCAAAAACTTCTTTTGGTTCGCACAAATTAGAAAGGCTATATTATCCTGAAGGTAAGTTTAGCGTTATGTTGCCAGGGCCAGCAGACCCGGTCGGCTATGGTTCGGTAAACGGAATGAGGTCTGTAGAGTATACCTATAAGACTTTTGCTGGCTCTTATATATTTGGGTATCTAATCCTTCCTGGATCTCTGTCGGATCAGGCGAAAATCCAGCAACTTTATAATGCCATTGGTAGTTCACTGATCGGATCAATGAGTGCTAAACTTGCTCAGCTTTCGAAAAGTCAAGCAAACAAATTTGCTGCGCCTGAAAAGAATGCCGCTGCAAAGCAGGCGCAAAACAAAGTGGGCGTAATAGGTCAGACTGCAATGAACATTTGCAATCATCCCGGGCGTGAGATACGGGCTGCGATTAAGGTCAAGGATGAGTCCGGCATCATGAGATTTAGGATGGTCGTCATTGATCGGTACTTTTATATGATGATTGCTGCGGGTCATCCGGCCTGGGTCGATTCTGCTATAGTGAATGAATTCATGAATTCGCTGTCTGTGCGGACTGGACAAAATTCTATGGGTAATACTGCTAGTGGTGCGCCGCGCTCTATTGACAAAAAGGAATTCGATCGAAAAATGCAAAAAAGCCAATCGTATATTCGTTCACAGAGTGAGCAAATGCAAGCAAAAATGAAATATAATAAGGCAAGTTATTAGAACAAATCTTTAGCTGGAATCTCTAGCTTTTTCACGCAGTTCAGTTGCCTTAGCTCGCTGAATGGCTGCGAGTGCGGGTTTGCCGAGCTCTATATGCGTTAGCATACTTGTAGATATCGGATAAGGAATCCAGCAATTTTTAAAGGCAAAAAGAGGGATTTCACTTCCGTCTTTCCAGGAGATATTGCGCCAAACAGTAAACTTAGATCTTTGGAGCTCCGCGTCGAGTTTAAATAAGAAAGGAATTGCAGGAGGATTTAAATCTTGCATTTAACCTTTTAGTATTGATTCGGCATTAAAGCCGTGCCTTATGCGATGGGCTAAAAAATAAGTGAGCGGTCCGCGGGAAGGATTGCATTTTTGGTCCAATAACAAATGGGCCAATATGGATACGGTTATACCTACTCGGTAAGGTTTTAATCGGGGAGTGCCGCGAAAGAACATAAAGAAAAGGGCTAATAATTCGAATGAATGTAGTGGAAGATAGAGCTTACCACTATAATTTTCGTGCGCTGCTTCGTTGAATTTTGCCCAATTGAGGGTCCAACCATGAGCGCGCACATAATCTACGATATGATCTAAGTCGATTAACCAGCCAGCTAAAAAACTAGCAATTGCCGCTGGGGGAGACTTGTGATATGCATAACTAGCTAGACCGATTCCGGCGGAAGCAACAATATGACCCATAGTTCTCATAAATACACAGCCTTTCTGCTGACAACACTTCTTAATTCTAGCTAATATACAAATTTATGCAAGGTTTATTCCTTGATATACCCGTTAGAGGGACAATTAGACGATACTGAGCGGTGAAATGATAAAAGAGAGCGGGAGTTTCATATGATTCTAGGAAAAAGACTTTTGAATTTACTAATTTTGCTTATATTGACCAGTGGTAGCGTTGCCGTGGCGGATGTGCCTAGCAATACCCCCAATACAGCTGGGGCGAATCCGCATGCAGTTAGTCTTTACAATTTAGGTTTAAGTGCTTATAAACAGGGTAGCCCTGAGTCAGCCATTATCTTTTTTAAGCGAGCGGTGGATTTGGATCCTGATTTAGCCGATGCTCAATACAATTTGGGTGTACTTTATCAAAGCGAAAGAAGGCTTAAGGAGGCTGTGCCTAGGTTTAAAGAAGCCTTGCGGGTAAAGCCAGAAGACGCTGATTCGCATTATCAATTGGCATTAGCTTTAATAGATTTGAATCAATTGTCCGATGCTCGGCAAAATCTGATGGCTATTGCTCCAAACAACTCTCATTTTGTTGATGCACAGAAAAAAGTGGCCTTACTTGATGGGCAATTGGCTAATCCTGGCTCGAATACAAATATTGTTGACGCTAGCCAAAATGCTGCCGCTCAGACTGCCGCAGCTTCCACTAATGGCAGTGTTGTCAGTGTTAACACCGATATTACTGCTCCTAATGCAAATCAACAAAGTTTGAGCAGTGGCAGTACTACAAATAACAGTACTGCTAGCACAACGGTTGCCAGCGTTGCTGCCGCCGCTCCAACCAGTGCTGCCAATCCAGTAGCACTAATTGATAATATTTCAGTGCAAGTTATAGCTAACGGCTTCTCCGCGCCTTCTGGATTGACCTTTGATCGAAATGGCAATTTATATGTGGCTAATTTCGTTACTAGCACTATTGATCGCTTATCACCGGATGGTAAAAAGAGTCAATTTAGTACGGGCATCAATGTAAAAGGACCTATTGGGCTTCTTTGTGACGAAGAGAATAATATATACGTAGCAAATTATGTGGCAGGTACTGTCACACGTATTAACCCGGCTGGTATTGCGCAAGTGATAGTTTCGGGTTTGAAGAAACCATATTACTTAGCTATGGATAAATCAGGCAGTTTATTTGTTAGTCAGCAAGAAGATAACACAATTGTGCGTATAAATTTGGCGCGAAATTCAACTGATGCGGTCAGTCAGTCAAATCCTTAGAGACAAGCGTGAGCAAAACGGGACCTATTTTTAGTCCATCTCGGTCAGCTATACAGTTAGCCACAGAGCAATTTATCGTTCGGCCTTTCTATACTGTTTTCAAACAATTGTCTGTTTCTGGGCGAGAAAACATGAAAATAGATGGGCCTATGGTTATTGTTTCTAACCATCTATCTCTCTGGGATCCGCCCATACTTTCTGTGGCTACACAAATACCTATTTGTTATATTGCTAAGAAAGAATTGTTTGATAACCCTTATTTGGAGCGCCTGATTGAGCTTTTAGGTGCAGTAGCAATAGACAGAACAAAGCCAAGTTTGTCTTCTATAAAAAAAATCAAACAGGCTGTTAAAGCTGGTTGGTCTTTAGGAATTTTTATTGAAGGTACCCGCAGCAAAATAAGGGGTTCGCTGGGACCACCTCACACCGGTGCAGCTTATTTTGCTCACAGCAATAATTTGCCAATACTACCGGTAGGCTTAATTGACACAAATCAGAAGCGCGGTAAATGCTATGCTCGAGTGGGGCAGTTGATTGAACCGGGCCCTGACTTGGAAGCGAAAACATGGGAAATTATGCACGCTTTGTCAGAGCTTACTGGATACAAATTGCCAGATTCAAAAGTGATGGAACAGGTATAAGGCTGATTTAGCTTGTAGTGTTTAAGATAATGCTTTAGTTGTTTGCTTCAGCTTAGTTTCTGTTGCTTCTATTGATTTGATTTTGTTTTTGGCGTCTACAAAAACAACGGTAGGCTTGAAATTTTTGCATTCGTTCTCGGCGAGCCAAATGAAACGTGCCACGATAATTACATCACCTGGCTTGGCTAGATGTGCAGCTGCTCCGTTGATACAAATATCTTCGCTATCTTCGGTAGTGGGGATGGCATAAGTCTCGAATCTAGTGCCAGAAGTAACATTCCAGATCTGCACTGCTTCATAAGGCATTAATCCTGCTGCTTCTCGAAGTATCGGTGATATAGCAATGCTGCCTTCATAATCAACATTTGCTTGAGTTACTGTAGCTCTATGAATTTTAGCCGCCAACATTTTTCGCATACATTTCACACTTAATCATCTCTTTAGCTTCTACTAATCGGCAAACTAAAATCTGCCAATGACACTTATATATAATAATGCCATTGCTCTTTAAATGTTGCATTAGTCAACGAATTGCGTTTGGCAAAAGCATCTGGGATCATAAATTGGTTGGCAATATATTTATTTCGGAGTTTTAGTGGGTTAGTGCGAGTCCCTATTAGAGCGGCAATGTTATTCAAGTAAAGTCTGCATGGCCACTATATCCTAGCAAGCCGTTTAAATATATTTAAAGGCTGCCATAGATGCAGAAAAGAGATATCGTGGAATAAAAGAAGTAGAAAGGAACTTATTGTTTTTTGGGTTGTTAGTTCGATGCAACGATTGGCTATATTGATACTGCTTTGTTTTGCTGTTTTACAGCCTAGTGATGAAGCTTTGTGTGATACCCTGGAGGAGAAGTTGCCACCGGATATAGTGGTGGTACCCGCACCCTCTGCGGACCAAATGGCAGCAGACAAAAGTACTATACCAGAACAAAGTCAGTCGATAGAAACAGATACTCCGTCGATTCCCGGAGCGGCTATATATGCTTGTCATATTGGCTATGATGAAGCTAAACGTTTAGCCAAAGACGGGGTTTATATAGGCAGCAGGAGTATGCGCAATTATATTGATTTCGAAGGCGGAAACATTTTACTCAATCCAGAAACAGATATCGTTGTTGGCACTCGGTTGGGAAACATTGATGTCAAATCGGGAGCAATTGCTTTTATTATGCATGCCGGGAAAGACTTAGTAATTTATGATTTATGCCAAACAAAGCCCAAACAAATCTCTATACTGGTGACTAAGCGCAGGATTTATATAGAACCTGGGCGCATGCTTGTTTTAACTGGACAAGATGTTAAGGATTTCGAAAATCTGGAAGCTTGCCACCATATTGCTTATTGCAATGTACAGTTCTTCGATTTGAACGCTCAACACGAAATAATGAAAGGGTTTATAGCAGATTTTTCTGTTTCCGCGGCAATAATTGCTATTGGACCACTGAGACAATTATCAGTTTCTAAAAATAGAGAAGACAAAGCGATAGTGGAAAAAATATTAAAAGGCCACGGACATTTTGCTATTGCTCCAGTCAATATATTGTAGATAAAAGCCTGCTGTGCTTTTTTTGCAGAATATATGGGCGATAGAAAAGTGAGTTTTCATCGGATAAGTGGCATTTTGTTAATTTATTAATCCTATTTCATTAACTAATGATAATATAACCCTAGAATCATGTTTTGAATTATCTGAGCTTGCACTATTTTAGTTACGCAAATCCGACTTTCTCGGGAACGGAGGGTAGCCTATGAATAGGCTTTGTACATTGTTTTGTTTTTTCTTACTCATTGGACAAATAACATGTCCCATTGCGTATGCTTGCAGACCCATAATGAGTGCTCACTGTCCTGGCCCAATTGGAAATGGGGTTGCTTTAGAAACACGCATTACCGAAACAAAAAGACTGGCTTTGTGAGTAAGACTAATTATTTCAATCTTGAGCGTGGTAACCTTCTTGTCAGTCCAGAAAGAGATATTTCTATAGATGTTCAGGCAGGTATTATTTCTATAGCTTCTGGAGCAACCGTATTTATCATGAAATCTGGAATGGATATTGTTGTCTACGATTTGTATCAAGTCAGACCAAAGCAGGTATCAATTCTGGTCAATCAACGCAAGCTAATGATGGAATCAGGTTATATGCTTGTTTTGACCACACAACAGACTAAAAACTTTGAAGATTTGGATATAGATTGCCATTCTATCAAATATTGCAAAGCGCAGAAAATAAATTTAGAACAGAACACTATAAATGCTTTTGTAGCTGATTTTTCTATTTTTTCAGCAATCAGCAGGATTCAACCGCTTAAACAATTGCTTGACTCCAAAGACAAACGAGAGCAGTTACTTCTAGACAAACTTCTGAAAAGCGCTGCTATGCTAAGAACTAGGAAAAATATTCGTTGGTTGGATACGTATGGCGCAATGGCAAACCGATGACGATTTATAGACAAAGGGCAGCGACAAGATAAAGTTTTGAAGATAATTCAATCTAACAATTTAACTATTGTAGCTATACCCTGTCCTACACCAATGCACATAGTAGCCAAACCATATTTCACTTGCCGTCGGCGCATCTCGTATAAAAGAGTGGTTAGAATACGAGCTCCGCTTGAGCCTAAGGGATGCCCGAGAGCAATGGCGCCACCATTGACATTCACAATAGAGTGATTTAATCCTATCTGATCAATGCATGCCAGACTTTGAGCAGCAAAAGCTTCGTTTATCTCAATTAATTGAATATCTTTGAGTGTGAGTCCTCCTCTAGCCAGAGCTTTTCTTGTAGCTGGAACGGGACCAATCCCCATGAATAAAGGGTCGACTCCGGCAACAGCAGAAGTCACATAGCTAGCCATAGGCTTTAGCCCGAGTTCTTGGACCTTTTCTTCTGAGGCGATAAGTAGCATTGCGGCACCATCATTAATACCAGCAGAGTTTCCCGCTGTTACTGTTCCATCTTTTTTGAAGACCGGTTTCAATCTGCTTAAATCTTCAATAGTGGTTTGTGGTCTTGGGTGCTCGTCCTCAGTTATTAAGCTAGGCTCTTTATTTTTGTTCGTTGCTATCGGAACCGGAATAATTTCTTTCGCTAATTTGTCTTTATTCTGTGAATAGCGCTTTTGGCTTTCTAAAGCAAACTCATCTTGTCTGGCGCGTCCGATAGAATATTTTTGTGCGATATTTTCTGCAGTTTCGCCCATAGAAAGTGGAGGGTAAAGCGAAGCCAATTTTTCGTTGATGAAGCGCCACCCAATAGTAGTATCAAATAACGTTGGATTACCGCGAGGAAATCCTTCCTCTGCTTTAGCCATTACTAAGGGCGCGCGCGTCATAGACTCTACGCCACCAGCAATAAACAAATCGCCTTCGCCAAGCATAATTGATTTGCAGGCTTCATTTACTGCCATTAATCCCGAGCCGCAAAGTCTATTGACCGTTGCTCCTGCGCATTCAACCGGTAAACCGGCTAAAAGAGCGGCAATGCGGCCTACATTGCGATTGTCTTCGCCTGCTTGATTGGCAGCACCCAAGATCACGTCTTCTATTTGTTGCGGGTCTATGTTATTGCGGTCGATTATTTTTTTAATTAAAAGAGCGGCTAAATCGTCAGGTCGGCAGGATCTCAGTGTACCGCCATAGCGTCCAATTGGGGTGCGCATAGCATCGATAATAAAAGCCTTTTTCATTTCCCTCACCATCTTAACCCTATTAGTTTAAACTGGGAAGCACAGCAGAGCAAGGATGGCGGTGAGCCATCCGCTAGCGAGGCGTTGAAACGCGCGTTGAGGCGAGGGACGAAGCCGAAGCAGCGGTATAAGAGATATAAACTGATAAGCACAGCCACTAAGTTTTACTTAACTCATCCGTGTGTACTGCTTGAATAATTGTCATAAGTTCATTCGGATTCATCTCTTGGCTTACATATTCTATGTATTTTACTTGCCAGTCTTCAACGTCTTGTAATACTTGTGACAATGAAGCATGAGCGGAAAGGGCAGCACCTTGATCTATACCTAATTCGCCAGCTGAGCTTATGATATATAGTTGAGCTCGGGCGGAATATCCCAGTGAGTCGCGTAAACTAAGACGCAAAAAGGCCATGCTACGCTCAAGTCCAATTCTTTCTGCAATATGGCTACAAATCAAGTTGAATTTTTCTAGAGGTTGCATTAAATCAGTTTCGGGAACATGGCTTAGACCGTTGTGCACCAACAGATGGGCGGTTCTAATACCCTCGTAGCGCGCCACATCGCCCATTCTTTTCATTACATCAGATAACTTTGACAAGCCATCTAATTCGGCCCATAGTCTTTTCATCAATACTATTTCTTTGGGCTGGATAGGAGAATTGTCTTTGGGATCTTTTATGGCAGTTTGGGCACCTTCTTGGTCAAGGAATTTACGCGGATCGGGTAATTTTTCAAGTAATACGTCTAATTTTTTTGGCAGAGCAAGCAGGTCTTGATCCATATTATCTTTCGCTAGTGCGGATTCCAAAAGTAACTTGTCTAAATTCTTTGTTAGTTTGCATGGTTCAATAACTAGATCTGGCGGTGGTTTCCGCTGAATGAAGACGAAAATACCTTCTCGCCAAGCACTGACAAACTCAACAATAGCTTTATTGCCAGTGATTTTGCCGATTCTGGCGTGCAGTAAGCGTCCTTCTTCAAAGTGAGCACGGAAATGGGAATCGTGGTGTTCAACCGAGAGAACCCCAGTATCTCTGTTTTGAGCAAAATTTTGCAACAAGTTTGCAGGGTCTGTCGTGCCTAAATACCCGACTAATGTTTGTAATTGCGCTTCGTCCCCAGAGGCTTTGATAAGCTTATTGCTTTCCAAGCTCCCCTTTTGTCCATAAAAAGCCAAATCTTGCATTACCACTTCGAGCTGGCGTGCATTTATATGGCGCATTTTCAGTAATTGACCGCCTATATAAGTGGCTTCTTTGCCTGGTCTAAAGACGCCACCGACCATTATTTCATCGAATTGAGAAGGATTTATAAGTTGTGATGCTAATAAATAGTCTTTGAGTGTAAAAGAAGCACGGCTGCGAAAGCAATTGACCAAAAAAGGAATTTTGGGAAATATAGGGTAAATGAATTTTTGCACTTCTAAAGCTTTGATTTCTTGCAATATTTGTTCGGTTGTCATTTTATCGTTTTCGGTTAGACGCAAACAAATAGCGCTGATTGGTGTGAAACTGTCGATAGCGCTTATAACCAGACCAGCCTTACTGGTTGATTGTCTAGTCCCTTTAGCCTTGATACCAGCTTCTTTGAGAACTGGTACGGAAGACATAAGAACCTGCTGAGTTAGATCTGTGTTTTCTGGCAATATTTTGGTTCTGGTAGTGGTTTCTTCGACGTGCCTTGCCAGAGCCGGAGAATGATCAAAAAGCTCTGCGTAACTGGCGAAAGTGCTCATAGACAGTGCGCCGAGAAGCGAGTCTTTTTTAAGTGCCAGAGCTCGATTAGATGTAAGAAAAACGAGCGAGCCTTCTATTTCTAATAATTGCTTGGCTAAATTAGTTGCTTGAAAAAATATTTCAACCGGAAATAAAAAGCCACTTTTCTGAGAATCAATCAGCAATATTTCGAATTTTCTCTTCGCAATTAAAAGTTCGACTAGTTCGTCCATCAAAGTGGGACTATTTTCGAGAATGCAAATGCTGTCACCGCCGCTTTGATCGGTGCTTAAGGCGCTGGGTGATTGAATTTGTCCTGACAACATCACATTCTGAATGAGCGAGCTATAGACCACTTATCGCTTGGACATCTAGTGTTTCTCAAAATGGTATTCCCAAAAAATAACTAAAATGAAACCTATATTAAACACTCTGTGATTTTTATTCTTCAGCTCCGGCGCGCTATCCTTAAATTCTGCACTGCAGAAAGCTCCTAACTGTTTCTCGATGTTCTAAATTGCTTAATCCTTATGTTAAGGAGGTAGTATTGCCTTGGGAGCTTAGGGCTATCGGATTATGAATCAATGCTTGATTTTCTTGTCTTTGTCTCTTTGAATCTCGGGCTCTTTTCAGAGTGCATCTTGCCAGCTATCATATGTTTATCTTTGTTAAATGGAAAGATGGGATATATTGTTCTTTGATCTGGCGAATTGTTCGTTCTTCAATACCAACAAAAATCTATTGATTTGGTTGACAGTGACTGTCTTCTTTTTCAATGCTGCAAGTGCAAGCATTTCTGTTGAAATAGCACAGGGAAATAGAGATAAAGATGCTGTTGAGTTTAATCTCCATCAGCCCACTGCTAAACCCGATGAAAGTGATACTGCCGTAGCAGCCAAATCTGAGGTGGAGAGTTCGTTAGACGAGCAAACTTCTAATTCAGAGCAAATGGAAGACGAATTCTCAAATGCTCAGGATGAAAAAGAGAAGCAACGAAAACCGGAAAATGATGAAAATGCAAAAGCTAAACCACCCGTTGTATTGCAGGGGGGTATTACTTACAGGGTAGCGACAGGAACGCCCATTAAGCTTAAGCTGGCAAGTGTACCGAGTCATCCAATTAGCCTGATTAATCGTGATATTGAGGGTAATCTTTATCCAGCTCGTCTAGGTCAACAAATCACCGCTAGGACGACAGAAGATATATATGTGGACAAAAATAAGATTATTCCGGAAGGATCGGTGCTGCGTGGTTCTGTTTCGAAAATTTTGCCACCTAGACGTGTATATAGACCGGGATCACTGGAGCTTTCTTTTGATCAGTTAATAACTCCAGATGGTAGGAAATTTGCTTTTCGAGCCGAAGCCAATAATGTTAAGCGTTCCACTATTAAAACAAAGGCCAAAGGTTTTGGTATCATAGCTGCGCACGCTGCAGGTGGGGCTATTGTAGGGGCCATAGTAGCTTACGACCTTTTTGGTCTTCAGAATACTATTGCTATGCATGGATATAATATTGCTGGTGGTGCGGCTGCGGGCGCTTTGATCGCTACAGGGTATGCTGTTATGCGCAAAGGTCCTAAGGCAACTTTGGAGCCGGGCGATGATCTCAATATGGTTATAGATACTGATTTGCTTATGCCCGCGGCTACGGAAAAAGAAAAACCAAGCAAAACGGACGAACTTCCTGAATTGAGAATAAAGATTGAGAAAAGCAAGATAGATAATGATGGAGTAGGAGGGCATTTCGTTAGCATTGACGCTACTTTGATAAACGATGGAGAGGCTGATTTGAGTTCTATCGATTTATTCCTTGAAGATACAAACGGCAGTCGCCATCCTGTGTGTTCGAGTCCAGAAGAGAATTCGCAGTTTCTCTTTCATTTGGAGCCGCACTCTGAGAAACATGTGCATCTGAGTTTTCTTACTGAATATCCTAAGCTTAAGCAGCAATTAGTTTGGGTAGATCATCAATCAAAATCAACTTTAGTGAAGCAGAAAATACAGTAATCATGCTGTTTGCAATTGAACTGCATAGGCAAGTTGAACTTGTTTATCATATTCAACTCGAATAGAAACACTATCAGAAGTGGAAAACTCAAGTCTCACTAAGCCAAGACTATCAGTATTATAATCACTCCATTTATTTGGAACTGAGACAATTACATGCTGCGGACCCCATTCTTCGACATAAGCCTTAAGGACCTGGCATAAACGGTCTTCGTCGGTTGGATTCTTAAAGATACTCATATATTTCTTAGCTCCTTGCTTCCTTAAACTCTTTTGAAGATTCCAATCGCTTAACCCTCTCAGGATTTGACTGGTTCTCAAGTGAATGCAGTTTAGAAAAATCAAGCCTCTAGAACAATTGGTGAAATTCCCCTGGCAGTGGGGGAATTCCCATGGTGAAATGTTGGCTACTCAACAAAAACCGATTTTAACTAACACTGGACAAGCAAATCAAAGCTTTAGAGTGCCAATTTAATTGAAAAGGTAGAGCAGAAAAGGCCGTCAATTAGTGACATGCGCTCAATTTGCACTTAGTTTGTATTTTTTGGAGGGCTTATACGTCGTTGGAAATCTTTTTGATGAGTAAGTTTACGCCAATCAAATTCTGCCGAGTGCTTGTCTAATTTAGAATACAATTTCCAAACGTCGTAAGTTGCTGGATCAATTGCTAATACATTTTTGCCATCAGTCACTAGATATACTGTTCTGCGACCAGACGAAAGCTCTGGCAAATCAACGCCCACATTATAAGAGTGACCATTTAGCTTGATATTTATTATTGGGGCATTAAAGCCAGATGAGGCTGCCACAGCAACGTTTTTGCCATCGGCCTTCAAAGGCAAAAATCTGTCAGCAGCAGTGTAATAGTTGGAACCCAATTCAGCTGTTTCTAAGCAAGTCATTTTTACGAATGCCTGCAAAACAGTTTTTTTTATGTGACCTTCCGTAACGCTGTTGCTTGCCCTTTCTGTGCGCAATGGATCTCCGTTATCGCTATCTGTTGCTCTACCTTTCAATGCTATATTTCTATCCACTGCTTGTATGCCAGAAATTTCTGCCAGAGCTTTCAGTCTTATGTCGGTCTTAGCTAGCCGAGCTTGCAACGGAGGCGTGATAGTCCTCAAATTATCAACGGCTGCTTTTAAGTATGGGCTTAGAGGATCATATTGTCTAAATAATGAAATTGCCTCTTGATACAGTGGGATAGCCTGTTGTTTCTGTCCCAATAATCGGCGCGATTGCCCTTCTGCATATCTTGATTCGGCGAGAAATTTTTCATTCCCACCAGCTACAGCAAAACCATCTCCAGCTAGTTTGAAAAATTGGGCTGCTAGATTATATTCTTTGCCAGAAAGTGCAAGCACTCCTTGCCGGTAAATTTGTGACGCTTGCCATGCTTGAAGATTATTGTCTGCATGCTCAGTTACTTCGGCTTTGCCACGTAATATGGTTCCCTTGCTGCTAGATTTGGCAATGTTCGCGCTACTAAGGGTGGTAGGAGCAACTTTGTCATCTATGTTGTATGAATTAGCAGCAATAGCTGTGGAATCAGCAGGTGAATCGGAAAAGGCTGGTTGCATGCATACAAACAAAGATCCCAGGAAAAGTGGGGCTGTCCAAAGCATATTGTTAATGTGAGTAATCTTTATCATTTTCCGGTGAAGTGAATATCTAGCAGTGTATTTTAATTGTTTTAAAAGACAATGTTTATTATTATTTTACGCCTAGTCTGGAGCTGAGCTCAAATTTTATTTGTTCAAAAGGCTTGCTGTGGTATGAGTTAGTCTTTGGGATATTGTTATTTGTGAATAGTCCACCGAAATATCTAAAATTTCATAATTGTCGATGCAAGCGTGGGCTTCTGTCAGGCTTTCTAAGGGAAAAGTCGTCGATAGAGCGATTACATTCATGCCAGCTAAGCGGGCAGCCTTAATACCCTGGGGAGAATCTTCAAAGACTAGACAATCACCCGGATCTATATTTAAGGCAGAGGCTGCTTTTAAATAACCTTGTGGATGGGGCTTACCCTGGCTAATCTTTTCAGAAGTAATCAGAACTTCTGGCGATTCTATGCGGGCATGTTTCAATTTGCGATTTACTACAACTTGCGACCCGGAGGTTACAATACCCCATTTATCCTTAGGAATGAGGCTTAATATTTGCAAGGCGCCAGGGATTGTGGCAATACTTTCAGTTTGAGATAATTCCAAAGCATCTAATTTGGCTTTTTCTACTTCTGGACTTAACTCTGGCTTCAAAGTTTGAATTATGTCAATGGCTCGGCTGCCATTAAATCGGTGTACTAGCTCATTGTATTCAAGCATGTGCTCAAGGCACCAAGTTTTCCAGGCATATTCAATAGCTTTCCACGAATCGACCAGAGTTCCGTCCAAGTCAAAAATAATTGCTTTTACTTTCAGCGATAGCATAAAATCCGGATATTCGTTTCTTTACAACTTAGAAGAATAATTCTCTCATGAATTCTGACGAAGAATCACTTATTTTTAGCTGAAGCAGCGTATTTTTAGGATCATAACTTGGAAACAATAATCGAGCCTTTCAAAATCAAAATGACCGAGCCTATAAAGTTCACCTCGCGTCAGCAGAGGGAGGCAATCATAAAAGAGGCTCATTTTAATCTGTTTCAAGTGGCAGCCGAAAATGTGATTATTGACTTGCTTACCGATAGTGGAACCGCGGCCATGAGTTGTGAGCAATGGGCTAGTATGCTGCGCGGCGACGAGTCTTATGCGGGATCTTCCAGCTGGTATCGCTTGAATAGTGTTATACAAGAGATGACTGGTATGCCGCACGTTTTGCCTACCCATCAGGGGCGTGCCAGTGAGAGGATATTGTTCAGTTTATTAGGGGGAAGCGGCAAAATAATTCCCAATAATAATCATTTTGATACCACCAGAGCCAATATTGAATTTAATGGAGCGAAAGCCGTTGACCTAGTGGTTGATCAGGCATACGAAGCTGATCAAAGCTTTCCTTTTAAGGGCAATCTAGATCCGCAGAAACTAGAATCTATTATTAAAGAAGTGGGGGCTCAGCAAATACCTTTGTGCATGATTACGATTACTAATAACAGTATTGGTGGGCAGCCGGTCAGTTTGTCTAACATAATAGAGATAAAAAGCATTTGTCAAAGACATAATATTCCACTATTTATCGATGCTGCAAGATTCGCTGAGAATGCTTATTTTATAAAACAAAGGGAAACTGAATATGCTCATTTGAGTGTTCGCGAAATTGTCCGGAGAATATTTGATTTAGCTGATGGAGCAACAATTAGTGCGAAAAAAGATGCATTAGTAAATACCGGTGGTTTATTGTTGATGCGCGATAAACAATTGGCAAAGCAAGCTACCGATCTGTTAATTTTAACTGAAGGGTTCACTACTTATGGTGGCTTAGCAGGAAGAGATCTTGAAGCAATGGCAGAAGGTTTTTCGGAAGCGATAGATGAAGACTATTTGTGTTATCGGTTTGCTAGTGTAAATTATCTAGCTGAAAAGCTTTTGAGTGCTAATATTCCGATCATACAGCCCACAGGTGGGCATGCGGTATACATAGATGCTAAGTCGTTTTGTCCTCACATTGCCCCAAGCTTATTTCCGGGACAAGCTATTGTCTGCGCTTTGTACAGAATGGCAGGCATAAGGGCGACTGAACTTGGTAGTGTTATGTTTGGAAAAAATAAAGCGAGTCAAAAAGATGACCAGCGGGCAGCGCATAATATGGAATTAGTACGTTTAGCTATACCGAGGAGGGTTTACACCCAAAGTCATATTGACTATGCTGCAGAGGCGTTGATAGAAGTATACAAGGATAGAGAGAAGCTTAGAGGACTGAGAATTATGGAAGAGCCAGCAGTGCTTAGGCACTTTTCGGCTAAGTTCACAGAAGTCTAAAAATCCGATAGATAAGCAACTATAATTATTGGGTTATATCGGAGACTACTTTACTATGGCTGCAAGCGAGAAAATCAATAAATGGTTAGAAATGGCCATTATCACTATGGCTATTTTTGCGCCAACGGCGGCTGTGGTTTACTGCTTTAGATTAGCGCAAGGAGCTGAGTTTTCGCAATATTACATAGTTGGTCGTTTGATAAAAGCTGGTGCTTACAATCAAATTTATAATGCCGATACTATTCAGAATATGGAAAAGGCCCTAAGTCTGGCATTTGTTCATGGACACTCGACATTTATTGTACCGCCGATAATTAGTTGGACGTTCTATCCACTGTCTCTTCTGGGACTTAAGCCAGCTCTCTATTTATGGATTTTTATTTTGGCGGCTTCTGTCCTAGGATCGTTTTTTATGCTCTGCCGCATTTTGGGCGTGAAGGGAGTTAACAGGGTCTGGTTGGCAGTCTTGCTTGGCGCCATGGGTCCATACGCTCTATCCATGAGCGAAGGTTATTTGATACCACTTATGCTACTAGCATTGGTCGGATTATTTGCAAATTTAAAGAAGCGAAATTTTTTACAAGCGAGCATATATCAATCACTCTTCTGGTTACAGCCACAATTGGTTCCACCTTTGCTTTGTTTTGAGCTGGGAATGGGTCAGCTCTATACTGTGATTATTACTACTTTGCTGGCTGTTATTGGTTTGCTAGTATCTTTTTTGATTGGTGGTTTTGGCATTGTAGGCGCCTGGTATCAATTGTTTCATCGCCATACACATAATTGGTTAGCTTGTCTGGCTGATTGTACTCTGCAGGGACAATTATTGAGATTCGGAATCAGCAAAGATCCGGCTTACGGGATAGCCATTGCAGCTTATTTCGTCTTACTCATCGCTGCTTTTATGATAGGCAAACGTATAAAGGCCAAGCAATGCCAAATAAACATTTTATTCACGGCTATCGTGCCTTTAAGTATCGTTTTATCTTTGCGCGCATCGAGTCAAGAGTTACTGTTGTTATTTCCGGGCATCGTTTCTCTCATATTAATGCCAATAAATAGCTGGTTGAAATATGTGAGGGCTTTGCTAATTATGGTTACTCTGGCTATTTTGATATTGCCTATAGACATGCTTATTAGTTGTAACGCAACAGAAAGAAGTGTATTTAATCCGTTTTTCTGGCTAACAATTGTTTTTGCGGTCTGTGCGCTGATAATCGAAAAACACTCGAAAGGACAGAGCGCTAGTGGCGATGTTTAGAAAAAGAAGACAGTTTCGTGCAGGGGATGTTGCATTATTCTAGCCGCACCAATCCTTAATTATGACATAATCAGTTAAATCCTATAAGCTATTGTCCGCTGATGCATTTATACTGAGAATCAGGTTAAGGAGGAACTATTATGCAAGTTATGAAGCTATCTTTTGCTTTAATCTCTTTATTCATGGTGCAAACTGCACAGGCTATCGCAGATGATAAAGCAATGAAAGAAATACCAACCATTCCTGTGGCCAGACCGAGTGGCTTACCAAAGGATAAACCTGTTGGTGATTTTAATACTCCTCGTCCTAACCAGTTCAGCCCGAATAAACAATTCAAGCCTATCGGAAAAGTACATGGAAAGCTTTTGAATAAGGGAACGAGTACTAAGTGATCTTGAATTGTCCGTCCGAAATCGTACATTATGTCGCTCGAGTAATGGTTTAAGCACTCTTGACTGAACCACTTCGGCACTTTTTTCGTATATAAGAAAAAACACGACAATTTCTTAGATGCTGAAAAAGGAGAAAAGACATGTATACCGCAGTACTAATACGCAGACATATTAACAAGCTTAAGGACAATAAACCATTTTCTATAAGAGACTTCCTTAACTATGGTTCTCGCAATGCTGTTGACCAAATATTTCACAGACTCGTCAAATCGGGTCAAATTATACGTGTCGCCAGAGGAATATTCATAAAAGATACATCGCCTATGCCTTCTATTTTAGAGGTTGCCTTAACTAAAGCGACCGCTTTTTGTAAAAGTTTGGTCACACATGGATCGCAAGCCGCCCAGCAGCTAAGACTCAGCACTGATATTAGTCCGCAACCCGAAGCTGTCTATGCTTGTAGCGGCTCTTCCAGCTCGTTTCGTTTTGGCAATATTCGTATTCGCTTCATTAGCGTTAGTCAAAGAAAAATAAGCTTAGGAGATGAAGTGGCTGGTCTGGCGATACGGGCTCTTTGGTATCTAGGAAAATTTAATTGCTCTGCACAATTAGTTTGTGATGCCCTTGCGCAATTTAACAGAAATGACAGGCAAGCCTTGCGCGAAAAAATTAAAATCATGCCGGCTTGGCTGGCCAGTTATTTTATTTATTCTGACCATGATTCGGCGCAAAGACAAAGGCTAAAAAGTAGCTTCCAGTCCTATTATTGGCATTGGCGTTTGTAGGCTAATATGGCAGGCAAATCTTATATTCATCATTAGCCCTTATCATAATTCAATTATTGATTAAGTAAGAGGGACCTTGGCACTGATAATCGGAAAATATTTCAATGGGCATAGTGCGGAGCTAATAATAAGAGACACCAGTTTGTATCAAGTAGAATACTTAGTTAGAGAACCATTTTTACGCGAGTCTTCAAAAAGCAGATGGAAGGCTATGGCCACTAGTATCATATAAATGATATTAAGTAAAAATGCCCATTCTAAGTGATACCAGTCCATGTGTCCGGTGGCAATAACTTGTCGCATGCCTTCGAAAACATGGGTGGGCGGCAGACTGAGAGCAACGATTTGTAACCAGTGAGGCAAAACTGATACAGGATAAAAAACTGCTGAGAGTGGTTGAAGAAAAAATGGTAATACCCAAATAAGTGTTGCAGCTGAATGTCCAAAACGAATAAGAAGCCCTGTTGTGAACAAGCCTAGTGACCAGCCTGTGAATAATAAGTTTAAAAACAGCACCGCACAAGATAATCCGGTGATCGAAAAATGTAAGGAAAAAGCAAAATAAGCCATTATCATTTGCGCAGCAAATACAAATAAAGCCTGCACAAAGCCTACTAAATAACAAGCAGCCATGTAATCGAAAGTTCTTACCGGCGCTATAAACATGTTAATTAAATTGCGCGATTCCATGTCGTCTAAAATAGCAAGAGAAATTACTTGCTGAGCGCGAAATTGCACGGTCCAAAAAATAATAGCTGATAAAAGAAAAATAAATGTGCCTGGTACAGCGCGACTTATTTGTGTCATATAAACAGTAACAAATCCCCAGACCGCTAAATCAACAACTGGGAAAAATAAAAAATCAGCAACACGAAAGCCGCTGCGAAGCCAGAGAATACTGTTCTTGTACAAAAGAGCTCTCAATAAAGTCCATCTCATATTTTAGTAATGATTCCTTCTTCTTTGAGAGACTTAATAGTTTGACTAGAAAGCGAAATGTAAACTTCATCGAGACTCTCGCTGCCAAATTTAGCCATAATTTCGTCTGCGGAACCTTCAGCAATTATGCTTCCTTCTTGCATGAATAAAATACGATGACATAATTCGTGCACATCAATCATATTGTGCGAAGTATTGATGATTGTTATATCTGTCTCTCTTTGCATTTGGGCAAGTATTTTTCGCACTTTGTCCGCAATATACGGATCAAGGCTGGCTGTTGGTTCGTCTAATAGTAGTAATCTTGGTTCGTTTAGAAATGCTTTGCATAAATTGACCCTTGTTTTTTCTCCGGAAGATAAACCGCCATTTAGCTTGTGTCGCAAGTGACTTATTTCAAATATTTCAAGTAAGTACTCAATGCGCTCTTTCTTATTCTCAATCCCGTACATGTCAGCAAAAATATCTAGATTTTCTTGTACGGTGAAATTGTGAGATAAAGATTGATAAGCAGAGGCAAAATTCATCTCCTTTAAGATTTGCATTTTATTTTGGTCAAAATCTTTGCCGAAAATTTTTATTTTACCAGAGCTTGGTTTAATCAAACCTAGAAGCATATGCATAGTGGTAGTTTTACCGGCACCGTTGGCACCGAGTAGACCCAGAATTTCACCTTTTTGAACAGTAAAGGTCAGTTC
The DNA here is from genome assembly GCA_963845445.1 of Candidatus Melainabacteria bacterium. GTDB lineage: Bacteria > Cyanobacteriota > Vampirovibrionia > Obscuribacterales > Obscuribacteraceae > JABDBL01. Next base: position 1,594,421 of record CAWJSE010000002.1, on the reverse strand, counting down.
ATTTACTACTCTTCTTTGTTTAAATTCTTTGCTTAGCTTGCTAACTTCAACGATATTTTCTTTCATTGTTGCCATTTTGAAGGGTAAGGCAGTAACGGCCCACTTAGACTATTGGATATCCGGTGATTGTACAGCGGGCATGGCCTTGCGACAAGAATTTGCTTTTCTTCTTAATAACGTCACTTTATTTAGACAAGAGTGACAGGTATTTGTCGCGTTTGTTGTGCTCTTATGAGAATGGGCACCGTTTAAAGATGGGTATATATAGAAATGGCGGGGATTATAGATGAAATGGGGAATTAGGCGAGCATGGGGCGTATTGATAGGAGACAAAAGCTTGCTTTAGATGAAGCATACAGCTTATATCGTCAAATTATTAAAAAGGAAATGCAACCGGATTTGTATCAGATAGCGCATTGTCTGACAACTTTAAAGGAAGCGCTGACATATTCTGAAAGTAGTCAATTTAAGTTAACAAAGAGATTATGGAAGAGGATTTATGAAAGTCTCTGTGACTTGTTGGTGACTACTTTTCCAGTTTATGTTGTTATATACGATGAATATGGCGAAGTGCAAAAACCTTTTAAGCCAATAACCGAACCGGCTACTGTCGAGATTCATCCTGAAGGATTAAAACGCATATCCGATGTGTTTTCGCTTGACTTTGATCATCTTAACCCTATGACTAAATCTAGACTTGAGAATATTTGGGGTACTAAAGGAGCAAAATTAAATCCGGGAGATTTCACAGATCTTGAATGCGGAGAATTTTGTGCTCCAAAGAATTTCTTGATTGGAGACGATGTGCTTACAAGCGAGTCTGAGCAAGGTAAAGAAAGAGCATATAGGAGATGGTGGGAGCTATATTGGCAGGCATATTGTGCTCATAGTGTCCTGGAGAAGCAAGCCGTGCAAAATGAAATGCAGGAGCTCGAATTAGTATGGGGAAACTTATATTATTAAAGTGTCTATAAATTCTTAGGCCAATAATTGAAAAATAGCTGCTTGAGTTAAATATAAAGCAGTTTTGTTGGGAAGATAATTATAGTGATCCTGGTGCATGTGCGCAGGATAGAGATAGTGGGTAGAAGATGCTGAAGCGACTGTGCGTTTTTTGTGGGTCTAACGAAGGTTTAAATCCAATCTATAAAGAGATAGCGATACAAGTAGGTGAAATTTTAGTTCGTAAAGGTATAGGCCTTGTATATGGCGGGGGTAGCATTGGATTAATGGGGGCCGTGGCTGAGTCAGTGCAGCGCGCTGGCGGCGAGGTGGTGGGAATTATAACTAAGAATCTTCTTGATGTTGAGATGGTCAATAAATCGGTGCCGCGCATGTGTGTAGTGGGATCTATGCACGAAAGAAAGGCTTTAATGTCAGATTTATCCGACGGCTTTTTGGCTTTACCGGGTGGATTTGGTACGTTAGAGGAATTTTGTGAAGTTGTCACATGGTGCCAATTAGGTATACACAGGAAACCCTGTGGTTTGTTAAACGTGGCCGCATTTTATGACCCTTTGCTTGCCATGTGCGATCATGCAGTGAAGGAAGGCTTTATCAGCAAAATTGATCGACAATTGATTCTGGCTGAAGAGGATCCAGAGGCTTTAATCAGTCGTTTGAATAATTTTGAAGTGCCCCCACCAAGCAAATGGCTTACCACCGCGCAAGCTTAAAAGTGATATTCTTTAGGGAGTATTTGTCTGCTAAAGAGGTATGTTGTGATCACTTTTACGGTAAACAAGCCTTGGCTTATGCTTTCGCTTTTTTCTGTGGCTCTTTTACTTTGTTTAATCAAGCCAAATTCAGCCCTCGGTCTAAGCGGCAGTGAAATCATTCTTGCTATGCAGGGAGATACAGCCGCTAAGCCTATTACCGCTACTGCAAAAAGAGTTTTTCTGGGAATGTTTCTTGGTACGGAGTACCTTTCCATGGTAGAAAAACTGCCTCAGGCGAAATTTTTGATATGAATAAACTTACAGCTGCTCATTTGAAATTGCCCTTTGGTACCCGGGTTTTGGTAGAAGATCCTAAAACTGGCAATACAGTAATTGTAAAAGTTAATGATCGAGGACCGTATGTAAAAGACCGCGTTATGGATCTTGCAAAAGAAGGAGCAAGAGAATTAGGTACTCTTGGACGCGGAGTAGCTTACGTGGATTGTTTGGTTTTATCTAATTAGTTTTTTGTTCGATTGCATTTGCTTCTCGATCTAATATGTCTGCCTCATCGTTGTTATTCATAAGGCGCAAAAGATTGGCATAATTATGCAGACTAGCTGCAATTCTTGGGTCATTAGGTACAAAAACACTTTTACGTAAGGCAAGCGATTGTTTATAACAATCTTGTGACTGGGAATAATTTCCGTGCTCGCGATAAAAACGGGCAAGATTGTTGAGATCGTTAGCTAATTCTTCTTTGCTACAGCCCGAATCGGGTAATTGGGCAATTTCAACTGTGTGTTTTAACAAAGGTTCTACTTCTTCGTTTTTGCCTTCTTCTTGATAGAGTAAGGCTAGATTAGTTAAGCCTGTTGCCAAACTACTTTTGTCTTTGACGGAGCCGCTTTCTAAAATAGCGACAATTTCTTTGGCTTCAGTCTCAGCAAGAGCATAATTGCCTTGTTCTCTATTTACTTCGACAAGTTTGTTCAAGCTAGGAATAATTTCCTGGCTTCTCTCGCCAAATAATTTTTTTCGTATATCAAAGGAACCTTGATAATTGATTTTAGATCGAGATAGGTCCTGGTCATCTAGAGACTTGGACAATAAAGATTCTCCCTCTTCAAATTTACCCTCTTTACGGTAAACAGCTTTTTCTAAGTATAGATCTCCTAAATTGTCCAAAGAATCCGCATACTCTTTACTGTTGACGCCAAAAGTCTTTTCTGTTATCTGGCTGCTGCGCTTATATAAAGCTTCGGCCTGGTCGTACTTTTGTAATTCTCTCTTTACCATAGACAAATTGTTCAAGGCAACGATGAGATTGCGGTCATCGGTACCATTTGCTTCTTCCAAATTTTTTAAAGACTTGGACAATAAAGATTCAGCTTCTTCAAATTTGCCTTCTTTACGGTAAACAGCTGCAATTTTGTTTAAGTTGTCTGATACTTCATTCGGGTTTGACCCGTCAGGCTTTTGTCTTAAACTAAGCGCCTGGGCATATAATCGCTTAGCCTCATCGGCATTTCCTTGTTCTTCGGCGATTTTACCCAAATTATTTAATTGAATTGCTGCTGCATCGCTGTTTTTGCCAAAGCTCGATTCCACAATGGTAAGAGCCCTTTCTAGAAGAGCTTTTGCTTCGTCTAATTTATGCTCTTGCCTTAAAACAGAAGCTAAATTGTTCAAGCATACTGCTACTAAGGGATGATTTGGACCATCAGTCTTTTCGGTAATGGTAAGTGCTTGACTATAGTATTTTTCTGCTTCTACCCAATCAGATAGTTGGCTTCTAAGTTTGCCTAAATTGTTTAAGCTAGGAACTAATTCAATATTGTCACCTCCGAAAACTTCAACCTTAACCGATAAGGCTTGCTTAAAGGTGCTTTCAGATTCATCAGTTTTACCTTGAGCGGCTAAAACTAAACCTAGATCGTTTAATGAGCGAGCTAAGTGTGCTTTATTATTCTCAGCAGTGCTTTTATCGATGGCGGTTGAAAAGTATTGTTGGGCAGCCCGGAAATCGCGCTGTTTATATGCCGCATTGCCAGCATCCATAAGCTTTTGCCAGCCAGCATCCTGGGAAAAGCTAATTTGGTTTAAAGAACCTGCAAAGAAACAAATAAGGCTGGTGAGAGCAGCGATCTGCCTTATAAATGTCAATTGTTTTTTATTGCGCAAACTCATCATTCTTGTTTTCTTATGGGTTCAGGAGAACGCCTGGTAAACTGTAACATCTTGGCAATTTTAGCAGTGGCGAACTTATAAGTGATAGGAAAGAGAAAATTTGTTGTTCGCACCGCAATTAAATTCAAACACGCGCCCGTTTAATCATTTACAAAGAAAAGACGGCATTATTTTAATGGCAATTATTGCAATGTCTTTAATATGCTTTTTGCCTGCTCTTAATGCCTACGGCATGCTTGATCCTACTGATAGCTTTTTCTTTGAAGTACCCAGAGAAATGATTGAGCTTGGCCATTATGTCACTCCTATATATAACTATACCGATTGGTTAGATAAACCTGCTTTTCCCTTCCTATTGACCGTGATCTCTTACAAATTGTTTGGCATGAACGAATTCTCGGCACGTTTGCCGGCAGCTTTGAGTGGTGTGATTTTAGTAGTTGCAACTTATTTGCTTAGTTTAAAAAAGATTGGCAGAAGAGCAGCTATTTTATCAGCCGTAATATTATCCAGCAGCCCTTTGTTTCTGATTGTAGGGCATGTCGCTCTATCTGATGAAGTTCTGAGCATGTTAGTGGGAATTCCCTTGTTATTTATAGGAGCGGCCTTGGCTTCTGATAAGCAAGGGCTAAATTTGATTGCTTATGTCTTTCTTGCTCTAGCAGTTTTGTGCAAAGGTCCGATTGCCTTGGTGTTGGTTTCTGGCATACTGTGTCTATATTTGCTTGTTGTCAGCAGTTCGTGGAATGTAATGGTGGGAAACTTGCTGAAGTTAAAGCCGACGGCAGCTATTCTTATCATAGCTGGACTTTGTTTGCCTTATTATTATTTGGCCCATGTCACTACAGCTGGTGCTTTTACCGATCAATTCTTCTTTAGGCAAAATTTAGGACGATTACAAGGCAAAGTAAATCATTTAGAGCCAGTCTGGTTTTACTTGCCTGTTTTCTTCGCTGGTTATTTCCCTTGGTGTTTCTATCTGCTGTTTAGTGTTACCAGGCTGAAAAGAATGCTTGCTTTTCGCTTCCAACTGACCGAGCGGCAGAAATTCATTGTTTTTTGTTTTTGCTGGTTTCTATTTGTGGCTGGGCTGTTTACACTTATTCCCACCAGATTACCAACTTATGTAGTGCCTTTTAGTCCAGCGTTGGCGGTTTTAACTGGCTGCTATTTGGATTTTCTCTTAAAAGCTGAAGCAATAAAAAAACCTGCTTTATCAGCTGAAGGGAAAACGAGAGAAGATATACTCATTAGTATACCTCCCCTGCTAGCATTCATTGCTACGATTGTTGCTTTGTTCTGGTTGATAATCAAGGCGGTTAGCGGACCGATATTTGTAGTTCTAAGTTTTGGTCTGCTTATCACTGCCGTTATTAGCTTGTTCAGCGTTATTTCCTTCTGGTCAAAAAAATATTCCCAAGCAGTGATGTGCTTAGGATTGGCATCTGTCTTGGGTTGTACCATCCTGGTACCCGCTTTTTTCTATTGGTATTACGAAAGTCGTCAACAAGTAATGAATCGCATCATTACTGCAGTCAAAGAAAAGGACGCCAACTTAGCAACGCTCTTTTCTCCTGTTCCCTCAGTTGTGTTTTATTTGAAACGCCAGATACCCAATGTTGAATCTATGGAAGAGCTAAGTTTATTCTGCAAAAGGGTAAAACGCCTCATTTTCTGCTGGCTAATCGGAATTGTTTGAAAATGTCAAAATTGCACGTAAATGAGCACATTGTAGACACTGATGGCAAGTGGTACTTACTCAATGTAGAGGGTTTCCCCTGGAATAATAGTTTGGATCCATAGCCGTGTTGCTTATTTGGATGGGTGAGAATCTTGATGAAAAGGCAGTATTTAATGTTGCTCTTTCATTGCCAATCTCGTAAAGTTATGAGCGTCTCCCTGAGCCATAGCTCATAATTCATGCTGACAACAGATGGCAACCCGGGTTAAATTTATTGGCAGCAAAGTGGTGACTGGAATAATAATACTGACAAATGGGAAGTATATAACAGGAGGGTAATTTAATTGCCTTTAAAAGCGACGGTCAGCAGGGTATATTTAATCAGTTGTCTATTGGAGTCTAGGAAGCAAGGGAATGATAAGTTACTTTGGTTTAACTGACGGTTAATTTTAATGGACAGATTATTCAAACCTCAGTATCTGACAGTGGCATTGATCATGGTAGTTTGCCTTGCTTTAATGACATTGGTTCTTCCGCGTTTTCCCGATAAAGTATGCACCTTGCCGCTTTGGATACTTATTGTAAGCGAGTATTGTTTTGCTCTAGGCGTTTCTGTTTGTGCGCAATTTAACTCTTTACGAAAATCGCTTTTTGCTTTGCGGATTACGCCTGCTCTAATTTCAACGGGTGTGGCATTCTTAATCGCTGCTATAGGTGTGCCCTTTAGTCCAATAAATGCTTGGGGACCAGACGGTTCAATTGCAGTCGGTCTAGTACAACTGACCGTCCTTAATCTAGCGATATTGTTCTCAATTTTTACTCTTACAGGGGAAGAACAACCTGTCTCGGAAGAAACTCTATCTCAAGAAGAATCAAGTGCTGCTAATACCACTAATATCAAGCGCTTAACTCAAATTAGGGTGAAAGCTATTCACTCCAAGGGCACCGATGAGGACGAACCTAATATGGATCTGGAGGCTATACCCGCTTTACCAGAGTCTTCCTCTAGCCTCGATCTGCAAGAATTGAATGATCCTGGCTTGCAGAATTTTAAACAAGCATCCCAATCGTTTGCTGGGAGCCCCTTACAAGGATTAGTTAATCGAACCACGCTAAAAACAAATATTGATGATAGTAAATCACCTTCTCAGCCAACTGTACAAAAGACTAAACAGTCGTCGACTATGCAAGCTGTAGATATCTCAACAGTGGAAAAATTGCTGATTCCACCTGGTTCTGCAAGCAGCCAGAACCAAATGCCAGTAGCCAAACAGGTACCTTCGGAATTAAAGCGATTACCGTCAGCAAATCCCTCCAAAATTCAAAACAAAATCGATCAGATTAAAAAGCCTGTCAGTGGGACCATATCTAAATTGCAAGGCCTGTCAGCTAGTGGTACGGGCGCGGCTCACATTACTCGTCAAGGAGTAGATAACTCAGACTTGAAGTCTGTATTGGACCGTTTAGATGATACTGAGGATGCAACATCGGAAGAATTAGTGCGTGAAAAGGCTTCGGTAAAAGAGGAGTTCGTTGCACCACCGGCTCAAGAGGGAATGGTTTTTAGGCAGCCTGTTGATAAGGAAGTGGATAGTATTTTTGATAAGATCACCACTGATTCCAAACCCGAGATGAGTAAAAGTGGAGCGACGACAGAAAGTAAATTAGCTTCTCCCAGAGCAGGTAAGATTGAGCCGGGTGTATTTCAGAATAAGGTGGATGATGATGTAGAGGATATTTTTTCTGGCATGGTTTCGGCTGAAGCTCAAAGAGAAGTGAGTAAAAGTGAGTCGGTCCTTAAATCCAGCCCAGCAAATCAAGATCTTGATCTTGCGCCAAGTGCTAATGCAGCGACCGGGGGATCTTTATTTGCCCAACCGATCGATAAAGAAATGGATAGTATTTTTGATAAAATCGCCCCTGAGGCAAAACCAGAGATTGGTAAAGGTATATCACCGCAGACAAGCACAATGGATTCTTCGATAGAAAGTAAGTTTGATTCAGGGGTGTTTAAAAAAAAGGTTGATAGTGAAGTGGAAGAAATCTTCTCAGGTATGGTGTCACCGGAAGCTCAAAGAGAAGTAGCAAGAACTGATGCAAGCTTCACACCATCTAGACTACCGAGTCAAATCCAAGCGCCAGGTGCTAACGCAGCGAGTGGGGGATCTTTATTTGCTCAACCGATCGATAAAGAAATGGATAGTATTTTTGATAAAATCGCGCCTGAGGCAAAACCAGAAATTGCTAAAAGCGAATCAAAGCAGACAAATACCATTATTGATCAACCGATAGAAAGTAAGCTTGATTCAGGTGTATTTAAGAAAAAGGTGGATGATGACGTAGAGGATATCTTTTCAGGCATGGTGTCGCCAGAAGCCCAAAAAGAGGTTCCAAGCAGCAAATCAGCTGGATTGCAAAAGCCGAATGTAAGCGATTCTGAGATTACTGGGGACAGATCTTCTGTGCTTGCAAGCTTTGATGCTTCGGCTTCTGATCATACTAACGCTATTCCGGAATTGAAGGATTTTGGACGTTTGTCATCCAGGGCCAGTGCGGAAAAAGAATCAGCAAACCAGGCTGGGACAATGAAAACGATCGGTAAGCTTTTGATTGACTCAGAAGCAGTGGAGAACATAATAAAAAAAGCAGACTCCGGAAAAATCACTATTAATCTGCCTTCAGCCAAAGTAATTAGTCAGATTCGCGGACAGGGTATTCAGAATCTGCTGAATGCTATCGATAGTTTTGATGGAGTGGAAGGAAGCATGCTGGTGGGAGAAGACGGCTTGGTTATTTTATCGACTTTGTCCGGTGTGTCAGATAGGGATGGCACGGGTGTTTTGGCTCACGGCATGTTAGGCAATAGCAATATTGGCACACAAAAGCTTGATTTGGGCGAATTAGAACAAATGATTTTGATCAGTACCGCCAAGGAAGGTAAAAACTCCAGGCAATTGACGACTGTATGTACCGATGTTGAAGCTGGTGTTTTAGCAGTTTTTCTGGAGCTTAAAACACTATCTGGTTTAGATAATTTGCTTGAAAAAATTGATGCCATCGCCAACGGCTAGAAGTCAAGCGCGGTTGATGGCTTATATTTCAAGCTAGTTTTTATTTAGACTGGGACCAGCTTCATCGAGTTTGTTCAAAACCATTTCTTTGGTTATCAGTTCGGGCAATACGATTGGCTTGCTTGGGTCTTTGCCAGGAAAGATGACATACAATGGTACACCAGAGCGTTCGAATTTTCGCAGAAGTTTAGTGACAGCGGGATCTTGCCTAGTCCAGTCTGCTTTTATAAAAACTGCTGCAAGCGAGTGCAATTTATCTTGTACTTCTTTTGTACTGATCACTGCGTTCTCGTTCAATTGACATGTTAGGCACCATTTAGCAGTGAAGTCGAGGAAAACAGTCTTTCTATTATTCAATGCTTCATCAAGCATTTTGGAGTCAAAAGCCTCTGGATTATTGCTTGCTGACGAATGATTAGTCGTATTCTCAGCAGTGTTTTGAAACAACAGATCTTTGTTCTTATAAATAAAGAAATATCCGCTGCACAAAATTATAAGTACAGACAATGATCGAACACTTAAAAGGCGCTTGTTTGAGCTAGCTAGATTCGTGAAGCTATGCATTAGCCAAACCACAAATGATAATGACAATAAAAAGTACATAAAAGAGATAACTAGAGTAGTGGGCACTTGGTAGTAAAGAATACTTACGAGCCAAATGACGGTTGCCATTAATATAAAACCGAAAGCTTCTTTAAGCCTGGTCATCCAGTCACCAGGTTTAGGCAAGAGTTTCAAATATTGCGGTGCGAAAATCAAAATCATATATGGCGAACACATGCCTATGGCGATTGCAAGAAAAATTGTTAGTGTGATTACCCAAGATTCAACAAAAGCGAAACCGAGTGCTGTGCCAAGGAAAGGGGCTGTACAGGGAGTGGACAAAATCGTAGCCAGAACGCCTTTGAAAAAATCACCCAGTATGCCCTCTTTCTCAGCGAGATTATCGACAGGTTTTTGTCCAAAGCTGAAGGAGAAATCAAGCAAGCCAAAAAGGCTCAATCCAAAGAGCAAAACCAGAGCTGACATAACCATCAAAAATATTGGTTGCTGGAATTGAAAGCCCCAGCCTATGTTTTGTCCAGCGGCCTGCAGACCGACGACAAGCAGACCTAATAGTAAAAATGAGGAAATTATCCCACTTGAAAATGCGAAGACAGTTTTACGCGTGTCCTCTTTATCGGTCTGCTCTAAAAGACTGAGAATTTTTATTGCTACCACTGGCAATACGCAAGGCATGAAATTAAGTAAAAAACCACCTATCAAAGCAAAGGAAAAATAACCTAGAATCTTTGCAGGTGTTGTTTCGGGAGAAGTTTCTATAACAGAAGGATTGCTTATGTCCGGAACCTTAGCCTCTGCGAATTCTTTTGTATTGGCTGAAAGATTTATTGGTTGTGCAGCTTCAGGCAAAACTACTGGTAATTTTAGTGTTACTTCCGCTTGTCCGGGCACGCAAATATCTTTGCAGGATAACCACTTAACTTGCGCCGAAAAACTTACACCGTCGCGGGAGCTGAGCTCATTGGGCGGTATGATTTCGGTCGTGATTATGGTTTTATTCAGATAACCAAAAGTGGTTATGCCCCCTTCGTCAAATCTAGTTGGTTTTTCCCAATACAAGATGCCTTTGCGAAAACCATCTGGTAAATGCCAAATAATTTTAGTTGGTATTCCGGCGTCACCGGGCTCTTTGTAATAGGTGTGCCAGCCCGGATGCATGATTAATCGGATGCCTAGCTTAAAGGGACGACCGGGAGCGATCGCTATAGTATCAGCAATTAATTGAGCAGTAACATCGGAAGGCTGCTTGGCGCAAACAAATAATGCTAAGTTTATGGCAAGACCAGCGATCAGAAAAAGTAAAACTAAACGGAATTTGCTCATAGTTTATAGTTTATCAAACTATTCGAGGCAGCGATTTTACTATAGAGTGTAGCGCTGTCTCGCAATGCTCTTTCTTGAGTGGGATAAGAAATTCTAACCAGTCCAAATCTAATTTGCAAACCTTCTGCCCATTCAAAGTTATCCAACAATGACCAGTGCATGTAACCCTTTACTTGTATGCCAGCTTTAATAGCTTCGTAAATAGATAATAAGTGACTATGCAGGTATTCACACCTTTCTTCGTCTTTGAGCGACCAATCGCCTAACGTCAGATCGGCTGCGAAACGAGAAGCATAGCCATTTTCAGTTATATAGATAGGCCTTTTTTCTCCGCGTGAGTTTTTTTGATAGGGCAAAGTATCAACCGTGAGTAATTTCAAGAGAGTGCCGGGGGAGTTTTCCCAGCCCAGAGCGTTGGTAGGCATGATATGCAGTTCAGATCGAATGCCCAGGGGAATGAAGGGAGCGGTACGCGAAAATTCACAGATTTCGCGGGTATAATAATTGATGCCTAAAAAGTCTGCGCTGTCTTTAAGATTGGCAATTGGTCCGCCTAAATTTGATAAGTCCTTGAACAAGCTGAATGGAAAAGGACAAGACAAATGGCCCGTCTGCACGGCTATGAGAAACAAGTGGTTGAAAACTTTATTGCGGCAATGGGCAACAAATACATCGAGAGGGTTGCTCACATTTCTCGGTACAAAAGAACGCCAATGGAGTGCGTAGCTTACTTGCGCCGAATTATCTACTTCATGAATGGCTTTATAAGCAGCGGCATGGCCAATTAGCTGATTGCGAATCGCCCGGAAGCATTTAGAATATTCATTCTTGTAACCGGGTGGCCATAAGCCATTGAGATAGCCTTCATAGGCATATGATAAAGGTTCATTCAGAGTTTGCCAAAAGTCTACTAAGTCTCCCAGCTCTTGGGCGGCCAATCTTGCAAATCGACTGAATTCGTGAGCAGTCTTTTCGTTCTCCCAGCCGCCTTCTTTAGCCAGCCAATCTGGTAGGCAGAAATGAAAAAGAGTGACGAATGTTTTTATATGTTTGTCTTTTGCTGTTTGCAAAACTCGTCTATAAAAGTCAATCATTTCCCTATTTACTTTGAATTCGCCATTAGGTGAAGATGAGGGCTCTGGGCAAATTGCTGCCCAATTCAAACTAAAGCGAAAAGCGTTCAAGCTTAACTTTTTTAGTAAATTCAGGTCTGATTCGTAATTCTCAATGAACTGACAAGCTTGATCAGCGTTTGTTTGGTCAGCAACATGAGCGGGATCTTGGGTCCATTGCGACCAATCAGAAAGCCGATTGTTTATCTCAAACTGATTGCCTTCAATTTGGAAGTGTGAAGTAGACGCTCCCCATAAAAAACCGTCGGGAAATAAAAAGTTTTGCGGAGGCGAATTACTATCTTTATTGGTGTTCATTGTTACTATTGTAGTAGATCGGGGAGGATAAGAATAATGACTATGAAGGTCATGATAATTTATGACTGAGGCACAAGCCAAAATAAACGATTACCGCCTTGAGCAAGCGCATTTGGACTGGCGTAGTGTGCGTGTTCAGATGACAGTTGGTATGCTTGCTCTTTTCTGTCTTTGCTTAGTAAACTTTTGGAGTATTGCACAACTGTCGACTTCCGGAAACGTTCTAATAGCATTTTGCCTGTATTTTGGTTCTTGCTTGTTGACAGCTTTAATTACTTTGGAAATTACTGGGCGATTTGGTAATCGACTAGGTACGGCTTCCGCACTTTGGGCAGGACTATTATTTTGTGTGTTTCCATGGCAAGCGCAGCCATGTCTACCTGCACATTGGGGAGATAGCGTAATTAGTTTCTTTGCTTTATATGTGGTCTTCTTCTGGTTGCGTGCCGGCTATAAGCTAAATGGCCTTCTATTGATATTAGTTTTCGGACTTGCTATCTATTTTGAGCTTGCTCTTCCGATCTATTTCAATTCTAGGTCTTTATTTCATTTAGACGAAAGTCTTAGCATAGGGATCGATCGACTATTACCGGTTGGACAGACAATTGATTATTCACATGTCTTTCCAATTCAGATAATCTTTCCGGAAAATACGAGAAATATTGACTTAAGATTTCCAGTGTATCTTGTATATTTTTTGGGATGTTTAATTTTTTTGATTCGCATGGTTTTGCGGACTGTAGATTATAAAGCTTTGAAAGTAATTTTAGTTTGTATGCTCGCAGCTATCGCTTTAGCGAATTTACCAATTTTGTTTAAACTGTTGGCTTCAATCATTGGAGTGCGCTGGTACGAATACAAATGGTGTGCAAGTATGAATAGCTTGATTCTAGCTTCGGCGGCATTATCAATTGCTACTAGTCTTATTTATTTGCCGGCAATAGATAGTGGACGCGTACGATTTATTCGGGTAGCGACTTGTTTGGGACTAATTGTATTGCTAACTCTAAGTGCCACTTTTGAAAAGCTATTTACATCTGCACATTTCTTCGACGATCCGTATTTTGATGAATAAGTTCTAAATCCAAGATAGTGAATATCACCCAAACAAAAAGAGCCGCTTTAGAATAAGGCGGCTCTTTTTGTTTTTAGTTGTGAAGTACAAAAATGTTATTAGCGGCGCGTTTTTATTTTGTGCTTTTTCATAGGTTTCGCATGACCACTTTTCTTCTTGGTTGAGCTAGATTTAGTTTTCGGTATTGGAGAATGGAAAGTTGGTAGCTTTGCTTTACCGTCAACTATGTCTTTAAGCTCTTGTCCAGCTCGAAAAGCCGGCACGCGTGCAGCCGGTATTTTTAGCTTTTGGCTGGGATTTTGAGGGTTTACACCAGTGCGGGCTTGCCGTTGGCGGCGCTCAAAAGTGCCAAAACCGATAAGAGTAATACGCTCGCCTTTGGCTATAGCGGCGGTTAAGGCATATAAAGTCGCTGCAATGGAATTGTGAACTTGGATTTTGCTTTGTCCTGTTGTATGTGCTATTGCTGTAACTAGTTCTGCTTTGTTCATGGTTTTCTTCCTAAGTGAGAAGGCAGGGATAAACGGGATTCCCAGAGAAAATTCAAACAATGGTAACCAAAATAATCGGCGATAGTATCATTACTAGCGAAACAGTGCAAGTACCCCTTAGATAAGTAAAACCTTCTGAATAGCTCCAATAAGGTAGTCAATTCTCAATGAACTTCGAACAAACAATAGCGGCTGTTTCAACGGCATCAGGCACAGGGGCAATAGCCCTTGTTCGACTTTCAGGAAATCAGGCTCTCACCATAATTAAGTCTGTCTTTCGGGGTCCTGAAGAGAATTTTCTTGATATCGACCTAAAGTCACATCAGGCTAGGCATGGTTTTATTTTTGATGGTGAACGGCAAGAAATAGTAGATGAGGTAATGGTTACTGCTTTTTTAGCGCCCCATTCTTATACGGGCGAAGACGTAGTCGAGATCAGTTGTCATGGCAACCCTATTTTATACCGGCGCATCCTATCTGTTTGTTTAAAGGCTGGGGCACGCTTGGCTGAACCAGGGGAATTTACTCGCCGAGCATTTATTGCTGGCAAAATTGATTTAACTCAAGCTGAGGCTGTATTAGATCTTATTCAGGCAAAAACAGAAAGAGGCAGTCAAGCAGCTCTTTCTGTGCTAAAGGGCGATCTGGGAAAACAGGTCAAATTGGTTAGAGAAGAATTGAAGCAATTGCTGACTAATATCGTTGCTTCAATTGACTTTCCAGATGAAGTGGATCAAATAGATGAAAAGGAAATTGCAAGCATAGTACAAGATAATTTGATAAGGCTAAAAGAACTTTCGAATACCGCCCGTTCGGGCAAGTATTTGCGCGAAGGCTTGAAGCTGGCTATTGTGGGCAGACCGAATGCCGGTAAATCAAGCTTACTTAATTGCTTGCTCAAAGTAGAAAGAGCAATTGTCACTGATATTCCGGGCACTACTCGCGACTCACTGGAGGAGCAATTAGACTTTAACGGTATTCCAGTTACCTTGGTAGATACAGCTGGCATGCGCAGTACGGATGATCATTTAGAGAAACTTGGTATTGAACGAACTAAGCATGTATTGACAGATAGCCAATTAGTCTTACTAGTAGCCGATCTTACCAGTGGATGGCAAAGAGAAGAAGAGGAGATTATATCTGCTATCGAGGATAAACCATGGATTTTATTGTGGAATAAATCTGACTTACTGGTCGATAAGAAAAAACTTCTCAATGGTAAACCACCTGAGGATTTTATAACTGCCCTTTTTATTTCTGCTAAAACTGGTGACGGAGTAGATGAATTGGCTAAACATATTGAGCATTGGGCATTTGCTGATGGTAAGGCAAAAGAGCCTGGTGCCTCGTTAAATACCAGGCAAGCAGCTTTGTGCGAAGACGCGATAGCAGCTTTGCAACTAGTAAAAAGAACATTAGATAATCAAATGCCACACGATTGTTTAGCTACGGATTTAAAGGCTGCTCTGGATTATCTTTCGGAGATTGATGGCCTTGCCGTATCAGAAGAGGTAATTAGCTCAGTATTTGCGAATTTTTGCATAGGCAAATAACCATTATTTAGGTATTACGCTACATTTGCTGCTGCAAACTTTATAAGCTCTTGTTTAGTGCTTGGTAATCTAAGATAATAATCAATGGATAAGACTGTTCTTGGTCTTATGTTTGTTTTAATTAAGGTGGCAGTTTGTAGATGCCACCAGGAGGAAATATGGTTATGGCAGCGGAAAAGGAAAAAATCTCAGTAAAGTTACCAGATGGATCTATAAAAACTTTGCCGACTGGTTCAACCGGATTTGATTTAGCCAATATCATTTCTCCTTCTTTGGCGAAAGCTGCTGTTGGCACCACGATCAATGGCAAATTAAGTGACCTGTATGCTCATATCAGTGATGGCGACGAAGTACGGATATTGACCATTAAAGATCCTTTGTCTTTGGAATTGCTTCGTCATAGTAGCGCGCATGTTATGGCCCAAGCGGTACAAAAATTATTTCCGCAAACAAAAATTGCTATTGGACCAACAATTGAAGATGGCTTTTATTACGACTTTGAGATTCGTGATCATAAGCTAGTTCCAGAGGATCTAGAGAAGATAGAAGCGGAAATGAAAAAGATTTGCGAGTCAGGGCAAAAATTGGTGCGCTACGTAATTCCTGATGTAAATAAACAGATTTCTGAATTTAAAGAGCAAGGCGAAAAGTTTAAAGCAGAGCTTTTAGAAGAGCATCGTAGTCATAATCCGACACTTTATTTGATGCAAGATAAGGCAGGAAAAACAATATGGAACGATTTATGCAGGGGGCCGCATTTACCTTCGACTGACTTAATAAAGGCTTTTAAACTGCTTAAATTATCCGGAGCATATTGGCGTGCTGATGAAAAGAAAGAACAATTGCAACGTGTCTATGCAACTTCATTTTGGTCTAAGAAAGATCTTGATGATTATTTATATAGAATAGAAGAAGCAGAAAAAAGAGATCACCGCCGTTTATCTAAGCAGTTAGATCTATTTTCAGTGCATGAGGAAGTAGGACCAGGACTAATTTTCTGGCACCCTAATTTAGCAGCGGTACGTGGAGCTATAGAAGACTTTTGGCGTGAAGAGCATCGTAAGCGCGGCTATGAATTTGTTTATACGCCGCATGTATGTAGCGAAGAATTATTTGCTGTTAGTGGCCATTTAGAGAATTACGCTGAAAATATGTTTGCGCCAATGGATGTAGATGGACATCCTTATAGACTTAAGCCTATGAATTGTCCTGGGCATATCATGATTTATAAATCACGACCGCACAGTTATCGCGAACTTCCTATTAGATTAGCTGAATTGGGCACTGTATATCGTTATGAGAGATCTGGTACTTTGCACGGTATGTTAAGAGTGCGTGGTTTAACTCAAGATGATACCCATATTTTTTGCACACCGGAACAATTAGAAAGCGAAATATTGGGTGTATTAGATTTAACCCACATGCTGATGTCGACGTTTGGCTATACATACAAGGCTTATTTGTCCACACGTCCAGAAAAGTACATTGGCAGTATTCCAGAATGGGACAGAGCTACTCACGCATTGCGCTCGGCTTTAGAAAAGCTCAATTTGGCTTACGAAATAGATGAGGGCGGTGGTGCCTTTTACGCGCCAAAAATTGATATTAAACTATATGATGCGATTGGTCGTGAATGGCAATGTCCAACAATTCAAGTAGATATGAATCTACCTCAACGTTTTGACATTACTTATATCGGAGAAGATGGTAATCGTCACAAAGCAATTATGATCCACCGCGCTATTTTTGGCGCATTAGAAAGGTTTATAGGTGGCTTAATTGAGCATTATGCCGGTGCATTCCCTCTTTGGCTTGCTCCTACTCAATTGGCAATCATACCTATTGCCGAACGTCATCACGAAAAGGCTCATGAATTAGAAAAACAATTAAGAGAACTTACTTTTAGAGTAAAGGTTGATGATCGCTCTGAAACAATTAATTATCGTATTCGTGAATCTCAGCAAGAACAGGTTCCATATATGTTGGTTATTGGTGACAAAGAAATTGCCAATAACTCAGTGGCAGTACGGCACAGGCGTCAGGGCGATTTAGGGGTTGTGCCAATAGATCAATTCATAGCGCTTATCAAGGATGAAGTGGCAAAGAGAGCTACCGATCCAATCAGTAAATAGAAGGGCAGCGGTGAGAAGAATACTTTTTCTATTTAGCCTGTGTGCTTGCGAATCGAAATGAAAAAACTAGCAATTATCGGTTCCACCGGTTCTATAGGACGACAAGCTCTCGAGGTGATAGCTAGTCATCGAGATAAGATTAAGGTGGTAGCCTTAGCTGCTGGTAAAAATAGCTTGGACGAATTGGAACAACAAATAAATGTATTTGCACCAGATACGGTATCAGTACCCGATGAGCAAGCCGCCAGAGATTTACGTGCTTTGCTTACTAATCGAAAAGCAAAGTTAGAAATTCTGGTGGGCGATGAGGGGCTTGATGCGGTTGCTACCCACACTGAGAGCGATTTGCTTTTAACCGCAATTGTTGGTTTCGCTGGCGTTAAGCCTACGCTTGCTGCTATTAAAAAAGGCAAAACTATTGCTTTAGCCAACAAAGAAACATTGGTGGCAGCCGGTTCAATAATCATGCCTATGGCAAAAGAAAAGGGTGCGCAAATTATACCTGTAGATAGTGAACATTCGGCTATCCATCAATCTTTGCGGGGGTCTAAACCTGCAGAACTAAAACATATATGGCTGACGGCTTCAGGTGGCCCATTTAGATCCTGGAGTAAAGCACAAATAGAAAATGCCACTGCTAAAGAGGCATTACAGCACCCTAATTGGTCCATGGGTAAAAAGATTACGATCGATTCAGCAACTTTAATGAATAAGGGCTTGGAAATAATTGAAGCCAGATGGCTATTTGATTGTCATCCAAATGAAATTAAAGTGGTTATACACCCGCAGTCAATTTTGCATTCAGCTGTCGAATTTTGCGACGGTTCGATTATAGGTCAATTTGGTCTGCCCGATATGAAATTGCCAATTAATTATGCTTTGTTTTATCCTGATCGCGTTCCGTTTACAGCAGGTCCCAGCCTTGATTTATGTCTACTAAGTGACTTAACTTTTGAAACTCCTGATTACGGTCGTTTCCCCTGTCTTAAAATTGCTCAAGAGGTTGCTAAGGAAGATACAACTAGCGCTTGTGTATTGAATAGTGCTAATGAAGTTATGGTGGAGGCTTTTTTGCAAGAGAAAATACGCTTCAAAGATATTCCTTCGAGCTTGAGGCGTATTTTAGATAAGCATAGCAGTATTGCAAGCCCTAATTTAGAGGATATACTGGAAGCAGATCTATGGGCTAGGAAAGAGGCGGCGGCAATTCTTAAAGCGATGGTTTAAAATAATCATCTACAGTTACTCCTGGAGAATATTCTATGTCAGCACAAGCTATATCCACACATTTAGGCGTTAAGGTTGTCAATCATCCTTTGGCACAGAGCGTTTTAACCAGGTTGAGAGATTATCAAACGCCCACCAGTGAATTCAAACAAAAAGCTTTGCAATTGAGCGAGTTTCTGGTTTATGAAGCGGCTGTCGATTTAGGTAGTAGACAAACAGGTGTAGAAACGCCGATTGGGCCTGCTATGGGAATTACTCTAAGCGATTATATAATTTTGGCTCCGGTTTTGAGAGCGGGCTTGATTATTAGTGAAGCTGCTCAAAAGTTATTGCCTAATGCCAGGGTTTATCATATTGGTTTACGCAGAGATGAACAAACTTTGCAAGCTATACCATATTATTCGAGGTTGCCAGAAGTTCTACCGGTAGAAAGTAGTGTATTTGTTCTGGATCCAATGCTTGCCACTGGTGGTTCGGCGAGCGCAGCAATAGACCTATTCGTTGGTCTTAAAGTAAAGACTATCAGGCTGGTTTCTTTTGTAGCGTCGCCAGAAGGAATAGAAAAGGTACGCAGGGCTTATCCGCAAGTTAAAATTATTACTGCTTCAGTAGATGCACAGTTAAACGAACATGGTTATATTGTTCCAGGACTAGGCGACGCGGGCGACCGTATCTTCGGTACTTGAAATAGATGCCTGTTTTGGCATGCGGATTTCTTGACATGATAAAGATCTCCAAATGGATTGCCATAAGCTTAATAGTTTTATTTGCTTATTGGCAGTTCATTTTGGGAGGATTAGTGGCTGCCTCAGTATTCCGTGACTGTGATATTTGCTGGCTTTTGGCCATGGGACGTTGGATCGTTAAACATCATGCATTGCCTATGACAGATCCATTTTCTTCTGGTATTGCCGCCTCAGCAACTGTAGTGTCAGGTATGCCTCTTGTTCAATATCAATGGTTAAGCGAGATAATTTTGTATTCTATCTATAAGATGGCCGGACTAACTGGGTTGCTCATTTTATTTTCTATCCTGGTATCACTGATATTTATTTGTATACCATATTTGGGGCTAGCCAAGGCTAAGCCTCCGAGCTTGATAAGTTTTGGCATCATTTATGCCGTAGCCACTTTTGCCGGCTTTTGCTTTTATATTCGTCCACAGATGTTTTCTTTTTGTTTTTGGCCATTCTCATTTATATGTATGTGCCAACGCGGACAAAATTGGTAAAAATCTCTGTGCCTATTGTGCTGGTTACCTTAATAACAATGCTTTTATGGTCAAATATGCATATGTTTTTTCCCTTAGGAATAATATTTATTAGCATGCTCGTTCTGGCGCGTTTCTTGGAGATTCATTTTATCGATAAAGGAGATCGATTTGACTATTACTATTTCTTAGTACCAATTGTGGCTGTCCTACCTACTTTAATTAATCCTTGGGGAATACACCTGTGGTCTTATGTTGATCGATTGCGCACGCATGCTAGTTCTGATTGGGTGACAGAAATGGCACCAATACAATTTGCTAATTTGTCTGAGCCTTTAACTTTATCTTTCTATCTACTAATGATTGTATATTTGCTACTTTATTTTTACGGTGGTAATTGGTCATTGCGAAAGTTGGGAATTGTATCGCCGCTTTTGCTTTTAAGCGGAGCTGCTATGAGTCTTAAACATTGCAAGTTAGTACCTGCTACCGCTCTATTTATTTTTGCTGCTTGTCTTGAATTACTAAGTCGGCCATCAGCATTTATTCATTCAGCAGACAAGGCGATCGATAACAGTGAAGTCAAGCCTGTGGTATGGCAGGAAATAAACGCTTATCTTGAGCAAATATTTTATAACAAGAGCGCTTGCGTTGGCTGCGTCCTATTATTGGTAATAATGGGAGCTTTGAATTATGCTCGGGCAAATTCGCTAACTTTGCCAAATACATCAGCTCCGGTGTCGCCGCCATTTCAGGCTATTGAATTTTTAAAAACACACAGACCAATGGGCAAACTTTTCAATGACCCTTACTTTGGCAGCATAATGACTTGGTATCTCAATGATCCGGAACTATTTTATGACACACGGTTTGCACAATATCCACCTGAGAGAATGCTCGAAAGTTTGCGTATAAAAACTTGCAATACAGGCTGGCAAGAAGACTGGCGCAAATATAATTTTGACTGGGTATTTATACCACCGTCTTTGCCATTGGCTAAAGCGCTACGCAGCGCTGGGTGGAAGGCAATTTACGAAGACAAAACTGCCATAATTCTTACTAAGTGATAATGTATTCTGTGATATTATAGCGGCCTTAGATTTTCCTTACCGACGAAAATGCAAAAAAATCTCTGGCTTAGATTAAGCAACGCAGCATTAATTGCTGCCATAATCCATTTTATTGCCGGCCTCTTCATGGCTATAGTTTTGCGTCAAGGTTTAGATACTGCTGAATTACCTGAGCGTTTATCTTTTTTGACTGAGCATAGCCTGCTCTGGATCGGTGGCTGGCTGACCTGGAATTTTGCAGCATTTGCCATTTTGTATTTTTATTTTTGTTTTGCTGAGGCTTACAAACAGGAGAGCAATAAGCCTGGTTTGCTTCGTTTCGCGGTTTTATTAACTGTAGCCGGAATGTCCATTGATTTTTGTGCTGAAGCTATTGAGATGGGTGTGTTGCCCAATCTAGCTCGCATGATAATGGTACATCATGGTACTGTTGCTAATTCATCTACAGAAATATTTCTTGCCTTACACCGCACTGCGGTAATGATGACTGGTTGCTTCGCCAATGAACTCTATACTCTTTCGGCGGCAATTCTTATGATATCCACTTGGCGTTCGTATGGTTGGATAATTAGAGGTAGCGGTTTTCTAGTAGTGGTATCAGGGATCGGGCTTTCAGGAGCTTGTTTACTGAATTGGATTACCGGGATGTTGTTCTATAACGTTATTCTATTGCCTATGCTTATAATCTGGCTTTTGGCGATAGCGTACGATAGCTGGAAGAAACGATTAGTTTAGTCAAAGAGGCATGAGATATTTATTCAGCAGCACTCTTTGCCAATTCTCACTCAGTCATGTTTTGCTCATTCATCAGATTGGCCAGCTCTTCCTTCATTTTTTTGATGTCTGTGCCCAAATTTTTGAACAATGATTTGACATTGCCTTTAGGTTCATCTAAAAGCACCATTAGCAAATGTTCTTTCTTGATATAAAGAAGTCCGCAACGCTTAGCTTCTGTTTGCGCCTGAACCAAAACTTCTTTAGCGAGGGGAGTAAAGGGAATATATGTAGCGATTGTGGAGAAGCCTTTGCTAATAAATTTTTCTGCTTCCAGCCTTGCCGGATCGAGTTTAAGTCCGGCTGATTGGAACACTTTGCCAGTCGTTCCTGCGCCTTCCGCTATTAGTCCCAGTAGAAGGTGTTCGGGGTCCAGGTTGTTATAATGCAGTCGTCTGCACTCTTCACGTGCCAGCAAAATTGCTTTCAGTAAACTGTCAGTATAATATTCGACAGTAGGTAGTACCAGCTCCGATAATTGGGCCCCCACATTGCTTGCTTGTATTTTTCTTAGTTCTTCCTCAAGGTGTGACTCTTGCTCTCTCAAGGCAGCTGCTTTGTCGAATTCTTGATTTGTGATGGCCATGAACTTTTTATGGCAAACATCTGCCAATTGAAGGCCAATTTCTCTGGCTGGGCCGGAAACCAATATATTAACCAGAGATTTGAACACTGCGCTATCCCAGAATTCAATTTTACTTTCTTGCCCAGACTCTTTGACTTTGCTAGGATTCTCATTAGTGGCTACAGCGCTTGCTGGTCCGACATGTTTGAGCACTTCTTCTTTGAGCAAATTAAAATCAATCCCTATATTTTCTAGGACTCGTATGCCGACGCCCTCATTTTCGCGAATCAGTCCAAGCAGTAAGTGCTCGGTGCCGATATAGTCATGTGCAAGCTCTTCGGACTCTTCCCACGCATATTCAATAAGTCGCTTAGCCCTGGGGGTAAAAGGTATTTCGACCGAAACGAAGCCTGCACCACGACCGATAATTTTCTCAACTTCTATGCGAGTATCTTTCAGATTGGCGCCTGCTCCTTTAAGTGCTTTGCCGGCAATACCAGTACCTTCACCAATTAGCCCTAATAAAATTTGTTCTGTGCCAACAAAGTTATGGCCAAGTCTGCATGCTTCTTCCTGAGCTAGCATTATGGTCTTAATGGCTTTTTCGGTAAAACGCTCAAACATTGGTTTATGTTTTATCTTGAAGCTTTGATTGATGATGACCAGGGGGGATCAAAATCATATACTCAAAATTTGCTGTGGAATAACCTTCTGATTTTATCAATTATTGCGTTGTGCAGAGGGGATCTCTATTAATTTTGAGTCGATGGCGTATTTAGAACCATCGAATTTGTAAATAGTAAATTCGTTCTTTGCCCGTTCATTGGGATAACCAATGATAGTCTTGGTGGTGACAATGTCATGATAACCATGGCTGGGTGATTGCAAGGCATTATATCCAGACTCTCCTACAGTGGCTTTTAAGATGGGAATGTAATTTCCTCCTTGAACGGAAAAAATCCATAACGGCCAATTTATTGCGGCGGCTTCACTGCCAATGTATGTGACTTCTAATTCTGCGGTGTGGTCGTCGTTAAGATCTATTTCGTGTGCGGAAAAATGCAGATTGGTGGGATTAAAATTGACATAGGACTCGTGCCCTCTTTCTGGTTTCATTATTTCTAAATTAGCTTGACCATTAGAGTAATTTGCTGATCCCTTTTTTGTCTTGATCATTAGTATTTTGTACTGCTTTTGCAATTGCTCTTTCAATGAAGCAGGTAGATCTGTTTCTATGGGTGAGAGGTCTAGTATTTGGTTCTGAATATCTTCGAATCGAGGGGCTTTATTATTGGTACTTGCAATGGACAGAGTATTCACCGTCAGCAAGATAATTACCAGAAATAAACTTATTAAATAACACTTTGACTGTTCTAGCTTTTGTTTGATCGAGATTTTATCCATTTGCTTTCCTGATGCCCAGAGCATCTTGAGCAATAATCAAACGTTGAATTTCTCGTGTACCCTCGTAGATATTTAAAACTTTGGCGTCGCGAAAATAACGCTCCACTGGATATTCATCTGAATAGCCATAGCCGCCAAAGATTTGTACAGCGTTATGAGCAGCTTTGTTGGCAGCTTCACCGCAAAAATATTTAGCTATAGATGTTTCACGGGTATTTCGTACGCCTTTATCTTTTAAAGATGCTGCGCGCAAATAAAGAAGTCGTCCAGCTTCACATTCAGTTACCATGTCTGCAATCATCGCTTGTACTTGCTGGTGTTCACCGATCGGTTTGCCGAAAGTTTTTCTTTGCATGGCATATTGAGTTGAAGCATCAATGCAAGCTTGAACTAGTCCTGTAGCACCAGCAGCAACAGAAAAACGTCCGTTGTCTAAGGCAGACATAGCTACTTTAAATCCTATACCTACTTCGCCCAATATATTGCTTGCCGGGACGCGTACGTTGTCTAAGAATAATGAGGCGGTATCGGAGGCCCGCAGCCCCAGTTTACCCTTAATAGCTTGAGCAGAAAAGCCTGGCGTTTTTGTGTCTACTATAAAACAGGTAATGCCCTTATGCTTTAGCGCTGGGTCGATGGTGGCAAAAATAATGGCAATAGTTGCTATGGTGCCGCAAGAAATCCATATCTTTTGTCCAGATAAAAGATAATCGTTGCCATCTTTTCTAGCGCGTGTTTGTTGATTGCCTGCATCACTGCCAGCATCTGGTTCAGTAAGCCCATAACAGCCAATAATTTCTCCATTACACAATCCTGGCAAATATTTTTGTTTTTGTTCTTCGGTGCCCCAACGCAATATTGTTAACGCAACAAGGGATGTTTGAACCGAAAATAATGTTCTTGTAGAAGAACAAACGCGATTTATTTCTTCGGTCATAAGACCATAGGAGATATAGTCTTGTTGCAAGCCGCCATATTTTTCAGGGATGGGGCAGCCCAGAAACCCTTCTTTGAATATCTTTTTGGCTATATCCCAATCAAAGCGGCACGCTCTGTCATTTCCTGCTGCTTTGGGTGCGATTTCTCTTTCAGCAAATGCTCTTACATGTTCTCTCATTGCATTTTGCTCGGGAGTAAAATCAAAATCCATATAGTATCTCCAGTTTTTTGTTTCAATTTGGACAGAAGAACTTGTCTAAAAGGTAGACAAGTTCTTATCGGTATTCTAATTTTTATTTGCTAGGCAAGTCTATTTGAGCACGTTGCAAATGCCCGGAATAGTCAACATAAATTGACTTCCATTCTGTAAATTGATCAATTGCTGTAATGCCTGCTTCGCGATGTCCATTGCCGGTTTGTTTTGTGCCACCAAAAGGTAATTGAATCTCAGCACCAATGGTTGGCGCGTTGATATAAACAATGCCCGATTCCAAATCATCCATTGCTCTAAAAGCTTGATTAACATTTTGGGTGTACATAGACAGAGATAAGCCGAATTGTGTGCCATTGGCAACTTCAATTGCCTCGGCATAGTCCTTAACAGGAATGAGGGCAGTGACAGGACCAAAAATTTCTTCTTGGGCAATGCGCATATCGGGCTTAACGTCAGCAAAAATAGTTGGTTCATGGAAGCAGCCACTCTCTAGTTCACCGGCTAATATTTTGCCACCATAAAGTAATTGGGCACCTTCCTTTTGTCCAATTGCCACATATTCATTTATGCTTTTCAATTGTGATTTGTTTATAACTGGTCCGACGCCAACTTTGGGATCGAGTCCACTGCCGAGCTTTAAGGCTTTTACTTTGGCCAAAAATACTTCTTTGAACTCTTCATAGCGTTTTTTATGAATAATAATGCGGCTGGCAGCGGTACACCGTTGACCGGCTGTGCCAAAGGCTCCCCAGACAGCGCCTTCAGCTGCTAATTCAATGTCGCCATCGTCCATGATACAAATGGCATTTTTACCCCCTAACTCACAAGAAATGCGCTTCATGAGCTCGCCGCAACGTCCGGCGACCTTTTTCCCTACCTCGGTTGAGCCAGTAATGCTAATCGCTTTTACCAATGGATGCTCAACTAAGGCCATGCCCATTTTGCCTCCTGGGCCGGTAATAAAGTTTAAAACACCAGGAGGAATACCAGCTTCGATCATTATTTCTACTAATTTAAGAGCACATAAAGGCGTATCAGAAGCGGGCTTTAATACGACTGTGTTGCCAGAGACGAGAGCTGGAAATAATTTCCAGCTAGGAATAGCTATGGGAAAATTCCAAGGCGTTATCAATCCAACTACGCCTATAGGGGCGCGTACAGCCATAGCAAATTTTTCGCGCAATTCTGATGGCGCAACGTGTCCGAACAATCTGCGTCCTTCACCAGCCATATATTCGGCCATGTCAATAGCTTCTTGCACATCGCCACGGGCCTCCTTAATTACTTTGCCCATTTCCTTAACCATCAGTATGGCCAAGTCTTCTTTTCTTTCCTTTAAAATAGAGGCTGCTTTTAAAAGTATTTCAGCACGATGCGGAGCAGGCGTTTTTTTCCATGCTGGAAACGCTTTGGCTGCTGCTTTGACTGCTTTATCTACATCTGATTGGCTGGAAGAAGCAAAATGACCTATGATTTCATTGTTATTGGCTGGGTTGAGACTGGGAAATGTTTTGTTGCCCTCTGCCTTTTGCCATTTTCCGTCTATGTAATTATCGTATGTTTTACCTGAGCCGTTGCTGCCAGAACCAGTTTTGTTGTCTCCGCTGACTTTACTTGCTGTACTGCTCATGAATTACCTCCCCTTCTTTTATGTCCATACATTTTTCTAGAATTTCGCAAGCCTTCTGCGCTTCAGAGTCAGATATTGTTAGCGAAGGCATCAGTCTTATTACTTGACCGTGCTCACCGCAGTTTATAACCAGCAATTTGTTTTCCAAGCATCGTTGCATCACATGCTTGGCTATGGCCCGGCTTGGTTCACCACCAGGTCCATCTAATTCTATGCCAATCATCAAACCACGACCACGCACTTCACCAATATGCTTACGCCCTTGAGCAAATGTTTGCAGACGCTTGAGTATTTCATGGCCAAGTTGTTCGGCCCGCTTATCTAACTTTTCTTCCTGCATTACTTTGATAGTAGCTAAAGCTGCGGCGCAAGCTATGGGGTTACCACCAAAGGTAGAGCCGTGACGTGATTTTGCCCATTGAGAGGTTAGTTCTATATTAGCTATAAAAGCCGAAAGAGGAAGACCACTAGCAATGGCCTTTGCTACCACCATAATGTCTGGTACAACATTTTCATGCTCAATGGCAAACCACTTACCAGTGCGGCAAAAGCCAGATTGTACTTCATCGGTAATGAGAAGTATTCCATGCGCGCTGCAAATATCTCTCAAGCCAGTTAAAAATCCAGGAGGAGGCACCACATAACCGCCCTCGGCTATTATGGGCTCAATGATCATAGCTGCTACTTCTGACGGGTCTATGAATTGGTGTAGAAGTAAATGTAACTGATGCAGACAGTCTTTGACACAAGCCTCAGGATCATTGCGAAAAGCAGATCTATATGTGTAAGGAAATGGAGCGGTATAAATGGGGCCAGGGAGCGGTTCTAGATGTTCGCGAAAGTATAATTTGGAATTTGTTAAAGCTACAGCCATCATAGTGCGCCCGTGGAATGAACCGCGGAAGTTTATAATTGCTGGGCGTCTTGTGACATAGCGCGCTAATTTTATTGCTCCTTCAATTCCTTCAGCTCCGCTATTGGATAAAAAACTTGAATTTAAATTGCCAGGAGAAATTTGCGCTAACTTTTCAGAAAGTTCGATGTATTTGGTATGACGCACCGTAATTGAAGTGTGCATAAGTTGGGATACTTGTTCTTGGACTGCTGCTACCACAGCAGGGTGACAGTGCCCCAGCGCATTGACAGCAATGCCGCTACTTAAATCCAGAAAATTCTCTCCATTTATGTCATAAACATAGGAGCCTTTCCCTTTTACAACTATCAAGTCGGTGTAGCGATCAAGAACCGGATTCACATACCTGGAATATAGATCGTCGTAGTGTTTTTCTGGACCAGAGACAGCTCGATTCGGGTTCTTGATGATATTCTTAACGATATTCTTCTTTTCCAGCATAAACCTGACCTTTAGAAGTTCATTAATTAACGAACTCGCCATCAAAGATTACCCTAATAAGATCATATCAGCCTAACGACTAGTTTTCATGTTGTTACTGAACAAAAAGCATACCTCAAACGTCAAGCAGTCAATGTATTGAGGGGTTTTGCAGTTATAGTAAGCTTTTTTCTGGGTATGTCATAGTTTAGGGAGTACCGAGGTTTTATGAGAGATCAAATAACTGACGAAAAATATAAGAGATATGTGGGGGGGGTTTGGACCTGGCTACCTATTATCGCTGGTTTGACTGTAGCCATAATTTCTGCGACAGTTGATTTCAGTCTAAGAGCCGTTTTTCTAAATAATCTACTTGGACCGGTACTGGGACGTTCGGTTTATCTTTTAGCAGGCTTATCTCTTATCGCTATTGGCTTAGCACATGCGCTTGGATTTCCGCGAGATCAGAAAAGAATTCAAACAGCAGAGGCTGCTTTTTCTCAGAGAATGAAAAGGCATCGCGGCTGATTAGCGCGAACTGGAAGCACTGCGCTTATTAGCTTGGCGCGCTGCACTTCGGGTAGTGGCTCTGTCAGAGCGGGTTGACTTAGTTTTGTCTTTAAAAGCTATTTTTAATACTTCATCTAAATGACCCACCGGAATCATTTCTAAGCGTTTGTGTACATAATCAGGAATGTCAGTTAAATCTTTTTCGTTAGCACGTGGGTAAAGGACAGTTTTTATGCCGGCACGTAAAGCGGCTAATACTTTTTCTTTTAAGCCACCGATAACCAGAACATTACCACGTAATGTAATTTCACCGGTCATGGCAAGGCTTGCTCTTACAGGACGTTTTGACATAGCAGAAATTAAGGCAACTGCTAAGGCGACTCCGGCAGAAGGTCCATCTTTTGGGGTCGCGCCCTCTGGTATATGGATATGGATATCAAAATTGTCTTGAAAGTCCGTTTTGATGCCAAATTGGCTGGCATGACTGCGTATATAACTGAAAGCAGCCTGGGCAGACTCTTTCATGACTTCACCAAGTTGCCCGGTTAGTTGAAGTTTGCCCTTGCCTGGCATTGTATTAACTTCAATGGGCAATGTTTCACCACCCATCTCAGTCCAAGCTAATCCAGTAACAACGCCCACTTGCGGTCCTTGTACTTCTATCTCACGGGGGATCTTAGCGGGTCCTAGATATTTGGCTAAATTATTTGGTGTCAGGCGAACTGTGGTAGCAGGGTCCCTAACTATTTCGCTTGCTACTTTGCGACAAGTAGCGGCAATATTGCGTTCTAAAGACCGCACACCGGCTTCACGTGTATATTCTTGAATGATTTTACGAATAGCTTGATCGGAAATTTTTAGCTGTTTGTCTTTGAGTCCATGTTTTTTGACCGTCAAGGGAATGATATGTTGCTCGGCAATGGCAACTTTTTCTTCTTCGGTGTAGCCAGAAATTCTAATTACTTCCAATCTGTCGTAGAGTGCTCGTGGCATATAATCCAGAGAATTAGCTGTGGCGACAAAAATAACCTCGTGCAAACTAAAAGGGACATCCAAATAATGATCAGTGAAATTCTCGTTTTGATCTGGATCAAGGACTTCTAACATGGCAGCAGTCGGATCGCCCATATAATTGCGCGTCATCTTTTCGATTTCATCTAGCAGAATGACTGGGTTTTTTGTGCCGGCTTGTTTTATAGATTGAATGATACGTCCTGGCATAGAACCAATATAAGTACGTCTGTGCCCGCGAATTTCCGCTTCATCGTTAACGCCACCGAGGCTTATACGAGCGAATTCACGATTCATTGCTTTAGCGATAGATTTGACTAAGCTAGTTTTCCCTACACCGGGTGGTCCGACCAAGCAAAGTATGGTTCCCAGTGGCTGTTTAGATAATTTGCGCACAGCTAGATATTCGAGAATCCTTTCTTTGACTTTCTTTAATCCGTAGTGCTTTTGTTCTAGTATTTTTTCTGCTTTGTCTAAGTCAATAATTTCGCGTGAGCGTTTGGCCCATGGTAAAGATACTAGAGTGTCTAAATATGATCTGATAACTCCTGCTTCAGCGCTTTGAGGCATCATCTTTTCCAGGCGCTGCAACTCTTTTTGTGCTTTCTCTAGTGCTAAGCCTGTTACTTTAGCTTTGGCTATTTTTTCCTTGTATTCAGCAATCTCACCGACCTGTTCTCCATCAGAATTTAATTCTTCTTGAATTATGCGCAATTTTTCGCGCAAATAATATTCTCTTTGTGTTTTTTCCAAGTTGAAACGTACGCGGTCATGTATTTGTTGTTCTAATTCGGCTAGTTCTAATTCACGTGAAAGAAGATGGCTTACATATTCAAGTCTTTGCGTGCTGTCGATAATTTCTAAACATTTCTGGCGCTCGGTTAAATCTAATCCTAAGTACGTAGCTATAATGTCTGCTAAACGGCCCGGTTGACCAATACCAGAAACAGCAAGCAAACTCTCGGGGTTAACCTTTTTTGTGGTTTTAACGAATTGCTCAAATTTTTCCACTGTTACCCTGACAAGAGTTTTAGTGGAAGCATCTTCATCTGTAGTTTCGTTTTCAGCGGTTACATAGGCTTCAAATACATTTTGCTCGTCCTTAATAGACTCAAGCTTGATGCGGGTGGAGCCCTCTACTAATGCTTTGACTGTGCCGTCTGGCAATTTCAGCATTTGCATGACTTCAGCCAGAGTACCGACTTGATAAATATCCTCAATGCGAGGATCTTCGGTTTCTGGATCTTTTTGAGCAACCAGCACCACTAAGCGATCATCACGCATGAGCGCTTGCTCCAGTGCGGCAATGGACTTAGGGCGGCTCACGAATAATGCTTGCACCATTTGTGGAAAGACCACAACATCTCGCAAGGGGATAACAGGAAAGGGAGTATTTTGTATATCGGGCATCTGTTTTCTAGGCTATTTCACCTTTGAGTTTAGCCTGTGGTAATTCGAGAAGCTCGGCCGTAGAACGTTTTTCAACTAATTCTTTTGTTATATGACAAACTTTGATATCTGAGCGTGAAGGTACTTCGTACATTATGTCTAACATGATTTCTTCTACTATAGAACGCAAGGCACGGGCACCAGTCTTACGCTTAATAGCTTCTTCGGCAATGGCTCTGATTGCTGATTGATCAAAATCTAAATCCACTCCATCAAGTGCCAACAATTGCTGATATTGCTTGACGATGGCATTCTTTGGTTCAACTAAGATGCGTACCAAAGCTTCAACGTCTAATGCTTCAAGCACAGCAATTACAGGCATACGACCGACAAATTCGGGTATTAGTCCAAATTTTAACAAGTCATCTGGAGCTGTTTCTTTGAGTATACGGCTAGCTTTTTGCTCACGTTCGGC
The DNA here is from genome assembly GCA_963845445.1 of Candidatus Melainabacteria bacterium. GTDB lineage: Bacteria > Cyanobacteriota > Vampirovibrionia > Obscuribacterales > Obscuribacteraceae > JABDBL01. The sequence goes on along the minus strand of CAWJSE010000002.1, from coordinate 1,563,502 downwards.
AGCAGTAAGCGGTCTATCTGAACCGAAGCCAATGTTGCGATTGGACGAAATGCGCGATTCAACGATTTTGTCTAAGCCAACAAAAGCGCCTCCGCAAATAAACAGAATATTGGCAGTATTGATCTGGATAAATTCTTGATGAGGGTGTTTGCGCCCACCTTGGGGAGGAACATTAGCTAAAGTCCCTTCAATCATTTTCAATAATGCTTGTTGTACGCCTTCGCCGCTTACGTCGCGAGTGATGCTGGTATTTTCTGATTTGCGCGAAATTTTATCTATTTCGTCTATATAAATAATCCCGCGTTCAGCCTTTTTTACATCATAATCAGATGCCTGATAAAGGCGCAGCAGGATGTTTTCAACATCTTCACCGACATAACCAGCTTCGGTAAGAGTAGTGGCATCGGCGACAGCAAACGGCACATCTAATAAACGAGCTAAAGTCTGAGCTAACAATGTTTTACCGCAGCCAGTCGGACCAATAAGTAAAATATTGGACTTTTGAATTTCGACTTTGTCAGCTAATTTTGCATTATGGGTAATGCGTTTATAGTGATTATATACAGCCACTGATAGGATTTTTTTGGCTGTAGTTTGACCCACTATATGTTGATCGAGGTAATTCTTAATTTCTTGCGGTTTGGGAATATCAGCTATCTGAGGAGCACTAGTTTCGGAAGGAACACTGGGCGGGGTGCCTTCTAACAACTCTTCATCTAAAATTTCATTGCAAAGATCCACACACTCATCGCATATATATACTCCAGCACCGACGATAAGTTTTTTAACTTGATCCTGGCTTTTTGTGCAGAAGGAGCATCTCAGGCGAGTGTCGTTTGTTTTTGACATTGATTTTTCCTATTCTATTTCAACTACGAACTGACATATCACTTAAACGCAGGATATATAAATAGCAATCTATCTATATTATCCTCTCAGATCAACTATTTTCTTAATTATTCATCCCTACTTTTGTTTTTTTATCTTTTATATATTTGCCCAAAACTAGCATATATCACAATATATTTTGATTAGACAGCAGTTAAAGGCGGTTGATCAAGGCGAACAATAACTTCGTCCACTAGACCATACTCCTTTGCCTCCTCAGCAGTCATGATATTGTCTCGGTCTGTATCCTTTTCGATTTGTTTGACTGATTGTCCGGTATGTTCAGCCATTAATTCATTCAATTGCCGCTTAATACGTAATATTTCGCGGGCTTGAATTTCAATATCGGTAGCTTGTCCTTGTGCACCGCCCAATGGTTGGTGAATAAGGATTCTTGAGTGAGGTAATGCCAGTCTTTTGCCCTTTTTACCGGCAGTCAATATAAATGCGCCCATGCTGGCAGCCTGACCGAGGCAAATTGTAGAGACATCCGATCGTATATGTTGGATAGTGTCATAAATGGCGAAACCAGCTGTTACTGAGCCACCAGGTGAATTGATATATAGTCTAATATCTTTTTCTGGATCTTCGCCTTCTAGGAGTAAAAGCTGGGCAACCACCATATTGGCAACAGTGTCGTCCACGGGAGTACCCAGGAAAACAATACGTTCTCTCAATAGTCTTGAAAAGATGTCAAAAGCACGCTCGCCCCTAGCTGTAGTTTCTATAACAGTCGGTGGATAGTAAAAATCTGGAGAAGCCATTGGGGTCATGCTCCAAATATCGAAAACAGATTTGCGCGAAGGTGTAGAAAACGGGCTATTCATCAATATAAGAACTCCAATTTGTGATTTTGTCTTTTTTCAGCTTTGATTTTATTCAGTAAAAACTTCTGCCTGTGTACAGACTAACACGGCTTACATACTAACTTATTAAATGTGTAAGCAGGAATTAATTCTCTGTGCTTGACGACTTTTGATCTGTGCTTGTTGTAACGGCAGGTGTATAGGTAATATGTGTGTTTTGTAAGAGCAATTCCATTACTTTGGCAGTTAGTAATTCTTCAAGAGCTTGCCTGTGAACAGCTTCGTTGTGAGAAGCCTTTTCTGGAGGCAGACCCATACGAGCAATAAATTCTTCTAAGTGCAAGCGCATTTCTTCTTCAGTAACCGTTACTTTCTCTTCTTTAATGATTGCTCCCAATACCAAGCTTGTTAATACGCGCTTTGTAGCTTCTTCGTATTTTTCTGATTTGAGTTTTTCGAACTCTGGTGATTTTTCTATCTCGTCAAAAGAGCGGCCGTTTTGTTGGAAATAATACTTTACTTGATCCAAAAGAAGTTTCTGCTCACGTTCAATCATGGTCTCAGGTAGGTCTACAGAAGCATTTTTTACGATTGATTCGACTACTAGTTTTTGCTTAGCAGCTTCATTATTCATTTCGAATTCGTCTTTCAAATTCGTTGCTAATCTTTCCTTTAGTTTTTCGAGGGACTCCACGCCGAATTTTTGGGCTAACGCATCGTCTATTTTAGGTAGAGCTTTTTCTCTTAATTCGCGAATTTTTGTTTTAAAAACACCTTCTTTCCCTGCCAAAACACTATTGCGATAATCTGCTGGAAAGCTAGCCTTGATCTCAACTTCAGTGCCAGGCTCCTTATCGACTAATTGTTCGCAAAAACTATCTATAAAACCGCCGGCTTTAATTTCAAGCAACATGCCTTGAGCTTTGCCACCTTCTACAGGCTGGTTGTCAACCAAACATTCAAAGTCAAGCAAAACTGTGTCAGCCATTTTTATTGGACGCGGTGCTATGGCAGTCATTTCTGCTTGGGCTGCTGCTAGGCTTTCCAATGCTTTTTCAACTGAACTTTCTTCAAATTTCTTTTCTGGTACTTCTACGTTCAATCCTTTGTATTGACCCAAAGTGACGGTAGGACGTACCTCAAATTTTGCTTCGAATTTTAACGGTTCTCCTAAATCGAATTTGCAAGAATCGATCTGAGGCTGGGTAATAATGTCTAAACTTTCCTGTGCTATGGCTTCGTTTAGCACTTCTGGTAATAAACGGTCCAATGTTTCTTGCTTTATATATTCAATGCCAACAGTTTTTTCTAGCACGTGTCGCGGTACTTTGCCTCGGCGAAAACCAGGAATGTTGACTTTATTGCTCAAAGAACGACAAGCATGCTCATAGGCGCGCATAGCCTTATCTGGCTCTAGTTCTAATCCGAGCTTGACCAAATTTTTTCCTTCGCGATCGAGAGTAACCTTCATTTTAATTTCCTATTTTTATGACTTTTTAGATGTAAATTCGTCCGCCAGTTGAGGCTGACAAATGATGTTGTCTGGAAGACAAAGAAATATCTTATCATGACAGCCGATCCATTATCGGGCAGTCGACCTTTTAGAGTTACATTTGAAATTCTAAAAATTTACTTCAAGGCAAGCGCAAATTGCTTACAGGTATAGACGACAGGACGAAAGACAAGATCAGCGCTAAATTGACGGTTATAAATACGCCTACAAAGGCAAAAGCTTGTAACAATTGCCAAGTAAGGGCAGCTTGTCTTGGCGGCAATGCAGTTAGGATACCAAGCCTATGGCAAACATAAATGACTAGCGCCACCCCCAGAAAAATATCGCTTAGAAGCATTAATTGAAGACTGACTCCGCCTATTTTGTGCATAACTAAGCACAAAATAGTGGCTAGGGTAGCTAAGAATACAGAAAAGGCTGTAACCTGGTCACTCTGACGGATCTTTAGTTCCGGTTTTCTAGAAAGTTCAAGGACATATGAAACAGCAGCCATACTTGATTCCCAGCTATTGCGTCTTTGAGCTGCCGGTCCGTTAGCTTTTAGGCTATCTTCGGTTTTGTTAGATGGTGGTTCTTGTTCAGACATTTGATATAGATAGAAAATTCAGTTTATCTAATGGATACTATACCAATTTATATGGCTGATAAATCAAGTAAGCAGCTAACAATTCGAGTCAAATTATAAAAAATGGAGCAGGAGATGAGCTTTGCAGCGGGTAGACTCCTCTTGGCAGACCGAGCGCTCGAGATATAATTTAAATGTATGGGTCAACGGGTGGAATTTTTGGCATTCGGAATCAAAATGCACTCAAGTTTCATCACATCACTCTTACTTTTTATATGTTTTCTATTGCTCACTTTTTCCCTGCCACCGCAAGGACCAATGACAGGAAGATATGGCAGCTTTGCGTCACTAATAGATAAACATCGTCGTTTGCGAAAATTAGGTTCGCCAAAAATTGTGTTTGTGGGCGGCTCCAATCTTGTTTATGGATTGGATAGTGGCTTGGTTGAAAAAACTTTGCATATGCCTGCAGTAAATATGTCTGAATGTTTACCTTTTGGCTTGCGCTATATGTTGGAAGAAATCAAAGATGACATAGCTGCTGGAGATATCATAGTCATTGTGCCTGAATACACTCTTTTATACGAATTTGTGGAAGGAGATCATCATCTTTTAAAATTGCTCGAAACTTATCCAGGAGCAGGACTTTGGCTGTTCAGATCTTGTTTGAATTCGCCATCTTTTACTGCCACTTTTATCAAAAATGCTTCAATTGAACCAGCAGCGAAGTGGAGAGAATTATTTACTGTTTTGGTTAAAATGTGGCAAGACAAACGTTTTAATAAAGATCTTCTCTACTCTCCACTACATACGCGCTATTTTTTTGAAGAGCATGGTGACCATTTCATGCATTTGTTTTACCCAGTAAAAAGGCCCAATTATCAGAGCTATGAAGCGCCTGTGGCCCCCATATCAGACGAGGGTGCTAAGGTGATAAACGATTTTGCTCAATTTGCTCATAGACGCCTGGCGTATGTAGTTCTGATACCATCACCTATACCAGAGACTTCATATAAGCTCTACAATCCTAGAATCTTTGCCGATTGGCCAGGACAGAAGCTTAGCGTACCTATATTAGCTAGACCCGAACGCTATGTATTTTCAGATGATGATTTTTTCGAATATCCATACCATCTCAACTCAGTTAGTAGGGCCGAAAGAACAAATAGACTAATTGAGGATTTGAGCAAATTTATTGATCAAATAAAAGAAAAGCCTAATCACCTGTCAATAAAGAGACAAAATCCTAAAAGATTTTCTTAACTTAGAATTTAGAAAGTGGAGCGGGAGACGAGGCTCGAACTCGCGACATTCTCCTTGGCAAGGAGACATTCTACCACTGAATTACTCCCGCAGGTAGCAGCTTACATTATAAGCCCTGCTCCGGATTTGCTTGGTTTGCTGTGGCGAAGAAGTTACAGAGCACTTAATTATCTGATTTGTACCGGTGCTACATGTGTTGGTCGGCGTTTGAGACGTTGCTCAACTTCAGAAAGAATGCTTACTACCTGATAAGCATTGTTTGCATCAGTTCGTGGGCGCTCACCGGTAGAAAGGCATTCTAAAAAGTGTTCACACTCTAAATGTAACGGCTCGGAGGCAGGGTAAATTGGGTACTCAACTATCATGCGGCCTTCTGAGGTAAGGCTGTGCAGCGCTAATTTATTTGAAGCTTGGGTGTCATTGAGAACAGCGCTTTTCAATGATCCGTTTACAGTTAAGCGAACCACTTTTTGGGGATCAATCCAACTGTTTCTTATCTGTCCAGGAATATTGCGCCCCCTTACAGTGAAGGAAAGATCGAGATAGGCAACATCTACCAGTCCATCACGCAAAGTATCCCAGCCTCCCACACGGTTAACTTGAGTGGTCTCGCAATCAAGCAAATAACTCATCATGGAAATGTCATGAGGAGCTAGGTCCCATAAAACGCTCCAGTCACGTCTGGAGGTATTGAAGTTCATGCGGTCTGAGCGGACAAAAAGAAGCTCTCCTAATTCACCAGATGCAATTAGCTGCTTTAGGCAATTAACTGCAGGATGATATAGAAGTAAATGTCCCACCATTAATACTAGATTTCGCTCAGTGGCTAATGCGTCCAATTCTTTAGCGTGATTGACATCTCGGGCAAGGGGTTTCTCAACATAAACGTGTTTATTGGCAAGCAAAGCGCGTTTAGCCAAATCAAAGTGCGTATCACTCGGACTAGCAACAACGATTGCCGATATTTGTGGATCATCCAACAAGTCTTGAAATTGTGTAGTCGTTCGGAGATCTTTGTTCTCTTGTTCTGCAATTAGTAGACGTTGTTCGTCACTATCGCAAACGGCAGCAAGTGCTCCCAGTTGAGCAAAATTGCGAACTAGATTTTTGCCCCAATTTCCGCAACCGACAACCGCTACCCTAGGTAATTTCAACCGACCCCCATTTAGCGCTGCCCTGTTTTGCTCAGTTTGCCTTAATGCGCCTATAACCAATGCCTAAGCTTGACATATTATGCCTTGCCAACTCATCAGATATTTTAGCAGACAAACTTTTAACGCTTTTTATTTACAGCGTCACCGAATTCCTTACCGACTTTAAATCCAGGAACACGTTTAGCTGGTATTTGCAAAGGTTGATTAGTCTTCGGATTGCGGCCGGTACGTGCTTTACGTTGTCTTGCTTCAAAAGTGCCAAAACCAACCAGAGTGACTTTGTCTCCGCTCGAAACATGTTTGATAATGGTTTCCATCATCTTGTTGATTACGAGCTCAACATCTTTTTTTGTTGCATCTGTTTCTTTAGATACGACTTCTACTAATTCAGCTTTATTCAAGGTCCATGCACTCCTTAGGTTGACTGTGAAAATAATAAGTGATAGTTTGAACAACTAAGTACAATCAAACGATTCGTTTTTATTCCGAATAGCGATTTTAGTTGTTACTACTTGCACTTCGGTACAAAGATTTTATGCATTGTCTCATATATTGTTCATTTGTATAGTCTCCTGACCCCGCCGCCAGCCTAAAGAAACGCCCTTTTTAGTTTCCTTAATAAATAGCTAAACGCCTTTCCACCATGAGTTTACAGTCAAGGCTTTAGCCATGCATTGAAAGCAATTAAATCTGGATAATGCTAGCATTTATACAATGTTACTTAGATTATTGGACACTATAGACCTATAGATAAAGGCAATCATGACTTCCTCACCTTATTCGCCTCGATCAAGTTATGGTGGAGACTCAATTGCCAGAGATGCTTGGGTTGAAATAGATTTAAATCAGCTGGAATCAAATTTACAAATAATCAAAGCCCAATTAAAAGAAAACGCTGAACGAGAGGGTTTGGCTATGCCACAAGTCATGGGCATCGTAAAAGCTGACGCATACGGGCATGGCGCGGTCAAAGTATCGCAGGTATTAGCTGCTTGCGGAGTGTCATGGCTTGGCGTAGCTTCAGCAGATGAAGGCAGCGAGCTCAGGGAAGCCTATTGCAAATTACCTATTCTCATTCTCAGTCCTATACCTTTATGGGCGGTGAAGAAAGCAATGGACAAAAGACTTGATTTAACAATTAGCTCATTGACCCAATTACAAGGAATAATCGAAACGTTGCAGGATGATACTCGCATTGTACCTGTGCATTTGAAAGTAGATACAGGTATGCATCGCTTAGGAATGAATGAAGTTGATTTTTGCAAAGCTTTAGAAGTTTTGAATGCCAATGAAAAGTTCAAATTGGTCAGTGTGTTCAGTCATTTAGCTATGGCTAGCGATGATGTTGACAGCACAAAGCAAAAGAAGCTTTTTGATAAGTTTACCGAAATTGTGAGCAGCCAAAAATGCCGGCCTGGGTTTTGTCATCTTGCTTCTGCAGAAGCGGCTTTGCGTTTCCCCTCTACTTATTATGACCTGGTGCGCATCGGCATCAGCATATACGGACTGGAAGCACAGACTGTTTCTGCTAATCTATTACCTATCATGTCAGTCAGGGGCCGCATTAATCAAATGAATATAATAAATAAAGGTGAATCAGTTGGTTATGGTTTAACGTGGAAAGCCACTAGAGAAAGCCGATTGGCAAATATACCTATTGGTTATGCCGATGGAGTTGGCCGAAGATTATCTAATAAGATGAAGGGTTTGTTGCATAACAAAGTTATCGATCAAGTGGGCACAATTAGTATGGACCAAATGTTGTTTGATATAACAGATGTTCCCTCAGCCAAAGAAGGGGATGTAATAACCCTTATAGGTTCTGATGATTATGCTGTGTTGTCGAAAAAAAAGCACGCAGTAGATGAAACTAAACTCTATTTGGCAGATTGGGCCAAACAGCTTGACACAATTACTTATGAATTAGCTTGCAGGCTCAAGGCACGCTTGCCACGAATGTATACAAGAAAGGAATTCACAGAGCAATTGCAAAAACATGCTATTGAAGCCGAGAAGAAAGGTAAGTAGTTTTGAATAGCAAGCTTGAAATTGGTCTTTTCTGCGGTACTTTCAACCCGATTCATAATGCTCATTTGCTTTTAGCGCAATGTGCGTGCGATCAATTTAACTTGCACAAAATCTATTTTGTTACTAGTCCTCGCCCGCCCCATCGTCAGGATTTACTTCTTCCTGGGGAAGTACGGCATGAAATGGTGTCACAAGCGGTATCAGACAATGAAAAGTTTAATGCCTGCGGAATAGAATTGGCGAGACCGGGACAGTCATATACGATTGAAACGATAGAGCATTTTAAAGGGGACTTTAATGTCAATCTAATGCTCGGTGCTGATAATATCATTCATTTACCTACCTGGTATCGATTTGATGAAATTGTTCAATCTTGCAAATTGCTGATTGCTCCACGTCGTTTGCCTAATAAAGGCGGAAACAACGAGGCAAGTATGTTTACCATAGAAGAACATGTTGTTCTTTCTAAAATCAAGTATGCCCTAATAGATTCACCGCTGATGGATATTGCTAGTTCGGAGATAAGACAGCGGATAAAGCAAGAGAAAACGGTACGTTATATGGTGCCCGAAAAAGTTTGGCAGCTCCTAGAAAGAGAGAAATACTTCAAATGAAACATATTCCACCACCCTTGGATGATTTGAAATATGTGCAAAACTGGGTGAAAGAAAGAGTTTCGCAAAAGCGGTTTAGTCACATTGTCGGCGTGGCTCAGACTGCAAAAAAGCTGGCTGAGCAATTTAGCCAGGATCGTGAATTGGCTTACAAAGCCGAATTGGCCGGCTGGTTGCACGATGCCTGTAAGGAAGTGAAAGATAAGGAACTGATCGAACAAGCAAAAGCTTATGGTTTGCAATTGGATCCCGTGGAAGAACAAAATGGTCATTTATTGCATGGTCCTGTAGCGGCACAATTTGTTAGACGTACCTTTGGCTTGGAAGATCAGGAAATTTTAAACGCAATCGCTGAGCATACTTTAGGAGCTGTAAACATGACATTGCTTTCTAAAATTGTTTTTCTTGCCGATGCAATTGAGCCAGGGCGGCCGGATGAATATGCTGATCCGATTAGAGAGCCAATTAAAGTAACTTCAGTTCGTGATAATATTTTGCCTCTAGATAAAGCAATTCTTATTGCCTGCCAAAGCAGTTTGGAATACCTTGCTCAAATCGGCAAAGCAATTCATCCAAAAACAGTGGCAGTAAGAGATTATTATTTAAAAATATGCCAGAGTAAGGTGGGTAATTAGAGAAACGATCGATGAAGAATTTTTGGTTAGTAATTCTTGCTGTATTGATAACACTAGTTATACAGAATTTCTTTCTTTCACCAAGTAAACTGGTAACAAATAAAAGCGAAACAGCCTATGAACGAGTGATGCTCAACAGTGCCACTGCCGGTGCTTCGAAACACTATAGCCGTAGATATCGACGAAGAACAATTGTTGCACGTACTAAATACAGCCATCGATCAGCTTATAGACAGTGGCAAGATGGATAAGTTAATCGCTAAATATAAAGCAAAATATGATATGGGTTTTTTGATTCCGGTTAAGCGTCCGTATGCGTTAAAGTAAAGGCATGCCTGGCCAAGTTAGTGCTCAGCGTTTAGTATTTGATTGAAAAATTTTACTTAGAATTGGCTTCAGTTCAACTGTGGCAGTATAGGATAGCCATGTCATTATGATCATAAATGCCAGCCCAATTATTCCGAAATTGTCAAAAACAAACATCGGTCTTTGCTGAGACGATGGCGTACCTTTTTCAACGTGCTCGTCGGTCATCGGAGCCTCGCCCAGTGCATTTTGACAAAAATATCATCGATAGAAGGATACTTGTAATATCAATATTCCCAGGCAGCGGAGCTAGCAATCTTAGTCTGCTTGCGAATTAATAATATCGTCTTTAAGATCACCAAAATTAGAGACTATTTCAGCATAAAGATTGTGAGAGTGGACGCTTTCGTCAACTTCAACCACGATTTCCATCAGCACGTCATTATCAATGACGCCATCTAAGTGGTGGCAAAGTGTTTGTACAATAGATCTGGCATTATCTTCGCAGAATTGTCCTTGTCGATGAACTTCTCGCACCACGGCGTGTTCGTCCATGCCTTTAAGAAGTTCGCGTACGATAGGAACAGAATTATCTAATACATCATAGATTTGTTTGTGGGTGATTGCCGAACTGTGAATCTTCAGCTTTGCTCGACCAAGATTTGTGTGAGCCTGCAATGGTGCCATAAGCATCAATTCTTCGGCTTTAGCCCTATCATAGCCGGCATCAATCAATTTTTTGTGAAAGTCACGCATGCCCCAGCGTTGTGTGCACGGGCAGGCATTAATAAAGGGTACTTCCACACCGACCCATTTACTGGTGGCGGACTCTTCTTTTGTAATGCTTGTATGGAGCTTGATTAATTCGTGACTAGGGATTTGAGATGTGTTTTTTTCGATGGTTTTTTCATAATGAGTTTCAATATCTACAACACATTTATTCTGCGCTTGTTTTATCAATAATTGTTCGGCTAACTTATCAATCCAGTCAGGCAGCGACAAGTTTTTCTCTGCCGATATGTCATACAAGCATTCTTCGATGCGCGACATATGCAGCCCGCGTTGATCGGCTCTTAGACTAAAAAATATCTTTATATTACTAAAAAGACGAGTTGCTTCTTGAGTGAACGGATCTTGAACATGAATATAATGCGGGCGATTAGTTATGCCTACTTTAGGCAAGGGAAATTTGACAGCTGGTAAGGAGGCCGGTATGTCTACAAAAGACTTTGTATTAATATTTTCAATTAAAAGTTTTGGAACCACTTTGATAAACACCGCAGATTAGAGGCTATTGGAAAGAACTATTATATAGCCATTCCTTTCTGAGCTTATGGAGTAGAAGGCCTAGCTTTAATAAGGTCTTTATGTTTCGTGCTTCTTTAAGTATCGACGGATGCTTAGGATTCCCTCACTAGAACCCGACAAGGCGCGCCGCTTGTTCCTACCAGGGCAAGAGGAAGGGCAAATAATTCGCCTCCCACTTTAACTTGACGGGCATAGCTACTATTTAAGTTTTCGATAAGATATTTGCTTCGAAGAGCAATACGTCGATGGAACTCTAAGGCATCAGAATTCTCTATAACGATTTCACCTGCAAGAACCCAGACAGATGCTGCCAAACTGAGCAGGACATTCAAAGCATTGGGTGAGAGCGTCGATGATCCGGATTTATGAGAGCGCAGAAAGAATATTTTTTCTTTATGGTACGGAGCGGTAAGTGACGCCGCTTCACTTTCATTGACATTTTTTGGTAAATCAATAAGAAAGTATTGTCCCATCAAGTTTTCCAGTGGAAGATCTTCAAGACATTTTCCTGAAACATTGAAGTGAGAAGGTGCGTCAATATGTGTACCAGTCTGCGTGCCCAGAGCAATTGCTGACACACGGTAGCCTTGTGTCTCTATCGAGGACCACTCGACACATGAAAAATCTGGATCCCTATAGCTTTTATGGCTATAAATCTCCAGCAAGTTATCAAGAGGTTTTGTGAGATCGAGTATTTTTACCAATATTCTTAGTTGCAGACATCTTTAGTTGCTAGATGCTTCTCTATCAAATGTTAATTATCGCCAGCGGGAAAATCAGAACTACCGCCTGCGCTGTCTTTTTTGCTGCCCAGTAATCTTATATTGCTAGCTTGAATGATTGGTTTGACATTTTTATTGCCATCATCACTTGTCCAACGGTTAAAGTCTAGACGACCTTCAACGCCAATTAGACTACCTTTGCGGACGTATTCACCGGCGATTTCAGCCTGTCTGCCCCATAATTCAATGTCGAACCAATCGGTTTCTTTTTCTTTTGTAGGTCTATTTACTGCTACTGAGAAGCTGGTTTTGACGCGGCCTGATTCAAAGTATCTCATTTCTGGATCACGACCGGCACGACCTACTAAAACGACAGAATTAACCATAGCGCTTAACCTCGCTGCAAAATATTTTTGTTGCCAATTAAACAATGGCAACTTCAGTCAGATAATTATAATCGATCAGAAGCCGTTTTTCTTGCCCATTTTTTCAAATCGGCAATGGTGCCTAGGTCTAGTTTAGTAGCTAGATGGGCGAGGGCGTCGTTTAGCTGGCTTTCGGTAATACCTAAATCGGCGGCAGCTTTTTGCGGCTTGGTCGTCCGACCGGTATACCTGAGAATTGTCCGCTCCTGGGAGGTTAAACGATTAATCTGACGAGGCAATGCTGGGGAGAGAATATTTTTTGAGCCACGGGCCACCATAAGAATAGACATGCGTATTAAGACTGAGTTGTCTGATTTGACTATGTATCCGCTAGCGCCCGCTTCCAATAGATCCTGCACTTCGGATGCCTTATTATTGTCTCCAAAGGCTAAAACTTTGACATTGCGCAAGGCGCTCAGTTTTTGTATCAAGCTAGTTGGGCTAAGAAGTCCCGGTAAATGAAGGTCTAATAAAACGACATCAGGTAAAAGTTTCTCAGAAAGTTGTAAAGCTTCGTCAGAGGTTTGCGCTTCGCCAATAACATTTATCAAATTGCCGGCTTTAAGTTCGCCGATGATTCGTTGGCGGCTCTCATTGTGATCGTCTACTACGATAATCCTTATCATGGCCACAATATAGCTGTTCGATAGTCTGAGGAAAATGGTTTTAGACTACAAATGAGCGAAACCTAAGATAGAGCCACTTCTTTGCGACACTTTACTAGAGGGATCTCATACTCTACATGCTAAGAAGTTAAGAGGATATAATTGTCGCTGTTTGGTATTGGGTCGAGGAAAGGAGCAATGAGTGTGATTAACCGTCAACTAGTGGTTGTAGTGAGCCTTATCTCACTTTTGGGTAATTTTCAGCCAATTGCATTGGCAGCTCGAGGAGGAGCCTCAAATATGGGTGAAGTAACAACTGCAACAGGTTTAGTTTATGTTGATGAGATTGTGGGTACGGGAGATACTGCTCGGCCAGGGCAAACAGTGTCGGTCCATTACACGGGCTGGCTTGTAGATGGCAAAAAGTTTGATAGCTCTTTAGACAGAGGGCAGCCCTTTCAATTCGCTTTGGGTCAAGGAAGCGTCATTCGTGGTTGGGATGAAGGTGTGGCTGGCATGAAAGTCGGTGGTAAACGCAAATTGATTATTCCATCGGCGCTTGGTTATGGTCCTGGTGGTATGCCGCCGGTTATTCCACCAAATGCCAAGCTGATATTTGAAGTGCAATTATTAGGCGTGCAGTGATTTAGAGCCAAATTTTTGGTACTGGTCCAGAATTAACCTCAAAAACTGCAAAGTATATAAACAATCCCAAAATCATTTTCTGGGTGTTTGTATACTTTGTTTTATGAGTTTGCTCTAGGAAATGGGCATAATAAAAGATATCAATTTAATTTTAATATTGCGACGTTCCGACGTTGCAGTGTGAGGAATCATAGTAAACGGCACTTTGGAGGGGAATATTAGATGATCGACAAGATATGGGAAGCATTTACCGGTCGTTGGGGTTTGGCCGCTTTGGTCTTGCTAGCTATTCCGGATGGACGCAAGGCGTTGAAATCGGTAGCTAAGGAAGCAATACGCGCTGGACTCATTATTTCGGAAAGCACTAAGGATTTAGTGGCCGAAGTAAAAGAAGAAGCCAGCGACATGGTGGCAGAAGTGAAGGCAGAGCGTAAACAGAACCATTCTGAAAAACATAGTTCTGAAAAGCACGTCTCACATAAAAGCTAGAGAAAATTCTTTTGAAAAAAATATAGAAGTTAAGCGAACGGCGGCAGCAGCCCGCCGTCGTTAGCGGAAAGGAGGAAAATAAGCGCTCCGACCAAGCAGTTGAGAACTAGACAGCGCGTAAATATGGACAAACATCTTTCGACTAAAACTAATGGGCGAATACGTGGTGTGACACATCATGTTCCTCATCGGACACGATATAGACTGGCTTCTCATCATCGCAACGAAGAAACGGTCAACCGATTACATGAATCTTTAAAAAAAGTGCCGGGTGTAAACAAGGTCGAATTTAATGATCGGACTGGCAGTTTACTGGTCCATCATGATGAGATTTCAGGTATGGTCACCAAATTAGATGGCGTTTGTAATGAGATAGCCACGGATCTCTTTGAAGAGTTGGTGGGCGAAGAGATGATCATGTTTCCAGAAGTTTCTTTGCTTGCTCAGTTAATCGGCAAGCGTTTTTCGCGTATAAATCAGTATTTAGCTCGCCGGACACAAAACTATATTGATTTAAAGATGCTTTTGCCATTGCTTTTAGCGGCAGCAGGATTTTACCAATTATCCAAAGAGAAAGGACTGCTGAGTCAGGTTCCAGGTTGGGTATTGTTCTATTATGCCTATGATTCTTATTTTAAATTTCATCTGGCGAGTTCGCATTCGCCAGCAGTGGCCAATCCTGGTAACGGACAAAAAGGTTTGCAGTGAGAGCCCGATTAGCAATTAGTTCTATAAAAACTGAGCCTACTATTGCGGATGAGGCTGATGGTCAGTCGAGTAATTTACGCCTGCTTGGCCCCCTGGTCGTAAAGCATGAAGCTTATGAAGAGAATTGGGGTCGTATACGCTTTTACTGCGCCGCTTTAAAAGACGAATTAGGATTATCGAGCGTTTTATGCCAGGAGCTAGTGAAGCGAGAAGGAATTAATTCTGCACGAGTTAATACCTGGTGTGGTGCGCTTATTGTTGATTTTAATACCAGTTTGTTCTCTAAAGATAAATTAGTCTCTATATTGGGAAAACTCGTGCTTGATTGCAATGCAGCTAATTTACCAATTGAGCAAAGTCAAAGCCGTTGGTTGAATAATATTTATCAATTTGTAGCTCCGTTTCTGCAATTTTTAGATCGTTTGTTGATGCCCAGTTTACAAGTTTTTATAAGTGGTGCGACATTGGCTTGTTCGATGCTTGGTGTCTCCAATCAATTAACTAACGGTTTATTAATTACCTCTATATTGCCAATTAGTTTGCGGGCAATAAATACCCTGCTAATAGAAGGCAAAATAGGTGTAGATGCCTTGGATGGTATGGCGGCTACACTTATGTTGGCTAACGGCAAGTTGAAAGAAGCTTGTTTTATGACAGTTTTGATTGCTTTGGGTGAATATATTCGGGAACGCACCGCTCAGCACTGCCGTAAGATGGTTGATAATTTGTTAAGTTTGTCGGGTCGCTCTGCCTGGTTAGTTAAAGGACGCAAGCGATTATACATTCCTATTGATCAAGTAAAAGTAGGTGACGTATTAGTTGTTTATCCAGGCGAGTTAATACCAGTTGACGGAACAGTTATAGATGGGCAAGCAGCCATTGACCAATCGAAACTTACAGGTGAAGCCATACCTATTGAAGTAGGGCTGGGACAGCAAGTGCACGCTGCTACGGTACTGGTAGAAGGCAAAATTTATATCCGTTGTTTATCTGTAGGTAGTGATACTAAAGCTGGTGCTATTTTACAGGCTTTGAAATCTGCCCCCATCCATGAAACTAAAATTCAAAATTATGCAGCAGTTATGGCAGACAATCTAGTATTACCTATAATACTAGGAGCTGGTGTTTGCTTTATCTTCACACGGAATCTAATAACCATGATGAGTATGCTTATTTTTGATTTTAGTACAGGCATAAGAATTGCTGCACCAACAGCGGTTTTATCTTCTATGTATAATGCGGGTCGTAAAGGTATTCTAGTAAAAAATGGGGCTGCATTAGAACGATTAGCAGAGGTATCGGCTATAGTGTTTGATAAAACAGGCACACTCACTTTGGGTGAACCGAAGGTGACTCAGGTATTGGCTCTGCCTAATGGTAATGGCAAACTAAACGATGCAGATGAAATAATTGGGTTGGCAGCTGCGGTTGAACAAAGGCACCACCATCCGGCCTCTAAAGCCGTTGTTAAATATGCCACTCATAAAAAAATACCAATAGGCGAACGAAGCGAATCTAGCCAAATGCGGGGCATGGGAGTTAGGGCAAAAGTACAAAATAAAATAGTTATGATTGGTAGCCGGCGTCTTATGGAAAGTGAAGAAATTGATATAGGCAAGGCCGAAGGATCACGAGATCAAAATGACTAGCAATGGACAGTCTATTGCCTATGTCGCTATCGAGGGCAAGCTGGCTGGCTTAATAGCTTATAGTGATGAGATACGTTCAGAAACAGCGCAGGCAATTAAGCAGCTCAAAAGGCTAGGCATAAAGAAAATTTATATGGCTACCGGTGACGGCGAGATTGCTGCTAAGAAGGTTGCCCAAGCTTGTGGTATTACTGACTATGTCTCCAAATGTTTTCCTGAACAGAAAGCTGATCTGGTAAAGGAACTGAAAGCACAAGGGCATATTGTGGCTGTAATAGGCGATGGTATTAATGACTCGCCAGCTTTGGCTCATGCTGATATCGGTTTTTCTTTGCATGGTGGTACCGAAGCTGCGCGTGAAGGAGCGGATATTGTGCTGACTGACGGCAACCTGACGCATTTGCCAGAAGCAATTCGCATTGCTCGGGGCGCAATTAACTTAGTCAAAGAAAATCTTACTCTAGCTATCATTCCCAACGGTGCCGGTTTAGGGTTGGCTGCCTTGGGCATGATTGGTCCAGCTGGGGCTACTCTGCTTAATAATGGTTCAGCAATCGTTTGTGCTCTCAATAGCTTACGCCCTTTATATAGCGATCCTTGGTCTAAGGTTGATCCAGTGCCGGGAAAGAAATAATAAATGCTTTTAAATCAATTGATTATTGATTGTATGATGATTTCGATTTGGGCGATATAGGAAAATCAAATGCTGACTGATCAAATGCTCTCTGTTTTATCCAAACTGGAGTGGCGCTATGCCACGCAAAAATTCGACTCTGGCAAAAAGATCGATGAAGGAACTTGGAATAATATCGAAAAGGCTCTAATACTCACACCGTCCAGCTGGGGTTTGCAAACATGGAAATTTGTTGTTGTGAGCGACCAAAAGACAAAAGATGATCTGGTTTCTGCATCCTATGGACAGAAGCAAGTCAAAGACTGCTCACATACGTTGGTTATTTGCCGGCCGGAAAAACTAACAGTTGAATATATAGATGAACATGTAGATTATACAGCCGCTGTGCGCAAAATATCAGTAAGCGAATTGGAGCGCGAACGTGGGATGATACTAAAGATGCATGCCAATATGAGCGATGAGCAATTGGCGGAGTGGATGTCCAACCAGTGCTATATTGCCTTGGGTAATCTCATGACAACCGCTTCTATGTTAGATATAGACACATGTCCAATGGAGGGTTTTTCTAAGAAAGAATATGATCGTATTCTGGGCTTGGATAAATTCGATTGTTGTAGTGTGGTAGTTTGTGCTTTGGGATACAGAGCAGTTGATGACGAAAACGCCCGCTTACAAAAAGTGCGCTTTCCGAAAGAGAGACTCTTTGTCAGAATATAACTGAATGGCTTTTAGGCTGTGGCTGTTCGCTTAGCGTTTTCTTGTTTTACTTTTGCAAGCGCTTCGCAAACTTCGGCAATTAAGTCACTAGCCTCGCCGCTATGGGGCAGATATCCAGCTACCGCAATTGACACATTGATTTTTATTGGTTTATTTGAATCCGCACAACGAATTTCTAAAGCAGAGATTCGTTTGTGTATGCGTTGAGCTGCTGAAGAAGCAGCATCTGCACATGTTTCGTGCAGAATAGCAATTAATTGGTCGTTTTCCCAGCGGGCAGCCATATCGACTTCGCGCACTGAAGCTCGCAGAACCGTGGCGACTTTGATAATGACTTTATTAGCCATTTCTTGCCCATGAGTTTGACTGATATTTTCCAGCTGTCCTATATCTAAAAGCATTATTGATAAAGAGTAGCCAAGCCGTAAAGCACGTTTGATTGAGTGGAGAAGATGATGTTTAAATGATTCGCGATTAGGAAGTCCGGTCAGACCATCAGTGTCCATCAATTCCTGTAACTGGGTTTCTAACGCTCTGACTTTGTCCTGCAGCGATTGAATCTCTGCTTCTTTTTCTATTAAAGCTTGCTCGAGCTCAAGGTTTTGATTCTGTAAGGCGAGGAAACGAATATCGCTTTGTCGTCGACGATTTTGTCCATGAATGTTCTCAAGAACGTTGAAAATATGCGCTTTCATAATTACTCAAACACTCTAAACTGTATGATTAATCTTCAGTATATTAGCTTGATTCAGCGCGAAATACTAGATGATTGGTGGGATAATCCGCAAGTTTAATTTATCTGGCAACGAGCTATTTCTTCCTTATCAGTCTTGTCTAAGAGTATCAGCCAGTATTTATGCTTCTTATGGCTAACATTAAATGCCATATCAGCCGTAACGGTTGTATTCGGTTTTACTCTTGTTTTGAATGTATTCAAGCCAACCGTAGTCAAAGAGGGGTAATAACGCTCGCCGAAATCTGAAAGTACTGCTGTATCAAAAAAGCTAATTTCCTTTTCGGTATTATTCCGGATTGTGATTGATAATAAAAGCTGTCTAGAAAGCTTATCGCCAAAGGGGTCTTTGTCAAATTGGTAGTGGTTAGCAGTTATTTTTAGATCGGCTATGGCCTTTTTGGGCTGAGCAGAAGGAATAAAACGAGCATCGAAGCCGGGTACGATTATTGGTTCGGCGGTGGTGATAGTTATTTCGTCGCCCGGGAAAAAAGAAGCGACTTTGCCCTTTCTTTTTAAGGCACCGATTAAGCCTAAACTGCCACCCACAGCAGCGCCAGCTCCTATGGTGATGCCGTAAGTGCTTATGGCCAGGGGAATACCAGTTAATTGGGCAGAGATAATGCTGCCTCCTAAGGCACCTATGCTCACATAGCCACTGTCAATTAAAACAGTCTTGCTGATAGCCTTCAGTTCATTATCTTTTGTCGAAAATTTGGATTTAAAAGGTAGATCTATATCTCCGTCGGGACTTAACAATTTATCGAATTCTACTGTTACATACCCGTCACGGCCTAATCTTTTCCTTGACGCCAATTCAGTCACCGTGCCGTGCATATACCAGCCTCCGGGCAATAGGACTTTGTCTCCATTGTTAACGTCCAAGGAGATACGAGCTATAATTTCATCTCCTAATTTGCTCCACTGAGAGTTTAAATTGCCCATTACCGATAAGCGCAATTTAGTTCCTTTGGGAATACTTTCGACTTTGCCATAGAGCAAGGGTGAAGCTTTTCTATTCGGCTGACTGAACCTTTTAGAACATTTCTAGATATGCTGGAAGTATAAAGGTTCGTTTTACCGCGAATTTGCTCTAGCGGCTCAATATCAGCAAACGGTCCTTGACCAGCCGCGTTTTTGGAATCAGCTCTAACTTCACTAGCAGCTTTTAGCGGCAAACTAAGCTCAGTGGAGAATATTAGAAGGGTGAGGAGGCTAATGCTAGCTCGTCTGAGCATATGTACGTTTCCTGTCAAGCTAATTACAATAGCAAAGAAGTAAGTAGCTTCCCTGAAATAGAAGCATCTTTGTAACTGCTTATAACTATTAATTTAGATACTATTTAGGGAGTTTGAAAAGAAATTAGCGTTAATAAAAAATAGAAAAATTACTCGCATATCATATTAGCGTCCATAATTAATTGATGGGCTTATCTTTATTGCCGAGAGTGTTAGGGTTTAGTTTATGAATCTTGAAAAATTTACAAGTAAAGCACAAGAGGCGATCACAAATTGCCGTGCGATTAGTTCTCGTTTTGGGCAGCGTGAAGTGACACCAGAGCATCTGCTTTTGGCTTTACTTGAACAAAACGATGGTATGGCTGGGCGCATTTTAAAGCGACTAGATATAGACCCAGCTACAGTTATAGAGGAAGTCGAGAAATATCTAAGTAAACAAGCTAAAAGTTCAAGTGTAAGTGCCAATCAAAACGAAATTTATGTGTCTAATAAATTGATGTCAATTTTTGAGGTGGCAAAAAAAGAGGCTGACAGGCTCAAAGACGAATATATTAGCGTTGAGCATTTGCTTTTAGCATTGTGCGATGAAAGTAAAAGTCAAGCAGGGACAATCCTCAAACAAGCCGGAATAACGCATGAGCGCATATTAAAAGTGCTGACTGCTATTCGTGGCAATCAACGCGTAACTAGCCAGGATCCGGAAGCGACTTATGAAGCCTTAGCCCGTTATGGTAGGGATTTAACGCAACTAGCTGCCCAGGGCAAATTGGACCCTGTTATTGGGCGGGACGAAGAAATACGGCGTGTAATGCAAGTATTGAGCCGCCGTACTAAAAACAATCCTGTTTTAGTGGGTGAACCAGGTGTAGGTAAAACAGCGATTGTAGAAGGATTGGCATCGAGAATTACTAGAGGAGATGTACCAGAAGGGTTAAAGAACAAGAAATTAATTACTCTTGATATGGGTGCGTTAATAGCCGGTGCTAAATATCGCGGCGAGTTTGAAGAAAGACTAAAAGCGGTTATTAAAGAAGTAATTGAATCAGCCGGACAAATAATTTTATTTATTGATGAATTGCACACAGTGGTTGGGGCTGGTTCTGGTGGCGAAGGCGCTATGGATGCTGGAAATTTACTTAAACCACCATTGGCACGTGGTGAATTGCATTGTATTGGTGCGACAACTTTAGATGAATATCGCAAGCACATTGAAAAAGATCCAGCTCTTGAACGTCGTTTCCAAACTGTCAATGTAGAAGAGCCGAGCGTAGAAGACACTATATCTATTTTGCGTGGATTGAAAGAGCGATATGAGGTTCATCATGGTGTGCGCATAAAAGATTCGGCACTCATAAGTGCAGCGGTCCTTTCTCACAGATATATTACCGATCGCTTTTTGCCTGATAAAGCGATAGATCTGGTTGATGAATCTGCGGCTAAGTTGCGGATAGAAATTGATTCCATGCCCACTGAATTAGACGAGCTTGAGCGTCGTCGCATGCAGTTAGAGATCGAAAGAGAAGCTCTCCGCAAAGAATCGGATGCTGCTTCCAAAGAGCGATTGAACAGACTAGAAAAAGAGCTAGCTGATATAAAAGAAAATGCCGATGTTTTGCGTGCTCAATGGTTATCGGAAAAAGAAGCTCTTGGCCGCGTGCAAAGCATTAAAGCAGAAATTGAATCTACTAAACACCTGATTGAGCAAGCCGAACGTGCCACTGATTTGCAAAAGGCTGCTGAGCTTAAATATAGCAAATTAGCCGATCTAGAAAAACAATTGAAAAGAGAGGAAGAATCGTTCGGAGCTAAAAATGGACATAAAAACTCCTCCCGGCTTTTAAAAGAAGAGGTTGATGAACAAGATATTGCCGATATAGTTTCAAAATGGACAGGTATTCCTGTTTCTAAACTATTGGAAGGCGAAATACAAAAGTTATTGCATTTGGAAGAACAATTGCATAAACGGGTAATTGGTCAAGACGAAGCTATTGATGTCATAGCAAGCGCGGTGCGTCGAGCGCGGGCTGGTTTGAAAGATCCCCAGCGACCAATTGGCAGTTTTATTTTTTTGGGGCCTACCGGTGTAGGTAAAACAGAATTAGCTAAAGCACTAGCTGAATTTTTGTTTGATGATGAGCAAGCCATGATTCGTATTGATATGTCTGAGTATCAAGAGCGTCATACTGTGGCCCGATTGATTGGGGCTCCTCCTGGTTATGTTGGCTATGATGAAGGCGGACAATTAACCGAAGCAGTGCGTAGACGTGCTTATTCAGTAATACTTTTTGACGAAATTGAAAAAGCGCATAGTGATGTTTTTAATGTTCTATTGCAAGTAATGGATGAGGGACATTTGACTGATTCGAAGGGACGCACAGTTGATTTTAAAAACACTGTGATTATAATGACTTCAAATGTTGGCAGTCAGTATATTTTAGACTATCAAGTAAAAACTGCAGTAGATGGAGAGGGAGATGCTGGTTATTCGATAATGAAAGAAAAAGTGTTGACTGCACTAAGAGAAAAATTTAGACCGGAATTTTTAAATAGGATCGATGAAATTGTAGTATTCCATGCTCTTACAGCCAAAGAACTGAAGCATATAGTTGACATTCAGCTTAATTATTTAAACAAGCGCTTAGAAGAACGCAAAATAGTTTTATTGCCTACAGAAGCGGCGCGCGATCTTTTAGCTAGAACTGGTTATGACCCCTCATTTGGTGCCAGACCATTAAAGAGATTAATCCAGAAAGAAATTGAAAATCCTCTTGCTCTCAAGCTTTTAGAAGGCGAATTTAAAGATGGTGATCAAATAACTGTAGACTCAGATGGCGACAAGCTTGCTTTCAAAAAAGAAGTTTCTTTGTTATCGGTTAATTAGTTTGACTATTCACTGATCTTTTACTTTTCCGTTGAGGTAGCATTGAGTAAAATTTCATCTGTGACTATGATTGGGTTATTTATGAATGTCATAGCTTCCCATAATGTCTTATCTTTTGAAGAAGTCTTATGCTCTGAATTAGCATTGATGTTGATAATACCGTCTTGCGGATAAATTGCTATCTCTTTAACATTTAGGTTGTCCAACCATGGCGCATAGCCAAATGTACAATCAATTTTGGTTTTATTATCAATTGTAATTTTTATGTGTTCAGGTGCCAAAGCGCCTCCGTAGCCATGCCCAGGAGCTGGGTCAATTTCGATTATTGTTACAACGATATGATTATCCAACTTGGCTGTTCGTATATAAGTATGAGGCTTACTATCCTCACAACTAAATATGTTATTGCTTGCAAGTTTTGCCATATTAACTCGATTGCCCATGTATTCGCTATATTTTAATCCTCGAACAAGACCTTGCGTGATTTTAATAGAACCCAATAACGGATTAGATCTATATTCCACATAATTGGCGAAGGCGTCAGCCAAGGCTGCACTTGGGAAGAATATAAATATCAATATCAGGTACAGGACGATTTTTAGATTCAATTTTATTTTTTCTAAAGAAGCATAAGAATATATGATACTGGAATTAAATAACATTAGGTTTGTCCTGCGATAAATATGGTTTTTAAGATTCATTGGTATCAAGTTTTTCAAGTACAGTTTTTAACACTGTCTTTAGAGGGATCTTTTTTAATTCAGAGTATTGAACACAATCTTCGTATTCTGGTTGAGCGTTAACAATTTTGCCGGTAAGATCTTTGGCTATTTTAATCCGTATTTTATGTGAAATACGATTGTCGGTTTTTTTAGCGTTTGACGAATTGTTGTCTAATTGCACATTTATCCAACTTCTATCTAAGTAAAGTCTGTCGGTTAAATACACTCTTAATCCTAAAGTGGAAGTTTGTTCGAAGATAAGCTCTTCTAATGCGGCAATATGTTTAGGCTGGCAAAGGACTGTAAGTAAATGCCCGCTGCGGCCTTTTTTAGCCGTTACTGGTGTGACATAGGTATCCAGTGCACCTAATTCTAATATTTTTTCGCTTACAAAAGAAAGATTCTGGGGAGAGAAATCATCTAGCATAGTTTCGATTACAGTTATTGATTCTTTATTAAAGCGAGTGCTGTGATTTAAAATTGCCGATTGGTTGGTGGATGATGATTCGCCAATAATGACTCGGCAAATATTTGGATAGTTTTCGGGATTCCTTTGTCCGGCACCACAGCCAGTGGCACTAATTAATTTCATTGCCGGCGCTTGTCCCCAACTGTCGGCTATAGTAGTTAAAATAGCTGCTGCAGTGGGGGTTAGGCATTCATAGTCAATGAGATGATCGCTAATCGGGGCTTTGGCTTGATTTAATAGCTGCAAGGTGGCTGGACCCGGCACGGGAAATAAACCGTGTTGTGTTTGTACTGTACCGGAGCCTAAAGGCAAAGGAGAAACTATTGCTTTTTCGATTGCCAGCATGTCGTAAGCTATGGCAAAACCGACAATGTCGATTATGGAATCAATGGCTCCTACTTCGTGAAAATGTACTTCTAGCGGATCGATACCATGGACGAAGGCTTCTGCTTGAGCGAGCTTTCCAAAGATTCTAAGTGCTAGATCTTTAGCTGTGGTAGAAATTTTTGAGGCGGAGATAAGAACGGTAATGTCTTTGAAATTACGTTGATCATTATGTGAATGAACAGCTAGTCGCGGCTCGGCTTTATTTTGATTCTTTTCTTCTGAGTGTTTATGACTATGGGGATGACGATGTTCGTGTTCGCTGTGGTGATCGTGCTCATGAACAAATTTGGGTGACTTTTGTTCGTTTAGGACGACTTTTAACTGTTTTGCTACTAAAGAACAGCGTTGAGCTTGCTCTATAATGACTTTATAACTATCATTAGGTAGGGCAATTTTGCTTAATTCAGTAAGCCACTGGTCTGTATTTATGCCAGTATCCAAAAGTGCTGCCAGTAACATATCACCGCCAGCGCCAAAAAGACAGTCAAAATATGCTATTTTCATTGCTCGTATATTCTCTAACTAGCTCCCCACTGATCGGCAGTCTGAGAAATTTTAGCACTCAATTAATGGGATAAATGTGTCAATAAAGATTGGTAATTTAACAATACCGAGTCGTGTTTATGTTCCACCTATGGCTGGAGTAACTGATCTTGTCTTTCGTCGTATCATACGGAGCATAGATCCGCATTGTCTTTTAGCTACAGAAATGGTTTCTTCACGTGCTTTAATGCACAAGCCGGAAACGAGAATTATGGATTTGGCTCCAGGAGAAGATCCCATCGCAATACAAATATTTGGTCATGAACCTGATGTAATGGCTCAAGCAGCAATAATGGCGGAGGCTAAAGGCGCTAATTGGGTTGATATTAATATGGGTTGTCCGGTGCCTAAAATCACCAAGGGTATGGACGGTTGTGCTTTAATGCGCGAGCCTGATTTGGCGCGCGAAATAGTGCGAACTGTGAAAGATGCAGTATCGATACCGGTGACAGTCAAATTTCGTTTAGGTTGGGACGATAATTCGCGTAATGCGGTTGAATTTGGTTTGATGCTTGAAGAGGCTGGGGCAGCAGCGGTGACAGTGCATGGTAGAACTAGGCAGCAACTATATTCTGGCAAAGCAGATTGGAGTTTTATTGCTAAAGTAAAACGGGCACTTTCGATTCCTGTGCTAGGAAATGGAGATGTATTTGAACCGGAGGACGCAGCACGCTTATTGGAAGAAACTGGCTGCGATGGAGTGGCAGTAGCGCGAGGTACTTTAGGTAATCCATGGTTAATCAGTCGTATTAATCAATATCTAGAAAGCGGGCGCTTTATTGAGCCACCGAGTGATGTTGAACGACTAATTTGTGCTAATCAACATGCTTTGGGGTTAATGGCATATAAAGGTTTGCGTGTAGGGGCGAACGAATCGAGACGTCATCTTGTTCACTATACTAAAGGTATCAGCGGTGCCGCTCCTTATAGAGCTCGCTTGACGCAAATAAATAATCAAGTTGAAATGATTACTATTTTGGCCGAATTAGCCTATAAAGTGGCCGGTAAATTAGGACATGAACAATTTATATTAGCTACCGAAAAAGATAATTTTGAAGACCCGCAAGAGGAGTCTTTGCAGACATTTTCACCATGTCAGAAAAACAGCTGTTTTTCTGACATGCAAAGTCTCGAAAAGCTCAACCAAGTTGGTATATAAGACTTTTTCGTAAATCAGGCATGAATCGCAATTGACGGTTCTATGTAATGGCTTCTGGCTTAGGTTTTCAGTCTCGATGAACTATACTTCTGTTATATATATTGCGGAAAATCTGACATGGTGAAAAAGCCAGGATCAATAATAGGTTACTCCTAATATTTCTGTTTGCAATTCTATACTTTAAAAGCCTGATTAATAGCTGTAATAGGTGGAAGGAGAAATTAAGATGGTGCCATCATCTTCTGCTGCTACCATTTGCAATGCCTGAATAACAGCATTAGTAGTTTTGTGAGCTTCAGAAGTCTCATTTTTAATTTGTTTAGCTTTTTGAGCTACTTTAAGCACTAATTCATAACGATTAGTCTCTTTGTCTAGCAATTGGTCAAGAATTCTAGTGGTGTTCATATTGTGTAAAATAGCCTCTCAGCGCTAGTTGTCATTTACTCTCTTAGCATACACGATATCTTCCAAAGTTTTTACTGCATTATCCAGAATATCGTTAATAACTTCATACTGAAAAATGTGTCTCTCCGCCATTTCTTCACCAGCCTTGCTAAGCCTCAAGGCAAGCTTGTCCGGCGATTCGGTGGCTCGACCTTTCAACCTTTCTTCTAATACCGAGAGGGATGGAGGTGATAAAAAGATAAGGCAAGCCTCAGGATATTGGTTATGGATTTGTTTGGCGCCCTGTATTTCAATTTCCAGGATGACATCTTTTCCTTGGCTAAGCTTAGCCTTAACCCCCTGAATGGGTGTGCCATAGAAATTGCCGGTAAACTCAGCCCATTCCATGAAAAGGTTTTCTTCCACCATGCGGTCAAATTCATTTTTCGAAACAAAAAAGTAATCTTGACCATTCTCTTCACTAGCTCTTGGCTTGCGAGTGGTGACCGAGATTGACTTTTCTATATCCGGTACTGTGAGTAAAATTCTCTCAATTACAGTACCCTTGCCGACCCCAGATGGTCCGCTCACTACAAACAAATTGCCTAGTCTATTTTGACTGGTCAAGTGATTTCTGCCGATTCCAACACTATTTGTAAAATACGAATTTTAGACTATTTTTGCCAAACAAAGCATTAGTCAAATTCGATTTTGCCCTTTGCTAAAAGCTTCGATATAGCCCTACCACGACACCTTGTATTTGCAAGCCTTCTTTATTAGCAATATAAATTGGCTCATAGTCTTTGTTAGCAGGTTGAAGTCGAAATTTATTATTTTCTTTGTAAAAGCGTTTAAGCGTAGCACCGCCATCGCTCAATAAAGCAACAACCAATTCCCCATTACGCGGTGAGGGTTCTGGTTTGATGATTACATAGTCTCCATCAAAAATGCCTTCTTCTAACATTGAGTCACCCTTCACCTTTAAGGCATAACAACCTGAATCAACATAGCGTTTATCGATGGTCAAATAGTCCTGATTATCAATAGCCTCGATTGGTCTGCCGGCAGCAATTTTGCCTGCTAAGGGAATACCTTGAGAGCCTTCTGGCGCGCTTTTTGTTTTAATCCTTTTATTTGGCTGCTCTTGCTAGCAGCCATTTCTGGATCGATTTGCAAATGATTCAATACACGCAAAGAACGATTTAATCCTGGTTCCCACTGAACAAGACCTTTCTTTTCAAGGCAACCACATGCTGGTGCACTGTCATTCTGTTTTTTAGACCCAAAGCCTTGGCTAACTCAGCTAAAGTAGGCGGATAACTATTTTCTTCGGTTAATTCAACAATTAATCTCAGAACGTCTTTTTGCCTAACTGGTAATTCGTCGTATGATATTGTCATCTTTAATTTAACCAAGATCTGAATACATACGTAAGTATAGTATCCCTCAAGCTCCTTGTCTAGTGACTAAGTAACATTGAGCCAAAGTGCTCCAATTTTTGATGTAAAGAAGGTACTTTATTATTATCTCTTTAGTAAAGGCATCTGTGACGGAGGTCAGTTAATGTTGAAGCCCTTAATCAAGTTTTTCTTCTTGGGCCAAGCCGCTTTTGAAATCGGCAGAGAAAGATTAGAGGACTATATTGATACTCTTACCGCAAGGGCTGACGAATGCAAGAGCACCAGTGGTGATCGGGTAGACGAAGCAAAAGAGTATGTGAAAAGTGTGGCTGTTGACCTCTCTCAGAAGGTTTGGCAGCGTTCCGAATCTTTGGAGACTGAAATGAAAGAGAAGATTCGCCGGCAAGTTGCGGATTTCTCGCTTGGGGCATTGGGTGATACTACTGAAATCAATGAGTTGCGGGCAGAAATTGCCACTTTGAGGGCTGAAATCGCCGACTTAAAATCATCAATGAAAGTAGTTGTTTAAGCTAGCGCAATAAAGACTGGAAATTTCAAAGATCTATAGTATTAGCCGCTTTTTCTACATTTCTTTTGTTTTTTTGAAATTAATGGGTTTTGACTTTTGGCAAGCAAAGGCCAAGGGCAATTTAAGTCGCAGAGAAATGGCTGTCCGACTGCGTTCTGCCTTTGTTCAACTGGGAGTGACTTTTATCAAGTTAGGGCAATTTCTCTCTGTCCGGAAAGATGTGATTCCGCTGGAATTATCATCAGAGCTGGCTTTGCTTCAGGATCAGGTGCCACCATTTGCTTTTGCCGAAGCCAAGACAATTGTGGAGAATGAGTTGGGATGTCAGCTGGCGAAGTGCTTTGCATTTTTTGACCCGGAGCCGGTAGCCTCAGCCAGCATTGGACAAGTCCATAGAGCAGGCCTTAAAGATGGGCGGATTGTTGCAATCAAAGTGCAAAGAGCCAAACTTTTGAATACAGTCAAACAAGATTTAGCTTTGATGCATTTTATTCTCCGCTTGACAAAGCTTGTAAAACCCACAACAGATTGGAAAAGTTGGTCTAATCTGATCGATGAATTTGCCAGGACAATTTTGATCGAAATGGATTATTTGCAAGAAGGACGCAATGCTGATCGACTGCGCGATGTTTTAAAATCTTTTCCCATGATAATCATTCCGCGGGTTTTATGGCACTACACAACTAGAATCGTCCTTACTGAGGAGTTCTGTCCAGGGATAAAAATAGATAGATTGGAATCATTGAACCGTATAGATTTGAAACGTCTGGCTAAATGTTTAGTGGAAGCATATTTAGAGCAAATCTTAGATTATGGCTATTTCCATGCTGATCCTCATGCTGGCAATTTGGCTATTTCTGCAAGCGGTCAATTGATAATGTATGACTTTGGCATGATGGGCTATGTAACCCGCAAGCAAAGAATGGGACTTGTCAAACTGATATCTGCCATTGTTGACAACGATATATCTATCTTTATTGATGCGCTTGTAGATCTTGACTTTGTTAGCAATAATTCGATAGCTGATAAAAACCATTTGCAGGAACTAATCACACCTATATGGGTCCGATATTATTCTTCGGGCGGAGATAACGTAGAGCTATCCGAGCTCGAAAGTGAAGTGGATATTTTTTTGCTAAGTAGCTATTTTAAACTGCCTGCTAATTTAGCTTATTTGATTAGGATGATTGTGGCTCTAGAGGCTATTGTGCGCATTTTAAATCCGAATTTGAACTTTCTTAGGTTAGCGGAACCCTATTTTAAAAAGATTAGGAGCCAGCTAAGATATAATTAAATTGATTGGCGATTTTCAATTGAAAATTGAAGATCTGATAAAAGACTGCAAAAATGTCTTCTCAGCCCAGACATTTTTGATTGGAAATGGTCTAATTAGGGCAATAATAGGTATGGCGGTTGGAGCAGAGTGACATTTTGATTCTCAATCTCCGCCAAAAATTCTAGTGGTGTCAAGTCGAATAAGCAATCTATTGATGGAAATATGGGCAACGGAGATAGGACGATGCTGAAGTGGCGCGTAGCTGCCAAGACTGACGCGGGTTGTCAGCGCCAACGTAATGAAGATACTTATTACGTCAGTCCAGACAACCGATTGTTTGTCGTGGCAGATGGTATGGGTGGAGCAGCTGGTGGTGCCAAAGCCAGTAAGTTAGCCGTAGAAACAATAGAAAAAGAATGGCAAGAGAATCCAGCGCCTAAAGAAGATGCCGATAAAATACGCGAGTGGCTAATAAATGCAGTTTCTCAGGCTAATAAGGCTATTTTTGAGGAAAGAGAATCTAATGTAACCTTAAAAGGGATGGGAACTACTATTGTTGCAGCTGTCCAAGCTGGGAATAGTAAAATTCAGATTGCTCATGTAGGAGATTCGCGAGCCTATCTATTGAGAGGCGGAAAATCAATCCTTCTTACAAATGATCATTCGGTGGTTCATGAAATGGTTCGTGCCGGACGCTTGACTGAAGCCCAAGCCAGAACAAATCCTTACAAAAACTTAATTACTCGCTGCCTAGGTCACGAAGAAAAGGTGGAAATTGACCAAGTGCCTGTCGAATTGGAAGCAAAAGATTGGATAGTTCTATGCTCTGACGGATTATCAACCGTATTATTAGACGATCAGATATCGGATGTAGTCAATAAGAAAAACGAGCCGGATTCGGTTTGTGACGAATTAGTCAAACAAACGTTAGATGGTGGTGCGCCCGATAATGTTACAGTGGTTGCGATTCATTATTTAGAGTCAGATAACGGTACTAAATAGATTGAGTTACGGGATGCTATATGGCTGGGAAAGAACATAATATCGAGCATTGCTTGATTTGTGGTTTGCTATTGGCCAGCAATGGCCAGTGTCTGGTTTGTGACGCTGGCAAGGTTAGCAAAAGTGCCACCATACCCGACGTGGGGCGAAAATTATATGCAAAGCTAAAAACCGAAACGAAAAAAGGCGATAGCAAAAAGATCCAAAAGATTGATAATCAAGCCGAGTTTCAATCAGCCGGTGAGGTGCGAAGTACTCAATTAAGCAATCCGGCATTTTTGTTTAATAAAACTACTAAAGAACGATTTGAACTATGCCGCACAGTTGTTAAGGTGGGACGGGATCATACTAATGATGTTGCCATTGCTGCGGATCATCACATATCGCGTTATCACGCTTGGATTCTGCATAGTAAAGGTAGATTTTGGGTGGAAGACCTGGGATCTACCAATGGTACTCTACTGAATGGCAAACCTGTAGCGGTTCGCGCTCTACTAGCTGCCGGAGATCGACTTACCTTTGGCAAGACAGAACTTATCTTTGTTGTTGATTAAATGCCGAAACGAATCATTCTTGCCTCGCATTCGCCGCGCCGTAAGCAATTTTTAGACGACCTTCGCCTGCAATATGAAATATTGCCCAGTGCGATTGATGAGGAAACTCCTGATCTAGTCTCAGAGAGAACGAGCGCTGCCCAAATAGCGACGGAAGTGGCTCGCCGAAAGGCTTTTGCTGTAGGGGAAAAATTACGTCAAAATGATGAAAATAAAACTGATGAACTAATTATTATCGCTGCTGATACGATTGTGGTTATGGATGATAAGTTATTCGGTAAGCCGAGCTCACCAGCTGAAGCTAGGGCTACTCTACATTCTTTATGTGGCAAAACTCACCAAGTATGTACGGGCATAGCCTTATTAGTCTACAATTTGGCACAGGGTACAATGCAATGTTTGACTGAAAGTGAGGTTTCTTTGGTTAGCTTTCGCAAATATAGTGATGCTGAGATTGATGCCTATATAGATACTGGGGAGCCTTTCGATAAGGCTGGGGCATATGCTTTGCAGGGTATAGGTTCTTGTTTAGTGTCTAAAATTGATGGTTGTTATAGCAATGTTATTGGTTTACCAATGCCCAAATTAGTGAAAATGCTGAGAGAGGTAGGAGTGCGGATATTTGGTCAATAGTGATGGTAATGTTTATGGTTGTTTGGAGGTTGTACGCCAATTTCATTGCTATGCTTAAATGCTGGTTAGAATGATTGCGGAATATAAATTGCTATGTATCGAAATTTAATTTGTGTCTTTCTTCTATTCTCTATTGTGAAGTGTCCTGCTGCCTTAGCTTTGCAAGTTAATAATGCCGATAGTGGTAAGACAAGTGAAGAAGCGGGCAGCTTAAATCTTTTTTTGAATAGTGATTTTGTCAAAACCAGCGTTTGGCCAGGGGTAGGACCCTTTCAGAGTAATTCAAATAATCACTTGGTTGACCCATCAGGCAATCAAGTAACCTATTCTGCGGTCAATAAACAAATAAGCTCGTGTCAGTTGGAAATGCGCGGCGGAGTTAGTGAAGCGCAATGTATGCTTAACCTACAAATGAGTGTTGACTTCCTCCTGGAAGGTTTGGGCCTCAAGCCAGGACAAATCCATACAGTCAATGTTGAGATAAATAAAAGCAGTAAGCTTTTGAACGGGAATAACTATAACCCTATTCACATAGATGTCTCACCATTTATAGTGTCGCTTCAAAATTTAGGTGTGACGGAAGGTACTGATAACTCTGTTTATAGAGTAGTGGTTGCAAATCAGAATCTGACTTCTGGCAATCTAGAAGTCAGCAAATCTGAAGAAACCAAAAATACTAATGAAACAGTTGAAAAAGTTGAAGAAGACAAGACAATCGAAGTAGCGGAAGTGCCCAGCACTAATAGTCCTTCGATGGTATCGGTTCAGACGCCTGACAAAGCAATTAAATCATCCTCAACATCCAAAGCTAAGTCCTCGGAAAGTAAAAATCAGCAGTCTGCCGACGAGCGCCAGTCTGATGTAGTTAAAGAAACCCCCGCTTCATCGCGCATTGGTGCTCAGGCTAATAACTCAGATAGCAGTAGCAATGAGAATAATATAGATCACCATCAGAATCTTGATTCAGAGGGCAGTGAGAAGCCTGCGGTTGCCTCAAAACCTTTGAGCAAGGATGAACAGCTCAAAAATGATTTTCGTGATGTGATTCAAGATTGGCAAACTTTGAAAAAGACAGCCGTGAAAGAACGTGACACAAAGTTACTGAGTCAGGCTCTAGGAGGAAAGGCTCTTAGTAGACAAACAGATGCCATTAAATGGCTAACAAGCAATCATAAATATTACGATATGACGCCAGGTGGGGCTAAGGTTGAAAAGATAAGCGCACTTGTGGCCAATAAAAAGTATGCTGTTTTTGCTGAAGTAAAGGAAAAAACCAAATTTGTAGATGATGTTACTGGACGAGCTGCTAAAGAAACGGATGATACTTACAAGGTAAATTACACCATTGAAAAGGTTGGACAGAAGTGGTTAATCACAGATTCTGCCTTGATTAAAAATACGGTCGAAAAGAGTGCAGATAAATCCGGCACCCAAAAGGACAGTACAAAAAAATCTGTCTCTGAAAAATCTGCTAAATCAACCACAAAACCTACTCATTAGAAATGTCATCCTTTAATAAAAAGAAAATGCAGCCTGCGATGACTCTTTTTGTTAACGTTATATGTTTTTTGATTTTGTTTTTTTATATGCAACTTAAGGGTTTATCTGACAATTGCTTTGCCTTTGCTCTGGAAGCAAGTGCAGCAAAGAGTGCTGATGATAGCCAGAATACAACTAACAATCACTCGTCTTATAAATTGCGTGACGAGCAGGGCAATCCAGTTTTTCCTGGTTCCGTTATCAAAGTAAAGCATGATCTTTATTTTCTTGGTCCAGAATGTTTGTGGTGGTGCTTGGGAGCCAAGAAACAAGCAAGCGGTGAAGATGCCCTTGTTTTGCGAAGAATTGAACCTCCTGGCGCTGGTGAACTCAAGGTTTCCTGGCAAGAGGCCAATGATTTTGTTTATCTGCCTGAACGAGAATCCATTGCTGTGATAGACAAGTCTGGAGACATATTTGAATATCTATTATTGGATGCATCAAACAAGCATTGGCGAATAAGAAGAGCTAACAGTAGTAAATTAGGTCCTCCAGATCCAGATTATGTTGCAGCTTGTGAGATGAATGATGGCATTTTGTTGCTTGATCCAGAACGCAATCAAATCTGGTTTCAGTCGGATAAATTTTCCAATTTAAAAACCCTGTTGCCGGGGATACTTTCTTGGAAGCTCAGGTCTGGTGATATAAACATTACGGATGCTATTTCTATCGGCTGCCATAATGGGCAGATTTATGTAATTAAAAGATATGGTGCTTTGAGTAAGTATGGTATCAAAAATGGTGCAAGTTATGGCGCTGCTTCCGGAGCTAATATTTTTTGTTACCCCCAGGGACTGGTATCGTTTAAGCACCCAAGCAATTTTAGACCTTCGCGCCTTTACTGCAGTGTAGATGGAATTTATGTTGTAGAAAGAGACAACAATCGCGTATTAAAAATATCGTCTCAGTCTCGTGAGTCAAACGCATTTATATTTTCTGATGATAGTGATTTAAGAGGGTTAGTGAGAACTGGAGATGGTTTCTGGATCATAAGTGCTGACCATTTTTTGTATAGGGATAAAAATGGTTATGAATCACTTTCGGCCAAAGTAAATGCGCATTCCTTAGATAAGCGCTTGACTGGCTTAATTTTGCCAGTTGCAGGACAATCACTGCCAGGGCACCCGGGAGTATATCCTGGTGCTCGTCGTTTATATAGGTACGGTGTGCATAATGGGCTGGACATGTTCAATCAACCAGGCGCCAGAACACATATAATGACAGGCACACCTGTTCGAGCAGCTTGCAGTGGGCAAATAACTAGGATTGACCTGAATTATAAAGACATGAATTATGCTACTTATAGTAAGGTAATCAGAGAATGTTTTGAAGCTCATAGAACTTCTCCTAAAAATGCAGACTTACTGCGTGGCTGTCAGGTATGGATAGATAGTGGCAATGGTCTGATTACCAAATATGCACATTTGTTGGCTGCTAACGGCGACTTGCGCGTAGGAAATACCGTAAAGCAAGGAGAAACAATTGGCTATATTGGGGTTTCTGGCACAGGTGAGAACCTGCCGGGACGCGCGCGTTATCCTCATTTACATTTTGAGATATGGCTTGATGGAAAGTATCTGGGTTACGGACTGACACCAGCTGAAACTATCTCTTTGTTTGAAGATATATTTGCTGCTAAGAAAAGATAAAGAGCTCAATCAGGCAGTTATGATTTTTTAGTCCATGAATTTTGAACAGGGGAATTGATTATTATGGCATCGGTAAAATTTGATCTTAAAACTAAAGCAACTATTCGTTCGGCTCAAGCAGCGAAGCGACTAGAAGAATTGACCCCTGGTGGGGTTAATAGCTCTTTCAGATCATTTATAGAAGTCGGTGGCCACACTATTTTCTTTTCTCACGCTTCGGGCTCGAAAATATTTGATATAGATGGCAATACTTATATTGACTATTTAGGAGCATGGGGCCCTGCGATTTTAGGATATAGTCATCCGGAGGTGGTAAAACGGTGTCAAGAGGCATTAACGCGTGGTCCGGTCTTTGGTGCGCCCAACCTATTAGAGATTGAATTGGCAGAATTAATTGTTAAGAGCATGCCGAGTATTGAACAAGTGCGACTTGTTAATTCAGGCACAGAAGCAGTAATGAGCGCAATTCGTCTTGCTCGTGGTGTCACAGGGAGAGAAAAAATTATTATCTTTGCTGGCAGCTATCATGGGCATAGTGATTCGGTCCTAGCATCAAGAACTCCTCCTGCTAGTGCTGGAATAACAGCGGGCATTGCCGATGGAACGTTATTAGTTGAATACAATAATCTTGCCGCTCTAGATGAATGTTTGAAAAGGCATAAAAATGAAATAGCTGCGGTTGTAGTGGAACCAATAGCTGGCTCGATGGGTGTTGTGCCTTCAGAGCCTGGGTACTTAAAAGGTATGCGTGAACTTTGCACTGCTTATGGTGCAATACTTATTTTTGATGAAGTGCTCACAGGATATAGAGTAGCTTTTGGTGGGGCACAGAGTATTTATGGTGTTCTTCCTGATCTGACTTGTTTGGGGAAGGTTCTGTCCGGAGGTATGCCTGTTGGTGCTTACGGTGGTAAAAAGGAATTGATGTGTCAGCTTTTACCTTATGGCAACGTTTATCAGGCCGGAACATTTTCTGGTAATCCTGTCACTATGGCCGGTGGCATTGCTGCCATTAAGCTTCTGTCTGATCCAGAGGTTTTTATTAAGCTTGAACGGTTAAGTGCGAGATTGTTTAAAGGGCTAGAAAGGGAGATTAATAAGGCTTCCGTGCAACTGCAGCGAATAGGTTCGATGTTTGCTATCATTTTTGCCCCTAAGCCGGTTAAAAATTATAATGATTCTCTGACCATAAACAGTGAACAGTATGCTAAATTTTTCCATTATTTATTAGAAAATGGGATTTATATGCCACCTTCATCAGTAGATCAGGCTTTTATCTCAGCCGCGCATACTGAAGAAGAAATTGATTACACAATTGAAGTTTGTGCCGAAGGGTTTAAAAAGGCCTTTTCTTGATCGAAAGTCCAAATTTAATCAGTCAGATTATCCGGGAAAATGGAGAGGTGGTTATGAGAACCGTGCATCAAACAACTATTCTCGAGTCGCGTGAAATAGGAGAGAATGTTTTCATAGGTCCGTACGCTGTCGTAGAGCAGCAGGTGAAAATTGGCAATAATGTAAGAATACACTCACACGTTGTTCTCAGTGGTTTGGTGGAAATAGAGGATAATGTGGAGATTCTTCCATTTGCATATGTAGGCCGGTCGCCATCACGTTCTCCAGCAATAAAAAGCAAAAGCGAAAATGGAACGAGTTTGACACAGATAGGAAGTGGAACAACTATAGG
The DNA here is from genome assembly GCA_963845445.1 of Candidatus Melainabacteria bacterium. Taxonomy (GTDB): domain Bacteria; phylum Cyanobacteriota; class Vampirovibrionia; order Obscuribacterales; family Obscuribacteraceae; genus JABDBL01. The sequence goes on along the minus strand of CAWJSE010000002.1, from coordinate 1,527,043 downwards.
TCCGCATGCCATTATCTATGCAGGATGCATTCTAGAGAAGGACTGTTTGGTTGGAGACGCTGCCTCAATTAGAGAAGGTGTGATAGTTGGACCGCGCGCCATCGTAGGTCGCCACGTTACGATAGGACCAAATGTAAAAATAGGAGCGCGCTCGCGCGTTGTTGATTTTGCACATATAACTGGCGAAACTATTATCGGAGAAGATGTTTTTATTAGCACTCATGTTTGTTCGGCAAATGATAATTCTTTTGCCAGTGGCGACAATGTAGTGCTTGAGGGACAACGAATAGGAAATCGTGTTCATATAGGGCTTGGCACTGTGCTTCTTCCTGGGGTATCGATCGGCGAGGATTCCATTATTGGCGCAGGATCAATAGTAACCAAAGATATTCCAGCTGCTAAATTAGCATTTGGACAACCAGCTAAAATTGTTCGCAATTTGAAATCTGAATAGAAAATGGTCAGTTATTTTGCTGTGTCAGGTTTATATATTTTGTCTTAAGCCGTCGATATAAAAGCTTTGCCCTGATTTTTGGACTTATGAGCAGTGGGGCTGCTTTATGAGAGCCGTTCGCCGTAGCCGTCTTATATAAGAGTTTGGTGAATCTTTCTCTATCTATCGTGCCTTTATCAGTTAATATTGAGTAAACGCTATTTAAATTTTTGATTACATTGGATGTAGCTTCTATTTCGGTAATTAAATCTTTGAAGAGGTTGTAATCTCCCGGCGATAAATAGTCTGTCAGGTATGAAGTTGAACCCAAAGCATCAGCATCAGTAGCCCGCAGAAAAGCCAGAAATTGAGATAGCACTTCTTTACGTTGTTGAGGTCGAAAAGGTATTGGAGCAAATTGGTCCATAAAGGCTCTGAGAGCATCTGTTCTATAGAAGTTCTTTAATTCATGGTCTGGTTTTAAATTGACTAATGTCTGTGTTTGAGTGAGTAGGGTTCTGAGTTGGACTGGATGATGATGTTTGAGATAGTGATCGCGGGCAAATTGACTTTGTCGTTCCAGGGCGGTTGTATCGAGTGTAGCGAGAAAGTTTTCTAATTCGCTGGGTTCTTGCCATATGAATGCCTCTGGGTAGACAAAATTGATATTTGACCACATCGCTGTTGCGTAATTATGGTGGGTTACTACCGCTATCCCCGCTCCCATGGCTTCAACAAGAGAACGCGTTCCACTGAGAGGAAATGAATCAATATAGAGGTCTATTTTCTCAGCTAATAAAGTTGACCAGAGACTTTCTGTATACGGAATTATTCTAAACTTATCTTGAGCTATCTCCAGATCGCTTAATTTTGCTCGCAATGTCTGTATTGTAGGGGTCGATAAAATGCCAATATGTGTATGTAAACCATTAGTAATTTTTAGCCATTTTGGTAACTCTGTGGTAAGGTCGAAAGCATAGGGTATTTCGAATTTGTAACCGCCACTGGTGCAAGTATGCAAGGTTTCTTGATTCAAAAAGCGCCCAGATATTGTGGGACAGCCCAGATCCGGTGCTACTAAAGGAACGACTAAGTTATTTGTAATTCCCACGTTATTTCGGCAATTGTTAAATCCCTGCAGTCTAAAATCTATATGGATGGCATGCGGTAAATGAATCCCGAGAGTTAATGTATGGTCGCAATGGTGAATAAAGGAAATGTTAGGCACCAATTCTGGTTGCATGCCTGCGATGGCTACTGGATCGTTTGCGTGATTTAATAAATAACATTCTTTGGGTTTCAATGCGGCTAAGGTTTGCAATAGCCAATTGAGCTTATTGAGCAAAGATTCAAAATTTGGGCTAAACTGCAATTCAACCCCTAAATTCTCAAAGTGCTCAGCAATCGGCCGACGGTTAACAGTGTTGTCTGGGTCGGTGACAATGACTATTATGTTTTTGTTTTCTAATGCTTTAATATAGTCTGCCAAAAGTTTTGTGTGTCCACCAGTTGGATGAAGTTCGCTAGTTACAAAGACGGTGGAGCATTTTGAGGCGGGCACACTCTCGTGCGGAAGTATGGCTGCGCTTTTCAATAATTTTTTTCCGATCTTTAAACACACTTGATCCAAAGCATACGAGGCAAAAACTCTTCCATGCAGTCGGTGATCTACGGCTAGGTCATCAAGCCATGTTTTCATTAGAGACAACGCTGGTTCATAATCATCTGATGAAATAAAGTGTTCAAGTTCACTTAATAGTAGATCTAAAGAATTATTCACTGGCTAAAGCCCCGTTATTAAAGAACTTTCGAAGTTTAGCCGTATATCCTGATCGGGAAAGGGATTTTCAAAGATGCAGAATGAATCAAAGCCACAATAGAGCTTGCCATTTTTCCAGTGTAGTTCGTTGGACTGGATTATATCTTTGGAAAGATCAATTAATCGGCATTTTGAAACATTTTTGGATGATTGAGAATCTGCCGAGACTGTAATTTTGACATCTGTGTGTTTGGAATAATATTCGCCAATATCTAAACGCAAGAAGGGCATAGATTTTGGCAATCTAAACTCACAATAGATTTGTTTATCGTCAGGAATGTTTATTGTAACTAACTTGCTGTTCTCAGCTACAAAATCAATCAAATGTGATTGAAACAATTGTACAGAAAAGCATTTTTTCTGATTAATAATTGTCTTTGGAAGTAATTGATCTAGACGAGAAAACGATTGTTCTTGATTCGAAAAATGGTGCGCGCTTAATTGAGTTAGTTCACCTTTTCTTTCTAGTAGTAAGTTAAGGTCGAATATTTCAGCAATAGTCTTTAGGCGGTGCTTGAATCTGTGACCAGACTCAATGATATTATTACAGGATTGAATAAGAAATTGTCTATGCGATTCATCCTTTAACATACGGGCACATAATTCTCTAGCTTCTGAAGGACTTTCGTAAATTGGTATCTCGACGTCCTTTCCAAATAACCGGCTAAAGTCTTCTTGAAAGTCTGATATTAGAAGACCATTGCAAGACATGACGTCAAAAACGCGCCACGGCAGTCCTCCCCTAGCTTGACTATGAGAAATGTTCAGATTGATTTTGCTAGAGTTATAGATGCCTTCTAGATCGGCTCTAGTCAAAACTGGACTTGGATCAAAACTCAGTGCTAAGTCCAAAGAATATTTTATGGTTTCCAGCCAGTCTGCAGTTCCGTATAAAATCAGTCCAAGATCTTCTACGGAGTCAAGTACTTTGATGCGTTTGTTTATAGATACGGTGTTGAGAATATAAGCTTCGTCAAATTCGCCAGTAAATATATTCTCAAATCCATATTTTTTTATTCTCGCTTCAAATTGCATGTCTCTCTCGCTTTTATACGATGCTATCAATGCTTGCAGCTTGCCTATCAAGTAACGATTCTTACCGAGCTTTTTACTATTTCTTGAAATTTTTGGCCGGTAAAATGAGTCCCGACAAAAGCAATGTTATGAATGGCTTCCTTGGTTTGAGCTTGAAAATCTGATGCTAAAGGCAAGTCATGGATATTACTATTTGGTATTGCAAAAGATTGATTTAGATCGTAGCGAAATGTTCGGGTGGCTATGTAAAACTGATAGCGAGATGCTTTTGCTCGGCATTGCTCAGGATCAATTAAATAACCGGGACCATCTAATAGCCATATTGCTATAGGGCAATCAATAGAATCAGAAAGAGTTGGAAATAATCCAGAATGATTTACAGAGATAAATAGATCTGGTTTAAATTCCTTCATTGCCGATACTAATCGATGTCTATCTATATTTTTTTTCAGCGTATTACTAGAGTTGTGATCAACGAGAAATTGATTGGTGACAAAGAGAAGAACGCTATTGCCTTCACGAATCAAAGCATCGACAAAGCCCTGTCGGAAGCTGTCCAAAACGCCATCTGGCAAGTTTGAGAAGGTAGAAAAAATAACATTAGCCATAGGGCATACTGACAAGGGTGTGCATAGTTAATGAATATATTACCGTAAAGAGAGCTTGCTGTTACCAAGAGGACGTTTGATGTTTTGGATATTATAGTTTGAATGATAGACTGATTGCATCATGAAACTACTCAATAGTCTTATTCCTAAGCTGATTGAATTTGCCGGGATTCCCAGCGATAGCGGTAATCTTTGGTTTGCTGAGTTTGGTAAAGATCTGCCTTTCTTAGTGAAGAGAGTTTATTATATTGTTGATGTGCCTATGGGGGCAGAACGCGGTGCGCATGCCCATAAGACATTAGATCAAGTAATGATTGCTATTAAGGGCTCTTTTGTGGTCGATATTGCTGATGGTGTGGACAACTGGGCATTTACAATGCAAAATCCAGGCAAAGGATTGTTTCTCCCCTCCGGTGTATGGAGAACTTTGCGTGCTTTCTCTGAGGGGTCTGTATGTCTAGTATTGGCTTCAGAACGCTATGAAGCCGATGATTATATTCGTGATTATGACGAGTTCCTGAAATGGAAGCAAAGCCAAACTGATTGCTGAAGTTGGTGTTGTTTGTTTTTGCAAAATAAATATCTAAAGAAGACTTGCTGCGACATCTTCTTTGTTTTGATTGTTCGATGATGCGATAATGTTGCCAGAAAATGTTCTTAAAGGGTTAGTACTTCTGTTGAATGGACAGTACATTGCTGTGTAGCAGAGTGCGCTTATTATAGATCCAATTTTCGGGAAATAGAAATATCTAGGCTCAAAATGTCCAAAGATAGAGCAGATAAATTGACTAAGTATAATGCTCAAGAAAAAATAGTCCACAGTATTATCAGAATAAGGGTCACGGTTGGAAAGGCATGTATGAAAGATCGCCAAGGTGAATACTGGCCAAAATAATAATGCGTAAAACCAATTTTCTTTTTGAGATACCTCTCGTTTAGATATGTATAGTGAATCAAACCAGGCCCAGGGAAAATAGCTGGCCTTTAAAGTGAACCATTTAATAGGATTTTTTATTAAAGTTTTGATGGCTGCTTGTTTGTAAAAATTATCTGAAAAATAATTTTGGCCAAATTTGTCAACGCAATTTTGTATTTCCGCAGCTAATTTGGGACTTGTCTGTGCTGCTACATTGAGCCCACCGAGTAATGCAAGGGAGCCATGTTCTTTCATGATTACCGCAGGGCTATGCCACATATTTTTCCAATAATAATCTAATTGTACCCACGCAATAGTTGCACTTTGATTGTAATTATAGATTCGATAGGGAAGCATAATGATTTGAGCAGAAGCGGCTACTAATAAAAGGCGATGCAGTGGGATGGTAAGGAATATCTTCGATGAGTGAGTTGTAATCATTTGACGATAAGACCGAGAGAACAGAAGGCGAATAATAACCAAGGCTATCATTAGGCTAAGTAGGAATAGGCTAAAAATTTCGAATTGAGCCCTTATATACGCGGCAAGAGCTAAACAGATGCCCGCAGCTAGACAGTATTGGAGACGTCTTCTATTAACATTACGAGCTGATAGAGAAAAGCATATAACGAGAAGAGCAGTAGAAAGCGATTCGCTTAAAATCACCCCACTGCCTAAGAAAAAATAACGAAACAATTGAGTAAAACATAAGCTTAGGCTTAATATTGCCGATAATAGACGCGATTGCCATTGTGTTAAAGTGAGATAGAAGCTCCACAGGGCAAAAGACCAGAGAATCACCGCAGATATGAGAAGACAAAAAATGATTGGACAATTTATACCTAGAACTTTCATAAAGAAGCTTTCTACAAGAAAAAAACCTGGAGGCCAGCAACCCAAAAACCAAGCATCGTTTCCCTTTAACCAACCATAAAGAAATTTTTGAGCTCCTAAGAAATAGCTTGCTGGATCAAGATAACCCAGCAATTTTGCAGCGTCAGTGCTGGAGCAGAACAAGTTGAACTTATATCCTGTCAAAGAATTAGGGGTGTAAAATTTAATGCAGGTGTTCAAGCCATTTGGTAAAGCAAGAAAAAGTAAAATGATCAGCTGAACTGCCAAAACACAAACATCAAATAGAATGTCTTTTCGGAAGAATTTGAGCGAAGATGACTTTTGTCTGATTTGCACTGGAATCCTCATCACAATATTAGTGATCAAGATGCTAAAGGGTTGATCGCATGCTGAGAAGATCGTTAAAGGTTTGTGCAATAACCGATAATTTTCCGCCGGAAGCACCTTGAGATAGACGAGGCAAGTGATCGATGGGTATTTCTATTACACGATAACCAGCTTTCTCTGTTCTAATACAAAACTCGGCATCAACAAAAGCAGTGTCAGAACGAAGTTCTATATGGTTCAGAATCTCTCGTCTATAGAGTTTGATAGAGTTGACATCCTTGTGCTTATGACCATAGATGAGGCGCAACATAAGATTATAAACAGCGGATTGTAATTTACGCCGCCATGGATCATTTCTTTTGACACGCAATCCAATTACAAAATCATAATTACTTAGACCATCAGCCATTTTTAGCAGTTCTTTAGGTGAATATTGATAGTCTCCTGGTAGTGAAATTACCGTACTTTTTTGTGCTGCATAATATAGTTCTTTTATGGTTAGACCGAAACCTTGGTTTACTTCGTGATTAATTATCCGTATTCTGTCATTTTTTCTTGCCCAATCTTGCAAAATAGCAAGGGTATTATCTTTGCTACCGTCATTGGTGACAATGATTTCGTAATCAGGGCAAACAATATTAAGTACTTCAATACTATCGACTAGCAGTCTTTCTATTGTAGTTTCGTCGTTATAGGCTGGAATTATGAGAGAAAGCGACTCTAATGCTGGGTGAGCTTTCAACATATTCAGCTGTTGAGAATTAGAATTCATTAGAATTGGGCTAGAAATAGACATTTTTTGTTTCCTATCTAATGAGTGACTACTATATTACTTGTTTGTCCGAATACTTGAGTAGTACTGCTGCTGGTGATTAAATCAAGCTTTGTTCTTGGCGTATTGAAAAAGCTGTCCACGGCATCGATTACCAAATCTACTTGTTCATTGCTTAGTTCAGGGTATATAGGTAAACTAATAATGCGTTTGGTTATATGCTCAGTTACTGGCAGACTACCTTTTTGATAACCCAAGTCAGCATAGGCTTTTTGCATGTGCGCGGGGGTAGGATAGTGTATCAAGGTTTGTATACCATTGTCTAAAAGATAGTTTTGTAATGCTTCACGTTCTTCAACTTGCACAACATAGAGATGATAAACGTGTTCGTTGTCTGCATGCACGGCGGGAGTTTTTACGAAGCCCGACAATACAGACAGCCCGTCATTATAACGGGCGGCAATTTCTTTTCGTCTATTATTCCATTCTGTCAAATAAGGTAATCGGCATCGCAGAATAGCGGCTTGAATCTCGTCTAAACGGCTATTGATGCCAACAATATCATGGTGATAGCGTTTCGATTGTCCATAATTGCGTAACATGAGGAGCTTTTCAAATTGCTCTTTGTTTTTTGTAAAAACAGCACCACCGTCGCCAAAACAACCGATATTTTTACTGGGATAAAAACTAAAGGCACTGTACTCGCCTAGAGTACCTGCAATAGCGCCTTTGTAACTTGCTCCGGTAGACTGAGCAACATCTTCAATAATCGGTATTTTATGTTTGGTTGCAATTTTAAGAAGGGCTTGCATATCTACCATCTGTCCGTATAGATGGACTGGTATGATAGCCTTTGTTTGAGGTGTGATCAAAGCTTCTACCTTGCTAACATCCATGAGATAAGTGGTTGGATCAATGTCCACAAATACTGGTGTGGCGCCGGTCATTGAAATAGCTGAAATGGTAGGTACAGCAGTATGAGCAACAACAATTACTTCGTCGATGTTAGTAACACCGCAAGCAGCTAAAGCCAAATAGATAGCCTCGGTACCCGAAGCGCAGCCGATAGCGTAGCCTTTTGCGTGGGCAGCAGCAAAGTCCTTTTCAAAAGACTCTAATTCAGAGCCCAGGATAAAATGTCCACTATTTAAAACCCGTGCAATCGCTTGATCAATTTCGGTCTTATATTTTTCATAATGTTTTTTGAAATCACCAAAAAGTACTTTCATCATTTTCCTTAGCTGTGCACAGATTTACTTTGCTTATAGTAAAAGAAAATGCAGGATATCAAATTAATGCCTCTTTATTTCTTTAAAGAAAGTACATTTGACAAGTAAAATTAGCACAAGTGGGTCGACGATCTTATAAACTAGTGCAGTTGGCTTCTGTAAGAGTCAAAGAAGCCTTGCGTGTCTAATTGATCGCTTTCTTTAAACCTAATTAATAACATGATAGACAAAGAATTTGCAGGAAAGTCCGTACTGGTCACAGGCGGTATGGGTTTTATAGGCTCGAATCTTGCCATTCGCTTAGCACAGGCGGGAGCAAAGGTTACCATCTTGGATGCCATGATTCCTGATTACGGTGGCAACGAATTCAATATTGCGCCAGCCGTGGAGCGAATTAGAGTAAATTATTGCGATATTCGTGACGAAATGGCTGTGAGCTATTTAGTAAAGGGGAAAGACTTCATCTTTCATTTAGCTGGGCAAGTATGCCATTTGATGAGCATGTCTAACCCTTTTCCCGATATAGAGATGAATATTACCGGCACAGCGGTGCTTATGGAAGCCTGCCGTAAATATAACAATACCGCCATAGTGGTATACACGGGTACCCGTGGTCAATACGGACCATCAGTATCATTGCCTGTAAATGAAGAGGCACCCACTAACCCAAAGGGTATATATGAGATTTCTAATTTGACGGCAGAAAAAATAATCAAAGTTTATAACGATATGCATGGCATAAAATCTGTCTTGCTTCGCTTGACAAACGTTTATGGTCCACGTAGTCAAATGAGACATTCCCGATTTGGTGTTTGTAATTGGTTTATTCGTTTGGCAATGGATGATGACAAAATCCAAGTTTTTGGTGATGGCAGCATTCTGAGAGATTTTTGTTATGTGGATGATTGTGTGGATGCCATTTTGCTACTTGCTTTAGAGAAAAAAGCTTATGGTGAAATTTTTAACGTTGGTTCAGATATTCCGGTTAACTTTTTGGAGCTAACTAAAACCATAGTCAAAGTAGCAGGTCATGGTAATTGGGAATTTGCTGAATTCTCACCTGAACGCAAAGCCCAAGAGCCGGGGGATTTTTATTCAGACATTACAAAGATAAATCGATTTATCGGGTGGCGACCAAAGACATCTTTGCAGGATGGCTTAGCTAAAACAATTGAATTTTATTCACGGTACGGAAATCACTATTGGCCAATGAAATATCCTCAGTATATGTCAAATTTAAACGGTCAAGAAATTGCTGCTTCAGCAAATGAGCAGAGCAAGGCACTTTCAGCATAAGGCGATTAGTAATGGAACTTATTTTGGAAGAGACGTAATGCGCTTTAATGATCAGATAAAAGATATTGTGAAACAGAATAATAGTCTTTTGTGCGTTGGTTTAGATTCGGATATAGAAAAAATACCTGCTCATTTAAGGTCCAATAAAAATGCTCTCTTTGAATTCAATAAAGGCATCATTGATCAAACGCATGATTTAGTTTGTGCTTATAAAATTCAAATAGCGTTTTATTCTGCCTACGCGAAAGAAGAAGACATTATTTTAACAACAGATTATATTCATAAGAATCATCCACACCTTCCCGTAATTCTTGATGCTAAACGTGGTGATATCGGCAATACGGCGGACTGCTATGCTAAGGAAGCCTTTGTTCGCTATAAAGCAGATGCTTTAACAGTCAGCCCGTATTTGGGATTGGATAGTCTGCAGCCGTTCTTGGATTACAAAGACAAAGGTATTATTATCCTTTGTCGAACGTCAAATTTGGGAGCCAAGGATCTACAAGATCTAAATATTGATGGACAGCCGCTTTACAAGCATGTCGCAATTAAAGCTGCTAATGAGTGGAATAAAAATCAAAATGTCTTGCTTGTTGTAGGTGCTACTTATCCGAAAGAATTAGCAGAAATTAGAGCTTTGACTGGAGAGATGAATTTTCTTGTGCCAGGTATAGGTGCTCAAGGTGGAGATGTTAAGGCGGCCGTAAGCAACGGTATAAATTCTAACGGTGCCGGTTTAGTTATAAATTCTAGTCGAGCAATTATTTATGCTGGTAAGGGTAAAGATTATGCGGTCATTGCTCGGAGAGTAGCTGAAGCAACGCGTGATGACATTAATTTGTATAGATCGCTTTCGGTCAAAAGCTAAAAAGTAATTGTCCGCTCCTCGCAATCAGTTCTGTTCATTTTGCGTTCTTCTATTACGCGGCTGGTTAGCTTCAGGGAAGGCTTGATGGAATTGTTCAGCATAATCTTTAACTGAATCAATTATTGATGATATGTTTTCTCTCTTGAAGATACTGGAGCGAAAAGGATCAGTCACTTGATCTATTCCCAAACGTCGCAAAATTTGCAACATACACCAGGTACCGTATTCTTCATGCATAGATTCAGTGAGGACCATTTCATCATCTGTTATGCCAATGGCAGCGAAAATACCGAAGCCTCCGGAAGGTAATTGATACCAGGTGTCAGGAGCTTCGTCAGCATACCAGATGAGAACATTGCGCAAAAGTGATTCGCTGCCAGCGACTATTGGCCCATTTAAGGCCAAGCGTTTGCTCGGGCTTAGAGTGCCCATATGATTGAAAATATAATAGGCCATGGTGCGCAGAATTTGTACTGGCCATTCTGCATCATTTGGTGATTTGATCATAAGTTCAAGACCAAAACCGGAAACTTCCTGCTCCTCATCTTGCAGCCATGGTGTACTCAGTCCTGCTGTTATATATGTCCAATAAGGCCTCAATGGATCTGGTTCATAAGTAAAAATAGCAAGTCTTTGATCTGCAAGCTTGGATTCTTGGTTTGGTAGTTCAAGATTGAATTCGGCATGTCTAGCTGAAACTTTATTTCTAACGATGGTTTTTGCGGGAGCACCATAATTCTCTGGTGAAAGACATTTGTGCGGTCCAAAGAGTTGGAAGTAAAGGGCATCTCTACTTTGCCAGCTTTTAACTAAGAGCTCATGGTTATAAGACAAACGTTCAGCAGACTTGGCGCGCTTAGTTCTTTTTGCCTTATTTCTTTTGAGCTTATGTTTGTCTTTGTCGTCAGTTGTCATCAAATTCTCAGCTCAATGGTGCAATGGTTTTAGGCACTCAATAATATTATAGTATGACATCTTGCTCGAATAGAAGAAACGCAGTATCTATAGTAAGTTACGAAAAAGAGTTGGCCGAAATAGCCGAGGAGATTTATAATTATTTTTGTTTTTGGTGTTTGAGAATTTTAGCAGACCTAAACTAAATGCATTTAACTACAGAACGAAACTTTATTATTCCAAAAAGAGCAACTCGAGCCGAAAGGATGAAAGTAAGTATTTTTATTGCTGCGTTTTTTATTTTTGTTATCGTCAATTTTGTTTTTTCGATTGTGGATGCGCGTTGTATAATTTCGGCGAAGACAAGAAACGAGCATTATTTTGATTTTCCAGGATTGAAGAAACTGTGCTTCGATAGCAGAAGTGCAGATAGGCCGCAAGCCGTTTTGTTGGGATCTTCACTTTTTGTTCATCCCTTGCGTATGTTGGATAAAAAACTTGGCGAACAAAATGGTATCAAATGTCTTAACTTGAATTGTTATCATGCTACTGAACATCTCAATAGAAAACTTAGGCAGTCGAAAGCAGACTTTGGTGATATCTGTAGTTTAGCTGTTGGGGGAGCTATGATATCAGATGACTATCTTTTGCTGAATAAAATTGCTTCCAATGGAAAGTTTCCCGAAGTGGTCATTGTTGATTGTGCACCAAGGTCATTTTATGATAGTGGTGTTACATGGGCGAGCAGTACTCCTATTTTTGACTATTTTTTTAATGAACGGGATTTTTTTACTCTGGGTTGTTCGTATTTACCTTCTTGGTCGTCAAAATTGGAGTTTTTAGCTAAGTACTATTGTCCGTTTGGTAAACACCGCAAATCGCTCAGTGATTCAATAAATGGATATATTAGTGGACTAATTGATTATTTTGGTAATAATGTTCCTATCTGTTCAACCAGTCGAGCGACTAGACACGATTCAAATGATCCGCTTAAAGAATACAGGCAACATTATCGAGGTATTTCTACGGCGGCTATTGAATCGCAGATGCATTTTTTAAACTTGTTAGTTAATTTGTGTGCTGAAAATAAGACCAGATTATTGGTTCTAAACATGCCGCTTAGCGATACAAACAAGAGTCTATTAAACCCGGACTTCTACTCCTCTTACAAAGAGCAGGCAAGGCTGGCGGTCAAAAGAGGAGGAGGGCATTTTTTAGATCTAGATGCAAGTGGTGACTATGTTTCAGCAGATTTTGATGACTCAGTGCACCTGGGGCTAAGTGGTGGAGAAAAACTTGAAGATCGCTTCGTTACTTTTATAAAAGGTAGAGAATTGCTTGCAACTGATTTCTCTACCCCCAATTAGGTCTCTATTTTCAAAACAGCCATGAAGGCTTCCTGGGGAATTTCCACTTTCCCGATAGACTTCATTCTCTTCTTGCCTTCCTTTTGCTTTTCAAGCAATTTTCGTTTGCGGCTAATATCCCCGCCATAACATTTGGACAATACATTTTTGCGCTGGGCCGAGATAGTTTCACGAGCGACTATTTTGCCACCAATGGCAGCTTGAATCGGTACTTCAAACATTTGACGCGGAATAATTTCTTTAAGCTTTTCCGCTAATTGTCTGCCATAACTTGGGGCTCTATCTTGGTGAACAATAGCAGAAAGGGCGTCGCAAGCTTCCCCACCAATTAAAATATCGAGCTTGGCTAAGCGGGAAACACGATATTCTTGAAAATGATAATCTAAGCTAGCATAACCTTTTGATCTTGATTTTAATTGATCAAAAAAGTCGGTGATAATTTCACCTAAAGGTAATTCATAATGCAACATGGCGCGGCGTTGGTCTAAATATTTCATGTCAAGAAAAACACCTCTTCTGCCCTGACAAAGTTCCATGATTGTTCCTACAAAATCATTGGGTACCATGACACTAGCGTAAACATAGGGTTCTTCAATTGTTTCACGATAATTGGCTTCTGGCAGTTTTGAAGGGTTCTCTACCATTAAGACTGTACCATCGGTTTTAGTTACTTTGTACACTACAGATGGTGCGGTAGTAATCAATGTAAGATTGTATTCTCGTTCTAAGCGTTCTTGGATAATTTCCATATGCAATAAACCTAGAAAGCCGCAGCGGAAACCAAATCCTAGGGCTTCGGAAGTTTCTGGTTCAAAAAATATTGAGGAGTCGTTAAGTTTGAGTTTTTCTAGAGCTTCTCTAAGTTCAGGATATTTATCGCTGTCTACCGGATAAATACCAGCGTAAACCATGGGTTTGGCTGGTCGATAGCCTGGTAAAGCTTCGCTAGCGGGGTTTTCGCTATGTGTAATAGTGTCACCGACTAGAGTAGATACGTCTTTAATTGCCGCCGCTAAATAGCCAACTTCTCCCGGTCCTAAACTTTCTACTTTTACTTGATGAGGACGTAAAATGCCAAGCTCTGTTATTTCAAAGTTTTTTTCATTAGCCATGAATCTAATTTTGTCGCCGACTTTTAATTGGCCGTCTTTGATTCTGAAATAGACAATAATGCCGCGATAGCTATCAAAAAAACTATCAAAAACAAGGGCTCTGAGAGGTTTATCGGCTGTATTGGCGGGTGGTGGAATGAGTTTTACGATTGCTTCTAAAACTTCGGTAATGCCTATACTATTTTTAGCACTGGCCAATACTGCCTGACTGGCATCAATGCCAATTAAATCTTCAATTTCCTGGCGGATGCGCTCGGGGTCGGCGCTCGGTAAATCGATTTTATTAATTACAGGCACAATTTCTAAATTGTTTTCTACTGCTAAATGCACATTGGCTAAAGTTTGTGCTTCTACACCTTGAGTGGCAGTCAACGATTAATAAGGCACCTTCACAAGCAGCTAAACTTCGTGAAACTTCATAACCAAAATCAACATGTCCTGGGGTATCGATAAGATTTAAAATATATTGATGGCCGTCCTGGGCTCTATATTCCATACGTGCCGGCTGGGCTTTGATTGTAATGCCGCGTTCCCGCTCCAAATCCATTGTATCCAGTACCTGTTCTTGCATCTCACGCTTAGACAAAGTGGCGGTAGTTTCCAATAGCCGGTCAGCCAGGGTCGATTTGCCATGGTCTATATGGGCAATTATTGAAAAATTGCGAATATACTTGGGCTCTAATTTTTCATCAGGGAAGGACTTCATTCTGGTATATTACCAGGTGTTTGGAGGCTTAAAACTGGCTCTAGCTATAGGAGGTAACACCCGGTGTAGCCAATTTTGTAGCCAGATTACTTGTGAAATGTTGTCAAAAGACGCCAAGTTACGCATTTGTTTTTCCTATTTAAAGAAACCATTTACCATTATTGACACCTTTTCCTTGTTCTGCTTATCTGCATCTTTTAAGTAACGCAAATAATGATCACCTGTCATCTTTATTGATGTATGTCCAAGTGCCTTGCTAATATAACCTAAATCAGTACCTGTTTGTAAGGCCATTGATGCAAATGTGGAACGAAGCACATAAGGTCGCCGGTATGGAACCTTTGCTGCTTTTAAAGCTGCCTTCCAATATTTTTCTAAATATACAGTATATGGTTTTCCTGTTTTACTTATTACAAGCAGGGCATCGTTAGGGGCATTACGAGATTTCTGTAGTTCTTTTAGCATCTTGCCTATATTTGAAGGCAAGAATATTCGTCTATCAGATTCTTTTGTTTTTGTATTACTTTCAATCCCCCGCCATCGACTTTTCGTTATATGTATTTGATCATGTTTCCAGTCGAAATCTTTCCATCTAAGTGCCATTAGCTCGCCACTGCGCAGTCCGGTTGCACTTTGTAAAACAAAGTATGGTTTTAAATGCGGATCTAATTTAGCCCAGATGCGCAGTAATTCATCTTTAGTAAATGGATTGGGTTCATGCTTTGTTACTCGTAGATCTTGTACTGAAGCAAAAGGATTAGTTTCGATCCATTGTTCTTTTATTGCTAAGTTACATACTGATTTAGCTAATCTAAGCGTGTGATTAATAGTTTTTGCGCTTAAGTTTTTATTTTGAAGGCTTTTAATCAGGAGGCTGATTTCGCTAAGCGATAGCTTATCGACTGCCTTATCATATAATGGCTGAAGGTGTCGCTTAACATCATTATAAAAGCTAATAGTAGCTCTCTTTAAACGTGGTTGTTTTATTTCTATATAACGGGCGACCAATTCGCTAAGAGTCAGACTAGATTTTTTCTTGAATAACTCACCAACTAAAGTGCTCCGTCCAGTCAGACGCTCCTGCGTTCTACGCTTCTTAGCGTCTTGGGCAAGTAGTACCGCTGCTTGATAGTCCGCACCGGCATTAATGTATTTTCGTTTACCATTGATCATCATGCGAACTAAGTAAGTATCCTCTGACCTTCGCCAGATTCCACCCTTCTGTTCGCCTACTGCTAATGTATGTTTTGTCTTGGACATGTATCAGTTTGAAAACCTCACTTAGCACTTGTTTTAGCATTGATTGCTCAACTCTTTAAGTGTTTTATCGTATTTGTCTTTAGTCTCATGTGTAAAATCACATGAATCCAGGGCAAACTGTCCGGTACTATAATGTTGACTTATTAGAATTTCAAATCGATCCTCAGCATTACGGCTATTAGCCACATACAATCTAGCTAACCCTAACGTCTTTTCTGTTTCTTTCTGACTATAAGTAATAACTGTATCAGCTGTGGCAATTTTAGAATAATCTTCAGCTATATCTGTATCATCAATTCTTTCCTTATCAGCACCTCCCCTATTAGATTGAGAAGCTGTTATTAGCATCAAGTTGCGTTCTACAGCCAGTCCCCTTAGTTCCTTATAAATCTGACCAAGTTCAATACGATAGTCATTACTGCCCTTGCCTCTTACTTTCATCAAATCAGCATAATCGACAACTAGCACATCTGGAATCCAATTATCCTTCATCTCTAATGAATCCAGATAGGCATTAAGCTGTGGCAAAGATAGTCCACCTGTAGGAAATTGCTTAATCCTGAGATTTCTATTCATCCAGGTGTGTGTTCCTTCATTACTTAGACTCTCAATAATATTTTTTGATTCAGCCTGAAGTGTTGGTGGCTTTTCATCTGATACATTTAGGTTAAAATCACCATTTTCACTGAAGAAAATCATAGGTGCATTTTTATCAGTGTTACTAGTTGTTGTACCAAAAATTGATTGTAGATACCGTTTAGTAACAATTTTTTCTGACATTTCCAAACTTATATGAACAACTTTTTTATTCTGATTCATAGCTTGTTTAGCAGCATTGATCAAGAACCATGATTTCCCCCGTTTTGGAGGTGCCACAAACAGAAACAGCTCTTTACGCTGAGGATTTAAGTTACGTGTATCTAGAGCCTTAATATTGAGCAAGATTTAATCGAGAATCTTGGTTCTTTTCAGAAAATAATTCTTCGGCACCTCTAAGCAAAGTTGTGCCAGTGTCAAATGGAGTAATTTTTTGTTTGGCAGCCGAGTAAAAAATTTCTTCAGCTTCATCAACACATCCAGCATCTAAATTTTTTAAGCACTTCAACGCTGCATTACGTAAATTACTTTGCCGATGAAATTTATGTATAGAATCAACTATATATTCTATGTTCATACCGTCATTAAAAATTTTTCTACAATTTGTAATTACTCCTTCTAACAGCTGTTGCCTGTCTTTACTTATAGATAATTCTTCAATGAGTGTATTAACCATATCACCAGGTGCTTTTTTGTATGTATCAATGTACTCATAAATCTTGTTAATGAGAAGCGAAAATGACACGTCTCCAGCCCATACTTCTATAGGTAAAGCATTTTTAGCAAATTTACCATTTTCATCATCAAAAAGAAGCAAACTTAAAATTTGAGTTTGTAGATTAGGGGGCAAAGTATTCTGTTGATTAACCATAAATATTATCCTTAACTAAGCTGCTTCTAAAGGCCATTTCGGGCAAATATCTCGATGCAGTTGGTGCTTATTTGGATCGTAGACTTCATTACGTACTACATTTGCCCCAGGAACTACTGGCAGATTGATACCATTAGAATTTTTGATCCATTCGATGGTAGAGCTACAATACTTACAGTATCTTTTTTCCAGATCTTTTGGCTGCAACTTTAGCATCTAGCTCACTAGCTGCTTTAATCTGCTGATGCCGTTCAGGAAAGTGCTTTTTAAATTGCTCCCTAAAAGATAAGATTTTTTCTGAGGCAGCCTCACTTTCAAACTTGGCAGTTTCATCTTCTTTAGATGATGCAAGTACCTTGAGTCTGACAGGGGATACCGTAGAAGACTTTGGATTCGTAATTTGTTTTGATGATGTAACTGACTTAGCCCTTACAGGGCTTCTTTGTAGGACATCACTCCATCTTATTCCTAAAGTATCTATCTTATTGATAATAGATAGATTATCTAGGGAAAGTTCACCCTGTTTCTCAAGGAAATTGCCTGGTGTACTCTGTATCCCTTGCACCATCTGCTTATCATTATCATTTAGCACCTCTGGATAGCGAGTCTGTGTGCTTAACTCCACTTGCACCATCAAATCAATTATCTTTTTTCTAACTTCTTTGGCTACTTCAAATCTGCATTTGCCTAACTTGTCTAGTCTACTGATTGAAGGCAAAGTGCCATTACGTCTAATAAATTTTATACAAGCATCAAAAACTCTTTGCCTTGCTTTTAGGCCAGCACGAATGTTACCTGCTTGCTGTCTAACTTTACTTTTGTCCTTTGGCTTCCACTGACATTTTTTGTCAATATCTGCCCAAAGTGATGTTTTTATATCCTCAGGTAGATTTGGTAGAGAATCAATAAATATGCTCTTAATTAGTGTTGCCCTAGTATTTGGATCTCGTACTGCATTAACTCCTAATGATGGGTCACCAGACAAATAGTAATAACTAAGACAATGTGCTACTTGATCAGCCTGTTCCGGCAAAAACTTTTTCTCTATAGCAAAAATACGGCCCTTTAACCATTTGGGTTGATTTTTAACATGTGCCGGTGGCTTTACCTTGGGTAAATTAGTGCTGGTATTACCATGATTAATAGGTTCCCTCCCAAAAGATTCGGAAGGATTGATTGGTTTAGTTTGAAAGTTGGATATGGGTAGCATATTTAATCACAATGAACAAAAAATTTAATCTTATCTCCTTACAAGTACCATAAAATTAATAATGTATTCAAGGGGGTTAATTAGCGTTGTTTATATTTCAGCTAGACAAGTTGTGTAATGAGTCAATTTGCTCTGCCAGGAAAGAACCAAGATGGGCTGCTAGTAGCTCATTAATCAAGGCTAAATGCCTACTGAGCATAAAAACAGCTTACTAAAATCCAACAATCCTTAAAGTTGATAATAGCTATCTTGTGGATATAAATTAAGCAAAATTAATATATTCCATCTAATTCAAAAACTTAAATCCAATTAGCTGACAGCAGTATTTGAAATTACAGGGTTATAAATTTAGATAAGAAGACCAAAAAGATTAACGATTGCTAATCTTTCTATTGTATTCCTAGCTTATGACTATTGGGGTGGGGGTATTTCAACATTTTGCCTATGAAAACAGGTCTTTCGGTCAAATATTGGGCAGAAAAACACCTGTTTTTTAGCGAAATCCTCAAAGAAGTTTATGATTTAGAAAACTGAACTAATAAACACATTATTGTTGATAAGGATACTAGAATTATGAATGATTTATCTATAGAAGAAGAAATAACACTCCATGACCCAAGGTGTGGATGGACTGCCAAAGAAAAGGCAACAATGTTATTAGAGGCGGCGGAAACTAACTCTGATATACACCAAATAGCACGAAAATATGGCACTACTGGAAAGCAAATACGTAAATGGCAAAAACAACTTGAACTGGGAGTGGATAATATCTTGCCAGTTTCTGAATATAGGAATGGTTTGTCTAAATTAGTAAGTTACGAGAAGAAATTTATAAAACCAGTGATGGACAAGTTACTGGCGGAATTAAAATCAGATAAACTAACCGGCTATAACGCCTCTTGCTCTTTAAATAATTTTGTCAGTTCAGTACAAAAATTTGAACACCTTCGGTTTGAGTTATTTGATCGAATTGCTGCATCTGAGGGACTAGAGGAAGACAGGCATGTATACGACACTGCTGAAGCCCTTAACAGGCGTAGAGACATGCAAAGATTTTACGAAACGTGTTTAGTTGAGATGGAAAAAGAGAGAATAGAAAAAGAGAGATTAGAAGAAGAACAGCAAGCAAAAGTTAAAACTGATGCTAAAGCTCAAACTCCTGTATATCAATGCTGATGAGATTACAGATACCTGCTCCTATGCAAGCAGGCATCTAAACGAATAATGAATTAGAATTAGAATGTGCCGGTTTGTTCGGATATTTAAGAATGGCGTTAATTTCGAGGTGATACTTTCCCTCTGTCGGTATTGAAGATGTTGAGAAAGAACAATGGCAGTTATGCCACAACATAGATTTGCTGCTCCAGCATCGGCAAACTATATTAGGCTGTAGTGATTACTTTTTCTGCAATATTTCTGGAGCTTATTGTTCTTGGCCATATATCAGTGGTGATGGCAGCTTGTATCTAGGATATCTTTTGCTTGCATGGACTACCGGACAACTCATACAACATTGTTCAGCTTGCAATAGCAAAATATTGGTAATGTCATTTGGAGGCTCATCGTTAACTGGCAGAAATAGTTGGACAGGAATTTGCATTACCTGTCATCAAATTATTAATGGCAAACAATCGCCATCTTTCAGACAGTGGATGGATTTTGTGCTGGACTTAAGACAAGCATTTCCAGCAGCTATGCCAGAACAGCAAGAATATGAAAGTTTCGAGTTTAACTGGGGCGAACCCAGCCTTAAGCCAGTACGAAAAATGACCATCGTAATGATGCCGGTTGCTAAAGCAGTAACTTTTGAAACTTTAGTTGCCGAACTCAAAGCTGGCACTATTTGTGATGGTAAGTCAGTGAATGTGAGTCTACTAAAAAAAGATATTGCGCTTAAGTTATCCAAATAGCTAATTTGCGAAAAATCTATAAAGGCTGGCCCTGCTAATTCCAAGTTGTTTAGCTATATCTACTTTTGGTCTACCTTGTTGATTAAGTTCTTTAGCTAAAGCTATTTTTTCAGATTGAATAGTTTTAGGTCTGCCACCTCGTCTACCTAACCGTCTAGCTGCTTCCAGACCAGCAATGGTTCTCTCTTTAATCAAGTCCTTTTCAAATTCAGCTATGGCACCTAAAACATGAAAGAAGCATTTGCCCATACTTGAGCTAGTATCAATTGGTTGGCTTGTACACTTTAACGAGATACCTTTTTCTTGTAATTGGGTAGCTATGTCTATTAAATCTTTCAGTGACCTGGACAATCGGTCTAACTTATAAACAACCAAAGTATCGCCTTTGCCTAAAGCAGCAAGTGCCTGTTCAAGCTCTGGACGATTACGGTTAGCACCACTTTCATGTTCTTCATATATAACTTCACAGCTGGCAGTTTTTAAAGCGTCTAACTGTAGCTGTAGTGATTGGTCTTTTGTACTAACCCTTGCATAACCAATAATTGCCATTTTAATAACCTTGTCTCTCAACTCATACCTTTATAATACATATAAATCTAATAATTGTCAAGAAATAGCCCAGTTCTTAACAATGTATCTATGGAATTATGAGACAGAGTTATAAGACAGGCATAACGCCAGAAATAGGCTTATCCTTATTTCAGCCCTTAACATGGCCAAATACCAGGGTTTGTAAGACACATGTTTCATTTGGAGCATTTATTAGATACGCCTAATAATTACTTACGAGTGTCAATCTGGCAACTATTTAGCGTCAAAACAGTGTTAAGATAATAGAGGTATTTAATACATTCATCTTAAGGATTAGCTCATGAATACTTATAAAGCTCTTGTTCTAGATTCAGATACTTGCCTAAAACGTGATTTTGAACATGCTCATATATCAAATGTCACACTTTGCCCGGCTGCATCTGCCGAACAACTATGTGCTCCAGATACTGAAGATGCTGATCTGATTATGCTTCATTTAAACTTACCTGGCAGTATTAATGGCTTAGAACTCATTGAAGAAGTACGTAAGAAAAATCCTACTATGCCTGCTATTTTGCTTGCCAGTGAAAATCCTACTGATCAAATTTGGTTTGCCTTGGCACAAAGACCCTGGATTCAACTTATGAGAATGCCTGTAAGTCCAGGAGAATTACAATATCATTTAGCAAGATTATTTGAAGGTACTAAACATAGACAACCTACACCAGTTAAAGTTAACCCGGTTACTGAACTTAGAAATGATGATAGTGGCCGACTTGATGCAAACAAAATTGCAAATGTCTTTGATCTAACTATGGCTGAAATAGCTGCTTGTGTATTTAGACCTAGATCAACTCTAGTTAAAACTCCCGATTCTATGAGTATCCAACCAAAATTAAGACATTTTGAGCGTATAGCCGATAGCTTACTTATTGTAACTGGCTCTATGAAAGGTTTAAAGATGTGGTTAAATTCCCCTGCTCCTAATTTAGATGGACACACCCCATTGGAAGTTTTAAAGTATGGCAAAGTTGAAATGCTTGCCGATTGGGTGGACGATGCACGTTTAGGAAGCCCAGATTAATGTTTGATAAATCTGCTCTAGCTAAGGCATTAGCAAAAGCACCTGTTCAATCTTACACACGCAATGTGTTTCGCTCCATTGAACTAGAAGCACTATTTGGCTTTGTTCCACCTCAACCATTATTTGATGCAGGGCCACGTATCTCAGGTCAAAGATTTAC
The DNA here is from genome assembly GCA_963845445.1 of Candidatus Melainabacteria bacterium. Lineage (GTDB taxonomy): Bacteria > Cyanobacteriota > Vampirovibrionia > Obscuribacterales > Obscuribacteraceae > JABDBL01. The sequence continues at coordinate 1,505,183 of CAWJSE010000002.1, read as the reverse complement.
ACCAATTGGTGGCCCTCCCGCATTATATGTATCGGAGCATCCTGCAACTTCTTATTTTGAAGCTAATCAAATGTTAGCTTCCGTGACAGCAGTGGCACAACAGCAAGCACCACCTACTGTAATTTTAAATTTAAGCGTACACATAGAACAAATTCTTGATTTGACTGTTCAGGAAATACAATTCCTGCTTGGGACAACAATAAAAGAATTGACTGCTAACTGGCAATGGCAAATGGTTGTAGATGCTATTGTGCCAACCCATATTTTAGCTGAGGTTGCTTATCAAAGTAACTATTTTCAAGCAATAAAATTTCCATCAACTATACAAAATGAGGAAGCTAACTTACTGATCTGGACAGATAAGCTTACCAACCCGTCTTATGTGCAAGTAAATGACCCTTCAGGACGGTTTGCTCAACGGCTGCCATAGTAAACCTAATAGAGCAAGTAGCAGCTATTGTTGCTCAGGCACAAGTCATTACAACATTCGACATTGATGGTTTTAAAGGTTTGGAAGAATACAGCATTGAACCTCAGCACCCTGACCAATATTTACTATATCTTTTATCACTGCACTCACCAACCATTGAAAGAATCTTACAAGAGCAAGCGCAAGATATAGCCTGGAGCTTAGATTCTTTACTCAGCAATCTTGAGAAACATGTTCCACAATTTATTGGCGCTTTCCGAGCTTATTAAGTTGACTGGCAATTGATTTTGTCCTGAAAAAGATGCACGGATTAGATTGCTTTTCGTGGACGAAACCCTCATTGCTACGTTGAGCTTATACCCAGATAGTCCTTAAACCGGTCATTTTAGGGACAAAGGTCTTCTATAACTTACACGTTAATATGTTTCATATGTGGTGCAAGCTAGTAAAAATAATTAGTCTATTTGACCGCTTTGCTCACAAATTAATCACAGAATAGCATTAAACTCTTAATGCTTAAGGTCAAGTTTAATCATATATGAAACCATATTGATTTTATTAATTTTGTTTTTCGTGATTTCACGTATTGATTAAGCTCATCCTTAACTCCTATGATACAGTGAGGTGCTGTTAAGAAATTGCTTCTCATGTCACATAAATAATGAGGTCGTTATGGGCGATGGACCAAACCAAGACATTCAGAAAGACCTTACTAAGATAGAAGGCGACATCAACAAAGGTAATTGGTCTTCTGCTTACCCTGAAATTGAAAAAGTTGCCGCAACTAAAGAAGGCCGGGACTTATTTAATGCCCGCTTCAAGGATAAACCTGGCGTTTTACCTCAACTTCAGCTTCAATGGGGAAATGACAGATTAAAATCATTTGACAAGAATAGGGATGGACTTTCGCCTTATGAAATCGCCAGTTCTTTAAATTCAAACCCAAATGCCAAAGGGATAGACCGCTTAGTTATGGGTCAGTTGGGTGGAAATTTTGCTAAAGTTGCAGGGCTGGATGGAAATGGAAGAACCATAACTTCTAGAGACTTAGCCCTTAATAGAGATGCAACTACCCATAGACCGCCATTTTCGAGGGGGAATAACGCAACCGGAGTTCGAGATTGGCACAATGGTAATAAACTTTTTTACACTGGCCAAGGTTCAGACATTTCTTCAATCAGATATGAAAGAACAGACAGCAACGGAGTTCACAATCAATATTTTGACAAGGCAGTAGATGCTTCAGGAAAGCCAAAAACGGTAACAAGAACAATAAATGGTTCATCGGTTGAAATACCATTATGGACAAAATACGAAGCAAAAGATGCAAGTGGAAAACCGATCAATCCACAAGAAGTTGCTTTCAGACCATATGTAGATCCCCGAACTGGAAAATTTAGTGATACTGGTAGAGCTGATGCTCCACAGATGCCGGGCTATAATACCGTTTTCGATTGGGATTTAAATCGTTTCGTTGGTGTAGATAGAACCGGACGAGTCTCTGAAGTACCAAAACAATATCGTACCTCTGCCGGGACTGGTGCTGACCACTCTACTCCAGTTCATGGTGAAAAACTTAAGGTAAACGAAAAAACATCATCTGATATACCGACCAAAACAGCTAATGGTAAAACAAATTCGCTTGGGGCTACCATAGAGGTGGATAAAGATAATGATGTTACACATTTAACATTAGGCAATGGCGTAGAGCTAAAAAATATCAAATACAGTGACACCAAAAATAGTGAAGGTCATAAACAGCTTTTGAGTTATGAAAGAGTCAAAAATGGCCAAACAATCACCTGGAGCAGAAAAGGCGCAGGAGCAGAATTTTTGGCAAAAGATAGCCAAGGTAGAGTTCTTAGTGAGTGCAAAGACATCCGCCTTCATGCCAATGGTAATGTTTCTTATAGCGATAAACTAAAAGGTGATGTAATCGTACGAGGTGATGGAACAGAGTTATTGACCGGAAAAGGAAGGCCATCATATAGATTCGATGATCAGGGTCGTTTCACTGAAATAGCAGGTTATAAAACGCGTAAGTTTGAGTACAGTGGAAATTCTAGTGAGCCATCTAAGGTAATTGTGAACAATCCACATTCCCATCCAGAACTTACTTTTACCCATGAGCTTCATCCAGATACAAAGGATTGGTCCTGTAAGGATAATAATGGAAAGATATGGAGTGCTACACAAGGCGTACATCACTTAGATCAATCTACAGGAGCATACACAGTAGAAAGCAGCATCGGACAGCAAAATAGTCCAACAGCGGTTTTCGAAACTTCGCATCCTAATGGTCGAACTGAATTACAGCAATTATTTCTACATCCGAATGATATTACAACTGTCCGGCATTTCAATGGCCAAGGTCATTTTAGTGGAGAACACACCGTTGGCCCAGAAAATAAAGCCATTAACGAGTTAAGGCATGCTTGGCGTAATCTGAATCCTGAAACTAAACAGCATCCTGTTGTTCGTTCTAGAGAAGCTACGAATACTCCCAACGGAGGCACAGATCGACAGCCTGTTGCTGAACCTCCAGCAATTAGATCACAACCACCTGTTGCTGAACCTCCAGCAATTAGATCGCAACCACCTGTTGCTGAACCTCCTCCAGCAATTAGATCGCAACCACCTGTTGGTAGACCAGCTACAGTACAGCCGTCAAATACTCAACAGCCAAGAGCTAGAGAATCTAGTCCAACTACACCGACTCGCACCGATATCCGAACCAGTTCCTCAGACTCAGTGCCAACACCAAAATCTGTTAATGAATCTACGGACACGTCTTTTCACTTAAGCGGCTATATGCTCCCTTCTCCAGATCAACTTGGCGGTGGGAATTGCCTGTATATGGCAGGGACAGGAATCGCTGAATTTCTCCTCAACAAATCCGCTGGTATCACCCATCCTCAGGTCGGCGGTCCTAATGACCTTTCAGAGCAATGGACTATAGAAACCAGGAAGCGTTTCAGTTTGAACAATGATTATACCGATGTAGTTGATCTCTTATATACAGGTGGACTGGTGAGAGACGCAAATATGCCGTTTAGCTCTTATAGGGATCAGTCTTGGACATCAAGCCCCGCACTTTCGACCAGCGCAAGCAATATTTCTCGCGATTTGCCTCCATACAATAAACATATTCTATACAGCGCCGGAGGTGAAGGAACTCAAAGATCAAACGGTGTGATGAGCCTTACTGACGTGGACAACATCAAGACTTTCTTGCGTACACATGAATCCCCCGTGCTATTCGTTTATAAACCCGAGGGCGTAAATTACTGGCATGCTAATATTATTACCGGCTTTGATGATAAGAGACAGACATTTACTATGCGAGACTCATCATTTGGAAAACCGGTTGAAGCCATAGCACCGTATAACTATGATGGCCAATCACCTTGGGGTCCCAGACCATATCGTGGCGAGTTTGAAATGTCTTATAACGATGCCGCCCGCTGGGGAAATCACGCGACCGGATATACGTTAGCTGCTAATCCAGGAAATGGTGTACAGCTAAGTAGAAGATAAGTCAATTCTGCATCTACATCATCACAATTAAATTGCCCGCGGTCATCGTTAAGTCATAAATCAGTTGGCTGAAACTACTGTTCTTCGTTCAACATTTTTTTCTCAATGCGTTTTGCCAATTTCCGATAATCATCAATTGTCTTTGGCGGCCATAACGGTGGCCTACCTCTCCTGCCTTCAATCTTGTAGGGAACTGGCTGTCTACGTTTGAACTGACCACTATGCTCTTTTGCTTTAAGCTCAGCCAGAGTGGGTTTCGTCTGTTCATCTACCCACTTTATAAGGTCTTCGTGTTTTATTCTGATGCTTTTGCCAAATCGGGTATGTTTTAATTCCCTATTACGGATAGCCATGCGAATAGTTGTCTGCCCTATGGTCAAATAAGCGGCGGCGGCTTGTATGCTGTACCATGCTTGTTGTTGCCCTGGTTGTACTTGACACTTGTGCATAATGGTAAAATACATCTGCTATGAGATACGCCACGGTTTATTATGCCCTACAAAACTGTCAAATAAACTGTAGCCAAATTTGTAGCCAAATTGGTTATCAAGTGAAGCCGGAAAACGCCAAATGACGTTAGATAACGAAAGTAGTAAAGCAGCACTAAAAATGCCGTCAAGCTCCACGGGTGCCTATATTTATACCAAATAGACTGCCTGGTATATTACCAGGCAGTGAGGTCTAATCAAAATCTTTACGCATTTATTTTGAATTGATTGAAATATGATTCATCCCTTCTTACAAGCTATTCACAATAAACCATTATTAGCTGATGGTGGTATAGGTACCCTGCTCTATGCGCGTGGTGCTTCAACGGAAGGCGTTTTTGAACAACTCAATGAAACAAGAAGCGATCTTGTGTTGCAAGTACATATTGATTATTTGAATGCTGGGGCTGATGTAATCGAAACAAATTCCTTTTCGGGCAATGGTATAAAGCTGGCAAGTTATGGGCTTGAGGATCATGTATCAAGGCTAAATATTGCAGCAGCGAAAATTGCACGTAACGCCAGAGAAATTGTGGGTAAACCAGCTTTTATTGCTGGAGCAGTAGGACCGAGCGGACAATTGCTCATGCCTTTGGGCGAAATGACTGCTCAGAAATTATTAGATGCTTATAAAGAGCAGATGGAGGCTTTGCTAGCAGGCGGAGTAGATTTATTTATCATCGAAACGATGTCTTCGCTTGAGGAGTTAAAAATTGCCGTTCAGGCTGCCCGAGCCGTATCAAAATTGCCGGTAGTGGGCCAGCTCAGTTTTTCTGTAGAGGGGCACACATTATTTGGTGCTACCCCGGAAGATGCTATTAAATTAGTCGTGGACATGGGAAACTTGGCACCGGATGTAATTGGTATTAATTGTGGTGCTGGTCCGGGACCCCTTTTTGATAGTCTTATCAGAATGACTGAAGCAGCTAAACGACATGGTATTTCATCCGAAAAACTGACTTTTTCTTGTTTACCAAATGCCGGACAGCCTAGCTTAACGGGCGGACGCTATCAGTTCTCTAGTCGTCCGGAATATTGCGCTTCTTATGTAGAGCCGTATATTCACATGGGAGCTCAATTGGTGGGTGGTTGCTGCGGCACAACACCAGAGCATATTAGGGCCATGCGCATAATGCTCGATGAATATTTAGTTAGTTTTAAGGAAGATAATGCAAGTAAAAAACTTATAGCAGAGCAGACGCACGAGCCTATTTTTGTTGGTAACCGCGAAAGTGAAAGGTTGGCAATATCTAAGAATTCGAACGTTGAAATCATTGCCAGGACTCTGGCTGAGCGGCTTAGACTAATCAAAGAAAAATCTAAAGGTGATGAGACCGGTGGATTTTTTATTAGTGTTGAATTGGACCCACCTAAAGGTCCAGTGGCAAAGAAACTTATTCATGCCGCTGAACAACTTGTGAAAGCGGGGGCTAATGCAATTAATGTCGGTGATAGTCCGATGGCCAGGGTGCGTATGTCGTCGATGGCTACTTGTCAGTTAATCACTAAGTCGGTTGGTGTGGAAACAATTATTCATTTCACTACGCGTGATCGCAATCTAATGGGTATTCAGGCAGACTTGCTGGGATGCCAGGCTCTGGGTATCAATAATATACTTGCGTTAACTGGCGACCCGCCAGCTCTAGGCAATTATGTGCATGCCACCGCTGTTTATGATGTTGATTCGGTGGGGTTGATTAAAATTATCAATCAATTAAATAAAGGTCTTGATATTGCTGGCGGTTCTATTGGCTCGGCAACCAATCTTTCTATTGGCTGTGCGTTAAATGCTAATGCCCAAGACCGTAAAGCAGAAATAGAGAGGTTTAAGCGCAAACTTGATGCCGGTGCTGACTTTGTTATGACACAGCCTATCTATGAAAAATCTGATTTGACTGGGTTTTTGGATGCTTTTGGTGATTGTCCAGCGCCACTTTTAGTAGGTATTATGCCGCTACATAGTTTCAGGCATGCCGAATATTTGCACAATGAGGTGCCAGGTATTTCAATACCGGAACATATAAGAAAACAAATGGAGAAAGCACAGGAGCAAGGTGCGGAAGTTGGTCTTGAATTGGCTTTCGAGCTCTTAGAAGAAATTCGTCCCTACTGTGAGGGTGTTTATCTTGTGCCATCCTTTGGACGCCATGATGATATGTGTTCGCTCTTAGCTAAGCTGAAAAAGACAATGCTTAGTCATTAGCTTAGGAATGCTTTTAAAACAATTCTATGCGTTTTAAAACGCTATTGAAAGACGAGGCCAATTTAGTGCGCATCTCTGTTGTATATGGGTTCAGTGTTTGTAAATCGACAAACAATTGCCAGGTATCATTGCAGGTTTGTTCTTTGATTTCATGCAATTTCTTTGTACCAAGAGTATCGATTGAGGTTGGCTCAAAACCGAACTCGTCCAGAATTCGACCTATGATATGAGTTACGCCTTGACTCTGGGCGGCTAACCGGTCATGTTGCTCCGAGCTCATTTCCACTACATTTAGTTTTTTATGAGCGAAATAATTGCTCCAGAAAGCAAAAGTTTCTTCAGAGCTGCGGTGTTTATCGATAACAATAGTTTGACCAGCTAACCCTTTGGCTCGTACACTATCGGGGCCAAACATGGGATGGGTTAATAGAATTTGATAATTTGAGGGAAGTAATTCTTCAAAGACTTTTTTTGGATAACTTTTAACCGACAATACATCAATAATAGTTTTGTTGTCAGTTGTTTTTTGATATAGAGGCAAGTGGGCGGTAACCACTGCTTTTAGGCTAGATATGGGAACGCAATAAAATATTGTTTCTGTTTGCAGAAGTTCTTCGAGACTGACAAATTCTGCGTTAAGCTCGGTAGCGTTTACCTTCAATTTGGAATCATTATCAAAAACTTGAACCTTGAAATCGGCAGTCAAAATGGAAGTTAGAAGCTGGCAAAAGCGGCCAAATCCAACAATACTTATTTTTTTCTGTTCCGACATTTAGCACTCCATTCTATTAAAATAAATTGACAGCGAATTGGTTGTTAATTACTGCGATAAGATTTTGCGACAGGAAAAACGGCAAGTGGATCCTTTTCATATTTATAGATAATGCGATCCATCTGTCCGCTATTGATTATTTCATCAAGAACAATATCTATCATTTCTTTAAATTCACTCTCGCCCCTTTTTATTAGCCAACAACCCGGATATATTCGCACCGGGTGTGTCGCATCAACTATCTCCAAGGTGCCGGGATTTTGTTTCATAAATCTTCCGGCCATACCAGGTTCACTAATAACCAGATCCGCTTTTTTAGTAGCCACGTTGAGATAATTTTGAGTTATGTCAGTCATCTGTGGCATGGATAATCGTCTTGCTTTAGGAAAATCCGCTTCGGCTATAACCGCACCGGTTTCGCCATCAATGGTAGATATGGTTATATCAGGCGAATTTGCTCTTTCATAATGTCTACTGAAACGATGATCTCCTTTGTGAGCGTATAGAAAGCAAGGATTATAAGCTGTTGGTTTAGAAAACCAAGCAACTTTTGCACGAGCAGCATTGGTCCAAACGGGCATGACCTGTATGTCATAACGATTGGTATTTAATCCCTCCACCATATTTCCCCAACCCGCTTCTTCTGTATAGTTGACTTGCAGACCTAACTTTTTAGCAATTAATTCTAGAGCCTCAGGACCGATGCCACTTAACTTATGCGAATTAGGATCTTTCATGCAATAAGGCGGATAGATGACATAGGCGGCGCGAATTATGCCTGACTGTATTACCCGATCATATACCGACTGAGTCTTCATGCTTTGTATTGCCGGAGAGCTGGCGCAGGAGGTGAGAGCGATGGTAATGACCATAAGGAAAAGACAAGATATAAATCTATTTAAGTGGTTGAGTTTTCTGTGCGGTGCTAATTTCATGAGAGCTTTTATCCTTTGCATAAGTTTTCGAGTAAATAGACCGTTTTATTTCTGGCTTTGATAAGGAGGAGCCAGGCGTAAATAAACGCCAGATTTAGGCTCATATTTATTCAAAACTGAGTCCACATACCCGTTATTAATCAATTCAGTAAGTGCTGTATCTAACATTGATTTGAATGCTGGCTCGCCAATTTTAAACATCATAGTATTCGCTTCAATAGAGATCGGTTTTTTCCCCACGTTTTTTATCATTCCAGGATGACTTTTTAAAAAAATTGCTGCAAGGCTAGGATCTGCAAAAGTAACATCTGCTTTTTTGGTTATTACATCCAGCATGACTTGTCCACCATCGCACATATCGGGGTGAGTGAGTATGTGCGCAAATGGAAAACGTTTTTTGGCAACATCTTGAATATGATATCCATCGATTGTTGCTATGGTTACTGATCGCGAGTTAATGGCCTGCAAGTCATGAGTAAATCTGTTATCGTTCTGGCGTGCGTAAATTTCATATGCGTTGTAAAAAAGAGGTACTGAAAAACTTGCGTGCTTACCTCGATTTGCATTTGGCCATACTCCTATAGGTAACAAATCATAACGATTGGTTTCTATTCCCTGGATGATACTCCCCCAACCAACTTCTTCTGCCCAATCGATTTTAAGCCCCAAATTCTTTCCGGCTTCTTCTAGAATGTCCACACAAATGCCTGAAAGTTTGCCATTGTTTGGATCCTTCATACAATAAGGCGGATACATAGCATATCCACAGCGGATTGTGCCTGCTTTCATAACGCGATGATAGAGTGAATCAGATTGAGAGTGGGAAGATCTGTCTGCCTGCATAGAACAACTTGTTAGCAAGACCAGTGCTGATAAAAAGGCTAAATAAACTTGTATGGGATTTTTTTTCACTGTCTGCGTATTCTCTCTAAAATATCTGGCGGTTTTTACTTGTTAATATATCAGTGAACTTTGGCTAGCCGTGTATTTGACGGCGTCTGATAAGGTCGTGCTACAGGGTAAAACGCTCCGGGAGCTAATTCATATTTTTTAATTAGCCTTTCAATTTCGCCGCTATTGAGGAGTTCTTCGAGCACTGTGTTTATCATATTTTTGAATGTTATTTCGCCAATATTAAACGCATAAGTATTGCCAAAAATTCGCAGTGGTTGATTGGGCGCCAACTCTTTTAGACTGTTAGGGTTGTTTTTAAGAAAGAGGCTTATAATGCCTGGTTCGGCAAAAGTGACATCGGCTTTTTTTGTCCTTATGTTAAGCAAGTTCTGTGAAAACGGGCTTAGCTGAGGTAATGACAGGCGTTTAGCGAGAGGGAAATCACTTTTGGCAATTAAGTCTTCCATAGCTCCATCAAGCACAGCAATAGTTATTTGGGGAGAATTAATTGCCTGCAAGTTACTGTGAAAACGATTTTCGCTACTGCGCCCATAAGCTTTAAAGGCGCTATAAAATATGGGGATACTAAAATCAGCCGCTTTTGCTCTGTCAGCATTAGGCCACAGTCCACCAGCAAAGATGTCATAGCGATTTGATCGCAAACCTTCGAAAAGTGATTCATAACCGACTTCGTCAGCCCAAACGACTTTTAATCCTAATCTTTTACCAACCATTTCAATTGCTTCGACAAAAATACCGGTCAGATTGCCGGTATTGGGATCCTTCATGCAATACGGGGGATATGTCAAGTATCCGCAACGAATTGTTCCTGTGCTCATGATGCGATCGTATGTGCTGCGCTGAGCTACAGGAGTTGTTGCACTATACAAATTTTGGCAGCTTGTTAATGCGATGATCAATAAGAAGGAGGAAATTAAGCAATACAAGAGATGCATTATATTCTCAAGAGTTTTCATTAGTTGCTACATTGTATGATAGCAAGCCTGGAGCATGCTAAAGTTTAGGGATTACAAGTTGAATTTGTTTAAATGAATGTATTTGATATTTTAGTGAAATATCAGCAAGCATTTGCCGATGGGCTAATGGTTACTTTCCAGATGTGTCTTATCATTTGGTCAGCTGGACTGATCATAGGTTCTTTGGTTGGGATTTTGGCAGCCAAATGGACTAAGCTTTTGGGCATACCGACAAGGCTTATAGCATTTGTTCTATCTGGCATGCCTATGCTGGTATTTTTATTTTGGTTGCATTATCCTTTGCAATCTTTGCTGGGTATAGTAGTGGATCCCTTTATTACAGCGGTAGTAACTATTTCGATTATCAACATTTTTTCTGTTTCTGAAGTAGTAAGAATAGCGCTAAGAGACTTTCCCAATCAATACATAGTGGCAGCAAAAGTTTGTGGAATATCTGCTTATCATACTGTTATCTACATTCAGTTACCGATTATTCTTAGACAAACATTGCCTAGTTTACTGATGATTCAAGTTGGTATGCTGCAAGCTACTCTCTTTGCTAGCTTGATATCGGTGAACGAGATTTTTCGTGTGGCTCAGCAAATCAATTCTGTTATTTATAAGCCGGTAGAAATTTATACTGCTTTGGGCATACTCTTTTTAGTTATTTGTTTGCCGATGAATGGTTTGGCTCTTTGGCTACGCAAGCAATTTACTCGTGATTATTCTGAACAATAAGGCAGGGATAATGCTAGAAGCAAAGAATATCGGCAAGTCTTACGAAAACACCAAAGTGTTGAAAAACGTTAGTTTGTCTATTGAGCGTGGCGAGATTTGTGCACTCATTGGTCCAAGCGGCACTGGGAAAACCACTTTGTTGAAAATATTAGCGTTCTTAGAACAACCGGATTCAGGCAGTGTAACTATAGACGGTGTCACATATAAATACCCTCTAGAGAAATCTCAAAAGATAGAAGCACCTTGGCCAAAGGTCACTGTTGTTTTTCAACAATTGTTTCTTTGGCCTCATTTAACGCTTTTGCAAAATATAACTTTGCCTTTATCTGCTCGTAATCTTGATGACAATCCTCCGCGTTTGCAAGAATTACTGGAATTATTTGATATGAATCATTTTGTTTACCGCTATCCGAATCAGGCGTCCATAGGACAAAGGCAAAGAGCAGCCCTGGTAAGGGCTTTGTTGCTGGAGCCTGAATACTTGCTTTTGGATGAGATTACTTCGTCACTAGATATCGAACAAACGGCGATAATCCTTTCTCAGTTAAAAAAACTGGGTAGCCAAGGTATTGGTATCTTGACTATTACTCACCTTTTGCAATTCGCTCATGATGCTGCGGACAAAATAGTGTTTATGGCTGGTGGCGAGATTGTAGAAGAAGGTGGTCCGAGTATATTGCTAACGCCACAACATGAGCGGTTAAGCCAATTTCTATCAGTGCTTAAAACTGTTAGCTAAGTAAACGATAATTGTACTTAGAACGCTTTATCGTATTCTTATTAGAATAGACCAAGAGGATTTTTAGATGAAACTATATAAGATAAGGCGCTTGAGTCTGCTATTAACAATGCTTTTGACCTTGCCTTTGTTGTGCGCTTGTAATAGTGCTGCTACTGGAGTGACTAGCAATCGCAAGCATTCCACTTATGACCGTGTGATGCAATCGGGAAAGATTCGTTGCGGTTACCTTATCTGGCCTCCCGAATGTATTAAGGATCCTAATACTGGAAAATTGTCAGGCATAGGGGTTGAAGCCATTGAAATTGTGGCTAAGAAGCTTGGTTTTACTATTGAATGGATTGAAGAAGTTAGTTTGGGAACAATGTCAGAAGGACTTATAAGTGGTCGTTATGATTTAGTCTCGACCCCTAGTTGGGCTAATGCAAATAGGGCAAAAGTTGTTAATTTTAGTAGACCTTTATTCTATAGTCCCCTATATATATATGCACGCAAGGGAGATAAAAGATTTAAAAATCATTGGGAGTTGATTAATTCCTCTAAGACAAAAATTGCTACGGTTGATGGTGGAACTGCTGAGTTGATTGTTCAAGATGACTTTCCTCAAGCGCAAAAGGTTTCTATGCCTCAACTAACTGATAATGCTCAACTCTTGCTAAACATTGGTGCGGGCAAAGCAGATATAACTTTTGCAGCATCGACAGTTGCCAATCGTTTTATCGAAAATAATCCCGGAATGATTGAAAATATTAATCCAGATAAACCAATTCGTGTTTTTTCTAATAGCTGGATAATGAAGCGCGGTGAATTTGAGTTTAAAGCGATGCTAGATACTGTTCTTGATGAACTGATCAATAGTGGTGCAATGGATAAGATTATTGATAAGTATGAACAACAGCCTAATCAAATATTGCGCGTAGCGTTACCGTATCAATTGCCTAATAAGAACTAGATGATCGAAAGGAAAGTTCCAGCCTATATAAAATTTTCGGAGATATTAATAAGATGAAGTTAGGAAAGAAAAAGCAATTTACTTGGCTACTTATGGTGCTTTTAACTTTGCCTCTTTTGGGTGCTTGTAGCAATGCTGCGACTGGAGTTAGCAGAAATGGGGAGCAATCTATCTATGACCGTGTGGTAAAGTCTGGAAAGATTCGTTGTGGTTATCTTGTTTATCCGCCTGGATGTATGAAAGATCCTAATTCTGGAAAATTATCTGGTATTGGCATTGACACTATTGAACTAGTGGCAAAAAAATTAGGGCTAGCAGTAGAGTGGACAGAAGAAGTTGGCTGGGGAACAATGCTGGAAGGCTTTAATACTGGACGTTATGATTTAATTCCCACCCCAGTTTGGACTAATGCAAATCGAGCAAAAGTGATTAACTTTAGCAAACCTCTATTTTATAGTCCTGTTTATGTTTTTTGCCGCAAGGACGATGTGAGATTCAAAAATAGATGGGAATTAATAAATTCTCCCAAGGTTAAAATTGCTACTATAGACGGTGGCACTGTCGAGGTCATTGCCCAGAATGATTTTCCGAAGGCTAAACATTTATCTATGCCGGAGTTAACTGATATTGCTCAACTATTGTTAAGTGTTAGCACTGGCAAGGCTGACGTAACCTTTGCGGAGTCAACTGTTGCTGATCGCTTCATTAAAAATAATCCTGGAACCGTCGAGAGTATTAATCCAGATAAACCAATTCGTATTTTTGCTAGCAGTTGGATGCTAAAGCGCGGTGAATTTGAGTTTAAAGCAATGCTAGATACAGTTTTAGATGAGGTTATCAATAGTGGTGCTATGGACAAGATTATTGTTAAATACGAAAGAGCACCCAACGAAGTTTTTCGTGTAGCATTGCCCTATCAAGCAATCAGTCCTAAGTAAATCAAAAATGCAGCAAACCGACAGAATTAACAATAAGAATGCGATTGAGCTCTGGCTTTTAAGTGCAGTTTCGCTATACATCGAATTACTAATAATTCGATGTATGTCTGCCGATATGAGAAGCGTTTACTGTCTTTCGTACTTTCCCGCTTATCGCCTGTTTTGTTGGGCTCGGTGTTGGTTTCGCTCTGCGAAACGACAAAAATTATAAATATCTGCCTTTTGCTATTCTGTTATTTGCTATCAGTATGAAAGTGGCAGATTTTTGCGGTATAAGTCTTTTAGCGTCTCCGGTCTTGAGCATATTTCAGTGGAATAATCTTGCCGGTCTCTTACAAGTCAAATCAGCATATCTGCTTCTTTCTATGCTGCTAATTGTTCTGTTCTTAGCGATTCCATTCGCTGTTTGTGTTTGTCTTGGCTCTAGATTGGGAGTTCTCTTCTCCAGCCTAAGACCATTGTCCGCTTATTCTCTAAACGTATTTGGTGCAATCGTCGGCAGCATATTGTTTCCAGTGCTGTCGGCACTGTGTCTTGCGCCATGGCAGCTTTTATTATTACCCACCGCTTTCATCTCAGCAGATCTATGGTTAAAAACTAAAAAGTACAAGCCTATTCAATTGATACCTTTGGTTGCTATTGTGGTTGTTTATATGCTGGTGCCTTATGGGCGAAATATGCCATTGTTTCCAGGATTAAATGGATTATACCAAACGGGAGAATTGAAAACTTTATGGTCACCATATCAACGTATCGATTTGTGTGTCTTTGAAGATAGAAAAAGGTTGAGCAGAAATTTGTCGGTTTAGAACTTTCAGTTAATCATTTGTTTTATCAATATCTGATCAATCTTGCGCCCGGCAGCGCACTCAATGGTACCCAAATTGCAGAATCTATCCGTAAGGATTACGACCTTCCTTTTACCTTTAATGATGCAAAGGATGTTTTAATCGTAGGCGCAGGAACCGGACAAAATGTATCTTCTGCCGTACAGAGAGGGGCTACTAACATCGATGCCGTAGAAATTGATCCCCTCATCATAGCCATTGGAAAAAAATATAACGCCGATTACTCGAATGCGAATGTCCATTTAATATGTGATGATGCTCGTCATTTTATGACCAGGACAAAGAATAGATATGATGTTATCAATTTTTCTGCTCTGGATTCGCATACAGTTGCTGGGTTGGGCTCCTCTGTGCGTTTGGACTCCTATGTCTATACAAAAGAAAGCATTTCCAATGCATTGAATCTTCTCAAAGAAAATGGGATTATGCATATATCTTTTGGTACATTTAATCGTTGGTCATGCGAAAGATTATTTAAGACATTTTCTCAGGCAGCTGGCTACGATCCTCTTGTAATTCATGGAAAGATCAATACTATTTTTCTTTTTGGGAAAGCCGTAAAAGAGGGTACTTTAAAGGTACCCACTGAATATGAACAAATGAAAATCGGCAAGCCGGTGGCAGAAAGAGTCTTAACTGATGATTGGCCCTACTTATATGTTAAGCCGGATGTCATTGACCTGCCATATCTCTTAATTTTAGCGGAGATAATACTGATAAGCATTTATGCTGCTCGCCAATTTCTTTTTGCTAAAAATGATCTTTCGGTTTGGCATATGTTTTTCCTGGGAGCTTCGTTTATGCTTTTAGAATTACATGGCATTTCGTTCTTGTCCCTCCTCTATGGCTCTACATGGGTGACATCGGCCATAGTGATAAACAGTATATTACTGATGATACTGATTGCTAATTATTTTGTGATCCGATTTCCCTTCCAAATAGAAAAACATTTGCGGTTAATTTATTCAGCCTTAATTGTATCCATTCTATTCGATTATTTTTTGCCGACTGAATTGTTACTCGGTGCTTCATGGGATCATTATATTGTATATAGTTTTATGACTATTATTACTGTACTGCCAATGGGTATAGCCGCTCTCATTTTTTCTACCGCTTTTGCTAAAGCGCCAAATGTGTCGCAAGCTTTTGCTTTTAACCTTTTTGGTGCAGTGGTTGGTGGATTGCTAGAGTGTTTGTCGAATTGGTGGGGCATTAGGAGTTTGAATTTGGTGGCTATTGGCTTATATTTAGCCTCAGCTTTTTGTTATTTTGCAAATAAAAAGAACAAATCATGAACGTTGTAGGAATTGAGGATAATGAGATTGTGGGGTTAGGATGACGAAGGTAAATTGAATATGCTAAGTCATAATCTTGGAGCCGTGGAAGCCATTAGCGATGGTCATCCGATTAGAGTGTTTCCTAATTGTTGGATGTTCAATAGAGGCCAATCTGAATTTAAAGCAATGCTTGATACAGTGTTAGATGAAGTTATTAACAGTGGGGCTATGGATAAGATCATTAGCAAGTATGAAAATGCTCCGGGTGAAATTTATCGTGTGGCCTTACCGTATCAGTCACCAGGCAAGTAATATATTTCAACTTTAGAAGAGACTATTTTGTGAATATCTTTATTGAACAAAGCAGAATAATTATCAAATTAGTCTTTTTGGTATTTATATTTTTGAGTTTAAGTGCTTGTACTAAATTTGAAAATCGGGTTATAGAAAGAAATAATAGTTCTGTTTACGATCGAGTACTACAATCAGGCAAGCTTCGTTGTGCCTATGTTATTTATCCACCAAGTTGTATAAAAGATCCTAATACAGGGGAATTGTCCGGTATTAGCATTGATGCCTTAAATTTGGTGGCGAAAAAACTTGGTTTATCAGTCGAGTGGAGTGAAGAAGTTGGCTGGGGTTCCATGCTTGAAGGGCTAGAAACAAATCGCTATGACATGGTGGCAACAGCTGTTTGGACCGAGGCTTCCCGAGCAAAAGTAGCTTCTTTTAGCAAAGCGCTTTTTTATACCCCTTTATATGCTTGCGTGCGAGTGGGTGATCATAGGTTTGACAATAATATGAATAGAGTCAATGCTTCGGATGTTACGATAGCAACCATAGATGGTGGCATTGGTCAAATTGTTGCTGAAGAGAATTTTCCTAAAGCTCATATTCTATCGATGACACAAATGACTGACTTATCTCAAAATTTGCTAAACGTTGCTGATCATAAAGCCGACATTACTTTTGCTGATCCCTTTACACTCTATCGCTATAGTAAGAATAATACGCATACTATTGAAAATATCAGCACCAAGGATCCGCTGCGGGTATTTCCGGATTGCTGGATGTTTAGACGAGGCGAATTTGACTTTAAGTCCATGTTAGATACGGTTTTAGATGAAGTAATTAATAGTGGGGCAATGGATAAAACCATAAATAAATATGAGCAGACGCCAGGCGAGGTTTATCGAGTGGCTTTGCCATATAAATTTCATTGACGGAGAAATAAGAAGGAGAGCCATTAGTTTATATGTGGCTGAAAAAATGAAGACTTGTTTGGTTTATTATGCACTGATTGCATTATTGTCTTTAGTTACGCCCGTATTAGATGAAGTAATTAATAGCTGAGCAACGGATAAAATCATCAATAAATATGAGCGAACGCCGGGCGAGGTCTAGGGTTGCTCTGCCTTATAGAATTAATGATAGAAAAGCGGAAATATAAACATGCAGAGGTTGGTGGGGTAACAATAGCGCCTTTTCGCAGATGAAACATCGCTAAAAGGCTAGTGTACGCCGGTTTTTCGGCATTTGCGTTGCCTAGACGGTATATTCGATAATTATAGGGTTTGGCATAAAGAAGTATCCTGCTTTCTATAAGTGGCCTGATCATTGGAAATCTAAGATAGATGCATGTACCCCATTCAGGAACCTATAAATGAAACCAGCCGAAGAAAACGCCAATCCCTTTTTGAAGCAGGTGTCGAAACTTTTTGAAGATCTCGCTGCCGGGCAAAAAGAGAAACCCCCCATTTCCCCCCGTATTACTTGTACAAGACTGCGTAGATTGCGCGAAATCCGTTGTGAACTAGTTGAGACGTCAGAATCGAGTCTGAGTCTATTAGCTCAAAGCGATATAGAAGCTACTGTGGCGCAGCTTAATTCGGCTAGAACTAAGAACGAAAGTTTTGCTTCCTGGGTTTTACGTAATAAAGAAGCACATCGGCAATTTTCTGACGCACAAGGTCAATTGCGCGAGAGAAGTCCTAACAATAAGGACAATGCTCAAGCCAGTGATAATCCAGATGCCTTTGCGAATTTCTCGCCTGCAGCTTTACAAAGAGTAGCTAAGAATCCTGACAGCCCGCGCGCTACATTAAAGTGGTTAGCAGCTCACTACCAAGCAGATGTTAGACAATCAGTGGCAGGAAATCAAAGCGCTGGCGAAGAAATAATGACTGTTTTGGCAGACGATGCTGATGAAGCCGTGAGAATTGTTCTGACCGAAAATAAGGCTCTGAGCCGCCCTCTGTTATTGAAACTGTGCGATGATCCCAGTCCGCTTGTATCAGAAAAGGCAAAAAATATTCTCTATGCTCAAAGCAAATCGGCAATTGCAAATGGTCTAAAGCAGGAATCTAAGGACAATCAAATTGTTAGTCCTGACATTAGTGCAATAACTCAGACGAATGATATGCCAGTAATTTCATCGGAAAATGCTATTTGCCAATTGCCTGTTCGTTTGAGAAGTGGAGATAAAAACAAATCAGAAGCAGAATTAGAAATAATAGAAAGAGAGTTTTTGCAGGTGATTGCAGAAAGATCAACGACTCCGCCACGCAGATTAGCTGAATTAGCAATGCACTCCGACAAGCTAATTCGATCCCTGGTAGCAGCCAATCCTAATGCTACTCCCGAAATTTTGTGGCAACTAGCTAAAGATGACTCAATTGAAGTTAGACGAAAATTGCTGAGCAATTACAATTGTCCAGAAGACATAATTAATTACTTAATGTGTAAATAATCAAAACCAATGGATCATTAGTCAAATTCAAAGCAGAATTCTAGAGTGCTCCTAAAGTAACAAGAGGAATGAGACTCTAATGAAACCAGAAAACCAAAGTAGAAATGTATTTATTAAAACGATGTCCAAATTCTTTATAGAGCTGTCGCATCATACTCCCAGGTGTACCAAGAAAGCCAATCCCCGTATGACCTGGATCAGATTGAGGAAAATTAGAGAGGCACGGCGAAATCTAGAATCGGAAATTGAGTTGTCCCTAGATGATGTATTGACTCGAACCGGAGAAGCAGTGGTCGAAACTCAAATTATAGAGCCGAGCTTAGCAGATGAGGTAGAGGATAATCAGTCCGAACAGCCGCAATTAGACTTGAGAGACAATCAGAGTATTACAGAGACTAAAGATAGAAAGACTATGAAGCCTAATAGGACGATGCAAGAATTTTGTCGGTTACCATCTTCGGCTTTACAGGAGATAGCTAAAAATCCACTAACTCCAATGGTTGTATTAAAATGGTTGGCAGGCCACTATGATGTGAAGGTTCGTCGAGCTCTTGCGTCTAACCAGGCTATTGACAATGATATTTTGCATGTCTTGGTTGGTGATGCCGAAGAAAGTGTCAAAAAGCGGTGCTAGATAATAAGAGTATAGCTCGGCAAGAGCTTCTTAGTTTATGTGATGACGAAGATCTCTTAGTTGCTGAAAAGGCTAAATATATACTTTATCAAACAGGCAAAACAAAAATAATTCATCTTTCTGGTGAGCCTGTCAAAGCAAAATAGAAAGCTAATTCCAGAATTATTTTATGACTTCGTGACTAGCATTAAAGAGACTTTTATTATCGGATATGGATGACAGTAATTGGCTCTTGGGAGTAGGTTTTCCATCGGCAATCTTATCTTTCAGGTAGGTATAAGCAACATTCACCTGGTCTGTTTTATTCTCGATTAAGATATCGGGTTCAATGCCGACTTTATTGATATCTGATCCATTAGGTGTCAGATAGCGAGACACTGTGATGTGTAAGGCAGCTCCACCGGGCAAGCGGTTGATTTCTTGCACCAACCCTTTACCATAAGTGCGGGTGCCAAGAACAATGCCGCGACCGTTGTCTTTGATAGCACTAGCTAAGATTTCGCTAGCGCTGGCGCTTTCTTCATCTACTAAAACTACTATTGGTTGCTTGGTCAATGGTTGTCCAGAAGAAACATCGGTGTGTCGACCATGTCTGCCAATGGTACTAACAATTGTGCCACCATCGAGAAGCATATCGGCCATCTCTAAAGCATTAGCCAGTAATCCACCGGGATTATCTCTTAAGTCAATTATTATGCCTTTGGCACCGGACAATCTTGCTAGGGCGCGACGAAATTCCCTTGCTGCATCACTTGAAATAAACGTACTAAGTTGAATGTAACCAATGCCTGAGTCAAGCATCTTCACTTGGACAGCTCGAATGTCAATTTCCTGCCTGGTAATTTGTATAATCTCGTGATTGCCTGCATGTTTTACGGCTAGTTTTACGCTAGTACCTGCTTTCCCGCGAATATGCTCGGCTGCTTGTTCGGGAGTGATACCGAGAGCAGAGGCATTATCTATGGCAATTAATTCGTCACCCGGTGTAAGTCCAGCTTTTTCTGCGGGGCTATTCTCTATAGTGCGGGTAATAATTAAATGAGCCTGGTCTCTTGATTGCTGTAAGTTTATTCCGATGCCAACTATATGAGCGTCAATAGCGTCATTCTCGTCCTGGAAGGCTCGGGGATCTAGGAATCTGGTATACGGATCTTTAAGAGATTCGAGCATTTTTTTAATCGCTCTAAAAGCATCATCAGTGCTTTGAATCTGATCGTCGTATTTGTGCTCGTAGTCAACCCAGTCTATGCCGTTGAAATTGGCGTCATAATAGTTTTCTTTCACTAATTCCCAGGCGTGATGGTAAATGTCGCGAGCATCATAATGATGTCCTTCAGCCTGTCGGAAGGAAAATGTGCTTATCATTAGAAGGGCGACTAGAGCCCACGCAAATTTAATTCTGAACTTCATAACAGGTTTCCGCTCAAAAACAACGATAACCGCCCAGCAGACCCGGTTTTATAGACTTAGCGGGGTCTTATAAGGTCTTATGCCCTGAAACCTTAAGTTTTCATACAATTTTAGATTAAACTTTAGGACGGCAGTCAGTCTGGTGGTTCTTAGTCAGCGCTTTTGACTGAGCTAGATGTCCGAGAAGGCTGCTGTATAAGCGCTTGCGGACAAAGTCACAGCCTGATCCTTTTGCTCAAACTCTCTTATCTGATCTTTCGGCACATCGGCCTAGGGGAGCGATGCCAGGCGATTCATCGATGGCAAGGCAGTTTTTGAGGCAATTGAGATACTAACAAGCGGGCTGATTAATTGAAACCGTATTCTTTCCAGCGCTTATTGACCATTTCTTGGAGATCTTTGTCCATATCTATTGGTTTTGGCCAGTCGCGATCGAATCCTTCTGCTTTCCACTTGCGCGTCGCATCAATGCCAATTTTTGAGCCATAACCTAGGATGGGAGCGCTGTGATCGAGAATGTCTAAAGGACCTTCAGCAAACATAGTGTCTCGCTTGGGGTCAGTATTGCCAAAAACATTCAAAGCTACTTCTGATAGATTATGGACATCGATATCTTTATCAAGAACAATTATGAATTTGGTGAACATGAGCTGTCCTAATCCCCAAACAGCACTCATTACTTTGCGGGCATGACCGGGAAAACGTTTGTCGATTGATATAATGGCGCAATTATGAAAAACACCTTCCCAAGGCAAGTTCATATCAACGATTTCTGATACCAACATTTGTACTAGTGGCAGAAAAATTCTCTCCGTTGCTTTACCCAAATAACAATCTTCTTGTGGTGGTTTGCCTACGATAATAGTTTGATAAATAGGATTACGTCTGTGGGTGACTGCGGTAATATGGAAAACTGGAAATAAACCAGCCAAACTATAGAAGCCAGTGTGATCACCAAATGGGCCTTCTTCCTTTAGTTCATTTTGGTCCACATATCCTTCAAGAATAATTTCAGCATGAGCTGGAACTTCTAAATCAATTGTTTTGCATTTAGTTAAACGTACTGGACTTTGCCTAAGAAAACCTGCAAATAAAAACTCGTCTATATCTGGTGGCAAAGGGGCAGAGGCAGCATAAGTAATTGCTGGATCACATCCCAGAGCAACTGCCACTGCCAATTTATTGGAGCTCGGTTTTCCTTGTTTAGAGGCGCTGCCGACAGCTGGTGCGGGGTTAGATAAATGTGATCGATTATCTGTTTGGGGACCGGCGAAGAAGGTACCATAATTTGGCGGCTCACTGAACTTACCAGTTTTACCTTCTCTTATATTCGTTTGCTCACCCAACCGGCGTTGTTCTTCGAAGTGTCTCGCTCCGTCGTGATGCTTATGCCAGTGCATACCGGTATGAGCATTGCCATATTTTTGTAAGCGATAAATACCTAGATTCCTAATGCCTGTTTTTGGATCACGAGTGATAACAGTACCCAAAGTGATAAAAGGACCACCATCTTCCGGCCAGCAAGTTAAAATAGGCAATTTGTTTAACATTGCTTGACTAGGATCTGTGATTACTATTTCCTGACACGGTGCTTCAGCATGCGTTAATTTGGGAGGAAACTTGCCTAGTTCTACCAAAGTTGGTAGCAATGCTAGCTTTTCAAAAAATGTTTCGGGCACTTTAGGCTTAATTAAAGCTTTGATGCGCTCAGCAATATCATCTAGCTTGTTTACTTCCAATGCCATGCAAGTACGCTTCATTGATCCGAAGGTGTTTATAAGCAAAGGCATGTCGTAGTCCTTTACGTTAGTAAACAGTAAAGCCTTATTATTGCCATCCTTACTTTTGCTTACGCGGTCAGTGATCTCAGCAATTTCAAGCTCGGCTGAAACTGGTGCTGTAATTGTTATAAGCTCGCCAGCATCTTCAAGTGTTTTGATAAATTCGCGCAGATCAGTGAATGCCATTGAGATTTAACCCGTATTGTATATTGGCAAGGTTTATCTTAGCTGCTTATTTGAAGCATTCGGGTAATCTATAGCGATTTTGTTAAGAAGGTAAATGCTTTATTAGATATTCTTCGATCTTCTGCCAAGCTTGGGCGCGATGCGACAATTTATTTTTTTCGGCAACGCTTATTTCGGCCACTGTTTGTTTGTGACTGTCTAAATAAAATATAGGATCATAACCAAAGCCACCATTGCCGTGCATTTGATCAATAATGCGACCGTGCCAAATACCTTCAGCCTGACATAATAATTTACCTTCAGGGGAAACTAATGTTATTACGCAGTAGTAAGCTGCTGTTCGTTGCTCGGGCGAAATATTTTTTAGTTCGTTAATTAGCTTAAGACAACCCTTATCTTCACTGCCTTCAGAGTAGCGAGACGAATACACACCCGGTCTACCTCCTAAAGCATCAACACAAATGCCAGAATCGTCTGCAAGAGCATATTGATGAGTAAGATTTGCGGCTGCTTTAGCTTTTATAAGCGCATTTTCGGCGAAAGTGGAACCGGTTTCTTCTGGGTTGAATTCTTCTGGAGCTAATTCTAGAGTAAGCCAACGCAGCCTATCGCTCCGGTCGGCAAGTGTTTTTATTTCTCTTAGCTTGCCGGGGTTTCGGGTAGCGAGAACCAATTTCATTCTGATTTGGCGTCCCGCCGTCTGGATCTAAGGTTGGTGGTATTGCCACCTTCTGCATTGCGTTTGCGAGGTGATAACGGCGTGACGTTGCTGCCTTTATCGTTTGTAGCTACCGGTCTATGATCTTTGCGGCGCACTTTTAGCACGTCACTTATTCCCTTTATAGATTGTGAGAGCCGAGTCAATTGCTGTATGTTGCTAACTTCTATGATTACGCTTATGGTGGCAGTATGTTTGTCACTATTTGTTTCTACTCTAAGGTCGCGCAGGTCGATTTTAGAATCGGATATTTTCTTTAACACATCACCAGCAATACCTACTCTATCTAGAGTATCTATTTGTAAATAAGCAGGATAAGTGCTTTGTGTGTCCTCCGCCCAATCAATAGAAATGTGTCTTTCTTTATCTGCTTTGGCTAAGTTTATGCAGTCTTTGCGGTGAACGGCAATGCCACTACCCCTGGTGACTACTCCCTCAATTTCTTCGCCCGGTACAGGCTGACAGCACTTAGCCAAATGATGCAGTAAACCACCCAGGCTACTGACAGATGCAGGTTTTATCTCCTTGACTTCTTGGGCAGGAGACGAGGTAGTGACTGGTCCCTTGCGAGCTAATTTTTCTTGTTGTTCTTGTTCTCGTATGCGACTAACTATTTGAGAGACAAGCAATATCTCCATAACCTATGGCTGCCAATAAGTCATTGGCATCATTACAATGTAATCTTTTTAAAATGTCTTTTGTTTTATCTGCCTTTAAAAATTCTTCTAAAACTGGGCGTCCCAGTTCTACTTCCAACATCTTATGTCCTTGTTGAATATGGTCGTCCCGGTGATGCTTCTTGAACCACTGTCGGATTCTTGATTTGGCTGAATGTGTCTTAGCAAAATTCAACCAATCTAGAGTTGGGTGGGCTGCTTTGCTAGTGATAATCTCTACGATATCGCCGTTTTTCAATACCGAATTTAGCGGCATAATGCGGTCGTTGATTCGGGCACCAATGCACCGATGTCCTATGTCCGTATGAACACGGTAAGCGAAATCTATAGGTGTGGAACCACTGGGTAAATCAAACACATCTCCCCGTGGACTAAAAACAAATACCTCGTCAGAAAATAGATTCATTTTCACTGTATCGAGGTATTCTTGAGCATCTTCTAAGTCATGTTGCCAGTCAACAAGCTGTCGCAGCCAGGCTAGTTTCTGGTCGACTGCGGTATCTGCCCTTGCGGCTGTGCCAGATTCTTTGTATTTCCAGTGGGCAGCGATACCATACTCGGCTATATGATGCATGCGGCGCGTACGAATTTGAATTTCAACTGGTTTGCCTTCTGGTCCTATCACTGCTGTATGCAAAGACTGATAACTATTGAATTTGGGCATAGCAATGTAGTCTTTAAATCTACCCGGAATTGGTCTAAATAAAGAGTGTACTAAACCCATCACCTCATAGCATTTTTGCGTATCTGGATCCGATTGTAATTCACAATAATTTTTGTCTTCGTTACTATCAATAATTACTCGAATAGCCAAAACGTCATAAAGTTCTTCGAAAGTCTTTTGTTGATTTTTCATTTTCTTCCAGATACCGAAGAAATGTTTGGCTCGTCCGACTATTTCCGCATTGATTGACCGATTTTCAAGTTCGGTTTTGAATTTTTCAACTATGAGACTAACAAGATGTTCGCGGGCCGAACGACTATCAATAACCAACTGTTGTACTTCATAGTATTCGTCGGGATGTAGAAATTTGAGACCCATGTCTTCTAATTCCCATTTCATTTTCCCTAAACCAAAGCGATTTGCTAACGGTGCGTATATTTCTAGCGTTTCTTTGGCTATTTCGGTCTGTTTATGAGGCGGCATATAATCTAAAGTGCGCATATTATGTAGCCGATCTGCTAGCTTGACAAGCACTACGCGTATATCTTCAGCTATAGCAACAATAAGCTTGCGAAAGTTTTCCGCTTGCCGTTCCTGTTTAGAACTAAAGCTGAATTTACCTAATTTGGTTACGCCTTCAACAATTTTTCGTACTTCAATGCCGAATTTGCTCTCGATTATTTCGGCAGCAATATCACAGTCTTCCAGAACATCGTGGCAAAGAGCAGCTATCACGGTTTGAACATCGGCATTGAGTTCAGCCAAAATAATTGCTACTTCTACCGGGTGGATGATGTATGGTTCTTCTGACTTACGAAATTGTCCTTCGTGAGCCTTGCTGGCAAATTGAAAAGCTTCTTTTACTAAAGTTAGGTCCTCAGCAGGTCCTGCCCTGCTGTTTTAGGATGTCAAAGAGTTTGTCCTCTCGGGACTGGGTAGAAGCATTCACGGGTTATACCCTATGGGGCTGGCTAATCTTGCAAATTCACATATTAATCAAAATTATACAATTGTTGAGCTTGTTTCCGAGCAAAGAAAGCCCGCTCATGACAAATGTTTAAGTAGGCTTTAGTCTTAAAGAAGCTACTTTATGGGTTGTTTTAGAAGCTTAATTCTTGGGCTTAATTTTTGCGGGTTTAATTTCCAACTTAACCCATACCTAAATTGTTGGAGGACAGTCTGGTTTCAATTGTTTTGATATGTTCTGGTCCAAGAGCTTGTTCCAATATGGCAAAAGCTCGCTTCAATAATGGCTTGGCTTGCTGATAATTTGTTTGTGAAACATAAATGTCAGCTAAGTTTACCAGGGTGGTGGCCAAATCTGGTTGCATGCTACCAATAGTTGATTCCATAATGGGCAATGCCCGCATGTATAGTTCAATGGCTTTGCTTTGTTCTCCGGTGTTAGCGTAGAATGACGCCAGTTTGCATAAAGTCTTCGCGGTGATGAAATGTGTTGTACCGAAAGCATTTTCTGCTAGTTTTAAGGCTTGCTTATATTGATTGAATGCTTCTGCAGGGGAGGCTATTAGTTGATAATAATCTGCCGATTTACTCAATACGGCAATTTGATCTTGCCAGTTATTAGCAAGTTTTGTATTGGCGAGTAATAATCCTTCCTGCAAAAGGTTGTTTGCCTTGGAAGAGTCGCCCTTATTCCTGTATATAAGGCTCAAATCACATAGTACTTTTGCTAACAGAGCATAATCAGCGTTATTTGATTTTGTTAGAAGCTCCACTATTCTATTCAGGGTAGTGAGAGCTAGGTCGGAATTTTTATCAGTGGTTTCAAGCTGTGCTCTTAAATAAAGTACTGGTGCTAGAGCCAGGCTATCTTGTCCTAAAGTTGTTTCGATCAGCTTGATAGCTTGAAAATATTTATGGTGAGCCTTTTGGGAATTATTTTGATAGGCATGCAGCTGACCGAGTAAAGCCAGGCAGGCAATTTTGCTTGACTGGTCGTCATTATTATAATTATTTTCTAGCGAAGCAAGTATTCTTTCTAATAGACGTTCTGCCTCTTTGAGCCTGCCTTGTTTAAAATATACATTGGCTAAGCCTTCTTGACACTTTATCGCCGATAAACTTTGAATGCCGCAGACTTTTTGTGCTGATTCAAGAGCGCTATTGTAGTAATTCTCTGCGTCAACTAATTTGTATAAACTAAGATAAAATGCGGCCATTTTTAAGTAGGTATCCGCAATACTTTCTTGGCAGCCAACAATAATTTGTTTTCTAATTTGCAGCGCACGCCGAAATGCCGATTCTGCTTGGGAGAATTTGCCCTGTTCTTGGTAAAGCTTTGCCAAATGATCTTGGAAGGTGGCGACAATTAACGGTTGTGGTTCTTGTTGCGTACCAGATGTTTGAATAGCAATAGACCATAAATTCTCGGCTTCTTGATATTTTTTTTCTTCGAATTTCAGCAGGGCGAGATAGTTGTATGTGCTTGCGACATCGGGATGTTGATTGCCAAAATTGACTTTCAAAATGTTGAGCGCTTGTTTGTATTGCGATTCAGCTTCTGAATAACTATATTTTCTTTTGCTCAAATGACCTAATTCGCAGAGCATATAGGCATTGCCTGGATGATCAGGCCGTTATTATTCGTTATCAGATTATTTGCTCTTTTTAGTAATTCTTCTGCTTCGTCATATAATTTACTGTCTATTAAAGATTTGGCCAGACCGAAATACAGAGACGGTATCTCAGGATGTTTTTCGTGTTGACATTGTTGGAGTATTGTTAATGCATCTCTATAGAATATGATTGCTTCACTGTTGCTTCCTAAATTCTGGCTGGCTTGAGCCAGGTCCTTTAAGATCATTGCTGCTGATAAACTAGCTTTTTCTGTTTCAGAAAAAGCTTTTAACAAGTATTTTTTGTTGAGACGATAATTGCCGCGCGCGTCTTCTAATTGGGCCAATTCATATAAGGCTGTACTGGTAAAGGGCTGTCCAAATAAGGATTGCTTATCCTTATTTTGCTTTGCTCCAGCATGCAAAAGTTCAATTATCTCCTCTTCAGTGGCTTGGCCATACAGTGTATCAAAATCGTTAGCATCTGCGTTAGATAGAGCAGCAGGATTTAGATATTCGTGCCAAATTTCGGCTGCCCTGGCATTAAACTTGTCTGCCTCGGCATTGTTCTTAGTCTTGTGTATTTTGGCCAAATGCCGAAGAACCATAGCGACCAGAGGATGGCTGGTCCCCAAATTTTTTTCAAGAATATTTTGAGCAGCAGTAAAGTGTTCCTCTGCTAGATTATATTGAGCCAAAGCGGTATAGACTATTCCCAGTTGGTGTCTGATTTGCGCTGATTCAAGATCCTCTGTTCTATTGGCAGCTAGAGCGTCTTTGTAGCTCGACTCTGCCTTTTGGAAATCAGCGGCTAAATAATGACTATCTGCTTGTTGAATAAGATGCTTAGAAATTGTATTCATGCTGTTAAACTACTCTTTTCCTATTAATTTGCAAGGAGGCTAGGATACATTTTAATATTCGCTACGATTGTTATCTCAGGCTTTTGATCGTGCTAAAGTTGTATATTGCTTATTTGTCAACAATGTCAAATGGAAGTGTTGAAAACATGAATTTGCAAGCTATCCGATTAAAGCTGAGTATATTTATAACTTGTCTGTTTTTGATTACTACCAGTGTCTTTGCCTCTGACAAAGTGCTTGTTAAGGATTCGCGAGTTACAACGAATGGTCGTAGTGTTACGGGTGAGGAGGTATTTTTGAATAAGATAGACCAGTCTGAAGAACACCGGGATAATAAAACATTCCAGGTGGCAACAATTATAATAGAGGCTACGCCGGCAGCTGTTTTTAAGACATTTACAGATTATGATCGCTCTGCGCAAATTTTTTCGTATTTAAAGAAGGCAAAAATAATATCGGTTAATGGTCCTAAGAAGACAATATCGTGCGAAGCTGAGGTAGCTGGTGGCTTATTCAAGTTTCAATATGTACTTGAATTTACTGAGACGGCGCCTAATCTGGTGCAGTGGCATCGCGTTAGCGGAGCCTTTAAAGCTAATGAGGGGTATTGGAAATTTGAACCTGTCGGTAAGGGAGATTTTACGCTGGTAACTTACAGTAAGTATGTGGATGCTGGATTCTTATTTCCGCAATTTCTGGTCAAAAAAGAATTGCATGACGATATGCCAGTTATTTTAAGAGAGCTGAAAAATAGCGTGGAAAGTAGCTCTAATTAACCAGGTTGATTTACTAAATGTTTGTACTTGGAGTGTATCTTTCTTGCCAAACTCTGTTCGTAAGTTGTCAATTCCCTGGGCAAAAACCGGCAATCAAATGCTTTTTGAAAACCTTTCACAATTTCTCTTTCCAAAGAGCTTATTGAGGGCTCGAACTTGGCTATCTCGTATAAGTTGGCATGATGGATATTGGTATTATCGAGGCTGTCATTGATTAATTCACGCATTAATGTTTGCGGCTGATTTAGAGTTATAGAACCGTGCTGCAACACTGCATGTTTCCGGCGTAACTGAGCACTGCCAATAATTTTATTGCCTTTGTATTGCAGATCACCTATGGTTGTGGCTGAAAAGCAATCGATCTTTTCTCGGTATGTATTCTTGCTATTACCGAATGCTACTTCAATACCAAGAGATTCAAGAAATATTATCAGCGCCTGGCATATTTGTTTATAAGCAGCGGCTATTGACTCGCTGACTAAAATATATTCACTGATTAAAGCACCTTTGCTAGAGCAAATAAAAGCATAGGTCAGATCACCGCAGTGCAAAACTGCTCGCCCACCGGTTGGTCGGCGCACTATATCAAAACCTGCCCCTAAAATTCTGCTGCAAACTTTGTCTTCAATGATCTGAGCGTAACCTAATGATACCGCCGGTGGAGAAAATTGATATAACCGTAAGGTTGGTGGTACCAGAGAATTCAGATGTGCTTCTAATATTGCCTCATCAATGGCCATATTGGTAGCCGCATCACTTGTGGTGCAGTTAAGAAGTCTGTAGGAGGGTTTTTTAATAATAGTCAATTTATTAAGTTGGTCTTTAGTGGCAGTTATCAATAAAGATTATTTGCTGTTGCGCATTCTGCTTCATTACCTAGATCTAATATTGCCTTATGTTTTAATGAGCATTAATGATAGCAGCAAGTATAATGGCAATTTTTCGCTAAGCGTATATGATTAGATGATGAATGAAAAGGCACAATTGAAGTTTAAACCCCGTTTGGGGTTGATCAATTATATTAATTGCTTGCCTGTTTTATTGCCGATATTAAATGGACTGATAGATTTGGACGCGCAGTTGATTTTGGGACAGCCAACCGAACTGAATTCTTTATTTGCAGCCAGTGAATTAGAATATGGGGCTATGAGTGCATTTGCCTTTTTAGAACAAAGTAGGCATTTAGAATTGATACCTACTTTAGCAATTTCAAGCCAAAAAGCAGTTAACAGTGTTTTGCTTTTTAGCAAGGAGTCTATTGCTAAATATCCGCCTGTAAAAATTTGTGTGCCGGCTGGGTCTGCAACTTCTAGTAATGCAATGCTCCTCATGCTTTTGCAGTCAAATAAATACAGACCGCATCTAACTAGTATTGAAGAGCCAATTTTGAAAGGTAGTGATTTTGATGCTGCTTTAGTAATTGGAGATAGGGCATTAATTGTTGACGAAGAGTGGTCGAAAGAATATTATCGCTATGATCTCGCAGAATGGTGGCAAGATAACTTTAATTTACCAATGGTCTTTGGTGTGTTTGCCGCGAGGATTGATTGGCTTTTAGAAGAAGATAGCGCTCAAGAGCATGGATCTATGATTGAAAAACTTGGCGCAGGCCTTGCAAATGCTGCGGAGTTGGGACTGAATGACTATTTTGATTATGTATTAGACGAGGCTGAGGCTAGAACTGGATTAAATAGAAAGAGGCTAAAGCAATATTATAAGAGTGATCTTGATTTTTCCTGGAGTGTAAAACATCAAAAAGCTATCGAAAAATATGACTTTCTTTGTAGACAAAATGGTATGCTCGAAGATAAAAAAGTGCTTGCTTAATCGTAAGTTATTGTTATACTTGTTGTTAAGTTCAGTCTTATTTAATATTCCTTACTCTGCTTGCATGAGCGGTGCCGTCCATGCCTAGTTTTTCTGATTTCGAAGCTGCAGAACAGCCTGCCAAACCAGTGTCTGAGGGTGAAGACACCGAATTCGCAGTACCTGAAAATGCTCTTGTGCTTCAGGATCGTTACACTCTTGTCAGACCTTTGGGGCAAGGTGGCATGGGCACTGTTTTTTTGGCGCAAGATAGACGATTATCTAATCGGTTTTGTGTGGTAAAAAAATTACGTCTTGATGGCTTTGATCGTGATGACACGCATAAAGCTACCACCTTTTTTGAACGTGAAGCGATGATTTTGAGTAGCCTTAAGCATCCCAATGTTGTTTCCATTCAAGATTATTTTCAGGAAAACGGTAATTACTTTCTGGTAATGGAGTACGTTAAGGGCAATAATTTGCAGCAACTTTTAAAGAAGCGCGACGAGCCTTTTAAAGAAAAGCAGGTTGTGGACTGGGCAATCGCCATTCTGGATGTTTTGCATTATTTGCACAGCCATAAACCACCTGTAATTTATAGAGATATCAAACCGAGCAATATAATGCTTGGTACCGTAGATGGTATTAAGCTCGTTGACTTTGGCATTGCCAGGCCATATGCTGAGCATTCTGAAAATACACGCATTGTATCTGGAGGATATTCACCGCCTGAGCAATATTGGGGTGGTGCTGACCTACGTTCTGATATTTATGCTCTAGGAGCAACTATGTATTATTTACTTACAGGCAAAGAGCCATTAGCTTTGCAAACGAGTTCCACTCGACGCTTTAAAATGCAAATCTCAGATCATCTAGACAAAATCATACAACGCGCGACAGCTCAGGATGTTTGGTTGCGCTATCAAACTGCGATGGAAATGCGGCAAGCATTAACTGAGATACCGAGCAAAGCCAGGACGGCATTGTTTCCTAATTATTTTCTGCTTGCCGGAGTCTTAGCCTTAGTATTCATTACTTGCGCTGCTTTTGTTTTTTTAGCTCTAAACAGTAAGGAGGGCTATTTCCATCGAGAAGCGATGGTTCTATTGTCCAGGAATAAAGATAGTGAAATTAATGCCAGTAAAGAGTCTGCTTTGTGGCACATTCCCTTTGAAATTGCCACGCTCGCTAATAATGAAGAAGTAATTAGTGATCCTGGGAATGAGGGTTTGAATGCAGTTGATCAATCAAAGAGGCAATTCTTTTTGAAAAAGAGATGATAATAAATTTTGCCAGTTTTATTTGATTATAGATTGACGACTGAGAATGAGCACTAGAGCTCCGAAAATCAATCGATAAACTATGAACACTTTCAGAGAGTGGAATTGCAAGAATTTGATAAACCAGGCAATTACAAGATAGCTAACGGCTGTAGAGACAATGAATCCGACGATAAGCGCGCTTGCACCTTCGCTATTCAGTCCGTCATCAATTAGTTTCTTTAATTCAAGCAATCCGCTAAGGCTTATAGCTGGTATGCCTAACAGAAAGCTGAATTTGGCCGCGTCTGCTCGCCGAATGCCAAGCAACAAGGCGACAGTCAGGGTTGAACCGCTGCGAGAACAGCC
The DNA here is from genome assembly GCA_963845445.1 of Candidatus Melainabacteria bacterium. Classification (GTDB taxonomy): domain Bacteria; phylum Cyanobacteriota; class Vampirovibrionia; order Obscuribacterales; family Obscuribacteraceae; genus JABDBL01. Next base: position 1,472,984 of record CAWJSE010000002.1, on the reverse strand, counting down.
TGGAATTAAAGCTAATGCTTGTCCTAGCCCTACTAATAGACCATCTAAAATTCCGGTTTGTGACAAGTCGCGACTCTGGGTGTCTTGCCTCTCAGCAAAGAATAAAAGTATGGCCATTACTATGGATGCGCACCCGATCACGTTTAAGCTTCTAATAGGACTTTGATCCTGTTCTAGCAGGTGTCTAAACAATAGTCCCAGAAGACAAATAGGTATGGTGCCCACCATTATTCCGATTACTACCCGCAAATCATGATTCATATAGTCATGGCTTTTTAAAGCTGTTAACGAGCCTCTTAGTAGTCCTAACAAGTCTTTGGCAAAATAAGTAATTACAGCTAGTGTGGAACCTAATTGAATAACAGCCGAAAATGCTGTCCCAGGATCAGACCATCTCAAAAGTGCCGGGACTATTCTTAGGTGTGCGCTACTGCTAACAGGGAGAAATTCGGACAATCCTTGCACAGCTCCTAATACAATTGCTTCTAGAATTTTCATTTTTGTTTTTCCTATTAGATAGTTCTATATACAGCGCGCTTTGAAAGCCGTAGTGACTAATTGTACTAGCTAAAATCTTGATCTGAGGCCTTTTGGTAACTCAAGACTAAACGATAAATTTCAGAGCGTTTGAGTTTATATTTCTGAGTAATCATTTGAACGATAGTTTTGGTGGTGTTCTTGTTTCTTAGCATTTCTTTGATTGCATTTTCAACCTCTGCTTCGTCTTTCAATGATGAGGATCCGGTCTTGTTATTTCCGTCAATTACTATGACATACTCGCCCAGAAGTTTTAAATTAGTCAAGTTGTGAACGATTGAAGAAAGCTTACCGCGAACGAATTCTTCATGGATTTTTGTTAATTCTCGGGCCAAGCAAATCTCTCTATTTCCAAAAACTTCAGCCAGTGCTTTTAAAGTTTTTTGCAATCTATGTGGTGCTTCGTAGAGAATTATGGTTCTTTCCTCGGATTCTAATTCTGCTAATCTTGTTTTGAGCAAACTAGCTTTGCTAGGTAAAAATCCTTCGAACACAAATCGATCGCACGGCAGCCCACTTCCTATCAAGGCAAGTAAAGCTGCATTGGGCCCCGGTATTGGAATAATCGTCATACCGCAATTGATCGCTTCATGCACTATGTGATTTCCGGGATCGCTGATTAACGGAGTGCCAGCATCGGACACTAAGGCTACGCTTTGATTTAATTCACTAAATTCAGTAATTAATTTTAGCCGTGATCTTTCGTTAAATTCGTGGCAACTAATCATGCGCTTCTTAACGTTCAAGTGATTTAAAAGCTTGATAGTTATTCTTGTATCTTCGGCAAGAATGAGATCAACGGTTTCAAAGGTAGCTTTGACCCGGGGGCTAAGATCACTTAAATTGCCAATAGGAGTAGCAACAAGATACAAGGTACCGGGCATTGATTTATTTCCTTGTCAATGTCATAGAATTACTTATTTTCTGTTTGATTTAAAATCTCGTGCTTTATAGATGCATCTTCTTGAGCACTTTTTTAGTACCGTTAACGCTGGAACTTACTCCTTTTTTAGTGCCATCTACTGTCCATTGAACTCCTTTTTTGGTACCGTTTACAGCAGTGTTCACGCCTTTTTTGGTGCCGTTTACGCCTTTCTTTACGACACCGGCATTGGCAGATGAACAAGTAATAGCAATTACCATCAAAACTGCAAAGCTGGCTAATATCTTCTTCATTACTGCTCCCTTATCGGGAACTTAATCCCGACGAATCTACAAGTTAATACCTTTAGTGTACAACTGAATAAAAGCTAAACGAATTAAATTTAGACCGTATAATCATAAAGTTTGCTTTTACAGGAGCTGAGATGATTCGAATCGAAAGTAACTTCAATCAATCACTGATCAGCGCTGCGCAATACTTTAATGATGGCGAGCTGGAAAAAGCTGATTTTGTTTGTCGCCATCTTATCAAAGATGATCCAAAAAATGCAGATGCTCTGCATCTAATGGCTCTTATTGCCGTTAGGCGAAACAAAATAGATGATTCAATTCAACTACTTAAACAAGCATGCCAATGTCGACCAAACGATTTTGAATTTTTAACAAATCTTGGCAACTTGGTAAAAGCTAATGGAGATGTGGTTGAAGCCCGCAGGTTTTACGAGCAAGCCATTGCTGTCAATCCCAGAGGTATAGTTGCTTTCAATAATTTGGCACTCTTGTTAATGGAGCAAGGAGCTTTAGATGAAGCTATATGTGTGTATTTAAGTGCTATAGAGTTAGATAAATCAGCAGCCGAACTTTATTTCAATCTGTCCACTATATACAAGGCTAAAGGCGATCGGAAAAACGCTATAGAAAGCTGTAGACAAGCATTAGAAATCAAGCCAAATTCTTTTGAATTTACAGTACATTTAGCCAATCTCTATTATGAAATGGATAGTTTTGCAGAATCGTTGACATATTTCGAAAGAGCAAGCCAGCTTGATCCTAAAAGTGCCATTGCCTTGAATGGTATTGGTGTATGTCGAACGGCTTTAGGTAGTTATCATGGTGCTAGAGAGGCTTTGCTGAAGGCAATCAGCTTGTCGCCCAATCTGGCTGATGCTCAGAATAACTTGGCTACTGTTTATTTCATTCTAAGTGAATTTGACGAGGCGATGATTTGTTTAAAGGCAGCGCTGAAACTAAGACCAGATTATTCCGAAGCTTTGCGAAATTATGGCAATGTTCTAGCTGCGCAAAAACAATATAGGGATGCTATTGAATTTTACAGACGGGCTATAGAAATAAAAGAAGATTTTTACGAAGCACATTTAGACCTGGGTCTAGCCTATAAAAATATTGGTGAGGAGGCTCTAGCAAAATTGTCTTTTGAAAAAGCTGCTGTCCCCAATCTGGGACAGAATAGAGTCTCTTGAGGAGCTTGTGAGCCTTAGCTAAGCGACTGTCGCTTTGGTATTAGATAAGGGGGTCATAAGAATAAGACAAGGCTACTGCATTACTCAATTCCATCAATCCATTATTCATTTCGGATACTGCAGATTTCAGATCAGATAGCATGGCTAAACGTTGATCGAGAAGTTCTTCGGTCGCCGGTTGTTTCGTTCTTGATTGGTTTTGGGTGTAGCCAGAATGAGGAAGAATGTTTGTTCTTTGCCAGCTTTCAATTAACAATTCACGTCTAGTTTTATTGTTTAAGTTATTAGGCGGTACGTGATTTAAGTATAGCCAAATACCGGGAGCATATTGATCTGATGATTTCTTATCATCCAAGAATGAATCAAGAATAGCGGGCATACCATGCTCAAGTTTTTTTTCTTTTTGCTGTTCGCGCAAGGCTAATGCAGATAGTGAAGACTGGACCGCTCCATCAAATACTTCCAAGACGTTTGTTGGTATAGCCGTTAGATTCCCTAAGGCAATTGAATAGCCTGACATCTTGGTCAAACCGCCGCTAACTAAGTTAATTTGGCTATTGCGGCGTGTTATGCGATTGCGCTTTTCTGATATATAGGCGCGCAATTCGTCAGCTTGTGCCATTGCCGATTCCAAACGGCTGTGTGTAGATTGAATTTGGGCGCTAATGGCCAGCGTAAAAGCATTTAGTTTCCCGCGCAAATAAATAATTCTTTGTTTTTGTTCCAATACTGCCAGAGCTGATTCATTGGTTTGTATAGCTCTTTGTTCTTTAGTTAATTGCGCAAGTAGAGGTGAGATTCCTGCTAAGTCTGCTATTTCCTTGGCGGAGGGCGAAAGGTTGCTTATGTTCGAATTTGTCATATCTAATTTGGCTGTGTCGGCTTTTAGAGAGTTAGATGGTGATGAATGCGATAGTGCATCTGCACGTGCGTCAATGCTTGCCGCATGAGTGGGCAGCGGTATGGTTATGGATAGTGATAAATACAAAAGTGCCAATTTTATAGCACATCGTGTTGGGATGTTCATTTGCTGCCAATTGAAAACTGTGCCTGGGCAAGGGGCTTACTATATAAACGCAGACATTATAGTATATTAAAGCTGGTCCTGTCTTCTATCGTTTATGCATTCGTGAGATGGATTGTTTAATAGCTTAAGTTCTTTCAACTTTTTATTTTTTTGCTCAAATATAACCTTTAACGCCGATATTGTGCTTATAAGTCATTAGGGTCGGGAATATCAGAATTGGTTGGTATTAAAATTGAATTGAAATTCTGTCAATGTTTATTGATATACGTTTGTTGGCCCCGATTGCTACCTGTATTGGTATAGCAGTTAGCACGATGCTTTGGTTCTTGAGTCAGCGTAGAAAAGCAATATCTTACATGATTCTTGAACGGCATCCCGTCCTTAATCTAAAGGGAGCAGCCCGCAACCAATTGGACATTCGTTTTGACGGACATAGTATTTTAGATTCTTACTTGATTGTTGTCCGTATTTTTAATCGGGGACATTTGACAATAAATGTTGGTGATTATCAGACAGCTATGTTCGTTGCCCTAAATCCTGGGGCAGAAATATTAGCAGCTGGCGTAATTGAAACTGTTCCAGCCGACTTAGAAGACAGAATTAAGGCGAAGAGACCTAACGCAGCGTTGATTGAGAAGATTGTTCAGGAACGCATTGTTTTGACACCGGTTTTACTCAATCAAGGGGATTCAATTACATTACAACTTCTAGCACGCAACACAGCTGGAGCGCTCAATGTGCACGGTCATATAGAGGGAATTAAGCGTATTACTTGTTGGCGAGAAAAGCGCATTTGGCGAAAAGTACTTACTTATTCAGGAGCCTTGACTATGGCCTTTGCCATGCTTGGTGTTGAACCATCAGATATAGTTAACTGTTCGATTCGAGCGTTTACTGCCTTGGATATTGATATTTTCTATTGGGTTAACCTTGCTAACAGCTGGCGTCTATTGGCCAAAGAGCGCTGAAAGCATGAGCTTACAGGCGGCTAGCTAAGGAGAATCGATAATGAGAATAGCAACTAGATTGAGCTTGATGTCTATCGTAGCTGCTTGTATTGTTCTGATTATCGGACTAACCTCCTATATTAGCGTTTCAAATTTAATAGCTGACAATCAACTCTTCTCACACTCCCGAGAAGTTTTGCAAGAGCTAAACATGCTTCTATACAATTTAAGCGATGCTGTTGGCACCCAACGGGCTTATATGATTACTGGACAAGAAATTTATTTGGATGCTTACCGAGCTTTAGTGGCTTCAACTAATGAAAGTTTGCAACATATAAGAGTGCTTGTTGCGGATAATGCTGCGCAGTCATTCAAAGTCGATAAACTGAGTAGTTTGGTCAAAGAAAGGCTTGCTAGCTTGGAAGTAACAAATCAACTTTATCAACAGAAGGGTGCGGAGCCTGCGTTTTATCGTGTGCGCACAGGTAATAGTCTGAAATTCCGGATGGCCTTGCACAGAGCCATTGACGATATCAAGTTGTCTGAGACTGAATTACTGCAAAGAAGAGAAATAGAAATAAAGCGCAGTGCTTCTTCTACTCAATTAACTATAATTGCTGGCTCTTGTTTGGCGCTAATCTTGCTCACTTTATTCGGTTACTTATTTGGCAGATACATATTGAACAACCTCTCTCAAATTATTCGGGCTGTGGATAATATAAAATACAACCGTTTTGATTTGTCAGTGCCTAGCAATTCGGATGATGAATTTGGTGAACTTTCTGCTGCTTTTAACATTGTTAGCCATCGTTTGCTAACCATGGCTAATGAACTAAATAAAAGAGAAGAAGAGATTGCTGCGTTAATGTCAATAGTTCAAGCTAATGAGAATTCCGTGCACAAATCAGCTGCCAATGGTCTTTTGGGGCGTTTCAATAATGTTATTCATTTGCCTGCTAAGTATTCACCAGCTATTCAAAAATCACTGACCAGCCTTCCTCTAGCCGTGGAGGCTATATTGAAATCGTGGCAAGAGATGCTTCAGAACAAAGGGACTGCGGAGACTGTGCAGAGTGTATCTAAGAAGCAATTCGATTCTTCTGATGCACTTTAAAAACTGCTAGTTTGTCCAATTTCTAAATCTTTTGAGGTAGGGCTAAGCAGGATTTTTTTGACTCGATCGATGGCGTCTTCAGGGCTATTAGCAAGGTAAACATAATTCTTACCGAGGTCAGCAAAAAATGCTTTTGATAATTCGTTCTCGTTAAGAAGAATCACGTGTCTTTTGGCTTTGAGAGCCAATGACACTTCTGAAGCGGTACCAGCGGCCATGCCGCAGGCAATTACCACATCGCTCGAGAGTACATTGATATTGTTTCGCGCACTACCCAGTCCAGTAACGATGGGGATGTCGACAGCCGAGGAAATTTTTGTATGTGCATCTGTCCAAATTATGCCTACGGTTAAACCATTTTCTGACTTGGCACCGTGGTTAACTGCGTCCATTACGCCACTATCTCCGCCACCACTTAGCAAAATCCAATTATTTAGGGCAATCAATCTGCCTAATTCGAAAGCGTATTTAAGATCTTGTTCGGTAGCAGCTTCGGCTGGTCCCATTACACCAACGATTTTCTTTCGCATAATCTTGCCTCATAGTTGCTTTTCGATTTCCGGTACGATTTCTTTTGGACTGACACTAGGTGCGTAGCGTTTTAATATTTTTCCTTTGCGATCTACCAAAAATTTGGTGAAATTCCATTTGACAGATTCAGTTCCTAATACGCCTGGTGCTGTTTTGGTTAAATATTTATAGAGTGGGTGAGCGTCTTTACCGTTGACGTCTATTTTTTCAAACATTTGAAAATCTACACCATAATTCTTTTGACAAAATGAAGCAATATTTTGGTTATTTCCCGGTTCTTGATCGCCAAACTGATTACAGGGAAAACCCAGAATTTTTAGACCTTTGCCAGAATATTTTTTATATAGATCTTCTAATTCGGCATACTGTGGTGTGAAACCACATTTGCTAGCGGTATTTACTATTAAAAGTACATCACCTTTGTATTTATTGAGGCTGATTTCTTTTCCGTCTAATGTTCTGGCTTTGAAATCATAAATACTTGTCATGCTTTTATTCGTTTAGTCCTTTGGCGTTTTCTTTCAATCGATTGCGTTCTCGTTTTGCAGCCGCTTTAGCAGCAGCTTCAGCTGCCTCTTTGGCATCCAGAGACTTTTGTTTTTCTTCGGCTATGCGATCTAAGTAATATTGGTAATTACCATGATAAAGACGAAGCTGTCCATCGCGAATTTCAACAATTTTAGTAGCTATTTGCGATATAAAATAACGATCGTGAGAAACAACTACGATTGTGCCAGCAAATTTTTTCAAAGCCGCTTCTAATGTTTCTTTAGCTGGAATATCCAGGTGGTTAGTTGGCTCATCAAGAATAAGAAAATTATTTGCTCCCAGCATCATTTTTGCTAATGCTAAGCGGGCTTTTTCGCCTCCACTTAAGCTTTCTACTTTTTTGAAAGCAGCGTCCCCACTGAACAAGAAACGTCCTAGCAATGCTCGTACATCTTCAGTTTTCCATTTCGGCACTTCTTCAGCTATGGTAGCCAGAACGCTTTTATCTAAATCCAATGCCTCAGCCTGGTTCTGTTCGAAATAGGCGAGGCGTACGTTGTGCGTTCCGAGCGCTATTGTCCCGTCATTGGGCTTTTCGTGTCCGGCAATTAAGCGCAAAAGGGTGGATTTGCCGGCACCATTAGGACCGAGTATAGCAACACGATCACCTCTTTCGATATGAAGGTTGGCGTCAATAAATATTATTTTGTCTTCGTAGGCATGAGTAAGGTTTTTTATTTTAGCTACTTCAACTCCGCTATGCGGAACGTCTGGAAATCTAAAGGTAAGTGTCTTTTCGTCGCCTTCTGGTGCTTCTACTCTTTCAATTTTTTCAAGCTGCTTTTCCCTGCTTTTGGCTTGTGTACTCCGAGTAGCGCTAGCTCTAAATCTATCGATGAAAACTTGCTGTTTCCCTAACTCTTTTTGTTGTCTTTCATAGGCGGCTGTTTGAGCCAAAACGTTAATCTCTTTAGCTTCTATATAAGCAGAATAATTCCCTAAATATATATTAGCTATTCCTCGTTTCATTTCTACAATGCCGGTACAGATGCGATCTAGAAAGTGTCGATCATGAGAAATAATGGCCATGGGCTTACTTTGCTTGCGCAGATATGACTCCAGCCATTCTATAGTGGCTAAGTCAATGTGGTTTGTTGGTTCGTCCAATAACAAAATATCGGGATTATGCAGTAAAACTTTGGCTAAATTCACTCGCATTTGCCAGCCGCCGCTGAATTCGCTAATGAGACGACTAGCATCTTGAGGAGCAAATTCCATTTCTGCCAATACTTTATCTATTTTGCCATCCTGCAAATAGCCACCGTTATGTTCAAATTCTTTTGTAAACGATCTAATTCGTGTATGAATCTATCTAGCTCAGCACCAGTAGCTTGCTCTAGTTTGTGATGCACCATATTTAATGCTTGTTGAATTTCAGCAAGTTCGCCAAAGGACTGTTCCAGTTCTTCTCGTATGGTATTGCTTGGGGTAACCGCGAATTCTTGACCTAAATAGCCGATTTTCAATTCTGATGCTCGCATGACAGTGCCCGACGTAGGCTCAATCTCGCCAGTAATAATTTTAAATTGGGTGGTTTTTCCACTGCCATTTGGACCAACCAAACCGATACGGTCACCGGGCTTGAGCTCCCAAGTGACGTCTCGTAAAACCTCTCCTTGAGGGTATATTTTGCTAATGTTTTCGAGTCTAAGCATGGGATTCCTATGGCTAGCACAAAGTATCAAGTTGCCAGTATATACGTTTTGTCTAAACTGGCAATGGATTTCCGTTTTTTGCGAAGCAAATGTTGCGATTAAATGGCCAAAAGGTTGGTTTGCACTTAATGTGAATGCTTAAGCAAAACTTTATCGTCGTAGCTAATATTGCTTGTATTGCTGCTAGAAGCTGACCATTCGACAAGTTAATTAGGGCTAAAGGAAAGGAGCAGCCATAAGAAAATTGTCAGTGTGCCTTTAAATATGCCAACGTTTAGCAAAGACAAATCCGACCAACAGACGCTAAATACTATGGCAATTCTACGATAATCACCAAGTAAACTCTTTTCCCGCCTGACGAGTAGCGCTTTAAAGGTGATCCACTTTGAAGTAACTACCAGTATGCGACTTAGCGTCTTTGGGCATCATAGGATTGTTCTTATTGATGTTTTCCTTACCATTTGGTTCTTTCTCGTCTTTGGGGATAGTTTCTTGGTTGTCCCGACGATGATGAGTGCCACCGAGGTAGATGTATCCGGGTACAACCAGTGAGTTAATCATAAAGTGAATTGTCTCTAGGGTTAGCGAAGGGATAAGTCTGAGTTCTTTAGACAAGACCCTGGTCAATTATGGCGTTGGCAACTTTAACAAATCCGCCGATATTGGCGCCCAAGACATAATTTCCTGGTTCGCCATATTCATTGGCAGTGTCGATGCAAGTCTTGTGAATACTTTTCATGATGTTGTGGAGTCGATGATCTACTTCTTCACGCGTCCATGAGAGGCGCAGGCTGTTCTGCGACATCTCAAGACCAGAGGTAGTAACACCGCCAGCGTTGGCAGCCTTACCTGGTCCGTAGAGAATCTTGTTTTTGAGAAAGACATTAACTGCTTCAATTGTCGAGGGCATATTGGCTCCCTCAGCAACACAGAGGCAGCCATTCTTGACCAATGTTTGGGCGTCTTCTATAACGATTTCATTCTGGGTTGCGCAGGGCAATGCTATCTGACATGGGATATTCCATGGGCGCTTACCTTCAAGGAAATCGCATTTATACTTTTGCGCATATTCCTGGATGCGGCCGCGCTTTACGTTTTTGAGATCCATCACAAATGCCAGTTTCTCGGCATCAATACCTTTGGGATCATATATGGTGCCATCGGAGTCGGAAAGTGTAATACATTTGCCGCCCAGCTGAATAACCTTTTCCACAGCATATTGTGCGACATTGCCTGAGCCAGATACGGTGACTGTCTTATCCTTAAAAGATTCGCCATGGGTGGCAAGCATTTCTTGAGCAAAATAAACTGTGCCGTATCCGGTTGCTTCCGGACGAATGAGCGAGCCGCCCCAGCCAAGACCCTTGCCTGTGAATACGCCTTCGAAAGTGCCGCTTAATTTTTTGAACTGTCCGAATAGATAGCCAATTTCACGTGCACCTACTCCAATGTCACCGGCTGGTACATCTATATTGGCACCGATGTATTTGTAAAGCTCATTCATGAGGCTCTGGCAGAAACGCATGACTTCAGAGTCAGACTTGCCTTTGGGATCGAAGTCGCTGCCGCCTTTGCCGCCGCCCATAGGAAGTGTTGTCAGGCTATTTTTGAAAATTTGTTCGAAGCCAAGGAATTTGAGGATACTGAGATTGACCGTGGGATGGAAGCGAAGACCGCCCTTATAAAGGCCGATAGCGTTTGAGAATTCAACCCGGAAAGCGCGGTTGACATGTATATTGTTTTTGTCATCTTGCCATGGAACGCGGAACATGATTACACGGTCAGGCTCGACTAAACGCTCCAGTATCATGGTATCAAGGTATTTGGGATGGCGCGCAAAGCAAGGTATTAAGGACTCAATGACCTCTTTGACTGCCTGATGAAATTCTTGCTCACCCGGATTCTTGGTCATGAGATCGTTCATGAATTTTTCAACATATTGAGTGGACTTTGATAGAGTAATGTTCATCTTGTCTCCTTCAATTTGTGGGTGTTTTTTTGCTTAATCATTCTTGTTTGAGGCTTAAAAATGTCGGGACGACAAGAGTTAAACCAGTGCCACTCTTTGACAAGCTTACTTTTTTCCGGAAGAAAATGATTGTAGCTTTAGGTGAGATTGTCCTAATAATTTAAACCATTTTAGAGATTCAGTAATTTCCAAACGAATAGCTCCTGTTGGTATCTGTTATCATATCATTCCCAACTGGAGTCTTATGGAATAACCTAAGCAGTTATGGCTATTTCTTCGCACGATGATTTTTCTAGAATTCCAGTTCCGAATTCACATTTTCGTCCCTGGTGGTATTTTCTTACCATCGAATTAGGCGCATTAATTAGCATACCTGTTTTTTTTATAGGTGGGCAACTTGGATTTGGGCTTAACTTGCTTGATTTAGTTCTTGCCACCGTTATTGGTGGACTCATTCTGAGTGTAATTGGAGCGTCAACAGGTAGAGTGGGTGCTATCACTAGATGTTCGACTGCACTTATTGCACGTGCTACTTTTGGTTCACGCGGAGCAGCATGTATTAGTTTATTTCTTGCTTTCGGCATGGCTGGTTGGTGGGCGATGCAAACAGAAATGTTTTCTGGAGCGGTAATAAAGTTTCTACAAACTTTTCAATTGTATATTCCGCGTGAATTTGTGGTTTTAATAAGTGGTTGTGCGATGATTACAACCGCAGCATTAGGAATTAAGGCGATTGGTCGTCTTGCTTATCTGGCGGCCCCTCTTTTATTGGCAGGGCTGTCGTATGGATTATATTCTTTATTTGTTAGTAATGGTTGGCAGCGTGCGATTTCGTATCAGCCGGATGTGCATGCGGCAATTGGATTAGGGCCGGCAATTGCTACAGTAGTAAGTGTTTGTATTATCGGTTCAGCAATGAACTCAGACTTTACTAGATTTGCAATTAATACAAAGCACGCTCTCGGCTACATTTTGAGTATATTGCTTTTTAGCTATCCAGTGGTTCTTATCCTTTGCGGATTAATGGCAATAGGTTTCCATACAAAAGAAGTATTCCCACATCTCGCACCACCAGAGCTCAGTTGGTTAGTACTGTTATTAATGATCCTCGCTACTTGGGCAGTAAATGATTGCAATCTGTATTCATCTTCACTTGGATTGACAGCTGTTTTTCCTTATGTCAGACGATCTGTTTTGGCCATTTTGGCTGGTAGTTTTGGTGTACTTCTAGCTGAATTTCGATTGGCAGAACATATAATGTTATTTCTAAATCTCGTCGGCATTTTAATAGCCCCAATTTCAGGTGTTTTTATTGTTGGAGCTGTTGATCCAAGAGATCCACATGATCAAAATCAAATAGCTCCAGTATCTAACTGGCGGATTGCGCCACTGCTGGCATGGCTGGGTGGCGCGTTATTAGGCTATATAACTACGCCTAAAGATGCTTTGGGATTAGGCTTACTACAAATTACTACTGTACCAACGTTAGATGCGATCATTGGGGCAGCACTTATTATGTTGGCGATTAAGCTGATGCAAAAACGCTTTAGAAGAGCTTCTCCAGATCCAGATTCTATGCCGGATGTTTTTGTAATTAAAAGTCCTTCTTATGCGGCTGTTATTGATGATTCTGAATGATCAACGGTCAGTCCTTGGCTTGAAAAACAATATAGAGAATCTATAAAATAATATTCTGATTTGATAAGAATGCCTGGTACCTCAAAACCTCGGGACGACAGGATTTGAACCTGCGGTCTCCCCTTCGTCCAACACGTAAACGTTGAAATAGTTTAGGAATGGTAAAATTTGAATGGCTTGTGCCTATTAAAATCTTATTTGCTCAGTTTCGAATAATTTTTCTTAATCCAGTTTTCAACTATATCTTGAAATTCCAAAACTTTATTTTGAAGTTCAACTAATTCGGTTTCTGTAACTATGGAAGAGCCATCATATTCGACAATATTTCTTTTCCTTCTGCACACAATCAAAATACGCCGCAAATGGAGTAATTGATTTTCCCATTGATAGTTTGAGAACTTCAAAACTTGTTTTGTGATGCCCTGAAACAGCTGATACTCTATAACCGCTGCATGCGGTCACTATGTGTGCTAATTGCAAGGCCGCACTATAAAGACAGGCGAATCTTCTATCAATAGAAAGTTCTTTGATTCGAGCGTCTTTTAGATCACGAGCAACAATTTCTCGCCATTGAGTTATTTCAACCATATCTGCTTTATGAGATTTTATAAGCTTATCAGCTAAAAGCTTTTCCCAATTCATTATCTTTTCCTATCAAAAACAGTTTGTCTGACTTACGGACACGCTCTATGAACGGATTTTTGTCTTTGAGTTTCTGCTTTGCTTCAGCAGAAGAAAGTACAATCGGATTGACTGAACGACGTAGCCTGTGTTCTGCATTTTTTGTGCATGCTACCACTTTTATTGTTTCTATCTCGCCTATAATAAATAAGTCAATATCACTTTCGGAAGTTTCTGTGCCTGTCGCAATAGAACCAAATACAAATGCAACCGAGATTTTTTTAGACAGAGGCTTTAGCGACTGTTGTAATAGACCAACAATACCTACTGTTTTTATTAGTATATTCTTTAATTCAAAAAAAATAGGACAATTCTGATTGGCATTGAAATATGTTCTGTTGCCGTCAGCGGTTTTCTTAAGTATGCCTGCCTTAGTTAAATTAACAAGCTCGCGTTGAAGACTTGAAGGCCTAACATTTAAGAATTCAGCGAGTTCACGCAAATACCATGATTTTTCTGTATGCAATATAGTTGCCGCCAAAATATTTTGGCGGGTGCTAGGCATTAATGTATCTAATAAAGAAATTGTACGCATAGTACGTATGATGATACGTTATCAGCGTACAAAGTGCAAGCACCTAGGGAAATTAAGTTTCCCTGAAACTAAGCAAAGGATACGCAAAACTTCGGGCGCTAACTAGCTGTGTGGTATGTACCAATAACTGCCGACTTTCGTAAGGTCATGCTGCTACATTCCCCTCTCGCCTCCTTAAATGGCGAAAAGTGTAACCCATCTCTCAGGGCCGTTCTGGATACTATGTCTTCGGTATGGACCGTGTGGAATATATCGGGACGACAGGATTTGAACCTGCGACCTATTGCTCCCAAAGCAACCGCGCTACCAAGCTGCGCTACGTCCCGGCTTGCTGGACAATAATCAATTTGACTTTAAGTGAGCCCATATTGATTACCAAATGCTTATTTATTCTCGCATAATTGGTTGTATAAATCAAAATTACATTAACTGGGTTATACCGACGTTGCAGCGGTGATCAAGACGAATTCTCCATTTTAGGAGGGTGAACTGAAGTCTTGTATCAGGGTACGAATGGAGGTGGTGATTCTCGAACTGGGCGGGGAGCGCCATCGATGGCCTCTTTCTTTACATAACCGATTTTGCCATCGCTGAGCATTATTTTGTAGCGATCATTTTGCGGACCGTCAACGAGGATTAGATGATCTCCCCTACTAATGTGCATAATGGCATGTTGTTCATCATCCTTGACAGTGCAATTTTGCTTTATCAAGGCACTTCGGTAACCATTATTCTTTTGGTTGGCGATTAGACCGGCATAAATGAAGCCTTCTTTGTCGTCGACTTTTACACGATACCAGCCATTTTGTTTGTCAAGAATAGAGACACGCTGACTGGGCTTTATTTCGTAAATGGATTCGTAAGTGGTGCCTGGACCATTGCGTAATTTGACATTGGCTTTTAGATCTCTTGCGAAACTGGCTTGCACGCCCTGTTCGGTTGGAGTAGCAATTGCCGATGTTTTTTGTATTTCCTTTTTTGTTTCTTCTGTTTTAACTGTTTTTATTTTTTCTTCTGTTTCAGGCTGGGTAGGCTTGGTTACCTCTGCAGCGGGGTTTGTTTTATCCTTTTGGTCGTCCTTGTTATTTTTTTGTGGAGATTGCAGATTTGTCGGAGTGGCTGCTGGAATACTAGCATGGGGCCCAGGGGTCAGCTTAGTAATAGACAAAGTGCTAACAAACCAGCCATTCCCCGACCCTTTTTTACCATTAGAGAGGGGCTTTAATTCAACCACAGCTTTTAGACTGTCGTTTTTTAAGATATAGATATTATTCGCACCGCCTGACTTTTTAAGGCTTTTGTAGGAAGTAATAACAAATCCTTGTTCGCTTTTATCAATAGGTGTTTGCTCTAAAGCGCGTCGGGCAACAGGGCTAAAATATCCGCGAACATGTATGAGCTTATTGTGGTTTTTTAAGGCATCGGCTACCGCATAAAGTGTATACAGTTTGCTTGTTCCCGGCTGACTGTGCAAGGAGTATGCATTGTTTTGCCAAATCAATTGTTCGTACAATGCTTCATTTTCGACGGGCAGCGAAGCTTTCAATTGCCCGATAGGAAACGCACTCAATTCCTGACCAAGACTCAACAGAGAAATAGATAGTTCAATATCTTTCTGATTAGGAGAAAACTTGGCGGTGCCTTCCCCGTATAATTTTGGTACTGCGGTATCGGTCAAATCCACAATACTATCTGATTGCAGTGTAGAACTTAAAAGAAATACTTTTACTCTAGGCTGGTGTCCATGCATGCTGGTGGTATGACCCAGTAGCACGAGAAGTTGCCCTTCTTTCGCTTGTTTCCCATTGTCAGACTTATCATTTTGCGGCAAAAAAGAATTGCTGTCATAGACACCCAGCCCAGTAATAGGTAAAACTTTTGTTTGTCCATTGCTAAGTAATACAAGATAACTTGAAGCATTTAAAGCGGTATCGATTTCTACCAATTTTAAATTGGGCAAGATTTCAAAAACATGGTTTTCGTATAAGGACTTTGGTAAAGTGATCGACAACTTACTGGTTAATTCGCTGTTGCCTAAAGAGCCATATTTTTGCAAAAATTTGTACATAGCTTCGTCGAAATTTTTGATATTGCCCATCATCTGTTCAGCCGAATTTGACTTTCCAGTTAAAGTACTTGCTGTGCTGGTCAAATTCTTTTCAGGATTGTTGATAGTCGAAGAAAGGGCTGCTAACCAAAAAACGAAAACTATGCCTACTAGCGTGCCAATAAATGCTTTGAAACCGAGAGGCATTGGTTTACGGCGCAGACCACTGCCACAAGCAGCACATTTTTTTGCTGCTACAGAATTTCTTTGATTACAATCGGGACAACGCATACTGGGGTATATATAGTCTCATAAAGACTGAGCGAAATTACCATGAATTTAACAAGTTGCTTTAACCAAAGGTTCTTTTCTAAAGAAAATGAAACACTGGTGTAATCATATAGATCGCTTGACTACTTAAGTTTTGCTTGCTCATCATTGTGCATACGGCTTTGCAAAGCGGTGACAAGTTTTTCGTTCTGCGCAGGGGTGAGAAGTCCCCTAATTTTGATCACGAGCTTAATTCTTTGCATTGCCATATCAGATTGAAGTTTATTTATTTCTTCTTGTTTGGCTAGCATGCCTGATTCATTTAGAGTTTTTTGATAAGCCATATCTCTTAAATCTTGGAGCATTTGAGCTAGCGACTCTAATTTGACCGCATTTTCTTGGTCATAATTTTGAGCAAGCTTTCGAATAGCTGATTCTTGCTCAGCACTTATTCCGGCCTCCTTGTAGATTGCTACTGGATCGCTAGATTCTCCTGCACCTTGGCTCAATACTGCTGGTGGTATCAAACTGGAGGCGCACAAGCAAAATATGAGAGTTATGTATCCGCGTATATTTCTCATTCTTGGATTGTTTAAGTTAAGTGCTAATAACATCGTCTAACAATTATCCTCGCTTAATTCGATTGATTAGGCAATTAATAATCTGACATTATCGCATGCATGCGCTTATATATAGTCTAAATAATCGGCAATGTTTCTACTTGGCTATTGCGCGAAATTCCAGAGTTTTAAAGATTGCGTGGTGTAGTTTGGATATGTCGCTACTCTAACTTGATTTTCGAATATCATTCTATTGTGATTAGAGGTATCCTTTTGATTGGTGGCGTCAGGAGTTTTTTGTTGATTTGCAGCGGACTTTTTGTGAGAAGCTGTCACTGCAGGTAGTGCAGAAACTCGACGATAATTAGCTTTTCTGTCCGAATTCGCATATAGCTTGGTTAAATGCGACTGAAAGCCAGCATAGGGAAGACTTCCTGACCGATTGCTTGACACGCTGTTCAGGGAAGAAGGGCTGTGCCAAGAACCAAATGCAACACTAGGAGTAGTTGTGGAATTGGGGTTTCTATGTCCGGCTAGCCCTTTTATGAGTTGTTTAAGTGACGCTTCTGGCAAAAGATTTAAAGGAAACGGTGGTGGTCCGGCAGCTCCAAAACCCGAAGAACTTACCTGAGGACGATTGTTCGGTGCGATAGCAGGCAGACTAAAAGCTGATGGACCAGATTCGTCTGACGTCCAATTCATCGACATGGCAGAATTTGCTTCGCTCTGGGCATTATTAGTAGGCATAATTCTAGTTGTTTGTAAGTTAGCAAGCGATCCATTAATCGACGGAATTGGCAGCTGCTCAGAGCTGGCTGTGGTGGCAGATTCATTAGATCCACTTAGGTGTTGTTTAGCTGAGGAAAGCAGATGTTGTTCTGCCTGCTTCATTAAATAAAAGCCGGTTTGCGCGGATTTAGAGGAGGCTGGCTTGGAGTAGGTCCGATTGACATTATTGAACTGGGCAAGATTGCCCGAAGCAGGAGTGTTTGCCCGTTGGCTGTAGTCGTTTGATAGAGAATGTGTGCGATATGATGCAGGGTTATTTTCTTCCGAGGAAACAGAAGTAGAAATTTGTCCACTTAAGCGGGCATTATTTTCTTGCCCTAGTTTTGCTTTTTGTTCAACCAGAGCCAATTCGAGATCGCGTCTGCTTGGCAATGGGCGATTGGCCACAAAAGGACGCAATTTGACAGCGCGGGTGGGATTATCTGAGCAATTGACAATTATTGAAGTTGTTTGCCGCGAAGAATCTGTTTTGGCGGACAATGATTTTAGAGGTATTAATAATTGCTCACTATTATTTTCAGCAGGTTCTTCTAGGCTATTGGCTAACCATTTAGTTTTATCGCTGCAAGTTCCAGCTTGGGCAGCTATTTGATTTGCTAAAACTAAAAATAGCGACAAGGCTACGCTGGACTTTTGTTTAATCAGCTGAAACTGCTTTTTCATGATCATATATTTGCCGTCATTGCCGTTGCTTAGTGTGAATATATTGAATCTTTAATCTAGTGTTCGATTTTCTATAGCATAAAATTCCTGTGACCCTTATGTCACTGGGAAAAGTACGCAAATTGCTTTAAACTCTGAAAAAGACCTTAGTTTCAGTGGGAAAAGTACGGTTCTAATCCCAGACTAGTCTGTAGCCGACACCACGTACTGTGAGGATGCGTTTGGGTTGGCTGGGATTTTCTTCTAGTTTTTCGCGTAAATATCTAATATGGACGTCTACAGTTCTGCTTTCGCCCAAAAAGTCTGAACCCCAAACTTGGGCAAAGAGCTGGTCGCGGGTAAATACACGGTTTGGTTGTCGAGCCAAAAGCGGCCAATAGCTCAAACTCTTTGAAAGTGAGATCTATAGGTTGGTTATCAATTAAAACAGTGCGGCTATCCATGTCTATTGAAAGGTTGCTAAGCTTAATACTCCGTCCGCTGGGTGCATTAACTGGCATGGCGGGGTTTTCTCTTAAGTGAGCTTTAACGCGGGCGACCAGTTCTCTTAATCGCACCGGCTTAGCTATATAATCGTTTGCTCCTAATTCAAGTCCGACTACGGTGTCAATCTCGGAAGTACGGGCGGTTAACATAAGAATTGGCGTGCGGCGATCGTGCGAGCGCACCCGTCTACATACCTCTAGACCATCTAATCCTGGCATCATTAGGTCTAAAATAATAAGATCAGGCTTTTCTTTCTCTGCTAATTCTATAGCCTTAAGTCCATCGTGAGCCAGCAAAGTTGAAAAACCCTCCTGTGTCAGCACATACTGAATGGAAGTAGCTATGTCCGTTTCATCGTCAACAATGAGAAGCTTTTTCATAAAAGTAATGCCGAAAAAGTAGATTATCTGACCCTGCTGTCTTTCATAGTATCATCCAGAGGCAAAATAGGATCAAGAAGGATTTATGTAATAAGATTGGAATTGAAGGGAAACAGGGTCTTGAATAAATCTAGATTATTGGTGTTAGGACAGGTGCCTCGAATTTTAATAAGCGTATTCTTCATAACAATGATTGTTGTTAGCGCTGACAATTCTGCCAATTTGGCCTTAGCCGCTAATTCAGCATTTGTTCCCAATATACATTTCGCCCCCTATCCGCCCATGATCTACCCTATGCGCGTTGGTATTTCCACTCGGAGCAGCTCTAATTATGTTTACTTGTGGGAGCCTGGAGCCGTTTTTGTTGACGATAAACCTGTTTTTGCTTTGAGTGCTCGGCACGTGTACAGTCTTGCCCATGGGCGTATTAGTGATTTGGCAAGTGGGGAAAGTTATCCATTGCCTAACAACCGTCGGGCTTATATAGCTAGTGAGAGGTATCGTGTTTGGGCTAATAACCGTTGGTATGGCGGTGTCCTAGAGATTGTTTCATTGGGGGGGCATATTACGTTAATTAATCTATTAGACTTAGAAGATTATTTGTGTGGTGTCGTACCAGCAGAAATGCCGGCCAGTTGGAATATAGAGGCTCTGAAAGCTCAAGCTGTGGCAGCCAGAAGCTATGCTTTTGCTCATAC
The DNA here is from genome assembly GCA_963845445.1 of Candidatus Melainabacteria bacterium. Lineage (GTDB taxonomy): Bacteria > Cyanobacteriota > Vampirovibrionia > Obscuribacterales > Obscuribacteraceae > JABDBL01. Next base: position 1,453,545 of record CAWJSE010000002.1, on the reverse strand, counting down.
CGGAGCTGGATCAAAATGGTACCGGAACGAAGGCTATGATGTTGTGCCAGATACGCGCGATCAAGTATATAAAGGTCAAGCTGTGGCTGCAAACTCTACAAACATGGCTGTCTGGCTTACGCGTGGCATTATTTTGAAAGATGCCGGCCGGGTAAAACCAGGTTTTTACAGGGCGTGGGTTGGTGATGCTTTTGAAAATTTGAACATTCGGTATGCGCGGGTCAAGAAAACACTATTGGAAAGAATAACAGGAGTGCCAGGCATAATTGGAGTGACTGTGAAGCAGTGGGATCAGAATGGCAATGCGAGCAGTATCCAGGTAATAGGGGCAAAGAAAAATCGTGAAGTTTACGGAATAGCCTTAGCAAAGATGTTGCATTTTACTACAGCCGGTATTTTGGACATAAAAGAGGATGGCAATGAATGGATTTTCACTTATCGTGGACCAGGCAATGGCAGTCGTGGATTGAGCCAGCATGGAGCTAATATGCTTGCTGCAAATGGCTGGCATTTTGAGCAAATACTACAACAGTATTATCAAGATTCTGATGGAAAGCTAAGACTAGATTATATGGACCGGTATAAAAGGCCAGCCCCTCGTTATATGCCCACAGAAGTCAAAGACAATAATTCTACCGATGCTACGCAAAATCTTACCGAGCAAGAACAGTCTCTAGGCAATAACTAAAGATGCAGGTGTCAATGCGGTTGAGTCTAAATTTAGCGTAATGGGTTCTTCGTTTATTTCAACTGAATTTTTAGGCGGTGCAAAACTCATTTCCATGCCGCAAATTAGTAATGTATCTAATTTACTTTGCAGCAAAATGACTGGGCTGGCGAGTTCACCAAATCTGTTTTTATAAACTTGTACCGCAAAGGACAAATTCTCAATGGCTTTGTTTAACTGTTTTGTTTTAGTTTGTAACTCGGAAAGCCTTATTGCACAGCTGGCAACACACAGCGAATCTCTACCATGCAAGGCCAGCAATATGCCCTTTTGCCTGTTCATCATATACTCAGCCAGGCGCCATTTGCCCAGTTTTTTAAAGATATCGATTAATGCGTCCACTGTGTAATTGATTTCTGGTGAGCAAGTACCAAAATAAAATTCTTTAATCACCAGCACTCTTAAGTGGAGAGCTTCTGCCACGTTGTACTTCTTTTGTCGACAATAAAAAGCGGCTAATTGGTCTAAGGTTGGGCATATGTCTAGTGATTCATCCCCAAGCTGGCTTTCTTGTTTTTCCAAGATCTCTTTATAAAGACGTTCTGCCATATCCAGGTTTCCTCTTCGTTCATTTATTTGAGAGAGCCCGAAAACGCTTTGGACGTATATGTAATGGTTGGCATCGAAATGGTCTTCGTAAGTCTTTAGTTCTATCCATAGTAATTCCGCTTCAACATCTTTTGCTTGGAATTCGTAATAATTTGCTAATTCATACAAAGCAGCAGACAAAATAAGCGGCTTTGCCTCATCCAAAACACGTGCAATAGCAATAGCCTGCTTGTATAAGTCTTCTGCCATCTGGCATAAACCCTCTGCTCGGTGTTTTCTTGCCAGTTGAATTATGGTGTTAAAAGTATCGAGTCTAACAGACTGCAGTGTTTGCTTCACTTCTATTACTTACGCTCTATTTTGGTTTGGTATTAGTGCGTTGGAATGTTTGACACCAGAATGGTGTTTCTAAGAAACCAAATTCTACCTGACGTTGCCAATGTTTGTCATTAATTTCTTCGCCGCTTTGTTCACTATAGGAATACGTAGCACCACGCAATAAGTAATAGGTACGTTTGTATTGGATAATAGCGAAAATGGTTGCTGGATAACCAAGCTCCATATTTACTCCTGTTAAGCGAAGTTCTGATCCGCCGGAATTGGCATTAGATTTGCCGTCTGGAAAGGTGATAAACAATTTTCCAGCTAAAGGCGATTCGACAACGCTTAAGGGCTTGTCAATAGTTGCTAGCAGGGACTGGTCGTCGTCCTGTGGAAATTCTAGGGCTAATTCCAATTTAGCGATTGAAGCTAATCTCTTTAGCAGTCGAATAAAGTCATGACTTTCATTTAAGTATTCGGCAGGAAATATTTCTGCACGATTTAAAGAAGTCTCTAGGTTTGACTGACTTTCGGCTAACTTGCTATAGAGTTCTAGCGCAGGCTCTAAATAATTGAAATTATTACTGGTTCGCCAAGAACTGATACCAAATTTGCGAATGATACTACTAACGGTGGCAGCCTTTGGGCTATTTGGATTGGTATTGGTTGGCTGTTCGGGAGAGACAGGTGTTCCGGTTTCTGAATTGGTTTGAACAGAGCTATTGTTTTGTATTGATTTGACATTGATAGCTATAAAATTATCGACCCATGCGGCTGCTTGGCGTTCCAAACAAAAGGTTCGCCATTGTTCAGTTTGGAAGAATAACTGTGTGCTGTTTGGCCAGGGGTTAGAGAAAGTACCGAATATTTTCCAAAATGAATTACCAGTATCAGGATCGAAGCTGGCAATATTTTGTTTTTCGGCTAATCGGATCATAAACTGTTCGTCTAGTTTGGCAGAATTTTTTGCCAATGTTCTATTGGCCCAATTAACATCGTTATTATGTAATAAGAGTAATGCCACAGGTACGTAGTTGAAATTATTACCACTATCGTGTTGGACTGGAGGTCCAGGCAATGACAAGTCTTGCAGAGGAGTATATAGTGGTAGAAATAGATGGAACTTTAACTGTTTTTCTTTGGCTCGATCTCTTTTGGAGAGAGAGAATATAGAGGTGGAATTAAATTGTCTGGGTGCGTTACTTCTAATTGTTAATAACAACCTGGCTCGGTTAAGTGGATTGCTTAGAGCCGATACAGGAATTTCAGAGCCATTGGCAGGGTTCAATGCTTGTGCTAAGTTGTCCGGTAATAGATAAGTATCTTGGTCGGTTATTTTCATATTAGATCTAATACTAAGATCTTGTACGATCTTGTTAATTTGTTTCCAAAGGGCTAAACCGGAGTCAATTTTTTGTAAATTGTTTGATTGAATCTTGGACTTTGCGATGCTTTGATAGAGCAAAACAGCACGTCTGAAGGTATTGCCGTTGCCGACAATAGTATCAGATGCAGTGTCGCTCAGCTCAAGAGAAGATTTGGCTAGCCACTGAAAACAAGAATAAAATCGCCTGGCAGGCTCAAGAGTTCTATAGAATCCAATGGGATTATAAGAGGAAAAATCTTCCAAGCGATTGAAAATAACTGAGCGGGATAATTTTGCCATTTTAAAATTGTTCAATTCGTCGGTCACCAATTTCCGTACACCAACATTGTTTGGCAGTGGGAAATCAGGAGTAAGCAATTTTACGGCTACTGTTAAAAAAGCCAGATTGTATTTGATTTCTTCTTTTATCTCAGCATCTTCAGTATTTCCGTAGTCTATCTCATTATTTCGAATCATCGAAATCAATAATGACTCAAGGCAAGGATTTATTGAACGTTCGATCACTTTTAGTCTAATATTGTTTTGCAAGGCAAAAAGCGGATGTACGATACTATCTGCAGTGACAAAGTTAGAAATGCCGTCTGCTCTATTGTCCGTGTAGAGCTGAGCAAAAGATTTTACATTGCTTTCATTGATTACAACAAAATAGTTTTGTGAAAGTATTTCCTTCTCTGAGTCATCCAAACTGGGAATGCTTAAATAGCGGGTTGGGAAAGAAGGAAACGATGCCGGAACCCAATTTGACTGTTCTTTGTTTGGCTCGTCTCCTAACGGAAATGTTGGTGTTGTAAGATTCCTCGAAGTACCAGCGGGATTATCCACCCCAGAATTAGAAAAGAGATTGTTGCCTCCTAAATTAAGCTGAGCTTGAACCGGCAAGCTGGTATAAAAGCTAAGGATGTAGCACACAGCTATAGTTAAAGATATTCTTCTCATAGAGTAAACGATTTTTGTTTGGCAGAAAAGTGAAGTTAATAATTTTCTTGAGTTATTAGTTTGGAACATGAATTGAAGATTCAAGAGAGACAAAATGAGCTTTTCTAATTCCTGCTAGATTTTCTATTTCCTTTAAAACAGATTGAGTTAAAGTATCATCCAATCCCATTACCATAACGGCATCTTCTCGAGCAGCTATTCGAGCCAGGCTCATATTGCTAATATTGATATTGTATTTAGCAAGAACACTTGAAATCTTCGCTACCATGCCGGGCTGATCTGTATGAGAAGTAAATAGCATCATTTTAGCTGGATACAAGTTGATTGGGTGCGAATTGATTTTGGTTATAAGTGGTTCATCGTGAGCCAAGATCGTGCCAGTAAGAGAAATTTTGCTGTTCTCGGTTATAAGGGTTATAGAGATTTCTTCTTGAAATGGACCTGTTTGGTCATCCTTACTGTGGCGGACTTGTATGCCGAGGTTTTTTGCAATCAAATGCGCATTGACATAAGTCACTCCGTCAATTCTTTTCGCTAGCATACCGCGCAAAGCCACAACTACCAGCGGCGAAATCTCTTTATTGGCCAAATTTCCCTTAGCTATGATTTCTAATTGGGAAGCTTCTCCATTTGCCAACTGGCAAGCGATACTGCCCATGGCTTCGGCCAGCCAAATATATTTGCCTAATTCCCGCACTGCTTCTGGTTTCATCGAAGGCAAATTCACAGGACTTCTGGCTACTCCTGTTTCTAAAAAATCGCGAATTTGCTCAGCTAGATCTATGGCCACGTTAAATTGAGCGTCATGGGTTGAAGCACCCAAATGCGGGGTCAATACGACCTTGTTGCCTAGCCTCAAAAGCGGGGATTTTGTTGGGGGCTCAGTTTCAAAAACATCAAAAGCAGCTGCCGCTACGTGTCCTGATTCTATAGCGTCAGCTAAATCTGACTCATCTATAATACCGCCGCGGGCAGCGTTGATTATCATTACCCCTTTTTTCATTTTAGCTAGTGTGCTTTTATTGAGTAATTTACTTGTTTCTTTTGTTTGTGGCACATGTATTGAGATAAAATCGGCTTTCTCCCATACTTCATCCAACGAAACTTTTTGTACGTTCAATTCAGCTGCCCGCTCGGCGCTGACAAAGGGATCATAAACAATTACTTTCATGCCAAGAGCAGTTGCCGTCTGTGCAACACGGCTGCCTACTTTACCCATGCCTAATATAGCCAAAGTTTTGTTGAACAGTTCAGTTCCTATAAAATGTTTGCGTTCCCAGTTACCGCTTTTCATACTTTTATCAGCGGATGGAATATGGCGAGCTAAGCTCATCATTAGCGCAAGTGCATGCTCAGCGGCGCTAGCTGTATTGCCTTCTGGCGAATTTAACACAACAATACCACATTCAGTGGCAGCTGTGGTGTCTATATTATCGACTCCCACGCCTGCGCGTCCAATAACTCTGAGCTTTTTGCCAGCTTTTATAACTTCAGCAGGAACTTTAGTTCTGCTGCGTACTAATAGTGCGTCGTATTTGGCAATTGATGCCAGAAGTTCTGTAGCCGAAATTTCTGGCAAATAATCAACTTCTAAAGATTTAGACAGAATTTTTCTGCCCTCCTCGTTAACGTCGTCAGCAATTAAAACCTTTAGCATATCCTACTTGATTACCCGAGAGCGTTTAGTCTAGTTTACTCAACTGTATTGTCGAGTAATAGAGTGTGTTGTGCTGTCAGCTCAAGCTGCTTTGGCGAGAAAGGCCATTGCGTGGAATTCCATTTTGCGCCATGCTTTGAGCTGATCATTGTATATTCTATCCTTGGAAAATAAGTGTCCCGACTGCCCGAAAGTAAGACTGTGATAAAACTTGTCATTATCTGCCATATCTATTACAAGCCGTGCCGTTGGTCCGGAATTGCATAGATAGAAAGGGGATTCATTACTTATCTCATAATTGCAGGCTTTTAAGCAATCCTGGTCGCCATCAATCTCAATAGATTTGGGAATAAATAGGCTGAAACTATTTATAAGATTGATAGGTATGAATTTTGCTAAGATAAATCGAAAATCAAGTTTATGTAATTTTTGCCATTCCATTTTATTAAGGCTATTGGATACAGAGCTAGCCTGAAATACAAGTCTTAGATTTTTAAGTGATTGAGAGAAGCAGTCAAGGCTAAAAATAGTAAAATTTTGCTGATTGACGGGCAATAAATTCTCTGGTTGTTTGTTCAAAACCTCTGCAAGATAATGAGTCCAATAGGGCCATTTATTCATATAATCGTTAGCTGATTGCTCACCAATTTTGGCCTGCAATATTTTTTTGGTTAAAGAGGTAATGAATGATTCATAAATAGTGGCGGCTGCACTATCTCCTTTTAGCTGTCCGTCCCAATTACTGAGTACTTTTATCGCTTCGCTCTGGTATTTGTCTTTGTTGTTTATACTGTTAGATTCATTGTTGAGCGTTTTGGTTACTAATTCGCTTAGTGGAGCCTTAGTGTCAGCCTGCATGGCGATCATATTTTCTAAAGATAGTCTTGTTTTAGTTGCCTGATAGTTTGTTAAAATGCTTTTCGCTCTCAATGCTGACCAGGTGGTGCCGGAAGAAGCCAAAGGTATAGCATTTTCTGCCGTACTGGCGGGATAGATTTGTCCTTCAGTAGCGACAATAAATTTGGGCGGCTCTTGGACCGCATTGCCCTGCCCATCTTCGGCTTTTTGGTACACGTGCAGTATTTGTCCAATGTGCTTGTTATAACTTGCTGTACATTTGCCGATATTGCCAGCGGTATCGGCATATAAAAATACTTCTAGACTGCCTCTATATTTTTCGAGGGCATTGTTGAAATCAGACCAATTTTTTGCTTTATTCAGAGGCAAGATTGAGTCAATCATATTATTGGCGGGATTAAGTCCATACCAGTTTAAAGCAACTCCTATTTGTCCGTTTTTAGTCAGTAGTGGGCCATCCCTTGTTATGGCGATTTTTTCCATGCGTGTGGGAGCAAATCGGGATGGTATTTCCTCTTGCAATTCCTTTGCCTGAAAAATCCCATGCTTGTTTGAATACTGATTGGCATTTTTGTCTAAGAATGCTTCAACACACAGTTCTTGCGATTGTGTCTTTAAATTTACGGCTCCCCAACTAACATTGTCATTGCGTCCAATGAGTATGCCTGGAATTCCAGGAACTGTTAGTCCGGCAACATGTACAAAAGGTGCCCGTAATGAAGATACAAAAAATAAACCGGGAAAACTAAACAAAGTGTCCTTGTCGCAGGCTAATAACGCTCTTTCAGATTGCGACATCTCTTCGGATATTGTCCAAGCCCTGCTTCCCCAGGATAATTGTGCTGGTGCCGGCATATTGCTAACTAAATTGTATAGGCACATATTTAAAGAATCATCTTTTCCCCTGCAACCCAATTGATTGAGTGCCGGTCGGCGTAAATCATATTTTTGAGAATCTGAAGAACCTGACTCGTTCGGATGAGCGTTTTGTTCTCTCGTTTGGGTTTTACTATCATCAGAAGATTGTTTATCTGTAATTGGCAAAGATGCAGCTAATTGATTTGATCCAAAAGCGGTTCCGAATAATTGTTTGGCGAGCTCAGGACCGCCCTTCTGTGCTATGGCGTTTCGCAAAACATTTAATTGCCAACATTCGTCTGAGGAATATTGCAAATATTTGAGTATGGCTAAAGTATCTTCCGGTTGCCATGTTTGCGGTTCATAACCAAGAAGGATGAATTCTAATGGTAACGAGCACTGAGAAATATAGCTATTCACACCCTGGCAATACGCCTTTAGCCAGGCTTTTGTTTCAGGCAATAGCAGGGGATATTCAACTTCTGCGACCCTTTTAAAGCCAATAATGCGGGCTAATTTATCATTAGGTAAACAACTGTTGCCAAATATTGCTGCCATTTCTCCTTTGGCTACGCGACGTAGCATATCCATTTGAAAAAGCCTTTGGGAGGCAGTAACAAAACCCTGTGCAATCGTTAGATCTTTTTCAGAACGAGCTTCGATATATGGGATGTCTAATCGATCAAAATAGACTTTTGCGGGATGCTCCAGGGAGGATATCTGAACTTTGCCGTCCAGCAATAGTGATTCGCGGTGATTAATATAAAAGGCAAGAGCCGAAAAGGCTACTAGAATTGATGAAACTAAAATTGCAAGTAGTTTGGAATTCACGATAACTTAACGTTTTGGATAGAGTACGACAAGCCAAGATGCGCGCATAGCAAAATTGAGGGTGTCAAGTCGCACTGATCGGATGGGAACGCATAAAGCTTAGCGTATAATCCTTACGGCAGACAATAATAATTGGCAGACAAATAATGAAAAGCATCAAAGAATTATTTTTAGTTATTGTGCTCGCCTTACTAGTAAGAATCCCGTGGATGGCTCTGGTACCGTATGTGGAGGCGCCAGACGAAAACAGTCATTTTTGGGTGATACAATTCATTGTTAATAATTTAGCTCTGCCAGATTATCATTCTGTTATATCTGCTGGCTCTGAGGCGGTCTATGGCTCTTTGCCACAATTTGGATATTTGCCACATATTTTGTGCTTGAAATGCTTTAGTAGTTGGACTTCCAACAGTATATGGCTTTACGCGGCGCGCTTAGGCAGTGTATTTGGAGGTTTGGTAGTAGTTAGTGTTGCTTATTATATGGGACGAATTCTATTTGCCAATAACCGTCTTGCTGCTTTAGCTTTGCCTTTGATGGTGACATTCCACCCGCAATTTGTTTTTGTTACGTCTTATATAAATAATGATGCAACGACCGCTGCTTTGTCAGCTCTCATTTTGTTTTTACTAATCGATGCTCTAGAGAGAGGTTTGAGCAAAACTAGTGCGGTATTTTTATCAATTTTTCTCTCTTGGCTAATGTTGAGTAAGTATTCTGGTTATTGTGTTTTGCTAGCGGCGTTGATTGTATTGCTAACAACGATTTATTTGCATAGAAACAAATTGAATAATCAATTGTTGTTATTAACGACCATGGCCTTAGCGATTTGTTTGCTCACTGGTTGGTGGTTTTTTCGCAATTATGTTCAATTTAGCGGAGATATTACTGGTGTTAAAACAATGCATGGTATTTGGACTTTGGCATATCATCGACATGTTGAGGGCTTTGCTTCGCCAATTTCAGTTGCCTTCAGCACTCGCTTTTGGCGTATGTTATTTTTTAGCTTTTGGGGTTGGTTTGGATATATGACGCGCAGTTTACCCAAAGTAATTTATTATGTCTATCTAGCTTTTGTAGTAATTGCATCTGTGCGTTCTATTCGTCGCATTCGGCACTTTGCTCTAAAAAGAGCATGGTTAGTTCTAATTGGCTGCTTCATTATTAATCTGACTGTTTGTATATATGGAACGTATAGCGGTGTAGCTGGTCCGCAAGGAAGATATCTATTTCCCAGTGAAATACCTATCATGGCTTTGCTTATCGCAGGCTTAGCAGCTGGTTCGAACAAGTGGTCTCAATCTTTTGTTCTTTCGCTACTGGCCTTTAACGTATTTGCTTATCTATACTCGATCCTATTCTTATACAAGTTATATAGTTAGCCCTCAAAGCGAGTAAAATCAATCTATTCAATATCTTTGTTATCAGGAGACGGTATGATTTCAACCGATAAAGCAGCAGATTTGTTGCTGCAAGCGAGGGTTAAACATAAGCCGATCCCCAATTTGCCAGAATCTTGTCGTCCTAAGGATATTTTGACTGCCTATGAATGTCAAAATGTTCTTACTAATAAAATGCTAAAAATGTTTGGTGGAGAGAGAATCGGTTATAAGGTAGCCTGTACGAATAAAACAGCCCAAACTTTAGTAAACATGGATAGTCCCTTCTATGGCCCTTTGTTATCGCCTTTTGTGTTTGAAAGTTCGGCTAAATTACACTTAAATGATTTTTTGATGCGTGTTGTTGAACCAGAATTTGGTTTTGTTATGGCTGCTGCTTTGCCGGCAAGGAGCACTTTATATGAAAAAGAAGAAGTATTTAAAGCCATTGAAGCGGTTGTTCCTGCAATCGAAGTGGTTGACAGCAGATATGAGGACTGGACGGAGGTTGGTGGACCTTCTTTAATAGCGGACAACGCTTGCAATGCTGCTTGGATTTATGGTCAACCAGTTAAAGATTGGTGCAAATTTGATCTACCTAATCACGCAGTGGATTTATATGTGAACGGAGTGCCTACACGCAAGGGCAGCGGCTGTATGGTGCTCGATAATCCCTTAAATGTGGTTACCTGGTTAGCTAATACGCTGTCAGAACATGGAAAGGGATTGCAAGCCGGAGATCTTATTTCTACCGGTATTGTTTGCGATGTCTATATGGGCAGGCCTGGGGATAAAATTACAGCTGACTTTGGACCAATTGGTTCTGTTGAATTTAGTTTTATTGGTTAGATTTACTATTTATGCAGTGTGGCTTGCTGGTTCAACCATCGAAAGACTTCTGAGTAATATTTAGGTGGTGCCCAGTAGTGTGTACCAGGAAATTCTAGCCAGCGGACAGTGCTGTCACGACTAGTTACATACTTACAATCTGCCCGAAGTAATTTCATTCTGATTATCAAGGATGAGCCTAAACAAAAATTTGCTAAGTGAACTATTGGTCATCTTATCACCAAAAGTAAATCGGGACTAGAATGATTTTTGCTATACTGCATCTACCACTTTATGACTAATAACTAGGCAACGAATGAAAATTAAAACATATGTAGTTTCGGGGGTTTTATTTCTATGCGCGCAGTTCTTCTGTATAGATTCAGTTTTCTGTGCCCAGATACAAAGCCATGTCGCCACTGCAGATGAGGGTATAACCGTTGAACCTGTCTCAGACAGTGTTGATAAAGAGCTTGATGAAAGAAAAAAGCAAATAGATACCAGTGAACCTGAGGATACTGAACACTCACTAATTGCACCATCGGGAAGAGTTCTTAATACTAAAGAGAAACTTGAGGCTACCCGGGACTCGTCAGTAATAGAGAACCAGATAAAAGGTGGCAAGAAAAGAATTCTGGCTAAACATTCTAACGGAGTTCCTACAGTTGCATTAGCCCTAGGTGGAGGAGGAGCCCGTGGTGCAGCTCACCTAGGTGTACTGAAAGTATTGGAAGATGAAAATATTCATATCGACCAAATCGTAGGTAATAGTATGGGTGCTATTATCGGCGGACTATATAGCGCCGGCGTGCCTTTGACTGATATTACGACTCATCTGGAGGATCTTAGTTTACGTAAAGCCTACATGCCGGGTGGTATTGCTCAGAAAATTGCCACCTTACCAATCTCTTGGGCTATCCATCCATTTGGTGCTAAACATTATGCTGGTTTTTGGTCTGGCGAGAAATTCACCAAATATTTAGACAGCGTCCTGCCCCGTCCGAATATGAATATAGCAGACACTAAAATTCCATTTTCTGCTGTTGCTGTAAATCTCTTAGATGGGAAAGCCTATCGAATCACAGAAGGCAGGCTTGCTACCGCCATCAAAGCAAGTGCTGCTATCAGTCCTATCATCCGACCGGTGCCGATGGGCGATAAACTATTTATAGACGGTGGGGTAAGAGCTAATTTACCTGCTTCGGCTGCTAAAGACACCGGCGCTGGTTTAGTAATTGCAGTTCTTGTAGATGATCCTATGCAGCCACAACCAGCCAAGCATTTCTTGAAACTAAAAAATATCGGCATGCGCATGAGTGATATTGTATTATCGATCGCGGATGAACGACAACTTCAATTTGCCGACCTGGTGATCAACCCAAATGTCACTGCGATTCCCATTTTGTCTAATGATCCAAAAGATGTAAGAAAAGCAATCCAAGCCGGAGAATTAGCGGCACGTAAAGCCATACCTGAATTGCGTAAACGATTACATATGCCGCCTAAAACATAGGCGTAGTCTTTAAAACTCCGCTATGAAACTAAGCGCCAGCGCCTCGCCCGGCAATGAACTTGTAAATATATACACAAAGGGCCAGCACTAAAAGTCCATGGATAAAGGATCCCCCTACGTGAGCTAGGAATCCAACTAGCCAAAAAACAACCAGTATAGAAATAATTGTATAAAGCATTTTTCAAATCTCCTATTAAAAGAAGGCGGAGCTTTTGCTGCTCCGCCTTTTATATTGACTTATTTTATTTTCTTACTTTCTCTTCCATTGTGCGCTTAATATCACGAGCGCCATTGGCTTTCATGATTTCTTCAGCGCGCTTAGCCTCGTCGGAGCTATCAGTATGGACCGACAATAAAATATTGCCGTCTTTGAGTTTAGTTTCATATTGCTTGGCTTCGTATTCAGGAATCCCCAAACCGATTAAACCACCGGTTATTCCACCGACACTTGTACCAATGGCGGCACCGCTTAAAGTGGCCATGATTGGTCCAGCTGCGATGAATGGTCCCGCGCCTGGAATGGCCAATGCGCCAATCCCTGCTAAGAGTCCAAGCGCACCACCAACTAATGCACCAGCACCTGCACCGGTAGCAGTGCCTTCCGGCGCTTTACTGTGCTTCTCGTGGCCCATATCTTTGGTGGCATTCTTGTCAGGCATGAGAGCTGAAATCTTATCATTAGAAAAACCGGCTTGTTTTAAGTTTAATACCAGGTTTTCGGCTTCTGCCGCTGTGGGAACGATACAAATTACTGCTGTTGACATAAATACTCCTTTATTTGATTGTTTACTTACTTATTACACTTAACTTCTTACACTTACTTTTGTTCTTTAACTTCCAATTCATTTCTATAGTTATCGCCAAAGCATTCTTTGGTGAGCGATTCTATAACTTCCTTCTCTTTCAAACTATCCACTGGTCCTCGCAGAGTGACACAGCCGTTTTCATCGATGAGCTTTACGTTCTGAGCATCAACCGACAAACCTTTATAAGCAACGATCTTTCTGCGTAACTGTGCGGTAGCTTTAACGGCTGTTTTTTTATTAGAACCGTTCTGAGCAGTTGGATTGGCCTGATAACGATCACGCTTGTTCAATGCTGTGTTATCTGCATTTACTGTATCTTGGGCATTTGCCGCTAGACCAGTGCCGATTGTGGCGGCGATTAACAAACCGGTATTTATTATTTTCATTTTCTTCTTTCCTTTATTCTGTGTTCTATTTTTTCTTACCTGTTGATACACGGCTATTGGTTTTGAACGGCAAGGATAATTTAGGCATTGCTTCTTCCATAAGAGTGGCCTTTCTCTCAGTGTATTTCTCACCGAGTTTGTCCACATCTACTTCTGCTTCATCAATTTTATGAAACATATCCTTCTCTTCTTCTTGAACGTGATGGGTGACCAGCTCACACAAAACAGTAACTTTTGCATCGTAATGTTCATCAGTCGATTTCATTTCTGAAAGTTCGGTCATCAATAACTTAACTACATGATGCTCGGTGTCTGCCTCGTCCATCATATCTTCCACATCTTCGGCTTGTTTTCTGACGGTAGGATAAACAATTTCCTCTTCAGCGGTTAGGTGAACATATAGTTCTTTAAGGACCGTTTTTACGATCTCAGCTTTTCTCTTTCGTATCCTCAGTTTGAGCAAATTGGAAAAATAATTCAGTGACTTTATTGTGATCGGCATGAATTAATTGCTTGATATCACGGGGATCTATCTCTTCTTCAGTCTTTGGTTCCAGTACTGTTTTAATAGAAGTGTGCTTCATATTTTATACTCCTATAAATAATTATGCGTGCCAAGGAAATCCGCTTTCCTAAGTTGCTGCAGTACTTAAGAGAATTGATTTATTTGTTTTGCTGGTATTGGGGGTAGCGGGTACTAGTCGTTTCTTTAAGACATGACTAAGGCTTACACCTGCAACATAGTATGGCAGATGACAGAGCGCTTGTCTGCTATTAAGAACGCCAAGAAAATATTTTTTGTACATCGGAATTACATAAAACCAGCACTAGAGCTTAGTTATGTAATGCTAGAGCAGGATCTTATAAATTTATAATTTTTTCTTACTATAGTAAAATCCAATCCGCCGAGAAAAAATTACTTAAATCTCTATATCACCGGATGTGGTGTAGGCGACATTTTCCTCTGATTCAATCTTCTCCCCCAAAGGTGTTAGCCCAAATGTGTTAGCCCAAAGGTGTGATCCTCTTTGCGAGATTAGGTTCTTATTGTTTGGGTAATATCATAACTGTTAATCCGTTAAGGTAAGCACGTAAGGCTATTGGGATATGAATAGAACCGTCGGCATTTTGATGATTCTCCAGAAAGGGAATGAGAATTCGCGGAGAGGCTACGGCAGTATTATTGAGTGTATAGACTAACAACTTCTCACCATTATTATCGCGATAGCTAATATTGAGCCTGCGCGATTGAAAGTCATGGAAGCTTGAACAAGAATGAGTCTCGCAATAATTATTTCGGCTAGGCATCCAAGTTTCGATGTCGTGTTTGCAAACTTGACCTAACCCCATGTCGCCAGTGCACATAGCCACTATTCGATACGGTAGCTCGAGCGCTTGCATAACTTCTTCAGCATTGTGTAATAAAGAAAAATGTTCTTGCAGTGAAATCTCTTGATCATTAGCGCAAAATACTATTTGCTCAACCTTTTGAAATTGGTGTACGCGATATAGTCCTTTGGTATCTCTACCAGCAGCGCCAGCCTCGCGTCTAAAACAGGGAGAGATACCTACATAACGTTTAGGTAATTCGGTAAGCGGAAAAGTTTTATTCATATGCATAGAAACGATTCCTACTTCAGAAGTACCTGTTAGATACAATTTGTCTTTTTCTAACTCATAAGCATTGTCTTCCCCAAGGGGAAAATAGCCAGTGCCAAACATAGCGGTGTCTTTTACCAGCAGAGGCGGCGATATCAAAGTAAAACCTTTGGATAGGATTTTATCGAGAGCCAAGCGCATGATTGCCAACTCTAACAAGGCCCCGTTGCCAGTTAGCGCATATGCTCGCGAGCCAGCTATATTGCGAGCGCCATCGAAATCAACTAATCCATGCAAGGTGGCCAACTCCTGATGATCGCGCAGTGCAAAATCCTTTTTGTGATCGTACCCCAGCGACTTATTTCTACATTATCTCTATCGGAATCACCTTCTGGGACACTCGCTAATGGGAGCCCTGGTACTAATGCCATTAGTTTTCTAAATTCAAGTTCGATCTTTTCTAATTCAATCTCTTCTTTGCTAAGTTCATTGCCTATAGTTCGAGACTGGGCGATTAACTCTGCGCGGTTGGATGGATTATTGGCTATTGCGTCGGAAGTCCGATTACGATTTTGTCGCAATTGCTCAACTTTGCCTGTTATGCTTTTTCGCAGTTTGTCTAGCTCTAATAAGCGGTCTAGATCCAGCGGTATTCTTTTGTTTGCAATTGCATGTTTGAATAGATCTGGACGTTTTCTGATTTGTTCAATGTCAATCATTCGTACCTCCTGAAGCAGCGAGGCACATAACAAAAAAGCCTCGCTTATTGCGGGCTTTTGAAAACTTTAATTTCATATTTTCTATGAATCTAAGCAATAATGCACCCACATCTCTGGTTTGACAAAGATGATGATGCGTTAAATTGCCTTTGTTTGAGTCGATTCATACTTTTTAGTATACGGAAAAGACAAGCTTTGTCAATATCTCAAGATCGAAGTATTTTATCATATATCTTTGAACACATTGCATCACCGAGTTACTAGTTAATCAACTCAATTTGTGATACGCCACCATGTTTATTAATTTGAATGTGAGTGGGGAACATTTCTTTGACATCGGCAAAATGAGTAATGACCAAAATGCGGGCAAAGTCTGTTTGAATGGAGCGTATTGCTTTTACTAGCTTATCGCGCGAATAATCATCTTGAGATCCAAAGCCTTCGTCAATAATAAGTGTTTCAAGTTTGGCCCCAGCTCGTCTAGCCAACAGGCGAGAAAGGGCTACGCGAATGGCGAAGTTGACTTTAAAGGCTTCCCCGCCACTATATAGTTCATAGTTGCGGGTACCTATTTCGTCGGATATGACAATCTCCAGTGTTTCACTAATATTGCCTGATTTGTTTTTTTGCTGAGTGATAAGACCAATATGCATTTTATTGTCTGTTAATTTTGACAGCAAGCGATTGGCGTCCATTTCAATTTCTGGAATGGCATTTTCAATTACGATTGCTTGAATGCCTTTTTTACCAAAGCACTCAGCTAAGTAGGCAAAATCTTCGGCAGCCTGCCGGGTATCAATCAATTCTCTATTTCTATCTTTGAAGCTTTCCAATTCTTTTTTGGCTGAGCCAAGAGTGGCAGATATTTTGGCTTCTTCTTGCAAGAGAGCCTCCAGGATATTTTGGCTTTCTTTTGCTTGCAGTTTTAAACTTGATATTTGCGCTTCGATATTGGCTAAGTCACTAACGCTGCTTGAGGCAATCTCATAGTCGTTTGTAAGGTCGGTATGCTGCTGGATTTTACTGAGCAACCATGTTTCAGTATCTTTTAGATTTTTTTCGGCAATGGGTATTTCGTTCAGAGCATGTTTTAAATCTTTGTATTGATCTACTTTGGGAAGTAGAATATTGAGCTGTTCCTTTAAATCACCATGTTTGGTACTGTCATAGTCTAATTGTTGCCATACTTTTTCTATCTCGCCTATGGCCTTTCTGGTATCGGAACCATATGATTCTTCAGCCAAAACTATTTTCAAGGAATCTATTGTTTTTATCAGTTCGGGTAAAGCAGAATCAATTTTGTTTTTTTCGGTTAAATCCCTTTGTAACTGATGATAGCGTGTTTCGATACCCCTTTGACTGCGAATCTGAGCTTGTATACTGCTATATAAGCCGGGATCAAATTTAAGCTCGGTTAATTCTCCGGATAAATTGATTAAACTGGTTCTTTGCACAATAGCATAGTCGTTTAGTTCTCTTTGTGTTTCTAAAGATGCTATTTCCGCTTCTAACCGGCTAAGGTTTTCTTGAGCATCTTTGATAGCGCGATGTTTTTCTTTTAATTGGCCCTTTTGCATGTCTAAAGCTTTTCGTTGGCTTAATTCATTGCTTAACTCAGCATATCTAATGCGCAAAGTGTTTCTTTCTTCTTCTAATGTTGCTTGCTCTAATTGAAAAGAAATAATTTCATTTTCTGTTTGCTTAACGAGATCTTGATAGCGATCAATGACCGCCGCTCTATCTACTATTTCTGCTGAACAGAGAGGGCAAATTGGAGAGTCAGATGCTTTAATTAGTTCTTGGATTTTGTTATGGTATTCTTGCCGGCGAGCTTTTTCATTGTCCATTTGCTGGGCAAAGCCTTCTATTTTGGTCTTTATGTCTTGCCCTTTCTCGCTTACATATTGAAATTCCTTTTCCTTATTATCTAATTCTATTTCTTTCGTTTCTAAATCTAATTTTTGTCTCTCTAACAGATCCTGGCTAGTGAGAATAGATTTTAGCTGACTTAACTGGTCTTGCTTTTGCTCTATTTCAGTGGATAGACGAATCTGTGCCTCGTCTATAATTGTTTGTAATTCTGATATTCTTTGTTTGATTTGCTCGTACGCTTCTTGCTGCTTGGATAAATATATGTCTTGGTTAATCAAATCTTGGTATTGTTGGAATTCATTTGCTATTGTTTCCTGGTTTTGGGTATCATGTATCAGTTTTGCTTTACGCTCGCATCCCTCTACTAATTCCTTTTGTGCTTGTTTTAATTCTATTTCGAGCTGAGCTCTTTGTGCTGATAGCTTGGCACGCAATTCAATTTTTTGTTTTTCTAAAGATTGAGCAGCAATAGATTTTTCTTCTAAGTTTTTTAACGCTGAAGTGGTCGATTCGTATGCAGCAAATTCAATTTCTAATTCGGCTTGACCGCTAATTAGTGATTGCAGCTTATTCAATTTTTCCTGGAGTTCGAATTTTTGTGTGTTGAAACGTTTGATCTCTGAATTGAGATTTTGTAATCGGTTTTGGATATCCAATTGCTTTTCTTGCCATGAATTTAATTCATGTTCTTTTCTTTGCAATGTTGCTAGGTCCGAATCTAGTTTTTCTTTGCTTGTTCTATGACTATTGAGATTATTTTGAAGAGTTGCTCGTTCAGTTTCAAAAAGGTTTATTTGAACTTCTATTTCTGGTAAGCGAGAAAGTAAGCTAGCTAAGAACTCGCATTTATCTTTTAGAGGCTTTAGACGCTCTTTGCAGCGTTCTTGCAGACGATCAAAATATGACAAACTTAAAATTTCGCCCAATATTTCTTTGCGCTTCATGGGCGTTTCGCGAGCGAACTGATCAGCTGAACCTTGTCTTAAATAAGCACTATTTATAAAGGTCTGGTAGTCCATGCGCAATAATTGCGAAATCTTTTCTTGTGTCTCACTAATGCTATTAGCGCTAAGACTTTTCCAGTTTTTGACATTATTATCAGGAGCAGTTTGGATATTATGGTTTTCTTTGCCGTTCAGACCGTCATTGTCAGCATTGTTTAAGATTGACTGACTAGTCTCAGGTATAAGCATTTGTAAATCGACACTACCCTTGCTATTCGCTTTGTTACCAGAACGAGAGGGCGTTTTTTGTCTTGATCGTCTAATTCTGTAAGTGTTACTTTCGTGTATAAATATGAGCTCAACCCACATTTCCTTTTGTCCAAGTCTTATTAACTCGTCAGAAGTAGCTCTGCCCCTTTCCCAAATTGCCCAGGTAGTGGCGTCCAGCAGAGCAGACTTACCAGCGCCATTACTTCCAGATAGACAGGCGACGTTTATTGAGTTTAAATCAAGGTGTGCATCGGCATAACTCATAAAATTATGCAGATTAATAGATTGAAGAATCATTTTCTCTAAGATTTACTCGGTATTATCAGTAAAGTATATCTCTCAATAGTATAAGTATATGGATAAATTGATTAAGACTGTGGACAAGAAGCAATTGGCTCTTCTTCTTGTACTTGTTTCGTATATGTTGCAAGGGGTTGTATCACTAATCTACCAGGTTAGCTGGGAGCAAGCAATGGAAAGCACTGTTGGTATGGCATTACCGACAATTGCTATTATTGTTTGTATGTTTTTTCTGGGCATGGGACTAGGGGTTTATGTATGTGGTAATGCGGGGATAAGCTCAAAGTGGGCAGGCAGATTGTACATTGTCAATCAAATTTCGCTTGCTTTGCTGGGACTCATTTTTGTTGCGACAGATGGACTTAGATTTGTTTGTCTACTAACGACAGACTCTGAAAAGTGGCTTTTGCTAGTTTATTTTTTGAGAATTATTACTATCAGTTTGTTTCTATTGGCTCCCGCTTTTTTTTTCGGCGCTGCTTTTAGTCTTCTGAAAAAATCTAAATCTATGATGACTTCATCTGATAAGGCAGAGAAGCTCTATTTGGCTAATTTGGGAGGTTCAACTTTGGGAGCTATATTGATTGGTTTTATTATGCTGCCAAATTTTAGTCTTACAGAATGCACAGTGTTAGCTATGCTATTGAACTTATTTTCTGTACCATTTTTTGTTCTAGCGGAAAATCTGCGGATGCCTAGTGCTGAAATTTCTCCATCAATGTCAGCTAATCAAATCAATTCAGCAGTTCTGGAGATAACGAAAGGCAAAAAGAGAAATGCTTGGTTGTTTGTATTAGCCATTATGGCAGCTGCTTTTTTTAATATGCTTTTGGAATTATTATTCATTCGTTTGTCTGTTTTATACATTGGTTGCAGTGCTTTTGCCTTTTCTCTGGTTTTAGCTATGCAATTATTAGCTCTCGCTTGGGGCTCTTTTCTGGCAAATTTTTTATATAAGCAAAAGATTGAGAACTTTTTGAATTTATTTGTGTTTTTATATTTTATAGCTTCTCTTTGGCTTTTAATAGAGATTTTATTTTTTCCAAATTTGGGCAAATTTATAGATATAGAAAGAAGCTTTTGGACGTACAGTTTGGGCTGGCCTAGTTTTCTATCTTTTTGTTTTAGTCATTCGATATTCCTTTTATTGTTCATGTTTGTACCATGTGCCTGTTTGGGTGCTTGTCTGCCATTTTATTTTCAGCTAAGACATTTATGCCCTTCAGCCGCGCCAATAAAATCTTCTCATGCTTTTGCCTTAAATCTGTTTGCTTCGGTGGTAGGATGTTTTAGTGGCGGAGTTTTAATCTTTCCAATTTTCAGCAGTTTAACTGATTTTGCTATTTCACTTGCTTTCATTTTAAGTGCTTTGGCAATCTGTTCTATTGGGTTGTTGATTTATATCTTTGATGTATTACACGCAAAAAACAATAAGCAGATTGGTTTATCTGGCTTTATAACAATCATATTTTTAGCTCTTTGTTATTGGCATTTGGCTAAGAGACCTCTTTTGACAAATGGTACTGAATTACTTTTCTATAGAGAGGGTCTCAATTCTACTGTTTCTTTAGCGGGTAATGAGAGAGAAAATCTTATTCGCTTGCAAACAGATGGTCAGACGGAAGCGACATTGCCGCTCAATGAAAGTCTGCCCAGTGCAATGAGTGATGAGACCACGCAAGTTTTATTGGGGCTATTGCCAAATATATTTTCTTTGCGTGAACCCAAAGCAGCATTCTTGATCGGTTTTGGCAGTGGTGTTACCGCTCAAGCTTTGTTGACTAACTCTAGTTTAGAGGACTTAACTGCTGCGGAGCTGGAGCCTGCTGTTCTTGCTGCGGCTCAACATTTGAAACGATATGTTCCCGATAGACGGCTTAATGTCAAAATAACAGACGGACGCAATCTACTTTCTATGCTCAATCATAGCTATGACATTATTGTGTCGCAAGCAGGCGAACCATGGCGAAGCTCTTCTAGATACCTTTACACTAGTGAGTTTTGGCAACTGGCCAAATCCCGTTTGGTAAAGGATGGTGTTTTTTGTCAGTGGCTTCCGCTTTACGCGATTGATAAAGGCAATTTGATGTGTATATGTCATACTTTTGCCACTGTTTTCCCTGACACTTTTGTAATTAGAACAAGGAATGCCGGAGAATTGATTTTACTGGCATATAATTCTAATGGAGAAAGAAAGCTTGACTCGCTAATATCAATGATGATGAGAGGCGCCATTCAATGTTGTAAGTTGCAAGGGATCAGACGGGGATTAATTAAGCTAGGCTTTAATGATTTGCCTACTTTATTGTCCATTTTTAGGCTAGATCCAGATACTTTTCTGCCGTGGGTATTTGCCAATGAGAATCCGGTGGAAGACAGATTTAAGTTCAATACAGACAATTTTCCTTTCGTTCAATACAGACTGCAATCTTTAATTATGCAAGAGGGAATCGGTGTAAATATTTTTGTTGATAAAGCATTGCCTAATACATTAATACCAGGCTTTTTTCGAGATACAAAAAACTATCCAAGAATAATATTGAAGAATTTTCTACTGTCTACAAAAATCTGAACGAAGCAAAAAAATGCATATTCGCGCATGATTTGGCTGATGCAGCGGATCATTTGCTGGATGTGATTAAACAGCAGCCAAATAACTTTGAAGCACGTTTTATTTTGGGCAAAGTATTTTGCATTTTAAATCAAGAGCAAGAAGGTTTGGCGCAAATAAAATGGGCAAGCAAGATAGATGCTGAAAATGCTATGCCCAATCTTTATGTTACACTTTTTTATTCCTTCAAAAGCGAGTGGCCGATAGCCCAAGATAATCTTAAACTGCTAGAAAAAAAGTTATCTGATGATCCAGAGCTTAAGTATTTAGCAGGACAAATTGGCAAGAAGAGCAATTTAGACAAGAACGATAATAAAATAAAGCAACTTATGCTTAGGTGTCACTATCCAATCTGATCAGTCCTGGATTTTTTAGATAACCTGATTCGAGAAGTATCTCTTTGAAATCGCGATTTTTTTTGCTCACTTCAGCCATTACATTCACAAATTGCGTCAATGTGATTTCTCCAGCACGTATGAGAGACTGTCCAATTAGAATGGCTTCCAATTGCTTATTGGTCAGGAAATCTTGTTTTACTAAAAAGCGGCCAAATTGCATTTCCGGCATAG
Organism: Candidatus Melainabacteria bacterium; assembly: GCA_963845445.1. Taxonomy (GTDB): domain Bacteria; phylum Cyanobacteriota; class Vampirovibrionia; order Obscuribacterales; family Obscuribacteraceae; genus JABDBL01. The sequence goes on along the minus strand of CAWJSE010000002.1, from coordinate 1,431,625 downwards.
CCTTGTGCATATCACACGCAATATCAAGCTCTGCCTGTTCGAGCAATCCCACTGCTTGCAATAATTCTCCAATGCGCCAAGAGGGTTGATTTGATTTTGGTCCTCTTCCAAGAGCATATGCAATTGAACTTTGTTCCTCCACAGCCTCTGCATCAATGGTTAGGATTCCCAGAGAGCGTAAATCATAATCTGTCCGACAATCAGGATCGATTAAGATATCATGAGCAATCCATAATATTCGCAGCTCATCCATTAATTGACTGGATTTTGGATCACTTTTGATTTTTCGTAAGAGATCGTGTACTAATCTCAAAAAATGTTTATGCACGATTTGAGAAGAAGACTCTTTTTCGACTTCCAGTTGCTTGTATATGTCGATGGCAGTTGAATCGTTCACATTGCCTCGACTATGCTACCGATTTTTCTTCGACCAACCAACCTTCTGCAGCTGCCTGGAAATAGGCGTTTTGCCAGTCATGGTCAATAAGTAATTCCAGCATGCGTCGGCGTGAAGCAAAAACATAACGCGCCCGATTAGTTAAAGCCGTAACATCAACAAAATTTTCTGCGAAGATAACATGATCTAGTTGCCTGTACCAATCATTACTAATTGGTGCCACTATATCCGCCACCATTGTTCCCGCATCAAGATTTATAGGATCTCTTTTGCTGTGGGATGGGAAGTATAATGTATATATTCGGCTATCAAAACCAAGGCATTCCAGGTTGCCAAAAATTGCTCCGGCTTCGTTCTTTATTTCAAAGCCAGCAGCACTATAAGCTCTTAATTCTTCTTCAAAGACTCTGCGCAAAGTTTCACTCACCACTGGAATATGTGGTTCTAAGAGCCACATTGAGGCGGTCGGCAAATAGGATTTTGACGGTAAAAATCGCCAATTGCCTGCCTGAAACCGCACGGTATATTGGTGGGAATTAGCCCAAGCGCAGACCATTAAACTTTTCCAGAGATCATTATTCTGATACACTTCCGCATAATTTGTTTTAAACCATTTTTCCCAATTGTCATAAGTTTCATGCGGGCTGGAATGTTTTCTTAGACCTTCACTCCACTCTAGCTCATCCGGAAGAGGATCCTCTGCGTGAAAAAATTCTTCCCAATAAGCTATTAAGACTGCTGGCTCAAGGGTTACGCTGTCTAAACGGCCTAATTCTTCATGCCAGAGCCGTCGGATTGACTTGAGCGATTCTTCGCATCGGGAGTAGGGATTTGAGTCTTTGAGCTGGCCGTCATGCCTAATCCAATCGATGCAGGCTCTAATTAGAAAGATTGGTAGCATTAGTCTGGACTATCCTCGATTAAATCTCACAATTCGTGACTGTCTTATATTAACTCAATTAATCATTTTGGTGCGGGCAATTCGGACAAATGTGATTTGCTTAACGGATATGCTACCCGTTTAGTTTGTGCTATGTATTCGCGCACGCAAGCAATTTTCTTTGCGTAAATTTTTTCAGAAGCATATTCGGATAAAGGTTTATCGAGCCGCTGGCTCCAATTGGAGACATTACTCGTTCCTGGGCAGTTAAAGCGTTGTTTGCTACCCAATAAATCAGTAATCATTAGAACTGCTAACCAGCAAGGGGAAGAGAATAAAACCTTAAAGAAAGTACAAGCTAATTCATCATTATAGGTTTTTGGCGGATGGTTTTCGTCTAAATGCAAAAAACGCATAAGCCTTTGTATTTCTAGCCAGCCGTTGTCACCGTCTTCGCTATGCCACCAGCGAACAAGATTTTCGTAATAGCTTGCCAGTGGCTCATTGTCGTGTGTGCCATAGGTAGTCAAATTTAACGGGGGTAATTGTTCAGCAGGGAAAAATGAGCGATCTGATTCTTTGCGCTCAAATATAGGTATGGAAAAGCCTGGTATACCTAATTTTTTAAGGGTAGGTCTTACGTATTCAGGCACGACACCTAAATCTTCCGCTATGACAATTGCTTGCGGTGCAGCCTGCAGAATTATGCGGAGTCTGCTCTCACCTTCTTGGCAGTTAAGTAAGGCTGAATCTTTTGTTTGGTCATTACGCGTTTTAAATTGAGGTAATTTTCCTCCGGTAATAGTTTTTACTTCTTCAGGAGTTAAATTGGTAAATTTTTCATTGTTCTCGGGTAGCCAAGGAAAAGCATAAATACGGAAAAAACCAATCACATGATCCAATCGGAAACCGTGAAAGTATTTGGTTGTTTGTTGAACACGACAATTCCACCAATTGTAATTTTCTTTTTCATGTGCTGCCCAATTATAAAGCGGTATTCCCCAATTTTCGCCCCAAAGAGCTGTAAATTTATCTGCTTGGAAAAAACCTTCGGGCGGAGAACCACCTGACCATTCTAAGGCGAATAAATCTGGATTAGCCCACACGTCTGCGCTATAGCGGCTAACACCAAAAGGTATATCACCGATCAATTTCACTTGCTTTTTATTAGCATATTCCTTGATCCAAGACCATTGTCTATGTGCTACCCATTGAACATAATTATAAAAATAGTAAACCTTTTTTGTCTTAGTCTGTCCTTGGCGATCGAGCCAAGTTCTTGCTGAATCTATATTCCTCAGCTCCTTTTCCCACTCGGTCCAGCGCGCGTGTCCGCCTTTTAGGTCAACTATTGTTCTAAATAAAGCATAGTCCGGTAGCCATCTTTTATTATTCTGTTGAAAAAGCTTAAACTCATTGTTGAGAGCAATGAAGTTTTTTACTTTCCCTGAATCGTATCTAGCAAAAGCCTTTTGGAGGAGAGAATGTTTAGTAGCTTTTACCTTGGCATAATCAATTACAGTCGTTGATAGAGTTTCGTCTTCATCTAAATCCTCGGCAATTAATCCCGGTACTATATCTAGTGCCTGTTTTGAAAAGTGTATGTAGATGGGGTCCAGTGCCATTGAACTAATAGCATTATAAGGGCTATTGTCTCCGCCGGTCTCATTTATGGGCAGTGTTTGTAAAACACCAAAGTCATTGGCATTACAAAAATCAATTGCTTCTTTTACTGCGTGCGTATCGCCGATACCTAAATCCCCTTTGGTGCGCAAGGCAAAAGTGGGTACCAGAATTCCTGCTAATTTTTTGCTCGTGTCGATTGTCATAGCTTTATGATCCTATATTCAGCCTTTGAAAAACATGGTCGATATTTTTAGTATATGGTTGAGTTTGGAAACATTCTTCAATTTCTTCCTTTGATAGGATTGCGGTGATTTGCTGGTCTTGCAGCAAATCTTTTTAAAATTACCGTTCGCCTTATTCCAGACAGCCATGGCACGATCTTTGAACGAGCTTGTATGCTTCTTCTCTACTTAAACCTTTATCGATCAGTTTGATCAAAATTGCTTGAGAAAAAACTACGCCACCAAAACGATTGAGATTCTGTTCCATATTCTCTGGATAAATCACTAAGTTTTTAACTATGCCATTTAGTCTATTGAGCATAAAATCTAGCAGAATGGTTGTGTCTGGCATGATAATTCTTTCGACTGAACTATGGCTAATATCTCGCTCGTGCCAAAGGGTAACATTTTCCATAGCAGCAATTGCATAGCCACGAATGAGCCTGGCTAAACCTGAAATATTTTCACAGCCGACAGGATTTCGTTTATGAGGCATAGCCGATGATCCTTTTTGACCTTCAGTAAATGGTTCTTCAACTTCTAAAACTTCACTTTTTTGTAAATGGCGTATTTCTGTAGCGAATTTATCTAAACTGCAAGCAATTAAAGCCAAAGTATTGACAAAATGGGCGTGCCTATCACGCTGTACTATCTGGGTTGAAATGGGTTCAACAGCTAAACCTAGTAATTGGCAAACTTTTTCTTCGACTATGGGAGAAATATTTGCATAGGTACCTACGGCACCACTTATTTTGCCAACGGAAATTGTTTTGATAGCTTCCCTTAAATGCTCTTTATGTCTGCGAACCTCAGCTAGCCAAACTGCCATCTTGAATCCAAAAGTTATCGGTTCTGCATGCACACCATGAGATCTGCCGATTTGTAAAGTATGTTTGTGCTTTCTAGCTAGATCGGCAATTGTATTTTCCAATTCCTCTAAATCTTTTTCAATCAAAGTGGCTGCTTTTTTTAATTGTAAAGCCAGTCCTGTATCCAGCACATCTGAACTTGTCAGACCAAGATGTATATAACGAGCTGATTCACCCACATGTTCTTTGATGCTGGTCAAGAACGCAATAATGTCGTGTTTAACTTCGGCTTCAATTTCGTTTATGCGCTTTGGATCAAATTTGGCTTTGCTTTTGATTTCTTTCCAAGCACTGTCGGGTATTTTGCCCAAACTATTTTGTATAGAGCAAACCGCAAGCTCTATTTCTAGCCAGCCTTTTAGTTTTTCTTCCTCGCTCCACAATAAAGCCATTTGTGGACGGGAGTATCTCTCTATCAAAGGTCTTCCTCATCAAAGCTAAACTTGTTAGCCTTATTTGCTGAACAGTCTAAGAGCATATCCCATTAACAAGTAGCTTTGGTGTGGTGCTAAAAAACCTCAAGCATAATCACACAATTATTTGTTTGAGGGCGACACTTTATCAGACACCTGGTGATAGTCAAGAGCTGTGCGGGGTAAGTTTTATTATAAAACTAAAACTTCACTAATTAGTTGCATAATGAAATTAAAATGCCTCAAATTGAGTATATATTTGTCCCGAGTTGGGGAGCCCGGAAATTGTTCGGGCTGGGCTATACGACGCATATTTATTAGATATAGTTCATTAGCTGGAGCTAATGTGACACTAGAAGACGTCAAGAGGAAAGCGGGCCAATATTTACACTACAAACTAAAGTGAAAGAACTAAAGAGCAAAGACAAAGTACAATTCAAAATGGCAAATAAAGGCAGTTTAGGCGATGAGCAAACAAAATTTGCTCTGCCGCGAATACAAGTAATACAGGTGGACTACAGAAAATCTTATGAAGATACTTATTCCTATAGATGTGTGGCAAGGAAACGAATCATTAGCTAAAGACCTTTCTACTATGCTGCCTTTGGCGCAAGCAGAGATGGTACTGGCTTATTCTATTCAGAGTGAACCGCATGTAGAAAAAATCGCTGGTGGCGGCAGCGTCGATAGTCTATACGTGGAATTGGAAAAAAAGGCAAAAAGTTCTTTGGAGGATTTTGCTAAGCAATTAAAACCCGTTTGCAAAAATGTTGAAACTCTTTTTGAACATGGACCCCCGGCAAGTGTAATCGAGTCTATAGCAAAAAGAAGAAATGCTGACTTAATAGTAATTAGGGGATCAGCGGCAGGGCTTTTGGAAACAGCCTTTCAGGGAAATACTGTGAGCTCTCTAGTTAAACACAGTCCGTGTTCCATCTTAGTTTTGCGGGCAGGAGCAATTGTTGCTCCCTTGTCTAAAGTAGTAATCGGGCTTGATGGTTCTCAACTAGCAACAGAAGCATTGCGTAAGTTTTGCGAAACATACCTGGCCTGGTCCAAGAAAATCGAAATAGTTTTAGCAAATGTAGTATCTATACCAGCACCTTGGCGCTATATAGCGCCGGTGGAGTTTATTGCAACGCTGGAAGACAATTTCGATATGGCGGCAAAAGCAATTCTGGCAGAAGGCAAAGCTATAATTGCCGAATCTGGCTGGCAATTGAATTCAAACGAAGACCGTATGGTGGTGAGATCCGGTGATCCTGCTTATGAACTTGATCGTTTAGCGAGCGAAATAAATGCTGGTCTAATCGTTGTTGCCGCGCAAGGAAAAACTGCGATACAACATTTTTTACTGGGTAATGTTTCTGAGGCTTTGGCGCTCAAATCATCTTTTCCGGTTCTTGTTGTCAAATAAAACTGTAAAACGAAAGGTTGCTTGATATGCTGTATCGCTTTTTTATTCTATATATACTGCTGATCTTAGGGCAAGTGTTTTATTCACCTGCTTTTTCGCGTTCGAATGATTTGGGTGAACTGGGAGCCGAGCAAGCCTCAGAAAAAGCGAATTGGAACAAATGCGTCAGCAGTTAAACGAACTGAAAGTAACTACAAGCGATGCAATGAATGCATTTAATAAGCTGGACACCAGTCCTTTAAAGAAGGGGCTGCAAGAATTTCACTTGTTTTGTCGCCCTGCCACACATGAAATTGGTCCAGGAAAAACAATTGAATGTTTGACGTACAATGGACTTTTGCCTGGACCGCCCCTGAGAGTAAAAGAAGGTCAATTAGTGCGCATAATTATCCATAATCAATTAGAGCAAAGTACTAGTTTTCATCTTCATGGTATGGTTTTACCTGGGGCGGTGGACGGTTTGCCAAACTCACAATCTGGTTTAATCAAGACTGGTCAAACTTATGCATATCAATTTATTGCCAAACCGGTCGGGACCTACTGGTATCATCCGCAACTGATGCATGCTGAACAAAGGGCCAAGGGAATGTATGGTGCATTTATAGTTGAACCGGAGTCTCCAATCAAAACAACGGAGGAGGATATAGTACTGATATTGGGTGATACAGGGGCTAATAAATTACAAGTATCAAGCGGCCCGGCCGCGGTGGGTAAGACCGTGCCTAGTATTTCATCTAGCAGAATTTTCTATCTTGTAAATGGCAAGACTGCTCCAGCAATTCCGGCTATCGAAGTGCGACCAAATGTGCGTGTACGAATGCGGATTATTAATGCTTCCCAGCACCCTGTGCCTTTGCATATAACCGGTCATAAATTCGAGATAATTTCTTTGAATGGCAATCTTACTGGCGAACAAAGTTCTCGTGATACCCTAACTTGTGGAGTAAGCGATCGAGTGGATTTAGAATTTACAACAGATAATCCTGGCGTCTGGTCTTTGGGTTCCGAATTAATTGAGCAATCGATGAATAATGGACAATTCCCTGGGGGTATTGCTTGTGTTTTACGTTATGTGGAATAAAATGAGTGAAAAAAGTAAATTGGGCAGAAATTTGAGCAAAGGCAATTTCTTTAATTCATTTCTTCTCACCTTACTATTGTTATTTGTAGTGACTATAGAATTTTCAGCTGTTGCATATGCTGACGATGCGGTTCTTGCGTCAAACTATCTTGGTATGGTTTGTAAAAAAATGAGAGAACATTGGCATCCGCCGGCTAATTATAGAGGTGAATCATTAGTAGTGAGCTTTAGGGTACACCGGGATGGTTCAATTTCTAATCTGACTTGCAGATCTTAGGAATGATCCAAAATATGTTTATTACCAATATGGAATTGAGTTAGTGAGGAACTCATTGCCTTTCCCACGTCCCGCTCAAGATTTTTTTCAAAGAGATAAACAGTATACTGATGTGAGAATTGATTTGAGTGCATTTTATTACACTAAATATATTGCTCCCAAGAATCGCGACGCTTCATTATGGATTGACCGCGTGCCAAATAAGTGACTTTAATCTGCCGCTAAATTGTTTCGTGCAATTGACTAAGTTTAATGCGAACATGTTCGCGCGAAATGCCTGTATGCTCACAAAATATTTGCCAACCCAGTTCAATGATGTCTTCCCAATAAGTATAAAAAATTTTTGTATCTAAGTAATCTTTGCCGGTACCATATGAATAATCGGCCAAAATCGCCTTAGCCATGTCGTGCTGTACTACGTGTTGTAGGTCGAACCACTGGTCTGCCAGAGCCAACTCTTGAAGAGTTTTGAGAAATTCTTCTTGGCTATACCTTTCCTCAGCTAACCTGCGTAATTCGACATCCATAAGTAAATACACTGTCCATAGCGCCGGGGTCTTATTTAGTAATTGAGCTGGTTTTGGTAAGGAGCTTTTTGGTATCGGGGCGGAAAATCACCAACACTTGGTGATTTTGGGGTTGAGTATTGCATAATGGGCGGTGAGCTAGATGAAGGGGATGATGAGGAAGAATGGGAAGGTCTATATTGATAAGCTGGTATGCCATATTGTTGGCGCAATCTTTCGTCCAGTAGCTTATTATTTTGATCAAGACTGGCTAGATTTTCTTTGCGCTCAACTAAACCACTAGCTACTGGTTGTCCAGTATTAGGATCAGTTGCCAGTAAATCGTCTTGTAATTTAAGGTAGTCTGAAAATAAGCGTCTGGCATCGACAAAATATTGGCAATAAGCTCGGTGCAATTGTTCGGTGGCTGGAATAACTTGTAATTTCGATATTTCTTGAACGGCGGTATCATAACGCTTAACTAGGTCGGCTAATAGATTCTGGGCTAAGGCTTTGTCTGCTCCGGGCATAAAGATTGAAAGACCTTTGCCCATTATTTCATCAGCTTTTTGACGTTCGCTAGGAGATAATTGCGCCTGGCGGCGGATTTGATCATAGCTGTTGAACCAATTTTTGATAGCATCCGGCTGAATATCCAAATTAGAGGTTAATTTGGTTTTCTTGCTTGCCGACAAATTACTGCCATAGATGGGTGAATTAAAGCTGGCAAGCAAAAATGAGATGAAGATCGCTTGAGCTATTAAAATCAATCCAGGTTTAGTAGTCGAATTATTCTTTTTGATCATCTGTCTTTTCAGCGTAAGGGTCAAAGTAAACTCGTTTGGCTCCTATAATCAGAGTAAGGACAACATACCCTAAAAGAATAGCAACCATTGCCCCAACAAGTCCATTAACGTTATACAAAATAGAATTTCCTATAGAAAAAGAATCAATTAAAAGATATACAAATCACTAGATACATGATGATACTGAGAGATTATAAACATTCCTGAGGTTCTTGGCTAGAGTGTTTGTCATATGCTATAAATGTAATGCTTTGTGTGTACTCAGGCCGTAGCGAGTGCCCCGAGTTAATTAATTAAATGAGGGTGAAGACGGTAATGTTTAAGATCAAATTTAAAGAAAAATTTGCGGTGGGTGTTAACACTGTATTTGGTATCGGATCAATTTTAGCTGGCTCTCTTTTGCTATGCTTACCAGCGAACGCGGGAGCGCAGTCTCTTCTTGACCCCTACGCTGATGTTAGTCCGACAAAAGAGTCGAAACCTTTTTCAAAGAAGCTGGTAAAACAGCCAATTAAACAACCAGCAAGACAGAGCGAATCTAGTTTAGAAGAGCCCTCAATAAGTAGTAGCGAAACAAACAAGGACTTATCAGGAGCGGAGAATCCAGAAAATAGAGCAAATGGTCAAGGTGTCAAGACCAATGTTAGCAAAGCCGAAAATAATGGCTTTTTGTCTGGTATTAAAGACGTACAACGTGGTTGTGTCAATACTATGAAGGCTGCTGGCAGTGGGATTGTTGGCGGCACTAAAGCAGCTGGCTCAAAAGTCGCAGCTGGTACTAAGGCTATTGGTGCTGGTATTGCGGCGGCCGGACAAAAGGCTATCTCAGGACCTAGAGCTTTGGCTTCAAATGTGATTCCGGAGAAGAAAGTTAAGAAGCCAGCGCAAGTAGCCACAGCCAATGCCGCTTCCCCTACCCGAACCATATTGCCACCTTTGCCAGGCAAACCCTTAGATCAAGTTATAGCTCAACAAAAGGAGCTTAAACATGCCAAAGATACGGCGGTAACAGGGGAAACTAAAAAGCCAGGCGTTATTACCAGTGCAGTAGGTAAGTTAAGCTTTTTCCACAAAACAAAGAAAAGCCACCAGCTAATCTTACCGCTAATAATCCAAACAATTTAGCGCACTAATTAGTTTGTTGAAGGGCTCTGCTTACAGTCTCTTTATACTCTTACTTTGTTGACCAAAACTTTGGCTCTATTTTCGAGTATATGGCCGATATTATTCATCAATTCTACGGACGCCGTTACCCAAAATTGACTACCTACAATTATTGTTTGGTTCTGGGTGCCCCTGGGGAAATTCAGCATTACAGGGTCGTCTCCGCGCCAGTTAGAGAGAATCTGTTTTAACTGCTGTAATTGAGCAAATGATTGCTCCTCTTGGAAGTAGATGCTCACTATCGAAGCATCGCAGAGTCTGCGCATAGAAGTGGCGAGCAAAGAAACATCTTCGTCTGTCTTTTTAACTTTTCCCTTGATTAAGACTAAAGACTGTGCGGCGAATGTCTCCGGGGGCAACGTTTCGAGCAGTTCACTGTAGGCTACAGCTTCAATTTGGCTAGCTAAATCTTCCAACCGAAAAATTCCGATTAGTTTGTTTTGTTTAGTCAGCTTCTTTTCACTGGCAGTAATTAGACCTCCAACAATTACATTAGCTCCTTCGCTGCATTCTCTTAAGTCTTTCAAAGTATGAGTAGTTAACCAGCGCAGTCTATTCGCGACGCGCTTTAAGGGGTGGCTTGTAATATAGAATCCTAGAAGTTCATGTTCCATGGTTTGTAATTCTGTTTCTTGTAATTCGCTGCCGTCGCCAATCAAGATTTGTCCCATATCTAAGCCCTTATTAGTGCCGAGGCTAAATAAACTAATTTGTCCTGCCGATTGTTCTACTTGGCGCCGGCTAAATGTTTCCACTAATCTTTCTAAATTTTCCAGAGCTTGTTTGCGAGTAATATTCAAACTCAAACAAGCGCCACATTTAATAAGTGATTCAAGAGCACGCTTATTGACTATACGTAAATCAATGCGGGAAAGAAAATCTTGCATTGATTTATAAGGACCCGCTTGTTGTCGTTGGGCGACTATATCGTTAATGGCTGCTTCACCAACGTTCTTAATTGCCGATAGACCAAATCGAATGGCTTTTCCGTCAGCGGTAAAATCACTGCCTGATACGTTTACATCTGGCGGCAAAATATCTATACTCATCGCCTGGCATTCAGCAATATAATTCTGTACTTTGTCTTTGTCAGCAGAAACGCTGGATAAAAGGGCAGTCATATACTCAACTGGATAGTGAGTCTTTAAATATGCTGTTTGATAAGTGACCATGGCATACGCCTGGCTGTGGGACTTATTGAAACAGTATTCGGCGAATTGAACCATCATATTGAAGAGCTGATCAGCAATATTTTGGCTGACACCATTTTTGGTGCAACCCGAGACAAACATTTCGCGTTGCTTTTCCATCTCTTCAGGCTTCTTCTTGCCCATGGCTCGACGCAATAAGTCGGCTTGACCAAGACTATAGCCACCCAAAGTTTGAGCGATTTGCATGACTTGTTCTTGATAGACTATTTGTCCGTATGTGTCTTTTAAAATTGGTCTCCAGAAGAGGCGTGACATAAGTGATACTGGTTGTGCCGTTTTTGCATTCGATAAATTTATCGATCATTCCTGTATCTAAGGGGACCTGGTCGATAGAGAGCAATCAGAGCAGAAATGTCTTCTAAGCTATTGGGTTTCATGTCGCGCGCAACTTGCTTCATGCCAGAAGATGTTTCGAGCTGGAAAATACCTGCTAAATCACCATTACTGATTGTTTGAAAAACTTCCTCATCATCTAAAGGTAAATTGTCAATATCGATTTTTACGCCGCGTAGTTTGCTCGATGATTTTTACTGCCTTGTCGATCATAGTTAAATTTCGCAGTCCGAGAAAGTCCATCTTGACCAAGCCAATGTGAGCTAAGTCTTCCATGTAATACTGAGTGATTATTGTGCCGTCATTGTTTCTTTGCAGAGGCACAATTTCTTCTAGAGGCACATCTGAAATTACTACACCGGCAGCATGCATACCGAAAGTTTTGTTGACTCCTTCTAGTTTGCAGGCCAAATCGACCACTTGCCGAGCTTCGTCATTAGTGGAATAGACTCTCTTGAATTCAGGATGTTCTGTACGCATTTCTTCTAGGGGTGTGGGTTTGCCCCGCACCACTGGCACTATTTTGGCTAGTTTATTAGACTCCGCAAAAGGAAATTCAAGTACGCGAGCTACGTCTTTAAGCACAGCTTTGCTGGTCATTCGATTAAAAGTAATAATTTGCGCTACTTTGTCATGTCCATATTTATCTGCGACATAGCGTATTATTTCTTCGCGTCTTTCAATGCAAAAGTCAGTATCAATATCGGGCATAGAGCGTCGTTCAGGATTTAGAAAGCGCTCAAATAGTAAGTTATAGCGAATAGGATCGATATTGGTAATCCCTAAACTATAAGCAATTAGACTACCAGCAGCGGAGCCGCGCCCTGGTCCCACCGGAATGCCGCGCTGTCTGGCATATTGTATAAAATCACCGACAATGAGAAAGTAAGAAGCATAATTCATGTCATTGATGACTTTTAATTCTGTTCTTGCTCTATCAATTACCTTTGGTGCCAGTTCGCCCCCAAAGCGTGTTCTTAATCCGGCAAAAACAAGTTCATCTAAATAAGTCTCAGCACGTGTGACCAGGTGGCACTGGGAATACAGGTAGACGAGCCTCTCCTGCTAGTCGAACCGGTTCAATTTTCTCAGCGATTTCAAGCGTGCTTTTAAGGGCTGCTTCAATGTGTTCAATATCCAAGTGATCCCGGAAAAGAGAATACATTTCGTCGCCATCTTTTACGTATTCCCAGCCGCTGAATTTCATGCGCGATTCATCGGTGACTAATTTACCCATTTGAATGCAAAGGAGGCAATCATGCGCTGCAGCATCTTCTTTATTAGTAAAATGGCTATCATTTGTAGCTACCAGTTTGATTTTTAATTCGGAGGCTAATTTGATTAATTGCAAATTGACTTTGCGATCTTCCGGCATAGCCATGATCTTGTATTTCTAAATAATAGTTTTCGCCGAATGTATCTTTGAACCAGCCAGCCGCTTCTCTTGCTTTTAGATAGTCTCCTCTTAATAGATGTTGGCCAATCTCTGAACCCAGGCAACCAGAAAGAACAATTAGTCCTTCTTTATGCTGGGCTAACATATCTTTGTTAATACGTGGTTTGTAGTAGTAGCCGTCTAAATGAGCATGGGAATTTAGCCAGACCAGATTTTTATAACCGTCTCGGTTACGCGCTAATACTGTTAGATGATAAAGCGGCTGTTTGGTAGATTTATTGGTGATATCACCATCGATGATATAGGCTTCGCAGCCAATGATAGGCTTCACGCCGCCTATTTCATGACAAGTTTTAGTTAATTCTATAGCACCGTACATGACACCATGATCAGTGATGGCCACAGCAGGCATATTGCTGGCTTTTGCCTTCTTGACCAAATCTTTGATCATTGTGGCGCCGTCAAGCAAACTATATTCGGTATGCAGGTGAAGGGGAACGTAAGGACGGGCAGTCATTATGATTACCTAAGTTGTGAATTTGACATGGATATAGCCGAGCGATTTATATACGTATTTCTAATTCAACCAGTTCGATTTTCTTCAATCTAAAAACCACTTATTGTTGAACGAAGCTCGTTGTGTCAACGGGCTGAACAGTGTAAAGCCCAGCTAGTAAAGTATACCTGCTGGGCTTTATATGTTGTATAGGCTAATTTAATAAGCCAATTCTTTTGAATGTGGTCCTTGAGTATTGCGAGCAGGCCGTTTGCGTGCTGGGGAGACTCGGTGTACCGAGCCGCTTTCTGGGGGATATAGCTTTAACATACTTGCTTGAGCTTCTTCCATCTCTACTGCAGCTATTGCTTGTCTAAACCATAAACGTAAGCAATTCTTTTCTTCAAGAGTTAATCCGGTTTCTTCCCTCATTTGCTCTCCCTTGCACTTTGTGCTAATTGCTCATCCATTTACTGGCCAAGCGGCTGATCAACAGTCCTGATCAAATATTGTTTAAAGTTACTACAACTTTAATTGACTGGACCGCCCCACGATTGTAGGCGCAGGCTTTGGTAAGTGAAAGAGAATGTAAAGTATCTTTTACTTAATCAAGCCAACGAGTAACTACCCAGGCTCCGGGTAAAGCTATCAGGGGAAGCCATACACCAAAGATCAAAGGTATTCCGGCCATAAATAAAAGCCCACTCAGATAAGAAGGATGGCCGAGTTGCTGATCGATTGAGGGGTGACTTTGCCAGCTCTTGATACTGGCAGTGCCGGACTGCATAGTAGCCACGCAAATCAAAAATATTCCCGGGATGACTGTTAAGGCAGAGGCACAGCTAGGAAGGTTGTTTGGTTCCAGTTGGCAGGGGTCCACTGTTAAGGACGTGAGAGCTATTCTTTGACAGAGGGCGGCACAGGCGGTGTAAAAAAATAAGTAGGCTAAAGCGAGAATGGCTTTTCTACTAGGAAATAAGGTTGGTGAAAAGCAAATAAGAATGCCGCAAAGTATGGATAGAAAAAAGAATGCCATTATTGGCCATTCTAGGCTGGAAAAATAAGCATTTAAATCTTTGTGGTGTATCAGAGCTACAGGAGCAATACTTACCAATGCACCACAAATAACGCCCTTAGAAAGGCAAAACAGATTTATAGCTGTCTTTTTCAATAATTTTTTCATTATTCGCAATTAATGACGTTTTAGCTAATTTAAGGAGAAACATTGCTGGCTCCTAACAATTTTAGGCTTTCTCGAACGAGTAATTCCACGTCATTACTAGTATCTTCTTTCTTTAGTGTGGACAAAGTGCTATTAATTTCATTTGGCGAATAACCAAGTCTGTTAAGAACGCTTCTGGCCTCTTCTAGAACTGTTGAACTTTGCTTTTGACCGTTTGCATAAGAGTTTGATTGGATCAAATTTTTGTGATGCCAACTTTCCACTTTGGTTTTAAGTTCCAGAATAATGCGTTGAGCCACTTTAGCGCCGACTCCCGGTGCTTGGGTAATTGACCCTTCGTCTTGTTCCAAAATTGCATCACATAATTGTTGAGGTGTAAGGGTACCGAGCACTGCTAGAGCAAGCTTAGGTCCAATTCCTGATACCGAGGTAAGCAATAAAAAAAGATCTTTCTCTGCCAAATTGGCAAAACCAAATAGAAGAAATTCAGTTTCTTTGACAAAAAAGACTGTATGAACAATAGCGGGCTCGCCAATTTCAGGCAGTTGCAATAAAGTGTTTTGAGAAATCTGTATTTCTAAGCCAAAACCATGGCATTCTATGACAGCGCGATGCACTACACTGCTTAATGCTGCTTTTTCTTGAACGATTCCTTTTATATAGGCGAACATTTTGTGCCAATAACTAGATGTTTCAATGATTTATGGTGGGGAACACCGTTCAGTATAACTCATTCTTTCACTCCCCAACCTCTGGCGTAAGTTTCGCTGCCAACCAGGCTTTGTTCCTTACTAGGATAGACAATGCTTTCTATATATCCGTGTTCTTTGTTTTCACTTTCGCCATTATTGTAGGTTCCCCAATAACTGGCCCTCACGATTTTTTTACTTTTTGATTGACGTTTGAAAAAGCGCTCGGGTGAAGCAACCAAAAATATAGCTACAAAGGCTGCAATAGCCCCAAATAGGTATCCCATATGCTGCATATTTTAATCTCCATAAATATCCTCAAAAATTAAACAGTGGCAAAGTTTAACGCATACAGTTTGTTTCTGTTTGTAGGTGAAAGGACATCTATACGCTTCTTAAAAGTGCATACTTAATCAGATTATAATCATTGGTTGCTGGCTATGGAAAAGCTATTCATGGTATATGAATAACTTTATGTATCCATAATATTGTTTGAATAATAGACCTCTCGAGTACAGTAATGAAAGCAGAAATTGTCGATAAGCAGATCGGCCCATCGGGAGCCGATCTTAAACAATCAGAATTGCCAATCACCGAATTGATTTCTGTTTTAGCGATTGCTGGTTCGGGCTTTTTTGTGGATCTCTATGACATAGTCATCTTTTCAGTAGTGCGTATTTCCAGTCTTCTCAGTTTAGGCATTCCGCAAGCACAGATGCTTTCGTCGGGAATTTTTCTACTCAATATGCAATTGGTGGGCATGATTGTAGGCGGTTTTATTTGGGGTATTTTGGGTGATAAAAGGACGCAAGGCTTCGTTATTTGGTTCTATTTTCCTATACTCATTGGCGACACTGCTTAACGGATTTGTGAATTCTTTGCCTGTATATGCATTTTTACGCTTTATAGCCGGGATTGGCTTGGCTAGTGAAGTTGGTGCTGCTATGACGATTGCTGCAGAAGCTACGCCGGCGAAGTATCGTGCATTTGGTACCGCGGTCATTAGAGCGTTGGGAGTACTGGGTGGTTTATTAGCTTGCCTGGTAGGTGATAGATTGCCATGGAGAACGGCTTATCTGACCGCTGGCATAGCGGGATTCATATTATTATTTGCTCGTATGTCGATAAAGGAGAGTAGCCGTTTCCTTCGTCTTTTGGAGAACAAAGAGGCCAAGCTTGGCAGTATCAAGCTCTTTTTCCATAAGGGCAGGGTGCTTCGTTTGTTGCGTGGCGTACTAACTGTTGTACCATTTTGGTTCGCTTATGGCATTTTAATTTCCTTTGCTCCAGAAGTGTGTCATGGAGCTAAGACTAATGGCATAAATATAACAGTGGCTTTGGTAGCTATGTATTTTTCTGTAGGAGCATTTTTTGGTGAAGTATATAGCGGAACGTTGAGTCAATTACTACGCAGCAGAAAGCAAGCTATATTTATTTTCTTAGCGGGAGCGTTGGCTATTTCGACTGCTCTCTATTTAAGTCCTGCTAAGTATTATGCAATGCTCTGCTTGCCGCTTGGGTTTTTTATCTCATATAATGCGGTGGTTTATACCAGTGTGGCGGAGCAATTTGGGACTAATTTACGGTCGACTGCATCAACCCTAACTCCTAATTTTGTTAGAGCTTCTGCCATTCCTATTACACTTCTCTTTAGTTATCTGGCTACTACATATGGTGCACTTAATAGCGCGATGATCGCTGGGTCCTTATGTTTTACCTATGGAAGAAACCTTTGCTAAAGATTTGAATTTTATTGAAAGTTGAAGTCACTGCTGGATTTTGCTAGGTATCTTTAGTTGACTTTTCTTTAGAGCTTCTCTGATAGCTGGTAATGCTGCATAAGCCGCATCTTCACCGGCTTGAATAGCTGGTTTGATATACTTAAATTTGGTAGTGAAAATGGGAATGTCGGAAACTGCTGGTGTAATTAACAAGTCAGCTTTTTGCGCATCATGTTCATCCACAACAGCAAATAGCGCAGTGGACATCCGCGTACCAACGCTTATAATTGATCTAAATTTTTCGGTGGGTTCCGTTTTTACTATTTGATCAACTGCTACTGCAATAACAATATCTGCTCCAAATTGCCTGGCAGCCGGAACCGGTACATTAGAGCTTAGTCCGCCATCAATATACATATTGCCCTTGATTTCCAAAGGGCGAATTACCGGTGGCATGGCAGAGCTGGCAAGAATGCAGTCCGCTAGTTTGCCTTTTGCTAATTTATAAGCCTTGCAATCGTTCAAGTTTGTTGCTACTGCAATAAAAGGCAGATTGGTGTTTTCTACTAACTTTTTATCGGGAGGCAAATTTTTATCTATAAATGCGCTGAAATACTTGCCTGTAACTAGTCCGGCGTAAGGTCTTAACGGTGAGTTGAATGACTTAAAAGGAGCCACCATAAGTGACAGTCCTGTCCAAGCAGGGGCGTAGGCTTGTTTGAAAGATTTATCGAGCAATATTTTTTCAATATCATCAAGAGGTACGCCGGCGCAGAAGAGCCCCCCTACAATTGAACCCATGCTACATCCAGCGATATAGTCAATGGGTATGCCTTCTTTTTGTAGCACTCTCAAAACGCCGATATGCGAAGCGCCGCGAATGCCGCCTCCCCCCAGAGCCAAGGCGATGGTAGGGCGGTCTTTTACAGTGTGCGCTGTTTTTATTAAACTGTTAGACTCAATGAGAATCGGTTCCACCGATTCATCTATTATTTGCTTTCCCCGGATTTTATTATTGCTGCCAGAGGCTGAGCAGCAGCAAATATTGCCAAGAAAGATGGTAAGCAAGATAAGGAAACAACATTTTTTAGACGACATATAATCATCTCTCTTAGGGCTTTGCAATAAGATTATCCAGAATGTTGACTCAACAATCAATGTTTTGCGGCGCTAATGAGTCATTTGTATTTTTAACTTTTGATATGTCCTATATTTTTTGCTAAGCTTAAGAGGCTGCTATGTGCAATAAAGAGGTTGTAATTAGATGTTCTCTAAAAATAATATTTCGAATCGCCTTTTGGCTTTACTGATTGGTGTTTTCGTTTCTAGCAACACAGTTGTTTCATCTTCATTGGCTCAAACCGAGGACCTTGATGTCAGGATTAAGAAGCAAATGCGCCGGATCAACAATGGTGCACAACAAAATATTTTGAATCCAAAGCAAGCGCGGCAGCTCAAAAATAATTTGAATGACATAGTTCTGCAAGTTGAAAAGGCACGCAAAGCCGGCAATGGAAAATTGACTGAAAACCAAATCACAAAATTCGATAATGATTTGAATCAGAATTCCGTCAGCATACAAAGCCATCTAGGTGCTGGTAAAAAAGTAACAGTAAAAGGAAGTGCCTTAGGTCCGCAATGGGCGGGTGGTGCTGATGGCGCGCAAGATCCTCGAGTGCTCCGGCGCAGAATGAAATTACAGGAGCAACGTCAATTAAATCAATATGATCAAGCTATGCAGCAGACTCAAGAAATGCAACAACAGGAATATGAAAAAGAGATGCTAAAAACTTTGGGACAACAAAGACCGCAAATTTTGAAAAACCAGCAACAACTTCAAAAAGTCCGAGAACAAACTGGTGCTAACTAACCCGATTGAAATTGTATGAAGATCCAAGCTCTAATCTATGATGGTTTTGATGAGCTAGATGTTTTTGGTGTTTATGAGCCATTGAGAATGGCGGGTTTTGACGTAGCTTTGCTCACGTTTCAGAAACAAGAGACCATAACCACTGCTCATGGACTAAGAATAAGTGTTGACGGTATTTTGAGTTTAAAGAGGAAGCCGGATATTTTAATTGTGCCGGGTGGTGGTTGGTTGAATCGTTCTGCCCAAGGAGCTTGGGTTGAATCAGAGAAAGAAGATCTTTTAAAGACCCTAGTTTCGTTTCATAAAGCTGGCGTAATAATGGCTTCCGTGTGTACAGGGGCGATGCTTTTGGCTAGGGCTGGTCTTTTGAGTGGAAGGGCCGGCGACTACTAATTGCGCAGCAATGGAAGAATTACAAGCAACTGGAGCTAAAGTTATATCTGCTCGAGTGGTTGATGACGAGGACATAATCACTGCTGGTGGTGTTACTTCTAGTCTTGATCTTGGACTATGGTTAATTAAGAGATTGATTGGGCAGGATAAGGCCAATGAAATAGCCAGACGGTTGGAATTTGAAGCAAGGGGGCCTGTCTGGAATCGCCACTGCAATCAATCTAATGATTTTCGTAATTAAGTCCCAGATATTCTTTTAGCTCAAGTGCTCTGTCCTTAACTAAATTGACCCGATCTTGCGCACACTCAACACGATACATGCTACCTGAAACATTTTGGTTCATATGATTGATGAGCTTTAACTCTTTGTCTCGAAATTTAGTCCATTCAAGTTGAGAGGCTTTAAGCAGCTCTTTGCCAGTAGGAGATAATTCTCGCATCAACTGCAAATAATTGATTTCGACTTCTTTGCCCCAAGCTTCATATGCTTTTTCTGTGCAATCAATCATATTTGCTGTAGTCGGGTTTTTGTTGACGCAATCTTCTTGTTTTTTATCAATCGGATATATGGTGCTTGCTTCGTCAGATGATTTTCCTATCGATGAATTAATGAAGATATACGAAATTATAAGGCTGGTAGGAAGAATCCATCTCAAATAGTAAATTGGTTTATGGTTTTTCATAGGATTAGCTGCTCTTATAGGCGTTTTGTATCTTGTAGAGGGATTTGACAAACAGCATAGTCCTTTTCAGCCATTAAAGGATTGTACTTGAAATAATGTTTAGATATTCTTATATTGGCAACCGAGCATTGAGCAATACTTATGCGGTCCAAGGTATAATGCTCAATTTATCGCGGGAGCACTAAAATGTATGATGTCGTAATTCGTAATGGCACTATATATGATGGCAGCGGACGAGATTCTTTTGTAGCCGATATGGCTTTACGAAATCAATTTATTGAAAAAATTGAAACAAAGATTTCCGAGCGTGGCAAAATTGAAGTTGACGCTACGCAGCTTGCTGTAGCTCCAGGTTTTATAAATATGCTTAGCTGGGCTAATGAATCGCTAATTGCCGACGGACGTTCTCAAAGTGATATTAGGCAAGGTGTTACTTTAGAGGTAACGGGTGAAGGTACTTCGATGGGACCTTGGAATGAGGCTTTGAAGAAAGACCGTATCTCAAGACAAGGTGATATTAAGTACGATATTGAATGGACCAAACTTTCGGAATATCTTGATTTTTTAGTCAAGCGCGGCATATCCTGTAATATTGGTTCTTTTGTAGGCGCTACTACTGTTAGGCGCTATGTTGTGGGCGATGATAATCGCGAGCCTACCGCCAATGAGCTTAAACAGATGCAAGAATTGGTGAGAGAAGCGATGAAGGAAGGTGCTTTTGGCGTTTCATCAGCTTTGATTTATGCTCCGGCGGCTTATGCAAAAACAAATGAGCTTATAGCCTTGGCTTCAGCTGCAGCAGAATACGGTGGGATGTATTGCTCACATTTGCGTAGTGAGGGCAGTGCATTTATTGAAGCATTGGATGAATTTTTAGAGATAGCGCAGGCAGCAAATATAAAGGCGGAAGTTTATCATCTTAAAGCGGCAGGCAGACCCAATTGGGCAAAAATGGATCAAGCAATTCAAAAGATTGAAGATGCTAGAAAGAGAGGTTTGAAAATAAGCGCATCTATGTATATGTATACGGCGGCAGCTACAGGTCTAGACGCCGCTATGCCAACTTGGGTACAAGAGGGTGGTGAAAAGCAATGGATAGAAAGACTTAAGGATGAAAATATTCGCCAAAGGCTTATCGCGGAGATGAGAATAGACAGTAAGGAATGGGAAAATGGTCTGCTGCATGCTGGTCCAGACGGGGTTTTATTGGTTGAATTTAAGAACGAGAAACTAAAGCCACTGATGGGTAAAACGCTAGCTGAAGTGGCGAAAATGAGAGGCAAATCACCGGAAGAGACGGTTATGGATTTAATAATCGAAGATGAGAGCCAAGTAGGTGTTGTTTATTTCTGGATGTCTGAAGAAAATGTACGCAAGCAATTGGCTTTACCCTGGATAAGTTTTTGTTCTGACTCTTCATCTTTAGCAGCTGAAGGAGTATTTTTGAAATCAAGTAAACATCCGCGAGCATACGGCAATGTTGCTCGTTTGCTAGGCAAATATGTAAGAGAAGAAAAAATTATTACTATGACTGAGGCAATAAGAAGATTGACAGCATTACCAGCAGGTAATTTAGGCTTGGACAGAAGGGGAAGTTTAAAGTCGGGCAATTTTGCTGATGTGGTTATATTCGATCCAACTAAGATAGCCGATCTCTCGACGTACGAAAACCCCCATCAATATTCGATTGGAGTTGAACATGTGTTCGTGAATGGCATTCAAGTTCTAAAAGATGGTGAACACACCGGCGCTTTGCCCGGACAGGTTGTCTGTGGTCCTGGGAAGAAAGATCACATCCGTAATCCGAAGAGTAAAAGTAATGAATAAAATCTTCTCTAAATGTTGGACTAATAGGCTATGGTTATGCTGGAAAGACTTTGCATGCTCCTCTTATTAGCCAGATTACTGGGTTACACTTAACTTGTATAGTATCGAGCGATGCGGCCAAAGTTGCTAATGACTTTGCCCAGATGCGATTAGAAGCAAAAGCAGAAGCTGTTTTTGCGAACCCAGATATAGATCTGATAGTGATTGCCACTCCGAACCACAGCCATTTTGAATTGGCTTATCGTGGTTTGGAAATGGGCAAACACGTGGTTGTGGATAAACCGATAGCGATTTCCAGCATAGAAACAATTAGGCTTATAGAAAAAGCTAAGGAGAATAATAGGCTGCTATCGGTATTTCAAAATCGACGTTGGGATGCTGATTTTCTTACGATAAAAAAGATTCTTGAGACTGATAGATTGGGGGAAATTAGTTATTTCCAATCTAATTTCGACCGCTATCGCCCTGATCCTAAGGCACGTTGGCGTGAGCAGGATTTTCCTGGTAGTGGATTATGGTTCGATCTGGGGTCGCATTTGGTTGACCAAGCGGTAGTGTTATTTGGCTCGCCTGACACTGTTTATGCAGATTTAGCTATGCAACGTAGAGGCGGCGAGGCGGTAGATTACTTTCATGTGGTGTTGCATTATGGCAAAATGCGAGTAATCCTTCATAGTAGCTCGCTAGTGGTGGCTCCTTTATCTCGCTTTGTGGTACACGGCAAAACAGGTACTTATTTTAAACAGGGCTTTGACACACAAGAAGACTGTTTGAAGAACGGGCGATTGCCAGGTGACGTTAAATGGGGCTTTGATCCGAACTTGGGCAGTCTCTCTCTACATGCGGATAACCCTAAGGTTAGAGAAGAAGCAAATATACTAGGAAATTATTTGGCTTATTATGAAGCAATCAAGGATGCCATTTTACTTAATAGAGCAAATCCTATTAGTGCCGATCAAATGATCACAGTAATGAGGATATTAGAATTGGGAACACAAAGTGTTCAAAGCGGTAAAATGCTGCATTTTGACTCACGCATTTTTCAAGAAGAAGTGCAAAGCATTTCCCCTTAGTTGGATCATTCAGTGACTTTAAAGCTTAAATACATTCATCATGTAGCCATAATTTGTTCAGACTATGAGCGATCGAAGCACTTCTATACTGTGATCCTTGGTCTAAGAGTGATTGCTGAACATTACCGAGCTGAACGTCGTTCATACAAACTTGATCTGGCTGTTGGTGAAAATAATCAGATAGAGTTGTTTTCATTTCCCGAACCACCTAAACGCATTAGTAATCCGGAAGCTTGTGGATTGAGGCATTTAGCCTTTATGGTGGATGATATAGAAAATCAAATAGCTTTATTAAAAGGAGCTGGTATCGCTGTTGAGCCTATGCGCGTGGATGAATATACTGGCAAAAAGTTTGTTTTTTTCTTTGATCCTGATGGACTGCCATTGGAACTCTATGAACAATAAAATGTTTGATCTACTATTCATTGCCTAATTCCATTTCTACAACATTCGAATCAATCAGACTTAATAAATCACGCAAATGATGAGTCTGATACAGTCTAGCTAATCGCGAACTTCTAGGCTTGACATGAGCAGTTGTAAGTCGCAATTATAAGAAGCACGGTTAAGCAGAGAAAAAGTTAAAGTGCATATCAAAGTGCGTGTCATAGAATATTCTTTTGTTGGGTTAGCAAGTAGCAGGGAAGAATTATGCAAGCTAATAAATTTTCGTTGAACTCTGCCTTATTCATTGTTATATTTTCTGTCTCGTTTCTATGGCAAATTTGCTTCTGGGAAGCGAAAGCTGACTCTGTTGATACCTTGCCATCTATTCGCTATCCGTTAAGAGAAAAGACAGAAAAAATATATGAAGGTGGCAATGCTAAAGAAGTTACCGTTGCACAATTTCCTATTTCTAAAAATATAGCCGGCGTACTCATGACTCTTAAGCCCGGTGGTTTACGTGAATTACACTGGCATGCCAATGCTGCTGAATGGGCTTATGTGATCAAAGGACATTGTCGGGTGACCGTGATTGATCCGGAAGGACATAGCGAAATTAAGAGCTTTGGTCCGGGTGATGTCTGGTATTTTCCGCGCGGTCATGGACATTCTATTCAAGGGGTGGGAGATGAAGAGTGTCAATTTATACTAACTTTTGACAATGGTGCTTTTTCTGAATTTAGCACTTTTAGTATTACTGATTGGATGGCTCAAACACCGCCAGCGGTGCTGGCTAAGAATTTCCATATGCCTGAAAGCGCTTTTAAGAATTTTCCAAAAAAGGAAGTTTATATTGCCGCTGGTCCAGCACCACCGATGCCAAAGGCTGATCCAGAACCTTTCTCTTCGTCGTCTGGACCATTTACCCATCGATTTCATCTAGGGGCACAACGTCCTGCGTATTTTACTGGCGGTACTTTTAGCTTTGTTGATGCTAAGCGATTTCCTATTTCTACTACAATGGCTGGAGCTATACTAGAGCTGAAACCAAGAGCCATCAGAGAATTGCATTGGCATCCCAATGCTGATGAATGGCAATATTATATTTCAGGTAAAGCTAAAATGACTGTCTTTCTTTCACGTGGCAAATCTGTTACTGCAGAATTCAACGCTGGGGATGTTGGTTATGTGCCTCAGGGTTGCGGTCACTATGTGGAGAATATTTCTGATGAACCATGCAAGATGCTGGCTGTTTTCAATACGGGGGATTATCAAGAAATATCGTTAGCAGACTGGATAGCTTCTAATCCTACGGGATTACTGCAAACTAATTTTGGCGTGCCAAAAGAAATTATTGATCAATTCCCGAAAGAATCCGCTTTTATGCGGGCACCGTAGTCTCTTCTTTCTATATAATCGGAAAAGAATAATTAGAAGGTTTTCTCGCCAATATGGCTTGGCTGTGAGAGACCAAAGGTCTAGAACCTTCAGACAATTCATTGGTGTGAGGAGCGTTTGCGCCTGAATTGATTGGTGTGCTTGGGTTCTATGGGTTTTAAGATTTATGGTTTGGGCGCAGCGTTTGGAAGATGAATGGTCAATACTTCGATGAACAGTAGATGGAGCAAGCCTTTAGTGCGGGAGTTTCATCCAGAGAAGCTTGCAATGCCTTCTTAGATGGGAAGAAGCGGACTCACAGGCGCTCCTATACATCTATATAGGGACACTTATAAGCGGAAAAGGGCCAAGAGGTGAATAATCGGAATATGGACAACGTAACTCTTGCTATCCGGAACCAAACGGGCAGTCCATGCAGTAGAATGCCGGATTTTGGGTATATATTGTTCATGTAGATTTTGACGGAGGTGTCGAAAGTGATTGCTGAGGAAAGACTACCAGACTCGGCGCTTAAGCAGATAGAAAGGGAAAGTTACGCCTTTTTTGCCAAACTTTACCCCCGTCGATTTTGTGAAAAGGCACGAAGTAAAGAAACAGAGTATATTCGTTGGCTGTTGGCGACAAACCCAAACACCCCAGCACCTATTCTGGATCGTTTAGCAAGCGAGGACATTGTTTCTCTGTTGGAACGCATTGCTGAAAATCCACGAACTCGTCAAGCCACATTATCCAGGCTTGCCACACATGAGAATCCTCGTGTAAGGGCGGCGGTGGCCGAAAATCCAAATATAGATAAGAAAACAATGTGGCGCCTGGCAGGGGACATTCATCCTGATGTTCGACTGAGGTTCGCCGAAGGCTATTTAATCCCCGTACCTATTTTGCAGGCATTAGCTCAGGATGACAATCCTTATGTGCAAAGCCGAGCCAGAAAAACATTAAATCGTCTGGATCAGCCAATGGTTGTATCCTTATCCGTGGGTTGCTGCTAAAAGGTTAGCGGTTGCGACTTCTTAAAAGGCGGTTGATTTCGGCTTGAACATCGCCTTCTGCGCGTAATGCTACTTTCTTTGCTTTTTCCTGGGTATCTTGTCTGTCTGTAGCCAGTCCATAGGCTAAGGAAGGCATAATTTTCATTTTCCAGGGAACCGGCATGGTAGCCAGATTAAAAGGAAACGGTAAGCAGGGTAAAAGTGGTGCAAGTGGGAGGGCCTTGATATTGAGAACTTGTGAGAGAAAGTCGCTGTTGTAGAAAATCATATTTGCCTCATCCACACCCAATGTAGCTACAGGATGAATAGGAACGTGAAGCTCTACAGCCGGTAAAAACTTGGTCCAGTCAAAACGGCGTATTCTATTTTGTGTGCTTTCCGTTTTGTCCATTGTCTTGTTATCTTCAGGGAAAATAGCAATTATTTCGCCTTTCTCCAGCAATTCCTTGGCATTATCGTAAGACCAGGGAACGAAGTTGAGATCATGCAGGTAAGCATCTAATTCTTTATTTCCAGTAAAACTACTGTCAATAAGAGTATAAATGGTTCTCTGCTTTTTCTTGTAGTTCTTGAGAGCGTAAATGAGCATCAATGCTGGCCAGGGAATGTAACCAGAGGTGTTGCCTACTAAAAGGGTGGGACCATTGTCGGGTATACAATGCAAACAGTCCATTTCGATGCGCCACCATGAATGGTATAAAAATTTAAGAATACTTTCTAGGAAGTCCGAGTTTTGATTTATGGTGGTGCCATTGTTAACAATTTCTCGGTCAACAATTTCTCGAATCTCTTCTTGCATCTTAAGGATCGTCCCAACCAGTGAAAAGTGTTTTACGTTTATCGAACAGATCATTTAAATCTCTTTGAATTTCATATTGAATATCTTTGGCTATTTCTCTTACCAGCTTTTTATCATGAGCTTTTTCTGGTGGGTAATCCAACGTGATTGGCTTGTGGATATTAATGAACCATTTCACTGGCAAAGGTGTCATCCAGAGGGGAAAAGGCAGCCAAGGAAAAGCCGGGGTAATAGGAAAAAATGGTAAGCGCATGAAGCTAGCCATCTTTGGCAGATTCATGATATTAGGAAATATTTCATCACCACCTACGGTGGCAACAGGAATAATAGGTACTTGTCCGGAAATCGCCAATTTAACAAAACCAGGATGAAAATCGACCACACGGTAACGATCTTTAAATGTTTTGCCAACTCCGCGTATGCCTTCCGGATAAAGCCCGATCAACTCATCATTTTTCAGCAGTTTTTCGGCTATTTCCAATGAGGCTCGTACTTGTCCAGTTTCTTGCATCCAAGCGCCAAGGAGAGGCAG
Source organism: Candidatus Melainabacteria bacterium (assembly GCA_963845445.1). Lineage (GTDB taxonomy): Bacteria > Cyanobacteriota > Vampirovibrionia > Obscuribacterales > Obscuribacteraceae > JABDBL01. The sequence continues at coordinate 1,404,988 of CAWJSE010000002.1, read as the reverse complement.
ATGAAAAAACCAGTCGGTTATCAAATAACGAATGCGACGTGCCGAAGGATGAGAATTACACATAGCCATTGACATCATGGCGCCATCAATAGGAAGAAGTCCTGAATGATTACCAATTATAAGAGCACTGCCTTCTGCCGGAATGTTTTCTATGCCCTGCACTGTGACTTTGAAGTAATCCTCAAAACAAAAGCGAAAGAATGGTTCCCACACCGCCCAAGTATTTAAATCAAAACCAAATTCATCCTTTTTTTGAACGTAACGATCAAAAAAAGCTGGATTGCGACGGTGCAGGGCTTGCACCGGAGTCTCATTTACTAACGTTTTAAGATGCGTCCAATTAACCACAGAAAACCAAATACCCCCGGACCATAACAGATAAAGCCGATTATTTTTCTTACCATGGCTTGGAGCGGTTTGCCATAAATAGATAAGATCTTAGTGCCGTTGTCGTTAACTTCTTTCTCGGTCTCAATATTACTAGTGTCAATTGAATTATTCTGTTGCATGCCGTTCCTTTATCCAATAGCGCTATGGCACATCACATAAGTATAAACATAATTCAGCAAAAGACCCGCCTTTTCGAGCAAAAATGATTAGCTAAAAAATTAGAAACCTTAAACAAAGAAAGCAATTTGCCTTTTCAAGGTATTCTTAAGCCTATAATAATTAGAGCGTGAGAATAAGCTGATTGATGGCAATTCAGTTGGTCGGATTAAGGAGATAGTAATGCAGCCAGATCTTAATGAAATGATGCGCAATGTACAGAAAATGCAACAAGCTATGGAAAAATTGCAAGGTGAATTAGCTGCAACAGTTGTGGAAGGTACAGCTGGTGGAGGCGTTGTCAAAATTGCTTGTACGGGTGAATTAGAGTTTCAAAGCGTAAAAATACAGGCGGACGCTGTAGACATAAATGATATTGGCACTTTGGAAGATTTGGTTTTGCTAGCGATAAAGGATGCATGCATTAACGCTAAGAATCTTGGACGCGATAAGATGGGCCGTTCAATGAGCGACAGCGGTATTCAGCTTCCTCCTGGCTTTGGTGTATAAAACTTTCTCTATAACTCAAATGCTGATAATTAAAAGCGATGTATTATACTCCGCCATTAGCCAAAATAATCGAAGAATTTCAGAAATTTCCTGGAGTAGGTCCAAAGTCTGCTCAAAGAATGGCTTTTTATGTTCTTGGTATGAACACTGATTCGGTGAAAGGATTTGCCCATGCTCTTGTTGATGCAAAGGATAAGATTCGCAACTGTAGTAACTGCTTCCATTTATCTGCTTTTAATCCTTGCGAAATTTGTATCAACGAAAAAAGAGATCGACAAGTTATCTGTGTTGTAGCCGAATCGAAAGATGTAATTGCCCTTGAACGTACCGGAGAATTTAAGGGACTTTATCATGTTCTAAACGGGCTAATTTCTCCGATGGAAGGGAAAGGTCCAGATGAGCTTACTGTGCGTGATTTATTGAATCGTATGCAGAGCCAAGAAGTGAATGAAGTAATTTTAGCCATCAACCCAACAATTGAAGGCGACACTACTGTTCTGTATTTGAGCAAATTATTGAGACCGCTTGGTGTACATACTACCCGTATTGCTTTTGGACTACCGGTTGGATCGGACCTTGAGTATGCTGATGACTCGACTTTAGCTAAGGCTTTAGAGGGCAGGCGCGAGGTTTAGAATTGATGCAAATCTTTGCCTGTCTGATTATGTCTATTGTAAGTTTTTTACTTTTTGCTGTCCCAACTGTCAGTGCTACTGCGCCTGCGGATTTGAGTGCTGACGAAGGTTTAAAGGATAGATTGACCAATGATGGTAGAAAGCTAGTTGATCATATTTATAAGTATTTGTCAGATCTAAAGGACTACAAAATTGAGTCTGAGCTATATATGTGTAAGCCGGTAATGCAAGAGTCTGGTGCGGCTGTTTACTTTTTCAAAAGACCAAATTTAGTGCGATTGCAAATAAGGTCTCGTGGATTAAAGGATGGCACGATTGTTGTGCGGCAACCTGACGGAAGGATTCGAGTCGCTGGCGGACATAAATTGCGCTTTTTGAAAATGAATGTCGATGAAGACTCAAGAATATTGCAAACACCCAATGGATACAATGTTATCAAGTCAGATTTAGCTAGTTTGTTTGCGGCAATATCAGCAGCTCTGGCTGATGGTAGTAAAGCTCAGGCAACTGCTAGCCCGATATCTTTAAACAGGTTCAAGCAGAGCGTGACTGTTTTGCAATTGGTAAAGCCTAATAGTGGAGCAGATCAAATTACTGATCGTATCTTTATAGATCCGCAAACTGATACTCCGCTGGAATGGGATATATTCCGGAATGGAGACCGATATTCAATTACTGTATTTGATAATTTCAACGCTAACATAGGCCTGCAGGATGACCAATTTAAATTGTGAGAGTAAAAATGACTAACAAATTTGTATTAGCTTTCCTCATTAGTGTTCTCTCTTTGAGCGCACCAGTATTTCTTAGGGAGCAAAGCGCTTTAGCTAATTCTGCCAGCGTGACAAATGATCGGCCAAGTGAACCGAAAGAGAGAACTGCCCCTTCGAGCTTGACCGGCAATACTTTGGGCAAGTCGGGGGTTCTTACTCTGAATTTTTTAAGAGATACTGGACTTTCTCTCCAGCAAATAAAGCAGCAGGCAATAAATATTTATTTGGAAGTCACCCGCAGAGATTTTCAACCAGGAGATAAGTCTGTTCTTGTTTATCCGAAATCAATTTCGGATAAAGCACTCTTAAAGGATCACAGCTATCTGCCGCCAAGATCGGAGTGGTTATATTATTATGTGGGCACAATGGAACCGATTATTCATCTTTTCGCCGATGACGTTAGTGATACTAAAAATGGTGTAACTAGAATATTCGTTCCCAAGGCCGTCAAAGCACAAATGGCGCCGTTATGGCAAGAATGGTCTAACGACATCCAAAGTTTGAACCAACACTTAAGTGAAATATATCAATTGGCAAATGAAGATAAAGTGGACAATATTGCTATCGGCAAACATGCCGTAGCCATGTTCAAAATCGGCAATAAGTTAGAGAGCACCCGACTAAAAGCAGTGGCAAACATTCGAAGATCAGACCGCTGCGGTACCCAATCTGAGACGGTTGGCATTCAATAGAGATTACCTTGGAGCAGCTTTCGCTTTAACTAGGCGATAAGCAAGGAGTCTGGATGATCAGCTCTTTTATAGTATTTCTGGTGATAGCAATATGCGTCATGATTTTATTGTTTTTTGTTTCTCGTCGGCGGTTGCGCTATGTATATGATTTGAACGAGAAGCTTTCTAATCTTTTGAAAAATCCCGTGATCTTGCCCTACTCTCGATACGAGATCAGCCGCATAAGCGGAACCTATCATGGCTATTCAGTTACTTTTGAATGGGATAATATCAAATCTAGCAATCCCGGACGTAGGATAGACTTAAAAATAATCATTCATGATATGAGCATTCCTAAGTTGGAAGTTAATCCATCGGATTTAGCAAATAGACAAGCTGGTACTGAGGACTTGTGGCATGAACTATCTAAGATGTCTAGTGTTAAGGAGATCAAATTTAAGGACCATGCTCTTCAAGTAAACATGGAATGGTCTGATGAGTCTGAATTAGCAATAGCTAGTCCAGCCTGGTTTCCTTTTGACACTTCCAGGCTTACTCAAGAAACTGGAGCTGTCTTAGAAAACGTATTAAAAATAACCCAACAGTTGAGCTGATCTAATTCGGCACCGGCGTGTTAATAGCTAAATTGATGCGCTAATGGTTCTTCAAGCACTTAGACTGTGAACAAAATCAACTACTGATTGGGCGTCTAGACCCTGGTTCTTGAGTAAAATGTCTCTGGCGCCATGTTCAACGAATTGATCTTGTACCCCTAAGCAAAAAATTTCTGCTTGTTTTTTCTTGGGATCTTTCAATCTTCTTTTTGAAGCCCACTCTAGTATGGCAGTGCCAAAACCGCCTGCTAAGCAGGCTTCCTCTAAAGTGATAATTGTTTTTGCTGAATCGAATAAGGTATCTAGCAATGATTCATCTAAAGGTTTGCAGCTGCGGGCATTAATCAGGGTAATGCTAGGTGGCCCAGAGCCGTTTGATCTTTCTTTGATAAGTGTGAGAGCTTGCATGGCTGCGTCAACCATTGAGCCATAAGCAAGAATAGCAATACTGTCCTTATGCTCAGTTGAATTGTCGCTGAGTATCTCCCAGCGGGTGTAATCTATTTTGGTAAATTCATTATTCTGGCTGGTGCTAGCTTGCGAGCGGGGGAAGCGTATAGCTGTGGGTCCGTCTGCATTTTTCAAGGCGGAGAAAAGCATGTTACGCAACTCAGCTGCATCTTTAGGAGCTAATACAGTGAAGTTTGGAATACTGCGCAAATAAGCAATATCAAATACACCTTGATGCGTTTCACCGTCTTCGACTAAACCAGCTCTGTCGATGCCAAAAATAACTGGTAACTTTAAAATCGCCACATCATGAATGACTTGATCCATGGCTCTTTGTAAAAATGTAGAATAAATTGATACGACCGGTTTTAGTCCGGCTTTGGCCATACCGGCAGCCATAGTGACAGCATGCTGTTCGCAAATGGCTACATCAAAAAAACGTTCTGGGTAAGCTTTGCCGAATTTAACTACGCCGCTACCCTCAGCTGTAGCTGGTGTGATTACAACCATATTTTTTTCTAGCGGTGCTAGTTCAATCAGGGCTTGTGAAAATACTTCTGAATAAGTTTTACCCTTTGCTTTTACGGGTTGTGGTTTGTAAGGAACGGGCTCGTTATTCTTAGCGTTGGGCTCAGTTAGGATAGGCTCAAGACTGTGCGCACTGACACCGTGATATTTAATTGAATCTTGCTCTGCCGGAGCATAACCTTTTCCTTTTTGAGTGATAATATGCACCAATTGAGGTGTATTTTTGTCTTTCACTTCATTTAGCGCAGTAATAACAGCTTGCATATCGTGTCCATCAATTGGACCGATATAATCAACACCCAGTTTTTCGAAAACAATTCCAGGTGTTTCAATTTTTGCTTTTGCTTCTTTTTTTACTAATTCGATCATTGATCGTAAATTAGTGTCAAGAGGAGCTTGCTCAAGTTTATCTTCTATTTGGTGTATTTTTTGTTTGATATCTTTGTAGAAATAAGTCTCTTTGATGCGCTTCATGTATTGGGAGAAACCACCAACGTTTTCGCTAATAGACATTTCATTATCATTGAGAATGATTAGAACGTCTTTGCCTAAGTGCCCTAAATGATTGATAGCCTCTAAAGCCATGCCGCCAGTTAATCCGCCATCACCAATTAAAGCGATTACTTTATGTTTTTGATCTAATAAATCTCTGGCTATAGCCATTCCGACTGCCAGAGAAACAGAAGTCGAGCTGTGACCAGCTAGGAAAGCATCATGTTCACTTTCTAGGGGATTTATAAAGCCGCTCAGCCCTTTGTATTGTCTAAGGGTAAGGAATTGGTCCCGTCTGCTGGTAAGCATCTTGTGCACATAGCATTGATGCCCGACGTCGAATAAAATTTTGTCAGTCGGTGAGTCAAAAACATAATGCAAAGCCAAAGTTATTTCAACAATGCCTAAATTAGAGGCCAGGTGTCCGCCTGTTTTGTTGAGATTGAAAACAATCTCTTCTCTTATTTCCTGGCCCAGAACAGTCAATTCGGCTGCAGAAAAAATTTTCACATCTTTAGACGAAGTGACTTTGTTTAATAATGAATTAACTAGAACAGAATTTACCTGGTTGGCTAAAGCAAACATTGTTTAAATTGACCCAAACGAATTTATACTAGATGAAGCCAAGAAATCTTTCATGATAATGTTTCTTGACCAGCTTAATACATTCAGTACTTAAATAATTGATTCGTGAATGTAGAATTAAAATCTAGCGAAAGCTAATTAGATGTTAAAACACTAAATATACCTTCAATACTAACAGTTAAGCGGTAATATTAAATATTGGTCATGTAATTCCAGTCACTAATCCTGCTAAGAGAATAAATGATGCTTAGTAAATATCAACCGTTATTTCTTAAATATAGACCGCAAGCCATATCCGAACTGGTGGGTCAGCAGAATATTTCTGCCACCCTGACCAATGCTATTAAATATGATCGCATTTCTCATGCCTATCTTTTTACTGGCCCGCGCGGAACAGGCAAGACTTCAGCGGCGCGCATTTTTGCTAAGTCTCTTAATTGTGAATTTGGTCCTACTATAGAACCTTGCCAGAAATGCACTAGCTGCGTCGAGATTAAGCAGGGAATATCACCTTCGGTATTTGAGATCGATGCTGCCTCTAACAATAGTGTGGATGATGCGCGTCTATTAATTGAGAGAGCGCCTTTGTCAGCTTGCGGTGGTAGATTTAAGCTTTATATCATTGATGAATGTCATATGCTTACAAAAGAAGCATTCAACGCTTTGCTTAAAACGATTGAAGAGCCTCCAGCCAATGTCATATTTATTCTTGCGACCACTGAAGAGCATAAGGTTTTGCCCACCATTGTTAGTCGTTGTCAAAAACTCATTTTTCGCCTGATTAATGACCAAGTGATGATTGAGCATTTAGGATCCGTTGCAACAAAGGAAAATATTACAATTGAAAAAGAAGCTTTGGCCGCTTTAGTAATAAGGGCAAACGGAGGGCTTCGAGATGCCTTGAGTTTGCTGGATCAAATTAGCTTATTAGGTGGCAATGGGCAGGCAATTTCGACGCAAGACGTATTATTGCTTACTGGTGCATTGCCGGAAGACATTTTAAATCTAATTTGTGCTCATATCTTTAAAGGTGAAGGAAGAGAAGCTCTTGCGCTGCTGCAAGAGCTTTTTGCTTCGGGGCGCGAAGCACATTTAATAGCTTCAGAATTAGCGAAATACATGCTTAACATTGCGAAAAATTCTTATGGAGAAAGACAGGCTGATCAATCTTCTTCTCTTGCCGATTTAGCTAAGATGGTTGACCAAACCGAATTAATACAAATGATAGAAGAACTTGATCGATTGGAAGTATCTTGCCGTCGTTCGAGTCAACCGATAATAAGTCTCGAAATTGGCTTGCTCTCTTTGTGCCAACGTCTAGACATTGTTCAATGGAAAAGTATTGAGTCCCGTTTGCAAAAGCTAGAATCTGCTTTTGGATTAAAGAGCGAAAACTTAGCTGTGCTTGCAAAAGATCCAATTGAAGAGGGACAACTCGTTAATGTGAATTTGTCTGGTAATGAAAAGACATTAGTTAGTACTGAAACAAAAAAACAGTTCGATAGTCCGACCATCAAAAAGGTGGAAGAAAGGGTTAAGCCGGTTGATAAAGTAGAGCAGATCGAAGAAGAAATCTCAGCTGAGCTAGATGATTTGGATGCAAATCTTCCAGTTAAAGAATATAAGACTGAACATGCGGATATTATTAAATCTGGAACAACAGATGTAATGGCTCCTTTAACAGAATCAGATAAGACAGATGATAATGCGGACAAAAACGATATAGATGTTACCTGGCAAAAAATTCTTGCTGAATTACAACGCCGTCATTTGCCCACTTTTTCTTTGGTTTCAACCCATGCTTTTCCAATAGAAATAGGACAGACAGCTCTAATTATTGGCGTTTTTGTAGAGAATTTTAAAAAAATGATCGAGAGCAAATCGGAATATATAAAAGCGGCTGCGTTAGCTTGTGATTTTAATAAGGACTTAAAAGTAATGATAAAAGTGCAGTCTGATAATGACATAATATCTGCCGGTCAAAAAAAAAACGCAATAAATAATTTGGCAACAGTAGTTGAAGGATCCTCTGCGTCATCAAATATGAGTGTTCAAGGTCCAGCTATTGCTAAATCTGCCAGTTTAAGGACAAATGACGAAACACAAGGAAACGGAAACGCAAAAGAAGCTTACCGTTTGTTTGAAGGTCCTGGCTCGCGTTACATTGCCCCTAGTCAGTAATATCGAATTCTCCGGGTAAGGGCGTTAGAGTGTCGTCCTCAGTGTTTTCGAGCCATTTAACAACAGTATTTGATACATGCGCGCGCTGCGGCCCTTTTTTACACCAGGCAATATATTCTAAAATCGAGTTTTCCGGGCCCACGGCTTCAGATAGAACGCTACCATCGGGTAGATTTTTTACCCAGCCCCCTATTTTTAGAGTTTTTGCTTGCTGGCGTGCACTTTGGCGGAAAAATACACCCTGTACTTTGCCGGTTATTAATATACGCACTTTTACCATTTGTTCGGATGCTTAAATTTGAAATTTTAGTATTTATTGATCAGATTTCGAAATTTTATATCAAGAGGGTGTTTTGGTCATAGGTATTACTTAACGTTTATCACTAATTGGGGCTAGAATATAGAAATTGATTACTTGGTAAAGGCGAGGATGGGCGAGATTTAGTCTAATGCAAGATGAAGACCAGCAGCTCGGTAATTTAAGCGCTGAAACTATACAAAAAGCGATTGACACAGTGAAAGCCAGATCTTGGGACATTAATCCTTTTACTGTTGCTGATGAGCTTAAAGTTTCGAGATCTGCTATTTATCGACATGCCGATATCATGAAACTTATTATTGCGGCTAGAGGGGGCGGCTTTGGCATGGATGTGCAAACTTCTTTGGATCTTGCCTGGCAGCTTAGACAATTAGAGCAACAAAACAATGAATTAAAAGAAAAATTAGCCGTAAACAGTACACATAAAAAGAATGAAGTGGTGCAGCCAGCCGAAGAAGTTATTGAAAAGATGGTTCCAAGTAGTGTTGAAAAGGCTGATAACGGCGAGCAGATCATATTCAACATTGCTAATAATGGACCGGATATGAATGATTATTATAGGCAGCTAGCGCAGCTATCCTGGAAAGATATAGAGACTGTTTACTATTTCAGAGTTTCGTCTATAAAAGACTATGTTAAAAATCTTTTGAGTGCTGATAGTAGTCCACATACTGGCAATGGTGAAGGTGTCGAAAAGTCTTTGGATACGGCAATATCTTATGGTTCACTAATCGGGATAGAAACAAATACAGGCAGTAAGCAACCTTCTGTTTCGCCTTTTGCTAAGTTAAAAAGCAGCTCTACAGGAAGCAGTCAAGCAAGTAGAGATGCTGGCTCAGCGAAGGCAGTGGCAGGGCCGACATTGGCAAAATTGCTTGATCAGGCTGGAATTGATATACCCCAGGTCAACAGCTCAGTGCGGGCACCCAAAGAAAAGACCAAACCACAAGATATTGATTTGCAGTTGGAGCGCTTAACTGGCGATCGGCCAATTATTGAGCATGAGACTCAAATCAATATATTTGCCACTGATATGTCTCGAGTCGTTTCTAATTTGCACAGAGACTTGGCGGCGAAAATCCGGTCTGGCTTGGGGAAGGAAGATAGCCAATTAACGGTTCCAGAGAGCCAGGACTCTGACGGCAGGGTGTCTGGTGAATTTAGTGGATGGCAAAGTTTTGAAGGCCCTAAGTCTTCGGTTAAATCTGAGAATTGGCAAAGTGTGGAAGGTGCCTCACCGGCGCAAATGCAGTCTCACGGTGCAGAAGCACCTCCTATAGAGGCACCGATACAGATTGAGCAGCCGCAAGCCAAATTGCCAGACAAGGAAGATAAACTAGAGCCTCAAATTAAGCTTATTCCATTGCTTAAAGATAAACCTCCAGTTGTTCAAAGCATTATGCCAACTGCAGAAGCTAGTGTTGAAAAGAGTGTTGAGGAGCAAGATAAGAGCAAAAGTGACAGCACTAATCTAGACGAGGCTGCTGGTTCAGGTGATGAATTGCGCGATCTTATTCAAAGCCATATTAGAAATGCCGCTGAACAAATGGCTGAATTCTCTCATGGACACTCAATCGGTACTGGAAAAGAATTTGAAGTCTGGTTAAATAACCCCTCCCGTAGTAAATTTGTTGGCTCAACAAAGAGCCCAGAATCACCAGCTGAGGAAGAGCCGGAGGTTAAAAGTCAGGACAAAAATTTACCCTTTAAACCGCGAGTGGTGCCACCTGAGGTCAGAAAGGCATGTTTGATTTTAGGCGTGCGGCCTGATAAGATAACTTATGAAATTGTGCAAGAGTCTTGGAAGAAGGCCATAGCTGCACCCGGTGTTCATCCAGACTTAGGGGGAGATACAGAACTGGCTGTATATTTAAATACAGCTAAGGACGTTCTAATGCGCTTTCTAGATGCTCAAGCACCCAAGCTGGGTAAAAAATTTGGACCATTTAAAAGTGAAAAAAACAGTAAACCAAAATCGGTTAAACCCGAGGACGAGTGATAGCGCTATAAATTTATGAATATTGTAGCAATTGTCGGTCGTCCCAATGTGGGCAAATCAACTCTATTTAATCGTATGGTGGGAGCTCGTACGGCCATTGTGGCTGATAGCCCTGGCATTACTCGAGATCGTCTTTATCATGAAGTTTTTTGGTCAGGAGAAGACTTTCTAGTAGTCGATACCGGTGGCATCATTCTGAATGATAAAGAAAAAATGTCCAAGCAAGTGCTTGAACAAGTGGAAATTGCTTTAGAAGAAGCAGATGTAATAATTTTTCTTGTTGATGGCAAAAATGGATTCAATTCATATGACGAAGATGTAGCAAAAATGCTGAGGCGAGCAGATAAGCCGGTCATATTGGCAGTGAACAAAATAGATACGCCAGCGGAAGAGAATAATGTTTTTGATTTTTATCGTCTTGGTCTAGGAGAACCCGTTTCACTTTCAGCGATGCGCGGAACAGGTGGAGTTGGAGACTTGTTGGATAGGGTAACCCAGGCTTTTCCTAAGTCTTATAAAAAGAAGCCGCAAGAGACAAATGGGCATGAGGCGGAAAACGAATTAGAAGAATCAGAAGAGAGCAAGGAAACAATTGCTCTTGCTATTGTGGGTAAGCCAAATGTAGGTAAATCGTCGATGCTAAATGTATTACTTGGACGTGAACGCACAATAGTTTCGTCAGAGCCCGGTACTACTCGTGATGCAATTGATGCCAAATTAGAATTCGAAGGACAAAAATACTTAGTAATTGATACGGCCGGAGTCAGACGCAAATCAAAAGTTGACTATGGTATAGAAGCATTTGCAGTAGTAAGAGCCTTGAAAGCAATTGATAGGGCTGACGTTGTTGCATTAGTTATGGATGTGAATGAGCCAGTTTCTAATCAAGAACAAAAATTAGCTACCAAAATTGAAGAGGCTGGTAAAGCGGCAATTATAGTTTTAAACAAATGGGATTTAATGGAAGATCGCAGTTCGCGAACTATGAACAGGTTTACGGCTGAAATAAAAAATGAACTTAAACAACTTTCGTTCGCTGACATTGTTTTTTCTAGTGCAAAAAATAAGTTAAGGACAAATGATTTACTGACTGCTGCAAAAAATGCTTATGCGCAGGGCGGGAAGAAAGTGCAAACAGCCTTGTTAAATCAAGTCATAAACCAAGCGGTGGCACTCACTCCTCCACCTTCGGGTAAACGGTCTAAAAGACTGCGAATTTACTACGCTACTCAAGTAGACGGTCATCCACCCACCTTCCTGCTATTTGTCAATGATCCAGAATTGATGACAGATAATTACCAGCATTATCTAGAACGGAAGTTTAGAGAAGCTTTTAATTTTTCCGGAACTCCGATAAAATTTAAACTGAGGGCGCGAGAGCGGAATAGATAAGAATGATGTATTAAGTGAGGCGTAGGTGACAATGTACTCTGTCAATAAGGAGCAAAAGTGGAAATGATCATTCTCTTTTGTTCTATTTATTTAATGGTGACGTATATTGTTGGTTCGATCCCGACTGGTTATTGGTTAGCTAAAGTGCTGAAAGGGATTGATATAAGAACAATCGGTAGTGGCTCTACTGGTGCTACTAATGTCTATCGTAATGTCGGTAAAGCTGCTGGTGTACTGGTTTTTGTAATTGATTTTCTTAAAGGATTTATACCGGTTTTTGTTGTTGCTGTTTTTCCTTCTACAAGTTGTTATGCGTTTCCTGATTTAGGTTGCCTAGGAGCAAAACCTATTGATCCATATTATCTAATGCCTGTATTGACAGCAATGGCTGCCTTAATTGGCCACAGTCGATCTATTTTTCTTGACTTTAAAGGTGGTAAAAGCGCAGCTACCGGTTTGGGCACATTGTTTGCCTTAGACTTTAGAGTAGGTGCATTTACCTTTATTATCTGGATGATTGTGCTCTATATAAGTAAAATAGTTTCTATTGCTTCTATGTTGGCTACAGCTAGCTGTATACCATTTATGATATTTTTTCGGCCCATACCAAGCTATATTTGTTATTGCGTGCTTGGTTTTATTTATGTCACCGTCAGACACAAAGCTAATATTGGCCGTATACTTGCCGGGACTGAGCCTAAAATAGGAGGAAAACCTGCTTGAAATTTAGTTCCGTACTTTTTATCTTATTGGTTGTGGGAAATATAAGTTCTATACCTGTCAGTTTTGTTGCTGTAGCGGGAGCTGCCAATGCGGCACAAGATAAAATTGTCTCTTCACATATCAGTGAAGAAGAAGCCAACAATATTCGCATTTATAAAAGTGCAAATAAAGCAGTAGTAAATATTTCTACCACAGCGGCTCCGGAAGATTCGATGTTTAATCTTGTTCCGCATGAAGGTTTTGGATCGGGAACTATTATCAGTGATGATGGCTATATTCTTACTAATTATCATGTTATTCAGCATGCTAATGCTTTGCGGGCAACAATTTTTGACGGCACAGTTTTGAAGGCTAAAGTTGTAGGTGTTGATCCAGCCAATGATTTAGCAGTGATAAAAATTGATCTGCCTTTAGCAATCAAATTGACAGTAATTCCTTATGGGGATTCGTCAAATTTAGAAGTAGGAGCCAGAGTGTTCGCTATAGGCAATCCTTTTGGTTTGGACCGTACCATGACTCAGGGAATTATTTCCAGTCTTGGACGGACTCTAAGACTTGAAAACGGTCGGCTAATAAAAGGGATTATACAAACAGACGCGGCTATCAATCCTGGAAATTCAGGCGGACCATTATTAAACTCGCAAGGTAGACTAATTGGTATTACTACTGCCATTCTTAGCCGCTCAGGACAGTCAGCGGGAATTGGGTTAGCTATTCCTATTAATATAGCTAAGCAAATTGTGCCGCAATTAATTGCTAATCACCAGGTGGTAAGGCCGGATCTGGGTATACAGGCTGTACAAGTAGTGGATAAGGGTTTACGTGTTACTAGACTGGACGAGAAAGGACCAGCAGCAGATGCGGGTTTGTGTGGTCCAAAATTGTCGGTTTATCAACAAGGTCCATTTACAGTACAAAGCCTTGATGTTACTGCTGCTGATATTATCAGTGCTATTGATAATGTAAATGTGCGTTCTGTAGACGACCTCTTGTCATATCTTGAGCTGAAAAAGCCGGGCCAAGTTGTTACACTTACTGTCTTACGGGGTGAGCGTAAGGTGAAAATTGCCGTAAAATTGACTATGGCTAATGTGTTTTAAAAAGTGTCATCAGGTTTGTATTAAGTAAAGAACACTGGTAACTCTCATAGGAGAAGAATTTTGGCGAGAATTTTAGTAATTGACGATGATCAAGCAATAGCAGAATTGGTAAAAATCAATCTTGAGCTATTGGGACATCACATTACCGTAGCGAATGATGGCATCAAAGGACTGGCTCTGGCTCAGCAAAACAAGCCTGACCTAATAGTCCTTGATGTCATGATGCCAGATTTAGATGGTTTTACTGTTTGTCAAAGACTCAGACAGAATCCAGTGACCAATCCAATACCAATTTTGATGCTAACTGCTCTTGGCATGACCAAGGATAAAATATCTGGGTTTGATGCCGGTGCAGATGACTATTTGGTTAAACCTTTTGAGATCCCCGAACTACAAGTAAGGATTAGAGCGTTATTGAGACGTTCTGGTGGTTCGCCTGATTCGGCTAATTTGCCTGAAATCTTGACTGCTGGTGAAATCATTCTTATCCCAGAAAATTTGCAAGCTAAAGTGCAGGATAAGGTTGTAAAGTTAACACCGACTGAATTCGAGATTTTGCATTGCCTAATGCAACATCATGGACAAACTGTTTCAACCGGAAAATTGTTGGAAGAGGTCTGGGGATATTCTCCAGATGATGATGTCGACACTATTCGGGTTCATATTAGACATTTGAGAACAAGATTAGAAACATCAGATCGAAAATATATTAAGACTGTTTATGGTGGGGGTTATCAATTGGTGCCTGAGGGCTTCATAAAGGCACATGATGAACCGGAGCACTCGCACAGTGAAGCACAACCTAAAGACAATTTAGCTTAATAGAAGGTTCTTGAACTAGACATACTTGGAATCTGGCCTTTATCATTATCAAGTAACTATTGATAACCGCACGAGCTTGGGGGAAAAAATTTGCTATTTAACAGTCTGCAATATCTTGTTTTTCTGCCTATAGTCTTTATTTCCTTTTGGCTTGTACCGCATCGTTTTCGTGTGCCCTTACTTTTGGTGGCCAGTTATGTCTTTTATATGTCATGGCGTCCTGTGTATGGATTGCTGATACTTGGTTTGACCGCCGCTAATTTTGTAATGGTTAATTGCTTAGCTAAAAGCGAAAAGCATAAAAAGGCTTGGCTTGCCGCTACGGTAGCTGTTAACTTGATTACTCTTGGTATTTTCAAATATTCCGGTTTTGGTTTGACAAGCGTCAAAGAAACCCTTGGTCTAATGCATGTTGATTGGCGTGAGCCGCATTTGCATATAATCCTGCCTTTGGGTATATCTTTCTTCGTTTTTGAATTTATCCATTATGTGGCGGAGATTTACAAAGGAAAACCTCTGGTCAAGTCTTTTTCCGAATTTGCTTTATTTGCTTCTTTTTTCCCTACGCAAATAGCTGGGCCTATCAAACGTTATCAAGATTTTATTCCTCAATTGAGCATCCCAGCTAAATTTAAGTGGGAATACTTAGACGAAGGTATGCAGCTGATTTTAATGGGTTTGGCCAAAAAGGTATTGATAGCCGATAATTTATCAATGGTTGTTCAAGCCGGTTTTAACCATCCTGAACAATTTTCCTCAATAGATATGTGGCTTATCGTTTACGCATTTGCTTTTCAAATCTTTTTTGATTTTGCCGGTTATACAGATATTGCTCGCGGTTCAGCTAAATTATTTGGCTATAAAGTGCCAATAAACTTCAATTTGCCATATTTAGCTGCCAACGTAAGCGACTTCTGGCGGCGGTGGCACATAAGTCTTTCGACCTGGTTACGCGATTACCTTTATATACCTTTAGGTGGATCACGATGTTCTAAGTGGATGAATTATCGCAATTTATTCATAACAATGACATTAGGTGGCTTGTGGCACGGTGCTGGTGCACACTTTCTTCTTTGGGGTGCCTATCAAGGTCTGCTTCTTATTTTGCATAAAGAATATACTGACTTATTAGAAAGGCTGCGCGTACCCAAAGCTATCTTAGAATCAAAGCTTTATCACATTGTTTCAATTGTTTGTACTTTTCAACTGGTCTGTTTAGGTTGGGTTCTATTTAGAGCAGACAGCAATAAGATTGCCTGGCGCATCATTAAACAATTGATGCATGCTCCTTATGATCTGCTTCATTTCAGTATTAAGCAATTGGCTGTTTTGCAAATTCGAGATCCAATTATTTTCCCTGGTCTTTTATTGCTCTTACCGGTGCTGATAGTTTCTCAAATAATAGTAAATTGGCTTAATGATAAGCGTTTCTATCAAAGTCCGCCTTGGGGTATTCAGGTGGCAGTTATGGTAATTTTGATGTGTGTCTTGACGATATTCAGTCCTGACAGCTCTCCACGCTTTATATACTTCCAGTTCTAATTATTTCTGTCTTTCGGTCTTGAGTTGAACTTGCAGTCAATGTTTTAATGATGTCTAGATTCGTCATCGCTTTATTGTTTTTTGTGAGTATAGGTTTATTGACAACAAAGGTCATTGAGCCAATAAAGGATGGCAATAATTCAACCGAAAGCCAAGAAAAAACTTGGACTGAATGGGCATTGACAGATTTCAATCGTCAGAAAAGTAATCCAGCCAGAATTGTAATCATAGGTTCTTCCTTGGTTCTGACTCCGGTCAATCTTGCTGATGCTCATTTTCATAACCACACCGTCAATGGTGCTATTCATCATAAAAGCGATTTACTTAAATTACTTTTGGCTAAACAAAGTAATAACGAAACAGAGAACTTTAATTTTGCATTGCCTGGATTAATGCCTTCAGATGCCTATTTGATTACAAAATTATTGTTAACTGGCAAAAACCGTCCCAAGCTTCTTATATATGGAGTTGGTCCGCGCGATTTTGTAGATAATGTGCTTGCCGGTGCGACTAGTACAGATCCCTATCGTTGCTTGACTAAATATTTGCCTTCTGAGCTTGCAAATGGCTCAATCTCCTTATATAGGGGAAAAGACTGGCAGTCGCATTTAGATTATTTTCTAGCTCAGCATTTTTCTATCTATGGACAGAGAAATGAGATATTAGCTATTTGCGCTAAAGAAGGTGAAAGTCTATATACAAAAGCCAGTCTTTTAATAGCTGGATCAGATGATTCCTTTCTTTCTCGGAACAAATTCACTGTTGCTGATATCCATAACCTTTTACCTACTTATAAACCAATGGCTATCGGTATCAATCAGTGTTTATTTCAATCGACTGTGCAATTAGAGTCTGATCGTTTTGCAAAAAACTTAGACGAATATCGCGTGCGATATCGCAAACTCAATTGGGATACATTCACCTGTCAATCAAGGTTTTTTGTGGAAACTCTAAAAATTGCGCATGACAATGATATGAGAATCTTAGTTGTGGCAATGCCTATTACGTCTATTAACAAGAAGCTTCTACCTGATTATATCTTCGCCCTCTATAGAAATAATTTGGCTGTATTATCAAAATCATTTGGTGCTGATTTCCTTGATCTAGACAAGACTAGTTGTTTTAATGATCAGGACTTTGGCGACACTGTGCATCTCAGCACTTCTGGCAGTATCAAAATGATCAAATTGATTGCTGATCATATTTCTGCAAATGATCTCAACAAGACTAATATGCCTGATCGAAGCCATTTAGCTCAGACAGGAACGAAATTATGAGCATTGGTGCTAAACAAAATGTGCTTACCAAAAGTACATTGCCTAGTTTTTCCAGTGCCGATATTGTTAAAAAGCCACAATGGTTTTCTGTTGTTGCGATAGTCGCGCTGCTAATATTCGTTTTATTGAATGTATTGCCAACCGCTTTTTCGAAGTTATTGCAATCACAAGAGCATAATAGCGATTCTAATGAGTCAGTGAACAGGTTAGTGCTCTTTGTTAAGAATAGCTCTTATGAGAGTGAACAATTTGGACCGTGGCCCTGGTGGGTAGCGAGAGCTTATTTCTCTACTTCCGCTCCGAATATAGTGACTATGGGTGATTCGCAGATAAATGCAGCTTTTATCCAAGCGGATGCAATTGCCTTAAATCAACCAAGAGATTGTGTCAATGATCGTGACTGTGTAGCATTAAAGCGATCACTAGAGAGGCTCGGGAAAAAAGATAATAATTTGCACTTAGTTAATTTGGCAATGGGGGGCGCCATGCCGTCGGATTATTATTTGATGAGCAAAGCCTTCTTTACTAAGCAACACCATCCTAAAATAGTAATTCTTAGTTTAAGCCCACGTTCTTTTCTAGACAGCACGCTCAGTTCAGCAAGTGCTACAGAGACTTTTCAGTTTTTAAGTCCATATGTAGATTTGGGAGGTTTGATAAACTATGCGTTTAGCAATCCAGCAGAAAAATATTTTTGGCTAATAAAGAACCAATTGACTGTATTTAAATATCGCCAGGATATTAATTTAGCAGTGCATTCTTTTATAGAAGAATTATTCGATTCTATCCATAGGACAGCTTTAAATACTAATATGGAAGAAGTATTATTCAACCGCTTATCTGTACAAGTCATTTATGGTGGCACAGGCTCTGTTGGATTGGGCACTAATGTGGTTGTTCCCAACCCACATGTTCCTTTTCGTGGTAATAAACAAGAATATGAAAAGCGTTTTGCTCAACTCAACCCACAAACTTTAAAGGCGCAATCAATTTACTTCTTAGCCACTTTGCAATATTTAAGAGGACTTGGCATAGAAGTGGTGGTAGTTGATATGCCTATGCTTCAGCCCGTGCGGGATCTTCTGCCAAGTTCTTTTTGGAATAATTATTCTGCTCAACTAAACAAAGATTGCCAGGCAAATGGTGCTAATTGGCTTGATCTTTCCAAGGACGCACAATTTTCACAAGCCGATTTTCTTGATTATGTGCACCTAAATGCCTATGGCGGTCAAAAATTTGTAGATCGACTAGCTGGTTCTCTCATAAATAATCATCAAATCCGAAATTAAAAAGAACAGAACGTCTATCAAACTACAACTGAATTTGTTTGGCCATTATCGGTACGCGGCTTGTCTGGCTTATAAGCTAAAAACACAGCAATTGACCAAAGAAATGGTATTAATATACTAAAAATCGAAAGACCTATAATCCAACCTCGCTTCAATTTTTGGTGTTTCTTTGCAATATATAGTGGTAGATATAACAGAGCAAGAGCAATTATTATGATTGCCAAGGTAAAAATTGCAATTAATATGGTCAAAGGTAGTAATAAATAGTCAGCGTGGGCATCTCTTACACATGCAACCAGCCAGTTTAAAAATCCTGGTGCTGCCAGCGCGCAGAAAGTTGTAGCTATACCGAGTAGAAGATAATTGCGGGCTACCTTCCACTGCTTAAGAAAAGCTATCAGTACTGCGGTAATTATAAAAACGATGCCATATCTGATTCCTACTATCTCAGTGAGATTGGCACAGATGTTGAAAAGAGTTTCTATGTTTTGAGAATTGGCAGAATCCATGGCTATAGTTTACCGGAAGCTTTACAGAATGCAAGGAGTTATTTACTTGCCGGAGTGGCAGCACAGATTACCATGAACCACTAGCCATCAGCTAATCAGTAGAGAACAATTGTTCAAGGCGTTTCGGATAATTGTTTAAAAAATCACGCGTAATAGAATAATGTTCGGTTTGTTGATATGTTGTTTCGTGCGAGCCTGTCTCGTCAAATAGGACAATTTTAGCACTGGGATACGCTAATAGTATAGGGGAATGGGTAGCAATAATGAATTGAGATTTGTTTTCGACCAATTGGTGAATGCGTACAAGAGCTGCTAATTGCCTTGCTGGAGATAATGCTGCTTCGGGCTCGTCCAATAAATACAGTCCGTTTCCTCTAAATTTATTTAGTAAGGTAGCCATAAATGATTCTCCGTGAGATTGTTGATGCAATGATTTACCGCCATAACTGTCTAAGTAACGCACCTCATCCATATAAGTTGCCAGATTGTAGAAGCTTTCGGCTCGTAAAAAATAATAGTCTTTTGGTTTTGCAAAGCTCTTAACTACTTTTAAGTAATTATGCAATTCGGAAACCGTGTTGGCAGTTTCAAATTGAACATTTCTTGTTCCACCTTCGCGTCCGAATCCCATGGCTACAGCAATTGCTTCAAGCATAGTGGATTTACCCGATCCATTTTCACCTACAAAAAATGTGATATCCTCATGAAATTCGAGCTGCTCAAGATATGAGACAGCAGGAATATTGAACGGATAACAATCCTGCTTAGGGTTTTCTTTCAAACCAATGGAACGAAGATAGGGCTTTGTCTTCATATACAGTTTAATGATGCTAACCTTAAGGTGAAATATAGTCTAGGTGATTTCAAAAGCTTTTTATTTGGCATTCTTATGTCGGCTGGCTTTGTTTGTTTTGCGTGAATTCATGTATGCTCTAAGCAGGGCGTTTATGCGAGTTTGGTAACCGTGCCCTTGTTTTTTTAACCATTCGAGAACATCTCTGTCAATTCTTAGTGTAATGATTGCCTTTGTTTGGGGCATTACAATGACCGCATTTTTAAAAAAATCGTTGTCTTGTTCAGGAATATCAGAATAATCAATGTCCTCATCAGACATTGCATCCACTTTTGCCCAATTAGTTTTTGATTTTTGCTTCAAATTTCTTTTGCTCACGTCTATTTGCTTTCCTCAACGAAATTACACGAATTATGTCCGGGCTTCGCTCTGTATAGGCTACTACCACAAGCCTGCTCTTAATAAATCCAAAGGCGAGATATCTCTTTTCTCCATAGTTGCCTCGATTATCACTTTTGAGAATTCTGGGACCATTAAATATTTCCGCTACATTATCAAAATCTAGTTTGTGCTTACGAAGGTTGATTTCTCTTTTGGAATTATCCCATTCGAATTGTATTGATTTATTGTAAATACATTTTATATTTATGTCAAACATTAGATAATTGTCCTCGTCAACTATCTATACGGATTCTCTAGAGAAAAAGTTCAATAAAAAGGGGCACGCCTGTCAACCTTTTTGGGTAACCGATAAATATTTTGCTATACGGCTATGAAGTTCAAATACTCTTTAGTGTTAATACTGATATTTCTGGAATTGTTAGAAAGCGTATAGGAAAGATGCTGGTACCAATACCTGTGGAGACAAATAAATGTTGTCCATTTTCTACTATATGCCCACGTGCATATTTGACGCCATAACGAGAGGGGAGTGTCAACGGTCCAATCCAGGGAATAGAAACTTGTCCTCCGTGAGTATGCCCTGCCAGAGTGAGGCTGACGCGTTTAGGAATGAGAGGGAAAATATCTGGGTTATGACTTAAAACTAAAATAGGTTCTTTGTCGGGAATTTTGGATATAAGAGCTTGCGGCTGTGGATTGCGGGTCCACATATCAGAAAGTCCAACTAAATAAAATGATTGACCATTATATTGGAGCCTAACGATTTCATCTTCAAGTACTTTGATATTTGCTTTATTTAGCTGAGCGCGCACATCATTTCCGTCGTACCACCAATCATGATTGCCGAGGATGGCAAAGACTCCTAATCTGGCTTTCAATCCTGAAAGCTTATAGATAAAGGCTGATGGCTTGATAATGCAGTCCCATTGTATGCTATTCCCGGAAGCCGCTGATTTTGCTGGGTGTGCTCCTCTATGTGCGACAAAGTCTCCGAGCATTAAGGTTAGATCGGGTTCTACATCATTTGTCATGCGTATTATTTGTTCTACTTTATCGAGGCCTATGAATGATGAGCCAACATGCATATCTGTGACAACAGCTATCTTTATGCCGTTTAAGGTGCTAGGCCAGTTTGGAATATTTAATTCATAACTACGCACTACCAACAAATTAGGTTCAACGAACAGTGACCAGGCTATTATACTGGCGATAAAAAATAGTAATAAAATGACAAGATACTTGGGATTGAGCTTGTTCATAGATAGAATTTAGTCATAAATATATGTTGTGCTTTGACCGCTGGCGGTTATGAAACCGCGTATCATGCCTGCTGTATTGTATGGCATAGCATAATTGCCATCTTTGTCTAGTGCAATCACACCACCAGTATCTTTGGGTAATTTTGAGTGTATTACTTCGTTGGTTGATTCTTGAAGAGTAAGCCCTTTATAATCCAGAAGAGCAACAATGTCATAAGCTACAGCATGGCGAATAAATATTTCACCATATCCGGTGCAGGATACAGCACAAGTATTATTGTCAGCATAGGTGCCAGCGCCAATAATAGCTGAGTCACCTATGCGACCAAAGTGCTTATTTGTTCTGCCACCAGTCGAGGTGCCGGCAGCCAGATTGCCCTCTTTATCTAAAGCAACTGCACCTACAGTACCTATTTTAGTAGGCATAATATTCGCTTCGTCTTCTAGAGCTTTTCTTAGTTTTTCTAAGGTTCTGGCGGTAAAAAAATAGGAAGGTTCTACTGTTTCTAAATTATATTCTTGAGCAAATTTATTTGCACCGCTGTTGGCAAGAAGAACATATTCTGTATTTTCCATGACTGCACGAGCTGCCGAAATAGGATTTTTGGCTATGGTAATTCCTGCTACTGCTCCGGCTTTTTTATTTTTTCCATCCATAATACTCGCATCTAGTTCACATAATCCAGAATTAGCAATAACAGCTCCTTTGCCCGCGTTAAATAATGGAAAATCTTCCATAATTCTTATAGCTGCTTCTACGGCATCTAAACTGTTGCCACCATTTTGCAAAATTCTATAGCCGGATTGCAAAGCCGAATTTAGCGCATCTTTGCAGTGCGCTTCTTCGTTTTTTGGGATATTATCTGGAATGTTTGCGGCGCCTGCATGAACTAGTAAAATTGCTTTAGCCATATTTTTATTACCCGGTTTTTTTATTTAGGCTTTTTTGTAGATGATACTTCTAAATTGGTCAGAAGAAATTCCAAATCATCGCGCACAAAAAGCTCGTGAATAGCATCTTCGCCTGCGGGCGGCCAAACAGGTGGCGGCGAAAAATAGTCGTTATCTAAGAACGATAAATAGTCCTTTAAGACTATTATAGCTTCTGCTTGTTTGCCTTCATGAACCAATAAGCAGGTGGTGTAAAGCTTCGGTATAAGAGCGTGTTTATGTCGTTCGCTTACAGTGTCGATAACCATTTTTGCTTGCTCAGTTTGTTTCAATTGGGTGTATAGTCTTGCGAGTCGCAAATTGATTTTGAAAGATTTAGGGGCTATTTTTGCCGCTTCAATTTGAGCATTCAACGCTTCTTGCGTTTCTCCAATTCCCCATAATGCTTTTGAACGGGACTCGAGCAAGCCGGCAGCTGTACTGCTGTTATTCAACAATTTTGGTGTTACTAAAGAAAAGCGCGAGCAATGAGCCTTGAGCCATTCAGCAGATTGGTATTCTTTTTTGGCTTGATCTATATGTTGCTCGCTAGCCGATTTTTGACTCAAATAATAGCGCTTAAGGAGTTCTATATATTCAAAAGTTGAATGACCAACATCGGCTAAGATAGCGATAAATATGGCTAACGTAAGAATATGTATATATGTTGTTGACTTTAGAACTGGCTTAGCTAGTATTGCTTCAATTGAAGGAGAAAGTCTGGCTTGTGGGCACTTTTCTTTCAATAAGGTAATGAATTCTTGTTGAGTTTTGAGACTTAAGGCTGATATTGGCAATCTTAGAACTACAGTGCCAGGATTTGCTTGTTCATTTGTCGACGGCCCTGATAAAGCTGTTGACTTAAAAACTAGATTGCCGAAAGGACTCAATGAGACATTATCTATTGCACTATAAAGTAGTTTATAGATACCAAATGCAAAAGTGTTTTGTTCTAGCTTCAACCAGTGGCGATAGATAACCGGTGGTTTGCCTTTAAAGAAAAGTGAACATAATTTGCAGGATAAATTACTTTCAAGTGCTCTTAGCAAATAATGAGCCATTAGCAGGCTAGAGAAAATGGCCAATAATCCAAAATGAGCTGCGTTACAAGAAAACCAGAACGACGTACTGTAAAATATGAGCAGGATAATTGTAAAAACGACCGAGGAGCGACCAAGTAGGGTGTAACCCTGATGGAAAAAGCTAGTTCTAATTAGCATTGCTTGACATGTCCTAATATTCCATTTTAAAGATGAGTTCACCAAGTATGTCAGTTGCTAGTATTAATTTTCAATCATACCCAACTAATGTTGAGGCGAATACATCTTCTGAGCAAACAAAGATTATTGTAACTATGCCGGCTTATAACGCAGCAAAAACTTTGCTCAAAACCTTTGAGGATATTCCCAAGGGACTGGTTTCGGAAATTATTCTGGTTGATGATTGTTCTAAAGATGACACCGTCAACGTAGGAAGCAGTTTAGACATCAAAGTTATAAGCCATCCTCATAATGTAGGTTATGGTGGTAATCAAAAGACCTGTTACTTAGAAGCTTTACGGGATAAGGCAGATATTATTATCATGCTTCATCCTGATTATCAGTACGACCCCAAAAAGATTCCGGAAATGGTTGCGCCAATTTTGGAAAAGCAGGCGGATATTGTTCTAGGGTCTCGTTTGCTTGGCGGCGGTGCTCTAAAGGGCGGTATGCCTTTATATAAATTTGTTGCTAATAGATTTCTTACTATCTGCCAGAACTTTGTTTTGGGTACTGATCTGTCCGAATTTCATACTGGCTATAGGGCTTACAGTCGTAGATTTTTGGAGACCGTACCTTTTCTGCGTAATTCACTGGCATTTGTTTTTGATGCAGAAATATTGGCTCAGGCAGTTTATTTTGATTTTCGTATAGCTGAAATAGCAGTTGAAACTAGATATTTTCCAGAAGCCTCTTCAATAAATTTTCTCAATAGTGTCAAGTACGGTCTTTCCGTATTGGCGACTTTGGTCAAGTTTAGTTTGGCCAAATATAAGCTTAGAAGTGACGATCTGTTTAAAAGCTAGTAGCCTTTAGTTAGCTAGGCATTGGTATTTTCGCAGGTGCAATCCATGAGGCAAATCATATCTTTGCACCATTTTGTAATTTGTAGGCATGGTAGTGAATATGGTATCACCCTCTTGTGCAGATAATATCCAAAAGTTAGGTTTGGGGTTTAATTCGGTTTTTTCCTGATTTACTTTGGTTTCGATTACCGGGGCGCCTGTGGTGGCACTGATGCCAATTTGTCGTAATGGCTTTTGCATGTATCGATCGAGGCAAACTATATTGTAATAATTACTGACGAATAAAATTTCAGTGGGTGCGCAATTTTTTTCGATTAGCTGAGCCATTTCGCGCCAATTTTCTTTTGAGAGACTATATGTAGATAGGCATTATTGGCTAAGCAAAATAGTGCGTGACAAAGAACTAACGACGCAAAATAGCGTTTGCCTTTTAGCAAAGACAGTGAATAGCCAGCTAGCAATAAAATGCTCGGCATTGTACCAATTAGGTAGCGCGGAATTTCTACAACTCTATGAGATTCTTTAACGTCCAAAATCCAGATCATGAGCGCCGGGATAATTGCCCAGAGAAATAACAAGGTTACTGGATTCTTTAGTATAAGAGCAGTTGCTATGATTTTGTTGCTTTGTTTAGTGTACATCTGTTTGATACAATTTATGAGAAAAAGAAAAGAGCGACCCAGGATCATTAGTGAAGTGGCAAAAGCAGGTATTGCCCAAACCATCACCTTTTTCCCTATCAAAAAACTGAGCCAGTTAAAGGGTATACGAATGATTAAAGCCCAGATTGGCCACCATAACGTAGGTTGACGAGCTACATAGAACGACGCTGTGCGTAAGCTAGCAGCCTTCAGAAAAAGCGGAAACCAAGGAAGAGATAAAGCGGCGATTCCCACGTTTGAAATTGCAATTAAGCTCAAGAGTTGCCAATCTTTGCGGAGGATAGCCACAGTTAGACCGATAAATACAGTAAATAGCCACAAAAATATTTGTGTGTAATGGGTATTAATCATGGCCCATGTAGAAATTACGTAAAGAACGGCAAATAATATGTGTTTAGAAGCTCCTTTCTTCAGGCATAAATAGATTAAACTACCGCCGGATAAAATAGCGAGTAGGGTGCACAGACTATACATTCTGGCTTCCTGGGCATAACATACATCGAAGGGTGAAATCGCTTGCAGTAGGGCAGCATATAGTCCGGAGTCTTTGCCTAAAAGGACAGAACCAAAAAAATAAATAGCAATAATGGAAAGTATTGAACATAAGGCCGCGAATCCGCGTAGCGCAAAATCACTGCCACCAAATGCGGTGATCCAGCGATTCATACAGACAGCAAATAGTGGAGGACATAAGGGGTCAACTTTGCGAAATCTCGTCAGAACGTTGTGGACACTTGCGGGATTATCTGATTTATAAATGAATGCTTTACCCTCAGGATTAAGCAAGTCGGGTAAATTATTACCGTAAGATTCCACAACTGTTTGATAGTTTTCGTCTAACCAAAGACTGTCAAATGTTAAAGCTGTAAAGCGCAGACCACTGGCCAGTATTAAAACGAAAAAGAATGCTTTCAACATAACTGGTAATTTTCATAAGTTTGGACATTATAAAGAGCAGCTTACAATATAAAATACTAGAAGCGATATATCTTGGAAGTAGAAGGTAACAATTTGGGTGGCGAGGAGTAATGTCTGGTGAAGCGAGACATTGGCGAAATACTATTAGATAGTGGCCAAATTACAGATGAAGAGTTTAAACAAGCTCTGCAGGCGGCGGAAAATACTTCTGAGCCTAAAGCGAGTCTTTTGCTTCGCTTGGGTCTAGTAACCGAGGCAAACCTAAAAACTGTATTAGAACTGCATTATGGTGTCAAATATCTGGATTTGAAGAAAGCTATTCCAGATACTACCATTATTTCGCTTCTACCGCACCAATTGGTGCTTCAATACGAACTTGTGCCAGTGCAAACGGCAGGCAATCGCTTGACCCTGGCTATGGTTAATCCCGCCGATGAAGAAGCGTTGAACAAAGCCAAGGACTATCTTCAGGATTGGCAGTTGGGTATAGCGGTGTGTACTGATGAGGGTTTTCAACATTTTATTATCAAGGCATACGGCGCCCCGCCAGAGTCTGGGGAGGAGTATGCTCCAGTGGAGTCTGGATATGCCTTAGCAGAGCCTAGGAAGAATGTCCCTGCGGAGTCTGAGTATATTCGGGCAGAGCCTAAGAAGAATGTCCCTGCCGAGTCTGAGTATGTTCGGGAAGAGCCTAAGAAGAATGTCCCTGCCGAGTCTGAGTATGTTCGGGAAGAGCCTAAGAAGAATGTCCCTGCGGAGTCTGAGTATATTCGGGCAGAGCCTGAGGGATATGCCTCTGTACAGCCTGAATATAGTCAGGCAGAGCCTAAGAAATATGCACCTGCAGAGACTATGTATAGTCCCACCAGTCCTGAAAAAGTGGCAGATAATAAAGTAGCGTTTATCGAGTTGATGGATAGCGCTAGCACCGATAGTCCAGTTATTGAAGATCAAATAGAGAGGAGTGTTGACGAAAACAGGGCTATAGTTCTATTAAGCCATCATATTATTGCTAATGCTATTAGTAAGGGTTGCACAAATATACACATTGAGCCTAATGATCGTCAGGTGCTGGTGCATTACCGCAAAGAAGGCGTGCTTTTTGCTGCTAGAAGGTTGCCTAGATCTATTCTGCCGGAATTAGTGCAAAGGTTCAAGATTATGGCGGCAGAAGCTGCAGACGAAGTTGTTTTGCCGTATGATGGGTTGTTAAATGTTCGTCATGGCCAAACAGATTTTTCTTTCCGTCTATCCATTATTCCTGGAGCTTTTGGCGAACATTTGGTAATTTGGCTTGGCTAAATTGTTTTTCCTGCTCATTTAAGCATAAAAGGGTGCATTTCAAGAGCTATTTATCGAAGTTCCCTTTGCTAATTTTGCTCATGGATAATAAAATGGTAAAGGTGAGATTTTGTGGTCTGTAGGCAGTGGTTAGGATATGCAGGTTAAATGTGGCGAGTGGCCTTAGAAGTGAATAAAGGTCAAGATCAAGTTCATCAGTGGTTAGCGGAATATGCCGAATCTAGGGATCCTGCATTACGGGACGAAATTATTCAGGCGTCGCTACCTTTAGTTAAGCGTATAGCTTATGGCTTGGCACGAAGATCTACTGACCCTGTGGAGGATTTAATTCAAGTAGGCTCTATTGGTTTGATCAAGGCAGTTGATCAATTTAAACCCGACGCTGGAGCTAAATTTCAAACGTATGCTACTCATTTGATTACCGGCGAAATAAGACATTATTTACGCGATAAAACGGCAATGATTAGGGCACCGAGAGAATTACAAGAGCTATCTTTCCGTATAAATCGCTTAGTGCAAAATTTAACTTCTCGTTTGGGACGTGAGCCGTTAGATGTAGAAATTGCCCACGAATTGCAAGTATCTGTGAGTCGTGTAAACGAAGCGTATGAGGTTGATCGGAGACGCACGCTTATTTCGCTTGATCAAGCTCTATCTAATGATGCCGGTTCTGAACAATCACTCATAGACACTTTGGTTGACGGACGTTATCAAAGTAATCAAATGGCTAAAGAGGAACGTTTGATGTTAGCTGAAGCTATTAAGCAATTGAAGGATGGCTTGAGAGAAGTTGTGCAGCTCACATTTTATGAAGACCTCAGTCAAACAGAAGTAGCCAAAAGGCTTGGTATTTCGCAAATGCAAGTTTCCAGAAGGTTGAGGGCGGCAACTGCCGAACTATACAAAATTATTACCCAAAGTAAGCGCAGTTCTGGACGTAAAGACGCAGGTTAAAGTCGCTCGTGACCGTTAGTGGAAATATAATGCCGTAATGCCCCCTAATCAAGTGCTAGAAATACCTTCCATGTGTATGGTTGGCGTGATGGGTTTGTTGGCTGGCGGCATAGCTAGTTATATTGCTAACTTACTCTTGTTTCTGGAAGGTTTTTCATCGTTCATAGAGCCAGGATCTTATTGTGGTCACAGGGGAAATATTGCGGAAGCTATTCCATTGTTTTCGCTCTTATTATTGAATGGCAAGTGTAAGAGCTGTCGAAACAGGATCAAATGGCAATATCCCTTGGCTGAGCTTTTTATGGCGATAAGCTTTATTGCCATAGGGTTGAATTTTGGTCTTACATTCTATTCTTTCGGCATTATGTTTTTCGTGGCGGTGTTGGTCTCGGTTTGCATTACAGACTTCAAAGCTAAGATAATTCCGCATGAGATCACTTATCCGGCTATTATTCTTGGTGTCATATTCAGTGCAATGACAAAATCCAATGTTTTTGGTGCTTTAGCAGGTATTGGGGTTAGCTATGTACTGTTCGATTTTTTGGCTTTTTATGGCCTAAAACTTTATCTTTGGTTCAATCCAGCAACCCTGGCAATGGGAAATAGGTTCGTTTCTATAGAGGGTCGAAAGACTATTGAATCTAGAAAAGCGATTCGTACTTCGTCTTGGATAAGTAGAGAATCCCATCATTTACCCAGGCAGGCTAGTAAAAAGGACTATAAACATCTCAAGTTCTATAGTGGTGGTGTACCTATAGAAGAATTAGAAATTATTGGAGGTGGAGATGCTGTTCTTTCGGCTTTAATATCTGCCTGGTTAGGTTGGCAGAAATTGGTATTTGCCTTGGTATTAGGATTTTTGGTAGGCACTGTTTTAGGAGCCGTTTACATTCTAATTGAATTGAGAAAAGAGCGATTGATGCAAACTATTGTTTTACCGGTAATCAGCTCGGCAATCGCAGTGTTTGTTTTTGCGGCAGGTATGTTACTGATGCTTTCTACTTGTCTTAAAGAATCCATATTGCTGATGCCGTATCAATATATATTGCCTGGCGCCGCTTTGATTGGCTGTTTGCTGGGGGTAATAATAGCGGGTTCGGGAAGATCTAAACCATTCCCATTCGGACCAGCTTTGGCTATTGGCGCGATGATAGCTATTTTTCGTCATGAGTGAGGCAATCTATTTGTGCCCAGACATAATTGCTGTTGTATAGTCTTGAGGCGTATCGATATCAAAATATGGTGGTAAAAGATTTTTATCTTTGTTCTGAAGGTCAGAGCAAAACAGTACTTGGGCATTCAAACCTGAGGCAAACTCGCTTAGACTGGTTTTACCTGAAAACAACGATTCTTCAAGAGCAGTTATGCAACTTTTTGAATAAATACCTATTAGGGGTTCTATGCCTCTGTCGTGCATTAAAACAAGGATGTCACTTTTGTGACCCTTCTTGACCATTTCGGTAATGAGCTTACTGTCAATAAAAGGCATATCGCAAGCTATAACAAAACTATGATTATAGCTAGCTATCATTAATCCAGAAAGGATGCCTCCTAAAGGACCGCGATGAGGAATAATATCTCTCACAGTGTCTATTTGAAGACCGTCATATAATTCTGGTTCATTGGTTACCAACAAAACTTCAGAAAATAATTGACGGACTAAGTCCACGATATGCGTGATCATCAATGTGCCACGATAAGGAAGAAATGCCTTTGGTCTACCCATCCGAGTACTTTTGCCACCACAAAGAATCAAGGCGGTCATAGGCCAAGGTGGCAAATTAACTTCTATACAGTTTTCGGTGATGATACTAGAAGCAGTGCTCATTTTAATTACCGGTGTAATTTGGTTTGCGTTTCTCGGCAAAGGCAGAGAGTCCTTCTATCCGATCTTTGGTGTTTATTAATCTCAAATAAGACTTGGTTTCAAGAGCTAAACCTTCTGATAAGCTCTTATCGAAGCCAGTGTCAATCGCCCATTTTGCTTGCTCTAATGATAGCGGGGCTGCCTCTGCGATTTCTTTGGCCCAGGCGGTTACCGATTGAATCATAGGAGTATGGAATGTGTCAGAGCTATCAGGCTTTTCTACAACAAGCTTGTTAATCAAGCCATATTGAAAACCTTCTTTTGCTGATAATGGTGAGCCTGTAAAAATCATTTCTTTTGCTTTAGATTTTCCAATTAGACGGGGTAAACGTTGTGTGCCACCTGCACCAGGAATAATACCAAGTTTTACCTCAGGAAGTCTAAGGTTAGCTTCGTCAACCATTATCCTCAAGTCACACGCTAAAGCAAGCTCTACGCCGCCACCATAGGCAGAGCCATTAATGGCAGCGATAACGGGTTGGGGCATAGATTCTATTGCTTGCATTGTTTCTTGGATAAGTAAATGATAATCAATGACTTGTCCCTCAGTCATTGTTTTTCTTTCACTTAAATCGGCGCCAGCGCAAAAAAATTTGAGACCGGAACCGATAATTGCCACAATGCGAATTTGTTTATCGAGACTTATTTGTTGAGCGGCGTCTAATAAGGCTTGCAATAATTCGCTATTTAACGCATTGGCTAGTTCTGGTCTGTTTAACTTTAGCCAGGCAAGTGGTGGTTTTTTTTCGATAAGCAGACAAGGGCTTGTCAACTGGCACTCCTAATTGCTACGCACTTAGTCTAGCCTATTTATTTTTTGCTAGAGAGGAGCGTAAAAATCTACCTGGTAATTGTTTGCCCAATAATTGCTGCGCTAAGCTACCGCACGCAATTAATTTGTCTAAATCTATGCCTGTTTTTATGTCAAGAGAATGTAGCAAATGTACTAAATCTTCTGTCGCCAGATTGCCAGCAGCGCCTGGTGCGTATGGGCAGCCACCCATGCCGCCTATACTGGTATCAAAAGTGGTAATGCCGGCTTCCAAGCCGGCTATAGTGTTTACAAGAGCCATGCCTTCGGTGTCATGCAAGTGCAAGGCAAATTTTTCTAGTTTATCTATTTTCTTCAATTTGTCTATCAGGCTAAGCACCATTTTTGGTGTAGCAGCGCCAATGGTGTCACCAAGCGAAAGTTCATCAACACCAAGAGCTAGCAAATGTTCGCAAAGTTTAACTACTTTATTTTGGTCAGTTATACCTTCGTAGGGGCATACAAAAACAACTGATAAATAAGCGCGAACCTTTTTGCCATCATTTTTGGCGAGCGGTATCAATTGAGCAAATGTTTTAATCGATTCGTCGATATTGCGATTGATATTCTTTTTGTTATGAGTCTCAGTGGCGGACATAAAAATTGCCACAGTTGAAAGTCGAGTAGTTTTTGCCCGTTCGTATCCTTTTGCGTTGGGAACCAACGCACTGGTATCGATGTTTTCTGGCAATTTTAGAAGCTTACAAAGATCGTCCGCATCGGCTAATTGTGGAATCCATTGTGGACTGACAAAAGAGGTGACTTCGATGTTCTTTATCCCTGAGTCGATAAGAGCATTAATTAGCCTTAGCTTGTCTTCGGTGGATAAAATTTTCGATTCGTTTTGCAGTCCATCACGGGGACCGACTTCTACCAATTTCACTTCTGTGGGGAGATTATCAAACATATATGCTACGTCCTTTTAAATCTCCGCTATTTAATCCAAGCTAAGAATTAAATCCCCTTCGTTTATAAAATCATCAACAGCAACGTTAATTTTAGAAACTTTGCCTGTTAGATCCGATGTTATAGGTATTTGCATTTTCATCGATTCTAAAAGAATTACTTCCATACCTGCATTTATTAAATCACCAGGTTTAACCAATATTTTGACGACTATACCCGCCATATTTGCTTTTAATTGTTTCATCTAATTTTGCTATTCCTTATTTGCGGAATAAGCCCTTCAGAGCTTCATTAATGCTAATTGGTTTGTTGTCTTCTTTATCAGTGGCAGTTTCCTCAGTATTCTTTTTGCCATCTTGGGTCAATGTATCTGCTTCTTCTGGGCTTTCTGGCGCGCTTGTTTCATTGCTATTTGGAGATGACGCCGCTATTTGTGTTTGGCTGGGTACAGCGATTTCACTGGTTTTATCTCCTGCGTCGGCTTCACTTTCAGAGCTGGATATTAAGTCTGGATGAGTCCCTTTTTTAGTAGTTGGCGACTTGATAGCACCGGAAGCTGGACGAACTGGGGGTAAAACAGAGCTTGCCATTGCTCCAGTTCTTTCTTCAGCTAGTCCGGGGGAGGCAGTTTGCATATATTGGGTGAAATTTCCCTTGACGTAGCGTTCTTTCATGGCAACTAATCTTTCTTTGTCGGCCCCCAAATTTTGTAACTTGTTACGACAATAAATCACGCGTTCCTCTAAGGAGGTAATTTCGTTTTCTATTATGCTTATTTCTTCGGTAGTTAAAGCCTCTTTTTCAGCAAATTCTTCCAGAAGCTGCTTCATCATTTCCAAATTAATAGTTGGCATATGGTACTCCTGAGGTGTATATACTTAAATTTAAGCAAATTTTTTGCCGGTATGCTAATGGCAGACTATAAGAAAAGCGCAGGGCGAATCAAATTGTAACCCTGAGTGTTTCTTCCTACTTATCTGTAATAGCCGCTCTGGTTTCTTCTACCAATTGCTTAAAGGCCCATCCACACAAGATTTCTAGTGAATGACAACTCGGGGCTACCGATATTGGACGCCACATAATGCCGTCATTATGCACTTTGATCTGAATGCTTGCCAAGGGTACGTATTCGTTCTCTATAGTACTTAGCGCCATAGCGCGAGTGACAGGTAGTAAGAAGAAATCGATTTTATTATTTCTGCCTCTTATAATCAAGCTAAAAATACGGGTTGAAAGGCGAGCTCTAAAATAGGTTTCTGTTACTTCGGCTTCCCTATATTTGTTAGTGCGGGTAATTTCGGTCACTT
Organism: Candidatus Melainabacteria bacterium; assembly: GCA_963845445.1. Taxonomy (GTDB): domain Bacteria; phylum Cyanobacteriota; class Vampirovibrionia; order Obscuribacterales; family Obscuribacteraceae; genus JABDBL01. The sequence continues at coordinate 1,371,855 of CAWJSE010000002.1, read as the reverse complement.
CGCCCGATATTGTGCCTGAAACATGCAAATCAGTGCCTACCGCTACTTTATTAAACTCATACATATAGCCCTGCATGCAAGAAAAAGTCTATCGACGATAACTTCAATGCCTTGACGGTCTACGGCGTCTTGAGCCATTTTTTGCCGACTACTACCGGAACGATTAGCAATAAAATGGCTTGAATCTTTTTTAATTGGTCAAGCCAGGCTTGTTCACTTGTTTCATCGCTTAAACTGCTGCTGGCTAGAATCTGCGGAGAGAGCCCCATACGCCAGGATTCGGGCTGACCACTCTCTTTTCCTTTTTCTTCCTAGCCGGGTCAACTGGTTGGGGATCCCCAGTAAGCTTTATGCCAGGCGTATTGTTACCTAAATTTTTACCCGGATCGGACATTTATAAACCTCACAAAAATCTCGCCCAGCCATAGCTAATATGCCCTTATCGAGCATGATTAAATCTGTTTGACAATCATTAATTTAGCACCTCCAGCCGAGATAAAAGCAAAAGATGTTATATTTTAGCCCAATTAAATAATCAGAGGTCCACTTGCTGGATTTTCCCGCTGGCACCTTGTTCAAAAGTCGCTGGTTTGGCTTGGCAAATAACATTGATTTCAAGTCCTTATAATTTCGTCTAACTCTAATAAAAGTAGACAATCAATAAGCAGTTATAGTTTAGACACTCTGCAAATGACGTACCAGTTGAGTATATTCTTTTAGATCAGAAGCTGTGTGTTTTGAATCTAGACCATCTGCGTAAACATGGACAAATGGTTCTACCGCGTCTGGTAAAACCAATACCCAATGCTCGGGCCTAGTTTGAATTTTCACGCCGTCCAGCAATTCCATTGGTCTATCTTGATGTTTTTCTACCAGCAAGCGCATTAAGCGACCTTTTCTTTCCCAGGGGCAGTGCACTGAATCAACTTGATAAACGAGGGGGGGCAAGTCGGCTACTGCATCATGTAAACTCCGACCCTGGAAAGTCAAATGTTCAAGCACTTGTCCTAAAGCATACATGCCGTCATATCCGCGTTGAAATTCGGGAAATATAAAGCAACCATTGGCGCTGCCACCAATAATGGCATCATCAAGTTTGGCCGTTGTTATACCGATTTCTGTTTCAGATGCTTTGCAGCGAGTTACTTTACAGTTATACCGGGCCGCGATTCTATCTATGGACGAACTAGAGTTTACCGGGACCACAATCCTTCGTCTGGGTTTGTCACGCAGAATGATATCGGCCAAGACAGCTAGCAACAGTTCGCCTCTAATAATTTGACCTGTTTCATCGACGAGAGTTATCTGTTCACCATTGCGTCCTATCTGGACTCCGAGCTCAGCATTTAGTGCTTTAACCACATCGGCCAATTGCTTGCGCATAGCCATCCTTTCTTCGTGTCGAGGAGGAGTGTTTCGGATAGAAGAATTTAGTACCACAGTCTCTATTCCTACTTGACCGAGCAGGTCCGGTAATATGGCACTTGACTCGGCCATCGCATAATCGATCACCACCCGCGGTGCACGCGTCGCTATGCTGCCGCTTTTTGTTCGTCTGGTATAACTAGAACCAGGTACGATACAGAATGCTACTCTATCCTCTTCGAATACTTGTCCTTTCATGTGTTTGATAAATTCATCCATATAATATTCGCGCACGCGGCTGGGGTAGTTTAGACCACCAACATCAGCGGGTAGACAGCGAGGGAAGTCTTCTTTAAAATATGTCGTTTCTATTTTTCTTTCCATAGCCTTGCTAATGGCTAAGCCTTCATTGTCGAAAAACTCGATCGTTACTTTATCGGGTATGTGCTGAGATACTCTTACATGTACTAGACCGCTGGCGCGTTGGATTTTGACATAATAACGTGAGATAGGAATTGGCATTGATTCCAGGTTTTGCACTTCAATACCAACAGAAGTTAATCCTGAGACAATGGCGCGTGATAACATCTGGCTGACTCGCCAATAGTCGCGGCTGACTAAAACAGGCCCTGATTTGAGCGTAGCTCCATAAGCAGCAGCAAGTTTAACAGCAAATTCCGAAGTAATTTCAATATTAGCTAAACCTTGCACGCCGTGTGTGCCGAATAAAGATCTTGGAGCGCGCGTACCCCAGATGACCGACTCAATCACGTGTGCTCCAGAGTCCACAATTTTGTCGGGCCAGAGGCGCACGTCAGGATTGATATGTGCCTCTTGTCCAACCGAGGAATTGCCGCCAATAATGGCTCCTTCGAGGATCTCTGCCGAATCATGAATGGTAGCTTTATGGCAAACTATACAAGCCTTGAGAGCACTTTTATTGCCTATGTAAGTATTTGACCAAATAATTGGACGTCTTAACAAAACCTTTTCTTGAATCAAGACGTTATCACCAATTACGGTATGAGGTTCAATTACTGTTTCTCTGCCTATGCGGCAATTGCGGCCGATGATAGTTGGAGCTTGTAATGTGACGCTAGAATCTATTTCAGTTCCCTCGCCTACCCAAATACCGGGTTTTATTTGTGGCAAGTCTATGTGTAATTTTACTTTGCCGTCTAATGCGTCTACATTTGCTTGTCTATAAACTTGCAAATTGCCAATATCGCACCAATAACCATCCGCTACATAACCATAGATGGGCTCATTGCGCAGAAGTAGTAAAGGAAAAAGATCATGAGCGAAATCCTGCTCGCGTCCCATCACAACATACAATAAAACTTCAGGTTCTAGGATGTATATGCCCGCGTTGATTGTGTCGGAGAAAATTTCACTGGCGCTCGGTTTTTCAACAAATCGTTGAATACGCGATTCAGCATCAGTGATGACTACACCGTATTCGACCGGATTTTCAACATGCTTCAGAACAATAGTAGCTTTGCTCTTTTTTTCTTTGTGATAGCGAACAGCGGCTTGCAAATCAATATCGGTAAGACTGTCGCCTGATATTACAATAAATGTCGAATCCAATTGATCTTGGATGACCTTAACGCAACCGGCAGTTCCCAGTGGGCTACCCTCTTCCACAGAGTATCCTATTTTTATACCGTAATCTGAGCCGTCACCAAAGTAATCACGTATTTGCTGGGGCAAATAGTGCAGAGTAAAAATAAGATCTTCAAAACCCTGATTTTTTAGAAGGTTAACTATGTGCTCAGCTATTGGTTTGTTAGCGACAGGCACCATCGGTTTTGGTAATGTGCTAGTCAGCGGTCTAAGCCTTGTTCCTGATCCACCAGCCATAATAACAGCTTTCATTCAGTTGCTCCTCGCAGCCATGATATTTAAATTGTTCTGGGATTTAGCATTGTTTTGGGTACTGTTTTATTTATTTGGTAACTATCCGCATTTTTAGATTCTTCTATAATTTTGGTATAGACTTCTCCGGTTTGTTTTGCAATTACTTTCCAATTGTAGATTGTCGATACTCTTTCATATGCTTCGTTTACAATCTTTTTGGCTAATTCTTGATTCCTGAGGATTTCCAATAATCCCCAAGCTAGACTGCCAGAATCTCCTGTGTAAGTAGTGATACCGGTGACCATATTCTCAACAAAATCCCGCAAGCCCCCAGTATCAGAAGTAACGACTGGTACTTTAGCAGCCATTGCCTCTAGCGCAACAATGCCGAAGGGCTCGTAAAGACTAGGTATGCAAACGGCATCAGCTATATTGTACAGTTTTCTCAGCTCTTCATCATCTACATAGCCAAGAAAATTTATGTGGTGGTCTATGCCTAAACTGTAAGCTTGTTGCTTTAATTCATCCATATAATAACCAGTGCCAACGATTATGAATTTTGTATCTGGACAAGCGTTAATTACCTTAGGTGCGGCATCCAATAATATTTGTACGCCTTTTTCGCGTACTAGACGGCCCACGTATAGTACGATACGTTGACTGGGAGCCGCAAGACTATTTCTTAAAGATAGACGATCAAAATTGATAGAAAAACTTTCTACATCGGTGCCATTAGGAATTACGATTGTTTTGTTAGCAGGTAGAGTAAAGAGACCTTCTAATTCTGAACGCATATGCTGACTATTAACAATAACGCGCCAGGATTCATAAGTAAGCCGCCATTCGATTTGATGGATGTAACGCTGTAAGTCGTTATGAATGCCATGCATTCTGCCTGATTCTGTTGCATGCATCGTGCTAATAAGAGGGATATTAAAACCTATTTTCATTGTCCAGGCAGCATCACTAACCATCCAATCATGGGCGTGCACAATCGAGAAAGGCGACTGACTATTTAAGTGAATGGCATATTGTAGTAAGCCAATATTTAATCGGCTTACCCAGCTTAAAAAGTCTGGAGTTGTATCAGTTTGATTTTTTACTCTATGGATTTTGACCAGTCCGTCCGATTCATGCTCAAGAGTGCCTGGATGATCAGCTGTGACAACATGAACCTCCCAGCCAGAATTTGCCAGCTCTCGCGATAAACAACAGACAACGCGAGCCAAACCACCAATAATTCGTGGCGGATATTCCCATGACAACATCAAAACTCTTTTATTCATGTTCATTTGCTCGCCGGACATATTTATATAAACGTTTTTAGTGCGTTTAGCATATTGAGGATTTAATAAGGCACTTCTATTCGCTAACTAGCGGCCTATTCATCAAGGTCATTATGGCTTTGCTAGGAGATTGTGATCCGTCTAAAAAGGCTTGTACTAGTTTAGCAATTGGCAGCTCAATATTCAGGTTTTGGCTTAGTTCGCATACCGCAGCAGTGGTAGTAATGCCTTCAATTACAGCGCCAGTCTCTTTTAAAATGCTTTGCAATGATTTACCTTTAGCCATCTCTAATCCTAAGTGGTAATTGCGAGACAAGGGACTAGAGCAAGTAGCTAACAAGTCTCCCATTCCAGCTAAGCCAGCTAAGGTAATAGACTGACCTCCACTGAACACAGCCAATCGAGTTATTTCGGCTAGACCACGGGTGATTAAAGCAGCTTTGGCATTAGCGCCTAAACTTAAACCATCGGCACAACCTGCGGCTATAGCAATTACATTTTTAAGGGTGCCCCCTAATTCCACTCCAATGACATCTGTATTTGTGTACAGCCTGAACTTCGAAACAGATAAGTATTTTTGCACTAGCGAAGCGGCTGACGAGTTTTTGCTGGCAATAACGGCTGCGGTGGGTAAACCCTGTAAGATTTCTTTAGCTAAATTAGGCCCGGACAGCACACAGATTTCTGCTCCAGGCAATTCTTGATCCATCACTTCAGACATTCTCTTAAGAGAATCCAGTTCAAGTCCTTTTACAGCGCTGACCAAGATAGGATGGCTGTCTGACTCTTTCAGACAAAGGGCGACCCTTCTTGCCAAATCGCGCATAGATTGGGAGGTGCAGCAAAAAACTATGACGCTTGCTTGTCTAGCGGCAAATAACAGGTCGTCGGTGAATGTAATTTTGCTATCAGTAAATGCTACTTTGACGGGCATTTCTAATTTACGATGCTTGGTTAGCTCTACCAGTTTTTCTTTATTGCCGGTATAGAGAATAATGCGATTTTCTGACTGTGCGAATAACCATGCAAGTGTAAGTCCCCAGCTTCCGGCTCCGGCGATAGTAATAGTTTGTTTGTTATTTGGTTCTAACAATCTAATTACTCAATTTTGGTGGTTAGGTGGGACTTTGTAGCCATACATTTTAAATACCGCAGATGCATTGTTAAACTGAAGCCAATATAAAAGAAAAAAACTAAAGCAAGCAAAGACTGACCAATCTGTCTATTGCTAGAGCTATTCTTTGATGCTTCTTGTTCAGCTTGTGATAATTGATCTAATTTACTTTGCAATTGGTCGGCCAAAGCTTTAACTTGTTTATAGAGAGTGCGAATTTTTCCTTGATCATCGCTGACAGGAGATATATTATTGTCATCGAGTATTTTCTTAGCGTTCTCCAGTTGTTTGAGAGCTTCTTGAGCGACGTGGCTAATTTCCTGATAACTTATTTCTTTAACGGGTTGTTCGTTGACAAGTTTGTGAAGTGTCTCGATTGTTGGTGATATTTGATTGACAAGCTTTTGATATCGATCAATAAAAGTTTTATTCTTTGTTAGGCTATAAGCCCCAATCGATAATCCACTGTCGTAAAAGAGCTTAGAAAGAGTAGTTGTGGTAGCGATTATTTCTTGTGTGTTCGCCTGTTTCTGCAATTCTACGTTGCAAGAATGGTACCAAAAGATAATGCACACGGCTAAAAAAGAATGTATCAATATTGGGAATAACATCCAGGTTTTTGTTGGCATTTTTGCTATCAGAGGTGATAGATCGGGCTTCATGTTATTCCTATTGACTTTGCTTTAGTTTATTTAGAAATTTGCTGATTTGATCCTTGCTTACCGTTCTACCCCCAGGTAAATTTACTTGGTTAGGCAATTTATTTAGGGACTGCGGAGATATTTGTTTTGAGGCGTTAATTAGTTGAGGATTGATTTTTTGGTTCGAATTATTACTAGTAAGATCATTAGCTAATTCGTCTATAAGAGCTTTGTTCTCTTTGCTTACCAAAACCTCTACTTCACTTCTTGCCACCTTGTAACCGCTGGGTGAGGAAAAATAAGAATCAGGGATGACAGCGGTTTGTTGATGATAAGTACTAAGCAAGGTTTCTGTATTGCCCTTCTGACTGCGGTAGTTCAACTGTAGTGGTATCGAATCCGATGCTGGCAGTCCACAGGCACTGCTTATGAGTTGGGCTAGGCTTTTTGGTACGGTGATTTCATCGGCTAACCAATAGGTTGCTGAAAGCCATTTGACAGATTGTTTTTCTGAAGATGCAGCACTATTGAGCATTTTATATTGACTTGCTTTTAATCCGGCAATAGTGCCAGTAGAAACTTTGGACCAGCTTATATTGGCTGGTATTAAGCCACTTTTGGCAAGCTTAGTTTTCCAAGTGGAAGCAGAAAGTGGATAATATAACTTTGTTTTTTCATTAAAGAAAGTAATGTTCCAGCTCGGTGCTTGGCTAACCCAGCCTAAACCTTGTTTAGGATTAATGCATTTAACTCCATGTGTATTTATATAGATGTACTGATCGCCAAATGTTTTACTGCGTTGTGTCAGAATCCAACCGGCTTCTTTAGAGTAGCAAGGGGATAAAGAAATGAATAAGCAGATCGTGATAAATATCCAGTTAATCGGTGTTTTCATATTGTCTAAATCCTGGTTTTTGGGTCCATAGCATCAGCAAGTGTATCACCAAGAAGATTGAAACTCAGCACTACAATAAAGATGAATAGACTGGGCCAGAATATAATATGTGGTTCTGTATGCAAAGCCCGCCATCCTTCGCTAGCTAATGTGCCCCAGCTACAGGCCGGGTGATAGGCCAAGCCCGATAAAACTAAGTGTGGATTCAGCTAAAATTGCCGAAGGTATAGTAAAAGTTAGAGAAACAATAACCGGTGCAAGAGCGTTTGGTAATAAATGTCTGGTTACGATCCTCCAAGAACTGGCGCCGCAGGCTCGGGCAGCGTCTATGAACTCCTCGCTTTTTAAGTATAAAAATTGGGCTCTAACTAATCTAGCTGTGCCCATCCAGCTTACCAGTCCTAGAGCCAACAATATGCCCAAAGTACCTCGCCCTATAATTATTCCTACTAGAATCATTATTAGTAAATCTGGTAAAGCATAAAATAAATCAATGCCGCGCATCATGATTGTGTCTAGCCGACCACCGACAAAACCGGCGATAGCACCATAGGTAATGCCAACTACAGAAGCTATGATGGCTGTTAGAAAGCCAATACTTATCGAAAGCTGTGAGCCATAGATTATTCTGGTAAGCAAGTCCCTGCCTAATTCATCAGTGCCAAAGAAATGATTGGCTGAGGGGGCTTCCAAAATATGCTCGCTAGTTTGGTCATAAGTATAAGTTGTAAAAGGAAAACCAAAGGCGGATAAAATTGCCATTAGACACAAAATGAAAATAATACAGCCAGCAATTTTTGCTAAATAGGTTCTATTTTTCATCGTATTTTTAATCTGAAATAGTTATTCTAGGATCAAGATTATGGTAAAGGATATCTACGATAGTATTAGCGATTATGAGAAGAACAGCAAATATAAGGGTCGTGCCTATGACTAAGTCATAATCGCGATTGCTGACAGCAGTAATAAAAAAGCGACCCATGCCTGGAATGGCATAAATAGTCTCTACTACAAAGGAACCAGTAATTAAAATAGCGCTCAGAGGTCCTAATACGGTGATGATGGGAATAAGTGCATTGCGCAAAGCGTGACTGATGACGGTTTGCAAATATGGTTCACCTTTTATTTGAGCGGTTCTAACCCAGTCTTTGCCGAGCGCTTCAATAACGCTTGAGCGAGTAAGACGGGCTAAATAAGCGATGGGACCGCTAGCTAAAGTGAAAGCAGGTAATATTACGTGCCAACCCGATTCCCATAAAGCAACCGGTAATAGTTTTAACCAGATGCCAAAAACAAAAATGAGCAATGCTCCGGTGACAAAACTGGGAACGGAAACTCCCAGTGTAGAGGAAATTATACAGGCTGCATCAATAGCACTACCTTTCTTGGTGGCAGCCATTACACCTAGTGGTACACCAATAATTATCGCTAGAAATAAAGCCGCAATTCCTAGAGTAAGAGAAACAGGAAAGGCCGCGGACAGAATATCATTTACCGACCGGTCGAGATATTTATAGGAGATGCCGAGATCACCTTTAATCAGTCTTTGTAGATAAAGGAGGTATTGTTCAGCGAGGGGGCGATCCATATGATATTTGGCTTTTAAATTGGCAATGATTTCCGGTGGTAGATTTTTTTCAGCATCAAAAGGGCCACCAGGCAAAGCCCGTAGCAGAAAAAAAGTTAAAGTAGCTATTAGCCATAATAGAGGCAGCATCATCAATATTCTTTTGATGATTAATTTAGACATGCTAATCTCCAACACTCACTTTTGAGAAAAATTGTAAATCCAAGGCGTTGGGAACGATGCCGTGAACCCAAGGTTTAATAAGCATATTTTGGGCAGCTGTATTTACAGGAATTATAGGCACATCCTGTTTGCACAGTATATAATCAGCTTGTCGATATAATGCTTCTCTTTTTACTGAATTTGCTTCGCAACCAGCAATGTTCACCAAGTGATCATATGTTTTGTTGGACCAGTGGGTATTGTTATTACCGTTATGACTGGTAAATAAATTCATAAATGTATCAGGATCAGGATAATCCGCACCCCAAGCGTATCTATAGATAGGCGGTGTATTATTGCGTAAAGTCTGCAAATAAACTTGCCATTCTTGATTGAGCAGATCAACATGAATATTCAGGTTGCGCTTTAACTCGTCTTGCATTGCTTCTACTAATAATCTTGTGTCTTCTCGGTGTGGATATAACAGAAAAGTTTGCGGAAAATTTTTGCCTTCGGGGTATCCGGCCTGAGCTAGCAGAGTTCTGGCTAATACAGGATTGTACGATTGCTCTTCAGAAAAATTCGAATGTCCTAGCAGAGGCGGAGGAATTAAATTAGCAATTGGTTTTTCTCCATGACGAAGAATGCGACAAATGCGGCTACGGTCTATTGCTAGTGATAAGGACCGCCGTACTTTTACATTATCAAATGGCTTTTTCCCGATGTTGAAACCCAAATAGCTCACTCTTAATAGAGCAATATCTCTGTACTCACTGCTGCCCGAACTTCGATATCGTTCAATTTCAGAAGTAGGGAGGCTGCGATTATCGATAAAATCTAGTTGATTGTTTTCATAGAGAGCAAAAGCAGTAGATTGTTCCGGGATCATAAACATTTTGATTGTTTTCAAAGACGGTTTTGAGGCAAAGTAAAAGGGATTGGCAGTGAGGTCAATTTTGTATTCATGTTGCCATTTTGTTAAACGGAAAGGGCCATTGCAGACCAGATGCCCGGGGTCAGTCCAATTATTGCCATAACGTTCAATAATGTCTTGACGTTGAGGATAGGTCGGACAAAATGCAGTCAGATAGAGGAAGTATGCTATTGGACGACTTAATCGAACTTCAAATGTATGTTCGTCGATGGCGCGACAGCCTAATTCTGCCGCATCTTTCAGCTTGCCTTGATTAAAAGCAAAAGCATTTTTTATGTCGTAGAGAAAGAAGGCATAAGGGGCTGCGGTATGTGGATCGAGTAAACGTCGCCACGCGTATTGAAAATCATATGCTGTTAATGGTTTGCCGTCTGACCAGCGTATATTTGGACGCAAATGGAAAATATATCTCTGTCCGTGATCTAAAATCTGCCAGCTTTCGGCGCATGCTGGGGAACAGGACAAATCGTTAGTGTATGCAGTTAGTCCGACCATTATGTTAGATACAACGTCAAAAGAAGCAGCATCTGTTGCTTTTGCCCAATCTAGACTGGGCGGCTCACAACCAAGATTAATGCGCAAAGTATTAGCTTCGAATCCAGACGATTGTTTGTTCTGAATTTTCTCCTTTTGTTCTTTATTTTTGGCTGGGTATGATAAAGGTTGCCAATTACTGAGAGTATCAGTCAAAATCAGCGCAAATTTACCCAGAGCGAGCGTAAGCCCAATGAGCCCGATAAACAAAAAGGGGATAGATTTCCAAAAGTTCTTTAACATTCCTTGATAACTATTAAATAATGACAAGCTAGAAAAGATTATTATTTTATGTACGAATTGTTTGGTAGGTTATTTGGTAGATGAGAGCTGGCTAAAATAAACGCTTTGCTGTTACTTATAATTCTAGACGGCTTGACAGCGTTTGTGCTATCTGGATATACTCCTTGTTGAACACCTCGCGAGGGGTGTTTTTGTTTTGCATGATGGTTGCGTATGGTTATGTGATCAATCATGACTGTAATTAATGGGAGTACTTCCTTTGGCTAAGAAAGACGATCGAATTATTATTACGCTTGCTTGCAATAACTGTAAGCGTCGTAATTACACAACAATGAAGAATAAAAAAAACGATCCAGAAAGATTGAGTATTAACAAATATTGTAGTTATTGCCGTCAACATCAAGAGCATAAGGAAACTAAAAAGTAAGCGATTGATGGTGATAATTACCGTGAACTGCGAAGGGCGCCTTTAGTTTAACGGTAGAACAGCGGTCTCCAAAACCGTTAGTGAGGGTTCGATTCCTTCAGGGCGCGAATTATGGATAGTCACCAAGTGCTAATTGGCAGTGGACTTAATGGCAGTAAAGAAAAAGGAAAAACGAAGTCAAAGCAGGCAATCAGAAAAGCCTGGTAGCCGGAAGACAGCTCATTCTGCGCTTCCTATGCGGTCGTTTAGTTCTAAACCTGGTGAAGGTGTTGACAAAGCAAAAACTGATAAATCCAAGACAAGCAATTCACAAAAAATGAAAAGTGGCGAAGAACAGAAGGAAGCCAAGCAGAAGGATGGGAATTTAGGAAATTTTCCCATAAAGCATTCGGTGATAGAAGCTGGCCAATTTCTTGGTGAAGTACAGGCAGAGGCTCGCAAAATAAGCTGGCCTGAGCGTTCTCAAGTGATAAGGGAGACACTTAGTGTTTTGTTTTTAGTAGCGCTGATAACCATATTTGTATGGTTGTTCGACTTAACAGTGGCGAGATTTGTATTTGCACCGCTTGAACATTGGGGACATCTTTACGGAATCGGTGGGACCAAATAATTGCTGAATTTGGGCTCTTAGGAGAAACGAGCTGAGCGGGAAGAATGGGTAGCAAAAGTGGGACTAGATAATCCCAGCAGAAACAGAGAAAGCGTGTTGAGACAAATTGATTTGTCGAAGCTGCGCTGGTAAAGGGGAAACTTGAAATGCCTTTTATAAAGACGGATGGACTAAGACGCTGGTATGCAGTGCAGACTGCTTCTGGACATGAAAATAAAGTTAAGGAGCACATCGAAAAGCGCATAGTGACTATGCATGCTCAAGACAGAGTTTTCGGTGTTATTGTTCCTGAAAAAATTGTCACCAGAGTAAAAGATGGTAAGCGCATTGAGAAGAAGGAAAGAGAATATCCGGGCTATGTCTTTGTGGAAATGATTCTTGATGACGATTCATGGCGAGTCGTGCGAGAAGCGCCCGGGGTTACCAAATACGTGGGTTCTGGCAAAAGACCTACACCAGTGCAAGATACAGAAATACGAAAAATCTTACGTCGTCAAATAGCAGTATCAGGATTGAAAGGAAAGAAAGCAGCCGTAATCGATGTGAAGCTTGGGGATTTTGTTCGTATTACTGGTGGTCCATTTGCTGATTTCACTGGAGAAGTTACGGAAATTAATATGGAACGTGAGCGTATTAAGGCTTCAGTAGTCATATTTGGGCGTGCAACGCCGGTTGAGCTTGAATTCAATCAGGTTATAAAAGTGTAAATATCTCAGGCGATCGGCTAATCTGTCATAAAATGGCTCTTCTGAGCCCTGCGGGCAGCATTATATAAAGGATTTTTAATTGTGGCTAAGAAAGTTGTCGGAAAAATCAAATTGCAAATTCCAGCTGGAAAGGCTGTACCTTCTCCACCTGTCGGACCGGCTTTGGGTCAACATGGTGTCAATATCATGCAATTTTGTAAAGAATATAATGCCAAGACCCAGGACAAAGCTGGAACTATTGTTCCTGTTGAAATAACAGTATATGAAGACCGCTCTTTTGATTTTGTTTTGAAAACACCTCCAGCTGCTGAATTGCTAAAGAAAGCAGCAGGAGTTGAGAAAGGTTCAGCTACTCCTAACAAGAGTAAAGTCGGTACGATTTCTAAGGCAAAAATTACTGAAATTGCCAAAACAAAATTGCCCGATTTAAATGCAACCACTTTAGCAGCAGCAGAAAAAATGATTGCTGGTACTGCAAAAAATATGGGAATTACCATTGCTGATTAGGGATATAAATTAGAGGCGATCATGGCAAAAGTTAGTAAAAGACGAACAAAATTAGAAGGTTTGAGAAGCGAGTTAACGGCTCCGAGTACTGCAGAAGATGCAGTAAAAATTCTCAAAAAAGAAAACAGTGTGAAATTTGATCAGACTGTGGAAGTCCATTTTCACCTTGGTGTTGATTCCAAAGTAAATGATCAACAGATTCGTTCTACAGTTAATTTACCGGGCGGAACTGGCAAAGAAGTTCGTGTAGCAGTGGTTGCGAAAGGTGAAAAAGTCAAAGAAGCTAAAGATGCTGGTGCTGACTTTGCCGGTAGCGAGGAATTGATTACTAAAATAAGCGAAGGTTTTCTTGGCTTTGATAAATTAGTGGCAACACCAGATATAATGGCTGCCCTTTCTAAATTAGGCAAAGTTCTTGGTCCTAAGGGATTGATGCCAAATCCAAAGGATGGCACTGTAACTGCCGATGTAGCTAAAATTGTCAAAGAATTGAAAGCTGGAAAAGTTTCATTCCGTTCTGAGAAGGAAGGCGGAGTTGTGCAAATGGCCATTGGTAAATTGTCTTTTGAAGATGGCAGGTTATTGAAAAATTTGGCTGCGGCGGTTGAACAAATACAAAAGATAAAGCCGTCTAGTGTAAAGGGTATTTATATTAAGTCCATTTATTTGAGTTCAACCATGGGCCCTGGCGTTCGTCTGGATTTGACTAAATTGCTAGATCTTCACAAGTATTTAGCAGCATAAAATAAATGGCTGTGTCAAAGACTCGAATAGAAATAATCGGTCGATACACATTTTTACTTGCTTCGCTGATTTTATTTCCGGCTACAAAATGGTTGTCGGTTAACGCTCAAGATGAGAAAATACCAGCAATAATAGATCGCGAAAAAAACCAACGCGAGTTTTTAAAACAATTCAAAAAAATGCCTACTGAATATAAGGATATATTGCTCAATGAAAAATTTGAGCTGGTTACGCTTGAAGATCTAAAAGATGCAGTCAAGAATGATCAGATTCGCTCGCGCATTTGATTAAATTATTGACAATAACTTTAAATTAGATCTACCTGGACAGCTATTGTTTACATCTTCTTAGGACTCGTTGCTTGCTTTACGATCATAAGTAGAAAACATGAAAGAATATTATATTGCTAAGATCTGGCTTGTCATGGAGATAGAAATAGCTAGTGGTTAAGTTTAGGGATTACTATGAAATTCTTGGTGTGTCGCGTAGTGCTAGCGAGCAAGAGATAAAGACTGCTTACAGAAAATTGGCACGAAAATTTCACCCTGACGCTAATAAAGGTGACAAAGGTGCCGAGGAGAAATTTAAAGAAATAGCTGAAGCTTATGAAGTACTGAAAGATCCTGAAAAGAGAAAACGCTACGATTTGTTGGGCGAGAATTATAAATCAGGCTCAGAATTCAGACCGCCACCAGATTTTGGTGGTTTCAATTTTGACTTTGGCAATTTAGGTGGTATGAGCGGTAGCAGCAGCTCCAGTTTCTCTGATTTTTTTGACATGCTTTTTGGACAGTCAATGGCTGGACAAACATCGCCAGGTGGTTTTGCCCGAGGCAGAGCAGGTAGTACTTATGGTGGTGCTGCAAGGCAAAGCAGAGTACCAGCTTCTCATGAAGCTGAAATTGAACTTTCGATTGAAGAAATGGCCAAAGGGACAATGCGCACTTTGCAAATAAGCATGCCAAATGGTAGTTCTAAGACTGTCGATGTAAAAATTCCTGCCGGTGTACGTCCCGGGTCAAAAGTTCGTGTAGCAGGTAAAAATGCCGGTTCTGACGGTGCCGATATTTATTTAATAGTAAAAGCTAAGCCGCATGCCACATTTACACTTGATGGGAATAATTTGTTGAGTGAATTGAGCATAACGCCATCTGAAGCGGTACTTGGTGCCGAAGCAACAGTAACTACATTAGATGGGGAAAGGACTGTGAAAATTCCTGCTGGCTCTCAAGCCGGCAGAACTTTGCGATTACGCGGACTGGGTTTACCTGGAATAAAAAGTGCTCCTACTGGTGATCAGCTAGTTAAGTTGAAGGTTGTTGTCCCTAGTAGGCCAACACCAGAACAAATTAAATTATATGAAGAGCTTGCTAAACTAGAGAAAAAGTCATAATGAGTGCGGTAATAGTAATTCCAGCCCGCTACGATTCAAAGCGATTTCCGGGCAAGCCTCTGGCTAATATTTTAGGTAAAAGCCTGCTTGAACGAACATGGCGTATTGCTTGTGAGGTTGAAAACGTTGATTCGGTGATCATCGCAACTGATGATCACCGAATTATTGACCATGCCATCGGATTTGGTGCTAATGTGCAAATGACTGATAGTAAGTGGGCCAATGGGAGCGAGCGAATTTTGCAAGCACTGCAATTACAGAAATTATCCCCTGATATTGTTGTTAATTTGCAAGGGGATGCTGTGCTGACACCACCCTTTGTAGTCTCGGCTTTGCTAAAGGCATTTTCGAAGGACGATAACAAAAAGTACTCTGTCGCTACGCCGTCTATACAACTTACTAAGTCTCAATATACAGATTTACTTAGAAATAAAAATCAAGATATAACAAGTGGTACTACGGTTACTTTCGATTCGGAATATAAGGCTTTATATTTTTCGAGATCGATAATTCCATTTTTGCGAGGTGATAAAACGAGCGCTAGCGATTTGGTGCCAGTGTATAAACACATTGGTTTATATGCTTATCGCTTGCAGGCTTTAAAGGATTATGTGCGTTTGGCTCCAACTCCGCTTGAATTAGCAGAAGGTTTGGAGCAATTACGAATGCTGGAAAACGGTATACCAATAAAAGTTGTGCCAGTTGACTATAGAGGGCGCACACATTGGTCTGTTGATCATCCTGAAGATATCGCCATTGTTGAGAGCATAATCAAAAAAGAAGGAGAGCTGGTTAAAATAGCCGCTTAGCAAGATTGCAATATTTGTTGTTGGCTAGACACGGTAACACTTTTGCTCCTGGACAGAAAGTTGTCTGGGTAGGAGCGCGCAACGATTTGCCTCTTGTGGATAGTGGTTTGGCTCAGGCCGAGTTCTTGGCGCAAGCTATGGAGAAAGCCGCGATAAAACCAGAGGCAATTTATGCAGCAACATTAAAGCGCACGATAAGTTATGCGCAAATTGTTCACTCTAGATTGCAATTGCCTGGGGCTGTAAGCTTAGATAAGCGTCTTGATGAAATTGATTACGGTGAATGGAGTGGCTTGAGTAATGACGAAATTAAGGCACAATTTGGGGATGCGGAGCTAAATGATTGGAATGAGCTTGGCAAATGGCCCAGAATATTTAATTGCTTAGAATCAGATATCGAAGAACAAGTAAAATCTTTTGGGCAAGAATTAGTAAAAGATCGACTGGACAATAAAATTACACTAGCTGTGACGAGTAATGGACGCTTAAAATATTTTCTTAAGCTGATGCCAAATGTCTATCGGCGATATGTTAAAGAATCCGCATGGAAAGTGGCGACTGGCAATATTTGTCTATTAGGATATGAAGAGTGTGATTGGCGCTTGATTCTCTGGAATGAGAACCCCCGATTGCTAGCTTCTTCTGGGATTGTCCACAGAGTATGAAGAAGCGTATTGTGGTATTGGATGCTTACACCATAAATCCAGGCGACTTAAGCTGGGAGCGGTTGAAGGACATTGGTAATTGCGAAATTTATGATCGCACTGCAGCAGAAGAACTTTTAGCAAGGGCCGCTGACGCGGAAATATTGCTGACCAATAAAACTGTTATTGATGAAGCTGCGATTCTTGCTCTTCCACGTTTAAGTTATATAGGTGTTATGGCAACAGGTTATAACATTGTTGATGTTGAGGTGGCTAAACGGAAAGATATTGTTGTTACTAACGTGCCGGCTTATGGCACTGCCGCAGTGGCTCAAGCAACTTTTGCCTTATTGCTTGAATTAACCAATCATGTCGGTTATTACAGTGGTACTGTTCACGGTGGACAATGGAGTAGGAGCGTTGATTTTTGTTATGCCGATCGCCCCTTAATTGAGTTAGCTGGACTAAACATGGGTATTATTGGTTTTGGCAGCATCGGCCACAGTGTGGCGAATCTGGCTCATGCATTTAGCATGAGAACCCTTGTATATACGCGCACTAAGCCATCAGCTTGCAATTTATCAAATATAGATTTTTGTAATTTGGATGATATTTTTTCTAATGCTGACGTAATAAGTTTGCATTGTCCACTTACTCCTGAGACCAGGGAATTAATTAATGCGCCGCGACTAGCACAAATGAAATCATCGGCTCTATTAATCAATACTGGGCGCGGTCAATTGATAGATGAAAGAGCATTAGCTGAAGCGCTGGTTTTGGGTCGGATTGCTGGAGCCGCGTTAGATGTACTTTCGGTAGAACCACCCCGTAACGGTAATCCGCTTTTGCAATGTCCTAATTGCATTATTACTCCACACATCGCGTGGGCAACCAAATCAGCACGTCAAAGGTTGCTTGATACTGCCATTCATAACTTGCGGGCTTATTTGTCCGGTAAACCGGTACATGTGGTTAGCTGTTAGAATTTGGGCGATAGCAAGTAGCGGCTTTTTGGAATGAGGCTTTAGCCTTATCATTTTGTCCGAGGATTGCATAGGCAGCAGCTTGTAATATGTGAAGGTCAAAATTCTTTGGATTGGCCGCTATTATGGGATCCAGAGAAGTTTGCGCATCCTGAGCACGACCTAGCAAAAGTAACAAAGCAGCGTGCTTAATCTCTAAAGCCAATTGTTTTGAAATATTAGGCGAATTCTTATTTTCTGCAAGGTTGGTTTTTACCATTGCCAAAACTGTATCGTATGAACCGGGGTTTTTAGATACCCAGTCTTGGCAGTAATAGGTATAGAAAGATTCTTTTGGTTCGCAGCTTGCCGCTTTTTGAAAAACAATAAAGCCATCTGTTGTGCGTCCTAATTTGGCCAGCATTAAAGCTACTTGTTCTCTCTCCTTTGAATTAAGATTTCTGTTAGTGGAGAGCTCAACGAATTCGGTGGTTGCTATAGGAAGTTTGTTCTGTACAAAATGTATCTTGCCAAGAACAATGCGAGGATCTGGCCATTGAGGATATTTTTTTATTAGTTGTAGCAATTTCGGTTCGGCTTCTGCAGCCCGCTCGCTAACCACTAATTTTTGACAATAGTGTAAAGCCAAATATTGATTATTGGGAGCCAGAGTTACAGCTCTTTCCAATAGTCCCAATCCCAATTCTTTATCGTCGCCGAATTGGCTTAATATGTCTCCAGCTTCTACAATTGTTGGTAAGTAATCAGGAGGATTGTTAGTCAAGTCTTTTAGTGCTTGACTTACTGCCTGTTTATAGTTGCCAGACACAGCGAAAGCAGCACCTTCGGAAGTATTGGCTATATCAATTACAGCTTGAGAGTTAATGTCTACTTTCGGTCGATCTTTAAAAGCAGTGCCATTTTCTTTGGCTTGGTTCATTTGGTCTTTGGGTATGACCAAAGTTGCCAACTGCCCACCGCGGTAAAAAGAAAAAATTAGGGCTGCAGTGCCTAAGATAGCCAGTGCAGTTGCTGGGGATAGAAGCTGAGCCGTAAAATTTTGGACAGAGGACTTATCGGTGCTAGTTTGTTCTTTGTCCGGCTGTTTTTTGTCTGGTTTTTCTTTTTTGGGGAAAATTTTCATGAGTCTTCTAAATGTAAGCTGTACTTTCTTCTTTATATCACCAATTTACCTTTGTATTTTTAATGGACTTGTTCCAGTCTTTTTTAGTCTATGCCAGGCATAAATAAAAGTCTCTATTAAAGCTTTTTGCGAGACGTAATGTTTATTTTGCTCTTTTGCTATCTGCACGATTAAAACTAATTCCTTAGCATAGCGAGCACCACTTTGACCAAAAATGTTCTCCACCTGATGCAAGTCTTTTGTTACAAAGTAGTCAAGCGCCATGTCGAGATCTGCCCCATCTTTTAACAAAGATTGAATTGCTTCAACTAAACTTATGGCATCGGCGAAGCTGCTGTTTTCTTGTACGAATCTATCAAAGGATGATCGGCTATTTTCCATATCTTCTTTATTCAACTTTGATAAGAAAAATTGTTCGAAATTGCTTGGCCGTGCTAAGCTCAAGTATTGATTATATTGTCGACTAAGCATATTTATTTTCTGGCAGCGGCTAGTGATAGTCGGTAAAACATCGTTTACCACGTCTGCGAAGAAAATCATAAGCACTTCAGAGCGCGGTTCCTCTATGGTTTTGAGCAAAGAATTGGCAGCCGATCTATGCAAACTTTCTTGATTTGCTTCTTCAACTACCATTATTCGGAAATAAGGTGATGTTTTAGCCACTTCGGCGACAAACGCTCGTGCTTCCTCTACGGCTATTTTGCCGCTTTTATTGTGTTCTCCACTTAATTTTATTAATGCTTGAGGATGCTTATCAGCTTCTATCCAACGGCAATTTGTGCACCATTTGTCGGGGGCCAAATCACTGTGCTCAACAAGGCAGGACCGTTTTTTGCCAATTTTAATTTTGTCACAATTGAGATAGGCAGTTAATTCAAAGATCAATCGCCATTTATCTTCTTTTGAGTGCCCAATCAGCATATATGCCTTGGCCAGTTTGTTTTCAGTAGTACTTCTTTGGAAAACTCTGGTGGCTAAAGGCTGATCAAGGCTTAATTGTTTCGAAAATATTTGACTCATCAAATTGCTTCAGTTCTATTTGCATATGGATTTACTTATTATGCTATGTCGTTTTTAATCTAGACATGAATATGCTTGCTGTTTAAGCTTAATCGTTTCTTTTTTGACATGGGCACTGTCGTAAAATAGACTTGGTCGGTTGGGAGGGCAAGTTGAGCCCTATTAAATTTAATGCGGGAAAAAATCCGCATTAATTAAGCGAGTCCGACATTGTAGGAGTATGAGATTTGGCGAATGTAATTGTTGTGGGTTCACAATTTGGGGACGAAGGCAAAGCCAAAATAACGGATTTATTGGCTAAGAACGCTGATATCGTAGTTCGTTATCAAGGCGGCTGTAATGCAGGACACACTGTCACGGTAGGCGACAATACATACAAATTTCGTCTCATACCATCTGGCATTCTTTATCCAGGTACCATTTGTGTCTTAAGCCCGGGCATGGTTATTGACCCCAAGGCTTTAATTGAGGAAATCAAACACATACGCAGTCAGGGACTAGATGATTCGGGGCTTAGGGTTTCAGCCCATGCACATGTAACTATGCCTTATCATTTAATGCTGGACGAAGCAGAGGAGGTAAGTCGCGGCGAGGCAAAAATCGGTACTACCAAACGTGGCATTGGTCCTACCTACGCAGATAAGTGCGCACGCAGCGGCATTCGTATTGAAGATCTGCTGGATGAGAAAGTACTGAAGGAAAAGCTTGAATGGGTTTTGCCTCGCAAAAATTTAGTTTTGGAGCGCTTATATAATTTACCTCCTCTCGATGCTGAACTTATTCTGCAAGAATACGCAGCATATGGGCAAGAATTATCCAAATATGTTGTAGATACTGCCGCTATTATATTTCAGGCGGTACAAGAAAGGAAAAATATCTTATTTGAAGGAGCACAAGGAACTTTGCTTGATCTTGATCATGGCAGCTATCCTTACGTAACGAGCTCCAGTCCCTCTGCTGGAGGGGCTTGTGTAGGTGCTGGTGTCGGACCAACAATGATTGACAGAGTAATAGGTGTGGCTAAGGCATATTCAACTCGTGTTGGCGAGGGACCGTTTCCTACTGAACAAACTGGCGAAATTGGCGAACAGCTTCGACAGACGGGAACGGCCTGGGCTGAAGTAGGCACTAACACGGGTCGCCCTCGTCGCTGTGGTTGGTTTGATTGTGTGCTAGGGCGTTATGCTGTAAGAATAAATGGCTTAGATTGTCTGGCCATCACCAAATTAGATGTATTAGATCAATTTGATCAAATTAAGGTTTGTGTGGCTTACAAAGATCCGCTAACTGGACAGACATACAAAGAATTACCTAGTATAGGAAGTGCTTTTCAACACCTGGAACCAATATATGAAGATTTGTCGGGCTGGCGGCAATCAACTCGCAAATGCCGCCAGGCAAAAGAATTGCCTAATTTGGCAAACTCATATCTTCAGTTTCTATCTCGGCAATTAGATGTGCCAATCGCTGTAGTCAGTGTTGGTCCAGAACGTGATGACACAATTGTTATCGAAGATCCTATTCATGGTCCGAAAAGAGTTTTAGTTTCTAGTAATGTGTAACTAAGGCCAGAGATATGCAAGACTTTGAATTTCCCTCAGCTTTTTTTGTTACGGGCACAGATACTGAGATCGGTAAAACTTTTATTTCAGCGATGCTTATGGTTGGACTGCAGGGTCATTATTGGAAGCCAATCAGGACCGGTGCTCCTCCTTTTGAAAAATATACAGATACTCAATGGATACAGATAAAGACCGGTTTGCCAAACGAGCGATTTTTTCCGGAAACTTATATATTTAAGCACCCATTGTCGCCGCATTTAGCTGCGCGTTTAGAAGGAGGCATAATTGATATTGAAAAAATAAGAATCCCGACTGATAAAAAATGGCAGCATTTAATAGTAGAAGGAGCCGGGGGTCTGTTAGTTCCTATAAACGATTCACTCCTAATAATTGATCTGATCGAACATCTTGATTTACCAGCTCTTATTGTGGCACGCAGTAATTTAGGAACGATCAATCATACTTTATTGACAGTTGATAAATTGAAAGAAAGAAAAATATCTGTTCTTGGCGTGATAATGAATGGTCCTAAAAACTCAGAGAATAAAAAAGCCATTGAGAAATATGGCAAAGTAAAAGTCATAGCAGAAATAGAACCAATTGAGATGATCAATGCTGATAATCTACAAAGAGTTTTTGCTGATAGTTTTGTCGTTTCTACCCAGCACTCAAAGTATAGAACCAAACAACAAAATTAAAGTCGATAAACTACCATCGACTCTTACATCTTGCCCTGATTAAGATCGCTATCTCTGCACATATGGCAAAACAGGAACTTTGATCTAGTTGCTATGTTTCTTGTTGCGGCGTGTGCGGGGTTTCTCTTCAGAACCGTTGCCGTCAGCAGCAGCTACTCCAAGAGCTTCTTCAATATTATTCAGGCGATCGCACATTTCTTCCCAGTCCTCTGCAGTAATCAATCCTAATTCTCGTACAGCTTTCTTGACTCCGACAGTGACTTTTGAAGAAACTTCCTTTTCGACTTTATTAGTTTTCTTGACCGCTTCCGACTGCAAGTGTTTGATAAATTCTTGAACCGAGTCGGCTTTGACTTTGCCCTTTTCTTCCAATTCGTCCATTAAGTTTTGTCCAACTTTTACTAAGTCTTGTACAGCCTCGCTTAATGCCGATTTGACAAGCTCGACGTTTGCACCGGCCCCTACACCTGTTAGAACTGTCTTTTTCAAAAGTTTAGTGGTTTCGCTCACTTGGTCGGTCACATCATCTAGAAGTTTGATTCTTTCGCTCATTTTTATTTATTCTCCAGGGATTGCTCTTCCATACTAATTTTAGTTTGTCTTGCTATTCTTGCCCAGTATAGGTAAAGAAATCAAGCTATAATCTAAGAATTTTATTCACCGAATCATCGCATCCCTAACGTTAACAAGAGGCTAAGTTAATATATTGACAATTTCTAGCGCCAATTCTACAAAGTACAAAAGTAAGCTTGCTTGGATCTTGATCGCCGTTCTGCTTTTCTTCGGTGCAGGTCTAAATTTATCGATAAATGCCAACACAAATCAAAGGCCAAAATTAATAATTTGTTTGGTTGCTAATCAGTTTCCTTGTAGATATCTGTCTCAGTGGTCTGATAAATTTCAAACCAATGGTTTTAGACAATTACTCGAGAATGGAGCCAATTTTACGTCTTGTCGTTATACTGCAGCAACTAATCAGACTGCCTCTAATTTGGCTGTGATTGCGACCGGTGCTTATCCATGCTCTACCGGTGTAGTTGGCAACGAATGGTATGACAGACGCAAACAAAAAATGGTTAGAGCCAGTGTGCCTGAGGAAACTGTTTCTGGTAGCGAGGAAGTGATTGGAGGAACTAGCTATTCCTATGGTACTACCATTGGTGATGAGCTGAAAGTTTTGACCAATGGACTAAGTCGAGTGATAAGTATTTCTACGTCGCAGTCGGATGCTCTTTTGTTGTCCGGTAAATCCGGAGACGGAGCGTTCTGGTGGGATTGCCATTATGGCAAATTTGTGGGCTTGCCGCATTCGAATCTGACGCGAGCTTCCTGGCTGAAAGAATGTAGTGGAAGAGCGTATTGCGAGAGTTTTCGTAACAAGGATCGGGGCGGCAAATCGTCAAATAAAAAGAATACAACTGCTGACGACGAAAATTACTATAAAGAATTCATTGCTACTCCCTGTTCGAATCAAATGTTAATCGATTTTGCCGAAAAGGCCATAGAACAAGAATCATTGGGAAAACGTGATTCGACTGATCTGGTTAATATTAGTTTTCCTGCTTTTGAGATAGCAGATAATAATCATGCTCAATCTAATCCAGATGCAGCTGAATTAGAAGCAACTGAATCTGTTTCCCGTTTCGATCATTCGTTGGCAGACTTATTTCAGTTTTTGGATAGCAAAATAGGACCCGCTAACTATTTAATAGTATTTACTGCTAGTCATGGTGCCATGCACCGGCCAGAAGTAATGAGGTCTCAAGGATTAGAAGCAGGGATCATCGAAGCCCGATCCTTTACTGATCAGTTAAATGCTGCTTTATCATCGAAATTAGGCAAAGCCAACTGGGTTGAGGCTTTTGCGCCGCCCAATCTTTATCTTAATCTATCGGCGATTGACCACAGCGCGTACAAGCAGCCGGATATAGAAAAACTGGCTGCAAGACTAGGCAGGGTAACAGGTGTGGCGGAAATTTATACAGCTTTTCAGTTTTTTATGAACCAAGTTCCTACTGGTCCTCAAGTGGAGTCTATTCAAAAGAGCTATTTCTGGGGACGCAGTGGAGAATTGTACGTGCTCCCCAAACCAGGGTATGCTTTCGCTTCTGAGACAGATGGTACTACATGTGGTTCGCCGTATAGCTATGATGCCCAGGTTCCTCTGATATTTTATGGAAATTTGTTTAAGGCTGGAACATACTCGAATGCCAGTAATCCGGCAGACATAGCTTCTACGTTAGCTAATATACTCGATGTAAATGCACCTTCTTTGGCGGATGGACGTGTTTTAAGTGAGGCATTAAATGTGGTGCCGAGGGTAAAATATGGTAAACAAAGCAGATAGATTTGATCCGTTTACTAGTGGCGTCAAAGACACTTAAGAAATGCAAGAAGATAATACTCTGGTTTTAATAGATGGCAGCTCTTTGGCTTTCCGCTCTTTCTTCGCTCTATTTACTTCTGGGCTTAGAACAAAAATGGGTTCGCCAACCTGGGCTATACTCGGTTTTTTTAATTCACTCTTTGAGCTGATCGAGAAATATAAGCCGCGTATGCTGGCGGTAACTTTCGATATGGCTGCTCCTACTTTTAGGCATCTGGAATTTGAGGATTACAAGGCAAACCGAGCGGAAATGCCGGATGATTTATCACTTCAATGGCCATTGATCAAAGAGGGAGTGATGAGATTAGGTCTGCCAGTTTATGAATTAGCTGGTTATGAAGCGGATGACATAATCGGCACTATCGCCAGAGATGCCGAAAGAAAAGGGTTTAAAGTTCTAATATTAACTGGCGATCAAGATGCTTTCCAATTAATAGATGGAGCAGATCAAAAGATCCAAGTGTTGATGCCTGGTAAAGGAGGCTTACAGCAATATGGAAGGCAAGAAGTATTTGCTAAACTTGGTGTTTGGCCAGAACAAATTACAGATTACAAGGGACTTTGTGGAGACACTTCTGATAATATCCCGGGTGTCAGAGGAATCGGACCGAAAACTGCCCAGCAATTACTTACCAGCTACGGCGATCTAGATGAGATATATAGGCATGTAAATGAAATTAAATCACCGGCCTTGAGTAAGAAGCTCATTGAGGGTGAGAAACTAGCTCGCCAAAGTAAGGATCTAGCCACAATTGATGTTAAAGTGCCAATTGAATTTGATTATGATCATTGCAATCTGACGCCACCAAATATGGAGTCATTGGCCAAATTTTTCCTAGATTTAGAATTTAAAAATTTGACTGCTCGTTTGCCCAAAATTCTAGCTAACTTCTCAATAGAACTTGCCCATGATCAAACCAAAGACAATGGCAAGGGAGAAAACGTGCAGGCACTAGTCGTTGATATTGTGGAAAATCCGGAGAGAAACAACACTCAGATTAAGAGACGAGAAGGACAAATAGTAGATTCAGAAGCGGTATTAGAAAACTTAATTGAGAGTTTGCTAAATGAGCCTATGTTTAGTTTATGGATCAATGCCTCGCCATGGGAACCTTTATC
Organism: Candidatus Melainabacteria bacterium; assembly: GCA_963845445.1. Taxonomy (GTDB): domain Bacteria; phylum Cyanobacteriota; class Vampirovibrionia; order Obscuribacterales; family Obscuribacteraceae; genus JABDBL01. The sequence goes on along the minus strand of CAWJSE010000002.1, from coordinate 1,346,522 downwards.
TAATGAAGCGGTAGCAAACGGAGAGCCAAAGATATTTGGCTATGCAATAGCTTGGGAAGAAGGAGCAGCTTATATCCCTATTTGTCAAACAGCCCTTGCCTTAGGTGGCGTACCAGGATTGGATAAAAAACTGATAAATGTCAGCTTAAATAGAATTCTGGCTGCATCGAGTTCAGCGAAAATTATATACAACTTGAAACATGTGCTTAAATTTTTGGATAGGGAAAATATGCAATTGGACAATGTTTTAATTGACCCGATGTTAGCTAGTTATATTATTTCTTCTGATGACAAGCACGGTCTACACGAGCAAGCGGAGCGAAGACTTAAATATGTCTGTGAACGCCCTGTTCAAAAGGAAGCGTTAAAAAACCCAAGTCAACAAGCGGTGTGGGTGAAAATTCGGAACAGTCAATGGCAAATGCCATCGAAGATGCCAATCTATTATTCGAATTAGGGCGCTACTATCTTTTAAATATGAGTGATGAACAGAAGTCTCTTTTGCAAAAAATGGAATTACCATTATCGAAGGTGCTAGCAAAAATTGAACAGCGCGGAATATCACTGGATTTGCCATATTTAGGAAAATTTGCAACTGAGCTTGGGGATGAATTAGCAAAATTGGAGAGGCAAATATTTGATTTTGCGGGGCATACTTTTAATATAAATTCCACACAACAATTGCAAAAAGTGCTATTTGAAGAGCTTGGTCTACAAACTAAAGCAAAAACGAAAACAGGTTTTTCTACTGATGCTTCGGTTCTGGAATCTCTCAAGCAGGAGCATCAAATTATTCCGCTCTTGCTGGATTATAGGCAGTTGATCAAGCTAAAGTCTACATATGTAGATGCATTACCTAAAATGGTTTCTGATGTAGATAAGCGCTTACATGGCGAGTTTAATCAAGTGACTACTAGCACCGGCAGACTTTCAAGCTCTAATCCAAATTTGCAAAATATCCCAATCCGCACTGAATTGGGTCGCCGCATGCGACGAGCTTTTATTCCAGCTAAGGAAAATTGGTATTTACTCTCCGCAGACTATTCTCAAATCGAATTAAGGCTTTTGGCTCATATGTCTGGTGATGAACGCTTAATTGATGCTTTCCAAAGGGATCAAGATATTCATGCCCGCACAGCAGGAGAGATATTCGATATTCCTATAGAACAAGTTTCAAGCGAGATGCGCCGAGTAGGTAAGACCCTAAATTTTGCTTTGATTTATCAGCAAGGAGCTTTTGCTACGGCTGCTTCCCTCGGGGTATCGATGAAAGAGGCAAGTGCTTTTATCGAAAAATACTTTAAAAGATATTCCAGTGTCAAAGCTTTTATGGAGAGCACTATTGAGCTAGCCCGCAAGCGAGGTTTTGTAGAGACTCTATGGGGCAGAAGACGTTATTTTAAATTTCTAAATGATAAAAACGAAATGCTTAAAAGAGCTGACGAAAGAGCCGCATGTAATGCTCCTTTACAAGGTAGTGCCGCAGACTTGATGAAATTAGCGATGATTCGATTGGAAGATGAGCTTAGCAATGCGAAACTAGAATCCAAGATTATTTTGCAGGTTCACGACGAACTGGTTCTGGAAGTCCCTCAAGCCGAACGGGGAGAAGTTAAAGAACTGGCAGAAAGAGTAATGTTGCTTGATCAACCGTTAAAAGTACCGTTAAGGGTTGATGTCGGGGTCGCACTTAACTGGATGGAAGTTAAATAGCAGAATCGCGAAACCCTTGAGCAGACAGCATTTTAAAATTTCTGGCCTAAATAGCTGGCTATTGTGACCAGATTTGGTGTATGATTAAATGACTTTTCGCGGTAGCTTATTAATCGAGCATAGACATGAAAAACCTTAACCATCCATCTAAGGAAGACATTTCTCTTTTGGCTATCTTGTACGCTTTGAGTGAACCATTGCGTTTCAGCATTATCGAACAATTGGCTAAAGGGGAAGAGTTAACTTGTGGTGGTTTTAAACTACCTTTTAGTAAAGGTAAATCTACAATGACCCATCACTTCAAAGTTTTGCGTGATGCTGGGCTAATTTATACTCGAGTCGATGGCCGCGAACATTATACTTCCTTACGTCGGCAGGATATTGAAGAAAGATTTCCCCATCTATTGGATGCCTTAATTACAGCATTTAGATCTGACTCAAAGGTAAATTTAGTTGATAGCCAAGCCTAACACTATCGGGTATTTTGCTCGTCGATAAAGTATGGGTACAAGTAGCACTCTAGGCACTAGCTATTGGCAGGTTCTTTAGTTGTTATATTGCCATTTGGACTGATTTTTATTGAAAGTTTACTTTTGCGAAAGCCATACCAGAAATAAATAAGCAAACCGATAGGGCAACTAACTGAATAGACTTTCAATACGAGCGGATTAAGATTGAAAGCTAAGAGTGTGCAACCCAAAATGCCAAACCCAGCGATAGCAGGATGAACTAGCTTAAGTCTAGTCGCACCTATACAAACAAAAATAAAGGCTATTAAAGTGCCTAGGACCATCATATCGGCTATCTCGCCGAATGGCACAAGGGCAGCAGTAATGCCCATTACAATGCCATTTATTATAAGACCTACTACAGGATTACCTTTGTTCGATTTTTGAAATATTGGCGGTAACAGACCGTCTTCGGACATATTAAGGAATATGCGAGGACCACCCATACACAGAACGAGAAGAACGTTGAATATTCCCAGCACCGCTCCTAAAGCAATTAACTTAGCAGTCCAACCTTCGCCTACTCTGCTCAGCAATACTGCCAATGGTGCGGCTGCTTCGGTGCCAGCGAAAGCTTCATTGGGTTGTCCATTGATAAAAGCGGGAGCCAAACCGGTAGCTACCGCCATTACGGTGACATATAAAAAAGCTACTACACCTACACATAGATATGTGGCCAAAGTGGTATCTTTAGGGCTTTTAGATTCTCGGGCGAATGTATAAAGAGCATCGAATCCCACGTAGGGAAATACCGCTATAGCCGCCCCTTGTAATACGCCTATAGTGCCGGTTGGAAAAAATGGTGTCCAAAAAGAAGTATCGATATGACGCAAGCCTACTACTAAAAAAATGGCTAACAGAGACAGTTTTAAGCAAACTAGAAGAAAGTTTAATTTGGCCGATTTGTTTAATCCGCCCAAAATAAGAATTATGGTTACAGCGACAATAACCGCAAAAGCAATGATATTAATACCAAAATGCATTTCTCCGTTTACGCTACTGGGACCGGACCAAAACTGTGGCAGAGAAAAGCCCAGGGCTTTCTTTAAATATTCTGCCCAAGCGATGGCTACTGCTGAGGAACCGAAACTATATTCAAGAAAAAGTCCGAATGCGACAATCCAGGCAAAAACTTCTCCTATAGAATGGTAAACATAGCTATAGGCTGAAACACCGCGAGGCACCAGGCGGGAAAATTTTTCATAGCAAATAGCTACTGCCAAGATTACAAGACCAGTTATTAAGAAAGAGAGAATCCCTGCTGGACCTGCCTTGCGCGCGATTATACCGGGCATGGCGAAAATGCCAGCACCAATAGTGGCACCGATGCCCAGGGCTGTTAGCATCAACCAGCCCAAATTTCTTGGATAGACTGGATCGATTGCTACAGGTTGCGCCGCCGTGCGTCGAATCAGTGATGAGATAAAGGAATTTGACATGTTTGTTAGATATTAAATTTAGTGTAATAAATATGTATGCTAGCATAGCTTAAAAATAATCTGTCATAAACGAAGAAAGATTGTTAATCAATTCAATTTCTAGCTGCTCATATGGAATTAAGGCGCCGAGCGAGTACAGCTTGTTGCCAGCAGGAAATCTTTGTTTTGGAAATAAAAAGACTTCAGATTAAGGTTGTAGTCAATATGCTCTCAGCAAAACATTGGGCAGTAAGATGTTAAGGAACTGGTTAGAAAGGTAGGATTTTCAATGTTGAAGTGGTTCCTCTTTTTTGTTGTATTATGCTTTCTCTACTATGTGCGCGAAATATTTCCACCTTTCATCATGGGCGGTATCATCGCTTATTTGCTTTTGCCTCTAGTAAATAGACTAAGTAATTCCGCTCGCATAGATAAGCGGCTGGCTGTGGCTATTATATATTTGCTCTTTCTAGCTATAATAGCGCTTTTGTCCTGGAAATTTGGGGCTAAGCTAATAGATGAATTTACTACGCTTGTAGCCCAGCGTCGCGAGATCATTACCAATTTGGTTAGTCAAATATCTACGGCTTTCAATTGGAAATTAGATGTTGAACAGTCGACTAATGAAATTCTTTCCAATATAGAACAAAATTTTGGCACACCGGGCGAAATACTTCATTTAGGCACACTGGCGTCAAAAGGTATGCTAGCCATGCTGGTTACTGTTGTAAGTTCAATCTATCTAATATCCGATAGTCAAAAGGTGGGCAATTTTTTCTTGCGCTTCTTTCCGGAAGAAAGAAGGCAAACTGTTATTGATTTGTCTTTGCAGATGAATTCGATATTAAGTAAGTATTTGAAGGGGCAGGCGATTTTGATTTTACTGATGTTTGGAGTGGCTTATGTCATCCTGCACTTTATTTTTCAGCTCAGATATGCTCTGGTAATCGCAATTTTGAGCGGTTTCTTAGAAATAATACCGGTTTTGGGTCCAATACTTGCCACAACCATAGCTACTGTGGTTGGCATAGCCCAAATTGGAGTGGATTCGGCTATTTTTATAATTCTTTGCTATACAGTGGCAAGACAGGCGGAAGATTACATCATTATTCCGCGGGTAATGGGACATTATGTGGAATTGCATCCATTGGCAGTCATTTTTGCTGTTTTATGCGGGGAGATTATTGGAGGAGGTTTGGGCATGCTTATAGCCATTCCGGTTGCCGCATCGATAAAAGTGATACTTGATTTTTGTTATCCAGCGGTGCAAATGAATAAGTAGTAATTGCTCTCACGCCTGGAAATTGCTATCTTATTAGTAATAGTTATTAGCTCTTGGCGATAAATCATATAATCTACATTATTAAGGATTATTCATTCTAAAGTGTCTTGTGCTAAAACAGTCTTTTAAAGAGTTATAAGAATGATCACTAAAGAAACGGTGCGACACATAGCTAAGCTTGCCAGATTGCAATTATCTGCTCAGGAAGAGCTGATGTATACTGAGCAATTGGGAAAAATTTTGGATCATGTTGATGCCTTAAAGGCTGTTGATACAACCGGAGTGGAGACAATGTCGCATGCCTTAGAAATTAGCAATGTGATGAGAGAAGATGAAGTCATACCGACTCCCGGTCAAGAACTTATCTGTAAGGGCGCCCCTGAGGCTGAGCGTGGTTTTTTCCGTGTACCTAAAATAGGGGACTAACCATGAATACTTTGGGAAATGTAGCTCCTGGTACCCGATATGTATTTATAACGGGGGGAGTAGTTTCCTCCTTGGGCAAAGGAATTATTGCTGCTTCTTTAGGCAGACTTTTAAGGGCTCGTGGTATCAGTACTACTATTGTTAAGCTAGATCCATACTTAAATGTTGATCCAGGCACAATGAGCCCCTATCAGCATGGTGAAGTATTTGTGACTGAAGATGGAGCTGAAACAGATTTAGATCTTGGGCATTACGAAAGATTTATCAATGTAGACCTCAGTCGTATGAATAATGTCACGGCTGGTTGGATTTATACCAGTGTGTTGGAAAAAGAGCGTCGGGGCGACTATCTTGGCGGCACGGTGCAAATGATTCCCCATGTCACTAACGAAATTAAGAACTTTATTTTGCAAGCAGCTGCGCAATCAGCAGCGGATATCGTAATTATCGAGGTTGGTGGCACAGTTGGTGACATCGAAAGTCTCATATTCTTAGAGGCTATTCGCCAAATGCGTAAAGAAGTTGGCAGGGATCATGTTTGCTATATTCATGCCACAATTGTGCCGAATTTGCGTGCCACTAATGAATTGAAAACCAAACCTACTCAACATAGTGTAGATATGCTTCGCAGCAGAGGTATTCAGCCAGATATAATTGTCTGTCGCACCGAAAGAACCCTAAATAAAGCAATTCGTGAGAAGCTCTCATTGTTCACCGATGTAGATGTGAATGCTGTTATTCAATGTAAGGACGTTCAGCATATTTATGAAGTACCTTTATTTCTTGAGCAAGAAGGATTAGCAGATCGAGTGTTAGAAAGGCTGCATTTGCCGAATGCTACTCCGGATCTGAAAGAATGGAAAGAATTGGTTGAGCATATAAAGCGGCCAACTTCGAACGTTACCGTGGCTATAGTAGGCAAATATGTCATGCTTTCAGATGCCTATATTTCTGTGGTTGAGTCCTTAAAACATGCAGGCGCCAAGTTAGGAGCTTCGGTTAATATCAAATGGGTATTATCTGAAGATATTGAAAAAAGTGGTGCTGAAGAATATTTGCAAGGAGTGGAAGCCATAATTGTTCCCGGTGGCTTTGGTGATAGAGGGATAGAAGGCAAAATAGAAGCCATTAAATACGCTCGGCTCAATAAAATTCCTTACTTGGGTTTGTGTTTGGGTATGCAAACGGCGGTAATTGAATATTCGCGTAATGTGGCAAATATGCCTGATGCTAATTCGACAGAGTTCAATCCAAATACAAAATTTCCAGTAATTGACCTAATGCTAGATCAGCATAATATTGTAATGAAGGGTGGCACTATGCGTTTAGGGCGCTATCCCTGCCGAATAGAGCCAAATACAACAGTTGCAGCTACTTATGGTCAAACCGAAATTTGGGAAAGACATCGACATCGTTACGAAGTCAATAATAAGTTTAGACAAGCTTTAGTTGATGCTGGTATGGTTATGTGTGGTTTGTCGCCAGATGGTACTTTAGTAGAAATGATTGAGTTAAAAAACCATCCATATTTTGTAGGTTGCCAGTTCCATCCTGAATTAAAATCTAGACCTGATAATGCCCATCCTTTGTTTGTTGGTTTGGTGCAAGCGATTTTATCCGGGCGGGAAGGCAAAACAAAAGAATTAGATAAGACAGCCAAGGATAATATTTCTACACCAACTAATCTATCAAAACGGGTCTAGGAATAAATGGCTATTTTGACCGGACTTTCCGGCAATGAAATGTATTGCCTTAAGCAAATAGGCTTTGATGCGGGCAATATTGTAATAGGCAATAGTGTATTTGCTCTTGGTTTTTTAGGCAGTATAGGTTCGGGTTTGAATACTTTGGTAGGTGGAGAAGTCACTGCTGTTACTAAAGTCATTCATGATGGGCGCCTGCAGTCTTATGAACGGATGATGAGAGAGGTGGAAACCCATGGCGGTGCTGGTGTCACCGGTATTTCTAGCGATCTGGTTTTCCACGGCACGAATGTTGAGTTTTTGTCAATTGGCTCAACTGTACATAGAACAAACGGATTTTCGGCAGAGCCTGAAGAACAACAGATTTTTTCGGCTTCAGCAGATGGACAAGCCTTATTTTGCCAATTAGATTGCGGGTTTCAACCTCTTAAGTTCGTTTTTGGTAATGTGGCTTATTCAATTGGTGTTGGTGGTGGCATTTTGGGATCTTTGCGCAGCCTTGGTCGCGGTGAGGTGAAAGAATTTTCTGACATCTTTCATAAGACACGTCATTTGGCTTTGGAACGTATTGTAGATGAAGCGCGAGTCGCGGGAGCTAATGCTGTCGTTGGTATTCAAACTTCAACTTCTCCTCTTGGTGCTATTCAAGAAATGCTGATGATAGGTACAGCATCTAGGCATCCATCCTTGTCTGGACATTATTTAGATGAACCGATAAGTAGTGATCTAACAAATTTAGAAATGTGGAATATCTTTAATATGGGTTATAGCCCAGTCAAACTGATGCTTGGTGTTTCTGTTTACTCGTTGGGCGTCATTGGGGGTATTTCTGCGGCACTTAAAGGGCTTGTTCGGGGGGAAATTAGCGAACTTACTACTTTAATTTATGAAGCCAGAGAAAATGCTTTGCAGAAAGTTTCACAGCAAGCTGCTGAATGTGGTGCCGACGATGTAGTAGGTATAAAAACTTATATAAGCGACCTAGGCGGTGGCATAATTGAGCTGATGGCAATTGGAACAGCAGTAAAAAAATCTAACGATATAAAACCATTGTCGCCAACTTTGCTAACGCAGGCTGTTATAAAAGATCAGCAATCGTTTTTTAACTCGGTCAACACCTCAACAGGAATGAGTCTAAATCAACCAACACGTAATGTTCAGAACCGTTTCTGGTTGACCTTGCTTTTTATTATCTACTTTGTGGTGGTTGTTTTATTCAAGAGTCTACACGCTATGAAGGATATCCATTGAGAGTAGTAGATAGAAGGATGCCCAAATCTAGTTCAAAGTTTGTTCGAACGCCTACCCATTGCACCAAGCCAACCTTTCCACCAGAGGAACACCACTACGGCCAGGCTGGTGAAAAGCATTGTAATTAGAACAAGGGGATAACCGAAATACCAATTTAATTCGGGCATATTATAAGGTGAAACAGCAGGGTTGAAATTCATACCGTAAATTGCTGCAATTAGAGTTGGTGGAGCAAATATCGAGGCCATAATGGTTAAAACTTTCATTACCTCATTCATACGATTACTGATACTTGATAGATAAACATCCATCAAGTCTGCACCCAGTTCACGATATGTTTCTGTCAAGTCAATGAGTTCTACGGCGTGATCGTAACAGTCGCGCAAATGTAGACGACTTTCACTGCTAAGATTGTGAGAGTTGTCTCTAAGAAGAGTATTAATGACTTCGCGTGCTGGCCAGATTGTGCGGCGCACAGTCAACAATTGTCTTTTAACCTGATGAATATCGCCTATAACTTTGCGCGAGGGATCTTCTAAAATGGCATCTTCTAGATCCTCTAATTTTTCGCCCAGGTCTTCTAAAATTGGAAAATATGTGTCAATCACTGCATCAAGAATTGTACTGGCTAGATAGTCTGCTCCTTGAGAACGAATAGCCCCACTATTATTAGCAATTCGTTCGCTTGTCTGTTTGAGACTCTGCAATTCTTCAAACTGGAAACTAACTACATAATTTTTGCCAAGGAAAAAACATAATTGCTTGCTACCGACTTCACCGCCATTAGTTAACTCATGCACAATAACAAAGAAGATGTCGCCATACTGTTCAATCTTGGCTCTCTGATGTTTAGTCAGCACATCTTCCAGAGCAAGCTGGTGGATTTTGAAAGCCTTAGTAATTACTTGGAGGAATTCTGGCTTTTCTACTTCTGTTACTTGAATCCAAACAGTAGGCCAATCTGACAAAATTGTTTCCAATTCGGCGACGTCGGTCACAGTTTGACAAAATGCCCGCTCGTTGTTATATGCGGTGACGTGAATCATTTATTTTTAAACCCACTACTAATTTGACTTAACTGTTATATGAGAACTCTTTGCCGGATGACAATAGCTTAGCTATTATACTTCTTTGTATTTGTATTGAACCCGTCAATTATTGAATGGCTTTTTCTTTGGCTTTTAATGGGACAGGGGGTTTTGGCAGAGTGTCTGAGCTATTTGTAAAATCATAATTGCGCACATATAAATTTGTGCCTAAAGGATCTAGCTTGACACCATCGGGAGATGGACCACCCTGCAACTGACTGGCGAGATTTGCGGCGGATTCTTCGGCGTATTGTGCTCGCTGTTTAGACGGTGCTTCTTGTTGCTCCATACTTTTATTAATGGACTCCTGTAAAGGCTGTTCCATCTGACGTCTTTGATCAAGATAGCTCTGTATTTGTTGAGTCGAATATACTGATTGCTTGGCTCCCATTTGATCGCTATATACTGCATTTTGCATTGACTGAACATGTTGTTCCGCTTCGCGTTTCATCTTATCTAACTGTATTTGCTGTTTTATAGTGGCGTCTTGAGCTAATAATTCCCCACTACCAATTATTCTCACTTTATCGAGAGCACTTTGTACTTCTATAGTACCTAATGACTGATCTAATTCATTCTGCCTCATAGAATAGGCTGTGCTCTTAGAAGATGTAGTGCTGTTTAATGCTGGTATTGTATTGTGAGTTAAGCATGACATTGCCTTTAAGCAATAATTTTGCATAGTTGTGGAGGTTGTTGATTTATAGGCTTGTTCATAATCACTTAGTGCCTGTGTTTTTAAGCCCAAGTTGACCAAAGTGTCTGCTCGGTAATAAAAAGCAATATCATTTGGTTGCTCTTTAATGGCAGTGTCAAAATAGCTAAGAGCCTTTTGATAATTTCCTTGCCCATATTCTAATTTGCCTAATGACATACTATTGTCTTCGGCTAAACCCTTAAGACTTGTTAGTCCGCATAGGGCAATGGCGATTAATTTAAAATGGCCGGATTTCTGTTTTTTGTGCCGCATACTAGCTCTTCTAATTACAAGCCTAATTTACTTTATATTATAAGCTAATTAAACTGAGTGACTGACGATTGCGATAGCTTTTGCAGTGTTTGGGCATGATTGACAAGCAACTGACTCAGCATGCTATAAATTAGTAAAAGAGACTTTCATTAGTTAAGAGGCAATATATGTCACTGCAAGCCATTAAAGATTACATATCGCAAAAGAAGATTATTTGCCCTGAGTGCAAGCGGCCAGTTCAAAAATGTGATAAATATGCTGAAACAGTGGATGCTGTTTGGGATGGCTTTGGAGACTCGCGTGTGGATTCTCGGGGTTCCCGCATTACATTAATATGCGGCAATGATAATTGCGCCTGGCAAGAGCGAACCGAATTCTGGTCTCAATATGTAATAGAGTGATAGAGAGCCTCTTCTTACTTGAGAGCGTTATAGATAGAGGCTCGTGAAATGCCTAAAATATTTGCAGCAATTGAGGCTGCGCCCCGCAGTTGTAATAATCCTCTAGTGAATAAGAGTTGAATTAATTCACGTCGTAGGGGCTGTGTTAAGGTACGTGGTTGCAGGTTACGCTGAGCTGCAAATGATTCAATAGCCTCTCGTACATCATCAACTGAGCGAGTACGCAAACTTTCTTTTACAGGAGCGTTAACCGTATCCAAGAATGTAAGTTGTTCGATCATCCGTTGAACAGATGAAAACAAGGATAGATCGAGATTTAGGCAAATGGCAGCAATAAATTTTCCCTGGCTATTTCTTATACCAACGGAGGTGCTTTTCACTTGTCGTCCATCCGGAAAAGTATTGCTGTAATTCTGGACTATGTCTGGAAACGAAGGATCTTTAATACGTGCTAATCCCATTTCAGTTACTGGTTGACCAACCTTACGGCCGGATAAGGCGCATTCAATAGCTATAATTGAGTTTTCAGGATGTCTAAGGTCATGCAAGACCACTTCGCAACAAGGGGCGAACATTTTGCCTAGTGCTTCCACAATTTTTTTTGCTTCGTGCAGTAATAATTCATTCTCTTGGGTATTGGCTCGGGAAGACTTTGGCGCAGTCTTGACTTGTATATTGTTTTGCTTGCGTTGTTTTGATGGCATGATTTGTTATTTTTATCCCTACGTTTACAAAATGTATAGAATTATACATAATGTCAGTGATTTTACAATTTGTCTAGTATTATACAATATGTTGGAATTAAGAGAATATACTTTTAGGAGGTACTGATGAATACAACATCACTGCCCGTTAATTATGATGATATTGAGCAAGCTGCTAAAAGGCTAGACGGCGTTGCTTACAGGACTCCTGTTTTAACTTCAAAGCAAGCAGATGAGCGGACAAAAGCACGTATTTTTTATAAATGCGAGAATTTGCAGAGGGCTGGCGCTTTCAAATTTCGTGGTGCTCACAACGCAATAAGCAGTTTAAACGAATCACAAAAACGGCAGGGAGTCTTAGCTTTTTCGTCAGGTAATCATGCCCAGGCTATTGCTTTAGCTGGGCAGCTACTGGACGTGTCAACTACTATTATTATGCCTAGCGATGCTCCGGCTATTAAAATTGCCAATTCACGTTACTATGGTGGCAAAGTTATTTTATACGATAGACAAAATGAAGATAGAGAAATAATTGCCTCTAAGTATGTGGAGGAATTTGGTCTCAGCCTCATTCCACCTTATGATCATAAGGCCGTTATTGCTGGACAGGCTACAGCTGCTAAAGAATTGATCGAGGCGGTCGGTGCTTTGGATTATCTATTCGTTTGCGTTGGTGGTGGTGGTTTACTAGCTGGTTCGGCTATTGCTGCTAAACATCTTTCACCTGGTTGCGTTATTTATGGGGTTGAGCCTGAAGTGGGTAACGATGTGCAGCAATCTTTGCGTGCTGGACGGATGATCAAGATTGCGGTGCCCGATACCATTGCCGACGGGGCACAAACACAGCAAGTAGGAAAAATACCTTTTATAATTTTGCAAGAACTTGTAAAAGAGATTGTCACAGTGAGCGATAAGCAGCTTTGTGAGCAAATGAGATTTTTCGCCGAAAGTATGAAAATAGTTGTAGAACCAACCGGTTGTTTGGCTGCTGCTGGTATGTTTAATCATAAAGTTGATATTGCAGGCAGCAAGGTGGGAGTTATTGTAAGTGGCGGAAATGTTGATATGGAGAGATTTTATCGACTGATACAGGGCACTTAAAAGAAAGGAAAATGGTAATGCAATTTGTGGAGACAAAGCAAGCACCAGTAGCTGGAGGACATTATTCTCAGGCAGTGATTGCCAACGGATTTATATTTGTATCAGGACTTTTACCGCTAATTCCTGATACTAATAGGCAGATTCCGGAGGGTATTGAAGCTCAAGCCGAGCAAATTTTTAAAAATATGAAAGTCATTTTGCAAGCCGCTCAGAGTGACTTGAGCCGCTTGGTTAGCGTTCAAATATTTATTTCGAATGTTGAACACTGGAGCACAGTCAATCAAGTTTTTGTCCGTGTATTGGGCGAACATAAACCAGCTCGTACAATAATTCCCTGCAATGTATTACATTATGGTGCGCTCATTGAAGCGAATGCTATATCTTTGTCTAATTAGTTTTGATGCCGCACCAAGATTTTATTTAAGGCACTGAGAAGGCACATGGTCCAGAATCAAAGGTCGGTACTTGTAGTGACGAGCTAAAGTCCGAGGCTAAGAAAAATTGCTGGATTGTAATCAGTATGAAGAATGACTGGAGAACAGTCTTTCGATAGCTTGGAAACTTTTGTTTATCGAAATTACTTTTATGCTTTAGCTCGACAATTAGCAGCCACTCATGAAGTTTTATATATAGCGTGAGAAGCTTTGCTTTTGGTGTCATATGCTTCGCTTGCTCTTGTCAGGCAAGGGAAGACAAGTGTTCCCTTATGAGTGTTACATAAAATCAGGTTTTGGAGGATGGTCCATTGAAGAAGACAATCAATTGTATTGTAATGGCATTGAGTAGTTTAGTCGTTTCTACGTTACTAGTAATTTCGCCGGTTTTGGCGATCTCTGGTGCCGAGAATCCAACTGAACAGCGTGAAGAGTCTGAAACCAAGCCTGGATTAATATTTAAAGGGCAAGTAAGTGTCGACGATGCTGCTGGAGAAAAGGCTATTTTGGCTGGCAGTTATACCGAGGCAACAGATTATTTTCGCAAAGCACTAAATAAAAATTCGCGCGATTCATCGGCTATAAATGGTTTAGGTTTTTCGCTAGCCCTGCAGTTTAAACTTGATGGTGCGGATCAGCAATTCAATCAGGCGCTTAAGCTCAAGGCAGATGATCCTTATGCTAAGGTTGGTTTGGCCCTGGTCAAACTAAACCGTCTTACTTCTTCTTCTATGACCATCATTAGTCAAAGAGGGGCGATTCTGACCGACGCAGAATCGCAGTGTATTTCTGCGTTGCGAACAGAACCAGTTTTGCCGGTTGGGTATATCGTGTTGGGCTTGGTTCATAAACAGCAGGGTAAATTAGATTCAGCCAAAGAGAATTTCACCAAGGCCATTGACCTTGACCCTAACTATGCAGCAGCCTTTGTCAATCGCGGCTTGGTTGATATGAAATTGGGTGATACCGCATCTGCTATCACTGATTTGAATGAAGCAATAAGGCTTCGTCCTTCTCATTCCACCGCTCATTACGCGTTAGGTAAGGCATATACGCAGCTCGGACAACTCGATAAAGCCTATTCGGAGTTGAATACATCTCTATCGCTAAATAAAAACAGTGCTCCTGCTCATATTGCTATGGGGGATGTTTATCGCGCCCAGGGCAACAATGTGGCTGCCATCAAGGAATATAAAGCAGCTATAGCCATCAAAGCTGAAAGTCAGGATGCTTATCTTAGTTTAGCCAGTCTTTATGAAGGGCGAGCCGATCTTGAGATGGCTGCGGCTGACTTGCGTTCTGGTTTGGAACTTAGTCCGGATAATGCGGATCTACATCGCAGATTAGGCGATATTTCTTTACGGATGGGCAAAACGGATGATGCTATTAAAGAGTACACTGCAGTCTTAAATACTTCCCCAGGGGATGTGGCAGCTGTGAATGGCTTGACGCGAGCGCTTGTTCTTAAAGCGGAGAAAGAAGCTCAAGGAGCCTATTTCTTGTCTAACAATTACGAATCGGCAGAAGGCTATATTCAAAAAGCCATTGCTCTTAATCCTGATAATCTGGAACTAAGGTTGGCAGAGGCCAAATTGGATGCTATGTCCGGCAAAACAGTGGATTTATCTACCATAGGGACTCCAACTAATGATGCCGAGCGAATTGCTTATGCTGAAGCGGCTTTGGCCCAATTTAAATTTCAAGATGCTTCACAAGCGATGTTGACTGTTATCAATAACTGTAAGACTGCCGATCAATTGTTTTCAGTGGCCGATATGGCATTTCTAATTAGAGACTTAGACAGCGCTGAGACGGCTTATAACCGTGCAGGAACAAAGGCAGGAGCTGCTGTGGTAGGACGCGTGCAGCGTGGTCTGGCTGCAGTTACTAATGCCAGACAGAAGGCACAGCAAGAGTTGAATCTAGCTAGTGACTTAGCGAGAAAAAATCAATTGGCCAGTGCTATCGACCGCTACAGATCGGCAGCATATCTTAATCCGAGGCTGGCAAATGCACATCTAGGGCTAGCGGAAGCCTTAGAGAAATTTGAAAAGAAAGATGCTGCTTCTTTAAGAGAAGCTTCTCTGCATTTCAAAGCTTATTTGTCACTGCAAACAAATTTACCTGAAAAGAGCGGGAAAAGATTAGCAAGCGTTCTGAAAAGTGTCTAGAGACTGCATATAAGATCGATCAAGGTCGTTCGCCTTCTAAATTAGGTTCGCTTCTTGAGCCTGTAGGTAAAATTGGTAGTAAGGTTGGAAGTAGTATCAAGGACATTTTCTAAGTATCGCCATAGAACTGAATCGGAAAAATTAGATGCCCTTTGGATTCAGCGACCAAGGGGCATCTGATTTTTAATGTTCGAATGAATTTAATGAGGAGCTTGGTTTAGCAGATGTATGGTCGGGCACAAGGTAAGAGGTGCTTTAGCACCCATGTTTATGGCAATCTTGTCTGATAATCTTGACTAGGCGAGTTATTTCTATGAAATTTTCTTTACTACTTCTATTTACCCTTACTCTTTCCATTTGCGCTGCTGCTGTTTGTTTTGCTGAAGATTCATCTTGGTCCGACTTTAATCAAGCCGGTCGGGTGGCATTTGAACGAGGACAGTATGCAGAAGCCGAAAAGAACTTTGCCCAGGCGCTACAGCAAGCTGATAAATTTAGCCAATCTGATCGTCGTTTAGCGGAAACCTTGAACAATCTTGCGCTAACTTATTTTCAAGAAGGTAAATTCATCGATGCAGAGCCACTTTTTAAACGCTCTCTTGACTGTTATGAAAAGTATGGTTTACTCAAAGGATCCGGTTACGCAAAAACTCTTAGTAATTTGGGAATGGTTTATTATAAATTGCGCAATGATCAGGAAGCAGAGCGAGTATATAAGCTCTCTATGAATATTAGTGAGAAGTCATCAGGACCAGTTAATCCTGGATTGGCCTTGACCCTAAATAATTTGGGTAGTCTTTATTACAGGCAAAAGAAATACGACCAGGCCGCATCGTACTACGAAAAGTCGATGGACATGCAAGAGAAGACTGTGGGACCAGATTCGCCTGCATTTGCTCAAACGCTACATAATCTGGCTGGATTTTACTGTACACAACAGAAATTTGCGCAAGCAGAAGCACTCTATAAACGTTCTTTAGCTATCAGAGAGAAGGCACTGCCACCAAATCATCCAGCGATAGTAGAAAGCCTAAAGGGTTATGCACATTTGTTGCGCAAATTAGATCGAGATGAAGAAGCACTGGCATTAGAAGTCAGAGCTAAAGCAATTACAGAAGGCAAATCTCAGTCACCTTCGGCGCTGGCTGCAAGCTCTGCTTCTAGCCCTAATTCAGCGAATGGTCATAACGTTGATACCAGTGCCGGAGCAGATTATGCACCTTATGTAGCAGAGGTGGAAAGAAGACTAAAGAGTCTTTGGAATCCCCCAGAGAAAAAGATTTCATCAAAAGTTGTGGTTCATTTTAATATAAATTCGGAAGGGAAAATCAGTGGTGCAACCATCTTTAAGTCATCCGATATGACGAATGTTGACCAGGCTGCAATGGGCGTTTTAGCAACGGCCAGCTTACCACCACCACCACTAAGCTTGAGTCATGGTGTAAATATGGAGTTTGCCTTTGTAACTAATGTGCACAAAACTGGCAACTTTCAGGAAATAAAAAAATGGCAAGATCAATTAGCGTTTGCTGATATCGCAGATAATCATATCGGTCTAGCGCAAGCATATGAACAGGCCAATGCATATGATTCGGCTGAAAATGAGTTCAGAAAAGCAATAGCCATGAATCCAAATGATCCTTATTACAAGCAACTTCTCGAGCAATGCACTGCTCATGCTAAGACATCAAAGCCTTTCGTAAATAGTTATTTTAATAGCGAGGAGAATCTTTCTAAAGGCGATAAAGCTTTAATTTACAATGGTTTGGCTTATTCTCAGTCAGGTGATGATGAAAAAGCAGCTGCTGAATTTTCAAAGGCTATAGCACTCAATGGCAATAACATTGTGGCGTACAACGATCGTGGCACAGTGTATTTGAAGCTCAAAGAATATTCTCAAGCTATCGACGACTTTTCGAAGGCAGTCAGTATAAATCCAAGTTATGCGCTTGCATACAGAAATCGTGCTATTGCCTATGGCACCCTTGGGCAATACGAAAAGTCAATAGAGGATTACTCACAAGCAATTAAAATCAACCCTAACGATGGATCATATTATCGTGGACGTGGAACAGCCTATGGTGTGACAAAGCAATTCCAGAAAGCCATAGATGATTATTCCAAAGCAATTAAATTAGATCCCAGAGATGAAGTAGCTTATTCTAATCGTGGTGGCATTCATATTATGCTCCTGGAGTGTGAACAAGCATTAGCTGATTTATCAAAGGCGATTGAATTAAATCCTAACGATAGGGATGCTCATCACATGCGAGCCCAGATTTATGAAAAATTGGGCAAACATGATCTTGCTGAGCTGGATTCACAAAGTGCGAAAGGTCAATAATTGCCTGTTACTTTAGTGTGGTTGATGTGCCTTATGTCTTATTGTCAACATTGAGTAATTGCTAAATTTTATCCTTTGGTGGTTGCTGCTGTTTTAGTAATTGATCTTGAAAATTTCTTTGAAATTGTTCTATCTGCTTCATCATCTTTTCGTTTCTTACTTTATACTGAACATCATAGGTGGCGGCTTCGTCGTTCTTGCCCTGCATGACTAAGCAAGTGACCAGATTTTTTAAGGTAGAGGTGCTTTGGAAATTACCAAATATCATTTCTTGTGATTTCTGTGACTCTGATGAGTCCTGTGCCTGCTGTAATTGCAGAATGAGTTTCAGCATTTTTTCTTCACTGGGGTAGTCTTTACCGTTTTTAAATTTGTATTCATTCATTTGCAATTGTTGAAGAATTTGAGTCAAAGCCACTTCTTTTTCAGTGGTGTTTTTGACCGAGAGCGCCTCGTCTACAGCACTTTTGCCATATTTGTATATATTGTCTCGATCGTCCGTTTTGCTAGCATGGGACAATAATTCAAGATCTCTTTTCCAACCACTGGTCGCTATAATTTCATCTTTATATCTTTTTGATTTTGGTAAATATTCTTCTGCTTCTTTGTTTTTCCCTTCTAAGATCAAACAGACAGCCAGATTTTTTCTGGCATTAGTAATTTGATAGGTTGACGAGTCATCGCTTTTTGCTTCGTTAGCTCTCAGTATTGATTTCAATACAATTTCTTGTTGTCCATAATTCTGCTGTTTTTCGTAATTGGCATTAATGGTGCGAAGTTGCCTTATTATTTGATCGAGTGCTATATTTTTTTCTATTTGATCACTTACACCTACTACTTTGTCTAATGTAGTTTTTGCGTAGTCAGTTGCTTTATCATAATCGTTGGCGTAGTTTGCCTGAACCATGGCTTTGTAGTCTGTTCGCCAATCTGAAGAATCTTTAGCGAAGGCTGGATTGATGAATAAAGCGACCAGGCAGATGGTCAATGAAGACTGTTTAACAAAGCTAAGTGGTGTGTTTTTAATAGATGACATCGTTTTCTCTTTAGGTTGGAGCCGACAGTTTTGATCGCGATTAAGACTGTCGACCTTTTTATTCAATAATACTGTTGTATTGTTATAGGCTATCCTTACCGCCGCGCTTCAATCCCTAATCAGCCTTCAACATTTACGATATCATGAATATTGGCACCATAAAGGATTTTTTTCGATTATATAGGACTGATTGCTAATTCCCCAAGATTATGCTGGCGGACATTGTTAATGGCTACTGCTATATTTCGAATTTTGGTTTAAAAGTAGTTTGGCTGGGTAAATTATCTCGTTCGCTAGAAAAATGATTGTTAGAATTTAAGAGAATTTCTGATCGCATAGACGCTGGGGAAACAATTATGGAAAGTCCTTTGGGTAGGCGATTTGAGGTTGGAATTTCTCGATGGCAGGCTGCATTCGCTACCAGCGGCGATAGATCTATTTTTTAGTCAATAGCTTTTTGAGAACCATGGCATTCTGGATCGCATGCCCTTTAGCATCATTATTGAAAAACGCATAAATATCTAGCCCTTTTCTTGCTAATGACTTGATCATTTTTGCTTCTTCTTGCAATTGTTTAGTCGAGTAACTGGAAGCGAATAGCTGTGAAGGTCCATGGTAACGAATATAGACAAAATCAGAGGTAATAATTTCTTTTCGTGGATATTTGAGAGAATCAGCTATGCAGATGGCTGCACCATAATCAGAAAGCGTGTCATATACTTTTTGGGTAAACCAAGATTGGTGTCTAAACTCAAAAACAAGTCGCAGCGATTTATAGCCGCATTTATGGTCTTGTAACATGGCCAGGAATTTTTTTAGCCGCTCTATATCAACGTGAAAATTCTCTGGTAATTGAAATAAGATTGGTCCCAACTTATTTTTAAGCTTGGCCGCCCGATTTAAAAATTTAGTCCATGCTACAGTAACTGTCTTCAGACGTTTTACATGAGTTATATAACGGCTGACTTTGATAGCAAAAGTAAAATTCTTTGGTGAATTGTTCTGCCAATTTTGATAAGTCTTTGTAGTTGGCAATCGGTAAAAGAATAATTGACCTCAGTAATGGGAAAATATTTTTCGTAAAATAGAAGATATTCTTGGGCAGGCAATTTTTCGGGATAAAAAACACCTTTCCAACTCGGATAGGTCCAGCCTGATGTTCCAATCAAAATTTTACTCACATGTCCCTTTTGAATTATCTATCCGTTAGATATTCCGCTTTTCTTAAATTGCCTTTTAAAGCCGGTTGCTTTTGCTTGCAAGTTGGGTGATTGCAATCACAGAGATCATTGACTTGATCTATGGTTTGATCTATAGCACTGTTTCGACAAACCGAACTACAGTAGACTGCATCTTTGGATAAAACATTTGGAACTGAACATTTACATTTAATGCCAGCGCATTGTGCCTTCACAGGGACTATTTCATTTTTAAATGCAGGATCCATGGCTACCTCTCCTAAATAAAATAGTTACCATTAGGCTGGTTGCTGGTAATTCCAAGATTAGTTATATCTGCCTATCTACAAGAAATATACTTGCAAAAAAAATTTGTTTTTCAACCTTTTAATGAGCGCTTAAAAAATCTTTGCCTATTTAGTGAAGTGATGCTGCTCAGTTAATAGGAGGTGTTGCTTTCTTTGGGGCTGTAAGCTGCTCTTGTAAAATTAAGAAATTATATAAAACTCAAAATGCTGGGTATAAAAGAGATACATCAGCATCAAATAAGTATGAATTATTCAAATAAAGATTTGCCGAAAGGGTGCAATAATCGTATTGCTCCCTTTCTTGAAGGAGAGGAGAAGTTACTCTGGTGTGGCCAACCGGCTATGAAACTCTTCCACTGGACAGACTTTTTTCTCGTACCATTTTCGTTACTACTTGCTTGGACAACATATGTAATTGCAAGCCTTCTTCTTTCCATTGGAAACTTTCTTGGATGGACTTTGCTTTTGGTATGTTTCTTGGTTTTGATGACTGCTCATCTTACAGTCGGACGATTTATCCATTATTACTGGCAAAGAAAATGCACATTCTATGCCCTCTCAGACAAGCGCGTGATCATTCTTTCTAGCTTTCTGCGCCAAACGCTGAAATCAACCATGCTCAAGGATATTGGAGAAATCAGGCGTTTAACTAATAATTCTACCAATGGTTCGATAATCTTAGGGCGGTGCACAAATCACCAATTAGCCGCATTAGAAAGATTGGGCTGGCGCTGCCTGTATACGCCATTTGTGAGTACCAATTCGTTGATGGTATTTTTTGACATTGACGATGTTCGGGACGTTTACCTTAAAGTGGATGATGCTCGCGCTCAAGCAAAACAAGAGGAGTCTATAGTAACGAGAAACTCAACTCTAATTGCCAATGCATCGACTGATAGCGTTTCGAATCTAATTGCGACAGAAAGTACTTTTGATTGGGGATCAAAGAGCGGAGAGAGCAAAGCATCCTTCCTGATCAATGAGCGAATAAAAAAAGCTTTTGGAGATTGTCTAGAACAAGACGAAAAGATTCTCTGGGGAGGGCAACCGATATTTAAGTTTGAATTACTTGTAGCAATGGTTCTTTTTGTAACGGGCGTTGTAGCGGGCGTACACGGTGCTATCTGGCTACTTACGTCTGATATATACCTGCTTTTCTTTGCCAGTCAGGTGGCTATCTTTAGTTTATTGTGTGTTGTTTCATACCCTTACTCCATTCAGAACACTTATTATGCAGTGACAAACAAACGAGTGATTGCTCTCTTCCCTCGATTAGTCGCAAACTCGCTTTTTGCTCGAGATCTGAATAAAATTCACGTTGTCAATACAAACAAGCGCCCTTTTTGTACTGAGGAAATTTCTTTCCGACCACCAGCGGAAAATTGGTGGCTGCGTCTACAGAACGGAAATTCTGTCATCGCGGATAGAGAACCGGTTTTTTATAATATCGAGAATGCAACGGATGTAGTTAATCTTGTGAACACTCTGCGTGCTGAGGTGCAGAGTGCTATACCAAAGCAGCCGAGGCGAGATGATGCAAGCCTATTATTACAATATCCTACACCGAGAAGATTGCCAATTAGTCTCATTCTACAAGAATTGTTTTGTGGACATAATGCTGCTTTAGCATGGCTTCCGTTGCTGATTGCCCTAATTATTGGTTTTCCGTTATTAGGCATACAAAGTATAACTACTGATTGGTCAGGTATTTTTGTGTCATTGGGTGCTGGAGCAGAAACAGATGCGTCTGTAATAGGAAGCCTGCAAAATGGCATGCTTTGGAAAGCTGAATATCTTTATAAAGTTCGCTTTAAAACAAAAGATGGTCGCAATTCTATTGCTCAGATCTATACTGATCAAAAATTACAGAAAGGGGCGAAAGTAAAAATAAAGTATTTGCCCAAGGTGCCAAATGAAGCCTTTCCGGCAGATCTAAATAAAATATCATGCTATATATGTAATCAGATAGTAATTTTGCAGATGGCATTAGCAGTTTTGCTTATTATCCTTGTACCGGGAATGGTTTTTTTAGCCATGCACTTAATTGGTAGTCTAAAGGCACTGTCGATGGTGCGAGAAAGTAGAGTAGCTCTAGGTACTAGTGCTGACAATGAGCGACTTGTTTTACCAGGTGTGGTGCAACGCGAATACGAATACTCAGTAGGAAATCATATCTATAAAACGTTTAGTTATGCAGGTCCTTCTCAATTACCGGACAAGAAATCATTGGTGCTTTATGATGCAGAGGTACCATCAAAGTCAATTGTCTTAAGCGATATGGCTGGACAACCAGAACTATTGCCTGGTGGTTCTATAGAGTTAAGGCAACCTATAGGTTGGAGAATTGCTTTCTTGCTGGTTCCTGCTATCATTGGCGGGGTAATATGCAAGTTGGGATTCTGGCTTTTTTCTTATCTACCTTAATTCAATATTTCAGGTTATTTTGCCCGTAGGCTCCATTTTAAAGTTATGCACTGCCTGTGGTTGCACATGGTATATTTAAGAGCCGATTAATATCAATCCGTTGGATAGATACACACGATTGGTCAATAATGCTAGAGGATACAATGACATTGATTGCCTATAACCAAATTCCCATCCCTAATTTTATGTATGGTACGGCTTGGAAAAAAGATGTCACTGCGTCACTGGTTGAGCTGGCAGTTAGCTCAGGATTCAAAGCAATCGATACCGCCAATCAATTGATCCATTATCAAGAGGCATTGGTGGGGGAGGCTTTGCTGGCACTGCGGAAGAAAGGTATCCAACGAGATAGTCTCTTTCTTCAAACCAAATTTACTTCAGTGAATGGACAGGACCACCGTACACCGTATAATGCAACAGCCGAACTCACTACTCAAGTCAAACAGTCTATGGAAAGCTCGCTGCAGCATTTACATACTGATTATGTTGACTCTTATGTTCTGCATGGACCTTATTCACGCAACGACCTTGGGGCAGAAGATTGGGAAGTTTGGGCTACCATGGAAGAACTTTATAGCTCAGGAAAAACTCGCATGATAGGCATTAGTAATGTTTCAGCTGCACAACTTAAGCAACTGTGCACCAAGGCAACCATTAAACCCATGGTGGTGCAAAACAGATGTTATGCTGTCATGGGATGGGACCAAGAAGTGAGGGAAATCTGCCGCACTTATGGTATCATTTATCAGGGCTTTTCACTGCTTACTGCTAATGCCACTGTAATGAATCATCCAGCCGTTCGGGCTATTGCAAAACGATTGGGCTCCAGCGTGGCACAGGTGATATTCCGCTTTGCCACTCAGATTGGCATGCTGCCATTAACCGGAACCACAAATGCTCAACACATGAAAGAAGATTTGCAGGCTTATCAGTTTGTGCTTGCCGATGAAGAAATCCGGCAGATTGAAAATATCGGAATGTAGGGACGGTCCTGTCGCATTGCACTGATTGAGTAAAACCCCACCGGCAAACAGTTATGTTGTTATAATTGATCAGTTCTTAGGAACTTTTATAACATGACATGAATATGCCAATAAACAAAACGATATTGAGTGCTGGGGTGAATATACTTTCACTGACGTGTCTTTTATTGTCGCTTTCTCAGTGCGGAGCAAGTGAACGTTTTTCGGATAATCCTACTGCTGAAAAGTTTTATCAGAAAGGCACCACATTTTTGCAACAGGGCTTCTACGATCGGGCGATACCTCCTTTGACTGAAGCTATTCAAAATGATGAGCATTTTGTGGCCGCATTCATTAATCGGTCACTGTGCCGTAATAAATTAAAGGATTACAAGGAGGCTTTGCAAGACGCTCAGTCGGCCTTGCGCTGGAATCCAGAATCATCCTATGCCTGGTTTCAAAAGGGTCAAGCAGAGCAGGGCCTACATGAATATATAGATGCTGCAAAGGATTACCGAAATGCGGCGCAATACGAACCAGAGGCAGCTTATCGCTATAACGAATTGGCGGCAATATGTTTTGAGTCTGCTGGACAAAAAGGTAAAGCAAAAGAACTGCGTGCAAATCAAGAAGCGGCTTCTGATATAAACAGTCTGATTAGCCGAGGTCTTTTTAAATATGAAAAAGGTCTTTACAGCGAAGCCATCAACGATTTTACAGCAGCAATTGCTCAGGATTCTAAGTCTTTGCAAGCGTATTACAATCGCGGGCTTTGCGAAGCGACCTTGGGTCAATATCAACTAGCTCTGGCTGATTACGGTCAGGCTCTTAAGCTAGATCCGGAATATGGACAAGCATATTATTTGCGGGGTTGGGACAAATTTTATTTGGGGGATTACAATGGCTCTGCAGAAGATTTTCGCAAGCATGTGGGGATGAATGATATGGGAGAGGCGCACTCGCCATACAGTGTCATACTTTCTTCATTTGCCTATCGCAGGGCAAATCGTCCAGATGCGGCAGAATATATGCTTAAATGGTGGAAAGAGTATGAATATGAAAAGTGGCCAGTCCAGGTCATTAGATTCTTGAGACATGAGAATACAGTTGCCGACGTATTATCCGCTGCCAATAACAATGATCTTATGACCGAAGCAAAAGCCTATATTGGCATGGAATATTCTCTAGAGGGCAAAATAAATGAAGCCGAGGAAAACCTGAAGTGGGTAGAAGTAAATGGCAACAGAAGGTTTTCGGAGTATCAGCTAGCTTTATCGGAGCTTGCTAAGCTAGCAAAATCCAAATAAAATATTTTCAAGATCAAAAATTCTTTGAGCAGCGCTATGGAATATAATTAGCGCATGTTGATGAAGCCTTTTCTGTTTTTCGTGTTGAGTATATCGTTTGTAGCTTGTGCTCAAAATGTAGCCGCGGCTCCGGCAAAAGTTGATAACCTTGCCAAGAATTTACCAGCAGATACTTGGTTCAAGCATTTTGAAGAAGCGAGAGCAGCCTTGCAAAAGGGAGAAATCGAAACTGCTTGCAAGGAGACCGATACCGTTTTGCAAATGGCCGATGCTTGCGATAATAAGCTTCCGCCAGGACCACCACGGAGTGGTCTTAGATCTGATTTTAGCGATTATATAAGAGAATTTGCACATCAATTTAGCGCTCGTTCGCCAGAGATACTAGATCACTATAATGATTCAATATTTGAAAGGATCTTTTACACAAATAAAATAGATGAGCAATGCAAGATGCATTTGAAATATGCAGCCAAGCTCTATCAAAAGGCTATTTATATCGAAAGCTCAAATGGTGATACAGGCTTGTTGGCTGCGGATATGACAGATCTTACTGAAAGTTTGGTAGGGTTGGGCGAGTCGGACAAAGCTAAAAAGAATTGGCAGATGTTTGATAAGTGGGTAATAGAAAATGAGAAAACTATGGATCCATATTGTAAAATGGCTATCTTAACCGCTCAGGTAGAACACGCAAAGCAAGAGGGCGACTTTTCTGCGGCTGAGAAGAAGCTGCAAGAAATGGTGCACGAATGTGAGGCAGCGGATCATAAGCGTTATCCTAATCTTAAGAAGCTCCTAGATAAAAATACTAGTGAAGAAAAGCGCTATGGCAACGGTTCTGGCATGAATACACTTGAGGCTTGCGGCGCTTTGCAGATGCTCGCTGCTTTTTATGAATCCAGGCAGCAATATCAGAAAGAAGAAGCGACCCGCCTAAAGCTTATGTCTCTAGAATCCCAGATTATTCCTGCAGGCTCGCCAATTTTGTCTAATGGCTGGCGTCTTGTGTCTGACTGCTACCGACGTGAACAAAAATTACCAGAAGCCGCAGAAGCCGATAAAAAAGCGAAGAGAGAATGATTCTTATAGAGGGCTGCTTCTTTTTATAATAGCGCAAGTTAGAACAGCGAAGAGAACTATCACGAGCCAATCGAGCGCCGATAGTTTATTGTTCTTGTCGACATCTGGGGCGGTGGCAACATTTAATGCGTTGACGTACTTTTGCACTGCCACTAGTGGCAGCACTGCAGCAGAAATAACAATGAGGGACCAAGGTAAGTGGCAAAATTTTGAGAGGATGATCAAGGACGTCCACATTATGGCTAGAGACCCTGCAGCAAGAGTATCTTTGAAACCGCATTTAGCCCCTTCTTTACGTATTTCATTAAGTAATGGATACATAAACGCCAAATAACCAATGGCTATCGTCCAACCTATCAAATCTTGTGCAATTTGCGACATTCGAGCTACCTCGATATTTGCAGCTCCCAAAAGGATTAGCCAATAGCAAATTTGGTTTAAAGCTGTTATCCACCAGGCAAGCCGGCTACCAGTGTTACGCGTCACGCAAAGCCAGTTCTTATAGATCCAGTGCAATTGATACAATCCACAGCTAAACAGGCTCATAATAATAAGCTTGGGAAGCGAAACCGCAAAAAACCTGGATTGATTAAATTGCCTCGGTTTTTGATTGGGCGAGAGTTGGTAACTCATTACTATCTTCTGATTAATGGATCGTGTGCCTATTGGTTATACAATATACCCAATCACAAAGGATCATATACTTTAAGGGGCACAAAGCATGGTTAACAATATTATGGATATTCTGAAAGACGAAACTAGGCTTTTGCACAATCAGACGGAAGGCAATGACTTTCAAAAATCTCTGTTTGGCGGTGCTGTGCCTAAAGAGCAATTCGTAAATTATCTGGAGCAAATGTATTTGATACATAAGGCTCTTGAAGATGCGCTCAGTGAATTGAGGTTGAATAGTAATATCATTGCTTCGGTCATTGCCGATCATCAATATCAACAAAATTATTTGCAGACAGACTTGCGTGCAGCTCAAGTAGAAGTTGCTGATTTGAAGCCTCTACCAGCTACTAAAAAGCTTATTGATCAGATTGAACAATTAAAGAGCAAGCAGCCTATGGCATTATTGGGTTGTGAATATGTGCTCTTTGGGAGCAAGCACGGTGCCAAATTAATGAGCAAGCAGCTGGAGAAATACGGATTGTGGGCGGCAGGGTCACCCAATTATTTCGATCCTTATGGTGACAAATTCTCTGGGTATTGGCAAGACTTTAAGGCCGAAATGAACGCTGCCCAATTCTCTGCCAGTGAGCAAGAAGACGCAATAAAAGGGGCTAAAGAAATGTTTAGTAATTTATCAAAAGTATTTGATGATTTGATGACTCGCGTTTGAGGTATTTCATGGTCGACTCTGAGACGACAAAGAAAAAAATTCCGACTTGGTTTATTTTGGTTTTGATCTTGTCGACAGTGGTGTTCTTTGCCTTTATGATTTTAATGGGTTCAATGCTCTCGACTGAGCGCGGGTAGTCTTAATCTATAAAGTTTTGAGGTTTTTGCGATCGCCCTTGAACGAAGTGGGCGGCATTGACGGATAGTGCTGTCCCTAATCTTATTTCAGAAGTGGTTTGCAATCGACATTTATTTTTTCTGAGTGCCGCACTGCTGTTACCATGCATGAACTGTGTTCTGATGCTTCAAGTAATAGTCTGTGCAGATCGTCGGCGCTGTTGATAGAATGTCCATTGATAGCGATGATAGCGTCCCCTTCACGCAATCCTGCTTTGTCTGCCGGACTGTCTGTCTCTACGGATAGAATTAATACTGCTCCTGTGTTTTCTATTTCATGAAATCTAACCAGCCTACGACTTAGATCTATATTTTGTACTCCGATGCCAAGATACGCACGGCGCACGTATCCGTCGCGCATAAGGGTGACTGCAATTGTTTTGGCTGAATTGATTGGTACAGCAAAGCAAATGCCTTGAGCCGGAAGAATTACAGCGGTGTTGACGCCAATTACTTCACCGCGCGAATTGGCCAGAGGTCCGCCTGAGTTACCTGGATTAAGTGCTGCATCAGTCTGAATGATATTATCGATGAGACGCCCCGTTTGGGCGCGCATAGAGCGCCCAAGAGCGCTAACCACACCGGCTGTAACTGTAGATTGAAATCCATATGGACTACCTACTGCCACTACCAAGTGTCCAGGTTTGAGCGTGCGCGAATCACCCAACACTACTGGTACCAAATCCGGTGCCCAGATTCTGATTACGGCTAAGTCACTATGTGCATCTTCACCCACTAATATTCCTTTAACGGTTAGTCCATCTGAAAGGGTAACGTTAATTGATTCGGCTCCATTAACAACGTGGCTGTTTGTAAAAATATAACCATCTGGTGTAAATACAAATCCTGATCCTGAACCATGAGCTTTATGCTTACTGCGTCCTCTTTCATCTAGTTTTTCAACTTCTATATTCACCACTGAACGGCTCAATAGCTCAGCAGCATTTGAGACCGAGCGAGAATAAGCATCTAGCAGTAAATCTTCTGATTGCTGAATATCTAATTCAGGTTTTGCCGTCTTATAACCGTTTGCTGAAACTAGTTGAAGCTTTGGTGTTTTTTGTGCTTTTGTCATAATGTGTCTAGCTCCTTTGATTCAGCGGAGGAAAGTCCCGTGTCATCCTGCGGTAGTTTTACTCCATTTATGTGAATCGTATGATTAATATTACTCCCGCTCCAAAACAGCGACAACTTATTGGCATTGTTCAGGCATTAAGTATTTGTGAATCTAGTAAAATAAACTGAACTTTGCCATTATTCTAAAATTAGCGGATGCTATGGGCATGCTTACAGTTTCTTTATTCTGCAAGTTGTATATGCTCATGTGGCCACTTCTCCGAAATATCTCAAAACTTTTCACTATACCTGTGGAGGATTCTTTATGCTTTCTGGTGATCACGTTAGTCGCAGAAAGCTTTTTAAGCCAGATATGTTATTAAATTAGGCCTAAAAAACAGCAAACGAGTTACTTCGGGGGATTTAGTGGGTAACAGTAATGTTGTAGGGTATATAGAGCAAAATGCTATGACTGCATCAGATCAACCCATGGTAGTAACGGATCAACCGAAAAAGATTTGGGTAATTGCGATCTTTCTTTTGTATAATTTACTTCCCTACAGTTGGGCTATATTTACCTTAATTGTAGCACCAGGTTTCGTTATTCCTTTTTTAAATCACCCCACTGCTAGAGTTGTTCTGTTGACTCTCACATCGTTACAATTAGTCCTTGTGATTCTATTTATTCGAAGAGAATTATTGCGTAAAGATCCAACTACGAACTTAAGGTATTGGCCTTATTGGTTTTTTGCATCCATGCTGGGCATTTTAGTCTTTATGACCCCTATGTTAGGACCGGTTCTAATAACAATCGTAGAGGCATTGCGTCCGATGTTTCATCTGTGAATGTTTTGCATCAAGTTTTATTGTTGGATACCCAACTATTGTTTTCTATAAGGCGATAATCAACGGTAATTTCTTCACCCACTTTAATATCCCGCAAAGCTATACCTACACCATGTCGTTCTTTTGCAAAGTCTGGACCCATGTTGGGACTCTCACTGTGATTTATAAAACGAGCATCGTCGCTGCTTAAAATATATCGGTTTATACGATGATCCAGATAACCAAAATGTTTTAACCAGTTTTTAGTATGCTCCGGTAAACAAGCCATTTCTTCGGCGGTTTTTTCTAAATCAAAACCAGGCATAAATTGCCATATTTTTGTGCCAGCAGGAATAAATTCTTCAGCAAAGAGACCGAATCTGTGAAGTGGACTTTGATCTAATTTTGTTTTTACTAACAGCATAGTTCTCTTCTATTTATTCATAGCTAAAGATGGGAAAGGCAGAAATTACTATATGTCAGTATAAGTATAAAGCTAAAATTAGACTTGGAAGTATGAAAAAACAGCAAAAGCGTTACAGTGATTGATTTAAAGGGTAACACTAATACTGAACAGTTGTTTGGGAGAGCAATAAAATGGAGTCAGATCAACCGGTGCTAGTATCAGATCAATTAGAATCACAGAAGATTTGGCGAATTGCGATCTTTCTTATTTTTAATCTACTTCCCTACAGTTGGGCAATACTTACTCTTATCGTGGCTCCGGGTTTCGTTATTCCTTTTTTCAATCATCCAGTTGCTAGAGTGATTCTATTGACTCCCATGTTGTTGCAGCTAATTGTGGTGATTCTATTCGTTCGACGAGAATTACTGCGTAAAGATTCAACTGCGAAACAAATAGATTGGCCGTGTTGGCTTTCCGCAGCCATGCTCGGTTCTATAATATTCACGGCACCTATGTTAGGACCGGCTCTTATAACTATCGTAAATGCAGTGGTCCCAATGTACAAGTAGGGTGGAGTATGAAAAATAGCAAAAATGTTACAGTGCTTGATTAAAGGGAAATGCTAATGTGAAGGGTGATTTAGGGTAAGAATGCGATGACTGAGTCAGATCAATCGGTAATAGTATCAGATCGATTAGAATTAGAGAAAATTAGGCGAATAGCGATTTTCCTTTTGTTTAATCTGAGTCCTTACGGCTTAGCTGCGGCACTTTACCTTATGGCTCCCGGTGGTGCTGTTCCTTTTTTCAATTATCCAATGGCTAAGTTTATTCTGTTGACTCCCGTATTTTTGCAGACAATTGTGGTCATATTCTTTGTTGGGCGAGAACTATCGCGTAAAGATCCAACCGTGAAAACAACAGACTGGCCATATTGGCTTTTTGCATCAATAATAGGATTTATGGGATTCATGGCCCCCATATTAGTACCAGCCCTAGTAACAGTCCTATCCGCGCTCGAACCAATGTCTAAATAGGCTGGAATTATTGCTTGTGATTGTCTTGCGTTCGAGTTGATTAAAAATATTACTGACTCTTGTTATAAGTAACAAGAGTCAGTAATAAATGCTTCACTGCGCTATCAGTCAGAGTCTATAACTCTTAGTTGACTTTGATTCCAATCTTTGAACGTTTGGCATTGATGATAGCAACGTCTTGATCCATCTTGGTATTAACAGCATCAAGCTTAACTGCTATTTTTTGTTTTCCAGATTCGGTCAAATGCCCATCTTTAAGGTATTTTGTTCTTAAAGCAGCTACTGCATTCAATTGATCTTTCAGACGAGAGACTTGATCTGAAGACAGTCTGCCGGCAGCATATTCATCGTCGATTCTTTGCGCCAGTTTTGCTTGACGATATTCAATTTCATCTACAACCACTAATTGATTATTGCTAGTGATAATGCGAGCACCAACCAAGGGAGTTTCTCCCGCTTTTGGTAGAAATGGTTTGAATCGATCTTCTAATTGGTTAAGGTCTAAGGCAACTTGCAGTGCTTCTGAATAAGTAAGAATGCCACTACTTTGCTTGTAAGCAAGTTCTTCTGACTGAATTCTACCTAGCTCAGTTCTTAAGGCGGCTGCTTCAGCAGCATCCATTACACCTCTGGCAGTGCAATCTGCGATCATTGCTTCGATTTTGGCATAGCGAGTATCAATGGCTGTAACAAAAGGATTGTAAGCTGGAGCAACAGCTAATTCAATGGTTCTGCCATTTGCATCAAAGGCAGCAATTACTCTACCTGATTCTTTGTTGATAATAACTGCGCCTGGCTGAATCACTTTAGTATCAACCAATCCAACTGACGGGTCATAGTTGCCGATGACATTGCCGGTGACGGGGTCAATTATAAAGTAGCTACCGGTGTTCGGTATAACAAATGCAGGATAATCCGGAGTGCTGGTCGTTTTGACAGTGGTTACTTCCGTGCCCCCAGGAACTGGCACGGTTGTTGTTCTAACTGTTGTAGTTTCGAGATCAGCAAATGCGGGGATTGCTATTCCGCTACTCAATAACAGAGCGGTAGTGAGATTCCTTTTCAGGTTCATGTTCGGTGCCTCTTATAAATGTGTGATATTAAAGACCAGCGGTAAAGACCAGGGGTACTGATAATTTATTGTTGAAAAGAGATTTGTTGCTTATTCATATAACAGCTAATTTGTTGTACCGCTAATTCATAAATAAGTCAATCAGTAGCAATGGCACTAGACTTCTTGTCAATTATGCAAAAGCCTCGCTGGCAACATGTTTAGCTGCTTAGCCATTATCTTGCTCACTCGCTTGTTGCCGGCGCTTGTAAGCTGACAATCAGGGACTGAGCCAGACCAAGTTTTTCCAATGTAGTAAAGGGTACAGCCTTGACTATATTGTATGAAGCCCCTTTCTTTTCAGCTTATCTATTAAACTGCAAATAAAGTCGTTGCCCTTATAATCTTTCTCACCAATGAGAAAAAAGACTATTGTTATTTCTTTTGCATTACGCATTTGTTTGGTGGCCTTCACGACGGTCTTTAGAACTTTTGAATGGTCTGTGGGAGTGCCATCGGTGATTATACCGATCAGCAATGGCTTGCTAGTCTCAGGTGTTAAAGTTCTTTGATTGAAATAGTCTTGAAAAATACGCTTTAGCGGATGGCCAAGCACCGTGCCACCAAAGGGTGCCTTGGTGTGAAATATGTCTTCAAGCCCCTCTGCAGTCATATTTTTATGGATGTGGAACGAAGAGCCAAAGAGCACAACTGTAAAGCCATCTGGTAATGCTGATCTAGCTTGTTTGGCCATTTGTGTCACTTGATAAGAACACCAATCCCAGCGACTTGAATATAGCTGAGGCGTCAAATGTGACTTACTTGATACTTTTACATGGGCACCGGGAACTTGGGGACAATCGCGGGTACTCATAGACAGCGAACGGTCAACAAAAATGACCACCTGGTGGTCGCGCAGAGGTTGCAGCCCAACAGCCACAAATGGCCGCTGCTCCCCAGTGCCTTTAGGCTTAAAGTTATCATCAAAGGGTACTGTTTGCCCGAGTGTTCCTGGTTCGGTTGAATCTTTCAATGGAAGGTTATCAGTCTGTGCCGTTGCAGAAGAAACGGTAATTACAAGGCTGGGAATGATTGACCAGAATAGATGTTTTTGCATTTACAAGCTCTCCTTAGGCATTGCTGCATAATTCTTTTATGCGCAGCTGCAATCACTTTATTTGGGTTACTATTATTTTTCGCGCTACATTCGGCATATCATTCTTGTAAAGCTACTCGCCCAATTCTTCTGTTGGCACAAGTTTTGAGAGTGGTCCTTGTCTTAATTTATCTAATATACGAACTAATTCGTCTTGTTCTTTCGAAGTAATTGTAGAAAATAACTCTTCGGCAAATTGCTTTCGCATATGGGAAATTCTGTGAAAATTAGCTTTAGTTTCTGGAGTTAATTCAATAAACATTGCCCGTCTATCTGAAGGATCAGGTACACGCCGCACGAAACCATCGCGCTCAAGCCCATCTATAAAATCAGTAACGGTGCGGGGTGCAATCATAAGTTTTGAGGCGAGATCGCCCATTCTTATGCACCCGGCTTTTTCAATCATGAATATAAGTCCTATTCTTGGACCGGACAATTTTTTGAATTCTGGACGTTCGGATAATTTGGACTCGCCGAACCTCTTCATTATTTTTACTGTATGTATGAGAGCATGCATGCAACTTTCGGCTTTGCTTTCAGGCACAGCACATTTATTGGAGTCTTTTTTGGGACGGCTTGACATAAAAGAATTTATTGAGTATGCTCATTAATGAGGTACCTCACCATGAGGATACCCATAATAATAAAATAATAACCTAAATCAGGAAAATACACAAGAAGCAAATGCAGACTGCATTTGTAGGAGGTTTCATATGTTTAAAATGGATGGATGCAAACAAGATAGTGGTGTCTTTGGTTTCGGACCACCTTGGGCAAGAGGCATGCATAAAGGGCATGGTGAACACAACGGTCCTTTGGCATTACTACGCGAAATTGATCTTACTGATGAACAGTTAGAAAAATTGGCTGAGCTAAAAATGGAAGGCGTAGGAAAATTTGCGCAAGGAAAGTCTTACATGATTGGAATATTTCAGCAATTGAGTAAGGAACTGGCCAAAGAGCAAATTGATAAAGCTAAAATCAAAGATATTGCTAAGCAAGCCCAAGCTAAGAAGTCAGAATTTTTTGATTCGATGGTTGAGCGCGTTCTTGCTTTTGCAGACGTGCTTAGCTATGAACAAAGAAAGAAGCTAAGATTGGCTGCTATCAAAAAGTTCTTGCATATTCAGCCAAGCTTATCACCAGAAGAGGAATAACCTTGGAGAAAAAGTGAAAACATTGGTTTATCAATTTTCTTTGCAAAGATCGATGGCACGATAGCACCAATTTCGCAACACACACTCTGGTGCTTGAATAAATAGCCGAAGCGTTTAAGGCAAGTTTTGTGCTATCTGCGTGCTATTACCGAAAGCTTATATTTGGCTTCTCTATCACCTTGATCGGCTGCTTTTTAAACCATTCTTTGGCTTGCTTGCGATCTTTAGGCACGCCGTCTCCTCTTTCGTACAGTAAGCCTAAATTATATTGCGCATTAGCAGAACCATTTTCTGCTGCTGTCTGTAACCACTGTAAGGACTGCTTTTGGTCTTTTTCTACACCTACGCCCTGACGATACATCAAAGCTAAATCATATTGGGCAGGGACGCAACCATCATCAGCTGCTTTGCTTATCCAGAGCGCAGCTTTTTTGGGATTTTTAGGAACCGCAACTCCTTCTAGATAAATAGAACCCAAATTGTATTCTGCAGATACGTATCCGTTACTGGCAAGCGTGTCTAAAGTTCTAAGAGCTTTGCTTTTATCGGCATTATTTTTGCTGGCCAAATACATCAAACTTCTATTGTATTGTGCATCCTCTTGCCCTTGGGCCGCAGCTAAATCGAGATACTTTTGGGCCAGCTTTGAATTCTGTTTAGTGCCGTCACCAAATAAATACAAAAGTCCTAAATTGTATTGTGCATCAGCCTCGCCTTCATCAGCTACTCGCTTAAATAAGGCGAAAGCCTTTTTAGATCTTTCTTAACGCCCTTTCCTTTTGCATATAATAAGGCTAAATTATAGGTAGAATGTTGGCCACCCTGATCTGAAGCTTTCTGAAACCACTCTGCCGCTTTAGCCGCATCTGCAGTAACGCCTTCTCCATCTAAATACATGAGAGCAAGGTGATACTGAGCACTTTTTCACCTTGTTCAGCTAAAGGCTGTAGTTCTTGCAATGCTGTAGCGTAGTCTTTTTTATCAATTTCACTTTTGATCTTAGCCATTTGCGCGTTTTCAGACGAAGGTGCGGACGTTGCAGCAAAAGCGGCCGAATTACAACAAACTATAGCGCTAAGAGCTAATGTGCTTGCCAAAAAGTTTTTCTTGATCATAATTTTCTCCAATCAATTAAATAGAGCAATGAAGTTGATATATACTCACGAGAACTAGATACATAAAGTATTTCTAGTCGTATCGATGTCCGTGATGTGAGGCTAATAGCCCAATAGCGGCCCCAATACCCGCTCCAATCGCAACATTCCTAGCGGTATGATTGGGATAATAGCCATATTCTCCATATGGAGCATATCCCCTGTATGCATAGTTGTTGTAAACAGGATAAGCAGCAGGATAGCCATAGCCGTGTGGATTGCCATAGCCGTATGAATTGCCGTAATACCCGCCGCCATTATATGGATGGTGGTACTGATAGCCGCCATAATTCGCAGGGTGGTAATGATTGCCGCTATGTTCGTGGCGCGCAAACGTAGGATTAATCACTGATGCCATAGTAATCAACGCAAAAAGAATTCCACTAATTATGTGGCTTCGCATGGTTCAACTCCTTTTTTAAACTTATGGTCGTAAGTATGGACCTCGGACGATGAAAAGGGGAACTGGGTATATAATCGTTTGACCATAATAACGCAATTAGTTGCCCGCGCGCAAATATGTGTTGGCACACACCAGATTTGGGCGATTACCAAGAGGTAAGGACCGGTATTAGTCAGTCAACAAGTAGCCTGAAAGTCTATAAGCCAGATAGTCCAGAAGGCGTTCTAGTGCTCTTTAGCTATCTCAAACAAAATGTGCCTGCTCCTTTCCAGGCGAAATGGAGTGGTGGCATGGCCAAGTTATCCATGATAATTTACAGTTGTCGATTTCAATACACCGAATGCCATCACTTTTGCTGGGTCATCAAATTTGGCACAGGGCGGTGAAGAAGAAGAAGATAACTCGGATAACCTGGTGGCTTTTTATGTAATTCAAGCTGACGAGCTCAAGCTATTTATTTTTAGATCTAGTATCTAACAGCTTTGTCCTGATAATCTGAATATCAGTGTTTTTATATTTATTGCGAATTTGACTATCGATGTCCTTCTTCATCTTTTGGAGGTCATTGGCGGGCACTTTTTTTGCTACTCCTTGTAAAGCAGCCGGAAATATCGTTTTAAAATCGGGTGAGTCTGGGTGCATATTCCCAGGCGCTTGTAGACGCATAACTTTATTGTCCAAAATATCTAAAGCAACGGGAACTGTGCTACCCGTTATATATTGTAGCTTGTTACCCTCTTGGTAGAAGTCTTCACGGAGCACATTCAAGTAAGCTCTAAAGGTGCCATTCGAGCCCTTGTGTTCCACTCCTATGACACTAAAGGCCAAATAAGAATTTCCATCAGAGAGGTGGTACAAATGACCCAAATGAAGAAAAATCACTTTGCGTAGATCTTTATTTATCTTCTGAACAAGAATAGGATCTTGAAATTTACTCACTTCATGTGCTTCCAAGGGCAAGCACGTGGTGCAGCCAACACAAACTATTACTAAGATAACTGAAATTATTTGCATAAGGTTTTTCAATTTACGTTATTCAACTCGAATCAACTCTTCTAACTTAGTCTTTTCGAAATCAGCTGTGAAAAGGCTGAAGTTCTCCAGGTTTACGTAACATCTTGTTCACCTCATCCAGGTGTACCTCTTCGTTCAAGATCATTTCCCGTGCGTATTCTTCTAACAACACTGACTTGCCTTCGGAAACCTTAAGAAGCTCGTAATAAGAAGCGATGGACGTTTTTTCATGTTCCAAGCTTTCGCGCAGAATATCGCCCAGATCATGTTTTTCTGTTTCAAGCAGTGGTCCAATTTTGAGAGAAGGATGCCCACCGAGCAATGTGACTAGCTCGCCGGCTTTATGCGCGTGAGCTAAGCTTTCCGTGGCATTTGCTTTTAACCAACCAACGATCGGAATGCGATTGTAACCGTAAACCATCAATGAGTAGTGCGTGTAGCGAACCACGCCAGCTAACTCAAGCTCCATAATTTTATTGAGAATTTGAATTACAACAGTTTTATCTTGGTCATTCATACTATTAAATTGATTGCCTACTCCGACCAGCAATAATACGTGGAAACCAATAATTTAGCAACAAGACAAAATAACATCATTCATTCCAGGCCGAATTCAAAATGATTCTGCAGAAATCTTCGCGCTTGAAATTTGGGTCGAGGTAGCTAAGAACATCGTCGTTCATCGTTCCGAAGGTACTGGCCGGTTTGTGCTTGAATCCATCATTGAAAGCGTGGATTATGCCCTCCTTAAAACCGTTGCCACGCGGATGCGCAGCAACGACAAGTTCTCGATCTTCGCTGGAAACTTCCGAATAGCCTAAACCTAGAACGTCCATATCAACACCAGCTGTAACCAAGGCAACCTCAGGCTTTTTGTGCTTTGGAATGCACGGCGTGGTGTGTAGCGCAATGGCATCCCAAACGATCTCAATAGACTTTTCCGGAATATCATAGCCACGCAAGAAGTCTCGCGCGGCATTAGCACTATCAACCTCGAATCGTTCGGAGGTACTACTATAAGCCTTTGTCAAACCCATGTCGTGAAATATCGCACCAATGTAGAGCAATTCGGGATCGAACTTCATTTTCTTTCGCGCACCGGCAAGAGCTCCAAACAAAAAGACACGCATAGAATGATGAAAAAGCAAAGGAGTTTCGGTGCTCCGCACCAATTCAGTCGCTTCGCGAGCCATTTTGCTATCAGGTACAACAATGCCTGCTATGATAGTTTCCATTTCTTGGCAATTCTCCTCGTTCCGTTCATTTGAAAGTCTATCACCAGTATCACTTCGATCTTGTAAATAGGACGGTCCGTTTGCATGATTACCATTTCTTAGAATGTGCTGGTGCCGATTAGTGTATGATCGCTTACGATAATTCGCACGGAGCAGTGATGCGAAAACAGATCATATTATTTTTGATACTAATTCGTTTTATAGTCTTGCAACCATTGCCGAGTTTTGCTCAAGTGATACCACAAGCATCTCCGCACGTTCATATGTCTATGAATAATCCAACAATGCATTTTCAGCATTATGATGGATATCAGCATAATAGTACCGTAGTTCCCGCGCATCACTGCGGAGAAAGCCAACATCCGGGAACTACGTTGCACCACGCCCATCATTATTTATGGACACACGCTCGTGCTGAGCAACCTGACAAGCAGCAACAAGCACAAATAAATTTAGACCTTTCATCTTCAAGTGCCAACATGACAGCCGGACATCTCTTGAATGGCAGAACTGTAACTATTGCTATTGGCGGACAACAATTATCAGTCACCAATGCCACGCCTTTGACACCTGGTGAGTATATTGCAGTGATGCAAATAGCTCATGGCGAACACCAGACAATTCTATTAAATTCGTTAGGAGCAGCGATTGGTGGCACTGTTGTAATTAACTCGCGCTTATCCAATGAATTGAGCAGTTTAACAGTGCCGCAAGGAGTTACAGCAATCGACTTGACGTCTTCAGGAAGTTTGAATCTGGCTGGTGGTATCATTGATAGTGGCAACCTTTATGTCGCCTCATTTAATCCATCGCTAAATTCGATTGCAGTTAATGCAAATAATATATCGGTTCAAACGCGTGGAACATTTTCTGATAATGTTTCTGGGAGTATTTTGCCATCTTTAAGTAAAGCCGACTCAAACTTAAACCTCAATCTAAACTCGGCAAATGATATAAACAATACTGGCACCATAGTAAGTGGTGGCAACTTAACTCTTAACCCAGGCGTCTCTATCGTTAATACTGGTTTGATTCAATCAACGCACGGTAATATAAATGTAGTAGTTCCGTGTGGTGCTGCAGGTAAAACTCTTAATGTGCAGAGCACTGGTGGAATCTGGCAAGCAACAAGCGGAAATATAAATATTGGTTATGTAGCAGGAGCAAATACTGCAAATCAAAGTTTGAATCTCAATTTGACCGGCGGTAATTTCTTATCGCGACAGTTAAATATTGACCTTGGTAGCGGGGCTTTGGCTGCTAGTGTTGAGAATCTGACAGGCGTGGTAAATGCAAATGCTGGAGAAGCTAGACTAGTTAGCTCTACACCCAATCTGCAAATTGGTAATTGGAATATCACCGGTGATCCAACTATTACTAACGATAAGACCATTACTCTTACAGGAAATATCATCACAAATGGTGCGCCGGTAACTATAGTGTCGGGACAAAATGTTGTATCTTATAATCCAATTACTATCAATACGTCTTCTGCAAGCGGCGGTAATGTAAATATAATCGCCGGATCTATCTTTACGCCTGACCCATATACCTCGGGCAATGTAAATATACTAGGGGCAAGTGCTATGGGTGGTAGCATTAACCTAATGCTTACTAACAGTGGGATCAACACTAAGGCGCTCGCGGTTAACAGTAGCGGCGGTAACGTGATATTGGCAGCTTTTGCTGGTGCTACTCCAGGCAGCGGTACAATTACCCTGCCATCTTCTTCTACTATTTCAACCGGTGGTTCAACAACCGGTAGTCCGGGACACGTATATATAATAGCTGGATCTGACACTGGTTCGGCAAGTGCTCTGGGTATCTCAATTGGTACTATCAATACTGTATCTTCAAATGAGTCTGGTAGCCCGGGAGCTAGTGGTTTAGCTGGTGGACATATTGTTTTGGCTACTGAGCAACCTAATGCTTCAATTAATAATCCTTGGATTATTGATTCAAGCAAGGGGACTTCGATCATGGGCGGACCCCTGGGTGGTTCAACGGCAAATGCTCCAATTAGCGTCACTGGTATTACCGCTGGTGGCGGACAAATAATAGTATTTTCCGGAATGGGTATTACTGTAGGTAATAATAGTACAATTGGTGCAAATGTTATTAGCACTGCGCCCGCCGCGAACTCTACTTTTCCTGGTGGCGCAGTTAACTTGATTGCCAATGCTTATGGGAATACTTCACCATTAGTCAATACTGATATTGTAGTAAATGGCAATATAGTTACGAGTGGACCAGCTGGAGCTAACTCTGGTAGCCCGCAATCTGGGAATATTGTTGCAATGACAACCGGTAGCGTAACTATTGGTAACATCACAACTAGCAATGTGTCGCTTCCTGGAGGTGCCACAGGTGGTTCTGTTTATATTGTAGCTGGCAGTCCTTTTAGTACGGGTACAATTACCTTGGGAAATATTGACACACACAGTCAGTATGCTAATGCTGGTTCTGTTGAACTAATTTCAATGGCTACTTATAGTGCTGGTGCAGGTGCTATAAACGTTGGTTCAATCAGCACCTATTCAACTAATTCGAATGGGGCATTTATTACCATATCATCATCAGGAACAGTTGCTGTTAGCGGAGCAATTGATTCCCATGGAGGTAATGGTAATGGCGGATCATTGTTTATAGGTTCTGGAGCTCAATCTGGTACAGCCATAAATGTAGCCAATGGATCAACAATAAATACGTCCGGTACCGCGACAGCCGGTGGAATTTATCTTTTAGCTGGAAATGCTGGCGACACAATAACGCATGGCACTCTTACAACTGTTCCAATAGAAGTAATATCTGCATATAATCCCACAACTATTAGCATTACTGGCAATGCAGGTACAGTACAAATTATTTTTGGTACAAATAGTGGGACATCTACGCTTTCACCATATGTCCCAGGCGGTTATGGGCAAATAAATGATCAAGGAGGAACACCGGGCAACGTGGGAATTATCGTCCAAATAAACAACGGCGATAGTAACGTTAATGTACCACTAGTATCACTCAATTCTGCTTTCACGCTCCTGGGATCCCCTGGATCTCCCAGCTTTATTGAGTCGATAGATTCGTCGGGATCACAAGCTGGGTATTCTTTGCTTAGTACGAGTGGCATTTTAGTTGGTAGCAATAATGCTACATTGTTTTCTTTTCCTACTTTCCATACTTATATTGGTCTACTGGCAAGCAGTCATGGCACAGTGGATCTAAACAATAGTAGTGGCGGTTTGCTGCAATCAGTTTCTGTCGGGTTAGCTGCCTCATCGAGCGGACCACTCTCCGTGCTCAATAATGCTACTCTTAACATCTCCAATACAGTTAGCGCCGCGTCCTCAGTAACTCTCGGGTCCGGCTTATTACCATCTGGTTTGATTCTGTCCGGAAGTGTTACCTCCGCGTCGGCAATTACATTGATTGGTGTGGGATCAAATAGTGTTACTGTTGCTCAGTATGGCCCGGCACAATTGGCGGAGCTACTCTCAATCTTGTTAATGTCAATTCATCAGGCACGCTCAACTCCGATGTAGCCTATTTGAACGTTAACACGTATACAGGCAGCAATGTCTCAATAAATAATGCTAATAACGTAAATGTGTCAGTGTCCCAGTCCGGTGCATTTTATCTCTCAAGCGGTGGACAAGTCAATTTAACTGGCGCATCAACAGCAACCTCTGAATTTAGCTTATCTAGTAATGCAGATTTAGCAATCATTCAAAATATTACAGTGACCGGTTCTAACCCCGTATTGATTTAAAGTCTGGAAATACAGTTATTGTTGGAGATGAAGTGGTGGTTAATGCTTCGGGTACATCTAGTGGTGGTGGTTTAGTCCAATTAGCTTCTTCAATAACAAACGGTCCGCTGACTGTTGTAAACAATGGAATTATAGAAGCATCTAATACAAATAATAATAGCATTGTTGGATTTAATAGCGGTAGTTCGCTCTACATTAGCGTTACTGGAACTGGTGCAATTATAGGCAGTCAGGTAAATTTTGGAAATCTTGATCCTACTACTTTGCAGATGCAAGGCCCATTCCAGATTATCGCTTCTCCTTCGGTGGGTGGATTTCGCTACGGCAATATTTATGTTCAACAGGGTTTTGTACTAGCAACAGCTGGATTCATTAGAGTTAGCCAACCGCTAATATCATCAGGCTCATTGACACTCTTAAATTTCAACCAACAGCAGAACATGTTGTATGAACAAATTGGCACTCGGATTGCCACTGATTACACTCCATGGACTACTTATCCCAGGCAGCCACAAATATATAAGTTTCCTTTGCAGGGTAACATAAGTGTGAATCGATCCATGAACAAGATTGGAGAAGCATTGTTTGCGGCCAAAGAGTTTAATGCTACTGAGCAAAATCAACTTTTGAGACAAGGCATTGTTTTCGGTCCAACCACTAAAGACAATTTCTTCGATTTAATAAAGGGTTTTATGCTCTTTATGCCAACAAGCAATATTAACGTTCAGACGCGCGAAGGTCTTGTGCAAATTCCCAAAGGTGCAGTGGTATGGGTCATGGCGGGAGCTGATGTAGCAGTATACGATTTGCATGACGATATATTTACCGGTTTTGTTAAAGTAATTG
Organism: Candidatus Melainabacteria bacterium; assembly: GCA_963845445.1. Lineage (GTDB taxonomy): Bacteria > Cyanobacteriota > Vampirovibrionia > Obscuribacterales > Obscuribacteraceae > JABDBL01. The sequence goes on along the minus strand of CAWJSE010000002.1, from coordinate 1,304,089 downwards.
TGAACAACAAACAATTTATACTTTCTCCTGGCAAAGAATTATTATTAACCAGAAACAGCAAAGAAACTTTTGATGTTTTAAATCCAGGTAAAGACATTGCTTATCGATCTGTACGTGTTACAGAAGTAGGTGCAGATATAAAAGCATACGTCGCAGATTTTTCTATTACACATGGTGTTAAAAACGTTGGCGTAATAAATCATTTGCTTAGATCAGACGATCCGTCTCAAAGAAAAGCAGCTCGACGAATAATCAGGAACGCGATCATCCTTGCTGACGTAATTGGTGATGATTACACAAATTGAGTTCTCCCTCCCGCTGCAGTGAAGAATTTCAGCTATCTAAACGAAGGAAAATTGAACTTTCCACTAATAAAATAATCAAAAATTTTTCGGAATCTGGAAGCATTAACAATTTTTTTATTTACGGATCAGCTTTTAAATTTAAATGAATTATCCATGCGTTTTTTAAAAAATGCCTGATTAAAAAAAACTGGATTTTTTCTGGGTAGTTTCCATTTTTGAATACACTTTTAAATAGATAGTGAGAAAAAATATGCTCATCTGTCGTTTGTATTCAGTACAAAATCAGAGTTAATCTTAAAGGAGGAAATGAAATATGACTTTGATATTAAAGAATTTAACACCCTGGGCACGTAAACAATTGCCCACTAGAAGAACAACAAACGAATATAATGTAATGCCCACTTTGTGGAGCGACTTTGACAGTCCTTTTCAAGAAGTTGGGCGTCTGTTTGATCAGGTTTTTGGATTAGAAGAATCGCCTAAGTCGGGTCTGTTGAGCAGCCAATTTATGCCGTCACTGGATGTACATGAGACCGACAAAGAGTTTCAAATTAGCGTTGAAACACCCGGCATGGATGAAAAAGATATAGATATATCTATATCACGTGACGTACTAACTATAAGTGGTGAAAAAAAGGAAGAAAGAAAAGAAGATTCTAAAGAGACTTATCGGCTTGAACGCCGCTATGGTTCATTTAGTCGGTCGATACCATTGCCTGAAAATTGTGTTGACACAGATAAGGCACAGGCTTCATATAAAAAGGGGGTATTGACTGTCAAACTGCCGAAGACTGGCGGTTACAAGGAAAGCGTTAAAAAGGTACCAATTCAAGCTGATCAATCGATCAATAAGAGTGATAATGGCGCCTCCTCGTGAGGCGCCGGTACCAGACTTGCCATAACTAGAATTTATGGACTGGAAATACTTTCTTAGAAACCCGCCGTTTGACCTGTTGCCCCGGCGATATTTATTATCCGGCAATACCGGTAATGCTCGGGAAAAGGTGAAATCAAATGCGGCGTTCTTAGATCAGACTGGCTTGCTTGATCTGACTCATGATGCAATACTGGTTCGCGAATTAGACGGAAGTCTTCAATATTGCAATCAGGGCGCTCAGGAAATGTATGGCTACGCATATGAAGATATAAAAGGGCGACATTTGCATGAATTTCTAAAGACGGAGTTTCCAAAACCCAAGGAACAAATTGATCAAGATGTGTTCTCTACTGGTCGGTGGGATGGCGAATTAATACAATATACAAAAGATGGGCGCAGAATCATTGTAGATAGCAGGCAAGTTCTAAACACAGACAGAGAGAATAAGCCATCTAAGGTACTGGAAATTAATACTGATATAACCGAGCGCAGACAGGCTGAACAACGACAATTAGCTTTAGTAGAACTAGAAAGATCAAAAGCAGAGCTTGAACGTTTTGCTTATTTTGCCTCTCACGATCTCCAAGAACCTTTAAGGGGAATAGCAGGCTGTTTGCAAATTCTGGAAAAAACATATAAAGATAAATTAGATGATAGCGCCAAAGAATTAATTCAACATTCTATCGATGCTGCCGGACGTTTGCGCCAGATTGTGAGCGATTTGCTTTCGCTTTCGCAAGGTAGATATGAGGATGTTGCCTTTGAGGCTCTTGATTTATCACAATTGCTTGATCAAGCGAAAAAGAATTTAGCAGTAGCTATCAAAGAATCGCAAGCCATAGTTACTAACGATCCCTTGCCAATTTTGCCAGTGTATCGTGCTTTGATTATTCAGCTTTTTCAAAATCTTATTGGCAATGCGATTAAATTCCGCAGTAGCGACTCTCCCCAAATTCATATAAGAGCCCAATGCATGGAAGGACAATGGTTATTATCTGTACAGGATAATGGCATAGGATTTGAACAGAAATATGCCGATAGAATTTTTCAAGCTTTCGAGAGACTAAATAGCAGAAGCAGTTACCCCGGCACAGGTATTGGCCTTGCTATTTGCAAGCAAACAGTCGAACAACATGGTGGCACAATTTGGGCAAAGTCTGAGCCTGGTAAAGGTGCAACATTTTATTTTACCCTCATGAATAAACAGGTAGATCAAAAAGTACAAAGCAATCAGTAATAAAGTATCCGCCCAAAAACACTTCAATAGTGAATTGATGAGGCTTTCCAGCCATAAAAATATAAATGGTGGAGGCGGCGAGAATGTTCTAAGGCAAAATTTAAAAATATTGCTACTCCTTGTATAGCGGCATCGGCTCTGGTTTCTATTCATTTTTATAATTGCACAGACTTGCACAAAAAAGCACTAATTTGTACTCAAAGTGGCCCAAAACTGGCCCAAACTTTTTGCTCAAGATAATTCCCGGCTTAGACCATGCGAAGTCAGACCTCCCCAGGGAGGAGCCCACAGCATCACGGTTCGTCCTCCGATTGCTCGTTCCAAAAACCATAGTATTTTTTTGTGTGTACTTACCAGCGTAATAACAAAGCTGTGCTTTTTTGCGTGAAAAAAGTAGCGGAAATCGTGATGTATGACATCACTGCTACTGCGCGCTAAATCTTCTTAAAAAGCTTCAAAATGCTGAACGTACCATAGAGATAGAATTGCATAATAATAAAGCTAGGGATTGCATACCTACGTTTTGTGGCTGGACTATCGGAGGAATCATGTCGATAAAGAAGGAAACTTTATCACCAGTTCCGACTTTGATAGTGAGAGGTCAGGCGATAACGAAAGCACTGTCTGGCATTTGCTGATACTATAATTGAAACTAAGATGCGAGGTGTATCTTGAAAGTTCGTATTTCTCTATTTCACAAATGTGGCTATGGTAAATGGCAGGAACTGGTCTATGCTCAAGTTGTTTGCCGAGCTATAAGACGCATTACCGGCAGACATTGGCAGAATAGCAATAAAAAATATAGACGGGTTTATGAGTTACATCAACAGCAACTTAGCGATCTTAATCGTATCGATCGGCAAGAGCTGAACAACTTTATTGAAAGAAACAATAAAGACTTTGATGGACACAAGATAAGGAATCTAATAAATGCAGCATAAAAAAAACAGCACGAATAATTTTGCAGTGTTCATGCTTGAAACCAAAAGAGCTTTTTGCCGATATTTTCAGGCAACATTCACTGTCTATCTAAAGATGGGAAGCAATAGTAAGTCAACCGGGTAGTCAAGTTGCAAGGCTGACAATATTCTTTATAATTATGCAAAAACTGACTAGTTAATGATTTCTGCCATTACTTACGATAGCTTTAATTTGTTACCCTATTGGGTAAATAGAAATAAGGAAATTGGTAAAACGAAAAAATTATTTGGAAGGCAGAACTAGTGGGATGATATATGACTAATTGTCACTGTACACCTGAAGAACATGAGCTGATCCTAAATACGGTAGCAGTCGAAGCAGAACGCAAGGTTAACTGGCAAACACATGCAGCAAATCTAATGGCTGAATATGGCATCACGCAGAATGATGTAGCAAAATACATTGAACAGTATGGACCTCTTATAAAACCAAAGCTGCTTGATATAGGCTCATTGGATCTTGCCAGTCAAGCTTTGAGAGACGCACTAAAGTTCGCGCAGGCAATGAGAACAGTAAAGGATATTCCTCACACAGAGCAAACAATTAATATGGCGCGTGTTTGGGATAAACAAAAAAATTCTTTTGGATCTTCGGAGCTTACCCTTAAATTTGCACTAGCTAAAAACCCTATAGAGCAATTCATGTATTTTTGTAAGTTAATGTCAAAGTATCCTCGCTCGGATAATCGAACAGAAAAAATGAACACAAAACAAAAAACTGGTAAGAAATTTTCACGTACCGTGTTTGAGGAGCTAATCCTATTAGGATTGACTTTTGTTGCTATATATCAAATTTTTCCTCTTTTACCGGATGTAGTTTTTAGACAATCGATGGTTAACGCATTTGAGTTTACTTTCTGTTGGGCAATTTTTAAATACATAGTCTTTCCTACATTATTTCTCTTCTGGTTTGCTGTGATACTTATTGGTTTGTGGCGCGCTGACAAAGAATCACGCAAAGCAGCTATTACTAAACTGCAAAACCAATTGAAAACTTTTGTAGAAATGAAATGGTTTCCTCCCATTTCGTCATTTTTGTTCACGCTGTGTCCAGTAATATTTATGAATTTTCAACATCCATATGTATTTGGAAGTGAAACATGGAAGGGAATGCTCTTAGCTGGTTTAGTGCTTTGGTTTTTGCAGATGTTCTTATATTTCGTTTTTCGGAAGATGCGTTCAAATTAAATTGCATAGAACTCTAACATCTTAGATGGCATAAATTATATTCTATTGTTGCTAACACTTCGCCGGCAATCAAGAGTATTCAACACAATGGCGCAAGTGGCGCTTTTTTAAAGAACTTTTATATATTGCTTTTGTCTCATTCTAAAACCCCGCACTTGTCTATTTGTTTAAAAAATGCGCAACTATTTGCAACTATTGGCTGGAATTCCTCATCTGCGCTGCTTTTGAAGAAGGGCGCATTTTCAAAAAATGTGCCGCTAATTCATTATTATGTGCCACTTATTATAATCAATTTCTACTCCCTCGTATTGACGAATACCGTTGGTGCCATCTTTGCCTTTAATTCCCATTGATCTCAACCTTCGACCGAAGTTGTTTTTAGTAAAGGTTTTATTTATGCCAGCCTTTTGTGCCCATTGCAAATATTTGGAATATAGCTCACTTACATTAATCAGAAGGTACGAACCAGTTTTGCAGCATTCACGCATGAATTGCATCACCTGATCGGATTCCATTCTCCAGTTTTCTTTAGCTGCTCTCGAGCTAGCTGGCTCGGTAAAATACCTCTCTTCCAAGAGCGATTTTAGTCCAGCTAGAGCAAAGTTTAAAATGCCTGGCAGTTCTTTAATTAGCCTATGGCGTAGGTCTGGATCCTTTCCGGTTTGTTCATCAAATTTTCGATTGAACTCAATTATTATTCCCCGCCGAAAGAAAGCATAGGAAACATCTCTTGTATTTGGTAAGTGGTTAGTCCCAAACCAACATTTAGCATAGGGTCGAAAGTTAAATGGATCACGATATTTTTCCTCAGCGGTGCACAGCTCACCCGAAACAATACTCTTTAAGGCAGCATCATCTAGTTCTAGTCCTTGTTTTAGTTCAGTAATCGAATTCACTAATTTACCCCGCAAATGTGCGCGCTGAAATTTGTTGCCGAATTGAGAAGGATCAACACCGGCAATATTATCCGGACCAACTAAACCCTCTACGACATATAGAAGTACGCTCTTCCCATTGCTGCCTTCGCCAATAAGGATAAAATACATTTCGTGCTTGCAGCTAGTGGTCAACGAATAGCCAAGGAATTGCTGAATAGTTTTTATTTTTTCTGCCTTATCTGTATCGTTGACAAAGATTTCGTCCAAGAATTGTCTAAAACGTAGACATGTAGCTTTTGGATCGTATTCAACCGGGATAAAGCTTGTTCGATAATCTTCGCGCTTATGCTCTTTTAGAGTCCAAGAATCGTTTGCGAAATGGAGAGTACCGTTTGCACAAGTTATAAAATCGGCTTGGGCATTAAATTGAATGCTTGGATTAAAAGACTCAGATCTGACTAATTTTAGAACGCTGTCAACACTGTTTGCGGTAACTTTGACCGACATCTTTAACGACTCAAAAGTGCTGATAATTCGTTGTCTAATTTCATGATCATCACATACAGCCCAAAATTTGCCTGTCCATCGATAAAGTCTGCTATGGATGAAACACAGATTTCCATCTTCATAAAACTCCAATACCTTGCGAGCAATATCTAGATGTCCGATTTTTACAGCGGAATCATCAGCCGTCTTTTTCCTGCTTCTACGACTGCCAGGTTGCTTCCAAGTTTTTTGTGCTTCTTTGTCAGTTGCTGCAAAAGTCGGCGTAGTCGCATATGCTTCAAGTAATTGCTTCTTTCCCATTAAGTTTTCCCTTTAATCTTGTCCATCTGTAAGTATGTCCAGCCAGTCCTTATTTATTGTGGGCGGTATTAAAACTCTTACTACTCGCCCTTCTCCGTGCAGTCTGCGTGCAAGTATCTGCGCGGAGTTTTGTCCAGCTCCATTGGCATCATGATCACCAAAAATCTCGACCTTTTTGACACAAGATGGAATACTCACGTTCTCCATACACTTGTTGCCTGTCGTTGCCCATACAGGTATGCCAAAAGTTATGTAGCAAGCTAGGGTTGTTTCAATACCTTCTGCAATACCAAGAATATCGGATGGAGCATATAGTCTAATTGCACTCCCACATGGTATCGAGCCACGCATAAATTTTTTAGAATCTTTGCCAAAGGCCTTTTCTCCGTTGGTAGTAAGAAATGTGCGCAGAAGACCAGCGAATGTGCCATCAGGCGCGGTTAGCTTAGCTAAAATTCCTGGACAGATCCCAGTACCGCATTTTAGGTTTGGATGAAGGCGTAGAACCGAAGGATATTGGTTCAACTCTATACCTCGCTTACGCAAGTATATATCAGCTATGTCCCCTAACTGAATAGCTTTTCCATTGTCCCAAAGCCATTTACTTATTGCTAAAAGCTCAGCGGAAGTTTGGTTGTTTCCTTTTGTATTTTCAACAGTTATGTTTTTTGCGAATGTCTTTATTGACCCACGCCTTCTTATTCCTAGATAAGACGCAACGAATTCTATGACATCAGCAAATGTAAAATTGAAGACATGTTGGAGTAAATCGAAACCATCTCCATGACCACAGTGTCGACAATAATAACCACCATCGCTATTTAGATTGGTCCAACTAAATCTATCCCGCCCTGGACCACATATTGGACAAGGTATGTTTTTCTTTAAATATTCTGCAAGACCGGCGGCACTTAAAATCCCATGCCAATGACCTCGAGCACGAGCTTTGACGTTTGCAATCGTTGTGTTATTCTCTTTTATGGAGCATAAATTATTTGGATAGAGCTTTCCGCCAGGTGAGCTCTTTTCGTTAGAAATATCATTCAAATGTGTTTTCCTTATTTCTCTTCAAACCGGATTGTCCTGGATGCGAAATTAGTCCTAGCTCAATTTTTTTCAGTTCAATTAATTCGTGCAAAAATTTTAGAAGAGCGCTATCAGTATGACTGAAGATAAATGTCAGCCGCTCTGCAGTTGCCCCACCTCGTAGCTTGTGTCAGACATAAAATATATTCATCTCTCATTGAATAGTTTTCACTACTTGCCCTTTCCTTTTTGATAGTTTCCGGCCAAAATTTCTTTGGCTGCTTCAGAGGTTTTCTCAGCAACCAAGGAAGGTACTGTATTCTGCTGTATGAACTTTTCTATGTCGTCTGGGCGAACCCGAACTGTTCTTCCTAAGCGAACTGAGGCTATTTGTCGCTTATTTACAAGCTCCCAAGCAAAACGAACAGAGACGCTGAGGCGATCTGCAAGCTCAGGCACTGTAAGGTTTTTCTTCTCTCCAGATTTAACTGGACCAAGCGCAAGATTTTTTGTAACCATATGTACTCCTTAGCAACAAAATGAAATCTATTGCTTAGTCTCACATAAGTAATGGTTAGCTTTCCCGGCGACTTGGAAAAACTTTTTCTGGTTGTTCTACACTTGACTGTAAGTTGAAAATTCGATTTTTTGTAAGCGTTCTCTAAATGCCTTATCCATACGTTGGTTTGCAGCTTCAAATATTTCACGGCTAGAATTACAAGTCTGTGCCCTGTTCGAAACCCATTTCAAATGGCGATCTTGACACCGGTCACTACAAAAAATTCTGTTTCTTTGTTTGTTAGTTTTGCATCCGCATTCAAGGCATAGCGAACTGATTACTTTATATCCTTTATTACCAATGCCTACTTCCTTAAAGGCTGGCACCGTCAAGCTAGTCCTTCTTATTTTGTTTTTCTTGTTATTGATTTCGTCAATCCACGCACTAATAAAACATCGTTCAAATACCTGAGACATGCCTTCACGTCGAATATCGAGATATGCTAACGGATTCGGAGTGTCTATTACGTCCACACCCCAGTCTCCAGTTTTTTTAAATAAAAGCTGAAGTTTTACATTTCCGTCGTCGCTAACCGCAAACTGAAAAGACATCTCCAGAACATCATATAGCCACCAGATATCCCGTAATCTAATTGTTCTTGTTTTTCCGGTTCGCGGGTCAATGACAGTTTGTTCAAATTGGCAGGACTCTAGACGATCTGTTAACCATTCGATAGGATTAGGATGAGACTTGATCGTTTCATTTAATAATTGCTCTATTCGCTTAGTAGCTGCCTTATCGGGGCTATTATTAGCCGTCTCAGCTAAATCATTAGTGTTTGGTTCGGGCTGATATATTACCCAGTCACGTCCTCTTTTTTTGCAGGCATAATCGTTCGAAAGCTTGGCAATCTGACCACGTTTGTTTTTATAACCGTTACAACAATGTCGTATATAAGCAGGACTATAGCCAGTGAGTTTGGCGAACTCCTTGACAGTCCATTCTTCTTTTTGCACTTTGTATCACTTCCGGTTTACCTACAGTTATTGTAGTATACTAGATTCAACTCTAAGCACAGGAGACTGTTGTGAAGTCAAGAAGAGCTATGGCTAACGATAAAGCCAAAGATGGTTTGATAAAGCGCGGTAGCACCTGGTATGTACGTTGTCAGATTAATGGCAAACTTTACCGTAAAGCTATTGGACAAAATAAATCAGAAGCAGATGCTGTACTTGCGGAACTAAAAAAGCAAAGAGCACTTTTTAGAATTACTGGGGATTGGTCAGGATTAGAATCGTTTTTTCAGACAAAAGAGCGAAAAACTTTTGCTCAAGTTGCAGAGTCTTATCTTGCAGAACGTCCTCATTTAAAACCGAGCACAAAGCGCGGATATACCGAGATTTTAAAAAATTACCTTTTACCTGAATTTGGTGCCCTATATGTTGATCAAATAACTGAAGAGCAAATCTCAAAATTCCAGGCAGGTGTCTCGCAAAAAGTAACTGCAACACGCACCAATAATATTTTCGGACCGCTGCGATATATACTCAAAACTTGCGTAAGACGGAAACTCATTCGTGAGAATTCTGCATTAAATGTGCCACCGTTGCGAGAAGAAGAACCAATTATAGATCCTCTTACTCCGGAGGAATTAGATAAAGTTATAGCTGTATTAAAGCCCTACCAATGTCCACTATTTATAGCACTGGCGTGGACTGGCGCACGTCCGGACGAATTATTTGCTCTTAAATGGCAAGACGTAAATTTTGAACGTGACGAAATTTACATTCGTCGCGGACGAGTAAGAGGATCAGAATCTACAACCAAAACCAAGGCTGGCAATCGCACAATACATATGTTTTCTCTCGTTAAAGTAGTTTTGCAACAGCTTAAAAAAAATCCCAGGCAACACGTAGCTGGCTATGTATTTTTGAATAAGCATGATCAACCGTATGATAAGCACGTAGATAGAGAATGGCGAATTGCACTGAGAAAAGCTAGTGTACGTCATCGTCCTGGTTATCAGCTCAGGCATACTTTCGCATCTATGTGCCTGCAAAACGGTTTGCAACCAACATGGGTAGCAAAAACGCTTGGACACTCTACACCGCAAGTTACTTATAAACATTATGCTAGATATATTGATGACATTTCTAATCTTAATGAGCAGAGATTAGAACAAGCTATTGCAAATAGAGCTGGTAATAAAACAAACTCACTCTTGACAGTGCTATAAATTATGGCCCATTTAGTACAAGCCAATGTGCGCCAGCAGCTAGTCCTCTCTTAATTGGTTTCCGTTTAGGTCCAAATACTAAAACATGGGCAGGCGCATCCTCAGTGGGATCATGTTGAATTCCTTGCTCTAGTTGCCTCGCCAATTTTGCTTTAAATGACGCAAGTGAAAAATTTTCGTGACCGCTTAGAGCATCATTTTCATTCAGACCCATTTGTTGATGAAGTCTTTCCCAAAAACCGGACATTGGCGTACCGTCAGGGCTATCATCAAACGCGGCACTACTAATTCTATATCCTCCAAGCGCATTGCTATCTTCGATAAGATGCTGAGGAGGAATACGTCGCCAGATATTATCATCGTCCAGTATTGATGGATTATCTACTAGCTGCTGGCTCACGATGACCTACGCTGCTACAAAGTTATTAGAGTTAGCTCTACTAGTCAACTCTTCCATGTAGGGCTTTAATCCCTCTATTGCATAATACAAACTATCCGACCAATCTAACGTTTCAAATTTGTTATTTGCATCTGTTGCATAACAATGCACAATTCTATCGCTGCAAATTTCTATTTCAAGATCTATGCCATAGATATGCCATTCGAGCTGAACATCACCAGATTTTGTGGGAACTACCTGAGGCTCCGGCGTATTTTCAAACATAATTTCACAGAATAAGGCAATGGAATATCCCACCGATTTAATATTGATCGGGCGAGCACCATATGAGTCCCAATTTGCCGGAAGCAACATTAGATCATGCAATCGATCTAAAAATCTTTGCAGAATATGATTAAGTTTTTGGTTTATAACATATGGTTCTTCGGCCCGCGGCGGCAGCCATCGATTTGATTCATCGATATCTGGTAATGTCGCAGCCGAAAAACCTTCACTTAGATAATCTGTTGAATTAAGCCTCATACTCTTCTCCCCACACACTTCTTATTTCCGGTGTTGTTGTAGCGATAAAAGTCTTTGCTACCCATTTTCTTCCCAAATCCAGGCTTTCTAAAACTGCGTCTATACCCTCTCCAAGGGGCTTTAAACGGGCAGTAAAACTTACTAAATAGACTTTACGGAGGTCGACAGCTTGGACTGCAGAACGCGCTTCGACATAGACCCGTCCTATTGGCTTATTATCGGTACCGGGTATGATATATAGCTGTCTCATTTGAATGTCTTCCATCGCCAAAGATAACTTTTCCTTTTCTGGACGATTCCAAATATTCAAAACCTTTCCTAAATCTTCAAATCCTTCGCTGCTAGAAATATGATTAATATATGTAATTTCGCACTGATCGGGCATTAACTTACCCAAGTGTTCGTCGCGCAGAAACTTTTCAAACTTCCGTAGCTCTTGAGCAAAAGCCTCTCGCATTTTGGCATATCTGGGGTATTGATCTCCTGGGTTAGTTTTTCGCCAATTATGCATAAAGCGATCAGTTTGAATCTGAATCAACTGCGTGTCATCAGTTGCTTTAAACCAAATTCTAGGTGCCGGTGGGCGATCCATTATTTGAAAAGGCAGAACTATAGATTGCTTAAGGGGAATCATTTGTCCAAATGATTCAACCGCATGTGATACCGGTGCATGTTGTTCTACTGTCGGAAACTCCTGACGAAATTCCTTCCACAAAAGTCCATAGTGGGCAGCGGTAAAACCATCGACCGGCACAAATTGCGCTGACAATAGAACTTCACTTACTGGTGGCTTTAAAAAATTTATCGGGTTTTCAATTTGTGGCATCATTTATCTCTCAAGTAATACTTTACCCGAAAATTTTGAAGACAGATTGTCAAGATATACTGTCTTGTTTAGTTTTCGTTGCCGAGTGGCCCAAAACTGGCCCAAAATTGCATCAGGATCAAAATCGCAAAATTAGAATACTGGATTGATGAGACTTTCCAGTCCTGAGAATAAAAATGGTGGAGGCGGCGAGAATCGCACTCGCGTCCAAAGTAACCGAGAGGCAAATCACTACAAGCTTAGTTCAGTATTTATCCAGTTGCCTTGCGGCCCGCTGGTTGAGGTCCGAACGACCATCCGGGATCGCAATTATGTCTTAGGACAAGCTATTAATTGCTAATTTCGCTTATCAGCAACCACCATTGTTTACCTAATGAATGCGGGTAGTCAAGCTTCCATTAAGTTTCGCGAGCCTAAGTCTTAGGTTAGGCGGCAACGCGCATTGCTGCGCGAGGTGCGAAGGCCACAAGTTTACCTTTGGCATCTATTGTTTTTTGCTTAGTTTTTTATCGCGGTTCCAAGCAACCTCGGCTTGCAACTTACCAAACAACCACCCTGTCGAATCTAAACGCCCCCATGTTGTTGTGGAAAGAAAGCTATACAATTTTCAGTGTGCGATTTCAGACTAGAGTCTGTGCCAGACTTTATAATAGGCAAAGGTTACCATTAATCTAGCACGACTATTATAACAGATTACAGCAAGCCCTTGATAATTAGCGTGAAATCCTTAAGAATAGATAGACAACGCAGTATCGGAATTTTAGGGGAAGATTTGATTAATCAGATTGACAGACAAATTGTTATTCGGCGAGCCTTAGACAATGATGCCGACTTTATATTGCGCACTCATTATGAAGCTGTGCATGTGACAGCATCGCAAGTTTATAACCAAGATATTTTAGATGAATGGGCTCCGGCTTTTACCCCTGAGCGCATTATTGATCATCGCGACAGGATAAAACAAGGCAATGAAGAGTCAATTTTTTTAGTGGCTGAGCGTGATGGCAAGATTATTGGTTTTGGTATGTTTGAACCAAGCACCGATGAATTATCGGCTGTGTATGTTGCTCCGGCAGTTGGGCGTCAAGGTGTTGGCACAAAAATTTTGCATGAATTAGAAAGAGCTGCAGGTGGCTCAGGTGTGCGCAAGATTTGGTTAAAGGCGTCATTAAATGCTGAGCAATTTTATTTAAGGCACCATTTTATCAGAGAAGGTTTGGGTGAACACAGGTTTAATTCTGGATTGAAAATGCCTTGTGTTTTAATGCATAAGTATTTGTAGAGTTTAGGGTAGGCGCTGGCTAGTGAGCCAGAAATTCTTATGTCTTTCCAGAAAATCCAGAATTACAGGACCTACTATCTGAGGATGGCTGAAGTGAGCCTCATGTCCTGTATTATTGACGATCAACATTTCAGACACTGGAATATTCTTACGCATATCAATCATTTGCTGGCGATTAGCCCAAAGATCATTTTCACCCGATATTAATAGAGTGGGCACCGGTATTTTTTGTAAGTCTTTTTCGGTGTATTGTGGATTTATAGCTAGATTTGACGCTAGCTGTTCTATAAGTGTGCGCCAATAGCCAGGTTGTTTATTGCGGTCATGCAGTTTGGATAAGTGAGTGGCTAATTCTGGTGTTTCTTCTTCTATCTTTTTGACGTTGGCAAATTTATTGGCTTCCTTCACTTGATCATCATTGTAATAATTTGCTCCCAGACATATTAGGCTGTGAGCTAGATAAGGGTTAGTCATGCCAATGTGTAATGCGGTAATTGCTCCATCACTTAGGCCGCAAATATGGGCGGGGCCAATTTGCATCTTTTTGATAAATTTGCAGATATCGTCAGCTATCAATTCATAGCTGAGATAATCGCGCGGGTTATTTGTGCGTCCATGTCCTCTGTGCTCAATAAGGATTGTTCTGTATTTCTTGCTGAACTCTTTAGCGAGTTTGCTCCAGTGAACTTCTTTGTCTTCTATTGCACCGGTAGCGCCTGACAAAAAGATTATGGCTGGTCCCGTGCCATTTTCTTCATAATAAATTCGAATATCATTAACGTCTAAATACGGCATTTTTAATTACGTTTGTTAATTGCAGAAAGCTTTTTAGTTTTTTTCTTGCTTAGAATTAAACCTACCCAGCCATTATCTATTTGTTGCTTCATTATGGTGAATGAGGACTTAGCTAATGACTTGGTCACTAAATTTAGTCGCTCTTCGATGATACCAGCCAGAATAAGGATACCGTCATTAGCTAATATTTTACTATAGATTGGCATAAATTCAATTATTGTCTCGGCGGTCATATTCGAAAGTATGGTATCAAATTGCGATTTATTTGCTCTATCAAGAGATTCCAAACTTTTCTTTCTAAGACTAATTTTGGACCCCACATTATTGAGAGCAATATTATGTTTGGCATTATCGATGGCGTGTTCGTCTATGTCGATTGCGGTTATATTTGCTTTAGATAATATTATAGAGCTGGCGATAGATAAGATACCACTGCCGGTGCCAACATCCAGTATATTAGGCCCACGCAAATGCTTTTCGATTGATTCCAAGCAAAATCTGGTTGTTGCGTGCAGACCAGTGCCGAAAGCCATACCTGGTTCAATAATAATTTTTATTGGTCCAGCGGTATCTTCTTTTTTCAGTTTTTTTGTTGACCAAGGCGGGCAAACCAAGAACGAGTTTCCGATATGAAAAGGTTCAAAGTACTTTTTCCAGTTGCTAAGCCAGTCTTGGTCAGCTAAAGAACTTGCTTTTAGTGTTTTGGCAGGTTCTATTAAACCAGCTGTTTTAAGTTCTTGGCGAAGCTTAGTAATATTTTTTGTTGTGGCATTGTTTTTTGCGAAAGATGCCAGAAGTAATAATTTTTCTCCAGCAATCGCTTTATTTTCTATGCCCAAAGTTCCATGTTGAAACAATAGCCAAGAACACAATTCTTCTTCAAGAATATCGCATTGACAAGAAATGACAGTCCAGAAGCGCTTCTTGCTGGGTTTAGTTATAGAAGTCATAACGAGCAGATTTTTATCACTGGTAAGATTTTAATTATGCAATGAGAAGGTTCAGGGTTTTCTTATCTTTCATACGCCAGATTAGAGCATCTGTCCAGTAGTGATGCAAATTTATAAAACATATCCAAGCAAACCAGGCTTTCTCTGCTGTCATACCGCTTATAGAGGAGCTGAGCGTCGGTAAAAGCCATGATGACACAAAGAGCAAAATTAGAGCCGCACTGCAATATAGAAAAACGAAGTATTTAATAGCAGTTGGTCGCCAAAGTTGAGTAAGAATTTTTGAATATGGGGTATTCTCGGTTAAGCCATGATTTTTTATATGAAAGGCCGTAGTCACTACTAAATATTGAGGAGTGTGGAAAAAAGCATGGCCGATTGTATAAAGAACCAACAGGGAGCCAGCCAGCGTTGGCAGGGATGGTAAATAAGCGAAAAGGAAAAACGCCGTCATTATTATCAGTAATGCTGGTAATGGCATGAATTGTTTGGTTAAAATCCATTTGCGTATGACGACAAATATAAAAGTAGCAGCCACAGCAAATAGTGCAATTTCACAGCATATGGTTAGCCAATTAGGCAATGGTGGCCAATATCTTACTAGTTTTATTTTGAGAATATATGGTTCGCCGTTGATACAAAACATTGCTATGCCAAACCAAATACCTGCCTGAATTAGAGCCGAGAATGTACGCTTTTCGGAGGGATTGAGTATATATCCACGTTTGTAGCAATAAATTAGGGCTATGCCGTAAGCCTGTGCATAAAAGTGTTGGAAAGAAAAAGCGAAAGTCAGTCTACCAATTAAAGAGGCCCATAAAGGCGAAATTGTAGAAAAGGCCACGATAGCAAGCGCTAATAGGAACAATAAAGCTATTTTGGCTCCCATAGTTTCTCGGGTGGCTTTAACATCATAGACCCGCATATAAGTGGCCAGTTGGTGTGGGAAAACAAAGAGTGCGAAGCTAGTATAGAAAATCACGTTGACCATAGGGCTAGTAGGATTGGCTAAATCTGGGATGAGACCGGTAGCCATCGCAAAAGCCGTAAGCCACACTGCGCCGCCGCAGCAAAGCAGTATATCTATCGCCGGATGCAAGATCCATCGATAGTTTGCCTGATTTGGCATGGGTATCGCTATTGGCCCTTCGCTGGAAAATGTGTTTGTGGCTTGCATAGTAAAGTCCCGGAATTATTAAAGTCAATCTAGTAATCAGTTTGATTACTGGCGGCAAATAGAGTTGTTGCACATAGTAAGAGTCTTATAGAGAGACCTATTAATTAATTGTTCCCAAAAACCCTAAAATTCACCAGCGCCCATAGTTTCATGCTACCGGTTCAAGGGCAATTTGGCAAGAAGCTGAAGCTGGCAACCAGTGGCTTAATAAAGCCGTTTAATGTTAACAGAATGGAGAGCTACATTAATTCGTACTGAGTGACGGCTTGCTTCTATTAAACGTCAATGCAGAACAGCAAGTTTGGGATTTCCAGGGCTTCACAGCAGCCTTTGATAGTATTGTATGGAAGGTCGGAGTCGAGCCGACATGATATTGCTATCGGTTGATTTTGAGTCATCTATAGCATCGTGATATTATATGCTGTTGAGGAGCTTCCAAACTCTTGATCCTATATCACCTAAAAATATCGCTTTTGGAAGGACATGGCTTTACGAAAGTTAGACAAAGTGGAAGCCCTATAATTTTGAAACACGCCGATGGTTGTCACACTACTGTACCAATGCATATAGGCAAGGATTTTGGTTGAGGTTTATTGCGTCAAATTATGTGGGATACAAATTTATCGATTGAGGATATGGGATGATCACGCGGAATAAAAACAAGTTCCGTCTGGATATAATTCTCTTAACGGTTGCGTTTGGCTTTTTCTGTGCCGCTGTTTTTTCACTTTATAAAAGCGTTAGTTTAAATGTAAATGGTTGTTCTTCTGCAGGAAGAATTGAAGATTGGATTTATCATAAAGGTGGCGGGAGGTTGAGCCCTTATTACACTCTTTATATAAGCTTTGCAAACAATACGTACGAAACAACGGTGCATCCTACGGAACTCTTTGCCCTTACAACAAGTGCCCATCCTTTACGATCGACACAACAATTCAAATTTTTCTTTAAATACTTTTGAAAGCTTGTATGGAACTCCACTGTTATGGATAGTTCTAGCTGTCATTTTCGCTGCATCTGGCTGTTTTCTTTCACGTGCATCATTAGTAGAGTAATAAGTCACGCATTTTTTTGTCTTCTATTGAAGATGGTTTCATATGTTGCTAGTTAATAAAAATTTGCCGAAGGTCGGATTTGTCTAAGGGCATTTTAGGAAATTATTGAGAATTGAGCTTTCCATTATCCAGCCTGCTTTTCGTAGAAAAATCCGTAAGCACCTTAATGACCATTTTAGCCCTTATATGACACGTCGAGTGATACAAAAGGTGATACATGATTTCAGGCGCTGTTTTATTCCGTTACGAAATCCGGCATTTAAATATTAACCATTTAATTGCCAGAGCGGCAATGGTTGCGCAAAAACTGCTGGCATAAGACGTTATCAACCAGATAATTCCCCAGCCTTTTGAGATGTTGTGCGGATCAAATTCGGAAAGCAATTCTCCCCAACTAAATAAAATGCCGCACAAAAGCGGTACCCATAAAATACACCCCAATAGCCATAGCTTTCCTCTAGGTACGATCAGGAAAAGCACCAAAGCAAATGTCAATGCAGCGATTAAGCATTGCCCAGTATTAATATCGTAATTAAAATACCAAGAACCAAGCATATGCGAATGTAATGATGATAAAAGAATCATCACAGCAATGAGTATCAGTATTGTCAGGGCTCTTAATTCTATAACCATTGGAATCTCCTAACTGAATTGTAGCAAGACGGGCTACCTCCTGAATCAGGAGGAGACACTTAATATAGTGTCTGTTCCTGATTGCCAATATTTGAAGCAGAGTGAACCATTCTCCAATCTGGATGAATTATTCCGGGCTTAGGAGTCCTTTGTGCTGATGGCAAATCATTGTTCTTGCATTTTTTGTTATTACCATTCCAGTGTGCGAGGGCAGATGGCAAATGGTTAAAGATAACCAAGGCGGCAAACTGGAAAAATCTTTATGATGTAAAACATCATTTTCCGTCAGTATATTATATTTCTCAGAATCAGTACTACTTCAATATTGGTGGCAACAACTCCCGGTTAATATCCATTATCTCTTTTCAGTTAGGTGTAGTTAAAGTTTTGGATATCATGACCCATGCCGAGTATACAAAAAAGAAGTTAAAATCCAGATGAGATAAGGATTGAGTAATGAACGCAAAATATATGGAATTAGGGTAACACGTTGTCCGCTGCTGCCGATTACTAGCAAAAAGAAGCATGCTAGTGCTAAAAAAATGATGATTGAACTTATCAAAAAGATGGTGAATTGTCAGCTGCAGAAATAGGATACGGAAAAGTTTTAACGCAACTGATAGAAAATTATGAGCAACAATTGGTTGGTAATTTTTTTGAGGATGTAAGCGGCGAGGATGTGCTTGAATATTGTTGCTGTATTAATCGGTAACGTTACCTGTGCAGATACTAGCGATCTAAATTCGCATCCATGGACATTGACGTATAGTAGTCGCGGACAATCTGCAATCATTAAAGAGAATGGCGAGTAGAATCTAAAGCGCATGCGTCCTACTCGAGCATATTTAATTCCAGTTGATGGCAGTGGTCACCAGAACATTTTTCGGCTGTCATTTTGCCGAAACAATGTAATTTTTGCAAGACTTATAAACGGTGAAATAGCCCACCTGATTTGGCGGAAAAAATTGGACAGCTTTGAAAACTATATTGAATATCTAAATATTCTATTGTTTGTCATTAGCTTTTTCTGTTTTATCTGTGTTTTGATTCGGGTCATCTGTAGGCGCGGGTGCACCGGGGGATAGCTGCGGTAAGGAATTTACAAATTGCATTTTCCTATCATACCAAGCTTTTATATAGTTTATAGCTTTAGTTTTTTCCGAAGGGCTTAGTTTCCCATCACCATCTAAATCAATAAAATTTGCCGATTGCCGTTGCTGTGTGCTTGTGGTGGGGTTTTTCCCGGTTGGCGAAGGCGATCCGTAGGTTATTCTTATTGTCTCCGGTCCTATCTGTCTAATCTGATAATTTGTCGGGCTTTGCTTATTAGTCACTTTTTGTCCGGGACTATTTTTGGCTTTGCCAGCATCTAGATGCGCTTGCGCAAATATTACTGGTTGGCAGATTGATGCTGTGACAGTTATAGCTATTAAGAATGATAAATTTTTTGTTTTGTTAATCATTTGGCTTCACTTATAGTTAATGGATTTATAGTAAAAAGAGAGAGGCTATTTTAGCCTCTCTCTTTAAGGACATTCTAGCCACCAAGGAATGACGGCAATGTTGTATTTGTAGTATTACCTTCGAAGCTGCCTTTGACAGCACTATAGATATAGAAATCTAAGCCGTTAGCTGGACCATTGAGTTGGGTTTGGTCCACCATTACATTAGCACTGCCTTTGTGAATTTCAATGGCAGCATTGTGGAGGCCGGTTGGTGCAGGACTTTTGTCATTCAATCCAATATTGGTTAATGTGTTTGACAATAGGTTCGAACTGGAAGAGGTTAAATCAATGGCGGCTAGTCCTGTGTTTGTAATTTTATTCAATTGCACAACAGGCGAACCACCAATGAATTTCATACCATTTCTCTGTACTGAAGAAACTTGATTGTCAAATAGAATTGCATAGAAAAATGGTGCGGAAGGAGCCATGATCTTATAACCATTGGCCAGGCTTGGTCCTACGATGTCGTTAACTATGAAATTAATCATACCCCATTTGTAATCATTTGAATACATTACTGCTGCGTTAAATGAATTACCACAATTAGTCACGGTATTATGCATCTCTATTGAAGTAGGAAGAAAGGAATCAATCGATGTAGGATTAAGTACCAATAGTCCAACTGAAGGAACATTTTTTATTATATTATTAAACATGACCTGCACAGTACATTTTGATATTTCAATACCAGCTCCTTGTTGTGAACTACTGCCGTTAATAGTGTTATTCAGCAGTTCAGCTTCCAAGCTAGAATCTACCAAAATCCCCGTACCATTTACGGTTACACTATTGTTAGTAACATCTAGAGCCTCTGGGCAGAACTCATGTATTCCGGGTCCTAGTCCTACAACGGGTACTACCACACCGCAATTGAACAAATGTATACCAGCATTCGGCGATAATAAGTTTGCATTAGTGACCGCGTTACTGGATATCATTCCAGTAGATTGATCGGCATATATGCCGTCTCCTGCTGTTCCCAAAACAGTAATTGAGCTTACCAATACATTTCGGGCTTGATGCAGCCAGACACCTGCTCCGGCCGGATTAGAGCTGGCTGAAGGGTGGGCAAATTGAATGCAGACTTTAGATAAGGATGAGTTAGTTGAAAGTTGCACTGCACCATTTGATGTAGTTGCTAAAAGTTTACTTGTTAGATCTACACCCTCTAAATTCATATTAGCAGGTACAGCAATCACAGCAGAATGGGCAAATGTATGATTGGCTTCGAAAAGCACTGTATTTCCAGGTCCAGCGGCCTTTGCGGCTGCTATAGTTTTAGCTATAGCCTGTTGATCGTCACTGACGCCATCACCTTTAGCGCCAAATAGTTTAATAGGGTCAAAAGTTTTTGCATAAGCTGTTCCCGTAGTAGCAGTAAATAAAAGCATCAAAGATGCGCTAAATAAAGTGAATGAAAAAAAGCTTTTTCCTTTATTTGCATTTCTTTTTGCAATGCTAGGGGAAAAAGATCGTAGTTGATCTGTACAAGAATTCATGGTTTATACCTCCCACGTGGCTAATGGCCTTGTTGAGATAAATGCCCTATTGAAAATTTAGTAAGCAAGTTTAATACAAATATGGGCACAATCCGGTTTAGTTAACCATACCCTAGAAAAAATACTATCTAACGACTAATAAGTGCCAAATGGAGAAGCTTAATCTAAAATCGAAGCAATCACACAAATCTCACGCATGTCTCACGCATGTCTCACAGATTTGTCACACGAAATGTTTCAAAGTTTGGAGCAGCAGAACTTTGCATTGGTTATGGAATATCCTCAGACTGTTCGGTGCGGGAGTAAAATTGTTTGTGTCGTTTGCTGATCGAGCTAAGCAGGAATTTTCATAGCACTGCCGGTAGTACTATAAGCACTGATGGATAAAAATCCATATCTAACTATTTCTTCATACACCATAAACATACAACGCTCGTATGGCATTCCAATTTCTTCTAGCATAGGCAAGGTCCATTTTCTAAGAGTATCTAGGCGATGTCTGTTAGTAGTGACAATTAAAATAGGAAGATCCGTTTTTACTAAGGCGGTTATTTTGGGTGCCTAGTGTCGGGTTGGTCTGAGATTGCCGGTTTCTAGCACCAGTAAAACGGTTTGTGTTTCGTTTTGGTTGTTGGTGAAGCATATTGTGGCATCAGCATGTTCATTTGCTTTCAATAGATTGTTAGCGCCAAAATGGATTCACCGCTTGATCTAGGTAAGCGTTATTATAATGGGCAAGGCATAGCAGTAGATTACCAAAAAGCAGGTTTTCTGGTTCCATTTTTAATCATATTACACTGGTAGTTATCTGTACTGCAGCGCTTTTGCAAGTACTTGGCTTTATATTTTTGATCTTGGCTAAATCAGCGATGCGATCATTTTTGGTGGTATCGTTTTATCTTATTTGGCTAACTTCGTGCTTCTGCTCTGTCCTCTACTAGGTTTAATGCTTATAATGATACTAAACGCATTTTGGCAAATACCCAAGTAAAATGATGCCACTCTACTCAGACAACAATAAAAGTTTTTCCTTTAGAAAAATATGCCGAAGGTCGGACTTGAGCCGACATGGGGGGTAAACCTCGGTTGATTTTGAGTGACCTATAGTGTGGACACATTATGTGCCCTTGATTTTGTAGGAATATAAGAGTAAATTGAAGAAAAAATGGAAGCCATGCAAATTTAAATATGAGATAGCAATTGATTATGTCTGAAATAAAGCAAAGATTTTTCCTAGTAGCTTTTTGTTTGGGCGTCCAATCGGTCCAAGCATCAAATAATGACATGTCTACCTCAACAGGGCCTAAACCTCAAAAGGCGAGTCAATCAATACCTACTTTCGCAGTTAGGCCCGTAGTATCGTTTCCCAAGTCAACCGCACCTACTAAGAATTTAACTCATGAGGAAATTGATTGGGGACCGTATATGGCACAGATGCAACGTAGAATAAAAAGGAATTTGCATCCACCCAAAGGATACGATTTTCACAGGACGCCAGATATAGTATTTAAAATCCTTAGAGATGGAAGCGTTTCGTCTGTACGGTTGTTACATTCATCAGGGAATAAAGAAGTTGACCAATCTTTTATAGAAGCGATAACAGCAGCAGAGCCCTTTGCTCCATTACCGAAAGGCTCAAAAGATGAAATTGAGATTCCATATCATCCGATATGGTGTTCTGTCGGGAGCGGTGCATTTAGCTCCTTCAAACAAGCTAAATAAACAATAACCAGTAGGTTTTTGTTGTTGTGTTTGAATTAGCGAATGAAAAATGCCGAAGGTCGGACTTGAACCGACATGAGGGGTAAACCTCGGTTGATTTTGAGTCAACTGCGTCTGCCATTTCGCCACTTCGGCTAGTGTGATAAATTTCTAGCATGAAAACAGATCGGTCGCAAGTGAAAAGCCCTAATAAGTTAAAGACCCGTATCTTGTTGTCAAATATCGGCTGTTTGGTCACTGGATTTGATCCATTTAATAACTCTTATCGAAATCCGAGTGCTGAACTTGCCAATGCTATGCCGAGTTGTTTAAATCTTAAAAAAAGTAGTTTAAAAGTTTCTATCAGCAGTATGGTTTTGCCAAGCGCAGGCAAGAAGGCTTGGACTATCTTAAAGGCTGCTATTGATGAATTGCCATCTAAAAAACCTTCTATTATCATTTTGCTTGGACAAGCAGCTAATAGGAAAGTTATAGGATTGGAGCGGTTTGCTCTCAATTTTCGTGATTATAGAATTAAAGATAATGCGGGGCAAATGTATATTGCTGAAGCGATAGATAAAACGGCTCCAGAGGCTATAAGAAACAAGGCGCCGATAGAATTAGCGTTAAAGCATCTTTTAAAGAAAGGGCTACCCATAGAGGCTTCTAATTATGCTGGTACTTTTGTTTGTAATGAAGTATATTTTCGAGCTCTGCATTATGTTAATCAATTAAAGTTGCCTTATATGGTTTATTTTGTACACGTGCCATTGCCAAGAATCTATGGGAAAGCACTTGCTAACGCTAAATCAATGCGTTGGTCAAAATTATCTGCTGGTAAGGAGAATCAGTTGGCGGCTATGACCGAAGCCACTAAATTACTCATAGAATTCAGTGCTGAGTTTATCAATAAAAAATGACGTCATATATTCTGAGCATAGATCAAGGTACCACGAGCTGTAGAGCTATAGTTTTTTCTCTAGCTGGCGAAGTGTTAGGAATTGGTCAGAAGGAATTCACTCAGTATTTTCCTCATTCTGGCTGGGTAGAACATGATGCCAATGAAATTCTAGAGAAGCAAATTGAATGCATAAACGAAGCTATTAAAGATGCCGATGTGCTTGCTTCACAAATTGGGTGTGTGGGGCTAACCAATCAACGTGAAACAACTGTTGTCTGGGACAAGAGCACGGGCAAACCAATAAGTCCGGCTATAGTATGGCAATGCCGAAGAACGATCGGCTTGGTAGATAGACTTGCTGAAACCAAGTCTATATCGGGTTCTAGTATGCCCGATTTAATTAGGGCAAGGACAGGTTTAATTATTGATGCCTATTTTTCAGGAACAAAAATTCAATGGATATTGGAAAATGTTGACGGAGCCCGCAAATTAGCGCAGCAGGGTAAATTAGCTTTTGGTACCATAGATTCCTGGCTTATATATAATCTTACCGAAGAAGCAAGGCACCTTACTGAGGCAAGCAATGCTTCACGGACTATGCTGTTCGATATTAATAAGCTTGTTTGGGATGATGAATTACTAGATGCAATGCATATTCCCAAAGCGATGATGCCTGAAGTTATTCAGTCAGATAGTTTATTTGGCTATACAAAAAAGAATTTGCTCGGTTTTCGCGCGCCACTAATGGCGGTGCTAGGAGATCAGCAGGCGGCCTTATTTGGTCAGAGGTGCATTAAGTCCGGTATGTTCAAATGTACATATGGTACGGGTAGTTTTTTGTTGGGTAATGTTGGTACTGAAAGAAAAACAGTAAACGGACTTTTAACAACATTGGCCTGGAATCTGAAAGGGCAGAAACAGGTTTATGCGATAGAAGGTGCCAGTTTTATGGGAGGCTCGCTTCTGGATTGGCTTAGACTTAAGTTGAAAATGATGGAGGCAAGTGATCAATCGGAAGAGCTAGCAGAATCTTTGGATTCAAACGGTGGAGTTTATTTAGTGCCGGCTCATGTGGGCTTAGGGTCTCCTTGGTGGAATTCACATGTGAGAGGAAGTATTTTTGGCTTATCGTTAGAAAGTAGCGAGGCTCATATAGTCCGGGCAGGATTAGAATCCATTGCTTACCAAATCAAGGACATTGCTTTCGAAATGAGTTTAGCCGGTGTCAACATGCATGAATTGTTAGTGGACGGTGGAGTTTCTAAAAATAATTGGCTTATGAAATTTCAAGCTGATTTGCTGGGGATACCCGTGAAGCGTCATAATCAAACCGAGGCTACCGCGTGGGGAGTAGGTTTATTGGCTGCTATAAGCGCCCAATTAATTGATATCAATGGCAGTGCAGAAAAAGCAAAGAAAAGTGTAATATTTTCTCCCGGTGAAAATAAAAATGCTGAATATAAGCGTTGGCGTCAGGCTGTACAAGCCAGCCTTCAATTTGCTACGGAGTAACTATTCTAAATTATCTGCCAGAGAGCTCGCCAAGCCCGCTGTTTTAACTTGTGAGAACGGAACTGATTTAACAATATTGAAAGCGGCTCCGGCGGCTACAAGGTTTTGACTTAGGTCACGAGCAAATCTTTCACCTTCCGAATCGTGGCTACCTATCAGGAAGAAAACAATGGTAATTTCGTTTGGATCGCTCAGCGAGTGAGTTAAATCGATTAACAGTCTTTTTACTGTGCGTGGGTCGTCTGGACAACCGTCAGTTATAATGCCAACTAAGAGTGGTTTAATTTTTGTCCTTGAAAGTTTTTTTCGCTCAAAATAATCGCTAAACACTTGGTTTAAAGGCAGCGTCAAATTTGTGCTGCCACCAGGACCATGGGTAGCAAAAATATTAGCTAGCGTACTGGTGTTAACATGCGTAAATAAGCCGTAACCTGAATCAAAAAGTAAAACTGTAAATCCTTGTGGTAGTACTTTTTGAGTCGAGGCTGCCATCTGTGCCGTTTGTTGTTGACACCAACGCCAGCGGCTATTTCTTGGATTGCTCCCAGTCATTAGAAGAGGAATCACGCTTTTAGCCCTGAACCGTTACCGCTTATAGGGCAATCTGGTGTAGCCATAGAACCTGATTTATCTATTAAAAGGATTATATCGTGGGCGGCTAATTTTTGTAATTGTACTTGAGTGAGCTGGCCTGTTTGATCTTCTTGGTCGATTCCACCCTTGATGGCAGCGGGACCGGACGAATTGGTTTGCGGTAGATTGATACGAAAAGCCGAGCTATCCTGGTCATTAGAACTAGGCTCTTTATCACTTGTAGAGCTAGTAGGTGAATTATTAGTTTCGCTATCTACTGGTCTAGATAGGCGAAATTTTTCTTGAGAGTGAATAGATGCACAAAAAATTATTGAGAAAAAGAGGAATGCAAGAATACTAAGGAATTTTATTCTTCTATGCATTACTAATTACTTTTCTGAGCATCTTCGGCAAGAAGATTGATACCGGCTATTAATAAAAACTGCATGGGTAAACGTGCCCATAAAAGCCATTTTGGTATATAGTCGAAATCAATTTTATTTATGGCCATATTTATGTTAACGGGAAAGACTGCATAAAGAAAAGTAACTAAACCTTTTGCCGCATAACGGCGAGTAAAGGGAAATAATAACCCCAGTCCACCAAGAATCTCAAAAACACCGCTGGCGTATACTATTTCTCTGCGCTTAGGTATATAACTAGGCGTTATTGCGATAAAAGTCCTTGGTCTAATAAAATGTAGGATACCAGCGCAAACAAAAAAGAGCGCAAGCAATTTTCTGGCCGAATCTTTGAAAGTATTTTTCACTGTCCTTGCTCCTAGAAGCTATTATTATTAGTATATCTACTTATTGTCTAAAGTTTCGCTAAAGTTGCAATTATTGAACCGGTTCCAAAGAGAATTCAAGTTTATATGAGAACGGATGCCTCCGGCAAGGCTAAATTATGGCTCACCCGAAATGTGTGGGCGATTGCCATGTTGAGTTTATTCTCGGATATGGGGCATGAGTTGACTACAGCCGTATTGCCTCTTTTCCTAGCTACTCTTGGAGGCGGTGCTGCTGCTTTGGGTCTGATAGAGGGTGTGTCTGACGCAGCTTCAAGCGTTGTCAAACTCTGGATGTCCTATTATTCGGACCGGATTGGTAAACGTAAGCCTATATTAATAGTCGGTTATTTTGTCACAGCTATGATGGGATTATTTGCTTTTGTCACTTCCTGGTGGCAGATGCTCTTAATCAGGACCGTTGCCTGGATTGGGCGCGGTGCGCGCGGGCCTGTGCGTGATGCTTTGCTTTCTGAAAGTGTATCTGCTGAGGCGCATGGCAGAGCATTTGGCTTTGAAGGGGCCATGGATACAGTGGGTGCCATATTGGGTCCCTTGATAGCCTTGTCTTTAATAGGACTAATACCGTTGCGCAATATTTTTTTGATTGCTTTCATTCCAGGGGCAATAACTATTTGTATTGTTTTATTTGTTCTTCGTGATATTCCGCGTCAGCCACAACCTCATTTGCGCATGGTGGCATCATTAATTAATTTACCGGTCAGATTTTGGCAATATGTTTTAGCAGTGGGTATTTTTGGTTTGGGCAATTTTGCTCATACTCTACTGGTTCTGAGGGCGGTAACCATACTTACACCGCAATATGGCGCTGAGCAGGCGGGACGCCTGGGAATTGCTTTATATATTTTCCATAATATTGTTTATGCCGCAGCTTCTTATCCCGTTGGTGCTCTTGGTGATCGAATAAACAAATCTATTTTGCTTGCATTTGGCTATGCTGCATTTGCACTAATGTGTTTTGGTTTTCTATTTGTAGAGACTAATATAATTGTGCTAATTTTCTTATTTGGTTTGGCAGGTACTTATATAGCAATAGTTGACTCAATGGAGAGAGCCTTGGCTGCAGATTTGTTGCCATTAGATCAGCGTGGTGCCGGATATGGTGCTTTGGCAACTGTTAATTCAATAGGCGATTTAGTGTCTAGTATTACGGTGGGTTTTCTGTGGAGCAATGTTTCTATAAGCAGCGGTTTTTACTATAGTGCCATTATGACGCTTCTAGGATCAGTGGGTATGTTTCTTCTGGCAAAATTGTCTAGAGGGTATAAATAAAATGAGATGGATCCCTGGTTGATTTTGCTAGGTACGGGTTATTGATCTTTCCTATAGGGTAGAGCAATACGATATATCAGCTTAGGATCAGGTAAGTATTTATTGAGTATTTTATCCATGTCACCACTATTTATGATCTCATCTAATACTGTGTCTAGCATAGCTTTGAATTCCGGTTCGCCGCGCTTAAACATCCAGCAAGTCTGAAACATTCTGAGCGGGTTTTTGGGATCTATAACGCGTAGCGAATTAGGATTTGTTTTCTGAAAAAAATAAGCTGTAATAGGTTCGCATATGGCTACATCGGCTTTTCCAGAAGTTACGCTAAGTAACAGTTGAGCATAATCTGTCATTTGAGGCAAGGACAGCTGTTTGGCTTTCGGGAAATCGGTACTGGCTATCACTTGAGAAGTTTCACCATCTATGGTGGCTATTGTAACTGTCGGAGAATTGATATGTCGTAGATCATTAAATCTGGAATCACCTTGTTTGGAATAGGCAAACACCGGGTCATAACAGATAGGTTTAGAAAAATCAGCTAATTTAGCACGTGCAGCATTAGTAAAAAAAGGTGTGGCGATTATATCGTAACGGTTTGTCTGAAGCCCTTCTAATGCTGTTGCCCAGCCCACTTCTTCGGTAAATTGGATGCCGAGGCCAAGTTTATTACAAATTAGTTCTAATGCTTCTATGCCACCACCGGAGAGTTTGCCACTGTTTGGATCTTTGATGCAAGCAGGAGGACAAATTACATAGCCGCAACGCATTTTCCCGGATTTAATTACGCGTATATAAAGGCTATCTTTCTGGGTTGGCGAGGTTGACGTCGACATGCTACAAGATGACAGGACGGAAACAAAAAGGGTTGTAAGAAGAAGCACGGCCAACAATCTGGATTGTTGGCCGTGGCTATTTTTCACTGCGCTATCCTCAAAACAAATTTGGGAATATTAATCCCAAGAAAGTGCGCCACCGACTTGATAATCAATAACGCGTGTCTCAAAGAAATTCTTCTCTTTCTTGAGATCAAGCATTTCGCTCATCCAGGGAAATGGATTTTGGGCATCTGGATATTGTTCAGGTAGACCAATTTGTCTTAAACGACGATTGGCTATGAAGTTTAGATATTCAGAGAACATTGCTACATTAAGGCCAAGTACACCATTAGGCATAGTATCTACGGCGTAGCGATATTCAAGATCAACACCTTGTTTGATCAGACTAATAATTTCTCTTTGGAATTCAGGTGTCCAAATATCTGGATTTTCTGCTTTGATTTGATTGATTAAATCAATACCAAAATTAAGGTGCATAGATTCATCACGCAAGATATATTGAAATTCTTCTGATGCGCCGGTCATTTTGTTTTGTCTGCCAAAGGCAAGCATTTGCACAAAACCGACATAGAAGAAAATTCCTTCCATGATTACATAGAAGCCAATCAAATTACGTAAAAAGCGCCTGTCGGTTTCAGGAGTACCAGTGCTGAAATTAGGATCGCATAATTCTTGTGTGAATTGCAATTCAAAAGCAGCCTTGTCATGAATACTGGGTATTTCCCGGTACATATTGAAGATTTCGCCTTCATCCAAACTAAGACTTTCTACAACGTATTGATAAGCATGAGTATGCAGGGCTTCTTCAAAAGCTTGTCTCAGTAAATATTGTCGGCATTCAGGATTAGTGATATGGCGATACATGGCCAATACTAAATTGTTAGCTACAAGCGAATCAGCGGTAGAGAAAAAACCTAGATTGCGCTTGATAATTTTGCGTTCGTCATCTGTTAAACCATTTGGATCTTTCCAAAGAGCAATGTCGCGGCTCATGCTGATTTCCTGGGGCATCCAATGGTTAGCGCAAGCGTCCAGATATTTTTGCCATGCCCACTCGTATTTAAAAGGTACCAACTGATTTAAGTCAGCGCGACAATTGATAATACGTTTTTCGTCTACTTTAATACGACCAGCATTAAAAGCGATTTCTTCTAGTCCGGTTAAGCCGCTTTTAGTAGGGGGCTCAGCCACCGCAGTTACGCCCTTATTTGGTGTCGGTCCAGCAGCCGAGGGGGCAACTGGTGTTTTTTTTGTGGTTATGTGGTTGTCGTCAAAACTAAGCATTTTCTGTCTCCATTTCTTTAAGTTCTAGAAATTATTGGCAAGCTTCGCAATCTGGGTCGGTAATTATACATGCCTGGACATTTTCGGTTAATGTATCAAGCGATGGCTTGTCTTCATGATCCCCACCGTTTCTTCCGTTGCTATTAAACTCCTCTCTTGCAGTTTTGACTGCATTTAGTACTGTTGTATTAACTGTAGACTTTTCAGCGGCTGTGGCACTGGTTGTACGCAAGTAATAGGTTGTTTTTAAACCTACTTGCCAGGCTAGTTTATATAATTCATCGAGCTTGCGTCCGCTTGGCTCAGCCATGTACAGGTTCAAGCTTTGTGCTTGATCTATCCATTTTTGTCTTCTCGCTGCTGCTTGAATTAACCAGTAGGGTTCGATTTCAAAAGCAGTTGCATAGAGCTTCTTAAGTTCAGCTGGAATGCGTTCGATTGGTTGTACTGAGCCATCAAAATATTTGAGGTCATGAATCATTACTTCATCCCAAATGCCCAGAACTTTCAGATCAGCAACCAGGTAAGGATTTAGCAAAGTAAATTCACCGGAGAGATTCGATTTTACATACAAGTTTTGGAAAATCGGCTCGATTGATTGGCTAACACCAACGATATTAGATATGGTGGCAGTAGGGGCAATTGCTAAGCAGTTGCTGTTGCGCATACCCCATTGGGAAATGTGATGACGCACATGATTCCAATCCAGACGACCATCCATTTTTACTGGAATTTCTGAGCTTCTTGCTTCAGCCAAAAGTCTGACACTATCTTGAGGCAACATGCCTTTATCCCACAGTGAACCTTTGTAGCTTGAATAAACACCACGTTCACGAGCCAATTCGCTGCTAGCAAGGATAGCATGATAGCTTATAAGCTCTTGACTGTAGTCTGCCATTTCAATTGCTTCTTCTGAGGCATAAGGAATACGCATTTTAATCAGCATGTCCTGGAAGCCCATTAGTCCAAGACCGACAGGTCTATGCCTGGCATTAGAACGTTTTGCTTTATCAACACTATAATAGTTAATGTCGATAACATTATCGAGCATTCTAATAGCTGTGCGGCAAGTACGCGATATTTTGTCGTAGTCGAGCTGATTATTTTCATCTAGGTGATTAATCAGGTTAACTGAACCAAGATTACAAACTGCTATCTCTTGATTGGATGTATTGAGTGTAATTTCAGTACAAAGATTTGAACTATGCACAACCCCAATGTGTTGTTGTGGACTTCTTATATTGCAAACATCTTTGAATGTTATCCAAGGATGTCCTGTTTCAAAAAGCATAGAGAGCATTTTGCGCCACAAATCTTTGGCTGGTACTTTTTTGAAGAGTTTGAGCTCTCCAGTATGTGCAAGTGCTTCATAGCGCTCATAAGCTTCCTTGAAAGCACGGCCATACAAGTTGTGTAAGTCTGGCACATCATCTGGACTGAATAATGTCCAATTGCCATCTTGCATTACTCTTTCCATAAAAAGATCAGGAATCCAATTGGCAGTATTCATATCGTGAGTGCGGCGGCGATCATCGCCTGTATTTTTACGCAATTCAAGAAATTCTTCGATGTCTAAGTGCCAAGTTTCTAAATAGCAACATACTGCGCCTTTACGCTTGCCGCCTTGATTAACAGCCACAGCGGTATCATTAACCACTTTTAAGAAAGGTACCACCCCTTGACTTTTGCCATTGGTGCCTTTTATATGAGCACCCAATGCTCGTACAGGAGTCCAGTCATTACCAAGACCGCCAGAGAATTTAGACAATAAAGCATTGTCTTTCATTGCTTCGTAAATACTGTTCAGATCATCGTCTACTGTGCTCAAGAAACAAGATGATAATTGTGGACGATGAGTGCCTGAATTGAATAATGTTGGTGTGGAAGAAACATAGTCAAAGGTAGAGAGCAAATTATAAAATTCAATGGCTCTGTCTTCTTTGTTATCCTCTTCGATGGCTAAACCCATGGCTACTCGCATCCAGAATGTTTGGGGCAATTCGATTTTTTTGCCTTGCACATGTACTAGATATCGATCGACTAATGTTTGTAGTCCCAAATATTGGAATTTGAGATCTCTATCGGCTTGTATTGCATAGCCAAGTTTTTCAAGATCAAATTCTTTTAGTTTTGGATTAAGTAAGCCAGCATCAATCCCTTTTTGTACATATTCTTTAAAATGCCACGGATAACGCTCAGTCATTTGTGATTGAGCAACTGGTTCACCTAATACTTCCCATCGTACTTGGTCTAAAAGTAATCGGGCAGCAACATAAGCATAATTTGGCTCATTTTCAATCAGGGCGCGAGTACCAAAGATTGCAGATTGGAAAACTTCTGACTCTTTCACCCCCTCATAAAGATTGGATAAAGTGCCATCAATAATTTTTTGAGCAGAAACAAAGTCTAGACCTGCGCAAGCTTCCTCAACTACCGAGAAAAGCCGGCATTGATCTAACGGTATTGTGTGACCGTAAGGGGTAGTAATATTAATTTGTGGTACGCCCGGTATGAAAGGAGCTTCGGCTGCACGCTGTTTGGCCCGCTCTTCTCTGTAAAGTATGTAGCGACGAGCAATATCGTGCTCACCGGCTCTCATCAAAGCTAATTCCACTTGGTCTTGGATATGTTCTATATGTAGAAGTCCACCATTAGGTAAACGGCCTTTTAGGGTGTCAATTACTTGTACTGTTAACTTGTGAACGAGATCTTTTATACGGGAGCTTTCTGGAGCGTCATGGCCTTCTGCTGCCAGGAATGCTTTGGTCATGGCTACGGCTATCTTCTTAGGGTCGAAATCGACAACTGTGTTATTACGACGCAGCACTTTATAAGGCTCCTGATGAGCTTGAGGTGGTGTAACGTCAATAAAATCGAATCCCATAGTGTGCTGTATTTGCGTAACCTGTGTCATTTTTTACTCCTGTCTTCCATTTAGTATTCTACTATATTACTAGCGTTTTATTTTTAGTAAAGCACTATTAGTAGTGTTTTTAGATTAAAAATGCAGTTTTGACGGAAAAGGCACTTAAGTTCGATAAATCTCTAAAATTTAGATGATTTATCGGCAAATTTCTTATTTAATTCCAGTCAAAAATGATTATTGGAGCAAGGTACCATTAGTCTAAAGCTTGTACAAGACAGGCGATTGTATGATTATTGAGGATTGCACTGTATATAGTACTGACGATTGCATATCCAACGGAGAGCGGATAATCAGCTTTTTTCTATTGTCTATTTTGCTATTCATTCAATGGCACAATGTTCCAAAATCAATAATAGATTACAAGAATTGTATATATCTAGGGTTATGGATACTTATCTATATAGAATATAATTGTGCCATTAATTTCTCAAATAAAATTTGTTGGAAGAGCTATTCTAAAAGGCTGCAGAATAAAATTTTTATTTGTATGTAATTTATCAAGTAAGGCACAGGAGTGAATATTGATGGCCAAAGTAGAAGTGAAAACATCCCGAGAAGGTCATTACCGGCAAGAGATCAGTACTGGTAAATATAATATTAACGCTGACGCGCCGACGGCTGCCGGCGGTGAGGGTACAGCTCCTGATCCACATGAACTCCTTTTGGCGGCCCTTGGCGCCTGTTCATCAATAACGATGCAAATGTATGCAAAACGTAAAGGTTATCCTTTGAAAACAGTACATGTAGAGTTAAGCGAAAGTAAGCAGGAAGAAAGTCCAGGACAAACTACCGTGGTTATCACTAAAAGTATTAAAGTAAGCGGAGATCTAACGGAAGAACAAGTCAATGACTTGAAGGTTATTGCGGACAAATGTCCCGTGCACAAACTCATTTCTGGCAATAAGCAAATCAATACTACTATTAGTCATAACTAGCATGTTTAAAGCCTGCTAATAGGAATAGGCAGATGGAAAAAATCGATATTGCGCAAAAATTCACACTTTTCAGTGAGCACTGGCGACCTAAAGTCATTGGTTCTCTAAACGGTCAAGAACTTAAGATAGTGAAAGTAAAGGGTGAATTTCCTTGGCATACTCATGAACGTGAAGACGAATTGTTTGTGGTATGGAAAGGGCAATTTCGGGTCGAATTTCGTGACCGTATAGTGGAACTTGGTCCCGGACAGGCAGTGGTTGTGCCTCATGGAATTGAGCACCGTACAGCGGCTGATGAAGAGGCAGAAATTTTGCTTTTTGAGCCTGCTGAGACACGCAATACCGGAGATGTTCATGACGAGTATTACACCGCACCAAATGCAGTACAAATCTGAATCTAAAAACGACTTGGATTTGGCTCAAGTGGAGGCCGGTTTAAAGACACGTTGGTTAGGGCGCTGTGAATGTCCTAATGAATTATGGCAAACAATTGACTCTACTAATAATAGAGCCTTGGAATTAGCTCGTTCGGGTGTTGCTGCCGGTGTTATGATAATCGCTGCTCATCAGAGCGCTGGTCGTGGACGCAGTGGTAATAGATGGTTGTCGTCAGCCAATAGCGGCCTTTATATGAGTTTCATTACTAGACCCACTTTAGCAACTGCGCGTTTACCGCTGGTAACACTTGTTTCTGGAGTTGCCGCAGTGCGTGCTATTCAAAGTTGCTTAGGAATTAAAGTAGGTTTGAAGTGGGTTAACGACCTCATTGTTGAGGGTAAAAAGGTAGGCGGTATTTTAGCTGAACATGTTTCTGATTCAAATAATCCGGCTAGTTCTGGTTTGGTAATTGGAATAGGCTTAAACTTGCATCAAGTGAAGCAAGAATTATCTCCTGAGTTAGAAAACAAAATTGGTTTTCTTGATTCATTTTTAACTGAGCAAACTGAAATGAATCCGAATATCTTAATTGCTAGCCTTGCTAACGAATTAGAAATTGCCTTAGATCTTATGAATTCAGAAATAGATTTGCTATTGAATCGATGGAGAGCTTATTCAATTACTTTGGGTGAAGAAATTATGGCGCAAATAGGTAATAATAAAATTATCGGTCAAGCGATTGATATTGCAAATAGTGGTGAGCTAATAGTTAAGACAAAATCCGGAAATGTTATGCTTACGGCCGGTAATGTAAGTATACGAAAGCTCGATGGTACGTATGTTTAAAGGACTCAATCATGGTCGAAAATAAATCTCATGACTATGCTCGCTTTGCTAGTGATTATTCTAACCTTGGCATTGAGAAAACATATTAGGTGCCGGTCGCTCCACGCGATTTTTAAAGAGTTTAGGATTTGAAACCATAGGGGTGGATATAAATAGAAGCCCACTTGAAGAAGCAATTGTCAAAGATCCGCAAGGCAAATATTATCTATTAGAGAATAGTATTTTGCCATTTGCCGATTCCTGTTTTAAAAAAGTGTTTAAAGAAACATCGTTAAACATTATGGAAGTGCATAAACCATTAGCTACTGGACAAGAACCGTTCCGCTGGTATCAGGAACTGCCTGTACCATTTTGGGACGTCTATGTTTTAAATAAGTCTTAATGAATTTGACTTATCCTTATTATTACCGGTAATTGAACAATGCATTATTGACAACTGATTATGACAATGATATTCTTGTCATATGATACCATTATTTGACAAACGAGGTTTTTTGCCACCGGGTAAGCCGTATAAAGTTTCGTGGGTTGAATTAGTAAACCGATTTGGGATAAATGAGCACAGACGTTATCTTTTGGAAGGCATGGAAGCGGCACTTTATAACTTAAAAAGTGCCGGTTGTGAGTTTGTTTATATTGACGGTAGTTTTGTTACTGCCAAAGAAGAACCAGTTGATTGGGACGGGTGTTGGCAATTGAAAGAGGTAAATACACAACAAGTGGATCTTGCAATAATAAATGCTGATAGGTTTCCGGATAAAATGAAGCAAAAGTATAGAGGCGATCTATTAGTTCATGTTCCTATGTTACCGGGTGGAGATTTTTTATCATTTTTCCAGAAGGATAGAGACGGTGTGGCTAAAGGAATCATAGTTATTGATTTGGAGACTCTCTCATGATTAAAAATGAATTGCAGTATAAAAGAACTAAAAGTCTTGCTGCTGATATGGAAGCTGCTCTTGTTGGAGTCAGGTCTCATCGTGAATTTAAAGCACTTCCACCATTAGGACGTCGTGCTTATTTGGCTTCACTAAAACGGCAACTAAGGCAGTTTAATCAGGAGTTAGAGGATTATGAACGGCTGAAATCTGGTAAATTCGACTTTCGTAGATTGCCAGACATAGAAAATATCCCTTCTTTGCTTATTCAGGCTCGTATTGCTAGGGGACTTGCGCAGGAAGATCTTGCCCGGCTTTTGAAGCTTAAAAAGCAGCAGATACAACAATATGAGGCTACGGAATATGCATCAGCTAGTTTAGCGAAAATTCGTCAAATAGCCGATGCTCTACTACATTGTTAAATTATGGAAGGTGAATATGAACTCTTTAATTAGTTTTTTCGAACGCAAAGTGCCGTTGACTAATTGGCAGCTTTGGATTTATAAGGTTGCTGTGTTCTGTCTTTCAATAGCCATTGGTTGTTACTTCGCTGATTATCTAAAACCATATCTGCTTGCTTTCGTTGTGATTGGTGTTATCACCAGCGTGTGGATCACAGTCATTTGGCTCAAAGCAATGAAAGAAGCATACAGTAAAATTACCTAGTGATTGATTGTTTCTTAAAGACGCCCCTACTCCATATTTTCAATTCTGAGAAATGTCTGCGAAGCTACTGTCCGGAATAGTTTGCAAGTCACTGGTTTTATATTGTATGCTGCATTCGAAACTTCCTGAGCCCCCAATTAAGTATTCTTCTTCAAGAACTTTTTTATCGATCAGTGTTTTCAACCCAGGGATATAAACTCGTGCCGCTCCAATGGGTAAGTTCGTCAGTGCAATGAATTCTTCTGGTGTAGCCATTCTTAGACTTTTCACCCCCAGGAATTTCTTTACTTTTTTAGAATCTATGCGGCAATCTCCCATCAATAAGAGTGCTAAAAAATAATCATCCGCTTTCATGATTAGGGTGGGCATGCTTTGTGAAAATGAAAAGCCCAAATATTCTAACAAGGCGCTGATTGGTTGCAAGGGCGCATGGGTAAATGTTTTATGGGCGATGCTTAATTGAGCCAGTCTTTCTGTGTATTTGTGAATTTCAGATGATATTGTATTCATTTCTTTTTCTCCTTATTATTGAATAGAAATCGCAGGCTGTTAAATAACAAGCCTGCGATTAAAACTGAAATTGATGTATAGTGCTTAGGCGTTAGACATCGTATATGCAGTGGCTTGCCTAGTAGTTAAATACCAAAGCCACCAAGAAGTTCGAACTACGGTTGAAAGTACCATATACCTAATTTACATAATTTATAATGGTGAATTTTAATACAGTTTTCTGTAATAATCAACCAGCATTTGGACGTATCTGCCTGATATGGTTTTTTAGATGATGCAAAATAACTATGCTGTCATGTTTTTGCATGAGCTGAACTGACTATTGGTTGAGTAAAACGCACTGCATGATATATGATTTCATTGATAGGTACTGCCACGCCAGCTTCTTTTGCTAATTTGCATAGTTTTCCGTGTAAGGACTCTACTTCGGTTTGTCGGTTATTCTCAATATCGATTAGCATAGAAGACTTAGAATTAGAGCCAAGCTCTCTATATTTGTCACTCTTTTTTATGATGGCATTGTAGTCCTCTTTGCCTACATTTATTTTAAGGGCAGTAGCGACAGAAAATGCTTCATCTAAGCAGCTGGTATAAATAGACATTGTTTCTGGATCGCTTACTATTGGGCCAATGCTAGAGCGAAATAACGATGTCATACCAGCAAAAGTGATAATCCAAAGGAATTTTATCCATAGTTCTTTTTCGATCTCTAGAGAGTTAGTTGCTTCGATACCAGCATCGCGCATGATTTTTACCACGGTGTTTAATTCCTCTTGATATTTTTTATCGCGTCTGCCAAAAATAATTGTGCGTGGTCCGGCTGTTTGTTCGATAAATCCAGGAGCTTTTTTTTCGGAGATAATGTAAGCAATCCCAGGAACTACAATACCTATATTTAAATGCTTTTGTATAATCTCATCATTATCGATGCCGTTTTGTAGCGAGATGATTATTGTGTTTTTCTGGACGATATAAGATAGATCTTTACCTACTTTTTCATTGTCATAGCTTTTGACGCATAACAAAATAAGATCCGGAGCAGCAGCTTCGCTGATTGAGGAAATGACCTGAGCAGGCTTAATAGCAAAATCAGCGACCAAGCTCTTTACGTGTAGCCCTGATTGTTTGATTTCTTTGTAGTGATTACCGCGAGCTACAAAAGTAACATCGTGTCCGTATTTTGCCAGTAAGCAGCCATAGAAGCCACCTACTCCGCCAGTTCCAGCAATCAGTATTTTCATCTTTTGATTTTAGATAGTCCTTTATAGTGATGTAATTTTACAGCTTGAGGCAAAATTTATCAAAGGTGTAGAGCAAATCCTGCAGTATATTCCAAGCCTTTCGGGCATAAGATTGTTCGCAGACTAAATTTTTCAATTGATTCATGTGCTATCCGATTCTTGGAATGTCACTTAGTGGTGGATCGGCCGTTGGGAACCAATAATATCCGTTAAAAGGTTTCGCAAGTGCTGGCAGCATAGGGCATGGTCCGTTCTTTAAGTTTCCGGATTGTCATCTGTAGCGGCTGACTGAGCATCTCTCTGTCTATTCCTCCACTGGACAATTCTGCCTGCGATTCTTGCCGGTATTCTGATGCCCGGCACCATTCTTCCAAGCGGGCTTGCTATTAAGCCAGCGAAGGTGGAAGTGGTCATATTACTGGCATTTAGCCTTTCATCTGGCTCAAAAACGGCGGCAATTAATTGTCCACTTAAATTGCGCCCGGCGCCCACTAAAGAGTGATTGACCAAATTCTTGGCTGCTAGTTCCACTGCCTGATATTGTGATCTAACACCAGTTACTATTACATTTTGCATCGCAAGTTTGTCTGCAGTTGCTAAACCAGGAGCCAGTCTCTCGATCATTGCAAGAACTTGATCGGCGGGCAGTTCTCTTCCACTTTTATGTATCAAAGTAGCTAGTTCTTTTGCTAAGATCCTTTTTGTCGATTCATCAACAACGGTACGACCACCTTGTGTAACCGCATTACTAAGAACTTTTGAACTTACATTTTCTACTGCATTGGCGAATTTAAGTACCATCTCGGTGGAAATAAAAGACAGACCAGCAGAACTTCCGCCTATGACAAATTGTTTGGCTAGATTACTAGGCGACCAGTCAAAATCGTTGCCTTGAGTTGCTTTCATAATTGCTAGCCTTGTTGCAGCTCCAGCAGCACACACTTTTACTAATAAGCCCAAACTAGCTCCTCCGCTTACAGGAGCAACTGCAATTGCTCCGGCTGTAATAATTGCTTCAGACAAAAGCTCACCAAGTTTTTCTTTAGATCCTTTATATTGTTTTAGAGCGTCGTTAAAATACTTGTCTAATGCTTCTCGCTTGTCTGGTGGCAAATTAGAGTAGATTGCATTATATCTTTGCAGTGCATTAGCGTATTCATCCATACTTTTTTGCATTGTTTCTTTGCTGCCATCAGCAACATAGCCGGAGCTTCTAAATAATCGCTCAGTATTCTCGTAAAAGGACTGTCTGCCGTCTACCAACCCTGGCGTTAGTAAATCACGGTATGCAGATATTTCACCATCTCTAACTCGTGCCATTAGATCGCTGGATAAGTCGCGTCCATATTTACGCACATATTCGTCCTTTAATTGTTGTAAAGCTTCTATTGATAATTGCCGCAGTTCTTTCTGAATAAACTGTCCAGTGCCGTCTGTATCGGTGAGTGAATCAAATAGCATGATCCGATCGGCTAAGGTATATTTACCACTTTGCTGAGCAACTATATTAATTACTCGTTGCTCATCAGCACTAAAGTGTGGCATTGCTCTTTGGCGTTCAGCTTCTGGAGCCATGGCTGCTTGCTGTATGAGGATCTTTCTGTCAAAATTTGCAGTAACTTTTTCTAAGAGAGAGAGCTTACCATTCTTGAACAGCGATTCAGTCAATCGGTCAATTTCTGGATGACGCATAGATTCAGTTCGACCAGCCTTCGCCTCGGCCCAACTGCCTTCCAAAGGGTTGACATCTTTTAAACAACCATTGCGCAAAGCATCAACAATAATACGCTTAATTACTGTTTCTTGTTCTGTCAATGGGACAGTATCGGCTAATGACATACTTAGTCTATGGCGCAAGTTTGGATCTTTGAGAACCTCCTCCGCGTCTACTAGTAATTTACTGTAGTCTGCGCCCATTACCCGATCGTAAAGTAAGTTGTCTATGGAGTTATTCAATTTTGGAGCTTGTCCCGAAGTTAAGCACTGCGCTAATAAACGCTTAGCCAGAACTTTGTTTTCAGATCTAAAGTTTTTCTCAATGTATTGGTCAACTTTTGCACGCCAAGCAGAATCGTTTTTATAGGCCTGTAAATCTTGGCTGTTTAAGTCTAATAAGTTAGCAATGAAGGCTTGCGACTTGACTCCATACAAAGCTGGGGATGGTCCACCTTCGATGCTATCTTGCATAACATCATTCAAGCTGCGATGGATATGTTGAGATTCAGCATAGCTGCTCGCAGCAACTTTAGCATCAAACAAGGCAAGGATTCTTTGCTGCTCAGATTTGCTTGCGTAAGCGGCTAAGGACATTTCTAATTGCTTTCTCAATTGTGGATTGGATTTGCTTAAAAGCCAATCTTCCTTACTCAAGTTCTCTATATTGTCCATAAGATCAGTAGTATAGTGTCCGCCTAAAGAGCCTGGCCCATCACGGTGACATTCAGCCATGGCTGAAATGAAAGTGTTTCGCCCGTGGAGGATTTGATCTTCATAAATCGAGGCTTCGCGCTTACCAAATTTTTTCTCGAAGGCTTGATGGATTCTTGTGTAATAAGACAATGCCTCTGCCTCAGAATCATTGGCGGGTTGAGTATTGCTTCTGGCTAAGCTTTGACCAAGAGCGAAATCGCCGCGCTCTTTATCTGAAGCATTTCTACAGGCCAGCTTTAAATTATCTGTATTCCCTAAGGCCCAATCCCATAGAGGATTATTGCCGGTATTAGCTCGAAGCAATGTATCTAGTGAAATGCGACCGTCCCTTAAATAATCCTTAGCTAGAGAGTCTATATTGCCCAGTGATCCTAACTCTAGAAAAGAGGCGTATTGTGCCTGTCTGTCTTGCGGTGGAAAGACCATAGATAATTGTTTTGTGAAGTGTTCTGAATTCTGTAGTTGTTGTCTAGCTGTTTTGGCGCTAAGCGAATCACCTCTAATGGATTCGCAAAATAAGCGAAGATCTTTATAGTGCACAGCTATTTGAGCCATTTTTATTCTGTCATTTGCATCTAACTTATCAATACCTTTTTGTAATTGGGGCATTACTTCCATAGTCTGTCGATCAATGCCCTCAGTCGTCGCGATGGTATAATCGAAATCCATTTCATAGTCTGCTCGGAATTGCTTAGATAGTTGTTTGATTTGTTCAGCGTTCAAATTGCTCAGTATATTTCTGAGTTCAGCATTAGCCGCCATAGGATCATTTTTCATTTTAGATAGAGCAATCATGAGTGCTCCGGCATCATTTGACTGATTATCACGCCTATTAAGAAAAGACTCGGCTTGCCTAAACTCGGTGCTTTGCGATCCTAGATAATTGGCTAAATCGGCTTTTAAGAAATCACTTCTTCCAGTGGGATTGTATTTAGCACGATATATTTCTTTTAAGGCTTCTCTGTCGCCGTGACTAAGTGAAGCCAAAGTAGAAAGAATCGTTTTATGATCTGGATCGGACATAATATAACCACGACGATGAATAGAGTCATGAAGCTTTTCTGCTACCGCGATTAATGTTTTTTCGTCCAATCTCCTTAGCGAATTTACTTCTGTTTTAACTGAACCGTCAGCATAATGTGTGGTGTATGTATTGGCACCATCAAAGTCTCTGGTGAAATTGTCTTTTGTATTGGGCCCGGTAGATTTTTCGGTAAATTGGCTATCTGGGCCTGGAGTTCTAGTCAAAACAGTTTTGTCTTGATCATTTTCTATTCGCACAGACCCATCTTTGTAAGTAAAAGTATAAGTGTGTTGACCATCGAATTCTTTCGTGTAATCTTTTTTTGGATCAGTCCCCGAGAATACTTCTTTGTAGCTGTTATTGGGACCCGGCGTTTTGGTAATAGTAGTATGCTCACGACTGTTTGATATTATACTAACTCCATTACCGTATGTGACTGTAGTGGTATCTTTGCCATCGAATTCTCTATTGTAATTTTTGGCAGGATCTAACTTGCTTTTTGACGGATCTAAAGTATTGAAACTCTCAGCCCAACCATTAGTTCCAAGCGGTCTTCTTGTGAACACAGTGTTGTCTTGGGCGTTTTCTCGGCGGTGTAATCCATTCCCAAAATCATATGTAGTTGTATGTTGACCATCGAACGTTCTTTTATATGCTTTAGCCGGATCTAGGTTGCCTTTTGATGGATCTAAGGTCTCCATCTTTTCTTCATAGCTATTATGGGCACCGATCTTTCTCGTTAATAAAGTATTTTCTTGAGTATTCTCGGTGCGCTTCGTGCCATCTTTATATTGATGGGTAGTTATACATTTTCCATCAAAGTTTACAGTGTAATTGTCCGAGGCTTTAGCGCCAAAATGTTCCTCAATATATTTACCATTGGGCGACGTAGTACGACTTCTTATAACTTTTCCACTTGCGTCTGTCTCAATTAATGTTGGTGGTTCTTTATAGTGATATTCGGTGTTGCCTTCACCGTTGACGCGCTTTGTGCCCTTGAAGGTGTGCGGATTTGGCCCGGCGGTAGTTGTCTCAAAATCAATAGAACCATCTTTATTAGGCTCAAAAAATTTGGCAAGGTCGCCCTTAGCCGAGCGGACAGTATTAGTTACCCGCCTTTTTTTTTGAATAGGCATATTGTCTAGGGGTCCATTAAATGCCAACAAGCTAGCGTCGTTTAAATCGCTCTTTTGGTTTGGACTGGCTAACAGGGGCTCGGCACTCTGACCTTGTGATCTGTTAGGTAAGGGAGGACTTTCACCTATTCCTCTTTGAGGAGCATTCTGTTGCCCTAAAAGTTCATCTATTATTGCATCTGAAAGATCCCTGCCGCGTAACGCGTCCGAGTCCGATGTTTTGCTAACAATAGACTGGCTTTCATTGCTCATAGGAACGATTCCGAATATGCTTAGTCGTAAGGATAACAATCAGCTGTGAAGTATTTGTGAGATCTTAGTGATAGAAGTGGGAGAATCACTAATACAGCCTATGTATGATAAAGCTGTGAAGGGTGCCAGCGAGGCTGGCTATACGCTTTGTCATTATTACTATTCGACTTTGCCATTAATAGCAGAGTCTAGAACCATTTGGTGTCTAGACTCTGCAGGCTATTCTTTCGCTAAATTAGTAGTTGACCAAACTGAAAAAAGAAACTCCTTCAGGCAATAGTAATTTTCCACCGAATTCTTCTAGATTGACTAGAAAGCCGGCAGCAACAACGTCTCCACCAAGCTTTTCTAATAGCTGACATGCTGCAGATGCAGTGCCGCCGGTAGCTAGTAAATCATCAATTAAAACTACTTTTTCATTCTGTGTGACAGCGTCAACGTGGATCTCAAGACTGCCTTCTCCATATTGCAGTTTATAATTGAGTCTTTCAATATCATGCGGCAATTTGCCTGGCTTGCGTATAGGTACAAATCCCAAACCTAATTTATAGGCGACAGCTGCGCCAATAATAAAACCTCGTGCTTCTATGCCGGCTATTTTATGGGGTTGATATTTTTTTGCTTCCTGGCTCAAGGTGTCTACGACATAGGCAAAAGCCTCGCCATCTTTAAAAGGGTAGTTAAGTCGTAGAAAATAATGCCTGGTTTTGGGAAATCAGGAATATCTCTGATCTTCTCTTTAAGCCATTTTATTTTGCTTTCTTCAATAGTTAGCATATTCCTCCAAGTTTTACGGTCGGTGTTATATTTTGGCAGTTTATTGCTTACTGTGCCAGACTGCCCTTTGCGGTTGTTACATTGTCTAAAAATTGAGTTGACTGTGCGGTGTTCACCATGCTGAAGTCTAGTTCTGCTGTAGCTATATCATAAGGCTGAGTGGGTTCTTGAGAATTATTGAGCACTGTTGATTGCAGGTCCTGCAAAGAGGCTGAAGCGCACCACATACGGAATTGATTTATCTGTTGCAAAATTTCTTCTAATTGATTGTATTCGCTTATCTGCTTAATGTCTTTCACTATAGAATTGTCGAGCAACTCGAAATAAATTATTCCTTCATCGGAATACCAGTCAACTAATTCTATTTTTCTCAGTAAAGACAGGGCTAGCGCGCATGCTAGGTCTGTTGTTGCTAAGGCAGATGAAATGCGGCTTGCTTCGGCCTCGCCTGATTTTTTATTGACGACGAAGCGGACAAGGCCAATGAGGCGTTTGATCAGTGAGGCACTGTCCATTGATTGAGTGCCGGTTTCTCCCAGTACATAAATCTTATTAGCACTAGATGCGGTGATAATTTGTTGCCAGACAATTGGCGAAGGCGGAAATTGCTTTATCAATAGATGGGGTCTTTTGGGTATGGATAATCTATCAAATGTGTTTGCTTGTGGGCTATTGTCAGTTTCTTCGCAAAAGATTGAAAGGTTGTCTCCCAGAGTTGTGATAGCGGTTGTAACTATCTTTTTACTATTCTCAAAATGACGCAGATCCACCCAGTTTTGTTTTGAGTTGACCGGAAAGCTTTTTATCGATTCGCTTGCGATTAGTACAGGTGTTCTGGTAATTGGTATAAGCTTTGTCTGTTCGATCACGGCTTCGGATATTTGCGCTTTATCTTCTGCGACGATAGCTAGCTGGTTAGACAGTCTCCAATCTGCCAAT
This sequence comes from Candidatus Melainabacteria bacterium, assembly GCA_963845445.1. Taxonomy (GTDB): domain Bacteria; phylum Cyanobacteriota; class Vampirovibrionia; order Obscuribacterales; family Obscuribacteraceae; genus JABDBL01. Next base: position 1,259,587 of record CAWJSE010000002.1, on the reverse strand, counting down.
ACCAATTGCAGGCGCTCTTTGCCATTGAAGGTATTTATCTCGGGAGTAAAAACAATATCTATTTCATCATTAGTGTTTGGAATAATATTATTTGTATTCCAAAACACACAAGAAAAGGTTTTGTCATTCTGTTTATCGATTAAATCAATTCTATGATGCTTTCCTTCGCGGCCAAGCGGTGAGATTTTGGAGCAAGATAATTTACTGGCGTAAAAGATGGGCTTTTTGTTTTCCATACCAAAAGGAGCTAGTTTGGTTAGAGTTTTAGCGCAAGCAAATAAATCTACCGTAGTATCTTCCAGGGCGACATCGATGTTGATTTTCGGAGCTCGACTCTTATTAGCCATCATTTGATTGCAAGTGCTGACAATGGCCGCGGCAAAGGCAGCTGCTTTTTCTGCCGGTAAAGAAAAACCAGCAGCCATTTTATGACCGCCCCACTTGGTTAACAAATGTGCATTGGCCTTTAGAATTTCACACAAGTCGAGACCCTCAGTACCTCGTGCTGATCCTTTTACCGTCCCTTCTTGCGGATCCAGTTCTGCAATAAAAACTGGGCAGTGGTACTTGTCTACTAGGCGGGATGCTACTATACCAACAACTCCGTGATGCCACCCCTCTTTATAGATGCTGATGGCGTTTTGTGTGGAGACATTGCCCAGAGCACTAATGGTTTGTTCTGCTTCTGAGAAAACTTGTTCACAAATCTGTTGGCGTTTGGTATTTTCGTTCTGCAATTGATTAGAGAGTTTGTTTGCCAGTTCACTATTGTCTGTTGTAAGTAATTCAACAGCAACTTGGGCATCAGCTAATCTTCCCACCGCATTGATACGTGGTGCTAAACCAAAACCTACTATATCTGTATCGCCTGATTGTTTTACCTGAGACAACAAAGCTTTGATACCGGGGCGAGGTGAGCTTAGAAGTTTGGGCAAACCAATTTGCACTAGATAACGATTTTCGCGCACCAAGGGTACCAGATCTGCGATCATACCCAACGTAACATAATCCAAGAATTCATCTGTCTGGGATGCTAAGCCATGTTCAGTTAAAAGCGCCTGTGCTACTTTATAAGCAACTCCCACACCCGGTAAATGAAACAAAGGATGAGAGTCATTGAGCAGTTTGGGGTGCACGATGGCTTTGGCCGGTGGCAATAGTTCTGGCAATGCATGGTGATCTAGAATAATTGTATCTACGCCTAAAGATTTGGCAAAATTTACTTCGGCAAAATTAGAAACACCACAATCACAACTGATGATTAGTTTTGTCTTTTGTTTGCTGGCTAATATACTGACTGCTTTAAGATTTAGCCCATAGCCTTCGCTAGCTCGGTTTGGTATATAATATGCCACTTTAGCTGATATTTTTTGTAAGGCAGTAAGCATTAAGGAAGTGGCGGTTACTCCATCTACGTCATAGTCACCATATATGGTGACTTGTTCGCTATTGGCCAGAGCCTGGTTAATTCTTATTATGGCTTTGTCTACATCTGGTAGTTCGAAGGGGTCAGTGGCCGAATAAAGTTCAGGTGAGAGAAAAGGCCTGAGCATCTTTGCTTGAGCTAATACCACGCCTCAGCAATATTTTTGCTAGTAAAGTAGATTGCTTAGCGGTTGCTAGTAGTTCGACTGAAGGTTCTAGGTCCGGCGGTAATTGCCAGAGTTTTCCTTTTGCACTTAATGGATTGAGCATGGGAGTTTATACAGTTACGTTAGTTTTATGGCTTGATTAGATATAGAACGAAAATCGACTAAAGGCTTAAGGCATATAAGTAGTACCAGATATGATACTGGTAGGTCCAAGGTGTTTAGCATACTGCAAAAACGAATGAAGTGCTATTGCCGAGAGCTTTGATCAAATTAAAATTATTAGACTTGCTTTGCTTGTTCTGCTATTTTATGGCATTTTGTATAGGCGATTTATTGCACGACAAATATATAGACGAAATAGAGATGTAAAAAGTTCGACTAACAGTTTTAGATTGGCGAATTTAATTTTGGGTCGCGATATTCCATTACATTCTTTGGCTTGAATTGTTTGCCTTGATTGATTTCATACTCGATGATAGTGGTAAAAATAGGGGGCTTTGGCCAGGGTAAAAGCCAACCAATCAGCCAGAGTATTGGAAATAGGACAACTTGTAAGCTAAGTGCAACTAGACATGCTTGGAAGAGAGACTGGTAGTCTAAAATCAGCTCGTGATATTTGTTTTGACAATAAGCAAAAAAATTGAACTGCATAAAATATGTATATTTTCAGTCTTACCTTGCAAGCGAATGTCTATAATAACGGTTGTGCGCACAAATTATTTAGGCAGTAAACATGAATTGTTTCTGGTTGTCATACTATTATAGATTAATACTTTTTCTGTCACTCTAAGTGGCATCTTCCTGTTTTTGTCATTATTCCAGGCTTTTGCGGCTGATGATAATACCGCCGTAGCTATAAACCATACAAAATGTGGTCCTGAAAACTTACTGAAAACAATGCCTACTCCCTTTACAACTGCGGTGTCGAGAGAAAGTCAAAATTATTTTTCCTCTGATAATGCGATAGGCTTAATGCCAATAGAAATTTCATCTAAACCTAATTCCAGCAGTAGAAATAGTCTGCAAGCGCGTTTTCATGGTCCAAAATTATATTTGCCATCGCGTATGGTTTTGGGCGAGTGTTCAGAATTTATTGTTAAGGGGAATCCAGGCTATTATGCTGCTGTAGCGATGTCCGAGAACAATAAGGGGGCTATACCGATATTTGGGCACAAATTAAGGTTAGGGGCGGATTGTAAGTTGGTAGCATTAGGCACAATTCCAGAAACTGGCATATTATCGGTATTCGTTGAAGCACCTATTCAAGGTGATTTGGTAGACACTTCTTTGTATTTTGAAGGTGTTATTTGGTCTAAGGCTGATTTTAGTGATTTGCAAATGGCCTCAACAGTCTTGACTAGTCAGGATGGTCATGATGAAAATGGCGTGATTATGGCAGGACAAAAAGATGAGAAAAAACAGAGGGCTGTGGTTTTCGATGTTTCTAAGCCGATGTCAAACCGGTCTGTAGGTGGATTGAGTAGTGGCCAACCGTAGGGAAGTCCCTCTGTTTTCAGTATACTGTTTGTGCCTCTCTCTGTTTTGTGCATTTATTTTCTCAAGCCGATCTTTTGCTAGTCAAAACTGGCATGCTATTGACCAGGAATTAGCAAGAAAAGTTTTGCAAGTGAATGTTGGTTTAAAAGTCAATTTGCAGAATAATCTTTGGGTACAAGTAGCCGATATTTCATCCAAAAAAAAGTATTATGTTTTTACTACTACTACCAAGGATCTTGGCTATCAGGTGGTTGGCAGGGGTTCGGCTTTTCCTGTTTTTATTGACGATAAGCAAAATACTTTTTTTGTTACTAATAAGCATGTTCTCGATAATGCTAAACAAATTAAAGAAGAGTGTGAAATGTTTTATACTGCCTCAATGTTTTATGCTAAAAATCATATAGCTGGCGCACAGAATTTTCATCAATTACTTGATATTGTCAATTTGGCGAACAAAAAACAACGCAGTGCTTTGGAGACTAAATTGTATAAGGATACTATAGATGGCATTTGGGATTGTTATGATAACAAGCTGTCTCAAAGTGCAGATCCTTTGCGGCTCTTATATAACAAATACAAAAAATTGACTTCGATAGAAGCACAATCAAGTTATTTTTTGCACGCAACGGGTCCTCTTACTCAGCCAGCCATCGAAGCCAAAGTGTATAAAGCAAGCGAATCCAGAGAACCGGATTTGGCTATTCTAGTAGCTGTTGTGCCTGAAGAGATAAGAAGTCACGGCGTTGTGATGAATGCGGTACCATTAGATTTGAAAGTAATCGAAAATGAGGAAATTCAAATTGCGGGTTATCCGGTTCAAGATCGTCTTAGCCAAAAAGAAGAATATAGGCCCACTTTTAGTAATGGCAAAGTCATTAAAGTAGGAGCACACGGTTTTGAATTTATGGCTGAGTTAAGCAAAGGTTTTAGTGGTGGTCCAGTTATTAACGAGCAGGGCAAAGCAATTGGAGTAGTCACTCAAAGATTGCTGACAAAGCAAGGAACAGTATCGCTCAATGATGGAGTGGCGATAAAAATCGAAGAACTGGTAAACTTCGCTCCGGCACTTTTGAAAAGTCAGCAGAAAGGCAGATCTATGGTTAATGCCGTGAAAATGAGATGAGGACTGTGTGTCCACCTAGGAAGAAAAGTATTGAGCAACTTAGATCTTTGCTTCTGGGTTGTGTTACTTTTGCTTTGGCACTAAATGCTTCGGCTTGTATTTCTATTGAAACTGAGCCTGGTGAATTGAATACAAGCCAATCAGAGCGGATTTCTTCTGGGGTGCAAACACTGAAAAGTCTTTTAGATAATGTTTACAAGGCACCTTATCCGGGAGACTATAAATTAGTTTCTATTGGAGATGGCAAAAATTTAGAAGAAGTTTGGCAGGCGCGCGGGACCATTGGTAAACCGGGTGGTGTATTGAATGTATCAAGTTTTGGTAGTGGTCCCAAAACCTTCAACTGCTGGGCGGCCAGTGATGATCAAAGCGCCGGTATTGCTTCTTTGATGTATGAATCATTATTAGATGTCGACCCGTGGACAGCTAAGTCTTATCCAAGACTGGCAAGCAGCTTTACTGTGAGTTCCGATCATAAAATTTATACGTTTACTTTGCGCAAAGGGTTACGTTGGTCTGATGGCTATCCCATTACTGCTGATGACGTGGTTTATACATTTGGTACTTTAATTGCCAAAGGTTTTGGAAATTCCAGCGCCCGCGATATTTTAACTGTGTATGGACATTATCCAAGTGTGGAAAAGATTGATGACTTAACAGTGCGCTTTCATACGGAGATACCCTTTGCGCCATTCCTAAGTAGTTTGCGTATGGCTATAGCACCAAAGCATATTTTAGAGCCTTTAACGAACAAGTTAATTGCTGAGAACAAAATAGGTGAGTTCAATAATTTTTGGGATATAAACTGTAATCCTCAAACTATTGTGGGGAGCGGACCATTTAAGTTGCATCGCTATGTACCGGGTCAAAGAATTGAATTAGTTCCCAATCCTCATTATTCTATGGTAGATAAAATTGGACATCGTTTGCCCTATTTGAATAAATTTGTGGATTTAATTGTGCCGGATCAAAACACACAATTGCTTAAATTTTATGCGGGCGATGTTGATTTGCTAGATGTGCGGACCGTTCGAGGATCCGATGCTGCTTTAGTTAAGCAAAAAGAAACTTCGGGAAATTTCAAAACATATAATTTGGGGCCCGCTGATGGCACTATATTTTTGATGTTCAATCTGTGCCGGCGCAAAAATCCGAAGATCGGAAAATATTATGTGGATCCTGTTAAACAAAATTGGTTCAATAATCCGTTCTTCAGGAAAGCGGTTACTTATGCAGTAGATCGCCGACGTATGGTTGACAATATTCTGCGTGGGGTCGGTTATGAGTTATTTACGGCTGAAACACAGGCCTCTGTTTTCTTTAATGAAAAATTGAAGCCATTTTCTAGAGATATTGGGTTTGCAAAGAAATTACTAGAGCAAGGCGGTTTCCATTTAAAGGACGGCGTTTTATACGATGGTGCAGGGAATAAAGTTGAGTTTACTCTTTATACAAATGCTGGTAATTCAACTCGGGATGCAGTTTGTATAATTATTCAAAACGATTTAAAAGAACTTGGTATGAAGGTCAATTATCAACCGATTGACTTTAATATCCTGGTGGACAAATCAAGTAATAGTTTGGATTGGGAAGCAATGGTAATGGGTCTTACAGGTAGCCGGCTGGAACCTTACGATGGTGCAAATGTTTGGAAGGCTAATGGACGTCTGCATATGTTTGATCAGCGTTTGCCTCAAAGTGGTGACAAAATTATAGTAAAAGATGAACGCAATTGGGAAAAGGAGATAGATGAGTGTTTTGATAAAGGAGCAACAACATTTGATATTGCTAAAAGGCACCAATATTTCGATCGTTTCCAGCAAATAGTTTTTGATGAACAGCCCTTTATTTATTTGTTTACCAATCTAGATCTTAGTGCGGTTCGCAATCGCATTGGCAATTATATGCCAACTCCTCTGGGTACTGGATCTTCGCCGCGCGGCAGTATGCACAATATAGAAGAAATATTTATCAATGATTCAGGCAGCGGGGTGCAAAAGAAATAAATGTCTTTACCAGTATACATTTTGCGACGGGCGTTGCAAGCACTGCCCCTGCTCGTGGTTATTTCCATTATGGGCTTTGCTATGATGCGTCTAGCACCGATTGATCCACTGGCATACTTGAAAGCCAATCCTGCTATTTCGCAAGAAACGATTAAAGCCGAGGAAGAGAGATTGGGCTTGAACAAGCCGCCTTTGATGCAATATGTGCTTTGGTTAGGTAATCTATTGAAAGGCGATCTGGGTATTTCTACTTCGGGTGGCTCAGTAGCTGCTTTGCTTCTGCAAAGAGCTGGGAATACACTTTTATTAAGTGTGAGCACCGTAATATTTACCTGGCTGATTGCTATTCCAGCGGGTGTATATGCTGCTGTTTATCGTAATACTATTATTGATCGAGTACTCAGTATTTTTACAGCTATTGGCATGTCTATGCCCACTTTTTTATTAGCCTTGCTCTTGCTTATGGTTGCCACCAAGACACATATTTTGCCTATTGGTGGTCTGACTAGTCAGGATTTTTTCGAGCGAGATCTCTTTGGTAAGGTGTTTGATATTATTGCGCATTTGATAATTCCGGTTACAGTGCTGACTTTAATTGGATTAGCTGCTGTGCAGAGGCAAATGCGTGCTAGCTTGCTTGATGTTTTACAGGCGGATTATGTTCGTACTGCAAGAGCAAAGGGTTTAATGGAAAATAGTGTTATATATATTCATGCTTTAAAGACAGCTATTAATCCACTAATAACTTTGTTTGGCTTTGAGTTTGCTGATTTGTTGAGCGGTGCTGCTTTAACAGAGACTGTTCTGGCTTATCCCGGACTGGGAAGATTGACTCTGGAAGCTGTACAAAGCAAAGATATGAATTTAGTGATGGCCTCATTGATGCTGGGAGCAATAATGCTTATTACAGGTAATTTGCTTGCAGATATCCTTTTGAGATTTGCTGATCCCCGTATCATTCTGGAGTAATAGTTTAGGAGAACGTTTTGGTAGCAGCAGTTAAAACCGCAGAGAAAGCAGTGATTTCCAAAAGAGATGCTTTTGCATTGATAAGTAAAAAACTTTGGCTTTCTAAGCCGGCTTATTTTAGCGCCATAGTTTTGGTGGTGTTATATTTGTCTGCTGCCTTCGCGGATTTTCTAAGTCCATATAGTATGAACTTTGCTGATCCTGATTTGGCTAATGCGCCACCCAGCAAAGTTCATTTCGTTGTTGGTAAGGGCGGTGTTTCAGGACTATTTGTTTATCGGATGGAACGCTCGTTTGATGTCGAGACTTATAAGCAGGTTTATAGCGAGAAAAAAGATGCACGCTTGCCGATAAGGCTGTTTCATAGAGGCGAAGGCTATAAATTATTTGGATTCATACCTTGTCATCTGCATTTGTTTGGTGTTGAGGGGGCTGGAAGAATTTTTCTTTTGGGTTCAGATATCAACGGTAGGGATAATTTTTCGCGACTTTTATTTGGAGCACAAAAAAGTTTGACTATTGGTTTTCTAGGTTTATTAATTATGTTTCCGGTGGGCATCGTATACGGTGGCATTGCCGGCTTCTGTGGCGGTATTGTCGATAATATTATGATGCGCATAGCAGAAGCGATTATGTCTATACCTGGATTCTATCTGTTAATTGCCTTAGCGGCAATATTGCCTGCTGGTATGAATAGTACAGAACGATTTGCTTTAATTACGGTTATTTTGTCTTTCATTGGTTGGGCTGGTCTAGCCAGAGTTATTCGGGGTATGGTATTAGCCATTAAAGAACAAGAATTTGTTGAAGCAGCAAGAGCTGTCGGTCAATCAGAGTGGAAAAATATGATAAGACACGTTTTGCCGCAAACAACCAGCTTTGTTATTGTAGCTGCGACATTGCAAGTACCTAATTTTATTCTTTCTGAGAGCGGACTTAGCTTTATAGGTCTGGGCATTCAGCAGCCTGATGCCAGCTGGGGTAATATGCTTAAAGCAGCTCTTGATAATGCTAATGATCTTTATAATCAACCATGGTTATTGGCACCAGGCTTACTGATATTTTTGACTATTTTATGTTTCAATACTTTAGGCGATGTTTGTCGAGATATACTAGATCCTAAATCATCTACTGTATAGAAAGCTATTAGTTTGGGGTTTTCTCCCGCTATGAATAACGAAATAAGTCTACAGTTATCGAAGGCTCTCAGAAGCACCGAAAAGATTATTTGGTACGATCAGCCAAAAATTAGACTATTATCTTGGCTTGATTTACTTATTGTTCCTTTTACTTGTTTATGGGCTTCCATGCCTTTGAGAGAAGCTTTCCGCGGTTGGACAAATTTTGCCATGCACAAAAAGGGAGAGGATCTTTTTATGCTGCTGTGGATAAGTATGTTTGCGGCCGTTGGCCTCTATATAACGATAGGGCGTTTTATTCATCAATACTTTCGTCTGAAGACACTCTATTACATTATAACGAATGAAAGGGTCATAGTGCTTTCGAAGCTGTGGCCCCCAACTTTGCGTTCAATCGAACTTAATGCTCTAGCGAATATAAGCGTTATAAGAGAAGCCAAAAATGTCAAAGCCGGCACCATATTTTTTGAAAATACTTCAATTAATAGTCAAGTCAAAATGAACGCATCAGCGGCCCCAGCGTTTCTTAATTTTTCGAACATACCAGTTTTTTATGATCTAACAGATGTAGATAGGGCACTGGCTGTTCTAAAGGCAAAGTGCAAAGAAGGACAATTGTTGATTAACGAAATTAAATCGCAGAGCCTGCTTGAATCCTACAAACAATTATCTCAATTGAATATAAAAGAGATGCAAAGAATGCAAAAGCTAGATGGTGGCAGCGAGCTAATTGAAACAGAGAAACTAGCTGCCGGTGTTATTAGTTATTTGTCTCAAGACCAGCAAGAAAAACTAATTGCCACTCACAAGAGATTATATATTGGGCGCAGCATTGGTATGTTGGCTGGGGTATTGTGCGCAGTTGTTTTTGGCTACAATGCCTTGCAAACTAGCGCAGTGCGGGGACACTTGGCTTTGGAAAGTAAAAATTGGCCTGAGGCTCAAGGAAAAATCGAGAAATTAGAGATCATTAGAAGTAAAGGCGCACCATATCTTCGCAGTTTTAAAATAGCGTTTGTGGCAAACGGCAAAAACTATTCATGTGACAAATATTCCTACGCAGACTATAGTGAAGGGTCTGAGCGCGAACAGTATAAATTTGCTACTGCCCATAAAATTGGCGATAAGATTGATGTGTTCTATGATCCTAAAGATCCCGAAAATAGTGTTTTAGATAATTCAGCTGTGATCTCTCCGCAGCAGGAGGATATGGGCAAGTTTTTTATCGGCATAGGTATTTTGTTGTTTTCTATAATAGTGCTGCGACTGGTTTTATTTAAACTCAAAACCTTTGAGCCTAAGCTTCTAAAGAGCGAATCTTTAGCAGGAGTGATTTTTACAGCAGCATTTTTGTCAGTCTGGGCTTGTATGTTCTTTGGTGGCATGCTGTCATCTATTATTCCTGCGCTGATGCATTCCTTTTCGAGAGGAGGGTTGAAATAGTATGGATATTCAATGGTCAGTTTTCGTGATAGTTTTGCTTATGGTATTGGCTATTTCAATGGTGACGTTAAAATATAGACGTGGCAAAGAAGCATATTTATGCGGTGATTGTCGCTTTAATAATGATCAAGATTGCCATAAAAAAGAACGGCCTCAAGCTTTGGTGTGTACTAGTTATAGAGAGATGAATAAAGCCGGTTGATTATATTCGTTATGGTTTCTCTCCACACTTTCTTCACAAACGAGTTCTACAGTGTGTTATCTTAGATTCATTAATGGAGCCTATAGAGAAGTTTGGGTTGTCTTTCAAAGTTTAATTTATCAATTCTTTATAGTCGTGTTATAATTCCACCCTCAAGCTGATTCTGGCATCATCTTATGTATATTTAGTCTTTCAACATAGAGGATTGCTTATGTCCAATATATTTATTGAAAATGCGGACTTTAAGAATACTCGCAATCCCAGCTTATCGCCTTTACTATCATTATTTCCCGGATTGGGACAGCTATATAATGGACAAGCGCGCAAGGGACTTTTATTCATAGCTATTGCCGTAAGCTATCTTTTTGTGTTTTTGCTCATCGGTTTTAATCAGAGCATTATAGATGGGCTTTCTAATTTTGGACAGTCAGTTCATATGAAACCTGACTCTCACTTGGTTTCGGCTTTGTATGAATTGCGCTTAGGTTCAGCATTATCTTTTATCGTTTTTGCACTCTATATATCTTTTGTTATCTATGCCATGCGGGACGCTCAGGATCAAACTACTTTATTACAGCGCAGACTTATTTATGCTGACTGTGCTCTGGAGATGAATGAGGCAACCAGTAGTTCTTATTTATTGCATATCGTTTCGATTTCGCTTCTATTTGTTCTGGCCGTTTTCTTCTTTAAACACGCTCCAGCCCCGATCCAAATTACAAATATTGAATTTGTACAAAGTCAATTGCCCACTAAAAGAGTGGTTGTATCGAAGTACAGGTCTGCTACAAAATCCCAGGCTTCTGGCACCCATAAGCCATTGCCTGTATTGCCTGCATCCACTGCCAAAGGTGTTAAGAATGTGCCCAAGGTATTACGAGAGTCTTCAAACAATAATTCTGCCTTGCCGCAATTTAAACCGCGCTTGATTCATAGTGCTACTACATTGCCGACCCCTCCACAGCTAAGAGCGACAACAAATCCTGTTGTGCCGGTGCAGCATAATATCGAAAAGCAAAGTTCTGCAATAGCACCAGCTATGCCAAAAGTGTCGAATAGCCAAACTGATTTGCCAAAACCTATTAGTGCTGATAGAAGTAAATCGGTCAATAGTTTTTTACAGCCCAGTTTGAATAAAAACAGTGCCAGCAATAGTAAAAATCTAATAACCGGTATCCCGGGACCAATTAGTGCTGTTTCGGGTAGTCAATTTGTGCCTATACCGTCCAGTAGTGGACCATCTTCTGATCGCTCTAGCGGCAGCACTCCGTCTAATCTGGTACCTTCTAAAGCAAATACTATGGCCGGGATTCCCGGTATTAGAGGACCGGTGGTTCGTCCTGTGCTTCCGGCTTTTGGTGACCCTAGCGGAGCTAAGACTGACAATACGGTGGGAAACACCATCGAAACGGCAACCCATAACGGTCCCATTTCAGTACCCACATTACCGGTTGATTTTGGAGCTTATATGGGTGATTTGCAGCGCCGCATTAAGCGGAGCTGGTTTCCTCCAAAAGCTTATGAGTCAAAAAAGGTGGAAGTAATTTTCAAAATTCATAAGGGTGGCGAGCTAAGCGATTTGCGCATTCTGAAATCATGTGGCTTTGCCTCAGCTGATGAAGCTGCTCTTAGAGCAGTACAAAATGCAGCACCATTTCGCTCTTTACCCCAAGGTGCGCCTGAAAATATAGATATACAATTTACCTTTGACTATAGTGTTTTTTCTGGTAAGGGAAATTTATTTAAAAGCCTTTGAAGCCTTTGGATAATTTGTTCGGTGAGATTGTTAAACCGATTCTTCAAAAATCATCTGGTTTAGAAATTATTGATCAGGCTGCATTAACAGCGGTTAAAAGAGCTTCTCCATTTGCTCCTTTACCCCATGGACTTGCTAAAGATGTTGATGTTAAATTTACCTTTGTACATAATGCTGTTGAACACGGAAAGTTTAAGCACTTTTGATCAAGAATTTAGTTTAGTGTGATCAAGGCTTTGTGGGGAGATATATGTGTTTAAAAGGGCTTTTGCGATCCTAGTTATTTTGTATTACGCTCCGCTTGTATTTGCTGAGCAATCGTCCAATTTGTCTGATGCAGCAAATCCATATAAGGCTCCAGAAGGACGAAATGCTTTTGCCAGACAAATGGAGGGAAGTAAAAACAAGGCTTTGGAATTGCATTTGGCTTCGGGAATTGATAAAGATGAACTCTCCAAGCTGGTATTTGGCCAAACACTTGCCGAAGTGAAACGTTCTTCAGCAAACAAATCTGCCGCAAATGATAGCGATTTTCAGGGATTGGTAATGCATCAATGGCCAGGACGAGAGGGTGTATATATTGGTGTTGGTGGCATTGGTAATATGACTCTGGAGCCATTTTCTAATCATGCAAAAATTTATGCCTGTGCATTCAAAATGCTTTCCCCTCACAGTTTTCACACTATTGCTTCGCTAAAGCCAGCCTCGCAATTTGATTGTGATTCTAAGGATGCAGATACAATGGATGGTGGATTAGATGAACTGGTGGGTGTTGATTTTGCCACGTTTAAAATCAATCCCTCTGACTATGCAATTGGTTTGAGATTGGGACACAATGAGGGATACGCCGGTGGTATTGGCTATCAAGAAAACCTTGTGTTACTAATGCAGAGAGGAGACACTCTTATACCAGTCTTCAATCATTTAGTCTATCAAATGCAATATCTTGCTGGTGACTGGAATAAGGATGGTACCAGGCAGCACGACGCCGAAGAAAATGGAAGATTTGTTGTTTCCATAGAAAACCATAGTACGAACGGATTTTATCCAATTGTACTGAAACAGATAATCGGTGGAAAATCGCAGCTTCGCTACACCTGGAACAGTAAACAAATGAAATACGATCGCATTAAGTAAAAATCAGTCTAGCATTGTAATTAAGGCTGATTTAGTTGGTATTAAATGCGATACCAAAGCTCAAGCCCCCCTGCCGGTTCACTCACCGGGCCCAGAGGGGGCTTGCTCCTGTACTTTGAAACTATTTCTTGGATCACCTAAAACTGCAAGAATGCTTATGCTGTGCAATATAACTACATCGGGCATATAGATGTCCCGCTTAATTTTAGCTTCGCTTTCCCTGTCAGTTCTTAATGTCAATTATAACAAAATTGTTTGTCACTACAAGTGCTCAAATCTTAAATTGCTAAAAATTGTCTGATTCTAATCTTGGCATATTTAGCCTCTAAAATCGCTTCTATAGGGATGTGAAATAAAGAGAGCAAAGTTTTTTGAAAGGCTAAATATGCTTATTGAAATCCAGAATATTAATGTTCTAGAACTTATGAATTTAATTTTGTACATAGCACCATACATGGTGCTATGTACAAAATTAGACTTGGGCCATACTAATTGATTTGTTCATAAGAACCAGGAACAATTTTACTAATTCTGGATCGTAATCTTGGCCGGACTTTTCTTCAATCATTTTTATTGCTTCATCGTGCTTAATTGCTGGTCGATAGGGGCGATTGCTAGTCATAGCAACATAATCATCAACCAGGGCAATTATTCTTGATTCGAGCGGAATATCTTTTCCTTTTATTCCATGCGGGTAGCCTGTGCCGTCCCAATTTTCTTGGTACGACCCTATTATTGGCGCTAAATGAGAAATCAGTTTGGCTGTTTCCAAAAGACGAGCGCCTGCAGAGGGATAATTCCTGACCACCTCCATTTCTTGGGGAGTCAGGGGCCCTTTTTGCTCAATATTTCCTTAGGTAGCATCAATTTACCTAAATTGCTATAAACGGCCGCTAAGGCGATCACTTCAGAGCGATCTTCCGGTAAATCTAAGCTTCGGGCTAATTGCCGGGTGTAATTGTAAACTCTTTGTGTTCGTGTTGGTTCGTAGGTGTCTAGTTCTTCAATGGCCTTAATAATTAAGGATAATAGTCCCAACAGTCCTTGTTGGGCAATTAAGGTTAGATCGAAATTTGAGTTTGCGCTGGAGTCGGATTTAGGTATGGTTATGGAAGTGGGGATCGATAAGGAACCAGGTAGCGCCATCATTGTGGTTATGGTTTGGGTCTGCAGGTTTTGTTTGGATTGATGAACAGCAGTGGTGGGCATTAGCGGCAATTCTTGCCCGCTAAGGTTTGGAATTAAGTCTTCTGAAACCGAGCAGACTCGATTTCGTCCTCTATCTTTAGCCAAGAATAGTGCTCGGTCTGCCAGTTCGAACAATTTATTACGGTCCATTGCATCATGAGGGAAAGTCGCTAATCCCAGCGAGGCTGTTATTGTTCCTATACCTTTTACTGGGGTCTCAGCAATAGCAAAACAAATCCTTTCGGCTACTAAACGTGCTTGGCGCAATTCTGTTTCAGGTAAAAGAACAACAAATTCCTCACCGCCGAAACGTCCAACTGTATCTACGTCTCTAACATTATATTTCATAACATTGGCAATGTGTTTAATGGCCGCGTCTCCACCGCTGTGACCATACTTATCGTTTGTTTTTTTGAGGAAATCTAAGTCAGCGATTATGAATGAGAAGGGGTGTCCGAAACGTTGATAACGATCTATTTCTTTCGTTAATTGATCCTGGAAATAGCGGCGATTAAAGAGACCCGTCATTGGATCAGTGATAGCTTGACGTTCAACTTGACTGAATACTTCGGCATGGGCAATTACAGCGGCTACTCGGTTTGCTAAGTCATCCACCATGTGCATGTCATTTTTAGGCAAAGAGTTGATTTGTTTGTAGTGAAATAAACAGAGGGCAGCCTTGAATTCACCCCCATAGAGCAAGGGAACCAAGGTTGACCCTTTTACTCCATCCAACTGTTCGTCATTTGTAGTATTAAGCAAGTTTTGCAAATTTGATTGGTCAAGGAAAACAGTATTGCCTTTTTTGAGTGCTTCTAAATGGGCAATAAAAAGATTTAGCTCAAGATAGTGAGAGTTTAATTTTTCCAGGCTATTGTCTTGGCTTGGTAAATCTAGGTGAGGATCTGCTTTGAATTTTGTGAATTGGGCGGTAGTGTGATCATAAAGTGAGACTAGACACCGACTTAAGCCGAAATGATCTTTAAGTGAAGTGACCAAAGTGGCCATAATTTGGTCTACTTCTTTTAGAGATTGACGAATTTCGCTAGAAACATGATTGATCAAATCTGCCCGGGCTTGATCAGCTTTAATTTGCAATACGGCTGTTTCAGCTCGAATAACATTTGAAAGGTGACCAGCAATGGTTAAGCCTAATTCGCGGTCTTGAGTTTTGAAAGGTGTTTGCTTGCTTTGCCTTTGCCACAAACCAATAACACCCAGACGCTCGCCTTCTGAAATTAGAGGAAGTACTAAAGCGGTGTCGTGCTCAAAGTAAGCATCGGCTTTCCGTGATTCCTCCATATTAATAACTTTGCCGGGACCTGATTTGAAAACGGAGACAAAGGGGTTGTCATTATCTGAAAGAGGAACGTTGAGATTTTCTCCGTTGCTGATCTGAGGTACTAATTCGTTTAATTCTTGGTTGTACAAATAGAGTTGAGCATGAACGAAATTCATGTGCTCAGCCACGAGAAGCACAGATTTAACTAAAGACTGCTCACTGCTCTGCCCTCGCGATGCCCTAAAGAGACTGGCAATATCATTAATGAGCTTCATCTCTTTAGCGTCAACTTCGATTTTTGTTTGGTCATAAGATTGTTGAACAACAACGGAAAGCATTTCTGCCACCGCTTGAATCATAATAGCTTCATCATTGCTCCAGCTGCGGGTGGCGTTTGTCTGCTGTAATTCGAGGAAGCCAAAGAAAACTCCCCGTGAGCGCAATTGGACCATCAGCCTGGCCTTAACACCGCCCAATTCAATTAAGGAAGATAGAGTAGGCGATATTTTGTGTAGGTTAATGTCTGAGGTTGTGTCATTAATGCTAATTACCCCTGCTGCTGATTCATCCGGAAAGTGATTGACAAACTCTAATACAAGCGCTGCTGATTCATCTTGTCGCAATTGATTGCTTATAAATTCTAAGTGTCCGTTGGCTGCATATTCGTGTGTTACCATTAATTGGTCACCAACTACTTGCCAGATTAATCCTCGGTCTGCCTTTATTGCCTGGGTCAATTTTTCAATAGCAAATTGCAGGATTGCATTTAAATTGTGTGAGTGGCGCAAGCGACCAATTATTTCGGTGATAATCGACTGAGCAGTAATTGCCTGTTTAGGTAATTGGTGGATGACTGGTTTCTGGACAGTGATCTCATCGGTCTCGGTTTGCGTTTTTATTGCTGTCCGTCGGTCGGAATTGGTCGCTTTACCCTGATCGCCAGTAGACCTTAATGGACTGAAGTCCTGAGTAGGCGGATTTAAAGTTTTATGTTTGTCCGAAATAATTTGATTAGCTTGGCTCGTGGTTGATATATGTTGTACTTTTACTTCGTTGGCTGGTTTTGTTTGGTTACCGAGTCTTGCATGCAAAATTTGAGGGGGGATAACAAAAGTTTGGCTGGATGGTGCTTTGATAATTGGCCATTTGGACCTAAGTCTTTGGGTTAGCCCTACTGAGCTATCGCCGTAGGTTATTCCGGTTCTTGCTTCTTCTAAGCGATTACTTTCGCTTGGGTCATCTAGCTGAAATTTAGGTAAAAGCTGATTGAAAGATTGTTTCACCAATTCGGTGTCCATTGAACCGGCGCACTGATATCTGTTTCCCTCCATAAGATCGGTTGTTGCTTGACCATGTATGACCAAGCTCAATTTATTGCTTTCAACGAAAATACACCATTCGTCCGGAGCTTCCTGATTGCTGTCAGAAAACACCGATACG
Organism: Candidatus Melainabacteria bacterium; assembly: GCA_963845445.1. Taxonomy (GTDB): domain Bacteria; phylum Cyanobacteriota; class Vampirovibrionia; order Obscuribacterales; family Obscuribacteraceae; genus JABDBL01. The sequence continues at coordinate 1,242,813 of CAWJSE010000002.1, read as the reverse complement.
CATTTGCATTCGGATACTAGTTGTTTTAAGCGTGGTCCTTCAGGCAATAAAATAGAGGCATTATGTTTTGCCCAATAAACTATTATTGGCGAAAGCTTTTCATCGATACAAATTTGCTCGAGCGTTCTTAGGAATGAAAGAAAGCTGGTCGGAGGCAATATGCTTAACGGCAGGGTGCCAAAGCCGCCTTGCCGAACAAGCATCATCTGTAACTGTGTCAGGCCAACTTCGGCCATCTATGCTGCTCCATCCAAATGCACTTGCGAACGCCTCTAATCAATAAGTACCCGCTTAGAAACGGGCTTAATCCTTAATGTGCAAGCACTCTTGCCTAGCTTCAGTATCTGGCAAAATGCATATACTTCGTACTATAATCAATCTCTTAGCAACAACAAAAAGCCTAATTAAAAGCGGCAGACAAAAGAGCAAAAAATTTAGAGCTGAATTTTTTATTGCGTCGTTTTGGGTTTGTTGAACAGGATCATTACTACTTTTGGATGATCTACAGATTAAATCTTCTCTTTTTCATATCTTTTTCGCTTTTACTAGTTGAACTTGCCAACATTTTGAGACAAAATTAATCAACTTCTCTTTTAAAATTTAATATTCCCCCAAAGGTAGGCAGTCTCTGCCTTACCGTCACTTCTAGAAAGAAATATCAAATGAACGAGCATATTCAAGAATTTCAAAAGCGCTTACTCAATCTTTTCGAAAGCAAAGCTGAAGAGTTTGCCAAGTATTCACAAGAAGATGCCCATACAGGTCCAGTAGCAGCCCAGCTTGCTGGTTTGTATACTGATCTTGTTCAAGTTATGAAGAGCTAAGAGCTCTAACCCCTTGATATAGAAAGGGAAATGCCAATTCGGTGTTTCCCTTTTTTAATCGGAATATGGTGTATTGCCCATGGACAGTAAAGCCAGTATATTCTATTCTTTTTATGCTTAGACAGGTAAACCCCTAGCCTACTCGGTTTTAACCATATGAGTATATTTATTGGCATTTTTATTGGTTTAGCAGTTTTGCTCATGATTGCATTTCCTGAGCGCTTTTTGCCCGATATTGGGCAAAAGAAAAAGCGTATAGGAATTACGCATTGGGGTTTTTATAATGGTAGTGAAGACTGTAAACCCGAAGAAACAATGCTTGTCGACGCTACTTTGCCTGGAAAACAACGCGTTATTTATGGCAGCTCCATGTATGCAAAAGGACAGGGAGTGAAGGCGAACGCTAGTAAATAAAAGATAGACTTACTATTTGAGGTGAAAGATGGCGCTAACTGTTTCAACCATGTTGCCTTTGGGAACGCAAGCTCCGGCTTTTTCTTTACCAGATGTGATTACTGGTAAATCAATCAGCTTAAACGAGTTTAAAAATAAAAATGGACTTTTGGTAATGTTCATTTGTCAACATTGTCCCTATGTAAAACATGTGCAAAATGAGTTAGCTAAATTGGGGCGCGATTATTCAGGCCAATTGGATATAGTTTCTATTAGTTCAAATGATGTTGAAAACTATCCAGATGATGCGCCTAAAAACTTAAAGCTTATGGCTCAATCGCTGAAATTTACTTTTCCCTTTTTATATGATAAGAGCCAAAATGTGGCAAAGGCCTATCAAGCTGCTTGCACACCAGACTTTTTTCTTTTTGATGGCCAGCATAAATTAGTTTATCGAGGTCAACTGGATGATAGTAGACCAGGCAACAATCAGCCTGTTAATGGCAAAGATTTGCGCGCGGCCATGGATGCCCTTATCAATAATCAACCAGTGAATGAAAATCAAAAGACCAGTGTTGGTTGCAATATAAAATGGAAAGCTGGACAAGAGCCAAAATACTGACTTGTCAAGAATGGCTTGAATACACAATTTCCCCACATCTAATTGTTATAACAATAAAGACAAAGGTTAGTGGAGGGTTATGACATGAACGCTAAAAAGATTATTGTTTTATTTGTACTCTTAGGCTTTCTAAGCAATACTGCTGCAGAAGCTTTCCCTTCCTTCTTTAGATCAAATACTGGTTTCAATAATGGATCGAATTATTGTTCTAATTGGGGAGGTTATAGACATTGTCGTCATCACCGCCATCATCACCGTTGGTAGGGTATATGACTGCATAAATTACGAGACTAGGGCACCAGCGGGGCGAAAGTGATAAAGTTTATTATCAAAATAGTTCTCAGTGCCCTAGCCATAATCTATTTATTTCCTATGCTGCCGGGAATCGAGTTTCATGGCGATTTCTTTGTAGCCTGCGGGCTGGGAATGTTTTTTTCAATATTACTTGCTTTGATAGAAGTGATAGCTGCTTTCTTATCAACCATATGGACTCTATCCACATTTGGACTGGCACTATTAGTTCTTATTCCAATGCGCCTATTCTGTTTTTGGGTATTGCCCACGGTAGCACTGCTTGTAATGGCTCAGCTGTTACCCGGGATTTTGACTATTGAAAATTGGATTCCTGCTGCTATTGGCGCTATAGTCTTGTTGATCGTGAATGTAATTACACGCGATCGCAAGCATTAATGAGGCCGGCCTTAGTGAGGCAATCAGTGTATCCTTCTTGGTAAGTAGGGAATTGCAATTCTATATTTAGTGCATCAATAATTTTTTTTGAATTTACCCGGCGATTGCTAGTCAAACTTATAGGCACATCGGCTGGATCTGCCTGCTCTGGTAATTTAAGATTCATCTTGTTGCATAACCACTGGACAACCTCTATTTGGGTGGTGGGCTTTAAATCGCCGACTAAATAGATTGAATTTGTAGGTAGCGGTTTGCTAAATGCAGCTAATATTATTCTAGCTAAGTCATGCAAATGAATGCGTGAAACATAATTGTCATTTTTGGGTGGCAAACGATAAGAGCCGTTGCTTAAGCGCAGATGAAGCCCTGATTTGGGCCCATAAAGTGCCGGTGCTCTTAGCACGACTGCTCCTTTTCGAGCCATAGTTTTTCCGCCTCTAGCCTCAATTTGCTGCGTTCGTTTTGCCAGTCAGCCTTGCTTGATTCGTCTATTATTTCTTGATGATTACCATAAACAGAAGTTGATGAAATGTAAATGATGCGCCTGCTTTGCGAGCAGAGCGAGGCGAAAAGTTTATCGCTATATTGATCAGGTGGAAACGAAACAAGTAAATCAGCGTTATTTAGAATTCTGCCAAGTTCACTTTGCTTCTGCAGTGTAAAATCAGGTTCGATAAGAAAAGAGGTAATACCGCTTGTTTCTAAAGATCGGACTTTTTTACTATTTCGTGTGGTACCGATTAATTGATATTCTTTCGCTAAATAAGTCAAATGCCAAGCTACTTGACCGACGCCTAGCAGTACCATTTTGTTTGGTGCGTTCTCCAAGCTAGTCGAAGATTTCATTACCGGCTCCAATCGATAAACAGTTAATTTTGTTGATTTTTATACTGGGTTGAAATTTCATTCGTCTTTAACAAAACCAAGATCTTTAATTGCTTCACTTAAACTCATGCGAGTGCGTGTGCAATAATTTAGCGCAATAATTACCTGCTCCAATTTAATTTCTTTGTCGCGCAGCATTATTTCGCCTTCTTGTGCGGCGAGATAAGTTTTTTCGGGAATTTTTCCAGCCGAGACCAAAATTTGACCTAGCAGACCGCCATGTTTCTTTTGTACTCCAAGGGCTGTTTCTTTATCACTAGCGGCTATGAGCGAACATCTTATTAACAGATCCACCACTCTTAGTTCTCTTTCTGATTCTGCTGTTGCAGCACTCTGTTTTTTGGGGGACATTTTTGCTAATTCTTTGATGATAGCTTGACACGCTTCTTCTTTAGTTATAGCGCCCGCTCGCACTATTTCTTGCATTTTAAGGATCGCATCTAGTAAAGAGCGATTGATAATTTTGGAGTTTACCAATAAATCTCCAATTAAAGGATGATTTTGTTTAGTTGCAGTTGATGAATTGCCCGAGGTGGGAGATTCATTAATTAATTGAGCAATGTCTAAGGCGCCGCCTTTATTGTGGTATTTGTTAATGGCTTCATAGGCTTGTTCGACGCTTATTACATTGCCTACTACCATTTCTTGCAATTTAAGAGCTATTTTTAAAGTTGCATCTGTCACTAAACCAGAATCTACCAGAAACTGTCCAATGAGGTGATTTGTATGTTTTCGCAATAAATCTGCATCAGGTGTTGGCAAGCGAGAAGAAGATACATTAGGGTCAACGACAGGCATACCGCTTTGCAAAGGTACGGAGTTGGCGACTGTTTGTGGCATACCCGGAGGATAAGGTACCGGTATAGGGAAAGGATAGCCAGGATAGTAATAGAAGTATGGCATGGGCCTTTCGTTGTTTGGTGCTGGTAAGGCAGGAAAGCTACCTGATGCATCGGGGTACATACCGGGGTAAAAATTTTGAGGGGGTATATTAGCCTGATTAGCACTTAAATGACTATAGTTCGCCGTCTGTTGATTTTCTTGTTGAGGAGAAGGCTGAATTTCTGTTTTAAATGAATTGCTTGGTAGCTCATCTCTAGTCTCTGCCAGCGGGGGTGTTAGAGTATCATTCTTCTTGTAAGAATCGAATGTTTCTTCCGCCGCTTTTTTGAACGACGAGGTATTTTCATCTACGCCGGTCACTTCTGCTGAAGAGAGAGATATAACTTCTATTAGTAATGAAAGATCGCTGAAAGGAGCGGTCCACATAACATGCGAATCGTTGTCTTCACCGGTATATAAAGTCCATAGTGCGTCTGCCGAGCCAATTTCTGTACGAACCGCCAAAGCAAAGGAAACCTTTGCTCCTTCTAATTCCCAGGGCAATTCAATGGTGCAGCCCCGCAATCTTCGTGCATGTTCTAAGGCCTGCCGAAGATCGTTTATACTAGGAGTTGATTTTAGTAAATCTAGCTTTAGGTGTTTTTTGGGGCGAAACATGACTGCTTATCTTGAGGATATCTAATTGATTAGATTATTCCATAAACTTACCATAGTCTAAGCTAATATCCGCCATGTAAATTGAGCAAAATTTGTGTTTATTATGTGAGGTTAAATGCTTTCTGCTAATAATATAGCCGTTTTGGGTGTTGGTACTCTTGGTACCGCGCTCATCTCAGGTTTGCTCAAGTCTGAAACGATTAAGGCCAGTCAGATTAGAGGCACGGTAGGCCATATAGAGAGAATCAAAGCTGTTGAAGAGAAGTTAAATGTGCTTGGTTCGGTAGTCAAAATCTCCACTGATAACCTAGGGGCGGTAAAAGAAGCTGATATTGTTATTTTGTCGGTAAAGCCACAAAATATGGCAAAATTGCTTGAAAAATTAGCGCCGTCCCTCAATAAAGATCAACTGGTCATATCTGTTGCTGCAGGCGTGCCCATTGCCTATTTGGAAAAATATTTATCCTCAAAAATACCCATAATTAGGGCAATGCCCAATACCTGCATATCAGTTGGACTAGGAATGACTGGCTTAGCGGCAAGCGATTGTACAAATGAGAAGCATAGGCAAATAGCTGAGAAAATATTCAAAAGCATCGGTGAAGTAGTGTTTCTGGACGAAAAGCTTTTTAATGCTTTGACCGCACTGTCTGCCAGCGGGCCGGCTTATCTCTATGTAGTCATTGAGTCTTTAGCTGAAGCAGGTGTCAAGTTGGGTATGCCACGCGAGACTGCCACACTTTTGGCTGCTCAAACTATGCTTGGTACAGCAAAAATGATTCTTGAAACCGGAGAACATCCGGCTTTATTGAAAGATTCGGTAACCACCCCAGCTGGCTGCACTATAGATGGTTTGATGGAATTAGAAGAGGGCAAATTGAGGGTTACGTTAATTAAAGCGGTCTTAAAAGCAGCTCAGAGGGCACAAGAACTTTTGCCATTGTGAAAGATTGCAAGGAAAACATAATGAATAATATATTCGCCAGCAATAGCGAAGATAAGTATATGAGGGGCCTGGGTAATCATTTTTTTAGTGAAGCTGAGTCTAATGCATTGCCTCTAGATCAAAATTCTCCGCAAAAAGTCAATAAAGGTTTGTATAGCGAGCAATTAAGCGGCACTCCCTTTATGGTTAGTCGAGCCGAAAATAGGCACACTTGGCTTTATAAAATACGCCCTTCGGTCGGAAATTATATCTTCAAACCGAAAAGTCATGCCACTCTATTAGGACGACCCTTTAAAAAAACCGCCAGCCCTAATCAGCTTAGATGGTTACCATTGCCAATAAATTCGGGAAAAACCGATTTTATTGATGGGCTCTATACAATTTGTGGTAACGGCAGTACTGATAGCTTGCGGGGATCGGCCCTGCACATATATAGAGCTAATATTGCCATGATAAATAGAGTTTTTTGCGATTATGATGCCGAAATTGTTTTTGTCCCTGAATTAGGTGCTTTAGAGATATTCACTGAAATGGGCGAAATAGAGCTGAAACCGGGAGAGATTTGTGTGATCCCGGCCGGTATTAAATTTAAAATCAAATTGGTTGATAAAGAGATCCGGGGATATTTGTTGGAAAACTTTGGACGTTATTTTCGCTTGCCGGAGCTCGGTCCAATTGGCGCCAATGGGCTTGCCTATCGAGAGCATTTTCTTTGTCCTCGCGCAAAGTATGAACATTATGAGGAGCAGGTAGAATTAATTGTTAAATTCCAGGATCAATTGTGGAGCACTTTACTCGAGCATTCTCCTTTGGATGTTGTTGCTTGGAAGGGTAATTATGTGCCCTATAAATATGATTTATCTCTATTCCAAACGATTAATACAGTAAGTTTTGACCACGTTGATCCCTCCATTTTTACTGTGCTAACGTCTCCCTCAGAGGTGAGTGGCTTATCTAACATAGACTTTACTATATTTCCACCGCGCTGGGCAGTTGCCGAACATACCTTTAGACCCCCCTATTTTCATCGCAATTGTATGAATGAATTGATGGGTCTTATTTTTGGTAAATATGAGTCCCGTTCAGAAGGTTTTTTGCCAGGCGGATTGACTTTGCATAATAGTTTTGGGCCGCATGGTGCTGATCTGAAAACCTACGAAATGTCTATTAATGTTGAACTTCAACCACAAAGATTAGATCAAACATTAGCTTTTATGTTTGAAAGTTCGCTTGCCTATCAACCCACACAGCAAGCCCTTGATAGCGATTTTCTTGATGTAAAATATGCATCAATTTGGCAAGGTTATAAGGCACAGTTCAAAAAATAAAAATGTGGAATTAATAGTTTGCCGCTAGAATGTTTGGGTAAGTCTTTAAAAGGGTGGGTTTAATAACATTACCTCGAGAGTTAGCGATTAGTTTCACTACGGTCGGCCATGCTTAGAAAACATCCGGAAGAGCCTGTCAACCAGCATCCACAGCCAGGGAATAGAATAAAGCTCCCTGAAGAGTCAGGAATACGTTCTGTATCGGGTTTCAAAGAATTTTTGGCACTGGCGGAGTCTTCTAAAGGCAATCAAATTGAACTGTCCTGGACTACGAAAATACCCGGACAGCGTTTTGTGCTAGACATGCAATGGGATGCCAATCAGAAAGCACCGTTTTGGACACTCTACGAAGAAAATAATGGTAAGTCAAAACGCATATGGGATGAGCCATTTACCCTTGCGAATGTTGATATGTGTTATGACGTGCTCGTTATGACTTGTGGTGCGGTTGATCCAACTACAAAGAATTTAGCTGAGATTTTGAAAGCGCAGCCCGAAAAAATGGATTGGACTAAGCCGGCTAATAAACAAGCATCTTCGCAAGCAGCAGCAGGAAGCGATGGTTCTGCGGTTATTCCTGGAGTGGGAGTCACTCCTGGAGCGGGAGTAAATCTTGCCGCGGCTAATGTTTCGCCAGGGCCTGCTGGAATAAATACCATGCCTAACAATGGCTTTCCTCCTAATGCTAATCAAAACGCTGGTTTTCCTCCTGGTTATGTCTTTCCGCCAGCTATGGGAATGCCAATTAATGGCAATATGGGCTTTCCAATGCCACCCTACAATACTCAAACTAATCCTGCCATGCTTCCTCAAGGACAGATGCCAGACCCTGTGTATCTGCCGAGCGGCAATTCGGCCAATCCGGGCTTTCCACCTCCGCAGGGTATGCCTCCGAATGCTTGGCAATATGGTGCCAATAATGGTGCCAGTTTTTATGGTCAACCCAATATGTCTAATTTAGCTATGCCAAATGCTTCTATGCAAAATATGCCTATGCAGAATGTCAATGCTTCTATGCAAAGTACGCTTGCAGCAAATTTGTCTGCTCAAGGTTTAGACGCTCCAGCTGTGGATTCTGCTTTGTTTAAAAAGCAAAATGGAATTTCGCTGGTCGATTTGCTAGTCAAAGCAGAATTACTTACAGAAACTTCTTTGGCTGCTGCTTTAAAAATACAAGAATTAATCCAAGCAGGACTAATGAATTGGGAAAAGGCTGCAGAAGTTTTGAAATACCAGCACAGCAAAGGGCAAAATATACAAAATTATATCGATGCCCCTGCTTCTTCTGCCTCAGGTGATAATAAGCAACTCTCAAGCGATAATGCAGCCGCATTCGGCTTACTTATGCAAGCGGGACTTATATCCAAAGAAGATCTGCAACTTGCACAATCTGTAGTAAAAAAGCACGGTGGCGATATGGCTTCAATTTTGCAAGCAGCCCAAAAGTTGGATGCAAAAACTTTTGAAGCGGCAGTAATTTGTTTGGGACTGCAAAATGACGGCTTAATGAAATTAGAGCAAACTGTAATTGTGCTAAATTACTGCAGCCGCAGCAGGGTCACTTTCGATGAAGCACTTAACGAACTCAAGTGGACTAATCCGCGCAAGCAAGCTGCTAAATAGAAAAAACACTGTTATTCATTAGATTCCTGCCTCTCTTGTACTTTTTGTTTGTATTGATCCAATAATTTTTGCTGTGCCTGATACTGCTGAGCTTGTTGTAATTGCGTTTGGTATTTACCACCTAGAGTACAGGCTCTTGTATAAGCTTGCACTGCAGCATCAAAGTTTCTGGTAAACATATAAGCATTTCCTAGACCAACTTGATATTCTGGAACGGTAGGCTTGAGTTTGGCAGCGGTCTTATAATGGCTTACTGCTTGATCCGGTTTTTCAGTTTTTGCAAGAAGATTTGCATATTCGAAATGGGCGCTAGCATCATTTGGGGTCAATTTTAGCAGTTCGGAGTATTCAGTGGAGGCTTCAGGATAGAGACCCTCCGCGACATAGATTTTTGCTAAACAGCTACGACATAATACCTTTTTTGCTATAACTTCTGGATCGACTGCCAATGTTTTGTCTGCTAAGGAGAAGCAGATTAGCAGTAACATCAATGATTTGAACAGTTTATTTAAAAGCACCAACAATGATCTCCGCTATCTAGGGGTTTATCGATTAGCTGAATTTTCTAACAATGCATAAATCTGATTTAAATTCTCTGCAGTGGCCGGTTGTCTGCCGTAAGAACCTTCGTAAGTATCAAAAGCGCCTTCTCTGGGCACTGCATTGCGGATAAATATAATCCATTCGCTTTCTTTTGCAGGCATTTTGTCTTTGCCGAATTTCCAACCTTCAGGCATGCCAGCGCCCGTTTGTCTGTCATAGAATTCATAACGAATAGGTAATTCTTTATTTAAAGGTGGTCCCTTTAAAATTTTATTGATGCGATATTTAGCAATGGGCGGATGAAAAAATTGGATGTCGCCAGTGTTTTCATAACCGACATACTCTGCTATTAAGATGCACTCTGAATGAGCGGCATTTTGAAAACTCAATTTAAAACCGGTAGTGTCTTTGGCCAGAAGTGTTTTATGCTCAGGGATTGGACCGATACTAGGTAGATTTCCGTCGGCGCCACGTACTGTCCTATCCGGCACCACGCCAGCGGCACCGCCGGGTCCATCAGCTACCTTTTCCTCGCTGGTTTCTGGAACAGGAGGGGGAACAACTAAAGCGATTTTTGGGGCTGGTAAATCGGCTTCTTTCAAAGCTTGTTTTAGCACCGGCACTGCCTTCTCGTATTGATTTAATTTATACAAAGCTTCGCCATATTGAGCTAATAAAAAACGCTTTTTGCTAGGGTCAATCTCAAAAATTTTCTCTAGTGCGAAAACAACCTGATCCCATTCTCCAGAGTGGACGCATACATCGTAAAGTCCATAGTAAAATTCTAGATTATCAGGGCTTAGTCCTATGGCAATGCGATATTCGTCTTTGGCTTTTTTATAGTCTCGCGCAGCAAAAGCCTTAGCTGCTTCATTTGCATGTCGGGTAATAGTTATTGAACCGGTAGAGCCCAGATTTTCGCCTGCAGAAAAAGCTGGCATAGCATTTCCCGTCAATAGCAAAGATAAAAACAGGTATTTAAATTTTCTATTTTGTTTCATTTTTTGGTCGGTCTTGGTTATTGCGAAAGTATTTTAGTTGGCATTTAAGCGCCTAAAATCATTCTATAACGTCTTTTCAATTATAGTGATCGCTTTATACACAGTGAAACACTTTTATGCTTCTATTTTACAAGTGAAGCTCGATGCTTTTTAGTCAGGCGAAATGGCATCTTTTGCTATAAGACTAGGCAATGTGTGGAACTGGCTTCCAGTTAGTGCTGCAGATGCCACCGGAGCAATCATGTAAATGGCTATATGAATTGTCTTTGACTTCTTGAGACTTGCTTTCTGCAGAGTTATTGCTGGAATTGTTATTGTTACTAGCATTCTCTTGATTCTTGGCAGTGGCTGATAAATTTGATCCTTTTGTTTTGACCATTTGATTAGTGTTCATTGCCGGCTTCCTTAACCTTTCTCTTCAAACTGTCTTAAAACCGCTAATTCATAATTCTGAGAAATTGTTAAGAGAATTGTAATGAGCTTTGAGGCTTAATGGAAGTGGTAAACCTACGCAATCTATCGATTTAATCAAATATCTTGATTTCGACCGAAGCCATAATTGGATCTTTGGAACCTGCTCGGGTGCCTACCAGGTAGAGCACATTAAATTCGGAAGCTTTGCTGATGTCATTAATAGACCGCACACAGGTTCCCTTTACCTCGATCGGGACTAGTCCTTGGCTGGTTGCTTGGCTGGGAAAATCTGCTGAATGAATGCTGATCAGACAACGCTTATGATTAATATTCATGGCTTTGATGTTTTGCCGCATTTTATCTTTAGAATCGGCGTAGATTCCCTTTGCTTTTAGTTTGGCAAGCGCATCCGGAGCAATCTCTTTTTCAAGCGATTTTTGATGCTCGGAATAAGTAGAAGGATTCAATTCGAATAGTTCTATAGTTACTTTTTTAGCAAAATTCTCCAAATCGACGAGTTCTTTATCTTTAGGTTGGAGAGTTATATTAGAGCAGCTATTAAGAATTACTGAAGTCAAGGTCAGCGAAACGAACCAAGCCTTGCTCTTAGAAAGAAAGCTCTCAGTAAACTGTCCGGAAAATCTCGGTAACATAATTGCTCCTGTTTTAGCTAAGCTCAGAGGATCGGACTAACTAATTGGCCAGTTCATAATATACATGCCTGTTCTAAAGGTGCAATAGAGCAGAAAATATTCATAGTGCTAAATAATCATTTGCTTAGGGTAAGCAAAGCGAAATTATTTTTTTTTGTCAGGACTTTATAACCAATAAGTTCAGCCTCAGACAAATATTTGCGGCTAGTAATTAGATAGCAGGATCCTATAGTTTTACTTGTCTTTGTCAAATCTTCTTGGTCATTTGACTGAATTACTTTGCGAGCTAAATAAAAAGGAATGCCTGGTTTTCTCAATCTATAAACAATAAGCGGAGCTTTAGAAGCGCTAATGGATCTGGCATATTCTGGTATTTCTCCTTCCCAGAATTGACAAATTACCGATAAGAAGAGGGGAAGAAATACTGCTGTACTTATGGCTGTGGCACCAAACAATAGAGCCGAGCTTAGAAGCAGGCGCTTACTTGCTGCACAAGCTGCGCTGAGTAATGCGACAGCGCTCATTAAACAAGCATATTTAAAAATGAGGGCCATTAATTCAGGAGGGGCATCACGTAGGAACTTTAGTGCTATAGGAGAAAAGCAGGCAGCTACTAAATAAAACATGGACATTATCACGATATAAACGATTATGCTTTTTACCTGTTTGGTCTCTATGAATCTCTGCCATTGATTACTAATCATGATAGCTAAAGCAGGAAAGGCTGGCAGAGTATAGGGCAATAATTTTGATACACTGACGCTAAAGAAGGCAATGATAATGACAGCTGAAATCAAAGCAAACAGTAATACGGCATCTGCAGCAGATAAATTCTCACAACTGTTTTGCCAGTGAGTTAAGCAAAGGGGCGATTTGTTCTCGGCTATGCGAGTATTGATTTTAGAGTGAATATTTTTTAGTTCTGTGATTATTGATTGAGGCAACACTATGGACCAAGGAAATAGTCCTCCGAAAACTGCAGCGATGTGATAGAACCATGGACCCTTATGAGAATCAACGACACTGGCAAAACGTGCAAAATTTTCTCGCATAATGAATTCGTTGAAATAAGCTCCTTTGGTGAGGACAATTTCAATTACAAACCATGGTAAAGCAATTAAAGCAATAACAAGAATTCCCATTGGCAAATTAAAAAATTTGAGGGTCGCTTTGTTTGCGCTGCTTAAATAAAGAAAGCTACTTAAAATTAAAATGGGTAATAATAATCCTACCGGACCTTTGGTCATTATGGCAAAAGCGGTCAGTATATAGCCTAAATGCAAGTAAAATTTTTGTCTTTGTTTCCAGGCGTGAAAAAAGGAGAATAGACTGCCGCCCATAAATAATGACAAAGGCATATCGGTGATGGCCATGCGACCAACGCCAACAAATAATGGTGCCGCTAAAAGTATGCAAGCAGCAAAAATCGCAACTCGATTTCCTAGATATTTATTGGCAAAAAGATAAGTGACAATTGTTAGGATAAAACCACTGGTGGCACAGAAAATGCGTGCCGAAAATTCATTAATACCAAACAATTTGTATGCGGCAACCATTGCCCAAATAACCAAAGGCGGTTTGGTAAAGCGCACGGCATAATTAAGAGTAGTGGTAATATATTGTCCTGTTTCCAACATTTCTCTGGCAGGCTCTGCATAAAGTCCTTCATCAGGATTGAAGAGCGAAAAACTACCCAGTGCCGCAAAAAAGATTGTTGCTGCTACCAAAATCATGAGCAAGAACGGCAATAATGACGATCTAAAGTCTGGAGATGCGTAAAGATTTTTCAATTTATTTATAAGACTTTCGGGTAATTGACAATCATTAACTAAAGCATCAAAACATCCGAAACTGTGGTGGTTGTGAATAAAAACATGGTAATGTGATTATTTGTAAGAAATGTCATTAAAGTTTGTTTGTCATTCAAACCATGACAGATACCAAGGAATATGCAGTTATGGAAACCGCTCAAAGAATCAAGGCTATCCCTCCTTATGTTTTTGTTGAATTAGATAAAAAAGTTCAAGCTGTCAGTGCCAGGGGCATAGACATTATTAACCTGGGACGCGGTGACCCGGACCAAGCAACGCCTAAGCATATTGTAGATGCGATGAGACAAGCTGTCCTAGACCCTGCTAATCATCATTATCCTCCTTATGGCGGTACCAAGGAGTATAAGCAGGCGATCTCGGAGTGGATGGATAGACGCTATCGAGTCGAAATAGATGCAAATTCAGAAACCTTGTCTCTAATCGGAGGCAAAGAAGGGCTGCATCACACAATACTGGCTTTTGCTGATCCAGGTGATTATTCTTTAATTCCAGATCTAGCTTATCCTGTATACAACACCTCGACTATACTGGCAGGGGCCACTCCTTATTTTTTACCGCTTAAGCCAGAAAATAATTTTTTGCCAGACCTGGAAGCTATACCGCAGGCGGTCTTGGATAAGTCTAAACTGTTAATGTTGAATTATCCCCATAATCCGACGGCGGCAGTGGCCGATTTAGTCTTTTTTGAGAAAGTTGTGTATTTTGCCAAAAAACACAACTTACTTTTTTGTCATGATCTGGCTTACCCGGATATGACTTTCGATGGATATAAAGCGCCATCGGTATTGGAAATTCCAGGAGCAAAAGATGTCACTTTGGAATTACACACATTGTCTAAAACGTTCAATATGACTGGTTGGCGCGTGGGGTTTGCTGTGGGTAATAGTAGCGCCATTAAGGCATTGGGCATGCTTAAATCTAATGTTGATACTGATATATTCAGGGCGATACAAATAGCTGCTATTGCTGCTTTGAAAGGGCCTTTAGATCATATAGATTACTGTAATAAATTATATATTGAGCGTCGGGATATTGTAATAAAAGCTTTGAATGAATTAGGCTGGCAAATTAAACCGAGTAAGGGCACTTTCTATCTGTGGATACCCGTACCAGCCAGTTTTAATTCTTGGGAATTTAGCTATTTTGTACTAGAAAAAACTGGGGTCGTAATGACACCAGGACCAGCTTACGGTCCTGGCGGTGAAGGTTTTGTTCGCCTATCGCTATGTTTACCAAAAGAGCGTATGCAGGAAGCCATGGACAGACTTAAAAAGCATGCAATTACTTTTGATCTTGCTAAAACTAAAGTCTAAAATCATAATTTAAAACTGTAATCATGACTTGTAGACTCTTTAAATGCTAAGTGTTGTCGGCAATGAATCTCCTTCTCCGGGTAAAGATTTGATTTTACCGCCAGTAAATCTACGTGCTCTAAGAAATAGATTTTTTAAATGCTTTATTCAATCTGATCAGGACCTGAGGGGCGAGGATCTATCAGCGCTATTACTTTATATTGCTTTGTCTTTTCTAGAAAACAAGCGGGGTTTGGCTAGATTATTTAAGACGGTTGCCTCTAACGGTAAAAGATTTGAAGAATTTACCGAGAATGAAATGCTTATATTGGGCAATGAGTTCTTAGAATTACTAGCTCGATTTTTACCTTCAAACTTGAGAGACATTATGGTGGCACCAAATAAGGTATCCTGGCAGAATGCTAAACGATTTTTCACTGCGCCAAGCAAAAGTGAGCTTTTTGCAGATATAGCTAACTTGGGATTTGCCTATCAAATATTTAGTTCGAGCGGTAAGAAGAAAAAGGCATTGTCTGC
Organism: Candidatus Melainabacteria bacterium; assembly: GCA_963845445.1. Classification (GTDB taxonomy): domain Bacteria; phylum Cyanobacteriota; class Vampirovibrionia; order Obscuribacterales; family Obscuribacteraceae; genus JABDBL01. The sequence goes on along the minus strand of CAWJSE010000002.1, from coordinate 1,227,730 downwards.
CCTGCAAACAGCAAATAAAAAAGTTTCTAAAGAAGAACTAATTGCATTTACTCAGTTATATACTCCAAATTGGGTGGTCGATTTTTTGGTTGCTAATACTATATTGGCAGGCAATGAAGACGAAAAGGTCACTGATAGATACTTGCGCTGGCTTATCCCCAATCAAAATGCAATTGCAAAAAAAAGCATTGTCGAGCTGAAAGATTATTCTTTGTTAGATCCGGCTTGTGGTGCGGGGCAATTTTTATTTTCTGCCTTTGATTTACTAATGCAGCTATACGAACAAAGCGGTTATAAAAAATATGTGGCAGCCAAACTTATACTTGAAAAGAATATCTTCGCAGCTGACATAGACGAGCAAGCTCTCTGGGTGGCCGGATTGGGATTGTTGAGCAAGTACTTGGTAGCAAGCGAGTCGATTGAATCCATTCCTGGCAGATTGAACAATTTAGTCTGGGTTAGTGCAAACGACATAGAAGAAAGAACGGACGAAAGTAATTTTTTGGGTAGTATCGATGCCCGCCTACCAGACAAGCATATATTGAAAAATCATTTTTCTGTTTTATTAACAAATCCGCCATATATCGGGCGAAGATGCTTAAGTCGTGAGCTGAAAGCAGTTCTTAAAGCCCAGTATCCAAATAGCAGTTCTGACCTGTCTGCGGCTTTTTTAGAACGATGCTTGAGAATGCTAAAGCCGCAGGGTAGGCTAGGACTGATTACCCAGTCGTCAGTTATGTCAATTCCTAGTTATAAGCTGTTGCGTGAATATTTACTCAATGAGTTTTATCTGCAGGCAGCTATTAACTGCGGTCCGGGCGTTTTTCCATTAGCCAGTGGTGAGAAAATTGACAGTATTTTATTACTTGTTCATGGAAGAGACATTCAAAGCCAAGAAAGTACAAGCCTAAAAACTTGTCTCGTCAATTTAAACAGTGAAAAGGACAAAGCGACAAAATTACATAGAGTATTGAATCGGCACATTATCAATAATGACTATCAAAATGCTAATGGTGATGAGGTCAAATTTTTTGAGCAATCTCAATTTGTATACGGCATGCCTGATAGTTTGTTATCGCAATTGACACCAGACTTCTATGCCAAAATTAGTAAACTACCTAGACTGGGCGATATAGCAGACGTAAGGCAAGGACTGGCTACTACAGATAATGGCAGGTTTGTACGTTATCGTTTTGATTTAGACGAAGAGGCAATTGGCGATATCTGGGTGCCATATATCAAAGGAGCTGGGGCTGAGCGCTTTGCTATCAATAATCAGTTTATGGTTAAGTGGGGAAAAAACGGTGAAGAAATAAAGGACGCGGTTGCTAAGGCCTATCCTTATCTGAAGGGTAAAACGGCATGGGTGGTAAAAAACGAAGATTTTTATTTTCGCCCGGGCTTATGCTTTTCTTTTATAAATAAATCTGGACTAGCTGTGCGACGCTTACCTGCAGGGGCTATTTTTGATGTCGCTAGCTCAGCAATTTTTGCCTTGCCAGAAGACGAGGACTTTTTACTAGCTTATTTAAATTCAAGGGTGATAGGGGTTTTAGCTAAGGCTATAAATCAAACTATAAATATACAAGTTGGTGACGTGAAAAAAATACCGGTTATTCCATTGAACAGAGATTTAAAAAATGAACTTAGTAAGCTTGGGCATTTAGCTTTTGAAGCAAAAAATGCGTTGCTTGAGGGTGTTTTGCCTTTGCTTGAATCTCAATCAGCTTCGCTCTCTGCTGCCGATCTTTCGGCAATTTTAGAAGCATACATAAAAATGCAGGCTCGATTGACAGAAGAGCTGTGCAGCTTACAAATAGCTATAGATACCAAAGTGACGGATGCTATGGTTCGCAATGGGCTTATTGACCCAATTGAAAGACAAGCATTCGACCGAAAGCTAATTTTGTCAGAAGCGAAATTAATTAGCGAGAAACAATACGTTTATAAATTGCTCCTGGCTTTGGTATCAAATATAATATCAACTGAAAAAGCTGATAGATTGGTCTTGATACCTTCTTTCGGCAAGGAAAGCTTGTCGAGATCACTTCATTTGCAAAGTGACAGTTTAGCTTGGTTTGAAGATAAGTTGGGAAATTCTTTAGAGAAAATCTTTTCTCAAGCGAAGGTTACCGATATAAGTAAATTGGCTCAAGAACCGAGTCGATATTTTAGCTTTTATCTAAAGGATTACCACGCTTGTTTGCTTTTCTCGTCCTCCGCAGTTCGTCATTTTAAGAAAAGCATGTCCACTGCCAATATTTTCATACCGGAGGGTTCAAGGGCAAACTTGGACTTGCTCGAAGAAGTAAACAAGTTATGGCACAGTATTTTGGCTGAGCTGGATCATATAGTTGATTGGACCAGCAAGGATTTGCTTGCTGCCTTTGAGTCAAACAAGATGGCTGAAGTCACCCATTAATGTCCGATAAAAGAAAATGAAGAATTGCTAGCAGAATTTAAAAAGCGTGTAATGGCTACGCCTGGTCCTAAGTAGGCTATCAATCATGCATATTCTAATATGACTCTTGAACTTTTTCATAGTCGTTTTTAATCCAGTTATAGCCAGGTTCAATATCAGTACCGGCAATATAATCGGATTCGAGAGAAACATCTTTTCTCTGCGACCCGACTGGAAAAGTTAGACCGGGATTCCTATTCAAACTAAGGATAGCGTTGATTAAGCCATTGTCAAAAGCACTACTGCCACTTGATCTAACTAAGATGGGGGTGAGTTCTCGCTGATTTGTTACTGTTATGCGTACAATCGCATGACCGGGAATATTGGCTACCTGGCTCCAGCGGGCGTAAATAGCGCCTGATAATTGCTTATACCAACGCTCCCAGCCAATCATTAATTCACGTGAGCCACGATCGGTTCCTAAATCAAATTTGTTGGCTGATAAGTCCTGGAATTTATCAGGTTGTACTAAACCCAAACTACCTGCATCACTTTTAAGGTTTGCACTACTAACATTCCCACTCACCGGATTTGAAAAATTATTGGTATTCACTAATCCAGTTAAGGGGGCATCTGTTGGTCTGCTTAATCTTAGAGATCCCGATTGAGGATTACCATTGATATTTGCTGGTCTGGGTAATCTTGTGATGGTGTCTTCTTCTTGCACTGATCCTTTCAATATTTCGGATTGGCCTTTAGCTTCTGGCAAGAGATTAAGATAGAAATTTAAGCACAAAAGCAAAAGCAGTTGCGTTCTTAAATTCACTGATGGACTGATATTTTTCACTTTCATAATTTATCTATGCCTGCCTCCTCCAAAACCGCCATAATGACCCCCACCATAATGACTTCCACCATAATAACCACCGCCATAGTAACTACTGCTATGGTAACTTGGCGAGCTGAACATAGAGCCCATAGCTGCACCGGCTAGACCACTCATAAATGCTCTTTCCATCATTGTTGTCATGCTGTAAGGTATGTAATTGCTATAGGCATAACCAGGCATGTAAGCTGAACTCATACCGGGCGTATAGTAAGAACTACCATAGGTGCTGTTGTTAGCCCCGGCTGGTTGCCAGCCCAATTCGGTATTGCCTTGATCGGAAAAGGAGTAATTTCTCCAGCAGGGTCTGGTGTCCAGTCACTTTTATCTTTATTAGCAAGTTTGCTTTGCTTTTTGCCAAGATCGGGATTGTTGCTTGAAAATGTATCAGTACCGCGATTCTCTGTATTTTGTGCTTTTCCCTGGCTATTATTCAATTGAGCTAGGGCATCAGCGTATTGCTTATTATTCGGAGCTAGCTTGACGGCTTGACTGAAGGCATTGGCAGCTTCGCTATTTTGATTCTTGGCTTTGTATGCTTGTCCCAGGGCATAAAAAACATCTGCTTGGTCGGGAGCCTGGGCTGCTACTTCTTTCAGATTAGAAATGGCCGCATCATAATTACCTGCTGCATATTCGCTACCAGCTTGATTAACTTTATTCTTTAATGCGTCGATCTGTTGGCTGGATAATTTTGTTTGTTGATGGCGTGACTGCTTTTGGGCACGAGCAGTGGCAATTTTAGTTTTCATACTCTCTACTGCTTTTTGTGTGTCTTCATCGTTGGGATTGCTAGCTAATGCATTTTGATAATAATGCAAGGCATTTTCCCAATCAGAGCGACTTTCGGCTATAGTACCTAAATTATAATTAGCATCTTCATTTCTACTATCGAGAGAAAGAATATTTTTAAAGATGGCTTCTGCCTGGCTGGTTTGTCCCTGACTGTATAATTGCATTGCTTGTTGCAAGCCATTCTTTATTCTGTCGCGCTTTGCCTCGGAAGGCGGTAGACTTTCGTTCTCATCCGGTTGCTTATTGCTTTCTGTGGCCATCCTTGGGGCGGCGCCCTTCAATGTATCCCCTCGGTCTAAACTAGGCGCTAGAGGGGGTGATAAAGAATTATCGGCTTTACCAGTTAGGGTAGAGGCGATGGCAAAAATGCGAGGATGCAAGGCGCCGCTGTGGGTTTTGCCAAAAAGTATTTTTTCCAGTGAGTCAACTCGCTTTTCGTTCGGCAGATTCTTATGAGGGGAACCATATATAGTTGTTTCGAGCCGAGCTAATTGGTCTAGGTCCGTATAGTCTAGATCGGGTTTGGGGGCAGCCAAACCGGCAGGCATGCAAGCATATGTGCACAATAATAAAAAAACTTGTGCTAAAACTTGAGATTGTTTTATAAGGTTATTTGCTCTTTTCATGTGAAATTAAGACCGATTGCGCTGCTACTATAGATTTTCCGCATTTGATGTGCAATTTGTGTGAAATACGCTTGATTTTTATGTTTTATTTGACATTTCGGTGATACGAAAAGTTTTATTTTTACTGCAAAGATGAGCCAAATTAACTGCGAAAAGTGGTTGAGCCTACTTAATATTAATGGGTCAACATATATTTTGGTTTTTTGCCTTCTTGCCAATCTTTCTGACAGTATGCCAGCATTTTACAGAGAACCATTGACAATAATAATCATATCAAGCAATTGAGTGTCAGGAATGCCAGTAAGATGGCCTTTATCCTTTGTGCAAGTATTTTTTTTGTAATTCATCAGCTTGCTGTCCACGATTTGTTTTTCTCAAAAGATCAAGATAATAAGGATAAAGATTCAAGTAATCAGGATTGGTTTCACCCAATGTCTTTTTTAATATAGACATGCTCTTTGTCATAAGTGGCTCCGACAGAGAATATTGACCACTTTCTAAGTAGAGTAAAGAAAGATTGAACCTGGTGATGGCATGATCTTGATCATTAGGTGCCATGATTTTATCTTCTATCTCAAGCGCTTGTTTATATAATGGCTCAGCTTCGCTAAACTTAGATTGCCGGCGGTAAACCTGTGCCATATTATCCAAAGTAAGAGCCTTTAGGGCTAAGGACTGATTGTCCCCTGGCAATGTTTCTTCTACGGTTAGCGCTTGCTGGTAACAAGGCAAAGCTTGATCGAATTTCTGCTGTTTTTCATAAAGAAGGCCGAGGTTATTTAAGCAATCAGCTTTGAAGCGCGGTGCAGCTGGCGGGGTGGTTTGCCAATAAGCAAGGGCATACTTGAATAGTTCTTCGGCCTCGGCAAATCGTCCTGCCTGGCTCAAGAGTTGTCCTGAGCTAACCATATCGTTGCCCTTATCGTCTGGAGCGTTCTTGGTTACTCTATTGTGAATAGAACCAGAATCGGTTTCATCGGAAGTTAAGACATTTGAGCTTTCTATCTCTGATTTGGCCACATTATATCGATCCTTCGCAGCCGATTCGTTTGTTTCAGCCATGCAAAGCAATTGTGCATCGAGAACCAATATCATTATTATAATTACTAGGTCTTTAATTTTCATATTATCCTTGATGTTTTGTTAGCCCAAACATATCTTTTGAGAAGTGGTGCAGGTCTAAAGCGCTCACCATAGGCCTTGTTTAAAAGTTCGATTTTGCTTAGGCAATTCTTTAGACCATAATCAAAGGCATATTCAAGCAATCCTATTTTCATCCCCAGTCCTGCTTTTAAAGCTGGATCAATGTCTTGAGGAGAAACTATCTTTTCTTGTAACAATAAAAATGCTTCGTTGATCATTGGTAAAAATAATTGCATGGGGTCAAAAGGTGGCAGATTAGCTAGACTTGCGCTATTTTCTTTTTTAGCTAAAGAAATCAGTTCTTCTAATTGAGGATTAATGTTTTGGGGTTTGCGCTCGCTTTCTACATAAGTATAAAAACCGGCAGCGGTTTTTTTGCCCAATATTCCTCTTCTAACCATTATTTCAAGTAAGGGTGCGGGTTTGAATCGTTCACCGTATTCTTCATAGTTGAAATGCGCAACCGATAGACCAACATCCAGACCGTTCATATCGCGTAATTGCAGTGGACCGATAGGCATAAGCATTTGGCAAGCGGCATCATCAATTGTTTTTGCATCAGCAAGACCTAATTGCAAAATCCAAATTGCTTCATTTATGTATCGGCCTAGTAAGCGATTGACTAGAAACGATGCACATTCCTCAACTTTGACCGGTAATTTGTCTAAACTTCTTACGAAATCAATGGCTGTTGCAACAATTTCTGGTGTTGTATTTAACCCTGGTATGATTTCGACCAAAGGCATTATATGAGCGGGGTTAAAAAAGTGCATGCCCAACACTTGCTCAGATCTATTTGTAAACGAAGCAAGCTGGGTAATAGAAAAGCTAGAAGTATTGGAAGCAAGAATTGTTTTTTTATGACAAGTTTTATCCAATGTTTGGAAAATTGATTTTTTTACTTCTATATCTTCGTTTACTGCTTCAATTACTAAATCGAGAGGAATAAAATCTTCGAAACTATCAGTGGCTTGAATAAGCAAACGTCTAGATTTCATATCTAGAGAGACTGCTGGATTCGAAACCAAATCTTTTCTTTCGTGTGATTTGCGTTCCAATGTGGCAAATATTTTATCGATTCGTTTCAGCCCATTTTCTAGTGCAGCTGCTTGCTTATCGATTAATTTGATCGGCAATCCCAGTTTGCTTATAGCGACTGCAATCGAGGAGCCCATCATGCCTGCTCCGACAATGCCTACTTCGACAATGCGTCCGTTAGAGATTCGATTGCCAGCAGATTGAATAATCAAGAGATAGCAGCCCCGCAGGCATTTGTAATAGCAAGGAAGATTATATTTCTCATAAGAGCTAAGTTTTGCTTGCTAAGTTGGATGTACAAATTAGCTGTGCCACTGCCCTAAGCCCTAGTAAATAACTATCTACGCCAAGTCCTACTATTACGCCTGCACAAACACCTGCTATATAAGAAACATGGCGAAATTCTTCGCGTTGGTAAATATTGGACATATGTACTTCCACTACCGGTTTTGCAAAACCAGCTATAGCATCTCTTAGAGCAATAGAAGTATGTCCATAGGCGCCAGGATTGATTAATAGGCCATCACAGCTGTCTGTATATTCTTGGATTTTGTCTATTAAAAGTCCTTCGTGATTAGATTGGTAAATGTCAAGATTTATCCTTATTTCTTTGGCTAATTCTTTGAGCTTGGCATTTATTTCATCAAATGAGATAGTGCCATAAATTTCTGGTTGGCGTTTGCCAAACATATTTAAATTGGGACCATGTATTGTGAGAATTCTATTCAGATTGTTTCTCCTTGGAGAGCTTTGGATATTTTTGCAGGATGCGTTTATTTTTTTAATTACTAGAAGGGTGAGCTTGTAAAGATATTATTGGAGGGCAAAGTGCGAATTTTATAATTTTGGCTATGCTACACGAAAGTGACTAGGCGGACTTAACAAGTAGGAAAGTTGTATAGTTGTCGTCGGAGTCTTGCAAATCCTCTGCTACTACTTTGAGATTGTGGATTTGAGCGAGAAATTTATTACTTACAGTGGCCACGCTTTTGGGTAACTTGTCCTTGGCCAGCAGTTCGGCTACTTTTGCAGGGTCGATTAGTTCTCCCCGACAAACGCTTAATTTGATACTACTATAGAGCCTCTTCAAATTGTGTTCACATTGACGCAAGACTTGAGGATGGGTAATTATTGTTTTTATGTCGGTAATTTGTGCCCTAGGACTAATCATGAGGGCATGCGAGATCTTGATCTGATAAGTGCCAACTATAGAAAAATTACGTCCAGCCATTGCTTCTATGCTTTCTTCCACTTCACCGCCCAGTGAGTTACGCAAAGCAAACTGTCCAAAATCTATTTCGTGATTCTCTAAAGATTTGAGTACATTTTCGGTCGTGTGCAAGTATCTCAATTGATACTCTGGTATGCCGTGCTTGGCTAGATTATTCATTGCTGCGTGTTCATTGAAGCTTCCACGACCGCCCTGGATACCAACTTTTTTGCTAGATTCTCTCATTTGAGCTATTATATCGCCTTGAATGCGTATCGTTTAGAATCTATTGATTATACATAATTAGAAATGGGGTCAGGATTGCAAAAGAGACGATTAGGTAAGTTTGGTCCAGCAATTTCTGCCCTTGGGCTGGGTTGTATGGGTATGTCTGAATTCTATGGCGAAAGAGATGATGACGAATCGATAGCTACTATACATAGAGCTCTGGAGCTTGGTTTGAATTTTTTAGATACAGCGGATATGTATGGTCCTTATAAGAACGAAGAATTAGTAGGCCGCGCCATTCAAGGGAAAAGAGATCAAGTTTTTTTGGCCACCAAATTTGGCTTTGTACGATCAGAATGTGAACCAGATAAGCGAGAATTAAATGGCCGTCCCGAGTATGTTCGATCAGCTTGTGAAAGCAGTCTTAAACGGCTAAATGTTGATACCATTGATTTGTATTATTATCATCGTCTGAGATCCTAAGGTGCCTATTGAAGAAACAGTAGGTGCTATGTCTGACTTGATTCAGCAAGGCAAAGTTCGTTATATAGGATTATCTGAGACAAAAGCTCAGACTTTGCGTAAAGCCCATTTGGTATATCCTATAGCAGCATTGCAAAGTGAATATTCTCTCTGGACTAGAGACCCTGAAGATGAGATTCTTGATACTTGTAGTGAATTGGGCATTGCATTTATCCCTTTTTCTCCCTTGGGCAGGGGATTCTTGACCGGGCAAATTAAACAGATTGACGATCTACCGCCTGATGATAACAGGCGAAAATTCCCCCGTTTTCAGGGCGAAAATTTTTCTAAGAATATGAAGCTAGTCGAATTAGTTCATTCAATCGCTCGAGAAAAGTCTTGTACTCCCGGGCAATTAGCCTTAGCCTGGGTGTTGGCGCAAGGTAATCATATAATTCCTATACCAGGTACAAAGCGTCGCAAATATTTAGAAGAAAATATAGGTAGTTTAGATGTAAAGTTATGTCCTTCTGATTTAGAAAGAATCGAAGAAGCCTTTCCACGGGGTGCCGTGCATGGTGACAGATATCCGGACAATCTGATGAGGCTTTCCAATCGATGAAGCAAACGGACAACTTTCATTTAGCCCGAGCTCGTGAGCAGATAGATAAAATAGATATGTCCATATGGGCACTCTTAGAAGAGCGTTTTGCTTTATCAAAAGAAGTAGCTAAAATCAAAATCAATTTTCAGTTGCCTGTGCTCGACGAAAAAGGGAACAAGACCTTCTAGAAAAAATTGCGAATCTAAATTGTGATTCGGAGGTATCTTCGGGTATTGCTCAAATTTACAAGCTCATTTTTGAACTGAGCAGAAAATTCCAATGTGAATGATGCTGAAATTTAGAGTACTATAACTTAAGTAATGTCCTGATTGTTGTCACTATTGATGCAATGCTTTCGTGACTGGTATCAACCTGAAAGTGAGCACGGCCATAAGCTTCTTTACGTTCAGCCACAAGCTTTTCTAGGCGGTACAGCTGTTGCGAATCGTTCGTTTTGGCATTTTCTGTTTCCGCTGAACTTGAATTAAGTAGAGGTCTATGTTTTAAGTGACGGACTCTTTCTAAAAGCACATCAGGAGGGGCTTGTAAGCAAACAATTTCTCCTAAAGCAGCAAGGCTGGAAAAATTTTTCGCAGGTACAGGCAGTCCGCCGCCGCAAGATATTATTGTTCCCCCAATCGATTTGCCAGCACCAGCTGTAGGCTGACAGATATCTGTCATTTGCTTCACCAAAGCTTCCTCTAACTGGCGAAATACGCCTTCTGTATGCTTAGAGAAAATTTCGGAAACTTTCATAGATGTCGCTTGTTCTATTAGAACGTCGGTGTCGTAAAAATTCCAGTTTAGAGTCTTTGCTAATTCCGTGCCAACGACAGTTTTGCCGGCTCCAGGTGGTCCAATGATGATAACTGCTGGTAGCCTTAAATTTGCCAGCTCGAAATTTATGCCTTCTATGTTCAATTCTGTGTCCAACTTAGTAAACGATGGCTTTGGTGGGATAATATTGGTAAACTAGCTTTTACTCAGCGTATTATAGTCCGATTATCCGCGTGGCTATTATGAGCTGCTTTTAAAGGAACAGTTGCCGGTACATGTTGCGATTTTATACAAGCGGTGAATCTCACGGTCGGGGAATTCTGGCTTTTCTTGAAGGTATTCCTGCTGGATTGAACGTTGACATCGCAGCTATTAACGCTGAACTAGCGCGGCGACAAGGTGGGTATGGACGTAGCAGCAGACAAAAACTAGAAACTGATAAAGCAAATGTTCTAAGTGGCATTCGGCATGGTATTACAAGTGGTGCGCCAATCACGTTGCTAGTTAATAATAAGGAATCAGAAAACTGGACCTATGTAATGTCTACTTCTCCGGTGGACGTTGACGATCCTAATGTAATCGACCAAATGGAAAGCAAGGCCATTAAAAGATTTAGGCCTGGACATGCTGATCTCTCTGGTACCATTAAATTTCGGCAGAGAGATATTCGAGATGTTTTAGAACGTTCCTCTGCTCGCGAAACGGCAGCCCGCGTAGCCGCTGGTGCTCTTTGTCAGCAAGTATTAAGCAATTGTGGTATTAAGTCAACTGCACATGTTCTGAGAATTGGTGATATAGAGGCTAAGCAAGATACCTCTCAAATTTCGATTGAAGAAATTGACAAGAAAGCCAACAATGCTGACTTGCTCTGCATAGATGATAATGCTGCTGAAAAGATGAAAGTACTTATCAATAAAACCTGGCAAGAAGGCGATACTTTGGGGGGAGTTATTGAAGTTATTGTAGAGGGACTTCCGGTTGGCTTGGGAAGCTATACACAGTGGGATTTGAAACTCGATGGCAAACTGGCACAGGCTTTGATGAGTGTGCAAGCTGTAAAAGCTGTTGAGATGGGAGAGGGAATCAATAGCGCCCAGAAGCCGGGTTCTTTAGTTCATGATGCCATATATCCAGCTAACAATAATTCGCCTTTACCGTTTAAGCGACAGAGCAATTATGCTGGCGGATTAGAAGGTGGGATGACTAACGGTGAACGGTTAGTTGTCAGGGCCTATATGAAACCGTTGCCGACCCTTCGCACTGGATTACCCTCAGTTTCATTTCCTGAATTTACCGAAGAAAAGGCTCATTATGAGAGATCTGATGTGTGTGCCGTATCAGCTTGCGCGATTGTTTGCAAGGCAATGGTTGGCATAGTTCTTACTGGGGCTTTAGTGGATAAATTTGGCGGTGACAATCTAGTAGATCTGAAAAACTCAATTGAACAATATAGGGATTATTGCAGCAGGCTAGGGCAAGATGTTAAAGCATAAAACTCATTACGGAGAGTCTTTAAATCTTAACTGGCAGTCAGAGTTACATATTGGTACCAGAGTTGTCGTAGGCAAAGGCACATTGGTTAAGTTGCACGATTTACTAGTGCAAACTGATGCGGGAGATAAGATTTTATTGCTGAAGCAGCCTGGCTTATTTATTCAAGAAATTGATCATCTAAAAACAGAATTGCATGGCGGAAAGATATCAGTACATGTACTCGAAATTCCGGACGGTGAAGCTTGCAAGTCTACTGATTATTTAATAAAAATCTGGAATGCTCTACATCAACTTAAATTTTCGCGCAGAGATACTGTGGTGGGAATGGGTGGTGGTACGGTAACTGATATTGCTGGTTTTGCCGCTTCAACCTATTTGCGTGGGATGAATCTAATTACTATTCCAACAACTCTTTTGGCGCAAGTAGATGCAGCAATCGGCGGTAAAACGGCTGTCAATTTTCACTCCGGTAAAAATCTTATTGGTAGTTACTATTTTGCCACGGCTGTAATTGTTGATACCCAGACATTGTCTACTTTGCCTCGTAGTCAATTTACTTCGGGCTTAGCTGAAGTCATTAAATATGCTTTGCTGGAAAAAACTATTGCTAATGAAACTGAGTATTTGATGGGACCCAGTTCTCTTTTCAAAGTGCTAGAGAAGTCAATTAAAGATCTTGATTGGAATAATGAATTATTACCGGGCATTCTTACTGCTTCAATAAAAATGAAGCTTGCTGTGGTCGCTCATGATCCTCAAGAGAAAGGCTTACGTCGTTGTTTGAATTTAGGACACACTTTGGGACATGCTTTAGAAAGCACGACCGAATTTGCTATTAATCACGGGGAAGCTGTAGCAATAGGTATGGCCTTTGCGCTTCATATGGCAGTATCTTACAAGCAGTTAAGTGAATCGGACCGTGATCGAGCTTTGAATCTGATAGAAAGTGCCGGATTGCCTTTTAAAATGCCTGCGGGAATTTCTAGATCAGTATTACTAGAGCATCTCTTTCGCGATAAGAAACGAGAAGGCGAAGCTATCAAAATGATCTTGCCAAAAGGCGAGTTGACTGTAGTTACTTATAATGAATTGATCAAGCGTGAAGAAATCGAAAGGATGCTAGATAATTTTTGACCAAGAAAAATTATCGCTGCCCATCTAGCTTTGCGTAACCGATTCTAAATCTCGGGCAAAAGTTGGATAAGAAATGCCAGTTGAGTCAGTTTCTTCTATTTTTAGAGGGTTGTCGCATAAGAGATTAGCCACAAGTCCAGTCATGGCCAACCGGTGATCTAAGTGAGTTTGCCAAAATGATCCGCCGCCTATATTTTTTCCCCCAACTATAGCAAATCCATCTTCTGACTCTGTTATGTCTGCGCCGGCTGCTTTGAGGTTATTAACTATAAGTTGCAGACGATCACTTTCTTTGTGCCTCAGCTCCGATGCGTCGCGCACTACAAAATTGCCTTTGCAGAAAGCACCGGCTAGAGCTAAAATTGGTAATTCGTCCACTCCGGAAGCAATTTCATCGCCAGCAACTTCGGTGCCAATCAGTTGATCCTCTCCGCGAATATCAATATCGGCTGTGGGTTCATCAGCTACTATGCGGGTGTTTAATAGTGTGATGTGCGCTCCCATCCTTTTTAAGACGTTAATCACAAGTGTGCGTCCAGAGTTGATGCCAACATTTGTAAGCACCAATCTCGATCCGGGCAGACAGGCGGCTGCTACTATAAAAAAAGCGGCGGAAGAAATGTCTGCTGGTACTTTGTATTGAAATGGCTTAACAGCTTCGGTTAATTCTTCTACGCTGACCGAACCATTATCAGTGTCATAGGGGATACCCATATGATTGAACAATCGCGTTGTATGGTCTCGAGTGGTGCCCGGTAAATGTACTTTGGTTTTACCATTGGCTTGTAAACCGGCTAAGAGTATGGCTGTTTGAACTTGTGCAGAAGCAACTTTTAGGTTAAATTCTTTACCCTCTAAATTGCCACCGCGGATAGTGAAGGGGGCAAGCCCCTCCCTATCAAGATACTTGATTTGGGTGCCCATTCTTTCTAAATGTTGCAGCACTCTTGCCATAGGACGTCGCCGAATAGATTCATCGCCATCGAACTGGCAAGTAAATGGTTGTCCAGACGTAAGCCCCGAGAGAAGTCGAATTGTAGTCCCACTATTACCAACGAAAAGAGCGCGGCTGGGCGCACTTAACTGTTTGATTCCGGAGGATTCAACCGATATAAATGATTGTCTTTGGCCCTTTGAATTGGTTTTTTCTCCATCATTTATTTTTATCCCAAGTGCTCGTAAACAGTTTGCTGTGCTGGCGCAATCTTGGGCTGATGATAAGCCTTCGATTTTAGTGATACCTTTGCAAAAACTTGCAAAGATGAGTACTCGATGAGAAATGGATTTATCTCCAGGTACTTCGATGCTGCCGATTAACTTTGATTTTTGCATTTAATTTATTCTAGATTCTCTACGGTAATTTTGATTCTTGAGTTTTAAGACCTAAGCTTTCGAAAAATACTTTTGTAGGCACATCCACTCCTGTCCAGTACTCGAATGAAGATCGGGCTTGATGAATGAGCATTGATAGTCCGTCTATTGCTGGTAAGTTTTTGGCAATGGCTGCTTGAGTGACTGTTGGTTTGGATTTATCTTTGCGATATACCAAATCGAAGCATATGCAGGTATTTGGCAATATATCTAAAATTTCATTCAACCATTTTGGTGCAGTCTCTCCATGTAAACCTAATGGACTTGTATTTATCATGGCTGCAATCGGCTCGTCAATTGTGCTTGTGTCTTTGCTGTCAGCAGATACAATTTCCGGTATCGTCAATTCGTTTTCTTGGAATTGAGCCAGATTCGCTTTGATTTCTTCTATGAATGAATTTCCTTTGATTACATCTCTTGCTTTTATGCGAATTTTTGCTATGCCCATTTGGGCTAAGCCAATTACTATTGCTTTGGCGGAACCACCTGCACCAATGACAAAAGCATGCTTGTCTTTTAAGTCGATGTTGAAAGAACTTTTAAAAGATTCCTTAAATCCTAAAAGATCTGTATTGTGTCCACTAAAGATACCGTCTTTCTCGATCTTGACTGTATTAATTGCCCCGACAAGCTTTGCTTCGAAACTTTTATTGGACATCAGTTTATACATGTCTTCTTTATAGGGGATGGTGACATTGAATCCAATCAAATTTTTAGGTAGTGATTGTGCGAAATGCCCATAGAAATCTTTTGGTTCTATGTCAATAAGTTGATAATTGCCATCTAGTCCGGCAGACTTTAAAGCGGCATTGTGCAAAACCGGTGACAAAGAATGAGATAACGGGTGGCCGATTAGTGCGAGCGAGAAATATTCAGGCATATGGTGTTTTCGCAAGAGGACCATTGTTGAAGAGTAATAAAGAAGAAGTGTCCTAGTGTCTAGAATGCAATGGGGACAAATGGTTAGAGTATTTCAGTGTGAAAATATTTAATCACTTGATATCTGTATGTATATTAAAAAACCATATCTTTGTCACAAAGACTTAGTTAAGATCATACACCTGCATCCTGTAATGATTTAGACCTATCCTTCGTGTGGCGCTTTGTGTCTGGGTTTTTTTAAAGCTCCGGAGTGATTATGTTCGCCTATTTAATCATAGGAATTGAGCTTAGCATTCTTTATTGCGTTTTTTGGGTGGTTTTTATTCGTGAGCCCAAACCGCGAGAAGTTCACGCTGAATTGTGGGGATGGTATGAAGGCGTGCAAAAAGAGCCTGAAAGGGTTCCGCGCAGAACAGCTCTCACTTTGTTGAATAATTCTGGCAAAGTAATGTCATTCTTGCCAAGTAGAATAAAGATGCGCTTTCGTCGAATGGCTATAATGCGACATCGGCACCGACGGCCGAATCACTGCTATTGTAAGTGTCATGAGGCGCGCGTGCACACTAGCAATTGGTGCCGGATTCCGCCTCAGTGCGATATGCAACAAGATATTAATCGTCAATTAGCCGAAAAATTTCTTTTGCTATTAGATACTACTTTAAATAAGTTTTCAGTGAAAATCCCATACTAAACACTCAAGTCCAATTGAGTATAAATAAGTTATAGTGTAAGTGTGTCCTGGTTTTTTGGATAGAATATTTTGTCAGCACTTCTTACTGTTACTAATTTAAAAAAGCATTTTCCTATCCGTAAGGGATTTTTTTGCAGACAGGTTGGTGCCGTTCGTGCGCTAGATGGTATTAATCTGACAATTGAGGCTGGAGAGACACTAGGGCTGGTAGGTGAATCCGGCTGTGGTAAGTCTACTTTAGGCAGGGTCATACTTCGTCTTTTGCCAGCCACGCAAGGTAATGTGTTTTTCGAGCAAACAGACGTGCTTAATTCAAATCCAGTGATTTTGAAGAAGCTCAGACGTGATTTGCAAATTGTTTTTCAAAATCCTTATGCTAGCTTAGATCCACGTATGAATGTATTTGATATCGTGTCAGAACCGTTGGTGGTGCATAAGACGGTGAGCAAAATAAACTTGAAAGAACGAGTTTTTGAATTACTTGATTTAGTTGGTTTGAATAAAGAAATGGCTAATAGATATCCGCATCAATTCTCTGGAGGGCAGAGACAGCGTATAGGCATAGCTCGTGCTTTAGCTTTGCAACCCAGATTAATTGTTGCTGACGAGCCAGTATCGGCTTTGGACGTAAGCGTCCAGGCGCAAATTTTGAATTTGCTTCTAGATTTAAAAAAGGAATTTAAGCTCACCTATCTATTTATTGCTCATAATCTTGATGTTGTCAGATACATCAGTGATCGAGTGGCAGTTATGTATTTAGGTAAATTAGTTGAACTAGCTAAATCAGAAGATGTCTACAAACATCCTCTGCATCCTTACTCCAAAGCTCTTATTAGTGCAGCTCCGATACCAGATCCTAATTTTGATCGCAGCAAGCGGATTATTTTGCATGGTGACTTACCTAGTCCAGCGAATCCACCACCAGGCTGCGCCTTTCATACACGTTGTCCAATAGTACAGGACCGTTGTAAAGTTGAAGAACCTGCACTTAGAGAAATTCAACCGGGCCATTTTTCAGCTTGTCATTTTGCAGAAACGTTATAGGACGCAGCCAAACAGGCTGATAGAAAAAAAGTCAGTGTAGTCACTTTGTAAATAACCATCTTGTTTTGCGCTAGTAATTTATTGTGATTTTCCATTATTTACCATGTTATAGTCGAAAGTAAATGTGGATTCAACGGATTCTTTTGATTCTCCTATGGGCAAGGGCAATAACGGCGATGCTTTTTCAACAGCATCTAAGGCTGCTTTATCGGCGATCTCGGATCCTGACGAATGCTCTATGTGTAAATCAGATAGAGCACCGTTTCTATGAATTTTAAATGCTACCGTCACTCTCTTCCTTTCCTTATAGCTTTTGGGTGGCAACCAATACTTTTTCACTCTACGCTGCAAATCAGTCATGTATGGACCATAATCTACATTTGCACTTAAGTTGTTGGTTGGAGTCGAAGATTCTGGATATTGTGCGAGCGATGCTAGACAATACATTGATAGAGCCGCTACAGAGATGAAAATAAGTGGGTAGCGGTAACTAGTCATGGTTTGTCCAAGGTTCTTTTTAATCCACTGGCCCCATAGAATACATTATAGTCAAAAGTAAATTGGATCTCAACACTATCTGGAGACTGCATGGGTAGCGGTCGGAAAGGACAGATCTCTACTGCTTTTAGCGCTGCTTGATCCGCAAGGGGAAAACCTGACGAGCGCTCCAAACATAAATTAGATATTTCACCTTGTCGATGCACTTTAAATTTTACAACCACTATTTTGTCTTCATAACCTTTAGGTGGAAACCAAGTTCGTTTTAAACGCCTCTGTAAATCGGCCATATAAGGTCCAAAATCTGGAGCATCAGGTGGGCTTGGTTGCGGAACGTTTTGGTACTGAGTTGGCTGTGGGGTAGGATTGTTTGTGTCACTTGGCGATTGAGCATATAAAGGTAAGCTATAGAGCGACATAGCAATAAGTGGGAGGCTTTTACATAGAATGGCTCGAGTTTGATATTTGATCATATTTTCGATGGCTTAGGCAGGAATTTTCATGGCATTGCCGGTGGTGCTATAAGCGCTAATGGATAAAAATCCATATCTGATTATTTCTTCGTACACCATAAACATGCAACGTTCATGAGTTAGGCTGAATTCTTCGAGCAGAGGCAAAGTCCATTTCCTAAGAGTATCCAAGCGATGTCTAGTTGTAGTGACAATTAAAATAGGAAGTCCTGTTTTAAGGAGGGCAGTCATTTTTGGTGTCCAGTGGCGGGTTGGTCTTAGGTTGCCGGTTTCTAAGACGACTAATATGGTTTGTTTTTCACTGTCTCTGCTAGTAAAAGATATAGTGGCATCAGCATTTTCATTTGCTTTTATAAGGTTGTTATTGTTGTTAGTAGCCCGCTTAGTAATAAAGAAGTGATCCAACAATTTTTCTTCTTTTGCTGTTTTTTGCCAGGCCAAATGCAATCGGGCCAGGCGTGTTAAGTATTCCTGATGTTTTGTATTAGGTGCACCGGTAGCAATAGAGTTCTCTAAAATATCTTTATTTTCAGATAGAGCTTTGGCGGCTTTGGCGTTCAAGAAGTAAAGACGCTCAGGGCGTCCCTTATCCAAATTGTGTTGGATCGTTTTGGCTTCCATATAACCAGATTGGTGTAAGCGTCTCAATCTTTTGCGAGCGGTTTCATAGCTCACATCAGAGAAACATAATTCTGCCAATTGTTTTAAGCTCAATGCGGGATGCAAATGAAGCGTATAAAAAACTGAGATGTCTCTTGGTCCTAAAATAGAGCGCCGCTTCATTTTCTTCCTAAAAATTTGCCAAAAGGTTATTTAGAAAATCCATGCCACAAGTTTGTCACATTGAATGCCACGATTTTGCCACAACTATTTGTTAGTTTGCTTCTGTTGGGTGAACAAACACCAGTTTTTAATAAAACAAGGAGATGTATCATGATAGCGCAAATTGCAGCAATGGGCCAAATTCAAGCAAAAAGAACTTTGCCTAGTTTAAACATTCCGGCGCCAAAATCTGTTGCCTTGTCAAAGCTGTCCACACCTTATTTTGAGCGCAATAACTTTATTAGAGAAGAGGTAAATATGCAAGAGCTTTCTTTGCTGCATGAGTTAGGGTTTAGTAAGCTGACAGGACAAGACTTGATTGAGACCAAAGTAGCGTTAAATGTTATTGGTTACAATCCCAATACTAAGCTTATAAATCTGCTAATTGAAAAAGATATTTTGGGCTTTGCTCGTCCAGGATTAGATCACCATCCTCATTTGAATTTTCTTAGTATGCTTTTGCCAAGATTGAAAAGGGAGTCCGGGGCTACTCACATTGCATTGGCTTTACCAAAGTCTTTGCAAAGGCTATTAGATGTATTTTTAATAACCGGAGAATTCTTGCCCAATCTGTCCCCCGTTAATCTTTCAGATTATGGCTTAAAAGGAGAAAATGATTATGTAGCTCTTTTGAAAACCGCTAGACTGGCTGGTTATAAATTGGTTGCAATTGAACCTGATACTCCTGTGCGGGCTTTTGATCCACAGCGCGAGCAGATTATGGCAAGAGCTATACAATGTATTTTGCAGAGAGAAGGCAGAGCAAAGGTTATTTTTCTGGCTCCGGAGAGGCATCTATGTTATGACAACGTAGGTGATTGGATGCCAGTAGCTGGCATTTTAAAGTCTCAAGGCGTCAATATTGTAACTGTGAATCAATATTGGCATTCGGACTTTATACCGAAAGTATTTGCCTGTCTTTTAAAAGAACTTACTTATCCAATGGCCTTGGCTTCAAAGGATGTCAAAATGTTTGCCGCGCTGCAAAGTAGATCTTTGTCGCTTGAGCATATTTTGTGTAGTAATTGGGATTTAACAATAATCTACCCCAGAATATCTACGGGGAAGAAAAGGTATTTTAAACAAACGATTTTAGAAATGAGCAGAATTTTTAATGCTAATTTTTTATTTGGCAAGCGAAGAAAGAACAACGATGAGCTTGTTGGATGATGACCAAACCTTTAAGGTGAAAGAATGGTTTCATAATGCAACTTTTTGCTATGATGGGTTTACCATGAGAAATAAAAGTCTTGCTCAAGAAAAATGTGCGATTGCTCGCTGCTTAGAAGTGGTTGGGCATTGGTGGACCCTGCTAATAATTAGAGAAGCATTTTCAGGGGTGAGCAGATTTGGTGATTTTCAGAGTCGACTAGGCATTGCAAGAAATATTCTTACTGTTAGGCTCAAAAAATTAGTAGAAGATGGTATCTTGCAATTGGAAAATACTGGTGGTCAACGTAGCGAATATTTTCTAACTGATAAAGGAAAAGAATTGATTTATATTCTTGTTGCTCTCAGTCAGTGGGGCAATAAATGGCTTTTCTCAAACGGTAGACCGGTTCCCCGACTGGTTGATAAGCAGGATCTATTGGAATTGGCGCCATTGGAAATTCGCTCGCGCAATGGCAGAATTTTGAGTAATAATGATATTGAGTTTTTAAGCCCAGATAATAAACACTATGAAAAAGAGTGAGGAGTATTTTTAATTGGTATCGAATGGACCTATTCTGAAAAAGAAAAATTGGCTAAAGCTCTTTATTTCAGTGATTCTATTGCTGGCTTCGGTAAATTTGAAGGCAGACGCGTTGCAATCTAATTCTGTATTTAAATTTAACAGTTGTATTGATGGTGCTGAAGACTATTATGCTTTTCAGCCTGGCAAAAATAATACTTTGATAATTTATTTTCACAGTCTCAATGGTGATTATAACGAACCTTTCAAAGTGAACGGTGACAATAGTTTGGCCTTAGCCATTTTAAAAGAATTTCCTGGTGCTTCTTTTATTTCCTTTAATTATGGCCGCACTCCATCATGGGGGAATGCTGTTGCTCGAATAGACATCAGCAAAGTTTTAGGTCTCACTATAAAGGAATTTAGTATAAAACGTATTCTTATAGTTGGAGTGTCAATGGGTGCCTCAACTGCTTTAACTTATGCTGCTACTGCGCCTGATTACATAAAAAATAAAGTGGTTGGTATCGTGGCAGTTAGCCCTTGCGCTAGTCTTGAGGATCTCTATAAACAAACGGCTGCGCCTGAAATTAAATCTTCCCTCGAGAATGTCTTTGGACCTGCTAAGGATCCTATGCCTATCGGTTATGAGCAAAATAGTTTTGATACCAGTGTAATATTTTTCCCGCCTAAGGCAAAAGTTGGTGTATTATCTGCCACTGAAGATAAAGCGGTGCCTATTGATTTACAGAGGGACGTGGTGCGAGATTTGGTTAATCGAGACATTAGCGTGAAATTATATGAAATAGAAGGTAAATTTGAATCTTTACCTATTAAATCCATTTTGGAAGCTAGTCGATTTGTTATGCAGTAATGCTATAGAAAAAAGATTTGGACATGAAGCAAACTGTCATATTGATACCGACTGACAACAGGCCAATTACTTATACGTTTCCTCAACAAATTTGCGAGCTTGCAGATTTAAATGTGCTTGTTCCGCCGAGAAACTTAATGGGATCCTTGTTTGCTCCTACTGACTTGGATTTATTAAACCGGTGGGTGGATGAAGCGGCTAATAAACTGCAGAGTGGTGCGATCCTCATTTGTCTTGACAGTATATTGTATGGTGGCCTAATACCATCGAGGCGATGTGATGACTCTTTGGAAACTGTTTTGGCGCGTGCTAATAACATAGCTAAGTTGAAGAAACGCATTGGTGGCAATTTTAAAATATATGCACAATCAAGCATCATGCGTATTTCGAATAATTATGATAATACCGAAGAAAAGTTATATTGGTCACAATATGGTAGGGAAATTTTTAACTGGTCACAGTTGCTTCACAGAAAAGAATTGGGTCTTTTAAATTCAGAAAGTGAGCTAACTGTAGCTGAGTCTAAGATAGATCCTGCTGTCCGCCAAGACTACCTTTCTACTCGAAAGAGAAATTTTGCTGTTAATGTAAGGCTTATAGATTATGTAGTTAGTGGCGAATTTGACTTTCTAATTTTTAGCCAGGACGATTCTGGGCAATATGGTCTAAACGTATCTGAAAAAAATAAGTTAATCGCTTTGGCGGAGGCAAAGGCAACGCAAGGAGTTTTGGCTTATGCTGGTGCTGATGAGATGTTAATGACATTGATAGCTCGCTATCTAAATGATGGACGGTATAAAATGCCTAAAATTGCTTTGCACTATAGCGCCGTCGAGGGACCTTTGCTTACCAGTAATTTTGAAGGACAATGTATTGGTGATAGTATGAAGCGTCAGGCTAATGCTCAGAGACTGCAAATTGTTGATACTGATATTACTGACGGTGCTTTGGATTTTCATGTTATCGTGCACACTGGAGCTGATAGACAAGGTGATCATATGTGGCTACCGGGGCTTGAAGATTTAAGAGTAGTTGATAGCAAACATTCGGCCAGGATCGCTATCAATTTAATTGAGAAAGCCAACGGCCCGGTGGTCGTTTGTGACATTGCGTATTCAAATGGGGCCGATCCAGCTTTGATTGATCTTTTATTTGAGAGGCCGGCACTCTTTAGTAAGATTTGGGCTTATGGAGGATGGAACACGACCGGCAACACTGTTGGGTCAGCCTTAGCCGTTGGTTCTGCATGTCTAAATGCAGTTTTGAGTTCTGCCGGTTTAAGTGATTTGTGGCGCAAAAGGGTGCTATTTATACGCCTGTTGGATGATTGGGCCTATCAAACACAAGTGCGTGAAAAAATCAAAGAAAACAAAGTAGAGACTGAACAACAATTAGTATTGGACCGATTAATGGCTGCTTGTGCAATGAAATTGGTTAGAGCACTTGATTTTGACCCGGGCTCAATCCAATACTCTTTGCCCTGGGGACGAGCCTTTGAAGTGGAAATTAATCTAGACTCGGAGCTTGCCCAAACTTTTTCTTAAATTTGTCACTAGTTTGCCACATTGTTTTTGTATCTTAATTGGTGTCAAGGCTATAGAGCCACTAAATTAAGAATAAACGAGGTGCATGTTATGGTTAGTGCATTATCAAGAAATCGATTTGATGATATTCAGAAAGAAGAGAACGATTGTTCTAATTCCTTTTTATTTTTCTCAGATGGCAGCGACAAGTCCCCCTGTGCTTTACGTGAATTTATTAATTCAAACGCTGATTTGCCGACAGTAGAAGAGTTGGTTAAGAAGTCTACAAAGTTGGCCAGAGCAATTGGATTACTATATTAGTTCTTTAGAGAAAGCACATAATGAGGAAGAGAAAATGCTGCCAGATAGAAGGATAAAAAATTCTGTTGAATGGGGCTATGCAATGGATCGTGTAAAAAACATTATGCTCAAGTGTCGAAATAAAAGGACAGTAGAGGAACTTATAGATGCCACACGTTGGATAAGGAGGGCTATAGAACTTTCATGGGAATTTCCTGGTAGTGATGTCAGACGATTCCTTACTCTAAGTACATCAATTGCGCTTTTTTGTCATTTGCATTGTTATGGCTCGGTAGAGTTTGATAGGCAGATACTATTACGAATGGCGAGGCGTTATCCTCGCCCTATATTCGCTGACATCTTAAACAATCTAGGGATGCTTTATCAGGAGCATGGAAAAATAATTGAAGCGGGTCAAATGTATAGACAAGCAGTGAAATTACTGCCACCTAATCATCCTCGTTTTAATTTATTAGTCTCTAACTTAGAATCTTTGATAAGAATTTCTTTGCCTAAAGAAACAGCATAAAGATAGTTAATTGGGGGTTATATGCTTTTTGGTGTTCTTTGCACACATAAACCGAATGCCCTGGCAGTAATAGATATTTCCATGGTATTCTGACCCTCTTGGCAATCTTTATATGTTTGCCAAGAGGGTTCAAGATATTTTATTGGTAAGAAGATTGAATTTGCAAGTCAAAGAATTATTCGCTAGTCCCGGTGGTTTGAAGCTCTATACCGAGGTGGATAACTCAGGTTCTCAGCAAAAGGGACCAGCAGCTAAAACATTCTTTACTACCCGGTTTATTGCCGCTGTGCTGCTCTTTTGTATCGTTGATATTACTATGAAATTAGAATTTCACCCAAGCCCGTTCGATATTCCGGAGCGGAGCTTTATATGGTGGGCTGTGAAAGACTATCGAGAATTGAAGCAAGCGCCGGACATATTATTATTTGGCTCTTCCCTGATGCTGGCTGGTATCGATACGGGAGATGCAACACATTATAATAAAATGGTTGATTCTGCCATCCACCACTACAGTTCTTATTTATCAGAATTACTCAGCAATCGTTACAAATACCCAATTTCCAATTTTTCCTTTGCTATCGGTGGTCAAATGGCTTCTGATGTTTATGCTTTAGCAGCAAATTTTATCAGTGAGAGATATAAGCCACGTCTTATAGTTTGGGGAATTGCGCCGCGTGATTTAATTGACGCTGCTTTGCCGAGCGCTGTAAGTACGGATACGGCCTCTTATATGAATAAAATCAGTGGAAGAGAATTAGTTATTGAAGAACACAAGACGGTCAATTCTTTTATTGATGAATTTCTTCATAAATTTCTCTACATGTATAGGGTGCGAGATAATTTCTTATCGTTGTTAAAGCAATCCATACGAAAATTGCAGGTACAACAAGCAGACTGGATCGTATCGCTTGAAAAACGAAAGGGTAATAACGTTGTGTCGCCGCCCGGTAGACAGAAAATGTTAAGAGAGCTTATGAATCCACGTGATGGTACTATGGGTGATATCGAAATCGGAGAATGGCTAATTGGTGGTAATGCGGAGCCGTCCAAGACTTTAGTTGATAATACGCATGAATATTTGGTTCGCTATAACCCCTTCAAACCAAGAACTTTTGCAGCGCAGAGGAATTACTTGGAAAAATTTCTGCAACAGCAAAAAGATCTGGGTGTCAAAGTACTTTTGGTTAACATGCCTTTGACTGGCGTAAATATGTCTCTTTTGCCAGCGCCAACCTACGATACTTATTTATATACTATTAGAACTTTAGCGAAAAAATATGATGCAGATATTCTTGATTTGAATGGAGATCCTAGATTCAACCAAAGTGATTTTTTTGATACAGTTCACTTAAACGGCGTTGGTGGACAAAAATTCATTGAAGTTCTGTCAATGGATAAGAGACTGGCGGTATCAAGCAAAGAAACATTATCATCTGGCCGCCATTCGCTATAGAAGATCTGGAATTTAATGAGTATAGTGACAATTTATAAGCACGACCGATTGGCTATGGTTGCAACGATTGTTTTTGTATCATTGGCATTGGCCATAGCCTATCAACCTGTTATTTTCAACTTTTTTTATTCAGACGATTTTTATATAATCTGTTGGCTGAATCAATGTAAGCAAAATATTTTACTTCTTTTCAAACTATATATGCGGGGACTCCTTATTATCGTCCTTTGCTCAATGTTTTGTTATTTGTTGAATATTTATTGTGCGGACCAAATAGCACTTTGTTCAGACTTTTGAGTTTACTTTATTTATTAATTACAGCTGGCATTTTATGGCAGATAGTGGGTGAATTTGCCGAGATATTTAATGGTGCAAATGTTTCTGACAAAGCGAGCGAACAGAGCAGATGGGCAAAAATTAATTGGTGCTGTTTTTCGGCTAGTTTTTTCATTCTTTATCCTTTGCATACGGAGCCCATCAATTGGTTTGTTTGTACAACCGAATTATTAGCAAATATATTTATCCTGGGTAGCTTTTTGTTTTTTATATATTGGCGTAATAGAAATCTGGGTTGGTTTCAATTTTTAAGTTATTTATTAGCGGCTTGCGCACTACTAACCAAAGAAGTTGCTGTCATTCTGCCGGCGATTTTGTTTGTGTACGACGTGTTGCTTAATGGTGCGGCCTTACCGGTGCAGGAGCCTCAAAAAATTTCTGGTTTGCTTGTATTTGCGAACAAATTGTTCAGCGCCGCAAGAATCACCGCTGGCTATTGGCTTTTGCTGGTTATTTATTTGTGTCTGAGAAAATTGATGACTGGTGAATTTCTGGGCAGTTGGAGTAATCCTATATTTTATTTTTCTGACAGCCAGATGATGTTTAAGGCATGGTTTCAAAGTATTAAAATTATATTAAACCCAATATCTTCTGCAGCCTTTAATCACAATACTCCAGTCTATCTTGCCTGGACGTTAATGCTTATTGATCTCGCCTTCTTAACCGTGGCCAATGTCTATAAGAATCGCCAGCAAATCTTACTATCGGTCTTTCTAATTTGCTGGTTTTTTCTTAGTCTTGCGCCAATGGCAAAGTTATTGCTTATCACTCCTGAATTGTTGGATGCTCGATATGGCTATATTGCCTCGATACCACTATGCATTTTCTTGATGTTGGGTTTGGCATATAGAAAAAAGCCTGGGGGGCTGAATCTCTACGCCACCCTATTTTCATAGTGATTATCTCCTTTTGTTGTTTTGTATTGCGATCAAACAATTCTGTTTGGGCTGAAGCTGGCGATCTGACTAATAAAATGCTGGCTGGATTTAAATTGATACACAAGCAAATACCGAATGCTAGGCGAATTTATTTTGTCAATCTTCCAGATCAATATAAAGGTATAGCTATTGCTGGAATAGACATTATGGACTCAATGAATCACAGACCATTTATAGATCATGACTATGATAATTGTGTCTGGCTCAGGGATGAAGATCAATCTTTGCCATTGGGAGTGCTGGCTCATGATCTGGAAGCGGGAAAAATAGCGGCGTGCTTCTATTATCTAAATAGAGCAAAGCAAAGTTTCTATCCGATAAATATAATCAAGTCTCAGAAAAGAACATACCGGCAGGACTTAGGGCTAGGCAAGCAAACTGCAGGACGGAAACCGACCTTTGTATTTTCTCCAACAGAATTAGAGTGTCAATTTTGCGATGCTCTAGTTTTGAATGTCAATATTAAAAATAATGGATCAGCCTTTAAAGATCGATTTGTGCACCTGTCTTTTACAAATGATATCAATCAGAACAACAATGAGGGAGAGCTTTTATTAGCTCCGCTTGTCGCTAAAGAGGGTGAGCAGACTTTGATTTTTCCGTTGCGAGGCAAGCCGATTTGGTCACTGGGTGGTCACTGCCGTTCAATAAAAATTTCTTTCCCTAAAGATCTTACGGTTAAGATAAACAGTGCGTTTGCTACTTCTATAAAAAATGATATGCCTAGGTTTGTATTGAATTCTGAAAATTATAATCCTCAAGTAGGAGTAGTTTATCTTGATTCGACCTACCCTTGCTCGACTATCGGTTATGATGTGTCTGCCATTCCTAATTGTGCCGGGGTCGCTGTTGAGATTATTGATTGCTGGGAATACTTTAGAGAATTGAATAGCCCATATTCAGAAGCCCATTCTTTGATCGATTTGGAATTAAGAAAATGCAAAGGGCAGATTAAAATAGATCGTAGTATGTTGAGAGGTTCTCGCGACTATAAAGTGCGCTTACGGCCAATAGACAAAGCGGGTAAACAGTGTGCTTACTGTAGCGACCATTTTATACTCCACGTTTCAAAATAATACTGTCGGTGTTTATCCAAAGCGATAAATACTTCAGAATTAATTCGTCGAAACGACTTTAATTTTCTCAGCTTGTGATAAAGGTAAAGTAAATGAAAACTTACTTCCCTTAATTATATTACTTTCCGCGGTTATTTCCCCACCATGCAATTCGACAATTGTTTTGCATATTGTAAGACCAAGGCCGGTACCACCTTTGTCGATCGAGTCGTCAATCTCGACTTGTCTGAAACGTTCGAAAATACTTTCTTGTAAATTTAGGGGAATGCCTCGGCCTTCGTCAAGGATACATATGGCTGCCATGTCATTTTCAATATAAGATGCTATTTTAATCGTGCTATTGGATGGTGAAAATTTAATGGCATTATTTAGCAAATTCACGAGAACTTGTCCAACTCGATTAGCATCAGCAGATACTACTAACATGCTTGGCTCTACTTCAATGCCTATCTGATTTTTAGAGGCTAAAGTTGAAATTGAATTGACTGCGGTGTCGATCAAGTCTTGCAGGTTTTGGTCTGAGCAACTGAGTTTCAGTCCGCCGAATTCAGCTTTTTCCAAGTCTAGCAAGTCATTAATCAGAGTAAGCATACGACTAGAATTGTCTTGAGCTATTTTTAAGAGATGCTCTCCTCTATCAGTTAATTGACCAAACATTCCAGCGGCAAGCATTTCTAAGTAATTGCCAATTGTTGTTAGAGGTGTTCTTAGATCGTGGCTAATCATAGTCATGAATTGTTGTTTTAGCCTCTCTACCTCTTTGCGTGTGGTTATATCATGTCCCACACAGAAGAATGATTTTTCTGATTCAACCCAATGAATAGACCATAATGTATCAATCATACCGCCATCTTTTTGTTTTATTCTTGACTCAAACTGTGTTTCAGTTTTGCCGGCAGCAGCTGAGGAGAGGGATTGGTTAAAGGAATCAATGTCTGGATCGGCTAAGATGCTCCTCAGATTCATTCCCACTATAGCGTCTTGATTGTAGCCAAGAATGAGCTTACAAGCTGGATTGGCTGCAGTAACTCTACCGCTGGCATCAAGCGAGCAGATGAGATCAATTGAATGCTCGATCATAGACTTTTCTTTTCTTTTTAATTCGGCTAAAGAAATTGCCATTTCGTGAAAGGTTTCGTCTAGATTTGCGATTTCGTCACTTCCTCCGATAATAGGATTTAACGGCAACCCACTTACTAAGCGGAAGTTATTGTCGATCAGCGTTGCCAATCGACCGACAATATTCTTGGTTATAAGAAAAGCCACTATAAGCGTAATTACGGCATTTAAAATAAGTCCAAAGATAAGCAGTGATTGGATCTCCTTTCTTGAGATCAATTGTTTTTTATGATATTCCTCGGCTTTAGCCTTTTCGATTTGTGCCATTTCTATCAAGTCGATTGATATCATTTGTTGAATACATGAGCGCAATTCACCTCTCAGTTGTTTTAATTGGTCTATTGCGCCCAGAGTATTGCCGGAGGCAAAAGTTTTTTGTAATTGTTCAATGAGCAAAAAGGCTTCTTCGCCCGCTGCAATTGACTTCTTAATGATTAATGCTTGTTCAGGGTTATCTTTAACCGCCAGTGAAAGCTTATTTAAGTCGCTTCGGATAGTTTCAATTTTGCTTTGGTAACCGTTTGAAGTAAATAGCTCGACTACTTCGCTGTGTGGTATCGCGCTTAGTTCGAATATATCTCTTAGAAGTTTATTGGAGCAATTGCCTATATTCGCTGATTTAAAGACGAGATTTGATTCCTGTTCGGCTTGTGCTAATAAAAATGCCAATGCTCCTAAGAACACAAATTCAAAAAGGAGAGGTATGGCAACTAAGATTATGCCTTTTGGGGTGAGGGTAAATTTCACTAATCGACTTCCATTGATTGAATAGTTGAAGTAAGCATTCTAAGTATTCCTCATTACAAGGTATCCTTAAACATTAAGTTGGCGTTATGGCCTCTTTTGGTATCACAATTTACTCCCAATTTGATTGTCTATTCATTTGTCACAACTTTGTCACGCACGATAAGATAAAATGACTAACGGCTCGTCTTACGATTAATATAGCCGTAGTAAAGTGGTCACTGTAAAATTGCAGTGTGGCGCTTAATTGATAATGCATTGTGTTAGCCCAAATAATACTTCATGATAAAGCTTCCTGCAAAAATTAGCATCGTTCTGTCTTTGCTAGCTGTGTGGTTGATTACCGTTGTGGTGCTGGCGTATCGATTAGACACTTTGGGGGCATTTGCTTCGCTTGGTGTCAATAAATGTCTTGGATATGCCAGTGATGTTGGGCAAGCAGATCCTGGCAGTGTCAGGCTTGGTCAATCATATAGTCAGTGGGCACTAGCGCTCAATATGACTGATCCGTCAAACTATATAAAGACAGGATTAGGTTTTGCGGAAGGAAGGGGGCTCAGTCTGAAGAAGATTAGCCCTCTTGATCCAGATAACAAAACTTATATGGCTTATTATTTCCAAGGACCCGGGACACCGATTGTAATTGGTACGATGATTAAGCTCTTTGGGGAGCAAAGTGTATTACCATATTTTCTCTTAGTAGCATTTGTTCATTTCATCGCTGCTATTTTGACTTGCGTTTTGGCCAACAAATTCTTTGAGGAGAAAATATATATTTTTGGTGCTGGACTACTTTGTCTTCTATGTCCGGCAGTTTTAGACTATAATTTTGGTTTTGGCGTATTTGCTTCGGAGCCTTTTACGGCCCCATTTATTGTATTAGCACTCATTGCTGTGTCAAATTTTTGGCATGCTTTAAGGCAAAAGCCTTATTTGTACAAGAGTCTCTTCTTGAATGCTCTAGGTTATGGTGCTTCTTTAGGATGCGCAGCATATTTTCGCGATATTTATTCAAGTTTTGCCATTTTTTCATTTTCAATGCTGATTTTATTCGCACTGATCAGACGAGTTCATTTTAAGCGAATTATTATGTTTGTGCTAATTAGTAGCGCAGTTTTGTCTATAGTTGAATACCCCTGGGAAAAGCGCAATCAGCGCTATTTTGGTGAATTTACTATGTCTGGTTCAAGCTATTGTGGTTATAGTTTATGGTATCAAATATGGGGCGATCGCAAAGAATCTTCCCAGTGGAGTTCAGATGCTGCTATGGGATTAGGTGATTATTTGGCTCCCGAAAAATCAAAGCAAGTGTTGGATGCTCTGGCTAAAAACAAAAGTTCTGGTAACATGTTTGCTTGGAAATCTTTGACTGAGGCGGTATCGGCAAAACCATGGCAGGCTCTGTGTTATAAAATGGCAGTCTACGATACTCTTTGGTTTGGGCAAAGGAGCAATTGGTTTATTTATTTGTGGTCGTTGGTATCAACCATAAGTTTTTTAGCATTTTTGTGGTTGACGCGGTTCAGGTTCATACCAGAGGTATGGCTATTCCCGCTATTTATATTGATTGTATCTTCACTTGCCCACTATGAGCACCGCTATTCTCAGCCATTTTTTCTTTTCATCACGCCAATTACGGTTATGTATTTAATTCGATATTTTCGAAATTATAGAACACAGAAATGTGTAAGTACAAGCAGATAACAGTGCGAAGAAAACTATTCGCGGTGCTTTTAGCATTTAGTGTTATACACCTACGCTGAGCTGTTAGACGTATGCGTTTTTCTGTTGAGGCAAATTTATTTCGAGAATTTTTCCACCTTTGCTCAAGACCGTTTTCCCGCTTGGATATTGTTCGAATGTATTGGCTTCTAATGTTTTTTCAAATTTATGGCGAGAAATCATTTCGTTATATTCAGGTGAATCTGGCAGAGCATAGTTGAAGCCGAAATATTGGCTACCGTCCTGGCCAATTTTTATATAACAATATTCGATGGTTTCATCATCGAGCAGTATTGCTGCCTCCGAGAACTCCGGTGTTTCGTCCAAAAGGTCGAAATAAGTGAGAGGCAATGTCTGCAATTGACCAGCGGAATTATTTTTGTCAGATAACAAATTATTTGCTAATCCGGTGTTTCGTGATCCGTCTGTTAGCATAATAAACTCTCCTGCTTTTGTAGGGATAGTAATGACCATTTGTCTTAAGGGGCAGGTATGTTTTTAAGACAAATGGTCTGCGGACATGATTAGTTTAGGTAGATTGTGTGACAAAGTTGTGGCATAAAGTGGTTTTCTAGAGTTTAGAATTTAATTGCTGTGTAAAATTAAGAATAGGCTATTAATAGGAAAGGCTGTTTTGAAGATTAACCATTCGAGTTTTCATGATATGCACAGAAAAGAGAGAAGATGGCAATGGTCGAAATTGGTTTTTGCTCTGACTATTTTGTTTTGTCTTAATGGAGATGGGTTTTGTATCGCCGCTGCAAGTAAATATGAACAGGGCTGGGTTCTCTGCCAAAGTAGTAATTTCGGTGGCACGTTGTCTTCGGAGTTTACAGACAATGCTTTAAAAATGTATGTGGGACGATTGGGGTTGACCCTCATTACTAAAGCCCCCAAGTGGAATGCATTGGTCTTTAATGAGAGTTCTAAAACTTATGTTGATTTACCTTACAAGAGTTGGCAAAAAAAGTTTATCCTTGGTAGCAAGAATAATAGTAGTAATATGTACGCAGGACCAGCATTCAAGGTGCATAACACTGGGAAAACTATGAGGATCGATAACTTTCGCACCTATGAGTGCTTAGCTATTAGAAGGGCTGATCCTAATAAGAAATTGGCGGAAGAGTCTATGACTCAACTTTGGTTATCTTCTGATATTAAGGCACCACGACAAATAGAACAAATATTTTGTTCTCAATTAGGGATTCCCGTCCATATGGGAATCCCTCTTGGAGCCAACCGCTCTGTTAACGGCAAAATGGTTTCGATCTTAAAGACACTTTCAGTAAAAAGAAGACCCTTGGCTGTTTCTACTTTTAATTCTCTTACAGGATATAGGCAGGTCAAGGACGAATTCGAATTGGTCACGGGTGAATCAAGTAAAGATGCAATAGAAAATTTGCTTGATGAACCAATTAGTCCGGAAAAGAAGAAATGACCGAAGAAGTTGACTTAGTAGCAGATCGAAGCGCTGCAGAAAGCAAAGCATTATATTCGTTGGAATTAGTGTCTCTAAGTGGGGCTCTTATTTTTATCGTGCTCATTTATTCACCTATCATAGTGAATGCATTTAATGGGGATGACTTTGTGCATCTGAAATGGCTATCTGAGGCAATCAGCCAGCCGGAACTGATTTGGCGTAATTTCCATAGTGCCTGGTTAGATATCAGCACAGCCAAGTTTTATAGACCACTTATTTCAATATTTATGCTTTGGGACTATATCGTTTGGCGGGGAAATGGTATCGGCTTTCATTTAACAAATGTTTTATGTCACGCAGCAAACACTTATTTATTGTGGCTTATATTACGGCAATTGCCCTTAAACAGTGATAATCCGAAGTGGAATTATATGTGGTGCATGGCTGCCGCCATCATGTTTGGGCTTTATCCTCTACATCCTGAGGCTGTTTCTTGGATTACCGGAAGAGTTGACACTTTTGTTACTTTTTTTTCTCTGGCCAGTCTTTACAGTTACATAAAATGGCGCCGGTCAACTGTTTTAATGAAAGGGTCTTCTATTGAGTGGGTTTTTGGAAGCTTGATTTTTCTGTCTTTAGCACTTATGTGCAAAGAAATGGCCATAACATTGCCTGCAATATTCTGTGCCTACGAATTTATAATAGGTTCAAAAGAATTGGGCATGCCAGACAGGCTCTTATCTGTCGTCAAAAAGTCAATCTTATTCTGGTTGCTTTTAGGAATTTATTTTGTAGTGCGTTATTGTTCTTTGGGTACACTAATCGGTGGTTATGATAATACACTTTTGAGTCTCGATAATTTTCGACTATTAATTTCAATCTGGCGAACATCTCTATACATTCTTTGTTTCCCTTTCAACGATGGGCTTTTAAGTAACCCAGGGTTGATCAAAATTGTTTGGGGGACTCTGCTAGCAATTAATTTAATACTGATAGTTAAGAACGTTTGTTTTGAACGCAAAAATATTTCTACGTTCGTTTTTTTATTGTGCTGGTTGGTACTTAGTTTAGTACCAGTATATAAACTCTTTAATATTGCCACTGATTTACAAGGTAGTCGTTTAGCATATTTGCCTACGGTCCCTTTATCAGCTTTGTTTTGTTTTGGTTTTGCAAGCTGTTTGGAAAAGAATGGCAAAATTCAGCATTGGAAAATTGTTGCTCTTGCTCTGATATTGTCGTTATCTGGGGCACTGTTGTTAGTGAATAATTCTGCTTGGCTTAAGGCAGAAACCACTAGTCAAGCAATTCTAAATCAGCTGAATGATTTATGCAAAACAATCAATCAAAACGATGCGGTATATATTGTTGGATTGCCTGATCAAATAAACGGTGCTTATGTTTGTCGCAATGCTCTTGATGGCATGAGTAAACGTCCACAAATTAGTCAGGATATTCATTATTGTTTTAACCTTGACGAAATAAACCACGTTTTTCCGTTTGGTTATGCCAGGCGTGCTATGACAAACATTGGGGGCGATAAGATTGCTTCAAAATTTTACGTTTGGAATGACAAAGAGCAGAAATTGGAGGGTTTTTCTTTGCCCAATAAAATAATTGACTTGCCTCTGAATATAGATATGAATAAGGATGTTCGTAAACAAATAGACTCTGAAATAATAATTGATTTAAAGAATCGGTCTTGTTTTGACCTGGACTGTTTAGTCGCAAGCATTGATTTTGCGCAATCTAGTGATAAGAAGCGGCATTCTAGAGTATGTAGTCTCTTTTATACTAACGAAATTGTTTCGCAATTCGATAGAGCTCACAGATTGGATATACTCCTGCAGGATACTGCTGGCGAACAGAAACTATTTTTCCCTTTGCATGGACAAGCGGATTGGGCTATGGGAGGTGCAGCACGCTTGTTGAAATTGATTTTGCCAAAGTCAAGAGTATTCTTGGTCAAAAGTATTCGATTTGAACCCATTGAAAAAAATATGCCAGATCTTAGCTTTAAAGCGAGCGCTAACCAAAATGTGCTGGGTTATATAGAGTTGAATGCTTTTAATCCTTACTGTCAGCTTGCTTATGATGGTGGTAAAGTTCTTGGAGTTGATAAGGTTATGTACGAACTTACGCCACCTGACCAGACTTTCACTGTTGTCAACGACCCCAGGAAACCAAATGCTTTCTTTTACACTAAGCAATTGAAAGGTTTGAGCGGTTTGATATCATTAAGCAAGAAAGACTTTGCTTTACCCGGTATATATGAATTGCGTTTGAGAGCACTAGATAGCAGTGAAAAACAAGTAGGCATAGCCGGAGATCACATAGTAATAACTGTAAAATAAACCCGGAAGAAATATGACTGAAGACAAACAAAAAAAAGAAGAAAGCGAGTCTCTCATAGCGAGTGCCAAGGGTATATGGCCATTGATAGTTTCAGTAATTGTAATAGCTATTTATTTAATGGTTTCAGTGGTTATGTATTTTATTTCGTACAAATGGGGCAGACTGTAAACTAATTATTTACCCCAAGATTTGGGCACAGGTCTGTTTCGCTCAGGATTCATTGATGTGATTGGTCTTTTTGTTTGGCCAGGATTTAACCCCGGTATTTGATCGTAATCGGGAGCTGAAGTGGCATCGGTGCGTTCCGGGGCAGCAGGCTTTTTATTTGCGGATATGTTTTGGACTATGTTTTGGATACTTGATGGGCCTGGAGCAAATGGAAATGGCGGAGGTGCAGCTTCTGCTTGTTGTTTCACAGGAACACGTTCTCTATTGACTAAAACCGCAGATGTTTCCAGCTCTACTTTTTGATTTTGGTTTAAGACAATTCGATTGCCGGCTGTTTCAATGGTTGCCGCTGGTTGTCCCAAGAAAGTTCCGCAATTGGTGCAGAATTTTTTGGTTGTGGCGGGCTGTTTACAAGCAGGGCAAATACGATGGCTTACATTGTCTTCGATCTGTTTGGGTACACTCGCTGAGGCAGCATTTGATCCATCCGGAATTATGCCGGCAATAGGCTCAATTGCGCTGATGGTCGGATTAACAGCTGCATCTGGGATGGCACTAGTTAATGTGTCGGCAAGCTTGCCAACAGCAGTGGTGGATGGGCTAGCAGCGTCTGTAGTCAAATCTTCTGGCGCGTTTTGCGCTGGTACTTGGCGCCAGCCGCCTTGTTGACCCAAATGTGATTGCCATGGAACGTGAGTGGGCTGAGGTGTAGCGTTGGCTGCACCTCCTCCATCTCCTGGTCCTGAACGAGTTGAAACGTTGTGCAACAGGTGTAAGCGAGCGATTTCTTCAATACCTCTTAAGTCAACCATAAGTGGTTTAACTTCACCAAATTCGGGATCGCCGGCTGGTGAGAGATAAACAAGTGCGTGCTGTTTTTCCATACGTTTAATAGCATCAGAATCAACTCTAGCTACAACTTGTTGCGAGTGAATGCGGTTCCAACTGGTTGGAAATACACCACCACCACCAGCCTGGAAGTGGTCAGATAAACCTGGAACAATCACTGCTTGCTTACCAATTTCATCCGAGAAGAAGCGTGCTGTAACTTCGTCAGCGTTATGCAAGCAAACACGAACAGCGGAGTTAGAGAATATTGTACGTAATTCAGAAGAGCCGGAGCTGGATGGATTAGTGGAGGTAGTATTCGTGGCTATCTGACTGATGTTTTGTAGAATAACAGTCAGACCACCGTTAGCACCGCGGACGATAGCTGATAATCTGCCAGCTGTGTCCAAGTTTAAAGTCTGATATTCATCAAAGAAGGCAAATAAAGGCAAGACTGATACAGTACCATATCTGGTATGTAAAGCTTGTTGTAATTGATATACAAAGCAAGAAGCTAATGACTCAGCGTCTGGTCCTAATGAAGCTGGTGCACCAAATATTAGCACGGTAGGCTTGTGCATCGAAGCATTCAGGTCAACATTTGATTGTTCGGTTACACGCAATACACCTGGATTCTTGAACATGCGCAGACGACCGCGTACGCCTTGAATATTTTTGTCCCAATCAGTATCCGTGCGGATAATTGAAGATAAAGTTTGGGTTAATTCACTTAGTTCCGATGGATCAACTTCTGGATTATTTTTAAGCCGGCGCAAAGACTCAACAATATTGCGACGGTTATTAACCAATTTCATTAAGCCCCTTGGATTACAGGGCAGCGCTGCAACTTCGGAAACATAACCCTCAGTATCTTCGCCCATCACTTGTACGGCGCCCCATTTAAGTAATTGAGTTAAACCAGAAATATAGCCATGGTCTCGTTCCGCCCAGTGCTGTTCTTCAGGCGCTAACATGTTTATATCTTGCACAATAGAGGAAGCAAATATTGTAGGAGACAGATCCATTGGATTCCAATTGACTGATTCTTCCATGTCTAAAGGATTGAAATAGAGTGCATCGAATCCGGCTGCTTTAGCCTCTGGCAAAACAGTATATTTAAAACCTTCTCGCTTTTCATCTAAAGCCGGATCATTGGCTTTAGCTTCTAAAGCAATAATCACACAAGGCTTAGCTAGCAATGCTTTAATAATGGCGCGCATCAAAGTGGTTTTACCTGAACCAGATGGAGCTACTATGAACATGTTTTTGTTGGGCAATCTTCCTAATGGAATAGTGACCGGCAAATGAGTACGGGCAAGAAATCCGAAAGGAAGCACTACACCATCGGCTTCAGTCCAGCTGGCATTGGGATTGCGTTTGCCTAAGCGTCCATGACGTCTTAAGTTAGGCGGACAAAGATATGATTTTTCATAATCTCTTGGAGTCATAAGACCAGAAGGAGGATTAAAGGTTCTAATAGTCTGCCAGGGGAATAAGCGTTTTTTGTGAGCTGCCGCAACGCTAAGTGCAATTAATATAAGCGTTGGCAATAGGATGGCAATAGAAGTTGTATCCAAGAAGCCATGAGGTTTGTATGGAGAAAGAGGAGCTTTATCTGGGTGACCAGGTACACCTTCGAGCCTTAGGTTTTTGCTTTGTATGCCTTGACCAATTGCTGGTGTTGAGCTGGATCTGGCGCTTATTGTAGATGGTGGTGCGTCATTGGCTGCCTGTGGGGCGGTTACAGCTAATGGTGTCTCAACTGAAAATTGCGCATTCGGCGGAATAATATTCGCGCCCGGTTGGATAAGAGGATTATCATTTGTAGGTATTGGGGCAGTGCTGATGCCTGCCGGTAATCGAGTTTGAACCCCATCATCTGGTGCCGGTGCACTATTATATTGTGGATAAGCACTGCGGGCATTATCCGGAGGCACTAAAACAATATGTCCATTTCTGGTTTGATATGCGTACATACCGTTTGGTTGCGCTTGGGGCATGTTTTGTGGCATATTCTGTGGCATATATGGTGCGCCGGTATAAGTACCACCAATAGAGCTTGTGCCGGGTTGATTGTAATAATTGGGCGTGTAGCTTCCTTGTAAAGTCTGCATACGGCGCTCATATTCCTGGGCGCTAATTACTTCCCCGGTATCAGAGTTGCTAAAGCGGGTGATAACACCTTTTTCGTTAAGTTGTGGTCTCCAACTCATGTTCTATCTCCTTAGCCTTTGCCACCTTCGCTAATTCCGGCAATGCGCAAACCATCGGCGGTGTTTTTAATTAAATATTCTAATTTGACTGAGCGGGTTTTAGAGCCTTTGTTAGGTATATTTAGTACTTGCTTGCCTTCTACCGTAATAATTACTGAACCATCTGATTGATTGTTGCCAGCTGCAACACGGCTGGCACTGAAAGTGCTCTTGATCCCAGAGGCATTTATTTGCTGGGCTATTTCCGGTGTCCAGACATTTTGCTTGTAAGCATTTGCGCATTCAGGGGTCATGTATTCTATGGCCTTTTCTTGACTTTCGCTAGCTGTGCCTGCGCTTAAGTCCCAAGCCAGAGGCAGCCAATCTTGGACAAGATTTAAAGAATTGAGAGGATCAGCCATATTTGCCTGGCTAATTTGAGCCTGACTATTTGTCCTAGCATAAGTTGAGGTTTGAGCAGATGAAACAGGCCTGCCTCCGTTTATGTCTGGATCATCCATATAAGCTGCTCTGGGTCTTGCTTTCGCTGGCTCTGAACCGCCGGATAATAAAATAGTGAAAAATGCCCCGGCCATCAATCCAGCTAATGCCACCATAATTAAGGTTATTCTATATTTTTCGCCTGCTTGATAATCAAACATACATTTATTTCAACCTTGTAAATAAGCGGGGGTAAAAGTTTCTGGAGTAACGCCTTGCGCTAACAAATGGCAAGCCAATCGATGATCACCGCCACATAAACTTATAAGCTTTGCACGCATGGGCTGATCTATGTTGGGTTCAGTAGTGGCAACCCAATACATAAACCGTGGCACAACCACTTTGACGACACCACGGGAGAGTTTATGATATACCAGGAAAGCGTCGCTGTATTCACGATTCTTTCTAGTTAAATGGGCAATAGCTTGCATTTCTTGTGGTGTTAGACCGCATGCATCTCTAATCAAGTCAAAGTTGCTTGGATCGTTTCCTAGGATAATTTTGATTGCACTGTTAGTGGCTAAGTTGCGTGCTCTTTCATCGCGAAGCAAATCACTCAATTCTTGTGAAATACCTATAAATAATAAGCCTAAGTGACGGCTGGTACGCGAAGCGTCTTCTACTAGAGTTTTTCCACCTTCGTATCTGAGCAATCGCCACAACTCATCAATACAAAAGACAAAGCGTGCGGGAAGCCCTTTAGCCATTTGCTCGGCTTTGTGTTGAGCGGCCCTTCTTAAGACGAAATCTG
Organism: Candidatus Melainabacteria bacterium; assembly: GCA_963845445.1. GTDB lineage: Bacteria > Cyanobacteriota > Vampirovibrionia > Obscuribacterales > Obscuribacteraceae > JABDBL01. The sequence continues at coordinate 1,188,650 of CAWJSE010000002.1, read as the reverse complement.
ATACAAATAATGTCACTACTGCTTCTAAAGTTTTATCGTGTGACAGATCTGAGGTATCAAATACCATTAATTGAGCATCCATTGGAATGGTGGTCGGTCCGTCAAAAAGTTTGCCAAAAATAGCTCCACGGCAATATAAACTTAAACGGTTAGCTAAGTCCTCGCAAGTTTCAGCTCGCTTTGTATTTGCTGTTTGTCCAGCTTCACGAATTAACCAGTTAACCAGATCAGTTTCTATCGGTATTCGGTTTTCTTTTGCTGCGAGCTTATATATTTGCTGTATTCCCTGCATTAAGATTGGCTTTTCGTCTTTAGTTAAGCACTGTTGACCTTGCTCGCCCAACATTACCGAGTGGAAATTCAAAATTTTGATAATGTGGGATTCTGGCGGATTATTTGGGTCAAGAGGCTTTTCGCCAGGGGATGGCACAGGTAAATCGTATAGATTTATGCAAACAGAACCATCAGGACCGAGTTTGATATAGGCTGCGTCATCGTAAACATCAGTTAGCATCTTATAACTGCCTGAGCGGTCAATAATAACTGTTTTTGCGCCAGCCAAAGTTTTCATTTGGATGATTTGTTGGGCCACCATCGATTTACCTTCACCAGGTTGCCCGAAAATAATGCAAAGAGCATTGGGCAATTTTTCATCATATGGATTTAGGAATACTGGTTCTAAGGTTTCTTTGGAAAAGCCTAACCAATCACCAGCTCCCGAGCCCAATTTGGCATGAACATAAGGGAAGGAATTACGGATAGTGGGAGTTCTAACTATTTTGCCCCGTCTGGCGACGTCTATACCTAAACCGGGTAAACTACCGGCCAGTAATGATTTTTGTTCATGAAAGCCAACTACAAAACGTGCACCACGGCATTGCGGAGCAGCAGTGCGTACCAGTTCTGAAGAGCGATTTAGATCATCGAGTGTTTCAGCAAGCAAAGTGAGATAAATGGCAAAATTAAAAACTTCAATGTTGGTTGTATAAAGTTCAGAACCTATTTGAGCAGCTTCTTGAGCTTTTTCTGCTTCTTCTTGGTTAGGAGAAGAACGCTCACCCATAATGCCTTGATAAGTATTGGCATGCGATTGAGCTTGTTTGCGCTGTAATTGTTTGCGGAACATATCTTTGTCTAGCTTGTGAGCATATATATTCATACGCCATTCGCAGTTTAGGCGTAAAAGTGGTAATAGCCACAGTGGACCGGTGCGTTCTGGCAAACGGCTCATGTATAAAGTGCGCAGGTAACGTCCTTTGCTATTGTCTTGAATATGATGATTTTGCTTATCTGTGCTCACATGTTCATTTTCAGCGGTGGTGAAATCAGATATTTTGATATAGTCTGCGTGACTAAAGTCATAACATGATTCAGTAATTTGCTGTCTAATGGTGGCTGGTTCGATATCAGGAAATAAACGGCGCAGATTAGCTGGTACCGAATTTTGTACTGGTCTGGTTGGGGCAAGCAAGGAATTTTGGTCGTTTGTTCGAGTGGGATTGAGCTCGCGATATAGCATTTGAAAATATTCTTCAGCAGAAATGGGCCGCCCACTCATTCCGCAATTACCTATTTGTCCCATATAGCCGATAGCCCGTTGAATCATGGTATTGATATTCTTGCTATGACTGCTAACCGTTTGTCTCATGGCTTGACTGCTGAAAACGTCGACCATATGGTTAACTTGATTCTTGAACCAACTTTCGTGTGCTGGCTTTTCTTTGGGTGGACGATAGCAAAATGTTACGAAAAATTTGAGTTCTGGAACAAAATTGCGAGATAAAAGAAATTCTTGATCGTTTTCTACGCATTTGGCTACGTATTTTAAAAAATCGTCGTTAAGGGCATCAACTGGATGACGAGCGAAATATTCTTCTTTACTGATGTTATGACAAACTACCGTTAATTGCACGGAAGTATCAATACTGTTTATAAGGCCGGTGAAGTGATTCATCAAAGAAATTAAGCGTACTTCATCGAAACCACTAACATGTATACCGTCTAATTCATAGCAACAGCGGTAACTCCCGTCCCTGAGAACGGCTACGCCTAAGCCTGAATCCTGGTCTTGAAATAAGTCCCATAAAGGGATAATGCCAGCTGCCGAAGGATGAGGACGCGGTACTGCATTTGCAGGGAGCTTAGAAATGGCTTCTTTTATTTTAGGATCGATGGCAGTACGCTTGGCTTTCAATATGTTTAGAAAGTCAGGTGTTTTAAAGGCTGGTCTGCTTATAGAGGAAATCATTTTTTCTTACTCACTAAAATAGGGAAGTTCTTCATCGATTAGAAAGCGTCTTGGATTGGGATCCGGGCCAGGTATATATACTTGAGAGCTTATGTAAAAATTGATAAGGGTCTCCCAATTGGTAGCTGAACTAGTCATGGTGGCAAAGGCATAGATAGGACCAATAAGACCGAGGATGAGTGAAATGTCAAAACGCAAGTCTTGTCCAGCAAAATTGATGGGGTTGCACCAAGAATAAAATTGAGAGGAGATAATTAAACTAGCTAAGATGCCAATTAGTTGGTCGTAGCGCAAGCCAAATAATTTTGGGCAATCTTCTAAATTTAGTGGTGTAATGTCTTCCATGATTATTAGCCTAAATTACTGTTTTTACACGCTTGCTTTCATAGGTCTTTTGGGGGGTAGTGGGTTTGACTTATTGGTTATAATGTCAAAAGGATTTGGATTAGGGGCGTTTAAGGGAGATTGAATTTTTTCGGACAATTCAGTTGTTGCTTGTTTTTCTGTTCTTTCTTGGGATAATTCGCTAGTTAGTTGTGGAAAGAATATTTGTTGTACTTCTTTGTTGGTCAATAAAGCAGCATCGCTGTTTTTCTTTATTGCTAAATTTTTCTGATTTTCAATCAATTCTTTGGGTAAATTGGTACTGTCAGTGACTAGAGCAAATGCTTTAATAGCTTGGTCAAATCTACCACTTAGGCGTAAGCATTCTGCGAAGAGATACTGATAACGAGCACGATTCTCATGCCAACTATGGTCACTAAGAGCGGCTGCAAGTTCTTGGACGGCAAAAGTCAGCCATTTACTGGTCTCTTGTCTGTTCTCCTTAGCGCACCAATATCCATTCAGAGCTAATAGTGCTCTATCAACGATATGAAAATTATGCTTACGTCCTGTAAGTATGGCATGCGCGAATTTCTTAGCATAATCAATATGAGGCGTTTCAGCTATGCCTACCGGAAGGAAATAATGCCGATTAAAAGTATTAGTCCACCAGCTATATTGGCACTGAGGGCAAATACTTACTAGACATGCTCGTATAGCACCGTACGGCAATACTCGATGCAGGTCCGCTTCGACAGATGAAGTAAGCGTCATTTCGGACATCTTAAAGGTGGTCTGGGTAGCAAATACCTCATCACATGAGGGACAGCTGACTGATATTGCTTGAATGATGAATTCTAATTGAGACATTGCTTCTTACCTTCTTGCCATATACAAGATTAGGTTCTATTAGCCTCCGGGTAAATCGGGGGAATTCCCATTAAAGTGGGAGGATTCCCATGGCTAAATATTAAATCGTAAAAATAGGGGTTAGAAGAAGAATGACATTGCCCGTAATGTTTGCTGGAGAGAGGAAAGTGGCTTCTAACCAGAGGAGGGCGCCACTTCGCTTTCTGCAAGTGATAGTTCATAGCTCCGGTATGAAAGGCATAAAGTTGATTAAAAATTTGTGCTGGCGCTCCACTAAAATTATCATATTGACCTGCTTCGTGCGCAATTGGACTGAACAGTGCTTCTTTAGGCTCGCTTAATTGTTTTTGCAAGCTTTTATTTAGGTGGGAGTTGTGGATGAATTGATTGCTCTGCGCCAAGGAAGTGTTTTGGCATTGAATGAGCTTTTCGCTGCCGTTTGCGCCTTCTGTTCGATGGCTATTCAATTGGCTTGTTACATTATTTAAATTGCCGCTCAATTCTATTTGCTTTTGCATATTTGACCCTGGCCGTTTAAGCGGTATAGGGCTTTCTGTGGGAGAGTTTAAAGTTTTTAGTTCTTCGGTTTTGCGTACAGTTAGATTCTGGATTTAGCCCTAAGAAAGAAGCAAAATTAGGCTCTAAGCGCGAAGTATTAAAGGCGCTTCCACCGCAGTAGGGGCTAGGATTGGAAGGTCCAGTACTTGGTTCGCGGGTATTTCCGTCCGGAGGCACGGAATTTGGTCCAGAGGGTGGTTTTGGATTTGGTTCGGGCGGGGAGGGAGAATTGGGTGATTTTGGTCTAGAATCGGGATTAGGGGGCTTTGTGCCGTTGGGTGGGTAGGCTGTTGCTCCAGGTGAATTACCTGGGGAAGTTATGGCGATAGCTAGCGCATTAGCTGAACTACTGGATGATGACATGGCTATGGCTGAGTTGCCCATCATAATGCCAGCAGATGTTGCGCTGCCTGCCGCTGCTCCAGCAGCATAGGTACCGGACAAGCCGGCTGCACTAGATTCTGGTTGTGGCTGTCCGCTCCAATAAGCTTGTTGATTGCCATTACTTTGAGGATTGTCCTTTCTTAGAGGTGGTAATAAATTTGGGCTTTCATTATTGCTTCTTGCAAAACTGAAATCATTTTCTTTAAGCGAGGCATCTGGCATGCTTGAGGCGGTGGTATTTTGATTTTTTTCATCGCTGGTAAACAGTGATTGCAACATTTTTACACCACCTTTTAATTTGTCATCATAGTTAGCCAAATCTTTGACAGCTTTTACCAAAGAACGTGTATTAACAAAATCAGAAGCCACACTAATTTTGGCATGGGATAAAAATTGCGGCACATCCATCATTATTTGCAAGATACCGATAGTGGTAAGTATTTTGCCCCAAGGATTGAAGTTTGAATAAAGCAATATCACTAGAATTTTTAACAAGCCAAGCCATATAAAATTCCAAAGGCTCACTTCTACAAAAGTTCTAATGAATCCAGTGGCCACATTGTCCGTAACAGGATTAGTTAATAGGACAAGAAAGATTGGTGCGAAGACATATTGAGCTGTCATTAAGGCTGTTTGAATGGCTTTGAGGATCAGGATATAGGTTAGTTGATAAATTAGGATAATAGCCAATAAACACAAAATAACAGGCAGCAAGCTTTCGATAAAAAAACTAAAGTTAGTACTGAAGATACTAATAGCAAGTACATTACTGGCATTGAATATGGTTCCAATAGATAGATTATTAGGATCAAATAAGCGAGTCATTGCAAGATCTAAGAATTGAATATTGCCGTTATTATCTATAAACAGTGCGCTCATCAATTCGTTACTTAGTTGAATTTGAAAGCTATAAATAGTAGGCCAAGCAATCAATAGTCCTATCGAGAAAATCAGACGGGCAACCGGGCTCATCAAATTGCTGCTGCCCTTCCAGGCAGAGTCTACCCAATAGCGCCAGATACTTAATATGAACAAAAGCAGCGATATATCCATAGCGATACCAAACATGGTGTCGTTAAACTGCTTCAACATGAACGATAGGTCGTTAGTATTTTTCGATGCGTTTTGTATTTTTGTTAGATCGGTATTAAGAAAAAATTGTTTTATGGCATGGCCTAATGAAATCACCGCAGAGGGCAAGTACAAGTAACGAATATCATGAAAGAACTGGCTTATACTTTGTTGTATTTCGCCAAAAAAGATGCCAAAGACATCCTTATACCAGAAGTGTCTTAAGCTCTGATAAGTCTCACTGGTATTAATAGTATTGTCTAATCCATTCAATATTTGATCAAAATGATTGAATGTGGATATTGAATCCGCCATGTTTTGTGCGGCAAGCTGACTTATAAGTGAATGATCAGAAGAATTTGTTTGGGATTGATTTGGATCATTATTATTTGCTTGAATGGCGTTTGGTTTTAAGAGTAAAAAGATTGCCAATAAAAACAAGCTTGAAGAAATACTTTTGAGCATGGCTGATTATTGATTTCATAACCTGCCCGCCTAGTTTAAACTGCAAAGTAATTAGAACTTTATTGTTGATGAGTCCAGTTTAATGTAGCTAAATATAATTGTCACTGGGGACTTTCCCATCAACATTGAAAATATTCAGCCAACAAACAATGCAGAATCACTTTTGTAAGGGTCGATATGGTAAAAACCATAAATAGCAATTCCTTTTATTAATCATAAGAATGACCAAAAGACCCTTAAGCTATTATCTGCCTGTGCTGTTAGCACTATTTTCCTCAATAGTTCTATTATATTTGGCTGCGGATCAGGAATCCCGGGTGATGGCATCGGCATTGATTCCAGGAGGCTTTCCTTTCAAGGCTTATATTCCGGGTAGATATACTGTTTATTTAGATATGGATGTTTATCCGGAAAATGCTGCCAAGCATTTGGCTAAGATGAGAGCAGTGCCTCATCTGGCTTATGAAGTCAAGGGAGCAGAGCATTTAAATGTATTGTATCCAGGGGTATGGCAGTGTGGCGGGCTAAGCCGCTTCACTAAGCCCCAGATGGTACAAATCGTACGCTAATGCCAATTGCAGAATTTGACATATTATGGCCGGGTAATTATGAGTTGAGAGCTGCTTTTAATGGCGAAGGGACTAAAGACTTTATGATTAGTCTGGGTCCGACCAGTATGGTGGCAGAAAGTTTGCTTTTGACTATCATAATTGCAACTGCCACTTTTTTCGTTCTGCGGGCAAGGTCAAACAGTTCTATCAACAAGCAGGCCCACGGCTAGAAAAAACGCTTCTGAGGTTGGCTATATTATGAATGATGCTTCGGGATCAATATTGCAGGGGGTAAGAATTTACCTTTCTGGGCCCATGGATTTTCTTCTTTCTGCCGAGCAAGAAAAGCAAACCGGCTGGCGCAGCAAATTAAGGTGCTTTTTAAAACCATTTGGAGCTATTGTTTACGATCCCTGGTCCAAACCAATTATTGTGGGACAAAGTGGGTATGGACAAAACTATGAATATTCAAGCCAGACCAGAGCCAAATGGACTTTCGAAGATAATCAGTCTGGGCAACAAATCCGTGCTGAGTTGTGTCATGAGTTTTACCCAACTGTGCATATAAACAGACGCATGGTTGATATATGTGATTTTATTATCGCCTATTGTCCCACCAATGTTTATAGTGTTGGTACTGTGAATGAAATAACCAGAGCACGATCGCAAAATAAGCCAGTGCTGCTTGTCAGTCCAGCAATTGATTATCCCTCGCTCGATAAGTTGACAGAGCACCTAAAGCGGAGCGGTAATATAGATGGCTTGGCCTTACTGGATCAATTAAAGCAAGAGGCTTTTCTTAAACCCAATCCTGATGGTATCCCCAGTCCGTGGTATCTGGGCATTCTCTACGAAGACTATTTCTTTGATGGCTTTGGTTTTGATTTATATCCGCAATTGAAAAAAGATAATAATTGGTCAAAGACAAATATAGATGAAATTGAAAAAAGATTTGTTCCTAAGAAGCCCCTTTTGCCTTACCTGGAAGCGCTCAATAAAGAAATACCTAAGCGTTATGACCGGGAGCATAAAGACTATGTGGAAAATTCCGATTGGATGATCTTGAAACCAGGTATTCATGACGCAATTGATTGAATTTATCGATGGTTATAAATTATCTTACTTGCGCACTTTAACGATTTGCGCACCATTGGCGCTTTGCATTTCTTGTGGACTAATCCGCACCAGTGAATTTTCAGAACCGCCACCGCTATAAACTATAGTTTTTTCCATTACTTTAGGATCAATTATAAACTTGGCTGGATAACCAAAAGACGGCGTGCCGCCACACGGATAGCCAGTTTTATCTAGGATTTCAGCAGGCGTGGCTGGGCGAGGGCGATCAATATCTAGATGTTTACCTACTAAAGTGGTACTGACCCGATCTTCTCCTTTCACTATAGCCACTATCAAATTGCCATTTTGATCGAGCATACAAATATTTTTGACGAAGTCCTCGGTCTTGCAATTGGCTGCTAAGGCTGCTTCCTCCACTGAGTGGCAAGATTGACCGAATGATAAATGTTCACCATTTATCATTCGGTCAAACATGAACGTTTTTAACCTGTTTTCGTAGTCTTTCATAGAGGAAGTATATATTATAAGAAAAATTGCTCGTATCGATTATGCCAAATTGGGCTGGCAAGGCAATACATTGTGTAAGACCGTGTCTTTAGAATCAAATAAAGTCGGATGCAAAGATATAGCTGAAATCCCCCAGCTATAATATTAATGCTCACGCTTTGAGCCTTACTATGGAGAATAATTATGGCCCTCAATAAACAAAATAAACAGGGTGTTATATTCGATCTCGATGGTGTGATTTCTGATACTCAAGACATGCACTCACAAGTTGAAAGCGAATTTTTACGCAGTCTTGATATTCATATAGATGCAGATCAAATTACGGACCGTTTTGCCGGAGTTGGCGATAAAGAAATGTTTGCTACTGTTTTAGCTGAACATGGACTTAATCATTCGATAGAAGAAATGAGTAAAGAAAAATGGGCGATGATGTCACTAAAAGTGAAAGAACATGGTATCAAGCCCATGCCGTTTGCCTTAGAGCTAATTGAGTCTTTGCATAAGAATAATTTTGTTTTGGCTATAGCTTCTGGTTCACCGATTGTTTTTATTGAACATGTCATGTTCGCTCTTTCTATCAATAAATACTTTGCTGCTTATGTTTCAGCGCAAGAAGTTGCGCATGGAAAACCGGCTCCAGATGTCTTTTTAGAAGCAGCGAAAAGATCATTTATAGATGTTCATGATTGTGTGATTATTGAAGACGGCTTGAGCGGTATGCAAGCCGCAGCTGCTGCAAAAATTCCCTGCATTGGTTTAGTCAAAGACAAATGCAAAATTTATCCTGCTACTTTCCTGGTTACTTCACTGAAAGAAATAACGTTGGAGATAATTTTTAAATTGGGGAAAAAACAAGTCAAGGAATTACCAGTTGTGTAGATCAGGTGGATTGCGACGAGTGGAAAAGAAGCGATTACAACTGGTAAGAAATGTTTTTTGATCTGGTAGTGTTGTATCGTAATTAGTATTCTCATTTAATATCCTGTAAAGCCTTATATCGTCCTGCCAGCTTCTTTTATTGTCTCCAATATTTCGATGCAGTCTGATAGCTTGTATAAGCCTAGCTATCTCTTTCTTTAATTCATCTTCGTTCATCCCTTTAAGAGCTTGTTCAGTTGGTTGATCAGGGTCTTGACTGGCTTGCTTCGGGCGCTCAGGCGCTTGGCGTCTAGAGTGGAAGCGAGCACATTTTTCCATGAAGACTTCTTTAGATGGAAGTAATTGAGCTTTATCAGCCGTTTCTGGTAGTGATTCATACAATAATTCATCATCTAACCAGCAGCGGTCATCGCCTTTTTGATCCCTGTGGTAACGAATAACATTGCGCAGCTTAATTATTTCACCTTGCAACTGATCAAGGTTTTTATGGCTTGAACTGGTCTCGAACTTAGACATGCAATTTTTATCGTTTGACTATCTAGAAATAAGTAAATTAACAGATGAATTATATACAAAAAAGAGCTAGCCTGTTAAGGATAGCTCTTTTTGTGGGGACTGGATGGTCGGATTATAGACCGCCGCCCAAGCCTCCGAAGTTGTTGATAGCGAATGTACCCATTAAGTGGACTGCGGTTGGTGCGCCGAAGCCGACGCCCAATCCTTTAGCCACGTTCATGGCAGATTCACCACCGTCCCGTTGACCGAAGGCAATTTTCATGCCTGCCATTGAAGAAGGAACCGTTGACATAGCGGTCACAACACGCGAGACGTCTCTTGCGGTGTCATAGCCGAAGTCTGCCATCTGACCTACTTCATTGGATTGTCCGTAACGGGGGTCTACTGGGGCGCCGACTAACCCTTGAGCATGCGCAACTTGGTCATAAACTCCAATGGCGAGTAGAACCAGCTGCGGTGCCAAGAGGAAACCAACGCGTGCCGCGACTTTAAATGATTCGCGAAGACACAACTTTCTTGATTGTGGATTTAATGCTGGTTGCCATTTTGACCTCCTATTGAGTGTAACTGAGAGCTGAATTATCGACCTGTTTTGTGTTGTTGTAATAATCTGCCGGATACTGCCGTGTTCACCGTCATGCCATTGCCATAAGCAGATGGTGTAGTGGGACCGGACTGGTAGCCGCCGAAATTTTTCCCGTAGCTGGCTGCCGGTCCAAGAGCGAGCGCTTGACCAGAATTTCCAGCTATATGTTTCCTGAGTAATTTGCCTGCAGACTTTCTTATTCATCAACTTGGCAGAAACTGCTTTGTTAACAGATAAGGCTTTATCTCCGGCTTTGGGTAGATTAAGGGCGGTGGCAGGTAAAGCAGCCATTACTGGAGCATTAGCTGGAGCACCAAAGCTTTCTTTATAATGTACATTGGGTGTGGCTTGCGTTAATGTAGCGTGAGTTTGTGTTTGAACTTGCTGGGGCAACTGGTAATGAACCAGGATCAATACCTAAAATGCTTTTGCTATTCGGAACATGGCCACTTCTGACGCTATGGCTAATAGGATGCGCGGTGACTTCCGGCACAGCCGATGTTTCCAAACGATAATAGTTAGGAGCGAAATTAAATCTGGCACCGCCTCTTTGTTGAGCTGATGCAGGTTGTAAGCTTACGCCGATTGCTATGCTTAGGGAAGCTAGTGTTAAAAATATTGATTTTGTATTTCTATTCGTATTCATGGATTCAACACCTTATCCTTAGTACTTTAAACCGTTGTGTAAACCATAATTCATTAGAGTGCGCACCAAACATACCAGCGTTATATATGCCGCCTCCACTAGTTAAGCTACATAGTTTGCGCCTACGCTACCCAGAGTTGAGACTACACCAGTAAGCATGTGAAATGCCGCCGGTGGTTTGCTGTTGAGAGGTACTTGGGGTATTTGTAGCGCCAGACAAAGTTTGTGTTTGTGGGGGAGCAACATTATTTTGATAATTATTTGCCGTTGAGTCCACTTGTCCAACATTTTGCATTTGTCCAATAGGGGCATTTTGGTTGGATATACTTTGATTAGAGAAATTATTCATTGGATTAGCTGTTTCGTTATAAGAAGTTTGGCCATTAGATTGAGGAAAAATTTTGTTACTCAGCCAAGAGTCATATATAGATTGGCGAGCCTCTTGAGGAGTTTGAAAACTTTGCTGAGTTATTGGGGATGTAACTGTTGGTGCATTGTTTCCGGATATAGCTGCTGGCAAAACATTTGTTATTGCCTTTGCAGGGCTTGAAGCGTTGCCATAATTTATGGCTTGATTAACGGGAACTACTTCCGGAGGCAAATAAGAATCTTGGCTATAGCTTTGAGCATTAACAGGCAAAGTAATTACGGTATTGACTAGAGTAATTGGCAGTGCCACTGAAAGCATGATTAGCTTAGCTGGCTTTTCCATTGTTAGATTTAGTGTTTGGCTTTTCATTTTTTTAGTTCGGGGTTAATGGAATATCTATTGACCTTATTTGAGTAATATGAATATTAAAAGAATTTACGAGGAGATTGAAGAGGGGGAATTCCCATTTGTGTGGGAATATCCCCCCTCGGGTCCTAGAAGTTAGTTTCTACGGCTTGTTGCGGTAAAGTGTGCGCAGGTTCATTAGGATGGGCGTTTAAGCCTGTCTGTGGACGCAACGGAAAACCAAAGTCAGTAGTGCGGTTGGGTACTCTGCCGACAGCTGTAAAAGCATTTTTTGCACCTTGACCAAATTCTGTAGTTAAATAAGAACTTGTAAGGGGATTGCCATTACCAAGTCCATTGGGACCATACATAACGTTGTAACCGTTAAGGTCTTGTACTGCCTTACCAGTAGAAACAGCGGTAGTGCCGAGCTTATTTCGCATACCGCCACCTAAATCTATTGATTTATTGAAATTATCATTATTAGCTCCAGCTGGTCCTTTATTGTAGCCGACACCGGTAGGAATACCAAAAGGTGTCCCGAGACCTGCTAAAGGGCCAAATTGGGTGACTCCATCTTGTGAATTACCGCCACCACCTAAAAATGCTGTGCGGCCGCGTAATTCATATTGGGTAGATTTATTGGTGCCTAGTCGACGAATTTTAGGGATGGTGGTGTAATAACCACCGGTTCCCGGTAAACCGCCGATTGGCTGAACACTGCTTGGTACAGCTGGATTACCAAAGCCTTGCAATATTGGCCGAGGAGCTCCAGGAGTAGAAGATTGTTTGGGGATAAAAGGAAATAGTGTTTGTCCCCATCCTCCCGGTAATCCTGAAGGAGCTAAGGACATAGGCAAACTAGCAGGCAAGCCAATGCCACTGAAAGAGGTGCCAATCTGGTTGGCAGGTATGGCAGGAATAGAAGGGACCAATGTAGGTGGTCCTGTCATACCAACTGGCGGCGGTAATGAGGTTGGTCCGCTACCTGGAGTAGGAATCTTACCGAGACGGGAAGGTGTGTTGGGCAATGAGCTGGACGTGCCACCCACGTAAGGGTCGCGTGGAGCGAGAGTGCCCTGTGCCTGTGCTTTCGGCGCAAGCATCAGACCTATAGATATCAAAGCAGTAAAAAATGCCATTGCTTTGCCTTTTATGCTTTTAGGTTTGATTATTTGTTTATCCATTGTATACATTTGCTAGGCCTCCTGAGTGCCTGAATAAAATCATTGAATCACTATTGTGGTGAGTGGTGCTGGGGGTCCTTGTGAGACAGCGCCACTATCGTTTGTGGTCCATTTTTTTGGATTAATCATGGGAATGCCATAAAGGTCATTTGTAACCCAGGCATTAGAAAAATTCTTGGTGTGATTGCCGGTGTTTTTTGTAGGTTGTCCTGGGGTATCTTTTGCAGGTACGCCTGCTTTTCCTTCTCCTGGATATTGAGCAGGCATTGGTGAATCAAAGGAAATCTGGGCTTTTTTAACAGCCGCTTGTTTGAAATTACCAAAATCAGTGGTGGTAGAACCAGGTTGCGGTACCCAGTTAATTCCTTGCAGGCGATAAGCATTAGCCGTGCGTGGCAAACCGAAATCTTTGCTTTTTTGGCGTGTTGGGCGAGTAATCGGAGCTATGCCATTAGGTAATTGACCGTTTGCATTTACGGCACCAATTGCTGCTGCACTATTCATATTTTGTCCAACACTTGCTCCTGAAGAACCGTTATAGAAGCTAGGTGGTCTGAGCATGCCAGGGTCAGTGCCTGGGGTAGAAGGCTCACGAGGAATAGCTCCGCCTACGGCGGCATTCATTCCTCCGGGCGGATAAGCAGCGGCGTTGCTTGCTGGCAAAGAAATTTGATTATTGGGTACATTTATTTGATTAGCTGGTACCACAACTTGATTGGTAGGTAAGCTAAAAGCATTACCGGCCGTACCGTTTGCCCAAGGTATTAAAGTACTTGGTAATAAAAGCATACCTGGGTTAGGTGGCAGTGGTACAAGTCCGGATCCCGGTGCGGGTATGGCACCAGGAACAGCCGCGACGCCAGGCAAACTAAAATGGGCACCATTGACTAAAGGATCTCTTGGAGCAGTTGTGCCTAATCCGCCGTAAATATTATTGCCCGAAGAAAGACTAGGCACAGAGCCTGATTGGGCATGTACTGGCAGGCTTAAAGCAAAAACTCCAAGCAATAATAAAGCCAATGCTTGAGGCACTGGTGTTTTTGAATTGTTGTTTTTGTTTATGTGAAACATTGTGTTTTCCGGATAAAAGACTATGGGACGACTGAGCGTATTTGATTACATATAAGGTAATGCTTGGAGAGGCTAATGTCTTGGGGGTTTTTACGTAGTACCCCCCGGTATTTCCCATCACTTTGTTAAGTGCCTGATTGAGATATTTACTTATTTGGCATGATTGCTTATGCTGAGAGACTCGTTGAGAACTGAGCCTATCTGAGCTACTTGGCTTGCTGAGTGCAGAATGAGCAGAAACCTTATAAAAGATTAATGATGACTATTTGAGTAATAAAAATAGCAGTTTTTGTCTTCTAGATAATATTTTGGCAAAGGATGAAATAAGCTGTTTAGGCTAGTTTTGGCTTAGCACCTCTGTTGGTATCACTAAAATAAAAGTTTGTATATGCGGTCCAATTTTGTGACCGGCTTTACAGGCGGTGGCAAAAACTGTTTGTAGAATTTTGCATTTGCCAGTATCATATCCGGTGAACAAATAAGGGGGAGGTTCCGTGAGCACGCAACAGACGAAACTAATTGACGAAGCAAATACGCAACAGGAATTACATGAGCAATCCGTAGATACACAAGGTCTCGATGACATATTTCAATGGGCATCGGATGTAGTGGCGGATAGTAATCTAGATGGTCGGGCGAGGCTGGCAAGAGAAAAACGGGTCCGTACCCAAGTACTAACCATTGTGCAGAAAGCTAAGGAAGATAAAGTATTAGCCGATGCTAATCACGAAATCAATTACTTACAACGAAGGGTAATTGCTTTACTTACTAAGTTGCAAGAGGTAGTTGATGAAAATTCTTTACTGAAGCAGATAATGTTGACTCAGCTCTATTCGATTCAGCAGATGCCAGTAATGGAAGCTGAAATAAGAGAGCTCAAATCTATTCAGTGTGAAAAAGATTCCGCCGTTAATGAAAGACGCTATTTAATGGACGGCCTGACCAAACTCAAAATAGAACGAGATTATTTAGAGGATGTTTTAACGGCTGCTGAAGTGGAAAATTATCGTTTAGCGAAAGTTCTTAGAGGTACCCGCGATGAATTAGTGCGGAGCCAAGCCAAGAAGTGGTGGTCTGGTCTTTCTGAATTAGTAGAAAAAATTGAAAGCTTTGCACTACCTATAATCAGAAAAAAGCCGTAGAGCTTTAAAAATGGTTTTCAGGTTGCCAGCAGTAAAAAGGCCAAATATCTTTTATTTGTATGTTTTGGTCCTATTAGCAGTAGGGGTTTGTTCGGCCTGCCAAAATCTCTCCAATCCGGTTAGCAATTCTCCTAACTACAAGGATGATTTAAAGGCCTTATTAACGGAACAAACCAAGGCTACTGTATATGAGCCGCAGTGTCATGCGGCGGAAGATTCTAAATCAGGTATTTGCGAATTCAAAGCTTTTCCGCAAGATATTAATATTATAGCTAATGCTTTTGATATGAGTGAAATTGAAAGCAACAAGACACTCCAATATATTCACTATAGTGATAAAGACAGTAAACTGGGGAAAATGTTCGCCCAAGGAGAGCCCGGCGTCAGGGCTTTTGGTTTATTCGGTAAGTCAGCTAAATTGAAAAGTAAAAGTGGCAATGCTCTTGAATACATACTTTTATTTTATAGGCCGGAAGTAAATCAAGCTTCAATTGAGATTAGGTATGTAATGCCTCAAAAGCCTTAATTTTATGCTTCTGTTGCTTGTACTTTACCCAATTTTGCCTCAAAACCTCGTGACGTAGGCTCATAGTATTTGCTGTTAGCTAAATCTTCAGGCATGCAAGACATTTCTTCTGCTTTGCCAGACTTGTAATTATGTGCATATTGATAACCCTTGCTGTAGCCAAATTCTTTCATCAATTTGGTCGGGGCGTTGCGCAAATGCAGAGGCACAGATTGGCTTATGGTATTAAGAGCATCTGCTGCAGCGCTCTGGTATGCTATATACACAGCATTTGATTTAGGAGCGCTGGCTAAATATATAACTGCCTGTGCTAGAGCCAATTTGGCTTCTGGCATGCCTATAAATTCTACTGTTTGCATAGCTGCTACAGCTTGCTGCAGTGCTTGAGGAGCTGCTAAGCCAATATCTTCTGAAGCAAATCGAACAATGCGTCTGGCTACAAAAAGCGGATCTTCGCCGGCTTCTAGCATACGGGCAAGCCAATATAAACTGGCATCAACCTCAGAATTGCGCATTGATTTATGCAGTGCCGATATCAGGTTATAGTGGTTTTCACCGGTCTTATCATATTGCAAAATCATTTGTTGTATAGCATCTTTGATTATTTGCTCAGTTAATGCGGTTTCTTTTGCTCTGACAGCCAGTAAAAAGGCTAATTCCAAACTATTGAGCGCAGTGCGGGCGTCACCTCCTGAATAGGTGGCAAACAATGTTAAGTCGTCATCGCTAGCTTGAATGGACTCTTTCAGCCCACGCTCTTTGTCATTAATAGCTTGGCGCATTATTGCAATAAGATGATCGGTATTCAGGGGTTCTAGAACAAATACTTTCATGCGAGACAATAAAGCGGAATTGATCTCAAAAGAAGGATTTTCAGTGGTGGCACCCATAAGTATGATAGTGCCATTTTCTACATATGGCAGAAATGCATCTTGTTGCGCTCTATTAAAACGATGAATTTCATCGACAAATAAAACTGTCTGTTTATTGTTGAGCTTCATAAATGCCTCAGCTTCAGCCATGACATTTTTAATTTCTTTAATGCCGGAAGTAACAGCGGAAAAAGAAATCCATTGGCTATTGGTCTCATGAGCCACAATTTTTGCCAGAGTAGTTTTACCGACGCCAGGCGGACCCCAAAGAATAAAAGAGAATAATTGGTCAGAGCTAAGCATTTTGCGTAGCACACCGTTTGTGCCTACGAGTTTTTCCTGACCAATAAATTGGTCAAAAGAATTGGGACGCATTCTATCGGCTAAAGGAGCTTTATTGATTTTGCTCATATAAATTATGAAAAACCTAACGGATTCCCATAAAAAGCGTCGGTATTATGCTGCCTATAAAAGTGAGGATCATAAGCCAGATCACAGCACGGTAATGTTTTTGGAAGAAGGCGATCATTACATTTTAATCCGAAACTATCTATATAGATGCCATTATAACTGATCTTAAAGTTTCATCGTAGCTGCTGAGCGTTAAACCGCAAGTCAGAAGAATTAGCAACGAGAGCATGCGGGTGAGCATAAGCTGAACTCTAAGGGATTAAACCAGTATAATGTGGTTATCATCAGAGGAAATTACCTGGTTCTAACTATCATCACTCTTGTTATGTAGAGCAGAGAGAAGGGTTTGGTCGATTTCATTGAAAAACCCGACACTTTTGCGATTTCATCGACAGTGGCATTTTTAAAGCTTTCATATGAACCGAAATGTTCAAGTAATGCTTTTCGTCGCACAGTGCCAATGCCAGGTAAATCATCAAAGCCAGATTTTAAAACTCGTTTGGCTCTCTTCTTGCGATGGAAAGTAATAGCAAAGCGGTGTGCTTCGTTACGGGCGGCTTGTAATAAATGCAGGGCTTTGCTCCGCCTGGATAATAAAACTGGTCGGGGTCTGTCGGGGAAATAAATCTCTTCCTGTTTTTTTGCTAAACCGATAATAGCTTGGTTAGTTATATTGAGATCGCTCAATGCTTCTAGGGCGGCATTCAACTGGCCCGGCCACCGTCGATTATTATCAAATCTGCAAAAGACTTTTGCTCGTTCAATAGTCTTTGGTATCGTCTGCCCACCACTTCTTTCATAGAAGCAAAATCGTTAGCTTTGCCCTCAATGGCCCGAACTTTAAATAGACGATAATCGGACTTCTTAGGTAAGCCATTTTCGAATACCACCATACTTGCGACATTATCGGTACCTTGAATATTTGATATGTCAAAACATTCTATTCGATGAGGTAATCTAGGTAATTCGAGTTCACTTTTTAATTCCTCTATTATTTCAAGCTGACGGGAGTCAATTTTTGAATGGTCTGGGATAAATCTGCGCATTTCTTGGTCAAGAAATGCTTCTGCATTTTTCTTTGCCAAACTTATGAGTCTTTGCTTTTCTCCACGTTTCGGCACTGCGATATTTACTGAAAAATTTGCACGGTCGCTTAAAAGTTCGCTCAGTGCCTCTGTATCTTCGATTCCAAGATCCAAAAGTATTTCTTTAGGTATAGCTAAGTCATCGCAATTCGTGTAGTACTGATCTATAAAACTTTGCCAGGCTTCTTTGGCTGCGGTTTTATCCGATAAAGGTAAGGTAATTACTTCGGATGAGATCAATTTACCTTCTCTGATTTGCATGCGGCATATAGCTATTAATTTGTTGTTGTGAACACAGCCTATCGCATCTTGGCTTACTTTTTCGCTAGCAAAAAATACTTGTTGTTTTTCAATCATCGTATGCAAGGCGTTTATTTTGTCTCGTGCTTTGGCTGCTTGTTCATAATTGAGGGCTTGTGAATGATTGTCCATTTCTTTTTTAATTGAGACATGACTTCATTTTGATGGCCAGTAAGAAATAGCTCCACTTGCTTTACTATTTTGTCGTAAGTTTCAGCATCGACCAGTTTTTGACAAGGACCCAGACAGAGTCCCAGGTGAAAATTCATACACGGTCTATCTTTAAACAAGGGTCTTTTTCTCTGTCGCATCGGAAAAACTTTACGCAAGACACGCACAGTGTCCCACATTGCTCCTGCTGCTACATAGGGTCCAAACATTTTTGCTTTAGGATTACTTTTGCGAAAGCGTGAAGGATCACGGATCATAATAAGACGGGGAAAGGGTACGTCATAAGTAATAGCTAACCAGGGATAACGTTTGTCGTCTTTCAGAGTAACGTTATAGCGCGGCATGTGTTGTCTGACTAAATTGGCTTCTAAGAGTAAAGCTTCTTTGCCGCTGCTGGTTAATATCCATTCAAAGCTTTTTACCTTGGGCATCATTACAGCTAGTTTTGGCCTTTCATGCCAGGCATTTTCGCTGAAATAAGAGCGCATCCGCTGGCGTAAACTCAAGGCTTTGCCAATATAAATAATCTGGTCATTCGTATCTTTGAAAATATAAACACCAGTAGCTGACGGCACATTGGTCAGCTTTTTCTTTAATTCGCTGCTAGTTACTGAAAACTCCATAGTTTTACAATCTTAAATTGAGCTCACTAATATCTATTTTATGATGAAGTGTTGCGTTAGTTCATATTGCTTTGGTGAACAAAGATAGTTTTGCCGATATTTCATCCCATGGAACAGAAAATTGCTTAACTTCATTTTCTTCGATTAGACCAATGTGTTTTAAGTCAGAAACATCTGTATAGACATTTTTATAGTCTCGCTTTAAGACAAAAGCCAGCTTTCTTATATTAATAGGCCCAATTATTCGCAATTTTTGCAATAGTTCAATACGGCGCGGGGACAAGTATTTAAGCAAGGTAGCCATATCCTCGAAAAACAATTGATTAACAGGCAAATCAGGAGCTAAGCCCTTTTGCGCACGTTTCCATGTTCTTAAAGCACTAGCTGCAGCTTCACGACCGCTTTGAACTCCAACTAAAATTTCTCTCTTCTTGGTCATAGCTTTCCTAGTTTAACTTTATGGACCGCATTCTCGAAATCTAATAATAATTGCTCTATGGTGCTGAATATATAGGACTCTTCCTGTTCTCGAATGTGCCGATGGTCGCCTTTGAATTTTTCATTATCGTATCGGAGCAAGCAAGTACCGTTTGCAAGTCCAAAATAAAGGCGGTATTTTATTCCGTGTGAATAATCCTTTGTTGCTTGCGGGAGTTTCTAGATAATAATTTCTTCTATTGAATCATCCGCATTTATGACTTTACTGTGATGTACGAGAGTTGCATCCATTTAAAAATATACCATAATTATGGTGAAATATACCATAAGATTTTTGCCTCACATGCAGAGAGGCTTTAAAGGTAGGAACAAAATTGTATTCAATGCCTGTCACAGGAATATGACAGTGGGATATAAAATTGATTGAAATGAATGGAATTAATCCAAGAGCGCTACTACGATCTTTCTTCGCGTAAAAGTGTCCCCGACACCGCATATGTTGGTAGTAAGCGATTTAGGCGGTGGATAGCAAAGCACGGAAGCTCCAAATCTTTTGACCTAAATTAAGGAGGAAGAGCAAGGAGACGACCAGATGAGATAATTGCTATAGCAGATTTTGACGGTGCTACAATTTTTGCAGTTCCCGACGATGCACTAAAAGCTAGAATTCGACTGATTGCTCAATCTCCGCACTCATTTTGATTTATTTTGTACTGGGTCAAAGTGCATTGCTGCTGTTTCTTGAGAAGGAGTATTGTTTCTGGCCGTTTGATTGGCATTGGTTATTTTTTCGGGTCGTTTTAGTTCTTTCAAGTTATTTTGCCAATCAGGTATTATTTGATTAAACACGTCTTGTAAGAATTGGAAGCCTATAATTTTCATTTTATCGGCCGATTTTAGATCCTTAGCTTGATACGTTTTTGCGTTCGTATTGACTTTTGGCACTATTGCTAATCTAAAACCTAGGCGGGCAGCTTCTTTTAGGATTTTATCTATTCCCACTACTGGCCTTATCTCACCGGTTAAGCCTATTTCTCCAGCAAGAAATAAGTCAGCCGCTATTCTTCTATCTAAAAGAGAGGCGATAATCGCTGCACTAATACCGAGATCTCCACAGGGACGATCAAAATCTAAGCCTCCAACTACGTTTACATAGACATCACGCGCGGATAAATTAACGCCCAATTTTTTTTCTAAAACGGCAATTGTTTGTAGCAATCTATTATAGTCCCAGCCATTGGCGACGCGGCGCGGATTAGAATATACGCTTGCGCCAACCAGAGCCTGCACTTCTAAGAACAAAACTTGATTGCCTTCGTTATAAGCAATAATAGCCGTGCCTGGACTTAAATCTTGCTGATGGTTTAATTTATCCATGTGATCGGCTAGAAAAAATGTGCCAGACTGATTTATTTCATTGAGGCCAGTCTCGTCCATAGAAAAAATAGCAATTTCATTTGTTGTGCCAAAGCGATTTTTATTGGCGCGTAAAATTCTTAATTGCTTGGCTTTATCGCCTTCAAATTGCAAAACAACATCAACCATATGCTCTAAAACTTTAGGACCCGCGATAACACCTTCTTTATTTATATGACCAACAATAATTACAGGAGTGTTATTTATTCGCGCTGTATTTATTATTTCCTCAGCAGTTTGACGAACTTGGCTGACCGAACCGACAGTAGAGGTGATGTCCGGATGGTAAATGGCCTGAATGCTGTCAACGATAACCAAATGAGGCTTTTTGTCTGCAATGTGCTCGCATATATTTAAAACGTCTTGCTGGGTATCTATATACAGATGTTCTCCTGTAATACCTAAACGCGAGGCTCTTAGGCTTACTTGAGATGCTGATTCCTCGGCACTTATATATAGAATAGGATGATCTGACTCTAAAGCTTTGGCTACTTGGAGCAGGAGGGTTGATTTGCCTATACCCGGTTCGCCTGCCAATAAGATTACTGCGCCAGGAACAATGCCGCCTCCTAAAACTTCATCTAAAGAAGCTAACCCAGAACTAAGGCGCTCAAAATTCTCTTTTTTTATTTCTTTTAAGGATACCGGTTTATCGGCATTTTGGCTGTCATTGCGGGCAAAGGTACGCTCGCTAATTTTGGAGGAAGAAGAAATTTCTTTCACTATTTCTTCGATCATAGAATTCCAGCTGCCACAATCGGTGCAGCGGCCCAAAAAAGCTGCCGCTTGAAAGCCGCATTCCTGACAAATCCATTTTGACTTTAACTTTGGCATAATGTACTAATCCATAATATAAGAATTATCGGACAATTTTCATTGGAAACATAAAACATGACTTTTTATTCTCCTGGACAAATTTTTCTGCATATAGGACCAATAACTATTCGCTATTACGGTCTTATGTTTTTATTGGGTTTTCTGATGGCTAGTTTCGCTCTAAAAAAGTTAGCTGCTCGATATAGCTTGGATTCCGAACCACTAATTAGTTGTGCATTGATTTGTTTTATTGGTGGCATATTTGGTGCGCGTTTATACTTTGTATTTTTGAACTTGCCATATTTTCTGAATCATCTAACAGAAATTCTGGCTGTTTGGCGCGGAGGATTATCTATTCACGGTGGCATAATAGGGGCGGTTTTGGTTGGCATCTTGTATGGAAAGAAAACCGGTCTGCCCTTATTAGCGACTGCAGATATTTTAACTGCTGTTGTACCACTGGCTCAAGCAATAGGGCGCTGGGGTAATTTCTTTAATTGCGAATTGTTCGGCTCTCCTGTAGGCAATGATTTTCCTTTTAGGCAATATATTCCGCTGGAAATGCGTCCGGCTCAATTTGCCGCAAATGATTTTTTTCAGCCCGCCTTTCTATACGAATCGGCCTGGGATTTAGTTCTATTTTTTGTGTTATATTTTTTCGTTTTTCCAAAATTTAAGAATTATCCAGGGGTGACATTCTGTATCTATCTGGCTGGCTATTCATTGGGACGAATTTTAATTGAGCCGATTCGTTTGGATAGTATTATGTTTGGTGATATTCAAATCCCCTTAGCGGTTAGCTATGTCTTCCTACTGAGTGCGCTTACAGCCCTGATTGTGCTGGGAATTAGAAATAAAAAGGCTAATCTTCCTTAGTATCCTTTTAGATCATGCGACTAACTAAATCAACATGTCAAAAGTTAGTGAACTTGTTTTCTTATTTGCTTCTCCAGTGAGGCTACACTATACTGGCAGAATTCTTTAATATTTTTGTCGATTTTGGGAAGAATCATGAATACAGCAAGTTCAAATCTCAGTGTTCAAGAGGCACTTGAAAGTTCACTGTCTTTTTTGGGGCACTTTCTTAAACAGCATTGGCTATTAGCTATTGTTTATATAGGGTTAAGTGCAGTGCCGGCTTTTATAATCGGTGACCAGGATGTTGTGGATATTTCCTTCGAAAGAAAGGCCGGACTGGCTATCTTTTGGGTCGCTAATTTCGTACCGGCTTTGCTCTTGATTGATTATTCTTTAAGGGATGCTTTGTTCAAGCTTGATCCCTTACACACTTTGTCCAACAGGTCCTTAGCTTCGTCATTATGGCTAATATTCTGCATGTATATAGTTTCGTCAGTGATTGGGGGATTGTTGACTTTGCTTTTGATATTGCCCGGTGTTTGGTGGTCAACTAAAGCTACTGTGTCTTTTGCTAATCTCTTGAGTACTAATGACGGAGTCTTTGCTAGTATTAAAAAAAGCCATCAGCTAATGAACGGACGATTTTGGCCATGTCTATGGTTTCTGTTTGCCACCTCAAGCGCTATTGGCATAGTGGCCGTTATAGCGGGGCTAACAATCGTATTTTTTCTTTTAATTGGCGGTATGCTTAATGCGGTTTTTCATGAAGGTCCGGGACTCAATCGAGCACTGATGCTTCTTCGCCTCATCAGTCCAATATTTGCATTTTTTACTGGTGTGGTTTGTTACTATATTCAAGTCTGGTTGTATGTATATCTTAAAAAGGATACTGCTGTGCCTATAGTTATAGCTTAGCTGGCCTTTTCGATGCAATGTTTTGGTGATGCAAATAAAGCATTGATGCGGGTAAGGGGATACTAATTATGAGCACCGTTATTTCGTCAGAGCTTAGCGCAAGCGAAGCACTCAAAGGCTCACTCTCCTTCGTCAAAGAGTTTGTTAGCAGGCATTGGCTTCTGGTAATAGTTTATTCTTGCCTTGCCGTTGCTCCTAATTTGATTTTCAACTCGGAAACGCAGAGCTTGGTGGCTTTTCTAGATTGGAGATTTTATTTGTGGGCGCTGGTATTCGGTGTTCCCAGTTGGCTGATGATTTATTTTGCTATAAAGATGTCCCTGGCTAGACTCGATCCATCTTTGAACAGCAATAAGTCTTTGCTCCAATCGCTGTGGCAAATTATTTGTTTAGACGTTCTAAGATCGGTAGTATTCATTATTCTGATGACGCTTTTTATCATTCCAGGAATCTGGTGGTTAACCAAAACGAGTCTTTGTTGGGCAATTCTTTTGAGTACAAACAGCGGTCCGATTCAAAGTATCAGAAAAAGTCATGAGCTAATCAATAATAAATTTTGGTTGTGCTTTAAATACTGGTTTATTATCACTATTATGACTATGTTTTATATCAATGTGCCTGTGATTGTTCTATTGGTAATCTATGCCATTTCTATGCAAGTGATGGGACATGGTCTAAATGCTCAATCTTTTACACACACATTTGGCCTGTTAAGTTCAGTACTGGGTGTTTTTGGTCACATCATTTTTCTCTTTTGTCAGACATGGCTCTATCTTTCCCTTATCAGACACCAGAGTACGACCGTAAGTAGAGATCTCTCTGAGAATCAATGAGCCAGTAATTTAAGTCTGGCTTTGGCGTCGGCAGCAGATGCTCCATTGGGAGCCATTTTTAAATATTTCTGATATTCAGAGACCGCCAGGGCAGTTTGACCGTTAGTATCATATATAGTACCTAGATAATAGTGGGCATCGGCCAGAACTTGCATTCATTTGCAAAGCGCGCTTATATTCAGCCATGGCTTTGGGTAAATTGCTATTTGCTTGATATGCTGTGCCAAGATTTAAGTGTGTATTGGCATCATCATCGAGTTTTAGGGCGGCTTCATAATCTGCGATGGCTCCGTTTAGATCATACTTGCCAGCGCTATCTGGAGTGGTTTGTTTTTTGATTGCTGTCTCGATGAGAGGAGCTGCTTGGGCTTGATTGGCCTGTTTAAGAGCTTGCTTAAAGGTAGGCTCTTGTGGATTTAATGAAATAGCCTTTTGATAGTTTTTTACCGCTTCTGGCAAATCGTTTTTGGTGGCATAACAAGTACCCAGACCATAATAGTAAGAAGCTTCATTGGGCTGACTAGCAATAGCCTTTTTGTATTGCTCAAGGGCTTCATCTAATTTACCTTCTTGCTGCAGCTTGACCGCTTGGTCATAAGCGGATCCTCCTTCGTTTAACTTAGTTTGTTCATTAGCAGTAAGAATTTTTTGTGTCTGACCTGGATTTGCCTTGAGTGCGTTCATACGGTTTTTTGCATCATTAACGTAAGTACCGTGTGGAGAGGCGGAAATATAACGGCTGTAATCTTGAATTGCTTTGCTGCCCTGTCCGGCGTTTTCATCGAGCAATCCTATGAAATAAAGATTGTCTGTTTCACCCTTGTTGTCTAAGCTGTAAGCCTTACTATAGGCTTCTAATGCTTTTGCGAAGTTACCACTGGCCTGATAAGCACCAGCTAAGTTGGTCCAGCCATGAGCGTATTCAGGATTTATATATAGCGCTTGCTCATATAAAGGGATAGCACCGGCCAAATCACCAGCAGTATGTTTCTTTACGGCCTCGTCCATCACAGGCGTAGACTTTAATTGTTTAGCCTCAATATAGACCTTTTTATAATCATCATTTTTTGGGGCAAGGGATAGAGCCTTTTCGTATGAAGAAATCGCGTTGTCTAAATCTCCTTTGGCCTGATACGCGGTGCCTAAGGCGTAAGCATATGCAGGTTCTGATGGCGCTTCGTCAATGGCCTTTTGGTAAAGGGTGATGGATTGGTCTAAATTATTGTTAGTCTGAGCTTGCACAGCCTGATTGTAATCATTTTGAGCTTGAGCAGCTGTTTTCATTTGGTCTGCTGTTCTAAGTGGTTGCGTTGCCATGACGTTTGCACTTAATGCTTTAACTCGCTCTTGTGCCGCTGCAGCATAAGAGCCGCTGGGAGCTAGAGACAAATACTTTTTGTAATTGGCTAAGGCGGCAGCGCCTTGTTTGTAGTTTTCTTCAATAGCGCCAATTAGATAGAGATCACCAATTTCATTTTTATTGTCTAAGTCATAACCCTTTTGATAGGCTGCTTGCGCTTCTTTAAATTGATCCGACTGCTGATAGGCAGTACCCAAGTTTGTCCACAGTCGAGCATTCTGAGGAGCAAGAAAACCAGCCTGCTTATAGAGATCGATGGCAGAAGTAAGGTCACCAGAAGTTTGTTTTTGCACAGCTTGGTCAGCTAAATTATCCGCTTTAAGCTCATTGGCTGTTTTTAGAGCATTGGCATATTCTTTATTCTTAGGATCTAAATTGCTCGCTTGTTTGTACCAAGAAATGGCTTGATCAATATCGTTCTTTTGTTGATAAAGTGTTCCCAGTCCGTATGCATAGGTAGGTTCTTTTGCTTGTAGACTTATTGCTTGTTGATATAGCGGCAGTGCTTCATCGAAATGTTGCTGTTGTTGTAATAGAACAGCTTGTTGATATGCTTTGGCTGCTTCTTGAATCTGAGCTAATTCTGTGTCTGTTTTTATTTTTGCAGTAGCGGTGATATCCTGGCTTAATGCACTTGCGCGAGCTGAAGCGTTGCTAGCATAATTTCCTTTTGGTGCTTCCTTGAGATAGTCTCTATATCCGTAAAGAGCATCTGTCCCTTTGCTATTGTTATCGTCTATTGTGGCCATGAAATATATATCGTCGAGTTGATTTGGTTTATCCAATTTTAGAGCTTTGGCATAGTCGTCTCTAGCTTGTACATAATTTTGTCTTGCATATTCAGCGCTAGCCATATTGAACCAGAGGCTGGCATTGGTAGGAACTAATTGTAGAGCTTGCTGATAAAGTTCTATCGCTTTGGCATAGTTTTTATTTTTGTGTTCTTGGAATGCTTGATCTATATAGGGCTTAGCCTTTTGATCGAGAGCGCTGGTTAAAGCTTTTTTGTATTGATCGTTAGTCGAATCATAATTTATGGCGTTGTGATAGGCGTCGATAGCTGCATCGAGGTCACCTTTTGCTTGATATGTTGCGCCAAGATCAAAATGAGCTACAGCATTTTGTGGATTTTGGTCGAGCAATTGCTTGTACTTCTGCAAGGCTTCGTCGTATTTACCTTGCTTGAATAAATTGTCACCAGCAGCAGAAATATCTTTTAGTTGTTTATCTTGTTGCGCGGCGCTGGCGGTTTGTAGCCCTTGTTTTGCGCTGCTATTATTGGGATCCAGTTGCAAGGCTTGTTTATATCTAGCTATGGCATTATCAAAATCGCTTTTGGCCTGGTAAGCGGTGCCAAGATTAACCAAAATACTGGCATTATTTGGATCTAGCTGTAAAGCAAGATTGTATTCATCAAGCGCTTGATCATACAATTGGCGACTTTGTAAATCGACTCCTGAGTTTATATGCTTAATGCTTTTGGCTTTGCGTTCGGCATCTGGCAAGGCGGTCAATAATTTTTTGGCTGTTTCACCGGCTGCTGGATTTCTTGTTTGTGATAATCTAATTGCTTGCAATAATTCCTGTCTGGCTTGACCAAAATCACCACGAAATTGAAGCGCTTGGGCTAAGCCTATGTGATTTTCAGGGGCGAGGGCGTCTGCTTTTAGAGCGGCTTCCCAGCCTGCATAGAGAGCATCTTGTACATCTGTATCATCCGGTTTAAAGGCAACTGCTTTGCTATACGCATCTATCGCGTCAGCAAGATCATTTTTAGCCTGATAAGCTTGTCCTAACTTAATTTCTGCATCGGCATCGTCTTTAGTTAAAACTGCGATTTTCAATTCATTAATAGCCTTGTCGGGATTATCTTGTACACGATAGAGATCGCCCAGAACTAAATGCAAGTTGCGGTCATCTTTTATTTTTAGTGCTTCAGAATATTCAATTATGGCTCCTATGATGTCGCCTGAATGACGAGCCTCATCCCCTAGTTGCACGCGATCTGTGAACGAGCGAGGATTTTTATTCATCATTGAAATAATCCCGGCTAAATTTGATTGAGTGGTACTGTTTGTCGGATTGAGATAAATGGCTTGATGGAATTCTTTAATGGCTGCTTTGGGATTATTTTTTAACTGCAAACCATAGTTATTGTGAGAAATTGCCAAATTGTCACGAGCTAGTTGATAGCTTGGATCAAGCTTGAGGGCCTGCTCAAATTTTTGCATTGCTAATTGCACGTTGCCGCTATTGAGAGCATGGACACCGTCATTGTTCAGTTCAATCACTTGATTGCTATC
This sequence comes from Candidatus Melainabacteria bacterium, assembly GCA_963845445.1. GTDB lineage: Bacteria > Cyanobacteriota > Vampirovibrionia > Obscuribacterales > Obscuribacteraceae > JABDBL01. The sequence continues at coordinate 1,160,926 of CAWJSE010000002.1, read as the reverse complement.
CGCGTAAGCTAGAGGCGATTGACTCATACAGATAATTGCCGTAGCAAGAGCAAATAGTTGTTTGTTTAAAGACAACGACCAGCTATGTCGATAGTAAATTTCCAAGCTTTGTGAGGCGACAATTGTTTTGGGAGTATTTTTCTTCATGGAATGAAAATGTCTGATTACTTTGGCTGGTTATGGAGAAGGACTTTACTAGAATTCTAAACAGCGGAATATTTTTGTTACGGCTAGACGCGGGTACTGCAACAAAGTCTTAAAGAATAGCAGAAATGCGAGGCTAAGTTGGGATGCTGGTAATTTTCTTTAACGCTAGTGCTTTTCTAGACTGCAGATTATTTTCTAGCAGATACTGAGCTGTTCAGGGTCTTGCAAAGAGACATTTATATCCAAGGTATCGGAGCTCAGGTCAAAGCCCTGCACAATTTTTTTTTCGAAAGCCACTTTTGTTTCTCAGAATTCCACGGCGCCATTTTGCAAGAATAATCAATTCGCTTGAAGGAATCATTTCCCACGCGGACTGTTTTTTCTGGACTAATGGTTAAGGTATCGAAGCTATTGGATTCCTGCTTTGCATATCTATCGAATTCTTCCTTGGATTTTTTAATGCGTTCTTCTATTGTGGGACGCAAATTTAGTTCCTGAGTTTGACCATGTGCATCTACATATGGAACTCTGGTCGGCATTTTTGGTGCGAAATATTTAAAGGAGATTAGATCTGCAGCATAGTTATCGCCATTGTGCACCCAGGCCTTGCCCAGCTTTTGGTCGAATTGGTAATTGGAAGGTATGTCAAGAGAGTTAGTGACGCCTGCACCACCCAGTGATGCGGAGCCATAACCCGCATTCCATTCAACACTTTTCCAACCAGCAGGCACTGCAGCTAATTGGCTGCTTCTAGCACAAGCATTTAAAAGCATAACAGTTGCCCACAGCACGATGGGCAGTGTTTTTTGGTTGTCATTCACTGTGCTCGCTCTTTTATATCTCCGGTTCGATCAAACCATAATTGCCGTCTCGCCGATGATAAACGGTATTTACTTGATTTGAATCAGAGTTTATAAACATAAAGAAGTCATGACCGAGCAAATCCATGTGTTTGCAGGCTTCATCTGCGGGCATGGGCTTAAGAGTAAAACGTTTTGAGCGAACAATCTTAGGCATGAAGCCATCTGCAGAAAACTCTTTAGTGTCTGTCGCATCAGAGTAGGCGTCACTGCCGATTTCGAAGGCATGCGAACCATTTTTTGATTTAGCTTTATTGCCCTTCTGATAATAACGGGTTTTGTATTTTCTTAATTGTCTTTCGATTTTATCGGCTACCAGATCAATAGAAGCGTACATATTTTCGGTGGACTCTTCCCCGCGAATGACTGAGCCGTTCAATTTAATTGTTACTTCAGCAGTTTGATTTTGGGCTACCGATGGATTTTTTGCCACGCTTAATAATGCTGTAGCTACCAGGGCGTGGTCAAAATGTTTTTGTGATCTCTGCAGTTTTTCTGTCAAATAATCTTTTAAGGCTGTTGTCAGTTCTACATTACGACCAGTAACTGTGACTTGCATAGGCAGGTACCTCCAGAGATTCTAAAGAACAAAAAAAGCGAGACAAACAACATTGTCACGCTTTGACATACTAAAAAGTCTAAAAAAATGAATCAACTAAGCTCACAAGTGCCAGTCTTTTTTATAGGATAACTTCTTATTTATAAGACTAGTTTACCCCCGAAAGGTCTTGTTGAACCATGTTTATTTCATAGTTTAGATATAATTTTATACGCCAAACTACTGCCTACTGGCTCAAGTATTTATTATTTGGCTCCGGCTGAGGCGAGCAGAACTATTTGTGCCGCGTCAAGGTAAGACAATGGGCTAATCTGATCAACGGTTTCTGCGGCATAGGCAGGTTGGGCGAATAATTGCTTAGCCTGTTTAGATGTACGCATAACGAGAGCTTTTGATTGCCCCAATAGTCGATTAGATTTCGCTTGGCTTCTTGATTCTATGATTTTAGCAACAATGTCAAAAGCCTCTTTTGAAGTAATGGCACTATTCATGAATTGTTTTGTGTCAGTTTCGGCAGCGGGCAAAGCTGAACTTATGCCAACACTGGCGAGCACAGCTAGAGCCTGATTCTCTGCTTTATTAGTAATATCACCATTATTTTCACGGCCATTAGATAGAATTGGATTATTTAAATTTTTACCGGAATAAAATTGTTGGACCAATAGCTGGTAGAAATTTCCGCGGCTAATGGAGTTGCTTGGATCTTCACCAGAAGGAAATAACAATTTGCCATTTTTAGTGAGCTCTTTGAAAGCAGCCAGTCGAAAGCGACCATTGCTTGGGAAAAATTCAGGATAACGCGAAAGGGCACCTAATTGTTGACCGGTTACTTGTTGGTTGGGATACAGACTGGCCGAGGTCGCTGCACCTTTTTTGCAAGCAAGCAAAAACTGACTAATGGAGTCAGGGCTAGTGCCCATACCGTCACCGATTATGTGTATGTCGAGATCAGGTCTGCCGGTCAATTCGCGAATTTTTTTTATGGTTGAAAGCGTATATTGATAAGGTCCGCTGGTAGTAATATATTTTGAATTCCAGTAGCTCATAATAGCGAGCACTGAAAATTGTTCGGAAAGAAGGTTCCAGGGTATGGTTGAAACAACAGAAGCGCGATTAAGCGGACTGTAAACAACAGCTATTAGAGGGTAAGAGTTACCTAGTTCTTGTTTAATCTTTTGGCAAAAAGATTAATTTTGGAAGAACTAAGGTCCTTTTCTAAATTGGCAGCTACCGCATCTAACTTTTGCCCCTCGCCGTTTGAAAAATTAGCAACAGCAATTACCTTATTAGCGTCTCCAATGGGATTAGCTAATTCATCAAATGACCAAGCAATCACTCGCATTTGGTAACGGTGAGCTGCATTAAGCAGTCTACTTAATCCTTCCGGATTACATATGGCGTCAGTATTAGACCTAGAACTTTGTATAAAGATATTGCGTATACCGCTAGAATATAGCCTCAAGCAGTAAGAATCTGCATCAGAAGGGTAATTCCACATATTCACCCAAACACCTGCGCCGTCAGCTATGCCTTTAGCCTGCCACTTTGATGAATCTGCGGCGTTTGATGGATATATACTTATTAAGGATAGAATTAAGCCTAGTACTAGGCTTAGCCTTCTGAATTTAACTGACACGTTAACCCGTCTTTCTAGTAATACGTATGTTTATTATAGCCGGCTTTTGTCAGAAGCCAAGTACTTCGACTTAGTCCAGTACCATTAAGATTAGACATACCGCAAAACATTAGATTTAAATCGCTTCCAAATTATGAAAATTGCTCTTGCTCAAATTAACACTACGGTAGGAGATATTTCTGGGAATGTAGATAAAATTTTGCGCTTTTCTGCTGAAGCAAAGTCTAAAGAAGCAAATTTAATAATTTTTCCTGAAATGGCAATAACTGGATATCCGCCTGGCGACTTGCTATTGAAAGATAGTTTCATTAAAGCTAATTTGTTTGCTCTAGACAAGATCAAAATCCGCTTAGCCCAATTAGATTTGGCGGCTATTGTTGGCTTTGTGGATGTTAATCCAGGCCGGGGAAGGCGGCTTTACAATGCCAGTGCTTACCTGAAAGATGGAGAAATTAAGGTCAAACAATATAAAACTCTTTTGCCCACCTATGATGTATTTGACGAAGATCGATATTTTCAGCCAGCCAGTAACTATAATCTAGCCCAGCTTGACCGCAAGACTATTGGCATGACTATTTGTGAAGATGCCTGGGCGGCAGATGCGATGGAGGGAAGTTATTTCCATGGGGTTAATGCCATAAATGGTCGCTATTTTGTTGATCCGGTTGCTGAAGTGGCGAAACTAAAGCCTGACTTCATCGTCAATATAGCGGCTTCTCCGTTTGCAATTGGCAAAAATCTGGTGCGAGAAAATTTATTACGACAACACGCTTTGCGAGTTAAAACACCTTTGATTTTCTTAAATCAAATTGGTGGTGACGACGAGCTTATCTTTGATGGACAATCATTTGTAATCGATGGCGACGGTAAAACAGTAGCCCGTGCCAGTGCCTTTGACGAGGATTTATTGATAGTTAATATTAATGAAACAGACAAAAAAATCGTTGGCGCCCTGAATCAACCAGAAGCAAATAAAATAGAAATTTATAGAGCTTTGGTTCTAGGCACGCGTGATTATGTGAGAAAGTGCGGCTTTTCAGATGTGGTGCTGGGTTTATCAGGCGGGATAGATTCGGCAGTTACTGCTGCGGTTGCCTGTAAAGCTTTGGGAGCGCAACATGTCCTGGGATTGTGCATGCCTTCGCCGTATTCTTCAGCCGGTTCGATTACTGACTCTGAGTTATTGGCAAAAAATCTCGGTATGAAGGTAGTAACCATGCCTATTAGTAATGCCGTGCAAGAGCTTGGTCTTGCGCTAAATGAACACTTCAAAGGGATGGCACCTGATGCTACAGAGGAAAACTTGCAAGCCAGACTGCGTGCAATTTTACTAATGGCCTTTTCGAACAAGTTTGGTCGAATGCTCTTAACTACGGGCAATAAGTCTGAATTGGCAGTTGGTTATTGCACTCTCTATGGTGACATGTGTGGTGGGCTGGCAGTGATATCAGATTTGCCGAAGATGCGAGTCTACGAGTTGGCTAATACCATTAATGAAGAAGCAGGCTACGACTTAATTCCTCAATCAGTTATAGACAAGCCTCCGTCTGCTGAATTAAGCTTCGGTCAGAAAGATGAAGATAGCTTGCCTCCTTATCGAATACTGGACGCAATTTTGGAAGCATATATTGAAGAGGGCAAAACAATAGAGGAAATTATAAAGATGGGACATGCACCAGAAACGGTGGCAAAGGTTTTACAACTAATAGAAAGGAATGAGTTCAAAAGAAGACAGGCTGCTCCGGGACTTAAACTTACCAGGAGAGCCTTTGGTGCAGGATGGAAAATGCCAATAGCGAAACGTTATAGCGAAATTGTCGAAAAAGAACAATTTACTTTGTCTTAAACAACTCGCTGTATTGAATAGAAAGGCCAAGGGAATAAAAGTTTTAGTTTAGTGACAATCAGTCATTGAAGTTATTTAGGAAGGTGAATAGCCAAATGGATAGTAGTAGTTGCGGAAGTTCAAAAGAACCAGAGAAAGATATTGAAAAAAAACTGCAAGAACTTGAGCAAGATATTAGCAAGAACCAACATATTGATTTGCCGATGTCAGTATCAAGTGATGAATTGATCAAGACTTCTGATCCACCCATTTTAAGGGATGATTTGTATTATTTCGGAGGATTAGCCCTAATAGGATTTTCGGTGCTGGTATTTTTTCAGCATGTGCATATAGGGACAGGAATATTTCAAGCCTTGGGTATGGGCGGAGGAGGCATTGGTTTGCTCCTAATTCCCCTGCTCTTAGGTATTGCCTTGATCGTTTATAACACGAAGAATAGAATAGGCTACGGTATAGTTTCTATCAGTATTGCTCTAATTTTTTATACTGTTCTATCCAGTTTAATTATGACGTTTACTCCGGTGTCGTTATTAGGGTTGATCATAATGCTTGCGCCATTAGCCGTAGGGTTATCTTTTGTGGTCAGGGGCATGGGCGGACCGAAAGGAATTGAAAATAAACTACGACTGCAGGGAATTATAAAGTCCCGTATCAGTTCAGAATCAAAAACTCAATAAGCTAAAGAATAATGATCTAAGAAGCAATATTTCAGGACCAATTGGTACAATTGTGAACTGCTTTATAACAACTACCCTAGTAAGCTTCTGGAGATCTAGTGATTAAAACTGAAGAAGAAAAAAGTCTAGCACCCGACATCTAAAATTAAAACAATTAGAGTCAGGGCTGTTGTTGGTAAAGTTTGATTCTCCACAAAAAGCTAATCAATTAACATCAGCCGTTATAGCCGAATTTGAAGAAGTTTTAAATAAGATTGAGCAAGATCCTTCTATAAAAGCGGTAGGACTTTTATCTGCCAAGCCGGATTCTTTTCTACTGGGAGCTGACTTACGCGAAATTATGCAATTAAAATCGCAAGAAGCTGCCATTAAACTAGTGAGTCGTGGGCAAGAGATTTTTGCTAGATTTGCCGCTTTAAATAAGCCTACTATTGCTGGAATTCACGGCTTATGCTTGGGTGGCGGGCTTGAAGTTATATTGTGCTGTCATAAAAGAATAGCTACTTCTAGTAAGGAAACTGTGCTTGGTTTACCAGAGACCAAGCTTGGTTTTGTACCTGGACTAGGAGGAACGCAGAGGCTACCTCGCTTAATTGGTGTCAAGAATGCTCTTGACCTAATTCTGTCAGCCGAGCCTATTAGCGCAGCCCGTGCTTTGGAAATTCAACTGGTTGACCAATTGGTTGCGTATGAATGTTTAGAATCTGAGATGGAGAAAATTGCCCAACAACTTCTAAACGACAAGAACCTGGAGCCAGTGGATGCGGTTTACGATAAGCTATACCCGCATTTGGATAAGCCCGAGCAAATGGCACTTAAGACTGCTAGGCGCTCAATGCGGATGATTACAAAGGGTAATTATCCTGCCCTATTGCAAGTAATTGACGTAATTGAAGAAGGGTTTACTTCTGGCTTGAAAGCAGGCTTAATGGAAGAAGCAAAAACCTTTGCCCAATTAGCTGTTACAGAAGTCTCGCGCAATCTTGTTTTTCTGTTCTTTAATGCTGAGCTAGTAAGGCAGTCGGCTCTAGCCGCTGTAGAGAAAGAACATGTGACACCGGTAAAAACAATCGGTATTATCGGCGGTGGCATGATGGGTACTGGTTTGGTTAAGTATTTGGCCGAGAAAGGTTTTAAAATATTATTTAGATCTTTCAAAGCGGGGCGGTCTGAGCAGGCATTTGCAGGTATTAAAGATGAACTGGACAAAAATGCTGCCCGAAAGACCGAGATTGGTGCCGAAGGTGTTTGCAAGGATAACGAAATCGATATTAAATTAGTCTTTGATGACCAAGCTTTTTCTGAGGCGGATATTATTTTAGAAGCTATTGAAGAGAATTCAGCAACGAAAATAGGCTTATTTAAACACCTTGAAAAAATAATAAGGAAAGACTGTTTGTTGGCAACCATCACTTCCTCTCTCTCCGTAACAAATTTGGCTTGTCAGCTCGAATCAGGAGTGTCAGTAATCGGGGCTCATTTTTTTCATCCGGTGGATAAGATGCCATTGGTTGAGGTTGCGCTGCCCTTAGCTAATTATATTGCTGATAATAAGCTTGAACAAAGCTATCGTGAATCAAATGCTAAGTTACTGCACTTTATTGCTGAACTGGGGAAGACCCCTCTGTCGGTAAAAGATAGCACTTGTTTTTTAGTTAATAGGTTACTTGCTTCTTATTTGTTAGAAGCAGCACGATTAGCAGAAGCCGGTGTGCCTCTATCTTGGATTGATAAAGTAGCAACAGATTTTGGTATGCCTCTTGGCGCTTTAACTCTGCTTGACGAGATTGGAATAGATGTCGCCTTATTGGTGGCTGATGCCTTGGCGAAACAATTTCCCACAAGAATAGTACTACCAGCAGTGCTAAGGAAAGTTGAAACTTTAGGGATGAAGGGCAAGAGATTTGGTTGCGGAATATATATGTGGGATGCCAATGGAAAGCGGTTGGGTATAAATCCAAGACTTATAGAGGAGATTGGATTGAAAGACTCGGAAAATAATCCTGACGAAATTGAAAGTGCAAAAATTTCGGCTGCTCTAATATTGCCTATGGTAGATGAAGCTGCTCACTGTCTACAAGAAAAAGTTGTTCGCAGAGCGCGCGAAGTTGATATTGGTTGTGTTTTAGGGCTTGGTTTTCCTGCATTTCGTGGTGGTGTTTTAAAATATGCCGATAGTGTCGGTTTAGCCAGTGTGGTGCAGCAACTAAATGAGCTTTATGCACAAACCGAACCAAAAAGAATAGTTAGCAGTTTACTTAGCGATTTAGCACAAAGTGATGGTAAGTTTTATGTTTAAAACCAGCGGGTACATAAAAGATTATCAGCTCTCAGAATAGGGTGTGATCGGGTACAGTTATGAAAAGTTCAACCGTACTGGCCCCATTGTTTTTGATGCTAGTTTTAATTGTTTTCGTTTTTTCACTTACGGCAGCTAGCAAAAAGTCCCCAATGATGACTTATTCAGAACTGCAAAAGTTGATCAAGAGTGGACAAAGCAATAAGATTTCAAAGGTTATTGTAGTTGATGGCGAATCGACTATCCAGGTTTGTATGGCCGGCGAAGATTATAATCGTCAAGTTATTGTTCCAACTGAGCTTAAGGACAGGCTCATGAAAGAATTCGATGACTGCGGTGTAGCAATGGATGTGAAAGTAGCAGACAAATCTACTTTCTGGTCTAGCCTGTTTAGTTCATTCTTCTTGCCAATACTATTGCTCATAGGTTTTCTTTTTATGTTTCGTTCCGCCGAGCCTCGACCCCCGCGACCCCCGGATCTTGGCTAATTATTGGCTTAGCGCCGAAGCTTCATCAGGTTCCATTTCTATTGGTCCTCTTAGAGGAAGCAATCTAGATGACTTTTTCTCAACGTTAGACTGACTAACTTGTGGATTGTTTAATGCGTGTTGAATTGGTTCACCAGGCATATATTTGGGAGTTGGTCTGCTTATGGCGCTATTATTCGGCTGAGTATTGATAATCATTGTTACCGGCACCAGTCTGTTTTCAGTTGGCCTTGGTATTAATCTACTTGTATTGTCCGCTGAATTTTTTGGCGCAATAGGAGCAGGGTTAATGCTTGATCCGCTTGATGGTAATGGAGCAGATAAAGCAGCTTGTGTTTGTGGTGGAGACTTTTGGGGTAGTTCTATGGACGGTCTGATAGATGAATGAGCTGTTTCTTCTAGAGATGATTTGTTTGCTGGGACAAATTTGGCTTCAAATGGTGATTCCAAGTTAGGTTTGTCGATTGATCCGAATTTTGCCTCGAAAGGCGACTGTATTTCCCCTTTCTCTGCTGATGGTGCGGTCTTTGCTTGCACTTCAACTATATTGGGAACCATTGGCTTGCTGGCTGGTTTTGCTTGCACTTCAACTAAAGGGGGGATGAGCGGATTGCTTGCTGGTTTGTTTTGTACCTCCACGGCTTTCGCAGTTTCTGGTTTAGCAGGGCGTGATTTAGCTGTCGAGGCAGGATTTTTTTTATCACTTATGATAATTGTTGGTTGCTCAACTATTGGTTGCCAATTAAACATCTGCGTTTTCAATAAAGCTAATCTTTGGTTTAACCCTTGATTTTGCAAAGTATTTTTTTGGGCAATGAAATTATCCCAGCCGAAATTTACTGGATCAGTATGATCTCCTTGTTGAGCATAGCGGTGAGTGATAATATTGGCGTCGGCAATATGATAATGGTTTTGCAAGTATGCCGCTAAACGAGCTGCCGATTCTACCAGAGCAGGGGGATAATCCTGGCTACCTTGATGGCACATTTCTATTCCTACACTATTATCGTTATTGATACCGGGCAACGTCTTGAAAATATTGATATGTACCGTAGCTAAGTCTGGATCTACTGCCTGGTAGATAGTACCGTCACGATCTATGACGTAATGTGCACCGGCATGTCTTCGTCCACCATGACTCCAGCCATCAACGATTGTTTTTGCACCAACTGGGATACCAGGTTCAGTTGAGTGCATAATTAAATATTTTATCTGTTCTCGTCGCCAAAAGATGCCACCACGCATGGGGTAGTACGAGGCAATTCCTGCTCGCACTAAGCTGCGAGTAGGAAATTCACCAGCATTGCCCGAATAAAACGCCTTCTTTATCTGAGTGCTAATTTCATCAGGTAAAGGAGTAGCTTCAAACGTGGGTGGTTCCATTAAAAAAGTGCCCATCGGATAAGCATATCTAGGTTTGGCCGCGACATTTCTAGATGCTTTGGAGGGGTGCTTCTTATGCAGCGAAGAAGAATAGCGCTTGTTACGAGAAGCACGACCAGCCTTCTTTCGCTCAGGCGGAATATACTGAGCTGCTTTGTGCCTACTGTAATGCGCAGAAGAGATTGCTTGTGAATCTTGGCTGCAGATTAAAAGCACTAAAATTAGTGAAGTACTTCTAGCCAATATAGCAAATTTATTCAATCCAACCACCACCTAATAACAACGTATCAGATGTGTCATAAATAGCAAGTACCTGTCCGGGTGTAATGGCGCTTTGTGCTTCTTCGAATTCCACGTGTATTTTATTATCAGCTAAAGGGGTAACCTTTGCTGGTAATGCAGGACTGTTATAGCGCACTTTGGCTCTAGCTGAAAAGCTATTGGTAGGCATATCATTCATAATCCAATTGGCAGAATGTGCTTTTAAGTCGTATCTATATAAGGCACTCTTTGGACCTGCATAAACTACTCGCGTGTCTGGGTCTATATGGGTGACATAGAGAGGCTCCGCAGCGGAAATACCTAATCCTTTTCTTTGACCAATCGTAAAATTGTGTGTACCCTTGTGCTGTCCCAATAATTGTCCAGTCAGGCTATGAATAATGGCACCGGGCGCTTCAGGTAGGAATTTAGATAAGTATTCTTGGGTGGTCACACCTTGGGGAATAAAGCACAAGTCCTGACTGTCGGGACGATGTGCTGACGCCAAACGATGCTCCTCGGCTATGTCGCGAATTTCGTCTTTTCTATAATCACCTAAGGGCAATAAGGTACCGTTGAGCTGTTCTCGGGTTAAGCCCCAAAGAACATAGGATTGGTCTTTGGTGGGATCTGCAGCTCTGGCCAATTGCACATCATTTTCTGTTCGTATAATGCGTGCGTAATGCCCTGTGGCTATATAACTCGCTTGTAATATCCTTTTGCTGTAGTTAAACAGTGCACCCCACTTAATTAGAGTATTACAGACGCTACACGGCAGTGGGGTCTGTGCTCGTGCATAAGACTGAGGGAATTGATCAATAATCTGACTTTTAAACATTTCACGTAAATCGACAGCGTGATGTGGAATTGCTAATTGCTCGCACACTTTTGCGGCGTCAATCATGCCGGTGTCGCAACAACGGCTGCCCGATTTTATTAGCCAGCCAGTTACTCCTATTACATCGTACCCAGCTTGTTGCAGTAACAAAGCCGTAGTACTACTATCAACCCCGCCGCTCATGGCTACCGCCACTCTGGTTTTGCCAGCCTTTGGAGGAGTTATTGCCTCAGCAGCCTCTTTTCCTAAAACGGTTGTGCAAATGTCCATTAATGATACGACCAGTACTGAAATTCAACGGGTTTGGAAGCCAAAGTAGGATATTCCAAGAAAAACCAATTTTAACCTAGAATTGCCTTGTGATGCATAAATCTGCTCTTCTGTGAAATAAAAAGACAGTTATCTGCTGCCAAGGAGGAGATTATAGAATATTTTTTAAATGTCTGTGAGCGTTGCTAGCATTTATTCCGCTTGGCGCCATCTTTAAATAGGCATTAAATTGCTCCGCTGCTTCTTTTGGCTTATCCATTTGTTCTAGTAACAAGCCTAAATTGTAGTGCATAACTGGATAACTATCCCGCCCCGAGTCTATGGCTTGGTTATAAGCGGAGCGGGCAGCTTCTAGCTCACCTTTTTGCTTGAGTACGATAGCCAGAGCGTTATCTATAAGGGCTGAGTTTTCTCTTTGCTTTGTGGACAATGATTTTGCCCTTTCGAGCGAGGATTGAGCTTCTATTAGTTGGTGTTGAGCGAGATAAATTTGTCCGAGATTGTAGTAAGCTGCTGCTAGCTTGTCATTACTTTTAGCTAATGCTTGAGTAAGCACTTTTTCAGCACTGGCATACTTCTTCTGGTTCAGAAGGATAACTCCTAATTCGTTTAATAGGACTGGATCATTAGGATGCAAGCTTAATAGTCTGGAAACTTCCTTATGGGCCTTGTCCCACTGTTTGTTCACTATGGATGCTTCTATAGTAGCAATACTATTCTGCCCATTGGGGATTATGTGCTTTGCTGACGGCGCTTCTTTAGCCACCTTTGTGACAAGCAAAGGCTTGTTAGCTGATTCATTCGGTGGTTCAGTTCCGGATAGAGATTTACAGAGTTCTGCTTGATATTTTTTCAAGTCCTCAAAAGAAACTTTATTGCTGTCAAGCTCTAATTTGTTGATTAGAGCTTGAGTTTCTTGTGCGTAACTGGAATTCGTTTCGTAGCGCAAAGACAGTAGATATGCCTTTAGAGCTTGCATTTTATTGCCACGCACACTTTCCAAAAGCCCTAAATGATAATAGGCAGTGGCGTAATTAGGTTTTAACCGAATTGCTTCCAGAATCTCACTATAGGCTCGTTTCAATTCCTTTTTGTTAAGGAGGAGTTCTCCGTAGCCATTGTGGGCAGGGGCGTAAAGGGGATTTTGTGCTATCGCTTTCTGATAATTATCTTGTGCTTCGGTCAAAAGTCCCAAATCGCGCTGAGCATTGGCAAGATTTGTTTGTGATTCATAGGCATTATTGGGGGAGACAGAAAGAGCCTTTTTATAGTAAGAAATGGCTTGTTGTGTATTTCCGCTCAAATAGTAAGTATCAGCCAAACCATTCCAGGCTGAACGAAAATCTGGGTCGATGTCTAAAGCCTGAGTAAAATAATTTCTTGCCTTCTCTAAGTAAATGGCACCTTTGCTTTCTCGTTTATGGCTTTGTTGAAGGCGCAAGTAGACATTGCCCAAATTGTTTAATATATCTGGACTTCTGGGATCATCTTTAAGTCCGGCCTCAAGTTCAATCTTAGCCTTTTCATAAAGTTCTTGGCCTACATATATCCTAGCGGCTTTTAGGTGTTTTATGGAATCGGCGCTGTGCTCGTAAGCCCACAAGGGCTGACAATTAGCAAAGCTCAGTAGCAAAAAGAATAAACTGTCTAAATAAATCAATAATAATTTTGAATTGCTTGTCATTCGACTTGAATTGCTAAGAAAACATTTGTCTTATAGTAAAGATTTTAGCTGACAGGAGGAAGCCCGGCTAGAGTATTTATTAGAAATTCGTTGCTAGCAGAAGATCATTCAAATGAATCATAGCCTGTGCTAAGATAAACAGTTCCCCAAAATTGGAGCAAGGTGAGATTATTCAGACCTTGAAACTTTTAGCTATTAATTTCATTTGTGAAAAAATAGGAAGTATGTCGCCTAATCCCTTAAACAGTTTTCTAGAACCGCGTCTATCACAGTGCCCGAAATTTGCTCGTCTGATCGCTAGACTAAAGCGTCAATCTGGGGCAGATAAACAAGATGAAGTGGTGGTTGCTGGTTTAACAGACTCTGCTAAGTCATTGTTGGTGTCTGGAGTGTTGACTAATTTGCGACAGCCGCTGTTTTTTATTGTTAGCGACAGTCATCAAGCCGCTTTCTTTGAGCGTGAACTAGGTGATATTTGTCAATACCCTGTTTTAATTTACCCGGCTTCCGAAATATCTCCTTATGAACAAGTCTTGAGCAGTCCAGATAATGTTGCTGCTCAAATGGAAGTACTCTACCGTTTGTTGAATATGAATGCCTTAAGAGAAAGTCAGCCTGTTGTTGTGATAGTGCCAGCACGGGCTTTGATGCAGCGGGTATTAGACAAAGAAACTTTGCAAAGAAACACTTTTAGCCTTCAAGTCGGCGAAGAGATAGATAGGGATGCATTAGCTAATAAGTTAGTATTGCTTGGATATGCGCGAGAGAATCTGGTTTCGTTAAGAGGAGAGTTCAGTATCAGAGGCGATATCATTGATATTTACCCTTCTGCTTTTGAGCCTATAAGAATTGAATTGTTTGGCGATCAAATTGAATCCATTAGATCTTTCAAAATTGATGATCAACGTTCTGTTGAGCAAAAAAAGTCGGTCTTGATTGGGCCGCGCTATTGGGTTGTATTGGGAGATGATCAATTACGTGGTGGACTTTTAGAAACTATTGATCGAGTTACTGGTGAGCAAGCGGCTCATCTAAGCGACGAAGCAGCGGAAACTTTGCGGACAGTTATAGAAGATGACAAGATTGCTTTTGCTGCTAGTAATTATCCCGAATCGATTGAATATTATGCACCATATGTTCATAAGCACTTTGCTACTTTACTTGATTATTTGCCCAACAATGTTCTTTTGGCTTTTGACGAATGGGATAGTGTCATGGCTAGTTTGAATGCTTATCATGAAAAACTAGAAAAATCATATGCAGAAGGTCTGGAGACAGGTCGTTTGCTTCCTTTACCGCAAAGACTTCATCTTGATATTTCTAAGTGCGTGCATAATCTGAAGTCTAATCGGCGGCTCTTTTTTACTTCTTTACCGGAACTAGCCCAAGCAAATGTTAGAACGGCAAGTTTAAATGATCTTAGAGCTCAAGCTGATTTAGAAGATCCAGTTGTGAGCAAAATATTTGCTACCGCAAATAATGATAATTCCGTGAGCGCTCAGAATCTTATGCAATTTGATTGTCGTCCTGTGGAGTATTTTAATAATCAAATAAAAGTTGCGGTGGAGAAAATTCGACAATGGCAAGCCGCTGGCCTTAGTGTTTTAATTAATTCAGAACAACCACAACGTATCATGGACTTACTGCGTGAATGGGATTGTCCGGTTAGCTATCTGGGTGCAGTTGATAGTGGCAATATAACAGACGAACAGCAGACAAGTTCCGAGAAAGAAAATATTATTAGTTTAGTACATGTGGCTAGACACGGCTTTTTGCACGGTTACGTTCTCGAAGATGTTGCTTTAGCTGTTATTACTGATGCTGAATTATTTGGCCTAAAGCGTAGACCTTCTGCGTATCGGCGTCCTATGGCTGATAAGTCTTCGGAACGGTTTGCTTCGGTTGCCGATTTGAAAATTGGTGATTATGTTGTGCACATCAAACACGGTATTGGCCAATTTACTGGTGTGCAAAGAATAACAGTTGACAAAGAACAACGCGAATACCTAACCATTCAATATACCGGTGACGATAAACTATATGTGCCTGTAGATCAGATTAACCTATTATCGAGATATCGCGGTGCGGGGGATTCGGCCCCACGTTTATCAAGATTAGGCGGAGCAGAATGGGAGACAATTAAGCGCAGAGTAAAGCGGTCTGTTAAGCAAATAGCCGAAGATTTGGTAAACCTCTATGCCATGCGAGCTAAACAACAAGGTTTTGCAAATATGCCTGACACGCCGTGGCAGTACGAAATGGAAGAAGCTTTTCCTTTTGATGAAACGCCCGATCAATGGCAAGCAATTGTTGATACCAAGGGTGACCTGGAATCCATTAAACCGATGGATAGACTAATTTGTGGAGATGTTGGTTTTGGTAAAACAGAGGTTGCTATACGCAGTGCCTTCAAAGTTGTAATGTCTGGTAAGCAGGTGGCGGTGCTTGTTCCCACCACGATTTTGGCTCAACAACACTTTAATACTTTGAGTGAGAGATTTGCTCCCTATCCGGTGAAGGTCGGCTTATTAAGCCGATTCCGTACTGCAGCTGAACAAAAACAAGTGATTGAAAGATTGGCTTCGGGTGAATGCGATGTTGTTGTCGGGACTCACCGTATGTTGCAAAAGGATATTCGCTTTAAAGATCTGGGTTTGGTGATAATAGATGAAGAGCAACGTTTTGGCGTTGCTCATAAAGAAAAGCTCAAACAATTGAGAGTAATGGTCGATGTTTTGACAATGTCCGCCACTCCTATACCCAGAACGTTGCACATGGCTTTGACCGGCGCGCGGGATATGTCGCTCATTAACACTCCACCTACGAATAGAGCACCTATTAAAACTTTTGTGGGCGAGTATAAATTACCCTTGGTGAGAACAGCTATTTTGCATGAAATGGAAAGAGGGGGACAAGTATACGTAGTGCATAATCGAGTTGAGTCTATCGAACAGGTTGCACAAGAAGTTCGTCAATTAGTCCCAGAGGCGCGCATTGCTATTGGTCATGGACAAATGCAAGAACGTGATTTAGAGAATGTGATGCTAGATTTTGCTTCTCATCAGTATGACATTCTTGTTTGCACAACTATCATTGAATCTGGACTGGATATTCCAAATGTCAATACAATCGTTATTACGGAAGCTGACAAGCTAGGGTTAGCCCAACTCTATCAATTGCGTGGACGAGTCGGCCGCAGCGAAGTGCAGGCATATGCGTATTGCCTATTTAAGCCTGACAAAGCCTTAAGTGAAACTGCGCAGAATAGATTGAAAGCAATTCGTGAGTTTACTTCTTTGGGCTCGGGTTATCAAATAGCTTTGCGTGACATGGAAATTCGAGGTGTAGGCAATATTTTAGGTGCTGAGCAACACGGCCATATGATTGCAGTAGGTTTCGATCTTTATTGTAAATTGCTCGAAGAGTCAGTGGCTGAGCTTAAAGGCGAAATAAAAGCGATAGAGGCTGATACACAGATCGATTTGAATATTACTGCTTATATTCCTGAGACTTATGTCGCTGATAATGAGCAAAGATTGATCGAGTATAAACGTTTAGCTGATGTCAAAACAGAAAAACAATTGAATGTTTTGCTTGATGAATGGAAAGATCGTTTCGGCAATCTTCCTTCAGAGGCCCAGCAGTTGGCGGGAATTGTAAAGCTACGATTATTAGCCAGTCGGGCGCAAATTACTGGAATTAAGTCCGATATGCAAGGCATAAGACTAGCTGTAGATTTTCGTTTACAACAGTGGTTGCCTATACAAGCGCGTTTGCCTAAACATCTTGGCAGCAAAACCACATATAAACCAGGACAAGCCGGTGGTCATGGTGCTATGCCTTATGTATTGTTGAAAACAGCAGGGATGACAAAAATCGAACAACTGGATTTGCTCACAGAGTTAATTAATGCTATGTTGGCAAATTATGTGGTGAAGGCTAGTTAGTCGGGGTTGTAAGGTGAAAAGTAAATATTTCATATTCATTTTCAGCACTGCTATGAGTGCAAGCTGTTTAATTAGTTGCACCCCGTCAAAAATGTCTTTAATAGAGCACGAAAAGAACAGTTCGCCTAGCATCGAAATTGGCGATTTACAGACCAAGGATGAGGCTAAGGGCTCTTTAACAAAAAAAGCCAACTTAGTCGAGAAGCCTGAACTTAAGGGCTCTGAAAACAAAGTCGATACTGCCGCGTCCAGCAAAGCAGCTCATCCAGTTGAAAGTTCAGTGATAGAAAAAGATCTTGCCAGTTTAGCAAGGACATTGCAGGCTGCTAGACTGGATGCTTTAGCTGACTCTATGGTGATATGTACCGTCAATGGAGATCCCATAACAATGGGCGATTATAGACGTCAGTTCAAGACTGAACAGGAGCAAGTGCAAGCTTCTTTGGCTGTTAATCCAGAGCTATCCAAAAAGCTTATTCAAATGGCTCAAGAGCAGGGGGTTGCCCTTTCTCTTGAAGAGAGAAAGCACCTTGCTATTTCTGCAAATAAGATGCAAGCCGGTGGATCCAAAGGCTTCAATAAAATGCTGGCAGAAAATAAGATGACTAAGAGTCAATTCCGTGATCAAGTATTCGATGTTGGACTAGCATTTAAAATGGCAGGTAAACTTATTGAGGATGGTTTATTAAGGGAATTGATCAGCAGAAAGCTACTATCCCAAGCTGCCAAGGATCATGGGTACAGTAAAGAAGCTTTGAATAAATATACTGAAATCTCTAAATCACAGCAGTACAAGCGCCTATTGCAAGTGAGTGGAATCTCTGCCGACGATTTGCGCAATGAGATTATCACCAACGAACTTTGCCTGAGGCAAATTGATAAAATTAAAAAGGAATCTCCCATTACTGATACAGAAATCTCAAACTATTATGAAACGAACCGTGGGAAGTTTCGTCATGGGGAGCGTATTCGGTTAAGCCAAATTTTTATTGCTCGCACAAACGATATCTCGGAAACTCCCCTCTCTGCAAAACTTAAGTTGAAAAAGGAAAATCCTAAATTATCTGATTCTGAGCTGAATCGGCAGATCGCAGAATTGGAAAAGAAAAAGAGCAATTGGCAAAGAGTCTATTAGAGCGTGCACACAAAGGAGAAGATTTTGCAGTCCTGGCCAATCAGTACTCGGAAGACTTAGCTAAAACAGGGCAGAAGAATGGTGGTGATGTTGGTTTTCAGGAAGAAAGCAAACTAGAGAAAGTTTTTGCTGATAAGGTCGCTAAGATACCGGTGGGCGGTATCACCACTGAAGCCATTGTTAGCCCGTATGGTTTCCACATATTCAAAGTTACTGCTAAACAAAGTAAGGGCTTTTACAGTTTGAACGAAATCAAGGACAATTTAAAGCAACTTTTGGCGCAAGACAAAGCCCAGAAAGTAGTAGAAGATTGGTTAGCTAATGCCAGGCAGAATGCGACCATAGTCATTTCGCCAGAAATAAAAAATGTGATTGCATCTAATAAACTAAAAAGACGTGAATAATAGCAGATTCTAAGCTGTCGCTAATGCCAAGAATTCATAGGTTAATGTGATTTGATTTAAAAACGGGCTAATGTATTGTTCAGGTGGATTGAGAATCTAAAGGATATTTATATATGAAAAAAAGTCTATTGGTTTTTACCGCACTAACTTTTTCTTTTATACCTGGTGTCACTGTGCAAGCGCAGCAAGATGATGCTAATTTACCTCCATCTGGATTAGGTACCCACAATAATCAGGGCGGACCAGCTGGTTCGGATGGTGATGATGCCCAGCGAGCAGCTCATAGAGAAAAGATGTTGCAAATGTTTGATACCAATCACGATGGCACATTAGATGACAATGAACGCGCTCAAATGAGAGAAGCGATGCGTAAACACAGGATGCAGCAGCAAAATAGCGAAGCGGGTGGAGCTGGTTCTGGCAGTGCAACGCAAGGGCAGGGTTTTGGCCAACGTGGTGGAGAAGGTGGTTTTGATAACCCGCAGCGGCAGCAGTTTAGACAAAAGATGTTGGAAAAATTTGATACCAATCATGATGGAAAATTGGACGATGCCGAGCGAGCCCAAATGCATGAATTCATGCAAAGGCGTAGACAGCAGAGAGAGCAAGGAGAAGGCGGTGGCTTTAGTGGACCGCCTCTTGACGGAGCGAGAGAGGGCGGTGCCTTCGGTGGACCGGCTCCCGGTGGACTAAGACCAAGTGGTGGTGTCCCTGGTGGCGGTGCTAGCGGTGGTGATGGATTACCTCCTGTCGGCCCTCCGCTTGGACCTGCTAGCGGTAATTCTGACCCAAATAACTAAATACAGACTGGTGAGATGCAATTGCAATTGTGTGTTATCCATTTAAGAATGGATTGTATTTCTTTTCTTGCCAAATATTTGTGCTTTCGCCATGTCCGGTGATTACTTGGGTGCTGTCATCTAAAATAAGAAGGCGATTCTTAATAGATTTGATGATGTCATCAAAAGATCCACCCCATAAATCTGTGCGGCCAATTGAGCCGTTGAAGAGAGTATCGCCAGCAAATAATGTAGATTCTTTGTCTGCCAAGGCAAAGCATAAACTACCTGGTGTATGCCCAGGCGTATGTAAGACAGTAGTTTTTACTTTGCCTATTTCAATCTCTTCGTTATCATTTAAATAATGATCTATCTCTGATGGTTTTTCAGCTTTAAAGCCAAAAAGCATTCCTTGTCCTTGCAGATTGTCGTAGAGAAATTTGTCTTTTTTGTGTAAGCATAGCTTTGCTCCGGTGGATTCTTTAATATTTCTAGACGCAAGAATATGATCAAAATGAGCATGTGTGTGCAATAGATATTTGACTGTTAGACCTTGCTCTTTGACAAAATCCATTATTTTTTCAGCATCGCCACCAGGGTCAATTATGATTGCTTCTTTTGTTTCAGGGCAAGCAATGATCGAACAGTTACACTGTAAAGGTCCAACTGGAAAAGTTGAGATAAGCATAGATATTCTTCCGTAAATTCTAACTCGTACAGATTAAACAGACTCGTATTTGGTTAGTAATTCACTGATTGATGAATCATCATGAATACGAGCGATTGATTCGCCAAGCAATTTAGCTACGCTTAATTGCACAATTTTTTTGGAAATCTTATTAGGATCGTGAGGAATTGAATTGGTGACTATCAATTGTTTAATTGGTGAAGCATCAATGCGGGCATTGGCTGGTCCGGATAAAACTGCATGAGTGGCACAAGCATATATTTCTTTGGCGCCTTCTTTTTTGAGAAGCTCAGCACCTTGCACTAGTGTACCAGCGGTGTCGACCAAATCGTCAACCATAATGGCTATTTTGTCTTTAACCTCACCAACTATATTCATGGCCTCAGCTACATTAGGTTGGCTGCGGCGTTTATCGATTATGGCAATGGGCGAATCATTAAGTCGCTTAGCAAAGGCCCGTGCCCGTGACACGCCACCTACATCTGGACTAACCATAACGATATCGTCTAGTTTATATGAGCGGATGTGTTCAAGTAAAACCGGGCTAGCATAAACGTGATCTACCAAAATATTGAAAAAGCCCATGATTTGGGGAGCATGCAAGTCTAAAATTAATACCCGTTGGGCTCCAGCTGTGGTCAACAAATCTGCTATAAGCTTAGCTGTAATAGCTTCGCGTCCTGCTGCTTTACGGTCTTGCCTGCCATAACCATAATAAGGCATTACCACATTTATTCTGCCAGCTGAAGCGCGCTTCAAAGCATCCAATAAAATGAGCAATTCCATGAGATTTTCATTTACAGGTGTACAAGTTGGTTGGATAAGAAAGCAATCCTCACCTCGCACACTCTCCTGGATTTGTACGTAAATCTCACCGTCCGAAAAAGGAGAGATTTTGATTGCGCCTAGGCGCAACTCAAGATAATCGGCCACTTCTTGAGCCAGTTTAGGATTGGCTGTGCCGGAAAATATTTTAAGCTTGCCCCTAGTACCTGAGTTCTCTTTCTGTTTGGTCTGTTTCAAGGGTGTCGATGCGAACAAAATAACTTCCTCGTAAATATAAAGTAATTTTAGAAGAATGCTGTCAGCTTGGAAAAGGCAATGAACAAATGTTTAGCCTATTTTTTACTCTAAGCCGTTATCTATTTCTTAGTTAAGGTATTCAAGAACATTCTCAAGCATACACTTTATATGTTGATAAGTCAGCCCACCTTGTTGATATGCCACAAAAGGAGGACGGATGGGGCCATCTGCAGACAATTCAAGAGTAGCTCCCTGATGAAAGGTGCCGGCGCACATAATTACTTGGTCCGCATATCCAGGCATGTCACCTGGTTCAGGAATAACATAAGAATCAACAGGAGAAGAAGCCTGCACTGCCTGGCAGAAACGTATAAGTTTTTCGGCGCTACCGAATTGGATTGTTTGGACTATATCTGAGCGCGTAGTAAATGGCTTGGGACTTACTATAAATCCAGCTTCTTCTAATATTAGCGCGGACAGCATGGCTCCTTTAACAGCATTAGCTACGATAGCAGGGGCCATAAATAATCCCTGCAATACGAGACGATTTTGGTTATAGAGCAGACCCAATTGTCCCTTCAAACCTGGCGCGGTTACTCTGATTAAAGCTTGTTCAACCAAATCTTTTTTACCAGCGATATAGCCGCCTGTGATAGCTAGCCCACCACCCGGATTTTTAATTAAAGAGCCAGCAATCAAGTCTGCTCCACAAGCAGTGGGCTCGTTTAGCTCTACAAATTCACCATAGCAATTGTCGACCATAATTATGACATCAGATCTATAACGACGCACAATTTGACAGAGCTTGCTTATTTCTTCATTGGTGAGGGCCCTACGCTCGGAGTCATAGCCGGGCGCTTTCTGTATATGAACCAGCTTGGTTGGCTTTTCTAATAATGCTGCTATTTTTTTTAGGGCAATGTTATTGGAAGGCGGATTACCATCGATATTTTCATTGGTTATGAGTCCAATTGCTTCATTGAAGGGTAGTTCTTGGTAAATAATGCCGGAGCCAATGAGAGACTGTGGATGTGCTTCCTCTGGCTTTGAGCTTTTGGGGTTCTTCAGACCGATTACAGGTTGGAGGGTGTCATAGGGGCGCCCCGTCAGCGATACCATCCTCTCACCGTGTCTTAGGTTGCCAAATAGAGCACAAGCAATAGCATGGGTGCCCGAGACAAATTGTAATCTTACAGCAGCTGCATCAGCTTGCATTACTTCAGCATAAATATTGTCGATAACCTCTCGACCAAAGTCGCCCAGACCATAGCCAGTTCTTTCGGCAAAATGTATTTCGCTCAAGCGGTTATTTTTGAAAGCTTGTAAAACGCGTCTTTGATTAGACAAAGATATTTCATCTATATTTTCGAAAGCTGCGGCAAGAGATTTTTCAGACTGGCGAATTAGGTCTCTATTTTTGTTAATGGTATTGACAGTCATCAATTCTGCTCCATTTCACGAGTAAGGCAAGATTGGCATTATCCCATGTCATAAAATCTCGTACAAGTGCCATTTAGCAAGGAGCGCTGTCCAAAGCTGCGTTTATCGGCCTATTAGATTTAATTTGAACTTTTTTCGCTGAAATACGTCTTATGTATCATTGAGATTAAGGAAATTAGGTGGAAATGATAAGCAATATGCTTATGGATCTAGAGCGAAAGTCCCAACGGCTATTTGACGAATGGAAATATTTGCTTTTGCAAGAAAAGTGCCGTCTTTGCAAACGAATGATTCATCCTTTAATTGACAGAATGGATTTCGATTCTTATCGCCCGCCGGCGAGATATTTCATTGGTCATAAGGAAATTATTTCTGATGTAATTTGTCAGTTTTGTTTACCTGATTTGTCTAGCTTTCAGGCAGTTTTAAAAAGACATCAAGTGATTAGATACAGGGAGGGTATAGACGAATTCGCTGAATTTTTTGTGGGCAGTGCTGCTGTATTTATGGAACCGATACAAAGTCTTATTTATAGGCTTAAATATAGTGAAGATGTCCTTTTGGCAAAAGATTTAGCTTGTTTGATGCATAAGGCATGGCAATTGCTCAGAGAAGAAATTACAGAATTCGATAATACAGATTCTTTGTGCCTTGTTTCTGTGCCCCTGCATAAAAAACGCTTGCATGAACGTGGTTTCAATCAAGCTGAAGCAATCGCAGAACATCTTAGTAGACTATTATCTATAAAAATAGAAAGAAAAGTAATTAGCCGAATCAAGAACACTAAGTCGCAACAAACATTGACTAAATTAGAGCGAGCAAGTAACGTCGCCGGGGTTTTCAGAGCGGTGGCAAGCAATGTATTTAAAGATAAAACGGTTATTCTAATTGATGATGTCTGCACCTCAGGAGCAACTCTGGTCAATTGTGCTCAGGCTACTTTTGCAGGAGGTGCTCAGTCAGTGCATGCTCTTACGGTATCTTTTGTACCATAGATGATTATGAGGATAAATTTGTTATAGCTGTCTCAAAGGCTTGAATGGTTTTGTCTATATCGTGTTTGCTGTGTACAGTTGAGATGAAAGCTGCTTCAAATTGAGAGGGTGGCCAATAAATACCCTCTTTCAAAAGATGACGCCAAACTTTGGCAAACACTTCTGTATCTGCTGCTTTGGCGCTTTGTAAGTCTGTCACCGGTTCTTTTGTAAAAAATACCGTAATCATGCCGTTGGTATGTACTACCTGAAGAGGAACTTTCTTTGACTTGATTGTTTTCAATCCGTCGGCAAGACGATTAGTATTGCTTTCTAACATTTTATAAGTTAAAGGTGATTGCAACAACTTTAATTGTGCCAATCCTGCCGCCATTGCTAAGGGATTACCAGATAATGTGCCGGCTTGATAAACTTTTCCCAGAGGAGCAACCATTTCCATAATTTCTTTTTTGCCACCATAAGCTCCTACGGGCAGTCCGCCACCAATTATTTTTCCCAGACAGGTTAAATCTGGTTTGATTTTATACAGTTCTTGCGCGCCACCTTTAGACACGCGAAAACCAGTCATTACTTCGTCGAATATTAATACAGCACCATGCTTGGTGCAAAGCTCTCTTAAGCCTTCAAGAAAGCCTGGTTTGGGTAGAATTAGGCCTGCGTTGCCCACGATTGGTTCAAGAATCACTGCTGCTATATCTTTATGTTCTTTAAAGGCCGCCAGGACGCTTTCAAGATTGTTGTAAGGTAAAGATATGGTCAATTTAGCGAGCGCTTCAGGGACACCAGCTGAACTGGCGATACCTAAAGTTGCTAGACCTGATCCAGCATTGATCAAAAAGCTATCGCCATGTCCATGGTAGCAACCATCAAACTTGATAATAGTTGATTTGTCAGTATAAGCTCTGGCTAATCGGATAGCAGACATGGTTGCCTCAGTACCAGAATTTACCATGCGTATCATTTCTATGCTCGCCATTGTTTTACATATTAGTTCGGCAATTTCGACTTCAGCCGGACAGGGTGCACCAAAACTGGTGCCGTTGGCCATAGCATATTCAATAGCTTCCATCACATAGGGATGTTTATGTCCGAGGACCATAGGCCCCCACGAGCCAACGTAATCTATGTAAGATTCACCGTCAACATCCGTAAGATAGGCACCATCAGCACTTTTTATAAATACAGGGGTGTGACCAACAGCAAGAAAAGATCTGACAGGAGAATTGACCCCACCTGGGATTACATGTTTTGCTCGTTCGAAGAGACGATGAGATTTTTTTATTTGGACTGCTTCTGACATGTTACCGTGGATCCTAAGTAAATACTGGAGTTAAATACCGGGCTAAGCAGAAGCTGTCTCTTTTTGACCTAATACTCTCTGAATAACAGGTTCTACCATTTTTGCGGCTTTTTCGCCTGCTTGAAAATGGCGTAGTTTTCCTTCAGCATCAAACAAATAAAAAGCGGGGACGTATTTATTTTCAAAACCATCAGTGATGCTGTGCCAATTGTCCACAACACAGGGTTGTTTCATGCCATATTCCTTGATTATTTCAGTAACAGCCTCAATATTGGTATCACTTTCTTGGCGAGGCATGTGGACAGAAAGTATTTTCAATCCTTGCGGTGCATAAGTGTCTAGCCAGCGATTGACATCTGGTAAGGATTCCTTACAGCTTTGACAGCTTATAGCCCAAAAATGGATTAAAGCAGGATGACCAGCAAAATCTTCATTGGTTAATGGTGGCGAATTGAACCAATTTGTGCCACCTTCCAGAGAAGGTAATTTGCTATCCATGCGTAAAGGCATAATCATGCTCCTTAAAGTTACAAGATCATTGTAACTCTTGTGGCGAATTGTTGTTGTAAATATAAAGGCAACGAAGCTATAAATACCTCGTTGCCTTCATTATTGTTTATCTCCGCAAGTGAATAAGCAGTGGTTCTTAAACGGCAAGTGGTTTTTGTCCCGGCTTCCAGTCAGCAGCGCAAAGACCGCCGGTCTTAAGAGCTTCCAGGACGCGAAGGGTTTCATCCACACTGCGGCCAACATTCAGAGCATGTACTACTTGATACTGGAGATCGCCTTTTTCATCAATGATGAATAAGCCACGCAGTGCGATCCCTTTGTCTTCCATGAGCACGCCGTAATCGCGACTCACATCTTTGGTTATATCCGAAGCAAGTATATATTTAATTGTTCCTAGTCCCCCCTTATCCTCGGGTGTGTTTATCCAGGCACGATGACTGTAAACGCTATCGGTGGATATGGCGAGTACTTCGGCCCCTGCCTTCTTGATCTCGTCATATCTTTCGTTAAATGCCTTTAACTCAGTTGGGCAAACGAAGGTGAAATCTAGTGGATAGAAGAACAAAATCAAATATTTGCCCTTGTAATCGGACAAACGAACATTTTGACTAAGAGTCTTCATGTCCTTGGTTGAGGGCATATCGAAATCTGGTGCTTTTTTACTAACTTGCAACATAGTCAAACTTTTCTCCAAAACTTTTGCGACGACACAAGGGACCATTTTAAAGCGGCCGCGCTATGTTTGGCTAACGGCTTAATAGAAATTGTACAATTGAGCATACTTACAATTGGCAAGGCAGAGTCACTGTCAACCAAATCTTGGTTAAAGTGATTGTCTTAACGCTTGGTAACCTTCCTTGAATTATTTGTTAAGGGGGCAAAAACTTCATTATTCTTTTGCCATTGTGCTAATTCGTTTTGTAAGCCAAATTTGGCCACATATTTACGTATCAGCAATGAAGAACTTACCCAACCTATATTGAGCAAATGCTCTAGGTGCTCAGACGGAGTAGCACTTTTCTTGCTCCTGCCTAATTCGGCTTCATTGATGTTTTCGCTCATAAAATTACACTTGTCTTTGGCTTATCAGTCTTAATCAAACTATTAATAAATCTTGACCCGCTTGTCTGTCTATTGCTAGAGTTAAAAGCTGCCGTTTTAAGCCGCTAATTTAGCGCGCGTTCTAAATTCGGTATTATAAGCTTTAGATTATATCAAGATTTGGAGAAAAAAATGTTCGCCATAGTGGAAACCTCCGGGCGTCAGTACCAAGTAGAAGCAGGTAAATTCATTGATTTGGATTTACAAGCGAATAAGCCAGGTGATGAAGTCGTTTTTGACAAAATCCTAATGATTGTTGACGGTGCCAATTCGGTTTATGGCAAGCCAGTAATTGACAATGCTCGAGTTGTCGGGAAAGTCTTACAGCACGGCAAAGATAGCAAAATTATTGTTTATCATCAAAAACCAAAAAAAGGTACGCGCAAGAAACAAGGTCATAGACAGGGTTATACACGTGTTTTAATTGATTCTATTTCTGTGGGCGATAAGGTGCTTGCAAAAGACAATAAAGAGCACAAAAAAATGGCTAAAAAGCTTAGTGGTTAATTTCTATAATTTGTAGTTATTATTATTTTGATAAAAGTTGAAAATTAGGTGATTTGTTATGGCACATAAAAAAGGCGCGGGTTCGACAAGAAATGGCAGAGATAGCCAACCTAAGCGTTTGGGCGTCAAAGTCTATGCTGGTGAAGAAGTGATACCAGGCAATATCATAGTTAGACAACGTGGCACCAAGATTCACCCAGGAGTGGGAGTTTTGCGCGGTAGCGATGACTCTTTATATGCAGTTGCGACTGGGATAGTAAAGTTTGAGTCTACGCGTGGTAGAAAATCAGTTAGCGTATACCCCTCTGCTTAAAGGAGCTAATTCTCCTTGCCTAAGCAGCTGTCCGCACTATTGCCACAAATTTTGCTACATCCTGGTTTATCTGGAGATGCAAAAGATCAAATAGCGCAAGCAGGGCAAATATACCTAAGTGGTGTAACTTGTCATACTGGCAAAGTAAAAGCAGGAGATGCTTTCTTTTGTGTCGTGGGCGAAAAGCTGGATGGTAATAATTTTGCCGCAGATGCTGTGAAGAAGGGTGCTGTATGCGTTTTTTCTGAACGTCTGGATCTAGAACTACCTGTACCGGTGATTTCTGTATCTGATGTTCGCAAGAGTCTTGCAGCAGCGTCCAATTTTATTTTTGGTTATCCTAGCAGACAATTGCGTGTGCTAGGTGTGACAGGTACTAATGGAAAAACTACCACTACACACTTAGTGGAGCACGTATTTAATACATTGGGCAAACCTGCTGGTTTGATAGGCACTCTTGGTGCTCGCTGGCCAATGCCGGATGGGCAAACGCATAATGAAAAATTTGGACAAACAACACCGCAAGCACCGGATTTTCAAAGCATGCTGGCGCGAATGCTAGAGAGTGGAGTGAGTCGGGTGATTATGGAAGTATCCAGTCATGCTTTGGCATTAGAGCATGTAGCAGGTACCGATTTTGCTAGCGTTTGTTTGACGAATGTTACCCAAGATCATCTAGATTTTCATAAGTCTATGGAGCACTATTGGCGTTCAAAACGTGTACTTTTTGAGCAATTAGCTGAGAGTTCGCAGAAGAACAAATCTGCCATTGCAAATTCTGACGACCCGCTTGCCTCTAGTTTCCTTTCTGTCGTTACTTCAGAGGCAAAGAAATATACATATAGCTGTAATACTAAATCCGGTGCTTCACTTAATCTATTATCAACCGAATATGGTTTTGACCATGCGAATTTGCGCTTTGCTGGTCCCGAAGGTGAATTTTCTGCCAAGCTCAAAATAACCGGGCCTTTTAATACATACAACGCTATGGCGGCGATTTTGATTTGTTATGCCGAAGGGCTGAAATTAAACGATATTGTGACGAGCTTGGAAGAATTTGCTGGAGTACCGGGTCGCTTTGAAATAGTGAGGACCAATAATGGTTTCAGCAAGCATCAGCCACTTTGCATAGTTGATTATGCGCACACTCCTGATGGTTTAGAAAATATTTTAAAAGCTGCTCGAGCTCTAATTAAACCGGGTGGCAAATTAGTGGCAGTATTTGGCTGTGGTGGCGACAGAGATGCTTCAAAGAGACCCAAAATGGGCGAAATAGCCCTTCGCCTGGCGGATAGGGTAATAATCACTTCTGACAACCCGCGTTCGGAAGATCCCCAAAAAATAATAGCTGACATATTAACTGGGGTAGGAAGGCTTTCTGAAGTGACTGTTGAGGCTGATCGCAATAAAGCAATTAAATCTGCGGTTTTAAAGGCTGGTGCAGATGATGTTATTGTTATTGCGGGTAAAGGCCATGAAACTTATCAAATTCTTGGGCCGGTTACTATAGATTTTGACGATCGTGTTCATGCTAGAGAGGCTTTGCGTGAGAGATCCGGATAGATAAGCGATAGGAGCGTGGCTCAGTTGAACTTTAGTAATCGCGACATTCTCACTATCTTTTACTGTGCTATTGCAATTTCGGGCTTGATTTTATTAGCTTTCGCTTGGTATATCTGGAAACAGTCTGAGACAGCAGCGGAGCCAATATCGTACTGGTTAGCGGCAATAGTGCTTGCAATTGTGGGTGTCGTTCTTATCATGTTCGCTATTGAAACCTTTTTATTTCGAGACGATCCAGATGTGTGGCGTTAAAGTAAAAAGGTCATTTTTAAACTTAAAGGGTAAGTAAAATTGATATATGAAAAACATTATCTTTTACACTTGAAAACATAACACCAGTTTTAAGTGCATTTTTTTGCGATTTACGTATAATAAAGAACCTTTGTATGAACCCCTCTACCCATCTGGGTATTTTATTTTTTCGGGTATTGTATGAGATTTGCTAAGATACCAAAACGCCCAATAGATCATGTAAGTAACGAAGAACTCTTCCATGACTTAATATTGCTTTTAAAAGATATTGTCGCATTTGAGTCTATACTGGCAGGCCTGTTTATAGTAACGGCAACGGCAACGGTTATGGCCATAATTTATCTCAAAACGAAGTGACTGCTTTGACAGCAGTGGTTTACAAAATCACTGACTTAAATCACCGCATAAATAAGCGTGGTCTGGATGTGGATGA
Organism: Candidatus Melainabacteria bacterium; assembly: GCA_963845445.1. Classification (GTDB taxonomy): domain Bacteria; phylum Cyanobacteriota; class Vampirovibrionia; order Obscuribacterales; family Obscuribacteraceae; genus JABDBL01. The sequence continues at coordinate 1,131,588 of CAWJSE010000002.1, read as the reverse complement.
TATTTTATTGGATGCCAGTAAACAAGTTGGTGTAGATCTAAGGCGGCTTCTAGAAGACTCTCTGAAATTTCCCAGTGTAATTCCTTATGCCCGCAATCTTAAAGGTCAGCGCAGACTTTTTCTTTGTTATTGCGGAGAACATGAGATATGCAGTCGCGATGGCACAGGACTCGGGCTTTGTGCTGACTGTTTAGAGGGAGCTCTTCAGTGTGTGACTGAAAAGAAAAAGGATAACAAATTTATTTTGTATACTTCCTATTCTCCTCAAGTACGCTGTAGACATGCAGATTTTAGTACACTGCTGGTTACTTTGAATAAGCCAGGTATCTGGCCTCCAGCCTGGTGCGAAATTTGTTTAAAGTACGAAAAACAGCGTCTTTATAATTAAGACATTTATTGCTTCATATTAGTTGCATGCCTTCTGACCATGGTGTTTGTTCATTAATAGTTGCGATGTTGCCATTGGCAGACATTGTCGTATAGAGAATTATTTTCAGTTTTTTGGGATACAATTACTGGGCATAAGACTCTCGCTAAATTGTCTTTGGCATGCGAAATAATAAGCTATTAGCGTTTATCAAGTGTTTTCAGAAAATCATACGATTCAATAATCTTAACTGCTAAGGGATCATGAGTTTTATTATTCTCAATTAAATGTATTGAACTGAGAATTGTGGATCCCAAAAAAATATCTTTAAATGAATCTACAAATGTCAGGATCTCGTCTGGAATGGGTTTATATAGCCGCACTATTGATGTCCACCACAATTCATTATGAAGGCCGATTTTTAAATTTCTGGATAAACCTGCTTCACTGACTGATTGAATTACCTTTTCTACTAATGTCTTGAAGCTATTATTTCTATCAATTATTTTGACAATTATGGTGTTTCTTAAAATACTGAGTCCACAAAAATCAAGTTCTATAGGTTCCTGCTGTGCTGTTATCTGACGCAGGATTGCATGTAGTATTTCTTCGTTCGTTTTCCAGCTGCTAGGATTTCCCAAACCAGCAATTGTTATGTGTAATTGCGACAATGCGTATGATGTATGCCAGGGCCAAGTTTTGGCTATATAACTTCTATTATGTCGCAGACATTATGCCATACTTTGTTTTCAGGCAGGGCTATCAGCCCCCAAGTCTTTCTAGTATGTTTATCGACAGCAAATCCCGGTGGGGGCCAGGACTGGAGCGTTTCGTTCCACAAGTCTTCAAACTTTGAGACCTGCCGTTGTACGTGAGGACTTAAATTGATAGGCATGGATTGCGAGATTCTATTACTTATCTTGTTTGAGCGCTGGTTTTTTGAAGGGATGGTTTACTACGCCGCAGGCAAGCATGATTAGCATTAATAGGATCTGTACCGATCCCATAAGCTCGAAATTATTGGCAATTGCTTTAGGGATGGTATACATCAAGATTTGCCATATTAGAGGAATACTGCATAATATATTGACGAAATAAGCCAATCGCCTTAACAAATCCGCTTTTATAAAAGCCATTTGCGGAACCAAATCAATGGCTCTATCTAAGCAGCCTACTAATAATATGGTGGAGATGAATAGTGATCGAGTGGCACTAGCAAATCCCATTACTAGAGCTGCCTCAATTATTATCAAGGTTATGATTGCAAATCCCAGACATATTAAATAGCAAAAAACTGAACTATAAGCGGGTTGCTTAATATCCTCGTCCTTCTGGCGTAAGCTTGGAAAAAATACGAAGGGAAGAAGTGCCATTACGCTAATTGTTAGCGGTATGACTGTATTAAGAATTTGAGTTTGAGTATACATCTAAAACTATCCTGCTTTTTTATTTTATTTACCTGATGAAACTGCGTCTAATGCTTCGGGCGAGCCTACAATGTTTAGAAGATAGAGCACACGACGTTCGGCGCGCATTTTGTCTCCAAATTGTTCGTTTGCTTCTTTTCGGATCTGTTCGGCGTGCTGTTGTAAGTATTCATCCAAGCTAGGGCGATCTTCAACAATATATTGAATTGTCCAGAGAATTTTATTAGTTGTTTTACTATTCTCATCTTCCGGTTTGCGAAAAAACCAATAAGCAACTTTGAATCCTTTGAAAGTAAGCATCTTATCAATGTGCCCCGCCAACCAGCCAGCTACTTTATAATTGATGTCTTCGGCTACCTCTAGGTTTACTTCGTAAATTAGCATTTTTGCGAGCTCCTCAGATTGTTAAGTCTCGGCATTTTACCCGATTTCTAAGCTATTGGTCAAAACTGCCAGCCATACAGTATGTGCGGCACCGATGAGTATTCTACTGGGGGGACTATGTTTTCTATCTTTTTTCCGCCGCGATTTTCATAAAATGACATTGCCATTGTATTGGATTTTATACACCAAAGCACGGTGCTCTTAACGCCTTGAAGCTTTAGTTCAGCAAAAATACTGTCTAAAAGTAAAGTGCCAATTCCCTTTCGCTGATAAGAGGGGGTTACATACATTGCTTTGATTTCTTTTTGATAGGGTGGAGTTTCTAAAGAACTATTTTTTGCTCCGACCATGCCGACTATGGCATTTTCAATGTCAGCAACCAAAAGGATCCACTCTGAATCTACGGCTCGTTGTGAATATTTCTCTTTTTGCTGTTCATGACTGAATTGATTCAAAAAGCCACTGGGCATATAACCTTTTAAGTTAGTCTGCCAAACAGTCATCCATAACTGAGCTATCTGTTCTCCGTCTTCTTGTGTTGCAGCTCGAATTTTTATTTCATCCATTATGTAAATTCATTGATCGATAGATATAAGTTTTGGTACTGGCCTTGCAGTTTGAATGGCACCGATACTTAAAAGATATTGGTTGAGCGCGTTTGTAGCTTTTGTAATTGAATATTTGCCATTATCTGATACCAGTTCTTTCTTCGCTTCTGTGATGGTTTTTGGAATGTATTCTAGAGAAAGAGCTTTCTTAAATTCCTCAGTTGTGTACTGAGTTGAGGAAGTCGCTTTTAGATAGGCAAGTTCGGCAGTACAGTGATGATCTATATCGGCTAGTGAATAATTGGCGCAGTCAAACCAGAGCTTAATCATCGATTCTATATCTTTTTTCCTTTTTTTGTAGACACTTTCTTTACAGGCTAGTCCGATAATGTCGCCCATGCCCAAAGTATTGGTACTTAAGACCAATCGCCCATGACGTTTTAGACATTCGTTTCTTTGTGGTAATCCAGCTGCCGACATATCTAAACTGCCATTTTCTGCAGCTAGCAAACCGTCGCTAAGAGGAATGTCTGAATAATGCAAATCAGATAGTTTTAGCCCTACCTTTTTTGCCAGAACAAATAACATCATTTCGCTCCAAGTACTTTTGGGAGTACCAATTTTAAAACTAAGAAATTTTCTCACTAAGGCTTTATCATGAATGGTTTGAGAATTTATCTCAGGCACATCTGGGTTAAAGCTAATAAAGCCCCCACCCCTGAAGACGAATATAGGGTAAAGAAAAAGAATTGGATCATCGCCCTGATGATTCAGATTTTCTGATTTGATTAAATACTCAGTCAATAAAGCATAGCTAACGTCCACAGTTTGTCCGGCACTAGCCAAAGAGGAAATGAGCTCTTCTCCGGGTACGGTTATAAAGTCAAGTTTTATGCCATATTTTTTTTCAAGCTCAGTTTGTTTCTCGTTTACTATCAAGGCGAGATCCTGATATGGTGAAATAGCCATTTTTAATGGTATTGGGTTGCCTGAATCTGGTTCTTTAGATATTTTTTGAATGCCGTTATTTGAACAAGCTGTTAATGAAAACAACAAGATGCAATTGGTAAGGAGTAATAGCAGTTTGCGAATATTCAATTGTTTGCCTCACTTATATGAACCATAATTATTTTTCAATATTTTAGATTGATTAGTCTGAGCGTTCGTCTTGGTGTTTTTATTATGCCAATGTCTATCAAATATTGATTGACTATGGCGGTTTGTTTATCTATAGAGTACTTACCTTTCGGAGAAATTATTTCTCTTTCTATCTCTTCTATACTGCGCGGAAAATATTGAAAAGAAAGCGCTCGCTTAAATTCTGCCAGAGTGTGCTTAGTGGAAGCATTATTTCTAAGATAATTAAGGGTGGTTGAACTATGATGATCCAAATCGCTTAGGACATAATTAACGCACTCAAGTTGCATTCGAATCAACGAATCTATGTCTTTTTTGCGTTTTTTATAAACACTTTCCTTGCAGGCAAATCCATCAATATCGCCTAAGCCAAAAGTGTCCATAGTTAAAACCACTCGCCCATGACGTTTCTCGGCTTCGATCCGTTGTGTTCCTCCGGCTGCTGCTATGTCTAAACTGCCATTTTCTGCTGCCAATAGCCCATCATTGACAGTTGTATCTATTACAGATAAATCTGAAAATTTTATGCCTGCCTTTCTCGCAAGCATATACAAAAGCATTTGATTGGAAGAATTTTTTGGTGCGCCAATCTTAAAAGAAAAGAATCTTTTGACCAAAGCAAGATCTTTAACAGTCTCCTTGTTGATTTCTGGTACACTCGGATTAAAAGTTATAAAGGCACTTCCTTTAAAGACCCAGGTTGGGTAAAGGAAAAGAACGGGATCGTTTGTTTGCTTGTTGAGATTTTCACTTTTTGTGAGATACTCGGACATGTTTGCATAACCTACATCTATAGTCTCTCCGGCGCTGGCTAGAGCAGGCAGGGTTTCCTCCCAGGGAAATGTTAGTAGCTCTAACTTAACACTATACTTTTGCTCTAGACCTAGCTCTTTGGCATTTACTAGAAAAGCTGTGTCTTGATAAGGAGATATAGCCATGCGCAGAGGTTCGCTCTTATTGTATGAATTAATAGTATTGTTTTTGCTTTTGTCGAGAGAATTATTGGAACAAGAGCATAGTGAAGTTACTAATAAGAATCCAGCGGTTATGGTAAAAAATGTATTTTTAAATTTAAGCAAGAATATTTCCTGGTTATTGGTCTCAGTTCTCTCTCAGTCCATAGTTATTATGTGAGGAGCTGGTTGAGCCGTTTTTGTTGCTCCTATGTCCAGGAGGTACTGGCTGCATAGGTTTGCTGTGCGATCAATTGAATAAGTGCCTTTAGGGGATACAATTTCTTTTTCAACTTCAGCAATACTTTTAGGAAAATACTCTTGAGAGAGGGCTGCTTTAAATTCGCGTATTGAATAGTGTGTAGAGGCATGGGCATCTAAGTAGGCTATTGCTGGGCTGCTGCGGTGATCTATATCGCTTAGCACATAATTAGCGGAGTCGAACCAGATTCTTATGAAGGATTCAATATCTTTCTTGCGCTTTTTATAAACACTTTCTTTGCACATAAAGCCAGAAATATCTACTAGTTTTACGGTATCCATATCTACTGCCACTTTGCCGTGACGTTTCAAGGCTTCAGTTCTCTGTGTTAGTCCTGCTGCTGCTGCATCAAGACTGCCATTTTCAGCGGCTAACATACCGTCATTCAAAGTGCTATCTATTATTGGTACACTAGACAACTTAATGCCTGCATTATGTGCTAATAGCCACAAAAGCATATGGCAGCAAGAATTTTTTTGTACACCAAGTTTGTAAGTGAGAAATTTCTTGATGGTATTGGGATCATTGACGTTGTGGTTGTTGATAATGGGCATGTTTGGATTGAACGTCATGAAAGCGCCGCCCCGAAATATATAAGCAGGATAAATATAAAGAAGGGGATCGTCTCCTTTGCTATTTAAATGTTCTGATTTGCACATATAGTCACACAGACTGGCAAAGCCGATGTCCACAGTTTGCCCGGCGCTGGCTACAGTTGGGATAATTTCTTCCCATGGCATTGTCAGAAACTCTAATTTGATGCCGTATTTTTTTTCTAAGGCAAGAGGCTTCGTTGCAAAAAGCATAGACATGTCTTGATACGGTGCTATAGCCACTCGCAACGGTGGAGATTTTGAAGCACTCATATTATCAGAATTAGGTTGCGAAATATTTGAGGAGCAATTTGTAAAAAGACAAATTATTAGCATTGGCCAAAGAAAGGCAAATAATTTATTGATTTTTATATTCAATTATTTATCTCCAATAAACGGCGCGGTTCCATGCTTTAGTAACTACAAAATCGATAAGAGCGTTAAGTATACCGAGGATGATAGTGGCAAGAAAAATTACATGCATGGAAAATGTGGAACGGGCAGTTTGTATGAGATAACCAAGGCCGATTTGCGAACCTAATAATTCTGAGGCAATAACTACACCCATAGCAATCGATAAGGAAAACCTAATAGTTGGTAATAATGTTTCCATAAGGCGCGGTATTACATATTCCCAAGTTAAAGAGCTAGGAGATATATTATAACTGCGGAATAAAATTTTGTGCTTCTCAGGCATGTCACTGAGAGCCTGGTAAGTAGCCACGGCAATATTGAAAGCAATACCCGTTACTATCATTAATATTCGACCTGTTTCAGAAAAACCAAACCAGAGAATGAAGAAAGGAACTATGGCAATTGCAGGTACAGACCGCATAGAATCTAGAGTGGGACTAATAAGTCGGGCAAATAATTTGGAATTAAATATTGCAATGCCGATGGCAATACCAGTAAGAGTGCCGAGGAGAAAACCGATCACCAGCCTGACAGCTGTGCAAGTAGTGTGAACTAAAATACTAGGATCAATCTCTATTGACGCTCTTACAACATCTATTGGTGAAGGCAAGTAGCGATCGCTTACGTGGAAAAGTTCTTTTAATGTTACCCAAATGACAGGCATCAGTATAATACCTACAATAGGCACTATATATGATGCAGTATTTTTTTCTTTGATTCTATTGTTATCGCTTTTCGTGGTATTGATATTCACGTTGTCTTGTATATTCAACAAGGATCTTTCTCCAAATTAGCTTAGCTTTTCCAGGTGGCTTACCGGGAATTCGCCATCGAAGTGAAATACATCAGCTGACTTTATTAAGTCCAAGTCGTCGCGATGATGATTGGTCATCATAAGATTTATGCCATTCATAAATTCTCCTTGCAAAAATGGTACTACCAAATTCATACGCTTCTCGTCTAAAAAATTAAATGGTTCATCTAGATATAAATAGCGAGGACGAAAGATTATGGCGCGAAATAATTCAACCAAGCGTCTTTGTCCGTAAGACATTTGACAAGCTTTGCGATCGATGAAAGGAGCAATTAATTGATACATGGGATGATTAGTGAATTGACTAGGTTTGAATCTGGTCATAACGCAAATATTTTCTGTGCCTGAAAGCCATGGGAATAGGCTATCTTCTTGTAAAACCAGGCAGCTGTTTGTTGCTGACGGTAAAGTAGTTGCTTTGTCCGGAATTATATTGCCAGAGAGAATTTTAAGAAGGGTGGTTTTGCCGCAACCCGAAGGACCCCGTAAAACGACCGTGTTACTCTGGGCATGCAAGGAGAAATCACGGAAAACTTCCAACCCTTTATACGCGTAAAATAGGCCCGAATAGTAAGTGCTTCTAAATCTCTATTATAAGTTTGAGCACTGGCTGGCATTAGTGTTTAATAGTTTTTGAAATAGCAACAATCACTTAAGTATATGATGTGTTTATATAATGGCATGAAATAGCTGTCTAACAGACAGCAGTGTTGTTTGGAGTAGTTGAATGAAACATTAAATTACTGAAATCTTCTTTGCCGCTGATGGGGACTATTATCGGAAACTCTCTTGCAAAAGTTATAGTGGTTGGAATCATATATGCTATTTGTCACTAATCGTTCCTGTATTGATGATTGTGAAACAGAACTTTGCACCTTTGCCAGGTTCTGATTCGGCCCAGATGGTGCCGCCGTGTTTTTCCACAATCGTTTTGCAAATTGCTAGACCTATACCTGTACCGGGATATTCACCGCCGCCGTGAAGGCGCTTAAAAGGTTGAAAGATTTTATCGCTATACTCTTTCTCAAAGCCGATACCATTATCACATACACATATTTGCCATCTGTTGATGTCATTTGTTCTACTGACGCTAACGTGTATATTCGGTGTCCTATGGCTAGAAAATTTAATGGCATTGCTGAGTAAATTTTGAAAAAGCTGGATAAGCTGAGTTTTTTGACCGGTAATAATTGGCAATGGCTCATGCGTAATTACTGCGCCAGTTTCCTTGATAGCAATTTCCAAATTTCTAAGCACTTGATCAAATGCCTCGGTTAAGTCTACCGGTTCTAAGGTAACAGGACTGCTGCTTACTCTTGAGAGAGAAAGCAGATTGTTAATAAGAGTGCGCATGCGAGAGGCTCCGTCAACGGCATGACCTATTAATTCATCAGCATCCTTTCCTAGTTTACCCTTATATGTTTTCCCCAAAATTTGTAAACAGCCAGCCACCGCTCGCAGTGGCTCCTGTAAATCATGCGAAGCTACGGAAGCAAATTGCTCAAGCTCGGTATTGACCCGTTTCATTTCAGCTAAGGCCATTTTTCTTTGCTCAGACTGTCTTTGGACTGTTATGTCAGTGTTAATTTCTAGCACACCGCTTGGTTGGCCTTGCCTATCAGTTTTAAGCACATGCCTACTTGAGACAATGATTCGTTGACCATCGCTTTTTTCCTGGAGGACGTCTCCTTCCCAGTGTCCCTGACTGCCAATAGTTTCTTCAATTTCTGCCAATGGCTGGGAAAATTTGGTTCTCAACAGACTATGCGATACTTGACCTATTGCTTCTTGTTCTTTAAATCCATAAACATTTTCAGCTCCACGATTCCAATAACGAATTGTGCCATCAAAATCTCGCACTATCACTGCGTCACGAGTGAGTTGGAGTAATTCAGCTTGTTCTTTGTCTTTATCTGCTGCCTGTTTGCGCTCTGTGATATCGCGTGTTACTTTGACGAACCCTGTCAGCCGACTATATTGATTATAAATCGGTCTGATGATGATGTTTGCCCAGAATTTGCTACCATCTTTTCGGACGCGTTGTCCTTCTTCTTCATAGAAACCTGACTGAAGGGCAGTTTTTAGTTCGCTCGCAGGCTTATCTTTTGCTTTTCTGTTCGGTAAAAAGCATTGAAAAATGTTTGCCAATTATTTCCTGTTCAGCATAGCCGTTGATACGTTGGGCACCTTCATTCCAACTTACTATTTTGCCCTCAGGATCAAGCATGAAAATGGCATAGTCGCTTATTGTGGACAAGATTAAGCGCAATTGTTCTTCGCTTGTTTTTAGAGTGATTTGGGCGAGATTTTCGCCTTCGATAAATTTCAAAGTTGTCAATCCCATTGCAATTTGAAAGATTATTGCTATGGCGCAAATTGCGCAGAGCCATAAAAAAGCACGTTCCGTTCGTTGTTCTTGCTCATCACTGTAATTAACTAAGTCCTGATATTGGCGTTCAAGCATTCGGTTTAGAGCTGCTCGAATAGTGTCCATTTGGTTCTTACCGATATCGGTAAGAACCTCTTTCTGAGCTGCTTCAAAACCCTTTGTTCTTCTCAACTCTATTGTTTTACTTAATTCGGTAAATTTATCGTTGATGCTATTTTCTAGGAGAGCAAAATCATTATTTTGCTCTGGGCTATTTGCCGTCAGATATCGCAGTTGCTTAAGTGCTTCGGTTGCTTTGGACAAAGCTTGCCTATAGGGAGCAAGGTATGTTTCGCGGCCAGTAATTAAAAAACCGCGCTGTCCGGTTTCGGCATCTTGCGAAATTTCGAACAGTGAACGCAAAATTAGAACAATATCGTTAGTATATTTCAGCGAATCTTTAAGTTCATTTAGTTTGTTCAGCTGAGTGAAGCCATAAAATCCAAGGATTGTTAGGACCAATAGCATTATTAGAATACCGACTTTAGTGGCTATATTGATTTGACGATAATTCATTTGTTGCTATTTAATTTCCTAGCACTTTAAGGTATTCAATTAAAACGGTCTTCTAAAAATTCTAGAAGAATTACATACTTTGTTTTCGCCTATCTTGCAAGCGATAGCTACGGTAGTAAGTGATAAATCTAAAATTACCTTTACGGTTTTATAAAATGTATTCAGTTTGCGCGCTTGACAATTCTCACCAATTGCTCACAACTATCTCACAATTTTCTCCCATCAAGCTTCTATATTCTATTGTTATTGCGTCAATTAAGAGGCGTTTCTATGACCGAAGATCCTGATTTATTTCGGGCTAATACCGAACAACCCGCACAGAAAGCGGAGCCAAAGGATGGCAAACTTTCTGCTGAAACAGTTAATTTAAAAGTACCGGCAAAGGTTTTAGGCGTACCTGATGAAGCTGCCTTAGCTCAACAGCGGTTTCCGGCAACCACTGTTGAGGATTCCAGCGCAAGAGAATATCCCATCAAACCATTAGGCAGTCTTTCTGCGCCGTCTAAAAGCATGCCGGATACACGCACCGGTGAAACTATATCATCTGCGGTGCCGGCGAGCAAAAGTGGTGATGCGATTGCAGCGCAGAATAAACCAAAGCCCAAACTAACAAACTTAGAAATCGACAAGGCGATAGCGGATCTTGGCAGTACAAAGCACGAAACTGTCTCAGCCGCCAAGCTAAAACTTGGTGAGGCTATAGCGGCTGCTAATGGAGCAGATGCCATAAAAGCGCTAGGAAAGGCCTTAGAAAATATAGATCCGCAAATTAGCAATGCGGCGGCTCGTTTGCTTTCGGATACTTTTGTAGGAAGCCCACCTCGTAATCCATTTGGTGCTTCCTATCTTAAATCAAGCAGCTTAAGATATAGTGATGCTGATTTACCATCAAATAAAGATGAACGGTCTCACTTGTTTGCTTATTTGTCTAATTCACAAAATTTGGATGGTGAATTCAGAAAGATTGCTGAATTGAAACAACTAATTGGCGATGAAAGCAAGTTTACAAAAATCAAGGCTAATACTGGTGTTGCTTGGCCTAATAATCCTAATTCCGATACTCTTTCTGGTAGAACAGAAAAAATGAACGCCATTTTTCAGCTGAATAAAACAAAAGATCTATTGGTCAGTATGCGAGCAAATACAGCAGATGAATTTCTGGCAAAAAATCTGCATCTTTTAAAAGATCAATCGAGCTTGGATCTAAAAACATTTCCGGTTACCCAAAACTCTCTAAGAGAAATAGCTAAACAAATGCCTAATCTAGAAGCCCTGTATATTCCTAATGGAGAAGCTTTAACAGACAGCGCATTGATGACCTTGCAAGGATTAAAACAATTACGTACTTTGCATATTGATAATAGTGCCATCAGCGATCAAGGGCTGGCTGCTCTTGGGCGGACGCGACAAATTCATCATCTCTTTTTAGGACATACTCCGGGGCTGACAAATCAAGGCATAGCTAATCTCATTGGAAGCGACCTTGCTAGCATAGGCATCAGTGATAATCCTCAGATTACTAGGGAAGTCATTCCTTCTCTGCAACGCTTGGCAAACGAAAGTGGATGGTTGAATATCAATCTCCACAATACAGGTATTCCAATGGGGGAAATGAGAACTGCTGATTTCGATTTTACTAGAACCCGCATTACTGTATCTAACGGAACTGCAGACGGTTATTGCAATCAATTGAAAATGATCGATTAAGGTTTCAGGGCATAGAAGATCTGAGGATTCAGTAGCAAGAATATTTGCGATGCAGCTACATCCGCTTTTAAAATAGGGCAATCCAGATCGTTTTCACCGACGACTTCGTTATGATCGCAATCATCATGGGTAGACACATCAAAGAATTCAACCGTGAGAAAATCCCGGTATTGAATCGCGGGTGAATCAGAAAAGTGATCACTTTGCTTACCTGAAAAAATCAAAACCCCAAAAACTCTGATTAACAAGGCTTTCGGGGCTCTATTATTTATATGGGGCAGACGACGGGATTCGAACCCGCGAGTACCGGAACCACAATCCAGTGCCTTAACCACTTGGCGACGCCTGCCATAAAAGCTCTATAACATTTTATTAGAAGATATTATCATGAGCGCCAACCAATGAACATCTGTATCAATTTGGTTAGTTTCATAGGCAGCGAGACGCTCTGTTAGCTACTATCTTAATTCGTTGTTAACGACTTGGAATCATATGAAAGACCATCTTGTCCGGTTTTTAGCATTATTTTGTATGAGCTTTTTCTTTTCGAGCCTTACGGGGCTAATTTTGCCTATGGTCAGACTGATGCTGCGGCAAATGACACGACTTTAAAACCTGCTTCAGAAGCAACATCAAAAATTAATACTCTTAGTGAGCAAACTTTACCTTTGCCAGCTGATAGTCAAAAAGTTTTGGCTAATGCATTACCTAAAGAATATTTGCTAAACAATGGCCTGAAGGTAATACTCATAAAGGATAAGGCTTATCCTTTTGTCTCTTGTTTCACTTGGTACAAGGTGGGTTCTCGTAATGATCCGCCTGGGATGACCGGACTCACACATTTAGTAGAACACTTACTATTTCAGAATATTGGCAATTTTAATGGCAATCAATGGGCAAATTCTGTGGTGCGCTGCGGTGGCGAATTTAGCGGATTTACTAGCGAAGATTTTACTGCCTTTTATTCAAATTTGCCCACTTATCAATTGGAGTTAGCGCTTCGTGGTGAGGCAGCCCGCATGCGCAGCGCACATTTTACAAAAGTAGATGTGTCAAAAGAAGTTGAGCATTTGGTTAAAGAAGAAAAGGCTGAAGAGCAAAATCCCATGCATATGCTTAACAGAGAAGTCCATGCTTTGGCTTATGACAGACATCCGTATAGAAATCCACCAGGTGGTTGGCGCCACGAATTGGAGCGATTGACTTTTACCGAGGCTAAAGATCATTACGATAAATACTTTTATCCAAACAATGCAAATTTAGTCTTGGTGGGCAATTTTGACGAAGATATGGTGCTCAAATTAATTAAACAGTATTTTGGTGCGATAGCTAAATCCGACAATATACCAGCGAATGTATATGCTCAAGAAAGGCAACAGGAAGCTGAGCGACAAATCAGACTAAAGGGCCATACCGGAAATGAAACGATAATATTGGCATATAGGGTGGCTGAGATGGCTAGTGCGGATGCGCCCGTAATTTCTGTGTTGGAGCAATTTATCAATTCGCAATTTCAGGGTCCTCTGCATGCTCAGCTGATTGATTCTAGACTGTGTTCATCGGTGCAAGCGGCATTTGAACAGAAGCGGGATCCGGGGCTATTCTTGATTAAATGCACGGGGATATCACCCAATGGTTCTGACAAAGTAATGCAGATCTTAGACTCCTGTTTGAATCAGCTCAGGAACAAACAACTGTCAGACGCTGATGTACATCGCTTAGTGAAGCAAACAGAATTTGCTTATTATTGTGATACCGACGGTCCCTATCGTTATGCTTTTCAAACTGGATTATTTTCTATTTTGGCTAAGACTGAAGAAGTGCGCTTATGGCCTAAAAGAGTTCTGCAAGTTAAGCCAGCGGACATATTACGTGTGGCTAAATCTTACCTAAATGATGAAAATCGTGTTCTGGGGCATATTGCAGTAACAAATGCGAATCTATCTGGTGAGAATAATAAAACTGAATCTTCTCTTGATACTGATCTTTTATCATTTGCATCCAGCACTAACCAAACTTTAAAGAAAAGTTTGTCTGACAATCGATTTCGATTAGCTGCGTACGAGACCGGTGTAGTGAAACCATTTACGGTACCAGTACAAAATACCAGTTCAACGCCAAGTATGCCAGTTGCAACAGTTCGTCCAGTAGCTGATGGTGAGAATAGTAATTCGGAAGAGGCAAAACTACAGTATAAGGTTTTGCGAAATGGTCTGCGCGTTATTGTTTTGGAAAGTCACTTGAATCCATTTGTTCAAATTTATGGTTCTTTGAAAGCAGGAAGTATATACGAGCGTCCTGATGCACGAGGAATTTCCAAATTATTAGCTGAGCTTCTAGATAGCGGTAGCATGCGAATGAGCAAACAGCAGTCGATTATCACCCAGAGTGAATTAGGTTTGCCACCAGATGCGATGTTAAAGTTCGATCCTGGTTTAGAACTTATAACTTTTCACTCGAGATGCTTGAGCGAAGATTTTGCCTCGCAAATTAAACAACTGTTTTCTTGTCTGATGGAGCCGCGTTTACAAAATAGCGACTTCGAAGAAGCGAAAGCGGATTTAGCGACAGTTCTTAGACGAGGGGAAAAGCTTCCAGAAGCTCGAATTGACCGGGCTTTATTGGGAAGCTTAATTGCTTCAAACTGCGCCTATTATCCCATTCATCCAGAAGAAGAAATAAATTCTCTCGGCAATTTTAAATTGAGTGATTTGGTAGATTTTTATCATGAGCGGGTGAATCCAGCTAACACTACTATTTTAATTTGTGGTGATGTTAAACCTATTGATGTAGTGAACTCACTCGATCAATTAACTGAGGGCTGGATCTTAAACACTCAACTTTATGGGAATCCTGCTGACGCCAAAAATCAGCGAAAACCTGAGCTAGTTCTATCTAATCGCAAAGCTTATAAGAGCTCGCTAATACTGCCAGATTCTAATCCGGCTGAGATTGTATTTGGAAGAATTATGCCTCTGCCTGGTTCAAAACAGATAGATACCTACTGGGCGGCGTTATCGATAGCTGATTGTGCATTAAGCAGTCATCCAATTTTTTCTCACATAATAGAACAATATAATTTAAAGCCGGAATTATTTGCTGATTTAACTGACAATCCGTGGAATACAAAGATATTTAGATTGGAAGATAAGCTTCTATGGTCTTTGAATATACACTTGTTGCCAAAATCTTCATCATCAGCAACTGTAGGTGCCGTTCAGAATGTATTTTTACAGTTTTGTAAATGCGGGCTAAGACAAGAAGAAGTTTCAGAAGCAAAAAAATATCTAATTGGAAGCATTCCGGTGAAAGAGTGTTCAAACTTAGAACAATTAACCCGTTTTGAGTTTCACGGAATTACTGAGTTAAATGAAATTGCGCCAATAATCAAGATGCAAAAAACAATAAACAGCTTGAAGTACGAAGATATAAATGAGTTTATTGCAAAAGTATTTAAACCTGAATCTTCTGCCTTAATAGTCGCTGGACCGCGAGAATTGATAAAGCAGGTGCGTCCTGTCCCACAAAGTGAATCATCAGAGAATAACTCAGATTAAGTTGTGGTAATTTTTCAGTATATAAGTCTTTGAAAAGTGGTTTCAGTATTTGACTTGGCGACTTAGTTGGGCTAATATTCTCGCCTGTTATGCAAGTCCTTACTCTATTTAATGGGTTAAATTATGGCTACAGTGATTGATTCTAAAGAAAAACACCTAGACGTTGATTCTATTTCAGAATATGTACGAGAAGAAAATGCAGCAAAACCTCATGCAAAGCTACACACTAAAGATTTATTCGGTTCGGCTTCTGAAGTAATTTCGGTTGCACGGGCCATTAAGAGTGTTGTCTTGCCTGTCCAGCCTTCTGGTTCTGGTCAAGCGCAGAAAGTGGCTCAAAGTTTAGATAATGTCAACAATCAACAACCTGATGTGTTAGAAACATTATGGCCTGGAGTTCATCAAGATTTTTCTCATTCAATGACGGTTAAGCGTGCTCCTAGTTATTATCTAATTCTAGGTTTCGTTGGCGGTGCTTTTATAGCCTTAGCTCTGGCGTGGAGCTTCACTACTGTATCTTCCTTACTCAGTAATTATGGCAAAACCTCTAGCATATTGAGTCAAAACAAGGTTGCAAGCACAACAGAGGCTGTAGATGCAAATTCTAATACTGGTGTGAGAGTGCCTCTTGCGCCAACTTATGAAGTGAAAGAGGGTGATACCCTGGCAGGCATAGCTTTACAGAATTATAAGCATATTAGTCCGCGTTTGCTCGATGAGATATGCAAGGCAAATAATCTTACTGACGCAAACGTTTTAAATGCTGGTCAGAAATTGATTCTGCCAGAATATCACTATTGACCAATAGTTGCCTTCGTTGCTGCATAGCAGATGGCTGCTAAAACTGCAGTGATTGGAACAGTTAAAACCCATGCTAAGGCTATGGTTTTTAAAGTTGCGCTGTTGAACTTACTTGGACCGTGGGCTGGTATGACACCACCGGCGACGGCAGAGCTTAATGTATGGGTAGTGCTTATTGGTGCTCCAATTTGAGAAGCAATTAGTATTACCAAGGCTGTGCCCAAGCTAGCACCGAAACCCTGAGCGTGTGTAATTGGCTCTTTGCCAATTTTCTCTCCTACTGTTTTTATAATACGCCAGCCACCGATAGTAGTCCCTAATCCGATGGCCGTTGCGCAGGCAATGATTACCCAAAAGGGCACATGATTAATGGTGTAACCGTGACTGGCAAATTGAGTAGCTAGTATTAAAGTTATAATGCCCATTGTTTTTTGGCCGTCATTGCTGCCATGACTGAAGGCAACTAAACTGCTTGCAAGAACGTGCAGCCAACGCATGAAAAGCGGTTGCTTAGGATGGCTAAGGGCTAAAATTTCATCCGTACTCAATATTTTTTTTTCAGCGTTGGAGATCTCGTATTTAGCTGTTTCAGCGTCGACACCGCCAGCAGGTACTAGTTCAGGGCTGGGCACTGAAATCACTGAGGCAGCAAGCTTATCTGGAGAGCGACCACTAAGTTTTATCCCTATCCAAGTCAATATACATCCGGCTAGAAAACCACAAATGGGCGACAAAATAAGAGCACCAAAAACTTTGTACAATTCTGGCCAAGCAACACCGGCAGTTCCTGCAGCCATAAGGCCAGCGCCAAAGAGGCTACCAATCAAACAATGGGAGGAACTGACTGGTAGGCATAGCCACCAAGTTAACAGATTCCAGATCAATGAAGCTAATAAAACAGCCACAATAATAGACAAAGTAACTTTTTCTGCTGGAATGATTTTAGTAATTACTTGGGCAACTGCTGTGCCAACCAGAACGGCACCCAAAAAATTTAGAATGCCAGCCAATAGTATGGCTGTGCCAGGTTTTAGGGCTTTTGTATATATGACCGTTGCACAGGCGTTCGCGGTGTCGTGGAAGCCGTTAACAAAATCGAAGGCAAGCGCTAGTACAATTGCCGCTATGGCAATGCCAATCTGCGCTTCTGGATTCGAAAACCAGCTTTCACCACCAAACGAAAAAAGTAAATAATTAGGCATATATGTCCAGCGCGCTACTAACCTAATGAAAACGTGGAAATGGTTAACACGAGGTTAAGAAAGCCAGTTCTGTGAGATATCTAATATTAATATGCGTGGACTTCGACAGCTTCAAGATCTCTTGGCTCAGCGTATACCCACAAGTCCCCTGGTCGCCAAGGCAACGGGTCGGATAAGAGATATTTATAAACTAATAATTGACAAATAATTCGTCGGGAAGCCGGATTCTGTTCTCCTCGTTTATCATTAGCCAAGCGAGTGCGCAATTGAATTGCTTCTCGCCTTGTCCAGCAATATGCCGGCCCGGGGTTCACGCCACGCGATCGGCAGAGAACAGCTACTTTCCCAGATGGTTGAGGCCAACCTAAAACATAATAAGAGTCATCACGCATAACGTTCTCTATGATAAAGCAAGTCCCAAATAAGTCTAGTCTACTGTAGCCTATATGACAGTTTTTGCTAACATTTTGATTTTTCAGCCAGCCGCCATAGGCGACGTCATGCTTGCTACACCTGTGGCCAAGGCGTTAAAGCAAAATTATCCCGGTGCGCGCGTCACTTTTTGGGGTCATACTTCTCTGCGTGAATTGCTAGTTGGTCTATGTCCGTATATCGATGAGTATATCGATTACGATAAGCCGGGACTTATAGACATGCTAAAAACATTTTGGTCGAGCGGATGTGATTTATTCGTCGATTTGTCCAACTCAAGAAAGGGCATGTTTATGTCAGCTTTTGCTCCAGGGAATTTGCGTATCGTTGCTTATAAGAAAGAATCGCCGTCTGTTCCCAACAAAATGCACGCAGTGCAAAATTTTTTAGAAACAATAGGTGTTCTTTGTGAAGAAATGCCTGAGCCTTTATTTCCTACGATATTTCCTGAAGCATTAGCAGAAGAGGTGCTATTAGATATATTGGGAGACAAAAAGGGACAATTGCTTGTGGGACTGGTGCCTGGCGTCGGTAAAGTTAGACCGCATAGAGCCTGGATGGTTGATGGTTGGAAATATTTGTTGTCTCACTTATTGGACAGACAAGATTGTTTACCGGTTTTGATTGGTGGAAGAGATGAATTAGAGCTGGTCGAAAAACTAGAATTAGAAAATTTCGGCGGATGCATAAACTTAGTTGGCAAACTTTCGCTATCTGAAACGGCGGCAATTCTAAATGGGTGTAAAGCAGTAGTGTCGGGAGATACAGGTCCTGCTCATTTAGCTGTAGCTGTAGGTACTCCAGTTATAGGCTTATATGGTGCTACAGATCCAAAGCGCAGCGGGCCATACGGTTGCCAAGAATGGATTATTGATCAAAGTGAAAAATGTGAATGTGCAGGGCTCAAATTCTGCAATCTCTCCAGACCAGGCCAATCTGGTGAATGTATGGCAAGAATAATGTTGCCGGAAGTCATTGAAAAATTAAATCAAGTGATAGGACCTTCGAAAATTTTAGAGAGTCTCGAAATGCCGATCGGCGAAGGATGGTAAAAACTGCTTGTTTTTATTCTCCAAACAGCCTTTTTGCCAAAAAGTGTTATCTGGATAACAGTATTAGCTCTTTCCCAGGCGTACGATAAGCACACCAAATCCATTGATTCAGCTGCTTCTTATAATCTCTGAATTTACTAAAAAAGGCCAATTTAATTGCCTGCTCACAACAGGTTTGAATATGAGTTATGTCACAACCCCCACCTAATCTAGAAGCAAATTCAGCACGCGTTGAGCAGACAAAGCCGGGAGAGGTTCTTTCCCCAAAGGTTCAACAGCAAGCTAGTTTAGCAACTGTAAGCCCAGAAGGCGCCAAATTTTTGCAAGCTGATACCACTGCAAAAGGGGCAGCTGGAGAAGCAATAGCTGCAAAACAAATTGGTGCACCACCGATTATAGATGGCAATCTTTCTCAAGCACGAGGTGAACAAAGAGCGTCAGCTTCCCAAGCACCTGAGCACTCGAGCCAAAGGCACGGTAATGCTGCTCAGAGGGCCGGAGACCTAGATGGAAATGTAGAAGAAGGGGAGATAGCTTTGAGTTCTAACCATAGCAATGCGCAGGCTGGCCGAGGAACATCGACAGATCAGCAAAGTAATGGAAGACCGGCATCAGGACAAGACCAGCTGAGATTAGGAAATAATACTGGGAATCGAATAGGCAAGCCTGAGGTTGGTGTGGCAGCCACTCAGCGTCTTGCAAAAGGCGAGACTGGGCAACCGAAGACAAAAGAGACAGTAGGACAGCGTCCTACAAAGAGCGAGACTGGGCAACCGAAGACAAAAGAGATAGCAGGACAGCATCCTACAAAGAGCGAGACTGGGCAACCGAAGACAAAAGAGACAGCAGGACAGCATCCTACAAAGAGCGAGACTGGGCAACCGAAGACAAAAGAGACAATAGGACAGCGTCCTACAAAGAGCGAGACTGCACAACCCAAGACAAAGGAAACAGCAGGACAGCGTCCTACAAAGGGCGAGACTGCACAACCCAAGACAAAAGAAACAGCAGAACCACATTCCGTAAAAACGGAAGCTGGACATCGTGGCATAGAACGTCGCAGTGGAACCGGTACTGAACGCGGTGGAATCGAACAGCGTGGTACAAAAGATGCTAAAGAGGCAGGTAGTGAATCTGCAAAGTCCACGGTAAAGACTGACAAGACAGATAGAGCAAGTTCGCAGCCAGAGGCAAAGACTGAAAAGACAGATAAGCCGAATTCGCAGCCGGAAGCAAAGACTGAAAAGACAGATAAGCCGAATTCGCAGCCGGAAGCAAAGAATGCAAAGACAGATAAGCCGAATTCGCAGCCAGAAGCAAAAACTGAAAAGACAGATAAGCCGAATTCGCAGCTGGAAGCAAAGACTGCAAAGACAGATAAGCCGAGTCTGCAGCCAGAAGCAAAAACTGAAAAGACAGATAAGCCGAGTCTGCAGCCAGAGGCAAAGACTGAAAAGACGGATAAGCCGAGTCCGCAGCTAGAAGCAAAAACTGAAAAGACAGATAAGCCGAGTCCGCAGCTAGAAGCAAAAACTGAAAAGACAGATAAGCCAAGTCTGCAGCCAGAGGCAAAGACTGAAAAGACAGATAAGCCAGTGCAGCAGACAGCCGCAAAAACTGAAGAAGGAAGTAAATCAGCCCAGCAGTCAGCCGCAAAAACTGAAGAGGAAGATAAATCAGTCCAGCAACCATCTGCTCGAAGCGAGAAGGGAAATAACCTGGGCCAGCAGCCAGATCGTGAAGAAGACAGCTCTCGCGCTGGTGGAAGGGCTCAATCAAAAGCAGACAATGATGATAGGAGTCGGGTGACAGATGATCACGCTCACGATCGCGAAGCGGAGCTTGACAAAACAGTCGATCGCGCCCAAGCATATCATAATAATATGGATCAACAGGGCGCCATCGCAGGTCTCAATCAGATAGATCAATCAGCAAATAGAAATTCAGTAGCTAATCAGCAAACGGACTTTGGCCGTCAAGCTTCTCCTTCTTCTCCAGAGTCTAATATAGCTCACGTTGTTCATAATGGGGTGTCGCACGTTGTACACTCTAACATCGGTCATACAAGCCATAGCGGAGAGAAAATAGAAGAACCGAAAGTCAGTGAGCCCCAAAATGGAGCTCACACAAACTCGACAGGGTCAAGCCATAACACCGCAAGCCATACCGATCCAACCCATAGTGGTACCAATCATGGTGCTGGCAAGCATGGACAGAAAGACCCTTCTGGTCATAATGGTCAACACAGCAACGGTCCGACCGCTCACGGTAATAGTTCAAGTACTGGACACGGAACAAGCAGCTTAAGCAATGATCCTTTAGGAAAAGGAAATGATCCAAGCCAAAGCAAAGATCCTAATAGTGGTGGGCAAGATCCTGCAGGGCAAGGGAAAGATCCCTTAGGCAGTGATCCAAATGGACATGGACAAAATCCTGCCGGGTATGGCAAGGATCCCCAAGGGCATGATCCTAATGGAAAAGACCCTAATGGTCAGGTTCAGAGTTCAGGGGGCCAAAATAATGATCCAACTCAGTCACCTCCTTTAAATACTGGCACCCAAGCAAACGTCCAGAATAATCAAACCGCTGCGAATGCTGGCAATAATCAAGTAGGGCAATTGCCGGGACAAATAATGGGCGCAAGCACTCCAGTCAATTGCGGTGTGCAAGGTCCTGGCAGTGTGAGTGGACATAATGGTGGGCAAGGTTCTGATCCGAATTGTCCTTCAGGACAAGGGTTGCCTAATCAAAATAATGTTGCACCTGGCCGTGTGGATGGGCATCGTGGTGTGCAAGGTATTGATCCGAACTGTCCGGGACAATGGATACCGAATCAAAATAATGGCTTCTCTGGTGGTAGTCTTCCTGGTGGTTACGCAAATGTGCCTTATACTCTGGAATCTGTCTATGATGAGAGACCGGTTAGATTCTTGTCTAATTTAATGTCTGAACTAGGTAACTCTATTGGACCACTAGCCAATTTGTGGGCGCCGATAGGACAGCCGGCAGTTTTAAGGGGCGATCCCTTTATTCATAACTCTAATATTGCCAGTGTCAATAACGTTGTTAATGAAGCTATCTTAGGCAATGAAAACAATATTATTAATGAAGCTATCTTCGGCAATCAAAATAATGTTGTTAATGAAGTGACATTAGGGGATCAAATAACTTCCGAACCATTATCTTTTGTCAATGCTAATAGTGGACAGGTAGCTTTTATCGAAAATCAAATAGCAGGGGTGTCTATCATTGGTCATGAATCCGCTATTTCTTCAAATATGCTTAATCCTACACAACTGCCATTTACTGAAGCCAGTAGTGCTGGCTCTTATGAACATGTACCAAATGGTATTGTTAGCCAGGGAGGTAATGGTTTAGCAGGGGGTGCTCAAGAGACTGGTTCTAATTCGCAATCTACTTTGATTGCCCAAAGCCATTCGGTCAATGGACCGTTAAACGGTCAAGTACTGCCAGACAACGGCAATCCGTTGTCTACATCCTATTATAATCCAACGCAATATTTAGCCTCGGACCCTGGTGCCAATCCACATGTCTATTCATCACCTCCCAGCCAGAATACATATGATCCGCCACCGGTGAATAATTCGCCAAATATGGGCCAATATCAAGATGAATTGCCAAATCACGATCAATTGGTTTCCGCCGCAGAGCGTCATCATTCTGGAGTAAACCACCATGGTGCTGAACAGCATACTGAAAAGGAAGATCCAATAAATCAACAGAGACCGGACTTGAATGATCCTTGGTCTGATGCTGCTAAGGGAAATATTCAACCAGATAATGCCTTGCAGCACCGGCTGGATCAAATTTTTAATGGGTGGCAAGATCAGAACCAAAATGGGCAAAGGCAGCCAAGCTTAGAACCTGGCAAAGTAGGGCCCAAGTTGCCGGCAAGAACTGATGGTCTTATCGGTCAACTCATTACACTGGTTAACGATTTAAATAAACATAAAAAGCAGAAACAGTCACAATCAGCCAAAATCTATATTGTACAGAAGGGGGACACTCTTGAATGTATAGCTATCAAAGTTTTTCACGATAGAAAACTAGGACTCTTGCTCTATTTGATTAACCAGAAAAATTTAGTGCAGGGAGCAACTATTGATTGGCAAAAAGTCAAACTACTTGAAGGAGCGGTTCTATATTTACCTTCAAATGAAGAAATCATCAATTTCCGTTCCGCCGTCCCAAGCGGCGTTGATCAGCCGCATGCTATTGGTGCCCAATGGCATTTTGATCAACAATATATGAAAGGAATGGAAGACCGTCGAAACAATGTAGAACGCTTGTTGGGTCCTTTAAATCCATCAAAGTCGTCAAAATATGATCCCGAAACCGGAAGACAGCTAATTACGGTGCGACTGGGCGACACTTTACGTTCTATAGCTCTAAAGCATCCGGCATTAAATGATGTTTCTTTGTGGAAGCTTTTGGCTATTTGCAACGATCTGCCTCCACAGATGGATTATAAAGGTGTACCTACTGTTATGCTAACCCGAGGGATGTTATTGCAAATCCCTGGCGAAGAAGAAATAGCTGCGTATAGAGCGTCTCAAGCTGCTATAACAAGGGCGCACAGTCCTCGTAAAGCAATTGCAAAAGAAGTTTTAGGAAGTGTTTAACTCTAGCTGAGTGGAGTTAACGACACCAAGTCACATGGATTAAAGAGCGAAATCAGGCTTATTTACAGAATAAAAACTAATTGGTTAGTCACCCTTCAGCAACTTCCTCAATTCCCTTGCAATGACTTCATCAATTTTCTGGATAGGATCATTAACTGCCGTTTGGCTATGACCGGGTGGTCCGTAAAGTGCTCTTTCTTCTGCAACTGAATCCAAACCACAAGTACCAATTTGGTCCTGTTCACTATCAGGAAGAAGGGAACGTCCTAGTTCTTGGTTAAGTGCATCTACGAAAGATAATGACTTTCTCGAAAGTTTAGATGCATCTGGATCTTCGACAGGATTAACTGCCGTTTGGCTATGACCGGGTGGTCCGTAAAGTGCTCTTTCTTCTGCAACTGAATCCAAACCACAAGTACCAATTTGGTCCTGTTCACTATCAGGAAGAAGGGAACGTCCTAGTTCTTGGTTAAGTGCATCTACGAAAGATAATGACTTTCTCGAAAGTTTAGATGCATCTGGATCTTCGACAGGATTAACTGCCGTTTGGCTATGACCGGGTGGTCCGTAAAGTGCTCTTTCTTCTACAACTGTGTCCAACCCACAAGTGCCTAGCTCTTCATCAATAGGACCAAGAGAATCTATTTTTCCTTCCTTAGGTTCTAAAAGAGAATGTGCGGAGTCGTGCCATTCGTTTGACTGTATTTCTCTTTCTCCTAAAGGATTAATTGACACCATGCTGTGCGCGGGGGTGAAAGGGTGTTCTTTGCTTTCCAATGTCGAATTGTTATTAAATCTATTATTTTGCAGTGCTCTTTCTTCTGCAACCGTTTCTAACCCACCAGTACCTAGTTCTCCATCATCAAAATCAAGAAAGTCTATTGCTCCTTCATTAGGTTCTAAAAGAGGATGCGCGGAGTCTTGCCATCTGTTTGACTGTATGTCTCTTTCTCCTATAGGATTAAGTGACACTGTGCTATGACTAGAGCTGGGAGGGTGTTTAATACCTTTAGATTCCAGGGTCGAGTTGTTGTTCAATTTATGACTGCTTGGGCCAGCTGTGACCTGACGGTCTGGTGGGCTACTCATTATTTGAGCAGCCTGTTCTTGCAAGCCTTGTTGTGCTTGAATTGGTTCAGTTTTATCTGGTGCGTCAGACATAAAAGCCTCCAAGTATGTGAATTTTCTCGGTAGACAGTATGTTAAAGAGCCTTTGTGAACTAAATGTGAGCACGATATTAAAAAGGATTATTCTTAATGCTTAATTTTCGATATCAGACTCTTCTGTTTGTGGAGCATTGTCTGGAGGAATGGTTTCTTCAGGCGAGAACTGTTCTTCGCTTTCATTTTGAGAAGAGTTAGTTGTTTGTGCTTCGCTTTCATTTTGTGCTGAGTTAGCTGCTTGTTCTTGTTTGACTGGCTGAGCGGCCGCTTCTGCTTGTGCTGCTTCTGCACTATTCTTTTCGTTTTCTAAAGCTGTACGAACTTTGTAGAGTAAAACTAATTGAGCATCTGTAGAAAGTTGTTGATCTTTAATTAAATGAGCTGCTAGGCAATATGCTAAATCTATGTCCGGTTGTCCAATTAGTCGCTCTGTCAGCAAGCGGCAGAACCAGGCAGCTGCATCAGATGCGGTGGTATCCTTTCTGTTTATTGAAGCGTTAAAGTCGGATTTTACTTTAGGATCACGAACTAGTTCTGAAACTTCAAAACGATAAAAACACTTTGAAGTGCACGGGCCACAAGTAGGTAATGGTCCCATATCACGTTTGTGAAGCTCAAGAAATTCGTCACGCCATTTTTTCAATATTTCTATATCTAAGCGCCTGTTTACTTCACTGGGTTGGAATGCTGGTTTTAACAGATCGAGCCAGCGCAAATGTTGTTCTTGTACTTCTTTGTAGTCCCAATAATTTTCTTCGCCCTTGCGTTCAAAATAACGCTCCGTAGCTTGAGTGAGCACGCACCATGCAATTCCGGTAATATTGCCAGTTCGTGCCCGCCCACCAATTACGCGTTGTATCTGGTGAATTATATGGCCTCTGAATTTTACTAACTCAGTGAGATCTTTCACTGTAGACAAAATATATTGGTTATAGACTTGACGAAATAATGGGTCGTCAGCTACCAGAGTGGCTGTATCCAAAATTTTTGAATCACAGCGGTGCAAACAATAACGGCAACCTAAATGTTTGTCGAAAGTCTCAACTACATTAAGTCCTTTCATAGCCTGGCGCACAATCTCATCTGATTCTTCAGGACTATCAGGTGGTGGTACTTCTCTGGATTTATCATACATGATAGCTAAATGGAAAGGTTGTTCCATCTTTTCGGCATAAACGATCGCACGTCCTTGACCAAGGGCGGTAACGTGGCGTTTCTGTATGTCGTCAAGATTCATAGCACCGCCCATAGAGTCACGGTCATCTTCAGCAACTATGCGATGCATGATCTTTAAATTGGTGTTTTTCAAAGCTTCCGGCGCTAGCTTATTGGGGATTTGATCGGCAATAATAAATCCTTGTCCGTAGGCGCGGATTTCTGCAAGCATATTGGTAAAAAATTCCACTGCTTTGCCTGCAGGATTGGCTGATTCGCCGCTTTGTGCTGTGGGGACGTTTTTTAATAGACGGTGGGCTTCTTCTATTAACATTACATGCTGGAGAGCTTCTTTTGGACCGAGAGACTCACGATACTCGTATAAAAAGACTAGGAGCATCCCCATTAAGAACGCTTTTTCTGCGTCTTCTGAAACCATTTTAAGTTCAACTACAGTCGGGCGCCCAAAAAGAATCTCTGGCGGAATAGAACGACGGGTATTAAGCATTTGTCCTTTACCCCCTATGAGTAAAGAGCCTATACGAGCTTTTAAAGCAGCTTGAATGTCGGGTCCGATTCGCTCTGAATAACCATACGATTCGGTAATTGGTTCTATAACTTCGTAGAGATCCTTCATAGTAGGATAAATCTCAGACGGGCAGTCTGGGTCGCCGGGATTAATGCCTGGTGGCAAACGATGATTTTTGTTTTGAACCAGATCCCAACCACGCACAGAATAAATAAAATTCAGGGCTTTTTCCAGCACTTGTGGCATTGGGGCCCACATTTCGAAACTGGCATTGAAAACTGATTTTAAAGCGTCCAAATGTGTTTGTACCTTTACTCCTCGCATTATTTCAAACGGATTTAAACGAAATGGAGAAACAGTTTCGTCACCAAGAGAGAAAGCTTGCCCTACGCCTTTAAAGCTTTCTGACATGAGCATCATGTGGCGATATTCAGATTTAGCGGGCTCAATAACCATAAAGGGTATATTGTATCGCCACAATTGTCCTAATAAATAGAAGCAAGTATTGGTCTTACCACCGCCAGTAACACCACAGACAATTGTGTGTTTCTGGAGAGCATCGATATCTACGTTATACAAATTACCTGTATCATCGCCTCGATCTAAAATATTACCAATAGCAATTACTCGATTGGGATCTCGCGGCGGGATATCGGCCAAGCTAAATTCGGCGGTGCGTTTAATTCTAAAGCCAGGCATTTCTCTTTTGGGGAGATGAATTAAAGCTGACAATAGACGCGAATTGAGTGGTGCCAAAAAGCGCCAAGAATAAAGCTTGTGGAATTTTGCATCGTCTCTTTCTGTTCTTAAAAGACCAAATTGTTCCAGGTGTGGCTTTAGCCCTTTAACTTCTAGGGTGCGTACTGGAGTGGGCTTGCTGGTTTCATCAACATAAGTAGCCTGGATTAATGATTGCAAACGGCTAAAAACCGCTTTATCGGGGGCAAAGAAATATGTGCCAACCTGCCAGGCCCCGACGGCGCTGCCTAGTTGCAGGTGCTTCAAATAGGCGTCTTCTAATTCCAGATAATACTTTATACGTCTTTTCTTTTCGGGATCTTCATTTTCTTGCGCCTTTTGAATTTGATCTACCACTAAAAATTCTTCAGCAGTTACTAAATGTTTGGGAATAGGAACTGCAAGAACTAGTAAACCAAAATCGTGACCGCGCAAACCATTGGCTAATCGTTCTATTTGCTCTGAATCTATGGTATCGCCGGCAGTTGACTTGAGAGCTGGAAAACCTGTTACGACTCCAATATAACTGTCCCGGGTAGCAATCATATTCTTTATATTATCTGCTGAGAACGGCTCAGGATATATGTCTACACCATTGTATACACTGTGCAAAATTGACTTAAGTGTGCCATAAGCCGCCGCGCTTGCTACCTTGCCATTATTTTCAGCATCTGGTGCAGCGGAGGAGGAAGCACCTAAATAATAATTTACTCCTGTTTTACTGCCCAAAACTAAGAAAGCAACGTTAGATTTTTGGGCGTGTAAACCGGTAATCGCATCCTCCATTAGATACATTCGTTTTGGTAATTGGTTGGGGTCTTGGTTTTGTTGCGGCGGTTGAGATGACTGTTGCTTTTCTCGCTCGATATCCCAGCTTCTGAGAATACCGTCTACCCGCACAAAAGTTAGTCCTGGCACTGGCCAAGAAACAATTTGAGCTGCATCTACCGGCTGATTTTCGAGCATATCTAAATCATGGCGCCGCAGGTCAGCTATTTTTTCTTCCCAGATATTGCGATTGCTACTATTGTCTGCTGTCATTTTTATTATCAGCCATCGAGCGGCTTGCAGGTTGAAAAGCGGAAAAGATCCCGCTCCACTAGTGATTTACCCATTGCGGTCAGCCTTTACCTGTTTTTATACATCATTTCGAGCAGCTTGAGGTCTACTTTGTTGTCAGGAATATCCTGAAAATCGACGCTGTGCATGCGGAAAATGCCCGCTTCTGCCCCGACACGATAGGCATAGAATTGACGCTCTGACTGAGCTAAGACACGGTCAATATTGTATTTTTCTTCATCCGAAATGAGCTCAAATTGCGGTGAAGTGTTTATTGGATTAAAGATATTCATTAACGTGCGGTGCTTAGCTTTGCGGCCTGAAACCCGGAACATACGCGGTCCTAACATATCGCCATCTTTTTTAGTCAAAGCGAAAATACACATTGTTCCAATGTTGGCTTCTATTTGATTGCGCCAATCCTCTGGCAGATGCTGGAGGGTTTTGGTGGCGCCAATAAAGCCAAGTTGGAATTTTTTAGTTTCTGTTGTGATAGCGTCTAATGTCTCCTTCTCGATGAAGTGATCGAATTCATCCAGGTACATAACTGCGGTGCGATCGCTGATTTGACCGTCGGTACAAAGAGCAATAGCTGCTTGCTTCATGCCGGTGACAATGAGGGCACCGAGCAAATTCGCGTCTTCGTGCAATTGTCCTTTGGGAATTTTTACTATTAGTATTTTCTTTTCGGCAATAATCTGCTTAAGGTTAATATCGCCTGTTGGTTGAGTTAGAATTGGACGCAAGCGCTGGTTAATTAAGGTGGGGCCAACGCGATTTAAGATTGGTTCATACCAGTTAATCCATTGTTCCGTTCGGGCCAATCGCTTATACTGACCCCAAGTCTCAAGCAATGTAGCGTATTCCACTTTCTCTTTACGCTTTTGTTCAATCTTTTCCAATAAAATATCGCGGAAATCGTTGTCTTGCAATAAAGTTGGTAGATCTAACAAAGTCTTATGATTAGCCATGAGCAGCATGGCGCAATTACGCAGAATATGAGCTGTTTGAGGACTCCATTGGTTCTGGGAGCCGGGAGGCTCATGATATATTGCTTTAAAGCCGTGCACAATAGATGAAGCGGCATTTTGCAAATCGTGGTCATCGGGCGATTCCAAAGGGTTGAAGGCTGGCGCAGGTAGATTGCTGGTGGGATCGATGACGACTGTTCTTTGAGCCAATTGTTCGCCATTGGGATGAGCAGCAATCCAACGTAAAAGCAGATCGGCAAGGTCCCCGTCTGAATCAACCAGAACCAGGGCTCTATCGGCTGATTCTATATCGTGGGTGATCATATGGGCCATAAGGCGACTTTTACCCTTTTCACCTCCTCCTAAGATCAGAACGTGAGGACTATTAACTCTTAGCTCTGGTGGTATAGCCAGGTAGCGAGGAATCCAGAAAAATGGTTCTTGCCAGAATTTCCATTCCCAGCGTTGCCCCAAAGGTAAACTACCTTTCGTCATAGGCTTGCTTAGTTGCTTTTTCTCGCGTTTATGCTCACGCATAAATTGAGCCGGTACATACTTTTGCTTATCCCAAATACCCAACCAACCATCAGGACCAATGAGCGCACGAGATAGAAAATATCCCCCTAAACCAAGAAATACAATAGCTGCTGCCATCCAAGTACCGTGCTTAGCTAAATTGCTAAAAAGGTTACCGTAGGAGGCAGCTGGATGCTCGTCACGCTTCTGAATCGTCTGCACAAAATTGCTTGAGCTAGTATCCTCAATGAGAGGCTGCACCATTTCCGCTTCCCAAATCCCTGTAACGACGACTGGCTTGCCACGCCATTTGCCGCCTTCCATATATTCTTTTGAAAAATTGCCATTTATAAATAACGGCTGATTATTAGGGTCTAAGTCACCGTGGAACTCTATAGTGTGTCCTATAAAACTATTGCCCACATAATATTGTTTGAGAAAATCTAAATGGGTACCGGAGCGAGTGCCATTAAATTTATAATTGCCATATTGGCTATCCATCCCCTGGCCAAATATCTGATTGCCGTTTTGATGAAGAACTAATTGTCCTTCGCAACCGCCATTATTCCATTTGGCAGCGAATTGCCAGCGTCCAGAAAGGGCTGGTCCCTGCCCTTCCAACCCATTAGTGTTGTTGGCAAATAACGCGCCGCCTATGCCGCAGAAGGCTTGAAAGCCTTTGTAGAGAAGAAAAAGTATTATGACTGCCGAAACACCAATTTGCCATGGTTTTAGGGCAATCAGTTTGCCCCTCTCTGCCTTAGAATCACTGCCTCCAGCATCTGAAAAAACTGATTTTGCCCATTTTAAAATTGATGCAAAATCATGATTCGTGCCCTCACTGGTGAAGTTTTTGCTTTTATTAGCTTCGATGCTTGAGAAATTACCTGAAAATGATCTGCGGTGAATGTCCTTTATATCAAAAGGATCTTTTGATTGGCCGTTTTCTGCTGAGCTCTCTAATGAAGTCGTTTGTCCCTGTTTGTCTGACTGTTCCCCAGTTGGGTCATTTTTCTCTGTTTTAGTCTCCTTCAAATCTGGCGCAGACCAGGCAAGATTGGTAACTTTGTCATTATCTTTAGCGCCGGCTCCAACAATATCGGCAGTAAAATTGGGTTTAATGGCTTGTTCCCCTGAGAATGGCGGCTTTTCTGGGGGTGTAATTTGTTCTATGTTAAACAGTTTACTAATTTCTATGGGTTGGTCTTCTGTTGTATTGGGAAGATGAGCAAAGAAATCAGCGGGCGGCTTGGTTAGTTTTTCTGTTTCCGGATTCGATGATATCAGCGCAGCGCTAATATCTTCACTAATTGTTTGAGAATCAGGGCTGGTTGGGCTTTCAGATGTTCCTAAGGATAGAAAATAATTGTCTGGGTTGCTCGCGACTTCCGGTGGATTGGCGTTTTTACTATCTGGTAGGGGTTGTTTTTCTCCGTTTTGTCCATTACCAGTATCTCCGTTACCAGAATGTCCGTTTACCAAGTAATTAACTTTAATCAGCTCTTTGACCGTAAGACGGTTTAACATTGCCGGTTGGTTTTCCAGCTCTATCTTTAGGGGATGGCTAATTGCACTCTCGGCAACGCTCAAGGCAGCATATGGAGAAACAAAGTTATGGCAGTGGTGGCATTGCCTGACTCTATTTTCTATGGGTGCGCCGCAACTATGGCAAATCAACATGGCTTAAACGTGAAATTCCCAAAACTTATTCTTTTAAGACGATAATAACGCCTCTGGCTAAAAATAGCTCGCTTATTTTGCTTCTAAACAGAGCTTTAAAGTGGCAAATTTTGGCGACAGGGCTGGTGCTTTATTAAGATTGGGTCAAACTGCATGCTACACGTGTTCACAGGCAATGTCAAGTGTATAATGTTTGTCTAAATAGCAGCCAAACCTTCATATGATTGGTATAGAAGGTGTATTTAAGATACAGGTCTGGGTAGTAGATTATTAGACGTCTCAATGAGCTGGTTTAGAACTATTTTTCTTAGATGACTGATAAATTAGTAGGTTTGCTTTAATATCAGATGTAATAAGTTTGTCGTCGGAGAAGTTGTTGTTTTAGGATATTTGATTGAAACGAATGCTGGAATCTAAAAGAGGCTTTTAATGACAAAAAAAGAGGACGAAAGCAAATCGGGCGGAGGACATGAAACGCGTGATATGTCGGCCAGGCGAGCGCGATTAAGGACTAGTTTAAATAAACAGCCTTTGTCTTCGGAGTCGGTCAAAGATGAATCAATTGAAACAGGTGGGAAATCTTCAATGAAAGAAACTACAGCAGAGCCTAGCTCGAATGCCAGCCTTAGCGAGGCTATCGAAAGTATGGGAAGAAGTGTCTCCTATGAACCAGTGACTGCGCAAGTGGAAACATTTGCATTATTGAGTCACATAGAGCAGTCCTTAAATTCCTGTGCCGGCAACCTGGCTTCTATGCAAAAAATGGCTAGCCAGCAAATTGAAGAATTAAAAGTCATAGCGGAAACTTTGCAATCCCAATCCGTTGGCAAAGAGGTCCCGAATCTAAATCCCCTAATGGAATCTTTAACAGCAGCTATTGAGCCGATGAAAGCAATCGGAGAATTGGTGCCAGCGCTTGATCGTTTAGCAAATGCTGCGGAGACCTATGATCAATTTCTGACCAAGCCCGAATTTAGTAATGACAAATTGGTCATTAGCCTATCTGAGCAGTTATTAGCAGGCAACATAGATCCTTTAACTTTTAAATCTGCTTATCAAGCGATATTTCCTGGCGAGGATATTAGGCTTTTAACACATAGATTGGGAGAGCTTTTAGATGAGCAACAATTATCAGGAGATTTGTTTCAAGTTGCTTTCCAAGCCTTACAGTCCAATCAATTTGATAACGATTCGTCCGAAAGCGGCGTCACAGCTATCGATCAGGATAGTCCTCTTCCAGAAGAAGAAAGAAGGGAATTCTTAGTTAAAGAGGAAGAATTTTCAAAGCAGCTTGTTGAAAAGGATGCAGAACTTGATAGGATGCGTCAGCAACTGGAAGGTGGCTGGGATGAGATGACGGCTCAATGCGAAGAATTGAAAACGACTCTGCGCTATCGCGATGATTTATTGCGAGAGAAGGAGGCAGAGTTAAATAAAAAAATTAGTGAGTTGATCGCTAAAGATTCAGAAAATCAACAATTAAAAGCGCAAATCGAAGAAATGACGGACAAAACCAAAGAAATGATGACTGATTTGCAGAGACAATTAGCTAAAAAACAAGAAGAAGAAATAGCCAGAAAGAATCAAGAAGAAATTGCTCGCAAGCAAGAACAAGAAACGTCTTCTCAGGCAAATAAGTCTAGTGGCCAAAGTCCACAATCAGGCTTTTTGATTTTGTTAGTACTGGCGGTACCAGCAATAGCAACAATACTTTATTTAATGCCGCTTCCCCCTCACTTTTCCCGAGTGAACCAAATAGCATTAAGAACCGCGAAGCTCAAATAGCCAAGAGTGTTGAAGACACTTCCGAGCCAGACGATTGGCAGCGAGTGGATATTAGTCCTGTTGGAAGGTTTGCTGGATCCGATATTATTTCCCAAGGGGCGGCTAACAGTTCAGCTCCGGTAAAAACTCCAGTTCCGGCTAGTATTGCTAGTGATGCGCAATCGAATACCCAGGCGTCTGCCTCGTTTGTTTCGGCCGTGGGTAGCTATGGCAGCGGTGTAAGAGCCCAGGTTTTTGAAGTTATAGTCAGGCAAGCTCTGGCAGGTACACAGTGGCGGGAGATTTGTGCCGTACCTATGCAGAGCAACAATATTTCGCCTCAGGAAGTTGAAGCAGAAGTTAAAAGAAGACAGGCCTTATTGAAAAAATAAAGCCTGTGCTGTGAACTCAATGCGATTTAAATTAGCAAGATACTATTTTGCTGCTTCAGTCTTTTTCTCAACCGGAAATTTTTCGATTACTTTCCATTCAGTATGGAGTGTTTCCATGTTACTCATTACTTTAGCCATAACTAAATCAGGCAAGACATAAAGCACTGAGCTAATAGCATACGATACACAACCTATAACAGCTAAGCAACAGAGCACTGTTACTATACGCGTAAATCGAGCTTGATCATCGATTTTTTTACTCAGAGTACTTAATAAGTCATTATCTAATTCGGCCATTTTTCTTCTCCATACCGGGTAATTGTGTTTGAATTTATTTCTCGAAATATTTGTTGCTGGAAATCGAATCGTTGTTGTCGCTAGTAAACCATATGCTTATTTTCTGCGCAACTCAGTCTTTAATAGCAATAATAGATATGCATATTGGTAAGAACAATTTGCTTTATTATGGAGGTCAAGAGCTAATTGATGTCACCAGTGCCTAGAAATGCTTTCACAATAAAGATTTGGCTCCGAAAAACATACACAGTAGATAAAGAACCACTTCTCTGCCACCGGCTAAATAAAATGCACAAAAAGCGAAATAAGTGAATGCGGCGATCCAAAAACGCGAATCCCCCTCGCGAATAGCATGTGCCGCTAAGCAAATACCCAAAATTAAGGGTCCTCCAAAAATTACAAGGTCAACAATCATTTAAAATAGTTACCGATAAAAAAAATGCGAAGCTGCTTTAATAGCTAAATAAGCACTATTAAGCTGTTTTGTCTATGGAGTTTTTTCATGAGCGAAAGGGACGAATCCCGAGCCGACGAGCAAGAGTGGATTTTCGGGCGCAATGTAATACTTTCCTTTCTAGAAAAGGCGAATGGAAGCGAAAGGGGATCCGGTAGTGGCCCTTCACAATTGGACAAGATTTTTTTGGCTCAGGGTTTGCAATTTGATCGGCGCATTGAAAAAATCAAGCAATTGGCTCGCGAACAATCAGTTCCGACAGTTGTTTGCGATAAGCAGCAATTAGACAAATTAGTGGGTATGCAAGCCAGACACCAGGGAATAGCGGCGCGTTTAAGTCAGACTAAAACTTTGACTTTGTCTGAATTTCTAAATTCATTACCCTGTTCAATAAATGGCGAAAAGAATATTCCTAATATGCTCATAACCATTGCTGATGGTATTCAAGACCCACACAATTTGGGAGCTCTTATGAGAGTGGCTCAAGCATCAGGAGCAAAAGGGCTAATAACATCTCATCGTCGCTCAGCCGGCACTACCGGGACTGTAGCTAAAGCGAGCGCTGGAGCTATTGCTTATTTACCGATAGTGAAAGTAAAAAATATTGTCAGTGCAATAGAAGAGCTAAAAGAATTTGGCTTTTGGATTGCGGGCTTGGATGCTGATGGTAAAGAAAATTTCTTTGCTCATGATTTGCGTTTGCCTCTGGCAATAGTTGTGGGCGGTGAAGGGAGAGGGTTAAGCAGGCTAGTGGCTGAACATTGTGATTTTCTTTTGCGCATACCAATGGCTGCTAATTCGGAATCTTTGAACGCGGCGGTTGCTGCTGGTATAGTTTTTTATGAATATGTTCGGCAAAACCTGTGTGAAGAAAAATGATGAATTACTGCTTCAGGCTACACAGATAGGTATAGAATTCAATAGAATCTATAATTCGCAGTGCCGGTGTAGCTCAGTGGTAGAGCAACGGTTTTGTAAACCGTAGGTCGCGGGTTCAAATCCCATCACCGGCTTGGGGGCAGATGTCCGAGTGGCTAAAGGAGACGGGCTGTAAACTCGTTGGCGCAAGCCTACACTGGTTCGAATCCAGTTCTGCCCAATTTTCTTTATTATGAAGCCATATGCATGGCAGTCATGAGATAAAGTAAACAGATTCTTAAAATAAACGGTTGGGAATCGAGCAAAGGGCTTTTTTTGCTTTACAAATTTAAGGTAAATGAAGAAAAATAGTCGGAGGTCTCATAAATGGGTTTGACTACGTAATAATATGCAGTCGTGCCCATGTAGCTTAGCGGTAGAGCACCCCCTTGGTAAGGGGGAGGTCACGAGTTCGATTCTCGTCATGGGCTCCATCGTTAGTAAAATTTCCAGGGCATGGTAATTTAATAGCTTAATCTATATAGGTATGAGTTCACAAGAACAGGTTCAAGTAAGGAGAGTAAAAGAGGATGGCACGCCAGAAGTACGAAAGAACTAAACCGAATGTAAACGTCGGAACAATTGGGCACGTTGATCACGGTAAGACAACTTTGACGGCTGCCATAACTAGCGTTTTGGCAAAGACCGGTAAAGCTAAAGCCAAAAAGTATGATGAAATCGATGCCGCTCCAGAAGAAAAAGCACGTGGTATCACTATTAACACAGCTCACGTTGAGTACGAGACAGATGCTCGTCATTACAGTCACGTAGATTGTCCAGGACATGCTGACTATATTAAAAACATGATTACTGGTGCTGCCCAGATGGATGGTGGCATATTGGTGATCTCAGCTACTGATGGACCTATGCCTCAGACAAGAGAACACATCCTTCTTGCCCGTCAAGTAGGTGTGCCACATATTGTTGTATTTTTAAATAAGTGCGATATGGTAGACGATCCAGAGCTTCTTGACTTGGTTGAATTAGAAGCACGCGAATTGCTCACCAAATATCAGTTTCCTGGAGACACAATTCCATTTATCAGGGGTTCTGCTTTAAAGGCTCTTGAAGGTGATGCTGAGAATGAAAAGGCAATTAATGAATTGATGAAAGCAGTGGATGAACATATTCCTACGCCAGTGAGAGAGATTGAAAAACCATTCTTGCTAGCTGTTGAAGACGTGTTTAGTATTACTGGTCGTGGCACAGTAGCCACCGGCAGAATTGAGCGCGGTCAAATCAAAGTTGGTGATGAAGTAGAAATCATCGGATTACAGGACACACGTAAAACAACCGTAACCGGCGTGGAAATGTATCAAAAAACTATGGATACAGGCATTGCTGGTGATAACGTCGGTATTCTTGTTCGCGGTATCGATAAAACACAAATTGAACGCGGACAGGTTATTGCCAAACCAGGTTCAATCAAGCCTCATACAAAGTTCAAAGCTGAAGTTTATGTTTTGAGCAAAGAAGAAGGTGGACGTCACACCCCATTTTTCCCTGGCTACAGACCACAATTCTACATTCGGACCACTGATGTCACTGGTAGCATTGTATTGCCAGCAGGAGTAGAAATGGTTATGCCCGGCGACAATGTGCATATGGATGTCGAATTGATTCAACCAGTAGCTGTTGAAGAGGGCATGCGTTTTGCCATACGTGAAGGCGGACGTACAGTGGGTGCTGGAGTAGTCTCTAAGATTACTGAGTAAACCTCTGACGATTTCGTTCTGAAGAACAGTTGTAAAACAGGTAATTAGAGATTTAATTACCTGTTTTACTTTTTTAGCCGTGACTATAAGACTACTAAAAACTTTTTTGTAATTTGTGCTTTATGTGATGAATAACGCAGTGAGTTACTTACCCACTGGAAAAGTGATAAGTTTATGTTTATAACAGTGAGAAATTTGTGAATTTATGAATTATTAGAAAAAAGGCGGCCCAATCGAAGGGACTTTGCCTTTTTTGGATTAATCAAGCGTGTTTATGGGTAAGGTGATAATTGAGTCAGGGTGAGGACGCTGACAGGGCACGAGTCATTCCGGTGAATAAACGAATAAGTCAAACTTATAGCATGTTTCAACCGCTTACCAAAAAGTTATCGTATAAGTCCGTACCTCCAGTTCAAGAATTACGATATTTTTTAACTGAATTGTATCAGTCGACATTTGGGGGTAGCGTAGATTTTTGCTTTACCATAAATGATGAATTCCACACTTTGAATTTGCAATACGTCAAGTCAGAGAGTCGCACCAAATGGCGCTTGTACAGTAGCAGCGTGTCAAATGCTGGTATGGTCTGGGAAATGGAGTCCAGGGACGCAGCGCGCGTTCATAGTCGGCTTTTGGCAATTGCAGCAGAAAAAAAGCCTGCCGTGCCTCGAGAAGATGCTGTTGCAACGGTGGTCAAAGCGACTTTAACCACCAATGAGCTTATGGCAAATTTGCAGAAATTTTTAACCGAAGTACAACATGTCGATAATGTGCCACAGAAGGCTGCTGTTGTGGGAGAAAGCGAGACGCGAGGAGGCGATCTGGTTGATTTGAATATCGGCAGATATGCTTTGAATTCGCTTTTACTTAATGAGTTTGGAATTCTCTCTTATCCGGCATTCTTATTTTGTTCGCTTCGTGAATATGCTGCGGCAAATGAGCATAGGACGCCGCTTTCCTTTATTCTTCTGGTATTGACTATATCTCATAACGGCACCAGCTACTTGCTTCCCGGCACAATGCTCGTCGATGTTTTGCAAAGAATGAAAAGATGTTGCGCAAAACAGACAGCATTGGTCAATATAATTTGAACAATACCTTTGCTCTGGTATTACCCGAGACGGATACTACCGGAGCTAAATGCTTGTTTGACCGCATAAAGAAATTGTTGCGCCGTTATGAATCGGAGCATGGTCTAGTACCTGGAACATTACAGCTTGGAGCCGGTATTGCTAGTGCCGGTGCCTTTTGCAATAGTATTGCTACCATTTTAGGATCTGCTGAACAATCTTTTGCCAAAGCCTATCAGCTTCAACAATCGCTTGGTGTTTTTAACGAATTATTTCCAGGACAATCGCCTGTCTCTAAGGATATCGGCTTAAATCTGGTGCAAGATTTAGTCGAAAAGCTGGTGGTAAAAGAATATGGTATTTTCTCATTTCCAATTATGGTGGCATTTTTAGAGAATGAATTAAATAGAGCAAAGCGCAGCAGGAAGCCGTTTCATTTGCTCCTTCTCAGTCTGGTAAATAATGGTTTGCCCAGAATAGAAGAAGCAATGTCTTGTTTGGTGTACAGAATAAATTCTCTGCAAAGTAACAATTATTTATTGGCTCATTATAATCAAAATACCATTGCCATTTTTGCTCCAAAAATCTTTGCTAGTGCGCTGAAGAGCTTTGGTTCAGACATAATCAATTCTATTGATGATAAGCCATTGAGTAGCGACGAAACAATCAATTCTTACAAAGTGGCTATGCAGATATGCGAAGTCGACTTTCAAAATGGCAATGTCAACTTCCTCAGGATTCAACCTTATGATCCAGATAAAAATTAAAAGTGCTCATGCCTTGAGATTTTTGCCATTGTCAACAGATCTATCCCCTCTTGACTGAGATTCAAAATCAGGCAAATGTGGTAGCAGATATTGTCTCAAGTCCAATGGGTGCCCATAATATTTAATTTATTCAATTGCGGTTTAGTCGAGTTTCGTTATACAAGAGCATCTTCTAAACTTGAGTCAAATGATATAAGGTAGCCATATAGATTGGGCCCATAGACAAGGGACTGAGAAAGCACCTACTGGCCAAATAAAACTACAAGCAGCTTGGGCTACGGTCGGATGGCGCTGCGATAGTTTGGAAAAGATGCTCGGTGCAGTTAGTAATCATCCCACTCAATGATAATGATGGCAGATCTGTATTTGTATTTTTCTTTTCTATCTTTTGTTCTGCTCAGCGAGTTTTAAAACTTCATTTGCACAACCCCAAAAGAGACTGTAGCCGCTGCCGCCATGCCCATAATTGTGGATGATTGTACCTGTGTCTAGAACTTCCGCTACTAGCCGAATGGCTGGACGCCAAGGCCGCAGTCCGCGCATTGAACCGAGAACTTTAGCTCCTTGCAGCTTCGGCTCAAGCTTTGTACAACGCTGCAGAATTTTTGCGCTTGTATCATTGTCAGGTTCAGTACTCCAATCATCTAAAAGCTTGGTGCCACCTAAAATAACTTTTCCATCAGTATGCGGAATAATATAAGTTTTCTCTGTACCAGACTCGTCGATAAACAATACAGTATCCAAATTCTCATTAATAAGAGCCTGCAAAATTTGGCCAGATACGGGGCGAACAGTTTGATCTTGGCATAGTTTATTTGCACCTATGCCGGTACAATTAATAACCAGATTACACTCGGCCAAAGCTTCATTGATGGTATTCGCTTTGCGCTCAATAATTGCTGTTCCCATTTTTTCAATCTCGTTTTCCAGCCAAGGCATGAATATTTGAGGAATTATAACTGGTGTGGATTCAATCACCTGCCCAAAAGGATAGCCCATTTTGAGTTCTTGTTGATAGGCTAGCCGAAATCCAGGAATAATATTATGCCAGGATGGTAATGGCTGTTGGATAATGGACAAGCCTAGTACTTTGTGAGAAATAATACCGGCATTTTTGCTGCTAGCCATGGCGTTTAAGAAAGCGAATGTTTCTTGGCTAAATTGAATCAATTCTTCTGGAGTCTCAGTGGCATTGTCTGAAGGCCACCAGAAAGCTCCGGCTTTATAAGAAGTAATTGTGGTTTTGTGTTCAGCCCAAACAGTAACTTTGTATCCTGCTTGTACAAGTCGCAAAGCAGTGCTAAGCCCAATTACGCCAGCGCCAAGCACTATAACACTCGAATCTTTTCTGTACATTTCTGTAAATCGTATCAAAAATCTGCTTAAACAGTATTCTCATACTTTTGATGCAATGCCATAGATTCTAAATTATGGATTTGGATTGACTAATTTTCATTTCCAATATTGGACATGCCCATCGCTTGAAAGATATTCTTGAAGTTAGCAAACACTTGTTTGCGACCTTCTTGCAAAGACACGATCAGATGAAAAAATGTATTTGGTAAAGAAGGATCTCTAAAGATTCCAAACGAGCTTCAAGGGTAAAAGCAATTGAGTTAGGGATCTTAAATTGTTCCACTTTGTTGATATTGATTCGCTTATGACTAATTAATTCTCTTAAGCCATGAAGGTTTTTACTGGTGATCAGTTTTTTTTCTGAGGCATTGGCTTCTTCGTACGACCAAGGGATAGTATGTCCCAAGTTTGTACCCACTTTGTCTGTCCAAGTGATTGTGCGAGAGTTGGTGAGATTGTGTTCAGAAATCAATTTCTGAGTAAGCTCATGAACATAGCGAAATTCCATGCCTACTTCGATTTGATCTATAGCGGTTTCAAGTACTTTCAGACAGGTTGATAGATGATCGAGGATACGTTTCTCTTTGCCCCGATATATGGTTATGCCGAAATCGCCGATAATGCCTGACTTTAAATCTATTGGTGAGGCATAAATTATACCTACAGCCTCTTTGTCTAGTAGGGTGGACTCATTTTGCGGCCAAAATATTTCTTTGCGCAAAGTATCGAATTTGAGTCGGGCATATGCCGGTGGGTTTCCAAAAGAGCAGCCAATCCGGATGGTGGCGGGTCATACCAGCCTTCCGGATAAAGATCAGGATTTCTCACTAAGGAATCCTTTAATTCCTGGCAAAAGTCCTTTTCAGATATTGCTTGATTCTTTTGCAATGCAGCAAGTATGGCTTCAGAAATCCACGCTCTAAGTTTTGAGCAAGTATCAATTTTGCTAAGTGTATCCATGATCAGAAGCCTAATCTTGACAAGATTTTTGTGGTTCGTTGCTATTTATACAACGGTGACCTATATATGGAGCATTTATTAGCTGACGATAATGGCTGTAAATGCACTATCAATGGAATTGATAAGCAAAGTTAATATCTTCATAATTTAAAAATGTTTTGACGCGAAGCGCGATAAAGGCACAGGCTGCCTTTTATTAGTATGGAAAATAGCGCTTAAGTGATAATTGTCGTAAAAGATTATTTTTGCCGTAATGTTTTTAGTGATTTTCGCAATCCATTAGGTAGAATATCTTTTCCGTTGTTTGGAACGGGCAGCTTGTGCCGCGTTCCAGTATAAGACGCATTTAATATTGAGTGGAGTGAAATTATCATGGCTAAGGCCAAAGTAGCCAAAGCGGAATCAGCAGTTTTATCGCCTAAAGTACAGCGTATTCGTATTCGTTTGAAATCGTACGATCATAAATTGCTCGATAAATCATCGGACCAAATTGTAGACACTGCAAAAAGAACTGGTGCTACCGTTTGTGGCCCTGTGCCATTACCTACCCGTAAGAGAATCTATTGTGTTTTACGTTCTCCTCATGTGGATAAAAAATCACGTGAGCATTTTGAGACTCGCATTCACAAACGTCTTATAGACATAAATGATCCAACCCCAACCACTGCTGATGCACTAATGCGTCTTGACTTGCCAGCTGGTGTAGATATTGAAGTCAAACTTTAAATAATCAATTAGGTAATTAAATGAAGGAAGAGAAGAGACATAGCGGAGCGAAGGGCGGCGTTGAGACGGCCGAAGCGAGAGCTGTAATGGCCCAGGAGGTGTATGACATACGCCGGAGCGGCGCCATTGGTCATGCAGAGAGAGCGAAGAATGAAGCGAACGGAGCGCTTATATCATGACAGTTGGTCTATTAGGAAAAAAAATTGGCATGACGCAAATATATGATGCGGAAGGCCTAGCATTACCTGTGACTGTAATACGTTTAGGTGAAAACGTTGTCATAAGCAAACGTTCCAAAGAAAGTAATGGCTATGAAGCAGTACAAGTTGGTGGTTTTGCGGTTAAAGAAAAAACCCTTAACAAGCCGGAGTTAGGCGTTTTGAAAAAAGCTAGTGTTAATCCATTAGCTCCTTTAAAAGAGTTCAGAGTAGCTGATACTAGCTCTTTTACAGTTGGTCAGCCTTTGGTGGTAGAAGAAGTGATTAAAGAGGGGATGCTGGTGGATGTGCGTGGCAAATCCATTGGTAAGGGATTTCAGGGTACGGTTAAAAAATACCATGCAGGACGTGGTCCTATGAGTCATGGTTCTAAGTTTCATCGTTCGATGGGTTCTATTGGGCCTGGAACCACTCCGGGACGTGTGTTCAAAGGCTTGCATATGCCAGGTCAAATGGGCAACAAAATGGTTTGTGTTCGTCATTTGCAAGTGGTCAAAATTGACTTGGAAAAGAAACTGGTATTGCTTAAAGGCGCTGTACCTGGTTGCGACGGTGGTATTGTGCAAATCAATCCATCCAAAACCAAATGGAATTAGTTGTATTAGCGGATGGAAAGAGCAATGGCAGCAGTATTAGATTTAAAAGGTAAACAAGTCGGAGATTTAAAACTCTCTGAACAAATTTTTGCTCAGACAGATGAAGCAAAAGCTACCGGTACAATGCACGCTGCCTTGGTGCGTCAATTAGGCAATGCAAGAACCGGATCTGCAAATACTAAAACCCGAGCTGAAGTTCGTGGTGGCGGCGCCAAGCCTTGGAGACAAAAAGGCACTGGTCGTGCTCGTGCTGGTTCGAGACGTTCTCCCTTATGGGCTGGCGGTGGGGTCATTTTTGGTCCTAAGCCAAGAGATTACAGTTCTTCTATGCCAGCAAAGATGCGCCATAATGCAATTAAATCAGCATTGGCTGTGCAGGCTGATAATTTAGTGGTGGTAAACGATTTTTCGGCTCACAAAGAAGTAAAAACCAAAGAAGCCGCAAAAGTTCTGCAAGCTTTAAAAATTGGTGAGAAGCGGGTGTTGATCGTAGTTGAGCCAAAGAACGAAGATGCTAAGCGTTTTGGTCTAAGTGCACGAAATATTAAAAACGTAACAGTTGTGCGTGCTAACAACATAGGCGTTAAAGAATTGTTTGATTGTGAGGCAATACTAACTTCGCAAGGAGCCATCGATTTTATTACTGATTGGCTAAGTCCCAGCAAGAAAGAAAAAGCAACTGCGAAAAAAGCAGAGAGCAAAGCTAAGGGCGAAGTCAAAACTAGTCATGAAACAAAGACCGAAAGTAAAACTGAAACAAAAGCTAAAGCTAAAGTAGAAAGTAAAACTGAAGCCAAAGCGGAAGTAAATGAAACAGTTGCTGCTCCCGAAAAAACTTCGACAAAGGCGCAAGAAAAACCGTCAACTTTGCAGTCTATTGCCACAACAAGTTCTAAGCCTAAAACGAATGAAGCCAAAAAAGCGGATTCGTCAGCTAAAGCAAAGAAGTCGGATGACGAAGGACAAAGTAAGGGTAAAGGTAAAGGCAAATGAAAGCGCAACACAGCCAAGTAATTTTGAAACCGCTTATTAATGAGAAAAGCAGTGACTTGGCTCAAATAGGTAAATATACCTTTGAAGTAAAGCGTGATGCGACCAAGCCTCAGATTGCTTTAGCTGTAAAGGAGTTAATTGCTTCTCTTTATCCAAAGAATAAAAGCGAAGTAGTTGATGTCAATACATTAGCCATCCGTGGACGAATTCGTCGTTCCAAAAGACACGGCAGTGCGCCACGTGATAGTAAAAAAGCGATCGTCACCATCAGTGGTGATGCTTTAGATATTTTTAGTGCATAGGCTAAGGAAGAAAGGGAGATTGTAACGCAGTGAACGGCGGCGGTGAGTATATGAATAATGAGATGAAATATAGCGGAGCGAATGACGGCGGTGAGACGTTAGAAGCGAGAGCGTGGATACGCGCGTTGAGCCGAGGAACGAAGGCTATGCAGCGCTTACACAAGGATTAAAGAAGAAGTAATATGGCAACTCGTAAAGTAAATCCTACATCTCCCGGACGCAGAGGACTAATTCTGCCTGATTTTTCAGAGCTAACCAAATCTGAACCAGAGCGCTCGCTATTAAAGTCATTCAAAAGAAACGCCGGTCGTAATAATCAAGGACGTCTTACTGTACGCCATCAAGGTGGTGGACACAAACGCCTTTATCGTATGATCGACTTCAAGCGTGACAAAGTGGATATTGCTGCAGAAGTAAAAAGCATTGAATACGATCCAAATCGCAATACGCGTATTTGTCTTTTGCAATATAAAGATGGTGAGAAGCGTTATATTCTAGCGCCGCTTGGTATTAAAGTTGGCGATAAAATCATGTCCGGCCTACAAGCCGAAATTAAAGTAGGTAATGCTCTGCCACTGAAAGCAATTCCATTGGGCACCATGGTACACAATGTTGAATTAACGGCAGGTCGCGGCGGACAAATGGGACGCAGTGCAGGTACACAAATTCAGTTGCTCGCAAAAGAAGGTAAGATGTGCACTTTGCGTTTGCCATCTGGTGAAATGCGCATGGTTCATCTAGAGTGCATGGCTACAATTGGCCAGTTGGGCAATCCAGACGCTAAGAACATTCAGATAGGTAAAGCCGGAAGATCTCGTTGGTTGGGTATTAAGCCAGCGAACAGAGGTGTGGTCATGAATCCTATCGATCATCCGCACGGTGGTGGTGAAGGGAAATCTCCAATTGGTGGCAAACCACAAACACCATGGGGTAAACCAGCTATGGGTTATAAGACTAGACGCGGTAAGCAAAATATTTCCGACAAATTTATCGTCAAGCGTCGTGGGAAATAGGAG
The DNA here is from genome assembly GCA_963845445.1 of Candidatus Melainabacteria bacterium. Taxonomy (GTDB): domain Bacteria; phylum Cyanobacteriota; class Vampirovibrionia; order Obscuribacterales; family Obscuribacteraceae; genus JABDBL01. Next base: position 1,086,995 of record CAWJSE010000002.1, on the reverse strand, counting down.
GTCGTAATGTCTCGTTCACTAAAAAAAGGGCCGTTCGTTCATGCTTCTTTGGCAAAGAAGGTTGATGACATGAATAAAAAAGGCGAAAAGCGAGTAATTAAGACATGGTCACGCGCTTCAATGATCATTCCAGACATGATTGGTCATACTATAGCTGTTTATGATGGCAAAAAACATAGAGCCGTATTTGTCACAGAACAAATGATCGGACATCGCTTAGGCGAATTTTCTAAAACAAGAGAATTTAGAGCCCATGCTGGTGCTGAGAAGACAGCAACAAGAACGGAGTCACCTGCTAGTGGAAAGTAAAGTTAAACTGAAATGGTTGAGAATGTCGCCCCGTAAAGTACGTAGGGTGATAGATCAAATTCGCGGCTTGAGAGCGGGAGAAGCTTTCACTACTCTTCGTTTTATGCCCTTTGCTGCTGCTAGGGAAGTGGAGAAAGTGTTGAAGTCCGCCCTCTATAATTTGATCAATGGCAGCAAAAGTTCTTTATCGGAACAAGAAGCACAAGATTTACGAATTGTCGAAGCTTATGCAGATCAAGGTCCTACTTTATATCGCCGCAAAGCAAGAGCACGCGGTATGGCAATGCCTATAGTTAAGCGGACCACACATATAACCCTTGTACTTTCAGACTTAGAAACGGGATAGTAAAGAAGAAGCGGAGAAGCCTAAATATGAAGGCGACGAAGCGTTTGAAAAAAGAACACACGCGTTGAGCCGAAGGATGAAGGCGAAGCAGCGTTAGAGAAGGGATAAAAGGAAAAAATAATGGGGCAGAAAGTAAATCCGAACGGTTTTAGACTAGGCGTGCATCGCGGATGGCGCTCAAATTGGTTCGTGCAAAAACGAGATCTTCCTGCTCTCATTGAAGAAGATGAGCATATTCGTTCTTACCTAAAGAAGGAATTGAATAACGCTGGTGTTTCAAAAGTGGAAATTTCACGCAAGGCTGACCAGATCCAACTTGATATCTATACAGCTAGACCAGGTGTAGTAGTCGGTAAGGGCGGACAAGGAATTGAAGGCCTGCATGACAAAGTGAAACAGATGTTACATCGCACTGGTTTGGATATCCGAATCAATATTCTCGAAATTAACAAAGTTGATATAGAAGCACAATTAGTAGCTGAATCAATTGCTCAGCAGCTTGAGAAGCGGGTTGCTTTCAGAAGAGCGATGAAACAAGCCATGCAGCGCAGTATGCGTGCCGGTGCTATAGGTGTGAAAATTATGGTTTCTGGCCGGTTGGGTGGTACCGATATTGCTCGTACAGAGTGGAGCAAAGAAGGACGTATTCCTTTGCAGACATTGAGAGCTGATGTGGACTATGGCTTTACTGAAGCTCACACAATGGTTGGCTTGATTGGAGTCAAAGTATGGGTGTTTAGAGGCGAGCTCGAACGCGGTCAGTGGTCTCCTCCTAATATCAAAATTCAGCAAGACAGGAATAATCCCCCTGGTGGTGGCGGACGTATGGACAGAGATAAATTATTGGTTAAATCAGGTGGACGTCGCACCAAAAAAGCGACGACCTATAAAGAGAGTTAAGTCAGCGAGCTTGAGTCTATAGAGAGACCAAGCGGAGAAGCTGAATGATGAAGCGTTGGAGCGGTTAAAGGTAAATTAGAGATGCTATTACCCAAAAGAACAAAATTTAGAAAAATGCAGCGCGGTCGTATGACCGGTACTGAAACCCGGGGTGTTTCAGTAGCTTTTGGTGAGTATGGCTTGCAAGTATTAGATCCAGCGTGGATTACTTCGAGACAAATTGAGGCTGCGCGTAAAGCTATGACACGTAGTGTACGTCGTGGTGGACAAATGTGGATACGGGTATTCCCTGATAAGCCGGTTACCAAAAAGGCGGCTGAAACCCGTATGGGATCTGGGAAAGGCAATCCGGAATTTTGGGTAACCGTAGTTAAGCCGGGACGTATAATGTTTGAAATGGCCGGCATTTCTCGTAAGGATGCTCATGAGGCTTTGCGTCTGGCAGCCCAAAAGCTGCCTGTGAGATGTCGTGTTCTTGAGCGACATGCAGGAGGCTCTATATGAAGACTAAAGAGATTCGTGATCTGGCTCTTGAAGAAATGGCAGTGCGCATAGATGAAACTCGCCAAAAAATCGTAGAGAATCGTTTTCAGCAAGCTACTAATAAACTGACAAATGTCGCCGCAATTCGCCAAGCACGAAAAACATTGGCTCGTTTATTAACTATACAAACTGAAGAAATGAATAAAGTAAAGGATGACAAAGTGCAGGACGCCCCTAAGACGTCCAAAACCAAAGGGCGCAGCAAGTAATAGTAGGAAGAAGAAATGCCAAGAAAGGAATTAGTGGGAAAAGTAGTGTCAGATAAGATGCAACAGACAATTGTTGTAGCTGTCGAGACTCATTTTGCTCATCCACAATACGAAAAGCCGATTGTGCGCACTAAAAAGTTCAAAGCTCATGATCCGGAAAACAAATGCAAAATTGGTGATCGAGTGAGACTAAAAGAATGTCGACCATTATCCAAGACAAAGCGCTGGATAGTGATAGATATCAAAAAAGGCGATGGCGAATTGCCAGCCGTTGATGAGGTAGCAACAGTATGATTCAGCCGCAAACTAGACTAAATGTAGCTGACAACACCGGTGCCCGTGAGGTTATGTGCATTCGTGTTTTGGGTGGTTCTAGTCGTCGATATGCCAGTGTTGGTGACGTAATTATTGCTGTAGTAAAAGATGCTCTGCCTAATATGCCTGTAAAAAAATCCGAAGTAGTAAGAGCAGTGGTAGTGCGTGTACGTAATCACGTAAAACGTACTGATGGTTCTACTATTCGCTTTGATGACAATGCAGTGGTAATTGTGCAAAAGGATAATAACCCTAAGGGTACTCGTGTTTTCGGGCCTATAGCTCGTGAACTAAGAGATAAGAACTTCGCCAAAATTCTCTCCCTAGCTCCAGAGGTACTTTAATATGGCAGCAACTAATAATAAAAAAGCCATTAGCTATGCTAAAGCAGCCATTCCTAAAAAGATAAAAATGGGTGCCAGAACTGTTGTTTCACAAGCATTAGTCAAAAGAGCTCTACTAATTTAGTGCCAAAAATGCACGTTAAGCGTGGTGACCTGGTTATCGTCACTTCAGGCTCTAAAGAACTGGGTCGTGGCAAAACGGGTAAAGTTTTGAAAGTCTTGCCTGCACAGGGAAAGGTAATTGTAGAAGGTGTAAATATGCTCACTCGGGCAGTGAAACCGAAAACAGCTTTAGGTAAAAGCGGCTTGGTTAAGGAAGAAGGACCAATATTTGCTAGCAAAGTGATGCTATATAGTGCTAAAGAAAAAAAAGGTGTGAGAGCTGAGTTGCGCAATAAGGAAAATTTAGGTTAACCCATGGTGAACGATCAGGAATTTCAGTGTAGCGAAAGGCGGCGAGGAGCCGGCTGTAGCGGAACATGGATACGCGCAGAGAGAGCGAAGGATGAAGCGAGCGGAGCGCTTATATAATGAGTAAGGCAATTAAGATCCAAGAAGTATACAAAGAACAAGTGATGCCAGGCTTGAAAAAAGAGTTTGGTTATACCAACGATTTGCAAGTGCCACGTATCGAAAAGGTCGTGGTCAATATGGGTTTGGGAGAAGTGACTACTTCGGCTAAAGCTATAGAAGGTGGTGTTAAAGACCTTAAAATTGTTACTGGACAAAAGCCGGTTATTACCAAGGCTCGTAAGTCCATTGCTACTTTCAAAATACGTCAAGGTATGCCTGTTGGTGCCAGCGTTACTTTACGCGGAAGAAGAATGTACGATTTTCTGGCTAAGTTAATCCATGTGGCATTGCCCAGAATTCGTGACTTTCGTGGTCTGTCTCCTAAGTCATTCGATGGACGGGGTAATTATTCGTTAGGCATCAAAGAACAGCTTGTTTTTCCAGAAATAAATTTTGAGCAGATTGATGCAACACGCGGAATGGACATTGCTATTGTCACTACCGCTAAAACTGACCAGGAAGCTCGAGCATTGCTCGCTGCTCTTGGTATGCCATTTAGGAGGTAAGCGTGGCAAAGACTTCGATGATCGATAAAGAAAATAAGCGCAGGGTATTAGCTGCCAAAGGTAAATATCCGGCTGTGCGGCTGCATAATCGCTGTCGTTTATGTGGCAGACCTAGAGGCTTTTACCGTGATTTTGGCCTTTGTCGTTGTTGTTTACGAAAGATGGCTCACGGTGGGCTACTTCCGGGCGTCACCAAATCCAGTTGGTAGGAGAAATTAGTCAATGCCTGTTACAGATCCAATTTCAGATATGTTTGTACGTATAAAAAACGCTGCTCGGGTGCATGCTCCAGCTGTGGAAATGCCTGCTTCTAAGCAAAAAGTTGCTTTGGCCGAGCTCTTGCGCAACGAAGGTTTTATATCTTCTTTTGAGACCAAAGCTTTGGGTTCGCCAGCACAAAAAATGCGTATTGTTCTCAAATACGGACCAAAAGGTGAGCAAACGATACAGGGTATTCGCAGAATAAGCAGTCCCGGCCTTAAGATTTATCGTTCTAGTAAGCGCTTACCTAAAGTGTTTGGCGGTTTAGGAATTTCAATAATAAGCACCAGTAGTGGTTTGATGAGTGATCGCCAAGCCAGAAAAACCAATATTGGTGGCGAAGTGATTGCACAGATTTGGTAGTAGGGAGAAAGGGGAAGTTGAGCGGACGGCGACGATCAGGCGGCGGAAGCGAAACAAAATAGGATAAGCGCATTGAGCCGAAGAATGAAGGCGAAGCAGCGCAAACAAAAAAGGGATTCGATATGTCGCGTATAGGTAGAGCACCAATCACAATACCAAAGGGTGTAACGGTTGATTTAAAAGGCAACGATGTGTCCGTAAAGGGACCAAAGGGGCAATTAAGTCGGACGATGCGTCCTGAGATGCATATTGAGCATAAAGACGATAAAATTGTAGTGTCGCGTAAGAATGAAGATCGTATGTCCAAGAATTTGCACGGACTGAGCAGAACTCTTATTGCCAACATGGTGAAAGGCGTTACTGTTGGATTTGAAGTTACTCTAGAAGTTATAGGAGTAGGTTATCGTGCTCAGATGGAAGGCAAGAAACTAGTCATGCAACTGGGCTATTCACATCCAGTTGAAATTGTCCCACCTGCCGGAACCGAAATAGTTGTAGGCAAAGGAAATATAATTACTGTAAAAGGTTTTGATAAGCAAGCTGTTGGTGATCTGGCGGCATTCATAAGAGAGAAGCGTCCTCCTGAAGTTTATAAAGGCAAAGGTATTAAATATGCCAATGAAGTTATTAGACGCAAAGTTGGTAAAGCGGCGAGTAAGAAGAAATAGCCTATAAGTTGGGTGGAGTTTGTAACGAAGCACAAGGCGTATGAGTTACGCCGCAGGAAGTAAGCGAATGGCGGCGGAAGCGGAGTGGGGATAAGCGGAAAGAGTGAAGGATGAACGAGTGGAGCGTCTAAGCTAGGTAATTAATTATGATTTCAAAAGTAGACAGAAAAGAAGCGCGCCTAAAGCGACATATGCGTATTAGAAGACGGATGACTGGTTCATCCGACAGACCAAGACTTTGTATTTATAGGTCCAATAAGCATATCTACGCTCAAATAGTAGACGATTCACAGTCCCATACTTTAGTGGCTGCCAGTTCATTAGACAGTGAATTAACCGATAAGCTTAAAAAGACCTGGAATAAAGATTCTGCTGAGGCGGTGGGTGAATTAGTCGCTAAGCGTGCAATAAAAAAAGGAATTCAGTCGGTGGTTTTTGATCGTGGTGGTTATATTTATCACGGACGGGTTGCTGCGGTGGCGGATGCAGCTCGTAAAAGTGGTCTTGAATTTTAATAGGAAGGAAGTCAGGTAGAGATTGTAACGGAGCGGATGGCGACGGTGAGGCGGCAGAAGCGAAGTGGGGATAAGCGGAGAGAGCGAAGAATGAGTGAACGGAGCGTTTATTAAAGATGCCTAAGGAAGAAAAAATAGTTACACCAGGGGAACAAGAACCAGGTAACGAAAGTACCAGAAGAGGACGTCGCGGTGGCGGTGGCCCTGGTTCGGGTCGCGGTCCAAATAAGGGAGCTGTTTCTTCTGATGATGCTGGTAAACAACGTCTGGAGTCTGAATGGGAAGAGAAAATTATTCAAGTCCGACGCGTTACCAAAGTAGTTAAGGGTGGTAAAAAGCTTAGTTTTAGGGCAGTTGTAGCTATTGGGAATGGCAAAGGACAAGTTGGTATTGGCGTTGGTAAAGCGGCAGAAGTTTTGAGTGCTATCCAAAAAGGCGTTGGTGACGCCAGAAAGCATTTAATTAAGGTGCCTTTAATCGGAACGACTATTCCTCACGAATTAACGGGTAAGCAAGGCGCCAGTCGTATTTTGTTAAAGCCAGCAGCCAAAGGAACTGGTGTTATAGCAGGTGGTGCAGCCCGCGCGATTCTAGAATTGGCTGGAGTGGGTGATGTTATGTCTAAGTCTTTGGGCTCACGCGCACCACTGAATGTTGCTAGAGCCACTATCAATGGTTTGTCTAATTTAAGAACCTTTGAGCAAGTAGCGAAGTTAAGGGGAATGAGTCTAAAACAAATGTTGGCTTAATTGTTTTAGAGGAAGAAGGGGTTTTTATGACGACTGTGTTAGAAATAACTTTGACAAGAGGATTGGTTGGCAAGCCTGCGACCCAACGTAGGGTTGTTGAAGCTTTAGGCTTGACCAAATATGGTAGTTCTGTAAAACATGCTAAGAGTGCCACCATTATTGGTATGGTAAAAAAAATCCATCATTTAGTTTCAGTTAAAGAACATAGTGGGACTGATAAAGAAAAATCGGCGGCAAAAAAAACAGCTGGAAAACCGGCCAAACAGACCGCCATATAGGGAGCTAACCAGAGGGTTAATTAGAATTTTGAACGAAGTGGACAGCGACGATGAGGCGGTGGAAGCGGAGTGGGGACAAAGCGGAGAAGCCGAAGGCTGAAGGCGACGGAGCGTTTATGAAAAGGGGAAAATTATGCATCTTACTGAACTAAAACCAGCACAAGGAGCACGTCGTGATCGCAAGCGTGTAGGCCGCGGCCGTTCTTCTGGTCATGGTAAGACAAGTACACGAGGTCATAACGGGCAAGGTCAGCGTTCTGGAGAGAGCAAACGTTTTGGTTTTGAAGGTGGACAAACACCACTGTTCCGTCGTTTACCTAAATTGCATAACTTTGATCAAGTAATAACTAGAGAATGGGTAGCTATCAATATTAGTGCACTCAGTGGCTTCAGCTCGGGTAAGGAAGTTAATCCAGAAACATTGGTTGAACAAGGCGTTTTGCGCCAGGTAACCAAAAGCTTGCGTATCCTGGGTAATGGTGAATTAAAGCTTCCTCTGAATGTCAAAGCGCATCATTTTTCTGCTAGTGCAAAATCTAAAATAGAAGCAGCCGGCGGTAAGGCAGAATTGCTTGTTAATGCGAACTCTAAAGATAGAAAGGCAGCAAAAGCCGCAAAAAAAGCCACCAAAAAAGGGCATTAGAGGACGGCTAGTTTAAATGCAAAGTCCAACTAAGCGCAATAAAGTTCCAGGTCCGGAAGAATTACTGAAGCTACTCTCAGCAGCGGGACTGAAAGAGCGTGTTCTTTTCACCATAGCTATGATCGCCTTGTATCGTATCGGCGTACACATTCCTATCGCTGGTGTTGATCCGACTGCTTTCACTAAGCATCCTGAATTAGCGCAGAGCTTTATTGGAATGCTTGACTTGTTTACAGGTGGTGCCCTCAACAAACTTTCAATTTTTTCCCTAGGAATTGGTCCTTTTATTACTGCCTCGATCATCATGCAGCTTTTGGCAGTTGCTATTCCTAAATTAGAAGAATTGCAAAAAAATTCTGGGGAACAGGGCAGGAAGCAACTGCAACAATATACTCGCGTCGGTACTATTGTATTAGGCATTATTCAGTCGATTACGTTAGTGAAAGTGCTTCATAGTATTCATAATCCTGAAGTTATAATTACGGCGGGGCCATTGTTTGTTGTTAATACAGTAATCGTTCTTACTGCTTGTGCCGTATTTGTTATGTGGATGGGCGAACAAATTACAGAAAGAGGAGTAGGCAATGGCGCTTCACTGCTTATTTTCATTGGCATCGCAGCGCGGTTACCGGTAATGATCCATAACACTAATGAAGCCGTGCAAACTGGTCAAACACCAGTTTGGGGTGTTGCTCTTATGGTAGCTGTATTTTTAGCCTTAGCGGCGTTGATTGTTTGTTTGCAAGAGGGGATGAGAAAGATTCTTGTCCTTGGCGCAAGACGAAATGTTGGCAGGCAGGCATATGCTGAATCGCCGACTGATTATATTTATTTACCGGTTAATCCATCCGGCGTTATGGCCATTATATTTGCTTCTTCTTTACTAATTTTTCCAAGCACCATAATGCAATTTTTGGGCCAATCAGATCCTGCTAAGTATATTAGTACTGTTTTTAGCGGCATTCCGTTTATCAAAACGACATTCGGCACAATCATGAACCACAGATTTATACAAAATCTAGGTAATTTTTTTAGCAGTGAAATTGCCAATATTTTTTCTTATTATCATTGGGAACATTCGCTTTTGTATTTTTCGTTGATAATATTATTTGCTTATTTTTATGCGTCTATCATTTTGCAGCCTCGAGATATCGCGGAGAATTTAAGACGAAGTGGACGAGCGATTCAAGGTGTTAGACCCGGTAGGCCGACGGCAGAGTTTCTGGAGCGAACCATCAATCGTTTGGTATTTATAGGTGCTACTGCAGTTGGTATCATTGCTATTTTGCCTATACATATTGAGCAACTGACTTATGTGCAAACTTTGCAAGGTTTAGGAAGCACTTCCTTGATTATTCTGGTTGGTGTAGCCATAGATACTCAAAGACAGTTAATTACCCATGCTTTATCGGCAAGTTATCAAGCCCGCGGGTTGTTCAAGCCCAAAGATACTAAGAGTATCTAGCTAAATCTCGAGAGACAGCGGATTTATTAGCGAAGGACACAAGAGATGAAATTGACGGAGCGCCTAAGATAACATGTCAGATGAAACTATGCTCAAAAAATTATTAGAAACTCGTATACTCTTTCTAGGTCCTCCGGGATCTGGAAAAGGTACACAATGTAAGCGTTTGAGAGCAGAACTGGGGTTACCCCATTTGTCTACTGGCGATATTTTGAGACACGGTATAGGCGACGGTAAGGAAGAATGCTTAAAAGCCAAAACCTACATTGATAGCGGTAATTTAGTGCCAGATGATTTGATGATCGCTATTATCAAAGAACGACTCGCTCAGCCTGACTGTAAAAAGGGCTTTATTCTTGACGGTTTTCCTCGCACCTTGCCGCAAGCAAGAAGTCTTGATGACACGCTTGCCAGGTTAAAATTGCCTTTAAGCTGTGTTTTCAATTTAGTTGTAGATGATGAGGTTATTATAGAGCGCATTGCAGGGCGACTTAATTGTGGTAATTCTGCATGTGGTGCCGTATATCATATTAAGAATTCTCCTCCCAAAATTCCTGGTATCTGTGATGTTTGCGGTAATCCTCTTCAACAGAGAAGTGATGATCGTGCTGACATAGTAAAAGAACGACTCAAGGTTTATAAAGAGCTGACGGCTCCATTAATTGGGTATTATAGAGAGCGCAGATTGCTAACTGACATTGATGGTTCTCGTAGCCAAGATGAAATTTATGCTGATATTGCTGGCGAACTAAGAGTCTGCGTTAACACTGGTGGACGATGATCTTAACTGAGGCAGATGATATTGAATTCATACGCAAAGCAGGGAAAATTGCTGGCGGCGTGCTTGAGTATTTGTCTACTTTAGTTAAGCCAGGCATTAGCACTTGGGAGCTTGATCAGGAAGCTGAAAAAGCTATCATCGATGCGGGAGCTATCCCGACATTTAAGGGCTATCGTAATTTTCCGGCTTGTATTTGCGCCTCAGTAAATGAAGAAGTGGTGCATGGTATACCGAATAAAAAGAAAATATTAAAAGAAGGCGATATTATCAGCATCGATATTGGCGCCACTATTCGCACCACCAAGGCTGGCAAGCCTTTTGACTTTATTGGGGACACGGCTGTCACATTGCCTGTAGGCAAAATTTCCCCAGTGCTTGAAAAACTTCTAAAGGATACGCAAAGGTCGTTATATGCGGCCGTAGCCGTTTGCAAGGCAGGCTGTAGTCTTGATGATATTGGCGGCGCTGTGGAAGACATTGGATTAGCAAGTGCTTATGGAATTGTTCGTGATTATGGTGGACATGGTATTGGTCCTAGTTATCACGAGGATCCTTTTATCTTTAATTATCGCACTGGCAGTAAGGTTACACTAAAATCTGGTATGGTAATTGCCATCGAACCCATGTTAAATCAAGGTGGCGATAGAGTGAAAATCAAAACTGATGGCTGGACTGTTGTAACACAAGATTACAAACCGTCGGCCCATTTTGAGCATTCTTTATTGGTCACTGACAATGGGGTAGAAGTACTTACCAGGCGCCCTAGCGAAGTGATAGATAGTCTAGTCAGGGTTTAAAAGGAAAGAATCTAAAAAATGACCAAGCAAGGCGTAATTGAATTCGAAGGCACGATTAAAGAGTCATTACCTAATGCCATGTTTCGTGTGGAACTGGATAATGGACATAAGGTACTGGCGCACATTTCGGGCAAAATCAGAAAGAATTTTATTAAAATCCTTCCAGGCGATCGAGTTAAGGTTGAGCTTACTCCTTATGACTTAACTCGAGGAAGAATTACCTATAGAGTGAAGGATTGATGTACAATAGTATGTTTGGCGGCAACGCACCTAAAGCGCTGCCAAATTCGCGGTCTCGGGATTTGCGGAACACCAATAATTGGTGACGATTCGAAATAATGTATAAAGAAAATGGGCTAAGAGCATGAAGGTTAGAGCTTCGGTTAAGAAAATTTGCGAAAAGTGCAAAGTAATTCGACGAAAAGGTCGGATAGCAATTATTTGTGAGAATCCTAAGCATAAACAACGGCAGGGGTAGTCTGATAAGTCCGGATTGTTACCGAGCAGATAACTAAGGGGAGCATCAAAAGCAAAAAGACATTGGACTATGCTTTTGAAGATGAGTAAGGAAGAGCAGGATTTGAAGCAACAGATTATGGCCACAGAGCAAGCAAAAGAGGGAAGAGAGTAAAGAATGGCTCGTATAGCTGGAATTGATTTACCTAGAAATAAAAGAACTGTCATTGCCCTAACTTATATTTATGGCATCGGTCGTCCTTCGGCCAAAAAATTTGTGCCAAGTTAGCAGTACCGGACAGTCGTCGTATCCAAGATTTGACTGAAGATGAAATTACTCGCTTAAGAGACGAAATCGAAAAATCTGGCATGACCGTTGAAGGTGATTTAAGACGATCAGAAGGTTTAAGTGTAAAGCGTTTGATCGAAATCAATTGCTATCGTGGGCAACGTCATCGCCGAGGGCTGCCAACACGCGGGCAACGCACTAAAACAAATGCTCGTACACGTCGGGGCAGAAAGCGCGTCACTGTTGCTAATAAGAAAATAGCACCGTCCAAAGGCTAAGTAATAGGAAATTCTAATGGCACAAAACATTAAAGCAAAACCGAAAAGAAAAGATCGTCGTGTAATACTGCAAGGCGTGGTGCATATTCAGAGCACCTTTAATAACACAATAGTTTCTGCTTGCGATCCGCAGGGTCAAGTAATTGCCTGGGCATCGGCAGGTACAGTCGGTTTTAAGGGCGCTAAAAAGGGCACTCCATTTGCTGCTCAGCAAGCTGCAGAAGCTGTAGCTAAGCGCTCTATGGACCAAGGCATGCGCCAAGTAGAGGTTTTGGTTAAAGGGCCAGGTGCCTGGCCGTGAAACTGCCATTCGTGCATTGCAAGCTGCTGGTCTTGAAATTACTTTGATTAAGGACGTAACACCAATTCCGCATAACGGCTGTCGTCCGCCCAAACGCCGCCGCGTTTAAGGATTTGTAGGAAAGAGTAACGAAGCAGACAGCGACGGTGAGGCGGTGGGAGCGAAGTGGGGATGAGCGGAGGAGACGAAGAATGAAGTCGACAGAGCGTTTAAAGAAGAATAGTTAGAAGTTGCAACGAAGCAGACAGCGACGATGAGGCGGTGGGAGCGAAGTGGGGACAAGCGGAGGAGACGAAGAATGAAGTCGACAGAGCGTTTAAAGAAGAATAGTTAGAAGTTGCAACGAAGCAGACAGCGACGATGAGGCGGTGGGAGCGAAGTGGGGACAAGCGGAGGAGACGAAGAATGAAGTCGACAGAGCGTTTAAAAGGTTAGGAGAATTACATTGGCCAGATATACAGATCCAGTTTGTCGGTTGTGCCGTAATGAAGGCACCAAGCTCTTTTTGAAGGGTTCGCGTTGCTACACAGTTAAATGTGGTCTCGAAAGACGTCGTTATGGTCCGGGACAACATGGACAGAACCGCAAGAAGCTTTCTGAATTTGCTGTGCAATTGCGTGAAAAACAAAAAGTGAGACAGTTCTTTGGCATGTTAGAAGGACAATTCTCTGCATATATGGCAGAAGCACAAAGACAAAAGAAAGTTCCAACTGGTTTGAAATTATTGCAGCTTTGTGAAACCAGACTGGATAACGTAGTTCATCGCAGTGGTATGTGCCCTTCACGTGCTCAAGCTCGTCAGCTCATATTGCATGGACATTTCTTGGTAGATGGCAAAAAGGTTGCTATTGCTTCGTACAAGTTGAAGCCTAATCAAGTTGTTTCTGTAAGAGAGAAAAGTCAGAAACTGATTAAAGAATTGATTGCCGGTAGTCCTGTTGCGGGCGGACCAAGTTGGCTAAAGTCTGATTTGGAAAATTTAACTGTATCCCTGATTAATCCTCCTACTCGTGAAGATCTGGATCCGACCATAAAAGAAGCCTTAATTGTTGAATATTATTCACGTTGATAAAAAATTTTTTGACCTTACCTAACTGTAGTTATTTTTGTTATTTAAAGATGGAGTGAAAATGGAACCATTAAAGATCAAGTGTTCTGAGAACAAGACCGGTGCTGACGGTTCTATTTACGGCAAATTCGTTATTGAGCCCCTTGAAAGTGGCTATGGCACAACACTAGGCAATGCCCTTCGTCGTGTATTGCTGTCGTCTATTGATGGTTCAGCAGTCACTGCGGTGCGTATTGATGGTGTCACCCACGAATTCACTACCGTTCCTGGTGTAGTTGAAGATGTTATAGACATCATGCTTAATTTGAAGGGTCTGGTTGTGAAAACATTCAGTTCAGATCCACAATATCTTCAACTCGATGTGGATAGATCGGGACCTGTAACTGGACGTGATCTAATTTGCCCGGCTGATGCCACTGTTATTAATCCGGATTGGCAAATTTGTACTTTGGCAGAAGGCGGTAGAATTCGCGCCGAAGTAACTGTTGAACGTGGACGCGGCTATGTGCCTGCAGATGCGCATGCTCATTACAAACAAGCAATAGATATTTTGCCAATTGATGCTGTATACATGCCTGTTCGCAAAGTTAGTTATACAGTGGAACCAACCCGCGTTGGTGAATCAACTGATTATGACAAACTATCAATAGAACTTTGGTCTAATGGTTCTATCGATGCTACTGAAGCTGTATCTCAAGCCGCTCGCCAAGTGATCGAGCATTTGGTGCCTATTGCTGAACTATCAGGTAAACCAATGGTGCCGGTTGCCACACAACCAGCTCAAACAGATGGTAAGCATAGTTCCATTTCTATTGAAGAACTAGAGCTTTCTGTACGTGCCTACAATTGCTTGAAGAGAGCCAATATCAATTCACTTGGTGAATTGCTCAAGCTTTCTTATGATGATTTGATGAATATCAAAAATTTTGGTAAAAAATCAGCAGATGAAGTCATTGAAAGACTAAAACAATTTGGTCTTTCTTTGGTGGACACCCCGAAAGAACGTTAAAGTAACGACGATAGCGAAGGAATAAATAGCGAAGGGACAAGTTTATGCGTCACCGTGTACCAGGTAATCAGTTAAGCAAGCCATATGATCAGCGCAAAGCACTTTTAAGAGCTTTGACTACTGAATTGCTCAGACATGATGAAATAATCACTACTGTAGCTAAGGCTCGGGCTGTCAGACCGGCAGTAGAAAAAATCATCACTTGTGGCAAAAAGGGCTACGTTGCTGATTATCCTGCTGCAGTAAAAAAGAGTCAGGCTGGCGATACTAGCGCAAGAAAATTGGTAGCACGCTCGGTGCACTTGCGTCGCCAAGTAAACGCCTTTTTATATGATCGCGATGTGGTTAATAAAGTGTTTAATGAGATTGCGCCGAAATATAAAGATAGAAAAGGCGGTTATACACGCATTCTTAAGGCAGGTTTCCGTCGTGGGGACGCAACACCAATGGCTATCATTCAATTGGTTTAATCCTAGATCTTTGATTAGCCGGTTTAATATGTCCTTTTGAGGGCTTCTTTTTGTGCGTATAGCACTTCTGCTTGAATATAATGGCCAAGACTTTTGCGGAAGCCAGTCTCAGAAAAATTTGCGCACAGTGCAATCTGTTTTAGAAGAAGCATTGGCCATTTATTTTCGATTGACTAAGTCAGCAAAAACGAAAAAACCATTAAGGGCCATATTGAGTGGTCGCACTGATAGCGGTGTACACGCCACTGGACAGGTGGCCCATTTTGAATTGCCTAAAGATCTGGCTGAAGATTGGCACAAGCTGGATCTGCAAACATTCGCATGGTCAATAAATGGCATTTTGACTAATGATATTTCTGTAAAGCAGGCTGTTGTGGTTCCATCGGACTTCCACGCGCGTTTTCATGCGGTAGAAAGACATTACGTATACAGAATTTTGAATCGCCCGCAACGCTCCCCTTTATGCGAAGGCAGTCACTATTTCATTAGGGCACCACTGGACATAGCTGCGATGAAAGAGGCTATTACATGTTTGCCTGGCGAGCATGATTTTGCGGCTTTTAAATCTACCAATTCAGACCGACATGATGCGATATGTGAGGTAAAGTATGCCAAATTGTTGAATTTAGGTGAAGGAGAATTGGAATTCTCTATTGCAGCCAATCACTTCGTGTACAATATGATACGCATTATTGTGGGTACTTTAGTCGAAATAGGGCTAAAAAAAAGACCAGCAGATAGTCTGAGAGCTGCTTTAATTGGCGCCCAACGTAAGCTAGCCGGTCCAACTGCACCAGCCTTAGGATTGAGCTTGGTTTCGGTGAAATATTCTCAACCATATGCAAATATCTTTAAATTTGCTAGTTTTAATGACCAGGTAGACAAGAGGAATGAGGAGATACTAAGTGAGTACTGATCCTGCCAAAGCAGAAAACAAAAAATCAGAAAAAATAAAAGAAAGCAGTGCAAAAGTAAAAAAGAATTCTGCCGCTAAATCTGAGTCTGATAAGTCACCAAAACAATCTACTGAAATCGTAAGAAATTGGCATGTTATTGATGCTGAGGGTAAAGTGCTTGGCAAATTAGCGGTGCAAGTGGCCAATCTATTGCGTGGCAAACATAAGCCTGAGTTTAGCTCTCATGTTGATTTCGGCGATCATGTAATTATTATCAATGCTGAAAAAATAAAAGTAACTGGCAAAAAGGAAGAACAAAAACTTTATCGTTCTCATTCCGGTTTCCCTCATGGATTTAAGGAAGAAACTTTACGCTCTTTACGTAGTCGTCGTCCGGAAGCTATTCTTGAAAAGGCTATTAGAGGCATGATTCCGCATAATCGTTTAGGCGATAAGCAATTCACCAAACTCAAAGTTTATGCAGGAGCTGAGCATCCTCACGAGGCACAGAGTCCATCTGTTTATGAAATAACTAGAGCAAGTTAGGTAAGGAAAGAGCAAATTAATATGACTAGCGTTATTCAATATTATGGTACTGGCCGCAGGAAGACTGCATGTGCACGGGTTCGTTTGGTGCCTGGCCAAGGCGACATCACTGTCAACGGGCATACATTGGCTGAATATGTCGGCGGACGTGCGGGTTTAGATAAAATCGTGCACGAGCCATTTCAGCCCTGGATGCAAATGGACGCTTCAATGTTATAGCGATTGTTTGTGGTGGCGGAATCTCTGGACAAATAGATGCCTTGCGCCATGGTATTTCTAGAGCATTGGCTAAAGCCTTACCTCAGGATAGACCGTCATTGCGTCAAGGTGGTTTATTAACCCGTGACCCACGTGAAAAGAACGTAAAAAATACGGACGTAAGAGAGCCAGAAAACGCTTCCAATTCTCCAAGCGCTAATTTGCTCTAGTAATACGAATTCTTGACGGTTGTACTTTGTTAGTGAAACTAAGAGCGGTTTTTGGCTGGATTAATTATGGTAACCGAGTTCTGTTGCTTTGGATTTATCCTTAGCAGCTAAATCGTGTTTTCCGGTTTCTTCGTATAGTAAGGCGCGATGATAGTAGCTTTCTCCAATGTTTGGAGCGAGCTGGATAGCTTGGTTGTACGAGTTGAGAGCTTTGTTGTAAGCACCTAAGCCAAATTGGGCATTTCCCAGTGTGTCCCATCCCACGCTTGGATCTATTTTAATAGCCAGTTCGGCATCCGTTATAGCCTTATCGTGCTGCTTTAACTTATTGTAGGAGTCTCCTCTGTTGTTATATGCCAGAGCATCCTTGGAGTTTAGAGCAATAGCTTTATTATAGTCGTCAATGGCTTTTTTATATTGCAATAGGTAATCGTAAACGGCTCCTCTGCAAACGTAAAGAACCGAACTCTTTGGATCTAACTGGATAGCGTAGTTCAAATCTTTGAGTGATTGTTCATATTGGCTTATATATGCATAGGCGCTGCCGCGTGAGCGGTAGGCTTCGGGATTGTTTGGTCGAAGGCTAATTACTCTATTATAATCTTCAATAGCCTTATCGTATTTTTTTAAATACAGGTACGCGGCTCCACGAGCTTGGTAAGCTTCGCTGGCTTTTGGCTCCAAGCTAATAGCTTTACTATAGTCTTCGATACATTGATTGTATTGCCCTAGATGTGCATAAGCATAGCCTCTAACCATATAAGGATTTGCTGAATTGGGATAGGTATTAATGGCCGCAGTACATTTTTCCACCGCTTCAGTATATTTTTCTTTGCATTCAAGATTATAAGCTTCGCATGTAAGTTGATAATTCCACAAACTTGCCAGGGTTGAGGGAAAGAAAAGAGCAGCACTGCCTATAAATACAGAACCTAATATTCCTATGATCCACTTAGTTTGCCGCTTATCGTTCATCCTAGCCTTCATCTTTAGGCAAAATTCCTTGGGCTCTCCACTTGTTTTGAAAGCGAATGAGACCAACGAAGTCAAGTATGATTGTTACACCTGAAATGAAGATAAAAATCCAGCCAAGAGATTCCTGGTTCATAATAAGAAAAGCACCGGCAGCAGCGCTAATGCAAGCAAGAAAAAGAGTGACTGGTATTAGAAACGCTTTCAGTGCTTGCCAGGAATCAGCTTTTTGGAGGTCAGATTCAGAAATTTTTGTCATTTGATTAGGAGTTTTCTCTTGAAAGGACTAAAATTGTAGCATTGAAGAGCACAGCCTGAGATTTAAGCCACTTTACTAAATTATGACCGAGCTTCCCAAAAAGCCCAATATAAAGGGTATAGATATTTCTAAACTCTCTCGTGTAAGACCAACTCGAGTTCCGTCTGCTTCATTATTGACTGAAGTTCGCATACAAAAAACTAATTACAAAAAGCTAGCAATCCATGCAGGAATTCTTTGCTTGATAGTTCTATTGGCTTATGGAGCAAGTGTGATTGGTGGATTTGTTTTCAATGATCACTATGTGGACCAGTTTTTAGGGATCAAATATAGTGAAGAGAGTTTTTGGTCTAGTTTACTTATGAAAGCTGTAACTCAGCCATTGTCGCAAGCCTGGCTTACAGCTAGTTTTGCTTACGATTTACAAAATTTTGTTTTCGATCCAAGCTGGTATCACATCGTTAATATAATCCTGCATTTTGCTAGTTGTTTCTATTTTTATATTTTCGTTTATTCCTTAGCAAGATATTTTTGGCAAGATGATGGAAGGAATGAGCCGGTACATGAAGTTGCTTTATTGGCAGCAGGTTTATTAGCCTGTCATCCGCTGGCTTCTGAAGCGGTTGCCCATATTGTCGGCAGGCAAGCTACTCTTACAGCCTGCAATGTTTTTCTCAGCCTTGATTTCTTCCTTTGGGCATTTTTAACTGCTGATATAAAGGTGATGCTTCGCAATTATTTGTTGTTTTTCTTCTTTTTTTTGCAGGCTATATTTTGCGGTCCTCAGTCTCTAGCGATTCCTGGCATAATGCTTTTAATTGCTATTTTGGTAAAGCCGGTCAATATTTCATACAGCGATTGGGCTAAGCATAAATGGGGAGAGCTGCTCGTTATTATTCTTCTATTTGGATTAGTATTGTGGATTCCCAAATTTGGCTACACTGCCGATTATAGTAATGGTTTTGTTTTGCCTTTGCAGATTGGGAAGGTCTATGTGGCCAGCCAATTCCACGGTCTTTTAGCCTATTATTTGCGCTGTTTCTTGTTGCCAGTTGGTTTGAGTATTTTCCCTCCTAATACTAGCTCCAGTGGTTTTACAGATCCCTTAAGTATATTGGGCTGCCTAGTTTTAGGTTTCGGTGCTTATGGTGTCTATAGATTTAGAAAGCAACCATTGATCGCTTTGGGCCTTACTATTGCTATCTTGAGCTATTTGCCACCAATATTTTTTGTCCAAAACGAAATCATTGCGGACTGGCGTTTTTATTTACCTATCGCAGGTCTTTCACTCGTTATTGCCGGTTCTCTTAAGCCATGGTTATTTGAGTGGCGGTCAAATATAAGAATCAAAATAATTATGATTGTTTTGTTGACCCTTCTCATTACCGGTAGCCTTCTTCGAAGTCTTGACTTCCGTTCGGATACTACTTTGTTCAAAGCAACGACGCGGGTAAATCAAGACGATCCCTGGGCAAAGGGAATGCTTGCTTTAGCATTGGTAAGAGTTCATAAAGAGGACAATGGTGTTGAGCTGGCTAATAAAGCTATCGCAAAAGATAAGACATGCCAACCAGCATATTATGCTCTTGGTGTGGCATACATACCTTCTAAGAAGACTGCAAGTTACTCGAAAGGCAGACTCCTGGAAGCGAAAAAATATTTAGAAACGGCATATTCTCTGGCTAAAGAGCAGCATTTGGGTCCGTTAATAAAGTTTGAGAGTGAGCGTGATCTTGCATCTGTTTTGACTGATTTAGGTGAGTATAAAAAAGCGAAGGATTTAACTGAAGAGGCTTTGAGAATTAATCCCAATAGTGTAGTGCTCAATTTGAACATGGGAAAAATTTTGAATTCCTCCGGCGAATATATGAAAGGCCTTGATCCATTTAAATAAAGTGTACGAGCGTGATAGCACCAATCCAGATTTTATTGAACCTGCCGTCGAAGCTGAATTAGGTTTTGCTACTCCTCAGCTAATAAACGCTGCCTATAACACGGCCAAGATGGGCATAGCAGTTTGTCCAACGCATAAGCTACGTCTTCTGCTTGCTCAAGCAGCTTTAGCTACTGGGCACTTAAATGAAAGCTTGCAATGGAGTAAAGCAACTATGAATGACGAGCCAAATGATCCAGCAACAATGTATATACGAAGCTTTATTTTAAGGGCAGCCGGCGACCATGCCGCGGCTAAAGTTTTGAGAGATAAGGCTTTGGCTGCTCGTCCTGATTTACCTAACAAAATAAAAATTGTGGGAGTAAATAAAGACAAAAATGGAATAGTTTCGATAGAGGAATTATATCCTTTGGCCCGGAATAGATGAAGATTAAAAGGAAAGCGTTGAGCCGAGCGGCGCGAAGGCGAGGCAGCGCAAATAATATGGTCTATTGAGCTAATGTTTTTGCCGCACTGGTAGCAACAAAAATGTTTTCATCTGCAGCAAGAGATTGGAGTATCTCTGCCGGAATGTCTGGATTCTCAGCCATTCCTAATCGAACGTCCTCGCTTTCGTCTTGAGCTAATTTCTCCAAGATTGGTTTTGGTGCATTAGGATTTTCTGTTACGCTCAGTCTTACGTTCACATGCTTATCTTGGGATAATTGCTCCAGTATGTCAGAAGGTGTAGCAGGGTTTTCTGCTACTCGGGAGCGCACGTGGATATTATCTTCTTTGGCTAAATTAGCTAGTACAAAGCCTGATGTATGAGGGTTTCCTGCCAAAACAAGACGTATATGTAAATCTTCTCTCGCCAGTTGCCCGGACTCTCCTTGGTAGTAGTCTTCTCTGTGGAGGGCGAAAATCGCTTTTAGCAATGCCGATAGCTGAACCGCATCCACAGGTTTGCAAAGATAAAAATTCATTTTAAGTCGCAACGCTTCCATGATGTCTTTATCTTGTTGAGAGACTGTCAGAAGTACTATCGGTATAGTGGTTAGTTTAGGATCAGCTTTTATTTCAGCAAGAACCTCATGACCAGTTTTTCTGGGCATGTTTAAATCTAAAAGAATGACGTCAGGAAGTTTGCTAAAGGCTGACATTTTTTGCTGATGAAGGAAATTCATCGCCTCTTCGCCATCATTTGCTAAGGATAGTTCATAAATGAGTCCTGAATCTTTAAGGGCCTCCTGAGTAAGTCTTACATCGGAAGGACTATCCTCTACAAGTAAAATATGTATTTTTTCGTTATTAACTTTGCTCTTCAATTCGTTCATTGTCGTATCCCTTCGTTAAGCATTTACTAGTCTAAGCCGTGGTACAAGTCTATTTTCGAATGCTGTCTTTGCTTGCTTTCACTTATTCATCTTGTTCTGATTTGGGCTCCTTCTTTGCTGGTAGCGTAAAAAAGAATATAGAACCCTCACCTGGCTCCGATTCCATCCATATTTTGCCACCATTAGCAGTGACGATCTTTTTACATATTGCCAATCCCATTCCCGTTCCAGAATATCTTATACGCCCGTGCAGCCTGGCGAACATATCGAATATGCGATCGGTATATTTATTATCAATGCCAATGCCATTATCTTGTACCGAAAACAACCACTCGTCAACACTTTTTTCAGTAGAAATGACAATATATGGTGTTTTATCTCCGGCATATTTGATGGCATTGCTGATCAAATTTTGAAACAATTGTATAAGTTGAGATCGCTCCACCGGGATTGTAGGCAGGTCACCGAATACAACTGTTGCCTTACTGTCAACAATTGAATGGTTTAGATTTTTCATTACTTCTCTGATGACAGATGATACTTCAACTGGCTCGATTTCTTGTTCATTTGCAGAGATATTGGAGTGTTCGAGAACTGACTGAATTAATCTTTGCATGCGCTCAGTACCATCGAGAATAAATTCTATGAATTGTTTACCGTCAACGTCAAGTTGACTTTCATAGCGGCGAGATAGCAGTTGGGCAAATCCTTGCACAGCGCGCAAAGGTTCTTGTAAGTCGTGAGAGGCAATTTTAGCGAATTGTTGTAATTCTTGATTTGACCGCATTAGCTCGGAAGTTCTTTCTTGTACTCGTCTTTCTAATTCTTCGTTTAGCTGCTTCGTTTTTCGTTCAATTTCTTTGCGTTCACTAATGTCATTGATAAATGTGCAATAAAGATAATCAGATTTGTCTTTGATGCGGAATATGCCAAACTCTATTGGAAATTGATGTCCGTCTCTGTGTACCGCGTAGACTTCCATGCGCTTGTTCAGAATACCTTCTGGAGCATCAGAAAGAACTATTTCTAAGTTCTCAATATAAACGTCCCGAGTTGGTGAAGGCCGAATTAAGTCTTTGATGGATTTGCCCAAGGCTTCATGACGACTCCAACCAAAGAGCCCTTCTGCTCTTAAATTCCAATCTAATACAATGCCATTTTGATCCATAGCTAAAAATGCTTGCAAGGAGTTTTCTAAAATTAGTCTAGTTGAGCGTTCTCCCTCTAACAGTATTTCATATCTAATTCTTTGTCTTTCAATGGCATATCTCAAACAACGAGCAATAGATTCATTTTTGACTTTGGTCTTAAGTAAATAGTCTTGAGCCCCGCTTTTTAATGTTTCTAAGGCCAATGCTTTGTCATCTTTGTCTGACAGAACGACAATTGGTAAATTGCGACTTCGTACACGGATTGTGCGGATTGCTTCTATGGGATCTATACTTGTTTTAGAGGTACAGAGTAAGACAGCATCAAAGTTTCCTGATCTGATTTTTTTTATTGCTTCTTCTAGCGTTTCTACAGAATCGAGCTTTACACCATGGTAAGGTAATTCGGTTTCTACTTGCTTGGCTTCAGGGGTTAAATCATTAATCATCACAACTCTAACCAGACCCTGGAGTCTATTTAATGTCGAAGAATGGTTAGTGGGTTTTGGTTGGAGCATAATTTAATTTCCTACTAATATTATATTGCCCCTTATGAAAGGGTTAATAACTATGCTTATGAGGACCTGTTTAACAATTCCTTAGTATTGTGTTAAGCTCGGCAAGCTTATTGACAGGGGACTGGCAGGAATAGTTTTGGCAAATGTAAGCAGCAACCTGATTTTCTAAGGTTGTTTTATGTTGCAATAACAAAAGTCGTTTATCGTAAGATTTTTCGCTGTCCATAAGAAAAACAGTTGTGTTTGGCAAATAAAAGGAAAATGGAGCTAAGAGCAGGTCACTTTTGCTTGTATTCTTTGCATTACTGACCAGGACTAAAGATAAAGCTGGACTGTTAGCAAATGCAAAAGTACTAATCATACTGGCATATTGGATTGGATGCTCCCGGAAGAAAGTTTTGTGCTTTGCTAAAACTTGTTGTGCTGCGCTCTGGTATTTCTGATCATTTATAATCAAATATAATTTGAGTAAACATAAGATAGCTATAGAAGTGGCTGAAGGTATGGGACCGTCCATATAGTTTTTTGGTCGAGTTATCAATTTTTCATGATCTTTGGCAGTATAAAAGAAATCCTCGCCTTCTTTGTCAAAAAACTGATCCAATAAAATGTCACCGAAAGTTAAAGCTTTCTCCAGCCATATTGGATCTGAATCAATGCTAGACAAATCTATCAATGCTTTGCAGAAGAAGGCATAATCATCTAAGTATGCATCGAATTTTGCTTTGCCATGAGCATAGCTGCGCTTTAATTTACCGTCTATTACTAGGTAATTTAGGACAAATTCAGCCCCACGTTTAGCTAAGTGTGCGTATTTATCGTGTTTCGTAATTTGATATCCCTTGACAAATGCGCTGATGGCTAAACTTGTCCAGCTAGTGAGAATTTTTTCGTCTCTGATGGGATATACTCTTTTTAAGCGATGAGCTAAAAGTGCAGCCTTTAGTTCTTTTATTTTGAGTGATGATGTGTCTAAATTATCGCTTTGGCCAATGTGCAAAATGTTCTCATTCTGTTCGAAATTACCTTTTTCAGTGATACCAAATAACTGACAAAATTGGTTGCTATCTTGCCCTAAGATCTCTTCAATCTCGGATTTTTTCCAGATATAGAATTTGCCTTCAATGCCTTCACTATCAGCGTCTAGGCTAGAATAAAAACCTCCTTCGTCACTACTTAGTTCTTTCGCTATAAAATCTAGTGTTTCACATGCAATAGTTTTCCAATTCTCTTTTTGAGCTAAAGAGAATGCATCCAGATATACTTCGGCTAAAAGCGCGTTATCATATAACATTTTTTCGAAGTGTGGTATCAGCCACTGTTCGTCAGTTGAATAGCGGGCAAAACCACCACCTAATTGATCGTACATGCCACCTTGTGCCATACGATCCAGGCTAACGGATACAGCTTTTAGCAGATGCTCAGCATTTTCATTTTGTTTTCTGAGTTTCGCAGCACCTTGTAGACACATTTGTAGGGTCAAGGATTGCGGAAATTTCGGAGCTGTACCAATGCCGCCCCACTCCAAATCAAATAGAGGCAGAATCTTAGTAGCACAATCAACAAGTAGGTTGTCGTCAGTTTCTGTATCATTCGAATTAAGTTTTTTGGCGCTGAATTTTTGATTGGTTATATTAGTAATAGCGCTAGTCAAATGCTCACCTTGATTTTCAATTTTATCTCGCTCATCTTGCCAGGCTCTATTTACTGCCCTTAAAACTGTTTTAAATCCGGGGAGAGTCTGATTTGCATAATGCCTGTCTTCCTTAGGAAAATATGTGCCACCATAAAAAGGCTTTTGCTGTGGAGTGAGAAAAATAGTTAAAGGCCAACCACCATGCCCTGTCATGATTTGAACGGCAGCCATATAAATATCATCTAAGTCTGGTCTTTCTTCCCTGTCTACTTTTATGGGGATGAAATTTTCATTTAAAAGCTTGGCTGTTGCTATGTCTTCAAACGATTCTACTTCCATTACATGACACCAGTGACAAGCTGAGTAGCCAATTGAAAGCATAATTGGTTTATCGCTTTTAATGGCCTCTTCTAGAGCTTCATTTGTCCAGGCATACCAGTTAACTGGATTGAATGCATGTTGCCTGAGATAGGTGCTTGTTTCGTGAATAAGGCGATTAGTAGGTTTCTCTTCGTTCAGCTTAGTCTGATTTGCTTTCATTGCTATACCTAGTGATTGATATTCAATTTTGAGGGATGGTGTGATTTGCTAGAAGACATATTTCTTTTGAAATACTTGTTGATAGGCGTTCAGTGTGGCGTCAACAGTTCCTTTCCAGTTTATGGTTTGAGCTTTCGCCTGAGCTGCTTTGGACATAGCTTCTAACTGTTGAGGTTGATCCAACAAAAGAGCTAACTTCAAGGCTAGCTCTTCGCTGTTTAGATGATTTTCGATTACCAGAGCATCACTATCATTTTGCAGTAATTCGGATACGCCAGCAACCTTACTCACTACTGGCACAAGTCCATAGCTCATTGCTTGCAATACAGCCATACCAAATGGTTCTACTCTAGAAGGTGAAGCAATTATAGATCCAGCCCTATAAACTTTCTCCATGTCTTTTACGAAGCCCAAATAATGGACGTTGTTGCTTAAGTCAAAAGCATTAAGTTGCCAACGGTCTAAAAGTTTTTCGCTTAACCCTGCAATCAAGAGTCTAAACGAATAGTTTTTTTGCTTAAGAAGCAAACAAGCAGATAACAGTACATCCAGTCCTTTTTTGCGATAGCCTCGGCCGACAAAGATTATGGTCCTTTCGCGGGGAACGCCGTTGGTCAATACAGTGCCTTGAGAATTCTCAATACTGCTTGAAGAGTTTGATCCGACTAATTGCCAACCAGGGTATGCTACTGTAAGCGACGCCATATTTCTTTTGTCTTGAAATTTAAAACGCTCCATAAAATCTTGCTTGCAGATTTTGGACGGAAACAGAAGCACTCGGGCTTCTCTGGTGAGCATCGCATCCACTTCATCGCGCATTATATAATCAGGTCGAAGTAAGAGTTTAATTTTATTAAGAGCGATCTCCAAAGGCATACCACAGTGATTAAGCCGACTGACTGTATGATTGTGGAATGTTACGACATCTATATTATGAGCTGCTGTGTGTTGACTGTGAACTATGTCGAAAGGACCGTTAGTACTTATAGCTTGTGTGAATTCTTTTATACAGTGGTCTAGTTGGCTTACTTTATTGGACTGAGGCTTAGTCGGTTTTATTTGAACTACTTTGAGATTATCGTGATTTAGATCCGCGTCGGATTTTTCGCAAATCACGGTAATGCTCAGTCCACGTGCAAGTAATTCTTGCACCAATTGATAAGTATATAATTCTAGTCCGCCGTGACAAGAAAAATTTCTAACCAGCATTGCTACTTTGACATTACGCCAGCCATATTTGCTATCTATCAATTTATAAGCGCTCCGTTCGCTGCAAGCTTTGCTCCCTCCGCGCGTATCGGCGCGCGCTGCGGCCGGCTCACCGCCGTCCTTCGCTGTGCTGAAATTCGTTTTAATTCACTCATGGCGCTCCGTTCGCTGCATGCTTTGCTCGCTCCGGCAGGCTCACCGCCGCCGTTCGCTGTGCTATAACTCGTGCTTAATGCCTGTTCGTTAGATTCATTCTTTGCGCCCGCTTTGTGGATTTGCTTTTAAAGCCTGCCACCTGATCGCCGCTGTTGGCTTATCTCTTTACTTAATCCTTGGTGCTGTCCGCACCAGTAAAAGGAATTATACTATTTGACCACTTTTTGCTTCTCATCAGCTAGGGGCATGCTTGGATGTCC
Source organism: Candidatus Melainabacteria bacterium (assembly GCA_963845445.1). Taxonomy (GTDB): domain Bacteria; phylum Cyanobacteriota; class Vampirovibrionia; order Obscuribacterales; family Obscuribacteraceae; genus JABDBL01. Next base: position 1,060,780 of record CAWJSE010000002.1, on the reverse strand, counting down.
TTCTTCTGACTCTAAAAGCCATTGCGCTTCTAAAGCAGCTGCGCAACCAGAGCCAGCGGCTGTTACAGCTTGACGATATAATTCATCTTGCACATCGCCGGCAGCAAAAACTCCTGTGATACTCGTTTTAACGCCCTTCGTAACGATATAACCGGTTTCAGTTAAATCTAATTGTCCTTTGAATAATTCTGTATTGGGTTGATGTCCTATGGCGATAAAAACTCCATCAGCTTCATGGTGAGTTATTTTGTTAGTTTTTGCATCTCGCAAATTAATACCAGTGACTTCGCCTTTGTTTATATCTTCAATGCTCTCGACCATAGTGTTAAGGATAAATTTAACTTTGTTATTTTGCTTGGCGCGGTTAACCATAATAGGAGAAGCGCGGAAAGTTTCCCTTCTATGTACTACTGTGACCTGTTTAGCAAAGCGCGTTAAAAATACCGCTTCCTCAAGCGCTGTGTCTCCACCACCAATAACAAATACCTCTTTATCTTTGAAGAAAAAGCCATCACAAGTGGCGCAAGCCGAAACACCATGACCCATCAACTTTTTTTCTGCTTCTAAACCAAGCAATTTTGCTGTAGCTCCAGTGCAGATGATTAATGTATCGGTGATGATCTCTTCAGTGCTCGTATGTACAGTAAAAGGGCGCTTTGAAAGATCGACAGAAGATGCACAGTCGTCTATGAATTGGGTACCGAATCTTTCTGCTTGGAGTTGTGTTTTCTCCATGAGGTCCGGTCCCAGAATGCCATCAGGAAAACCTGGGAAATTTTCGACGTCAGTGGTGATGGTCAACTGTCCCCCAGCTTGCAACCCCTTGATGACAAGCGGTTCTAAATTAGCTCTGGCGGCATAAATAGCGGCAGTGAGACCGGCTGACCCTGAACCAAGAATTGTAACTTTCTTTCGTGTTGCCATTTTTTACTTTCAATCTACAAGCGCCGACTTGACTTAGCCTTTACAGAATATATGTTGATTTCTGTTGATTCAATTGCTAGTTGCTAAGCCTTGGCTGCTGCTATTTATTATAGCGCTGCTTTGCCTTTGGCGTGCTTGTCTATGTGACGATAATTTATTAGTAATCAAAAATGTTTTCGAACTAATGCAGGTTTTCTTTGATTATCTGCTTAGCCCGGTTAAAAAGCATTTCTTTACCTCCACGATGGTAAATAGAGTACGCACGTTCAAAAACATTGGGCATCGTTACTTTCTTATGGTTTGGAAGATGATAAGGATTTTGACAGTAATTGAAAAGAGGCACTGCGGCACGATCCCAGCTAAAATGCTCAGCCAGAGATTTGGAACCATCGCTGCAGCGTTTCAACAATTTTTGATCACCCAATAGAGTACTTATTGCTTTGGTCCAGCCCTCAATGTCTTGATAATTGACCGCAAGGCCTGCCTGGCGATTTTCGATCAATGTGGCTAATTCATCTCCGCTAGTAGTGATAATTGGCAAGTTAGCCCAAAAATAATCAAGCAAACGGGTGCGAAATGAATATCTTGTTTCAGGTAGGTCAAAATGAGCCGAAACACCGATTGTTGCTTCTAGGAGAAAATTGGCGCGGTCATTATAATTAACCCAGTCTGGGGTAAAAAATACGTTTTTATCAAGAAGATCTAATTCTTTTGCTAAGTGTTCTACCTGAGAAGACATATTCATCCTTTGAACCTGAGGGTTAGGTGATATCCTGCCCATGAAAACAAGGCGAAGGTTGGGAATTTGACTTTTGAGTTGGTCAACGGCTTTGATTACAGTAAGTGGGTCTAGCCAGTCCCAAACGCCGCCAGCCCATAATAAAATTGGATCCTTTGCTTGTATCTGAGGGAAAAGACTTCTGGGTCCTGGACCGGTTAATACTGGTTTTTTCTCGGGGACGCCGAAAGGTACAACATCAATCAATTTGCGTAAGGAAGGATCGAAATTGTGTATATCAGGATTTACTCGTCCTAAAGCACAAAAACGACCAAGCCAATAATCGCGCTGTCTTTCCGAAGCACAGATAGTGAAGTCAGCTGAAAGCATATGTTTTTCGAGTAATTTGTGCATCAATCTAAAAATTGAAGAAGCTATAGTGGGTGGGTGATTTACGTACTGAAGATGAATATTGAATAGAAAAGGATCGTATAAATCAACAACCAAATATTTGTCTAAGGAAGCAAGTTTGGGGTATTGTTTAAGCACGTTGGCCTGAATGATTAAAATATCTTGTTGACTCGCTAGGCGAAATAATTCTCTTTTGTTTAATCCCAATTGGAGATCGCAACCATCAAACGATAATTTGCTGGAAGTTTTATATGGAGAGAAGACAGTTACAGTGAAGTGTTTAGCTAATTGCTTGCCAAGTTCTAAACAGCGTATGGCTGGCCCGGCCATACGATCAGCAACAGGCTCAAGAGTTATGAGTAGTATCTTCATTAGTTATATTAAGTACCTGCTTTACTGTTGTCGCAAGGTTTTACCGATTCAATTCATTTCTTTTTGCTGATGGTCTACAATAAAAATGCGATGAAAGCAAATTTAGCATGACAACAAATCTTGTAAGTATTGTAATACCTAATTGGAACGGGCGTAAATTTCTGATTCCTTGTCTTGAGTCTATTTTGGCTCAGTCTTATAAGCAATTTGAAATTATAGTAGTTGACAATGGCTCTCAAGATGGTTCGTGCGAGCTATTAAGCAAAAAATATCCACAAGTTAAGCTAATTGCGCTAGAACACAATACCGGTTTTAGTGTTGCTGTTAATAAAGGTATAAACGTTAGCCAAGGTAATTTTATTGCGCTGATCAATAACGATACCAAAGCAAATGTCCACTGGCTTGAAAAAATGGTTGAGGCTTTGACTAACAATATTGAGATTGGTAGCGTAGCTTGCAAAATGCTCTCAATGGATAATCCAAAACTAATCGATGGAGCCGGTGATGGACTGAGAAGAGGCGGTTTGCCTGGCAGAATTGGGCACGGACAGATTGATTTTGGACAGTTCGACAAAGAACGATACGTTCTGGGCGCGTGTGGTGGAGCAGTTGTTTATCGAAAAGCAATGCTTGATGATATTGGACTGTTTGATGAGGACTTCTTTGCCTACTTAGAGGATGTAGATTTATCCTTAAGAGCGCAAAGTGCCGGATATAGGTGTTTATACGTTCCTGATGCCATAATGTATCATCTGGGATGTGGTACTACCGGTAGTGGCTATAGCAAGCTGGTTGTGCGTTTGTCTTGTCGCAATAATATTAATATGATAGTCAAGAATATTCCTGGAGACTTGTTAATAGAATTTGTGCCTCAGATTATTTTCTGGCAATCTTATTATCTGGCAGCAGTGGTAATCAGAGGAGGTTCAGTTTTTGCTTGGTTAGGTGGCGTGCTCGATGCCTTGTTTCTACTACCGAAAATGTTAGCTAAAAGAAAAGCAATCAAAAGCAAGAGAAAACTGGATTCTGCGGCCTTACGACAAATTATTCTTCAATCTGAAGAGGAGCTGAAAGTAGCAAAAGAGCTTTTACATAGACAAATAAGAGAGAAGAAGTTTGCCGAAAACTCAAAGGTCAATACCCTTGAAGCTCCGATTAAGTAATTTATCTGCTGTTTGGCAATTTTCTAGAGCCTCGGCTAGCTGTTCTATAACTAACTGGTTATTGGCTATTAATTCTGACAGCCTACCGTCATTTGGATCGTCTTGGCTAAGTTGCTCAATCAAACTTATCGATTCCTCAAGACTACTGGCGGCTGACTGCCAATGCTCCTTTATTTTTGTCTTCTTATCTTCATTGCTACTCTTTAAGCAGTTTTCACAATAGCCTAAAATGTCAAAGCGACTTTTAATCACAGAAAAACCTTTGCGCTTGGCCACCGTTTGACCAAAAGTAGGTAATCTTTGATCAACAAATTCTATAGTTAGACCACAACTCAAACAAATCAAATGGTCGTGTTCTGGCCCCCCATCTGCTGCTTCATACCTTATTTTCCTATCGCCCGATACCGTACTGACATTGCCTACGGTTTTTAGACGATGTAGGGTGCGGTAAACTGTCGAAATGCTTACTGGTAAGCCAAGTTCTTGGGCTTTAGCAAACACATCAGGTGCTGTTAAGTGGGTGCCTTGAGGAGCATCCTTAATAATAGAAACGATTGCAGATTCATATTCATTTGGTCTGCCCTGTCGTTTTATTGCTTCTTTAAAAGTTTTGTTGCGTTTCAATAAAATACAAACCTATGTTTTATGTCTCATAATTAGCATAGCAAGAACGAATTTATCTAATGCTTCATGAAAGTATTGATAAAAAATGCCATAAGCGCCTATTTAGCTGGTTAAAGTAGGTAAAATGGTCAAGGGACAACTTCGCCAGAAATAGGGTTAATTTAGCATTAATTTAAGCAGGTTAGACTTGGGAATATCTAATAAATTTGGGGGTCAGTTCTAAATGTCATCGGATAGTGAAGATATTTTGGCAAAGAAGAAAGGCCAGATGCCAAGATAAAGCCTGATACTGCTGCTAAAGGCGACTCAGAGCTTGATAATTCTAGTGCTACCGAGAGTGAAGAAGAGAGCAGTGCTAGAGTTAACGCGGCCAAAGCTTTCTTTAGAGCTATGTATGCGGGAGATGAAGTAGACGCGGAGCAATATGGAATGAACGTGGGTACTGTGAAATCAAGTAATGAGCAGGGAATTTGCTCCAGTTGCGACAATTTATATGCCCAAGTTGAACAGTTGGAAGCTAGGGCTACCGAATTGGAAGAGCCTTTATAAACGTATGGCTGCTGATTTTGAAAACTACAGAAAGAGAATAGAGCGAGAAAAAGAAGAATTAGCCAGTATGGGAGTACATAAGGCGGTAGAGGCAATTTTGCCTGCGCTTGATGATCTGGATCGTGCTAAAAACAGTTTCAATCAAAACTCAGAGCTTGCCCATGTAATTGAAAGCATTAAACTGATAGCTGACAGATTTATCCGTTGTTTGGAGCAGATTGGGGTTAAACAGTTGCATACTGTGGGAAAGACATTCGATCCCCGTTTGCACGAACCAGTACAGCAAGTGATTGCTCCTGAATTACCGGACGGTTCAGTTGCTCATGATTTGCGGCGTGGCTATGCTATGGGTGACAAGATAATCAGACCGGCGTTAGTAAATGTAGTGGGTAACGATGTTGAAATTCCAGTGCATGGCGATGCTGAAAATAAGGCGGAAGATGACGTTGAAGTTCTAGAAGAACCGGAGATTGATATCGTTGATGTTTCTCTTGGGAAGAAAGCGGATGAGCAAAATACTTCTAAAGAAGATCTATAAAAACGCTTGAAAATTAAATTGTTTAAGACCGAAAGTGATTTGTGAAGGAGGTCCGTCTTTGCCCTCTATGGCGAAAAGAGATTATTACGAAGTACTAGGTGTTTCTCGCCAGTCAACCGTTGAAGAAATAAAAAAAGTATTTCGCTCAAAGGCTCGCAATTTGCATCCAGACAACAAACAAAGCGGCGATGAAGCTGCTTTTAAAGAACTGGCTGAAGCTTACGAAGTTCTTTGTGACGAGCAGAAGCGCTCGCTTTATGACCGTTTCGGTCATGAGGGTGTTGCTGGAAAAACACATAGCTTTGATAATTTTGACTTTGGTGCTTTTGCTGGTTTTGGCCTTGATGAATTATTAGAGTCCTTTTTTGGTGGTGGTTTTGGTAACGCCAGACGAAGTGGGCCAGAGGCAGGTTCCCATCTGCAGCTAGAAATGCAAATTGATTTTTTAGAAGCTGTATCGGGTGTTGAAAAAACGGTAACTATAAAGAGACTTGATGACTGTGCAAGCTGTAAAGGTTCAGGCACTGCGCCGGATAGCAAAGTAATCACCTGTTCGACCTGCAATGGCGTCGGTCAAGTACAACAAGTCATAAATAGCTGGTTTGGTCAAAGTGTAAGGGTATCGGAGTGTCCTTCATGTCAGGGTTCTGGGAAGCGCATCGAGAAGCCATGTCGTGGTTGTCACGGCTTGATGCTGAATGAGAAAAGCGTGGAGTTTCCGCTAAAAATCCCGGCGGGCATAGAAAGTGGTGTTCGGATGCGAATACCTGGTGGCGGCGATAAAGGTAGGAATGGAGGCACTTTCGGTGATCTATTCATTTTTATTCGGGTGAAGGAACACGAAAAGTTTGTCCGAGATGGAGAAAATATATTTGTCAAACAAAATATAAGTTTTTCGCTAGCTGCTTTAGGGGGCGAAATAATAGTTTCTACCGTTGAGGGGGAAAAGTCTCTGAAAATTCCGGCTGGCACACAATCTGGTCGCATTATGGTTATGAAAAATCTTGGCGTGCCGCGTATTAATAATCCTAACAGGCGCGGTGATCAATTGGTGCAATTGAATATTGAAACGCCAATCAAATTGTCGCTAGAAGAAAAGAAGCTATTTGAACGTCTTGCTGAATTGCGAGGAGAAAATATGCCAGAAGAGGAAAAGGGATCTGTTAAGGATACCTTTTCTGAAGCAGAGGAAGACAAAGGCGAACCTTCTATAATAGGTAAAATTGTGGACGCCTTTAAACTAAAGCACGAAACCCAATAAGAATTTTTGTAGTGGGCATTAGAGTGGCTAAGCACGAAGTGATGAGTAAATTGTACTACCCATTCTTTGTGATTTTTATATGTTTATTCGGTGTGCTATTTGGCTTTAGTCCCCCAGCTCAAGCACTTAAATTGCCCCGTGAATTGAAGCTCGCAGTGGCAAAGGTATTGCCAGTGGCTCGAGTTCGTCTTGATGGAGCTATTGAAACCAAAAGTAGCGAGTTGTATTTGCCAGCTGTTCCAAATACTGCCAATCAGGGGAATAAAGGAGAAACATTTTTAAAGGCTGCTTTTCCAAATAAGCTAAAACCAGAGTTTTTACTTTTTGACGATGGTTGGTGCTTCATGAAAGTGATTGAAATAGATAAGCAGCGAACAGTTGTTTCTTTAGATCAACTGTCGCCTGAGTTGCGGCGTGCCATTTTAGCGACCAAATTAGCTTCTGATCTGATTGTTCCGGAAAACTTTGTTCTGCCGAGCTCTTTAAAGTCAATCGCTGGGAATGTTGCTGTCACTTTGAAAGCTTCACCGCGAGTGCATGTTGAATCTTCAACAAGACCTAACAGTATTGCAAAGGAGAACACAGCAATAAAAGTTACTAATGAAAAAGTTGTGGATAATAAAAACGGCTGGATTTTAGTAACCTCTCCGCCTACAGGTAAGATTAGTATGTTAACTTATCCGGAATTAGAAAAGACGATTGAGTTTCCCATACAGGGCACTCCCAGTGGTATTACATTTGCTAATGGCATAGTCTACATTGCCGATCAGTCAAAGAGTCGTATTCTTAAGCTAGATCCCTACAAAAGAAAGTTTCTAGGACAGATAGACTTGCCTATCGGAAGTACGCCTAAGGATGTTGCTGCGCTGCCTGATGGCAAACTAATTTATGTCTCTGAGAATATGACTGGAGACATAGCTGTATTTGAAACGGCTACTGATAAGCTTCTGGTGCGCACAAAAGTACACAACTATCCTGGACGCATGGCTATAAATCCTGAAGGCGATATTTGTATAGTATTGAGTGTGCCTGATGGTCGCGCCTCCTTATTGTCTACTCAAACGCAACGCTTCATAAGCACTTTGCCTGTGGGTGCTTTGCCAAATGGCATAGCTTTTGACACTAAAAGCAAAGTTGCTTATATCTCAAACCGTGTTTCCAATACTGTCGCTGTTGTAGATTTAATACACCGGGGAGTAATTTTGAATTTAAAAACAGGCAGTGGTCCCACGGGTTTAGCAGTGGATGCGAATAATAATAAATTATACATAGCCAATGCAAAAGATAATACCATTAGCGTGTTTGACACAGTAAGTCATAAAAAGCTTACTGACATACGACTGCCGCTTGATGTTGATTTTCCTGGGTCACTGACGCTTTTGCCTGACAAAAAGAACATACTGGTTACGAGTGAGTCTACTGAGACTCTAGGGCTATTCAATATTGATACCCAGTCATTCGAGAAGATCTCACCGATAGGACACACGAGCGATCAGTGTTTGTGGATACCGAGTAAATAAACTTAGCTTGCTTTGGCTTGATTTGTGGAGCTGCCAGCTTGTCTGAAATCAAGCAGGTGTTCCATTGCTTCGGCATAACCTTGATTGATTAACTGTCTGGAGCGGTGTGGATCTATTTCTAACAAAGTGGTGCTAACTTGCCGATGAGGTTGAAAAACTTTAATAGCGACTGTTTTACGGCCGCGAGACTCCGCATTACCGTCAGCAATTAAGCGATTGTAGAGTTCTGCAGACTGAATTTCTTTGCGGGCGGAAGCATCTAAAACAATGTCTAAACAGCGAGCTATTACTTCAAACATATTTGCTGGACAAACGTTAATCTGCTCAGGATGTAGTAAAACCATGTAGATTTCATCGGCACCGCGCTCAAGTGCTGCGTGCATAGGTGTATTACGCACTAAGCCTCCATCTACCCAGAGTCCAGAACCGTGCAATTGTCTAGGTGGAAAAGCCATAGGTAGAGCGCAGGTGGCCATTAATACATCTACTAACTCACTGCTGGAAATGATATCGTCGGTGGTAATGAAACTTGTTTGCAAGCTACACAAATCGGTTGTACAAACGCCAAATTTTGTGTGGCTTTCTTTTAGTTTGTGCAAAGACACTTCTCGCCGAATAACTTCCTCTAACGGGTGCGTATCAAGAATGCCTAAATGATGACCTAAGACCATTTGTCCAATAGTGTTAGGGGAAGGCAAGTGATAAACATCTTTGGCGCGAATGCTGCACCATAATTCTTCTAATCTTGCTACATCACCTTGAGCTATTAAGGCAGCATTTAAACCACCAATGCTAGTACCAAAAGCATAGTCAAAAACAATGCCTTGCTCCAATAGTGCTTTGGCAACACCAACCTGATAAGCTCCGCGTCCACCCCCGCCGGGGAGAACCAGAGCTCTAACTGGCTGAGTAATGTCCGGTTTGGTTTTTTGGGCTTTAATATCCATTATTAACTTTCGGCACAAAATTATCGGCTGTTAGATAAATCATAAGCGATAATTGCAAAATTACCAATGGTAAAAGCCATTATTTAATGGCTAATCGGGCTTAATATAGCGCCGATATATGTGGCTACATCTCCTGGAGTTTTGGCAACTTTTACTCCTGCTGAAGTTAATGCCTCTATTTTTGACTGAGCCGTGCCTTTGCCAGCAGATACAATGGCGCCGGCATGACCCATGCGCTTGCCCGGAGGGGCAGTTTGCCCGGCGATAAATGCTACTACCGGCTTTTTGATTTTTTCTTTAATAAAGGCGGCTGCTTCTTCCTCAGCACTGCCTCCAATTTCACCGATTAGTACAATGGCCTTTGTTTCGGGATCTGCTTCAAAAAGAGTAAGGGTTTCTTTATAATCGAGTCCTTTAATAGGGTCCCCGCCCACCCCCACACATGTTGATTGTCCGAGTTTACTATTGGTTAGAGCGAGTGCAATTTCGTAAGTTAGTGTCCCACTTTTACTTACCATACCAATCGGGCCGGCTTTAAATAGTGATCCAGGTAATATGCCAATTAGACATTGTTCAGGGGTGACAATTCCCGGGCAATTAGGACCAATTAGCTGTGCTTGATACTGTTTGACCTCTTGCACAAGCTTTGCTGTATCTAGTGGTGGTATTCCTTCGGTAATTATAACAAGAAGTTTGATACCGGCTGCTAGTGCCTCACTTGCTGCATCATAGGCTCCATAAGGCGGTACAAAGATAACAGAAGTATCGGCTCCAGTTTTTTGGACGGCGACCTTAACTGTATCGAAAACTGGTACACCATGTATGCTTTCGCCTCCTCTACCAGGAGTTATACCGGCAACAATTTTTGTGCCGTAATTTAGCATAAGCTTTGTGTGCGTGCCACCCATCTTGCCTGTGGCGCCTTGCACAATTACTTTCGTGTTTTTATTAACTAAAATCATCTTTATTGCCTCTTACTTTGACAGGACGACTGATTCTTTTACCGCATCTTCTATTTTAGAAAACAAAGTAAGACCACTATTCGCAAGAACTTTTTCTGCTATGTCTTGGTTATTGCCTTGTAACCGCACGACCAGTTTCTGCTTTGGATGCTTTTTGAGAAATTCTACTAGGGCGTGTGCTATTTCATCACAAGCAGTAATACCACCCAAAATATTGAGGAGAATTACTTTTACATCTGGATTGTCTTGCACTATTTCCATCGCTGCAAATGTTTTTTCACGATTTGCTCCGCCACCAACATCTAGAAAGTTTGCTGGTTCACCCCCAAAAGCTTTAACCATATCCATTGTGGCCATGACTAGTCCGGCACCATTACAAATGATGCCAATATTTCCCTTTAATTCAACGAGATTGAGTCCAGTTAATTTTGATTTTTGTTCTCTTGGGGTAAGTCCATCCAGATGCTTCTCTAACCAACCCTTAAAATAGGGTTGTCGATCTAAAGCATCGTCATTAACTATTATTTTGCCATCCAATGCTACAACATCACCAGATTTGGTAATGATAAGAGGATTAATCTCAGCCAGATCTAAGTCAAGTGCAATAAACAATTGATATAGTTTACTGGCGATATCAGCTGTTTTAACAAGGGTATTCCCTTTTAAATTCAATGCGTGAGCGAGATCACGTGCTACATAAGAATGATATGGATAGGGAATTGCAGCTGTTACAACATTGTGCGAAGATTCGATTTCGATGCCGCCTTCCGCACTAGCAATAAAGATTGCGCATCCTTGATTGCGATCGAGAGTAATTGCCAAATATAGCTCTTGAGCAATTTCTAGTTTGGGTTCGATGAGCAGGCTTTGGGTTTGTAGTTCATTTATCTTTAGTTTTAATAAATCGATGGCTGTTTTCTCGGCTTCAGCTGTATCTTTAGCAAATTTAATGCCCCCTGCTTTACCTCTGCCGCCGGTTAGCACCTGACATTTTAGAGTAAGGGGAAAGCTCAATTCGGCTTCTTTCAGGGCTGTGGATAGCTTTGTTTTAATTTCTTCCGCATTAGTTATTCTTACGGAAGGCGGTACTGGAATACCGTAATTGGCAAAAATTCGTTTTGCCTCGTACTCGTATAGATTCAAGTTAATCCTCCTGAAGATTCCCAAACTAGCTACTTTAGAGCAAATTTTGGTTGAAATTACTAATAATCTCTTAAATGTGCTTTGATGGATTATTGCATACACTGATCAATGCCAAGAGTATCGACCTGATCAGGTCCGTGAAGTTTTAGAACAAAACTTTGCGTTAAAGCTTTAGCACAAACTATATTTTTATCCGACCAGTATACTAACAAAGTTGAAAACGAGCACCGTTAGTTGCTCTTGGCATGCCGATGTTTGCTTATGGTATAAGGAGTCAAACGAATTAGTGAAGTGCATGACGGCGAGGAGCCGTCAGAAGCGTAACGAAGTTGGGTACGCGCGTTGAGGCAAACGGAGTGCAGCCGAAGCAGCGCTTATAAGAGGAGCCAAACGATTTAAGTTAAGCGAACGGCAATAGGAAAAAAGTCACAGGCGAAATGAGATAAGGTACACGCGTTGAGGCAAACGGAGTGCAGCCGAAGCAGCGTTTAAATAAGGGAGCAAATATGCGAATTGGAATTCTTACTGGTGGCGGAGATTGTCCGGGGCTAAATGCTGTCATTAGAGCAGTTGTGCGCCGCAGCGTGAGCAATTATAGTTCTGAAGTAATTGGTTTTTTGGAAGGTTGGCGTGGGCCAATCGAGAATATGGTTATGCCTCTGACTTTACAAAGTACAGGTGGACTCATCCAAAGAGGCGGAACAATACTGCGAACTTCAAGGACCAATCCTTTTAAAATAGAGCGCGGGCCGGAAAGAATTATGGAGTCAATGAAGTCTAATCGTCTTGATGCGCTTATTGCCATCGGCGGCGAAGACACCTGTGGGGTGGCTCACAAAATGCATCAGAAACACAATTTAAATGTAGTATGCGTGCCAAAAACAATTGACAATGATTTGAATGCTACCGATTTTACTTTTGGTTTTGATACAGCGGTCAATATAGTTATGGATGCTATAGATCGTTTACATACAACAGCCGAGAGCCATAATCGTGTGTTGGTTTGTGAAGTAATGGGTCGACATGCTGGCTGGATAGCTTGCTATGGCGGTATTGCAGGTGGTGCTGATCATATTCTTGTTCCAGAAATTCCAATTGATTTAACTAACGTTGTTGAATCAATCAAAAAAAGACATGCTCGTGGCAAAGATTATTCAATTGTAGTAGTTGCTGAGGGAGCCAAGCTTGAACATCAAGAAGCGCTTAAAGACCAGGAATTGGATTCTTTCGGACATGTCAGACTGGGCGGCATTGGTGAAACATTGGCTAAGCTTATCGAACAACACACAGGTTATGAAACTAGAGCAATAGTGCTAGGTCATATACAAAGAGGTGGGTCTCCTACCGCTTTTGATAGAGTGCTCGCCACCCGTTTTGGTGTGTCGGCAGCAGATTTGGTGCATGAGAAGAAATTTGGTCGCATGGTTTCCTTGCAGGGCAGTTTAGTAAAAGATGTATCTGTTGCTGACGGCGTAGACAGTCTAAAGACACTAGACATGGATCTTTACAAGGTAGCGGAAGTATTCTTTGGTTAAAAACTGGGAATATAATTAATCGCGATTCTTCTATTCATTAAATTATACTGCTGACGAGGCTAGGCTATGCAAGCTTTGAATAGGCTGATTAAATTGTCGATTCGACGATATCCGCCGGATTGTCTGGCAAGCTTTGTAAGGCTCTTAAAAACTGAATGTAAAACCAGACAATGGTTAGTATCAAAAGCAAGGGTTGAGCTAATTTACCTGCTACGGCGATAGTAATTGTATATAGATTTATCAATAACCATAACAATTGCAGATTATGCGTGAGACTGAGGTTTTTCTTTACCCAAGGATGCTCAAATAAAACAATACCGGGCAGGGCAAAGACAGACAAATCGTAGCAGCGCAAATGTGGTGAAACCAAGGGCAAAATGAATATACTAGTAGCAAAAACAAACGGTGCAGCTAGCAAATATTTACCATGAGTTTTGCTAACCAGTCGGGCACAAAAGATCAGAGCATGCAAAAATATGCCCAACTCTAAGGCAAACAGTGCTATGCGAATGAAAAATTGCATGTCATTAGAAAAAAATTGTTCTACTGCTTCATGTAGCGAAGCATATAAAAAGGGGCTGCAATAGCCTGAACCGAGTAATAGAGACGCGCTTAACTTCAAGCAAAGAATCCACCCAGATACAGCAGTTAGTCCGAAACAAACAATGTTACTGACTGCCACGATAAATATACCGATGGCAAAGCTTATCAGGCAGCGTAGCTGCTTTGCTGCTAGCAGCGAGCCGAGAAACACTATTGGTATGACTAAGAATTGAGGTTTGAGCAACAACAAAGAGAAGGCTAAACCCGCTGGCACCGGCTGCCTTCTTTTAAGCCAAAAATAGCTCAAAGAAAGAGGAAGACAAATGAGCAGCAGATTAATTTGTCCTATCCATAAAATGTGAATTACAGGTAAATAGAGAAGACTATACAAAAAATAAGAAGACCAATGTTTTTTTGTAAGCAAGGAGAGAAGTATGAGACAGACTACAAAACCTAATAAAGAAAGCATTTGCCACACTATAAATGCTACGTGCGGTGAAAAACAACTCAATGGTGCAAGAAGAAACGCTATTAAAGGTGGATAGGGAAAAAACGCGGTAGTTGTTGCTGGCAGATGAGGCAAAAGACGATGACTCTGAGTATTGAATGCTGCTGCTTCTAAATTCGTCTCAGTTGGTTTTGGATATAATTGTTCGGACAGACCTGTTCTAGCCAAATAACCAGCTATATAAAACATTGAAAAATCTGTCTGTTCAGCAACATTGGGCGTCATGATGGTGCCTAAAATAAGGAATGAGAAAAGCATTAACGATACAGACTTAAGGACGAATGCTCTGAAGAATGGAGTAAATAGCTTCATCTTGTATTCTACTTATTAAACTTGCTCTGTTCTAAGAGCATTCTTTGTTCTTTTAAACCATTTAAAAGTTGGATTTGTTCGGTATATTTCTCTTTAGCTGTAATGATCAACTGGTTTTTATCTCCCAGTACCTTCTCTCCGTAAGGAATGAATTGTTTTTCTGTAGCGGTCATAAATGTATACCCTGCTATCATCGAATCGAAAATCTTTTCAGGGTGTCGGGGATCATAGATAAATCCCTTTGTACGATTAGTTAATTCGTTGACCGCTCTTTGCCTAATGTCATTAGTTTGTGACGAAATCGTTTGCTCTTCTTTGAAAACGCTTGGGTTTGTAATAAATGACTTATAAAGCTTTTCGATTTGTTCTATGCAATAACTTTGTCCCGATTGTGGCTGGGTATTCACTGAATGTTGTTGATCAACGGCTTCTTTATGTTGAGGAGTACCGGAGCTTGTGCAGGCAGCTAGACTTAAATATAAGAGTGGATAAACGATTTTCCACTTGGATTGTAAATAATTAGACACTCTCTTGTTAACTCATTCAAATTATGACTTCATAAGGCAGATAAAATGGTAACTTAGTCTGCCTTGTAGTCTAGGGTAAAAATTCAATTAGTTCTATTTTAGCTAAAATTGGAATTGTATTCTAATGAGTAATCAGCTTCAAACAGCATTTTTAATAAAGAGTGAGCCCGAAAATACAACGGTCGGAGAAAAGAGTAATAACCGAGCGGCGGGCGGCGGTGAGACGGCCGAAGCGAAAGTGTTGACACGCGCGGAGGAGCTGCAGCATGAAGCGAACGGAGCGCTAAAAAAGGTATATATAGAGACCTTCGGTTGCCAGATGAATAAAGCCGATTCGGAAAATATGCTTGGCTTATTGGAAGAGATAGGCTATCAACAGACCTCTGAGATTAAAGATGCTGACCTAATGGTGCTTAATACTTGTGCTATTCGCGAGGGAGCGGAAGACAAGGTTTATAGCTATCTTGGACACTGGAATAGAGTTAAAAGGCCAGGACTGGGGCAATGATTGCTGTGGGTGGCTGTGTGGCTCAGGATGCAGGAGCTGCCTTGCTCAAGCGCGCACCGTACGTAGATGTTGTATTTGGTACTCATAATTTGCAGCGTCTTCCTGAACTTGTTCTGCAAGCTAAGCAAACAAAAATGGCGGCAGTTGAAATATGGCAAGAATTGCCGCCAGAGCTACCGGAATTACCGGTAATTCGCAATAACGATATTACAGCCTGGATTTCGATAATTTATGGCTGTGATTACAATTGTACTTATTGCATAGTTCCATATGTGCGTGGGCGCGAGAAAAGTCGATTGCCGGATACGATTTTGGCAGAAATGAAACAATTGGGGCAAGCTGGCTATAAAGAAGTCACTCTGTTAGGGCAGAATGTTACTGCATATGGGCATGATTTAAATCCTGCCATTCATCTGGGCGATTTGCTTCGCTTAGTCGGTAAGACAGAAACTATAAAGCGTATTCGTTTTATTACTGGTCATCCACGTGATCTTAAGGTAGAAATTATTGATGCCGTGAAAGAAGTTGATACTGCTTGCGAATATTTCCACATACCCATACAAGCCGGTGATGATCGTACATTACGTCGCATGGCACGAGGTTATAATGTCGATTTTTATAAAAGAAAAATTGATGAAATACGCTCCCGAATACCCGACGCGGCAATAACATCCGATCTAATTGTTGGTTTCCCTGGTGAAACGGAAAATGAATTTATGCACACTATTTCTTTGGTTGAAGAAATAGGCTTTGATTCTTGCAATACTGCGGCATATTCTCCTAGACAGCATACTCCCTCTGCTAGTTGGGAAGGACAGGTACCTGAACACGAAAAATATGAACGTTTGCGCTTTTTAAATTCTGTTATAACTGATGTTGCCCTCAAGCGAAATCAGCAATATTTAAACAAAGTTGTAGAAGTTTTAGTGGAAGGTATAAGCGAAAGAAATGAATCTAGAGTCACGGGTCGCACGCGCACTAATAAGATCGTTAACTTTAATGGTCTGGCCAGTCTTAAAGGGAAACTTGTAAATGTTTTAATTGAGTCGGTTAATCCTTGGGCTTTACGAGGTGTTTTAAATGAAGAGTTCTCTATCCATTGACCTTGATCAAGGTGCTATAACTCAGGCGGTTGAGTACCTGCGTCAGGGCGAGCTAGTGGCCTTTCCTACCGAAACTGTTTATGGTTTAGGCGCTGATGCCAGGAATGAGAAGGCTCTAAAAAAATTATATGCTATCAAGGGTCGCCCTGCGAACCATCCAGTAATTGTTCATTTAGCTAGCTTTGAGCATATAAGTGACTGGTGTAAAGAATTGCCTGAGTATGCAGGCATATTGGCAAAACACTTTTGGCCTGGTCCGGTTACTCTAATCGTCAAGAAGGCTAGACATGTTTCTAGTTTAGTAACTGGTGGTCAGGATACGATTGGTATAAGAGTGCCTGCCCATCCACTGGCTATGGCTTTGCTGAAGGGTTTTTCTGGTGGCATAGCTGCGCCTTCAGCTAACAGGTATGGAAGACTTAGTGCCACTTGCGCAGAACATGTTCAGCAAGAATTCGGCGACGAGGTCAGTATAATAATAGATGGTGGCAGTTGTCCGATTGGCATTGAATCTACAATAATTGATGTTACTGGCACAATCCCAAAAATTTTGCGTCCTGGATTAATTTCTGAAATGGATATACTAGATAAACTTGGTCTGGATTCAAGGGCTAATAATTCATCCTTTCAAACTACTATGCATAACAGTCGTAGAAATATTCGTGTTCCTGGCAGCGATAAAAGTCATTATGCTCCGCAAACACCACTGTTATTGATGGATAGATTTTCTTTAGATGTCCTGTTTAATCAACAAGGACATACTGTTGAATCCAATAATAAGTTATCTTATGCTTTTCTAGCTTTTGATAAACTAGACAATTTTGACAATGTACATGTGATTAAACAATATATTCAAGCTCCTTCTGATGCAAGGCTTTATGCCAGAGAGCTGTACGCCAATTTGCGCAAATTAGATAGCGCAAGAGCTAACTATATTATTGTTGAAGCACCTGCTGATTCACCAGAATGGACTGCTATACTCGATCGCCTAAAGCGGGCATCTACGAAGTTGCAGTCAAAATTAGTTTTTTAAATCTTCAATCGTCGGGCACTTTACTTATATTTATGCTTGCATAAATATAGTCGAGCGCTTCACTCTTTTAGTAAGTAGTTGAGCTTATTGTTGCTGGGAATGTTCGGTTTCCTTTTCCACTTTTTGCTTTCTAGAGCAATTTCGTTCCCGAGCTTGTATATTTCCTTTGCCTTTTCATCATTGTCTTTTCCTCCCAGCCTTGCAAGATAGCTTGCATATTGATTGGCAGTATAGACTGCTAATTGGCAGCCTGCTAAATTCGTGTCCCGATCGAAATTGCCATGCCGGTATTGGGAGGAGATAATTAATGCTTTGTTATAGTGGAGTTTTGCTATGCGAGGATTATCTTCGTTTACTTCGGCCAGCTTAGCTGTGACCTTGGCGGTTTCAATGGAATTTTCTTGCGAAAGTTCTGTTTGGATTTTTATATATTTTACATAATAGTTGGCTGCTTCTTTCAAATTGCCGTCGAGTTTGCATCTGTCACCGAACATGCCGAGGATTGTAGCAGTGTCTTGATTCTCTTGACCATTGTTACGCCTTACCAATTCTTGTTGCAGAGCTTCTGCTCGTTTATAATCGACCGGTTTGTTGAAAGAACTAGGGTAAATACATTGTCCTATTTCATTTTTTATTTTTAGTGCCAAAAGATTTGGAGGTAGAAATCTATTTATTTCTGCGGATGCGGCTTTTCTCGTTTTTTCTATTTGTAGAGCTAATTCTGGGGGAATGGCTCGCTTATCATAACTGCGTACTTCTCGCTCTAATGCTGCTGTGCGCTCTTTATATATTTCCATTCGCTTGTGCCAGTAAAGCGCAATTTCATTTTCTATCTCGGTTTGCTTTTCAATTAATTTGTCACGTTTGGTTTTACATTCGCTTAGTTTGTCCTTTGATGCTCCGGCTCCCTCTAATGTATCGTATTCACTATTTATTTTTTCTCTTTCTTCTTTTATTGGCAATAGCTTGTTCGCAATGGCTTGCAACTCTGGCGGTGTCTTTTTTAATTCGGCTACTTTCTCTTTATCTAGTCGGTCGAGCCTATCTCTTAGATCTTGAGGGAGTGGTCTATAGGCATGCTTAGCTTCAATTTGTCTAGCAAACTCTAGCTCTATTTGCAGTTCCTTAGGTAGTTGTTTATAATAACTACCAATTTCGTCTGCAAGTAAATCACCTTGGATAGAATAAACTGTTCCTAGTTCTTCGAGCAATCCTCTTCTTGCGCTATCGCGATTAATATCAGAATATCCTGAATACTTCAAAGATTGACTGTGCATAATGCCTACGCCATCTAATAAGATATTGGACATATTTTGCAGTACGTCAAAATGTTGCTGACGATCAAGTCTATTGGCTAATTCAGTTGACCAGCTATCTGCTCCTGGTTCTGTAGTTGGTTTAAATTGATGCCGTTTGGCTATTCTCCAATAAGTGGTAGCTCGCTCGTCTATATCTAAAATAAGTTTGTCACGCCATCGAGAGACCATTTCATTTCTGCTGTCTCCTTTTAAGGTATGCTCAATTTCATTGATAGAGAAGCCGCTTAAGGCACGTGCTTCTTCAAAACATTCTTTCATTCTTCCATGTAATTCTTGTTTGCGCTGATTTGGGTCCCAACCTCTCTTTGTTTCCCATCCTTCTATAAGTTTATCGTCGGTGGAAAGAGTAATTGTTCCTTGAGAAGAATGACTAATTGTGACTTTTTTCCCATCAGTTTTTATTGGCTCATTGCTTTCTTTTTTGTCATCTTCCATAGAGCTTAATAGGTGGTCTATTGCCGCATTATTTGTGTCGTATTGCGATCCTGCATCGTACGAAAATATTTCCTCATATAATTTACTGGTATGATCGGAGTCCGGGGGATCGTCTGGTTGCAAATGCGGATTATTAATCTCTTGCTCGGGACTGCTCACTTTGTTCTCCTATTTCAATAACAATTGATTGGCTTATATTTAATATTATTGTCGGATCAGAAGATTTGAAAAGACGAAGCTAAAGGGTTTATACCCAATTAAAATTGAAATTGATCATTGTGAAAATTATTTTGTTTATTTAGAAGTATTCGAAATTTCGTTATTGATTGCTGCCACGCATTGAGCACAAATCTCTGGATGTTCTACAGCAGCACCAACATCAGTGGTGAATTTCCAGCAGCGGGCGCACTTAATGCCGGCCGCCTTTAAAACTACAACTCTAATTTGATCTTCTTCGACAAATGCTAATACATCTTCGTTTGCTGCTTTGCCGTTGCTATCGCTTTCCAGTAATTCTACCTGAGAAGTAATAAACAAAGCAGGCAGCTCACTTTTAATTGATTGTGCTTTTTTGGCTATTTTTTCCGGGCCAATATTTATATGTACTTGAGCTTCTAGAGAACTGCCAATTAGGCGTGCAGCTCTTGCTTGTTCGAGAGCTTTATTTACTATCGCTCTTAAGCTAAGCATATCCGGCCAGAATTCTTCTTTCTTCTCATCGATGAATTCCTTTTTTTCTTGAGGGAAATCATTGAGTAAAACACTTTCTTCTAAACGCCACGTTGTCTTTATTTTTTCTGGTATGTGGGACCAAATATCTTCAGCCAAATGTGGAGTTACAGGGGCAAGAATTAGGGCAATTGCTTTGACGAGTTCTGCTAAAACGGTTTGCACCGCACGTCTGCTAATTGATTTAGGGGCAGCAGTATAGAGTCTGTCTTTGACAATGTCAAAATAAAAACTTGATAAATCGACAACACAGAAGTTTTGTAGTACTTGATAATATTTGAAAAATTCATAACGATCAAAGTCTTGCCGTATATCAGTAATTACGGTTTGTAGGCGATGCAAAATGAATTTATCTACGTCTTTCAAATCGGCATAAGCTACTACGTCCGTGCTTGGATCATAATCATATAAATTACCCAAAAGATAGCGAGCTGTATTACGCAATTTTCGGTAAATTTCTGCCAATTGCGCTAACATGCTTTTGCCAATGGGCACATCATCAGTATAGTTGACCGAAGCCACCCAGAGTCTCAATACGTCTGCGCCATATTGTCCGATCACGGCATCAGGGTCAACTACATTTCCTACTGACTTGGACATTTTTTTGCCGGTTTCATCTACAACAAAACCGTGTGTCAATACGGTTTTATACGGTGCTCTGCCTTTAGTGGCTACGCTGGTAAGTAAGGACGATTGAAACCAGCCGCGGTGCTGGTCACTTCCTTCTAAGTACATTTCACATGGTGTTCCTTTAAGTTCGGGTCTTTGATCAAGCACTGCAGCGTGTGTGGAGCCTGAGTCAAACCAGACATCCATAATGTCGGTCTCTTTGCGAAAATCTTTGCTTTTACATTTTTCACAAGTGATATTGTCTGCCAAGAAATGCTGAGCATCTTTTTCCCACCAGCTATCGGAGCCGTCTTTGGCAAAAATGTCTGCTACTCTATTTATACTTTCCAGTGTCATCAAAATATGATTGCAAGACTGGCAATAAAAAACTGGGATGGGAACGCCCCAAGATCTTTGACGACTTATGCACCAATCAAAGCGATTTTCTACCATGTTAAATATTCTGTTGCGCCCAGATTCTGGTATCCACTTAACTGTATCAATAGCCTTTAGGGCTTGTTTACGAAAACCTTCAACGGAGGCGAACCATTGTTCAGTCGCGCGGAATATTAATGGTTTCTTGCATCGCCAGCAGTGTGGATAACTGTGTTGATATTTGCTGGTGTGAATAAGTGAGCCATTGCTTTTCAGTAGCTCAATGATCTGTGGATTGGCTTTATCATAACGTTGACCAGCAAAATGTTCGACACTACTTGTATAAATGCCACGAGTATCTAGCGGGGTAAGAGCACCTAGTTTGTATTTTACTCCTAGTTCAAAGTCTTCTGGCCCATGGTCTGGAGCGGTGTGTACGCAACCGGTACCGGCTTCGGTAGTGACATGTTCGCCCACGATAATAGGGCTCTTTCTATTGATAAAAGGATGTTTGGTTTCCAGGTGTTCTAGGTCTTTACCGATTACTGTGGCGATTGTTTGTTTGTATTGTTCTTTTAGTTCCGCTTTGTCTAAGAAAGATTCTGTTAGCGCACTGGCGACTATAAGTATTTCGCCAGACTGCATTTCTAATAAGTTATATTCAAATTCGGCATTAACAGCAATGGCTAAATTAGCGGGCAGTGTCCATGGTGTTGTGGTCCAAATTACAAAGAAAACATTTTTAGCAGGATCTAGCTTTTCGTTTATTAAGGTCGCTAATTTGTCTTTTGATTTTTGCTCAACAGCAAATCTTACGTAGATTGCATCCGATGTGTGTTCAGCATATTCAATTTCTGCTTCTGCTAATGCTGTTTCACAAGTCGCGCACCAATAGACTGATTTTAGCCCTTTGTAGAGATAACCTTTGTCCGCCATTTGTCCAAATACACGGATTTGCACTGCTTCAAATTGACTCTCCAGAGTTATATAGGGGTGTGCCCAATCGCCCCACACGCCGAGACGTTTAAAAGCGTTTTCTTGTCCCTTGAGATTATTAAGAGCAAATTCACGGCAGCGGCGCCTTAATTCAAGGGGAGCCATGGCATTACGTCCACCTTTAACATCTTTAAGCACAGCAGTCTCTATTGGTAAACCGTGACTGTCGTAGCCGGGTACATACGGTGAATAATTGCCGTGCATGGCCTTGTACTTAGTGATTATATCTTTCAGGATTTTGTTTAGAGCTGTACCAATATGTATTTTATTTGAGCTCAAGTAAGGCGGACCATCGTGTAGCACAAATTTTTCACCAGTCTTTCTTTGCTCTAAATTGCGTTCGTATACTTTAATAGTTTCCCACCAAGACTGAATTTCGACTTCACGCACTTGACTGTTAGCTTTCATGGGGAAGTCCGTTTTTACTGGGTTGATACTGTAAGTCTTAGTTGACATTGATTTTTCCTATTAGCTCTTTGCTCAGGCACATATAGCGATCAGTGCTTTTAAGTATCTAATAAGAATATCGCTTGTCAGGCTATGGCGTCAATTGACGCCTCCTGAGAGGTTTACTAAACTTATTTCAGTTTCAGCCAGCTGTAATTTGAATGTAGAATTGAGTGGTGGAGCTTATGAAGAACTTATGGAAGAATTCCAGTGTGGCGAAGGCGAGGCAGCGCTTATGACAGTATTATGTAGAATTGCAGCGGAGCGAACAGCGCCGGTGAGGCGGTGGCAGCTAAGCGTCGATACGCGCGTTGAGCCGAGCATAGCGAAGGCGAGGCAGCGCTTACAATATGACTAAATTGAAAGATACAGCTATGAAGGCAGCCCGCGCTGCCGGTAAACTTATTTTGGAGCGTCTTGGTGACGTTGGCAAGATTGAGTATAAGGGTGTGTTTAACCTAGTAACAGACGTGGACAAAGCTGCTGAAGAGATTATTATAGGGATTTTGCGCAAAGAATTCCCTGATGATGCCATTCTTGCTGAAGAAAGCGGTGCAAGCGATGGTACCGGTTCGGGGCGACGCTGGTTAATTGATCCAATAGACGGTACAACAAATTTTGCTCATTCATACCCATTTTTTTGTGTATCTATTGCTTTTGAAGAAAATGGGCAATTGATTTTGGGTGTGGTATTTAATCCGGTGGCAAATGAGATGTTCTGGGCGCAGAAGGGTGCCGGTGCGTGGTTGAACGATAAGCCGATCAAAGTTTCTAAGGTAAGTAGAGTAGAAGAAAGTCTTTTATCTACAGGTTTTCATTCCAGTAGCAGAGCTTCGGAACATTCCAATCGAGAATCGTTCATAAAAATGACAGACAGCACGCATGGTGTAAGGCGCGATGGTTCTGCTGCTTTGGATATGTGTTTTGTTGCTTGCGGAAGAACAGAAGGGTTTTGGGAACGCCAAATTGCTTTATGGGATATTGGTGCTGGTGCGATAATTGTCAAAGAAGCGGGCGGGCGTGTTACCGATTTAAACGGTAGTGATTTTGATTTGAAAAATGTTAGAGTAAATATTCTTGCTTCCAACAATCTTGTTCACAAACAGATTCTTGGAATTTTGGCGGACACACAATTAGCTAAAAATTAGTTATATCATGCTTAAGTTAAGAGGAATTTCAGTGGAGCGAACGGCGCTGGTGAAGCGGCGGGAGTGGAACGTGAAAACGCGCGTTGAGGCGAACGAAGAGAAGCCGAGGCAGCGCTTATGAATAAGTTAAGAGGAATTTCAGTGGAGCGAACGGCGCTGGTGAAGCGGCGGGAGTGGAACGTGAAAACGCGCGTTGAAGCGAACGAAGTGAAGCTGAGGCAGCGCTTATGAATAAGTTAAGAGGAATTTCAGTGGAGCGAACGGCGCTGGTGAAGCGGCGGGAGTGGAACGTGAAAACGCGCGTTGAAGCGAACGAAGTGAAGCTGAGGCAGCGCTTATGAATAAGTTAAGAGGAATTTCAGTGGAGCGAACGGCGCTGGTGAAGCGGCGGGAGTGGAACGTGAAAACGCGCGTTGAAGCGAACGAAGTGAAGCTGAGGCAGCGCTTATGAATAAGTTAAGAGGAATTTCAGTGGAGCGAACGGCGCTGGTGAAGCGGCGGGAGTGGAACGTGAAAACGCGCGTTGAAGCGAACGAAGTGAAGCTGAGGCAGCGCTTATGAATAAGTTAAGAGGAATTTCAGTGGAGCGAACGGCGCTGGTGAAGCGGCGGGAGTGGAACGTGAAAACGCGCGTTGAAGCGAACGAAGTGAAGCTGAGGCAGCGCTTAAAAAGATGACCGAGCGATTATCAGTGTGCTTCATATGGCATATGCATCAGCCGTTATACAAAGACCGGCTTACTGGAAAATATTTGCTGCCTTGGGTTCGTTTACATGCTATCAAAGATTATCTTGATATGGTGAAAGTGCTTGAAGGTTTTCCCCAAATTCGGCAAACATTCAATCTTGTTCCGTCTTTAATTGAACAAATAGAAGACTATGCTCGTAACGAAGCAGTTGATGAACAGCTACTATTAACAGTCAAAGCGGAGGGAGAATATACGCGGGATGATAAGATTTATATTTTGTCTGAATCATTCCATGCGAATTTTGAGCGGCAGATCAAAGTACATTCGCCTTATTTGGATTTGTATTCAAAACGGGAAGCTTTGCTGAGAAAAACTCTGACCTACGAAAACATGATTGATAAATTCTCCAATCAAGAATATGCAGATATGGCTGCTTGGATGAATCTAGCTTGGTTTGATCCGATGTGGCAAAACTCAATCGCTGATCTAAAACAATTGATCGAGCAAGGGAAGAATTTTTCTTTAAATCAACGCAAGCGCATCATTGAAATAGAAAGAGAACTCTTGAAAGAAATAATTCCTTATTATCGAAAAAAACAAAAAGAAGGACAGATTGAAGTTACTACTACGCCCTATTATCATCCGATATTGCCTTTGCTAATCGATACTAATTTAGCGAGACTTCCTGCTCCAAACGTGACCTTGCCCGAAAAATTATTTTTTCATCGGGATGATGCTGTTCATCAGGTAGAGGCCGGATTAGCTTTATACAGCCGTACTATGGGACAAGAAGCTCGGGGTATGTGGCCCTCGGAGATGTCAATTAGCCCTGGAGCCTTAGAAATAATTGCTCAACAGTCGGTGAAGTGGGTGGTTGCGGATGAAGCTTTATTAGGTAAATCCACTGGCCTTGCTATTTATCGGGATCAGTATGGCAATTTGAATAGCGCAGATACTCTTTGTCAGCCATATGAGATCGCTGTCGGCAATGAGAGAATTACTCTGCTTTTAGAGAACTGGTGATGTCGAACGAATTGAGTTTTTCTTATGGAAGCAGAAATCCAGAAGAAGCATCATCCGCCATGTACATGCGTTTGAAACATATTCAACAACGTTTATTTAACTCTGCGCGCGAAGGTGTGGTCGTCATAGCATTAGACGGTGAAAACTGTTGGGAAACGTATGAGCAAGACGGTGCACCATTTTTACACGAATTGTATAATCGTCTTTCCAAAGATAGCACTTTAAACATATGTACTGTTAGCGATTATTTGTCCAGGCAACCGGCAAGCGCTAAACTGGATAAAATCGAAACTGGCTCTTGGATTAGTGCTGATTTTCATATATGGATTGGGGACCCAGAAAAGAATCGGGCTTGGGATTTATTGTCGCAGACCAGAAATTTTCTGGTTGAACAAATCAAGCAGAATTCTTATCCTGAAGCAGTTAAATTATCTGCTTGGGAAGAGATTTATGCTGCTGAAGGTAGTGACTGGTTTTGGTGGTTTGGTGAACCAAATAATTCTGCCCACGATGCAATTTTTGATCAACAGTTTAGATTGCGCTTACAGAATGTCTACAAAATATTAGGACTGGAATATCCGCCTGAATTGGATAAGGCAATAAGTTTGACTAAAGCGGCGCCAGAAGATAGCTTAGTGGCTGTGTTCGAGGGAATTGAATAATTATTTTGTCAGATTAGGTTCTTGAGTGGTAGCAGAGCTTTTTTGTATGATCAGCACTGAGCCTTGGTCTTCGGCCTTGATTTGCCAATGATTGTTTTGCTTTAATTCTTCTATAAGACGACTATTCTTTGGCAGCAATACCCATTCTATCTGGTATTTTTTGAGTAGCCTTTGCCAGCCGGGGGACGTTTGCATAAGCTTGCCATATTCAGTATAAAAATCTTGACCGTAAAAATCAGCTCTATCGTCTATGAAGACAGGATAGTCTATTTTAAAACGGATGATCCCTCCCCAATTGTCCATTGAAAGTCCATGCTTAGGATCCAAATGTAGCTCTTTAATGATAGTTAGGGTGGTATTGGGCTTTGTGTGTTCATCGAAATCAGCCTTTAGTACAGGATAGCCAAACACCTTACCGCCACAAAGAGCTATAATTACTAAAGTTAAAGATGTGAGAATAGGCAAGAGATGATACGTGCAGCGTTGCTCGTTGTCTGTGAATCCTTTGTTTAAATCTTTGAGCTTATCGATCAAAGACTTCCAAACTGGTTGCAGTTTCACGTAAAGCTTTCCTGCTGGAGAATCTAATTTAGTATTAGCATATAATCGAGCAATGATAGGTAGATTCGCGATTACAAACAAGGACATATTGCGTTGTGCCGACAAACTAAGATGGGCGAACATCAAGTAAATGAGTAAATCTGGCAAAGTGACTTTGCTCTTGGTAATAATTAAGCCAATGATAGTAAGGGCAAAAAATATCTCTAATATTGTGGGTTGAAATCGCCCGTGAAAGATGGGAGATTGAAATTCGTCAGTGATTGCAATAATGGCATTAGTTTTGAATATGTAATTGCCTATATAAGAGTAGAGACGAAAACCGTAAGGTGTGCAAAGGCTAGCAAGCGCACTCAGCAAAAGCATATATAACAATGTTGGTATTCGTTTTTTCTCGTCAATTTTTTTCTGCGGGTTAATATCTGGGACTAAGAATATTGATTCGACAATAGCCGAAAATAGATAGACGGTTATTATTACCAATCCCAATAAAAATCCAGGATGCGAATTAGCCCAGATAAGCATATAGGCAGTGAGGGATAAGACTAATTTGTTTTTGCTAAGTAAGCCTCTGTAATACATATCTAGCTGAGTAGTAAAAATAAAGACTCCAAAGAATGTAAATATATGCGGCCTCGCTAACCAATGTATTGACGAGAGCAGAGCACCGATACTAGTAATGAAAGTGGCAAAAATAAAATTGCTTCCATTTTGTCGGCAGCGTGAGTAAAGAAGGAGCATTAAAAAGGCAATGGCGGTGGCTACCACCACATATAGCAAGGTCAGCCCGCCGAGCTTGACCAGGACAGCCATAATTACATCTGACAGCCATTCGTAAGCAATCCATGGTTTATTGGGAAAGGTATAGGACATGATGTCGACGTGCGGGACATTATGATTTTGCAAAATATAGTTGCCGGTGATGATGTGCCAACCCGTAGAACCATCATCAAAGAGCATATTTGGGCGCCAATGAAGGAGCAGATACAAAACAAAAAGGTATATTATATCTCCCACTTCCGGTAAAAGATATTCCACCCATATTTTTTTGTCTTCAGGAGCGGCTTCTTTCATTCGCCTTTTTACATTTGCTATTGGAATATTTGCCTTGCCTAGCTCTCCAGGATATTTTTAGCACTTCCACCAGCATTTTAAGTGAATCCACCCAGATATTTACTTTTGACTCTGAGCAATTATTCCAATTGATGCTCACTTCTTCCAGCCGATATTTTTGCTCTTTGGCTATATATAAAGCTTCTACGTCAAAAGCATATCCAGTTATCGTAGTAGAGGAAAAAATGTCTTGACCCACTGCTTTTCTGAACAATTTAAAACCACATTGGGTGTCGTATATTCCTGGCAGTAATAAGGATTGTACGATACGGTTAAAAGTGTTTCCTATATAAGTACGATACGGCAAAGCTTTTACCCGGCAGTTTGGATCTGGCTTTGCTCTTGAACCGATGACTAGATCCGCACCATTGTTAATTGCAGTATTTAGGCGATCAAATTCTTCAATTGGCGAGCTACCGTCCGCGTCGTCCAACAAAATTAGATCGCCTGTGGAAGATAAAACCCCTGTTTTTATAGCGAAGCCCTTACCCCTATTGATTGGGTAAGAAATAAGCCTAATTTGGGGGTGCTTAATGGCGTTTTCAATAACTACTTCATCAGTGCGATCTTTGCTACCATCACTGACTACAATGATTTCGAAATCCAGTCCCTTATTAGTAAAAAAATTGCAAACAGCAGTGAGTGTGGCAGGAAGCCGTGTTTGTTCGTTAAAAGCTGGAATAACTATCGATACTTTGGGCAAAGCTAGTTCAGGGTCGCTTTAATTTCGGGATCAACAATAGTTTTTGGGTTGCAATCAATAGTTCCTTGATCAGTGGGCGAAACTTGCGCAATCAAAGATTCCAAAGTGTCACTGCCTAGCAGTTTTTTCAATCTAATTTTTTGCAATTCATATGAACGATTATTTCTCTTGTATACAATACCTATTCGCTCAAGCTGTTTTATGGCATCTAGATGATCAGATGGCACTGCACTGATGGCTACTGAGCCTTGTTCGCTTAACCAAGAAATAGTTGGATAAAGAACACCAAGCAGCTTGCGCATGGGTTGTTCTGAAACTGGCATTTTATAAGATACCTCCGTATCAGCCATAATTCTAACACTTCTTTCGATGTCACGGAGTAACTTATATGCGTTATGGCAATATTTGGGCGGCCTTCTTCATTACATGACGCTAAAGAAGTCTATTCTTAGGCGGTTAGTAGAACAATGCAAAATTTGTGATCTTCTTTATTGTGAAGAAATTAGTTTTGAATCAGAGTTTGATTTTTTGTTTAGGGTTTTAGGAAGTGGTGGCATGGATGAGCTCGTTGGTAGAGCGTCTTGTGATTGGAGGGTGGCTATGGATGATCTTTCAATGTGATTTTTAAACCAATCATCTATTGTTTGTAAAACGTCTGGTCTTGGCTGACATTCTTCCAAAATCATATGTCCCCTATTATTGAGCCATTTCACAGTTTGATCTTCCGAATTAAGACTTGAAACCAATTTAATAATGGCATTCGCATTTAAAATTCTGTCTTGGCTTCCTTGAATTATCAAAACCGGTGTAGTTTTACTAATTAATCGAGCTTCTTTAAATACGTTCTTCATGGCATTGCAGCTATCCCACAGATATTGAGTTGTTACTTGCCGATGTATTAGTGGGTCATTTAGCATTGTTTTTACTATTGCTGGATCTTCGGATGCATAAGCTCGCATATAAGGTGATAAATCAACTGTCGTGTCTGTTTTTACCAGGCCAACCAGCATATTCATAGAACCGACTACTGTTTTTGGAGTAACATTGATGCGCCTTTTAAAGGCCGGGCTCGATAAAATGATGCCATCCACTAAACCCGGATTAGCCTCGGCCGTTGACAGAGCTAAGTTTGCACCCAAGCTTTCACCCAGACAAATAACAGGTAGGTTTTTATAAGTCTTTTTTGCTGATTGAATGATGTCTACTAACTCTTCTTGCGATTTGAGGTAACTGACCGCGTCTTTTTGCCAACGGCGTCCGTTGCCCGGTAAGTCGGGAGAAAATACCAGGTTGCCGCCTTTGGCCAAATGATTGGCAAGCTGGTCATATGTCAAGCCATGCATAGTAATGCCATGTATAGCTATTACAATAGCTTTTGGCTTGATAGCTGGATCTGACCATTGATATAGATATGGATAATGCTTAGCAGATAAGTCTACTTGGTCAAGCCTGATGACTTTACTGTGGGCTGGGAGAGACAGTTGAATTTGTGCAGCAATAGCCAAAGTAAATGCAATGGCGATTATAAATTTCTTGGCAAGTTTGCAATGGCACTCTTTTAAAGCGAGCTTGTCGTTGCGATTTGTGGCTGGGATATTAAAGGTAAAGAAGTGTTTTATATTTTGAGACAACATTCCAAGCTCCTAAACAGGCTTGGGCTGGTTTAAGACGACCTTTTGAAACGCATTCTCGCCTGCTCTACTTTCTTTTGTATACCAACTTAGACACACTTTTCAAACGCTTTTGCTGTTTATTCGCTAATATTTGTCTAGAAGCGGTTAGCTAATGCCAAAAAGAAAAGATATATCAAAAATTCTGGTTCTGGGAGCAGGTCCAATTACTATTGGACAAGCCTGTGAATTTGATTATTCTGGTAGTCAAGCATGCAAGGCCCTTAAGGATGAAGGCTATAAAGTAGTACTGGTTAATTCAAACCCGGCTAGCATCATGACTGACCCAGAGCTGGCTGTGGCCACTTATATTGAGCCTGTTACTGCCGATGTGGTAAAGGCGGTTATCGCCCGTGAGCGCCCGCAAGCGCTATTGCCCACAATGGGTGGTCAAACGGCTCTAAATGTGGCTGTGGAATTATCCGAATCGGGCGTTCTTGCTCAGTATGGAGTTGAGTTAATTGGTGCCAAGGTTGAAGCTATCAAATTGGCAGAAGACAGAGAATTGTTTAAAAGAACTATGCTGGAAATTGGTCTGGATGTGCCTAATTCTGGCATTGCCCGTAATTTATCAGAAGTAAAAGATATTGCTGCAAAAATAGGTTTTCCGGTTATTATTCGTCCAGCTTTTACATTAGGTGGTGCAGGTGGTGGCATAGCTTATAATCACGAAGAACTGGAAAATATAGCTGGACAAGGACTAAATCTTAGTCCTATGCATGAAATCTTACTTGAGCAGAGTGTACTTGGTTGGAAAGAAATAGAGTTGGAAGTTGTCCGTGATTGTATTGATAATGTAGTCATCATTTGTTCAATCGAAAATTTTGATCCAATGGGAATACACACTGGCGACTCTATTACTGTGGCACCAGTGCAAACACTTACTGATAAAGAATATCAACGCTTGCGTGATGCCTCTATTAAAATTATTCGGGCGATAGGCGTTGATACTGGTGGCTCAAATATTCAATTTGGCATAAATCCTTTGACTGGGCGCATTGTGGTTATTGAAATGAATCCACGTGTGTCTCGGTCATCTGCCTTGGCTAGTAAAGCGACAGGTTATCCGATCGCAAAAATTGCAGCTAAATTGGCTGTTGGATTATGTTTAGATGAGATATTAAACGATATTACTAAAACTACACCCGCGTCTTTTGAACCTACTTTGGATTATGTAGTGACAAAGATTCCACGTTTTAACTTTGAGCGTTTCCGCGGTGCTGATACTACTTTAACTACACAGATGAAATCTGTAGGGGAAGTAATGGCTGTTGGCCGCACATTTCAAGAGTCTATACAGAAGGCATTACGCGGACTTGAGCTCGGTTTAACCGGTTTTATTAAAGTGCCAGCCAGGCAAAAAGTGGGCTTAGCGGATTGGCGTAAACGTTTGTCTGTGCCAAGTCACCACCGTTTAACTGATATATATAGTGCCATTGCTGCTGGTATTACGAGTACTGAGATCCAAGAACTAACCAGCATAGATTCTTGGTTTATCGACAATCTCTTTGAGCTCTATGAAAAGAGCGTTTGGATAGAGAAAAATATTAAAGGTATTGGCGATCTTGGAAAAGATACGCTTTTAGCAATTAAGCGTATGGGCTTTGGAGATAAACAATTAGCCAATCTCATAGGTAGCACAGAAGACGAGATTTTTGCCCTAAGACAAAAACTTCAAGTAGTGCCCGCATACAAAATAATCGATACTTGTGCAGCCGAATTTGCGGCGAGCACTCCATATATGTATTCTACTTATGAAGATGAATCTGAAGTGCCACCTCCTACAAAACAAACTATTTTGATTCTTGGCGGAGGGCCCAATCGCATCGGGCAGGGTATAGAATTTGATTATTGTTGTGTTCACGCCAGTCTAGCTTTGCGTGATTTAGACTATGAAGCGGTAATGGTCAATTCTAATCCTGAAACGGTGTCAACTGATTATGACGTTTCGAGCAGGCTCTATTTTGAACCACTGACTTTAGAAGATGTCACTAATATTGCTTTAGTAGAAAAGCCAATAGGTATTATTGTACAACTAGGTGGACAAACACCGCTTAAACTAGCTCGTGGTCTGGAAGCAAGAGGATTCAAAATTCTTGGTACGAGTCCTGATTCCATTGACAGGGCCGAAGATAGAGCCCGCTTCAACGAGTTAGCGAAGCAGTTGAAATTGAAGCAGCCGGCCGGGTGCGATTGCCACAAATGCAGAGGATGCATTTGCGATTGCTGAGAAAGTAGGTTATCCAGTATTAGTAAGACCAAGTTATGTGTTGGGTGGGCGAGCAATGGAAATTGCTTATTCTCGCGAGGATCTTAGCCGTTGGTTGTCCACTGGTTTTTCGCAGCAAGAAAGAATGTCTATTTTAATTGATCAATTTTTAGAGAATGCCATTGAAATTGATGTTGATGCGGTCAGTGATGGGCAAACAACAATTATTGCCGGCATAATGGAACACGTCGAACAAGCTGGTATACACTCGGGAGACAGCACTTGTGTTTTGCCTACGCAAACTATTCCGTTAGATATCGTGGAACAAATTAGGAAAGCCACTGTTGATTTGGCGCGAGAATTGAAAGTGATTGGTTTGATGAATATACAATTTGCATTGCAAGGAAAAGAGCTCTATATTTTGGAAGTTAATCCTCGCGCAAGCCGCACTATTCCTTTTGTTTCTAAGGCAACTGGTGTACCTTGGGCAAAAATAGCCGCTTGTGTTATGGCAGGAAAAACTCTTTCTGAACTAGAAGTGACTTCAAGATTGCTACCGCCGCATGTTTCAGTTAAGTCTGTAGTAATTCCATTTAGTAGATTTCCAGGAGCTGAAATAAATCTTGGACCAGAGATGCGTTCTACGGGTGAAGTGATGGGTATAGCTTCGCAATTCGGTTTAGCTTTTGCTAAAGCACAATTGGGGGCAGGACAAAAGCTGCCAACTAAAGGTCGCATATTCATATCGGTATCTGACTGGTATAAGAATGATATTGTTTCGGTGGCGCAGTCTTTATATCAAATAGGTTTTGAGTTGGTGGCTACCCGTGGTACAGCTGCAGTAATTCGCTCAGGCAATATTCCTGTCATTGTTGTTAACAAGGTTTCAGAAGGTAGACCTAATTTGGTCGACCGTATAAAAAATGGCGAAATAAATTTAGTTATTAACATCCCATCCAGCCGCACAGCGAGAGAAGATGATCAACTTATACGGCGAGCCGCTATAAGTTACAACGTGCCAGTGGTTACAACCGTAGCCGGGGCCAAAGCCACAGCTTCAGCTATTGCTGCCTTGCAAAGCGGACCGCTAGCTGTGCATAGCTTGCAGGAATATCATGAAAAAATATCTATTACTGAGTCTGCCAGTCGTAAAGGTACACAAAATACTGTTGATTTCAACGTACATTTCTAAAGTGGCAATATAATTATTCAGGCAATTAGCTTGGGTAAATGAAGGCGATGGCTGTAAAGAAAGAGCGTGGTAAGAAACGCAAGTCAAGTAATAATACTAATGAGGGCAATTCGTTTGATGAAAAGCTTTCTGAAGTAGGTTTTGCTAAACCGTGGGTTTTAGCTTTGGCCAATTGCATTGACCACACACTTTTAAATCCAGCTGCAACAGTGCAGGAGATAGTCAGACACTGTGCTGAAGCGGCGGAATATAAAATGTTTGCTGTTTGTGTAAATCCTTTTCATGTCAAGCGAGCAGTGCGAGAACTTTCTTCGACGCGAGTAGCAGTGGCTACAGTGGTCGGATTCCCCCTAGGAGCTGATTTGACTGATATAAAAATTGCTCAAGCTCAGCGCGCTCTTTTCGAGGGAGCAGAAGAATTGGATATGGTAATCAATATTGGTGCGTTGAAAGAATTAGATACTGATCATGTATTGAATGAAATTCGTTCGATTGTAAGGGTTGCCAAAGATTATCTGGTAAAAGTAATTATTGAATGTGACTTACTCAGCAATGAGGAGAAAGTTGTGGCAACACAACTTTGTGCAAAAGCTGGGGCAGCAATGGTTAAAACGTCTACTGGCTTTGTTAGAGATGGCAAGGGAGCCACTGTTGAAGACGTAGCATTGTTGAAGCAAACAATTGATAAGCTCAATCTTGATAATGGTAAAGAGATCAAAATTAAAGCCAGCGGCGGTATTAAAGATTATAATCACGCAATGGCTCTTATTGAAGCGGGCGCCAGTCGTCTGGGTACTTCTTCAAGTGTTAATATACTCGGTGAAGCTCGTTATAAGGGTAGCAAGGCCAAAACGATGAAGTATATTTCTTCGGTGTCATCTTTAGTGTCTTAGGTATTTAATATTGGTATCGAATGTGGTGTTTAAAGGCAAAGGAGTAGATAATTAAGTGATTAAACAAACGAGATTTTTAGCAATTGCAATTTTTGCATTTCTTCTGGCAATATTTGTTGCTCCCGCTCAGGGTGCGGTGCAATCTGTACTAGTTGATCAATCATTGTCAGAAAATCCAGCCTTTAAAAAGGGCGAAGATTATTATGCACATTTGAAGTTAAAAGAGGCGGCAGAGCAATACCGTGAGGCGGTACGTCAATTACCTGAAGCCGCGCGGGCTCATGAGAGACTAGGTGCGGCGCTTGCTGGGATTGAGGATTATGAGGCAGCTATTACTGCAGAGCAGACTGCGATAAAACTCGATCCGAAGTATTTTTTACCACATGTAATCCTGGGCCAAATATATTCTAATCAAGATAAAACTGACCTGGCTCTAGAAGAGTTTAAACAAGCTGTAGAATTGAAACCCACTAGTTTTAGAGCTTTACTGGATTTGGGATATGCTTATACCCATATGGGTAAACTTGACGAAGCGGTCACCACTTATAAAAGCGCTATGCTGTTAAAACCGGAAGATCCAGCTCCACATCTTAATTTGGGTGTAGTCTACTCTCAGAAACAAGATTACGATAATGCCATTATCGAAGAAAGAAAGGCCATTGAAATAAACAAAAACATTCCAGAAGCCTATATTAATCTTGGCAATGTTTATGCTGATAGCGATAAAACAACTGAAGCAATCGACCAGTATAAGCACGCTTTAAAAGTAGCCCCCGCCCATCCTAATGCTATTAGTGCTTTGGGTTGGATGTACGAAAAGCAAGGCGATTATAAGGCTGCGATTGCTGAACAGAAAAAAGCACTTAAACTGTGCCCTGGCTTCAGCCCAGCCCATAGACGTTTAGCCACAGCTCTAAATAAGCAAGGACAAACGGAAGCAGCCAAACTGGAGTATGAAGAAGCTCTTAAGCTCTCACCGCAAGATGTGACAGCGATAGTAGAGTATGGGCAATTGTTGGAAAAAATGGGCAAAACAAAGGATGCTTTAGAGCAATATAAAAAAGCTTTGACTATTAATCCTGAAGTAAAAGCAGCCAAAGATGGTGTGGAAAAATTAGAGAACAACGCTAAATAGTTCAAAACTGTTTAGAGAATATTTGTTCAATAGGGAGGGAGCTAAAAATAGCTCCCTCCCTATTGTCTGTGCTTCGTTTCACCAATTTCTCACAAATTTCTCCCAATAAAATCACATTTCTTGTTTAAGCTTGAAAGTGATAGCAATTTAGCTCTGAATGAAAGTGTTATGAATAATTCGCTAATTTTTGAATCGCAAGATACAGGCAATACTGAGGAACAAGCCCCAGGCAGTGAATCGCCTGATGGGCAGTTCTCATCGGCTAAGCACGAAGCTGCAGGAGCGCTTTCTACACCGAGCAGCAATCAGAACATCGCTCGAACGTTAGCATCGGCTGTGGCGCTTTTGGATGGCGACCAGTTGCCGCCAGAAATTAATGGCTTAGATATAGCTGCTGGAACAAGTAATGAAAGTGGTGGACAGAGAGCATTGGATCAAGCGCAGCCGCTTAGTGTGTCCAATGAAAATCATAACCAAGAGATACGCGAAGTTCTAATAAAGGCTGATGCAATTATTGCCAGAACTCACGCAGCGCCAATTGAGGCATTTGCTCGCAGCCGAGTAATAACTGCGCAAAGTAGAGTGACCGCAGAGCATGGTTCACAGGGGCAGAATGGACCAGCAGCAAAAGAGCCAGCCAAAGCTGTGCCATCCGAGCAGGCAATAAAGGCCCAGCAAGAACAGCAAACTCGACAAGCGGAGCAGTTAAAGGAAGTACAAAGAGCCAGGATAATTCAAATGGAGAGACAGGCTTATATCAGATCGCTGCAGAATGAGTTATCACCAAAGTTATTGGCTGATTTGAGTAAAGCTGGGGAGGCGCCCAAACCTTTGGAAATTACCACTGTTAGTGAGGCGCTTGAAGCAAAGAAATTAGCTCAAGAATTAGGCTTGCCTCTGGTGATAGATGTTTATGCCACTTGGTGCGGGCCTTGTCAGCAAATGGATAGGGAGGCCCTCTCATTTTTAGAAGGCAGGAATAGTGATACTAACAAGCCAAAAATAGACGCTGTTTATGTACACATAGATGGCGATCAGGCTGAAGGTGGTGCGAACAGTATTACGGCAGCATTGAATGCCGGACATGTTAGCGGCTATCCACATGTAGCAGTTTTTAATCCGCCTGATTATGATCATCCTGATCATGCAAAAGTAGGTGGGCTGTCGTATGAAGAATTTTCGCTTTTGATACAACAGAGGCGCTAGCAAGCGGAAAATTTATTATGGCACATATGACAGCCGAATTTCAGGAACCCAAGAAAGCAGAGGGCAGCGATGATAAGTCCGGTACCCAAGCTGCCAATCGTTCTATGGAAGAGGTTACTAAGGAGAGATTAAAGGGTACAGCACCCAATGGTGCAGAAAAGTTAGATAAAAAAGTGACTGCTATCGGAGCGACGGTAGAAACAGATGCAAATGGCTTAGTAAGGCGGATTGGGCGCACTGATGGTTCTGAAATTCTTGCTAGTTACAGCAATGATGCAGCAAAGAGGTTAGAAAGCTTAGTTGAAATTCGCACCAATCATACCCAAGTTGTGTATAAGCGTGATAAAGATGGCGATACATTTAAACCTTTTAGCAAAGATGGCAAATCTTTGCCTAACGAGCTAAATCGTTCCAAAGTGGAATTGAGCGCAAATGGCAACCTTACTTATTTGGATGAGAAGGGGCAAAAGGTGATCGTTCGAGGAAATGGTGCAGTTCTACCTGTGGGACAAGATAAATTTGATGTGCAATTTGATACCGAGGGACGAGCAACAAAAGTGATACCATCTGCTGAGGCGGTTGCTAGAGGGGCGAAAATACGTGGCTTTGCTTATGAAGGTAAATCCCAACAACCGAACGAGTATAAAGTGGAGATTCCGGCAAAATTCCCCGGATCCGTCTTTACCCACACTCTTAACAAGGAAGAAAAAAAATGGGAATGTCGAGATCAAAAAGGAGTGGAATATACCACTCCGCAAGGAAAACGCAGTCTGTCAGCTGATCTCGCTTATTCCTATGAAGGAGAAGACACTATCAAAAGAGGCGACAAGTCAGTGCCGGTGACCAGAGTCTGTTACCCCAATGGTATAGAAGTACTGCAAGATCCAGGAGAGCAACGAGACGGGTCGCATATAGTAAAAACATACAATGAAAGTGGTCGATTCATAGGGGTGCAAAGTTTTGCCCCGAAAATAAACCAGAAAAATGAAATACTAAGAGATACTGAAGGGCATGCGCTTTATGGTAAACCAGGTAAAAAATATATAGCAGGTTTTATAAATGGCAAACCGCGTATTTATGAGGCAGACCCTCTAAATGGCACAGAAATTGTTTGGGATAAGCAAGATGGCAACGAAGATAAATGGCTAGGGCGAGTGGTTGGAGCTGGATCTCATTCGCCTCTTAAAAAGGGTCAAAAATTGGCACCACGATTTGGTATAGATATTAAAGAGAATGGTGTGGTTCGCTACCAAGACGGCAACAAAGCTATCCATACAGAATTCAATGATAGGAGCCAGAAAATTGAATATCCGGGTGGTCCTATTCTTTTCAGTGATCAGCGCGGCAACATGATTCGAGCCATGAAAGATAAAGACCATTATTTAGAATATATTTGGAAAGACCGCAAAGGAGGCGGACAAGAATTAGCCAAGGTAAATGCGTTTGCTAATGGTGCCAAAAGCGAGCTTTGGACTGCATCAGGTAAAGAAGCAATGCCACAGCCGGATGGGCGCTTATCTTACGAAGATAAAGATGGCAAGATTGTTTTAGTGGATTTAGATTTAACTACTACTAAATACCAGGTTGGTAAAGATAAGAGTGGAACAACACTCAGCCCAGTAGAAGTAATCTTGCCCAGTGGTGCTAAGCGGGTTATTACACCTGGATCAGATCTTGAGCATCCTAAAAAGATTGTAGACACTTTCACCGATGCTAGTGGCAGGAATATGCAACGTACTTTAGAGGCTTTGCCTATCACCACCCCTAGTCGGGCAAAGCCTGCTCACAATCAGCGTTTGCAAGAATATAGCCTAACGGAGAAGGTACTTTCAACTACTAATTTTGTTCGGCCAAATTCTGAGCCCGAAACCACTGTCAAAGCAACAGTAACTGACCTCGAGATTTTGAGAAATGGCGACATTTTAGCTACGGCTCCCAGGGACGCTAATAATCCTTTTGAACCCTTCGCAGGAACACGATTTGAATTTAAGGCTAAGAGTATGACTGAAAGCATAATGCCTGGTTCTCGAACAAATGCTAATTTACCGCGGTCAATGAAGCCACTGGATACAGATATTCGTTTGTCTAGGGCAAAGGATAGATATGAAAAACTATTTGCTAAAGAATTAGCTCCTATACTACCTAAGCAAAAGGATGGTAAACCAATGTCTGGAGAAACTTATTTGAGCAGATATGTGAAATTGCCGACAGTTAATAGCATAGCTAATGAGCAGGACAAAAATACTGCTGCTTACAGATATGAATTGGCTTATGCTATTGTTCTGCAACAAAAAATAGATGCAGCCGAACAGAGAAGGAGAGTTCCAGAGGCGAAGGAAAGAACTATCCGTCGTTAATCTATGCTAGCAGTTTTGTCTACCTGAAAAAACGCCACGAGTTGACTGCAAGTAACTTACGGTAAGCTGAACTGGTTCCAAGCTGATCTGACACAAGAAAAATTGCTCGAAAATAATTTCGACAGATCCTTTTCAACCGCCGCATGAAATCGAAACTGTCAAATCAAGTACTACCTAGGACAGGTAAACTATCCTATTTGTATGTTCGGGACATTAATATGTCCCCAATCCTTATCGTTACCATCACCCGGTTCGTTGCCTTTACCAAAGGCTTTCCAGTGGTTGTATTGGCGTCTATACGCATCGCCATTTGCAGCAAGAACATTCATTGCTCCCATTGAGTGTCCAGGACTGACCTTATGGTAAGCTCCATCCATACTTGACACAGAATAACCAGTTATAAATTCAGCCGCTTCATCCATTGTTTCTATGACATTACCATTGTAGTGCATTCGCCCATAGGCAGCACTGGCAATCATAGAATTGCCGATAAAGACGGACTGAGGCTGCCCATTTGTTTCTTCTCTGGTTCGTCCTAATTCATTAGCGCTCAGTTCTATTCTGCCACCGACTACATCAGCCCAGCCTTGAGTCATTGTGTCGCGGGTAGCCTCTGCCATAGCTAAAGGACTCTTAGTCCACATTGCTACTAATTGGGTATTCATTGCACAACTGCCGATTGACGCTTGATCATCTTCTTCAATCGGGTCAAGACAAAAATCTACAATTGATTCCATGTCACGATAAAAGGCACCAGGATGACCATTATAGGCCTCTGCCGCTTCACCTGTAAGTTTACCTTGTTCAAAATTCTCATAAGTTTCAGCCAGAGCATTGATAGCGCCAGCCAAGTCTTCATCTGATTTTTCACACGGAAAGCGTAAAGGATTGCCTTCATCGTCTGTTAATCCCTGTTGAGCTGCCTCTTCGTTACCGATACGTTGTCTCTTTTGAAATTCTATCCAATTGGCTACCTTTTCGTCGAAATCTTCTGGTAGAGCGTCGCCTCCTGCTGCCCGTAAACGATCGACCGCTGCTAGAATGCCGTCACGAGTGTTAAGTCTAAGCTTAGCTTCTAATTCATTAGCTAATCTTTCTTGGACTGCCTTAGCGAAAGCCGCTTTGAACTCAGGACTCTTAACGTCAACAGATGGGTCTTTAGACTTAACTTTTCCGTCTTGTACGGATCTTTCTGCCCAGGATTGTTTCTCTTCAGCAGTTTTTTCGGTACGTAACTTTTCAACTCTTTCGGAAAGATGTTTGGCTACTTTATCGCTCGACTTCTCGCCTTCAGCTGGCTTGGCGCTTTCATTGGCTTTGCCTTCAGCGTCACCGTTTGAAGGTGAATCAGATGGATTTTCAACTAGATCTACTTCAGGAATTTCGATGCTTGAGGATGATTTGAAATAATCGCAGAGTGTGCTATTACCCGCGGCTGGCCTTGATAAATCAGCCCCAGCATCTTCTCTGAACTCATCATTATCTTCTTGTTGAGCGTCCGCAGTGTCCTTTACTTGATCTAAGCAAGTACCCATCTGTATTCACCTCCTTTTATGCTTTTATGTTTCACTATTCTGCTTGGTCGTATTATTTACGACGGAAAGAGAATGGATTGGCAATGATCTCAGCAACGACTTTTCCTTCTGCTGTAGCTTCGGCTTCTTTCGCTGATCTTTCCTTGGCAGTTGATTTCCAATCCACTCCTTTGGCTTCTATCAGTGCAAGATTGCCCAGTGCCTTTTGCGCACTACTATCAAAGACATTGCTTATATCCGTTGAGGTCAAGCCTACTTTAAAGGCTACACCTTTTTCCTCTGCAGACTTCCCTTCTGTCGCTTTCGATATCTTATCGGACTTAGATAATAGATTGACTATGTCACCAGCTTTAGAAGGATCGGCAAGATTCTTAGCCATGCTTTCGAAACCGGCAGCAGAATCTTTGTCTCCAAATTCACCTGATTCTTTAGCGTATTTTTCTGAATTCGCTTTGATCTTATCTTTATTCTTTTCTTGGAATTCAGCCATTAGTTTGGCTTTTGCGGCAGCTTTTTGTTCTGGCGTCATGTTCGGATCGTTATCAATGTCCGCAAATTGGGACATGAGTCCACCTGCTCCGCTAAATCCAGGTATATTATCATAGACGGCATGCATATAATCTCCATAGCTGCCGTGATTTAAGCCGCCCTTCTCTGAGAGAAAGTCACTGCTGTCTTTGAATGATTTTGGTACACCACTGGCATCAGTTTTGGTGGTATTTTTATTTCCACCGGGCTTATCACCCTCATGCTGACGTTTGTTTGGAGGGGCACCGCCACCACCGCCACCGCCACCACCACCGTCAGGAACTGGCTTTTTGGCACCGGGCTTACTTGGATCTTCATTTTTCTTGCCGGCTGCTTTTTCTTTTTCAGCAACTTTGGCTTGTTGATCTTGAACAGTCTTTAAAGCATCAGCTAGATTGTCTGGTTTTCTCAATTTGATTCCAGATTCTGCTAGTTTTTCATTGGCTTTGTCTATGGCAGCCTCTATCTTTTTTATATCTTTCAGCGAAGGATCTACGTGAGCTACGGCTTCCTGTCCTTTGGCAAGTGGTTTATCCTTGTTTGGCGAAAAATTACCCTCTTTGTCGATGAACAGATGAGCCTGACTCTTATCTGCACTAAAGGTAAGCTTTGATTCAGTTAATTCCTTAGCTTTATCTTGTCCTGGGGTTGTTGTACCGTTATCTCCAAGTTTCGGTGCGCCAGCATTAGCATCTACTTTAGCACCGGCTCCTTGAGTTTCAGGTCCACCACCCGGGGTTGCGCTAGGAGGAGCTTCAGCACCTGCTCCAAGACTTTGCGGTGCGCCTGGTACTGTTCCTTCTGTTGCAGCATCTCCACTGACAAAACCATTTAACGGTCCGCCGCCGACAATTGCTTCGGTTCCGTTGGTGGTTCCTATTGTAGTGGCCGGTAATTCGAAGCCACCTGCTACCAAAGGTGGTCCTGATAGGGCGCTATCGAAGGATACATAGCTGAATGGGCTAGCCATCCCTGCGCCTTCGCCTAATGATATTGGTCGTCCTTCTGGTGCTTCTCCTGGCATGGTTTTATCTCCTGGTGTTTGTTAATGTTTGTTGGTAATTCTATTTGCGACAGTGTTATTTGGTCTAGTGAGGTATATGAAGTGCAAAAATTCTTTGTCGGGCTTTATTCATGACTCCAATATAGTATGAAAACTTTGTGAGATCATTGTGAGGTTACACCGATGTACCGGCTCTTGACCATACGGTTTCTCCCATAATTAGATTAAATGACTGCTGAAAGTGTCTTTATAACTAAGTTATAGCGCCAAGCAATATTTGGCTCAGTCGAAAATGACTATATACAGTATTGGGTACTTGTGGGTTTCTCCGCGAAAATTACTTTAATCGAGCACAGTGTGATTTGAGATTGAACTGAGGAGAAACTATTAGCCTATAGATTCAAAAAGAAGTTCTGAGCCAGATAAATCACAGAACCTGGGACCCTATCAATTATTATAGAGAAGGAAATTAGTACAAAATTGTTAGCTAGGATATCAGATAGATAGCAGTGGAAGCTAATAGCACGAATAATGGGCAGAGTATTTTCTTGAGAATTGCAAGGACAAGTTTGCGGTAAATCCCACTATAAGCGTGCTCTGACATTTTCTTCACCCTTAACTCACAAAAGACTCACAATTGCCATTTATGCTGATAAATGTTCGTATTTTATATATAGGATTTTTTACCAAGGTTGAAATTATTGCATGCCAGATGATGCCGTTCAACAAGAAGCAGATAAGATAGGTTCTACACTCAAAGACCAAGGAGTGGATAGAGCATATGATGAAGTGAGTAAGTATGCTAATGATCCTGCTAATAAAGATAAGCTGGCAGCCTTACACACAGTTCTAGCTGAAAAGAATCTCTTGCCTGAATTGACCTTTAAGCATTTATCCGCGCCCGTAACTACAACACCTACTCAGCCTGTGAGCAGCCATTTCGCTCGTTTAGCAGGACCCGATGGATTTATTGACCAAGCAGAATTAGAGAAGGCTCGCGCTGCAAGTGCTGCCGATCAATTGTTGTTGCCTACTGATAGTGAAATAAAAGACATTGCCAATAAAGATAAAACCGATAATGGTGATGAAAGTAAGATCAGTAAGAAAGATTTAGCAGCCAATGCTAAAGAAGGCAAGGAAAGACGAGAGAAGCCCGTTGGATTAGGAGCTAGCACTCCTAAAAAAGGCGAAGTCGAACATCTTTCAGCAGAAGAGATAAGCAAAAGATTTGGCGATAAATTCTCCGAAGGAAAAACTGGTGTGAAGCTCACACGTATGGACATTGCTCATTTCCCAGAAGGGGACCTGAAGATTGGCTATAACGGAGATGAACAGGTTTTATACGATGGCAACAATCTTTATGCAAAATTACCAGCAGGAAATCCAAAGGCAAAAGCAGGGGCCGGTTTTTACCAATTGACTGCCAATGGACAATCGCTTGGTGACTCACCTTATAAAATGCCTCATGAAAAATATCATTATGACGAGCAGAACGAAACTTTTCTGAGCTGCGACAACGATGGTGTTAAAACCAAAGGTTGGCGCACAAAGGACACTGAAATAGGTGGCCAAAAATTTGCTGGTGGTGCCTTTGAGGGAAGGACTTTACCCTCTGGTAACTTTATTCATAGCACTGGCGATAAACTTGATTTTATGAGGTATCCCGACGGTTCCTTTTTATTGCCGAAGTATGGCGGAGACGGAAAGCTGAGCGCGCTAACGGAAAAGAAAAAAGATGC
The DNA here is from genome assembly GCA_963845445.1 of Candidatus Melainabacteria bacterium. Taxonomy (GTDB): domain Bacteria; phylum Cyanobacteriota; class Vampirovibrionia; order Obscuribacterales; family Obscuribacteraceae; genus JABDBL01. The sequence continues at coordinate 1,017,307 of CAWJSE010000002.1, read as the reverse complement.
GGATAAAAAGACTGATGTGGAAGAACGGTGGGTGCGAGATGATGCCACTGGAGATTTTAAATACATTGATGGTGCAGGAAATACACATGTACGCAAAGGTGTAGAGCTTGATCAAAAGAACGGTATTTTAACCTTTAAAAATTCAGATGGTAAGAACGTTATTAGGATGGGTGACAAAACTGAAATTGTCCAAGAAGCTAACGCACCGAAATTGACGTTTGATGCACAAGGGAGACAATCGGTATCTGATCCTGAAAAAACTGGTATCCGGCGTGAATTCACATACGTGAACGATAGCAGTCTGCAATTAAAATCTATAAAAGAAGTGGAAAAGAAAGATGGAACTGTGCGGCCCGAGAGTGAGACTGTTACCGAAAGAAAGGCCAATCAACAAGCAGGTCAACCACCGCAATTTGTTTGTACATACAAGCCTGGTCATCCACAGCAACCTAAGCAACAAGCTGGCCAGCAACAAAAACCAAATGAGGTAGTCCTGCAAGGCGAGCATTATATAGATACCATTCAGCAGTATGTGCGTCCCGAAAGGCTTCCTGATGGTAAGGTAGCGACATATGTTGCCAATCCAAAAGATGGCAAGGATCTGCCTAAGAGCTAATCAGTACGATAATGTTTCTGATAGCAAATTTTGGCAATAGCCGTATGCGGCGCTTTAGTGAAAATCACGAGATGGCAATGAAAATTTTGAAGTGCCAATACTGTGCAAAGATTGTATTGGTGGTAGAGATTCAGCACGATTAGCAATTATATTGATTACACCTTCATCTATTTGTAATTTTCCTGAGATGACAACCAAATTTTCTTCTAGCAATATCTTCTCATACACTTGCAAAATTTTAGGCTTAATAATTATATTAGCTAAACCAGTTTCATCTTCTAAAGTAAAAAACATAAAGCCTTTAGCAGTAGCTGGTTGCTGACGACAAATAATGCAGGCAGCAATACTTAGATATTCACCATGTATGCCCTGCTTTAAATCAGTACAGGCGCGCATACCTTTTCTTTTAGCCCAGGAGCGATAAAACTGCATAATATGAGAATGGGTAGATAATTGTTGGGTTTGATAATCAGCAATGTTTTTTTCTAAGTCTGTCATGGGAGCAATATTTAAATCAGCCAATGTGAGTTGAATTTCGCCTAAAGATAATTGCGGCTCTTCTTTTTGCTTCTCATGCTTTTTAATTAAAGCAATAATTTCCCATAATGCTTTGCGCCTTTCAGGAATAAAGCTTTCTAAAGCGCCTGCTTTAGCTAAATCCTTTATTGTTTTAGATCCAAGTTGACTACGCGTATATAAATCTTGAATAGAAGTAAATAAATTAGCTTTGTCCCAGGCTTGTTCTAATGATTGTTTAGATTTGCTGCCTAAGCCCTGCAGATATCTAAGTCCCAGTCGGATTGCATATATAGGCGCTGCCTCGGCTTCGTTCCTCGCCTCAACGCGCGTATCCTTAACCGTTTCGCTGGCGTACGCCTCACCGGCGCACTTGCTTCGCTCTGTTCTTTCGCCTCGAAGAGCAATTTTTTCTAGGGTGCAATCCCAAGTGCTTTTTGATACATCTATAGGAAGAACTTTTATATTATGTCTTTTGGCGTCTTGAATTATAGTATTGGGATTGTAAAAACCTAAAGGCTGAGCATTTAGGCTGGCGCAATAAAATTCTGGCGCAAAATGTTTCTTTAAATAAGCAGAGGCATAAGCCAATAATGCAAAAGAAGCTGAATGGCTTTCTGGAAAACCATAATTAGCAAAACCGCGTAATTGATTGATTAATGATTTAATGGCCTCTTCGTCAAAACAATTTTTACGCATACCGGCTTCTAGTTTAAGACAAATGTCTGACATTTTTTCTTGGGCCCGCTTAAAGCTCATCACACGACGCAATTGATCAGCCTCACTCGGTGTAAAATTTGCTGCTATTATCGCTACGCGCATGCCTTGTTCTTGAAATAAAGGTACACCCAAAGTGCGTTCTAAAATAGGTTTGAGTGAAGGATGAGTGTAAGTAATTTTTTCTAAGCCACGCCGGCGACGTAAATAAGGATGAACAATATTGCCTTGTATAGGACCTGGTCTAACAAGAGCAATTGATACCACTATGTCATAAAAACAAGTAGGATTGAGCTTAGGTAGAATGCTCATTTGAGCACGGGATTCAATTTGAAAAATACCTATTGTGTCCGCTTCTTTTAGCGTGGTAAATACTTCTTTGTCATGCATGTCGAATTTTGCTAAATCAAAATCAATATTGCGGTGTAATTTGATAAGGCGCTTTGCCTCTTGAAGCATTGATAACATGCCTAAGCCAAGCAAGTCGAGTTTGAACATGCCCATGGGGATAAGATCGTCTTTATCCCATTGAATAACAGTACGCCCTGGCATGGCGGCTGGTTCAATAGGGACAAATTTACCTAAGGGTTCTCCTGAAAGAACAAAGCCGCCTACATGAATAGAACGGTGTCGAGGCAAAGCATTTAAGCCGGCAACAACTTTAATCAATAGTTGCACACGCTTATCGTTTATATCTAAGTCAGCTTCTTTGATGCCAGTTGTGTATAAAGCTTGGGCAGCTTCCTTTGCTTCTCCATGACGGACTTGAGCAGCCAGACGATCAGTTTGTTCTGCTGAAAAACCAAGTACGCGAGCAGCATCGCGTACAGCAGATCTGCCACGATAAGTGATTACTTCACAGACCATGCCAGCATGTTCACGACCATATTTGTTATAAACATATTGAAGTACAATTTCACGATGCTGATGAGCAATATCTAAGTCTATATCTGGCGGTTCACTAGCATTTTCAGAAATAAAGCGTTCAAAAAGTAAATCCATAGCAACTGGATCTACAGCAGTAATTGATAAACAATAACAAATAACTGAATTAGCAGCTGAACCTCTCCCTTGTACGAGTATGCCTTGACTGCGGGCAAACATAACAATATCCCACATAATGAGAAAATAAGGAGCAAATTGCATACGCTTAATCACAGCCAATTCGTGTTTGATTTGTTCTTTGTGTTTGTCAGTCAGAACAGTAAAAATTTGTTTTGCTCCTTGCCAAATTAATGTTTCTAAAAATTCGTCATGACTTAAATTGTCTGGCGTAGGAAAATGAGGCAATGATGGCTTTAAGGTTGTTAGTCTAAAGCTACATCTTTGTGTTATATCAATAGTATTATGCAAAAATTGTGGGTAATTATGCCAAATGGAATACATTTGCTGGGGAGATTTAAGACACCAATTGTCATTTGGCCTTAAACGGCGGCCAGCAGAAGATAATGTGACATTGTGTTTTAAACAAGTGAGTACATCATGAATAATATGCTTCTGTCTATAGGCATAATGAACATTATTAGTCACTACACACGGTATCATATAATACTGGGCTAATTCGTATAGTTCTTTGGTAAGAATGGATTCCTGAGATAGACCGTGGTCCCATAACTCAAGATAAAAGCGATCCTTAAATATATCTTTGAATAATTCTATTTTTTGTTTGGCTTTTTCTTTATTATTACTAGCAATAAAGCTCGGTATTGCTCCGTGAGGACATCCTGATAAACATATTAATCCATCAGAATAAGTAGCAAGAATTTCATAAGATACTTTTGGCAAGCCTCGCGGAGAGTGAGAGCGAGCCTGGCTAATTAAATAACATAGGTTTTTATAGCCTTCTATATTTTCTGCTAATAAAATTAAGTGTGAATCGTCTGTTAAAGTTAATTCGCCCCCAATAATAGCAGGGAAATTTATTTCCTTTGCTGCTTCCGCAAAGCGAACAATGCCTCCTAAATCATTATGATCGGTTAGAGCCAATGCTGATAATCCCAGATCTTTTGCAGCAATTACGAGTTCTTCTGGAGTAGAGGCACCATCTAATAACGAAAAGGCAGAATGACAATGTAACTCTGTATATAAGCGCTCCGTTCGCTTCATCCTTCGCTCTCTCCACATGACCAATGGCTCCCGCTCCGACGTATATCATACGTCTCCTGGGCCATTGCGCTCCACTGCCGCCGGCTCCTCGCCGCCCTTTGTTGCGCTAAAATTCTAACTAGCTTTATCATAAGCGCTCCGTTCGCTTCATCCTTCGCTCTCTCCGCGCGTATCCATAATGCTCAGCTCGCCGCGCATGTCGCCTCGCTTCGTGTAGTTGTTCTATCAATCATAAATTCCTTCGATGCGCCAATTGTTTTTTATTTTGTCATGGGTTAATAACATCAAAAATGTTTCATGGATGATACTAGTAGTGGTGCTAATTAAAGGTTCAACTAAAATTTTATAATAATCTTTAGCAACGGCTTTATCCCACCACTGGCAAGATAAATATTCCGGATTGGTAATTGATTTTATTTTGTACCACCGCTTTTTATAATTGATGGCAGTTGGCTTTTTATCACTTAGCTGTACTAATACTTCTGGAGCAGGTAAAGTAGGACGTAAAACAAGATCGCAGGCTACTGGCTGATGACCTTTTTCTTGCAAATATTTTAAATCTAGAGATAATAGATTTTCTTTGATTGAATTATTTAAATCATCTGTAATTGGTATCCAAACTCCAGCATTTTCAGTTAAGTATTGATTACTTGCTTCGGCTTTAAAAATTGTATTTTTACCTAGTCTGGTGGTGAAGCGTTGTAGTAATGCTAATTCTGCTTGTGCTAATTTATTATTTTCTTTTGCATAAGGTGTTCATCTCTGCTAATGGAAGTTTGCTCCCATATTCTAGGACTGACACGGGAGATTATTAGTTTTATACTTGTCAACTCGCGAGTGAGTGGTTTAGCGTTTAAGGATAAACGAATTATTTCCAATAAAAACTTCGCTTCAATAGTAGGTTGGATAAGAGCTAATGTGCGCTCATCAAATTTATTTGTATCATTATAAAGGGATAAAATGAGCTCCTGAGCGTATAAATTATGTTGTTTTAGATCGTAAATAAGTCTATCCAGCATTGATTTTAAAGCAAAAATAATTTCGCTAAATTGACTAACAGCGTCACCCAAATCTACAAAACATTCATAGATGTTTTCTCTTTCTGGTAAAGTCGGTTGATAATTATCTATACCCTGGGCTAATTCCCATGGTTTCCAAATAATTTCACTAAATTTGCTAAAGCGTTTATTTAACTCACTAATAGGTATATTAGCTAATTGTCCTAAAGTTATAATGCCTAAGGTCAATAAAGTATCTTCTATCTCTTCCGATAAGTTCAGGTGTTTGATAGAAAGTGGTGCTAAAAATTTTGCGTCTTCGTTTTTAGCTATAATATTAATGCGTCTTTTATTGACTTGAGAAGCAACCATGGCAGCAAAAGCACAATCAGCTATGCTTATGTAAGAATCTGTATAGCCTGATTTACTGCATAATTTTAAAACATTGTGGCAAAATTGACTTTCTCCTCCTTGTAAAGACAAACCTGAAGCATCAAGTAAAACGATACCTAATGCTTGAGCTTTAACTTTAGGAGAATAGCGAATTAATTCACTAACTAATTGCCTTTCGGCTATTTTATAAAGAGAACCATCTTGCTCGCGTAAAATGAGATTTGAACATTGTGCCTTTGCCTCGGCTAAACGCATGTTGCTGGTAATTTTATATTGATCTGCTTCTTGGGAATACATAAAAATACGCGCACGACTATAACCACTGGCAGTTAATTTGCCGCTTATCAATGCTAGTGGCTTGCCTTGTAATTGTTCATGTTTTTGCTGAACAATGATTGGAAATCGAGGAAGGTGTAAACAAGCAATGCGTGGCATAGGTACTAATAAGCACCTCCTAGAAATGCATGGAAAGTTCATTTAGTAATTGAACAATTTATTGGAGAATTTGCGTGTTTATATAATAACATACATACGTATGTTGTGGCAATCCCCCCTGAAGTGCGCTTTCTCACAAAGAGCTCACAACAATTTTATAAGATCGGACTATTACTAGAAATTTAGTATTTTATACCAGGATGATTTTATAAATGGCCGAAGGCGACTTAATTGAACGACAGAATCAGCCGATAAATCCGTCTGCTGAGGAAGCTCTATCTCGTATGCAAGGTGCGGGTATTCCGCGTGTAGGCGAACGTCCACAGTATATGGTAGCTCAGGCTGGAGGGCGCCCACAGCAAGGCGGCGTTCGCCAAGACAATGGACCACCAGCAGAGGCGGCAGACGATTTATCTAAAACAAGCAAGCCTGCAGGGACTAATCCGCCTGGAGAAAAACCAACTGCGCCCGGTGCTCGCAAAGAGGCTGCCCCTATCATTCCAGATAAATTTTTCAAAGGTGCCGAGACTGCGGTTTTGGGCTTTACAAGTAATGGGCTAACTAGTGTATTGCATCCGAAGCATGATTTTAAATTGAATTTTGGACGAGATGAGAAGGGCCAGATAAACAAAATTACCACTAGCTTTGGGGATAAAAGAAAAAATGAAGCAGAGCGTGTTTATGAGAAAAACAAAGATGGTGCTTGGTTTTATAAACCTAAACAAGGCGAGCCTATAAGAATGCAGGGGGATCTTAAAGTAGATGAGAAGACTGGCCACTTTACACAAGTGCTAAGGCGTGATGTAGATGATAGCGGTTCTTTGAAAGAAACTACGCGCACTATGAATGTGGATGGTACTGACACTATCAATAGAATGGATGGTACTGCCTCAGCTTTCAAATATGACAAAGACGGGAAAATGACAGAATGGACTGAAACGGATAGTACCGGTAAACCTAAATCATTTAAGCCATTCCAAGATCCTGCTCATAAAGATGTAATTGCTTTTAAGAGTGAGGATGGTGAGAAACGCTATGCTCCAAAGGTGGAAGATAATGGGAATGTTAACTATAAGACTACTGAAGATCTGGGTAAGGAAGTAAATCAAATTGTTACCAGCAGCGGTGACCATATTGTTAATGGTGGCAATGGTGTTAAATATGAATTTGATCATAGAGGAGATGTTACCGCTATTCAGTTTCCTAAGCCAAGATTATTTGAAGGCCATCTTGTCAGTCGAATTGCTATTAACTATCGTGATACTTATGGCAATCAAGGGCAAATTATTGATAAGTTGACTTTATATGGAGCGGACGGTTTGCCGGTGGGTCTCTTTCAAAGAGATAAGCAGCAGAACGATAATCCGGCATGGGCGCGTGATAAATGGAATGTATTTGATGGTACGGGAAAGTTTAAATATCAAAGTGATGGAGATTTTGCTATAAAAGATGGACTTATTTCTACCACAGAGCCATTGCCGACAAAGCAAGATGGTTCAATAGATGATGATACGCTTAAGCAACTTACCGAACACGCTCCACTTTATAAAAAGATGATAGATGAGTATAAGGCTGCTCACGATGGCAAATTGCCGCCGGCAGTACTTCTTACTTATCTGAATAGCAAGGAAACTGCTAATATCAATCCAAATGGTATCAGCATACCGAATGATAGTGAGTATCAAGTGAAGCCTTTTGAGGGTAATAAGTTCAATTATCCTGTTCCTGGTGAACTACCTGACAATATTCCTGTTTCGCCACCACCTCCGGTGCCTAAGCCACCACCGCCACCGCCATCTAATGGAGGATCATCCAGTGGAAAACCGGCGCGACCATCACGGGCGCTGCAAATTGGTGGCAGTCGAATAACTTGATTTATCTGGATTGTTTTCAACATTTTGGCGATTTATGTTTTTACTGAGCGACGGTCTGAAATTGGTGCATGCGTAAACAAGTGATTTACACTATAGGCGTTGACTGGTACTTCAGTGCTATTTGAAATCCCATCTTTAGTAATTGAACAATTAATTGCTGGCAAAAGCATAGTTTTGCCATGCAATCCTTCTGCATGTTGAATATTTGTTGTCCATTGAAAATCTAAGCGAGCGTAAAAGTGCCAACCAGGAGGAAGGTGAGGATTATTTGTTATGAAAAGCAAAGCAGCTTTTGATTTGCTTAAAGCATTTTGCACGCGTGAATAAACTTTACTTGATCGCCAATTGACTTGTGTGCTGAATGGTTGATTTTGATTATCTAAATCCAGATCTAAAATAATTACATCAAAAATATGGCAACGGATCAGTGTTTCAGTTGCCCAAAGATAGTCTTTATCAGGTAAATTTCGCACTACCCAAAATTTGCCTGGTGATTCATTATTAGCACTGGTGTTTGAATTATTTTTGTTGGTTGTGTCTTCTAAGCAAATCCAATTGCTTGCTAATAATTTATCTTGTGTATCTATATAAGCAATCTCAAAACCGCAGCTAAGCCAGCGGCTAATAACTGATCGTAAAAGAGAGGTCTTACCGCAAGAAGCAGGACCAACCCAAGCACTTATTTTTTGTTTGGCTAGTCCACGGCTAATGCCTTGATCTATAAAAGTCAAACCTGTGGATAAGGTTTTTGTTCTTTGATTACTATTGATCCATTGACCGGGAAAAAGATTTTCTAGATGTTCTTTTAATTTGCTTACTTTTGAATTTGGCAATGAAGGTATTGCTGAGGTCGATTTGGTGCTCATAGTAATTCTTGTTGATTGATAATGATTGGAATGAAATCAAGTTTTGGCCAAAACTATTGCCTTAGGCATAATCAGCAATTGATTGAACAATTACTTAGGTCCCAAAAGTCGGTGATATTTTCCTAAATCTTGACAATGTGCAGTATAAATCTATAATAACATACGTATGTATGTATCGCAAGTTTTTGTCAATTAATTGGATTGACCAGTAGATGATAATTGGTTCAATTGTTTGGTTACTTCAGAATAACCTTCCCAAGCTGTTTTAATGTTATTGGCTGAGTCAGCAATTTGCTGGGGAGCTTGAGATATTTGATTAGATACATTGCTTTCCCCTGGTATTTGAGCAAGCAGTTCTCTTGCGTCTACCACACCGTGATTGGCTGCTCTAGTTAACCATTGTTTAGCAAGGGTAAGATCTTTTTTGATGCCATCGCCGTAGTAATACATTAATCCTAAACGGTGCTCAGCATCAGCAAATCCTTGTTGGGCAGACTTTTGAAACCAATATTGGGCACGCACAGCACTTTTTTTAACTCCCAACCCCTTTTGGTTCAAGATACCTAAAATACATTGAGAATAAGGGCAACCATGCTGAGCCATGTTTTTAAAGCTTACATAACCACGCCTATAGTGTTTAGCGTTCAAAAGGTTGCCAGCGTGTTGTAAGCGATTGCTATCAGCTGAATGTTGGACTTTAGATTCTACTGACAAGAAAGTCAAAGGGCAAATATAAATTGCCACTGCCAGCAGTACTTTATTAAAGTGCTTATGCATGATTTTGCTTAGTGGGATGATCATCAATATTTAAACATAAGAGTTAAATCGAAAAGGGCAATAATAACTAATTTTTTATACTTATTACAGCGGCGCCATTGGTTTTACCCGCCTTAAAATCTGATAGAGCTCGATTAGCTTGATTTAGTGAATATTTTTCAGTCTGAATCTTTAGATCCACTTTATCCGAGATTTCTAAAAATTCCCTAGCATCAGCGCGGGTCAAATTCGCCACAGAACGAATCAATCTCTCTCCCCATAGATAATTATATGGAATGGGTGGAATGTCGCTCATATGAATGCCACCACATACGATAGCACCACCTTTGCGAACCGATTTCAGGGCTGTTAAAACCAAATCGCCTACCGGAGCGAAAATTATTGCAGCATCAAGCTCTATGCCTGGTTCTTCGCTAGAACCGCCTGCCCAAAAGGCACCAATTTCACGAGCCGAAGATTGTCCTTTTTTATCACCATTTCTTGTGAAAGCATAAACCTCTTTGCCTTGATGAATAGCAATTTGCGTCAGGATGTTTGCTGCAACGCCAAACCCGTACATGCCAATACGATTGAAGTGTCCGGCTAATTTATAGGATCGCCAACCTATTAGCCCAGCACAAAGCAAAGGTGCCATACTCATATCGTCGTATTTGTTAGAAAGATGAAAACAATATTTATCGTCGGCTGCAGTGTATTCGGCATAACCACCATTCCGTGTATAACCATTGAATTCGGCATTATCACATAAATTTTCCTGGTCATTTGAACAGTAAAAACATATGCCACAAGTATATGCCAGCCACGGAATGCCAACTCTATCTCCAAGCTTAAATTCTTTTACTTGCGATCCAATCTTTTCGACTTTGCCCACAATTTCATGTCCCAGTATCAATGGCAATTTCGGATTCGTTAATTCGCCATCGACTACGTGTAAGTCAGTTCGGCAAACTCCGCAGGTTTCAACTTTCACTAACAGCTGATTTGATTTAATTATGGGCTGAGTGACGTCTTGTTGTTGTAGCGGACTGCCGGCTTTACTAAAGATCATGGCTTGCATGCGGAAACCTCTAACGATTTGAAAGCGCTTTAACTTTTTTCTCAACGTTCTCTGCTTCATCTAATCGATTATTTGAACGTAGATAGGTTAGATAATATGTCAAAATGGAAACATAATTTTCTCGATTGGGACTCTTGGCCAAAAGAGGCAGAGCTTTGACGAAATATGCATCTGCTTTCTGATTTTCGTGAATCATGCAAGCTACAATTGCGCAATTTCCATAGGCAGAACCAAGATTGCCATTAACCAAATCGTTATCAGGATCGATGTGATGAGCTTCTTCTAACTTTGAAACAGCTAGAGCTAAATTTTTTGTTTCCATGGCTTTATGCGCCTCCGCATTCAGTCTAATAATGCAGGCTAAACTACTTTTATTATCTTTTCCAGGTAACATATTGGATACATCGAGCTTCCTGTGTTCCATAGATCCTTGATCAAGGTTATAGAGGGCCATCAACGTGTTTTTATCACGATTGGTCAATGTGCAATTGGTGGTGCTAGTGGGAGGATTGCCATACATCATGTCTGTGGGATTGGGGCTGTGGTCTGTTATTCCCAGTGCATGTCCTATTTCGTGAAGGGCTACCCGTTTGAAAAATTGATCTGATAGGTTTTCACCGCCAGGCGATTTTGTCAATATTGTTATTTGTACTCGTTTAATGTTATGACCTTCTGGTACAACCAAAGCATGTCCTCCCTCTGTCAATTTGGTCATATCCTTTCTATTGCTTGTCCAGCCGCAAATGATTAGTGCTTTGCTTGGATTATTGGTCACTGCGAAGCTAATGCGATTTTGTGATCCGGCTGCCCATTCAGCGAAAGCTTGTTTGAGTAGTGTTACAAAAGCTGGTCTGAAACCATTGGTAGTATCGCCCTGCTTTATAAAGATATGCAGGGGCATGGCAGATTTTTGCCATCGTAAAAGACCAGTCTTGTCAATTATATTGAAAAAACTGTCATTGGTATTGCCTTTATTTTCTGTCTGAGCAAGACACGCAGATGGAATGGATAAGGCTAAAACCATTAGAGGTAAAAGACAAAGGCGTCGTAGAGCAATATTCGCTGTCAGACCACTCATCGTTATAAAGAGTTTTGATATTTGTTGCAACATCCGATATAAGCCTTTATTTCCCAGTTGGGCAATTCTAGAGCGATATGGTACATTGGTGACAGCTATAACACAAGCCAAGATAGTATTGCTTTAACCCTGAAAGGTGAACTTATGCAGCATCTACTGTGGGAAAATAAAGAATCAGCTTTAGTGGCTAATTGCCGAGTATTTTCAGTTTATCGCAATTTTGCTCAGTCTCCAAATAAAGGTGATGTGCGTGATTTTTATGTACTGAAGCTTTTTAATTGGGCTAATATCATTCCGATAACTGAAGATGGGCAGGTAGTACTGGTTAAGCAATATCGTCATGGTACAAGTCAAGTAACTTTAGAAATTCCTGGCGGTATTGTTGATTTAGAAGATTCGGATACCAAAGAAACAGCCAGGCGGGAATTATTCGAGGAGACAGGTTATGAATCGCAAGAGCTTATTTTTATAGGTCGGCATAATCCTAATCCTGCTTTGCAAGATAATTTTTGTGATACTTATCTTGCGTTGAATGCAAAGCAAACTGCCAGTCCTAGTTTTGACAAAGAAGGTTATGAACAAATAGAATTAGCTCTTGTACCACTCTCCTCAATACCGCAGTTAATAACAAACGGTGATATTGCGCATGGTGTAGTAATAACGGCTTTTTATTTTTTAGGTTTATATGAAAACAAAGCTTTTAATGCTCTTACTGCTTAGTTGTATACCGGCATCAGTTCTTATGGCAAATTTGGCCTTCTGCCAAACAAATGTTGATAAATTTAAGACAAAGGTAAATCAAATGCAAACAGAAAAAGGAATTTTTGGAGCCGGTTGTTTTTGGGGTGTTGAAGAAGCTTTTCGCCAGTTGCCTGGAGTAGTATCTACTGAAGTGGGATTTTGTGGTGGTACAGTTGCTAACCCTTCTTATGAAAGGGTGTGTGCTGGCGATACAAAACATGCAGAAGTGGTGGAGGTAACTTATGATCCAAAAAAAATTAGTTATAAGGAATTATTGAAAACATTTTTTGCTAGCCATGATCCATCAACTCTTAATCGTCAAGGCCCTGATGTTGGTGAACAATACAGGTCGGTTATCTTTTACACCAATGCCGAGCAAGAAAAAGAGGCATTAGCTGCCAAAGAAGAATGGCAGAAACGTGTCGGTAGAGGGGCTACTACTGTTATTGAGGCGGCTAAGCCTTTTTATCCGGCAGAGGAGTATCATCAACACTATTTAGAAAAGCGTGGATTGAATGTCTGCCATTAATGTTTGTAAATAAGGCTGAATAATAAAGAGCTAAGACAAAAAAGATTGCTCTATGGGGATAACCGTATTGTCCTGTAACAGAGACTGTGTAATTATATTGCCAATTCTACCTGCGTGGTGAATTTAAGGAATTGATACAATGGCAACGGTCGTATTACTTGGCTGCTCAACATCTGGCAAAAGCTCTGCGGTAAGGCGCTTTCGAGAGATGTATGGTAATGACACGGAAATAATAGATACTGACACCGTTGTTGCTGCCGATTCTGAGTTTGATGGGCATTTATATGCTATGTATTTGAAATTCACGAAAGACGGCGATAACACTGCTGCTCAGCTATTTCTTGAACTGGGTGAGCGTCATTTGCTCAAGCAACTAGCTCAGAAGACCGAAGCAATGTTAATTGCTGCTGGTCCCAATGTCTCTTTGCGGGAGCCTGAATGGTCTTACTTCGTTGAGCGAGTTAATCCAATTTGTTTCTATATGAAATTATCGCCTCTTCAGTTATATGAGGGACTTAAACAAAGAAGAAATAGACAAAGGCGAAAGGGCCTAGATTTATGTCCGGGTTTTGGTTGCTGGGATGCTGGTTTGGCAACACTTTATAATTCTCAAACGGAGAGCTGGGATGAGCTTCCTGCTGAAATTGCTTTGCCCCTGATTGAAAAGCATATAGAGAAAGTTGAGCCAGTCTACCTTTCTGCTTGTCACTCTCAGTCCATATATGATGGGCAGGCGGTTAAAACGGACAAAGTTGTTCAGGAGAAGCTTTCGCGTCAAATCGCCAGTTGTTTGAGATGGGCGCCCATTACTAATCGTGAGTTAGAGTCAGCCAGCATTTGATAAGGCTGTCAACAGTTAAATCTATAGATGTGCGCACAGTTCAGTGTTGCTTTTCTTGACATGTGATAACTTTAGAGTTATTCTAAGTATGGAAAGGAACTTATTAGCTATTCGATGGGAAATTGCTCAGTGGAAAGCGCAGGCGTTGAAAAATTTTTACAGAAATTTGGTGTAAAGCCGACGATGCAGCGTATGGTTATCGCTGAGTATGTGTGTAACACTAAATGTCATCCTACCGCTGATCAGATCTTTCAATCAGTTGCTAATCAATTGCCTATTCCGCTGTCGCGAGCCACTGTATATAATACCTTAAATACCTTGGTGCAAGCAGGCGCGTTGAAAGAAGTCTATCTGGAGTCAGGTCCTGCTCGTTATGATGCAAAAATTGATGATCATCATCATTTTATCGACACAAAAACTGGACAAGTATTTGATATTGACGCTGACAAAGTGAAATCATTAGCACCAGAGCTTGGCTCTGGCTTCAAAGTGCATCATTATTCAGTAACTTTCTATGGCGAAAAATCTTAGAGGTCTACAGGTTTTTCGTAGTCAACCCCGGATAAGCCGAAACCAAATAGTTTAAGGAATTCGGTTTTGTAGCCGGCTAAATCGGAAATCTCTTTTATATTTTCGGTATTTACTTCAGGCCAGAGTGCTTTAATTTTTGACTGAACAGTTGCATCCATCTCCAAATTATCTATGCGAATCCGACCACGATTGTCTAATTTTGGGGTTTTGTTATTATAGAGTTCGCTGGCAAATAGACGGTACATTTGCTCTATGCAGCCTTCATGGGTGCCATTTTCTTTCATAATTTTATAAAGCAAAGAAACATAGAGTGGCACTACAGGAATGGCTGAGCTTGCTTGTGTAACTAAGGCTTTGTTTATAGAAACATAGGCTTTACCATTAAGCTTTTTAAGTTTTTCATTAATAGCAAACACTGTATCTTCAAGATCCTTTTTTGCTTTGCCAATTGTTCCATCACGATATATTGGCCAAGTAACTTCTGGTCCTATATAGGAATAGGCAATTGCCATCGCATTCGGTGCTAAAACATTTGCTTGCAGCAGAGTGTCTATCCACATGCGCCAATCTTCGCCACCCATGACCGAGGTAGTGTCGTCTATTTCTTGTTGGGTGGCTGGATCTATGGTTATTTCTTTGACTATGTCTTTATCGGTATCAAGGGTTTTGGCTGTGAAGGTTGTGCCAATAGGCTTCAAGGCAGAATTGTGTATGGCGCCTGTTTTAGGATGACAGCGCCTTGGAGAGGCAAGGCTATAAATTACAGCATCTATTTGTCCTAAACCGGATTTTATTAATTGTATGGTTTCTGATTTTATTTGGTCCGAAAAAGCATCGCCGTTTATGCTTTTTGCATATAGTCCATCTTGGTGGGCAAAATTTTCAAAGGCCTGACTATTGTAATAACCTGCTGTGCCTGGCTTGCCATTTTCTGGAGCACGTTCGAAATAGACACCAATGGTTTTTGCTTGACATCCGTAAGCGAGAGAAATACGAGATGCTAAACCATAACCTGTGGATGCGCCTATTATCAGAACTTTGCTGGGACCATCTTTAATTTGTCCTTTACTCTTGACATAATTGATCTGCTCTTCTATATGTCTTGTGCAACCGGTAGGATGTGCTGTGACACATATGAAGCCGCGGATTCTAGGTTTAATAACTGTTGCTGTAGCTGTACTCATCAAAGCTTTTTCGTTACCTCTGAGGGAAAATAAGTATCAATCATTTCCAATTTTGTCTTTTCTGTCAACGATTATATTTGTTTCAAGATTCTTATCTTGGATACCTGTATGGTGAAATAGACGGAGCGTTTATGATAAAGCTAGTTAGAATTTCAACGCAACGAGCGGCGGCGAGGAGCCGGCGGCAGTGGAGCGCAATGGCCCAGCAGACGTATGATATACGTCGGAGCGGGAGCCATTGGTCATGCGGAGAGAGCGAAGGATGAAGCGAACGGAGCGCTTATGATAAGGCTAGTTAGAATTTTAGCGCAACGAAGGGCGGCGAGGAGCCGGCGGCAGTGGAGCGAGGATACACGCGGAGAGAGCGAAGGATGAAGCGAACGGAGCGCTTATATAATGACTAACATGCAAATTTTACTTGCTGAAGACGACGCAGTGCTATCTGACGGCATTTCCAAAGCTCTTAAACATCGCGGTTATGCTGTAGAAGTTTACGAAGATGGGATGAGTGCGCAAAAGGCTGCACTTAATTCGCATTACGATTTGCTAATTCTTGACATTGGTTTGCCGAAGCGTGATGGCTTAGCAGTTTTAAAAACTGTTAGGACCGAAAATAAAGTGGTACCAATTTTGATTGTGACCGCACGAGATGGCTTAAATGAACGTGTTCACGGTTTAGATTTGGGGGCAGATGATTATATTACTAAGCCTTTTGATTTGCCTGAACTAGAAGCGCGCATAAGAGCTTTGCTGCGACGCTCGACACAAACAAAAGGAGACGAATTAACTGTAGGACATTTAAAATTTGATACCACTGGCCGCAGAGCCTTTGTAGAAGGTGTGCCATTAGAGCTATTTGCCAAAGAACTGGCGTTATTAGAACTGTTAATGTTAAGAGCAGGCAAGGTGGTAAGCAAAGAGCAATTGATCGAGCATATGTACGGTTGGGATGATGATGTCACTCATAATGCAGTAGAAGTCAATATCCATCGTTTGCGCAAAAAATTAGAGATTGCCAAGGTGATGATTCGCACCATTCGCGGCTTGGGATATTTATTAGATACAGCTTCATGAAAAAAGATGGACCAACTAGCTCAATAAGGAAACAACTCCTAGGTTGGATCTTAATTCCAATTATAAGTTTATGTGTTGTTACGGCTATTGTTAGCTATGTAATAGCTGTGCATATTACAACGGCAGCATATGACGCAGCTTTAGTAGAGGGAGCTCGTGAATTAGCTAATCGCTTACATGCCAGCAAAGGACAAATAGTACTTGACTTGCCACCGTCAGCGCTAGCCATTTTTAAAGAAGACAATATCGATAAGTTTTACCATGCTGTTTTAGACGATCAAGGAAAGATGATAGGTGGTGACTTGGAAATTTTACCTATTATTGGACGTTTGCCTGGATTATCAAGCAGGGGTAATACGAGATTCTTTAATCGAAAATTTGAAAAAACCAATATCAGAATTGTTTGTATACGAGCGAACGTACCAGAGCAGCCAGATCGTAAAGCAACTATATACGTGGCTGAAACCACACTCAAAAGACAATCGCTTATAAACGAGATTTTAGGGGCAGTCATTGTTCCGCAATTGTGTTTTATATGTTCAGCCGCTATAGCTGTATGGTTTGGCGTAGCCAGGGGGCTGGCACCATTGGAGCCGGTTAGAAGAGCAATTGCCAGTCGTACACCATGGGATTTACGTCCGGTTAGATATCTAAAGACACCGGTTGAAATCAAACCTCTCATTTTGGCAATTGACGACTTGCTAGTTAGATTGAATGATGACATCGAATCGCAACATCGCTTTGTTGCAAATGCTGCTCATCAATTGCGCACCCCACTGGCTGGACTGAAAACACAAGTCGAATTGGGTCTAAGAGCTATTAACAAAGATGAGTTGTCAATTATACTTAAACAAGTGAATCGTAGTGTAGACAATATGACCCGATTGGTTAATCAATTGTTGTCTCTTGCCAAATTGGAACCCGCTAGTGCTTGGCTTGTAAAACAATCAGAAATCGATCTCAATCCGGTAATTAGGGAGGCAACCTCCGACTTGGTTCCTTGGGCAGTGGATAAAGAAATAGATTTAGGTTTTGAAGGTTGTGACATACCGGCAATTATCGCTGGCGATAGAAGTAGCATTCGTGAGCTAGTCACAAATTTAGTCGATAATGCAATCAGATACACTCAGCCAGGCGGCAAAGTAACTGTAAAATTGGCTGTTAACAAGGATGCTAATGAGCAAGCAACAGAGAAAAGAGTTGTTGACTTATTAGTTGAGGATGATGGGCCAGGTATACCAGAAACAGAAAGAGAGAAAGTTTTTGAAAGATTTTACCGTGTGCTTGGCAACAGTGTTCCTGGAAGTGGATTGGGATTAGCTATTGTAAAAGAGATTGTGCAAGCCCATGATGCGAAGATTTCCATTTATCCTGGCGAAGACGGAAAAGGAACAATAGCTAATGTTAGTTTCCCCGCAGGTGTAGCCAAATAGTTTTTCTGTTCTTATATCCTGTGCATATCTGTGATTTATATGTGCAGATTTGTGTCTAAGCTGCCCAAAAAATTGATTGCTTTTTGATCAAAGCAGCAGGGTAGAGACTTCTGACAGTGCTCGCTGATAGCTGTAAGTTTCGCGCAAGCTTCTGTAAGTTTGGCGCAAGTTTTTTTGTGTAAGGTATTTTGTGGCAACAAGGAATGAGTTTGTCTTATATTCTTTGCCAGCTAAATTATATGAGGAGCTTCTTTGTGGTAGTGGAAAAAGCACTTTTAAATGGTAGTACAGAGCCGCTTACTAGCAATAAATTCACCAATTTGAAATCATCTCCGCAGCCGATAATTATTGAAGAAAATTCTGGTTTGGAAAGTGCAATTGAGATCTCCCATGCAGAGGTGGATAGTCAAAGAGTTGAGAATGATTTTTCTGTACCTCTAAGTCGTTTTGATTCTATTGCACAAGAGGAAGAAGATTTACTCAATCTGGAAGCTGAGGTTTGTTCGCACGGGGACACTGTTCACTATGCCAAGAAGCCGAAAATATTTGCTAATTGTTCGGGCAGTTATCTCTACGATAGTTATGAGACGCCTTATCTTGATTTGCAAATGTGGTACTCGGCGGTCAATCTTGGCTATAGCAATCAGAGAGTAAATAACGCCTTAAAAAATCAAATAGACACTTTACCTCAATTGGCTTGTCAATATTTGCACAAAGAGAAAATTGAGCTATCTGCAAAAATTGTAAACTCCGCAAAGCGAGCTTTTGGTGAAGTTGGGCGGGTGCACTTCAATGTTGGTGGTTCTCAAGCTGTAGAAGATGCATTAAAGCTAGTGCGTAAAACAACTGGCAAGAGCAGACAATTTGCATTTGAAGGTGGTTATCACGGACGAACTTTAGCTGTAAGTTCGATCACTTCATCTTATCGCTATAGGGAGAATTATGGTGAGTTTGGCGACAGAGCTGAATTTGTTCCTTTCCCATATTGTTTCCGCTGCCCTTATGGAAAAAAAGTGGAGTCTTGCGAGCTCTATTGTGTTCAACAAATAGAGAGAAAATTTGAGCATGAATATACAGGCACATGGAATCCAAAAACAAAGAAAAGCGAGTTTGGTGCATTTGTAATTGAGCCAGTGCAGGCCACCGGTGGTTATATAATTCCGCCTAAAGGTTATTTTGAGCGTTTAGCCAAAATATGCAAAGACTATGGAATTATGCTCATTGATGACGAAATTCAGATGGGACTTTTCCGTACTGGCAAAATGTGGGCTGCAGAGAATTTCGGAATAAAGCCAGATATTATGGTTTTTGCAAAGGCTCTTACTAACGGAATGAATCCTCTTTCTGGTATTTGGGCGAAAGAGGAATTTATTAGTCCTGATAAGTTTGGACCTGGTTCTACCCATTCAACATTTTCTTCTAATAGTCTTGGTACGGCTGCTGCTTTAGAAGTAATGAAAATCTTAGAAGAAGGCAATTATGAAAAAACGGTCAATGAAAAAGGCGCATATTTTCTTACCCGCTTGAAAGACTTACAAAAACGCCATTCAGAAATTGGGCACGTAGACGGATTAGGTTTGGCTTTACGGGTTGAAATGTGCCAAGCAGATGGTTTTACTCCCAGTCGTGAATTGGCAGACAAGATGTTCCAACGAGGACTGGAGGGTGATCTTAAAGTTAATGGTCGTAAATTAGGTCTGATTTTAGACATTGGTGGCTACTACAAAAACGCAGTAACGCTTGCTCCATCTTTAGAAATTTCGTATGAGGAAATAGATCTTGCCTGTGATTGTTTGGACGTATTAATTAGCGAGTGCAAAGCATGATAAATATTAATGGTATGGAAACTCTCCTCAGACCGAATAGACAAAGCACCGGGTTGTTGGATTTTGCTGGCAGGCCTGCTGTAGTCTTTTGCGACTTTGATGGTACGGTAACGACTAGTGATGTGACAGATGTTTTGCTCCAGCAATTGGCGCATCCATCCTGGCAAGAAATTGAAGAACGTTGGCTCAATGGTGAAATTGATGATTGTGAGTGCATGGCTGAACAAATTGCCTTGATTGATGGTGCTTGGCCAAATATAGTCAAAGTTGTAGATAGTTCTATAGCTATTGACCCCCACTTCAAGTCTTTCATGACATTGTGCAATAACTGGAATATACCTGTTTATATAGGTAGTAATGGCTTGGATAGAATTATAAATCATATATTGAGTAGAGAATCTATAAAGGTAGCTGGATATTGGGCTTATAGATTGGTGGAAGGAAGTAAATCCTGGTCACTTGAATTTCCTCAAGGCGAACACAGAGGAATATGTAAAACACCTAACAGTGTTGCTTGCAAATGTGCTCTGTTAGAAAGAAAACTCACTGATAGTGAACCATACAAGATTGTAATTGGTGATAGCAAAAGTGATTATTGCTGGTCTACTAAAGCTGATTTTGTTTTTGCCAAGACAAAGCTTGCTCAATATTGTCGCGAACAAGATATTGATCATCATACTTTTGTTGATTTCTCCCATATCAATGAGTGCTTAGAACAAAAGATTGCTGCTTAAAGAGCTTTCTTTCCCTAACTTAATTGTTTCGTTGCTATGTTTCTAGAGCTTAAGCTATGTCAAAGTAATATTTGCTTGTGCTTAGCCTTTAGATTATGTGGCGGATATTATTTCCTTGACTTGATCTATATTGAAGCAATATCTGATTGTACTTGTGCATAGAGATTATGTTGTTGATATATTTCTACGCGCGTAAATTGTATCTAGCTAATAACAGATTGCCTTTAGTTACTCTACTATGTGCATGATATATTTCATTAGGCATAATCTATATCGAAATAATATTTGATTACTTTTAGCCAGACAGAATTTGCAGTCCTAGCGCTTGTTAATGGTAAAGCTAGTTGATTAATGGCTTGGTAGCTAGCTTTTATACTTATAAAATAGATAAACTTTAAATGTCTTATGGGGTAGTGGCACTATTAAAATGGCTTGCTATACTAATTACATAAGCGGTGAGTTCTTACAAAACAGTTAAGAACTACGAGCCGAGGGGATAAGTGGAAACACTAGGTTGGCGCTAACCGGAAACTGTAGCAAACTCCCGTCATATGTGAAGGACTAACTGAAGCATGTGAAAATACTGAGCCCATGTCGCAAGGGGCAGTTAGACAGTAGCTTAAATACCACCGTAGAGCAATCTAGGTGGTGTTTTTGTTTTGGCCTATTATTCTTTAAATAGAGATTACGGATACGATGGCGGCGCTTCCCTTCCTTTTAATTGATCCTAGTTATCTATTTACTCTTCGAGTGGGTATATCGCACCAATATTCGATCGCCTTTTGCTACATACATTTTGCAGTCCCAGCGCTTGTTAATGGCACGCTTGCTAATAAATGGCTTTGTAGCTAATTCTTATGCTTATAAAGTAGATAAACTTTAAATGTCTTATGGGGTAGTGGCACTATTAAAATGGCTTGCTATACTAATTACATAAGCGGTGAGTTCTTACAAAACAGTTAAGAACAACGAGCCGAGGGGACTAGTGGAAACATCAGGTCGGCGCTGACCAGAAACTGTAGCGAAATCCCGTCATATGTGAAGGACTAACTGAAGCATGTGAAAATACTGAGCCCATGTCGCAAGGGGCAGTTAGACAGTAGCTTAAATACCACCGTAGAGCAATCTAGGTGGTGTTTTTGTTTGCATAGTATTCCTAAATAGTGAGTGCGGATCAGATGGCAACAGGTACTAGAAAGATGGTGTGGCGAACACTGATCTTTGTTTATGCTGGTTTGAGTTGTTTTTTGTTTAGCGCTTGTTCTATCTTGCGAGATCTGGCGCCGATAAAAGAGGAAGTAGTTAATGTCCAAGATTGGTTGATTGTGCCTATTTTCTATGCTACTAATCGTGCTCGGGCTGAATCTAAACAAATTGATTTTCTTGAACGAAAGAGTAATGGTCCTTTGGCATTTGGTGTAAGAAATGTCATAGTGCCGTATCCTGAGCAGGTATCGATTAGTTCGGAGATTATTGATCGTTTGGGATGGCGCCTTATTCATTTGGCGAAGGCAATTCCTTCTAATACTTTGCCTCCAATTCCGGAAGAACAAAAGAATAAAATTAGCGATCAGGAATTTTCGCCTCGTGAAGTAGCTAGTGCGTTTGAAAAATATCGAGCTCTGATAGGCAGCGCAGATGTAGTTGTATTTGTACATGGTTGCTGTGTGACGTTCAAAACATCCTTAGAAAGAACCGCTAAACTAGCTGTGCAAATGCAGACACCGGTAATTGTTTATAGCTGGTTTTCGCCAATTGGATTTGAAAGATATTTAGAAAATGGAACCCTTGCTCAACAAGCATATGATAGTTTTTGTACTTTTTTAGACAGATTTGCGCAGCGTGTACCTACTGATAAAACTTTAGTAATTGGACATAGTATGGGGGCAGGCTTTATTGACGAGGCTTTTGTTAGGCGCTTTGAGCGATCGTATGGTGGTGCAGTGTTGTCTAAATATAAAGAGATAATATTTTCACAACCAGATATAGACGCACTGGCTTATCTCAATCACGATATAAAAATCGTTAGTCAGGCACATAAAACAACGATATTTATGGTTTCTGACGATCCTAGATTAAGAACGGCGGGTCTTGCTCATGGTAGATTTGAACGCTTAGGACTTCCCGGACCTCTTTTAAACGAATTGTGCAAGCTAGATACGCAAAATATTATTGATTTAACCGTGTCCGGTGTTGGACACAACCTGCCGGCAAGATTTATCGGCAGTATGTACCGCACAGCTACGATAAAGGATCCGAATTATAATCTAGTCCAAAAGGCAAAGCATTTATTCGTTTTAGAAAGCAACGGCTCGGCAATATCTGCTAAGCGTTAAATACTGTAAGCAAAATAAAAGCTAATTATTAATATGAAAAGTTGTGATGTTCTAATTATCGGAGCCGGTGCAGCCGGAATGATGTGTGCTATCGAAGCAGGTAAGCGCAAGCGCAAAATTATTTTATTAGACCACAGTGAAAAAATTGGTCGTAAAATTTTAATTTCTGGTGGTGGGCGCTGCAACTTTACGAACATCAATACTAATGCAAATTCTTTTGTTTCGCAGAATCCACATTTTTGTAAGTCGGCGTTGGCTCGCTTTACGCCGCAAGATTTTATTAGTCTAGTAAAAAAACATGGTATCAAATTTCATGAAAAGAAATTCAGGCCAATTGTTTTGTGATCACTCGGCGCAAGAAATTGTAAATCTACTGGTGGATGAATGTAGTAAGTCTGCCAGTGTGTTTCAGTTAGGGTATAAAGCAGAAAAAATTGAAAAAAAGGAGCATTTCGTTGTAAACACCAACAAGGAAATTTACGAATGCGAGTCTTTGATTATTGCTACAGGAGGTCTTTCAATTCCTCAGATTGGAGCGACTGGATTTGGTTATGATGTGGCTCGTCAATTTGGCTTATCAATCGTGGAGACTGCGCCTGCTTTGGATGGTTTTAATTTCAAGAAAGACGAACTGAGTCATTTTGAAGCATTGGCCGGGGTATCAATCGATACAACAGTCTCCTGTAATGGTGCTACTTTTCGAGAAAATATTTTATTTACGCACACCGGGCTAAGCGGACCAGCCAGTCTTCAGGTTTCACTATATTGGAAAAGGCCGATGCCTCTGAAAGTCAACTTGTTCCCTGATGCTGATCCAGTTTTATTTTTAAATCAAATGCGAAGAGAAAAGCCAAAAGCTTAGTGAAAAATATATTGGCTGAAGTATTGCCTAAACGGTTTGCGGAAGAGTTTTGTGGCTACTATAAATTGACCGGTAATTTATCTGAAATACCTGATAAACGTCTGGCAGAGTTGGCCACAACTTTAAAAGCCTGGCAAATATTTCCTGATGGAACAGTTGGTTATAAAAAAGCGGAAGTCACTAGGGGCGGTGTTGATACTAATGAACTATCATCACAATCTATGGAAGCGAAAAAAGTACCAGGACTGTATTTTATAGGTGAGGTTGTTGATGTTACAGGACAATTGGGTGGCTATAATTTTCAATGGGCTTGGGCGTCTGGTTTTGCAGCGGGACAATACGTTTAAAGAGCAGCATGTTATCATACATATTGATTATCATGGATTGTTGCCATTATGAACGCATTCTCTTCTCCAGGGTCTAGATTAAAGGCAGCCCTTAAAGCTGAAAAGCCACTGCAAGTGATAGGCACTATTAATGCCTATTGTGCCATTATGGCCGAAAAAATTGGTTTTCGGTGCTTATATGTTTCTGGTGCAGGCGTAGCTAATGCCTCTCTTGGTCTACCTGACCTGGGCATTACCACATTAAACGATGTTATTGAGGATGTCAGGCGTATTACGCAAGCTACATCTTTGCCGTTGTTAGTTGATGCTGATACAGGTTTCGGCAGTGCTTTCAATATTGCCCGCACTGTAAAGGAAATGACTCAAGCAGGAGCGGCTGCTATACATATAGAAGATCAGGTTTTTTCTAAACGTTGCGGACATAGACCGAATAAAGCTTTGGTTAACAAAGAAGAAATGGTAGATCGCATTAAGGCCGCAGCTGACGCTAAGATCGATCCTGATTTTGTAATTATGGCGCGCACAGATGCGATTGCCAGTGAAGGTATAAGCAACGCTATTGCACGTGCAAAGGCCTATGTGGCTGCTGGTGCTGATATGATTTTTGCAGAAGCAGTGACCGAATTAAATCAATACAAGGACTTTTCTCAAGCAGTAAAAGTGCCTGTTTTGGCTAATATTACTGAATTTGGGCAAACGCCTCTTTTTACTCTTGATGAACTGAAGAATGCCGGTGTGAGTTTAGCACTGTATCCGCTCTCCGCTTTTAGAGCAATGAATATGGCTGCTTTAAATGTTTTCCAAACTATTAGGAAAGATGGTACACAAAAGGGAATAGTTAGTTCTATGCAAACGCGCACTGAATTATATGAATTTTTACGCTATGACGATTACGAGAAAAAATTAGGCACATTGTTTAAAAACAGTGAGACAAAGGGGGAGAGTTAATAATGACGACCGAAACTACTGCTCCTAAACAAGCGGGCGGTTTGGCTGGAGTAACAGCTGGACAAACTGCAATTTGCACTGTAGGTAAGGCTGGTGCTGGTCTTACTTATCGTGGTTATGCTATAGAAGATTTAGCTATCAAGGCTAAATTTGAAGAAGTGGCTTATTTGCTTATATATGGCAAGTTGCCCAATAAAAATGAATCGCAAAAATATAAAGAGCAATTGAAAAACTTGCGCGACTTGCCGCCCACCTTAAAGGTGATTTTAGAGCAAATACCAGTGGACGCGCATCCTATGGATGTTTTAAGAACTGGTTGTTCAGCCTTAGGCACAATATTGCCAGAAGGAAATAAATACGATCAGATTTATATTGCTAATAAGCTTATGGCGTCATTTGCTTCGATGCTTCTATACTGGTATCACTTTAGTAAGTCTGGCAAAAGAATAAATGTTGAAACTGATGATGAGAGTATAGCTGGACATTTTTTACATTTGTTGCACCAGAAAAAAGCATCGGTCGAGCATATTGATTGTTTCGATGCTTCAATGATTTTATATGCGGAGCACGAATTTGCTGCTTCTACGTTTGCAGCAAGAGTTACTGCTGCCACTTTGTCTGATTTTTATTCGGCCATAACTTCGGCTATTGGTACTTTGCGCGGCCCACTTCATGGTGGTGCAAACGAAGCGGCTATGGAACTTATTAATCAATTCAAAAATCCAGAGCAAGCCGAGGCGGGACTAAAAGAAATGCTTGCCCAAAAAAAATTAATTATGGGTTTTGGGCATCGCGTTTATAAGAATTGCGATCCACGCAATGCCATCATTAAAGAATGGTCGAAGAAATTATCTAAAACATCTGGTGACATGAACATTTTTGATATTTCGGAACGTATTGAAAAGCTCATGTGGGGTGAGAAAAAGCTATTTGCTAATGCCGATTTTTATAGTGCTTCGGCATATCATCTTTTAGGTATACCCATTAAGATGTTTACGCCGATTTTTGTTATTGCTCGTACATCCGGTTGGGCGGCTCATATTATTGAACAACGGAAAAATAATAAACTCATTCGCCCGATGGCAGATTATATCGGTCCGGAGCCATTATCCTGGCTGCCGATCGAAAAGAGATGAGTATGACAGCTTCATCAGAGAAGATAGAGCTTGCCGCCTTTGACAAGCTTCTACAAGATATTGCCGAGTATGTGGATTCGTTTTCATTAGCTGGACGGAACGAAGCCATTGAGACAGCGCGCTATTGTCTTATGGATAGTCTTGGTTGTGCTATTCTTGCTCTTCGTTTTTCAGAGTGTACAAAAATGCTTGGGCCGGTGGTGCCTGGCACAATTGTTCCTGAGGGGTGTTGTGTACCCGGAACTAATTTTATTCTTGATCCAATACTGGGGGCTTTCAATATTGGCTGTCTTATACGATGGCTTGATTTTAACGATACCTGGTTAGCAGCAGAATGGGGGCATCCTTCAGATAATCTAGGAGGTATTTTAGCAGTTGGCGATTATCTTAGTCGTAACGATAAGGCTTTAACAATAAAAGATGTTTTGACTGCGACGATCAAAGCACACGAGATTCAAGGTATTTTGGCTTTAGAAAATAGCTTTAATAAGGTAGGCTTGGACCATGTAATTTTAGTGAAAATTGCTACAACAGCAGTAAGCACTAAAATGCTAGGTGGTTCAAGAAAACATATTTTAAATGCTTTATCTAACGCTTGGATAGACGGTCAATCATTGCGCACTTATAGACACGCCCCTAATACCGGTTCGCGCAAATCATGGGCAGCAGGAGATGCTACTGCGCGCGGTGTGCAATTAGCTCTTTGGGCGATGAAAGAAGAAATGGGTTATCCCAGTGCACTAACTGCTAAAACATGGGGCTTTGATGATGTCCTTTTTGGTGGGAAGGAATTGAAACTTGGGCGTCCTTTTGGCTCTTATGTCATGGAAAATGTATTGTTCAAAATAGCTTTTCCAGCAGAATTTCATGCACAAACAGCTGTGGAGTGTGCACTGAAACTATATCCTCTAGTCAAAGATCGTTTGAATGAGATTGAAAAGATCGAGATCAGCACTCATGAGTCTGCCCTGCGTATTATTGATAAAAAAGGACCCCTCAAAAATCCGGCTGATAGAGATCATTGCATTCAATATATGACAGCTGTGGGACTTATTTTTGGTGAACTTACCGCTGAACATTATGAAGATAAAATAGCTCAGGATCCGCGCATTGATCTTCTAAGAGATAAAATGATTTGTACTGAGAATAAACAATATACAAAAGATTATTTAGATCCAGATAAACGTTCAATTGCCAATGCTGTGCAAATATTTTTTAAAGATGGTAGCAAGAGCGAAAAGATTGAGATTGAATATCCTCTTGGACACAAACGTCGCCGCAAAGAAGGTATTCCTTTATTGAAAGAAAAATTTGAAAATAATCTAGATACTTTATTTGATGCAGAAGCAAAAGATCGCATCATAAATATTTTTGCTGACTCTGAAAAACTTAGTTCTATGCCGGTCAACAAGTTTGTGGATCTATTTATTTTGCCCAAGTAGAGGAAATGCCGATCGTATGAAACATTTGAAGAAATGCGCTTATTTATTGCTAGTTACTTGCGTATTGCTGCTTTCAAAAATAGCAGAAGCGACAAACAATATCACTCCTATGAATACCTTAAAGGTAGGCTTTATTTTGAGCGGTCCAATAACTGATAAGGGTTGGAATGAGGCGCAAAATAAGGGGCGTTTGTATTTAGAGTCAAAATTAGGTAAAGAAGTTTCGACTAGTTATTTTGAGAGTGTGCCCGAAAGTGGGCAAGCTGAGCGCATTGCAGAGAAGCTAATAGCAAATGGTTGTAAATTGATTTTTGCCACTTCGTATGGATATTTAGATCCTGTATTAAGGGTAGCGGCTCGTCACCCGGATGTTACTTTTATGCAAGTGGGAAGAGGGCTTAATTTAACAAAAAATGTTGGTGGCTATATCGATAAACCGTATCAGCCAATGTATGTTGTAGGAATGGTGGCTGGTCGTATGACCAAGGTAAATAAAATAGGATTTATTGCTCCGCATCCGATTCCTCCAATCATACAGATTATAAATGCTTTTGAATTGGGAGCGAGATCGGTAAATCCGAAGGCTCGCTTGAAATTAGTATGGACCAATACATGGGCAGACCCTTTGGTGGAAAGCGAAGCAACCAGAGGATTGATTGAGTCAGGAGTAGATGTTTTATTTTGCTGTCAAGGCAATCCTTTGACTATAGTTAAATTGGCTGAAGACAAGCATGTTTTTGCTGCCTCTACTTTTAGCGATGCTAGTAATTTAGCCTATAAGTACTGGATTACTGGTGGTGTTTTAGATTGGGGTGCTTTTTATGTCGAGGTGGTTAAGTCTGTTATGAACCACAGCTGGAAGAGCGAACAAATAAATTGCGATATGGCTAGTGGAGTTACCGGTCTTTCATCATTTGGTCCACAGGTACCGGTTTCAGTTCGTAAAGAAGCCGAATCAGTGGAGAGAAAGATATCTGCCAAAAACTTCGTTGTCTTTAGTGGACCTGTAGTAGATCGCGATGGAAAAATCAGATTAGAAAAGGGAAAACTGCCTGACGAAGACTGGCTAGTTAATATGAATTTCTTTGTGCCTGGTGTTGATGGCAATTTGCCTCGAAATTAGCTGAGAGAAGGTCTTTTCTGTTATTGCATGTCGACTAAAACAAAAAGCATCTGAACCTTATGGACGTTACATTAATATGCCTTCTACTGATTCGATCGGTTCGGGTATCTTCGTTTCGCCTAATAGTTCACGTAGATCTCGTTCGATTGTTCGGCAAATCGCTGTCATAGGCACATCATTAACACCATTCTCAAAGGGATTTTCACTGGTATCACCAATTTGTTCCATAATGTCGAATACCCAGGAAATGAGCACCGAGAAGGGTATAGTTAGCCATGCTAACCCTTCGTTGAGTTTGGCAAATTCAGCTATTAGCCCTAAAGGTAATAAGCAAATAAATATGTTTACGAATATTTCACTGAAATAGGCATATTGTCGTGGGAAGGGGAAAAGCTTTATTCGTTCGGCTTTGCCTTGCTGAGTAAACATTTCACAGCACATTTTCATTAAGTCAGAATGTTCGTTTGGACTAATTAAGTCAGCGTTTTTGAATTTAGTAAGGTCAAGCATTTGTTGATACACCAATTCTTTGGCGATGTTTTGTTTTACCAAAAAGGACTCTGCTTCTTCAGGACAACACAGTGAGCTCAAAACGTCGATAGTATCTTGCTCAAATGTTTTGCAAGGAAAACATTGCGATGCTAATTGGGTATAAAGATGCGTCTCATCCCATACATTTCGTCGACGCAATTGTAGTTTAATCATATTTACACAGGCAATCTGCCTATAAACAAATTTTTGCAGAGCATTAGTTGTGCTTTCTATTTCTCGGTCTTTTAATACTGCGAGTAGATATGACACAATGGAGCGGCTAAGATTTACAATCTCACCCCAGATTTTTCTAGCTTCCCAAAGCCGATCATATGAAGAATTATTCTTGAAGCCAACATAAAAGGCCACGGCAGTGCCTATGGTGGCAATGGGCAAGAATGGTATGGCCAGCTTATGCCAGCCAAAGCATTGATATATGACAAATACCATAGTGCTCAATATAAATGAGAATAAGACCTTTCGCCAGGATAGATAGAAAATTAGCGACGGGCTTACGTTACGCTGGACGTACACAATCTTTTACTCCGCTCAAATGCTCTAATATCTGATCCGTCATTTTATCAGTATTGACAAGATTAATGGGACTGCTTTGGTTACGGTGAGAACGATATATGTCCTTCGTCCTAAAGCCATCTTTAAGAGTAGACTCGACCGCCTGTTCAATGGAACGTGCTTCGGTCTCTAAGCCAAAAGATAAACGCAGTAACAGCGCGAGGCTATTAATTTGAGCAATAGGATTGGCGATATTCTTACCGGCAATATCGGGTGCTGAGCCGCCTGGTGGTTCGTATAAACCAAATCCGGATGTGTTAAGACTGGCTGAGGCTAGCAGTCCTAATGAACCGGGCAATACAGCGGCAACATCCGATAAAATATCACCAAACATGTTAGTGGTAAGAACAATATCAAATTGAGCAGGGTTTATAACCAATTGCATTGCGCAATTGTCGACTAATAAATCTTCAGTCTCAATATCCGGAAATTCTTGGGCAATTTCTTTTACCACAGCTCGCCATAACTTTGATGCGGTCAATACATTGGCTTTATCTACCGAAGTGACTTTCTTTCTTCGTGATTTCGCTATGCCAAAGGCTTTGCGAGCAACATTAGCAATTTGATCTTCTGAATAAATTGAAAGGTCAGATGCCTTGCGTAAACCATCTTCGGTAAATTGCTTATGCTCTCCGAAATAACAGTCACCCAGTAATTCTCTTACTATGATTAAATCGACGCCCTTTTCAATTATTTCAGCTTTGAGCGGCGATAATTCTTGCAATTCGGGCAATATGCGCACTGGTCGCAAATTGGCATTAAAGGAAAATAGCTTTCGTAAGGACAGGATGGAATTAGCTTCGCAGTTTTTCCATTGATCTAAATGTTGTTGTGCTACCGGCCGCCAACAGATCCAAATAAAATAGCATCAGATGATTGACAAAGAGCTTTTGTTTCATCGGGTAAATGTGTGCCATGTTTCTTGTACGCGGCTCCCCCCACTAGCCCTTCATTGATAACAAACTGATGTCCAAATTGTTTTTCAACAGCATTGAGCACTCGCAATGCTTGCTTCATTACTTCTGGTCCTATGCCATCGCCAGCTAGAACAGCAATAGTTTTTTTCATTATTACTGTCTCCTCTTAAGGTCAATTATTGATAGATAGTGTAGATACGCTTTGCTGGCTTGATTGCTTTTTCCTAAAATCAGCAATTTCGTTTTTAGCAGACAATATGTAATCGATGTCATCAAGACCATTCAAAATACAATGTCTTCGGAATGCATCGTAAGTGAACGGGTAAGATTGCTTGTCTTTATGAACCTGCTGCCCTTCTAAGTCTATAGTTAAAAATAATTCGTTGGCAATGGCCTCGGCGAGAAGATCATCTATTGTCTTTTCGGGCAATGTTATTAATACCAGTCCATTCTTGGCAGAATTACTGTAGAAGATGTCAGCGAATGATTTTGAGATTACCGCCTTAAAACCAGCGTCTAAGATTGCCCATACTGCGTGCTCGCGTGAAGATCCGCAGCCGAAATTACTATCGGTGAGCATGATACCAGCATCCTTATACTTTGGCATATTAGTGGGAAATTGCAGATCTTGATCGCGTAAACGACGAAAAAGATTTTCTCCGTATCCTTGTCGGCTTACGCTGGTCAAAAACTGGGCAGGAATAATCATGTCCGTATCAATATCTTTTATTGCTATGGGCAAGACTTTAGCTGTTAACGTTTTAAACTTTTCCATTTTGTTGACTCGATTTTTTAACTAGATAGACTGGTATTTGATTGCGAATCAAAAATATTGTTCAGGAGAAGCAATTTGTCCCGCAATGGCGCTAGCTGCTACAGTGGCGGGCGAGGCTAGATGTGTGATGCTACCTGGTCCCTGTCTGCCTTGAAAGTTTCGATTAGATGAACTAATGCAACGTTTGCCTTCCGGCACTTTATCGTCATTCATAGCCAGACACATTGAGCATCCAGGCATGCGTAATTCAGCACCGGCAGCGCGAAATATTTCATCGAGCTTTTCTTGTTTTACTTGTTCTAATACGGCTTCTGATCCTGGCACAATATACATGGTGACGTTCGGGTTAACGTGGTGGCCTTTTAAAACTTTCGCTACTAAACGCAGATCCTCGATGCGGCCATTGGTGCATGAACCGACAAAGGCCCAATCGATAGGTGTGCCGGCAATCGATTTGCCGTCAGATAATTTTGTATAAGCCAATGCTGATTTAGTAGAAGCAAGTTCATTTTTTGGGAGATCAGCTAATTTCGGTATGGACTCATTTATTTGAATAGCATGTCCTGGATTAGTACCCCAGGTAACCACTGGATGTAATTTATCTAGGTCAACGCTTATCTGACGATCGTATTTGGCCTCAGGATCGCTCTTTAGTGATTCCCAATATTCTACAGATGAGTTCCAATTGCTGCTTGATGGCGCATAGGGACGTCCGCGTAAATAGTCAAATGTAATGGAATCCGGGCTAATCAAGCCGGCTCTGGCGCCGCACTCTATGCTCATATTGCAGATGGTCATACGTTCTTCCATTGACATGTGCTTGATTGCTTCGCCACAGTACTCTATAACATGACCATTTGCTCCGCCGATACCTATTTTTCCGATTAAAGCGAGAATGGCGTCTTTTGCAAAAACACCTTTACGGAATCGTCCCTGAAATTCTACTTTCATGGATTTTGGTTTTAATTGTAGTAAGCAACCAGTAGACATTACATGAGCTACTTCGGATGTGCCAATACCAAAAGCCAGAGCACCGAAAGCGCCATGGGTTGAAGTATGCGAATCACCGCAGACGATTGTCATACCGGGTTGGGTGAGACCTAATTCTGGACCTATGACGTGGACAATACCTTGTCCTTGATCAAAATCCCGCAAAGGAATGCCATGTTTTCTACAATTTTTGCGCAGAGTTTCAACTTGCATAGCTGCGGCTTGATCATAGATTTCTGTGCGATTGGGGCGCGTTGGAATACTATGATCAATTGTAGCTAGTAATCGATCCGGAGCGAATACGGGTAGTTTTTTGTTTTCCAAAGTTTGAAAAGCTTGAGCTGAAGTCACTTCATGGATTAGCATTAAATCGATAGCAAATATTGCTGGATGTCCATCGATTTGTTTGACTACATGCGCTTCCCATATTTTCTCGAAAATGCTTTTTGGATGGGCGGATTTAATATTCATGGCTGCGTTTATTTAGTTGACACTGCTGAAGTTCATTTTTCATTAATTATGTTCGAAGACAGGCTTCTTTGGTCTATCTATTATGATAACACTGACTATGCTACAACATTTGTTTGTTCTTCAGACTGGACGCTCTCTTCTCGTAATAAATAGAGCTCCAAACTATCGGCTAAAGCCTTGTAGCTGGCATCTATTATATTTTGTGAACAACCTACGGTATACCAGCGTTCTTCCTGACAAATAGCCTCAATGGTTACTCGAGTTGTAGCTCCTGTGGCACTGCCTGGATCTAGTATTCTCACCTTGTAATCGCCCAAGCGCACGTTAGCTACATTCGGATAAGAGGGAATGAGTGCTTTTCTCAAAGCTTTATCTAACGCATTTACTGGGCCGTTTCCTTCAGAAGCAGTATGAAATATTTCCCCTCTGATTTTTACTTTTACAGTGGCTTCAGCGGTCATGTCCGAATTAGTGTGGTCTGAAACCATAACAGACATACTCAACAATTCAAAGGGCGCAGTATAATCGGCATCGCTACGACGTAACATTAGCTCAATGGTACCTTCAGCATTTTCGAATTGAAAACCTTTACTTTCCATGTGTTTAATTTCTTGCAAGACTGCCTTTTCTTTGCCACTACTGTCAATACCAAGGCGAGAGGCTAGCATTCTCACATTGCTCAATCCAGAAAGCTCAGATATCACAAATTGCCTCTGGTTACCTACCAAATGGGGATCGATATGTTCATAACTGGAAGTAACCTTTTCTACTGCAGCTACATGCAAACCCCCTTTATGAGCAAAGGCGGAAGATCCTACATAGGGTGCATTTGTGTCGGGAGCCAAATTAGCAATTTCAGCAACAGTACGAGAGAGGTCTGTAAGTTTTCGCAAACTGTTGGAAGGTACACATGGGAAATTAAGCTTTATTTGCAGGTTTGGTACGATTGAAATTAGATTAGCATTCCCGCACCGCTCACCGTAACCATTTACTGTACATTGTACTTGTCTAGCACCGGCTGTTACTGCTGCTAAAGAGTTTGCTACAGCTAATTCGCCATCATTGTGGCAGTGAATACCAATATTGAAGGTGTCATGAGTATGAACTTGTTTAACGATTTCGCTGACTTGTTCTGGCAAGGATGCGCCATTCGTATCACATAAAACAACCCAGTCTGCTCCGGCGTTCTTAGCAGTGGAAATTGTTTGCAGAGCATATTCGGGGTTAGCTTTGAAGCTATCAAAAAAGTGTTCAGCATCAAAGATGACTTCTTTGCCATGTTCTTTTATGAAAGCTATGCTTTCGGAAATCATGGCTAAATTTTCTTCTAAGGTTGTTTGCAAGACATTGGTAACATGCATGTCCCAGGATTTTCCTACTAAAGTAACAACGGCGGTGTTTGCGTTTAATAGTGCCTTTAAATTGGAATCTTCTTTTGTTTTGGCGTTAGCGCGACGGGTACTGCCAAAAGCAACTACGCGAGAATGCTTTAGCGAAGAATTATTTATACGACGAAAATATTCCATATCTTTGGGATTGGAACCAGGCCAACCTCCTTCAATGTAGGTCACACCAAAGGAGTCAAGTAATGAGGTAATTTTTAGCTTATCATCTAAAGAGAAGCTAACCCCTTTACGTTGGGAGCCATCTCTTAGAGTGGTGTCATACAGAAAGACAGACTTCATTAAGCTCTCCTAACTGAGTGAGTGGACTTTCTGCTTTAGTGTTTGCGTAATAGGCCTGCTTAGAAGTTTCTTTTATATCCAAGGCAAATACATTAATTGACTGAATATCATATAGTTTGGCTAATTGTTTAATCGCCGGTTCGGCACCCATCTTGCTTTCTACGGTAATTCTTGCTTCTATTTTTGAAGAATCTTTGGTGCAGATAGCATCTATGGCCTCTATGGAAACATTGCGCTGTCTTAACCTACAAAGTATGCGTTCCAAAACCCCTTCTGTATTTTTCATGCTTATTTCCAAAGTGAATTTCATTATGTGCTCGCCTCCATCATTTGACAATTTGGTTTACCTGGTGGCACTAAAGGCCATACATTTTCTCGGGGATCTATAACAACATGAACAAATAAAGGTCCCTCCGTGCTAGTTAGTTTATTAATCGCTTCTTGCATATCGGAATCATGCTCCAACCGGAAAGCTGGGATACCAAAAGCTTCGGCCACTTTCACAAAGTCTGGGTTGTCAGATAAATCAACTTCGCTATATCTTTCTTGGAAGAATAACTCTTGCCATTGTCGCACCATCCCTAGTGCTTGATTATCGAACACTACTACTTTGAGTGGTATGCTATAACGATTGACGGTAGCTAATTCTTGAATGTTCATCATTATTGAGCCGTCTCCGCTTATGGTTATAACGTTAGCGTTGGGGCTAGCAAGTTGAGCACCGATCGCGGCAGGCAATCCGTAGCCCATCGCTCCTAGTCCACCACTAGTGAGATGATTTTGCCCATGTTTGAATTGATAATGTTGAGCAACCCACATCTGATGTTGTCCCACATCACAAGTGATGATTGTATTTTCGCGGGCTTGATCGCTCAGAGTTTTGATAAACTTAGGTGCATATATTCCTTTAGCCGGAGCATCGTAACGCCACGCAAATTCCTCTTTGCGGTCTAAGCATAATTCTCGCCAAGGTTCACAGTTGGGTTTGACATGCAAAGATCTTAGTGCTAATTTGAGATCGCCAAGAATTGCGCATTGTACTGCTCGTAGCTTTCCTACCTCTGCTGGATCGGCGTCCATATGAATGACTTTAGCGTGAGGCGCAAATTTAGCTAACATGCCGGTGGCCCGATCGTCAAAACGTACTCCGATACCGATTAATAGATCGCATTCTTGCACGGCAAGATTAGCTGCTTTAGTGCCGTGCATACCGAGCATACCTAGATTTAAGTAATGCGAACCAGGTATGCTACCTAAGCCTTGCAGTGTGGTCACCACCGGGATGCCTGTTGTTTCTGCAAACGCTCGTAAATCATCGCTAGCTTGGGCTATCCGCACACCGCCGCCAGCATATATCAATGGTTTATGACTTTGCTTGATCATTGCTTTAGCTGTTTCTATGCTGCTTGCATCAAAGCAAGGCAGAGAAATTGATTTAGCTGCTCTCAGATTATTTTCCTTTGCTTCTGCATTGGCAATATCTTTAGGGAAGTCTATTAAAACTGGTCCTGGGCGACCGCTGCGTGCAATCTCAAAAGCATCTTTAACGATCTGTTGGATTTCATCAGCATCGCGGATTAAAAAGCTATGTTTGACCACCGGCATAGAAATGCCATATGTATCTACTTCCTGGAAAGCATCCGTTCCTATAAGGGCAGTTGCTACTTGACCGGTAATTGCCACCACAGGAATGGAATCGGCATAGGCGTTAGCAATGCCGGTAATCAAATTGGTTGCTCCGGGTCCGGATGTAGCTAAACAAACTCCTACTTTGCCAGTTACTCGGGCATAAGCGTCAGCAGCAAAAGCTGCGGCTTGCTCGTGCCTAACCAAAATGTGTCTTAATTTACTATCCACCAGCGCATCATAAACAGGCATGATGGCACCGCCAGGGTAACCGAATATAGTATTAACTCCTTCGGCTTCTATTGCTTTGACTAGAATGGCGGCGCCGTTCATGGTATTACCTGTTAGTGTTTTGCGCCCACTAACTCTTTAGTGGGTTTGCCTTGTTCCTTTATCCAGGACATATTTGCTCTTAACTGTTTGCCCAGCTTTTCAATTGGGTGATCGAAGTCACGATTGAGCATGGCTTTATAGTTCTTATTTCCGCTCTTGTTCTCCTCGATCCATTCTTTGGCAAATGTGCCATTGCGAATCTCGGTCAAAACTTCTTTCATCCGTGCTCTGGTACTAGCGTCGACTATCCGCGAGCCTCTTGTGAGGTCGCCATATTTAGCTGTGTCACTAATAAATTCATGCATCTTGGTAATGCCACCTTCATATATCAGGTCAACGATCAATTTCAATTCATGCAAGCATTCGAAGTATGCAACTTCTGGTTGATAACCTGCCTCAACAAGTGTTTCCCAGCCGGCAGTGATTAATTCTGTGGCTCCGCCGCAAAGAACTGCCTGTTCACCGAAAAGATCTGTTTCGGTTTCTTCAGCAAAAGTAGTTTCAATTATGCCGCCCCGCGTACCGCCAATAGCATGGCCATAAGCAAGAGCTCTTTTGAGTGCCGTACCAGAAACATCTTGATAAACGGCTACCAGACAAGGCACGCCTTTACCTTCCTCGTATTGACGTCTTACAAGAGCGCCGGGGCCTTTAGGAGCAATCATTATAATGTCGATTTCTTTAGCAGGTTTTATTTCACCAAAATGAATATTGAAACCATGGGCAAATAAAACTGCCGCGCCAGTTTTCAAATTAGGTGCTACAGCTTGACTATATAATTCTGCTTGTGTCATATCTGGAGTGAGGATTGCTACCATATCCGCGACTTTGACAGCAGCGGCTGGCTCCATCGGTTGCCAACCATCTTGCTGTGCTTGCTGCCATGTTTTACCTTCTGGGCGCAGTCCCAAAACGACACTTACTCCGCTGTCACGTAAATTATTAGCATGTGCTCTACCTTGGCTACCATAGCCGAGTACAGCCACTGTTTTGCCGTTAAAAGTATTGGTATTAGCATCACTTTCCCAGTATATTTTGGTCATTATTTTCTCCTTGAGTTTCCTTAATGGGTTAAAACTTTTTCTTTGGCTTGATTTTTGCTTTGCCAGAAATTTCCGGTTACTGCACCTTGCGATGCCGAAGAAACTGTTTGAGCATATTTTGCGAAGACTCCTGAACGATAAATAGGTTCTGGTGCCTGCCAAATTCTTTTATTTAGCGGTGCGGCGACATCAATAGTTCGTTTTTCAACATCAATAGTTATAATGTCTCCGGTTTCAATCAAGGCAATTGGACCACAAACGGCAGCCTCTGGTGCTACATGTCCTATGACCAGACCGTGAGAAGCACCACTAAAGCGGCCATCGGTAATAAGAGCTACCGAATCAGCAATGCCTGCTCCTACTAAGGCTCCCGTGATGGCAAGCATTTCTGGCATGCCGGGGGCACCTTTAGGTCCAACATAACGAATCACAACTGCGTCTCCTGCTTTGATCTTTCCTTGTTTAATGGCTTCAAAGGTTGCTTCTTCTGAGTTAAATACGCAAGCGGGACCAGCAAAATGTTTGCGCTCGTGTCCTGAGAGCTTAACTACGCATCCCTCTGGAGCTAAACTGCCTTTCAATACCGCGATGCCACCAGTCTTCTTTATTGGATCTGCTAACGGGCGGATCACTTTTTGCCCGGCCTTTTCTTTGGCTGTTTTCGCTTCGTCAAATAAGTAAAGTCCGGTTACGGTCAGGGAATCGCTTATATATTGGCCTTCAATTAAGCGCTTCGCCAATAGCCGCGCGCCGCCGGCTAAATAAATATCCGAGGCGACAAATTGGCCGCCTGGTTTGAGGTCGGCTAAAGTTGGTGTGCGTGAACAAATGCGATCAAAATCTTCTAAGTTTATGTGCAATCCGGCTTCGCGTGCAATGGCTAATAAATGTAGTACTGCATTGGTTGACCCACCGGTGGCAGCAACAGAAACAATAGCGTTCTCGAGCGCTTCTTTAGTGAGAATCTGTTGAGGACGGAGATCTTCTTGCCAAAGTTTCATGACTAATTTACCGCACGCAATGGCAGCTTCTGACTTGGCTGCATCTAATGCAGGTATATCATTGACTCCCATGGGAGAGATGCCCATAAAAGTTGCAGCTGTGGACATGGTATTAGCTGTAAATTGTCCGCCGCATGCGCCGGCGCCTGGACAAGCGTTATTTTCTAATTCAAGAAGATCTTCTGGTGTAATGCGTCCGGCTAAGCAAGCCCCCACACCCTCAAATACTTCTTGAATAGTGACATCTTTGCCTTGAAATTGCCCAGGCATAATTGACCCTCCATACAGCATTAAAGAGGGCAAATTTAATCGGGCTAGAGCCATAATGGTGCCAGGAATTGTTTTATCACAGCCAGATAGAGCAACGACGGCATCGAACATATGACCGCGCACACATAATTCGATCGAGTCTGCTATTACTTCTCGCGAAACCAAAGAGGCTTTCATGCCCTCTGTGCCCATAGAAATACCGTCTGAGACAACAATGGTATTAAATTCAAGCGGCGTGCCGCCTGCCATACGCACACCTTCTTTTACTTTTTCTGCCAATGTGCGCAAATGAAAATTGCAAGGCCCAGCCTCAGTCCAGGTATTAGCAATGCCAATTAAGGGTTTTTCTAAGTCCTCGTTAGAGAGTCCTATTGCCTTGAGCATAGCTCTTGCTGGTGCTCGATGGGGTCCTTTTTTTATTGCGTCGCTAATCAATTTATTGTCTCCGTCGAAATTTAAAGTACTTAAAGTAAAACCCCCGCTCCTTTTGGCTTGGTGCGGGGGTTTAAAAACTTAGCGTATTAGTGTTTTAATAGGCAAGCGACCCGCACCCAGAGCGTAGAATTACGACCAGGAGGACCACACTAATAATTGCCAATAAATTTGAATGCATTTGGTTTCCGAAATTTGTTTTGCCTATATTGGAAGTTCAGAATATCTGAGCCAATCAGGGACGCCTATTTTAAAGCCAGACCGCTAAGTATACAAGAAGCATA
Organism: Candidatus Melainabacteria bacterium; assembly: GCA_963845445.1. Taxonomy (GTDB): domain Bacteria; phylum Cyanobacteriota; class Vampirovibrionia; order Obscuribacterales; family Obscuribacteraceae; genus JABDBL01. Next base: position 977,856 of record CAWJSE010000002.1, on the reverse strand, counting down.
TGTTTCGTCAATGGGTCCTTTTCTTTATTCCCTATATTTTTTACATCATGAAACAAAGTGCCAATTTACGCACCAGTCTGTGGCTTTAGAGCTGTTTCTTTAGGGGAAGGCATTGAGAAATGTTTATCTATATAAGCTTTGTTCATTGCATCGAGCAGAGCGCTAATGGCTGATATTTTGATGTCTCGATCTTTTCCAATTCCTTCATATTGTTTGTTTCGATCATCTTGAATGAGTATGCGACAGATGCTATGGGCATCTATACCTACATTTTCTGATTTGCTTTCATGATGAATGACTTCTATAGGACCAAATTTTTTCTGAAGCAAGTTCTTAGCTGCTGTTAATGCAGAATCAGGGCCTAAGTGTTCTTCTTCGAATTCGCCTTCTTGCCCAAATAGTTTGCCGTGCAGTTTGACTTTTGCGCTGTTGGCGCTCTTAAAATAGTCAATGCGGTCAATTTTTAGGGGCTTGCGATATTCAAGATAACATTCAATTAATTCTTCGTCAGTAATGCCCTTACGCCGCTGCTGATAATAATCTTTAATATATTGAGCAATTTCGGCCTTTTCTGAATCTTCACAAATATAACCAAAGCCTTGAACAATTGATTGTGCGTGGTTACTGCCACTCATTGGCCCAAATAGAAAACTTATTTCTTTGCCGATTTCCTTAGGATCAAATGGCTGATAAGCAAGTGGATTTTTCAAGATTGCATTTGTATGTCCGCCAGAAGAGTGTTTAGCTGCATTATCGCCGCTGATAGGGGAGTGTGGCTGTCTCGCCAGCATATTATTGCCTACAAAGTCGGAGATGACTTGTAACTTTTCAGTAGCTATTGTTGTATAGAAAGGACTTTGTCCTTCTATATGCTGGCCAAATTGCTTTATGAGCATGATACATTGCTCTAAAGCAGCATTACCAGCTCTTTCGCCAATACCATTTATGCAGCCTTCGATTTGTCGAGCGGGACCATGAAAGACAGCATTGATCGAGTTTTGCACTGCTAGTCCGTAATCGTTATGACAGTGCACAGACCATGTAATTTTACGATCAGGAAATTCTTCTTCGATAATTTGTGCGTGCTTCTTCATTTTTTCTACGAAATAGTCTTTCCCTTGTAGTTGGCAAGCACCACCTATAGTATCAGGACAATTGATTACGTTAGCTCCGGCTTGAACTGCTGCTCGGAATAATTCTGTAGTAAAATCAAAATGTTCGCGCATACGGGAATAGCCTTCTGGGCTGAACTCTACCTCACAACCAGCCTCGGTAGCTAATTTAGTGAACTTATAAAGATCAGAAACGAGCTGTTTCTTGTCGTTGGCCAATGCTCCTAATGATATGGGCATTAAGTCAGGATCAACAGGCAAATAAACGTGCAGCCGCGCTAACCGTTGTGGAATTAAAGGCATCAGTGATTCTATGGTGCGAATAATTTGTGCCTCTCGCATTTGGCAAAGAGCGGCAATTATCGGCTTGTGTTTGAACCGCCTAACTTCTTCAGCTATAGTGTGTACTATATTAAAATCTACTGTGCTAGCGGATGGAAAGCCAGCTTCCAATACATCAACGCGTAATTCGCTGGCAAGACGAGCGTATTCCATATTCTGCTCAAAGCTCATGCCAGCTCCAGGACATTGTTGACCATCCCGCAAGGTGGTGTCAAATACCTTAACATTATTGTCTTTGATTTTGGTCTTATTGGTAGTCATCTTCTTATTAAGTATACGCCCAAATAATATGATATCAAATGGGTGCGTTAGGGGCGAGACAATTGATTAATCAGCTCCCGGAGCCTTGATAAAGAAATTGGTAAATTATTGGCTAGAAAGATAAGATTATATTTGTAAGACAACCCTAAATCTTGCTTTACCACTCATCATTCTTTGGTAAGCATTAATAGCATCACTGAGAGGAAACTCTTCGTTCATAGAACGTACGTCACCGAGCACACTAAAATTCAAAGTATCTTCGGAATCTATAGCTGTACCAGATGCCCAGCCTTTGATAGTCTGATTCCCCATTAATAGCTGAAGCCCATTAACCTTAATAGGGTCGAATGATGCTCCCACTACAATAAAAGTGCCGTCTGTGCCTAATCCAGCTAAAGCGGTTGACATCGCATCACTATTTGTGACTGTGGATAATATAACTTTAGCCCCCTTTAATTTTTTCAATTCTTCTGCAACGTTTTGTGTTGAGCTGTCTATATAAAAATGCGCGCCTAATTGTTTAGCAAGTTCTGCTTTGTCTTTGCCACGAGCAATAGCCGCAACCTTGAAACCCATTTTTGCTGCGAACTGTACGGCTAAATGACCCAAACCACCTATTCCTAAAATTGCCACTAGATCGCCTACTCGTGCGGGACTGTTACGCAAAGCATTAAATGTTGTTATGCCGGCACATAAAAGAGGACCGGCTTCAATTGCTGATAATTCTGCTGGGATTAAAGCCAGTGCTTGAGCTGGTGCGACCATATACTCTGCATAGCCGCCATCATAAGTAACACCGCATATTTTTGCTCGTTCGCAAGTAATGAATTTTCCGCGACGACAAGATTGACAATAACCACAGTGGCCACCGTACCAACCAACGCCCACTCTTTGCCCAATTTCCCAGCCTTGGACATCTTTACCTATTTCTTTAATAACGCCAGCGACTTCGTGTCCTGGAATACGCGGATAGTTGATGGGGAAATTTCCTTCGACAACTATTGAATCACTATGGCATACGCCGCAGGCTTCTACTTTAATGAGTACTTGATCTGCTTGCGGTTTTGGAATATCGCGTTCTACTAATTCGAGAGGACCGCCCTTCTTATTTACTTGTACTGCGCGCATTTTTGTCATCAGATAAAATCCTTATTCTGTATTTATTTGTTTTTTAGTTCTTCGTTTACGATTTGACGGACCAAATTACCGTCAGCCAGCCCTTTTAATTGTGGCATGATTAATTTCATGGCGGTTCCTTGATTGCGTTCTGCTTGATCTATGCTAGCGATTATAGTTTTTACCATTTGGCGAATTTCGCTTTCTGATTTTTCGGCAGGAAGATACTTAACTAAAGCATCTCTTTCTTGAGTTTCTTTATTTATGAGGTCGGTTCGATTAGCCTTTGTATATTCCGAAATGGAATCGTTGCGTTGTTTTACTTGCTTTTGCACAACAGCAAGCATTTCTTCGTTTGACAGTTCTGCGCCGGTTTCAGCTTTTTTATAAGTAAAGGCAGACATAACGGAGCGCAGAGTATCAATTAGGAGCTGATCCCTTGCCTTCATAGCTTCTTTAAGATCGACAGAAATTTGTTCTTTAATATTCATTGCTTCATTACCCCTTGTGGCGGGCTTTATATCCTTAACTTTGTACCATAATAATTTAGTTCACCAGGTATTTATGGGCTCTGGAAGCATATGTTTAAGTTTGTTTTTAAAATGAAGTGTATATAATCGGATTACAAGGGGAGTGTTCTATACTTCCAGGTAGAAAAGTAAGTGTATTAATCATAAGTTTATGGTCATCGGTAGCAAGCTGCAAACAGCAAACATTCTTCTTGTGGAAGACGAGCCTGATATGGTGCAGCTTGTTCGCGATTGGCTTTTGCGTCAAAACTATGAAGTTTATGTTATTGCTGATGGAAATGAGGCACTGACTTATTTGAACGTTAATAAACACAAGCATGAAATAATAATTTTAGACATAATGCTGCCGAGTTTGAGTGGAATTGAAGTGTGTCAATTTTATCGTGAGCAAAATGGTAATACACCAATACTTATGCTAACTGCCCGCGATTCTATCGAAGATAAGGATATGGCTTTTAGAGTAGGGGCTGACGATTATCTTACTAAGCCTTTTCATTTAAAAGAATTGTCTGCGCGTGTTAATGCTCTTTTACGTCGCGGTCGCACTTTTACTAATGACCATTATGTTATGCAGGATGTTTGTATCTATTTTCGAGAACGAAAGATTACAAAAGCTGGTATAGCTGTTCATTTGGCCCCAAAAGAGTTTCAGCTATTAGAATTTTTAATCAAGCATCCTTTACAAGTATTTTCTTCAGAGGAATTATTAGAGCATGTTTGGGGTATGGAGAGCGATGCAATGCACGATACTGTGCGGGGACATGTTAACAGGTTAAGACGTAAATTGGATACGCCGGGAGAGGCATCCTGTATTGCTAGCCTTTATGGTTTTGGTTATCGATTTGATCCACCTGAATCTAAAAGCTGATCTTCCTATGATAAAACATTTACGCATCAAGCTCACACTTTGGTTTCTCTTTATAGTCATGGTGGCATATACGCTTGATGGTTTGGCGTCGATTTGGACTATGACAAATCGTCTAAATGAGTCAACCGAGAACGCCCTTATAAATATGTTTGAAGAAATAGTTCCGGCTGTAAATTACAAAGATGGCAAACCAACTTTAGCTGACTGGATGCATGTAGCAGCTAGGCGCCATATAACTGCTCAGACAACTATTCAACTTTTTGGGGCTGATGAGAATTTGCTCGAATCATATGGTCCTCGGGGGATAGAACGTTTGCGGCAGGGTGTTGGCCAGTGCATTTTATAATCACAGCAAGGTTTCAGTTTATTCTCACTATCTAAATTTGCCAAAAGGTTTTGTGCAAGTACAATTACCCACAGCTCCTTATGATGAAACGGTAGCTAGTTTTATAATCAATAAGTGTTTACGGGGGATTTCACTAGTCATTGTATTTGCTATTTTGGGTTGGTTTTATTCAGGTCGGGCAGTTGCTCCCATTGCTAAATCATTAAACACTCTGCGTAACTTTGTAGATGATGCTGGACATGAGTTAAATACTCCGGTTGCATTAATTGAGAATAGCATCGAAACAATTGAAGCTCATTTGCGCGATCATAATTTGCCTACTGATGTGCTTAGGATTGTCCAAAGAGCGAGCAATACATTGAAAGGCATATCGCAAAATCTTCTTTTGTTAGCCAAGATGGAACAACCAAACGTTGCCTTACACTTAGCACCAGTTAATCTGGATGAATTAGTGATTGATGTTGCGCAAGATTTTACTGAAGTAGCTCGACAAAGAAAGATCGATCTTCAGATTCATATCGATTCGCAAGTGCATAATTTGTCTAGCGTCATTGTTTTAGCTGACCGTGACATGTTGGTCGAAGTGTTTAATAATCTTATAGATAATGCTTTGCGTTATACCGCCGCCGGTGGACAAATATATATTTATAATTTTCGGTCTGAGAATAAGATTTGCATGGCTATCCGTGACACTGGCTGTGGAATTCCAAAAGAATCGTTGCCCAGTGTTTTTGAACGCTTTTATCGGGTAGATAAAGCGAGGTCAAAGAAAGAAGGTGGTAACGGTTTAGGACTATCAATAGTGAAAGCCATTGTCAATGCTCATAAAGGATCAGTGCGAGTTGAAAGTGTTCTAGGCAAGGGCAGTACTTTTTTTGTCAGCCTGCCAATTTCCGATCTCAAACAACATAAGTCCCTCAATGTGGCTTCTGAAAAGACAAAGCCCGAAAGCGTTAATTCTTCTGTTTAAGTATTCAGCTTGTGGGCGTATGGCCTTTAGTTAATTTACGCTCTATCTCGTCTAACTCTTTTAAACGCCGAGCAGCTACTTGTGTAGGATGTACTCCTGCTTTTAGCATTCTATGTCTGTCGATTTCGCCTCTGACTTGGATACGCAATGTGTCGGCCATGGCAAAGGAACTTCCCACAATACCAAGAACGGAGGCGCTAAATAAATCAAAATTAGTTACCCGTGTGGCTCGGATTGTTTTTGTATTATAAGCAGTATAGTAACCTGGGATGGTAAACAAAATACCGGAAGCTAGCTTAAGTCCGCCCACAAAAAACCCACCGGCAACGTTTTGGGTCGCGGTTAATTTGGCTTTTGATCTTGATTTGAGTCCGCTTGAAATTTCATCGGAGAATGTTTTGTCTTGCAACAAATATATTTCTTTTCGATCAACGGCAGCTGTGGTACTCGGTGGTGCGACGTTATCGCAAGCTTTGACCAGTGCACTTTCGTCGGCTTGTAATGTTTGCACGCTTCGATCGTGTACCTCGTCCGTCAGAGGTTTCAAGAAGTGTTTGTTGTATTCTCCTACGCCTTTGCCGATCAATCTGCTTAAAATCGGACCAGCCATGTATATAGGTCCTGCTATGTCCCACATGACGCCGGCTCGGTAATTCCAAATGCGATGATGTCTATGCAGAGACAAATAGGCAAATTCATAACCGATGGCATTTAGAGTATATTTAGTAAAATCAAAAAAATATTGGGCTTGTTGAAAGGCAAGTAATTTTCTAGCATTTACATGAAAACGCTCAAATTCCAGAATCGCCTGGTCACGCAAGTCGTCTAAGATTTTGCCTTCTATTGTGTCAATTTGGGTATGCCCGGAAAGAGCTGGTGCAGATGATTCGATTTTAAGCAGAGCGTCGCGCTTATCTAACAAGGCGTTAATCTCGTTTACTCGATCCTGCACATATTTGCGAGCAGCATGCGGCGAAAAACCTTTGCGCGTCGCTTCAATATCATGATATTCATTTATAGCAATTTCAAGCACTGCAGCACTGGCACCGATAATGTTTCCAATCATTGGTATGTAACAGGCACTCTCTTGAACTTGCGTCCATAGATGGGTCGAAGTGTGCAAGTGAGAGCCTCTATTAGCTGTGCCAATAATTGAGCCGGCCAGATTCAGTCCGCCATTTACTTCTTGGAAGCCGGCATAGCGCCAGCCTTTCCAACGTCCTTGCTTGGCGACATTGAGGCTGTAATTGATATTGAATCTTTCTATTTGTACAATTTTAAGCAATATTTGTCGTGTAAGTTCGTCCACCTGGTTTACTGCTGTGTTGGGGTCAGTATTGTTTATTGTGCCCTTTAAAGTTGAGTCAGGGTCTATTTTCGAATCTGCTGGTGGCTGAACGGTGCTGCTTGCCAAAGCAATATTTTGTCCGAAACAGGTATTATATTGCTGTGTAGAGAGAAGTGTAGCTAACAGGACTGCTTGTATTTTCAACTTTTCCAATGGTATTACGCGACCCTTATTATTTCCTGAACGGGGTAAAAGAACACATCTAAATGAACACCGACAAGATGCTAGCAGTTCTAGCTAATAATCTGTTTCAGAGCCCAGAGTATTTTTTATCATGAGAAAGTGACGGAATAGTGATGAATACAGCTCTGTTTGAGCTATAGGTTTCAAGGACCAAATTCACAATGCGATACATTGAGCTAGGGATCATTATTCGGTCACATTATTCTGTTAGCTTGCCGGTATAGATACCCCGTTGTGCAGATGCATGGCTGCATGCAAGTCAAGAACGTTATGATGTCATATATAAATAAAAAAATTAGTCAGAACTCACTCTTCAGCGTAGTTCTGGCAAAGATGCCAGCGAAAAAGAAACCGAAGCTTTTTGTCCGCCTAGGTGCTTGTTCATTGATGCTTATTGTGATCATGAGCATGATGAATGCTGTGCAATCTACAGCTACAGTTGCTGTTATTGCTAAGCAACCAGCAGACAAATTAAAAGTTGTCGACTTAAATTCTGGCACTCCTTCTATAACGCTAAATGATGGTACTGATGCTGGCAAACCTACTAAATACGAATTGAAACCTAGTTGTGCTGTGATGCTCAATCAAGCTCCAGCAAAATTGAGTGATTTAAAGCCAGGCGACGAAATAAATTTGAAAGTAGATAATAGCGGCAACCCAATCAATTTGTCCGCCTATCGGACTACTATTGGTATCGTTAGCAATTCACCAGATAATCGACTGGCTGTTACGACCGACTATTTGGATAAGTTCTACTTTCCGTTGGCCAGCAACGCCACGGTACTTTTAAATAATGTACCTAGCAGCCTGAACGATTTGAAAGCGGGAGACCAGATTACAGTTTATCCTGACTCCGAAGGCAATGCCACCAAAGTATTGGTTAAGAGGCAAAATATTCTTCTGGAGTTTTGGGAGAATTTCCGCAAGAATTTATTTAAACCTCTTTTGCTCTTCTTTTATCTTGGTTTTGCAATTCCACTGCTAAAAGTTTCATTCGAATTTCCTTATGCGGTTTATCAAGGACTAACAATTTATTTGTTGTTAGCGATCGGTTGGCACGGTGGTGAGGAATTGGCGGTTCTTTCGGGAAAAACGCTTCAGCAGGCTTTTTCTTTTATGAGCGTGGGTTTTATCACCAATATTATTATAGGGGTAGTGGCTTATTGGTTCTTGCGCTTTTTTATTCCGAAGATGCGCAAGGTTGATTCTGCTACCGTAGCAGCCTATTATGGATCTGACTCTGCTGGTACTTTCCTCACCTGCGTAGGGGCTTTGCAATTGGCCCACATTGCTTATGCTGCTTATATGCCAGTTATGTTGGCTGTTATGGAAATACCCGGTTGCTTGGTTGGTCTTTATTTGGTATCCAGACTACGAAAAAGTGGTATGGATGCAGAGGGTAATATGCCAGATGAACCTGGATATGATCCGGCTTCAGCTGAAAACAGACAAGCAGATTCAGAGAGTGGCAGTAATAGACATTTCGGTGAAGTACTGCGGGAATTGTTTTTCAATCCTGGCATATTTCTATTGTTTGGGGGTATCCTCATAGGGTTTATTAGCAGGCTTCAGGGTTATACGGTTGTGCAAGCAGATGACCAGCTGTTCGTAACTCTATTTCAAGGAATGCTATCTTTGTTTCTTTTAGAGATGGGTGTTACAGCTGCAACCCGATTAAAAGATCTGAAGGTGGCTAGCTGGAAATTTATAGTATTTGGTTTGGCCATGCCCAATGTTTTTGCAACCTTCGGTATTACCGTTGCTTTGATATTTAGTCATATTATTCATCAGCCGTTGCAATTGGGTACTTACGTATTATTTGCGGTGCTATGCGCGGCAGCTTCATACATTGCAGTACCAGCCATTCAAAGATTAGCTATACCAGAAGCTAGCCCAACTTTGCCATTGGCAGCTTCGCTTGGTTTGACATTTTCTTATAATGTGACTATAGGGATTCCATTGTATATTGTAATTGCTCAGAAATTGATTACCATATTTCCAGTCATAACTTAAATATTGAAGCGGGGATGAATGTAATGACAGAACCTAGCCATCTATCGGAACAAGGGCATCTGCTTAGGATTTTCATTGGTGAGAGTGACAGATATGAAGGCATGCCATTATATGAATGGCTAATTCGCAAAGCAAAAGAAACTGGTTTGTCTGGCTCTACTGTGTTACGCGGTGTTGAGGGATTTGGTGCTCGCAGCCGTATTCGTTCAGCAAGACCACTAGATTTATCTACGGATCTGCCAGTTATTGTTGAGATAGTAGATACATTAGAGAAAATAGATAATTTTATGCCTGTTGTTGATCAAGCAGTTAAAGAAGGGTTGGCCACTCTTGAGAAAGTAACCATTCGCTTTTACCGCACTACTAAAAAGGCACCATCAACAGTCTAAACTTGGTTTGCGGCGGTATTCTTTTTTCAATGATTGTTGGCGTTTCGTTTCGCTGCGTTTTAATTTGGATGTCAATGTTGGTTTAGTGGGACGGCGCAGTGTTTTGGGCATGGCCACACTAGCAATCATCTCTGTCAATTTTTCAAAACAGTTATCAATATTACGACTTTGATCACGGTATTTTTGACTGCTTAAAACCAGATCACCATTGATTGTTAGGCGACTGGCATATTTCCCCAGAAATCTTTCTTTAACATCTAAAGGTAAGTTTGGGCTATGTTTTGCTGACCAGCGCAGAACGGCTTTGCTATTTACTTTGTTAACGTTTTGACCGCCGGGACCACTGCTGCGTGCGAAAGTAAATTCACATTCGCTGAGCGGAATTTGAATGCGATGACTGATGAAGAGCTTGCCACCTTCCATAACCAAATATCATTCTCTTAGTTTTGAGCTTGTGGTATGGGAGCTCTAGGATTGGCATCGATGGCAGGATCTAAATTTTGTAATCGTTCATTTGTTCCTGGCTTTAAAGCATTGGGATCAATAGAAGGGTTGTTCAGTTGTTTTGGGCCAAAGTATTTATCTACAATTCTGTTAACTCCGCTCAAGTCCACTTTGGTGTTTCCAAAAAGTGGATTTTTGCTGGAAGACCATTTGTCTCCTAGCATGTCCTGTCCTTCTACTTTAGAAAAACCAAATAGTCCTTTATGAACGTGGACATCATTGCCTAGCGCACTGACCTTTGTATCTTTGCTCAGACCAAAAATGCTTCTATTGTGTTCAACGCCGTCTCCCCATCGATCTTTGACGATAGTCTTTTTGCCAAATAAGCCATGCTTGACTGTCACTTCTTCACCGTTATTATCGGTGACAGTGGTTTTGCCCCAACCGGCGAAAGAGGGTAGGGGGCAAATGAGCCAGATAGACAATAAAGCAATGGTAGAGAGATAATTGAGTTTTCTCATGATTGATGCTCGAGCTTGAGAGCCTGATGACTATGCTACTTAAACTCTTATAACACAGATATTCTACCTATATCAAACAGAGATCTCAAGAGTTATTTTGGATACTTAAATTAAACCCTTCCAGCTTGAATATGAGTTCGTTTTTGATGATGTTAAACCGAAGAATGGCAAACTAGCAAAATAGCTGACAAAATTGATGTTCAACGACTTTTATAAATAAAGGAGCCCTAATATACATGCCTAAAGCAGTCGGCAGCAAAAACAAACTTAAGAAGCCCTTGAGGGCAAAGTCTGATTTCGACTCTGATGTGGCTTTGCGTTTTCTCTCATCTCAGGATCCGGTTTTGGGTAAGCTCATTAAAAAGGTGGGAAAGTTCAAATTGGAATTGAAGCCAATTAACAGTCCTTTTCACGCATTGGCGGAGTCTATTGTTTATCAGCAGTTGACTGGAAAGGCAGCTGCAACCATTTTTGCTCGTGTCAACGCTTTGTTTGACTGTCCTGAATTTCTTTGCCCTCAAGCGGTGGTAGCTATTTCTGATGATTTGCTTCGGTCGGCCGGTTTGTCGCGCTCTAAGCTTGCCTCAATGAAAGATCTCGCCGATAAAGCAATTGAAGGATTTGTGCCTGAAGGTGATCAATTGCACAAAATGAGTGATGAAGAAATTATCGAACAGTTAACGACCATCAGAGGCATTGGCAAATGGACTGTTGAAATGATGCTTATCTTTAGATTAGGAAGGATGGACGTTTTACCGATTCATGATTATGGAGTGCGTAAAGGATTTGCACTGACATTTGGTTATGCCGATTTACCCAAGCCCAAGGAATTAGAAGCTTATGGTGAACGGTGGCGCCCTTATCGCACAATAGCATCGTGGTATTTATGGCGCGCTCTTGAACTATGATGATGAGACTAGTCGAGCAAAGGCAATTTTGCCAGTATAGCTTGGTCCTTTTATGGCTGCGTTTCTTTCATGGGAGAAGGTACCTTCCCAAAAGCCTATTATATTATCTTGCTCGTCTAAAATAAGGCGAACCATACCTTTACCTACGCCATCTCTAAATTGTGAATTACTAAGTAATGGTAATGATTGTGGTGGGAAATGTTCAACCGATGAGCTATCTAATACGCAGATCTCAAAGTATTTTATTCTTTTACCATTAATGGTGGTTTGAACCAGCTTGCTTGGCTTGTTTACAACTATCATTACATGTCCTGAGCCGTTGTGTTTTGTTTGGCTTCCGGGACGATTGGGTCTTTCCCAGGCAATAATATCACCTCGTTTTAAGTCTTTAAAATTCTCAATTCTTAACCAACCATTTAGTGCTTCATTATTTGGTAAGGAGCTAAAAAACTGGGTATAAGTTTTAGCGTGTGGGTAGCTCCTTCCAGACAATTCATAAATTGGTGCGTAATGTTGGGGCGATACGGCATTTATTACGTAACTAATAAACCCTGAGCAGTCCGCAGTAACTTGAAATTTACCATTTGCTTGTTGAGCTTGTTCTTCTGCCTGTTCATGCAAATGTTGATAATGAGAATATGTGGTGTTCTCAAAAATACTTTCAGCTTGCTCATAAATCTGTGCTGATAATGAGTTGTGCAATTGAATTGTACGCGCACTTACTTTGACAGTGTTTGCTTGTGATGTTTTTATGACGGCTGAGGATTGCTTATCAATCGGTCGATGATTATATAGCCATTCAATAGCATTTAGTTCTATCGTGGCTAGACCTGTAGTTGCTTCAGGGTGCGGGCTTATGCCTAAAACCAGACCATTTCCGTATCTGGCTAGTACCATAGCTGGTGCGTTGATCATTACGCCGGTTTCACCTCCCCGTGCTACCAGCTCACCTCGAAAATAAGATAAAGGAGCAATATTATTCTCGTATTGTTTGTAGGCGCGCAAGACCGGACCATTATGGTAAATGACTTCAGCTTTAGCTTGTTCGACGCCGAATATTTCCATTCCTAATTTAGTAAACTCTATAGGCAGAGTTGCTTTCCCGCGCCGCCAGTGATCTTGGTCTGCAGTGGTCATTGGCAGTAAGCCTAAATATTGGGGACGGGCGCAAGAGGCGAAGTAGCAGCCAGCGCAGACACCAAGATATATGCCGCCTTTGCGCACAAATAGGCGTACTTTCATTTGTCCTTCTGGAGTGAGACTTAACGCTTCGCGTTTACCCGATCCTCCTGGGACAAATAGAACATCGAAATTTTCTAAACAATCATTACAGATATCGTTTCCTGAAACATTGGTTAAGGCAAGAGATTTGTCCTGAGCTAAATTAGTACAAAGAAGATTTCCGGGGTGAGCTCCTTTGTCTGTGAAAAAGGCGACTCTGATTTTGCTTTTTGCCAAACTTTGCGTACACGGCAAATATACATTGCAGATCAGACAGATAAAAATAATTATTCGGGATAATATTTTGCTTTTATTCAACTGCAAAACTCCAAGAATAACGCATGGCTAACCTGAGCGTTTATACCCGGTTTGGTTTGTGGCATAACATATTCTACGTTTCAGATAGCTGTGAATAAACACACTGCCATTGAGGGCAGTGGCTGTAATAGATATTAGTGCGTTTGCAAAATAACAAAGTAAACACATGAGCAGAGATGTGAATAATTGTTTGTTACTTGTTTTGATGGTTTAGCTTTATATTGCCCATCTGGTTTTGTATTATCATTCTAAAATGCGCTAAACTTTTAAGCAGGCAATAAAGATAATTGAATTATGGCGAATAGTGCATATAGCGCTTTACGAATAAAGGGTTTCCGTTTTTTTATAATTGCGCGCTTGTTAGTAAATATAGCTTTGCAAATTCAAGGCGTGGCAGTTGGTTGGCAGGTTTATGCTCTTACAAAAGATCCATTGTCTTTGGGTTTAGTTGGTTTGTCTGAAGCTTTCCCTGCGCTCGGTGTATCTCTATATGCAGGTCATGTAGCTGATATGATCGATCGCCGACTAATTGCTTTGTCCGTTGTTTTTCTTTTTATTGTCAGTTCTATTCTTCTTGCAGTAGCTTCAGCAGGATTTATCACTGTGGCGCCATTAACGATAGTAATTTACTTACTAATGGCTTTGTCTGGCTTGGGAAGAGGCTTTTATTCTCCAGCCATTTTTGGCATGATGTCAGATATTGTACCGCGAGAACTTTATGGCAATGCCGCAGCCTGGAATGCAACCATATGGCAGGGGGCTGCCGTTGCTGGACCCTGCTTGGGTGGCTTGTTGTATATATATATTGCCGCTAGTAAAACTTATCTTTTTTCCACACTTGCTTTGCTGGGGGCATTTCTGTTTTTTGCCTTGATTAGGACTAAAACTTCCTTAGCTCCAAGAGAAAATGTAAGTGTATTTGAAAATATCAAAGAAGGGGTGCGCTTTGTGTTTTCCAATCAAATTGTTTTAGGGGCTATGGCACTGGATCTGTTTGCTGTCTTATTTGGTGGCGCGGTGGCTTTGCTGCCTATTTTTACTTCTGAAATTTTTCATAGTGGGCCTCATGTCTTGGGTATTCTTAGAGCAGCGCCTCCATTAGGGGCACTAGTGACTGCATTCATTTTGACTCATCGACCCTTGGCAAAAGATGCAGGAATCGCTCTTTTATTTGCGGTAGCCGGTTTTGGTTTGTGCATGATTTGTTTTGGTTTGTCCAATAATCTCTACTTATCTTTAGCTTTGCTGATTTTTAGCGGGGCATTGGACGGTGTCAGCGTTTGGCTCAGAACGACCATTTTTCAGCTGGTTACACCAAATTTTATGAAAGGACGGGTGGCAGCAGTAAATAGTATGTTTATTGGTTCGTCTAATGAAATTGGCGAATTTGAATCAGGTTTCACCGCTAGACTTATGGGACTTATACCGTCGGTTGTATTTGGTGGTTGTATGACATTATTGGTGGTGTTGGTGACTGCTTTTAAAGCTCCGAAGTTGCGTAAACTGCATTTGACAAATTTATATTCTGAAATGGAAATGTTAAAATGAGCTTTTTGAGAAAAAGCTGAAAGTGAGTGTCTAATCGTCTGTCTTGTATAAGTGACCGCAAGACGCTTTCCTCTTTTAGTAGGTACCAATAAATAGTTTGCTCATTTGTAACAAGCTTGCTTATCAACGCCATTTATACCCTATTGCTTGGCCTAGGATGATATGACGAGCAATAGTTGCTTGCGGGTTGGGTCGTATGGAAACTTTCGAACCGAGAATTTAAGTGCCTGAGCAAATGCGACTGAGTGAATAAAGCTTATCCACGGGGTAAATAAATATTGGCTGTGTGAAGAGGAAAAGTTTGCGCGGCGCAGGAATCTAGCAGATTTAATCTGTATAGAACGAGAATCTAAAGGAATCTCACAACAGTGACTTTTGATGGACCATCTTGACTACCTGTTAATCTTTTTCTCGTCAGTAGCCAAAAAGTGAGCAAGACGTTTATTCGAAATAGCGAATGTTTTCTTTGACGCGTCGATCCTTTCTTCATGTCCAGATGATAAGTAAACCCATATGGGCGAACCAGAACAACAACAAAAGCCACCTCCGGACCGAAATGGGGATGGACTGCCAGCAGAAGGTGAGAGCCCGGCAAAACTAATTATTGCCGATAGTCCTAAGCGCCAAAAAACCGTTGTTAAAGTGAGGAATAGGGGACTAAAGCAGATAGTAAAAAATGTTGGGGGCTTACAGTCCTGTTATTATCTGCGGCAGTTGGTCATTTCTCGGCTACAGCAACAGCAATTTCTTAATTTACAAGATCAATTATGGAGCTTGCAAAATACAGCAGAGGCGATGCCAGCCGCAGCCTTGCCGTGGTTATTTTCAAGCCAAATCATGAAGGCTCAATTAGCTCAAGCAATCATTAGTCCGGTAGAAGAGATAGATCATGCTTTAAACCAGAATGAATCGAGTCTTTCTGAAGGACAGCCGCTATTGGTTATTGACCAAGTAGACAAGACGCATAATCAAAGCAATAGACCGGCCATAGAACTGCCGCCGATAGTTCAGCTCAGCGAGCCTATTGCTATTAGCACCTCCCAGCCAGAGCTGAAAAATGAAGAATCAAATAAAGAAGAAAGTGGGAGAAGTTTATCATCGGAAGGAGGCGGCCGTGTAGATCCTTTCAGTAGTTTAAAATCCAGTTTCTCAGATAGATTTGCACCGGGATTACAAATTAGGCTCCAGCCCCAAAGAGGCTGGACTGAGCCCAGTGAAGCACAGCAGCAAGTAGTATCACCCGAAATCGATGCTTACAAGCAAACTAAAATTGAAAACTTTTACGATCGCTCCCAGAAAGATGCATCTGAACCTGTGCCGGGGTTAGCAATTAGATCAATGGCTGAGCAACAAATCGACCAACCGGATCTGATCGATCTTAAAGATGCAAATTTTGAAGGCGGCCAAGCGAGAGAAGTTAGAGCTGTTAAAGAAATTGTGGAAAAGGATTTAGCTGTTTACCAAAATGGAGAAATCGCTGAAGACGGCTCGGATAGTGTTGGGAGAACTGTAATTACAAATACGGCTGTGTGTGGGGCTGCCGAGGCGGTGATCGGAGTGGCTGATCAGTCTAAAAACTATCAGCCAGTAATGTTGGATGTTAATCGTGAACAGCTGTTGGCTCAATCTGAGCAAGATCAATTGGATGTTCAATCGGTGGAATTTTTTCAACAAGGGCAAGAAAGGTTTGACAAAGAAAAATCGGTCGTTCCTGCAGAGCTTTCGGATTGTAAGGAAGTAAAAAGTCTGCAAGACGATTCGTATATAATTCAAAAATATTTGCTTGATAGAGCTAACGCATACGGGGAAGAGTTAGCTCCCGAGACACCGACGCACAGTGGAATTGTACAAGAAGCATTTCGTCGGGCTTTAGCAAAATGGGAAGCTCAGCATAGTTCTTTGCCTGTGCCCACGAAATCAAGCGATAACTCAGTCACGGGGTTAAATATTGCTAGGTCAGCTGACCAAAACAATAACAAGGAGGCTTCATCGGCCAAAAGGTTGCAGATATTTCCGAAGCTGCAAGTCAAATTTCTAGCGAAGCAGAGCAATTGGTCAATCCGTCGACATTAGCGTGGTCGACTAGCGAAGCTAATTACACTGCAGGGGATGGCAAACTAACTGAAGCAATACAAATGGAGATTCAGTCTGAAACTGAGGTGAAGAATGGAAGCGAGAATGAATTTGAGAGAAGACATGAAGTTTATCAAAAAAATACAGAGGTAGTATTTGAAAATGAAAAATCGATCTCGTCTAAGGATAGGGAGATGGCGCAGCTGTTTGCTGAAACTGAGCAGATCGATGCGAGTAGTTCAGATATTACAGATGCGGGCGTTGCTCATTTGAAAGGCATGCAATGTCTTAAAATATTGCGGTTGAGCCACACAGCCATAACGGATAAAAGTATTGGGACATTTAAAGAACTAAAGAACTTGGTCGAAATTGATCTCACTAAGACATGTGTTTCAATTCGTGCAATTGCTGAGTTGCGCAAAAACCTACCCAATTGTTTCATTCAATGGAGCAATATCAATGCCTCTGCGGCAGACCAAAGGTTGTTAGCCTTTACTTATGCTCCCAATTATCAATCTGTTGAGCTGCAGGATACCGATATTACAGGGGATGGGCTAGCGCTGCTTGAAATAATTCAACCGGAATATTTGGATATTAGTGGCACTGTTGTTGGTGAGGAAGGACTTGCGAATGTATCGAAACTAAAAAGATTGAAAACGTTGATCATGTCGAATGACATAATCTCAGATCAGCAAATTCATCATCTAAACTCATTAAGCGTTGAAGTTCTAAGTTTAAATGACAATAGGATTACAGACGCAAGCATGGATACCATCTGTAGTATTGGAACATTGAAAGTCCTATACTTAGAAGGGACTGATATTACCGATCAAGGATTGACAAATATTTCCAAATTGTCTCTGCTCGAAAATATTGTTTTGAACCGAACAAATACTACTGATGCTGGTTTAGCGAATTTAGCTAAACTTAAATATTTGCAGGCAGTGGATTGCTATGGCAGCGCGGTCACGGCTGTAGGTGCACACTCTTTGGCTGAGGCTTTGCCATATGCCCGTATTGGATTTGGGCAAGTCTTAGATCAAATAAGTGGTCACCTGGACATCAGACCGGCAGATATAAATTTATGGAAGCCACCAAGTGATCCTTATGCGGACTTTGACTTGAAAAACAATACATTGCTCTCGGGGCAATTAATTATCGATGAAAATATTTACAAGTTCAAAGAATCGCTTTTACCAGCTTGGGCATCTATTACAAAAGGAGTAGATACGGATGCTCTTAGTGTCGAGCTTAGCGGGCTTCACGAGATGTTGAAACAAATGCGGGATGAGGTGATCAAATCCATTGACAAAGAGTGGGAGAGAATTAAGCTTGAGCAAACGAATATTGATGACCATGAGGCCTGGGGACTGGCTCGCGAAGGGTTGGCGGCGCGGGATACAAAATATGCTCAAAGAATGAAGCAGTTGAGGGAGTTATTGGACCTGTACGATACCAAGATCAGACCGTTGCAGGGGGCATTGCAACAAACTCTTGATACTATTACTGAGTCCTGCAAAATACCCTCTGTATTTATAGAATTTAGTCGAGGATTCAATGCTGAGGGCGATTATAGTTTAGGTACGGGCACAATATCCGTGAACAAATTGGATCAATTGAATGTGTTCAGTAGTATGGCTGGCAGTATATATCATGAGCTGGTGCATGCTGAACAAGATGCTCTCATGGTTAGCGCAATAAGAGATGATGTTTTAGCTAATAACGTTCTAAGTCAAGTGAGTGAGGAACGGCAGCAACAGCTTGCGAAAGTCCAAGCCAAATACAAAGATTTGACCGGCAAAGCCCTTGAGCCTGCTTGGGCTGAGAGGATAATTCAAAATAGAGAACATAATCATAGCATTGAACTGAGCAAAGAGGAGAGACAAAGAGCAGATAGCTTTATTGCGACGAGCAAAAAGAATCCAAAAGTAATAATGAACCGGCTAGAGGTGGAATTTAGATTTATCAGTGATGTTTTGCATCGTCAGCTGGCTAGTGATTTTACGGCTTTCTTAGAGGAACTTTCTCTACCGGAGATCGGTGATCAGCTATTGCGGGATCTTTTTGGTGAGGATATTCCTCAAGCAATACTGCAGGTGGTGCGCAGATTTACCGAAGCGCAAGGCAATATTGATAGTATTTGGCTTGCAGAAGCAAAGTTGCAGATGCGCATCGCTCTCATTGAGAGATTGCGGCAGATCAACATAAATCTGGAGCAACAATCTGATGATTATTTTTATAGTCCGCAGGAAGCAGAAGGACAAATTGCCGGACGTCGCGCTGAAGCCATATTCAACCAGCCCAGTAACCCAATACCAGAGTCAGCCAGAGAAAGCTCAGAATTGCTGCCCAATTCTAAAAAAACAATGCAGCCTGAAAAAATTGATCCTATAAGTCAGGAAGCAATTAATAGGAAAACAGTCGGACTTGCCTTTAGCGATATTGAACAACCTTTGCTCGGAAGTCATATCATATACGATGGGCAACGTTTCCGTTTGGAGGGATACGAGCCAAATATTGGCGAAGCGCTAATAAAGATGCAAGGCAAAAATATGACTCGTATTCAGCGCGAAATTACAAGAGGAGAATTGCAACGTGATTATCAGCAAATTGAATTTTGTCATAAAGTGGAATCTTCCGACATAAGTCATTATCGGAATGCACAGGGACAAGTTTTTGAAGCCTATTCTGTGCCAGAAAAGGACAGAATAAAAATTGCATCCATGCCTGAGTGGCGTTGCATAAACTATCGTTATCTGCAACAAGCACCAATAAGCAAGATTGAACGTATCAGCATTGAAGCTGATGGAAAACTTATTCTTCTTAAAGACGGTTGGCTACAACTAGGACGTTCTGCGGTCGCGGCTGATGGTAGTTTGATAACGACAGATGAATTTGTTTCTTCTAAGCATGGCTTGCTCAGATGGGACCATGAAAGTGAAAAAATGTTCTATAAGGATACCAATTCCAGTAATGGTAGTGCCATCAAACGTAAAGACTCCGATAGTTGGGTTGACGTTCAGAGAGGAGCTGAGATTGCCGTCGATAAGGGAGATGAGATTCTATTGCGCGGCAAACCCGGAATCGTGGTTAAGATTACAGAAAAATTGCCCAAGCAGTTCAGTAAGGCGGACGATATACAAATTTTGGTTAATGATCAATTAATTCCTCTACGCGATGGGCGGATTTCTATTGGCAGAGGAGAGAGTCATGATGGCTTGCTACAAATTACTGATGAAGCTGTATCTAAGGTGCATGTCACCATTCGCTATGATGCGGAGCGCGGAAAATTTCTTTGTGAAGACCATTCTAGTAATGGTACATATATAAAGTTTGCTGAAAGTCCCGACTTTATTATACTAAAGCCTGGCATTGAAGTTGTGGTGGGTCCGCAAGACGAAATACGTTTGGGCAGCAGAAATGGTTCGAAGCTGAAACTAGTACCTATAGATAAGACTCTGATAGTAGATAATCAGGCTTTCTTTAATGGTGTGCCCTTGAATCTTTATAGTGGCGAAGTAAAAGTTGGAAGAGCCAATTTAAGAAATTTTGTAGCCACTGTTGTAAATCAATTGGTATCGAAGGAGCATGGGACGCTTCGTTTTGACAATGAGGAGAAAAGTTTCTATTTTACAGATCACTCCACTAACGGTACGTATGTAAAGCATTTCGGAGAGAAAAATTTCGGGCGCATACCAGCTAATAGAGCCATAAAAATCTATCCTTCAGATCAAATACGATTGGGTAGGAGGGATGGTCCTGAATTGAAGTTGATGCAAAGTAAAGGAGACTTGTTGGCCAATGGTCGCATATTGTATCGTCGGCCGGACGGTGCAGTATTGCAAAATGAGGATGGTTCAACGAGTTTTGCCGATGGTACAGGTATAAAAGTGCGTCGCAATCCGGAAGGAATAATAACGAGTGTTAAAGAGCTTGATGGTCCAGAGAGAGACTATGTTTATGAAAATGGCAAGCTGAAATCAGTTAAATATTCAGGTGGCGAGAGCTTAGAAAAGTCGACTGAGAATACTTGGATATTTAGAAATCCTCTAGGAGGAGAGACCCGTATTGCTGGGGATATTTTTGTAGAATTTGATGGTTCGTTGCGCCAAAGGCGGGAAGGTCAGCCCGATTCAGTGACTCGCCTAGATGGTTGCATAGAAACCCATTTACCCAACGGACGAATTGATTATATTCAAGCTAACCTAAAAAAGAAAAGCTCCGTCTCAGTCGTTTAACGGATCGTAAATTTTTAGATCTTTATCAAAAACAACGTTTTGACTGGCTTGTGAGTCAATTTGAGCTTCGTGCAAAGGAAATTCAATTATCGGAAAAAGATCTGGCTCTTACTTATCATCATGTCAGTCGACTGATGCAGGGTGGTATTGAGTCACCACTTAGGCTTGATCAGCGATTACGGCTTGCTGAGCAAGTCTTACACCAAGCACTTTATCCGGAAAAAATTGAGCAAGGTCATAGTCCTACTGGCAATGTGGCAACAATAGAGAACCGGATATTTGTCCGTCAAGCACATAAATTGGCACAATTAATAGCAGATGTTGCGACTAAAGGTAAATATACAACCGCAGATGGTACGGTTGTTGATTTAACCCATGTGCCGGGAGCACTAGAGCCTAATACTGAGGCTCAAGCAGCGCTAGCAAGTAAGCTTGATATAGACAAGCTCACCGATATTAAAATTGATGGTAAACGTACTTGGGTAGGGCAGATCTGCGAACTTATAGCTATAAACATTGCTTGGGCAGAAAATCCATCTTTACATATGGGACCGAGAGATGTTCTTATGTATGTGAAGCCGCAGGGTGGCGATCAAGAACAACTTGCTAAATATTCTTTGGCTAGCGATGGCACTCTCCATACTGAAATTATTGCTAATAGTCGCAAACTTTCTATTGCAGATTTGATCAAAATACATAATGCAATTGCTGGCACCAATGAGACAGGTTTTGCAATTGTTGGTCCCGGTTCGCCTGCCGGCGATGATTATCTACAGGCAGACAATTTGATCGCTCTTGATATAATTCTTCAGGACATGAAAGAGCAACAAGTATTTCCGGCTCTTCTCCAGGTCTGGATGCCTAATTGGCCTTTTGATCAAATAGAGGGGAATGTTGCGGGGCGTATCATAAATATTCAGTCCGTTCGTTGGGATAACGAAACTGGGCAAATGTTGGTGGAATTTATTAGTCAATTAGGAGAAGCATCTAATCATTTAGGCCAACTTGCTGTGCCCTCCAGTGAATTATTTGCGGCCATGGCAGCTGCTAGTGTTTAGAAAGAATAAATTGTTCTAAATCCAACACTATTTATACGCTTTGGTTGACTTCTTAGACTGGGAAAAATAAGACTAGTACGGAATCTGGCAGATTTAATCTCTATAGAAGGAGATACCACAAAAATCTCACAACAAAGCCCTTTAATAGAATTACTTGACTTCACTTCTGCTCTCTCTTCTACTCAACTCTAGCCTGAATTACTCGCAAGACATTTATTTGAAATGATAAATGTCATCTTGGTTGTGCCTGTAAGTTTTTCATGGCTTTACTAGCAAAAAAGTATTAAAAATGGGCGGCGAAATATCCGACGAGCAACAACAAAAAAAGCCTCCGCAGAGGCCAAATGGCGATGGACCGCCAGCGCAAGCTGAAAAGCCAAAGCCTGATGAGGCCGATGCGCAAACTCGCGCCAAATGTCTTGAAGAAGTGAGAAATACCACAGAAGGGCCTGCTTCGTCTGCCAAGACTCAAACTGGCAAAGCCGAGGGGAGCAAGACTAAAGCTGGCAAGACTGATGCAAGTAAAACCGAGGGCGATAAAGCGGAAAGCGGTAAACCAGAAGGCGATAAAGCAAAGACTGGAGCAGCAAAAGACGGCAAAGCTGAAAGTAAGACGAGCGACGCTAAAAAGGACAAGGCGGAGCCGCAGAAAAGTGACGGAGAAGAGGGACTATTTAAGGCATTGACGGAGCGTCTCAGCATGTTTGGCACATTGGTTTTCCGCGATAAAGTGGGAAATCTGCACCAGGCGCAGGTTAAATATGGTTCTCTTATAGGTGAGGACGGCAAAATTTTAGGCGGCATGGATTCTAAAGGGCAAGTAGCTTTCAACAAAGAAGGGCAGCAAAAGTTTAATGTCGATGCAAAGTTAGATATTAAAACAACAGCAGATGCTTGTTTTCACAGTGAAGATCGCTCCGGTGGGGACATAGTCCGTGAGTATAAACCTGAAGATAAAGACAAAGCCAAAGGGAATAGAAGCTGGTCCGGTACATTTTTCGACCGGCAGAATCAGCCGAAATATCGGTGTGTAACTGGCAATGTTTTTGATCTGAAAGGGAATTTACTAGGACAGCTAGACGAGCAGAACAAATTAGACTTGCCGATGGAGAGAAGGACTGTCGGGAAAAAAGATGATCAAGTGAGGGGAACGGGCGCTGAAGTTGTAGATATAAACGTTGCTTTAGGAGAAGGTCTAACATTTGTAGGCAAGGCCGCCAATAGAGAGGGTAAGGATTATCCCATTACCTTTACTATCGGATCCGATACACATTCAGGTACATGGATGGTGCCAAAGAACCCCGGACAAGGACAACCCGAATACGAAAATTACAATATACGCTTAGGCATGGTATTTGATGCACAAGATAATTTATGCGGGTATTTTACACCGCCTAAATTTAATGGAGATGGGACATTAGCAGAAGATGGACAAGTACTGAGGAAAGAGCGAGGGCAGAATGATAAACAACTACCGGTAATTAGCAGCTTAGAAGATATGAAGCACATGGAGTCCGTACTGCCAGCTACCCTGCAATACAGTGTCTTTACCACCCGTCAACACGGTGCAACCGGGCTGGAAGCAGCAACAAATGGAGCAATATGCCTTGGATCAGAACGGCAAGCTGATGGCAAATATGTGGAAGGACAAGGATACTTGCAAACATCGTGTCTGTCAAACGAGATTAAAAGCCATCAAGAAGCAGCATCAAACAAAATAAGTTCCATCTTACAGCAGCAAAAAGATGCTAACGTCGATACAAAAACCAAAGTGGCAATAGCAATTTCTCCAGTTGCCTCATTCTACACCGGCATTGTTCTGGGCGTCTCTCACCTGGTATCTCCAGATGCAAAAAAAGAAATCGAAGCACAAAATAAAATTCTAGAAAGTAGTAAGGAAAATGAGGACTTAATAGCCGATATTTACAAGGGAAATTTGAATTCCGGCAACTTGGTGAGAATTCAAAGTCTCTTTAACGAAACGCGAACCGCACAAATGGGAAAATTAGCACAAATAGATCAAAGAGCAAGCCGATTGGGAAAATTACCGGATGATTTAACCACAGTCAATGGGCACATAATTGCCATCGATCATGAAAAAGCAAAAGCCGATGCCGAAGCTAGCGCTAAATGGTTTGCATCAGAAAATTATAAAAAATGGAAAGCAAATCATCCAGAAGCCCCAAGCTCCACAGGCGAACCCCTCAGCAACAATAGACCCGTAACGAGATATGAGGTAAGAAACGGCAAGCTCTACGACCAAAATGATAAATATCAAGGTAAATTAAAGCGCACAGAAGATGGAAAGCTGGGAATCGAAACACATCCTGGCAAGTTGATAGAAATAACAGATCCCATTTTGCAAAGATCATACTGGAATCTCGAAGTAAAAGATCAACAAAAACCTGGCGGTAAAAGAACAGTAGAACTGGTATCGCTGCCAGAAGGTGTATTTGACCGTGCCGATTTGATGAAGAAAGGAGCCGAAGCAGCCGGAGAGGCTTTAAGAGCTGCTAATGCTGATCCAGAAAATGAAAATGCAGCAACAGCAGGTAAGTACGCAGAGGCAAGCTATAGAGGAGTTTACAAAGATAAGCTGGATACTTTGGTGTCTCGTATAAAGTACGGAGCATATGAACAAGAAGATAAAGAATTCATTCGCAACGGTGCCTCAAAAATAATTTGTCCAAAATTAAGAGAGACAGGCGAGTCACGCACCATAATAGAAAAACCAAAAATAGATACGGAGGTAATAGCCAACACAGTAAATGGACGAGTAAGGGTTGGAAATGATGTTTACACCATTAGAAACGGTAATTTGGAATTAGACGGCAAGAAAGTAGGGAAATTTAAACCAGGATATGTATTGGAATTTGAAACAGCAAATATAAATGATCCAGATGAACCGATTAAGCGCTATACAGACCTAAACAGAGCAAATAGAGTATTACTCGATATAACGATTGGAAATGATAAGAAGCAACATAGATTCGTAGGGTTGGGACCGGGACAGGCGACTGAGAACCACGGCCATCAAGCAGGTGGACTGCTGTATGTGGACGAATTTAAGAAACAGGTAAATGACCAGTTAGAGAAGGCCAAAGCGAGTCGAGATAATTACGACAACACCACTAATGCTGTGATATTGGCAGTAAGTGAATGGGTATCAGACGGCAGAAGCAGACAATTAAGCGAAGGTGTGCATTCAATAGAGACCGCTCAAAAGAGATTTAACGAAAAGGTAGAAAGCATATTTAGCGCGTTTACTACCGATAAACTAGATAATTCTAGATTAAATCAGAACTTAACCTACGCACAAATATTGAGCAATTCCTCCCGAATATTCGCAGATACCACTAGTATGCTATCAGTGCAAGGAAGCCAATTAAAGTCAGATATACAATCAGGCTTAGAAATGGCCGCAATACAAACTGCAGTAACACTAGGGACAGGCGGAGTAGGATTAATAGCCGGCAGCGCCAGACTAGCGACCATGGGAACGGGAGGCAGACTGTTGCTACAAACGGCCAAGCTGCTGAATACACCAATAGGAAAGATGGTGACAGCCAGCGTCATGGGAGGAGGAACATCAGCAGCAGTTAGGTATAACAAAAACACCACAACAGAACAATTTTTGACTAATACCGTGTCAGGAGGAATTGAAGGGCTGGCAAATCTCGGAGGAGGAGGCGCGCTAGAAGAATTAGCAAAAGGAGCATCATTAACAAGAAGGGTAGCTTTTAAAGCAGTAGAAATAGCAAGAGAATTGGGCACAGCAGGAAAGGGAAGTGTACTTTACTCAGTAGCAGGAAATATACGGACGGGCGAAGCTATTACACTTGAAGGACTGCTGACAAATACAGCGACAGAATTTCTTGGGGATAGATTTGGCTCATTAGTTACCGCTAAAATGGCTCAGCACGGCTTTGCAGCCAAGTTGGTAGAAAGTATAGCAAGCAATTTAGGCGATGGTACTACTGGAGCATGGGCAGATGCCACCAAAGAATTGAGAGAAGCCAAAGGCAATAATTGGAACACGCTCGATTTGATGAGAAGAATGGTAGAGAAAGGAGCATGGAGTTCTTTTTTACCTGCAAGTGCAGTAGGAAGTCATTTCATGGGGAAAGTGCAGAACCGCCAGGAGATGGTAGCGGCACAGAAAGAACATTTAAGGCGAGTAAGACAAGCAATCCAAGACTCGAGTTTGACTCAATCACAGCAAATAAGGAAGCAACAATCAGGATTTTCAGGGACACAATTGGCATTTGCTGTGCAAACAAGTAACAATGGACGTGATGGACAAGGACCAAAGCCGGCAGATGAAGTAACAAATCCAGACCCAGCAGTAACAGCAATTGTAGACAATGGTAAGAAGCCAGTGCCTGACCAGACATCGGTGCCAATGGGCTATCAAAGATTTTACTATGTGCAACAGCCAGGAGAAGCGGAGCTCAATCAAGCACCGTTAGATAGTACAGAAAGAACACGCTTAGCTCAACTAGAAACTTATGAGACAAGAGGCGAAGCATCGCCACAGGAGACCGCTGAATTAGAAGGCTTGCAAAAACGATTAGCAGTAACACCGCTAAATGTAGGAGAAAAAACAAGACTGGAGCAATTACAAAAGCTAGTTAAGAATGGAGAGAAAGTAGGGATAGAGATATTGCAAGAATTGCAAAGTTTGGTAAATAGAGACCAGGCTTCAACCGGTCAAGTTGTAGTGTTCAATGAAAGCGGTCTGGAGTTGGCGAAAAAGGCAGCAGGATCCGATGGCAAAATATTAATTGTGGATATAGCCAAGACTGAGCTGAAACAACAAGGAGTAGTGCAAGAGGGAGGATTAGCACTTTTGGAATCACCTGAACTGATCAGAGTAGCAACAGTTCAATCACCTGCAAGTCTGCAACCAGCTAATGGACCAAGTGTGCAACCAGGATCAACTACTCCAGTTACTATTGCTGCTCAAGCTGATTCACTGACACAAACATTGGCGATTTTGGGAGATGCGCAATTAAAACAAGGAAAATTTGACGAAGCTAATCAAACATTCCAAAAAGCCTGGCAGGCCGCACGTGAAGAAGCACCGATCTTAGAAGAGCAAGATAGGCGCTTGGCCCAACATGTGCAAGAACAACAGAAGAAAGGTGATCATTCATCTTATCTTGATTTGGCCATGAAGCAAGCCGATCAGGAAATCAAATTTGAAGAGGCCGTAACGATCATTGCTAATCGTCTTGACTGGCTGAATAAAAGAGCAGCGGCAGAACAAAATAGGCTTGCACAAATCGAACAGGCGATAGACTCCGCCTATGAAGTTGTTATTAATAGCAATGGACAGAATAATTCCAATGATCAAGCGACAATAAATAGAGATGTTTTCAATGAGCTATTTGTCAGAGAAGATTTTGTAGCAGCAGAAGAATTTGCAAGACGGCAATTGCCACCAAAGAAGTCTGTTCAAGAAATTGCGAAGTCGCCCGATGCGACTGAAAGAGAAAGGGCTGCTTGGGCTTTAGCCTCAATGGGTATGGCGCAATATATGCAAGGAGGAGGCGATAGATTAGCGCAAGCCGAGCAACTATTGAATTCTGCACTTGCCCTGACTCACGAAGTTGGTGAAGAAATAAGCCCAGAAGATTATCAACGCAGAGAATATCTTTTTGCTACTCGGTTGGCGCAAGGTAAATTTGGTGCCGGAGAAGCTAACGCAATAATAGACGGCTGGCAAAGCGGAAAATCAGCCTTTGACTCATTGGTAGATTATCATGCTGAAATGCAAGATAAAGCAGATGAGGCTGAAAAGTTAGCCGATCAATGGCAACCCAGCGAATCTCCGAGCAGTCAGACAGTGAGTTTGCCCGTGAGCGAACCGTCTTTGCCATCTATGGAAATAGTTCAATCCGATGATAATTCGGCTTCTATTGCTAATAATCCGGTAGTGTCGATAAATAATATAGTTGCCTTTGCAATGCCGTCAATACCCTCTCAAGACATTAGTGTTAATGATATAGAAGACGCTGGTTTAGATAGCCAGAATGCTGGAGATACAGACAAAATAGGTAATAGAACTGGAAATAATTTCCCAGCATATTTGCCAGATGTTCAATTGGTAAATCAAGGAATAATAGATTTTAGTCCGAATGCACAGCGCAATGTAGACGATACAAAAAGTAGAGAACAAGTAGCTGACTTACATGATGCGCAATTGCGGCAGCAGTATCTAAATTTGCAAGATCAAATTGGTGCTTTGCAAACAACAGTAGACAGAATGCAAACTGGCAATACTCAAGAAGCACTGCGCATGCTCATGATAAATCAAGGATTAATGGCACGATTGGCTGCGATAAATAATGATTTAGTAAGAGAGATGGAACGAAGGCAGGCATTAAATCAGAAGAAGTTGAATGCTCCAACACAAAGATTTAACAGTGAGAATCGTCAGACTGATCGTCGGGTAGAAGAGGAATTTGATAAAGAACTGCACAGCTTATTATCCGCAGCACAGGCTGAGGCTATTAATGAGCAAGAGTTGATGCGTGGTAAGTTTAAAGAACGAGAGACAGAAATACCCAATCCGCTAATCGCGCAATTAGCGTCTATGAGTCCGCCTCCAACACAACAGTCCGTCAGCAACATACCTGGAGCAAGCACAGTAAATACTGCTGCAGTAAATACTAATACAAGCAATCAGTCAACGACGCAAACACAAAGGCAAGGGGGACAAGATGCTACCCGTGCAAGAGAAGTTGCACCCCCAGGTTTTACCAGCAGTATAAGATCCGATATAACAAATAATCTAACCAGTGCTTTAGCTCAATTCCAACCTGGTGCAGATATGCACATGCAAGGTGAACAGCAGCAACAACAACAGAAACAAAACCAAGCCCAAGCCCAGGCACAAGAACAACAGCAACGACAGTCCACTCCGCAACTAAGATTGTATCCGACTCAACAAGAGAACCAAGTAAGTCCAGCAGATTTTGCGAGTGAATCAGAAGAAGTCAATTCTCTCCAAGCGGCTGAAGCATTAAGGAGAGGAGAACTAACTGGCGAAACAAAAGATAGTTTAATTCAGAAGCTGAGCGAAACCGTACTAAACAGCCGAGTATTAAATCATAAGTGTTTGGCGGACCGTAAGCTAATAGCACGGGGTCTTCAACGATGCAAAGATAGAGAGTTAATGCCTGTTTGGAACACCATCGACCAATTAATTGAACTGAAAGGCGCAGACAAAGTTTTAGCGCTTGCTGAACAAAACAACGAAATGCAAGGGTTGATAAAACAATATCAATTTATACAGGCAGATCTAATTAAACGGTTGGCCGGATGGAACGATAACGAAATGGCCGAAAACATATTGGTTGCCTTTTTAAACGAATGGGCAAAAACTAACGATACAGAGTATTCCGCAGCACTCTTGGAACTTGATAGTCAAATTACAGTGTTGCAAACTGCTTCCGAGTTTCTACAAACCGGCCATATTGTAGAAGCAAAACAGCAGATAGCATCTGTTTCTAACTGGCAGGGTACATTAGGATCTCTCTTAACCCAAGAACTGGTTACAGCTGTAGGGCATCAGTCAGAGACAGACAGCCAGTTAGCTAGAACAACCTACGTCGAAATATTTGATGCACTCATTGGTGTCGCGCGTACGGTTGCTAGTAATCAACGAGAATCACTTTTGGAGCAATTCGATGAGCTAGGCGTTGATAGACCAAACCCACAGCAACAACAGCAACAACAGCAACAACAACAGCAACAACAACAACAGCAACAACCGCCGCAGCAGAAACATGGTCCTAAATCATTATCTGCTGCAGATGAAGATCAAGGGCATGAGCAGTCCGAACCAGCTAATGACGATTCTCACCATGACGCGCCAATACCAAAAGCTAAAGCTAATGCGGGTGCCGACTTTATAGTAACTCAGCCTTCACTTTCTGAAGACGGAGGTGGCAATGGTGCATCGAATATGAACAATATTGCGTCTGTATCAGGCTCTGCACCAGAGCAACAACAGAGCAAGCTGCCCTATAGGCATGTCGGTGAAGAGGATGATACAGCATTGCAAAATCAAGCTGCGCCACCTTCTGACATAGATAAAATGCCGGAAGAAGAAGAATATACATTAACGCCTGAACAAATAGCAGCACTTTCGCCAAGAGAATTCAAACAAAGACTTGAAAAACTGCGGGGTAATATTCCCCAACTTATTGCTTGGACAATCAATGCGCCAGACCGCGAATCTGCTTTTAAAGCACTGGATATTCTCCAAGATTTAAGGGGGAGTGAGGAAGGAGGTCATAGTGAGGAAGAAATCATAGATATCATAGCTAAGTCTAAATCGCACGCTGCTCTGGAAGCGATACAGTTAATAGAGAATGAAGACACTTATAGAGAACTAATGCAGCAACGCTTGAGAAGCGGTGAGATAGCTGGTCTATGCCGAGAGGGTAGAGTCATAGCAAATGAGATTGGTGCGGTGATGTCAGTTGCTAACGATAAAGATGTTTATCAGTTGCTTGAAGCAACTGTGGGCAATCCAAAAATTCAATTAGCAATCTTTGCTTCTATTCTTGCTCAGCGTAAAGGCAAGTGGCTCTATTCTGATTTTTCGCAGGAATTGCGCTTAGAAGCACTTGAACGTTTTATTAAAATCAAACCTCCTGGATATAAAGATCAGCTGACCGATCTTACAAAGGGGGAGGATGAAGAATTTGCTATGCTGGCATCCAGTGAGCTTGATTCTGACAGAAAAATTTATACTAAGCAATTGGATGAAAATACTGTAGTCAGAATAGTTAGCGCCGATCGAAAACATACATATACAGTTAATGATCAGTCATATGAACTAGAAACCCGAGGAGGGGGAACTTGGTGTTATCCTGCCAAACCAACAGGATCTGATACTGGACCCGTCAAACTACATATTATAGTCGAAAATGCAGCAGATTTGGCTAAGCTACAAGCGGTGCTTATCCCATTTCTTATGAAGCAGGAAGGATTTATTTGGAAAACAATTGATCTTATTAGTGGCGTCGAGATGGGATCAAGATCTGATATTGTGGCAGGTATCGGTAAAGGGCAATTAGCCAAGGGTTTTACGATTGGTGCTAAGGATGCTGACATGGCTTTAAGGTTACGAGATGAGCTCGATCAAGTAATTTTAAATAACGGTTTGGCCCTTACCTCATGTACCCTCTGAACAGATAGACGAGATTGCTTGTCGATCTAATCGTGTAGGAGTAGTACGAAGTTCTTTTGTGGCTTACGAAACAAAAGATGGTGAGCCTGGTTTTATGCTTGATGCGGTATTGGAAAAGTGTCTGATAGATGAATTCAAGACAAAATTCAACTTGACGCAAAAAGGTCAATTCACGGCACGTCAGCTTAATCTAATAGAGAAGGCTACTGGGTTGACCAGGAATACATTGAAGTATGGAAAGCCGGCCGGTAATAGAAGAGGGCGCCCAGCTTTGATGATAGCATCCACCGATTGGGCACATTCTTCACTATCTCAGAGAAGAAAGGAACCCCATCGTTATTTTCCTGGTTATGCTATTGACTTGAATGCAGATAGGCAGTTTGGAAAGCTGGCGGACAGGGGCGCCTTGTATGCTCTGGCTGGGCGCTATGGTATCAATGTGACCGATCTTGCCCGTGGTGCAATACAAATAGCGAATTCTTTATTGCCAGGACAAGCAGTTGTGATTGGACGGAAACACCAGACCATTGGCCATACAAGTGATACCAAAGATTTTGATGCGAAAGATCTTGCAGTAATAGGGTGCGATTCAGATGGAATATTGTACGTAAAAGGGTTACGAAGAAAATTCCCAACTAGTATTCAATACCCTGGTACTGAGCCACAAAATCTAAGACCAAACCAAAGAAAGGCCATTGATTCTGGAACAAAAGTATTTATCGGTGGGCAGGAAGTCATTTTTATCGCTGTGTCGCGTCCTAATGGCTTTAATGGCGAACTACCTTCTACCACTAATGGTGCACCGAGCGAACAAGGAAAAGGCGATCATCAGTCCGAGGAAGGAAAATCAAGCGCGAATAGTAATATCAAAAACTCTGATGGTGCATCCCGTATAGCACAACAAGGGCAACAAGAGCAGGAAGAGCAACAGCAAGAGCAACAGCAAGAGCAACAGCAAGAGCAACAGCAAGAGCAACAGCAAGAGCAACAGCAAGAGCAACAGCAAGAGCAACAGCAAGAGCAACAGCAAGAGCAACAGCAAGAGCAACAGCAAGAGCAACAGCAAGAGCAACAGCAAGAGCAACAGCAAGAGCAACAGCAAGAGTAACAGCAAGAGCAACAGCAAGAGCAACAAACAAGCGACACAGCATCGTATTCTGCGAGTGTGGATAATGCTGGTTTTACCTCACCATCTGAGGTTAATGTTGCGCCGGGCGTTGGTTTGGTTGAACAAGAAGAGCAATTACGAATTCGGCAACAAATGCATGGCGAATGGAATGATGGCCCGTCGCCAACTGAGTATGCCAATGGAAACCAAAATGACGAATCGAGTCAAAGACAAATGGAGCAACAGCAGCTGGTAAACGTTAGTGGAACAGAAGGTGATAAAAGCTCAGCTTCTAATGAAGAAGGGCAAGAGCGCCTTGGTGATCACTTGCAAGACACCTCCAGACCAATCATTGATGGGTGGGTACTGCCTAAGCCCAGTGATGCGGTTTCGCCTGCGGTAAGACAGCTGGTGAACAGATTAGTCGATAAAATCATGCCAGTCACTACTGAACTTTCCGATCCCACTTTCATGCGCGCCATGAAATGATTGTGGCAAACTAAAACTGAGCAGAAGTTTCAATAATGGCAAACGAAATTTGAGTACCTTGACAGGACCATTGATAATAGAAGGGTTCAGAGGCTCGGACCTAGAAAAAAAATGGTAGGGATGATTGATCAAGACACATGGGTATCAATTCGGCTGTTACATGCAAGACATGGCAAAAGTAAAAAATGGTTAGCGCAAGAATTTGGGCTATCGCGAAACACGGTGGCGAAGTACTTAAAGGACGCGGAAGCGCCAACCTACAGAATAATAGAGGCAAGAGGAAGAGCCGGTATTTAACCAATGGGAAGAGCACGTTCGGACAATCTTGGAGGAAGACCGAAACGCGCCCCGCAAGCAAAAGCATACAGCAAATCGCGTATATCAGCGACTAGTAAATGAATATGGATATACCGGCTCGGCAAGAACGGTAAGGTATATGGTAGCGGAGATTAAGAACAAGCCAAGTAAATCGGTATTTTTGCCATTGCAATTTGAAGCTGGCAAAGATGCCCAGGTTGATTTTGGCGAGTCATATGCTGACATTGCGGGTGTGAGGACGAAAGTGTACAGCTTTGAGATGAGACTAAATTATTCTCGCAAGAAATTTGCCATGGCAGTGCGAGCACTAAATATGGAGTCATTCATGGAAGCGCATGTGCAAGCGTTTGAATTTTTTGAAGGAGTACCATTGAGATTAACGTATGACAATTTAGGTTTAGCAGTGGTGAGAGTAGGCAAAGGCAAACAGCGAACATTGACCAAGAAGTTCAAGGAATTAATGGGCTTTTATACTTTTGAGGCAAATTTTTGCACACCTGGCAAAGAGGGGGCTCATGAAAAAGGAGGGATAGAGGGAAGCATTGGTTTTAGCCGGCGGAACTGGATGGTACCTGTGCCAAAGGTTGAATCGATTGAAGAATTGAATGGTCGATTATTAGTGTATTGCCAGGAAGACGGCAATCGAACTGTGGCGGGGCAAGCAGAACGGATTGAAGAAGCATTTGTCAAAGAGCGACCATTGTTATTAAAGTTACCACAGCGACGATTTGATGCAGGGACAGCACGTAATTGTGTGATAGCTGATGGCTACCAGACAATAGTTTACGAAGGCAATCGTTATTCGGTGCCAAGCAAATATGTTGGCAGGATGTTAAGGGTAAGGGCGTATTTAGACAAGTTGATATTTTCAACTAATGTAGAGGTAATAGCTGAGCACAAGAGGAGCTATGAGAAAGAAGAATATTTGCTAAAGCCGGAACATTACTTAGAGCAGTTAGAGAGGAAGCCACATGCAGTGCCATATGCCAGACCGCTGTTGCAAGCCGAATGGCCAAATGGTTACTGGGATTATTACCGGCGACTTGTAGAAGAAAGAGGCGCATCTGAAGGAGGTTGGCATTTCATTCGTATTTTAAAGTGTCATATGGAGCAAGGTGCAACTTGTACATCGGCAGCTGTTGCCGAAACAATGGCATTGGGATTAGTGAGTGCAGATGCCGTGCTGCAAATAGTGGACCAGCAGAAATTTAAGAAAGAGCATCAAGCTGAGGTGCTGGACTTAAGTTTGCATCCTAGCTTAAGTGAGTACACAGTTGAATTAGGCTGCACATTGCAATACCAAATTTTATTAAGGGGTAAAAGAATGAACAATGCGTTGCTTGAGCAATATTTAAAAAGATTGCGTCTACCGACAATGACCAAAAACTATGAACGAGTAGCAAAAGAAGCGGACAGTAATCGGGTCGGTTATCAAGAATATTTATGCTGTTTGTCAGAGCAAGAAGTACAAACGCGGGAAGAAAATAATCGCAAAGACAAGCTATTAAAGGCAAAATTTCCAGCAGTAAAGACGCTTGACCAATTTAAATTTGATGAGATTCCATCACTAGACAAAAGTGCGGTGATGCAATTATTTGGCGGGCAATATTTATCTACAGCAGAAAATATTGTATTGCTGGGAGGGCATGGTACAGGCAAGACACATCTTGCAATAGCGTTTGGTATGGAAGCATGCGCAGCTGGTAAGAGAGTTCGTTTTTACAGCGTAGGTGATTTAGTACATCAATTATTGGAAGCACGAGATGCACGCCAGGTCTTTAGGTTACAACAACAATTGGCCCGATATGACCTGCTCATTTTAGATGAATTGGGAATGACAGACTGCAAGCAAGATGGAGGTAATTTGCTATTTCAAGTAATCAGTTCGCGCTACGAGCGATGCTCAACGATCATCACAACTAACCTAGAATTTAAAGACTGGACAAGTGTATTTGGCACTCAGCAATTAACCAATGCTCTTTTAGACCGACTTGTGCATCGCTGTCAGATTATTGCCATGAATGGAGAAAGTTTTAGATTTAAAGAAAGTGTACGCCGCAAGAAAAAATCTCAACCTTCAGAAGCGGCCTAAAGCCAGGAGAAAAATCAATGACAACTAACCAACCACTGCTCAATTTTCGATTGGCAGAACTGCTCAAATTTCATTTGCCAAAAACACCATGAAAGAAACTATGGAAGCGAGAAAGCTATTTGATGAGCAAGTAAATATAGTAAAAGCTCTGATGAAGGAGGCACATCCTCGGTTTGCTAATACTCCTTTTAGTGAATTGAGGCTCCCTGCTTTTAGAGATAGCCTTGCTAAACCTGTAGTTGAAGCTATACATGAGGCGGAAAGATTGTCAGATATATGGAATGCTCTATACAATAAAACGCGAGATCAGCGCTCGGCTATGGAAGCCAAAGTAAGCCTAGCGTTCAAGACGCTAAATGCCTATGCAAATTTACCACCTGTCACAGTGCGCATTGATACCAGTTTTGAGGATTTGAGCATTGCATCATATAGATCAGGAAGCGGTGAAATAATTCTCCATTATGGGTTTTTTACTGATGAAGGTGAAGATTCGTTAGATGAATGCAGTCGCGGCAATGCATTAACTGAGGAATATGGTCATCACGTTCAACATATGGTGGATATAGCTGAGCTTTATGCTAAACATCGCAATATTGCTGAAGTTATTCGGGCTGTGAGGGAAACTTATTTCACAATAATATCACCACAAATCGTGGAGAGGGTAAGGGACGCACGTGGTGATACGCAATCAAATCAGCAAGAGCAAGAATTTAGCGCCGTAATGGCAGAATCTTTGCCTAAAACAGCACGTGTAAATTACGAAGTCATTGTTGCTAAGGCGTTATATGAACCCGTCGAGAAAGGAGTTAGCCTTTACAATCAAGGACGTTTTTATGCTGCTATTCAGCATTTTGCTGAGCAAAAAGGTATTGATCGAGTACTGGAAAACCACGAATTTGGTAAACCGCTTTTAGAATTGATAAACGTATGTCGAGCCATTGGCTTTGCTAATCTAATTCAGTTGGATCGTCCACATCACCTTAGTGAAGATAGGGATTGGCAGAGGCGACACTCCGAGCGTTATCGTCAATTGATGTCACAAATACCGGAATTGAAGAACTTAGATTTACAGGCGCACGATATTTTGCGTTCTTGCATTACAAAATGGCTTCCGTTAGCTCAAGCGAGATATCTAACTGCAATTGAGCAATATAAGGCCCTAGCACACGAGGCATACGCTAAACATTTAGCAAAGTTGGTCGAAACTGAAGCGCGCAGAAGAAAGGCAACAGCTGGTCAACAAACTATGCAACAGCAACAGCAGCAACAACAAATGGGTTCGGTCGACGAATCAAACAGGACCGACGTGTCAGATGCCTCTGAACAACAAAGAATAGCATTATTACAAGCAATTCCTGATCTTGAGCAACGTATTGTAGTTGCGGCTTTTTTAGAGAAATATCCGGATAGACTTGTACTAGTTAAACGAGAAATTCAAGGAGGGGCCCCAGACCTTAGTTACTATCATTTAAGTGGCTTAGCTAATTTAGTTGATCATTTTGGATATGATTCACCTATTGTGCAGCGACTATTTGAACTGGAAACCACCGCATATCTCAATATTTCTGTTCTTAGTGATTTCGTGCAAAATGATCCATTGCGTGCTGAAATGGTTAAACAGGAGATTTTACGTGGAGCTAGCACCAAAGAATTGGGTAGTTTGCGATTAACTAGTTTGTTTAAGTTAGCAAGCCAGTTAGGTTATGATTCGCC
This sequence comes from Candidatus Melainabacteria bacterium, assembly GCA_963845445.1. GTDB lineage: Bacteria > Cyanobacteriota > Vampirovibrionia > Obscuribacterales > Obscuribacteraceae > JABDBL01. The sequence goes on along the minus strand of CAWJSE010000002.1, from coordinate 941,124 downwards.
CGCTTTAAGGCGCATCTTGAATTTTGAAGCAAAGGAAGAATTTTATATTGGTCTGCTCGCAAGCTTTATAGACGATGATCGAACAAGAGCTAATATAGTCAAACAGGAGCTTATGCATGGCGGTGTGGACCAAATTGATCATCATCGATTACAAGCTGTGCTAGGGCTCTCTGGACATTTTGGGTACGAATCTTTAGTGATGCGCGGACTGTTACAGTTTGAGAAACATCAAGGTATTGATCTTGTAGCGCTGAGCAAAGCTATTGGTAAGAATGAGAATCTGAGAACCCTTACCGCTACTATATTTGGTGTTATACAACCGAGCTCTGAGGAGGTAAGAAATTGGACAGCATTGGCAAAGTCGATAGATAGCGGTTCATGGCCTTTAGAAAAATATTTTAGAATTAGATCCGAAGCTAGCACTAGTTACAATCTCGATCAAGAAATAGCTAGACTGAAGGAAAGGGGAGCACAACTTTCTGATCAACGCAGGGCATTGAAACAGTCACGTGACCGTAAAGCGAGATCACAACTATCAGAATTGAATGCGCAAATACCGCAAAATATTGAAGAGCTTATGGACCTAATAGAAGTACGAATTGAACAGGTTTATCATCAGTGGGAATATGAGATCGAAGAAGCAGAAGCAAGTAGAATCACGGTAAGTGAGCAGCAAGGCACTGAAACTTTAAAGGCAATTGCTGAACGTATGAGAAACGCTGGTGACGAGCCTAGAATTTCTGCTTTGCAAAGAGAATACAGAATTTTAGAAATTGCTTTGGCAGCAGAGAAAAACCAAATGCCACAAAGCATACGATACGTCTTTACGCCCAGTCCTGAGACCGGACATTTAATTAAAACATCGCTAGATACCTCTTATCGAGTTAGCGATCCAACCAAATTGATGGACGGTATGCCCGTAAAGGTTATTGGGCCCGTGAATAGTGAGAATGTTTTTACTGTTTTAAATACAGCAGGAAAATTGCCTCCTCAGATGCCTACCTTCATTTTTGACCCAAACAGTAATCCGGACAACCCACGTGAACAAGCGCACTATGATCCGACTGTTTCTGATCCGTCTGTGAGATTTTACCGAACTGCAGAGATTCAACCAACAAAAGTTATGGCACGTCGTTCCCGTCACGAGGTGGGACATGCTATTCATCATCAATATTTTACCCAACTGTCAGATACTATTAAAGGGGCGGTACACAATGCTTATTTTAGTTGGTTGGGCAAGAAGCAAACACTAAAGAACATAGGTGTGGCAAGTATGAGTAGTATTGATTTAGATCGCGCTGTAGCGGCTCCTGGATTTGCCGCCCATGGCAAAGGCAAGATAGAATTATATGAATATAGTTTATCTGAAATGTTTGCAGAAATGCGAGCTTTATACGAATACTCAAAAACCAGTGCTGGTAGAAGAATGAGTTATGCTCAATTGCTTTATGCTGTTACAGGGGATGATACGGGTAGAAAAAAAGCCATGAGTAATGCTGGCTCATTATATGAAGTTCTAAAACATCAGGTATTCGAGCCATATGATAGAGGTGAAGGATTTAGACCAGCAGCCCGTAGAGCCCGTTCGGATAGAAGTAGCTCAACACAACAAATAAAACCAGTAATGATGAATTCATTAGATAAAGATGCTAATGCTGGTGATGAATCGACTGTTCGTGAGGCCACTTCAAATGAACAAAGCGACAAAGATTTTCGTGAATTAGAAGCGGCTCTTTTGCCAATTCCAGAGGGACATACTCGTTTCTATTCGGGAATACCCGCTGGAATTGACTACGGGTATAATTGTATTCCGCTGAGTAGTGAAGAAAACATTGAGTGTGACCAGCTTAGAGAGCGTTTACAGAGAGGTGAAGATTTGTCGCCAGAATTGAGAGGTCGATATCACGAATTTAGTAAGAGGTACATGAAAGAGTCTGATGAGTTTGAAATGAGTAGGAACTTGGCAGAAGAGCAAAGGCGAATTGCCAAAATGGTAAGGTATTTTATGTCGATATTCCTAATACAGAATTATCGTCGTTGTCTAGCGATGGTGCTAAAGTTGACGAGGATTGGATTTTTGTACCTTGGAGAATTGCTCATGAGGCAAAGGAATTTCCTAACAATTTATTGAATCCCGATATAGTTAACACTTTTTGGACGCCACAGAAGTCGTCAAAAAATTTGGAAGAGAGTAATTCATTTAGATTTGACAATGAGACAAAAGAAGAGTCTTTGGCTCACTATAATGTCAGTGAGCATGCCTATTTGAGACACACTATTAGAAATGATTATGGCCAGTGGCCGGGAATAAATGTTTTGGAACTGGGACCGCATAGTTCTAATAGTATCCCCGACAATTTACATGAAACCGCAATTTATACGGCTGTTGATTATTCTCGTTCTTCTCTTGAGGCACAAAGAAAATATGCTGTGCCTGGTTTGGATAGTGACAATGTATTGCGTGTCGAAGGTGATACTTTCCGTCTTCCTATTCGCAGCTCCAGTCAAGATCTTGTTGTAGCTACATATCATGATCCGTTTTCTTTTGGACAATTGTCGCCCCAGTATGCAAAACAAGCGATCGACCAAGTATTGAGAGTTCTTAAAGTAGGGGGAGATTTTATTCTTGCCCCTTGGATCTACCAAGCACATCCAAAGGAAATTAATTCATACCTAATGAGCAAATTCGATTTAATTGAGGAAAAACCAGATTATCCTGGTTCAACCAGTAATTTGCTGGTTCTCAGGAAAAAGGATGATTCGGAAGAAGTTGATAATAACTGAGTATTTGAAAATGCGAGGTACGAGATCGGGCGCCATATAGTGAATCTGCCATATTGCTGTTATGTTCGTTTCAGGGTGAATAGACAGCTCCAAAGCCATGCCTGAATCTTTGTGCCAAATCTTTGGCAAAAAAGTCGATTGGTTTTCTATGGCATGGATAACAGTGTAAAGCACCATTTTGCACAAATACTGGGTAAGCTATTGTGCCATTATCGTGACTATTTACTGGCATTGGAATTACTTTGTCATTTTCACGCACATAAATGTCACCAATATGGACCTTGCCAAATAAGTCACTATTGGGATCAACATAATTTACTTTTCTATTATCGTCATAATAACTGAAACCGATGGCAATCATTTGCTTTGATGATTCATACGCAGATCCGGTAAGTGTATTACTGTGCGAATTCGATGCCAGGCTTGTTGAAGCAGTTTCAGAATTTAGACGAATTTCTGTGTAGTATGGAGTACCAGCTCTGCTAACTGATATGCAAAACTTATTGTCTTTAAAGTTTGCTGAGATAATTTTATCGTTTGTTCTAATGTCGGCGTAATAAGCAAGAGATCCTACATTTACCTTCTTGACCGTGGTCGGCAAAGTATTAGAAGATAGAGTTAGCCCCGCTTCCTTGCATGCATAGCTGAGCATGTCTATTTCTCCATGAAGCAGAACTTTCGATTTAGCTGGAACTGGTTTTTCGGCTTGTAATTTAACAGTTTGGGAAGAACTTTTATTGGGTTCGTTATTGGCTTCTGCGGCAGATGGCTGACTAAGCAATACCCATATAAGCAAGCCGACAAAAATATAGCGATTGTTTAAGTCATTTTGAAATTGATTCATATGTAGTGGTAGTATTTATATTTTGCCTATAATGCGAGCTATCGTTTATTCAATTATGCTGTGAGCGGCTGATGTTATTCTGGGATAGCCTCAATGACACCAGTTCTGATGGCATTGATTAATTTCTTATGATCCGATTGGTTTTGATTTAAGTAAGTATCGGCAAATTGTCCTATCGCTTTGGCGAAGGTTTTGCCTTTGCCAATATATCCAGAGATAATGCAAGGGTCGCCTGAGCGAGCATGTGCTCTGGCTAATGCCCAGCCACAATTGCGCGCATAGTCAAACATATTCCGTGGACTGTATATTTCTACTAATGGCTTAACCTTAACATCTCTAAGTTGCCGAACATAGAAATGTTTATCTTCTTGGTTGACGTAGTGACCAAGGAACATGTCGCTGGCTGCTTGCATGATTCTTTGACCATGGACTACTCTTTCGCCATTTGTTTCGTGGTTGGCAAAAATAGAATATGGTTCCAAAACAGATTGGCGAGCCTCTTTGACCTGAAGAAATAAAGGGTCATTTTCGGCGGCGAAGAAAAGAATGATGCCACATACGGTGCCTACGCTTCCAATGCCTACAACTTTTATGGCTGTGTCCACTAGTTCATAACGATCCAAAAGAACACGTTTTTCAACTGGCAATGATTCACGATACATTTCAAGCGAACGCATATTTCTCTCTTTATACTCAATACTGTCACTATCCGTTTCGTGGTAGATGAGGGGAGGTTGATCTTTTATTTTAGGTTGCTTGCCTACGATATGAGCTAGTTTGATAAATTCGGCTTGCGAATTGCGGCTGAGCGCTTTTGCGAGAACTTTTTTTCGCCTTTTCTTTAGTTCGGGATCATTGGTAATCTCAATTAAAAATTTATAGTCTATATATGAATACCAAGCTTCAAGTGTATTCATTTCAGCAAGCTCATTCATTCTGTTTCGATAGGCTTCTGTTAACTGCATTGCTGCTGCAATGCCCTCTGAGCGTTTGTGTCCATTATTAATGGAGGCAATAGTAAAGCTAGCAGCAAGCCTCTTTAGATCCCATTCCCAGGGAGCAGGAAAAGTTTCGTCGAAGTCGTTTATATCGAAGATAACGTTTCTTTCTGGTGTGGCAAAGGCGCCGAAATTCATAAGATGGCAGTCACCGCAAGCCTGAACAGCATAGCCTACTGAGGGCGTATCTGCTAAGTCAGCGGCCATAATGACTGCTGAACCTCTATAAAAGCAAAGGGTGAAGCAAGCATGCGACCATATCGAATGGGTAAAAGAGACTCTATACGTCCTTTATTTGACTCTATTAGTAAATTGATGGGATTGTCGCGCCCTTTCCTGTTTACAGTATATTCACCATGTGATTCGCGCCTACATTTTATTCTCAGGGCACGGCCTACTTCATAGCGATCCTTTCTGGTTTGCAAATGAGCTGGTTTACTAAGATATGCAGCTTCAATAGGAGCTTGCCTGAAAGGCTCAGGACTGGTCTTGATAGGCTTTTTGCTTCTGGCCATTAAAAGTTCCGATTGGCATTTGGGTAACTCAAGGCGACTGAATTAATTTCAAAGGAATTTGTAGGTTGATATTCGCTTCCTGAAAATAATATTCCCAGTATAGAGGAAGACAATCATGGCATTATTTAAAGCAATATCACAGAAGCAAATAACCATATGACTGTTCGCGACAGACTACTGGTATGATTTATTGAATAAATAGCTTGTGTCAGTTTCAATATTTTATGAGGCTTTATGCTCAAAGTGGGTCTGGTTGGGCTTCCCAACGTTGGTAAATCTACACTTTTCAACGCTTTAACGGCTTCTTATCAAGCAGAAAGCGCTAATTATCCATTTTGTACTATTGAACCTAATTCAGGCATTGTAAAAGTGCCTGATCAACGTTTGACTCAACTAGATGCAATTGTCAAATCGCAGCAAGTAATTCCGACCACAATTGAATTTGTTGATATTGCCGGTTTGGTGCGGGGTGCTAGTAAGGGCGAAGGGTTGGGCAATCAATTCTTATCTCATATTCGTGAAGTGGATGCTACTGTTCATGTGGTGCGCTGTTTTGACGATGAAAATATTACTCATGTCGATGGTGCAATTGATCCTATTCGCGATGTAGAAACAATACATATTGAGCTTGCGCTTGCTGATCAATCGTCTGCTAGCAAACGTTTAGAGAGACTGGAAAAACAAAAAAAACAAGGTGATAAGCGTGCAGCTATTGAGATAGCTATTATCGAGAGAGTAATGCCTTTCTTGGATAAAGTACAGGCAGTAGATCTATCTATATTTACTCCTGAAGAAAGAACTATTCTTCCGCAATTGCAGTTTTTATCTACTAAGCCTTTGGTTTATGTGGCTAATGTAATTGAGTCAGAGCTAGCTAAGCCCGATGAAAACAAATATGTGGTGGCACTGAAAAAAAAGGCGCAAGAAGAAGGTAGACCAGTGGTGGTCATCTCGGCTCAAATTGAATCAGAGCTTGCTGCTCTTGATTCTGTCGAAAGAGCAAATTATTTAGAAAGTTTAGGGGTAAGTGATTCCGGAGTTAACAATCTAATACGCTGTGCATTTGATTTGTTAGGACTAAAGACTTATTTTACTGCTGGTGAAAAAGAAGTCAGGGCCTGGACTTTCAAAGATGGTTTTACCGCACCGCAGTGTGCTGGAATTATTCATACCGATTTTGAAAGAGGCTTTATAAAAGCCGAAGTAATTGGTTATGATGATTATATGAAGGCAGGCTCTGAAAAAGTAGCAAAAGAAAAAGGCTTAATGCGTTTAGAAGGCAAAGAGTATGCCATGGCAGATGGTGACGTTGTACATTTTCGCTTTAATGTATAGAGAACTCTAGCTGAAATGGCAAATATCAATCTGATTTGAAGCAATAACGTATTTAGTTTAAGCAGTCAGAGTTGATTGTGTTGGCACGACTGAGTAAAAATCGGATTCGAATATACTACGAACTAGGCCATAAAAGATTATAGTGCTTTAGAGGGCAATTTATTGCGATATTTGCCAGAGGGCGTAAGCGGCATAAGTTGCTCCATCTTTAATTTCATTTTTACGCAACATAGACTCGAATTGTGTAATTGGAAATTTGGCGAATATGAGGCCATCTTCTTCTGGTTCTAAGCTTTGTGTTCCTTGAACAAAATCAGAGGCTAAAAACACGTGCATGCCTTGGGTGCAGTATCCATAAGCACCATATAGATGTCCTAATTTGGTGAGATTGCCTGCTATCAATCCAGTCTCTTCGAGCAATTCTCCTCGGGCAATTTCTGCTGGGTCGGCGTCCGCTTTACTTTCCCAAGATCCTTGAGGAAATTCCCAAAAACGCTGTTGAATGGGATATCTAAATTGTTCAACTAAATAAATGTGGTTATTTTCTATCGGTATTATGACGACAAAATCGGTCTTTTCGACTACGCCATATACGCTGCTTGAACCATTTGTCAGCTGGACTTCATCTTCCCGCAACTTCATCCATCGGTTTTGATAAATGACTTGAGTGGATAGTTTTTTCATAGACATATTAAGATACCAAAGTGAAGAGCGATTCGAAAATAGTCGACAGATCTTTATTGCACCGCCAAAAATGAATTTGTAAAACTGACAACATTTTTGAGCAATATATTTGCTCACCGCAATGATGATTTCTAGAAAGATTTATAGATGGTAATTGCCTCTAGGTTCAATCGAAGCGAGCATTTTTAATCATTGTTCTAATCTACCAACACTTTCGGGGGATCCGGATAGTCAAAGTTAATGATATGTTTTTAATCAAGCACTACATTGTACATAGAGGAGTAAAACGATGTTTGATAGCAATAAAAAAATTGCCGGTGGATTAGCTGATTCTTCGATGGGGCAAAAAGCTACTCATACAAGACTTAGATCCATGAGCTTACCCGAATGGTTTAAGTTAAAGGCGGAAATAGAAGGATGGAACCCAACCGAAAAGAAATCGGAGAATGATAGCAATTTTAAAGATATGTTGGATCGACTTGATGAAACAGATCAGGCACCAGCTTAGCTATTATCATCAGTCTGCGGTCCAAACCCGATATTGATGATGGTGGCTGAAGACAATCTATCTCTATACCAAGCCTTTACTAATTGGCAGGCAGTTGGCGAATTAATGATAGTACCAGGGGAGGTACCATGATGTTTGCCCCAAGGACCTATTTATAACGGACTTAAACTTTACTAAAAAATGCAAACAGAGATGATGTATCATCTTTGTCGACCGACTAAGACTAATTTGCCATATGAGCGAGTTTTGTAGCCATTTGCCAGTCCTTATCTGCTAGATAGCCAATGCCGAGCTTTTGGTAATAATCTAGATTATTTCTTGGATTGAGCTCGATGGCTTTGCAATAATCATCAGTGGCTCTCTGATACTGCTCCATAATCTCTATTTACTCTAGATAAAACATCTGATATTCGAAGCCACTAAAGATAGTGCCATAGGTTTTTAGGCTCAAATACATCAAATTCTACTGGCGCGACTAAGATGAGTTCACTAAAAAATATAAAATACAAAATTCTTAGCGAGTAGGCCTTAAATGTCCGATTTGGAACACATAGACGAAACATTTGGCGCACTTTCAAGATAGATCTCATCAATCACCTCAATTTAGCTTATAATGGATTATATACATTCGGCTGACTCAGCCAGCAACTTTGCTAACCGCGTGTTCTTAATCAAGATAAGCGAGTTGCTATGAACGAAGGATCTCAACCCCGAAATTTTCTTTTGCGTCAACTTCCCCAAGAACAATTTAAAGATTTTTTGAAAGTTGCTGAGTTTGTTCACTTGGATATTCGCGAACCAATTATTGAGCCACTTAAATCAATAATGTTTGTGGACTTTCCAGAGACTGGTGTTATCTCTATTGTTACTCTTGTAGGCGAGAGAATGGTTGAAATTGCCAATGTTGGCAACGAAGGATTTATCGGTGTGCCAGTTCTCCTGAATGTAAAAGCCATGTCGGAAAGGGCCTTCTGTCAAATCGAAGCCACTGCCTGGCGCATCGCGACGGAGAATTTTCAGGAGCTTTTGACCAAAAACTCAAAACTACAGACATTATGCCAGAAATATATAGCTACCTACTTAAATCAGATTGCATGCAATACTTCATGTAATTGGGTTCATTCAATTGAAGAACGATGTGCTAGATGGTTACTTATGGCTCATGATCGCGTTGACGGAAACGAATTTATTTTAACTCAAGAATTTTTGGCTGTAATGTTAGGTGCGAGTAGAGGTGGCGTAAATCTCGCCGCGGGAGTGTTAGCAAACGCTGGTCTAATTACCTATGTGCGAGGAAAAATTATCATCCTTGATCGAAATGGATTAGAACTGGTGGCGTGCGATTGTTATAGTTCAATTCGTGATTACTTCAATCAAACATTTGACTTGTAAGTAGCTTGTCCTTTATGTCAGATTTTGTACAGATAATCGCAAAAATATTTTGCAATTACTTAAATGCAGACTGCGCTTTTGTTTAATCAGTATAGGTGGGTAGAATGAACGCTTTTTTAAAACAAAGTTTGAATGCTCCACTAACTTTTTTATTGTGAAAAGTTATGCTGCTTTTGAGCATTGCTTTATATGTACAGAGCTACTCTTAGTGCTTAGCTAAATTCAATTATCAATAGCGGGTGTGAGATGATCCAAGTACTTGTTGTCGATGACCATACGGCTACCCGTATTGGAATTAAGTTCTTCATCGAGGAAGATCCAAACATTAGAGTTATTGCTGAAGCGCGCACCGGTGAAGAAGGAATTGAACTTTATACCTCTCTCAATCCAGATATTGTACTCATAGATATCCATTTGTCTAAAATGAGTGGTATTGAGGCAGTAAAAACAATCGTCTCCAAGCAAGCAAACGCGAAGATAATAGTTCTTACCGGGTCGGCCAGCAAGAAAGAAATACAAGATTCATTATCTGCAGGAGCCAAAGGCTACTGTTTAAAAGATATGGATTATAGTTTTTTGATTAGTGCTATCAAGAGTGTTGCTAGGGGTGAAACTTGGATCGACTCGTCAATTCTCAAGACGTTTCCAGAGCAATTAGAACTTATAGATGGAAGAATAAATTAACAGGCAGTTTGTATCACCAATCTGATAGAGAATTGTAGGTACTAAAAATCTATATTTAGTTTTTTTTGACAAAAGTGTTGTTAATAGGGCAGGTGCCGTCAATTCGGGTTACTTATTGACGAAGTTTCTTGAACTGGGTATCGTTGTCTTCAGTGGATTTATGCATTAAAGGAGTTATTAATGAAAATCGGCTCAAAGACAATATACGCAATGCTTTGTACTCTAATTCTTAGTTTATTTATGATAAAGGTCAATGCTCAGACTACAGCAGAGATTGCCAAGGGAAATTGTAAAGCTTGTATCACTGAATGTGAAAAAGCTTTGAACTACTGCACAAAAAAAGGCGGACAATACACACAAAATAATATTATCTCTTCTTTGAAAGATTGCATAACAGCTTGCAAAGCTTCGGAAGAATATCTTGCGCGAGGTTCTAACGAAGCAAGTAAAAGTTTGAATCTTTGTGTTGATGCTTGTATGAATTGTGCAAAGTCTTGCGAATCCTTCAAAGATGATAATGCAATGCGTGCTTGTGCAGACGAGTGCAGAAAATGCGCTGGTAATTGTCAAAAGCTCTAATTAAAATTCCAAAATAAAGTAAAAGGAGACTGCAAACCGACAGTCTCCTTTTTATTAGAACAAATTCCACAACAACGGTACTTGAATACCGGCTAGTCATGTTAAAGCGCGATATTGCCTAAATTTATTAGTGGGTATTAGATCTACCCGAATAGGTAAATAAAATACCCAATTGGGTGATAGTTATGCCACCACTTTGGTGGTGTTAAATACAGTGCAAGTAAATTGTCGGTGCAGTTAGGTAAATACAATTTGGAACAATGTGACAGTTGTCTTAAATTCCGTAATGGGATAAAGCTCAGGTGTTATGATTCTTTTTACTTACCCCAGAACCAGTGGAAGCGAGACATCTTATTAATTTATGGTCTTGCGGTCGTGTATTTCTGTATTACAGTAATTACATCTACTAGGAGAATATTATGAATAAAACTAAAACCCAAAATCATAAAAAAGCGGCTGAGCATTATGAGCAAGCTTCTAAACATCATAAAGAAGCAGCTAAACAGCAGGAAGCTGGTAATCATGAAAAAGCTGCTCATCATCATACAGCTGCGAGGGGCCATCATACTCAAGCAGAAACATGTTGCAACGAAGCAAGCAAAGAGTATGCTGAAGAACACGGCAATAAATAAATATCGATTGCAGGCACAATATAACGTGGCTAACAGCTTTGTTAGCCACGTTATTATTTGATTGTTGTTAATTGAATATTTTTTCGGCGTCCTGAAAGATGATCGCTCTGAAACAAAATTATGACATACGAAGAATTCAACGATTTTTGTCGCTCTCTTAAATCTACTACTTATGTCTGTCAGTGGGGTGGTTCTCATGTTTGGAAAATTGGTGGCAAAGTTTTTGCTATCGGGGGACGGCATGACAGATCACCAGCTTATACTTTTAAAGTTAGTACTATGGGCTACGAAATTTTAAAAGACCAGAAGGGTTTGCGCCCTGCGCCTTATCTGGCGTCGCGCGGCTTTAGTTGGATTCAGCATTATACAAAACCAGGCCTATCTGATCGCCAATTAAAATTGCACATAATGGGTTCATATTCTTTGGTTATTAAAGGATTATCGAAAAAACGACGTGCTGAGCTTGGACTTTCAATAAGCGATGATCCAAGATAATCGAGTGAGATAACTGGATCTAGTTCGGCCTGATCATAAGCTATGATATGCTCAGTAGGATTGAACCTACGATCTTTGGTTTAAAATCGTAAAATTAATGATTTTCCGTATTTTTCTTTTCTTTTTAGACATTCTGAAAGCTCCTAGACATGCGGATTGAGTGAACTGTTTGCTTTTTGCAAAATCCATGTTTTATGCTAAAGTTTTATCTCCAAGAGGCCAACAGAAAAAATTTAAAAGCTACGTTCAGGGGGATGCACAGTATTAAAGCGGATCTGGCTAATTAAGTGTTGCCGATAGGCTGGATTGCTCGAGCAAATTTTAGGGAACTTATAAGGGTTCATGGTAGTTATCAAAAAATATCTAGAAGTTTTCCTGGTTGAATCCAGGCAGCATTTGGAGTTGATGAATCAGGCACTTCTTGCCCTTGAAAAGAATCCGGAGAGCACGGAATTCTTGAGCCAATGCCTTTTGAGTTTACATACCCTGAAGGGAATTGCCGGTACTGCAAATTGGGACGAGATGGAATCCTTGGCACATGCACTGGAAGACGTGTTTGATGCAGTCAAAAACAAAAAGTGTGTGCTTGGGGATTCAGTGGATATTTTGTTTCAAGGTTTTGATATGTTGGGAGCGAGCCTGGAGGCGCTTGCCAAGGGAGATAAGGAGCTCATGACCAAGGCATTGGTCGAGCGCTTGGAAAACATCACAGTGGGCCGGCAACAGGCTAAGAGCCTCCGCTCAACTGAGCCTAAGCCAACCCAAGGCATTGAGAGAATTCAAATTGTACCAGTTAAAGTCGAGCGGCTGGATCTCTTAATGAATTTAGCGGAGGAGTTGCTGACTACGCGCTTGCGCCTGGAACAGATTAAGGAAATCCTGGACAATCCCGAACTCACCGCGACAGTCGAGAACTTAGGTAGACTGGTCACTGAAATTCAGTTCAATGTGATGCAGTCTCGGATGGTGCCGATCGGATTTGTTTTTAATCTTTTCAATCGGCTGGTGCGGGATTTGTCCAAACAAACGGGCAAGCAGGTCAATTTAGAAGTGGAAGGTAGTGATATTGAGCTTGACCGAACTGTGGTGGATGAGATTGGTGATTCACTTGTCCACCTTATACGCAATGCCCTGGACCACGGACTGGAGACACCGGAAGAGAGGAAGCGGTCGGGTAAGCCTCCTGCCGGGACGATTAAGTTGACGGCGTCAAGAACCAAAGATCTGGCAATCGTCGAAGTGAAAGATGATGGGGCTGGTCTTGATCTAGAAGCGATCAAGAAGGCTGGTCTTGCCCGTGGCGTACTTCGGCCGGATGCTACGAAAACAGAAGTGACCGAATCAATTTTTGAGGGTGTCAGCACCACTAAGAAGGTGACTAAAATCTCAGGCAGAGGAATCGGCCTTGATATTGTTAAAAAGAAAATCGAGTCTTTAGGGGGCAGTGTGAAAATAAACTCTGAGCCTAAGCGGGGGACGACCTTCACACTCGAGATTCCGCTCACTCTTGCCATCATCAGGACTCTCTTTGTGCTAGTCGGGGGCCGAAAGTACGCCATTCCTGCTGCTGCGATCGAACGATTGGTGACCATTGGCCGCCACGAGATCAAGGGTATGTTAGAGTATGAGGCGATTGTGCTTGATGGAGAAGAGGTTCCGCTTACGCGACTAGGCGAAATTCTTAATGTACCCGACTTGCTCGAGGAGAGCCAACCCATTGTGGTGATCAAGCGCGGCGAAGAAAAGTTCGGGCTGATAGTGGATGCCTTGCTTAGCACACAGGAAATCGTGATCAAACCTTTGAATCGGCTCGTCCGACAAAATAATTATTTCGCCGGTTCGAGTATTATAGGCTCGGGAGAGGTGGTACTCATTCTCGATGTAGCGAATTTGGCAATCACGAAAAGTTTTATGACTAGCGTATAGCGGATAGTGCATGAGACAATCGGAAAAAGGGAAGATAAAACGGCATGAATTTTAAAGAGTTAGAGAAAATAAACGCATTTGCCACCAAAAGTGCTTCCAACGCATTATCGAAGATTACTGGTTCCCCCAGCGCAATCAATTATTTCAAGGTAGCGATAAAAAACGTCGAGATGTTTCAGCCGCTCATGGACGATAAAGAAATTAAAGTGGCCACAGTGGTACCTCTCGGTCGAGCTTTGGAAGGAGCCTCAATGTTGGTATTAAAAATCGAAGACGCCTTAATTTTAAGTAGGTTATTTCTAAGGAAGCAGCCCAGCACCGACAAAGAGCTTTCGGAGATCGAGATATCCGCCATAAATGAAATTGGAAATATCGTCACAGGATCATATACCACTATACTTTCTGATATGCTGGGTAAGCACATTTTGGTGCGGGCACCAATTTTCACTTCAGGGGTGTTCGATACACTAATAAGTCAACTTAGAAAGTTGGTTCGACCAGTGTCTAAAAAAGTGGTTGTAATCGATATAACTTTTTCTATAAAACAACCAAAGCTAAGAGGAAAACTTTTTGTCATTTTAAAATTGGCTGATATCGAAAAAGATTTAAAAGTTACGGCTTAAAAATGTCAAGAACCAATGATAAAAATATGAAGGTGTTTCTTGAGGAGGCTAAAAGCCTTGTCTTTGGGCTGAGAAAGGATCTCCTTGTACTCGAGCAGACTCCACAATTGGGGATCGAAGACCGGCAACTATTGCAGGAAGCCTACCGCAAGGCCCACACGCTTGTCGGTCTGACTGCAATGATGGGTCGCCCTGAGTGTGCGCAATGTGCCAAGTCCATGGAAAATATTCTTAAGAGCGTTAAAGATGGTACGACCCCAATAGACAAGGCACTATGCGCCCGGCTTTCCCAAGGAGTAGATGCCTGCCAAAAACTTTTAGGCAACGGGGCAGTCAAAGAATTTCCCGAGCTTATGAAGCTACTCGAAGAAGCAATTCCCAAGAATCCTTTGGAAAAGGAAATCATTGAGCCCAGCAATTTTAAGGTTTTGATTGTTGAGGATAGCCTGGCATATGAAAACCTTTTGAAAAACATTCTGGAAGAAGCGGACGCTCCTAAATATCAGCCGGTCTGTGTCGATCGACTGAGCAATGCCTTGAGACTCATGAGCGAAGAGCATTTTGACATCGTTGTGTTGGATCTGGGTTTGCTTGATAGCGATGGGCTTGAGAGCTTGAAGCGGGTGCGGGAGCAAAAATCCGAGGCAGCGATCATAGTGTTGACCGGTTCCGATGAAGCCTTAGGACCATTAGCCATTCAGATGGGCGCTCAGGATTACCTGAGTAAGGGACCGCTGGAAGCACAGTTAGTGCTTCGGGTTCTTCGCTTTTCCATTGAGCGCAAAAGAGCCGAGCTGGAGATCACCAACAAGAATAAAGAGCTGGAAACACTTTTACATGTAATCTCACATGACTTAAAGGAACCGCTGCGTGCAATATCAAATTTTTCCCTAATGCTGAGCAAGCAATATGCCGAGGGCTTGGACGAGAGAGGTCAAGACTTCTTGGGGCATATAGTAAAGGGATCGCAAAGGATGGGACAACTCTTAGACGACATTCTAGAGCATGCCCGGGCTCAAAAAATGGATGTGCCAACTACTTTGGTAGATTGTGAGACTCTCGTCAGCTCAGCTTTAAAAAAACTTGAGGCAAAGATCGCCGACACTGGAGCCAGAATTGAAATAAAACGCCCATTGCCCGTTCTGTATTTAGATAAGATGTGGGCGGAGCAAGCTATATACAACCTGATTTTAAACGCGCTCAAGTACACTCGTGAAGGTGAAAAGCCAGAGGTGGAGATAGCATCCTATAACGCAGAAGGCTCTTTGGGAATTGCAATTCGTGATCGAGGTCCAGGAATTGCAGCTGAGCATCAAGACCGAATTTTCAATCTCTTCCAGCGATTAGTAGGGCGGGACATTGAAGGTACCGGTGCTGGCCTTGCCATAGTGCGCGAAGTAGCTAAGCGCCATGGTGGACATGCTTGGGTGCAGGCACGACCAGATGGTGGTTCAGAGTTCATCATTACTTTTGCAAAAGAACAGTCACCGGACGAGAAGTAAATGTTGGCCGACGTTTATCATGTCACAATAGTGACAAAGAGCATGTCAATTTACGGGACTTAAATGAAATCCGACAATTATCCAAAGCGCAAACCAAAGTAGGCATAGAAATAATCCAATGCCTACGAAAGAGGAAAAAACTATAAGAAATCCCATTGTCCAAAGCGCAAGCCAAAGTATACATAGAAATAATGCAAATTGTGACTTAGTTTTATTTTGTTCTTTTTGAGATAAGCCTACGAGTGCAAACGCAATTCCTGGGATTAAAATGAGAGGACTTGCCCAAAAGAGCATTCCGAAAATGCCACCTGCGACAACTGTTCCGAATATGAAGCAACAAATCGAAATAAGACTGCAAATAAAACCTATCAATAGTGCAACATCGCCGAAGTGACTTTTATCCAAAATAAGAAACGACTTATTCATTTTGCACTGGGTATCTCTGCATTACTATGATTTAGCACAGCTTCTGCAATCTGCTTGTAGGCTTTTCCTACTTTGGAAAATGGATCCACATGTGAAATGGGCATGCCTAGCATCTGTGCCTGATAGACTTTTTTGGAATAAGGGATACCGAGAATCTTGACAGTTGGCATTTGGTTGGCTATTAGAAACTCGCTTACAAGATCCTTTATTTCTTGAGTTGGTTCTCCGTCAAATATCCTGTCAAATATCGATGTTGAATAATCTCTTAGCAGTATCATCATTACGTTTGTTTCAATTCCCAGTTCTTGTTGGAGATCAAGGACAAGTGTCTTTAGTGTTTCCAGTGTCTCGTAGGCGAAGACTCCTGAATCCAAGGGAACGATAATATTTCCGGCAGCTACTATGCCGTTGATCATGAGCAGTGTTGAACCTGGACCGACATCAATGAGAATATAGTCAAATTGCTTTTCAATGCTTTTCAATTTTGCTGCCAGAAGACTAGCATGATTTGTCCGATCGGCTATTTGCCTCTCGGCGGCAAGCAAATCAATTGAAGAAGGCACTAACCAAATACCGGCATCAGTTTCGAGAATTACTTCCTCAATACTTGTCTTGCCAAACAGCACTTCATAGAGGGACTCTTCTACCTTTTTCTGTCCACACCCAATGCGGCAACAGCATTTCCTTGGGGATCAAGATCCACCACCAGGACTTTCTTGTTCATCTTGGCTAACCAGCCGGCAACATTGATACAAGAGGTTGTTTTTCCGGTTCCACCTTTATGATGAACGAAGGCGATACGCACAGCGCCTGAGTGAGTATTCTGCTCAAACCGGGAAGTGATTCCAATCAAATCGACATCCTTTTCAAGAAGTGACAAATGGGGTATTCGGAGCGTAAGCGACGCTGGCATTTATATTACTACAAACCTTCTGTGTTAGAGGGCAAGAGCCTCTTCAAAAATTGCTGGAGCTTCGGTTTATTAGCAGTGGACAATGAACATATTGAAGTTATAAACTATCTCAAATAATCAGACTTCGAATGATTTTTCTAACTAGTAGCTTGAGTTTGCATTAAAGCTGATTTCCATAAAAACGGGCGAAGCCCAAAATAGGAGAACTTTACTTTATGAACAGACCATCCAGAAGTCAGCCAAGAAAAGCTTTATTTAACAAACACTTAGAAGAAACAGGTAGTTTTGAAAGAGAAGATGATGCTATGGGTCGCAGTGGCGATGACACCAAGATCGAGCGCCAGCTGCGGGAACTTTTGGAGGCAATGGAGGCTGTTAGAAGAGGGGACTTATCAAGGAGATTAAAGAAGGGAAGAGAAGATATCTTTGGCGAAATCGCGGACTCTTACAACGAAATGACAGAAAGTCTCACAACCTTCTCAGGTGAAGTCACCCGTGTTGCCAAAGAAGTCGGTACTGAAGGAAAACTCGGTGGTCAAGCCAAAGTGGAAGGACTGGGCGGAGTCTGGAAAGAACTCACTGATAATGTCAATACCATGGCAAATAATCTGACCACCCAGGTAAGAAATATTGCCCAGGTATCCACTGCTGTTGCCAAAGGAGATCTTACCCAGAAGATTACGGTGGACGTACGGGGCGAGGTCTTGCAACTTAAAGAAACAATCAATCGCATGGTGGATAACTTAAATACCTTTGCAGCTGAGGTTACTCGTGTCGCTCGCGAGGTGGGTACTGAAGGAAGACTGGGAGGTCAGGCTGCGGTGCCAGGAGTAGCCGGTACTTGGAAAGACTTGACAGATAATGTTAACACCATGGCTAATAATCTCACCAGCCAAGTGCGAGACATTGCTCAGGTAACTACTGCTGTGGCTAACGGAGATCTGAAACAAAAAATCACTGTGGATGTCAAAGGGGAAGTTCTGGCTTTGAAGAACACCATTAATAAAATGGTTGATAATCTTATAGCCTTCTCTGGTGAAGTCACCCGGGTTGCCAAAGAAGTGGGCACCGAAGGAAAACTGGGAGGCCAAGCCAGGGTAGAAGGAGTGGCCGGAGTCTGGAAAGATTTAACCGATAATGTCAACGCCATGGCTAATAATCTTACCGGGCAGGTACGTAATATCGCCAAAGTCGCTACAGCCATCAGCGCCGGAGACTTAACCCAGAAAATCACGGTAGAAGTTGCCGGCGAAATTCTTCAGCTGAAAGAAACTATCAACAAGATGGTGGATAACTTAAATACTTTCTCTGGTGAAGT
Source organism: Candidatus Melainabacteria bacterium (assembly GCA_963845445.1). Taxonomy (GTDB): domain Bacteria; phylum Cyanobacteriota; class Vampirovibrionia; order Obscuribacterales; family Obscuribacteraceae; genus JABDBL01. Next base: position 922,966 of record CAWJSE010000002.1, on the reverse strand, counting down.
CACCCGGGTTGCCAAAGAAGTGGGCACCGAAGGAAAACTGGGTGGTCAAGCCAAAGTGGAAGGAGTAGCTGGAGTCTGGAAAGATCTGACTGATAATGTCAACACTTTGGCTAATAACCTCACCGGTCAGGTAAGAAATATTGCTCAGGTATCTACAGCTGTTGCCAAAGGCGATCTTACCCAGAAGATTACGGTGGACGTACGGGGCGAGGTTCTACAGCTTAAAGAGACAATCAACCAGATGGTGGATCAGCTTAATACCTTCTCTGGAGAAGTCACCCGGGTTGCCAAAGAAGTGGGCACCGAAGGAAAACTGGGTGGTCAAGCCAAAGTGGAAGGAGTGGCAGGAGTCTGGAAAGATCTGACCGATAATGTGAACACTTTAGCTAACAACCTCACCGGTCAGGTACGTAATATTGCTGAGGTGACCACTGCTGTAGCAACTGGAGATCTTGCCAAAAAGATTACAGTGGATGTTAAAGGAGAAATTCTAGAACTTAAGAATACGATCAATATCATGGTGGATCAGCTGCGAAGTTTCGCCGGTGAAGTCTCCCGTGTTGCCAAAGAAGTGGGTACCGAAGGAAAACTGGGTGGTCAAGCCAAAGTAGAAGGAGTAGCCGGGGTCTGGAAAGATTTGACCGATAATGTGAACACTTTGGCTAATAACCTCACCGGTCAGGTAAGAAATATTGCTGAGGTAACCACCGCTGTGGCAAGTGGAGATCTTGCCAAAAAGATCACCGTGGACGTTAAAGGAGAAATTTTAGAACTTAAGAACACCATAAATGTCATGGTGGATCAGCTGCGCAGTTTTGCCGGTGAAGTTTCCCGGGTTGCCAAAGAAGTGGGCACTGAAGGAAAACTGGGTGGGCAAGCTCAAGTGGAAGGAGTAGCTGGGGTCTGGAAGGATCTAACCGATAATGTGAACACTTTGGCTAATAACCTCACTGGTCAGGTAAGAAATATTGCCCAGGTATCCACTGCTGTTGCCAAAGGAGATCTTACCCAAAAGATCACAGTTGACGTACGCGGCGAAGTTTTGCAATTAAAAGAGACAATTAACCGAATGGTGGATCAGCTTAATACCTTCGCTGGTGAAGTTTCCCGTGTTGCCAAAGAAGTGGGTACCGAAGGAAAACTGGGAGGCCAAGCCAAGGTGGAAGGAGTTGCTGGAGTCTGGAAAGATTTGACTGATAACGTCAATACTATGGCAAGTAACCTTACCGCTCAAGTGCGAGACATTGCGCAGGTTACTACTGCTGTGGCTAACGGAGACTTGAAACAAAAAATCACCGTGGATGTTAAAGGGGAAGTTCTGGCATTGAAAAATACCATTAATAAGATGGTGGATAACTTAAATACTTTCTCTGGTGAAGTCTCCCGGGTTGCCAAAGAAGTGGGTACCGAAGGGAAACTCGGTGGTCAAGCCAGAGTAGAAGGAATAGCCGGTACTTGGAAAGATTTGACAGATAATGTCAACACTATGGCAAATAACCTTACTGGGCAGGTAAGAAATATCGCCAAAGTTGCAACAGCCATCAGTGCCGGAGACTTAACCCAGAAAATCACTGTAGAAGTTGCCGGAGAAATCCTCCAGCTGAAAGAAACTATCAACAAGATGGTGGATGACCTCAACCGTTTAGCCAGTGAGGTATCGCGGGTTGCGCAGGTGGCAGGTAAAGAAGGTAAATTGACAGAACGGGCCAAAGTGGAAGGGGTGGCTGGCAGTTGGAAGAGCATTGTAGATACCTTGAATGCCCTTATTGACTCAATCGTCACACCGGTTCAAGAGGTAATTCGACTTGCCATTGCCCTCTCTCAAGGAGATCTCTCGCAGCGAGTCAGCATTGAGACAAGAGGGGATATTAAGACTCTAGCAGAAGCCTTAAACAAATCATTTGACGACATTGGAGCGTTGATTCGCCTACTACTGGAGAGTTCAGGTAAGGTCTCTTCAGCTTCCAACCAATTGGCGAGTTCAGCAGGTCAGGTGAATTCTGCTCTGGGACAGGTGGCTAAAACCACCCAAGGCATCGCGGTTGGTGCCAAAGATCAGTCTAAAAAACTCGAGGGTAGCACAAAAGTTGTGGCGGATCTCTCCAAGTCAATTCAACAAGGTGCCACCAACGCCAAAGCAGCGGCAGAGGTTACATCGCAAGCTGCCAAACTTGCTCAACGGGGCACAGAGTCTGGTAAGCAGGCGGCAGCCCGTCTTAAGTCTATCGACGATATCGTGAAGGGAAATACTGAGACTGTAAAAGAACTCGATAAACGCGCCAAAGAAATTGGTATCATAGTTGGTACCACGAAGGGAATCGCTGACCAAACCAACCTCCTGGCACTGAACGCTGCCATTGAAGCGGCGCGAGCCGGAGAAGCTGGGCGGGGTTTTGCGGTTGTCGCAGATGAAATCAGGAAATTGGCTGAAGGCACCAAGAAAGCGGCGGTACAGATTGAAGGGATGGTGAATACCATTGTGGAATCCACCGCAGGAGTGGTTGACGGGATGACCACTGGTACTCAGCAGGTGACTGAGTCTATTGAAATTGTCAACCAGGCGCTCGGCATCTTGGACCAAATCGGCGCGATTGCTCAGGAGATTACCGGTAAGGCCCAAGAAATATCGGGAGCCACCACCGAACAAGCTGGTGGCGCGCAACTAGTTGCTAAGACAATCGAGGAAATTGCTTCCACTTCCGAGCAGGCGGCTGGAGGTGCTGGACAAATGTCGACATCGATTCAGCAACAAACAATTGCCATGGAGCAGATGGCCGACTCGTCCCAGAATTTATCAACGCTTGCTGAGCAATTACAAACCGCCCTGCGCAAATTTAAAATAATTGCCAACCCCTCTGCGGTCTTCGTATTAAAGGAAGGGGGATAATGCCTGATACCAAGTGGATACCCAAGGAGCAAGAAAAGCAGATTGTACAGCTCATTGTGTTTCATTTGGAAGATGAGGAATTTGGTGTACCAATAAGTGAAGTAAGAGAGATCATTGCCACAGGACCCGTGACACCCATTCCCAATTCTCCTAAATTTATCGTGGGAGTTATCAATGTCCGAGGTGAGGTTCCTGTCGTGATCAACTTGAAAGAGCGTTTTAACCTGCGCAAGAAAAAAGAGATGGAGAGTAAACATATCGTGCTCACCGAGCAGGATAAGAATCTCTTTGGCCTCCTGGTGGATGAGGTAACGGAAGTTCTACGGGTGGAGGAAAACACAATCACAAAAGCACCAGAGCTGGTGACCAGGGTTCACGAGGATTATGTCAAAGGCGTGCTCACAATTGACAATCGTCTCATTCTTCTTTTGGACTTAACCAAGGTTCTTTCAGAAGAAGACCTGGAAAGATACACTGAAATTTCAAGAAGCCCCCGCGTCGATACCAAGACGCAGTTATTAAAATCTGAGAATGATAGCCCTCCTTACCGTCCGCCACAAAAAAGCAAACAATTTAAGCCGGCGAACAAGCGCCTAGAACCCCAGGCTCCTAAAAAAGAAAAGGTAAAACGCAAGTGAAGAAGATCCTGATTGTCGATGACTCTCCCTCGATGCGAATGGTGCTACGCGATATCTTAGAGCGCAAGCAGAAGCAGAAGAAAAAGCAAGATGAAGAACACTATAATTTCTTCGAGGCCGGTTCAGAGGAACAAGCTCTTACGCAATTCACAAAAGAAAGCCCGGACCTTATCCTGTTGGATATTGTCATGTCAGGCGGTGACGAGGTGGGGGTCACAGTGCTAAAAAAAATTAAGGCAATCAATCCCAAGGTAGCCGTGGTTATGATCAGCGCCGTCGGGCAAGGTCCAACTATCGCCGAATGTGCGAAGCTGGGCGCTATAGATTATATCGTTAAGCCTTTTGATGACTCGGAAGTCCTAGAGGTGGTGGCGAGGAGTTTAAGCTTATAAATGTTCTTGTCATTGATGACCTTTTCGTTTCCGCTCCCTTATTCCCAATGTACTTAATTCCGATCTCGAAATCTAAGCTTCTTGATCCGATGTGTGCGAAAATTTGATAACCATCTTAGAGTACCGAAAAGCAAACAATAGGGCATAGTAAGCCCTTTGGATTTAGAGGATTGTGTATGCAACGTTTAGTTTATAGCTTAGCATTGTTAATGGGTTCACTTGTTTTTGTGCCACATGTTTATGCTGAACCACTAAATTCGCCTCAATATTTCGCCCGAGCTAATAAAGATCTCAGTGCCGGCACAATTCTTACCTTGTCTAACGTATCAATTGGTCAGACATCTGATACCAAATCTATTCCGGCTGGTGCAATGTGGCTGACAGCACCGGAAGATGTGTACGGGTTTAAGATATATCATGCTCGGAAAAGGGCGCGACTATATGTGGCTACGATCTAATTAACTCCAATCGTTCTGATTTGACTATAAAACCGAGTGATGCGCTTTGGTCGCAGTTTGCAAAATCTTCAATAGCCGAAGATAAAAAGCACAACTTCGCTGATTCCCGTAAATACCAGGAAAAAGCCCTCTTAGAACTGGAAAAGCTGGCCAACTCTAATCAACACCTGACCACTATGGACGATGCGGATCTTATTTTCGATATGATCTATCACACTGAAGAAGATCATGCTGATACAGCGCGTCACAGCGATGAGTACAAGAAAGCGAGGTCTGAGTTATCTTCACCGCTGGTTTTTCTTAAGTTAGGACAATTGCACGAGACTCAGAAGAAAATGGAGAAAGATCGGCTTGAAGACGCAAATACTAAGGCAGCAACAGATAAGCGCTTTTACGCGATTCTTTCACGAGTGCTACCACCGCAATGTCAATTGGTAAGAATAATAGCGGACCATGTGAAAAGAGACGCAGACGATCTAAAGAGGCTTAGCCAAAAGCCCAGTTCCCCAAAGTTAGATCTTACTGGCTATAAAGCCAGGGCTACTAAATGGAGTTTACCGAAATCCACATTAGATGATGCCAATTATCGCTGTACTAAGGGTCAGCTACAATACAGCTCTGGCGAGTATAAATTGGCTTTAGAAAGTTATGATAAGGCACTTAAAAGTGATCCAAATTATGCTGCTGCTTATGCTGGACGAGCTTATACACAAGGAAAACTGGGGAATTATAAGGCTGCCATCAGTGACTATAATCGCGCAGATAAACTGAATCCAAATAACCCGTCAATTTATTTCAATCGTGGTGTTGCTTTATGCTTCTGTAAAGAGTATAAGAATGCTATTGATGATTTTACTCGTGTGCTCAAAATTGATTCTGAAGATGTGCTGTCTTACTTTTATCGAGGCTTGGCACGTGAGGGACTAGCAGATAAAAACGCAGCTCAAGACTACGACCAAGTAATGAAAATGTTTATAAGCACTAACCATTTGGGCGAACCCAGGCTTGAGCTCAGCCCGGATAAACTTTACGATCATTACAATCGAAATTATAAGCCTGTCCTGGCAAGTGATAAAGATAAGCCCATGCCCGAGAATTTAAGGGTGTCGAAATCTGAACGAAAATCAGCAGCAGAATGTGTGAAAAAAGCCCAAGCTCTTTATGATCAGCATGATTACCAAGGAGCCATACTTAATTGCAATAAGGCATTGCAACTGGATCCTGAACAATTGCAGGCATGTGTGATTCGCATGCGGGCACATGGTGAGCTCGGTGATCTGAAGAGCATGAATGACGATATTAAGTTGTCAAAAAAAATAATGGCAGCTCAGAACAAATACCATCAAGTAACAGGCAAGGCATTAGAAAAAGGCACCATAAATGATTATAATCAGTGGCTGAAATTAGAGCCCCATTCGGCTTTTGCTTATTACGGTCGCGGTCAAGATCGCAGCAGTCTTGGAGACTACAAAGGCGCTATTGAAGATTTCACTCAGGCTTTAAAGTATAACCCTGAAGACGCACATGCTTATCAATGTCGCGGCGATGCACGTGAAAAACTTGGTGATACTACGGGTGCTGCTGAGGACTATAATCAAGCAGGTAAGCGCGAACCTATGTACGCTATGAACTCGATGATGAAGAATCTCGTGGGTCCCCCGAGCAAATGATTTAGATTAAATAAATCATGCTCTATATCGACCATATCATTTCGCCTTGGTAGCAACATACCCGAGCTCCTTTGCCTTTGTTTTATCCTTTTCGGCTAGATCAGCTTTTCCCAACTTTTCAAATACCTCACCGCGGCCGTAATAGGCCTTTGCATATTTAGGATTAATGGCGATAGCTTTATTTAAATCGTCGAGTGCTTTTGTGTATTCTCCCAATTGTGCGTATGACCACCCGCGGTTCTTATAGGCCTTGTCAAAATCGGATTTAAAACTGATGGCTTTAGTAAGGTCAACTATTGCTTTCTGGTATTGTCCATGCTGTGCATATGACCATCCGCTGTTATCATAATCTGCCGCCTTGCAATCAACATAGATGCCCCTGAGAACACGGTTTATTCCTGGCTCATCTAAACAGCCTGAACATTCATAGACAGGCGTTCCTACGCTGTCAAAAAAACAAGTTACAGGAACGGAGTTGGTATGTAGCTCCTGCAACGGCTTTCTATTACCTGGAGCATCCACATTGAGAGCTTCAAAATCAAAGTAATTGCCGTAGGTAGCAACTGCCTTCTTTAACTTGGGACCATAACTATGACACGCGCCGCACCAGTTAGCATAAAAGAACACGACTCTAGGACGGTGACTAGCAATTACAGCAGCTTCAATTGCACGCATGTCTTTATACTCAGCATGCGCTCTTTGTTGGAGCATAAAGTAAGCTAACATAGCCAGCAGCCAAGCAACGATAGCAAAGCCTTCTCTGTTCATCAATTACGCCTCATGCCCCTTCCCGTCCCTAAATAGTTACCTTCACTTCCGCGGAAAAAAATAAACCCATTTCTCGCTTTCTGGTTGACCGGCGCTGTTATTTTATACTGCGTCAAGCAGAGGCTGCGGATTGTCTAAACTTTTCAAATTCATAAGGAGTCAGTTTACCTTAAACTTGATGAGACAGATGTACCTTACCGGACGCTCAGGCTAGAAGTAATGCAATCAGCATCTGTCGATAATGCTACTTAGGGTGGCGGGTAAATAGTTACTGCAGCTTGTGTGCCTATAAAGTCTATTTCTTTCAGTGTGCTTAAGTCGTTTCTTAATTTTTGAAGTCCTGCATCTGTTATTTGTGTGTATTCCACATTCAACTTAGTCAATTGCTTAAGAGCGCTCAACTTATTGAGTGCTACATCGTCGACTTTAACACTACTAAGGTTTAGCTCCGATAAATTTTTCAGTTTTTGCAATTCTTCAAAACCACCCTCATCTATAGAAGCACCGCTGAGGTTAAGGTGTTTTAGTGCAGAATGTGATTGTAGTTCTTTGAGTCCGGAACCAGTAATTTTATTACTACTTAGATCGAGATTAACTAGCGCGCTCAACTCTTTTAGGTTTTTTATTCCATTATCGCTAATACTGGTATCGTGAAGACAAAGCTTTGTTAGACCGGCAAATTGTGCCACTATCTTCATTGTGGCATCTGTGACTGCTCGATTAGTGCCAATATATAGTTCTGAAAGTAAGCTTAGATCTTTGAGTTGTTCCAGCCCCGTATCTCCTATGCTGGTATTTTCCAGGTTGAGATTTTTTAACTGCGTAAATTTCGCCAATTTACCTAGTCCGTTATTTGTAATTAAAGTGCTGTCAAGGTTAAGTTCAGAAAGTTTGTGCAAACCTTTTATGTGCTCTAAGCCTGAATCAGTAATTTGGGTATTACTAAGATTTAGTTTTCTAAGTTGGGTGAATCCTTTTAGTTCTTTCAGTTCCTCGTCAGTGATAGCAGAATAGCTAAGGTCAATTTCTTTGAGAGGCGAGGGCAAAGTAATGGTCTTTAATATTTTCAAAGAAGACTTTAAATCGGTTGTGTCCGGTTTTAGACGACCCTTAAATGTTTTTTCTAAAGCAGAAATTTTATCTTGAAATGTTTTAAAATCTTTCAATTCCGCTAGAGACTGCGCAATCTTTTCTGAGTCAAGTGTGGTTTTTGAAATGAGATCGTTGATGGATTTGAATTTTTGTAGGGCATGCAACATTTCAATTTGTTTTTGCCTGCCCTCTTCGCTCAAGTTTTTAAAATCCATAATCATTTTAAGATTTTTGATACTGGCTAGTTTAGCAAAGTCAGTTGTGTCATCAAGAGCCGGTGCTAAAGGTTGTATGGATGATATGTAAGGTAGCAACTTATCATTTAGTCTTTTCATAACCTCAGCGTCTTTTTTGGCGGGCACTGATTTTCCATCGACGGTGGAGAATGATTCGTCTATTGCATTCATAAGTTGAATAATCATTTCGGTAGGCTCTCTTGTAAGCGCTTCAGCTAGAGCGAAGAGCCCCTTCTCTTGATTCGTATGCTGCGCTACCCAGATTTTCTATTATTGCTGTAGTTAATTGGGTACTGCTGCTGTTGAGGCTTTTATCTAGTAAAGTATTTAAAGCCTCTAAGGACGTCTCTTTAGTTTGCGGATCCTGGCTGCCTAGATTTTTTAGCAAGCTGTCCATATGCATGGGATTAAGTTTGATTTTTGCAGAAGGCGATGGTAGTTTGGCAACACTATCGTCTTTGACTGATGGATCTTTAGTGGACGCCAATTGAGCCAAAAGCATTGCTGCCAGAGGAATATGTTTTTCAGACGCGTCTAGCTTGGCCGCGCCTAACTTAAAAATGTCGCCGTTTTTTAGCTCTGGTGGGTCGGATGGAACTTTTTGTTTTTCAGATTGATTAGATTCAATATTATCTTCATTCTGGTTTGCGCGATTTAGTTCAGCCATATATAAGTGTCTAATTATTTAAATTAAGGATTGCTCGTTCTTATTTGAATATATGTATGATATCAAAAATTCAAGTGGCGGCATTTGCTAGGGGGCATAGTAATAGCCAGACGTAATCATTCGTTTTAGGCGCCCTCTTTTGCGGTAGCACAAGAGGTGGGGCATAGACCAATAAGCTCAAGATTAATAAGCAGAAAGCTGCGCATAATGCAATGAGAACGAAGCCATCGCTGATTGCTAACAGGCCAATTTGTTGTTTCATTGATGATCCTATTTCAATAAGTGCCCGATTGGTGGCATCTTGTTCCTTTCGTTGCTTCATGTCTGCTAGCATGGCCTTTCTGCCCCCAATCTCAGGCATTCCAGTTTATGAATAAGCCTGGTGCTAATATGTTCTTGGATATTATAGAGTTATTGAAGCCAGGAAGAGCTATATAAACTACACCAATACTAATGTTGGGAATATAGCCGGCTAGCACAGTTTTCTTTTCTAAATTGGCTTGTTTAACACGTGCATCTGCCGCGCGAATTTCGGGAGGCATAGACAATACTTGGTGCTCAGCGTCTGAGACGTCTATTTCCATTTCTTCTGCTGCTGGAATGGCCGCCAACATAATGCTAGCTTTTAGCTCGCGACCGAGCAATTGATTAAGCAAAGTGAAATTAATGGCAGCCTGCCGCCTAAATTTGCGCAGACCAAACTTCGATCACAAAATGACGCGTGCCTGTAATTTTGATCTCAAAAACGATAATTGAATGTTACAGATGTAAGTTATATATTTCAAGTGCGTATTGCTCTATTGTTTACGAGATCTATTGTCGTTATTCTGGGTATTGTATAGTGGTAAAGTAAATAAAATTTCGCGCAAAGGATTCTGGCGATTGACCAACTCTAGAAAACGGGTAGTAATTCTGGGTGCAGGCTTTGCAGGTGTAAAATGTGCTCGTACTTTAAGAAAACTATTGCCGGTCGATGAACTTGATGTGGTGGTTTTCAATCGCGAAAATCATATGGTGTTTCATCCACTATTGGCTGAAGTTGCAAGTGGTACTTTGCAACCTAAGCATGTTGGAGCACCGCTCAGACAATTACTTAAAGACATTCATTTTCGTACTGAAGACGTTTTAAATATAGAGCTAGACAATAATTATATTGAGTATGAAGCCTACAATGGCAAACGCAAAACAATGATTTTTGATCATTTAGTGATTGCTTGCGGCAGTGTTGCTAATCTCGGACTTGTAGCTGGAATGGATGAATACGCTCTTGGCTTGAAAACAATAAGTGATGCACTTGCCATACAAACACACATAATGGAGCAATTAGAAAAGGCTGAGGTATGTGATGTTATCGAGCATAAGCGAGAATGCTTGTCCTTTGTGGTGGTGGGCGGAGGATTTAGTGGCATCGAAGTAGCAGGAGAAATTAATGAGCTTATAAGAAAAGGTGCTGAATTTTATAGTAATTTTAAGGCTTCTGATACTACAGTTACGGTTATCCACTCTCGAGATCAGATTCTGCCTGAAGTTAACCCTAAATTGGGTGACTTCGCGCGGAAGAAAATGGAAGAGGCAGGTATTAAGTTTATTCTAAATGCTTCTGCAGCTGGTGCTCGTGCAGAAGGTGTGCTGTTAAAAGATGGCACATTGGTTAGAGGACGCACTATTATTTGCACCATAGGCAATGCTGCGCATCCTCTTATTGCCCGTCTTGATGTGCCCAAAAACAAGGGGCGTCTTATTACTGAGCCAGATATGAACTTGTCAGGGCATAAAAATATTTGGGCTATAGGGGATTGTGCTGCCATAACAAACCTTGAGGATAATGCCCTTAGCCCGCCTACCGCTCAGTTTGCTGAAAGACAAGGAGTGCAGGTAGCAAAAAATATTGTTGCTCGGTTAAATCATCAACCAACCAAACCATTTTCTTTTAAGACACTTGGTTCATTATGCTCAATTGGTGGGTTTAATGCTGTAGCAGAAATGTTAGGTTTTCGAATATCGGGCTTCTTAGCCTGGTTTGTCTGGCGCGGGGTCTATCTAATAAAGACGCCTTCCTTCCCTCAAAAAATAAAAGTTGGATTGGAATGGGCTACAGACATAATATTTCCAAGAACATTGTCTTACTTAAAAGTTGATCGTACAAGGCGAGTTAGTCGGCTTTATTTTCCTGCCGAGGATTATGTTTTTCATGCCGGGGACGCGGCAACTGATTTCTTTGGTATAGAAAAAGGAGAGGTAGAAGTATTAGGCCCGGCAGATGCTTCTGGCAATCAAGATATCCTTGCCATTTTGGGCCCCGGTGATTTTTTTGGTGAAGGCGCGCTTATTCCTGGTCATTTGCGGGATGCCAGTGTAAGAGCACGAACAGAGCTAGAAGTGGTAGCCGTGGGAAGCAATGTGTTTAGTGAAATTTCAGGGTCTTTGCGTCCTTTGAAAGATGCTGTTGGGCAAACAATTCGACGACGAACAAATGTTTGGAGGAATTTAGGACATGCACGAAAAATATTACAAGAAATTTCTCTTGGGACTATCATTGAGCCTTTGCGTTCTGAGCCTCTTTTGCAAGATGACTCAATAACCGATGCGGTCAGTCTAATCAATGAAGAACGATTAGATATTTGTGCTGTAGTAGATGAGAAAAAATCTTTAGTAGGTTTAGTCACTCGGACCGCTTTGTTTCGGGTGGTTGATGTTGCAACCGCACTGGCAGATGGGTACACCAAAAAAGTCACCGTGGGCGATATCATGGTTGAAGAACCGATAGTTATAACTTTAAACGATTCGGTACTTACAGCGGTTGATACTATGCGTGAACACGGCTTCAAACTTCTTCCTGTAGTGGAAAATCATAACGAGCGAAAGGTTGCTGGTTACGTACGAATAGAAAAAATTATGGACGTTGTAATTAAGGAACTTGCAAAAGCGAGGGATTGATACCTCCCTGGCATTAATTTATTTTGTAGGGTTCTGCTCGGCGATAAAAAAACTGTCCTGGTCTTGGCTCGTACTTAGTCAATATACGATTCATTTCACCGCTAAATACAAGCTCATCAACTGCTTTATCAAACATGCCTTGCAATTTCGTTTGCCCTTTTTTAAACATCAGTGAAACGCCAAACACTCTTAATGGTTTATCTCTATCAATGACTTTTAGCTTGCCATGATTATTCTTTTCATATTCATATTCCGAAGCTGGATCTTCAAAGAAAATGTCAGCCTTATTATCTGCAACCTGCAAAAATGCTTGCGATATGTTTGCCATTTCAGGCAGAGAAATACGTTTCGCCTCAGGAAATTGTTCTCTGGCAATGATATCGGACATCTCTCCGTCAATCGTTGCTAGTCTCACTTGAGGAGAATTAATTGCATCTAGATTTTTATCGAATCTATTATCGTTTATTCGACAGCATGGATTAGGACCTGAATAATAGAAAGGACTACTAAAAGAGGCGAACTTGCCTCTAGTTGCATTGCCCCAAACTCCGGAGCCTACAACATCATATCTATCTGTTTGTAGTCCTTCTATCATTGATCCCCAGCCTACTTCTTCAGTCCATTGGATGTCTAAGCCTAGCTTATCGGCCAATCGCGTTCATGGCATCAACATGGACGCCTAACAATTTTCCAGTATTTGGATCTTTGATACAACCAGGCCAATATGTTACATAAGCACAACGTATTTTCCCAGATTTTAAAATACGATCATAAACATCGTTGCTTGCTGTGCCGCTGGCTGACGGTGCATTATGTGAGGAGCAAATTATAGAGCTGCAAATTATAGAAATAACAGCAGATAAAACGATTGCGCTGAATATAGTTAGGAGAGATTGTTTATTCATACTTGCCAAGCTTTATTTACTTGTAGTGTCCTGCGCTATTATACTAGCGGATTGGTTGTGCCTATAGCTCTTGAGCAAGCACTTCCCGTCTAATGAGGAGGAGGCGTGGTTTTCGTGACATGCTTATTAGCAAATTTATACCTTTAGCGAGCCGCGGAATGCTCTAGCAGCATAGTAAGAAGACGCCCCATTATGATAGATCCAGACATTGTTATAGCGGCGATCAGCGAAAACAGCACCGCCCAGCTTTCTAATATCAGGAGGTGTTTTTATCCAACTGGATGTTTTGGTATCGAAATTTCCAAATTTTTGCAAGTTTCGATATTGTTCTTCCGTTAAAAGCTCAATGCCCATGTCTGCTGCCATATCAATAGCATTATTTTCTGGTTTAAACTCTTTCCTTGCCTCGAGCGCTCCGCGATCGTAACAGATACTTCTGCGGCCTTTCGGGCTCTCCGCTGAACAATCATAAAAGATGTATTCGCCCGTCTTTTTATCATGATCAATAACATCCGGTTCACCACCAGTTCTTTCCATTTCATTGAGTGACCAAAGTTTTTCTATGTGAGATTCTAGCTTTGCTTGTACTTCAGCCCACTCGAGACCTTTGTGACGGTTCAAGTTTTTTTCAAAACGCGTTTTTAAAACTTGGAGTACTTCTTTATGTTGCGTTGATAACAACTCTTTTTTATTACTGTGGTTGTTTCTCATAGTCGCCATCAAAATAAGGTTATTTTTCTGGACCGAAGAGTGAATCAAGATTTCCTAATACTTTCCATTCATCTCCACTCGGGCTCCAGGCTTTACCGTTCCATGCTTTCTTACTAAGATTTCGTTCTTTATTTATCGCGAACAACACAATATGATCCTTACCATCAGTCAATAGAGATAATTGAACGTTGGCAGAACTGCCAAGAGATTGCCAATTAGACTTACCATTAGAGGATAATATATTGTGCCAAACATTTCCTTCTTTTCCTAGTCCGAAAAGAGAAATTTCACCGGTGGGCAGTGCCACTGCGGTTAATTCTGAGCAAATTTTGCCTCCTAATGATTTCCAGGTTGGAGTTTTAGTTTCACCGGAAAGATGAGCATGCATTACTTCACCTTCATCGTTCAATAAAAAGATATCTACTATCTTTCCGTTGCGGATAAGAGTAATTTCTTCGTTCATTGTATGGCCAGAATCATGCCATTTGATTGGACTGGCGCTACCATCCCATTGTGCATGCCAAACATTCCCATTGATCCCACATCCCACTAAATCCATAGAATCGTTATCACCTTCAACTACAGTTATTGGTGCGGTAATACCTTCAGCTAATTTATTCCATGAATTATTGGCCTGTGATTTCTTGGTGGTTAGGTCTCTAGTTTGAGACCAGATTGTGCGCCCTGCACCTGGCACTAGAAGGTGCACTTTATTTGGATTTCCTAATGCAATGGCTCCTTCCCCATCTGGCCTTAGTTTCTTCTTCTTTGCACCTTGCAGTCTTTCAATAGCTACTTCGGCTAAACTGGCAGTTAGGTGTTGGCGTGGATTTGCAAAAATTACCGGTGCATGACGCGGAGCAGTTAGTGTAGTGTTAATCCATGCTATTACTTCATAGTGTGTACCCCAATTGCCAGAATCAAGAATAATGGTCATCGGATTACGTAATTCTGATGCGGTGTCCGGTAAGCGCGAGCTCATTGTTGATGCTTCTGCCCAAGGTCCAGAATAATCTCCATGTTGAGGATTGTTGGGAGCGGCCGGAAAATCATAGGGGCCAGCGAAAGGTGCTACATCCCAGGCACCATGATTTCCTACTCCATGAGTAAACATCCATATAAAATCATGCGCTCCTGGGCATTGAAGAACTACGTTAGGAAAAGGCAATTCTATATCGTCATTATTATTAGCTGATGTGAATAACTTATTGGTGCTGTCCACCAATCCGCGTACTTGGTCGTAAATGCCTAGATTAAGATTCAAATGAAAATCTTGGTTTGGCGGGCTGGCACCAAATATACTACCAACACTATTTATGGCATTATCAACGTCATTACCAATGTCAGTTGAACCATAGCGATATACAATCAATTCTTCGATTGTCACAGCGACGTCACGTTTAGCTGTCCAAAACTGACCAAATGTAACTGCTGGTGCAACACTGGAATATGGTGAATCGGCAGTAATTCTAAACCAATAATGGGTATCCTGATTTAGCGGGGCAAGTAAGGGATTATCAAAGCCCGGATAAGTTGGTGGTACCCAATCAGCTGGCTGTGGTACTCGAACATTATGATTTTTGTTTCGTGCTACTCCCGCTAGCTGAAGTTGGTTGCTTGTAACTAAATTTTGTGGTGTTATGTCGTTGGTGTGGTTACCGGTATTGTATTTAAAAATTTCAATAATTGCAGAAGAAGGAAAACGAGTCTGAAACGAGAAACTTACTGAATTGGGACCGGGAGTTATGATTAATGATTTAATTAATTGCAGTGCTGGACCATCTAATATGGCTTTCAACGTATCGCTGAAATTCTTGGTGGCGGTAAGAGTCATCATTAATGTGTCCCCCAAACGGAAGTTGTACTTGTCGTAGAGTATCTTCTTGGCCTGGCTAAGTCAAAATCGCAGCCCACCACTATGACTTTTGCTCAGGGCGCGTTAAATCATAATGCGTACAACGTGACAGGTGGCCTTGTCATGTCTATGTTCATAAGCAACTTATGATTTTGGCAGATTATTATGTAGAAATTTGCTGGCCCGGTGCAGAATGCTGTCAAGTTGATTTACTTGGCAATTGATTGACCTTGCTGATTTTGCAACTTTTATATTGCAAGGCTCCGAATCATTCACCAAATCTGCGCATATCGTGAGTTCTGCATTTAGTTCTTTAATGCTATTTTTCCACTCAGCTACGATTTGGCACCACTGAGGAAGGCATTGGCTAGGTAGGCGACTTTGTTTGGTTCTTTCGTCGATATGTTTGAGGTGTTCGTTCAAGATTTGCACAAGTGGTTCCATAGTTCCAACAAAGAACACGAGCCAAGCTTTGCGCAGGGGCAAATATACGCTTGGGTTCTCAAGTGGAGCTGTGGGCATCTTGGAGAGGGAAGCAATGTCCAGATCGTAACGTTTGACCGGTTTTCTTGTGCATTCAACATAAATGTTTATTGCTTGCTGACGAATCCTTTGCAGAACGTATGCGATATCTTGCATGTTGTCCAAGGGTAAGTCGCTGCTTGCCTTAGCATTCTCTTCTGATACTTCAGCAGGACTAGAGACACTTGGTTGTTCGGTGGATGCAATTGAAGCATTGTCTGATGCGATCGCTAACGGTTGTGTTGCTGCAACTGACGCTGACATTACCACGGCAAACAATTCAAACTTTACTTTTGTGATCAACTTAATGCTGTTTTGTTTGGTGTCATATTGTCTCGATTCCATCAAACTCTCCCAATGTGGCTATAAAGTGAACACTGAATCATCCAACTTCAGGTTCGTCTGATAGTTTTGGAATTTCGATCTAGCATGAAATTTTCCGTTCTCAAACTGGTCCCATTGCACAGGCACCTTTAGGATTGGATCAAAGAAAATTCGATCGACAACTTTGGTACCTGAATCGCTTGCCGCTTGTGACTCGATCACGATTGCTGGTCGCTCAACATTTTCTAACTGAACCGGTTGTTCTGCCCATACCAGTTTGTAACCTGAGGAAATTTCCTTTTCGAGGCGTTCGTACAGTGCAGACAAATTGCAGTCGAAGGCGCTAAAGCCGTTAGGCATTTGCAAGAGTCTTGAATTTGGTGTGAGCGACATCTTTATTCCCAGCATTGGTGGTCCGCCCTTGGCTTTGATTTTTCCTTCAGCATCCCTAACAAGGACGCTGCCGCTTTTACTGCCAAACTGTTTGACTTCAACGCGCATTAAATCGATGGGTTTGTAGTAAAAGGTTCCCGATGCTTTCAATATTTTCCCGCCATTTTGAGCTTCTTGGATCCCCTCATACTTGTAGGTGCCAAGCGAGCTTAGATTTGCCATCAAGCTGTCTAGCAATGCTGTGCCGCTTTTACCGTTGGCTAATATTGGGGAGTCTGAGGGATCGCTTGAGATGGCTAAAGCCTCCGAGGTAAATGCTTGTCCGACAAGCACCAAATATAAAACAAGATAGAGTAATAGTAAACGTTGATCTCTTGGCATTGCTCTTACGTGAAAATCCTTTTGTAACGCTTGCTGGCTTTCAAATGAGAAATGCCTGCAGCTAACAGTTGTAGAAGATAAAGGGTATGTACTGATGGTTCAATAAGTCTGTCCTTTATGCGATTTACTAGAATTTCATTGGGCAAGAAAAGTATATATTGTACTCATTTATAATGGCCAACTTTAGAGTGCTTGACAAATAAAAAGAAACTCCAGTCAACGCAGATTGAAATAAATTATTATGCTGTTAAAAAGCCACTTTCCTGCTAATGCTTCCGAGCTTCGGTCAAATGTATTGCAACACCTAATCCCATTAATACCATAGCTAGTACCAAATTTGCTGTGAATGGTTCTTGCAAAATGATGACGGACAGTAGGGCTCCCATGAAAGGTTCACTGGCAAAGAAAGCAGTAGTTTTAGCTGTTCCAACTTTGTGTAAGGCAACTATATAAAGGGTCAATCCTATGCCGTAGGAGATAGCGCCGGTTGCTGCCGCGCTGGCAAGAATGCCATCAGAGGGGAATGCTTTACCTAAAAGCAATGCCAAACCAAGATTGATCGAGCCGGCAATCAATCCTCTTAGTCTAGCTATTTGAATAGGATCGGAATTTCGCATTTGGCAGGTAAAATTGCCGTCAATAGCCCAGAATAAACAGGCAAGAGACATGAACAGTAATGATGGCAATGAAATAGTGGTTTGTGAGCACCAGGATAAGCAGATGCCACCCAGAATGATTGCTAATAAGCCTCCAGCATCCCGCCTGCTTATGTGCTCTTTAAACACAAGGTGAGCGATTAAAACGGCAAAGATGATTTCTAAATTAAATAAGAGAGAAACTGAAGATGCTTGAGATATGTTCATGGCTTTCAACAAGCATAATGGTGCGAGTATGCCACCAGCTAATACAACTCCAGCAAACCATCCCCAATCTTTTTTATCTAATCCAAGCACAATGGTGGCATTTTTGTTTAACCCGCTCTTCAGAAATGCAATGCAGCTTAGTGCCAGTCCGGCGCTAAAATACAGTATTCCAGCCAGCATAATGGGATCCGTATCTCTTAAAAGTAATTTTGAAATAGGCGTTGCCAGCGAATATAAAAACGCCGAACCAAACGCATACGAAGAGGCTTGATTTTTCATACCTATAAACCTACGGTCTAAACAAACTCTTTAGACACACGCTAAAGCTAAACTTGCTTTGGACGAAAGGCGAAGTATATAGCAAATGTCAGATGGAATTTACGTTCTCTTGCATAAAAATTCTAAAAGGACTAAAATACCGCAAGGTTAAAGCATAGTCGTCGATTGACCGCTGTGAAGGGAACTAAGAGTTTATTATGGATATTCTGAAGGCATCGAAAACTCTTCAAAGTTCAATAGTCAAGGATCGCAGATATTTACACCAACATCCTGAGTTAAGTTTCGCAGAGACAGAAACAGCACTCTTTGCTGCGAATCGATTACGTGATTTAGGTTACCTGGTAAAAGAGAAAATAGGTAAAACAGGTGTAATAGCTGACATTGGCAAGAAGGGCAAGAACATTGCTATTCGTGCAGACATGGATGCCTTACCTATAGAAGAAGCAGTCTCCTCGTCATTCTCATCAAAAAATCATGGCGTTATGCATGCGTGCGGACACGATGCACACATAGCCTGTGCCTTAGGTATAGCAAATATTTTAAAAGAGACTAATTTTACTGGTCGAATACGATTTTTAATGCAGCCTTCTGAAGAGTGCGGTGACGAAGAAGGAAAATCAGGTGCTGAACGAATGATCGAAGAGGGCGTAATGGATGACATTGATTACGTTATTGGACAACACGTTCTTGCAGGAATCCCTGCGGGAAAAGTAGCAATTATGGATGGCGCTGTAATGTCCAATGCCGATAATTTTGAAATTATTATTTCTGGCAAGGGAGGACACGGAGCTTATCCTCATACAACTGTTGATGCAGTTTCATTAACCGGGTTATTTTTAAATGCGGTAGACAAAATAATTTCCAGAAAGATAAAAGCAGGTGAGCCCAGTGTTGTCTCAATCTGTTCAATCAAAAGCTCAAGCGATCGCGGCAATATAATATCCGAAAATGTACGCATCTTAGGTACTCTGCGAAGTTTCAATGATGATGTACGCAAGCAATTAAAAGTAGAATTAGAAAATGCCTGTGAGACAGTACGTCCGTTAGGAGGAGACTATAAGCTCAAATATGAATTTGGCTATGATGCTGTGGTAAACGATTCTCATGTTGCTGAAATAATGAGACAAGTAGCTAAAGATTTTATTGGTAATACAAATGTTATAACTGTGGATCCGCAAATGGGTAGTGAAGATTTTTCGCTCTTTGCTAAAAAGGCGCCAGGAGCATTTATGTTTCTCGGCGTTGGCACTGAACCAATACGACAGCACCATAGTCCAAGTTTCGAGATCGATGAGTCACCATTACATATAGGAACAGCTATTTTAGCTGAAACAGCCCTGAGACTAGTGCGATCGTGAATCTGGAGCTGAATCTTTCAAAGCTAAAAATAGCAGCAGTACTTGAAGCGAAAGTGAGTGCATTGGTCGCTAAAGTCACTATCGTTTTATTTTTGGGATGGTTATTTTATTTTGGTTGGGTGGTGGCGGAAAGAGCGTTCTATGACAGTGATACTTGCTGGCTTTTGGCTATGGGACATTGGATAGTTGAACATGGCAACTTACCAAATGTAGATCCCTTTTGTGCAAACATTTCAACCTTTGCAACTTTAAGCTCATTCACTAGCTTGGTGGAATATCAGTGGTTGGCGGAAATAGTTTTTTATCTGATCTATCATTGGACTTCTATATTTGGTTTGTTGGCTTTGAATTCATTTCTTGCCTATTTAATTTTTATTTGTTTGCCATATTCTTTGCTCACAAAAGTACACTGTCATAAAGCACTCGTCCTTTTGATCATATCTGTTTTAGGTATGGCATCGACCTTCTCTTTCTATGTTCGGCCACAAATGTTCTCCTGCTTATTTTTAGCCGTGTTCGTTTATTTATATATTCCAAGTAAGTTTAAGTTGAGGCCGATAAACAGATATTTCTTGTTATTTATTTTTGTTGCAACAATACTCTGGACAAATACACATATATTTCTTCTCCCTATTGGAATTGCCTATATATTAATGCTTTTATGGTCCCGATTTGTAGAATTACGTTGTATAGATAATGAAACGCAGTTTCCCTTTTCGCAAGTACTGCTCCCCTTCTTTGCCTTATCTATAACTGGGTTAAACCCATGGGGATTTAAAATTTGGGCATATGTTATTCGCTTAATAGGTAATCCTAACAATAGCTCTGTATCAGAGTTGCAACCAATAGGATTGTCAAACATCGACGACCCAGCGATCTTTTGTTTCGATAGCTTGTTAGTGGTTTATTTTTTGCTGTGTTTATATTACTCCGCATTCAAGGTTAAAAAGATAGGAGTTGTTTCACCTGTTTTTCTAATCCTTGGATCATTCATGACAGTTGTGCACTGCAAACTGCTTACTTTATCTAATTTATTTATTCTAACTGCCTATACCGAATTGATAAGCCGACAGTCGGACGATAGAGTGCGATCTGGCCCGGTATCAAGATTAATGTCAATATGGAATGACATCAATGAGCGGCTATCCGTGTTTTTAGCAAATAAAATTGCATGTTTTACAATTGCATTGGTAGTTATTTGGATGGGCTCTGCATTTGCCTATATCTATAAACCAATAACCATACCGCAAACGTCTTGGTTCTTCGTTGCGCCCTTTAAGGCCATTGAATTTATAAAAGCACATAAACCCAATGGTAGGGTATTCAACAATGCAATGTTTGGCAGTATGATGACACTATATGTAGACAATCCGGATGTTTTTATTGATACACGCTTTTCTCAATATGATCCCGAAATATTTAATGACTATATATGTTTAGAGAATTGCGGCTATGGATGGCGGAATGTGTTGCAAAAATATAATTTCGGTTGGACGTTTGTCCAGCCCGGGAAGCCAATTGCTAAAGAATTAACAAAAATGGGTTGGAATACTTTGTATCGAGATGAAACTGCTGTGATCATGACGCGGGGTAAGGAGTAATTTTGCGGTGGAGCGGATAAACTAAGGCTCCAAAAACCAATGGTTTTCTAGTTGCTCAAAATGTTGTTCGTTAGACGCATACCGAACGGGTCTTGCGCGGTTATTAGGGATGTAGTCGATATAGCTTGGCAGTGACCGTGGAGAAAAGCGAAAACTTATGAACAACTGGTTTGGCTTTGCATGAATGAGTTTATGCAAATAAGCTTTATCTGAAATAGTACTATTTGAAGATTGAAGCTCATTTGCATATGGTGAATCACTATCGCTAATGAGGTTCTTGTGAATAGACGCAAACCCTATCTCTTTTAGAAGCTTGCGATATTGGCCGAAACGTTCTTTAGATATAGTCATCAGCGAACATACTTGTTCTATTGAGAAAGTCTTATTGGCTCTATCGCCAGTAAGTCTCCAATGGTGTCCATCATAAAAATACGGTCCGATTGTCAGCTGTCCTTCATCGTCAGCAATACAATAAGCAACAGGCTCGCTGGATATCATTTGTCGTAATTCTTCGAACGTAGCTTTGTGCGATAAAAATGATTCTTTTGCCTTCTCTGGAAGTTTTTTAGGAGTCACTAATCCTGCCAAAACAAACAGCCCCAGCAAACCCACAAAAATGACTAAAACTGCTCCTAATAATAGTATCGAAATTCCTTTTGCAAGCACGGAAAACATTTGGAGAGAGTTTTGCACTTTATATTCCTACAAGAGTTTCTGTTTATTTTGGATGTTCGTTGTTATATTTATGTGTCAATGCCGCCTAAATTGTACTTCATCGGACAAGCACATTTTTGGCAGTTATTACAGTTAATCAACTGTTCGTTAGCGCGGTGGGAGCTTTTGGTGGTAAATTATATACGGACACTTACTTTACGTGTATCAGGTAATACTGGCACCAAGTCAATACATTAATATGAGATCACGCGTAGCGGGTCTATAATCACCAGCAATAATCAACAAGTTATGACTCAGAGAACAGGCACCGCTAATTTACCTTTGCATTATGGTCATGTGCCATCGTGGCTAGCGAATCGTATGACCAAATTGGGCGCTGTTATGAGTGAGGCCATTATCCACCATTATGGGCGTGATGAGTTTCTAAGGCGTTTAGCTCATCCGTTCTGGTTTCAATCTTTTGGCGCTGTTATGGGCATGGATTGGCATTCTTCGGGCATTACTACCAGTGTTATTGGTGCTCTAAAACGTGGTTTAACACCGATGTCGAACGAGCTGGGTGTTCACATATGCGGCGGGCGCGGCAAATATTCACGCCAAACACCGCATGAACTTATATCAATTGGAGATAGGGTTGGTTTTGATGGTCAAAGTCTTGCGCAATCAAGCAGGCTGGTTGCAAAGGTAGACAGTGCTGCTGTTCAAGATGGATTTGATCTTTATCTACATGGCTTCATTGTTACTGATGATGCAAAATGGACTGTCATTCAGCAGGGCATGAACGGTACCAATAAACAGGCGCGCCGATATCATTGGCTATCGGAAGGACTGAGTAGCTTTATTGATGCACCTCATGCAGCTATAGAAGGACCTTCTCAGGGCGAAATCATTAATCTTACCGATCTACGTGCGCAAAGATCACGATCTAAACAGATAGATCTTTTAAAAACACTCAGTCCTAATCGCATCATAGGAGAATTATCAAAGTTAGAAAATCCTGTTCAAAAATCAAATATTGCGGGACCTAAACAACTTTCATTGCCTCATCTTAACATGTCAGCGCATCACCATGTTAGATCTGAAGATATCTCATTGCGGCGTTTGCATGGTAATATAGCCGCTGCTATTAATTGTGGTCCTGAAGATTTTTCAGAGCTTCTTTTGACGCCCGGTATTGGTGCAAGAACAGTACAAGCACTGGCAATGGTGGCAGAAATTATTCATGGCGCTCCTTACAGGTTTTCTGATCCAGCGCGTTTTTCATTAGCCCATGGTGGGAAAGACCGCCATCCATTTCCGGTCCCTATTAAAGTTTATGATGAAACAATACGGGTTTTAAAATCGGCGGTTCAGAAAGCAAATCTTGGCCGAAACGAAGAACTCGATGCCATCAAGAGGCTGGATGAGCAAGCGCGGAAACTGGAACAGCAGATTATCAAAGGTCCGACTGTTGAAGAAATTATAGACCATGAAAACGAAGCTTCATCCCGGTACGGCGGCAGAAGCATTTTTGGGATTGAAAAATAAGACAGACTGCGTCCAGTATGATTTGAACCTACAAGCTCCTAGTTCGAAGTCGGAAAATTAATGATTTTCAGTATTTTATCTTCTTTTCCGAAGGTTCCGAAAGCTGGTAAAGATACGCTGGGCGTGCATGTTATGCTTTTTGCAAAAAGCGTTCCTTCAAAACTTATTCGAGGATCGGCAACATTGACCAGCTCATCTAATTCATAGACATTGTGATAACCATATCCGTAAAGGTTGATATATGTCGGAACGTTTAACGCCATCATGAGCGGCCTTTGCTGAGGTGCAAATTGACTAGCTAATAAATTAGCATCGGTGTTACTAGCCATCGGCGCAGCTATTTTGCTGGCAAAATCTATCTGGTTGCCTTTGAAATTGTTGTTGCAGTATATGAGAACTTTGGTCTCAAAGCTTGGGATAAGCTTCGCAAGATTAGATTGAGTAAAATCTGTGAAACTCAAATGTTTTGCCCCCCTCAAATGAACACGCTCAAAGCGAAAATCAGAGCGACTATCCAGAACTATAGTGCCAGGTTCCTTACTCATTAACAAGAAAGTATCAAGATCGACCAAACGGTTTGCTCGATGGCTCTCAACGTCAGCAACTAAGTTCTTAAAATCACTAAAATTGACATATGCTTTAGGATAGCTATTATTTTTGGCATAGGTACAACCTGCAATAGCGAGCAAGCCGCACAAAATCGCTAACATGGCGTGGAGGACTTTCCATTGCATTTTCATGGGATTCTCCTTGTTGCAAGAATGAATAACTCTTCGATTCTAAACACTTTGGGTAGACTTTTGTATAGGGTTTTCCCTACATTACGTCCAGTAAGATTCGAACTGACGCGAAGCATACCGCAACAAGGGAAGAAACCGCACAAAGATGGTCAACTAACCTATGGTCCAATCTTTATGC
The DNA here is from genome assembly GCA_963845445.1 of Candidatus Melainabacteria bacterium. Lineage (GTDB taxonomy): Bacteria > Cyanobacteriota > Vampirovibrionia > Obscuribacterales > Obscuribacteraceae > JABDBL01. The sequence continues at coordinate 898,909 of CAWJSE010000002.1, read as the reverse complement.
AACAGACTGTTCCAATGTGGTCTTCTTTTTTAATTGTGCCGATAATTGGCATTCTAGATGACCAAGATGTATCGAATACTTCAAGTACGGTACCCTTTTCGTCATTGTCATCCTCAATTTCATTCTGATGATACGAGGTAATATGCTTCTTGCCCGCACTGCCCTTATGGACTTTCTCAACAATAAATTTTAGTCCTGGACGAAGTTTTCTACAATGAGAGAGATCGGTAATGAGTTCTGCTGGAATTTTATGCCCGGGCACACTAATATCGATATCAGAAAAGATAATTGTTTGCACCGTGTCAAGCTTCGGTAAATCAGAAGAACATTTAAATATATTGTCTACTGCCTTGTTTTCACTAACAGTTTCATTTACTGGGTCAGGTATATTCTGTGCAGAGAAAAAATTAGACAAGGGCGATGAATTTTGCCCAAAACGTATGTAGCCACCATGAATAGCTTGCGATAGTATGAGCAATTTATCTTTATTAGACAAATATAGCCTGACCAATAATTTACTATTGCATTCTCCGTATTGATCAGCATAATGTCTCATCACGCCATCATCGTCATCTGGGCAAACAAGATTTAGTTCTTTAATTGCGTTATTTTCTATTATTTTCGGTGTTGCTCTAAGAACAAGCCTATTTCCCATACTATGAGACACTATATGTGCTTGCAACGGATTTTCTCTAGTACCGAATTCGGCTAACTTGTCTAAGAAATCATTGAAATGATATTGACTCCATTCAATACTTGCTTCATCAGCAGGATAAGCTACGACTTCGCCTCTCGAAGGCCAAGAGTATAAAATTACCGGCCGTTCAGCAAAATAAGATAATCTGGCTGCGCTTCTAACTCCAGATTCAAAAGTACTATAATAACCTGGAACGAAAATCCAGACTGCGTGTTCGGGCGTTAGTGCAGCATCTTTGTATATCCTATCAAAAAATCCTTGACCGATTTCCTGATAGCTTGCACCGGCTGACAAGCTTACACTCTCTACCTTTTCCTTGCTACTGGCTGATTTGGTCCAGCCAATATCTTGAAGAGTTTCTCCTAGCTTTTTGTGCCTACTGTTGTTAATTGCACAGACTGCAGCACCCATGTAAACTTCGTGTTCACACTTTCCCAAATATTTACGATGGATACCAAATTTGACACCACCATTTTTACTTGGCTGTTCCATATTTCGATCGGTCATAAAAAATACCGGAATATTAATAAGCCTGGCAGCTCTATCGTTAGCCGTGGTTTGATTACTCGTCATGGTTTGATCATTCCTCATAATTTGATCACCAGTTACAGTTTGCTTGCTCCTACATGGTAGCTGATTCAGTAAAACAAATAACAGTCAAACAGCTGAAATTTAATGTTCAAAGAATTTCTATCAGCTGATGCACTCTATTCATGCGATTTTGGTAAACTTTTTAGTTTTTAAAAAAATTACTTTCTATGCTGAAGTCCTATTTTCAAGTTGCCATCAGGAAAATAGTAAAGGTTGTCGAGGGCATTGACTGCCTGCATTTGTGCATTCAAGAAGAAAGTTTCAATATGCAAGTAACTAGCAATACTTCATCGGTAAAATGGAATGCAAAGCTGCTTCAGTTCTAAACAAACCAAATGCAGAATACGAAGCTGCTATAGATGAAATAATGAAAGCTCGTCTGCACTCTAAAAGTCCTTCCGGAATAGCCAGATATAAATGGGCAGGGCACTTGCGGTTAATACAACTCCAAATCCAACCCCGGCGATAGGGCCAAAAATAGTCGGCAATAATGCCAATGCAAAAAGCGGCAATGGCATAGACAATGCTTCCGGCAAGCGAAGCGACCGAACCCATTGTCGCTCGCTGCTCATCGGTAAATTCTTTTGCAGAAGGTGATCGCGCGCCACGATCCCGGGTCCGAATATAATTGAACCGCTCATGAACAGAAGCGGCGACATAACGTTGGCTAGGATAAGCCCAATGGTTTGCGATAGCAACCAATAAGCCTGCTGGACTGCGAGTACATACGTTTCCTTGAAACGGTCAACAATGTGGCCAGAGAACCAGAAGCCGAAAAAGGCCAGGCCGTTGGTCATGGCCTTGTATACCCCAAGAGCCCATGTCGGCCAGAGAGTATTGATGAAGATAATCTGAAACTGAAATTTCGCTTCATCCGCGCGGCCGATGGCCTGGGCAATTACCAGAAGCAGCAGATGAGTGTTATTGTATATTTTAATGCATGCTTCCTTTAAAAGCTGGAGGCTTTTTTGCGGCGCCGCCATATGCACACGCGGTTCTTCGAAAAACAGGGCAGCGATAATGGAAAGTGCCTGCGGAATAATCCCCAGTATAAAAAGCAAGCGAAGTCCGTGGCCCGTTAGGAAGCTTGCACAAATGGCCGAGATGCCGAGCGCCAGCTGGAACATGCTGCTTGTGCGGCCCTGATAATGATGAAAGCGGCCTTCCTGCCCGCTTGATTTTAAACTCTCATACAGGAGCGCATTATTGTTGCCATTAAACAGGCACTCGCTAAGACCGAAAAATATGCTGCCCAGAAACAATCCGGCACTGTGCGCGGAAAAAGCCCACATAGAAATGCCTATCGTTGAACAAATCGAGGCCAAAACAATCGTAAATTTTCGTCCCATTTTATCTGACAACACGCCAGTGGGAATATCAACAAGGGCAGAAGTTATCCATTGTATGGAAAACACCGTCATGGCCAGCGTGTATGAACCGGTGATCTGGGCAAAATAAATAGGCCGAAACGCGTCCTGAAATCGGAAGTCTACAAGGAAGTTATGAATGTATAATATGCGGATATTTCTAATCATATTTTGGGTCTTCGCGGATTTGTGTGGGCGAATTCTTTGGTTTATCAGAAAAGGTAGTATAGCAAAGCCGCTCCAAATCGGGCGGTTTCTCGATTAAATCAGATGCTCGATTGGCATTTGCATTTCATTGCATCAGTTCGACCCATTGAGCGCGCGAAGGACCCGGATCGAACTGATCGGCAAAGTATTGGGTTTCCCGAACTACTTTCCCATCTTTGAACTCCATAATGCTTATGGTGTGGGACGGTTGTCCATCGTAAGTAATGACTAATTCAGTGATCCAAAGCTCCGCAGCACCGAGGATGCGCCGCACTTTGAAGCGTTTTTTGCTAGGCTGTGCTGAGCGAGAAGCCTGAATATTGCGCCGCCCGCGGATGCGCTCGCCTGACTGTGGATATTCAAGCACAGCATCTTCTTGATAGATTTGATGTTCCAGCTCGAAATCATTTGCGTCGGACGCAGCCCAGTGGACATCCAATGCCGCTCGAATTTGCCAGTCTTCCATTCTTGTCTTATCCAGCTTCACCGATTTTTCATTGAGTCTTTATGTTATCAATAGCACTTGTGAAATTGATGTCATAGAACTTGAATAGTTTAGGTCACAAGCATGAGAGCAATTTTTGCACGGGACAGTTCCACTGACCTATAAAGTGTACGCGAAAGTCAGGGACTGTTGGTTGGTGTTTGGTAGAATTTAACTGACTTTGCCCCAAATTCTAATCGGAGGTCTCTGCTATATGGAAAAACTGAGAATTCCAATTCTTCTTGGAACTAATCGCAAAGGGTGTCAAAGCCAATATGTTGCAAAATGGATGTTGCAGACGATGCAAAAACGAGATGATCTGGAGACTGTTTTGTTTGATGCCCATGACTTTCATCTTCCGAAGGATGATTATGGGTCGGAGATAAAATATTTATTTCCAAGTTGGGTTGATGCCGTAAACAATGCCGATGGCCTCGTCATTATCGCACCCGAATACAACCACGGCTATCCTGGAATTCTCAAAAGCATTCTAGATGTCTTGTTGAAAGAGTATATTCATAAAGCGGTGGGGCTTGTCGGTGTTTCAGCCGGTCCGTGGGGCGGTACTCGAGTTATTGAAGCAATGGTGCCGATGGTTCGCGAACTTGGTCTTGCTGTGACATTTTCTGACTTGAACTTTGCAAGTGTTCAAGATCAATTTGACGAAAGAGGATTCATTAAAGACAAGATCGTATATGAAAAAAGAGCTAAGGTTTTTATTGACGAACTAGTTTGGCTGAGTACAACACTGCGCTGGGGGCGCACTAATCTCACAGTTACGAGTGGCTAGCCCTTTGCTTATCCAATTACCTATAACACAGATTTTTTCATTGATTTGTAAGCTTCGCCATATCTTCGATGTATCGATCTCCGTGAATAATATCGCGAGGAATGATTGTTTCTATTTGCTGCAAATCTTGTTCATCCAAGTGAACATCTAAACTAGCAATATTTTCTTCTAAATACTTACGACGCTTTGTTCCTGGTATCGGAATAATGTCTTGGCCTTGTGCAAGCACCCAAGCCAATGCCAATTGTGCCGCCGTACATTTTTTTTGACTAGCCATATCTTTTAGACGTTCAACTATGAGCATGTTTTTTTTAAAATTCTCTTCCTGAAAGCGAGGAAAATTACGTCTGTTGTCATTTTCTGACAATTCACTGGCTTGTTTCATTTGACCGGTTAAAAAGCCTCTGCCTAAAGGAGAAAAAGGTACAAAAGCAATTCCTAACTCACGACAAGTTTTAAAAATATCAACTTCTGGGTCGCGAGTCCAAAGAGAATATTCGCTTTGCACAGCACTTATTGGATGAATTTTATGCGCTTTACGTAAAGTCTGAGAGTTGACTTCACATAGACCAATATAACGAACTTTGCCCTGCTTAACTAGATTAGCCATTGCTCCTACTGTTTCTTCAATAGGGGTATTTGGATCAACGCGGTGCAAATAATAAACATCTATGGTTTCAACTTGAAGCCGCTTTAAGCTGCCCTCACAAGCAGAATAAACATGCTCTGGTTTACCATCGACTTCAACCTTTGTTAAATCTTTAATTGAGCCAACAAAACCAAATTTAGTAGCGATAACAACTTTATCGCGCTTTCCTTTTAGTGCATTACCAATCAATTCTTCATTTATATAAGGACCATACATGTCAGCAGTATCTATAAAATTTAGTCCTAATTCTAAGGCTCTATGGATAGTGGCAGTAGATTCTACATCATCCCTAGTACCGTACCATTGCGACATTCCCATACAACCCAGACCTAAGGCTGAAACTTGCGGACCATTATTTCCTAGACGACGCTTTTGCATATCGTTCTCCTTCACCTATGAGAGTTATTGCTTACTTACTCCTACTCATTGCTCCCAGGGGCAGCTGCACCAGCAGCCTGGAAGCCGATCTTGTTGTGTGCACCGTCACAAAACGGTTTATTTTCTGACGCTCCACAGCGACAAAGGGCGCACTTTGGACCATTGACTGGAATTGGTTGTCCGTTATTACCAGTTATATTAACGTTGCCTTGCACAAGCAAAGGTCCATTTTTTATAACTATAATTTTTGTTTCGCTCATAATTTTTTTCCTCATTCTCTTTTCTATTGTTGAACACTAAATTGGCTCTGCAAATCTTTTGTGCTTTCTAGTTGATTTTAATGCGTCCTAGGCGCCGCGGGCAGTCGGGAAAATTATACTCTCTCCGCCAAGATTCGGTCTTCTATTTTCTTCTTCTCTGCTCCACACGATTTTTATCCAACCAAGGCTGCTTGAAAATAGGGGACGGAAAATTAAATCTTATTGCCAGATTGTTCGAAATTAACTTTGACTGATAATAATCCGCCATTTACCATAAATAGGACACAGCTCCGATGTCCGACTTGACAATGTTTTTTAACAATGGTGGCATGCCCCTAGGTGGTATAAACGTATAAGTAGATGCAATGTAAATGCACCAAAGGAGCTGCTGAAACCCATGAAAGACCAGTATAAAATGCTTGCTGTCTGCATTACTTTAATTACTGTCTTATTTTCTCAAACTATTCTTATTTATGCGCAAGTGCCTATTATGCCACTAACCCCACATCCATCCTTGGCAGTTCCCGCGCTTCCTAAGTGCCGGTGTGGTGCTAAAAACTTGTTGTTCTTTATCCCGGATCAAAAATCAAATGCATCTCAACAAGAGATGCAAAAGTCGATTGATAGTCTTACATCTGAGTTTCAAAAGCATCCTAAGAAAAGCAGCCAATATCTCAGCCGAGCAGAGGCATATCTAAAACTCAGAAACTATCATATGGCAGTGGCAGATTACAGCCAAGCGATCAAGCTAAATTCAGAGAATTCTGCCGCTTTTGCAGGAAGAGCGTGTGCATACAACTGGCTTGGACAGCCGGAGAAAGTAATTAGTGATAGCCAGCAAGCCATTAAACTCAATCCCCGTGATACTGAAGCTTATGTCCAGTATGCAGCTGCCTTGGCAGAACAAATGAAATTTGAGAATTCAATTGAAGCCTGCAATCAAGCCATTAAGCTGTTACCACAGAATGTTCAAGCGTATATGATCCGCTCCTTTTCACAAACAGGCTTGGGGCAATATCAAAAAGCTATTGATGATGCAACGCAAGATATTAAACTTCAGCCTAGCTCGGCTCAGGGATATAGATTGCGAGCCAAGGCTTTAATGGCGCTTGAAAAAAACCAAGAGGCGATTGAAGATTTTAAGCAAGCTATAAAGTTAGAGCCGAACTTTCCTTGTGCGTATGTGTGGCTCTGCGACGTCTATAATATAAAACTCAAGCAACCAGAAAAAGCACTGGAAATAAGCAACCAACTCATTGCAATCCAACCGCAACTTCCTTTAGCTTACGCTAATCGTGGAAATACATATCTTCATCTAAAGAAAACTCAAGCGGCACTGGAAGATTGCAATAAAGCTATTACACTCAATCCTGCTTATTCGTTTGCCCACTCCTTGCGTGCCATGACATACAGATTCTTAGGCGATTATCAAAAGGCTTTGGATGATTGCAATGCAGCTTTGAGACTGGATTCCAAAAGTAAAGAAGCCTATTTGACTCGGGGAACCGTCGAAAACGATCTGAAGCAATATACACAGGCAGTTCAAGATTTCACAAGATCGATTTACCTGGATCCAAAAGATGCTACTGCTTATAGCAACCGCTCGATTGCATATAATAGCTTGAATGAGCACCAGAAAGCCATTGATGATTGCAATGAAGCCATCAGGCTGGATCCACAATTTGCGAAGGCTTATAGCAACCGGGGGTTGGCCTATGATGGTTTAGGACAATACCAAAAAGCCATTGATGACTGCAATAAAGCTATTAGCCTCGATCCTACGCTGGCAATGGTGTATAGCAACCGTGGAAAATTCTATGAAGACATGGGACAGTATCAAAAAGAGATCGACGATTGTAACATAGCAATCGGCCTTGATCCTAAAAACGGATATGCCTTTGATCTCCGTGGAAACGGCTATTTTAAACTAGGGCAATACCAGAGAGCGCTAAGTGACTTCACCAAAGAGATAAATCTTTCTCCAAATGAAGCGATTACTTACAATAACCGTGGCTGGTGTTATGTGCGGATGGGACAAGGTCAGAAGGCTTTGGATGATCTCAGCAAAGCTATAAGTCTTGATTCCAAATTTGCGAAGGCTTATAAGAACCGTGGCTGTTCTTACAAACAGCTGGGCCAATTTCAGAATGCACTGAATGACTTTAACCAAGCCATAAGTCTTGATTCAAAATATGCCAAAGCTTATCACGAGCGAAGTGCGCTTTATGAACAAATGGGGCAAGCAGAGTTGGCCAAGAAGGATAAGCTCAGGGCGCAGGCATTCGGTTATGTAGCAGATGGATCAAAAAATTAGGCGAGTGTAGTTGGAAAGTAGTTGATAAAAAACTTTGGGGGGGAGGGGATATCCCTATTAAAATGACATTAACACGCTATAAGAGCAGTGGTCGCGCACCGAGTTCACGAGGATGTTGAGTTTGCCAACTGGTGGTAATAGCATTGTGCACTTTTTCAGCGGTTTGGTGCATAAGCTGTATCGGCAGACTAGTTGTTAGACGAGTGGACTACATGGCTCATTTTGGACCGGCAATTTAACTAAATTGTCCGACCGATAATGAGTTCGCCACCGCCGTGCAGCTAATGCTGCTTGCGACGCCGAACTAACTGCACAGAACTGATGAAAAGAGCGATAGTGGTTCGGGGCGGGGCAGGATAAAAGGCGCACCAGCGGAAACGACGGAACGCTCATAGATTCCGATCTTATCACGCCAGCAGTTTCCCCCAACCTGCCAGCGAAAATCGCTACGCATGTTTTGGTGGCTTTTTAGTGGCTGGCGAATTTGCAAAAAACAAAAAGTGATTGCAGGAGAGCTATAATTATTCATTCGGCACGATAACAGATATACTGGAAGTCTGTCTGTTCTGGCCCTCTCGTACCCATAATTTGAGAAAGTATGAAGCTTCATTATTATAGTAAATTGAACAAACTTAGTTTATCTGTTCTAGCCGTATGTTCATATCTAGTGCTAGTGGCTGCTGGCTCGCAGGCCGAGTTTTCTATAATTGAGACCGGTCAATCAAAAGCATACAGGTCTATCATACAACCCAAATTGTCAATGGCAGAAAGTGCATATAGCCGTGGCGATTTTCGTAGCTGCCAAGTTCAGCTACTGGGGTTGTTCAACGAAATGCAAAAGTTAGCAGATGATCCTAAAATGCAAGAGCTGGCTCTACCTCCTGGCGGTCAGCCATACGATGTTGAATTTTGGGAAAGACATCGCAAAGAGAATAACAAGAGTTTTGAGTTGACTGAATACAGAGCGCTTCTCCGAGCTATAAGTAGACTAGCTGACGCATATTTTCTGGATGGTCAATATGATAAGGCTAGGCTTACCTATGGACAAGCATTGATGAGAATAGCAATCGGGAATATACAAGATCATAATTTCAGGCTCTCCACGACTGTGCCTTCAAATACCGCTGTTCTAAGTTCCTTTGAAATTATACGAAATCGCACGGGGAAGCTATGGTATGGTAGTAGCGAATATCTAGGAACATCCCCGCGGGATGCGGTAGAAGACTTGATTAATTTGGCGCTCACGTATGATTTGCAAAAACAATTTCACTTAGCAGAGCCATTCTATAAAGTTACGATGCCGTACTTTAATTATCACAATGTTGGGCTTAAAATCTATTCCGATTGGGACAGAGACAATCCAAAAAGTGCCTTCAAGTACCATCGCGATTGGGAAGAGGGGTATGCTGACAATATTACAGGGAATACCCGTCCTTCCGGTTCTAGAAATCGAGAAGAGCTCCTAAGAATGGTGTATGAAAAAGCTAGAGCTGCCTGTGGTACCAGTAGCTCGCTAGTGGCAACACGATGTGATCTATTGGGACGACACTATTTCAATCGCAAGCAATATGAAAACGCGGAAAAATGGTATCGCGAAGCTATCGCAATAAGAGATCGGCATCCAAATGAGGATACAGATCTTCTGTGTTTGGATTTTGAAAAGCTAAGATTATGCTTTGTGGCTCAACATAAAAATATCGAAAGAGTTAGCATCAATAAGCGTCTCTTAGAATTAGAAGAAAAGACGAAAGGTATAGAAAATCCTGAAGTGAAAAAATTTCGAGAACAAATTGAATATGAAACTAGTTACATACACACAAAAAAATAACGGATAAATTTGCAGGATCAGCTTTTTCATATCTATCTTTTCTTGGTTTTTCCCACAATCGCTTTAGTTGAATCTACTTTTTGTCACCAATTTGTCACCGGGTTGTAGTTTTCAAAAAACAAAAAAGCGGTCATTTTATCGAAAACCGCTCTGTATCCAGCTTTGAATTGATACGCCCAGTAGGATTTGAACCCACGACCTCTTGGTTCGAAGTCACAGAGACAGTATTTTATCCTAAATTAACCAATATTATCAAGCCCACATATAATCGGGGTCTTGGGCTATAATGAAATTAATGGCGCCATGTTGTCAGTATTGAAAATTAACCTAAAAAGGGTAGGGACAGGGTAGGGATTTGAGATGGCAAAAACGCAAGATAATAAAAAAGCAACTGCTTTTACAAAAAATATTATCGAAAAACTGGCTTGCCCAGCGGATAAACAACAAATTTATTACCGAGATCCACAAACTAGATGCTTGTACATCCAGGCGGCTAGGGGTGGAACAAAAAGTTTTGTTTATAGAAAAAGTATTGATGGTAGTAAGCGACAAAAATTCTTAGGCTATTTTCCTGATATGAGCATTGAACAAGCTAGAGCGACTGCCAGTAAATTAAATGCTGCCTTTGGTATGGGTGAAAATCCTTTTGATGAATTTTTGGCTAGCAAAAATGAAATGACTTTTCGTGATCTTTTCAATATTTATATTCAACGTCATGCCAATAAACAACAGAAGAAGACAGTGACTGACATGATCAATAATTTTGAGAGGTGGTTATTGCCGTTAGCAAAAAGAAAACCTTCTTCAATTACTCATGCTGATGCTGAACACTTGCATGGACAAATTGCTAAGCAAAGAGGGGAGTATGCAGCTAATAGGGCAGTTCAATTGGCAAGGGCAGTATTCAACAAAGCTAAACAGTTTAAAGTTCATCAGAGAGAAAATCCTTTTTCTAATATAGCTTTATTTCCAGAAGAAGCGAGAAGCCGTTTTTTATCTGGCGCGGAAGTGGCGAGACTAATAAATGCTCTCCAAGATGGGTTACACATTGATTTGCATGATTTTATTATGCTTGATCTAATGACTGGCGCACGTAAGTCGAATTTACTTTCAATGCGTTGGGATGAAATTGATGGTTTAAATTCTGTTTCAACTCCAGTAATATGGACAATACCAGAGACAAAAAATGGTACGTTTCAAGTGGTACCACTTGGTGCTGATGAAATAAAAATTCTTAAACGCAGGCATAAGACTTTATCTAGTCCGTGGGTGTTTCCAAGCAAAACAAGTGAATCCGGTCATTTAGAGGATCTTAAACGTGCTTGGACAACAATTAGAAAACAAACTGGACTTACTGATATTACTATTCATGATCTTAGACGTAGTCTAGCATCAGCCATGGCATCACAAAATGTGAATGTAGCTCTTATTCAGTCTGCTCTTCATCATAAGGACTTAAAGACTACACTTGCAGTTTATGCTAGAACAAGCAATAAGGCAGTGTTGGCTGCTAAACAATTGGTACACAAAGCATGGTTTAATGAGGCTAGAAAAGAAAGAAAAAAGATCGTGCATTTAAAAAAGAAATAAACGCCGACATTATCCTTTGTTTAACCTGTCTTCTAACTCAGACAAAGCAGAAAGTATATTTTTAAAAGCGGGTGGTTTGCCCATAAACATTCCAACGGATTGCATTTCCTCGTAATCGGTACGTAAAGCTTTTTGTGACCCCTCATTTGGCACCAGGCGAAACTTATGTTCCAGGCAGGCATCATAATCTGAATGCGAAGCCCGGTAAAACCATTTTTTATATTGCACTACGTTCTTTAGTAGTGATAAATTGGACATCGCTTGTCTGCCAATTTCGTGGTCAGAAAGCATTTTTAGATCGTACCAGTGCCGAGAATACGTTCAGTCCTGCCCTCCAATGTTGATCTATTGCATTCTGAATGTATCAGCGTGGCTTTCTCCCAAAACGTTCTTTGTGGAGATAGCACTTTTATTGATGCTGCCGGTAATGCCAATTGTGAGATATTAGCTGACGCTAAATATGGTGCAACCGTGTGCTCCTCATTTGGCTCGGTAATATTTCTGCCTCCAAATTCCAGAATGACAGACTTTTTTATATAAGAGTTTGTTGGTCCTATAATTGAATCATATGAAATTTTTAAAACTTCACCATTGTCGCTTAACTCAAAAGATAGTGTACTTGAGCCAAACTCTAACTGTCCTTGTTCTTTAAGATAAGGTAGTACTGTGCCATGCGTATAGTCTTTGAGAAATGTTCGCAGTTGATCAGTTAATTTGTCGAGGGAGCTACGGGTAGGTGTGCCGCTTAATTCTTCCCGAAAGTTTCGGTAATCTATGGTGATGTCCAGATCTTCCGAAAATCTCTCAATTACATTGAATACCTTTGACAGTGATGTGCCGCCCTTGAATGCCATATTCAGTCGCTTAGGATTGGCGAATACTTTTTCCAAAGCCCAACAAACCCATATATCCTTTTCCAGCACTTCCGCTGAGAATGGAAGATTTGACGCCGCCGCTCGTAGAATATCTCTGCGTTCTTCCGCTTTAAGGGACAAGAAGCTAGCTGGCATGATGCTCCTTATGTTCAAAATTATTAATTGCTGATCCCAGCCAACCAGGCATCAGAGCCTGCGAATGTTTTAGTTGTTCGTATTCTTCTGATGATAACTGTTTTTTTACTTTGCCAATTATCTCAGGTGTAACTTCTTTTTGACCAAGATACCATAATGCTGATATAGCCAGACCAGTCTTTGTACCAGCCATAGCAAGTCTTCTTGAACTGACCGGCTTTAGAGTTATATATTGTTGACCAAAACGAAATTGTTTTGGTAGTCCGGTTGTGTAATACACAGGACGAACAGGCATTTGAGTAGTTAGTCCAAATAACAAAGCTGCTTCGGCACCATTCGGAGCAATTTTTACTCCAGCAGGTCCGGCTTTAATTCGAGCTATTTCAAAAGCGCCAGGCGGCACTTTGCCGACAAATTTATTTTCTTTTGGGCGCACATATACACCGCGGGCAACACGCATTATGCGGCCAGCTTTATTTAATTGGAATAATTGCCTGTCTATAGTTGAACGACTACCAAGGTGCAAAAATTCATATGGGGTAAATGGTTTGCCCACCGGGAATCGTTTTACTTGTTGCCGAATTATTTTAGCTGAATTCATAAAAAACCGCCTTCTATACAATAAGAAATTATAGCATGTTTTCTTATTAAATAATACTCATTTAGACTGATAATTCCACACCAGCAAGGTAATTCGGCTCTATAAGAATATTGGCTCTATACTTTTAACTCTGCAAATTGCGTTTGCGACGTAACAAGATATGGACTAAGTATTTTAGTAACAAAGTTATTCTCATTTAATTTGGATAGCAAAATATTACGTAAATTGGCTTGTACTGCGCTCGCTTGTCCAATTTTTTGCCCTGCATGCATTGTATATGTATAAGCATCTAAGACATCAATAGATGTAATTTCATAACCATAGCCTTCTACAAGCCAATGCAAAGCGCATTGTCCTGCCGCCATAGCAAAAGCAGGATTTGAATCAACATAATCACGAGCAGCCCGAGTTAAGGTACGAGGATCGCATGGTGTAATATTTGCTAATTGAATGGCTATCTCAAATAATTTCAACTCTTTTGCTGTAGCGAACCACTTCCCTTCTTGTCCTGGTGTGCTTTCCACAAGATCATTTAGAATTTCGGCTGGTTCTTTTTGGGGATATTTTTTTGCAATAGCACGAAATGTAGATAGATTAGAGTTACTTAGATTTGCTTCGATTGCATAATGCAAATAGGCCTCTTCTATACGACTGCCAGCAAGTAGAATTTCCTCACATAATCTTGATACAGCAACACTACTAGTATTGAGTGTCTGTCGGCAAATTTCTGCATGTGCAATAGCTTCATCTATTTTTCCTAATGCTGCCAAAGTTTTTACAGCAAATTGTTGATAATGCCAAAATTTGAGCCTATCTAATGTGAGTAGATCCAATAGTTCTTGGTAGCGCTGGGCCTTTAATAGAGCACTGAAACAAACAGTGGTGCCTTTGAAATACCCCCTCTTTTCAGGATGAAAAGAAAGCTTTACAGTATCCATAAGATCATCTGCCCATTTTGAAGCTATTTCTTTTGAAGAACAAAAATCTCCCCAGTATTCAGGCAAATAATCTAAATATGGTATTCCATCGTTTATATAGGCTTCCCAGAGTCGCTCAAGCCATTTATGTCGTGTTTTATCATCTATTGGAGCAGCAGAAATTATTGGTGCAAGTTGTTCAATTGACCAATTTACAGTATTGCCTATGTAACCAGAAGAACTATCAACGTGTTCTATAGCTGGAGAAAGGCGCTCAAAAAAAACTACAGCGCCTTCACCTGCCAGGGTAGGATCTTTGCGGGCTACTTTTTTTATCTCAGCTATAGCTTCTTTAATTCGTTGAATTGCGGGCTGAGACTTCCAGCCAAAAGCATGGCGGCGAAAGCGTGACCTAAATACCCACTTAAATTTCTCGTTTTCAACCATTCGATATTACCTGAAACAGTGTGGTGCAGCTAATTGATAATGCTTATTATATATCGTCAATAGTTAAGATCATGAAAATCTGTTCTCGACCCATCCAGGATAATCTATCAAATGAATCAATTTTTATCATTTATTCTTTGAGGTTTAACAATATATATTGAAGGAGCAATTATGATTTATCCCGGTTATGTTCATTGGTGGTTTAGGACGATATGATGAATGGGAATCAGATTCAAATACCAGACAAAAGGCGTGAGCTGTTAGTCAAGCTGCGCCCAGAAATACTAGCAGAAGGCTTATTAGAATTAGCTCAACGTCATGATGACGCTGATGATATGGTTGAAAGGCTCATTGCCACCAGAGAACAAAATATTATACGTTTTCAGAATAAATTGTCTACTCTAAAACGCAGAAAAGAATTTATTGAATGGAAAGAAGCACGAGCTTATCGTATTAGGCTCGAATCACTTTTGGATGATATAAAGGCAGCAGAGGTAGATCCACGCACAGGTGTTGAACTCATGGTGACATTTTATGAAAATGATGTTGCGATGGTTGAAAATTGTGACGATTCTGGCGGCACCATTAGCGATATCTTTTCATGGCATGCAAGAGATTTGTTTGCTTACTATGCGGCTCAGTGCGAAGACAAAGACTGGATAAAGGATATTATACTTAGACTGTATGAGAAAGATGATTATGGGTTACGAGACTCATTATTCAAGAAAGCAACGGATTTTCTGCCTGAAAAAACTATTCGTTCATTGATTGATTGTCTATGGCAATTAGCTGATAAACAAAACAAAGAAGATTTAAGCGATAGACGATTTATTATCACCATTCAATCCCTTGCCAAACAGCTTAAAGATCCTATATTGCTTGAAAAATGTTGGCTGGCCATTGAAAGTAAACTGCCTACTGCGGCTGTTTTGGAAATAGCACAGGTATGCTTGGAGTCCGGTGATGCAAAAGAGCTTTATCATGGCTTGAGAGCATTAATCGTGTGGAGTCTCATTATGTCAATAATTGTGATTGTTTACTTTTCGCCATACACAGTAAACTCAATAATCAGAAAGAAATGGCTGAGACTGCTTGGCGCATGTTTCGCGATTACCGCAGCAAGGACAGCTTGAATAGATTACTATCAGTAATAGGCGAAAACGAGGCAACCACCGTTATTGATGAAGAAACAGCAATTATACACGCAGATAAACACCTAAGTTATTCAGATGCCAGGTTTCTTGTTGATAGCGGAAGACTGAAGGATGCTGAATGTTATATATTGGAGCGTTCTGATAAGCTCAATGACAATACATACAGTGACCTTCTGTCATTGGCAAAGATTTTTGAGAATAATAACCAGCTATTAATAGCTAGCATAATTTACCGGTCCTTGCTGGATTCAATTCTAAGCCGAGCGCAATCAAAAGCTTATCACCACGGTGTTGACTATTTAAAAAGCTCAATGATATTGCGCCAAAAGTGGTAAGCTGGGAAAAGTTTATTTCTCATAACGATTATTTTAGTGGTATCAAGTATAATCATCGCCGCAAAAGCAGTTTCTGGGCACAATATGCTGAGTCTGACTGAGGACTGATTAAAACACAGAGACAAGTTATTAAATCATGATTGCTCTTGGCGAGATTATAGATGCGTTAGAGTTTACTTCCGATGGCATTACTGTATATTTTAACCGACAGCCGAACGAAATAATTCTGGTTACTGAAGATGATTTGCATACGGCTAAACATGATTCAATGGCTAACGTTCCAGAGTGGCAGAAAGAAACGATTGCGATTATCACACTTGCGGTTTATGCTAGAACAAGCAATAAGGCAGTGTTGGCTGCTAAACAATTGGTACACAAAGCCTGGTTTAATGAGGCTAGAAAAGAAAGGAAAAAGATTGTGCCTTTAAAAAAGAGATAATGGGGGCGCACAAACAGTAGTTTTTTTAAGACTAAATCTAGATCATAAGGGGACTAAATTGAGACTTCTTAAAGGTAAAGTTACCAGTGGCATTGGTAATTTCTCATATTGGATGGACAAGCTCCAAAACCAGTATCATCAAAAAACAGGAACAAAATTATTTCCTGGCACTTTGAACGTAAGTTTGAATCAACCTTATGAGTTGCCCGCGAACCCACTTAGATTAGAGAAAGAAGAATACGGAGGCAATGTCTCTGTCAATATTGTTCCTTGTAACATTTTTGGTCAGCCAGCTTTCATATTACGAACAGATGCAAACGAACAGGGATACGGTCATCATCTCAAAACGATTATTGAAATTGCTGCTGCAATTAAATTGCGCGACGCTTTTAATCTCAACGACGGTGATCTTGTTGAGATTGAAATTACGTAATAACTGCTGCAGTTTCGATTTAGGATTCAGACCACTCCATTCGCTCGCCTTTGTGTAATGTTCTATAGACGAGGTTGCGGATGTGATTGGCCTCCGTATTGGTCAATGTGGTTATAGGATCGCGAATTACCAGACGCAGCAGCACATTTTTTTGACCTTTCTGCATACCCATGCGGGCATGCGCTACAGGAGGCAGTTGGTCGTAGGGTGTTTCAGATAGAATCTCTATGCTTTCCAATTTGATCGAGTGGTCTGGGATGGCTTGGCGAACTTGATCACCCAGTTCCTCTGCTGTCATATCATCTTCTATTGCAACCGATAAATCTCGGTTAATTGCTGGTTGATTTGACACTGCTGTATATCGATTTAAATCCAGCATTTGCTGATAAACTCGCGGATCTTGTGACCTAAGCAATCTTATGTCGTTAATGCCTTTGCGAATCATAAGAATTCGGTCAAGCCCTAATCCCATAGCTAAGCCAGTAGCGTTTTTTAGACCCGCAGAATGAAGAACATAGGATGAGGCTAGCCCACACTCTCCAATTTCAATCCATTGGTTGCCATCGTATACGTCAATTTGTAGTCCGTCAGTAGTATATGGATGTTTTGCGGCTATAGTTCTATGCTCATATCCAGGCAAGGATGCTTTCACAACGGTGGAAATCATATTAACCAGATCCTCCGTTACAATTTTGCGATTTGTTACTCTCCAGAGATCTAAGTGATGTGGTTCCCCAGAATGAAGCCTATCTATAGTGTCTCTGCGATATACAAGTCCAGGACAGATAAGTAGTACATCATCAGGAGGATCGATAGCAAGAGTTCGAAGCAATCCTGGTATCATTGCTGATGCGTGTGAACGAAGCATCATGGTAGTGGTGACATATCGTGTATACCGTGCATCTCTCGCTGCTCCATCTGCAGGATAGCCTAATCTATCGTAATTATCCTGAATAGATACAATAGGATTGGCGCGATACAGCAGTCGCTTGCATTGCCAGTGTTCGGCAAGAGCTTCGTGAATAACTTCTATAATTTGTTGCATGGCGTGAGTACCTTGCGTTGGATCAGCTAGATCGCGTAAATTAAGGGCGCGCTCCAGCGCGTCCGGCGTTAGTTTAGAATATTTCATAGGTGCTCCTAAATTTTTGGTTATATTTAAATCTGAATATAAAAAACCCCCAGAACCATAACTTCTGAGGGTAACCATTAATCTAGAAACACGGATTTAGTGCGCTAATAATGATCTCTACCCCAGAACTAATAGTCCTGGGCTGCTAAATCGTTTCGTTATCAAACACATTATTGTCATTGTTGTAACCGAATGAAATACTTTTTCTTTTAGGCGCTGTTTATATAATAACTGTATGCCCGAGCAAAGGCAACCAACTGATTCATTTCCTAGAAAAATATAACATAGCACTGACTCAGTCACAAACTGAAATACCGTGTGTCTTATTTTTAAAGAAGCAGTCTTCAGGTTAGCATTTCTACGGTTGGTTTAGTTTAGGTGTCTTATACAAATAATGATCTACATTTATGGATAAATCAACAGGAACATTATCCCAAGCTTCTTCGGGCACTTTGGCCATAAGTTTGGATGCAATTTCCCATGGCGTCTTGTGTCGAGAGACAGTTTTCTTAATCGAAATTTTAGTAGTAGCATCTTTAGCCTTTTTGCTGGATGCTTTTTTAATGTGCTGCATATACAAGTTTCCTATGTCTTTTGACTCAGATGTTAAATCATAGTGGAAAGAATTATAGCAAAGAAAGCAATCTTTTATTTACTAACTCAGCTGCAACTTCTGCATCATAAAGATCGGGTTGAATAATAAGTGGTTGAATATCTCGGCTGAACATAGGATCTTTCAATTTTAAAGCCAAATTTCGTTCAAATTGAGCGCGTGAAACCGATAAACCCATTTTCTCCATATAAGTTTTGAACGCTTCGATTACCTTTTGGCAATCCACTGCTATTTTAGAATGGGCGGTCCATTGATCAAATAGGTCGCGTCCTTTCTTACGCTGATAGAGTGCTCTTAGCTTAGTAGCAAGCAATTCTTCCAGAGAAAAAGTTTTAACAGAAGCTTGTCCAGAGAACCAAATTGAATCAATACCAAATTGTTTCATTTCATAGTCAAATACTGAGAAGTGTTCACGCATATTTATTTCAACTTTAAGTTTCATTGGTATCACTGGCGGTAACTCAGAAGTGTACTTAAAGTAGAATGTGATTCGATCTTCTGTTTGTTTGTACTGTGGCTTACCCAGCCATGGTGTTAATTTAGCTCTAATGCGCCCCATAATTTCTCCAAATGCTCCTGGCGAACACAACACAAGATCAATATCTTCAGAATAGCGCTCCTGTAATAAAAATAGCTTGTGCAATGCGGTGCCACCACGAAAGGCAACTCTAGAAGAAATAAGATCATCTGAGAAAAGTTCAACTAAGGCTCGTGATATTACCAAGTCTTGTTCGACTTGTGCGTCTAATCCCCAGGGAGCGTGCTCTCTCCAGCCAGTGATTGCAGCTTGCGGTATCATAAATCTGGTTCGACCTCCTCATTGATATAGAGTGACCAGCGTGAATTTATTTTTGCATCTTTAGTATCCAGATCAGGTCTAAGCTTAACCAAGCGCGCCTCTCTTTCTTTTACTAAGCGAACTAATCCTTCAGATAATTCATTTTGTCCTACTAAATCAAGAAGATACCCTAAGCGCTGTATTACTGATAATTCGATATGTTTTTTTGCTGCGGCTGTAAGGCGTAATTTATGCATAGCGGGAGCCAATTCTAATAATATAGTTGCTACATTATTTAAAGATCCAACATCTTTCCAATATCTTACTAAGTCTATTGCCGTGGCTTCAGGTGTCGAAACTCTTATAGTTCCCGTACTTACTTTATGTTCAAGTATTGGTGTTTCTTCCAAATTCCACTTATGAAAGAATTTGATTCTGGAGCGTTTTAGCTTAATTGGGCGCTCCCATACGTCTGTTACTACTTGCAATTCCTGTGGACTCTGGTGTGCAGCTCCATAAATTTCCGCTGCGCTGAGAAGACCGAGATAATAGGAACAACCAAGATAGCGGCTCAAATCCTGAAGATACCAAAGTGGTGGCGGTCCCTCACTAAATTTATATTCCAATGAAACAATAACGTAAAAGCCGCGCTTAGGAGAGATAATGCGTCCGGTTTTTTGTAGTCGATTTAATGCTAACGTCAGCGCTCCTTCACTTTTATCTAGTTTCTTTGTAATTTCCCGACGTGTAAATGTATAACGGCCTCTTGACTGGAGCTCATCAACGAATTGGTTAATGGAGGACTTGTGTTGTTTAATCATTCTCAGAACTTATCGTATTATGATAATCTTTGTTAACGCTATCGTTTACATATTCTATCATTAATTGATAACTTCTGCAAACGATACCGTTTTAAGTTCCAGTGGCAATTAGAAACACTTTGCCCGACGGCCTGGTCCGCCTTTCACCTGCCAGTGGTGTTTTGGTCTGCTTGTTTTTTATTGGCTGGAAATGCTAACCGGAGTTCAGTCCATAAGGTAAATTAATTATATGAGAGGTAAGGTATAGAAGAAGCTTAAGCTAAGCATGGTCTAGAACATAATTGAGAAATACCAATAGGTATTATGAAGATGAATGGTAAACAGCAAGAGTTTTCTCTTCCAAGCCGCTATCTTAGAAAAGGCGGCTCGGGACTGTGGTTTGAACCAGACGGTGATAACAACATTTTTATCGAGAGATTAATTGCTCGGTTCAAAAGTCATAAAAAACCTGGGCACCTTATTGACGTTTTGACGCTAGGGGAAGCCTTGGCTGTATATGCTTATATGAGAGATTCAGTCGAAAACTATCTAGGGGCGACCTCATTTTGGTATTTGTCGAATCAACTTCTTACGGCTTTACCGTGGTGGGCATATGAGATAGAGCAACAGGAATTGCAGCTCAAAGACTCGATCTATAAAGTATTGACTTCATCAATTATTCAGCAAGTACAAGATAACTCTGACGACCCAAGAAAACTAGCATCTAATATTGTGGAAGTACTTGTTCTTGCAAAAAAAGAAACAGCAAGAGTTAATGCTTACAAAAAGAATACAATTTATCATGAAGAGTTCAAGGAAGCCGCAGTTAAATTTGCAGCAGAAAAATGGAAGAAAGAACCCAAGCTAACAAAAGACGCGGTGGCCAAATACGTTCAGGATAAATTACCGAAAGAATTTAATATTCCAGAAGGTAAAAGCAAAAAATCTCATTTTGCTATTAAAACAATCAAGGCTTGGATTGACCCAGCCATGCCGCTGGAAAACAAAAAACCTGGCAGGCGGTCGGGCAATTAAAATTACCAATTCCCAAGGCAAAAATACCCCCTTTGCTAGCAGAGGGGAATTTTCTTTTTATCCGTTACGTCTAAGCTTAAATGGCTTCAAAAATATGAAGCTATATCAGGGTCTTAAACTTAAGCGGAAAAATATATGTTACCAAATGCATTTGCTAAAGATGATTTGCTTACTTCTGAAGAAGCGAGCAAGCGGCTCGGTCTAAAAAATAAAAACACCTTAGGCGTGTGGCGAACCACAAAACGCTATGACCTTCCCTATATAAAAGTTGGTCGTTTGGTGCGGTACCGACAAAGTGATATTGAAAAATTCATAAATCAGAATGTTCACGGAAAAATTGAATATTCATAGAGATGAGGGGCTAAAAAAATGCTTAACAATTGTGCTCGGCAGTTAATGACAAATGGCCTTTCCATTATCCCTATTAAATCGGATGGATCGAAGTCCCCGGCTATTTCAACTTGGAAGGAATACCAGAGCCGTCTCCCAGTTGCCTCCGAATTAGATAACTGGTTCGGCAATGGTCATAACTATGGCATAGCCGTAATTTGCGGGACAGTGAGCGGCGGACTTGAAATTATAGATTTTGATGATCCCAATGTTTTTCCTAATTGGTATGAAGTAGTTGCTCAAGCTCGCGGTGAAGCTATTCTTGGTAGGACATTGATAATTAACACTCCATCAGATGGATTTCATGTTTATTACAAATGTGATTCCATTGAAGGTAATCAAAAGTTGGCGCAGCAATTAAATGAAGATGGGAAAACCGAAACCTTGATCGAAACCCGCGGACAAGGTGGCTATGCTTTAACCGTTGGCTCACCAAAAGAGTGCCATCCTCTTAATAAGGAATATGAGATCTTTTCTGGCAGCTTTAATTCTATACCGACAATCACACCCGAAGAGCGAGGCTTATTGCTTAGCTGTGCGCGTCAATTTAATGAAGTGCTCAAGGCAAAGCAAACAATCAGCGGCAAAGTAAAAGGAAACAACAATCGCCCAGGCGACGACTACAATGCAAAAACTTCTTGGGAGCAAATATTGTTATCTGCCGGTTGGTCAGTTGTTCGTGAGGTGGGCAGCAGCATTCAATGGCGGCGACCTGGCAAGACCGACGGCGGAATCTCTGCCACTACCAATTTTCAAAACTCTGCTCTATTGTATGTTTTTAGCAGCAATGCTTCTCCATTTGAAAATGAGTGCGCATACTCGAAGTTTGCCGCTTATGCCATCCTAAACCATAACGGCGACTTTACTGATGCAGCAAAGTCTCTTGCTGAGCAAGGCTATGGAACGCCTTTAGAATCTTCAATTGACTATGCGAATCCAGCTAACTGGGAGCCTCCCATTGAATTTGAAAATAGCAAGTTGCCTGAAATAAGTAGCGAGTTTCTGCCGCCAGTAATTAAAGACTATATTGATGCTGTTGCCGCAAGCACACAAACTCCTCCAGATATGGCAGTGATGGTTTCGTTAGCAGTCATGGCAAGCTGTCTTCAGAAGAGGTTTGAGGTCGTAGTAAATAAAACCTATAAAGAACCTCTTTCGCTCTGGACATTAACAGCGTTGCCACCAGCATCAAGAAAAACGGCAGTCTTGGATCATTTGCGCGCTCCAATTGTGGAGTGGGAAACTCAGCAAGCTAGAGATCTTGAACCGCATATAAATAAAACTGAAGCTGAAAATATAATAAATTCTAAACGTATTGAGACCATTCAGAAAAAGGCCGCATCTAAAGAGTCGGATTTTATGATGAAAGATGAGCTCTTAAAGGAGATAGTTGATATCAGGGAAACACAAGTAGAGGTGCCGGTGCCTCCCAAGATATTTGTTACTGATACAACCCCAGAAGCTCTCCAGGTTTTGCTTGCTGAAAATGGCGGCAGAGCCTCGGTAATTTCGGACGAAGGAGCAATTTTCGATATTATGACTGGTATCTATAATGAAGGTCGAGCAAATTTGGATGTCTTTTTGCAGGGTCATGCCGCTGGCACCACCAGAGTACGCAGACAGAGCAGAGTTAGTGATTTATCCAATATTGCAGTAAGCTTTGGGCTTTGTGTTCAGCCTGAAGTTCTTAGTGGTATCTCTTATGGTGGCAAGAAAACCTTGCGAGGAAAAGGGCTAATGGCTCGCTTTCTATACGCATTGCCTAAGTCTAACATCGGCTATAGAAATGTCCGTGAGACAAGGGAAATATCAAGGCAGGTAACTGATCGCTACTTTAGAGTCGTTAAGCAATTATTGGATCTTCCTGCAAAAGTTGAGAATTGTGTTGAGATTAACTATCCAATCGAGCTGAGTAAAGATGCAGAGGAAATATGGTACGACTTTTCGCAACAACTTGAATATGATCAACGCGACGGAGGGAAATTCGAACTAATGCGAGATTGGACTGGCAAATTACCTGGCGCCATCCTTCGCATAGCAGGCTTGATTGAAGTAGTAAAAAACATTGATAACCGCCAGCTAATAAGTTCTCTCACAATATCTGAAGAAACAATCAGTCCAATTATTACTCTTGCACATAGCCTAATAGCTCATGCCCAGTCTGCATTTGGCATACTGGACCAACAATCCGGTTTTGCAGATGCTAAATGGATTGGAGAACATTTGCTCGAAAATCTGGAGCATGATGACAATGGTGCTTCGTTTATAAGGCAAAGCCGATTACATGCATTAAACCGTTTCAAAAACTCATCGATAGACAGGCTAACAAACGCACTTGAGATTTTACAACAGAGGCATATCCTGAGTTCTCAAATTAGAAAAGGGCAGGGCAAGCAAAAGCCAAGATAATCTATTATGTCAATATCTTCTTGGTTGGTGAAGGTCCGCTGAAATAACCCTACAAAAATTTGGAATTTTGGAAGATTCTGATTGTATGTGGGTTTGCAAGGATAATATCATCAAACAGATTATGGAATTTTCTCCTGG
The DNA here is from genome assembly GCA_963845445.1 of Candidatus Melainabacteria bacterium. Taxonomy (GTDB): domain Bacteria; phylum Cyanobacteriota; class Vampirovibrionia; order Obscuribacterales; family Obscuribacteraceae; genus JABDBL01. Next base: position 875,123 of record CAWJSE010000002.1, on the reverse strand, counting down.
TATAAAAAATTGTCTTAAATAAGAGTCTAGAAAATTCCAAATGATTATTAAACCGAAAATCTCCTAAACGGGCAGCCCCTGAGCATTTTCCAAAATTCCACTAAGTATGTCTAATGCTAGTTAAAAACTCAATTAGCAAAATAAAGAGAACAAGAAACCCCCGGACACTTTTAATGTAATAGCATAGCCAAATGTCTTTCGCATAAACAAGGTATTTAATAAACTAAAATCAACGCTGTCCAAGCATCTTTTTTTAGACAATGAAAGCTTCTCTTTTGTTCCAAACGTTCCAAAATCGTTCCAAATTAGGCATTTAATAGGAACGAAACGGAACGAATTGGAACGATTTGATCCCCGAAACCCAATAAATACGTTCATCGTTCCGCTCCAATTAAGCGGAACGGCAATGATTTTAGCAGCCTTGGTGAATAGAAGAATAGCCACTATTTCGTAAGAAATAAAGGCTTAAAATAGCAGTATGCGAGAGTTAATCCAGGTGTTATTAATGACCATAATTTCAAAAGGCTACTGTTCCGATTCGGGTATTGAAGACACTCAGTGGGAGTTGTTTTGCCGGTATATTGATCTATTACTTCAGTATAGAAAAACGATCTTAAATTGCGGTGATTATTTCTTTTGCCACCTGCCTTTTGCTGCTGCTTCTTTTCCGTACCTACAAGGAGACGGGCCGCTGGTTCTAGGGCACCTTGTTTTTGGTTGGGAACAGAATATCTTGATCGAACAATGTCCCGCCTGCGAGCGCAAAGTATTAATAACTTCTTTTGCGGGCTCTCCACTTAGCGGTAGTAACTCCTGGACTGGACTTTGTCTTTCGTGTCGCCAAAAACAAAGCGATAAACATTCCTCAGCCTTCCGACAATGGGTTGACCTCATTTTAAAATTGAGACAAACATTTCCAGCTAAAGTTGAACAGATAGAAGAATACCAAGGCGAAGAATTTACTTGGGGCGGCAGTGGTTTGGCTCCAGCAAGTAAAAAAAGAATCGTCCAGGTGCCAGTTGCTAATCCGGTTACTTTCGCAATTTTGATTGACGAATTGAAGACCTGCAACGCCCGGAGTGGTAATCCAGTTAATGTACTTCTATTGAAAAAATGTCTTGAGCTGAAGCCATTCAATCGAAATTAAGAAGGCAGCAGACAATAAGTTAAAATGTTGCTGTGCAATTTGTAGATGCTCATATCATGGCACTCTAATCCAGATGTCAGCAAAATGCTTCAATGACGGTCAGTGGGTGGTTTAGCCACAAAGCCCCTTCATTATGAAGCCAAGCTGTCAAAAATGTTGGAGCTAGAGCGCTAAATAGCGGTGCATAGACATATTAATGGACAGGATAGAATATACCCCAAAAATTTGGTCCGGGCGATACGCACTCGTTAAGGGAGTGCAGATAAATTGCATTGTTAAATAAGTACAAATCAAAGCGATCTTCTGAAGAGGTTTTAAATAGCTCAGCCATTCGCTCACCCATTAGTTTTAATTCCAGCTCTCCACTGCAATTGTTTCCTTCAGTCTTAACTTTTAATTTTGTGTTCTGGACTTTAACAGTCAAACGATGATGGAAGTTTTTATCGTTATTGTAATAACGTCCTGGGTAGTTATCCCGGCTTATACTTTGTGGGAACCATTTAACGGATGGTTTTGCTATGTGGGCAAACACTTTGTCAAATTGCGGAGAGTAGTCGTCTGGAATTTGAATTAAATCAGCCTGATTAACCCATCCCATATTTGCTATTCCATTCACTGCTCGATAATACACTCCCAGGCAATCGTTTATTGGTTTGACTGCAAAATCTGTTTCAACAACTTGAACAAGATCACCAGCGATCAGGTAAGGCAGCTTTTCGTCGATAGTCTGTTGACTTGGTATCTTTTGTAGGAAGGTTTTGCCGGTTTTTGCTTTCGGAAGAACTAGATAAGGGCGTTGCGTAAAAGCGAGGTTTTTCAAATTACTTAAATCAGCACTCTGTCCTGATTTAGCCTCAAGATATAATTTTAGTTCGTTAGAGATCGTGGCAGGTTCGCATGGTGCAGGGAAAGACAGTCCTTTAGAGGATTCGGGTGCGTGCCAAATAATATTCGGGTTTCCATGAGTCGTTTCTCTGGCGAATTCTTGAACAATTTTAGGTGGTTTTATTTTGCAAGTGGTGTTATTAGTAAAAAAAACAACTTTATTTTTGGCTCGTTTAATTCCTACTATTATGGAACCGTTAGGATGGACCCAAAGTATCCGTTGATCCTCATTTTGATAATTGACATGGCTATCTATGACACCGCCTCTAAGGGAATCCTTTGTTGCTTTTTCTTCCCAGGCTGGAATCCCGCCGGCAAGACCCCCGGAATCTTCGTTTTCCTTAATTTGCTCGTATTCTGATCCAAGCAATACTTTCAATGCACAGACCGTAGGAGGGTAGTAATCAAAAAGTTCTATTTTAAATTTGCTTAATTGGTCAAAAGAAAAGTATTCTTTCTGTGCAATGGCTGCTGTTCCGCTAAGTAAAAGAAGAAGGAAAAAGAAAGACAAATATTTCCAGATGGCCATATTATTTAGCTTAAGAGTGTTTCAGTGATTCAATCAATAATATAGCGTAGTTAGGGAAAAGATGGAAATAGTTAGTAATAAGTGGCTGCAAATTATGAATAATAGCCAACCCAAAAGGGTAGGGACGGGGTAGGGAAAATATATACGATCCTTGAAAGTCTTACGCCCAGTAGGATTCGAACCTACGACCTCTTGGTTCGAAGCCAAGCGCTCTATCCAGCTGAGCTATGGGCGCATATTAACAATAAAAGCTATGACGAAAGATAGCACTTTTATTGAATCCTTTAGTATAGTCATTTATTTAAAATATGACAACTAAAGTAACGATTAATCGAGCTTATTTTGATTTTGCAAATGCACTTGCTGCAGCGAGGGAACTGCGCGGAAAAGGGTTGGTCAGAGCATTGCTTGAGTAAATAGGAAAAGGATTTAATGGTTGGCTCAAGAGCAAGCTTCTGCCTATGGCAAATTGTTCTGCTTTGCTAGGTTGAGATTTGTTGGTTGCTTGAGTTATAGTTTTTAATTCATCGAATAGTGTTTGTTTTATGCCTTTAGCAGATAAAATTTTGAAATCTATAACGTCTACCATGCCACCATTTTTTATTGTGCCATCATTAAGTTCACCCAGCAAATTTTTAAATTGTTGGCTGTCTATTTGATTGCCTATTAGTAAAAACGAAATAGTTACTTCACCAATATAATGCAAACTGTTACTGGCGTCACTAATCATTGGAGCTAAGACAGACGTATCTTGTGGTATTCCATCACTTATTACTACAATTATCAAAGGCTTGGCTCGCTTAGAAAAATAACGATCTAATTGGGCAACAAGAGGATTTGCTAAAATTGTGCCACCAGCTGGTGCATAACTGGTGAACAGAGTAGGAAGATTTGCAGGGCTGACATTGTCAAATATTTGTAATTCGCTGTTGAAAAACATTAGTGTTATTGCGCTAGAAGCTTGCGCTGCAGCTTGGGCCAGTGCAGATGCTTGTTTGCTGCACCATTGCCAGCGAGATAATCCGCCAGGGCAATCTTTTGTAGCCATACTTCCGGATCTATCAATTATTATGGCTAAATCATGATTAGCTAAGATGTCTTGAATTGTTCGTACTGTTTTTACTTTGGTATTAAGTACCGGTGTTGCTAATTGAGCAGAATCCTGTTGTATCGAGGTTTTCACTATACTATTTTGTGCCGAGCTTTTGAGCAAATTATTTTGCACCGAGTTTCTAAAAATAGTCTTCAAATCGTAGCCCGCTAATAATTTACTTATTGCTTGTGCGTAATTTGCTTGCTGTGGGCAATTAATAATATTTGCTTTGCCGTTGAGCAACGATACGTTGAGTTGATTATGTTCCACTTTGCCATAAAGAGTATTATTGTCAGCAAATGCGAATATTTTTGAAAAAACAAATAGGCTTAATATTATTGCGATTGTATAGCGCCATTTCATAACCCTGCCTCATTAGGGTGCATTCGAACTTTGATCTTTAGCTGCCGCTGGTGTTTTGCTTATTAGTAATTGTTGTTCTTTGGCTTTTAATGCCAGTGGTGTTCCTGCTTCGGTTTGTATAGAGCTAGTATTTTGTTTAATTGGAGTATTACTATTGGCTGGCGAATTATTGCTGGGAATAACCGGTGGGCTTGCCGAAGATAAGCCTTCTGTGCGCAAATACTTATAATAATTTGTTAAGAAGTCTTGAATGTCACTGTCTTTTACTTGTTGATCATCGGCTATTGGTGCTGGCGCGTTGCCAATGAAATTACCAGTTTGGCGTTTAAGGTCTTTTGCTTCGGTGGCATTTTTTATGTCTTTATCTGTTACGTTTAAAATTTGCGCACCACCTGCAAATGATTGCACTGTACCGGTTGCAGGCGGAGTGGCTAATGGAGTTTATTCAATGGCACTTGCTTCCAAAGGATATTGCGCCGACTCTTTAACCGCCTATGAAATTAACAAGGGTTGGCAGTTATTTTTCCAGAACCTAGCTCTGATTTTAGACAATCAACAAAAGATTTTAGAGACCGCCAGTTATTTCTTTTGCCAGCCTTGCTTTGCGATGTGTTCCTGTCCCTATGTTAATGGCGATGGTGCTTTCCCTTTGGGCTATTTACTTTTGGGGTGGAGGTCTGGCAATTTGGTTGAAGTATGTCCTAACTGCCCCGATGGTAAAGTGCTAATAGCTTCATTTGCTGGGTCTGTACTTACTGGCCGTAACTCTTGGACAGGCATTTGCCTTTCGTGTCGTCAAAAACAAAGCGGCAAACACTCCTCAGCCTTCCGGCAATGGGTTGACCTCATTATAAAATTGAGGCAAACATTTCCAGCTACGGTTGAACAGATAGAAGAACACCAAAGCCAAGAATTTACTTGGGGCGCCAGTGGCTTGGCCCCAGCAATTAAAAAAAGAATTGTGCAGGTGCCAGTGACTGACCCAGTAACACTTGAAGTTTTAATCAACGAGCTTAAATCCAGACAAATCCGCCCAGGTAAACCAACCAATGTGTGTCTGCTCAAAAATGGTCTTGAACTTAAACCTTTCAGTCGGCATTAACAAGAGTAGCAGGCAACTCAAGCTATGCAATCAAATAGCACCTTTAAATCAACTTGACTCAATGCTTACCTTCTTGGGTGATGATATTTGCCGACACTTGTTATACTTTAGTGACAGCAGGCAAAATACAAGGCGGTCTTTCAAGGGAAAAACCTTCTAATCGAGTTAACAATTAAGGACAACCAATTATTAGGCGGTGCGTAACCTAATTCCTTAGCTTTTGCAGCGCATTTATCTCCCAGCTCAGTTTTACCTAAATGTTGATAAGCTACGGCAAGATTCCAATAGGCTTCTGCATAATTGGGTTCAAGATTAATAGCCTCGTTAAGATCATCAATTGCTTTGTCGTACTGACCTTGCCTAATATGAGCATCTCCACGATTGTAGTATGCACCGGCAAATTTAGGATCAATTTTAATTGCAGCGCTATAGTCATCAAGTTCTTGCTGAGGCTGTCCCATTTGCCCATAGCTAATTCCTCGATTATAGTAGGCTTGGGCATCTTCAGGATTATATTTAATCGCTTGATTGTAGTCATCAATAGCCTTATTATTCTGTTCTAGTTCAGCATAACAAGCACCACGATTGCTGTATGTGCCACCGCCGCTAGGCTCTATGTTTAGGAATTTGCTAAAATCATCAATTGCTTTCTGAAATTGTCCTAGCTGACAATAGGCTATTCCACGATTATTGTAAGCTGCTGCGTTTTGTGGATTAAGAGTAATTGCCTGACTAAAAAAAGTTATAGCCTCATCATATTTGCATTCTGCTAATAATATTTCTGCTTGCGTGAGAGCATCGTTATCCGATTTGGCTATTTTTTCCATGGTCTGCTATAAATCCTCTTCCTTGTTCTTATTTTCCGTAGTCTTTTCTTGCGTACTTTGCCCTTGTTTCCTGATCGAGTAGGGGTAATGGGACGAGTCAATATATATACACCACCACGACTGATAAATTCTAGTGCAATAATTGCGAGCAAGGGCGAAAGATCAATATGCCCGAAGGGCGGAAGGATATTCTTGAAAGGCTGAATTACTGGGTGCACCAGATAGTCAAGTGTCTTAAATGGCGGTTCCGACCATTTGATAGAGGGAAACCAGTGCAGAAAACACCATATAAATACAAGAAAACTGATTAGATCGACTACGCGAATGATAATCTCAGCAATCAAGCCAAATAGAATTTTAGTAATATGAGTAGTCATGGAAGTTAGAGAGTCCGATATTGTAATATGTGAATTTTAAGCTACAGTCTATCAAATAAAATTTACGCGTTGGCTATCATTATTACCAAAATTTCCACCGCGGTTTTGTTGGTGAGTTTAAGCCCATCTTTTGTTGAAGATAACTTCCTTGCTGAATAACAAGTGGTTTATCGTTCAAGCTAATCGTAATTTGTTCCGGTTTATTCGTCTGCATAACGGTTGTTCCAACAGGCAAGGCTAAATATTCGATGATAGCTTCTTTACAAACTGCACCCTCATATAGCCTAGCAAGACCGATATTATCTTCGCGAGTATGATCACATCCCTTGTCAGTGCACAGCAAGCACCAACCAGAGTCGTTTGGAATTTCTTGTATAGGCTTATCTCGTGAAAGAATAAATCCTGAAGAGGTGGGAAATTTCATGCATACTCTAGCTGCTTGATCATAACCCGGGAAATCAATCATCTAGGTACTTAATTTTTATAGTCTAAAACAACGGCAGCCCAATCTAAATTTTTTTCAGGCACTATCGGAGATGGAATTTGTTCTAAACAATTTCCGCTTACCTCCAAAATGTTTTTTAATTCTGAGTCTTCATATATCTCAGCTAATTTTGACGTACAGAGCAACAATCGATCACCATCTTGTAATTGTAGAGCAATGGTATCGATTCGGGAATCTTTTTGACCTAGCACATTTGTCACAAGATGACGGTATGGATTTGTTCGTGCAGCTTCTTGAGACAATCTTCCAGCTTTTATCATTTCCGTTACCATAGTTTGATCAGTACTAAGCTGACTTAATTCGCTGTCGCGCAATAAATAAGCCCGGCAGTCTCCAGCATGGAGGAGATTCCCAATACCATTTTCTATTAAAGCTAATGCAATAACACTTATTACTAAATTGTCAAAATAGTCTATATCTTTAGCAGCGCATTTGTATGCTGCGTCTTTCAGATTCTGAACAAAGTCACAAGAGATAGTACTACTCTCTTGAGAATTATACAAATGATCTAGATGCCAAAAAAATTTTTCAACACTGGAGTCCTCGTTATCGTCCCATTGCCTTGCACCTTGCGCAACAGCAATTAATTTCTTATCGTTGCTTATATAACTTCGCGAAGACCATGGAAAAACTGTTCCTGCACAGAATGCACGTGTATAGATAGAACTAGTCATGTTATTAACCTCGTTTTCGTTCAACAAGCCTACAAGTCAACTTCGCAACCAACGTGCCCATGTGTCGTCTGAGGATTCTTGCTTTAGATCAAGGCAACGTTCAGATGCTTGCTCCCATAAAATAGCCAAATTCACATTGCCACATTTTCTCTCCAAATCCGAGATACGATTCTCAATCTGGAGTTAAAGTCTGTTTGCCATTGTTGAAAAAACACACCAACCTCCGAATTAAGTGCTTTTGATTTCCAGTCTCTAATCACTTCTGACATCTGAACTGGATCAGTCCAATCGATTTTGCCCTCATATCCGTCAACCACAATTCTCTTATTAAGTACATCTATCATAAGCTTTAACGAATCATCGAAGCGATTTTGTTGAGCACGAATTCGGGCAAGTAATTCACATGCTTCAAAACGGACTCCTTGAACAAACGGGTGGGAACGCATAGTTTTTGTCCTTGCGGATTCCGTTTCAATTTCATTAATACAAGCGGCTATTTTTTTCTCAGCAACATCAGTCTTGCCTTGTTCAAAAGCAGTCTTAGCCTCTTCCAGAATAATTACGTAAGTTTGTACCATATATTTTCATTTCCCCTTTGTTGTTCTTTAAATAGCTGCCGTTCCCAAGCCTCTCGGGCACAGCTAAAGGCATGAGCTTCAAATAAAATTTGTGCTTTGGCTATATTATTACCAAAATTTCCACCGCGGTTTTGTTGGTGAGTTTAAGCCCATCTTTTGTTGAAGATAACTTCCTTGCTGAATAACAAGTGGTTTATCGTTCAAGCTAATCGTAATTTGTTTCGGTTTATTCGTCTGCATAACGGTTGTTCCAACAGGCAAGGCTAAATATTCGATGATAGCTTCTTTACAAACTGCACCCTCATATAGCCTAGCAAGACCGATATTATCTTCGCGAGTATGATCACATCCCTTGTCAGTGCACAGCAAGCACCAACCAGAGTCGTTTGGAATTTCTTGTATAGGCTTATCTCGTGAAAGAATAAATCCTGAAGAGGTGGGAAATTTCATGCATACTCTAGCTGCTTGATCATAACCCGGGAAATCAATCATCTCGTCAAGCCCTACGCTTTCAGCCACATACTTCTGAGTATGTAAATCTCTTAGAGCCCTTGTCACTGACTTGACCCAATGAAAATTTAAATCCAAAATATCATTAGCGGGTAATTGAGAAAAGTCTGGCTCATATATAGACAAGAGCCCCGGTGATTGCTCAACTAATTTCGTTGTCATCCATCCGATTTTAAATGTCTCTTCTGTTTTGTAGATTGTACCTTCAGCCACTAGTTGTTCTAAAAGCGCAGTAAGCCAATCTATCCAGGGTTGCACGACAATTTGCTCGTCATAAGACATAACAAATTCTGGGTGTCCATGTTTTGAACAACCAGTGGTTTTAGCCTCTTTCATTACTTGTTCTCCTGATAAATTGTCCATCTAATCACTTCTTTCCTGTGGTGTTTTAAAAGAGTTGTCTTTCCCAAGCCTCTGGAGCATAGCCGAGTGCACGGGCTTGTTTAGCGTCTTGATCGGCGAGAGCACGCTTTCCGCGCTTCTTATAGACAAGCGAGCGGTAATAGTATGCAGAGCCGTCTTTGGGATCTAGCCCTATTGCTTTGTTGAACGCTTCCATTGCATCTTCATACTGCTTACGGTGCATGTACGCCAAACCAAGAGTGTCATAGGCAGCCGGAGATGGTGACTGGACATCTGTAGCTTTGGTAGCATCCAGGACAGCTCGATCATATTCTGATAATGCCAAACGGCTGCGAGCTTTGTCACTCCAGGCTTCCGTCATGTTATGGTTTAAATCTAGGATAGCGTTGAAATCGCCAATTGCTTTGCGGTGATTTCCAAGTTCTTGATAGCTCTCGCCACGCATTAATAAAGCATCTTTGTTTTCAGGATCTAATTTTATTGCTATGGTGGCACTATCTATCGCTTTTGAATAAAGATGCAAGCGTCTGTATGCAGTGGCTTTCTCTGACCAAACGTATGGATCTGACTGCTCAAGGCGCGCCGCACGGTTTAAAGATGAAAGAGCTTCTCGATATTTACCTGCCCTAATCAGTTCCGAGCCTTTGTTCACTTCGATATGAGCTTTAATAGCTGGACTATCTGAATGTTTTTCTATCGCAAATTTTCCAAAGTAGGTCAGACCGGCAACAACTAAAATGACCCGGAGAAAATCTTCCAGACGCCATTGTGTTTGTCCAATTACCCTAGGCATAACTGCAAAGCCAGCTAAAATGCCAAAAACAAATCCACCTACATGTGCAGCATTGTCGATGGGAAGCTTTAAGAACATAGCAGCTAAACAATAAATGATTAACATGATTGGGTACTGATATGTTGCCTGTATTGCAGCAGCCGGTAAGTGTTTACGATGTACAAAATTAAATACCATCTCCGCTCCTAATGCCCCAAAAAGTGCACCAGAAGCCCCAGCGCCAATTGCTGTAGGATTCCAAAAAAGACTGGTAAGTGAACCGGCAATTCCAGAGAGCAGATAAATAAACAAAAATTTTGGAGAGCCAAAACAAAGCTCCAAAACTGGCGAAAGCTAGAAAGGGTGGCCATATTCATAATTAAATGAAATAGCCCTATGTGAACAAACATAGAAGTGATCGTTCGCCAATATTCACCGCTTGCAGTCAATGGCCCATAGTCTGCGCCAGAGATCAAAAGAGTATGTACGCTTGGATTAAATAAAGATTGCATCCCTGTTCGATGAAGCATCGTATAGAACAATGCTATATTCAACCAAAACAATACTTGTGTGACGAGTCCGACAGTTGATTCTCTCACAACTTTGGGCTTAATGGATTCTGCTTTTGCATTGGGCACTGCGTTTCCAGTACCAAAAACTTCGTCGTCATCTTCCTCTAGGGATTTTTTGTTGACTGATTCATCACTTGCGATACCAATATCGTCGTCAGTACTTTTTTTTTGTGTTTCTACAAGATTAGCTTCAGTTTTTTGTACTTGATTATTGGTTGCCAGTCTCAGCCCGGTACTGCAAGGTTCAAGTAAAGAATTTTCGAGCAATAGTTGTATGCTTGCTCGAACATACTCTGAGAGTTTTTGACCGGCCCGGCCAAAACCGAGTGCTTTTACCACTTCTGTTACCAGCTCTTCTTTATTTCGCGGCTTTCCATCTGCAAGAATATATCTTATAGATGCATCTAACTCTTCCGGTGGCAGTGATTCAGCAGAAAATGCATAACTATCAACGTCACGTGCTCTAGGCGCAATATCCGTTTCTCCAGTTATCCATACAAAATCCCCTTTGAAAAATACTACCTTGTCCCGCAGCAGTTTTTGTAATAATCGATCAAGTCTCATATTAATACGTGCGCCAATGCGTGAAATTTGCCAGTGTGCGGCAACCCGGCGCTTTAATTCTTCCTTATGGATAGGTGCCTCGTGCTCAATTACAGATTTCATTACGGTTAAAATTGCGTGGTCAGGACGCGCATTAAAATCTTGTATGTCACCTAGAATTTGCACAGGTGTAAATTTATACGGAACGAGTTCTGGCGTATTAGATACGTTTGTCGCACATACCGCCGTGCTATTCTGAGGATTGGTAATAATTACAGAGGGCTTTTCATTAGTAATATTTGGGCTAACTTGTTCTTCTGGCAATGTAAAATCATGTCCGTTACCGTTTGAACGCGCTTCCGGTAAGTTCGATCCGATACCCCCTTTCTGTGCAGCTATGCAATCAAGTACACGTTTAATCTGTGAGTCTTGGTTGTGGTACCAATCTGTAGACCATATTCTGATCAGCCTCCAACCAAGATCTTCTAATACCTTCTGCCGTAAGCGATCTCGATCTCTAGCTGTCGCAGCATTATGATAAGTTGCACCGTCGCACTCAATGCCGAGTAGAAAGCGCCCGCGCGTTTCTTCATCCAAGACACCAAAATCTATCCGATAACCGGCTTGTCCAACTTGAGGTACCAGTCTTAGACCGTGCTTGGTTAATTCCTCATAAACTGCTTTTTCAAAGGGAGACTGAATAAGTGCTTTGTCGTCTACTTCCGGTGCACTCAATATGCCCCGCTCAGCAAAGTTAAGAAAATCACGTAAATAACGAGCGCCATCGCTTGTTGCTCGACTGGGATCAATATTGTCTGCTCGCATAGAGGAAAAAACTTTGAGTCTCAGTTTGGCGCGAGTAAGAATAACATTCAATCTTCTCCAGCCATTAGTTCCGTTTATTGGCCCAAAGTTATATCGTATCTTCCCGTCGCTGCCCGGGCCATAGGTAATGCTCAAAAAAATTACGTCACGGTCGTCGCCTTGAATGTTCTCAAGATTTTTTACAAAAAATTCTTCTTCGCCTTTTCGAGCAAAGAAAAATTCTAAAGAAGGGTCTTCTCGTCTTCGCCGATCAAGTTCATCTTTAATAAGCGTTTGTTGCTTAATATTGAATGTTCCTACGCCTAAGGATAAATCTGGATGTTCTTTAATATGTTGACATACAGCATCGGCGACTATTCGAGCTTCTGTGGGATTTACGCCTCCGCCCTCATATACGCCGCCCACATATTGGAAAGTAAGGCCGCGCTCTTCGATACCGGTATCCGGGCAGGAAATGTTAGTAATTCACCATCGTAGAACTTTCGATTAGAAAAAGCGATTAATGACTCATGTCTGCTTCTATAATGCCATTTAAGTCTGCGAGAAGGAAAACCACTTGCTAGACATTCATCGAGCACACTTTCTAGGTCAACGATTTGTAATTCATCTCGCTCGTCACCATCCGAACGTATCGGAGTATCTTCAATAACCTGTGCCATAAAGAAATTGGTTGGTGGCAATTGTTTAGTGTCGCCTACAACTACCAGCTGATTACCCCGCACTATAGAACCTACAGCATCCTCACTGGTAATTTGGCTGGCTTCATCAAAAATGACCAGGTCAAATGGACTATTGGAGGAATCAATAAATTGGGCAGCTGACAAAGGACTCATCATGAAACAGGGCTTGATTGCCTTAATCACAGCCGGAATTTCTTTAAACAGTTTGCGCAGAGGCAATTTACTTCTCGCTCTGATTTGTCTTTGCAGGATACGAAGTTCAGGTTCAAAGTCCTTTGATTTTAGCTGTGTATCTCGCATATGGCACACGTTATATCTAAGTCTCTGTTTTGCCAGTTCTAATCCCCTAGTGTCTAACGCACGAAATTCTTTGATAAATTGTTCATGTTTTGATAGTTGAAAATTTGCCAAGCCAGATCGGTTTGCAAAACACAAATCTAGCCATCTGCGAAAGAAGCATCTTCTAAAAGCCGCTTCTAAAAGTTTCGGTTCATAACCTTGCTCATGAAAGCGAGTAAAAAATAATGCGCTAGGGCCATTCACACAGGCTTGCTTAGCTTGGTTAAATGCGATCCATTCATGTATTCTACGAATATTTTGTTTCAGATTAGATGCCCATTGGGATAGTGAATTGATTTTACTTCGTGCAGTCATATGAGACGACTTATTAAATTGACCACGATCATAAATCACGGATAGCTTTGCCCTTAACTCATCAATCAGTTTTCTGATTTGATCTACAGATGCAAAAATGGCATCACCGCCGGCCTTTCCGCTAGCAGCTAAAGATATGCCTTTTGCGCTAAGAGCCTCCTCCACAATAAAATGTCTAACGCTAACTATCCATTCTGCGAAATTTTTAAGGGCTTTCCAGTCGCTGTCTATACCATGCCATTTATCGCCAAAAAGCTCTTCACCTTTTTTGTCATGCTCATGTACAAACAGCATATCTTCTTTACACTGCAAAGCCTTTTCAAGATCAGCAATAAGTTCAGTATTGGATTTTGGTTTGTAGTTAGGATTAAAAAAGCTTCTAAAGTAACGTCTCTGTTTCCAGAATTCTGGGATGCATAAGCGATACCATTTGTGGCATTGGTCACTGTATTCCTTAAGTTGTTCTTTAAAATCCTCTTCCAGTATTTGTTCTTTATAAGCAGCTAAAACACCTTCGCTTAGTTCTTTGTACCGCAGACCTCGCTCTAGTAGCTCTGCAATGTCCACCGACAACGAATTCCAGCTAGAACTCATAAGCAGGCTTTCAGGTGCCCCGGGTGAGCGAGCCAATGAATATCCTATTTCGCAAAGCATCTCTGCCTGTCCCATTGAGATAACGCGATTAGCACCAATTTCTTCTGCAAAGCTGTCGCACTTTTGTTGCAGCTGCTGAGGTAATTTCTCCATTTGACAAATTGCCTCATAAAGAACATCTTGTTCAGCTGTGCTCAAATTCACCAATTGAATATCCTTCCAAGGATGTGTCTCAATTGGCCCAATTTCAAGAATCAACTGAACATAATTAAACAGGTTACGACAAACTTGCTCAAAAGTTTCTTTATCAACTTCAGCTAAATTAGGGATTTCCGAATTTATAATTGGAGCGCCTTCTAATTGACACATTTGCCCTATGGCCCAGTATGGAGTTAAATTGAGTTTGCCGAAGGGCTTATGCAGCTCTTTTGCATATTCGTTTAAGTAACTTCTTAACCAACTTAGACGATTAAGGTCTGCATCCGCTGCATGATCAGCCGGACGAGCACTATCAAGAACACGCTGTAGTTCTTCATATACTGATTTTTTACTGGTCTTATTACTGTGAAGCTGGAGACAAAAATCTGTTAACCCTGCCGCTTCAAGCCGGTTATATACTACCTGCAATGCTGCCATTTTTTCGCTAACAAATAATACTGTTCTGCCTTCTGCTAAAGTCTCGGCAATTAGATTAGTAATTGTTTGCGACTTCCCCGTACCAGGTGGGCCCTCTATAACAAGATTCACGCCTCCCTTTGCGGCAAGAATAGCCAATTGTTGAGATGAATCTGCATCAACCACCTGAAATGTTGTCTCTGGATTGGAGACTTCATCAAGGGTATCTGGTTCTATTTCATTATCCAGTTCAGGCTGCAACACTGTTTTATCATTACAAAGCGCCCTGATAATTTCATGCTCAGCATAAATCTCCTCGGCAATTTCCAGATCTTTGTACATTACAAATTTCTGAAAGGCAAAAAATCCTAATTTGATCTCTTCTGTAATTCTCCAGCCTTTCTGCTCGGCCACTATCTTTTGCAATTCAGCAAAATATTCAATAGGTTTAAAGTCTTCATAATTGTCTGGCAACTGCGGTAGCGTCAGTCTGTAGGTCGCGCGCAGTTTTTCAATTATGGCTGGGTTGAGTACGGGATCATCTTGCGTGGCTCTTAGTGTAAATTTACTTCGTGCAGTTTCCCTCAACAATTGCACAGGCACAAGTATTAATGGTGCCTTTAAGCGCGCCTCGCTGTCGTCTACCTCAAACCATTCAAGCATACCTAACGACAGGCATAGAGAGCTAAATCCTTGTTCTTCAAAAAGGCTGACTGCTTTTTGAAAGATACGCAATAAATTTAGATCTAAAACGTCGGCAGTTATATCTGATTGTAGAGACGTATCTTTATACTGCCCGTCTAATTGATCCCTTTCATATCGTGAAAATTCCACCGCGTCTTTTTTCGATGCAGAGGACGCTTCTTCTGGAGCAGCCCTAAAAGTCATTTGTTTGCCTTCTAGCTGAATGCCGCAAAATATTTCTGTTGGCTTTTCGTCGACAATGTTGATCGTCGTAACTTTATTGGAACGGAAATTCAACAACGGATTACGGAGAGTCTGGTCAATTAACTTTTGCTTCCAGCGACTAAGGCGAGTCTGAACAGTATCTGTCATGAAGTCACCTATTATTTGCCGCGGATCGATTTGTGGTAGCTTGCACCGTTTCATACTGCGCAAGGCAAGTGGAAGCAGCTGTAGAAATAAACACCATGACAGCTACAAAAATGGATAAGGATAGTCTTGTTGCAGACATAAGGCGTTTATGTTCCTTTTTTGTTCTTAAATTCAAGCTTCCAATAATACTTTAGCAAACAACAGTCTCTGGGAATAATGCAACTATCACCATCTTTTAATTTTCCTCGCTCTCCTTGGACTTAAACTCCAAACGTGTTTGCTTTCCAGAAGGAACAGCGGAAGCACCTGTGACGGGTAGATAATTCAATGTGTCACTCGAACAGATCGCCCCAATAGAACCGGTCTAGTCAAGAGGTATAATTTTTGCTGAACGACAAGCAAGCTAGACTATAAGAGTGTTTTATTTTTCTCATAGTCATAGTCTTGATTTTTCTTAGATATTGATCAGTCTTACATTGCTCTACGCCTACCGTAGATTGCCAAAAAACACATAGACATCTTGCCTAAAAGGTAGGGACAGGGTAGGGGAAATATATACGATCCTTGAAAGTCTTGCGCCCAGTAAGATTCGAACTCACGACCTCTTGGTTCGAAGTCTGAAATTTAACATTTTTACGAAAGTTTCTTTTTCTTTCTAAAGTTTTCTAAGCGTCTAGCCATGCGGGTTAGGGGCTCTTTTTTAATTTCTGCAGTTGCGTGTTTTGTGCTAAAGTTTTCTCTACAAGTTGCCACCAGAATGCCACCAGAAAATTCTAAGGGTTATTGAGAACATCAATTACTCACATGGTGCATTCTAAAAGGTAGTTTCAACATGCAAGTGAGTATAGAATGAAAACCCAAAAATACAATCTCACCAAAAAACTGATAGAAGACTTAGGCATTCCAGAAAAACGTACTTATTATCGTGATACCCAAGTAAGAGGATTATACTTAGATATTACCACCAGCGGCG
Source organism: Candidatus Melainabacteria bacterium (assembly GCA_963845445.1). Classification (GTDB taxonomy): domain Bacteria; phylum Cyanobacteriota; class Vampirovibrionia; order Obscuribacterales; family Obscuribacteraceae; genus JABDBL01. Next base: position 858,886 of record CAWJSE010000002.1, on the reverse strand, counting down.
TTAAGGCATTTTATGTCAGGCGCGTTTCGGGTGGTCGTTCAGATCGTTTATTTATAGGAAGATTTCCAGATGTTTCTATTGAGCAAGCTAGATCAAAGGCAATGTCCTTCCATGCTGACTTAGCAGCTGGGCACAGTCAAGTTGAAGAAAAGAGAAATCGCAATACGGAATTATCTTTGTCTGAATTGTTTGACTTGTATCTTGAAAGGCATATGCGCAAGTCGCGTAAAACTTCCGAGGCAAGTCGTCAAAATTTTGATAATTGGTTTGCTACATGGAAGGAGAGAAAGCTTAGCTCCATCACTAGAGAATCTGTAGAAGCCTTTCATGCGCAGACTGCTAAGAAGAGGGGTAAATATACTGCTAATCGCGCAATTCAACTGCTTAGTGCAATGTATAACAAAGGGATACTTTGGAAGCTTTGTCAGTTAGATAATCCTACTCGAGGTATTACTAAGTTTGCCGAGTTCGCTCGAGAAAGAGTGCTAAGGGAAGACGAAATCGGTTCATTTTTTACCTGTTTAGAGCAAGAGCCTAAAGATCAGTTTTACGACTTTGTCATGCTTTTAATTTTTACCGGACAACGCAAAACGAATGTGCTTTCTATGCGCTGGCAAGATGTGGATTTGATGGCTAACACTTGGAGTATCCCTGGCGAGTTGATGAAAAATGGACAGACTATGACGATTGCGTTGACCGAAATGGAAGTGATTATATTAAAGCGAAGGCTGGAGCAGAAAGTAAATGACTTTGTTTTTCCATCCGATGGTAAAAAAGGTCATTATATTGAGCCCAAGCGCAGATGGAATGAGCTTCTTAAGCGAGCAAACATAACTGACTTTCATATTCATGATTTGAGACGTACCTTAGCAACTTACATGGTCAATAGTGGAGCAAATGTTGCTTTAATCCAGAGCGCGTTAAATCATAAGGATTTGAGGACTACGCTAAAGGTTTATGCCAGGGTAGGTAAACGGGCAGAATTAGAAGCTCGTTCTAAGGCGCATGAATTAATGCTATCTTCGATAAGAACTGCATGAAAGTTTTAAAGGTCGGGGTGCAAAGTAATGGATTTCTAGTTATTTGTATTTAGAATCCATGGTTCTTTTTTGCTGAGCTCTTCTAAGATCTCTCTACATGCGCCAGCATAAAGAAAGGCTTGTTCGTAAGAAGCGCTGCCCTCATCTAAGTGGCTTCTGGTTATATTTCTCATGTTCACTAACGATGTCATTTTTTCTGCAAGTTCTGCGGAGATGATTTTATTTTTCTGTAAAATAGTTATTTTTGTCAGTGAGTTGATAGGTCCAAAGTATAGGGCACCACTTAGTTTGGCGGTACCACTGAGGACATTTCCTTTCTTCCAGTTTTCTAGAATGCGATCCATCTCTGCTTCGACTTGATCCCAGGCATTTAATATAGCAAGCCTAGGGGATAGCACAATGAGTTTTTGTTCCAAACTTTGGCTTGGGATTTCGGGATTAGCATCTGTTTCTTTATTATCGGGAAGAGATTCATGATAATGAATGACTCTTTGTGTTAGTCCTGGAAATTCTTCTAGTACATTCGTCATAGCGCGGCTAAACTCCATTCCCCCGATTTTTATGTGCATAATATTTTCGATAAATCTTCTGATCTCTTCTGTGTATTCTTTCATAACCGCATTAAAAATGAGGAAAACTACGATCGGCCAGCTCGAATATTGAATCAGTCCAAAAAGCAATGGTTGTAATTGATGAAACAAGTCTGGCATACAGTGAATTAATTTCACCATGTAATGAAAAATAGACGCTAAATAATCCATGGGTATATTATCCTCTCCCAAGTTATACCCTGGTGTGTCGAAAAATCTATTCATCAACTTAGAGGGTGACTGATAACGCGGTTCAATTGTTTGTCGGGGTAACCTTTTTGAATAAGCGTGTTAGGCTGGACGCGTACAGTGATCTTAGATGGAAATGAAATCTCTTTCTCTTGAAAGTTTATGCAAATTGTTCGATGGGCAGAATTTGAAACAAGGGAGAAAGCTCACAAGTTTATATTGTCTTCATCACTAGTCGCGTAATTGTGAGATTATACCGGTACTCGAAACAAGGACACGGATAACTTATAATTCGGATCCTCTTTTAGAGCAGCGACCAATTCAATAGTATCGGCGTTTGTAATATTGCCTGATAGTTCAAGATTAATAGGGGCTACCTCGCCACGGATATTTATGACATCAACCTTTGGTTCGGCAGTGAAATTAGCTGAAATGTCATTTCCTTGAATTTCGTATGTTCCTTTCCAGTCATATCCGGCGTCACTCCCGCTTATGATGCCATCTTTGAGATCTACGCGGCCTAAACTTGTTGCTTCATCAGATAAAGATGAGACGCTCACCTGGTACATACCATTTACAAGCATTATTTTACCCTCCTTATTTACTGAGTACGTTAGAAGAAAACGACTGGACATCTATATTACTTATCGCCTTAAGCCTGGGCTTTATTCTGCGTGCATAATATTCACGCTCTGTTTTAGTTACCTCTTTACCATTTAAAAATTTAAATAGTATCTCTATTTGTTTTTCGGTAAAAAGCTCTTTTAATGCCTGCAGAAATCCGATCTGTCGTTGTTGATCTAGTTTTTTGGCTAAGTTTTCTTTGGTTGCATAGAATTGTGCAACTACATAATTTTTATATGTATTCTCTAGGCGCTCAGTATCTACCGTTAAATTTCCACCAATGGCAAACTTACCTCGAGTAGTAAGCTTTTCTTGAATTTCTCCAAGTAATGCGGGTTCTCTATTACGCAAATAGCCGAATAATCCGGTGCGCATCGGAGCGCTTTCCGGAACCCAAAGAAGGAAAAAGTAAGTTATTGAGGCTAGTACTCTAAAGCGCCGCTGCAACCCGGAAGGTAACTTTTTTTCGAATTCAGAAAAATCGAACTGTTGACCATGCATGAGTATGTTGGTTAATACAACTGGTACTCCTTCTAATATTCGTAAGTCAGTTGAATCGATCATTCGAGCAAGCGTCACTTGGGGATCTGCTGTTGCCGATTTAGCAAGTTGATAACCATAATCATTTAGTTGGTAAAGTAAAAGTTCGTTTTCTAAGGTGTCCATTTTTTGCTCATCTCCTCGAGTTGCTCGGGATTAATATTCGCTTCAGCCATGGCATCAATTAAATAATGTAAGTTTTTTTTGCAGCTGGCTGAGTCGAAGTAATAGTCTGCTGTTTCTTTGTAGCGTTGAGCGAGATAATGTAGATCAACCTGTTCTGCTTTCAACAACTCAATACAGTCTTGAACATCTACACCCGTTCCTCTAAACATTTTTGAAATAATAAGATCGGCTGAATTTAGCGAGCCTAAAATTAGATGTTTGTATTTACGAATGATTCTATGTTTATCTTTCTCTTGAACTGGATCGAGCAATTGTGTTTGGAAAATTGTTTGACCTGGATAAAGCTGAAAAATCCATAGTCCCTCTGGGTGTAAATAATCAGTTCCTCCCCTGTATTGATAACCTAATAGATTCAAGACTTTGGTAATGGATTGAAAATGTTTGGGCTCTGGCACTAAGAAATCTACGTCTTTAGTGCTTTCTTTGTAGCCATTTAAAGTTAATGCCGTGCCACCACAAGCAACGACTAGAGCTTTACTTCTAAGATGGTCGTCCCATTCGGATAAAACCTTAAATAAATCATCATTCGTAAGTCGATATTGTCTATTCATTGTACATATTTGACTGCTCCTTGTACTGAATTATACAACAACGCAATACATCCGTCAAGTAAATTGTACATAAATGTACAAAAAGTGTATGATATAGACTGTTTTATGGGCAAATACGGCAGCTTGCGGCCGTCGAATCCAGTCGTAACTGATTAAACAAGTTTAGCGAACCTTATTCGCAGCTACCTTTAAGCCGGTATGTTGCTTTTTTTGGACTAAAAGCTGCTTCCAAGCACCATGATAATCTATGGTTAACTCCTGAATGGTCTGACGGAAGTTCAACATTAGTCTAGTATAAAACGCACACTCTACCGCGGCTAATTTTGCCAATTAAGTGGAGGGGTATTATTGTTGTTTTGTCAGGATGAAAAACTGTGATAGCTAATCCCTCAATGGCAGACCTTCGCCGTGCGACGTCCTAGCCAAAGCAATTAGCGAAGTGATTGAAAAAAAGGTAAGGGCAGGATAAGGCCGCGCCAGCAAAAACCGTAAATGCTCACCAGTGGTCATTTTTCGCGCCAGCCATTTCAATTTGCCTGCCAGCAAAAACAGCTAAGCCTCTATTGGTGGCGTTTTAACGGCTGGAGGATTACTTGGGAGTTAGAGATAGCCGGTAGAGACCCTCTAAATTTACTATGGGAGCGAATAGTTTGGCTGGCATCGCAGCTTAGACCCTTCTCTCATTCACCGGAAAACCCTCTTCGGGCAAATATACCTTGGCCTTTTCGAATTTAAAGTTTGCACAAGCCAAAGCATTAAAAATAATTCCTGAACTGACTGTGCGAAGACTAAGGCCTCTTAAATGCTTATTTTTACTACAGTGGATTAGTGATAACGGAAATATGCAATAAACCAATCGCAATATTAATCAATTATTTTATAATGTAGAATGGTGGCGATTCTATTGTCTCCGATAGGATATAAGGCTAGTTTATTTTGAAAAGAGCAACACGACTGGTTATAATTGGACTGTTCTTGATTATGGAGAGCATGACCTTGATTGTTTCGTCAAATGCACAAGTTACAAGCAATGTACTTCGGCGAACATTTTTGATACTCGTTTCTTCTAAAACTGGCACTGCCTTTACTATTGAGGTCGATGGTCGACAATATCTGATTACTGCAAAGCATGTTGTAGAATCCCTGCCGAACGAACAAGAGAGTACTATTAAAGTTCTTAGGAAGAATGGATTGGTAGATTTGAAAGTTACGGTTTTCAAATGTGACGATCCTTGTGATATTGCTGTTCTGGTACCACCAAGACAACTCACTATAAACTATTCGCTTGAGCCAGCTTCTAACGGTATGGTGTTGGGACAAGATGCTTATTTTATTGGCTATCCATTCTGCATGACCAAAACTTATGCAACACTGCCTGATGTCTTTGGTGTAGTAAAAAAAGCTACAGTGGCACAATTTGATAATATACCAGATAAAAATATGAGTTTAATTCTATTGGATGGGCACAATAATCCTGGTTTCTCTGGTTCTCCAGTGGTCTATCAAAATATTTTTAAAAACAATTCTGGTCAGCCGGTATTAATGGTTGCTGGAGTTATTAGTGGGTTTAAACATGACTGGTCGGAAATAAAAGAAAAAGAGAAAGAGATTCAACATAGCGAGATTACACCTGCGGACATAGCGGATAATAATGTTTTTCAAGCACCCGATGGTAAACTTTATCGGCTTAAAAACACTAATAAGGTAGTTGCTTTGAATACGGGAATTATTAGGACTTGGGACATTGGTTCAGCTGTTGATTTGATACGAAAGCACCCAATTGGGCCAAAAACAGATGATAACTTCACTGGCGAAGATGCAGAGTGGCAAAATATAAAGACCAACCACTAACAAATTAATGATACACAAGAGGCTTGTTTAGCTAGCTGATATTTCAGGTACTATAGTTTTTAGCTCGTATTGCTTTGCGTATGTCTCAATTAGAAGTCGATAGAATTTACGCATTGCTGTTGCTATTGGTGCAAATTCTTTAACTAGTCCTCTTGCGGCACTTTCATCACCATATTTGAATCCTAAAGCTTCAGAACCAATAGCATCTACGACCTCAAATGCAAGCTCGTAAAATGTTCTTTCTTTCTCATCTCCAAAGTAGAGCGGACTATAGCCGTACTTTTCTTGTGCGAGCTTGAGCGCTCTTTTTATTTCAGTTTCCTTGGGATTAAAATGAAAAACTGCCTTATGTCTGAATTGTTCCCATTTGTGCAAAGGGTATGTTCCTGTTGAATCAGCCTTGATATACTTGCATGCTTCCTTAAAAGTATCGTCTAATTTCTTATTGGCTGAAATAACTTTTCGAATATCTCGCGTCTTCCCCTTATGAATTCTTTTGAGAATCTCATAAGCTTCGCATGTGTGACCTATGAAAAGGCCGTAAACATACCCAAATATAGAACGCCGATAGGAACCTGGTCCTGCTTCTATTGATGCTTTTGGTTGTTGCTCCAGCCATTTGATGAATGATCTTAACCGCTCCATATCATTGCTTGCCATCATCAAAGCAGTCACTAACGCAGCATCATTATCTCTTCGGAATTCAGCTAAGTTGATATTTGTCCTTTTCATTGCTCCATGTTAACCATAATTGAACTACTTGAACTTTCGAGTTGAGTTCAATCATCTATCAAACCTTACTCTAATTTTCTGAAGATTAACAAATTTTTCTTTCTAAAATGCCACCAGTTTGCCACCAGCTAACTGACATCGTTTAAATCGAAAGAGAAGTGATTTGCTTGAAAGCTTTGCTAGGTCCAGCTTTTAAAATTTACGCCCAGTAGGATTCGAACCTACGACCTCTTGGTTCGAAGCCAAGCGCTCTATCCAGCTGAGCTATGGGCGCGTAGACACAAAGTCGTGACTAATGCTGTTACTTAGGTATTGAGCTAGTATACCGATTAACTAAAGATAAGGCAAATGAGGGCGTAAAGTCGCTGCCATTCACAGATTTTACACATTTGCAATTCATAATCTTAAGCATAATACATAGGTAGGGCAAGAATTATGAATAAATCATTCTCAATCTTGACGCTCAATTCTGTTGTTTTAGCAAGTTTGTCGATGCCGGTTGTGCAAGCTCAGCAAAACATAACTCCGGTTTTAGATAGACCAACAACTGAAGTCGATTTGCCACCCATTGCACAGCCTTTGAATGATGGTAATGGAGCTTCGCTTGCTATTCTAAGAAAAAAGAAGCGGGGCGTTTTGCACTCAATTGTTCGTGTTTTATTTTGTCCCTTTGGAGGCAGTGGTAATAGTTATTATGCTAGCAGTACCGCATCCCATACTATAATTCGCAATTCTTTTGGTTGGGCTGGTCACAGTCATTGCTGCAGTGCCCATAGTTGAAATGCTCTATGAGATTTGATCATATAAAGAAGAGAGAGAATTGGCAGAAGCAGGCGGAAGAATTTGGTTATCTAGTGCGTATTCTTGATAATCCACCGTATTGGGTAGAAGCTTTAGAAAATCCATTCTGTGCGGTTTTATCTGAGGTAGAGATTACAGAAGTTATAGAGGTGGTATCACGAGAACTTTATAAACTGTCATTAGATACAGTCAATCATATTGTGAATAGTCGGTATTCCGATAAGTATTTTGATCTTTTAAAAATCCCGGCAGTGTTTAGAGCCGCAGTTCGTAAATCGTGGCGGCGAGGCGACCTTTCTTTATATGGACGCTTTGATTTTGCTTATCAAAATGGGCAAATTAAATTGTTGGAATTAAACTTTGATACTCCCACTTCGTTGTATGAGGCTTCGGTATTACAAAAACTGTGGCTTGAGGATCTTAAATGTCTAGCTGTAGTGCCGGCAAATTGTAGTCAGTTTAATAGCTTGCATGCCAAGCTTATTGATGCTTTTAAGCGGATAGTGTGCAATGACTCTCTCTTTCATCTCACCACAATGGAGGGATCATTTGAAGACGAGGACACAGTTCGTTATATACAATCATGCGCAATGCAGGCAGGTTTAACAACTGATTTTATTTATCTCAAAGATATTGGTTTAGGAAAGAATGCTCATTTGATTGATTTTGCGGGAAAGCATATAGAGAAGCTTTTCAAATTGTATCCATGGGAATTTATTGTTGAAGAAGAGTTAGTTTTTGAAAACAAGTATGGATGTAGAGCTTTCCCCAAAATAGTCGAATCGAGCAGTACTATAATTTTAGAACCTTTATGGAAGCTCATTCTATCTAATAAAGGTATATTGCCTATAATGTGGCAATTGTATCCGAATCATCCAAACTTATTGGAGACATACTTTGATGATCAATCAGCTCAAGCGAAGAAACTCAAGAAGCAGCCGTATGTACGCAAGCCCATTTTTGGCAGGGAAGGTGGCAGTGTGTCTATAGTTACACCGGGGCAGCCTGAAATGCTGATACACAATAATAGCTCATATGGTAAGGAGGGATTTATTGTACAGGAATATTTTCCTTTGCCATGTTATGAGCAATATTATACTGTCATGGGCTGTTGGATTATTAATGGGCAGCCGGCGGCAATTGGTCTTAGAGCTGATTTGAATCCTATAACTAGTAACGGGGCAATATTTTTACCGCACTATGTTGAGGCTGTTGCATAGAGAATAAGACAAAAAATTAGATGTGCGAGTTATTTTAATTTTGCGCTGGCGGTAGCAGCAGCCAGTGAACCTTTGGGAAAAGGATTAGTCAAAGCATCGGTTGTTGAATAGGTAGAGGATAAATTAAAAGGTTGTTTAACTAGTATACTTTTGCCGGTGGCAAATTGATCTGCATTACTGAGTTTGGATTTATTGGTAGTTATTGTGATTGTTTTTAATTCATCGAAAAGTGTTTGTTTAATACCTTTATTAACTAAAGTTTTAAAAGCGATTACATCAACCATGCCACCATTTTTGATGCTACCACCATCTAGTTCACCTAATAAGCCCCTAAACTGTTCGGCATCCATAGGACTACCTATCAGTAGAAATGAGATAGTAACTTCGCCAATATAGTGCAAGCTGTTGCTAGCATCCTTAATCATTGGTGCTAGGACAGTGGTATCTTGAGGAATGCCATCAGTGATTACCACAATTATTAGAGGCTTGTCCCTATGAGAAAAATAACGATCTAATTGTGCTGTAAGAGGGGCTGATAAAACTGTGCCACCACCTGGAGAATAACTGGTGAAGATAGTGGGAAGATTTTTTGGGTTAATATTGTCAAATATTTGCAAGTCATTGTTGAAAAACATTAGTGTAATGGTGCTCGAAGCTTGAGCAGCTGCTTGTGCAAGAGAAGAGGCTTGTTTACTGCACCATTCCCATCGTGATAGTCCACCAGGGCAATCTTTTGAGGCCATGCTGCCAGATCGATCAAAGATAATGCACAAATCATGGTTGGCTAGCACATCCTGAATAGTCCGGGCCTTGCCTATTCTACTATCAATTGCTTTAGTGGCTGTTTGCGTAGATTCTGGTTGCACAGAACTTTTGAGAGTAGTATTTTGCGCAGAACCTTTAAGCACTTCGTTTTGAATTGCGCTTTTAAACATACTGCTCAAATCATAGCCAGCCAATAGCTTGCTAATCGCTACTGAATAATTAGCCTGTTTCGGGTAATTAAGGTTGGTTGCTTTGTCATCAAGGACTGAAGGATCGAGCTGGTTGTGCTCTATCTTACCAATGAGGGCATTGCTATCTGCAAATGCGGATAAACTTGAACAGAGAAACAGGGTAGATATTATGTTTACTGTGCGTTGCCATTTCATAACTCTGCCTCTCTAAGGCGAATCTGAATTTTGCGTCTTAGTAGCTGTAGGGCTGTTACTTATTAGTAGTTTTTCTTCTTGAGCCTGGAGAGCTAGTGGGGTGTTACTCGATGTCTGTAGCGAACTGGTTTTTTGTTTTACTGATTGATTAGTATTATTAACTGGTGCATTGCCTTTTAGAACAAAGGGTGGGCTAGATGAAGACAAGCCTTCTGTTTGCAAGTACCTGTAATAATTTGCCAAGAAGTCCTGAATATCACTGTCTTTCACTTCTTGATCGTCAGCCACCGGCTCAGGGGCTTTGCCTACCGAGAGACCTTGCTGTTTACGAAGTTCCTTGGCTGCTTTCTGGTTTGATACATCTAAGTCGACTGGTACCACAATTTCGCTACCGCCTACTAATTGCTTTACTTCGGCAGTAGGTGGCGGATAGGCTACCGGTGCCAAGTCTACTTGATTGAGTGGAACATTGCCTGGAGCAAAGTTGGCCATGGGAGCGCTGTATTTGTTATTGTTAACTGGGTTGAAATTTAAGTTGGCACTGCCGTTTAAGTTTACGTCAAGAGCAAAAGCTTTAGGGCAAACAATACTCAGACATGCTAATGTAACCGCGGTTATTAAGGTTAAAAGGTAAGCAGAGTTTTTCATAGTAGTGAGTTCCTCATTTACCAACCCCAACGGCCACCATAACCACCGTAACCGAGGCCATTGAAGCCAGCGGTTCCATTAAGTCCAGAGTTAGCATAGGGTTGGTGGGCACCATATAAGGAACCATTATTCTCTTGTTGTTGATGGAGATTAGCCAATTGCATTTGTTGATTCCATTTCCATTGTGATTCAATCTTTTGGTTATCTTCAAACATATTGTGTAGAGCATTTCTTTGGTTTTTAAAGGACATGTCTTGGTCTTGCTCAACCATTGCAATTTCTGTGTCTTGACGTTTTAGCCAAGCCAAGTTATTCGCTCTTTGGTCTGCATCTTTTTTAAGCCAATCCATCAAATCATGAGATTCAGCTTGTTCGCCAGCTGTCAGAGTTGCTCCTTTTGCGGCGAGAGCTTTCAGGCGTTTTTCGGCGTAGGCTCTAAGCTTGTCCTCTGTAACTTCGTTTTGTTGCATCTGTTGAGCGAAAGCAGTTCGCTTTAATAGGAGATAATTCTCGAAATCCATATCATTCCTAAGCATTTCATGGTTACCGTTTAACATGGAGTGGTCTGAATTGACCATTTGGCTACCATAATAACTGCCGCTTCCAGTTGAAGACATATTGCCGCCATTTGATCCTCCGCCGCCTGCTCCCATGCCGCCATAACCGAGGATGCCGGATTGGCCGTAACCTTGAGCGGAGGCTTTATCAGTATTGACAGCAAATAAGCAAAGTGTTGAAATAACGGCCAGATAGTAATAAAGGGCTCGAGATTGAAGGCCATTTCGCGAAGCTAAGCTTGGCGCGTACAGTTTTCTATGGGTATTCATGATTGCTAATCCTCTAGCATTGATAATTACTATAAATAGTAATCGTGCATGATTTGTGAAGTTTGAGGGCTAGACCGAATTAACCTAAGTTAATTAATTTTTTTATGCAGCGCTTCCTCAGCACCTTGCTTGGCGCTGGTGGGAAAGGGTGGCGGTGGTAACGGCGAAGCGTTAAAGAGTGAGTCGACAGAACTAGTTTTCTGGTAGGGCGTCGGTTTCATATAGCCTGGTATAGCATTATATTGGGCGGTTGCAGACGCGGCATAGCCTGGTAAAACATGGTACTGAAGAGTCTGGCGCGAATTGTTAGGAGAAATACTATTTACAGATTCTTTGCCGTTTTGCATCAGCAAGCGCATGGTTGCAGTATCGGTTTGTTCTTGCTGTGTAATTTGTTTAACGGCTGATCGATATTCAGGATTTTTTCTTATTATTGGGTGTCCATCCTTTTTTACCCCTTGCTGATTATATTCAGATATGGGTAATGAGTCTATGGCTTTTCGAGCTGCATCTTTTATTTCGGCTATTTTTGCCTTGCCAGCGGATAGAGGATTATCTGGTTGTTGCATATAGCTAACTTCTGCTTGGTCGCGAGGGAGAAAGCGTGGGTTTGAAGCGGCGGGCCGCTTAGCATAGCCAATTTTGGATAAAAACATCAAGGCTTGATCGCAATAACTTCTTAACAGAGGATCGTCTGTCAAGTTCAGGCAAGCTGAGTATTCTCTCATAGCCTCTTGTATTTCACCCGAGCGAGAATAAGAATTGGCGAGATAGTAATGACATTGTGGGTCACTAGGATTTTCTTTTGCTAGCTGATGGCCGATGGCGATTGATTGATTATAATCACCTTTGTTATAGGCTAATACTTCGTCTTTCAGTGTCAGGGCAGAAGCTTGGTTTTCAAACAATAAACCAACTAAGATAGATAAAATTAGAGCAATGCTTTTCATTGTAAGTTGCGTAATAACTTTTTTATTATGGTAGCAAATTACGTCATAAGTGTGCAGGTTCTGTGAAGTTTGCTCCCCCGTGTTGGGCTGATTGATTGTTTAGTAGTTATAGCCCCCAATAGCGTAACCGCCGGCGCCACCACCACCGCCGCCTCTAAACATACGGTTCAGTGATCCGCTTTCGGTATTTAATGTGCCATCTGTAGGTGGCCTGCCCCAAGAAGCTGCTCCCATTTCGCTTTGTAGTTCATTGAAATAATTAGTGGCCATTTGTTGTTGGAATTTCTGATTGGCTGCTTGAGCGTCTGCATCTACACGCATATTATGTATATCTGAGCGCATATCTCTTATTGCTTGGGTTTGAGATTGTTGAAGATTTGCGATTGCCTGATCAAGTTGTTGCATATGCGCTTGTTCTTGCAATTTTGCTTGGGTATCTTGATCGAGCCAATGTTGAAGAGCATATAACTCACCTTGTCTTTCTTTCGATAGGCTGCGTGATGGGGAACCTCCGGCATTCTTTAGCTTTAACAACGCTTTTACCCTTTCCTCAGCATAAGCGCGATAATTATCATCGGCTTTCTCTGTTTGATTTATCTCTAATTGGTATTGATTGCGCTGATTTTCTAATTGTTGCACTTGTTGGCCGGCTGCACTATCGAGCATGCGGTCGGCACTTACCGTTGATTGATCCACAGCCGCTTGTCCTAGAGTTGGAAGGGTAATGTGGCAAGTTAACAATGAAAAACACAAAACGCCAAACCAAAAGAATAATGTTGTATACAAACGAGCTTTCATTTTTAGTGCTCCTTAAAGAAGGCAAAGCATAAGCCAACTGTCTCTATTTTTATTATACGCAGTCCTACCTGGTAGTACATACCCAGTAATTAGGGGTTTCTATTGCCAGATTGATGGTATTCAGATTTTGTTAAACTGGGTATTTGGCTGTCTTATATTCTAGTTTAATACTTTTAATTGGGCTTCCAAGTGGTCTATTTGGATTTGTGTAGATTCTAACTGTTTGCGAACTGCTTCTACTTTTTCAGCTGGTGCTTTAATCTTAAACTCAGCGCTCTCTAAAATTTGTTTGGTTTTTTGCAAGTCCTTTTCTACTGATTGTTTCCGCATTAATAGTTTATCTTTTGTTTTTTCGATATCTATTACTTTGGCTAAAGGTACATAAATATTGGTTTTATCAACTGTGGCGGTTGCGCTTCGGGTGGGCAATTCATTTTCGGCTGATTGTGAGATCAGTGTCGTGGACGTTAATTTTTCAATGTAAGTTTTATACTTTTCAGTCAGATTAATTCTTCTACTTTCCGTTTGGAAAATAATATCGATTTGGGCGGAATGTGGCACATTATATGTTTGGCGGATGTTACGAATAGAACGAATTAATCGGATAATATAATCCATTTCTTCTTCGGCTTGGTTGTCGATATATTTTTCATTGCTGATAGGAAAATTTAGCAACAATATTGATTGAGTTGCTTGATTATCTGTCACTGCATTGAGCTGATGCCAGAGTTCTTCTGTGATAAAGGGCATGACCGGATGCAATGATCTTAAGCAAACTTTCGAAAATCAAATACAAAACCTTTTCTGTTTCACTTTTGTTCTGTTGCTCAATTTTGCATATTTCTAAATACCAATCGCAGAAATAATCCCAGGTGAATTGATAAAGTTCATGGGCGATTATTTGATAATCGTAGAGTTTATACGCTGAGGCTAGAGCAATTAAAAGTCTGTTGTATTTACTCAAGATCCAACGAATCTGCCAGAGATAAATTTTGCTGATTCAATTGTTTTAAATCACTGGCCGAACTTAGTTTGCTAATGACAAATTTTCCGGCATTCCATAATTTGTTGACAAACCTTTTATATTCATCTAACTTGTCTTCGCGGAAGCGTACATCCTGATCGCCTTTAAGCCCTACTGAGGTAAACCAGAAGCGATTGGCGTCGGCACCGTATTTATCAATCATATCAATTGGATCAACGGCATTATTCTTCGATTTGGACATACGTTTGCCATCAGCGGTTTGTATTACCGGGTGAATCAATACGTGTTTAAAAGGAATTTTGCCTACTATTTTGAGGCTAAAGAAAGCCATTCGTGATACCCAGAGATTGATAATTTCTCTAGCAGTGACCAAAATGTCAGTTGGGTAAAAGTTAGCCATTTCATTGGTTGGGTTTGGCCAGCCTAAAGTAACAAAGGGGAATAATCCCGAGCTAAACCAGGTATCGAGGACATCTGGATCTTGTTCGAGACTGGAATTCTCACATTTCGTACACTTAGTGGGCGCTTCTTCAAATGCATCGATAGCACCACATTTAGTGCAGGTCCATATGGGAATACGTTGTCCCCACCATAATTGTCTACTGATGCACCAGTCTCTGATATTGCGCATCCAGTCAAGATATGTGGCACTATAACGTTCTGGAACAAAAACAATTTCTTTGTCTTCTACTACTTTTATAGCTGGCTTAACTAATTCAGCCATGCTCATATACCATTGATCAGAAAGTCTGGGCTCGATTACTGTTGAGCAACGATCACATAAGCCAACAGCGTTATCGTGCTTTGTGCTTGCAACTAAAAACCCTTGTTCTGCTAGATCCTTTGCTACCATTTTTCGCGCAGCAAAGCGGTCCATCCCCTGATAGGCATGAGGTACAAGTGGGCTAACAACTAATTTACCTTCTTCGTCTATAACAATAGGCATATCTAATTTGTGTCTTTGCCCAACTTCGAAATCATTGATATCGTGAGCAGGCGTAATTTTAAGTATACCGGTACCGAAATCTTTATCGACGTATCGGTCGGCGATCACAGGTATTTGTCTAGATGTGAGCGGCAGAATTACCTTTTTGCCAATATAATTTTGATAGCGAGGATCTTCTGGATTGACTGCTATGGCTACATCGGCGAACATTGTTTCTGGTCTGGTAGTGGCAACATTTAGTTTTGCGCTTGCCATCCACTAAAGGATAATTGATTTCATACAATTGTCCTGATTGCTCTTCGTGCTGAACCTCCAAGTCTGACAAGCTTGTTAAACAACGCAGGGCACCAATTAACTACTCGATTACCTCGGTAAATCAAACCCTCTTTAAAAAGTTGCACAAAAACTGTATTGATTGCTTTTACATAGGATTCATCCATAGTAAAGGCGATGCGGTCCCAGGCAAAAGTTACGCCTAAGCGTTTATATTGGTTGAGAATGTTGCTGCCGTATTGATTGCGCCATTTCCAGACTTGTTCTATGAATGCTTTGCGACCCAAATCATGGCGAGATTTACCTTGTTTTTTTAATTCACGTTCGACCACCATTTGGGTGGAAATACCGGCATGATCCGTTCCTGGTTGCCATAGAACGTTGAATCCCTGCATGCGTTTATAGCGAAAAAGCACATCTTGTAAGGTGCCATTTAAAGCATGTCCCATGTGCAAATTGCCAGTAATATTGGGGGGTGGTAAAGCGGCAGAATAAAATGGCTGGCCTTCTTTTACGGCCAAGTCAAAGAGTTTGTAGCCGAACCAAAGTGTTGTCCACTTAGCTTCTGTTTCTTTGGCGGAATAAGCCCCTGCGCCAGGAGCGGGTACGGAGTTGACGGAATTTATCGATGTAGTCATTTCAGTGTTAAATAAGGATAGATCGTCAATTATAGTGATCTGCTCAGCTATTTAACAATGCAAAGGGTATTTATTCTTTGAGTAATGAAACATTTGTGTGTAAAAGCACCTTACCCCGGATGCTAAAGTGGGCTAATGGTTTAAAATGCAGAGATGTTTAAGGCAATCTCACTTTTCTTGACTACGCGAAATGATATCAAGTAACGACTTTCGACCTGGTGTAACTATCGAATACAATAATGGCATATGGCAGATTGTTGAAGCCATGCATGTTAAGCCAGGCAAAGGATCAGCCTTTGTAAGGGCAAAGCTGAAAAATATCGAAACTGGCAATGTTCTTGAAAATACTTTCCGCGCAGGAGAAAAGGTTCCTGTAGCCATTGTTGAGAAGTTAGACATGCAATATCTTTATAAGTCAGGCGACAATTTTACTTTGATGTGTGCGTCAACTTATGAACAAATGGAAGTTGAAGCCCAAAAAATCGGTTCAGTGGCTGAATTTATGAAAGAAGGGCTAGAAAACATTACTGTTATGAAATATCAAGGCAGAATTATCGGCATTGAATTGCCTAACACAGTAGAGCTCGGAGTAACTGAGACAGCTCCTGATGAACGTGGCGATACCAGCTCCGGTGGCGGTAAACCAGCAACTTTAGAAACCGGTGCAGTAATCACCGTTCCATTTCATATCAAAGTTGGTAATAAGATTCGTGTTGATACTCGCTCAAGGAAATATATAACCAGAGTGTAACTGAGAGGCAAATTAGTGAAGATTGATTTAGAGCAAATAAAAGTTCTTCTTGATATGGTCAGTAAAACTGATGTTGCTGAATTGACTATAGAAGTTGAAGGTGAAAAGGTTACTATAAAGAAGCCGACTGGTAGCCCAGTTTCACTTAGTTCTTTTTCGGACTCAACAATTCAGCGAGCGGCTAATGACCAAGCTAGAGATAGTCACGCTATGCCAGTGCCTGTTAGTAATTTGCCTGCTGCTAAGAATGCCAATGTTGAGGGCAACGGCAGCGCTGAGAATCTTGTTGCTATAACAGCTCCTATGGTGGGTACCTTTTATAGAGCTTCTACCCCCACTGCTACGCCCTATGCTGAAGTAGGAGACAAAATAAGTGTTGGACAGACTGTTTGCATAATCGAAGCGATGAAGCTGATGAACGATTTACCTTCTGAAGTAGCTGGTCGCGTAGTAAAAGTTTGTGCCGAAAATGGTGCAACGGTAGAGTTCGGACAACAGTTATTTCTTATAGATCCTGCGGGATAGTGCTGCAAATATTGCTTTAGAGAAGGATTTTAACCTTGTTTAAGAAAATCTTGATAGCCAATCGTGGCGAAATTGCATTACGTATTATTCGTGCTTGTCGCGAATTAAATATTCGCACGGTAGCTGTATATTCACAGGCTGATGCAGAGTCATTGCATGTTAAATTGGCTGATGAAGCATTCTGTATTGGGCCACCGCCATCTCAGCGCAGCTATTTACACGTTCCCGCTATTATTAGCACTGCTGTGGTTACCGGTGCTGATGCTATTCACCCCGGTTATGGTTTTCTTTCTGAGAATTCAAATTTTGCCCAAATTTGCCAAGATCATCGCATTAAGTTTATTGGACCCAGTACTAAAGCAATTGATTCAATGGGTGATAAATCTAGTGCTCGCGAGACGATGCGTAAAGCAAAAGTGCCGGTGGTCCCAGGCAGTAGTGGACTCATTATTGATGAGTCTGAAGCGTTTCGCATAGCCTTGGATGTAGGTTTTCCAGTAATTATAAAAGCCACCGCTGGTGGTGGTGGACGTGGTATGCGGGTGGTTAATGATACGGTACAATTAGCATCTGCAATAGCTGCTGCACGCTCGGAGGCTGCTGCGTCTTTCGGTAATTCTGGCGTATACATAGAAAAATATTTAAAACCAATCCGTCATGTTGAGATTCAAGTTTTAGCGGATAGTCAAGGGAATTGTATTCATTTGGGCGAACGTGATTGTTCAGTGCAGCGTAGGCATCAAAAATTATTAGAAGAGGCACCCTCGCCAGCTATAACTCCCGAATTGCGCAAACAAATGGGCGAAGCTGCGGTGAGAATAGCTAAGCAAATTCAATATGAGGGAGCTGGCACAGTTGAGTTTATTCTGGACAAAGATAAATTCTATTTTATGGAAATGAATACTCGTATTCAAGTTGAGCATCCAGTGACGGAGTTTATTACAGGTATTGATTTAGTTAAAGAACAAATTCGTGTGGCTGCTGGTTTGCCTTTGTCCTTCAAACAGAATGATATTAGATTTTCAGGACATGCAATTGAATGCCGAATTAATGCTGAAGATGCCGACCGCAATTTTTTACCGTCTGCGGGTCGTATTGCAGCTTATATAGCTCCTGGAGGGCCTGGTGTGCGTGTCGACAGTCATGCTTATCCCGGTTATTTAATACCACCGTATTACGATTCATTAGTTAGCAAACTGATTGTCTGGGGCAAAATCGCGAAGAGGCTATTCATCGTATGCAGCGGGCGCTTGATGAATATGCCATTACTGGAATTCATACTACTATTCCATTTCATCAGCGTTTGCTTGCCCACCCGATGTTTCAACGAGGAGAAGTTTCAACAGACTTTATCGAGAAATATATGACAGGCGCTCCGGTCAATGTAAAATAAGGGAAATCATTTTTGGCTCCGTAGCTCAATGGTGGAGCACGCGACTCATAATCGCTTGGTTACTGGTTCGAATCCAGTCGGAGCCAAATTTATAAGAATCTATAGCAATATACTAATCGCCAATTTAATGGATTCTTTGCATTCCAGCGGGATCGTTGTCAAGCTTATTGCAATTATTGCTCAACGAAATTGGCAAGCTATAAATCGAATCATCGGTAATTAACTTTGGCCTAAGGATTATTAGGAACAACAATTTAGCGTACTCTCTGTGAAGCTTGTGTTCCCAAGCTCCTACAGACTGTGTAGGAGCTTAATTAGCTAGACACTAAAAATTACTGGGCCGATCCTTACGAGTTATGATGGCTATTTTTGCCACCCTTTCTTTCCGAAGAATGATCTTCCTCTTTTCCGTGGCCTGATCCGCCTGGCTTTTTGCCACCGTGGGTGGTTTTGTTAACGGTTGCCCAGGCTCGGCGTTTCGATTCTTCGGTACCTACGCCGCTATCTTCATATCCTTCTTCTATATGCTCGGCTTGCCTTTTTGCTTATCAGTATATTTGGATTTGTCTCCTTGTGGCATAACTATTTCTCCTTCGATGTTTCAATCTTTAGTCAGGGGTATCCTATCAAAATAAAACTACTCTGCCGTTTTCCTCACTAGGGACCCGGATTGGGCGGTACTAAATGTAGTACCGCCGCATTCCTGGCTGCCTGGGTAGGACATCCTTTAGATGGATTTGACAAATTCATCTATATGTTTTACGGCTTCTTCTTTTGTGTGCCCGTAACGTGTTTGCAATTTACCCACAAGTTCTTCTTTCTTGCCGTTGATTTGCAGTAAGTCATCATCAGTTAATTTGCCCCACTTGGCTTTTACCTGACCTTCAAGTTCTTTCCATCGTCCTTTAACTTGATCCCAGTTCATGATGAACCTCCTTATGGTTATCTGCTAACTTTCGGACGTACTTCGGCTGTGCGTTTGACGTCATAGCCACCTAATTCATTAAATAGAGATTCGGCTTTCTTAGCTTCTTCGCTATTTCGAGAATGAACACAAAGCAGAATATTGCCGCTGCGTAGATTGTTTTCATATTGTTGGGCTTCATATTCAGGCATACCCCAACCAATTAAACCACCAACCAATCCACCCATGCCGCCACCAACTGCTGCTGCACTAAGTATGGACATGATAGGTCCAGCTGCTATGAAAGGTCCTACACCAGGAATGGCTATAGCGCCAATACCGGTTAGCCAACCAAGAGCGCCACCTAATAGGGCTCCCGCACCGGCTCCGGCTGCTACACCTTCTGGAGCTTTAGTATCATTTTTATAACCTATATTCTGCCCACCGTTTGTGTCCGGTAAAAGAATAGAAATATCTTTATTTTGGAATCCGGCGATTTTCAAAGCGTCGACAATAGCTGCGGCGTCTTCTTCCGTCGGTACAATGCAATATATTGCGTCTGACATAATTTCCTCCTTCTTAGAAATTTGCTGAAACTATATTTAATTGGCAATTTCTAAAAGTCTTCGTCGTCTTGGTCTTCATTATTGGCAGTGGCACATTCTTTGAGAGAGGGTCCGGTGCATGAATGCGCTTTTTGTTTTTTATTCTTCGGACTAAATTGTTTATTTGATTGTTCATCGCTAAACCGATCGGTATGTTTGGTCGTTTCTTCTTTAGTTATAGCTATCTTTTTTGCACGGTCATAGCGATTGGTTTTTTCTGTATTTAACATAATTATGTTCTCCATAATAAAAAGAAAAGGGTTTGAGTTTTTGGTTAGACAACCATAATTAACTAGTCACCTAGAAAAGCATATTTGTCTCACTTAATAAGTAGTTTTCTTGTTTGAGTATAGAAAGCAATTGATTTCTGGTAGCCTCAATTCGGTCACTAAAGTTTTTACACATATCAGTGGGCAAAGGGTTCGGAGCATAGGATTGCTCTGCCAAGCTTTTGCTGACTTTTGCGAGATAATGGTTATAGATTATTTTCCATTCTTCTTCGTCCTTGTGATCACTAAATCGGCGGAGTTTTATCGGCAAGAGACGATAGTCTAATTTACATATTGAATCGAGAAGCCGTTTGCCTAATTTATTGTAGATACTCGCGTTGCTTTGCTTTGTCATAACTTGTCTGTCAGACTCTCGAAAATTAATAGGTACTATGTTGTTGTAGTTTGGTAATAACGAGAAAATCGTTTTACTTTGAAGATTAAGCGACTTTCTTTTAAATCCCATTGTTTTATAACAAGGGGCACAATAGGTTTTCTCTTCATCTTTAGGAAGAAAAGGCACCTTTGTTTCTTCACCACATAGAATACAAATTGTCATTGCTATAATTGGTTTTCCTTCTTGAAGCCTGCGCATTAAGCGGCGGCAATGGTAACACTTGTTCGCTTTTGAACGTTTGCGACTAAACGCATAGGTTTTTTTTCCATTAGAAACAACGTAAGTCTTTTTACATTCAAGGCAGGTCATGATTTCGGGAAAATAGGTGCAACGTTCTACGGATTTAGATTTTGCCATTTCATTGGGAGCCATTTTGAGACCTCGCCGAACGGTTTAATGTGGATTCCTTTAATCGGAACGTATTGGGAATCACAATAAGAGCATGGACGTTTCACAATGGAAAGTCACCATCTGAGTGGGTAAATCGCATGCCCTATCCGAGCCTACCCATACGAGTGGACTAAGTTACCCGATCGGGTAACTTTAGCTTGATAAGCCAAGTAGTAATGAAAATAGAGAGACTGGCGTATATATAGTCAATATTTCCCGTTCCAGCCTAACATACAATTAAGTTCCTCTCGTAAAGAAAATAAGGTATCTAGTATGCTTGATTATTTAGAGGCCCAAACAGACAAGGTGCAGCTATTATTAATAATAAGGTAAGCGTTCCACGTGGATGCTAATGTGGTAAATCTATAATAGAATAGCCCCGTTCTTAAGGTAATATTTCAGGATTTTTAATATGAATAATAATCTGCTGTCCGATTTAAAAAAAGTAATTAAAGATATGTCTCCTATTGAGCAAGATGTTATTTGCCTGCGTTTTGATCTAGACGGAAGTGGAGCAAAAACATTAGCTCAAGTAGGCAAGCTTTTGGATCTTACGCCTGAGAGAGTAAGACAAATAGAAGCAAAAATTTTAAGAAGGTTCCGCTCTCCTCGCTCCCCTCAGCCTCCTCAACGCCCAATAGGTTCGGCTAGAATTCCGCGCGAGCCAAAATTTTTTGATTATTCAAAGAAGAGAAAAGCATTGTAGAACAAGTGATCGGCAGAGAGGGTAGCTATGGTAAGCATCCGGCCGGATTTCAAGCAGATGCTTGCTTGTAAATATTCAACCAACGATCCGGAAGTAACTCTTCGAGATTAGTGTAATTGGCAGCGGTAACTCGTTTTATGGTATCGGTAAAGTAAGAAAATGGCTCTACAGATAGTTTTTTACATGATGCCGCCAGACTTCCCAGGATAGAGAATACCTCGCCACTGTCTTCGCTGCCGATGAACATCCAGTTTTTTCTGGTTGGCGATTATGCAAAGTTGGGAAAGGATTGCCAATAAACTAAGGCAATTGTTCAAGGAAATATTGGCAGCAAAGCACAGTCCGGTTGTCAATTTAAGTTTTGCAGACCTTACATAATTTCAGAGTTCTTCAAGAAATTTTAGGAGGCTGTCACTCGGGCGATAACGTGTCTTTTTTGTTTTAGGAGGATTGATAGTAGCAAGCGCTCGTTCTTTCATTGCAAGATCAGCTTCTACGTATCCGTGTGTGGTGACGGGATTCTCATGCCCAAGCCAAAGAGCGATAACTGTAATATCGACGCCGGATTGCAGAAGATGCATAGCCGTTGTATGGCGAAACGTATGGGGGCTGATTTGTCGTCCCTTCAACTGTGGGCAACCACCGCTTGTTGCAGCATTAACGGCTAATGCAATTCTATCAGACACATTAGAGCGGGTCATAGACTGTCCATGCCGATTTGGAATCAATGGTTGCTCTGCCTGCAACGATCCATATTGAATCCATTGACGGATCTGTGCTGCTGTTTCTTTCCATAATGGCACAGTACGTTGTTTGCGCCCCTTCCCATGCAACCTTACACAGGCTGATCCATTAACGGTTACATCTGCAACGCGAATACCAATTAATTCTGAAACCCTGGCACCACTATTGTATAAAACAGAAAGCAAAATACGATCACGCTGGCCGCACCAACTATTGGCATCAGGTGCCATTAATATTGCACGTACTTCATCACGAGTAAGAAATCCGAGCAATGGCTTTTCAAATCGCTTCATTGGTATAGCGAGGATCTGCTGGACGAGATTCAAAGCAGGCGGACATTGTAATGCTACATATTGGGCAAAAGAGCGTAATGCGGCTAGTCTAGCATTACGACTGCGAATACTATTGTGGCGCTGAGATTCTAGATGATCAAGAAATCCTAACACCATATTAGTATTGAAATCATTTAACGTTAGTACAGTAGGCATTTTGTGTCGTTGCTGCTTGATATAACTGAGCAACAATCGGAATGTATCTCGATAAGCTGCTATTGTTCTTGGACTAGCATTTCTTTGCTGTATTAGCCGTTCAACAAAAAATCGCTGAATTAGTGCAGAAAATTCTGATGGTTTTGAAAGTAGAGGACTAGTGACTAATTGATTCATAAAGATACTCCTTGTTGTGAATATTGGTGAAAGCGCTCAGCAGCAATGTTCATTAATTCGGGTATCCCTGTGAGATACCAGTATGTGTCTGCTACTTTTGCGTGCCCAACATAAGTGGAAAGCGCTAACATAGCTCGATTAATGTCTATTCCTTTTTGATAAAAGCTCAATGTGCTACGCACAATGAAGGTGTGACGAAGATCATGAAGCCGATGATGAGAATAATCACCTCGTGGTTGCCAGCCAAGCTCTTTGCATAATGCGTGTAAGGCATATAGAATCCCTCTCTGATTAGCTGGTTTGCCATTGTCCAACAAGAAAAAACGATCACTTTTGTGCTTAGTCACAATTCGATCTCGTAATTGTGCATAAGAAATAAGTGCAGCCGTCACCGTTGGATGCAATGGAACCAGCCTGCTCTTGCGAAACTTGGTTTCTCGGATCGTAAGCACACCAACAGTAAGATCAATGTCAGCACTAGTCAGTTTTACTGCCTCAGAAATGCGTAGCCCACTACTTGCAAGAAGTCCAAAAACAGTGCGACAGGTAGCTGGACGCAACCCATTAATGGGTGAAAGACCATCCGCTGCTGCTAGCAGTTCAAGTAATTCTTCTTCAGTATAAATGTGTGGTATTAGCCGTCGATGTGTAGGACCGAATAAATCTTGCGGTGGAACTTCTGTATCTGTCTCAAATCTTTGGCAATATTTAGCGAAGCCACGAAGCACATCGATACGGCGCCCCCAGGTGATAGGAGTTTGGCTTTCAGATGTACGCGTCCACTGCGTAGCCAAAGCCACTGTCAATCGATTTTGTTTTTCCTTTTCCTGCAAATCTGGCGAATTGTAATAGCATCGGTGTATGTGTCTTTAGCTCAAATCCAAGATTGCGCCGATAGGCAATATACGACTCAACACGCGTCGTCCAAGATATATGTTTAGTCATGATTGCCTCCCTGGCCAACACAATGCCACTGTTTGCAATGCTTGTAGGTCGGACCTGGCATAAATAGTTGTTGTTTCTAAACTCTTGTGGCGTAACACGTCAGCTATTTCTTTTAGTGATGATCCAGACTGCTGCAACCGAATAGCTACTGTATGTCGAAATACATGAGTGCCACAAAATTGATCACCTAAACCACAACGAACAAAGGCACGAGTCATAGAACTCCGAATAGCAGCAACGCAAAGAGGTTTATCGAAAGGAGCAACATGTCGCACAAATAAAGCACGGTTATTTGTTTTTGGGCGACCATGACGTAAATATTGAGCAATTGCTTTACCAGTTTGGCAAGGCAGTGGCAATTGCTGGGTGCAACGACCTTTAGTACCGGTTAAAGTGACTATCGATGCTCGCCAATCTAATGACTCGAGGTCTAATTGTGCTACTTCATGACCACGCAACCCAGAATCAACTAAGCAGCGTGCCATAGCATAATCTCGCTGCTCGGTCGGTTTCGATAGGTCAAATGCCTGTAAAAATGTATCCAACTGCACCTTACTGAGACCATTTGGTGGCATCGACTGCTTCCAATTAGCCATTACAGGCAGTGCTGCTTCTAGTGCCTGCACTTCGTCACCCATTAAAGCTCTAAACCGAAAGTAGCTTCGCAGGCTGGTGCGGATTGCTTTAAGAGATGCTGGACTCCATCGTTTGGCAAAGCCCATCACAAACCCTTCAACATTCTCCGGTGCTAGCTTTGCAGGATCCACAGCCCCTGTCTTGAAATAGCAAATGAGAAAGCTATGAATGTGCGACATGCGATTTTCACACGTAGACAACGCAGTACCACAAGTATTTAAAAGATAGTGGCGAAAGCTCTCAAGCTCAACTGTGATTGGTGTTGGTTGCTCGGTGGCAGTAGCACAAGCAAACCCATTTAACTGCATAACAATTAGTAAATGCTTCAACGCTGCCCGAGCGTCAGGCACATGGCATCTGCGAGGCGGTGGACAAGTACATGATGATAAGTGAAACTTTAAGAACCGATCTACTACAGCCGCATCTATCTTTGTGATACCCAAGCCCTCTGACTTTGCCCAATAGGCAAAATGAGCCAATTCTTTTAAATAAGTACGAATGGTGGTCTGTTCTGCATATCGCAAACCATGCAGATATTCGATATATGGTGAGGCAATAATAGAAAAAGGCCAAAAACAATCCAGTCACGGCGAGCAATGCTCGACATCAATAAATCTTCTAACATTTTATTCTCCTATTAGAGTAATTAGCTCTATTAGGAAATCATTTTTTATTATGCAAAGTTCAGCAGGCAATTGAGTAATGACTCAGCCCACTCAATTCCTGGTTCCTATGTACATAACTGGACATAATCGCCAACTCAGCATAATTTCTGCCTAATGCAATTAGTCGCAGGCTGTTTTCGGCTAAATTATTGTCTATGGAAATAAATCCCTGTTCTGTATATCTGTAAAGTTTATCCCAATTGCTTAAGGAATAAGCAATAGCTTCTCCAATTGGGCTTTTAGGTAATACAGTATGCTGAGTTGACTTGAGCCATTGATGCATTTCTTTCAGGCGGGGTACAGATTCTCTTTCTCGGATAATTTTTCGTTCTTCACTGGTCAAGTCTTTAGTATCCTTTTCAATTTGATAGAGAATAGCTATTTTTGCCAGCGCTAGTTCTGCCAGATATTTATTGCTATTGAGCGATTTTTCAAAATATCTGCGTGCATGGGCAAAGCATGCTACGGGAATCACTCTGCCTGTTTTATGCAATCCGTTATATCCTGTGTAAGCATCTGTCTGTAGATAGCCCTGGTAATCGCCAAGAAATTGTTTTGGTGCCTCGCCGCTTCGGCTGGACTGAAAATCAAAAATCACATATGGATTTTCGCTATCACCTATATATGTCCAGACGTATCCGGTTGGTGCTTTGCCAGCTCCGGGCTTAAGAAATTTCACTGGTGTTTCATCAGCATTAATGATTCTAGATTGTAAAACTTTCTCCTTCATCTGTTCTACGATTGGCTTTAGCTTTTCAGCGCAAACAGTTAGCCAGCGGCACATACTTGATCGTGCGATATCAGCACCTTGCCTCCAGTAAATCTGTTCTTGCCGGTAGAGTGGCAAATGGTCTACATATTTACTGGTGATTATTTGTGCTAAAAGACCAAAGCCAGGCATGCCTTTTTCAATTGGCTGGATATCGGTTCTAGGAGCCAGGACGACCTGTTCCTTGCAATTTTTACAGGCATATTTTGCTTGCACGTGCTTAATGATTTTAAAAGTGGCAGGAACAAATTCCAGTTCTTGGGAAGATTCATATCCGATCTCAGCTCTTGGTTGTTTGCATTCAGGACAAGGCAATTGTTCTTCTGCCAGTTTGTATTCTCTAGTGTCTACAGGCAATTCGGTGCGATTGATATTGCGACCACCACCGCCTTGCTTTCTTTCTTTAGCAACAGCGGGAATATTTGCTGCCACTTCAGCAGATGCGTGGCGAAATTCAGCAAGTATTTCTTGAGCAAATAGATTAAGCTGTCCAGGAGTATTGTCTCGGATTTTCTTCCGTATTTATTTCTCAGTAATTCTTGCAGTCTGCGACCAAGTTTTTCATTATCAGCTGCCAATTTTAGGATTAGCTGATGGCAAAGTTCTAAATCTTTAGGTAATTCGTCGACAGTCATTATAATAGTATTATTACCGGAGACACGTCTATTATACTGCCACTGTGAATGGTATCAATTAAGCAATAGACATTTTAAAACGTTCGTTACGCTTTATTGTGCTTAAATCAATACCATCAAGGATCATTCTAAGTGTTGAATGGTCAATCTCAACGCCAGCAGCAGTTATATTTTTTATATCCGGAAATTGGAAAGTACCGCGCTGGAGCTGTTTATACCAGATAGCAAAGCCATCCGAATCCCAATAAAGTACTTTTAGCCTATCGCCACGCTGGTTTCTAAAAACGTAAAGATGACCGGACAATGGGTCAAGCATTAAAGATTTTCTAACCAAGCTGCACAGAGTATTAAAACTCCTGCGCATGTCAGTTGGTTCAGTACAAAGAAAAATCCTCAACTGGGAAGAGACGGCACTTAGCATCCTGCCATATCCAGTGACCGAAGCACACAAGCCAATGCAGCTTTATCAGTGACAGACATGCGCACAACAATTTTGCTTATTTCTATTTGCTCAAAAGAAGAAATATTGTTTCTGCTGGTTGATTCAACAGGCTGAGATAATTTTAGAGAGACAAAGCCAGGATTGTTTTGTTTTTTCTTGACTGATTTATGCTGACTGCTATCACGCTTGAATAATGCTTTTTTCCAATATGAAAATTGATGTGGAATTAGCTGGTGCTCTTTGCAGAATTCTGCCTGACTCTTGCCGCTGAGCCTTTGCTGTTGAAGTATCTCTCGCCAGCGATTCTCTTTGTTTACGTCAATAATGCCACCAACCATTTCTATCGCTCCATTACCATGCAGCTCTGTTTTACCTTAAACAGAAATTTCTGAAAAGCTGTGCTTTATGGAACGCTTACATAATAAGTGCGCAAGAATTGGTATGCGGTCCAGTAAGCTTAGATATATTGATTGCTCTAAGTTCGCTTATTTTATAATTTGCCTTAAAATAGCTCGTTTAATATAGCGGGCTCTCATAATGTTTGCGAAATTTGCCGCATTAATAGGTTGGTAATTCTGCAATGTTGAACCAATAGTTTTCTATGCATTTTATGATATTGCAAAATTGGTCAAAGTCTATAGGTTTGACTATGTAGCTATTCGCATTTAAGTGATAGGCTCTTCTTATGTCTTCCTCTTGCTCTGAAGTGGTTAAGATTAAAACCGGAATGGAACGCAGACTTTGGTGTGTCTTCAATTCCTCCAAGACTTTGCGACCATCTTTAATGGGTAGATTTAAATCAAGCAAAATCAGATCGGGACGAGGAGAATTTTCAAATTCCTCTCTGTTCTCTAAGAAAGCCAACGCCTCTAGCCCGTTAGTAACAGTATGCAAGTTATGGGCAATTTCAGCGTAGCTTAGAGCTTGCTTGGTAAGAAGAATATCGGCAGGATTGTCTTCCACCAACAAAATATTCTTCGGCTGCAATAGTTTAGTTCTCATGTGTCACCTTCTCGATAGCAGGAATAGAAAAATGGAATGTAGTACCTTCTCCTGTTTGCGAGGTTGCCCAAATCTTACCTCCGTGGCGCTCGACAATTTTTTTGCAAATGGGTAATCCTATGCCATTACCAGGATATTTGTCTTTGCTATGTAGTCGCTTAAAGGGTTGAAAAATTTGTTCGGCATATGCTTGGTCGAAGCCAATACCATTGTCTGTGACAGAAAATAACCAATGTCCATTTTCCCGAGCGGTTTCAATAAGAATCTTAGGCGCTTTGCTACTGCGGAATTTAATAGCGTTGCTAATCAAATTTTGAAATAGCAAAGTGAGCAATGTGCTGTTGGCATAGAGGATGGGCATAGAAGCTGGCGTGATAATAACATCGTTTTCGTTTATCGCTGCTGCCAAGTTGATTACTACCTGCTCCAAAAGCTTTTGCGTATCTATGGTTGAGATGATCATTTGTTCGCGGCTAACTCTAGATAGAGAGAGAGATCATTAATTAGTGTCCGCATGCGCTGCGCTCCGTCCACTGCATAATGAATGAGTTGCTCGGCGTTACTATCTAAACGTCCCTTATGTGTCTTTTCTAAGATATGTAAGCAGCCCGCAATGGCTCGCAAGGGCTCTTGCAGATCATGCGAAGCTATAGAGGCAAATTGTTCTAAATCAGTGTTTAGGCGCTCCATTTCGGCCAAGGCACGTTGTCTTTCTTCTGCTTTACTACGAATGGTAATATCAGTATTTATTTCTAGCACTCCCAAAGGCACTCCTTGCTCATTGGTTTTAAGCGTGTGCCGGCTTTCCACTATTACTCGATGACCATCCTTATGGCGGTGAATAAGTTCACCATCCCAACGCTTTTGTGTAATTATGTCATGTTCTATCTCGGGTAAAGGTTTTGGAAACTCAGTCTTTAACAGATCGTGAGATATTTTCCCATTTGCTTGCTCTTTGTCATAACCATAAAGTTTTTGGGCGCCAGTATTCCAGTATTTAATTGTACCGTTCAAATCACGCATTATAATTGCGTCATTGGATAAGTCCAATAAAGACACTAGTTCTTCAAAACTTTTAGCAGCTTGCTTCTTTTGTGTAATATCACGAGTTACTTTGGCGAATCCGGTTAATTTTCCATTCTCATCATAAATAGAAGTCATGATTATTTCGGCCCAGAAGTGGCTTCCATCCTTGCGCACACGTAGAGCTTCTCCTTCAAAACGGCCATTTTTTTTGGCTATTTCTAGTTGTTGCTGTGGCTTTCCTACTTCTCTATCTTCTGGGCGGAAAAAACAGGAAAAATTCTTACCAATTATTTCGTTAGCTTTATAGCCTTTGAAATTTTCGGCACCATCATTCCAGGTCATTACCGTGCCTTCAGGATCAATCATATAGATTGCATAGTCGTCTATACCCGATACTAATAATTGAAAATGCTTTTCGGTCTCGCGTAAGTGCTGATTGACTGTTTCTAAGTCTTCGGTCCTTTTGAATGCAAGAGCTCTTGACAGTAGCCTCCAGAGAGCTGCTGTGCTGAGCAAAGCCAAAATCGCGCTGGCCACTTCCAATGAAGTTTTTATCCAATAAATAGGCTGATATAGGTTCCAAATTCTTGCTATTTGCAAGACTCCCAATACTAAAAAGAATAAGCCTATCAGTTCAAACATCAGGGACTCGAACTTCTCTTTTCTATGATGGAGAAAATATCTTAAAAAGACAAAAATCATCAGGCAGGCTAATGCCATCGCTATGCCGCTTAGAATCGTAGTCCACAACAATACCGGGTCGCCTTGCAGCATTCTGTCACGAAGCATAATGACCCCGACAGCTAGCGCCGGTCATACTTCTAATGTTAATAATCAGATGCTTTGATTGGGTACTCGGCGAGGGGTCAAAACACAAAAGGCAAGGATAACAACGTCTGTTGTACATTGCCTCGGTGCGAGCTGAGCGCGAGCTAGTCTTTTCCGTGCTCTTTGGCGTACGATTTACTTGCTTCGTTACAACATTCCTCAGCTGGTGCATGATGGCCTCTTGCGGATGTATGATGATGAGCTGCTTTTTAATGATTCCCCTTCTCGTGGATTTTAGCAGCTTGTTCATAGGGTACTGCTGGCTTCTTATGCTTTTGTGCTACGGTATTAGTCATATCTTCTTCCCCTGAATGATGACTGTACCGAATAATTTATCCTAAAAGAAGCTTAAAGTGGAGTTTCTAATATTACAATGAGCTGGTGTACTCAAAGCGTCAATAATTTTGCCCGATCATTGACGCTTTGGATTTAAGTTAAACTGCCCGGTTTCGAAATCCTCGAAAGCCTAATGAGAGAATGAAAACGAATAGGGCCGAGCCCACAATGGCGGGTAAGATTGGGATGCCGGCTAGGGCTGGTCCCATGTTTCCCATTAAACTACTACCAATCCAGGCACCAATTATACCCACTACTGCGGAAGTAAAAAATCCGCCTGGTATTACATTCGGTACCAGCATTTCTCCAATACCTGCGCAGACAGCTGCCACAATTAAAAATAAAACAAATCCTAGTATAGACATAATAATTCACCTCATTATTGTGTTTTTATTTCAAGTTCACTTCTAAATTTGTCGCCACAGTGTTGACGAGCTAGATCTTCAATAATTAATTTTTCTTGTTCGGTATCAACCGGACCACGCAAAGTTACACAGCCATTTTTATCAATGATCTTGATGTTTTGGGCGTTTACCGATAGACCCTTGGTGTGCATGATGGCCTTCCGCAATGCCGCCGTTGTCCGTATGGCTGATTTTCGATTCGATTGGTCTTGCGGTGTTACTTCTTGTCCATTACGGTCACGAACATTCTCGGCAGTATTATCCGCATTATAGGTTGGGCTAGCTGCTGCATAGTGTTGCAGATTTCCATAAAAGGCTGCTGCTATGAGAATGGTCAAATGATTTGCTTTCATAATTGCTCCTTTCTTCAACTTCAACATATACTAATGCCTCACTTAAAAGATAGTATTGATTGGACGGGAAAAATGTTCCTTCATAAAATGCTCTCAGGGATTATATTTTCGCTGGCATCCTACAACAGCAATATGGAATTATTGGCAATCAAATTCATCACCCAATCGGGTACTTTCCTTTACCCGAGTGGGTCTAATTGGCTATATATGGCACAAGTTGTGATTTGTAGCTGATTTCCTTGTTAAGATGATCTTGGAATGATTAAAAAATAGACGATCAAGCAACGACAAATAGTAAGATTCAGTGCTGAGGAAAATCTTGCAAGAACAAAGTGTAGGTGAATAAGATGAGAGAAGTTTGTTATCCAAGAGAATTTAGTAAGCCTCCCCTTCTGCATGGTCTATATTTGCTTCTAGTATTGCTTATCGTAGTTAATCTATTACCAAAGGCAAATGCCAGCCTACTCAATGAAAACGAAATGGCCAATAAACAAGCAGCTAAAAATGCAAATGTAGCAGAGGGTCAAAAATTAAATGAGACAGATGCTACTGCCCAGAATAGTAATTCAATACCTCTGGAAGATACTAAGCGGCTAGTTAATACCGTCAATCAGGTTCCCGGTGTGAAGGTTAGCGAGAAGGACCTTGAGCCACCGGAACAGCCACCAATTAAAGGGTTTCATCCTATAAAGAGATTATTGCGTCCGGTGGAAAATCTGGAGGGTATGAGTATAAAGCTTGAACAACAAATAATGAAATTAGAGGGGCCAATTGCAGCACTACAACCACCGATGTTGAAACTGGAAGACAAAGTAAGTGATACTAATCAGCAAATTGCAAAAATGCAGTCGAGTCTTGGTGACACGCGCAATGAGGTCCAATTAGTACGGAAAGATTTAGCAGGTATGAAATCTGAGATTGAGCAGATGCGCCAACCAATTGAGGAATTACGCGCACCAATAATAGATATAGCAAATCCATTGAAATCTGTGCAAAATCAACTAAACCTGATATTGCTGGCCATCTTATTTACCGCATTGGGCGTGGCTATAGGGAC
This sequence comes from Candidatus Melainabacteria bacterium, assembly GCA_963845445.1. Classification (GTDB taxonomy): domain Bacteria; phylum Cyanobacteriota; class Vampirovibrionia; order Obscuribacterales; family Obscuribacteraceae; genus JABDBL01. Next base: position 826,899 of record CAWJSE010000002.1, on the reverse strand, counting down.
CCCAATAGCTGCTATTCAAATCTATAGATATCGGCACAAAATTTTTTCTGATTTGAAACCACATGAGGAATTACTCAAATAAAATGATGGAGCAGGCGATACTACAAAATTGTTCAATTTTATAGATGCTTTTCGGTATGGAGAAAGTCATGTGAATAAACGAAGAATTATTATTGAGCACTGGACTCTTAAGTTCAATCATTTTTTTGGATCCCCACATGCTTTATTAATGGGATTAGGTGTAATTGCAATTTGGGCCATCTCTTGCTCATTTAAATCCCATTGGCATTCGAGCATTGTCGAGTTCATTGCCATAATAAGCTTTTTCAATATTTTTATTGTACAGCGTGCGCAAAATAAAGGTCTCAAAGCTGTGCAACTAAAATTAGATGAATTGCTTGCTTCGTCCAACCGAGCCAGTAATCTGCTGATTAAAGCGGAGGACGCGCCTGAGCATGTATTAGAGCAAGTTCAAGGAATCTATAAGGACTTGGCAAAAGCTACTGGTGAAGATGCATCTCGCCAGAGTATTGCTAGTGCTGCAGTTGATCATATTATGGAAACAGCAATACTGAGTGCAGAAGAAATAATAATAAGTACTCAACGTATTGATCAGTGACCCCCATGCCTGGTAAGAGCTTTTTCCATTTGTCTAAACTCGGATGCGGCATGAGAGATTGTTAGGTGTGGACATATATCTTGTCAAGGGCTGTGGCGTACAAAATGCTCATGCAGATTTTTTAAAAAAGTGTTAGCACTTTAACTATGGATGTTGGAAATGAGTAAGATGGTATAAATATAAACAGGGTAGAACACGCTGAGGTTTTTCTTTTAGTAATTATCGTAAAAGACGATTCATAGTACAATTGGCGGCTATTACCACTAAATTATCCATAGCACGGCTTCTCATATGACTAATCCAATACGAGTCTTAATCGTCGATGATCATGGCATTACTCGAGCAGGGCTCAAATTTTATCTTGAACAAGATTCTGAAATCGTCTTGGTTGGAGAAGCTAGCGACGGACAAGAGGCCCTAGCTCTTTGTGCTGCTGTGACTCCTGACGTGGTGGTAATGGATTTTTATATGCCGCTGCTTGACGGTATTGAAAGCTCAAAAATGATACTGGCTAATCACCCGCATATAAAAATAATCATACTCACAGCTCATATGGGTAAGAATGAAGTTTCTTCCGCTCTAGGTGTGGGAATAAAGGGATATTGCCTTAAAGATGTGAGCAATCAAAGACTTTTGTCCGCTATTCACAGTGTGGCAAATGGTGACCTATGGGTGGACTCATCTCTTTACGATAATTTTTTGGGTATTCTTCCCGGTCAAAACCCCGCTGCCGAGAGCAATACTGATCAATCTCACGAGTTGAAAAGTATCGCTAAACCTGCCTTTTCGTTGACTGAGAGAGAGTTGGAAGTTCTCAACCTAATAGTTGCCGGTAAGACAAATCTAGAAATAGCTTCTGTTCTGTTTTTGAGTGTTGATACCATAAAAAGTCATCTGAAAACAATAATGTCAAAAATGAATGTAAATGACCGTACCCAGGCAGCGGTGAAGGCTGTGCGGGAAGGGTTAACAGAGTGAAGGCTCTTTAGTAAACACCCCGATTTTTAAATTTTATCTAGTCTGTTTTATGCTCAAGCGGGTAAGGGAACTACCTTCTTGAGTGAGCAAAATATACCCCATTGGATGATGGTTTGCTGGTGTTTTAAAGGCACAATCTTAGGGCAAGGCAAAATTTTTCCGATTTACTGAAAAACTTTTGCTTCTGACTTTTATAGAAATACCGAGTACTTATGAGAGGAAAGATTGATGAATACTATACAGCAAGCTTTAAATGAAAATTTAGATGATTTGGGATTTGAATCGAAAACAATTGTTTGTGTGGACTGCAGTAATGAATTTGCATTTTCTGCCGGCGAACAAAAATATTATCGAGATCAAGGATTCACCAATCAACCAAAACGCTGTCCGAATTGTCGTGTGGTGCGACGCATGGTGCGTAGCGGCCAAGCAATTTCGAGCATAACCAGAGTCAATTGTGCCCAATGCAATAATGTTACTGCTTTACCATTCTCGCCTGTGAGCGGTAAACCTATTTATTGTACGGCGTGCTTTATCAAGTTTGGTGCCGCCAAGAAGGCTGTAAATCAGACTAATTAACCCAATAAAATGTGCCAATGCGTTAAAGGAAGGGACGAACAAATGCTTGAACTTTATGGGCGATCTGAAGTGGCAATAGCATCTAGCGATATTAAGTATTATGCGGACGCTGAATATTTTTTGGAAAAAATAATTCATAAAAAAACAGCCTTATTGGGAAGAAATTATGCTGGTTGTAGTTTCGATTTGTATAATTTGGGGTTAATTAACAATGCTTTGCAGAATTATGAGAGGGCAAGAAGATTTATAATCCGTGCTCTGCAAATACAAAGAAAAGAAAAACCGCTACGCAGGGCCATTAATGTAGGCGATAGCCTCGAAAAACTGGCACTTCTTCGCAAAAATAAACAGTCTAGTTATGCCGAAGCCCAGAGAGTAGCACAGGGTAATTAACTGAGCATTCATATGAGGCTTAAGTCATGGCGGAAAGGTCTGTTTGGAATGGTAGCCTGAGTTTTGGGCTTGTCAGTATACCTGTGAGTTTGCATACTGCTACTGAGAGCAAAAGCATCGCATTTAACCAAATCCATGCAAAGTGCAAAACTAAGATTCAAGAGAAACGCTGGTGCCCAACCTGTCAGAGAGAAGTTGCTTGGGATGAAATTGAAAAGGGCTACCAATATGCTAAAGGCAAATATATAGCATTGAGTGGGGAAGATTTAGAGGCTTTACCCTTGCCATCTAAACAAACTATTGCGGTACAGGCCTTTGTAAAACTAAAAGAGATTGACCCAATCTATTTCGAAAAAAGTTATTATTTGCAGCCGGATGAGAAAGTGGAAAGGCCCTTTGCTTTATTTATACACACATTGATGGAAAAAAAGGTCGTGGCTATCGGAACATTTGCTATTCGATCTAAAGAACGCTTATGCTGTCTGCGTCCGGCAGGGGGTAATCTAATTCTTGATACTTTGTTTTATCCTGAGGAGATCAAAGTAGATTTTAATCAAGAATTGCCGCAAATTAAGCTCTCTGGCCAAGAAATTAAAATGGCTTCTAGTTTGGTCGATATGATGATGCAGCCATTTGATCTCACCCAATTTAAAGATCATTATCGCGAGGCTATGCAAAAGCTTATCGATGCAAAATTAAAGGGAGTGCCGTTGACTAGTGATGAAAATCCAAGCAAGGGTGCCAAACTTTATGATCTAATGGATGCGCTTCGTCGTTCAGTGGCGAAACAAAAAACAACATCTAAGCCAAAGTCTACCGGTGCAAAAGCTATAAAGGAAAAGTCAATTAAAAAGTCTCACCTGCGGTCTTTGGCTAGAACCGAAAGTAAAAATACTCCAGCGAAGCGAAAAGTAAGTAGATAGGGAAAGTGATCAACTTTAAATGTTCATTAAATCGAGAAGGAAAGTCTCTTGAATAATTCTAAGCAGAACCCGGACGATGATTTAATTGAACCGTCGCCCAAGTCAGCCATGCAGACTGCGCAGAAGATTTTAGCTCTTCAGCGTCAAGCAGAAGAGGAATTACTGGCTTCCAAAGCGGCCTTAGAAGCTCAGACCAAAATACTAGCCTTGCAAACCGCGGAATTGAAACGTTCCAACGCCGAGCTTGAGCAATTTGCTGCTATTGCCTCTCATGATTTACAAGAACCCCTGCGCGGTGTAGCAAGCTGTTTGCAAATCCTGGAAAAGAAATACAAAGATGTACTGGATGACGAAGGGAATGAATTAATCCAGTATTCGATACAGGAAGCTATTCGTATGAAGCAGCTCATTGTAGATTTGCTGGCGCTGGGGCGCATTAGCGCAAAGCCCAAGGATTTTGAGCCGACTGATGTGACTAAGGTGATAACGGAAGTACTAAAAAATTTGCAAGCTGCTATTCAGGAGAGTGGAGCAGTAGTTACTTATGATGCTCTGCCAACCATAACAGCGGACGAGTCACAACTTATGCAGCTTTTTCAAAATTTAATAGCTAATGCAATCAAATTTTGTAAGGATAAACCACCCGAAATTCACATTGCAAGTAGCCATGAGGATAATCACTGGATGTTTTCTGTGCATGATAATGGTGTGGGTTTTGCGCAGCAGCATGCAGCTCAGATCTTTCTACCCTTCAAGCGCTTACACAATCGAGATAAATACATAGGTTCGGGCATTGGACTGGCTATTTGTCAGAGAATAGTAGAGCGGCATGACGGAAATATTTGGGCGATTTCGGAGCTGGACAAGGGTGCCACGTTTTACTTTGCTATTTTGGATCGAGAGAAGAAGATATGACATATCGAACTTTAGCTCATAAGCACGGCTGTCGGAAAACTCTCAAAAATATCCTCGCATTTCAAAGAGCCGTTTTCTGCTTTTATTATCTGATTAGAAAGTAGGTCTCTAAATTCGCTTGTGACTACGCCTTCTGGTAACATTATGGTGTTGTTTGCCCACCACATTTTATTTCTCAAATCTTTGAAAATGTCACCTTGGTAAAAAGAATCGGTTGAATTCCTGCCAGCTAATTTGATAACTTTCAGGGGAACAACAACTACGCATAAATCATCAGACCACTTGCGCAGAAAAGCCAGAATATTATTTTCTGCCGGACCAATTACTTTTAACGGTGTATAAATTCCCTTGGTGAAAAGATCCTTATAACGTGATCTATAGTCTAAACATTGTTTGGTGATGAATAACTTTATCAAGCCGTTATGGCGGGTTTCTATCAGATTTTCTAAATATATTTGTTGTGTTTCAAACTTAGCAGCTCCCATCCCATCATCATTAAATGCATGAGAATTTTGCTCAATCGCAGTTAACATTGATATGAGCTGTTCAAACGCGATTGGTTGACGATTGTCAGGATCGACTAGAGTAAAATTCCAGGTCTCGCAGCCTTGGTATAAATCGGGCACGCCCGGCGAAGTAAATTTGAGCACTGTTTGTACTAAGCTATTGATCAGACCGAAATCGCTTAGGGTTCGATGAAAAGTAAGTATGTCGCTAAGGAAAGTGTTAGGGGTAGACATATGCAAAATTTTATCTATGAAGGCTGAAACATAACGCTCATAGTTTTCGTTTTGATCGATCCAACTGGTATAAACTTTTGCCTCTCGGATTGCTTTTAAGGCATATTGCTGTATACGCTCTTTGAGATGATTAATATCTTCAGGACTTATCGAATGATCCAAACTATTCCATTGTGGTGGCAGAATGCCAATTAAATTTTGGTAAATCATGTATTCGTCGTTATTATCCGGATAGCTTTGATCTCCAACAATAGTCTTATGCACTTTGTTTTTTTCTTGCCAGTCAAGCACTTTTTCTTTCCAGATATCCGGAATTTCGGAAATGGCTGCTAACCTGGCTCTTGCGTCTTCAGAGCGCTTGGTATCATGGGTAGAAGTGGTAGTCATTTCGAATGGTCTATTAAGCTGTCTTTGTTGATTTTGCAAATGGAACGCATTAATGGTAGAGCCAAATTTTTCTGGTTCACCACCGACGTCGTTTAGGCAAACAAAACGGTTATAGCGGTAAAAGAAAGTATCCTCGATACTTTTAGCCATTAGCGGTCCTGTGTATTGTTGAAACTTTAAAACAAACTGTTTTATCGTTTCGCTAAGCTGGGTTTTATCCCATTGCGTACTGTCCACATTGTCACGCACTGTTAAAATGTCTAAAGTAAGTATGTCTTTGATAAAATCGAAAATACGAGCGTTAATAGGAGAACTCGCTTTCTTTGCTGCACTCACTGCCCACTCAATATAAGTACGAGAAGCTTTATCTATGGGGAGATCAGTGACATAGGTTCTATAGACGGGGAAGAATTTGACTACTTGTCTGAGAGCGCTGCGTAAAGAGCCTAAGGTAAAATCTCGGTAATTCCAATTTGATTCAGCCAGCCGACTTAATCGCTGTGCCAAAACATTTAATTCGCTAGCAAGCAGCGTACGTAGAATAAGTTCCTTGCAATCAAGTTTTAAGCTAGAAATATCCGCAGTATAGCCAATAAATTGAGCATATATTTGATCAAAATTGGGACTAGCTTCAGTGTCAACCAATAGCCTGATGGAGGCATTCAAATAGTCATAACCTGTGGTGCCGTGAACTTTCCAATTAGTTGGCAAATGTTCAAAAGGAGCCAGTATTTTTTCTACTACGATATAAATAGAGGCAAATTCATAATTAAATTCGTTGTTCGTTTCAATGTTTTGGGTAACTGGTTCTAAGGACGTATTCGAATTAATACTAAGATATTTAGCCGCTTGTATCTGAATATCGTCGAAATATTTATAGGGATTGTATAGTCCGTCTGGATGATCTATTCTTAAGCCATCAACTTGTTTTTCACTGATTAGCTTGAAGATTAAATGGTGCATAGCCGAAAAAACTCGCGCGTCTTCTGTGCGCACAGCTGCTAATGAATCAATATCAAAAAATCTTCGATAATTTATTTCGTCGGAAGAAACGCGCCAAAATGAAAGGCGATAAGATTGCTGTTCCAGTAAATTATGCAAATTATTCTGTGCCTGACAATTGCTTTTACTGGCAGCGAATTCTTGCATGCTTGCTTCTATTCGTTGTTTTATTTGTGGGTTTCTATTACATAGATTAGCTAAGCGGTGCTTTTCGGTTTGCTGTTCACGCAGGCGCAGGGCAAAGTTTTCAAATGGTAGGTAAGAGAGTGACTTCAATCCATTTAATATACTTATAAATTCGTCTGAGTCGCTAATAACTCCATTAAGAGGCTGCTCTAATGCCGGTAGACATTTGCTAAGGATAAGTGGATAAGACATAGGATTTATTGGCAAAATATGGTCGAAATATTGCAAATAAAAACTACCTGATTCCGATGCGAAATTGAGCTTAATCTCTCCATCGGCAAGTGCTTGTCCATAAGCTTTACCGAGAATAGGCAATAGTACTTTTTCGTTAAGTTCTGTTTTTAAAGGATGCCAATCTATATCAAAATATTCTGAATAAGCTGAAAGTGGACCGGTTTCTAATACGTCATACCACCACCTATTTTGATAGCCTATTCCCATATGGTTCGGAACAATATCTAAAATCAGACCCATATTATGTTGTCTTAAATTATTAACCAATTGGTATAGATCTGCCATGGTACCAATATCAGAATTGATCTGGCTGTAATCGACAATGTCATAACCGTGCATGCTGCCTGGTTTGGCTTGTAGAATCGGTGACGCGTAGCAATGACTTACTCCCAAGCTGGCCAAATAAGGGACTATTTGTATTGCATGCTTGAAAGTAAAAGACTTATTGAAATTGAGTCTGTAAGTAGCGTGCGGAATTGTTGTTCTTGGAGCTTCTGTACTTGCTGATTGATGACTTACTTCATTGTTGATAGATTCTTCTGTCAAACTCATTGCAGTCCTCCTAAAAACCATATCACCGCCTTTGGTCCTAATGAAGCATCTTTCAATTGTTCATAAGAGCCATCAGGTTCCTGGAACAAGACTTTTGTGTGAATAGGTATTGTGCCGGGGTCTATTTTTACAGTGATATTTGAAAAATTGGCTAGCAGCGCAAAGAACCTTGTGTCTTTTAGTGGCCAAACTGCATATAAAACTGAAGCGTTGATTACTTTATAATAGGCTTTTCCGCTCACTATTTGATCAAGCAAGGGTAGCAAGTGGACTTTTCGTACTTCAATTAATTTTTGATAGAATGCAAGCTGCCTATAATGCTTATCTAATTTTCTTTCTGACCAATTAAGAATCGACGATTGAAATGTTTTTATTGCATTAGGGTCAGGAATAGAGTCCAAATCTTTTCCTTTTTCAAATTGCCTAAAATGTTTAAATTCAGCACGTCGGCCTTGTGTTACAAGAGGAGCTAAATCAGAGCCCAGGTCACAGAAATAGAAAAATGGACTACTAGCTGCCCATTCTTCGCCCATGAATAGCATAGGAATTTGCGGACATAAAATAAAAATAGCTGTGAGGAATCTTAATTGCTCAATGCTTGTCAAACTTGTTAATCTTTCACCAAAAGCGCGATTTCCAATTTGGTCATGGTTTTGTAAGAAAGAGACGAAGGCTGATGGAGGTAAATATTTGCTTACTTCTCCCCTATGCTTGTTGTCATGAAACTGAGAAATTTCACCCTGGAAAATGAAGCCCTCCGTTAAAGCTTTTCCTAGTTTACTCAGTAAAGCATCATTTGTATCTGGGATTGCATAATCTGAATAATAACCGTCGCTTTCTCCCGTGGCTGCCACATGAAAAACATGATGGAAATCGTCATTCCACTGCGCCGAAGCAAAAATAGGTTTGTTATTAGAATTACGTTCTAAAAAGCTGGCTGTGTTTTTGTCATTCTCTAGAATTATATGGATATGACGCTTGTTATTTTCTAGTTGTCTAATTGTTTCGCAAATTTCTAAGACAATATGCTTATTACTATTATCATTAAGAGTATGTACAGCATCTAAACGTAAGCCGTCAAAATGAAATTCATGCAGCCAATATAAAGCGTTTTCTACAAAAAACCGCCGCACTGATTGAGCATTGGGTCCATCAAAATTCAAGGCTTTTCCCCAGGGAGTCTGGTACTTATCAGTAAAAAAATATTCGGCATAAGAATGTAAATAATTTCCTTCTGGTCCGAAGTGGTTATATACGACGTCCAAAAAAATCATCAAACCTTTTTTGTGACAAGCATCAACCAATGTTTTAAGGTCTTCTGGATTGCCATAACAATTAGCCGGTGCAAAAAGGAGAACACCGTCATATCCCCAATTTCTGACTCCAGGGAACTGGCCAATCGGCATTAACTCAATGGCAGTAATACCGAGGCAAATTAATTCATCTAATTTATTGAGCACTGCAGCAAAAGTTCCCTGGGGGGTATAGCTGCCCACATGTAATTCATAAATAATCGCTTCTGCCCAGGGTCTGCCGGTCCAATTGCTGTCTTGCCACTGATAAGACGCTGGGTCGATTACTTGACTGGGTCCATGTACGCCGTGCGGCTGCCAGCGAGAAGCCGGATCGGGCACCATGTGCTCCGTATTGATGATAAATTGATACTTACTGCCTATGTTGGCTAAACTTGTTACCAGCTCAAAACTTTCTGGCGAAATCCGATTGAGGGGAATCTTTTTGGATGTATCGCCTTCTATAACTAAATCAACACTGGTGGCAGTCAAAGATTGAATCTGAAAAAGCACATTGCCATTATCCAGCAGGTTGGTACCAAAAGGCATAATGTGCTTGCTAGCTCTGTTATTCAGTGCGGATTTTGTAGAGTTCATCGAAATATCATATCAACAATAAACATACCATTATAAAAAAGGTCTTAACGAGTGAATTACGAAAATAAGGGAGTACTCACGATTAGTGCACATTTAAGTTGAGAAGATTGACCGACATGAGATAATCAGATTATAGTTTGGATTTTAATTTCGCCAAGTTTAAATTATGGGCTTAGAATTATTTGTTGACGCAAAGCGCTTTTTTTATTATTCAATTTGTCAAATGCCTCTTTGTTTTGATTTCAGAGATGGCAGGTGATTAATGCAAATTGTTGCGGGTAAGCCCCATCCTCTAGGCGCTACTTGGGATGGTTTGGGTGTCAATTTTGCCTTATTCTCTGAACATGCTACAAAAGTTGAATTATGTTTATTTGATTCAATCAGCGATACTAAGGAATCAAGGCGTATAGAATTGCCTGAATGTAATGCTTTTGTTTGGCACGGCTTCATTAAAGACATCATGCCGGGGCAGATTTATGGCTATCGTGTTTACGGCCCTTACGAGCCTGAAAAGGGACACAGATTCAATCCTAATAAATTGCTGGTGGATCCTTATGCCCGTTGTATTTTGCGCTCGGTAAAATGGGATGATAATTTATTTGGTTATGAAATCGGTAACGCTGCACAGGATTTATCTTTTGATAAGCGAGATTCCGCAGCTAATGCTCCTTTATGTGCTGTTGTAGACTCGTCCTTTATGTGGGGTGATGACAAAAAACCGGACACTCCTTGGCAAAAAACAATAATTTATGAAGCACACGTTAAAGGACTGACTGAATTAAATCTATTAGTTCCGGAAGCTTTGCGGGGTACTTATGCCGGTATAGCTAGCGAACCGATCATAAACCACTTAAAAGAACTAGGTGTTACTGCCATCGAATTAATGCCTGTACATCATCGCGCCAATAATCGCAACTTTATTGAACGTGGGCTTAATGACTATTGGGGCTACAATACACTTTCTTATTTTGCTCCAGATAGTCGCTTTGCCTCTAAAGGTACAACTGAACATGTTCAAGAATTCAAGCGTATGGTTAGAGCTTTGCATGCGGCTGGCATAGAAGTAATCCTGGATGTTGTTTACAATCATACAGTAGAAGGAAATCATTTAGGCCCCACTTTGTCATTTAGAGGGGTAGATAATTTGGCCTATTATCGGACCGTAGAAGGGAACGAGCGGTATTACATGGATTATACCGGTTGTGGAAATACGCTAAATATGCGTCATCCGCGGGTAATCCAATTAATTATGGATAGTCTGCGTTACTGGATAGAAGAAATGCATGTAGATGGTTTTAGATTTGATTTGGCAAGTGCCTTAGCGCGGGAATTGTATGAAGTAGATAGTCTGGCAGCCTTCTTCGATGTTATTCAGCAAGATCCTATTATTTCGCAAGTTAAACTGATAGCTGAACCATGGGATTTAGGAGAGGGGGGTTACCAGGTTGGCAATTTTCCTGTCTTGTGGACGGAGTGGAATGGAAAATATAGAGACTGCATCCGTCGATTTGTTAAAGGCGACCCAGGATTGCTGGGACAATTAGCGACTAGATTAACCGGCAGTAGTGATTTATACGAACACACTGGGCGTAAACCTCACGCAAGCATTAACTTCGTATCTTGCCATGACGGATTTACTTTACAAGATCTCGTCAGTTACAACGAAAAGCATAATGAAGCGAATGGTGAAAATAATCAAGACGGCGAAAACAATAACAATAGCTGGAATTGTGGTAATGAAGGCCCAACTGTGGATGAGAAAATTAAGGCACTGCGTTATCAACAAAAACGCAATTTAATGGCTCTTTTACTTTTCTCAATTGGTGTTCCCATGATCTCAGGTGGCGACGAACTGGGACGTACTCAAAACGGCAACAATAATGCTTATTGTCAGGATAACGAAATGAGCTGGTATCACTGGGAGCTCGATAATGACGATAGGCAGTTTTTGCAATTTGTCAAAGACGTTATTGCCATAAGAAAGTCTCATCTGGTAATCGAACGCAAACAGTATTTCAAGGGTGACGCGGAACATCCCTACAAAGAAGTCCTGTGGCTAAATACTAACGGACAGCAAATGCATGAGGACGATTGGCAAAAAGGGGAAAATCGGGTACTTGGTCTATTTCTTAATGGGGGGGGTATAGAGGAAACGGATATCATCTCAGGTTTGCACGAGACAGCTGCGTCTGTTTTATTATTAGCGAATGCATCGCATCTGGATGTGCCGTTTTGTTTGCCAACTGGTTGTGGTGATGGCCTATGGAAGGTTCTTATCGATACCGCAGTTGTATCCGCTGACGGCGTGCCCACAATTATGGACACAAATGCTTTCAATCTGAAAGGGAGAAGCGTAGTGTTATTTGAACTAACAAACGTGTCGATCGAAAAGTAACTGGTTTTTAGCTGATCGATCCTTTTGGTCTATGCTGGTTGGACATTGCTCTTTGCAGAAGAATGTTCTGCGATCCCTTCATTCTTGCGCTTGGTGGTGTCATCAGATGCGGTGGTGAAAGATGAGGCGTTACTTTTAATTTCGTGCCCCGAGATACTTTCTGTGCTAGCGTTGTTGGGTAAAAAATAATTGCCACAGGCTTTGATTACAAGTTGATCCTCAGGAAGATTTAGCATTTCTCGAGCTTGTAGTAATTCAGTTTGATCTCGAGCTACTAAAACAAGTTTTGTCTGCTCTGCACTGAGCAGCCTTGCTATTTCCAAACCAAGCCCGCGGGAACCACCGATTATTAGGACAAGTTTGTTTTTATATTCATACTGCCTCCAAAAAGATAAAACGTTCTTTACTACCACTGCCGAGCCTCACAATAAGGGGTACAGATACAAGAATTGAGTAATGAGGCTTTTATTATTTTTCATTGCCATGTCCTCGATGAACACTATTGAAAAGAATTAGCATAGCAAAAGTACTGCTAGTTTCAATGTAGCAAGTCACTGATTATTCCTTCAAAGCCTCATATGTTAAAACACTAGGTTTTGATTTTTTAAATTAGGCAAATAAGCTCGAACCGGTTTCAATAAGACTGTGAGGCGGCTTTCTCGGCGGCTTTATTGCGAGTCTTTTGGGCTTTTTCCGCGTATTTGTTCGCGTCTTCTTGCTCCTTGGCTGCTTTTTTTGCATGTCTGGCAGCATCGTCCTTATCACCTGCGTCAATAGCTGTGCTAGACGCACTTTGCTGACCTACCGCTTTGCTTTCTTTTTGAGTGGCAGTTGATTGCAAATCATCTGCTTTTTGATTCAGTTCATAAGCGTCTTTCGCGCCAGCTGAAAGCGAAGTCAAAAAAATGGAATTGCTACTTAACAGGAGAAGAGTGAGTACTATCAAAGGCATTTTCATGTGACTGCTCCTTAATTTGAGAATTAGAATATCTATAGATGAAGTGTGAGGCACTCTTGAAGATTAAGCCCCTACTACTGATTAATAGAGCTGCTTCTCGTTGTTGTTGTTGTTGAGCTTGATTGAGGGTTGGGCGTACTTTTGTATTCTCTTTTGGTGGTGGTTGCTTGCCCGTATGGAGTTTCAACATTGGCAGTGGATTCACGCGTAACAGAAGCTGGATTCTGTTTGGTTGTAGTGTTTTGACTAGAACTGTAGTACGGACTATCGACTTTAGTAGAAGAGCTTTGTGTAACTTCGTCCGCCATGGCTTTATTTGTAGACAGCAAAGCTACACTCAACAAAATTGGGTAAAGATATCTTGACATATAATGTTCTCCCTAAATTAAGATTTCGACCAATGGTACGCGAGGTACGGGAGGTACGTGATCGAACAACAACCGGTAAAGATAGCTGCTGAATTACATTAATGCAATTCATAATAACTAAACCTATCACATACAAATCGATATTGGAAGTACTCATATCAAATTTCTAAAAATTTTTGCTTCTACATTAAATATGATGTGATTGTCCAAAAGGTGCTTGTCAGGTAGTGTTAAGATAAGACTATAAGCCAATTTTCTGAAACTTCATCGAGGTTTTTGAAATTTCCTCCATATTTTATTTACGTACCCCCATCACTTAAACGCCGGAGGTATTAATTATGAATGTGGAAAACATAAAAGCACCAGCAACAATCAAATTTGAAAGTGAACGGATTAGAGCTCAAAGACTTTTTGAAGTGAAAAGTTTGTTTGAAGCTCGCTATATTCAGCACACAGTCTGCGGACAAATAAGCGAGCAAGTAGTTTCGGATTTAACAAAAGAGCAATCGATTGATACTGGTAGAAATATGAGTTATTCAAAGGCATGGTGTTAGAGACATGGTCTAGAATAGGCATATAGCTTACGAATTGCTGGTTTGTGTGACTTAGTTCTGTGCTCCGTCTCAAACTTTGCACATTTACCGCTTACATTAATTGTGTTAGTTTGGGTCTGGAAATAGAAGGGTTTAAGGAAGCAGTCATGTATAAAAATGTTGGCGTTAAATCGATATTTCTTGGTCTTTTGCTTGCTTGTTCAACTAATATGGGCAGAGCAAAATTAAAATAATAACGTCAGTAATCAGAATCAGCAAAACCAATATAACGCGCAAGAACGGCGCCCCCATCGACACTGGATGATGAACTAATAATTGCGGTTAACAGTAAGGTATCAGTCTCTTACAGAAGAAAATCTTTAACTTTATTAGGCAGACCCGTTTTACTTTTAATTTTTTTCTGGTCTGACGGAAAATGCTCCTCGGTTATGAGAGCCTCATCTACTGAGCTTTTCAATTCTGCATAAGCATCCAGTAATTGCTCCTGCAATTCTTGGGAGGTTTGTCGAGCAAGAGTAACTTTTAGCGAAACTGCTTGTAAAAAGCGGTCATCGGGCCTACCTCGATATTTAGCGTAGTTTTGGTCTACGGCAGCAAGTTGGCTAAGGGCTTTTTCAAGACTATTGATAATCTCTTTGCTGGCACGGTGTGACTGAATAATATAATATCCGGAAGATTCTGGAGCAGTTTTAAGATTAAGAAGCATGGTTTGACTGCGATTCAGTTTTTCGTCTGCACTTACAGTTTGGCTCTTATTAGGTGGGTAAGCGAAAGAGGCGCAAAGTGCTAAACAAAGGGCAACTGCTTTACTTCTATTTTTGACCATGGACGCGCTCCTTAGTGTAATTTATAAAGAGTTAGTAGATTACGGTATTAGCCGCATGGAAACAAGCAGTTTTAATCTTCATCAAACTATTGACATACTCACTACAGCTGTTGAATCAGTTGTCTGTCACATGTTATTTGATTTTGCTGTGCATGGAATTATTATGGCAATCGTACTAATAATGATTGCCTCGTACTTATCAAGTCTTAAGCATCCTTATTCTGAATCCATTCTACAGGTAGCTAAGCGAATTTTGGTATTTAACTTGTTTGTTGCGTTGCCGGGTTTAGTAGCGTTCATTATTCATCATCATCTACCTGATGCTGGTGTTTTTAATTTTAATTCGATTGGGTTATTATCACTTTGGAGTCTGATTAGTGTTCATTTAGTATTTGAAGAGATAAATAATACAATTGTGAAGAAAAATAAGATAACAGAAGTTAAGATCGAAAGTTAGTTTTAAACTGAATTCAAAAGATCCTACAAAAATCGACAAATTGATAGTTCAATCGGATCTGAGCTCAAAGGGCTGCGACTGTAAATTCTGGAGACTTTAGATGTCCAAATATTTAACGTTAACTTTACTGCTCACGGTTATTGTAGTTCATCCGGTGTTTTCTCAGAATTTGGTGCCTGGTTCTCACAGTGCCATTTTAACGCCGCAATCAGTTGGTACGCCTGCATACGGTAATTATGGCTATCCAGCGGGCAATCCTTATGGTGGCACTCCAGTTTATAATAATCCCTATAATACTATGTATGGTGGCTACTATAATCCGTATTATCCTACCTATCAAGGGCGTTATAATATCGGTGGTATTTCCACGCCGGTATATGGAACTCCGCAATTATTACGTGATAACTTTTATGGTATCAATGCTGGTGGCATGCCCGCCCAGTTCTGGCGCGCCCCATCGGGATTCTATTATCCCTGGGTAGGTGGCTATCGCTATTCAAGTTATCCTATTTATGGTGTGGCCCCAACGAATGGCAGCCCTATGCAGACGCTACCTCCGATCAAGACTGTTATTTCAGATCTGGATAGCTATCTAGACAAGGCCAAGGAAAATGGCAAGATTAATGCTGGTGATTATGAAAGTTTACGCTTGCGAGCTAATGATTTACTTAGCAAAGAAAAATCCCTCGCTTATGAAGAAGGTGGTGTTATCGATCCTGAGTCAGAAGCAGAAATTAGGCGCGATGTGGAAGGGCTTAGTGCTGAAATTGCGCACCGCGTAAAACCTTAGCAATTATGCTTCGGGCAATTTGATATCTAACTTTTCGTTCAATGCTTTGCGCAAAGCAGCCTGCACGGTGGTGAGTGGGGCACTGGCATCGATAATCCTAAACCGGCTTGATTCTGCTTTAGCTAAGGTTAAATAACCTTCTCTAACTCTTTTGTGGAAATCCAGTGCTTCTCTTTCCAAACGATCATAATTACCCGGATGTAAGCGTGATAGACCAGCTTGGCTATCTAGATCAAATAGTAAGGTTAAGTCTGGTCTTAATCCGCCGGTTGATATTTCATTTAGTGTAGTGATGGTTTGTAGAGAGACTCCTCTGCCATAGCCTTGATAGGCAATGGTGGAATCAATATAACGATCGCAAAATACTATTAGTCCTTTTTGCAGTGCAGGTACAATCACTTCTGCTACATTTTGTGCCCGATCCGCTTGATAAAGTAGCAATTCGCTTATTGTTGAAAGAGCACTGGTGGTATTCAAAAGTATTCGTCTTATTTGCTTACCGGCGGCTGTACCTCCTGGATCTCGAGTAATAATATGATTACAGCCTATTGTCTTTAGCTCTTGGGATACGATGCGTAATTGAGTTGTTTTACCGGCACCGTCTGGCCCTTCCAGAGTAATGAATGTGCCAGGATATTTTTTGCCTGTAACGGATTCGGGTATTGAGACTTGTGCGGACAAAATTATGCCTCCTCTTTTGGCTCTAGCTTGTTCTTGAAACAATGAAGCAAGTCATTAAAATACAAAGTTTGCTCTTGGCATGATTTAAAGCCGTGCTAAAATCAAACATTGTCTAATGGTGATTGTATTGCAGCAAGTATATACAAATGATAGAAAATTGACTCTGGATGTAAGAGTCTTTATTGCCATAAGCATTAGCCTATTGCAAAATAGCTTTACTTGTCAAGCATCGCTAGCCGATGTTGCTAATGATAATGCTCCTGCTTTAGTAAAAGAAGAACCCAAATCAGCCAATGAGCATTTTTCGTCCGAAGTGGAAGTCGATTCTGCAAAATCAATTAAGCAAATCTCTGACTCTAATTTAACGGTTGATACTATAAAAGTTGAAGGCAATCGATTAGTACCAGCCGAAGACATTCTTGAGGTAGTAAAGACCAAACCTGGGGACAGATTTAGCCGAGATGCGGTCATGGAAGATCTCAAAGCAATTAATGGCCTGGGCTATTTCGATGAGCGCAATTTGCAAGTATTACCGGAGCTTAATGGTAAGGGAGTATTGTTAAAAATTCGGGTCAGTGAAAATGCTCCGATTACACAATTTGCTTTTTCTGGTAACAAAGTTTTGGACAGCCAGGAAATAACTAAAATATTTACCGAGCAAATGGGTAAACCTCAGAACCTTAGTGCTCTTTCTTCGGCTATTGATAAAGTAGAACAAACTTATCACGAAAAGGGTTATGTTTTGGCTCGCGTAACTGATGTGCGAAATGATCCAGATGGCACCATTGGATTAAATATAAATGAAGGAGAAATAGAAAAAATTGAAATCACTGGCAATAAAAAAACAAAAGATTTTATTATTCGCCAGGCGATAAAGCTTAAACCAGGAATGGTTTATGACGAAAAGATATTAACCAATGATTTGCGCAAGCTTTATGCTAATGGTTATTTTCAAGACATACGACGATCTTTAGTGCCATCAACAAATAATCCAGACAAATATGTTTTAAAAGTAGAAGTTGACGAAAAAAGATCTGGGTCTGTTGGAATCGGTGGTGGTTTGGATACATTGGCTGGTCCATTTGGCTCATTCACTCTAGCTGATAATAATTTCCGTGGGCGCGGCGAGTCACTATCCTTTAGTTCTCAAGTTGGTAGTGGGTTTTTTGGCAGTGTCAATAATACTTTGAACAATGGTGGCGTAGGCTTTATTCCCAATATGACCACATACCAAGTACAAGCTAATTATGATGTTCCTAATGTAGGGGGAACAGGCGCTAATATGACTGTATCCGGTTTTGGAAGAGATATGGGTAGTTTCATGATTCAGCAGTCAATGCAACGTACATTGGGTGCTAGCGTCAATTTTTCTAAAGATTTAGGGAATAATTTTAGCGCGAATCTGGGTTTAATTGGTGAAAATACAGCATTGGCCGACTACAGCAGCTATTTTGGTAGTTCAAATATAATGGCTGGTATGTTTAGTAGAGCCTTGTCTACAGGAATGGCTACCACCTCTGCTCAAGCACTGGCTTTATCCAGTTCGGTAAGACGAAATCAACTTATGGGTGGTACGTTTGCTACTCTTGCTCCTTCAATAAATCGCGATACCCGCGATTCGGCAATGGATCCTACTAGTGGCAGTTTGATGCGCTTATCAGCTAGTCCTTCTTTAGGTCTAGCAAATGCTAGTTTTGCTAAACTCGGTGCCAGTGCTAGTAAATATGTGAAGGTGAATGAGAACGTCACCATAGCGACCAATATCCAAGCAGGACAAATTTTTGGCAATGCGCCTCAATTTGCTCAATATTTTATGGGTGGATTTAATGGTCTTAGTGGTTATCGCCAATTTACAGATTTAGGTACAGGCACTTCAATGCTGATGGGTACTGCTGAAATAAGATCACGTTTGCCATTTTTACGCAGTTCGGACAACAAAATTGCCAAAATGGTGGATAAACATGTAAAGGTGGCACTCTTCTTTAATGCTGGGGAAGTAAACGGTAATAGTTTGACTAATAGTTTGTTATCACGCAATAATTTTGGCGCTGCGGTTGGTGTAGGAGTACGTCTTAACGTACCTATGCTTGGTGTAGTGCGTTTGAATTATGGATTTCCCTTGATAAGTACGGTTTTGGGAAATTACACTCCGCGTCTTACAGTTGGTTTCGGCAATCAATTTTAATTGCTAATTATTTGGCTATAGATGTCCTTCAGTAGCGGAAATGTTCTGCGATAGTGTAAACTATGCCTGAATTAGTCCATCATTAGCAGATTTGTTAGTGTGGTTTCATAATGCGTCTTGTTCTAAGTCCAAGCGGCTGAAAACAGTAAGCAAGTTGAGTCAGAGATCAGTTTGGAGAAGAGGAAATTGAAAAAAGGTAATTTAGTCTTATTGCTTAGCGCTACCATGACATTGAGCATAGGGCAAGTATTTGCTCAAGCCGCACACCTCAACGTTGGTTTAGTAGATCGCGATAAAGTTGTTACTAGTTATCCAAGAGCTCAGCAAGCAGCTGAAGAACTCAAGAAGCAGGAAAACAAAGTCCATAAATTAATTGAGGACAGTAACAAACAGTACGAAGAATCAAAAGCAGCTCACAAATCACCGGCTGATTTGGAGGGTTTACAAAAGCGCTTACAAAATGAAATTGACGATGAAGTGAAAAAAGTGCAAGCCAGAGCACAGGTTTTAGAAAGTCAATTAGAAAGTGAAATTGACACAGCCATTAAAGCGGAAGCTGCTAATAAAAAAGTTGATACAGTTTTGATGAAGCAAGCGGTTCTATATGGTGGCACTGATTTAACTGACGGTGTGGTTAAAAGACTGACTTCAGTAGCCAACACTGCCAAAGCGCCAACTAAATGAAATCAGCTATAGCTTACTAGGTAATTGGCCAATCCATTGATTTAAACAAGCAGGTGGAAGCATGATGAAATTGCCAGCTCCTATGAGCTTGGTTCAAATTGCTAGATTTATTGGTGGTGAAGTACAAGGACCGGATGATGTGGTTTTTGATTCAATCGCTACATCGCCTCAGTCTGCTAATGAATCGGATTTGGCTTTTGTTTTTGATAAACAGTTAGTCAAGCAAATTGATCAATGCAAAGCAAAAGCGGTAATTGTTCCTAAAGGAACAAAAGTGAGTCGCCCCGCGATTTTTGTTGCACGTCCTACTTATGCAATTTATAAGATGCTTTCAGCTTTTGGGAATAAACGACATTTGCCGGCTAAGGGTATTCATCCGACTGCAGTAGTAGATTCTACTTGTGAGATTGCTGAGGATATAGCGATTGGCCCGCTTGTAGTAATAGGTCCTAAGACAAAAATTGGCCCTCGCACAACCATTATGGCTAATACCGTAATTGGTGGCGAAGTTTCTATAGGGGAAGATTGTCTTATTCATCCTAGTTGTATGGTTGCTGATAATGTCCAAATAGGCAATAGAGTAATTATGCAACAGGGAGCTTCTTTAGGATCGGATGGCTTTGGCTATGTAACAGAACGCCCGTCTAATATGGAACTGAGGATGAGTGGAATTAATGAGCTTTCTGAGCAAGCCAATCCGCTTTTAAAGATTCCTCAAGTTGGTACTGTGATTGTAGAAGATGATGTTGAGATTGGTTCAAATAGTACTATTGACCGTGCCACTATTGGTGTTACGAGAATTGGTCAAGGCACAAAAATCGATAATTTAGTTATGGTGGCTCATAACTGCCAGGTAGGTAAAGAAGTTATATTAGTTTCTCAAGTTGGCATAGCCGGATCTTGCCATATTGGTGATCGGGCTGTAATTGCTGGACAAGCCGGTATGATCGATCATATAAAGATAGGCAAGGATGCCATTGTCCAAGGGCAAGCAGGTGTGATGAAGGACGTTGGGGATGGTGAGGTTCAGTGTGGTAGTCCGGCTCATGGAGCTAAGGATTTTATGACAGTTACTGCTTTAAGTCATAAATTACCTGCGCTTTATGATCAAGTTAAAGCAGCTGAAAGGAAAATTGCTGAATTACAGAAGCAAATTAAAGAATTACAAACCATTGAACGCACACCTCTGCTGGAGAAAGTGCAGAAATAAGCGGAGGCAGATTGACAGCTGTTAAAGTGGAAAAAAATTATGAGCAAACTTTTCCAAACAGTAAGTGTCTGTTTATTTACGACGGTATTGGTACTACTTCAAAACAAGCTATTAGAGTTACGGTCTATTTGACTGCCCCGGGATCTGGCATACACTTTGTTCTACCTGATTTAAAAGAAGGAAAGTGGGTTAAAATACCCGCTCTTGCTACTTATGTTGTAAATACTTTGCGCAACGTGACTATTGGTCAGGGCAGCATTCGGCTATGTTTAGTAGAACACTTTTTGGCAGCAGCAGCCTTATGCAATGTTTTCGATATTGATGTAGTCGTTGATGGTCCTGAATTACCCTTAGGTGATGGTAGTGCACTGGTCTGGCTAGATCTCTTTTCGCAAGCTGGATATAAGCCAGTGACGCCAGAAAAAAGAATTGAGCTTGTCGAAGCTATAGTTATTGCTAAAGGCGATAGGCAATTAATTGCTTTACCAGCTAGCGATTTTTCTATGACATATCTTATGGATTGGTGCCATCCGTGTATTGGTAAACGTTGGTACACTTGGACAGCTAAACAATCTCCTCTGGAAATAGCCAATGCACGTACTTTTGGCTCACAGAAGGAGCATGATCTCTTAGGCATTGGCAGTGAGGCAGTTAGTTTAACTGAGACCGGTTTTAGTAAACCTTTACATTTTGAGGATGAGCCGGTGAGACATAAATTGCTTGATTTATTGGGCGATCTTGTTTTAACGGGCGTGAATCCTTTAGCGATTCAGGCTCAATTTATAAGCATAAAAGGCGGACACGAAATGGATGTAGATTTATCTAAACAGTTGATGAATAAACTAAAAAGTTAAATATGAGGAGAAATGTTTTCATGGGCAAAGTGGTAGGCCGTGAGCTTGTATTTTATGCATTATTTGCTTTTTTCTTTTTTCATGCAGCGCTTGCTACTACTGAAGCAAAAGTGGTGGCAGCAAATCAAGGCGAAATAAAGATAAGAAACGCGGACGAAGGTCCAAGCATAACGGTATATAATCAAAATCGTGCTCTTATTAAAGAGAAACATCTATTTGATTTAGAACAAGGTATCAATCGGCTGGAATGGGATAGTCTTGCCTCAACCATTGACATTCGTTCGGTTAATTTAAGCAGTGTCAATGGTACTAAACCCATTGAAGTTAAAGAACAAAGTTATCAGAGCGATTTGATTAGCTCGAGCGCGATTTTGGGCCGCTCGATAGGCAAATCAATTTATTTGAGACACTTTTTTAACGATGGCAGAACTGAGGAACAAGCGGCAGTTTTGTTGTCATCGCCCTCGCAGTTTGAGCGAGTAGTCAAAATTGGTGATCGTTATGTGCTAAATCCTGAAGGTCAAATTGAGATTACTGAAATGCCATCGGGTTTAGTGGCGCAACCCAAATTATCTTTTGTAGTGAACGCATCGGAAACTGGCAAAAAGATCTTCTTTTAGCGTATGAAGCGAGCAATATAAATTGGCAATGTGATTATAATTTGTTTCTCAATGGCGAGCAAAACAAATTTGATCTAACAGGGTGGGTAACATTAACCAATCAATGTGGTATGGCTTTTAAAGATGTCGATTTAAAGCTAATTGCTGGCAGTATGCAAACTAATAGAGATGCCAGGCCAATTTGAGGGCGCCAAGAGTTATTATACTTTGGGGCGAAACGCGGATGAGCTGCCGCGAGAGCAAGCTTTTGCTGATTATCACCTTTATACTTTGCCAGAAAGACTTGATATTAATAACAATGAAACAAAGCGACTGACTTTGGTGGAAAGAAAAGGAATACCGGTGGTCAAGAAATATGTATTTGAACAACAATATTATGGACGCCCAGCCCAAGAACCAAAAGTACCGGTGCAAGTTAAGCTTGAATTTTTAAACGATGAGAAGAGTAAGCGACCGTTGCCAGCGGGCGAAATAAGGGTTTATCAGGCAGATGCTGATAATGATATGCAATTGATTGGCGAAGACAGGATTATGCATATCGCAGTGGGAGAAAAAATATCAATTAAGCTAGGTGACGCCTTTGATATAGTTGGCGAAAGAACACGAGTCATCTCGGAACAGACTAGTAATCATCATCGCAAAGATACCTTTAAAGTAACATTGAATAACCATACAGATAAAGATGTTGTGGTCACTGACATTGAACATGTTCCTGATTTAGCGGTGTTTGGTTCTGATTCGGCATTTACCAAAGTAAATAGCAATACTTTTGAATTAGCAGTTAAAGTTCCGGCTAATGGCAAAGCTGAGGTTAATTACTCTTTTGAGTCCAAAATTTAAGCTGCTGGATAGGCTAGTTTATCTAATATAAGCTGAGCGGCGCCGATGATGCCTGCATGGTCACCTAAATCTGATCTATATATTTTTAAGTTTTCTGAGATCGCTGGTATGGTGCTGTCGATTAATAATTCAGATAATAATTCATAGTCTATCAACTTACTCAAGCCACCGCTGAGCACAAAACAATTCGGATTTAAAACATGAGCGATTGATACCATGCCGGCAACTAGGTGTTTGTGCCAGACGTTAACAATTTGTTTGGCCACTATGTCATTATTATTAGCGGCTTCAAAAATATCTGTATTCTTTAAATTATTGATGTCTCTAGCTAATATCGATTGGTCGGCAGAAATGTTACTGAGAATTTCTCTTGCGGTTATTGCAAGACCTGTACCGGATGCGTAAGCTTCATAGCAATCGAATAGACCGCATGTGCACATCCTCTGGTTGTCCATCGAGACTTTTACATGACCACAATGACCAGCGCCCCAATTAGCTCCCTGGAGCAATTCGCCATTAACTAGAATGCCTCCTCCAATACCAGTACCGATTGTTAAAGCGACAACGCATTTTAGATCTCTAAGTTTGCGGGTATGGGCCTCCGCGTATGCAGCTGCGTTAGCATCATTAACAACGAAAGTAGGAAGCAGGGTTTTACTTTCTATGATTCGCTTTACAGGGGTTCCTGTCCACCCGGGCAAGTTACCTGTAGCACCAATGACGGTGCCTGTACTGCCATCCACTATACCAGCCGTAGCGATGCCTATACCAGCCACAACATGGTTCTTTTTGAAGTGTTCAATCAATTCAAGAAACTGATTAATAATATTTTCCGGTCCCTTGGGAGTGGAAACTTTAATAGGTTCATCTATTATGCCTTCGCTATTGATTGCAGCCGCCATAATTTTTGTGCCACCAATGTCGATACCAATGGCAGGCATTCTTGTCTTGAGCATTTTATCTAAATCTCTATTGCCAGCGACTGTTTTTATACTGCTCAAATTCCATTTGTCCCGTTTCCTAACTGTCCTTGGTCTGGAGCACCTTTGAATACCAGTTTATCGTACTGTACTGGTTGGCCATATAAAACATTAAAGCCAAGACGATAATTATTCAAGATAAAGTCCTTACCCACAATTAGTTTAAGGTCTGGTGGCCCTATGGCAGCTACTAAAGTTTTTGCGTATGACAATTTTTGGGTCATGTTATAACCTGTCATACCGCCTAAGTCTATATATTTTGATAACTTTACGTCACCTTGTACGAAGACTGAATTTTGTCCTTGTATGTATTGATCAAAAACAAATGGGGAGGAGCCATTTACAGTTGACGTTGTATAGCCGGCTTGAAGACGTACTATATTGGCCCGTAGATCTAAGATGGGACTTAATTGGGTGATCAAACTGCTATTGCCGGTGGAATAACCTCTAGCAGCAGCTCCGCCGTAGATAAACGATTTAATTCCCCATTTATCGTCTCCGATATTAAACAATGGATGGGTACTAAAAGTTGCCTGTTCTTGGATCTTGTAGCCACTGTTCATAACGGTGGTGTTTGGATTTCCGTGCAAAGCGGCATAAGTCGAACTTATATATACCAAGTTTGGATTATCCTGGTACCAACCACCAGCGGTGCGGAAATTGACGCTGCCCAAATAGGGCACGTTAAAGAAAGGATGATTGTCATTTAATTCGGCAGCAAGTCTAGCCCGAACCTGACCCAGCATACCATCTGGTAAAAAGCGATTCACGCCCGCCTGAAATTTAACAGTACGATAGACTCTAGCTTTGATATCACCAATTAATAAATTACTTACTGAACCGTAACCAAGATGGGCTTGAAAATTAGGACTAACAAATGCTATACGTCCTGCTAAGCCAATATTGGTGCCTGTGGTATCATTACTCGGTCTGCCACCAATTTGAACCATCGGGCACCAGGAAAATACAGAACTCTTACCTATTCCATAATTAAATTGGGGACCAGCGTTAAGTCCACCTGACCAAAGATTGTTACCAATATAAGGTGTGATGGGCATCACAGCTTTTGTATCTTTGCTGCCCGCTGTCATTACTAGTTTGCCGACTGGCACAGAAAAGTTACCGAAATCGAGCCTACCCCCAATAATGGTTAAATTGCCGTCTTCTTTATAGCGCTCGTATATCATTTTTTTTGCTTTAAATTTAAAGCTGGGCTTGTCAGGTAAATATGCTTGTGGATGTTGTTTCATTTCCCACAATTCAGTCTGTGCGCTGAGAGGAGCATTACCAATGTTTTTGGCCAAATAAAAGGGCATAGGCATGTCCATTGTGCCGTCAGTAAAAGCTACACCTGTTTTAGTACCAACACTTTTGCGGGCGATTACTTGGGTGTTGTCAATACTAGTTTGTGGTTGAGTAATAAGATATTCATCGGAGTCAACATTAAATTTGAAAGCACTGCCGTTTGTTAATTGACCATCTCTCAGAATACTGACATTGCCTCTGGCATCTATAGTTTGATTGTTTTGGTCGTAAAGTATGCTATCCGCTTGCAATTTTGAATTTTGACCACCAATTATTGCTATTGCATTCCCTGTGCCAAGAAAAGTGTTTTTAGTTTGATCGAATTCTGTGTCATCAGCAACAATTTGAATAGTGCCCTTTAAAGTGGCACCTTCGTTGATTGCTTCGCTGCCATCATTGGTTGATACTGTACTGACACTAGCCTTTTCTGCAGCAGTTTGTACTATCGAGGGGGAGGGATTGGCACCGCTCGAGAATGTTTTGTTACTGGCCGCAGCATTTGTGGTATTCGACGCTCTTGTCGCAGACTGTGGGGTACCGGAATCTAGTTTTGGTGTTAAGGGCAAAAGTAATGTGCCGGAAGGTGGTGTGTAAGAGGTATTGTCTTCATTATCAACGGAGGCAATAACCGGCATATTCACAATAGACTGAGAAGTTGTCATTAGCGTGCTGGCTAATAAGACACGAGTAAGTATAGGATGACTTTTATTTTTATTTGCCAGCAAGTTTAAATTCCTAAATTTGGATGATGTTATTGTCGCTTTAGAAATAATTGGATGTCAACGTATTTTTATTACTATGATAAAAGTTGAAGCGATAGTTATAAGGTTCTGATAACTCATTTTAATCTGTACTCATGTTTATCGAATAGGCTGTTTAGTCTAAAAGTTAAACCCTAAGAGAATTCTAGCGATGCTTACCCCTAAGCCATCAATAATTTGTTATTTTGTAATTAGTGGGTAAGTAATGAATGATATTACTTTCATTTCTTAGTAGGATTTTCTTAATTAAGCTTACTTATTTTGTTTTTCTGATGCGCCTTATTAAATAGGAAAAAACGTGGATCCTTTTGTCTTTCAGTCACCTACTAAAATAACTTTCGGACAAGGAGTTGCTGCTTCAGCTTGTGACTTTTTTCAAGAGAGGTCCGCTAATAAAATTATCCTTATTACTGACAAGCAATTACTAAAAACGGACCTCGTCAATTATTTGATTGCCCAATGGCAAAGCCAGAGTCCGATAACAGTTTTTAGCGATGTTTTATCGGATGCGCACTTAACTGGAGTCAATGAAGCAGTAAGGCTTGCCAAGAATGAAAAATGCAACGCTGTTATTGCCTTGGGAGGGGGATCAGTCATTGATACCGCTAAGGTAGTTAATATTGTACTTACTTTAGGTGGCGATGCTCTTGACCATCAAGGTATGAATAATCTCAATAGCCGTCTTCTGCCTTCAGTAGCTATTCCAACCACTGCCGGAACAGGAGCAGAAGTGTCCCTAGTAGCTATGATAAAAGATGATAAAGCAGGAAAGAAGTTGATGTTTGGCAGCCCGTTCGTGGCGGCCGACCAGGCTTTTCTGGACCCAGAATTGATTGTCAGCTTACCTGCCCATTTAACTGCAGCCACGGGTATGGATGCGATAACGCATTGTATTGAAGCACTGGTGGTGGAAGGCACCAGCTCTCCTATTACCGACTGTTTAGCTCTCGACGCTCTGGGCAGACTCTTTGCCTATTTACTTGAGGCAAAGAATGATGGTAGGAATTTGGAAGCTCGCAGCCAAACGCTTGTAGCGTCGACCATGGCCGGTATGGCTTTTAGTAGCTGTGGGGTTGGAATCGTACATGCCTTGTCACATGCTGTTGGAGGGCAATTTGCTACGCATCATGGCATGACGAATGCCGTGTTGTTACCTTATGGCATGCGCTTCAACCTTAGTTTTGCCACAAAGCGTTATGCTGAAACTGCTCGTCTCTTAAAGCTTTCGGATGAAAAAAATGATACCTTAGCGGCTCAAAAGCTAATTGAATCTATTGAGAATTTAATTGTGAGCTTAGGTTTGCCGAACAATTTGCGCGGTTTATCCATACCTAAGCTTAATCAGGAACAACTGGAAGAGCTTGTTGCTTTGGCTAGCAGTGATCCTGCCATGATTTTTAATACTAGACAAGCAACAGAAGAAGACATCGTAAAAATATATGAGGATGCTTATTGATGCCGGCTTTTAAAAATGCGGAAGATTTAAATCGTGTTATGTTCGCTTTGTGGGACGCAATCAGAGCTGATGAAAGTATGTCCAGTCAACTACTGCAATCGAAGTTGAGGATCTGCTTTGTTTACCGCGAACCTGATAGCAGATTAACTCTTGATTGTGGTGATGGTCAACAGCTAAAAGTATTTATCGGCGAAACTGATTTTAAACCAACTGTAGAAATGTCCATGAAATCAGATCTTGCTCATGATTTTTGGTTGGGAAAAGTCAATATACCGTTAGCCCTTATTTCAGGAAAAATAATTTCTAAAGGGCCAGTGAATGCGGCGCTTGCTCTTCTTCCTGTTATTAAGCCTGCTTTCAAAATTTATCCAGCTATTTATCAAAATAATATTGTTGAGGGAAATGCTTGAGTATTCCTAGGATATATGATTTTTTCCATGTGAGCGTAATAGTGATTGTGGGTTTATTGGTAATGTTTGGTCTGTTCTGTATATTTATTTTGGCCAAAGTTTTGAAATCAGAGGATGAATAAAAAAAGCGATTATTTAAGTTTTACTGTCATTTTTTCTTTTATGGTGTTTTTGCTCTTTAAAAAATTGTCCTGGCGGTGTAGATTTTTCTAGTTCATTTGAATGAACGATGTTGCGATTCTATTTAAACCATTTGCAATCTTTATTAGACTTCATATAGGGTTTGCAGGCAGGGCTATAAAATCGTCGTTTTGTGGATCGTGTTACTTAATAGAAGGAACAAAAATGCCTAAGAAAGTACTTGTTGCTCTTCCGGGAGGATTATTAGAACAGGTAGACTTTGTGGCTCAGGTAGAGCACCGGAGCCGCTCGGATTTAATTAGAGAGGCTTTGCGGCGTTATATTGAGAATTTCAAGCGTTCCCAGTCGCCCAAAATGTCGGTCAGCACCGTGGGTTCGCAGAAAGTAGCTTTAATTACCGATCCTGAGTAAATATAGTGAATTAGCTTGATTAAGTTGGCTAAAATACTGGCTTAATTAGTATTTTTCCCATATTTTCCTTGACTAGATAATCAATATGTATGTAGGATTAGCTAGCGAGGTGGGGCTTTCTCAAAGATGAAATAGAGCAAGAGAGCCTGTGAGAAGAATATGCGGTGGGGCAATATACTAATAGCTGAAGTAATTTTCGTTCTATTTGTCTTCTATAGTTTGCGATATATACGCTTACCCCGCTTCTTAACCCAACGTAAATTGTCTTCTCGATTCCCCTGGGGCTATTATCCTGATGCTATTCCTACTGCAGACAAAGGATATATTCAGGCTGATGACAAGCTTGATTTTATGTATGACTTAGGGACCGAGTTTGCTGGGCGGAAGGGTTTGGAGATTACGGTGAATTTACTGGCTTTGGTGAATTAGGGGAATATGGCGGCAGTTTCTTCTCAGGTGAATAAAAAGCCGCCTTTCAAAAATGCTATTTCAATAGCGCTCCTGCTCTTAGTGGGAGTGGCCATTATAAAAGCTTCTCATATCACTGGTCTTCACGCGAAATCTGCTTCTCGTTCAATAGCTTTAATAGATTGTTATCGAGCTGAGATGCTCATGCGCTTGGCTGAAATTTTCGATTTGCTTCCACAGTCTCAATTTGTCGCTGAACCAAAAAACAATGGTTCTAATGCTAAGGATACCGCCACGGCTAAAGCCAGGGAATTATTGGATGCAGCTGTTGTTGAACATCCAGACAGTGTGGTAATTCTTTGCAAAAAAATAATATTGGAAGCAGAGGCTGAAAAGGATCCGAAATCGGATTTGAAGCGATTAGCATCCATGTCAGTTGCGCCGGGGGAGAAATCTGCACAAGAGCAAAAATTGGCTAATTTAGTTCTGCATTTATATTCTGAAAAACAGGACCAAGCTCCGATTCAGAAATCTATTGACACTAATGCCGATAGTATTTTAAAAGAAAATCTATCAGATGGTTGGTATCGCGATAGTGCTCTGTCGAAAGTCTATAAAATCGAACATAAGAATAAAGAATACGAAAGTCTATTGTCAGAAATTCAGGGCAAGAATTGGCAATATTTCTTTAAGTTAATGTTGATCGGCATAACTTGTAGCATTGCTGTTTTGATTGGCGTAATTGTCATTATCTATCAGCTCTTTATTCAAAGGGCTAAACCATTGGTCGACGGTGAAACGAGAACAGTCAATTCACTGTCCGTTTCCAATGAGGCACGCGCGTACAATTGGCAAAGCGTGACCATAGTTTTTTTGGCTTGGTTTCTTACCCAAATCTGTGTTTCATATATTTCCAGTGAGCTTAAACAAAAGGGTTTATTTGTTTCCTTTGCGAGTTCCTTTTCCTCAGCAGTATCAATTGTTTTGATATATTTGCTTGGTAACGGTTCTGCTCTTTTGTATATATATTTATTAGCTATTAGACCAAATGGCTTGAACCTGCTTGATAGCTTGAATTTGCGCTTTAAGGTCGGTAATTATGGCACGATTGGACTTGTCTTAATTGGCCTTTTGGGTTGGTTTGCTGCTATGCCTATTGTTCTGGCTGCTTATCTGGCATCTGTTAACTTTTTAGGTTCTAGTGGATCAAGCAATCCCATAATTAGTATTGTTATGAAAGCAGCTGCAGATAACGACTTTGCTGCTATCTTATTATTTTATTTTACCTTAGGAGTTCTAGCTCCATTTTGCGAAGAGAGCCTATTTCGAGGTTTTCTTTACGGTTATCTGCGCAGTCGTCATGGTGTTCTGTTTTCTAATTTGTTAAGCGGTGCCCTCTTTGCCCTATTTCATTTTGATCCTGGTGCAGCTTTACCGCTGTTTTGTTTGGGTAGCATCTTTGCTTATTTGCGAGAGAAAACGGGCAGCATTGTGCCCTCCATAGTCGCCCATGGATTATGGAATAGTGCCACGTTCACAGTAGTGCTTTTATTATTTGGTAGTTGATGTGTCGGGGACAATCAAACTGCTTTCAGATCGCGTGGCATGCTATCGGAGCATAACCCCAATTTTATGCGGAATTGTTTTTGGTTATTTAATGGTTGGGGCAGCAATTGTTTCTGGTTTATTGGCTTATGCCCACAATCGTTATTTTGCCTTCTCTCTGTTTTTTGCAGGTCTGGTTTTTGCTTGTTTGTTAGGATTCCTTACTTACAATTTAATCAGAGAGGCATATTGTGACTATACACTGGAGATTAACGGGCAAGAAGCTATTTTTTCTAAAATGGATAACTGGAAAAAGAAGCGAACAGATCAATTAATTCTATTAACTGATATAAAGTATGTTGAATACTATCCTTACCAAGACTCAGCCAGTATAATTTTTCATACTCCCTATATTGATATGGATGTACCTTTATGGCCTATGGGTAGTCATGGACAAGACATATTAGATTTTTTGGAAGGAGCAGGAGTCAAAATTATAAATGTACAGTCAGATGAATCGATTCCGACGTAATTTAAATTGCAATTGAGTGTCAAAAACAAATCCTGAACAAGTTGAGTGAATGAAAGTATGAACAAAACTGCCAAAATAGGTCTGATCGGATTGGGTGTTATGGGTGAGAACTTAGCTCTCAATATTGAAAGCCGGGGTTATTCTGTTGCTGTTTACAATAGAACAAAGGAAAAGCTGGATGTTTTCCTGAAGGACAGGGCAAAGGACAAGAACATTATGGGTTGTCACGACCTTAAGGATTTTATTGCTACTTTAGAAAAACCCCGAAAAGTTATTTTATTAGTTAAAGCTGGGGATCCAGTAGACCAAGTGGTGGCAAGTATAAAACCCTATTTAGAAAAGGGAGATATCATTATTGATGGTGGCAACTCATATTTTCAGGACACCCGCAAGAGAGAAACTGCCTTAGCAGCTGATGGCATTTACTTTATTGGCTCTGGTGTTTCTGGTGGTGAAGAAGGAGCACTTCATGGCCCTTCGCTGATGCCGGGTGGTGATAAAAAAGCGTATGAAGAGATTCGTCCTATTTGGGAAGCGATTGCTGCCAAGGTAGAGGACGGTCCTTGCGTTACATATTTAGGCCCAGATGGTGCTGGACACTATGTGAAGATGGTTCACAATGGTATTGAATATGGGGACATGCAATTAATCGCCGAAGTATATGACGTATTGAAACGGGGACTCGGTTTATCTGCGCAAGAAATTTCCGAGATTTTTTCTCAGTGGAATAAAGGTATTTTAGATTCCTATTTGATAGAAATCACAGCGAACGTTTTATTAGTGCGCGATCCGGATACGGGGAAACCTCTTGTTGATCTTATTGTCGACAAAGCTGGACAAAAAGGCACAGGTAAATGGACTGCTGAAATTGCTCTTGAACTTGGTATTCCTATACCGACCATAGATGCGGCGCTTACAGCCAGACAATTATCTGCTCTTAAAGATGAGCGTGTTTACGCAGCGGGTAAACTAAATAGAATGGCGGTTAAATTTGATACAAGCAATAAGCAAGAAGTAATTTCGGCTTTGCATGATGCTTTGTATTGCAGCAAAATATGCAGCTATGCTCAAGGGATGGCACTAATCGCTGCCGGTTCTACAGAATACAATTGGAATGTAAATTTAGCTGAAACAGCGCGGATATGGAAGGGCGGTTGTATTATTAGAGCAAGATTGCTAGAACAAATCAGAAAAGCATTTGCTCGCGATTCAAAACTGGCTAATTTGTTATTAGATCCTGAATTTGCGGATTTTCAAGAAAAACATGATTCTAATTGGCGTTATGCTATTTCTTTTGCTATTAGTAAAAAGATACCCACGCCTGCTTTGTCTGCAAGTTTGAATTATTATGATAGTTATTTGAGTATGAACTTGCCCCAGAATTTGACGCAAGGGCAAAGAGACTATTTTGGTGCTCATACTGTTGAAATAGTTGGAAAGCCAAAGCAAGGTTTTGTTCATATGGACTGGCAAAAACTTTTGCAAGATCAAAAGATGAAATTAAAAAAGCAAAAGCAGTCAGTAGATAGACACTGCTATGCCTACGTATTCAGTTCATGCAATAAATGTTGGCAGTTTCAATCTTGGCGAATCGGACAAAATAATTACTCTCTTTTCTTCTGAACGTGGGCTCATTCGAGCAGTCGCAAAAGGAGCCAGAAAACCAGGCGCCAAAATCGGGGGCCGGGCTGAGCTGTTGGCTGTAAATAAATTATTGCTTGCCCAAGGACGCTCTTTGGACATTATTACTCAGGCAGAGAGTATAGAGAGTTTTAGGGCCGTGCGTAATGATTTAACCAGATTATCATACGCGTTTTATTATGCTGAGTTGACTGTGCATCTTGGGCAGGGTTTAAATCAGGAGTCTTCTATCTATTACGATATGCTAATGAAAGCTTTGAGACAAATGTGTGAGCAGGACAAAGAACCTAGTTATCTCTGTTTGACTTTCCAATTGTCAATGCTGCACTTGCTGGGTTTAAAGCCAGAATTAGATTCATGTGTCATGTGTCGCAAACAATTGGCAGAAATTGATTTAGGTGTTTTTCATCATGATTTAGGGGGGGTCATTTGTAATACTTGTTTTTCAAATAATGCACCACAAGGCAAAGGACAAAAAAATAAAATGCGATTGGCAGAAGCAGAAGCAGCTTACGGTTATCAAGGCGGTATCGAATTGAAAGGGCAAATATCTTCTTACTTCACCCATCTTACGCCGCTGGTATGGAAAAAACTAATTTTAGCCAGCAGTTCTCCAGAGCAAATGCCGGTATATCCCAATAATGTAGCGTCAAAAATGATGGAAAAAACTCTTATTGCAGCTCGACATTTATTGGAAAGCTATATAGAGCATCGTTTGGGCAAAAAGATGAAATCTCTTGGGTTGCTATAAATGTTTAGAGTTAAGTGAGGCTTATTGGTCTAAGTTAATCTCAATGTCATAATTATGTCAGTAAGGATTTTATTTAGTAGCTGCGCACAGCTGAACTAGGTAGAATATTGATCAGAGTTAACAGGTGGATAACAAGTGACGAAGCTTGAGCAAACAGATAAAGCTATATACGACCTTATTCAAGGGGAATTAAGTAGAGAGCAAGATGGTTTGGAATTGATTCCCAGTGAGAATTTTGTCAGCGAAGCAGTTTTGGAAGCGCAGGGTTCTGTACTGACTAATAAATATGCAGAAGGTCTACCAGGAAAGAGATATTATGGTGGTTGTACATATGTAGATGGTGTAGAACAACTAGCGATCGATCGGGTTAAGAAGTTGTTTAATGCGCCCCATGCGAATGTTCAGCCTCATAGTGGTGCGCAGGCTAACATGGCTGTACTTTTCGCTGTTTTAAATCCGGGTGATACGATATTAGGCATGAGATTAGATCATGGCGGACACTTAACTCATGGCTCACCTGTAAATTTTTCGGGTAAATGGTTTAAAGTGGCCGCTTATGGTGTTAACCCAGCAACTGGTCTTATCGATTATGATGAAGTGGCGACAATAGCTAAAGAAAACAAACCGAAATTAATCATTGCTGGTGCTACCTGCTATTCACGCATTATAGATTTTGAACGATTTAGATCAATTGCTGAAAGTGTTGGGGCCTTATTTATGGCTGACATTGCCCATATTGCTGGTTTGATTGTGGCTGGTTTACACCCAAGTCCTTTTCCATATGCGCATTTTGTAACTACTACTACGCACAAAACATTGCGCGGTCCACGCGCTGGTGTAGTAATGTGTCAGGCTGAATTTGCTAATGCAATAGATCGAGCGGTTTTTCCGGGACTTCAGGGTGGTCCGCTGATGCATATCATTGCCGCTAAGGCAGTGGCGTTCCATGAAGCTGCGCAACCTGAGTTTATTGAGTACCAACGCAGTGTTAAAGCAAATGCTAATGCATTGGCGGTAGCTCTTAAGGCGAACGGTTGTGATATTGTTTCTGGTGGGACGGACAATCATTTGTTGTGTGTCGACTTGCGTTCAATTGGCATGACAGGTAAAAAAGCTAGTGATTTACTGCAAAGCGTTGATATTACTGTCAATAAAAATTCCATACCAAATGATCCGGAGAAAATGTTTGTGACCAGTGGTATTCGTCTAGGCTCTCCTGCCGTGACAACACGTGGCATGGGTGTCAAAGAAATGGAAATTATTGCCAAGGCTATTGCTAAAATATTGAAAAACCCAGAAGATGAGTCAGTAAAATACGAGGTTAGAGAAACAGTTGCTAAATTATGTCAGCAATTTCCTCTCTATTCTAATCTGGGTACTAAGGCGATAGGTGTGAGATAAATTCATTGCTATTTAAAGTAGCCTTAGGAGTGAGCTAAGTTGGCAATAAGATTTTTTCAGTTGCTGCTTCTTGTTGTCGGTGCTGTTTGGGCTATATTCATATGTGATGGAAAATTTGATGAGACGCAAATTCCCGGTTTTCTTATTGCGCTTTCGATTAGTTGGTGGTTGACACCGGAGATTCGTTCACGTGCTTTAAGGCTGGGGTTAGTAGATCAGCCTGGCGAAGAAAGACGAATTCATAAAATGCCTGTGCCGCGACTGGGTGGAGTAGCTATTTATATAAGTGTTATGTTAACCATAGCCATTCTCGTTGCTATGACAGGTCGCTTTCCAAAGAATGCCAGAGTAGGTGAAGGAGGGTTGGCTGGTATCGCGCTTGGTGGCACACTTATCTTTATTCTTGGATTGATTGATGATTTGGAATCTTTACCCGCCAAGCTTAAGTTATTGGTGCAAACACTTGCCGCTCTTGCTGCCTATTCGTTGGGTGTGCGCATAAAAACGATACCTTTGTCTTGTAATATACCTGGGTTATTTACGGCAAAATCGGGCATTTTAGGGGGGCTGTCTAATTTTTGTGGTTTGGGCACACACACTAATACTGCTATAGATTTGGGCAATTGGAGTTTGCCTTTAACGATAATTTGGCTGGTCGGTATGTCTAATGCTGTTAATTTAATCGATGGTATGGATGGACTGGCTGCTGGCGTCTCAGCTATCTCAGCATTGACCATATGGACAGTGGCCATGGCAGAGAGTATTGATCGGCCTTATGCGGCTTTAGTAGCTGCGGTACTAGCCGGTGCTTTGCTTGGATTTTTGCGTTGGAATTTTAATCCGGCCCGTATTTTTTTGGGCGATTCAGGAGCTTACTTAACGGGCTTTATTTTAGGAGCGGTATCGATCACCGGTGTTATAAAAGGCGCAGCAGCCGCTACTTTAATAGTGCCAACCTTCTTATTAGTCATCCTTATACTTTTCTTTCCGTTGCTTGATACATTTTGGGCTGTCATTCGCAGAACAGCAAAGGGCAAATCAATTTTTACGCCTGATTCTGAACATATACACCACAGGTTACTAAAGGCAGGTTTTTCGCAAAAATCAGTAGCCTATTTGCTTTATGGTTTTTCTGCATTATTTGGTTTGATAGCTGCTGTTTTAGTTGGTCAGCAAGTCTACTTCCTATTATTGGCGGGAGCGGTTTTGCTAATGGCGGGTTTTTTCGCAGAAGTGCTGAACCGTCATAGACAGCGCCAGAAACCTAGTAAGGAAACTATGGTGGATGTGCAGAAAAGCTGATGCTATGTTCCTTTGTTTTTCCTTTCTATCTCTGCAAGATATTGGGCACTTTTCTTCTCGATTTCGGCGATTTCAGCGTTCCGCTTTTCCTTTTGCTTAACTACAATTTGTTTGTCCAGACGTCTTTGTTCTTCTTCACGTCTAGCCCGGGCTCGCAGCTGCTCGTCGTATTTTTTTCGTTCTTGGCGCTCAATCTCGTCTCGTCTATAAGCCTGTTGTTCTTTTTCTCTTCGCGTTTTCTCTGCTTTTGACATATTTGCACCTCTTTGGTTTCTAGTCCTCTGTTGTCTCAAATTTCATAAGTGGATCCATTGTGCCGTATATTGATTTGTCTATCGCCGTAATTTGCTTCCGGGCTATACCTGTCTTATTTGCTGCAATTGCTACCGCTTTTGCTACTGCATCTACAATTTTTGGATTAAATACTCCTGGAATAATGTAGTCTTCATTAAGCTCATTTTCACTAATAACTGAAGCGATAGCGTGTGCTGCTGCTAGTTTCATTTCTTCATTAATATCACGAGCTTGGCAGTCTAGAGCGCCGCGAAAGATGCCAGGAAAGGCCAAAACATTGTTTATTTGATTTGGATAATCAGAACGTCCGGTAGCCATAATTCTTACATAAGGCGCTGCTTCTTCAGGCATAATTTCTGGAATAGGATTAGCCATAGCAAATACTATTCCGTCCCGGTTCATGTTCTTTAGTGCATTAGCCTGAATGGTGCCAGGACCGGACAACCCCATGAATAGATCGGTGCCAGAAAGAGCACTGTTTAAATCACCTTTGAAAGAATTAGGGTTGGTATTCTCTGCAAACCACTCTTTCATATAATTCATATTGTCTTTACGGCCTTTGTAAATTGCGCCAGTGCGATCGAAACCAATGACATTTTTTACTCCAGCACTCATTAGTATTTTTGTACATGCTACACCTGCTGCACCCACGCCACTTACAATCACTTTCAAATCAGCTAATTGTTTATCGACAATTTTTAAGGCATTCAAAAGAGCAGCTAATACCACTACAGCGGTGCCGTGCTGGTCATCATGAAATACAGGGATATCTAATTCATTTTTTAAGCGAGATTCTATTTCGAAGCAGCGAGGAGCGGAAATGTCTTCTAGATTGATGCCACCAAATACGGGGGCAATGTTTTTAACTGTTTTGATTATTTCTTCTGTGTCTTGCGTATCAAGACAAATTGGAAAAGCATCAATCTTGCCAAATTCCTTAAAGAGCATCGCTTTGCCTTCCATGACAGGTAATGCTGCTTTTGGGCCGATATCGCCTAAACCGAGTACAGCAGTTCCATCAGTAACTACCGCTACACAATTGCGTTTAATAGTGAGCGTGTAAGCGTCCTCTGGTTTATCATGAATGGCCATACACACCCTGGCGACGCCGGGAGTGTAAGCCATAGAAAGGTCGTCCCTAGTGCGTAGAGGGACCTTATTAGTTACTCTGATTTTTCCACCAAGATGCATCAAAAATGTGCGGTCAGAAACATGAACCACTTCGACATCTTTAGTTTGTTTGAGAGCGTCAACTAAACTTTCGCCGTGTGTTGAATCTCTTACTTTAACTGTTAAATCTCGAAAGATATAATTTTTTTCAAAGCCAGCGATATCGATAGCGCCAATATCGCCGCCTATTTTGCCGATGAGAGAGGTTACCTTGCCAAGCATGCCTGGTACATTTTTAATTTTTAGGCGCAATGTAAGACTGTAACTAGCACTGGGCTTTAAAATACTAGCTTCTGTAATAACCATATGTTTATTTTCCCGCCTATGATTAATGAGTAAGTCAATTTGTGATAATGTTTCTTTTTGATTGTGTCAATGTACCTAAAAAGAAAATACCACTAATTTGGCCAATCAAATTGTTTCTTAATGACCGATAGATTTAATACAAAATCGCTTTTCAAGCCGGACACAATATAAACGTTTCTTTTTGAAGGAGGAGTAAGATGACAAACGAAGTAAAGCTCAGTCAGTCTGATTTAAGCCGGCGAGATGTTTTACTGATGGGAGCTTTCGCCGCTTCTACTTTATTATCTTCTAACACCATTAGCGAGGCTGCTTCTCAACCAAATGCTGCTGATTCAGCTGCTGGCAACGATCCCTACATCGCCAGAGATTTTAATAGTCTGCTGAGTAAAAAATTGGAAGGTTTATCGCAGAGTCAATTAAGTCAACATATTAAACTTTATCAAGGATATGTCAAGAAGGCTAATGAGATCCATCATAAACTTAAAGAGGTCGAATTGAGCTCCGCGAACGCAACTTATTCTCCATTAAGAGAATTGCTTGCTGAACAGAGCTATGCTTTAAACGGAGCAATCTATCACGAATATTATTTTGGCAATTTAGGCGGTAAACCGGGTGATGAGGCAACCGGTGATATAAAATCAGCCCTTGATGAGCGTTTTGGGAGCTTTTCTAAATTTAGTGAGTATCTGAGGGCTGCCGGCAAATCGATGCGTGGCTGGGTAATTGTTGGCTACAATACGCGACTGGGGCGTCTCGACACATTCGGACTGGATATGCATAATGTTTTTAGTCCAGCAAATGTGATGCCAATACTTGTTCTGGATGTATATGAGCATGCTTATATGATTGACTATGGCATAGACCGGCCTAAATATCTCGATGCGTTTATGCAAAACATAGATTGGGAAGTGGTAAATAAGCGACTCTCTGCAGCGATAAAGAGTCCTTGTTTTGTGGTTGAACCAGTTGCGTAGCCATTGGTTGGTCGAAATCAAAAAATGGCTGTGGGCATATTGCTCATTCTTTTTACCGGTGTGTTTCTATCGCTTGACTATGGCGGCTTCGCCTGAAGTTTCTGTGCGGGCTGGACTTATTGGTTTGTTTTTAGCTTTTTTAATATACTTTCTTTGGAAGGCAAGTGTGCGTTTGTGCGGCATTCTTTTGCCCGATAAATATAGTGGCTTTGTGATCATGTGTTCCGGACTATTATTATGGGCAGTTTGGTTTGCAGTTGCGCAAGTAATAGTAATTGCCTATGATGAAGTGACTGTCCACTAAGAACTTGCGGCAAACAAATGGCAAACAGAAATCCTATATCAAGTAAAGATCCAGCAATCAGAGTGACATTATTGCCTAAGGATACCAATGCTAATGGTACTATATTCGGTGGCATAATACTAAGCTACATTGATTTGGCGGCTGCAGTAGAAGTTGGCAAAAATACTTCTCAGCGCGCTGTTACAAAGGCTTTTAAAGAAGTAGTATTTAACGCTCCGGTAAGAGTGGGTGAAGTTGTGAGTTTCTATACGTCTACTAAATGTATCCGTCAGACATCAATCACCGTGCAGGTAGATGTAGAAATTGTGCGTGATGGTCATGAAGTACGGGTTACTGAAGCAGAAGTTACTTATGTTTGTATAGACAAGCAAGGACACCCGGAAGCCGTTAAATTAAAGGTTTAAGAAACTAGTTTCGGTCGTGCAATGCCTGAGCGGTTGAAGTGGCCTTACTGCTTTCACTTGCCTTAGCAATGTCAGTTTTTATTACTTCGATGGCTTTGTTTAACTGGAGGTCTTTACCGTCGGTAGGCAAATGCTTGATGCTACTGTAATTGAGATCAATCCACCACGGCCCTCGGCCCTTATCGTAATCTTCGTCTTTAAGTACTACTTTGTAGTCTGGAATGATACCTACTTTGTGAATATCAACGTCATTGGGCGTTAGATAGCGAGCGATAGTGATGTTTATGCCTGAATTATCTTCTAATTTATTGATAGCTTGAACCAGTCCTTTGCCGAAAGAAGTTTGTCCGACTAATTTAGCTCGACCATTGTCGCGCAAAGCACCACTTAAGATTTCACTGGCACTGGCGCTGCCCTTGTTAATTAGGATAACTATAGGCTTTTTGCAAATTGGGTTATGAGATGAGTATTGAGAACTCTTATAACCATCAGCATCAATAGTACTTACAATTACTTTGCCATCTAAGAACATATTTGCTATTTCGATTGCATTTGATAGCAAGCCGCCGGGATTGTTTCTTAAGTCTATGATTAAGCCGTCTGCAGTGGAGGTTTTCTTAAGTGCGTCTTTCATTTCTGAATTGGCTTTAGAAGAAATAAAGCTATCTAGTCTGATGTATCCAACATTACCTGGCAATATATCTGTATTAGCTACTGCCTTAATAGGAATTTCAGCCCGACTGAGGGTAACTTTGTGCTTTTCAACTTTGCGCATGAAAGTAATATTGACTTTCGTATTAATGGGGCCACGGATTTGCTTAACCACTTGATCAAGTGATTGTCCCTTGACTGGTTTGGAATCTACCTCGACAATTTCGTCGCCTGGGTGAATACTGGCGTTATAGGCGGGAGTGCCTTCGATAGGAGCAATTACAACTACTTTGTGCTCTTTATTCATGCCTAGCAACATGCCCACTCCATATAAACGGGCATCAATTTGAGATTTTTCTTCGTCAAAGGCATCGCGATCTAGAAATCTAGTATAGGGGTCGCCAAGGCTGGCCAGCATAGTTTCGATTGCTTTATGCGCATCGTCCATGGACTTTAGCTTATTGTCATAGTGATGTTCCCAGCGCGTCCAATCTTCGCCGTTAAATTTTTGATCGTAAAAGGAATCTTTGACCAGGTGCCAGGCCCGATCATAAAGTACTTGAGGAGCCAATAATGTTTTTGTGCTTTGGGCAAGGGCATAAGATGAGTGTCTATAAGCATGGTATGCCAGAACGGCTGGTTCGCCCTTATTTTTCTCTCCCAAAATGATGGAAGTCTGGATGCCGAAGAAAAGAACACAGAATAAGACTGGTAAGCCAATACGGACTATCCATTTAGTCTTTCCGGAACCTTGTTTTAAAAAGGGGCGTTTCAAGTCGAAAACCATCAATTATTCTGCCTACTATAGATAAAGTTTACCCGCATTCAGCCCAAAACATTCATTTCTAAACTTCTAAGTTACACTATCAGTATAAATCTCGACTAGCAAAGTCTGTAATAAGAATGATTCTAGCCATCTTTTTTTACTTTGCGGACCAAATTAGTGCTGGTCTTACAAATTTTCGGAATATTTAATCTAGTTAAGAGCAAGTGAGCTTAAATCTTGGGACTACGAATGCATAAGGTAGAATTTAAAATCTTCCATAAAAGACTTAATACAGATAGTGAAGCAAAAATAGCCTAATGAATTCCAGCGATTTAAAATCTCAGGTTGCTAATTTCAATTTTCCTTTGCTTTCCTCTTGGAGAGGATTAAGCCCTTCTACCCAGCTTAAAATCAAGGCTAGCATAAGCGTTTTAATATTTGCTTGCCTGTTCATTTTCGGCAAAGTAGATCTAAGCAAAAGTTGGCAAGCAGCTTCGGCTGCCAATTTTAAGTTACTATTTTTGGCGGCGATTATATTCATTACTGCTACTTTTCTAAACGCTTATCGCTGGCAATTATTGGCCCGTGCAGTGGGATTTGATACCCCTTTTCTGCGATTGGCTCAATATTGCTTCATCGGTTTGTTCTTTAATCTATTCTTGCCGTCTACAGTCGGAGGAGATGCCAGTCGTTGCTATTATTTAGCCAAGGGCACTCATAAGTTCAGAACAGCCTTCTACTCAGTATTTGCTGATAGGACTATGGGCATTGCGGTCTTATTCTTATTTGCTTCTTTGGGTTTATTATTTGGTCCAGGTGGATCTCAGCTGCCTGTATCTCTCAAAATCCCAGTATATGCAGGCACTATTTTGATTTTTTTGGTCTTGCCGTTTGTGCCATATTTGGCAAAGACCATACTGGGACCTGATAATTGGGTGACCAAGCAATTACATCATCCAGCTCTGCAAACCTATCAACGCGAGAAAAATTTGATTTTTGTCTCTCTGGTATTGTCGGTAGTTTTGCAAATAATAATTGTCATATGTCACATCATTATCGGTCTGGCTCTGGGTCTAAACAAAGTGCCTATGTGGTATTACTTTGTTTTCTATCCTTCTGTAGCGGTTCTGGGTTTTATCACGCCTAGTTTTAACGGAATTGGTGTCAGGGAAGGTGCTTACACTTACTTTTTATCATTAGTAGGCGTTGACCGTTCACTGGGCCTTACGTATGCCATTGTCTGGCTTGGCTTGATTACAACCAATAGTTTGGTG
This sequence comes from Candidatus Melainabacteria bacterium, assembly GCA_963845445.1. Classification (GTDB taxonomy): domain Bacteria; phylum Cyanobacteriota; class Vampirovibrionia; order Obscuribacterales; family Obscuribacteraceae; genus JABDBL01. Next base: position 784,893 of record CAWJSE010000002.1, on the reverse strand, counting down.
GGCGGTCTCGTTTATATGGCTGGTCATTTCCATTTCTCGGCTAAGGAGGCACAGGAAGTGGAAGAAGAAATGCAAGAGGAATTGAAAGAGGAATAGGATAGATAGCCGGAAAGCAGATTAGACAAGCTTTCAGGAAGTTAAATATGTCCAAAACGTTATTTAATGTGCCAACTGGTGATCATCTTTTATCAGGAGATCTGCACAAACGAGTTATTAAGCAAGCATCAGACTGCGGTACGAATATTTTCGTGGTTGGTGGCTATTTGCGGGATTTAGTTCTTAGCGTTTACCGGCCAGATTATAAATTGCTTAGTAAAGATTTGGACTATGCAATTGCGGGCAGCTCTGCTTTTGATTTTGCTCGTCAATTTGCTCAGCTGGTAAATGGACATTTTGTTTCTTTGGATAAGGATAATGACACTGCTCGGGTGGTCATGGCAGATGGCATTATTCTTGATTTTGCCGGTTGTTTAGCAGGAACAATTGAGAACGATATATTGCGCCGGGATTTCAGCGTTAATGCTCTTTATCTAGATCCTCGAGAGCCTGAAAAAATAATTGATTTATTAGGCGGCATTGAGGATATAAAAAGCGGTGTCATTAGATCGGTAACGCCTTCTGTATTTGTCACTGACCCATTGCGCTTACTGAGAGCCTTTCGCTTTGCTGCTAATTTAAAATTTGAAATCGAAAAAGAAACGCTTTCATGGATTAGCAATAATGCGGACAAAATTCAAACGGTTGCCGGCGAACGAATCAGTCACGAATTATTTCTTGCTTTCGGCTCTTTTCCCACCGCTTTAGTTTTACATCAATTTGCGCAAACAGGTTTGTTAGAAGCAATATTTCCAGAACTTACCGCGACGCGCTCTGTGACCAATAATAGCTATCACCATTTGAATTTATTTGACCACAGTATTGAGGCTGTTATTCAAACTGAAGAGGCATATATGGCAATGCCTGATGTTTGGTCGAAAACCAATATGTCTAGTAGTTTAAATTTGGCCGCCGGAATAAAGCATTTGGCTGTTTGTAAAATAGCTGCTTTATTACACGATATTGGCAAGCCAAGTACTTGGCTCATTACTGAGGAGGGCAAACACACTTTTATTGGACACGAAAGTATTGGTGCGCAAATGGTGCCAGCAATAGCCAAACGATTACGCTGGTCTAACTCCCTTGAAAATCTGGTTTCTATGTTAATTGAATTGCATTTGCGGCCTGGACAGTTATTTCATACTACACAAGCTACTGCTAAGGGCATTAACCGGCTTTATAGGCGAGCGGGCGAGCATTTTCCGAGCCTGATTTTACTAGCGCTAGGAGATTTAGGTGCGACCAAAGGGCCACAGATGACAGAGGAAAAATCACGTGTTTTGCGAGAAAATTTTTATACATTATTGGCTGGGTTTAATAATTATCATCTTACAACCCAGAATATGAAAAAACTGCTTGACGGTCATGAGATTATGGCATTGCTTAATGTGCCACCTGGCAGGGAATTAGGCGAAATTCTAAATGCCTTACAGGAAGCTCAGGAGTTAAAAGAAGTGGTTACCCGGGCAGAGGCAGAAGATTATGTACGGTCGCTCTATAAAAACGAAAAATAGAGTAAAGTGCCTTTCTTGAATATAGAAGAGCGGCATTCATTTTGGTTTGTGCAATTGTCATGATAATAATTGGACTATTTTCTTTGATGTATTGGAGAAAAAGATTGAATAAAGTTCTGCTTGGCAATATTTATAGTGGTTAGAGGCAAAATTTATCGGGCATAAGACAATTAAGAGAAATGCTAGGCATATACAGCAAGTTGCTAAGCTGCATTTAGGCTATATACGTTGCTGTCAAAAATAGGGTTTATGATGAATACCAAGGCTGACAAGATTCATAATTACACGGTTATGTCCCGCTTAGACGATGCTATCCCTCTACAAACTGAAGAGTGGTTAACAGTAGAACGATTGCTTAATCAAATTAGCGAGTTCGTTCCGCTCAGCTTGCTCAATAACTTAACTGAAGCAACTATTACGTATGCTGACGACCAAGCACGCCGCGGCTATTTATTGGGACAGGAAGATTTTGTAAAAGAGTTGCAAATTAAAGTAGCTAGAATAGCTTAAAATGCTGCTCAGCTAAGCAATATTCTCTTGATTCTAGAAAAGATTTAGTGCAAGTAAGCTATGGGATTATTTGGCTTACCGTTTATTCTTACTTCAAAATGTAAGTGTGGACCGGTAGAGAAACCGGTAGTACCCTCATAGCCGATAATGTCTCCCTTAGCGATATTGCTACCAGCAGCAGTAGCAATTTTGGATAAGTGAGCATACAGAGTAGCCATTCCTTTACCGTGACTAACAATTACTACTTTTCCATAACCACCGTACCAACCGGTATAGAGCACATTGCCACTGTCTGCTGCTCTTATGGCGGAATGGTTAGGTCCAGCTAGGTCAATGCCAGTGTGAAAACGGCGTATGCCAAAGATAGGGTGCTTGCGCCAGCCGAAAGGCGAAGTAATATCTGCTTTTAATGGTGCAGAAAGGGTGCCGCTGCCCATAAATAGATGCTGATTGCGATTGCGTTGAGAGGATTCCATTTGCAAAATCTGTGTTTCGAGTTGATGCGATTCGCTGGCTAATTGCTTTTCAGCTTGTTCATAAAACGCTCGCTGAGTCTTGAGCTTATTGGCAGTTTGTTGCTGATCAAATTTTTCTTTGGCGATTGCTAATGCCTGTTTGGCAAACGAAGAGACAAGATCACCCAATTCATTTTTTTGTTTGCCTAATTTGTCTTTGTTTTGGGCGAGAGCCAATTCTTTTTTACGCAATTCGTCCAAAAGCTTTCTATCTAGTACTGCGATTTTTTCTTGATAAAACAGCTTATCTAAAAGGTTTTGTAAAGAATCGATTTGCATTATCATTTCGATGAAATTTAAACGTTGTCCTTCGTAAATTTCACGTAGGCGCTGAGCTGCTTGTTCTGTAAGGCTTTCTTTGTCAGTTTTTACATGAGAAAGGTTTTCTTGTACTTCGCTAATTTTGTCTTCAGTACTTTCCAGCTTCTTTTTGCTTGTCTTTAACGCACCTTTTGTTATGGTGAGCTTGCTTTCAATGCGACTGAGTTTTAAGAGGGCCAGCTGCTCTTTCTTGCGCATTAAATTGGCGCGCTCGTGTAATTCGCGGCGACGTTCTTCAATCTGTTCTAAACGGTCACGGGTGTCCTGAGAGACCAGGGGACCTGGTTGATTAGATAAATTGGCAGTTATATTATTTGATTCACCAAGAGGCGTCTTAGCCAACAAGGAATAGTTAGTTGAGGCTGCCAAACAGGCAAAAACTATTGATATTATCCCGGCAGAACATTGAAAGCCATTTATTTGGTCGCGTTTCATCTTTGTTTTTATGAATAATTCCAATTGTCAGTAAGAGTGTTTGAGTCGACAGTTTACCATCTGTAGGTGCTTTTAGTAAGCAATCTTAATCGTTACTCAGAATGCGAAACGCAGCATATACCGTACTTATAGAGTTCATGAACTATCTATATTAATTATAGCCTTAGTTGTCAATATTACGTAAACAATTATACTAATCTAGCGATATTCCTAAAATATGACAATTATGAAAAGCAGCGGCGAACTGAAGTACAAAGTTATCCCACAACTAAAGGACAGTCTGATTGTTTCTTGCCAGGCAGATGCTGGTGAGCCTTTAGCCGATCCAGGGCATATTAACGCCTTATCTCTATCAGCTGTCCGCGGTGGCGCGAAAGCTCTTAGGCTAGAAGGAATAGAGAATATTAAAAAGGTACGTGCGGCTACCGCTCTACCTATCATAGGACTAATTAAAGCGAAAACCATCAGTGAAAGTGAACGCTTATACAAGGTATATATTACTGCCTCTTTTGCTGAGGCTAAAGCATTAGCTTTAGCTGGTAGCGATATTATAGCTTTGGATGCTACTGAGCGTCCGCGAGCAGATGGACTGACGCTAGAAGAAACTATTTTTCGCATTCATAGTGAATTAAACAAGCCCGTCTGGGCAGATATAAGTACTGTCGAAGAAGGGTTAAAGGCTGCGAGTTTTGGCGCCGACCTAATTTCTACTACTTTATTTGGTTATACGAAAGAGACCAAATTAACTAGCGACCAGGGGCCAGCCCTGGAACTTGTCGAACAATTGGTGCAGGAGACAAAAGTGCCGATTGTATTAGAAGGACGGGTTTGGTATCCAGAAGAGGTTAAAGAGGCTTTTGAGCGCGGCGCTTTTGCTGTGGTGGTGGGATCAGCCATTACCCGTCCTCAGTTAATTACTGAACGTTTTGTACGGGCTATTCCAAAGTCTCGATAGGGTAGAATTAGGCGTTTCGGAATGTTTGCCAAAAAGATTGATAGAAATCTACCAAGATCCACCACCACCGCCGCCAAATCCGCCACCACTAAAACCACCAGAAAATCCACTGCCACCACTGCCAGCAGATGACGAAGGAGGAGCTGGTACTGAGGAAAAAGTTGGGCCATAGTATTCATGCCATTTCCTAGGTCGTGTACGAAATTACGAGAGGAAAAGGTATAGTCAGCTGTTCCGTAGCCATACGGTATATACCATGATGGTGGTTGTGACAATAATCCATGAAAAGCCTCTGCCCATTGATCTGCTGCACCCAATACCATGGCAAAAGGCAAGAGTCTGCCAAAAATAGTTGGATCTTCTTTGGCTAGAACAGCAATGCGATCCTTTTCAGCCAGACGTACAAATCTCTGGAAACCAAGGCATTGTGCTCTTTCCTTCCATCCTGTTGCAGTGCGAGCCGGCATAAATTTTGCGGCTATCAATACGATTGCAGCCGATATCACCAAACCGATGCCGATTGATGTGTGGTTTGGCAAACTTAAACAGGCCGCGTATAGAATACCGGCTGTCCCCACACCAATCGCAGCAAGCGTCCAGCGCATACGTACAGTTTCTGGATTTTCAAAAAACAATTTTTTATCCGTTAGACTTTGATAGATAGCTTGCCTTATATAAGGTAAATTGACATAGAATTTTTCTTTTAAGTCAGACAATTTTACAGAAGCCTCATTATGGGCGAATAAGGCATTGAGAAATTTTTGCTCGTGAGGTAAAAGGATGTCGCCATCTTTAAATGAATTCATGCGGGTGAATTCGTAATCGGTGTTGGAGAAGAAAAGAAAAGTAGCTGACTTTAATTCTTTTATCTGGAGAAAACCCCTAGCAGCCAGGTCAACGAGAGTGGAAATTATATCTTGCATATCACAACTCTCATCTATCAATGTTCCTACTTCGGCTGGCGAGAGGTCTTTTGGCGGATTCCATTCGACGGCTATGGCTGAACTGCCCAGTGGATCTCGCGTTCGCTGCAGGAGAACAGGTATTAAGTAAGCGCCGGTGCCTAAGGGAAAAACAATCAGCCCCCACCAGTCTTTAAGAAACCAAATGATCTCTTGCCAAAGTGCAGGCTTATTTACCGCATTGGGTGGTAATTGCGTAACGATGGTCAAACCGCTGCCGGGTTCTATGTTTGTTGCTTGAAATAATATGTATTTATCTCTGTTACTAAATTGTCCTTGGGTCGTTGAACCAGTTTGTCCTATAAAGCAATTGGCCCTAATCTCATTGGTTCCTATATCTGTCGGGGGATAAAATCGGACATTAGCTTCTTCTATGCCAAATGGCCAGTCGTTGCCAGTGGCGTTCCAGTAGACTTCTGGCTTACTATCGAAAAAATTCACTGCTCGGCGCACGGTGTAATGTAGGCAATAGATACGTCTTCCTGTAATCAGAATATCCGGTTCACCGATTTTGATATGAAAATCAGAACCCATACGCCTTGCTTGATAACTGAGAGCTTGATTGTGCTCATCACTGACACTCAATAATTGTAGATCTAAAGTGTAATTTCCACCGTAGCGGGAATAAACCACTGGAATGATGCGAAAAATGCCATGCCTCTTGGAATTTTCGAAGTCCATTTTTATGACTTCAGTAACGTCAAGCGAACAATCAGAATTAAGCTTAATATCGGCGTTAAACTGACGAATGACTTCGGCACTAACTATTGTTGTGCTGCTTAGAATGACAAAAAATGTTGCAGTAAAAATGCGAACAGTTGATTGCTGAAGACGCCGAGTAATTGGATCTTTTGGCAGAGCTAAAGTTGAGTTTTTCATCTTAGCCATTATAATGAAGTCTGGACATACTGGAAACGTTTTGTGGGGGCTTAAAATGTCAGTAATCTTAATGACAATCGTTGTTCTTCTTGTCATAGCTGCAGTTTTTATAGTTATCTATAATAATTTGGTTCGTTTGCGACAGTCTGTCAATGAAAGCTGGTCAGCAATAGATACAGAGCTAAGACGTCGTTATGACCTTATCCCCAATTTAGTTGAGACAGTAAAAGGCTATGCTGCTCACGAAAAAGGAACTTTTGAGGCAGTCACAGAGGCAAGAAATGCTGCTGCTTCCAGTCATGGTTCGCCAGAGCTCACAGCTAAAAACGAAAATGTGCTCAGCGGTGCGTTGCGCCAACTTTTTGCTTTAAGTGAAAATTATCCTGAATTAAAAGCAAATGAGAATTTCAAACAATTACAAACTGATCTTAGTGAAACTGAAAATCGTCTTTCTCAAGCCAGACGTTTTTATAATGCCAATGTTCGAGAATTAAATACTGCGGTAGAATCATTTCCGTCATCAGTTGTGGCTGGTGCTACTGGTTTTAAGGCCGTACAATACTTTGAGATTGATGATAATGCAGCGCGTGGGCCGGTTGCGGTAAAATTTTAATTGCTTTTGTTTTGGCTAGAAAATATAAAAGGCCTTATTTACCAGAAACCTACTGGCAGTCCTCCAGGTCCAGCGCCTGGGCCGAAATTGCCGCCGATGAATCTGCTATTAGGGGAATTGGCGCTTTGGGGCACATAGAATGATCCAGGATAGGGGCATGTATTGAGGCCGCCATTGTTTCCGGAAAAATTAGAATAACCAGAATATGGGGCATTGGCAGAGGCTTCGATTTCATTTGCTAATCTGTGCAGCCAAGAACCATGCTTGCTTGCGGTGTTGGTAGTAGTTGAATTGTTGCTATTCGCGCTGGTATTGTCTGCTGGGTTATAAGCTTGATTGGTCTTATTTTGGTTGCCGGCGATCAGATTATCTAACTTACTTTTATCAGATGGGTGTAAGGTAATCCAAAGTTTTGATGTTCGCTGAAACAAACCCATTTGCGAATCGTCCTGGCCGGGCAAGATTTTCTTTTCTAATTTTTTTAGACGTTTATCAAGCGGTTTTTCTGGATAGGTATGGTCGAATTCTTGGGCCTCCATCATAGCTACACGCTCTTCCATACTGCCGACAAAGGAGCCGTTGCTACTTGTATATGACGGCTGCGAATCAGCTGCGTATGCTTTGTTGCCTAAAGAAGCGTCGGTAGGGTAAACAGAGTTATTGTTGCGGCCCCGTCCCATGCTTTTGGGAGGTACAAATGCAAGAGAGCTGTTTGTATTGTTAGCAATTTTGCGCTCGCCGTAGAGGTCATGTCTTTGAGCATAATCGTCCAAATTATCTACTCTATCACTTAGCTCGCTATTGGCAGAAACATTACCAAATGCCTTTGTCTCCAATCGTGCTAACCGGCGAGAAAGAGTATCTGCTTCATAGGTGTGTCCTAGCAATTCTTGCTCTAAAGATGTTACACGAGGATAAGAAGAATATTGGGAATTGCTCTTGGAAGAGCTATTTGCAGATTGATCATTGCTTTGATCAATACTGTCGGAACTTTGATCTATATTAGATGAATCTGGGTGCTCGTCGTCACTGACATTAGGACTATTTGTTGTGACGCTAGGCATGTTATTTATCTGAGCGATTGTTGCATCTGGAATGGCTGATTGTATATGCTTTATCCGATCAGTTAATGAGCCGGTTTGATTGCAGCCAAAAATAAATTGTTCAATACGGTCAATTCTGTCTATATCACTGTCTGTCTCGTATTGGTGTTCGAAGAATCTTGTTTCCAATTGAGATAGTGTTTTTTCGATATTTTGACTGGTATCATTATCAATTCCAATAGCAAAATTAGATTGCATCAGGAAAAAGAAAGTTGCTAAGCCTAAAGCAGCAAAAATATTTCTAATCATATGTTTAGTCAAACCAAGGTTGGAGCAATTAAGAACAAATTCTACCACCCTTTGGCCAGCTGCTATATGTAATAAATATCCAATGAGAGCAATTATGAATGGAGTGACGTTTACTATAATCGCGGGGCTATTATGGTAAAACATTGTCCATAGTTAGTTAGTTTTTGGGTATTCGCAATGCATGATTGTCCTGGCTGTCAAGTTCCACTACATGGACATGAAACTTTCTGTCCAGTCTGTGGTTTAAAACAACTTGTACGTCCTGAATTTCGAGGATTTACCGAAACATATGAGAAAGGTTTTAATCCTCTTGGACTGATAGTGGTAATTATTTTGATTGGTGGGTTGCTGATATTTGCGGCGCAAGGTAGCTGGATTGGGCAGCTTATAAGGCGCGGTCCAGCAGCGCCAGCTGGGGATAGTGCATTGAGTGCGCCGGCGGCAAGAGAAAAATTAGAAGTTGCGGTTTTGCAAAGTTTGAGTGGTCAGTCAAAAATATGCAAATTTGTTTATGAGGCGCAAGATAAAACTGTAGATCGCAATTATCCAGAAGCCGTGGCGTTGACCATAGAGGTCAATCTTAAAAATCCTAGCATCAGAAAATCAATTGTTGAGCCGGTCAAAGCGCTTATGGAACCAGGCAAAATCAATTCTTTGGTTTTACATGATAGTCATTCGCAGGCTACCATTACTTACACTCTTTCCAGCGGTAGCGACAGTGAATCAGATGCCGAAAATGCTAGTGGCACTGGCGAAAAGGGTACTGAAGCTAATTGACAATAGTATCTTTGCTTATCTCTTTGAGATAATAGACGCTGTTTGGTCTGAAAGTATAAACGGTGGCTACTACCGCTGCGATTATAAGAAAGCACGAAAAAAATAAACCAAGCATATAGTTGGTTTGTGCGAAGCTGTGTATCAGTGTTCTTCCGAAAATTAAGAGACCAATTATGCAAATCATAAATATCCAATAGGATTTAGTTATACCGCATTCGAATTTTGAAATGCTGCCCGGAGCGGCTTGCATTTGTATAGCACTGGTCTTTGACCAGAATGCCCCTTTGACATAGATTGAATGGGTTCCAGGGGGAATTTTAAAGGATTCGGTTTTGCCATTGCTGATGGTGCCGATTTTCTTATCGTCCACGAATAATTTAAACCTGCTTATAGCACCGGCAAAGTTCCAGCGTCGTTTTAATTCTATCGTAGCTTCTTCGTTCATTTAGTTTGTACCATGCGTAGTAAACTATTTATCCATGCTCAGACAAGTTTTTTCTTGTTCTTATTAGGCATTATCTTGTTTAAGAACATAGTTACCGGATCGTAGAATTGGTCAACTACACGTTCTTTTAGAGGGATGATGGCGTTATCTGTTATATGAATGCTTTCAGGACATACTTCGGTGCAGCATTTTGTGATATTGCATAGTCCGATACCGCCTTCTTGTTTTACATATTTGCTACGGTTGAGACTATCTTTAGGATGCATGTCTAGACCGGCTGTGCGCACTAGAAATCTCGGGCCCATGAAAGTATCTTTGCGATCGTGATCACGCAAAACATGGCAAACATCCTGGCATAAAAAGCATTCTATACATTTGCGAAATTCCTGCACACGTTCAATATCTTCCTGATAAATTGTCCATTCGCCTTCATCGGTTGGTGTGAAAGCGGGGATTTTTTTATTGACTTCGTAATTCCAGGATACATCAGTAACCAGGTCTTTTACTGTAGGAAAAGTCTTTAATGGTTCGACAATTATTTCTTCATCTAAAGAAAACTTATCCATACGTGATTTGCACATAAGACTGGGCTTGCCATTTACCTCGGCACTACAAGAACCACATTTGGCGGCTTTGCAATTCCAGCGTACTGCTAGATCGGGAGCATAGTGTTGTTGAATATAGTGAATAGCGTCAAGAATAACCATGCCATCTTCTACAGGTACTTTGTATGTTTCATAAGTACCTGTGTCTCCTTTGCCGCGGAAAACTTTTAGAGTAGCTTCAGGCATAATATAGCTCCTTATTTTTTAAATAACTCTTTTAAGTCGGCTGGCATTTCTGGCAATGGTGTTTGTTCAATCTTCATTTCATCGCCTTGTTTATATGCGGAAGTATTTACTTTGCCGAGCTCGGGGTTGATTTCTGGATAATCTAGTCGACTATGTGCGCCTCTGCTTTCTTTGCGAATAAGGGCACTGCGCGTTATTGCTTCTGAACAGATGAGCATATGTAGTAAATCTAGACACAAGTGCCAACCAGGATTGTAGACTTTGTTAGGGTTGGCGCAGACTTGTTTGGCTTTTTCCTTTAGTTCTTGCAATTTTGCCAGGCCTGTTGATAAATCGCCTTCGTCGCGAAAAATACCAACATAGGTGCTCATAATGTGATTGAGTTCTTTTTGCAAATCAAAAGGATTGACAGTTTTACCACTTCGGAAGGGAGCTTCTAATTCATTAATTGCAGATTGTATTTGTTCTTGAGGAACTTGCCCGGAGGGTGTTGCTCTTGCATAATTGGCAGCAGCTGCTCCTGCTAATTGGCCAAAAACTACCAGATCAGATAATGAGTTTCCACCTAAACGATTAGCGCCATGCATGCCACCACTTACTTCTCCAGCAGCATACAGACCGGGTACGCGGGTAGATTGAGTGTCTGCGTCCACGCGTATGCCACCCATTATGTAATGCATAGTAGGACCAACTTCCATTGGTTGCGCAGTAATGTCGACATCGGCAAGGTCTTTAAATTGGTGATACATAGAAGGCAGTTTTTTCTTGACGCGCTCAGGATCTTGATAGCTAATATCAAGGTATACGCCACCATGTTCGGAGCCGCGCCCTTCTTTTACTTCTGTGTATATTGAGCGGGCAACATTATCTCGAGTAGATAATTCGGGTGGTCTTCTGGCGTCGGTTTTTTGACCAGCTACAGCTGCGTCCACCCACTTTGCTGACTCTTGGTCAGTTTCGGCAAAGTCTTTTTTGCTTGCTTCAGGCAAATATTTATACATAAAGCGTTCGCCATTTTTATTTCTTAAAATGCCGCCTTCGCCTCGTACCCCTTCTGTCACAAGTAAGCCGCGTACTCCAGGAGGCCAGACCATGCCTGTGGGGTGAAATTGAACAAATTCCATATCTATTAAATCGGCACCAGCCTCATAAGCAAGGGCTTGACCATCCCCGGTATATTCCCAAGAATTAGAAGTGATGGTAAAAGATTTTCCTACACCACCTGTTGCTAAAACGATAGCTTTTGCTTTAAATAAAACATAGCGCCCGTCTTCGCGATAATAGCCAAAAGCACCGGAAATGCGCTCACCATCTTTGATTAGTTTGGTAATGGTACATTCCATATAGACTGCGATACCCTGGTGTACGCCTTGATCTTGTAGGGTGCGAATCATTTCTAAGCCAGTCCGATCGCCTACATGGCAAAGTCGTTTATAAGTGTGGCCACCAAAGGCGCGCTGTAGTATTTTGCCGTCTTTAGTGCGATCAAATACTGCTCCCCAATGTTCTAATTCTTTTACGCGTTTGGGTGCTTCTTGGGCATGCAATTGTGCCATGCGCCAGTTGTTCAACATTTTGCCGCCAAGCATTGTGTCGCGAAAGTGTGTTTTCCAATTATCTTCTGAATCTACATTAGCTAAGGCTGCAGCTATGCCGCCTTCTGCCATAACAGTATGGGCTTTTCCTAAAAGTGATTTACATACTAGACCCACTGAAAGTCCTTGGGCGGATGCTTCTATAGCCGCTCTTAAGCCAGCTCCACCGGCGCCGATGACGATTACATCGTGCTCGTGAGTTTCGTAATTTTGCTTTGTATTTTGATCTGGTGCCATATTGTTAATGATTACCTGGTTATTAAACGGTACTAAAAGAATCTGAATTCAGGAAAAGCTCCACTGGCTACCTGGCGAACCCAAAAGTCGGTAAAACCTACTGAAAACAGGCTTAACCAGGCCCATAACATATGGTGTTCATTTAATTTGGTAACCCAATGCCAAACTTTAAATTGAGATTTCGTACAGCTATTTGCCGAGAAGCAGTCTAATTTTCCGCCCACCAAATGACGACAAGCGTGACAGCCGAAAGAATAGCCTGAAAGCAAAATTACGTTTGCCAGCATGATTAGACTTAAGAGGCTGATTCCAAACTTACCATCGAAGAGAAATGCTTTAATGGCGTCATACCAGAGCACTACTAATACTATTGTGGCTAGATAAAAGAAATAGCGATGGAGATTCTGCATTACTAAAGGAAAGGTGGTTTCACCACAATATTTTTCTCCACCAAGGTGTCCTACTGCGCAAGCGGGTGGATCGGCAAAATAAGCTCGATAATAAGCTTTGCGATAATAATAACAAGTAGCACGGAAGCCAGCAGGAATCCATAGAATAAGAAAGGCTGGTGACATATGCCACCAGTCAAAATTGAATTTTGGGGAATAGAAAGGAGAAAGATAGGGTCCTATTTCAAAATAGTTATTTTCGAAAGCGCGATATGTAGCATAAATAATAAATGCGGCGAAACCTAAACCCACTAGAACTGGTTCGATCCACCAAGCGTCTTTACGAGAAGTTTTTCCAAAAACTGCATGCTGATCTAGACTCTTGGTTTGCTCCATAATTCCTTATTTCACCTAGGGTTAATTAGACTAAATTATAGCAACCCTAAAAAATTAATTCCAGGGCGCTTATTTACACAGCTTCTTGATATGTCGCACTGCCAGAGAGCAGTCTATCGTTTTCATGATCTCATTCGCTTATAGGGATTGCTCTAAAGACTTGAGATTTTTTGCTAGAATAAGCCCATCCTGAGGAAGCCTGATGAGCCTTTTCTTTTTTATTGTTGCAATTGTTGCAATTTATATTTTGTTAGCACCTAGGCTTGCGGCTTGGTTTTATAGGCCGAATTCTATTTCCTCGCATAAAGATGGCAAGTCACGAGAATCCTCCATTAATGGTAGGAATTTCAGCTAGAGCAATCACGTTTTTGCAGGCTGATGGTAATAGTCTTTGCGCCTGGTTCTACGTAAATCCTAATGCGAAATTTACCATGCTTGTTAGTCACGGTAATTTAGGCAATATGCAAACTCATAGTTATTTAACTGAAGCATTAATTCGTGCCGGTTATTCGGTTTTTATCTACGACTATTCGGGTTATGGAGCGAGCTCTGGTAAACCGGATTTAAGCACCGTAACGAAAGACGCTGAAGCGGCTTATGATTGTCTAATTGGCTTCGGAGAGCAAAAAGCAGAAAATATAATTCTTTACGGTGAATCAATCGGAGCTTCTGTATCTGCGCATTTGGCTACTGTTAGGGCGGCAAGAGCAATTATTTGTCAATCTGGTTTCTGTTCATTACGCAAGATTGCCGTGGAGAAAATGCCGTTGCTAAAAATCTATCCAGAGTTTATGTTTCCCCATCATAGCTTAGATACAATAACAAATATTCGTAGCGTGAAAATACCACTCTTGATAATGCATGGTGAAAAAGATGACATAGTGCCTTTTGCACATGGTCAAATGATATTTGCATCTGCTTGTGAACCAAAATTATTGGTTTCTTTTAGTAATTGCGATCACAAGAATGTAACTTTTGCAGATAGGGGCAAGTTTATGGACGTTCTGGAGAAATTTTTGCAGCCAATTATTGCGCAAACCTGTGACAAAGGCAGCACAGGGAATGTTTAAAACATTCCAAGCATTACCTGTACAAATTCCATGGCTGGTTTTCACTCATGCACGGCGAGGTGTTACGGAAGCCATTTGGATCTGTTCTCCTGCGGCATATTGTGCAGCACTCACATTTGACCAGGATGAGCGGTCATATGTGTACCACCATTTATAGTATCACTGGAATATTGGCCAAGATAATTATAGGTGCAGTTTTGTCAGGTGATTTTAGAGCATTAAAATTGAAACCGCCCATTGCTTATTCGTTGCAACATAGTTGATCGTGGTTTCGGTGTTTTTCGGTGCTGCTCGTATAAGTAGAGTTATTTAATCAGTGCTGGGCCTGCGTGACCGGCTGGAAATAACCGCCCCTTATAGAAATCTAAGCAGTAAATACGTATTGACTCATTGCAAAGAAGTCAATAGTAATTGATAATTCTCAGTCTCAGTGGGTGCTGTAAAGAAAGAAGCGCAAATAACAGTTCGCTTAAATTGAGAAAATGCAGATGGCGCATGTACAAACCAGTCAAATATTGGAAGGAAAATTGAATAATAACACTCGTTCGTCTCAGTGGCACGTCTTAACAGCCACCTGGCTTGGTGAAATGTTCGACGGTATGGACGCTTCAATTTTTGTGCTCGTGCTTTTTCCCGCCTTATCTGAATTATTAAACACGAAATCTCACAGTATTGTCGGCGTGCACGGTTCTTATATCCTAGCTACTTTTATGGTTGGTTGGGCGATTGGTGGAATAGTCTTTGGCATATTAGCTGATCATATCGGACGGGCTCGAACCCTTGTATATACCATTTTGCTTTATGCGATTTTTACAGGGCTTTGTGCGCTCAGCCATAACTGGCAAGAAATGGCTTTCTACCGATTTTTAGTCGGTTGCGGTATCGGCGGTGAAATAAGTATTGGTGGCGTTTTAATGGCTGAAAGTTGGCAAGGTAAATCGCGTTTGCATGCTACTGGCCTTATGTGTAGTTCTTTTGGTTTTGGTTATTTGGTTGCTTCTTTTCTAAATCTGTTAGTTGGTGGTTTAGGTTGGCGTTGGCTCTTCCTTGTCGGTATAGTGCCGGCTCTCTTAACTGCTTATATACGTGCAAATTTGAAAGAGCCAGTACAATATGAGTTTGTGGCGGAATGCAAAAAACGTTTACGTAGCAAACCGAGGCATGAGTTATCTCAAAAGAAGCTGAATTGCTAAGCTTTGGCTTGCCGCAAATATTCAACCGCAATAATATAGGTAAAACAGTTTTAGTTACCGCTCTAGCTAGTACGGCTATTGTAGGTTTTTGGGCAGTATTGTCTTGGATCCCCCCTTGGATTAATCAATTAGTGGGCACGGCTGCAATTAATGAACGTAGTATTGTGGCCATATCCTTAAATGTAGGCGGTATAATTTCTGCCTTATTAGCTGGTCAAACTGTAATCAAATTTGGACGCCGAGCAAGCTTTTGCTTCTGCTTCATGGGTGCGCTCACTTGTTGCTTAATAGCCTTTCTTACTACTAAAAGTTATGGTAATGCTCTTATTGTTTGGGCGTTCTTTATTGGATTCTTTTGTGTTCAAGCTTTTAGTTTGCTATTTATTTATGTGCCTGAGCTTTTTGAGACTAAACTTCGTGCTACTGCCTTTGGATTTTGTATTCAAATAGGCAGGTTGACTGCAGCTGCAGCAGCCATTTTAGGTGGCCAGCTAATCAATGCATTTAATGGTTCGTATGCTATGGCTGCTGCCTGTGTCTCGCTATTCTATCTAGTAGGAATTGCTGCGTCCTTTTTTATAAAAAATCCTACGGAAGATCTTCTGGAAAACAGCAAGTATCCGCTCCTTCAGTCGGCTGAAAACATAGTAGTGAATTAGACAGGCTTTTCTTCTAATCTATTTTTATGATTACTTTGCCAAAATGGTTTGCTTTCTCTAGGTAGTGAAGAGCTTCTTTAGCTTCGTCGAAGGCGAAGACCTTGTCTATCACCGCGCGTACTCTGTTGGTATTAATGGCCTTATTCATAGAGTCAAACATTTCTCTTGAGCCTACGTATATGCCTTGAATTAACAAGCTCTTCATTAGGATAGGCAATAAACTTATGTTATTCTCGACTCCGCTAAGGACACCTATTAATGCGATTTTGCCCCCAAAACGGGCTGCTTTGAACGATTTAGCAAGAGTTTGTGCCCCACCTACTTCGATTATGTGATCTACACCCATGCCATTGGTAATTTTGCGAACTTCAATTTCCCATTCAGGTCTTTGTTTGTAGTTGATCAGAAAATCGGCACCTAAGGCTTTGCCTTTGGCTAGTTTTTCCTCGCTACTGGAAGTTAGTATCACTTTTGCGCCGCTTATTTTGGCAAATTGTAAGGCGAAAATAGATACGCCACCGGTGCCTTGGATTAGAACAGTCTCTCCGGCTTTGAGCTTGTTAGCAATGATAAGAGCGTGCCACGCAGTCACGGCTGCACAAGGCAAGGCAGATCCTTCTTCGTAAGAATAGTCGTCCGGTAGGTGTACTAGCCCTTCTTGGTCGAAGATTTTGTTGTCGGTCAGCACGCCATCAATCGATCCGCCCAGAGCTGATTTGGTCATAGCTTGGGAGCAGTTACCGCTTATCCATTTTTGAAAGAAAATTGCTGCTACTCTATCTCCAATTTTGAACAGATTGACGTCTGCAGCTATTTCTGTAATTTCTCCTGAGGCATCGGAAAGAGGTATTATTCCTTGGGATGATAATAGTTTAGGATCATATCGCCCTGTGACAACTAAAAGGTCTCGATAATTTAGTGAAGCTGCGTGTAATTTGACTCGCACTTGCCCTGATTTCAAAGGAAGTTGCGGAGTTTCTTTAATGACTAGATTTTCGATACCGAAATTATTCAGCCAGTAAGACTTTACTTTTGCTGCGATCGATTTTGTAGACATTGATTATTTTCAACTCTGTTAATGGATGCGAGATAAAGCATCTGATAAAGAATTCTTTAAGGCTTCCAGTTTTGTAGTTATGTCTTTAACTTGTTCAAAAGCAGCAGTGTCATCTACCTCTAAGGCTTTTTTCGCTGATTCCATCAAGCGATTAATATCTGTGTCTATCAAAATCAATAGATGATCGGCAGCTCTTAAACTCTCCAACGATAAGGGCGACACTTTCGATTCATTATTTGGTAGATTAATTGCTTGGGTATTCAATGGAGTGGGTGTCGAAACAGGTACGCTAGGTGGCACGTTCGGATTGACTAACTGCTCAATTAGTGGAGCTGGAGTTGGCTTGGGAGTTGTGGGAACCGGAGGGGCGATCACTGCATTGTCGTTTGCAGAGATCGTTTGAATAGGATTGGCAATTAATTCGGCTTCTGTCATTTGACCACTGGCGACTTTGAGCAGATCACCAAATAATTCTTTTGCTAGAGCAGGTATTTGTTCGGTAGTGATGATGTGGTTTTGAACGTGCCAAATAATTTCATTGTCGCGCCAGCCTGGCTCTAAGACTAGCAATGGTTCATGTCCTGACTCATTTGTGCTACTTATACTGAAAGCTATCAGCAATTCGGCTGGAATTATAAACATTTCTATTTTAGTGGCGCAACCTCTTACTACTAGAGACCATTGTTGTGTTGCTATGTGTCCGGCATAACTTAAACAATCATCACCAGCTTCAGAATACAATCCACCTGTATCGTTAGTTCTTTTTATTGGACGTGTACAACTAACAACTAAATTCGTTCCTCTAACATTGAGGTTAAAGTCAGCAGCATAAAGCTCGAATTCAACAAACATTTTGTCTAGCCAATGTATGGCTTGTCCTATCATGGTACTTTCTGTAGGAGCTTGGCTAGAACCAGCCTTTGAAACAGAAGCTAATCCATTGTAGCTTGTGCTTGGATTTGATTTGCCAGAAACAGGGATTTCAGCTTTTAAGCCACTGAGCCATTCGGCAGTTGCTGTTCTCTTCTTATTCTTTAATGCTTCCAGTATGATTTGTGAAGCCTGCACACTACTTACAGCAGGGTTGGTTGACTCGTGATGACTGGTGGCATTCCACTTTTGATTGAAACCATCTTGTGCTCCCCCTAAAACTGGATCGTCCATATTTTCTCCTCAATGAGTGTCTGTAGAATTTTGTCTCGTTCTATTCATTACTTGCAGGAACATATTCAATTATTAGTTTATAAGGTTTAGACGAAAGCGTCTTCAATTGCTGTCCTGGCGACAAGTTCTTTGCTGAGGAGATGGAGGCTATTTATTTCCTGTTCGAGACGCACTTTGGTATCAGTTAATCCAAGCAGAGCTTGCTTTTCGTATGGATCACTGAATAGGTTATTAGCAATCCAGAATGAAAACTGTTCTGTATTTTCTGGTAAATTCATGGGCAGACGAATATGATTATTAGAATCACAACCAGGCATCAAGCTATTTGTTAATTTATTAGTCATACGAACAATGTCACTAACAATCTGATGGGCTTCTTTGTGTAAATCTGTTAAATCAGTGCTGGGCGGGTCATCAACTAGCCATTTAATCAGACCAACTAAATAAGGTTGGTGTTCAGTAATTTCCAATAACTTAAATCTCATCAATCCCTGAGTGGTGATATTAATGCGTCCATCCGGTAAATAAAACGTTTCCTTTACTTCAGTTGTACAGCCAATACTAAAGGCATTGCCAGTCTTTCTATCTAACAAAAGAACCCCGAATTGGCGGTCCGTTTTCATTAGATTTCTAATCATTTGCTTGTATCGAGGCTCAAATATGTGTAAAGGCAAATCTGCGTGAGGGAATAGGACCACCTCTGGTAAGGGAAATATAGGTATTTCGCGGACCGATACTGATGTGGGAGTAGGCATTAGATAACTCGCAAAACTCTAATTAATATCATAACGCTATCGCTAGTAAAATGCCGGGATGTATTTTATTTAATTGATAAGCGTACAGCTCTTTTATTATGCGCCTGCATGCCAATAATTATAGTAGTAATGGTTGATTCTGGAGACTCATAACTTCGAAGATTAAATGTTCTGAAAAGCCCAATTGGTCCAAATCTTCATTTTCATGAAACATGGATATATATATTCAACAAAAATGCGGATAAGAAGTCTGTTTTGAACTAGTGGAATATTAAACCCTTCATTAAATCTACATATGATGTTTTTAGCTTATTGTTTAAGCCTTTTGATAAATATGCGCAGTAGTATCTCCTAAAAATAGTGCAAGAAAATGCATCGGAGATTTTCACACTGCTTAAACCGGAGCAGTATCATATTTAATACCAAGTAAATTAAACATTGCCTGATCTTGATTTTCGCCACAATTTGCCGTAGTTAAAAGCTTATCACCAGCAAAGATCGAATTAGCTCCTGCTAAAAAGCAGAGTGTTTGCTCAGCGACTGAAAGACTGGTTCGTCCAGCTGACAGTCTAACTCTAGCTTTTGGCATGGTAATGCGTGCGGTGGCAATCATGCGAATAAAATCAAAAGCTGACAATGCTGGTTGATCAGCTAAAGGCGTGCCTTGTACTGGCACTAAAGCATTTACCGGGACGGATTCTGGGTGTTCAGATAATGTTGCTAATGTGTGAATAAGTCCGACCCGATCGCTATTGCTTTCTCCCATGCCAACAATACCGCCGCAACAAACATCTATTCCTGCTTTGGCGACGTTATGCAAAGTGTCCAAGCGATCTTGATAAGTACGAGTGGTTATGATCTTATCGTAATAATCACTGCTGGTATCTAAATTGTGATTGTATGCAGTAAGTCCTGCGTCTTTCAGCCGCTCAGCTTGCTCAAAAGTTAGCATGCCAAGTGTAACACAAACTTCCAAATTTAGTTTACTGACTTCTTTAACCATGGTCAGAACTTTTTCGAAATCGCTATTATTCTTGACTTCTCGCCAGGCTGCACCCATACAAAAGCGGCTACTGCCGTTTTCCTTGGCTGAGTGTGCTGCCTTCAATACCGATTCTATGTCCATAAGAGGTTCAGGTTGAACGTTTGTTGTGTAGCGAGCTGATTGTGGACAATAGGCACAATCCTCTGGACAGGCGCCAGTCTTTATCGACAATAAAGTACATTTCTGGATATAGAGCGGATCGTGAAATTGTCTGTGTATGGACGCAGCCCGGAAAATGAGCTCCAATATGGGCGTTTCATAAATGTTCTGTACTTCTGCTAGTGTCCAATCGTTCCGTACCAGAGCAGATGTTTTTTGAGAAGGAGATTGATTTTCCATGACTGAACTTTTATTTGTCACGCTTGAAGCCTCGCTTTAGTTATATTAGACACAACGAGTAATTATGCCCTCAACAAACCAATAAGTACAGTCGATCGTTTGGTCATATGTATGTAATGTCTTGATCGGTTTTTTAATGTTTATTGTTTCTGAGCATTCTTGATCCCATGTTTTAAGTAAGCGGCGAAAATCTTTAATGGATAATCTTTGAGCCTGCAAGCCGTTTTCTGTCTTTCTGGCAAGGGTGTTTAAATTCGCTCCTATATTTTTCATCTCTCTGAAAAATTCTAGAGCATTTGGAAAAGCTAGTCTGTAAGGGCTTTCATTCCAAACCACGCTAACTTCACTAGGGTTAACATAGAAATCTAATTCTTTTGCAGAAGGTAATTTATTTCCTGAGAAGGGCAGATCGATCTTTTGACAAACTGATTTCCACTCGGGAAATGACTTATCAGTTGGATAAGAAAAGAAGAATTGTCCGCCTTTCTCTAAGCGATCTACCAGACTGTTTATAATCGAAGGTAAGTCATGTACCCACTGCAGGGTAAAGGATGAAACAATTAGTGAATACTGTTTCAGTGAAGTGTTTCTATCGCTTAGATAGTCTTCAATAGTCATTTTAATGAAATTGTGGTTTTTAGAAGTTGTTTCTGAGTTTAAATGATCATTTATGTTTTTCTCGCATAAGCTGAGCATTGCGGCTGCTGGATCTATAAAATCGATTTTGCTATCGGGGAAACGGTTGACTAAACATCGTGATAACAAGCCAGTACCACAGCCGATTTCTAGTATATTGGCTGGAAGACATGTATTCATATTTTTGGCTATCTGTTTGCAGAGACTAGTAGAAGCGAATTTTTGTACTTTTGCAAAATTGTCGTAAGAGAGGGCTCTCTTGGAAAAATTCGTTGCAATAGCCTGTGCTTGATTGCCACCATTGTGTCTGTTGTCGGTTATTGGACTTCCTACTGATGATTTCTGCATTACTGTTGATTGACCACTGAGGAAGCAAAGAGCTTTTTGTTAAATTGAGATTGAATTGTATTTATACACCAGTCGGGATCGCTTAGTGGTAAAGCATGTCCTTCGTTTTCATTGAGAAATAATTTACTATGCGGCAATAGTTCGTGTAATCGTTTGCTGTGTTCTGAGCTTACTATGGCGTCTTTTGTACCATGCAAGAGTAGAATTCGCGGAATCGATTTTAAATTGTCTAAATCTAAATGATGAGTATTTAGAAGTACTAGGTCATCATACAATAATTCGGAATTTATAAGGGGTGAGCTGGGACCTGTGTTTTCTAAGCCACAGTTGGTATAGAAATTAGTAAGCAAATCTATGGGATCTGCCAAAAGTTTTTGCTTCATTAGCTCAATTTGTTTTTGACTTGAATTGAAATTATGTGCGTTTTCGTGAAAGTATCGGAAACTACCAATCAGCACGAGCGTATGAATTTGACTGAAATCTGTGGCTTTAAGGTAGTGCAATCCAAATGAGTGTGTGATCAGGACTTTTGATCTACCAGAAAAGTTAAATTTGAACTCTTGCTTCTTGTTTTTGAAATAGCCTCGATCAAAAAGGTTAGCTGTAATACCTTTGTTTAGGGTTGCCAACCATTGGTTCCAAACTGTGTTACTGAAACCCCAGCCATGTATAAAATAGAGTTCAACGTTTGTTAGCATACCAGTACTTTAGAGTAGTTATAAGTTGTTCTATTTCTAAATTACTATGAATAAACGAAAGTGACAATCTTACTCTTGCTGTATTATCAGGAACAGTCGGTGGCCTGATTGCCCGAGCATAAATGTCATTCTCTTCCAGAAATTGACTGAGCGAAAGGGCGAAGTCGCTACTGCCTAAATACAAAGAGATAATATGGCTGGCAGTGTTTCCTGTATCAAAGCCTATTCTTGTTAATTCTGTTTTCAGAGAATGTGCGGTTTCTAAGAGTTTTTGCCGTTCTGATACCATAGGCGGTATAAGTTCTAAGGCAGCTTGAATTGAGGCTAGGACTGATGGAGGCAGGGCTGGTAGTGTAGATCAATCCTGGACAATAATTTATTAGATATTCTTTGATTGTCTGAGAACAGGCAATATAAGCACCAAAACTGCCGCATCCTTTACCAAAGGTACCCATGACTATTGTTTGCTGGTCAGGACAATCAAGCAAGCCCAAGCCATTTTTACCTAATACTCCTGTTGCATGAGCTTCATCTAAATAAAAATATGCGTTGTGGATCTTACTAAGCAATAATAAGTCTTCAACAGGAGCCAAATCTCCATCCATACTAAATATAGATTCTGTTACTATCCATTTGTTCTTAGTTTGTTCTTTACTTAGTAATTTTGCTACATCATCAAGGCTATTATGGGCAAAGCGTTTAAAATTTCTATTGCCTACTTGGGCTCCCAATAAAATGCTACTGTGACATAATTCATCGCAAAAGAAGAAACTGTCTAGCTTGGATAAGGCATTTAAAACGGTTAAGTTAGTTTGAAAGCCGTTTGGAAATATAAGGGCTGCCTGCGATCCTTTTAGGCGCGCTAAGCTAGATTCGATCTCACTATATAATTCGCAATTACCAGAAACAAATCTGGAGGATGGATTTCCTACCCCGTATTTTTCTATGGCTTTAATTGCACGTTCTTTGAGAAGAGGATGATGGGATAAGCCCAAGTAGTCATTTGAAGCGAAATTAATCAGCCTTTTGCCGTTTATTAAAATTGTTGTGGGACTTACATTTTGGGCAGGATCTAATTTCCGTAAATTAGATCCTTGTTCGCGCTCAATTAGTAGTGCATTAACTATAGTAGTCAACTCGGTCATCGTTTGGTTCACTAAATCGAAGAGGGTAATTACAATCAGACTAATTTACCATTAACTGGCCAGATCTAAGTTGGCCATTCTTCGATAGTGTAAGTCGTTTGGAGTGTCAGATACCAACGTGCTGAAACGGTTCTACTTTTTGTTCTGCTAATGCTAGCAATTGAGAAACAGGCATTTGTAATGCCAACGCCAATTTGCTCAGATTCTTGAGTGAAATATTGCGGTAGCCTCTTTCCACGTCGCTGATATAAGATCGATGAAAATCGCTTGCTCGCGCTAATTCATTTTGAGATAAACTGAGTTTGTTGCGCCTTTCTTGTAATACTTCTCCCAATGCTACGATTAATTTATCGTGAGACGTCATATCTTTAGTAATCATCTTCATTACCTTGTCACCTAAATATTTGATACCCCGCCAACGCCAGAGATACGCCGTTTGTTAACGTGTCCTGATAACGTGACACATCACCATGATATCAAGAGCTAGTACTGGCCTGTGAATAGCAAAATTTAGTGATTTTTCGCACCGGAAAGGTGATACCTTAAACGCGACAGTGGAAAGTGTTGGCTAGATGACCTTTCCGCGCTATTTCTGCAAAATTGGTAAGGTTTTATCGCACCAGGACCTAAAACCACCCTCCAAAGAGTGGACATTTGTGTACCCCATCCGTTGAAGGCTCTCGCATGATAGGGCTGAGCGGTAACCACCGCCACAATATAGAATTAGGCAGGTACTGGGATCTGGGAAATGCTTTTCGATATCTCTCTCGATAATGCCCTTGCCTATGTGAATAGCTCCTTCAATGTGACTTGTGTCCCATTCGTGATCTTCACGGACGTCTATAAGGATAAAAGGCTCGCTATTCTGGCGCTTGCCTAAAACATTCTCAATTGAAATCTCAGAAATGTTTGGTTTTATGCTTGATATCAGTTTTTCAAAACCTTGGGAGTGTTTCATATCTTGATTGTCCTAGTGGATGTCTGATTTCTATTTTACCTTTTTAGCAATCAATTTAATTTAGGTGCGAAGCATGCGATAATCCGGGCTGGAAACAACTCAAATGCTGGGAAGAAAAATCTTTGCCATATAAAAGAGAAATAGCCAAAATTGAAATGCTTGGGAAAATAATACCCCAACCGCAGATACTTATGGATTTTTTAGGCTTTGAAAAGCATGTGCGCCAAATCAGGGAGAAAAGGGGCACAAGTATATGGCCTGGTTGGTACGATTATGCGGCATATTATGTAAACGATTTGCCACCTGAAAAAGTATATTTTGATCAGGATGAAGTGATTGTTCCGTCGTCAGTTAAAGCAGCTGATTATGAATTAGAATTAGCTTGCCTGATAACTCAGTCTGTCCTAATAGAGAGTTTCGATCATGCCTTGAAGTTTTTTCAAGACCACTGCTTAATTACCATCCTCAATGATTGGTCTGCTAGAGACGTGCAATTAAAGGATATGCTCGGACTAGGTCCTGCCAATAGTAAAGCTATAATCGGAAAGAGCTTGGGACCCAAATTTATTTCGCCGGCGGATTTAGCAATGGACAATAATGGTGTCTTTGATCTATCTATGAGATTGAAGGTTAATGGAGAAGAGCGTCTTTCATCTAACTATAATTCTATTTATTATGAGCATCCCAAAACCAGTAAAAAGCAGGCCTGGACTTTTCCTAGGTTAATGCACTTTCTAGGTCAATATAACATAAGTTTGCATCCTGGTTATATACTAGGGTCAGGTACCATTGGTAGTGGCTGTATTGCGGAGTTTATGGCTCAATTAGATCCTGCCACTGGCAAGGAAATAGGTTCGGCCAGATATCCTTGGCTGAAAGATGGAGACGTTGTTCAATTGGAAGTAGAAAACATTGGTTCATTAGAAAATAAAGTTAAATTACTGAAAGAAGAACGAGTCTTCGATCATGGTGCGATAATATAATTATCCACTGTTATAGTCGGTATTATCGGTGATACCATTGAAAAAATTTTTAGATCCTAGTTTATTTATTGGCCTGGGCCTGCTGTTGATTTATAAGTATTCGCGCATCTGGCTAGGCGATAATTCTCCAGATCCGATGTGGCGTACTATTATGGTCAATGGTAATTGGATTGCCGGGGTAGGTGGTTTAATCGCCGTGATTATCGGCATTGTTAGACCTGCAGTTAGAGCAATGCTGGAAGGACAATTTTTAGTTGCCTTAGTTTTTTATGGGGTTTTTTGGTTCGTACTGAGTATACCGGCCTTTTCGCTGGGATTTATTGGCAAAAATATGGCTGCTGCAAGGCTTTATGGACTCAGTTTATTAATACTTTTTTGTTTTACCAGTTTGTTAACGGGAATGTCATTTTTGTTCGCCCGTTACGTTTTGGCTAAGAAATAAGTTTTTGTTGCGATTGATTGTCAAATAGTAAATGATCTGAAAAATTGCCTTTGGAGGGATTCGAACCCTCAATCCCTTACGGGCACCGCATTTTAAGTGCGGCTCGTATACCAGTTCCGACACAAAGGCGTGAGAACCCTTTATTCTACAGCCTTGAGGGAGAGCGTCAATTTTTCTGGCGGGGTAAATTCAAAGAACGAAAAATATCGTTGCGATTGGCAGATGGCAAGGAGAGCTTTGCCTTAGTTATATTCATTTTACATGGTATCGAATTCGGTATCATTATAGTTTTGATTTTAGATGAAAGCGGCTGTAATCAAGCCTGCGGACGAGCCACGATTTTTGTTTGCGGTTTGATATCAATAGCCATTCAAGCCATTGGCAGGCATTCATATTTAGAACTATTCGCGCTGTCCAGTATTCCACTGGACCACTATTACACAGGTCGACAATACTACCCGTCTAATAGACATACAGTGCATAATACTACTATTAATATTTGATACTCATTCCAAATGTATTACTGATCAATTAGGATAGATTATTGAGTGCATTTTTTATGCCTTTTATGCGAATAGACTGCTTATTAGTACTTTCAGACTAATAATTTAGTTCTCTACCAGTTGTATGGTCGACGAGTGGACTGAACGAGGATGATGCAAAGTGGAAAAGGTGAGGTGGCCATCTAATTTGCTGATTGCAGCCCTACAGGGCGAACGAGCTATTAATTGGATTGATTTGTTTGGTCTTCGGGCGGCTGGTCGCCAAATCTTATGGTAAATGTTTCAGGCGGATTTTCATATTTGACCAAACCGCCCTCCGAATTGAGGCTGTTTAAAAACTGATATATCGAGCGTAAATCAACCGTGACTGGTGTGCCATCGTTGCTTTGAAGATTGATGTTCAGAATAATGAATTGGCCAGCTTGGCTCAATTTAGAAATAATAGGTGAGCGGCATAGATTTAAAGCTTCCAGGGCGGAGGGTGCATCAGCTTCTTCTGTGCCAACTATTTCACCATGCTCTGTGGACATTGCCTTCCATGTAATTTGATAAGTCATGAGATTGTTCCGTGAGCATGTCTATAATCGAAGAATATCATAGGGATGATTGGGTCGCACATTGAAGTTTTGGTCATCCCATAAATTCAGTGTTTCGAGACGAATGAAACATAATATACATTATCAGACCCTCTTGTGCCGAATTTGTGTAGCAGTTCTATCGGCATTGGCTGGGCCAAGCCGGCGCGATTTATCTCTACTAATTTACGCTAGTTCGTTGATGGTCTACGGTTTACCAGAGCGCCACACTTCTTACACTTCCAGCCACCAAATCGAATGGCAGATGGAAGTCCGAGCTCTGTCCGGGGAGGTAGTGTATCACTTAAAAATTGATGATGTCCTGCACTGAACGCACCACTTCTAACAACTTTGTTGGACTCAGCGCTCCTCGCTTTTGAGCGAATCGCGAATGAGACACTGTTCTAAGCTGAAAAGCCATTGAATAGCTGTTTTTGGATAGTCCGCTGTCTCCGGCAAGAATTTCTACCATTGCAGGTGATAATTTACCTGTCGTTGTATACCAGCCGGTGCCGGTTAATGGCACCACTATGCTCAATGCCATTTTGGTGTTCATCTGATCATTGCTAATTACTATACAAGGGCGAGTCTTAGCTTGTTCATGGCCTTGGGTGGGATCGAGATTTATGTCCCAAACCTCACCTTTAATGGGCATCATTTAAACCATCTGAGAGAGTCGAATCCCACGCATTTTGTTCGGCTTCGAACTGAGCCAGTTCTTCAGGGTTGGCACGCATCAGGTCGAAGGTTTCCCCAATCTCTTGTAGATACACTGCTTTGCGCAGATCTTCACACATTGAATGAATAATGTCGGCTGCTGAACACCCCAGCTCTTGAGCCTGATGGTTAATCAGTACGATATCGGTGTCAAAGGCTTTTATCGTTCTTTGTTTTTTGTGTCTTTGATTGACAGAAGACATATTATCATTCCTCTTGAACGCTGAATGTATACGAATCAGTATACCAAATTGTCAACCAGGGGCATGATTGTAGTTTAACGAGACGTATTGTTGACTGTACAACGGATCGCTGATTGGGAACAGCAACGAATAGTCTGAATTTGCACCATTTAAATATAGACATATAAATTGTTGGCTCTTGTACAAGTCCACAATAGATAACTTATATAAGATGATAATACCAATGTACGAATAGTAAACAATACAACTAGTTGACAGGTCTTAAATTTAAATTGTTTGAATAGTTTTCAATAGACATTGCCAAGACCTATGACTGGAAGCCAATTAGCTTAGCGTGCATTTTCGTTCTAAAACTACTCAGACCCGATAAACACTGTAGTCATCAACTATAGAAGAAGTTTCAAAAGACGTTGGAGAGGAAATCTTCGGTGATTCGTTTGATTGCTCACTTTTCATAAAATGTTCTCTCTTAGCCGGCTTGCTCAATTGGATTCTCTTCGTAATGGCTGTTCCTTTTTAGCGTTCTGTTGAATTGCGTCAACAAGATTATAATCTTGCTCGTTGTATATATCGAGCAGTCTACGTCTAGAACCTGGGCGGGTTCTTTGAAAATACCAATCCTGATATTCCTTGTGTTTGGCGTACCATTTAGCGGATTCATCTACCGCTCCTGCCATACTGCCAAATTTACCTGATTTTTCTAAGAATTTGGCATACGTGAGGTATATATCTTTAGGCGCCGAATGGTGGGCGTTGCGGGGTAATGCCTGTTTAAAATAAAAATCTGCTTCTATATTTTGATGCATAGAAACACAGCAGAGAGCCAAGCGATAGCTTATGATCATGCACATTATTTCTGCTGGTTCTGCTATTGCATAAGCCCGTTTGTAGAGTATAAAAGCTTGATGCAAATGATTATTCTTGAATTCAATATCACCCAATTTAATCAACGGTATTAACATTACTAGCTCCTTGCTGCAAGGGGAGTTTGGGGCGAATGCTATTATGTGGTTGTATATCATTGTTGCTTTGTCATATTCTTTTAAATTGTCATAAGCAGAGGCTAATATAAATAAGAAAGAAGAGTTAAGCATATCATTGGGACCAAGTAGCGACTGGCACAGCTGCAAGCCTTTCTTAGCGGAGAGTATTGCTTCATTGTAATTTTGAACCCGCAAAAGGAATCTAGCTTTGTCTAAAAGGATTGAAAGTTGCATGCGGTCTGCTTTAGCATTCAAATTGTAAGCTTGGTCGTAAAGTGCCTCTGTTTTAGCAAACTGTCCGGAAAATTCGCAGTCCCGAGCTTTGCGTAAAAGAGCATCTACCGGAGTTTCTAGAATCGAGCAACTTTGTAATAGAACCATCACCATCATCAGAACGAGCAAATTATAGAATTTATTTGAGATATTCATTTTTAATTTACTCGCATTACACTTTGATTTCGACATGTTCGATCTTCTAAAATACGAATCTCTATTGGCAAGGCAATTAAGATCAACTCAAAATAAATTTCCTTGCTTGATACTTAGGGCATGGAGCCGATATTCTGCGAGGATAACCTGAGACATTTCCTAAATTCTAAAATAAGAGCTATTACCGCGCAGCACAGTAACAGCATTCCTAAGCAGAAAATATTTATTTGATACCAAGTAACTGTATTGTCAGCAACAGAAGACCAAACTAGATTATCCCAAAAGAAGAAAGGAACATAGAAAACAATTAGGGAGATAATAAATCGAACAATAGCTTGGCGCATAGTGTAGTCCTCGTTATCAGAGGTACTCCAAATATATAGCCAAAGACAAGGAATAATATAGAACGCAGAATCAAACCAATAGCCGTGCAGACTAAATATAATCAATGCGATACTGCTAAGAGATGCTGTCAGTTGGACGGACTGAGAACTAATTTTCTGAAATGGGGGAAAAACCTTTAGCCACAGCACACATAACGCTAGAAATACTAGAATATAAGCTGCACCGGCTATTTTATCTGCAGTTGAAATAAACCATGGCAAACACTGCAGCATGCCGCGAAAAGTAACATATAGCCAAACATCATTTCCATCACTAAATGAATGAAGTACTTCTGCCATATAATTTATTCTGAGAAAATTTAGCACATTAGAATTGCCGATCACAACTACTGATAGCATCGCTTCAAATGCAGCCATCAAAAGAACGCCCTTTAGAAAATCTTTTTTACCCATACAAAATCCTGGGATTAAGATAATAAGCATTTGTTGCATTTTAAGCAATGAAAGAGCCGCTATTATGCCTGCCCAAAAATATTTTCTATCAATAAGAAATCTAAATGATAATGCTATTAGCGCCATTTCAATACCGGAAGTTTGTCCAATAAAGAAAATCTGGGTCACTGGAAAAGTGGTTAAGGCGATTAATAAACCGCATAAAAGCAGCGGTCTATTTTTCAGTGAATCATAGGCTATAAAAATGTAAGCAATGATTATTGAAATTACGGAAGCAAAAAACCATATTCGCCAGGCTGTGTAAAGCTTAAAATAGGCGAGTGGCGTGATTAAAGCAAAAAATGTTGGTGGATATTGAAGACAATATGTTCCTTGGGCTTTCAGCGGTGCTATGACCCGATTTATAGCTTGAGTAAACAAAACTGGATTATATACGTCTAGCTGTAGACTATTTTCTAATCGATCTTTGTTGAGCAGCCCGGCTGCGTAAAATGTAAGAAAGTCAGAGACGGTACTTTCTGCTCTTGATGATACTGGAACTGCAAAGCCCAAACCGGATTTTGCTAGAGGCATAATCTGATTATGAAAGTAACCATTAAGATTCTCAATATGACCATTAGCGTGTGAGATGATGATGCAAAAAATAATAAGTCGCAGACAGCTAAAAACCAAAGAGCGATCAACTTTTTTGATCAAACCAAAATTTTCTCCTTTTTATGAATCTCATTCATTTTCGCTAGTTCGAGTATAAGTTATTCTGCACATTTCTATGCTAGTCGTCATACTAGCATATTCTTCTTTTCTCCTAATATAAAACGTGCGGCAGGCTCATCTGCCCTTCCAAGTCTAGTTATTTATTATCTGGTACATATAAGCTTAACCAGCCCGATTTGGGTTTAGACAAATAAGTTGCAGTCTAATTTGCGGGATCTTTTAGTGCTTACGAACTTCTAGACTTTGTTTTATCGCATTTACAAAGTCATAATCTTGCGTCGTATACTTATCCATTAAGACGCATCTCGAACTTGGTTGGCAGCGAGCATATTGCCAATCCACATACTCCTTGTGACCAGCACTCCATTCTTTGTATTCTTCGGGAACCAAAACTTTATGGCCAGGAGAGCTACATTTGGATGCAAGCAATGTGTACTGATTCACTATACCTTGCGGTGCAGCATCGGTAGAGAGAAAAGGCAGGGAATCTTTAAAGTAAGATAATGCTTTTCTATTATCTCCTAAAGCCATCCAGCAAAGAGCCAGGCGATAGTTTATAAGTCTATGCATTATGTACTTAGAAAATGCCCCACTTCTTGCATATACGGCTTGATATAGTTTGAGCGCTGAGCGTAAGTTATTCCTTTTGAACTCAATGTCGCCTAAATCAATCAACGGCATAATTTCTACCATATCTTTACTGCAAAGAGATTTTGGCGCCAATGCTATTATGCTTTTATAGTTTAATATAGCATTGTCATAATCTTCTAAACCAGTATATGCAGAAGCTAAAATCGCTAAAATTGAGGCTTTGATTGAGGCATCGGCACCATAAGTTTGTTCGCATACTTTCATGGCTTTTTGGCAAGCAAGTATTGTTTTACTGTACTTTTTCGTTTTCAAATAGAATCTAGCTTGGTACATTAGAACAGCAAGTTGCAACGGATCTCCGTCTTTGCAGGTAATATTAGCCAGTTTATCGTATATCTCTTCTGCTTCTCTAAAATGTTCCATATTTTCAAGATTCCTCGCTCTTCTTAAGAGAGTATCTGTAGGATCTTCGGACAGAGTGCAGCTTTGCAATAGAATTATTGCTACAGTTAATAGAAGTGATTTGAAACGTGGATCTTTCAAAGAGTGCATTCTATTTACTCAGTTTGAAGTTTACTAGGTTTTCTGAATTCTAAAAGAAGAGCTATTGCCGCACACGCAAGCAATACCATGGCCATCAAGAAATATCGCAATTGATAGGCTGTAATAGTGTGTTCACCAAATTGCATGACCAAACTGTCCCAATATAAGAAAGGTACAAGACACGTTACTAAAGAAAGAATGAGACGAATAACAGATTGCAGCAGAGTGTAATCTGCGTCATCTGTGGTGCTCCAAATATATAACCATAAGCAGGGAAAGATAAAAAGCAAATAGTCATAAAAACAACCATGCAAACTAAATACCACCAATGGAATTGTTGTTAGAGAAGCCATCAATTCAATTGATTGATTACTTACCTTTCGCAAAGCTGGATAAGTCTTTGCCCATAGTGCCAATATACTGATACAGATTATAACGTACGTTACTTGACCTATTTTGGCGGCGCTAGAAATGAACCAAGGTAAACAGTCCAGCATACCTGTAAAGGTAAACGAGTACCAAAGATCGTCTAAATCACTAATAGAGTGCGTTATCTCAGCTACATAAATGACTCTAATAAAACGCCATATATTATCAAAGCCTACGACAAAAATTGACAATAAAATCTCGATGCTAATCATTAAGAGAAAGCCGCGCAAGAAAGCTCTTTTGCCCACAAAAAAACCAGGGGCTAAAATAATTGGTGAGAATTGCATTTTAAGGAGCGAGGCCCCCGCAAAAAGCCTGACCAAAAATAATTTTTGTCGATAAGTAACCGAAAGGACAAAGCTATTATCGCTGCTTCAATAGCGGTAGTCTGTCCAATAATAAAATTTTGGCTGGTAGGATAAGTAGTGAAAAAAATGAAAAGTCCGATCAGAAGAAATGGTCTGCTATTTAGTGACTTATAGGCTATAAAAATGTAAGTAAGTGCTGCACAAATGGCTATGGCAAAAAACCATATTCGCCAGGCTGTATAAAGATGGAAATATGCCAATGGTGTTATTAGAGCAAAGAACATAGGGGGATACTGAAAAGAATATGTTCCGAGAGGATGCATCGGTGCAATGACAGACTCTATAGTTTGAGTTAATAAAAAGGAATTATAGACATCTACAGATCGTTTATTCTCTAATCTTTCTTTGTTAAGCAATCCCGCCGAATAAAAGTGAAGAAAATCGCCGACATAACAATCTCCTGTTGCTGGTCCTGGCACAGCAAACAAAAAACAGCTCTGGGCATGGGGTTTTAACTCTTTTTGGAAATAATCAAAGAGATTGGTAATATGGCAAAAGTGGTGCGAGAGAATAATACAGATAAGGGCCAAGCGTAGACAATTAAAAATCATTATGCGATTGAATTTCATATCAAAGCGAAAATCTTCTTTTGGCTGATACTAAAACCCTGAGGCTTCAGCTCTCTACTTACCTCTCAATTCAAAAAATCATATTGATTCTAACATAAGAGTTTACTGACTAAATCTAATGGATATTGCATAGCGAAATCGATCTTAGAGTCGACGGTTCTCAAGTGTGAGCTATTATTCATTTGGGAACAAGCGCTTACGATAGATTCCGTAAGGACTGGACTTGCCTAGCGACAATGCGAATAAGTTCGGCGATGACCAGAATTCGGCTGTAGGCAAAACTCTTATTGCTGGTGGGGTTTCAGTATTACAACGGGCCCAGGTTATATGTGGAAAATAATTGCTATGCGGCTGATTACTTTTTATTCCGAAACTATTCAATACTTCGTTTACAGCTAACTGTAAAGCGATTAGTTCTGGCTCCCGTCGTGTGCTCAATCCTACCCAATAGTATCCTTCATAAAGCAAGATATAAAATGGTCCCAGATGTATTGATAATGGCTTGCTGGCTAGAGGCATTACTGCAGACCAAATCTCTGGTAGGCGATCTGGGTTTGCTTCAAACTGACATAAGGTTATATGAGGCCACGCATTATCGCCTAATAAATATTCTTGTGCTTGTGAGGCAAAGTTGTCTTGCGCCAATTTTATGTTGTGAGCGATGAAATGCTTATTTTCTGGAATGAGTGCGATATTGAAGCGGGCTGTTTGCTCGTTGCTTGTATTATTCATCATCTTTAGTGAAAATCATTTAGTGTTTACTTTGACTATTTGTTATTGATTAGACAGAACAACTTCCATTTTATATGCTTAAATCGTCGTTATTATCACAATTCGAAAATATAATGCAAAAATTCAAACAGTATTGGTGTTTGAAGAAGAGAAATATTGTTGAAATGCTAAAAGATACATTAGCTAAGAAATCAATCTCTATAGTTTCCTCATCTAGGCATGGGATAAAAGTTCGGCAGTCACGGCTACATGCATTTTTAGCTACATGGCTTGGTGAAGCCTTTGACGCTATGGATGCTACAATTTTTTACATAGCTTTGGTTCCTGCTTTGGGCGATCTCCTGCATACAAGCGATTATACGAAGATTGGATTTTATGGCTCCTCTATATTGGCTTGCTTCATGGTTGGCTGGGGCATTGGTGCCATCTTCATTTGGGGCAATAGCGGATCATTTGGGCAGAGTGAGAGCATTGATCTACAGTATTCTTCTTTATGCTGTAGCTAGCGGATTGTGCGCGACTTCTCACAATTGGTTGGAACTGGCTATCTTTAGATTTCTTGTCGGTGTGGGAATTGGCGGTGAGATTAACGTTGGAGTAATATATTTAGCTGAGTCGTGGCATCCCAAAGGTAGATCTTGGGCTATTAGCCTTAGTCAAAGCTCTTTTCCAGTGGGCATGTTATTGGTGAGCATGTTTACTTATGTCTCGAGTATGTTTAGCTGGCGGTGGTTGTTTTTAGCAGGTACTGTGCCGGCTTTGTTAACGCTTTATATACGTCAATCTTTGACAGAAACTAAATCGATAGATAATCATGTAAGCGGCAAGGTTAAAGAAGCAACTACACGAATGCAGATGGAGCGTGCGGAGAGTATTTTCAATAAAGATAATACCCCCAAGCTGCTGCTCGCAACTGCTCTAGGAACGTGTGCCATAGTTGGTTATTGGGCTGGCGTAGCATGGATTCCATCTTGGATCGATCAGATAAGTCATATAAATGCTCTTGATCAAAAGAGTGCGGCAACTTTTTGGATGGGTATAGGTGGCTTAGCTGGCTGTTTTTTTACACCTTTGCTAATTCGCTATAGCGGTATGTCCAATGCTCTGAGAATTAGTTTTTTCGGAACATTGCTGGTGGTTTTAGGCATGCTCTTTTCATTCAAAGTATATTCTCCTTTAATTCTATTACTATGTTTGGCCGAAGGTTTTATTGGTATTCAAATGTTCAACCTGCTTTGTATATGGACGCCACAAGTGTTTAACATTAACTTGAGAGGTACTGCGTCTGGTATAACCTGGGCTATAGGTAGACTCATTGCTGCAGGCACCATGTTATGCTCTACACAATTGATAACTAGTTTTCATGGCTCATACGCTATGATGGCAGCATTTATTGCTGGAGTTTGTTATTTATCAGGTATACTGTTAGCCAGTTTTGTCAAAGAATAGTCAAACGATAATATCAATAGTCTTGATATGAATATTAGTGATGCCAAATATTTAGATAGGGATTTATGCGCAAACATCTTGTCTATTCCAAAAGATACAATACCGATTTAACTGCCTTTGGCGTTGATAAACCTTTCGCGCTGGACCGCGGTAGTATGGTTTTAAATCAGCTTGCCAATAATCTTGGGTACTCAGTCGGTTATATGGAACCGGTAGCAGTGACTCGTTCTGAAATGGAGCTTGTTCATACCAAGGAATATTTAGATAGTTTGAAAGATGAACGAACCTGGATTGATATTCTTGACCTGAAGGAAGAAGACTACAACCCTAAGGCTGCAATCAGACGTCTTCCTGAATTGATAGATGATATAAGCGTAAAATGCGGTGGCACCGCTCTTTCAGCTAAACTTGCTCTGGATCTTGGATTGAGTGCTACGTTAGGTGGTGGTTATAGTCATGCTTTTCCCGCCCAAGGACGAGGATTTTGCGTCCTCAATGATATAGCTATTGCAGTACGTTTATTGCAGAAGAAGAAGTTAGCTAAGCGCTTTCTGGTTCTAGATTTGGATTTTCATCAGGGGGACGGTACAGCCCTGATATTTCGGAATGATTCTTCTGTATTCACACTTTCGGTGCATTCTCAGGAAGGCTGGCCCGAGGAAAAGCAAGAAAGTTGTTTGGATATAGCGATCAAAGAAGATGAAAGTCATTTGTATCTTGAAAAGACGGCCGAAGGTATTGAGAAGATGATGAAATGCTTTTCTCCGGACATAGTGCTCTATATTGCAGGCAGTGATCCATACGAGAAAGATATGCTGCCAGGAACACGCTTCATTAAGCTTACATTGGCAGATATGAAACAGCGGGACCAATTCGTGGTTGATTATTTTGCGGATAGACAAATTCCGCTCACAATGTTGTTTGCTGGTGGTTTTGGTCCTGAAGTTTGGCGCGTGCACTATTATGCAGTTCTTCGGCTGTTGGAAAGAAGCGGAGTTCTGCCAGCATTAGTGAAAGACTGACTTGTCTAATTAATAGCCCTTTGTTTTAAGTATAAGTTTTTCCGGATCATAAACGTTGACGCGCCACGCTAATTTTAGCTTTTGCATTGAAGAAATGATTTGCCAGGATAAATCAAACTCCCAAGGCTTTATGCCTGATTTGGCGGAGCCAGGGCTAGCATGGTGATTGTTATGCCAGCCTTCTCCCATAGCTAAGACAGCAACCCACCAGACATTTACACTTTCGTCCCCGGTAGCATAATTTTTATAACCAAGTTTTGGTATATGACAAATGACATTTAGCATTAATGGAATTTGCAGCACAGCAAAACCGGCTAAAAGACTTGCTAAAGCAGCTATCCAGCCGAAACAAAGCCAAATTATTAATCTGAACGCTATGCCATAAAAGAAGGCCGAAAAGTGGGCGCGATGCCAGACACCATCTTGCTCTAAGTAATTATAAAGAGGATCTTTGATTAAATCCTTTGCTTGACTGATTGGATCGATATGGGCAGCATACCCTCTATGCATGAGCCAGCCCACATGTGCGTTGCCCATGCCATATTTTGGAGAATGAGGATCAAGAGCTGTATCGGTATAACGATGGTGAGCACGATGGATTGTAGCCCACCAAATTGGGGATCCTTCAAAAGCGAGGTAACCGCCTAATACCCAAAAATATTCGACTATTTTGGGGCACGAAAATGAACGATGTGAAAGTAGTCGATGATAACCAACAGTTACACCCAACGCGTGCCATATATAACAGATAAGAAAAACTGTAATAAATTCGATCATGTTGGTCCTCAGGTAGTCAAAATGTGCCTGCCGAAGGCCTCCGTTCTTAGCGATACAATGCTGATTCTGGGCGGCCTCTGCGGATATCCTGGCTTTGATCATCCTGGCTGACAAATTTATCAAGCCATTTTTCTGTCATTAGCAGATCAAAAAATTCTTCCAGTGTCTCCGGTACTTCAGCAAACTGCAGTATTCTGCGGCCGTCGTTGTCAGGGCCTGGGTATTGATTCCAAATAAGACGATCTATTTCCATACCTTTACGGTTGTAATAGTTCAATAGAGCCAGTCCTACTTCTTTAGAAACAGTGCTTTTGTCTTTTACTTGCCAGTCGCGCATTATTGTTCGGCCGATGCCAATTAGATAATAGGCTCGCTCTTTTTCGAATTTAGGTTCGTCAATGAAATAAGCCCAAGTGGTTTCATCGACATTATCAAGATAGGGCTCGCAACGAATCTGAAACAGTCTGCCGGAGGAGGAAGTGACCGACGTAGGTCCAAATCCCGAACTCATCAAATGAATTTCCAGAACGCGAAATATGTGTGCGTTAAAACTTATCCCCTTCTTATCAGCCTGAATCTGAAGACGTTTTCGGTACTCGTCTGGAATTCGGATACTAATGTTGGTGGTCTTTTCGCCCATTTGTAGTTACTTAATTACAATTTGTATTTAACTAACTATAACATCGTTCCAGTTAAGCAATATTAATTCGTATAAGAATATGTCTAGAGTTAGAATAAGTATAGGACTATATCTGTTTTAATTAGATTTTCAAGCATAAGTTGGTTTTGGGAGGTTGATCATGGCAGGAGACTTTTTGGTTATCAGCACTAGTCTAAATCCCGGCAGTAATAGCCGGGTGATGGCGTTGAAGGCCTTTGAATTGTTAGAAAAGGAAAAGAAGGAAAAAAGCGAATATTTGGATTTGCGAGATTATCCATTGCCCATCTGTGATGGCGATGCGGCATATGAACATGGAAATGTGGCTATAATGGGTAGCAAAATTAAACTAGCAAAAATGATACTAATAGCGGTGCCTGTTTATAATTATTCTTTTTCGGCAGCAGCAAAAAATCTAGTGGAATTAACAGGACAAGCTTGGAACAATAAAACTGTTGGGTTCCTTTGCGCGGCCGGTGGAAAATCGAGTTATATGTCTATTATTAGTCTAGCCAATAGTTTGATGTTAGATTTTCGTTGCTTGATTAACCCGCGTTTTGTCTATGCCG
Source organism: Candidatus Melainabacteria bacterium (assembly GCA_963845445.1). Classification (GTDB taxonomy): domain Bacteria; phylum Cyanobacteriota; class Vampirovibrionia; order Obscuribacterales; family Obscuribacteraceae; genus JABDBL01. Next base: position 746,991 of record CAWJSE010000002.1, on the reverse strand, counting down.
ATGGTACCGCATTTAAAAATGATGTGATTTACGATGCCGAGATAACTAACCGTATAGAAGAGCTAGTGCACAGTTCGGTTATACTAGCGGACTGTACTAAAGATGAGCTTGCGAAAGTAAAGAGTTAAACAGGCTGAACTATTTATAGGTTCGATTCTGCTTTTTGGATGTAGGAAGAGTTGTTTTTAATAGGTCGGGATTATGTTTCTCAAGAAATTCTTTTCCCTTACCAACGTTAGTGTTGATCGGTACGCTGTCTTTGCAGAGAGGACATTCTTTCTCTTCCCATGAGGTCATCATAAGACTAGTAAGAGCATGAATTGGGACGTTACCTACGGTTGCAGGCTTAATATCTCCTCTATTGCATAAAACACTTAAGCCAATTATATTGCCACCCAAAGCTCGCACACACTCAATGACCTGATTGGCAGAGCCTCCAGTAGTCAAAATATCCTCTACTACCACTATGATCTTTTCAGGAATGAATAAATCATAGCCGCGTTCTATAACAAACCTTTTCTCCGCTCCTTGACCCACTTTTTCGGCATAAAGGGATAAAGTTTCGCCAGAAGTGCGCCTGGCATTCAAATGGTGAGCTAACCATTGGGACAGCACTACGCCACCAATTGTTGGTCCGATGACCACATCGATTTGTTGTGGATCATACTGGTTGGCCATCATTTCACATAATTGTGAGGTCTTTTGAGTGTGTTTGTAGAGAGCATCCTTATTCACATAGGTACTGCCGTGTCTTCCTGAAGTATAAACAATATGGCTGTCGATAATTACAGCCCCGACTTCTGCTAGCACTTTCATTATTTCTTGATCAGCCACTATATGTTATATCCTTAAATACTGGGTTATTTTCAACGTTATGAGTTTAGGAACCAGCTCTAAATTGCCGATGCAGAGTATTTTACCAATTTAGAAATGCTTACAGCTGGAAAAAGTTATATTAAGAACATTTGGTAAAGTTCAAAGTTATAAATTGCGTGGTAGCTTATAGCCTAACTTAGGTACCGTTTGAATGTAGGATATGCTTTCGCTCGATTCAGTATCTATTTTTCTGCGTAATCTTTTTAGACAGGTACGCACCGCATCTGGTGTTGCTTCGCTATCGCAGTGCCATACTCTGTCAAGAAGCGCTTCGCTACTAAATATCTCGTCGGGATGGCGCATCAAAAATTCAAGTAAGGCGAATTCTTTAGGCAAGAGCTGAATATTAGTGCTGTTCTTGGTAAGCGTGTGTTTTACGCAATCCATTTTAAGGTCCTTAATTTTTATTACATTGGACAATGTTGCATGTGGTCGGCGCAATAGCGCTCGAATGCGAGCGGATAATTCTTTTACACTGAATGGTTTTGTTAAATAATCATCGGCACCAGAGTCTAAGCCTAGCTCTTTATCGTTCTCTGCTCCTTTTGCGGTGAGCATAATCACCGGAGTGGTGCCACCGTTGGATCTATGCTGTTTGCAGATATCTAGCCCTGTTTTATTAGGCAAAGTCCAATCTAAGATGGCGAGATCATATTTGCCATACTGAAGATAATCAAGACCGGTTTGACCATCGGTTAGATGTTCTATGGAGTGGCGTTCGCAAACTAACCACTCTAATACCATTTCTGCCAGTCCCTGATCGTCTTCTACAAACAATATTTTGGCCATATAGAGCCCTAGATCTTTTTTACTGAATAATTCATGAAGGCTATTGCTATATACCCGGACAGAATAAACGGGCCTCTTTTTCTAAGCAAAGTCACCCAATTTTAATTTGCCGGGCAGTTTTTAATAGCCATTTTAAAATTGGCAATTTGATTTAAGGAATTACTGGGAGTTTAATAATGCCCCTGGTTTTGATTTCAGTTTGCCACTTACCGCTGTATTTACCCTTAAGTTCGAGTGGGTGGTGAAGTGATTGTCTGTTTGATTGTATTTCAACACTTCAATTTGGGGAGCTGGCGTTGCCGGTGGGGATAAGCTTTTACCCGTTAAGCTTAGAGAATGTTGGGCTAATAGATCACCAGGCTTTAATTTATTGGTATTGGATAAAAGCCGGTAATTCTGTCCTGGAGCCAATTTAGGTAAATTATTACTGGTCGGAATATTGCTAGTAGCCGGAATATTACTTTGAAAACCACTCACTTCTGGCAATTTAATTATGGTATTGGTTATTTTTGGTGCTGGCGCCGGAGAAATCATAATTGTTAGATTATTTATTGATTTCTGGTGTCGTAGATCAACTATATGTCGATCTGGCGAAGTGATCTGAATTTCTTCGTCGCCTTTAAAGTAGTGCTTCTGTACATTTAAGGGAACATGGGGCTCATTGATTACTTCTTGGGCTTGAGCCAATAGATTTAGGCCACTACACAAGGCAAAACAGAGCGTGATTAATATTCTAACTTTCATAGATTTCTCTCCCGAGCAAGCTGGAGACAACATCATAAAGCAGGCAGAAGAGAAGTCAAGTGAAACCTGTCAGCTATCTACTCTAACTAGTCACTTCTGAGTTGATCGATAGGGGATATGGCTATTTTTTTAGTATCTACAAACTAGTCTTCGCCTTGAGCTTTTGTAAAACCTTGCTTGCCGTCTATCTCTTGCAATTTTTCAAGATGAACCCAGCGGTATTTACTGCCCACCTTTTGCAATAAATCATGAACAGTGGCATCAGTCACTTCTTCTTTCGGGTCTGTTGCCATAAAACGACAAAACCAGTGATCGACACAGTCGGTAATCGCGCCCATAGCAGGATAAACTTTAGTGCCGCGATTAGAAATCATCTTTAACTTTAACTTGCTACCAGCCATTATTTTCTCTAGATCTGGTCCAAGCTGCTCTGCTGGCAAAGCTGATTCGATGAATAAATCAACACCAACTACTTGTCTGCTCTTGGCTTTGACAAAATCTATGTCCTTTTTTACTATTGGTAATTTGATCTCTTTGTAGTTCCTGACGTGCCATTTCTTCGAACTGCGTCCCAAATTGGCAATAATTTCGTCAGTAAATTTGGTTGTACTGGCGGCCTTTTCATCGCCAACTATGTCGCGAGTCAAACATTTGCCTTCCTCAAGCGTAACGAAAACAGCATTCTCAATACTGGCTGCTTCGTTGAACATTTTTAAATGGCGGAGCATTAATACGCCAGATAAAAGTACAGCCAGTGGGTTAATCACGTTTTTACCGGCATATTTCGGTGCCGAGCCGTGAACAGCTTCAAATATAGCTACTTCATTACCAATATTGGCGGATGGGGCAAAGCCTAAGCCGCCAATCAAAGCTGAGCTTAAATCACTAATTATGTCGCCGTTCATATTTGTTGTGACTATGACATCAAATTGTTCTGGCTTTTTTACTAATTGGTGAGCGCAATTATCAATGATTATATGTTGTGATTCTATGTCTGGATATTCTGGGGCTATAGCTTCAAAGGTTCGTTTTAATAGACCTTCTGTTAATTTCATTATGTTTGATTTAGAGGCGCAATGAACTGTTTTGCGCCCTTCTGCTTTTGCTAGTTCGAAAGCTAGTCTAACAATTTTTTCGCATCCTTTGGCAGAAATTAGTTTGAGACATTGTGCCACGCCAGGCGTTTGCATGTGCTCGATGCCAGCATATAGATCTTCTACATTTTCTCTTACTACTACTAAATCAATATTACGACCGCTGTAAGGTGTTTTTATACCCGGCAGTTCTTTTACAGGGCGAATATTGCCGTAAGTTTCAAATAACTTTCTTAAGGTGACATTGGCACTTTTTTCGCCAAAGCCAACTGGCGTTTCTAAGGGTCCCTTTAAAGCGACCTTTGTTTTAGAAATGGAATCAATGGTGTCCTGCGGTACTCCAGAAGGTAAGCCTTGCTTGAAAATACTTGCGCCAGCATGATGTACATCCCATTCTATTGGTGCTCTAGTAGCTTCGATAATACGACAAGTAGCCTCGACGCATTCTGGTCCTATTCCGTCTCCGGGGATAAGTGTTACTGTTTTTTTTGGCTGGGGCACTGTCATAAGTACTATCTCCTAGAATATTGCGTTTCTAGAATAGCCCAGAGACTGCCTGGCTGATAAAAGAAAAGCAATTACTTAATAATAAATAGATGTCTTTGAAAACTGATTCAAAAAGTATATTTAGTTTTGGTCAACTAATTAGTTGATTGGATAAAAACAGAGAGAGGGCAACTCATAAGCTACCCTCTCTCTGTTTTTATGATGAATTACTGCATTAATAATTATCGTCGTAAGGTACTACGTAAGCTTTACCTTGAAACAGCATATCGTGACTACCACTATTCGGACTTGGATAGCCAACGAATCCATGATGTGCACCATAAGCAAATCCATGCAGAAGTCCGTAAGGTGCACCTGCAACCAGACCGACAGGACCTCCAGTTAAACCACCAACTATTAATTCATAGGTGCCATTTTCGTTACCGATATTTCTTGCTACAACTCTCGTTCCGCCAACTGCGCCTCTAATAGAGTCCTGGAACATACCAGTTGGTGTGTCCCACACAATTGCTGAAACCATGCTAATTAATCGAACAGGGAAATATTCGATCTCATACCAAACACGTGCAGACTCGGGCCGAGGAGGATATGCAATCCCCGGAACTGAGCTACATACAGATACCAAGCCGAGAGCTGCTATTAATGAAGCTAAAACTACTTTTCTCATAACGGATACCATTTGCTTTCTAGGAGCTTTTGATTTACTTAAATTACCTAATTCCTAACTTATTTTTCTTCCATCGTGACAAATGACCAGCGACTAAATGGTTTTTCCCAACCTTTTTTAGCGCCGTGCAAAAAACCACGACCGACACCACGGACACCACCAACTACAAAACCAACTGGATAACCCACAGGGGCGGCTGCCAATTGTTCCACTCTACCCTTCTCATCACCAAAGGCACCAGCTATATGAGTGGTTGCTGTTTTACCAGCATGGAAACCATCATCAACTGGGGCACTAAATAAACCACAAACAACAGCACCGCTGACGGCTCCTACTGCTTTAAAAGGAGTAGTAATCACCCAATTAACTGGCTTGGCTTCATAATCCAAACCATAAACTGGAGTAAGCGCTGGTGAGATAAGACAACTCACAATTATTGCTGAAGACAATAAACGCTTGAGAACTAACATTTTCTTACCTCACCATTTCTATTTAAAGTAAACGCGCTACACCTAATTTATAAATCGTTCGATTGCAAACAACTGGAAAGCAGTTATTTGCTTTCATTCGTCACAATGAAGGATTCTGAACTGAAGGGTTTTTCCCAGCCAACACTGGCTGCATGTTGTCCGCCTTTGACGAGACCGTAAGGTACGCCAAAAACCATACCTGCTGGTATGCCAAATACTGCGCCAACAATATTTTGTTTCCAGCCATTTTCATCGCCAAAAGCACCAGCCAAATCTTTGGTGGCGGCATATGGGCACTTGTAAGCTGTGTTGACGATTATGCCTTCTGGCACATCAACAACCATAGCTGCTGTACTCCCTGCAACACTTTTACCAGTGTCGAGAGTGCCTGCAAATGAAGCTGAACTTATTCCTAAGCTGGCAAAAATTGCTAGTAATGTTGCACTTTTTTTCATTGTACTTCCTCGTAATATATACAAATAACGTTATCGGACACAACTTGCCATAACAAGTTTATATTAGCATGTACCACTTTTAATCTTCTTTAAAGCGAAAAGCTTCCATGCTAAAGGGGTGGTTATAACCAGTCTTGGCACCATGAATAACGCCAAAAACCGAACCGTATGCTGCACCACCTACAACACCAAAGGGTCCAGCTATTACGGAACTAGCGGCTAAGCGGCATGGACATTCTTCGTCACCCAATTTGCCGGCCATATATTTGGTGGTCTTCATTCCACCTTGGACTCCGCCTTTAGTAAGGCCCAGTGGTACTCCCCACACTGTACCAAGAGCAGCACCAGTCACCTTAAACGGAAAAGCACAAACATTTTCAACCATACTGTCATCTTCTGCCAACGATGGAAGTACTGAACTGCCAATTATAGCTGCTGCAACTGCAACATACGAAACAAATTTTTTCACCATTAATCTCTCCACCTTACTAATTGATCATTTAATTCAACTGCTGGGCCAGTTAGGCCTTTTACGTATTTAATTGTACCGATTTTCCTTAATAGATCCACGGTTAGTTGCTAGCAATATTGTATTTAGATTTAAAAACCCAATAAATCCCTACCCTAGCCTGTTTTCAGCCAGTGTAAAATCTTTGTTCTTAATTGTTTTCAAGTGATTGGCAACCTTATGTGGTGGCACACTAGTGCTCGAATTTTCTTACTCATGGCAATTATATTTGTAGGTGTTAGCCCTATATGATTGCATCAGTTAGTAATATTCAAATTTCATATCTTGCCAATGTTTTGTCAGTATAAGAGTCTTTTGTCTTGTCACTGGGAGAGGCAGTAGGATGTCCAATATGTTCTGTGGGATGCCACGTTGAAACACGTTTACCAAATATGATCTGTTTTAAGGCAGAGAAAACGCAGGGCAGCCAATGCAAATAGAGATACATTCCTACTGAGAGACTGTGTGAGATGCTGGCCAATATTGGCATGGGTTTTCCATAGACTTGAATGGCAATGAATAAATTCAATTGACTGATAATAAAAATAGCCACAATAAGAGCAGCTAGAAAATTCGCATGAGGAGGTATGCCACAAAAATAATGTATTGATTCGGAGATTATTTCGAGCAGAACTATAGCCGGAACAACAAAAAATACTGTGAAGGCCAAAGTATCAAATCTTTCGACAAAAGATAGCCTTGTAGGAGAATTTAGTGGAAAAATATAGTCCAAATAGCGCCTGATACTGCCTTCTGCCCAGCGTTTTCTTTGTCGTAGCAGTGCTTTAACTGAAGTGACGCCTTCCTCATAGACACAAGCATAAGGACAAAACCTAATGTCCCAATGATTCGTAAGCAGGCGCATGCTGAGATCTAAATCGTCTGTGATGGCGAGATTATTCCATCCGGACACATCTATTAAAGCAGCGCGTTTAATTACCTGGCCATTTCCACGTAATTCAACCGCACCACCAATAATATCCCGACCAACCTGAAAATAGGTGTCAAGAGCATACTCGGACGACTGGCAGTCTATTAGCCAACCTTTTTGATATTCATAAATTTTCTTTTGTGCTTGCACAGCCCCAATTCCATCAGGGGCCAATACCGGCAAAGTAATATTTAGAAAATTCGGCTCTACATAGGCATCAGCGTCAAAAACAGCAATTACGTCTCCTTTGGCTAAAGCCAAAGCGTCATTTAGAGCTGCAGATTTACCGGGATGGGATCCGGTTGTGCGATCAACTATTCTTAAGTTGGGAAATTCGCTTTGTAAGGACACCAGAATTTCTTTTGTATTATCTGTTGAACAATCATTGATTATCCAAAGCAAAACTTTATCGTAGTCAAGCTTAAACATATTGCGAACAGTTGTCTCAATGACCTGTCCTTCATTTTTCGCGGAAATAAAAATATCCACCCAGGGCTTCCAAGTTGTTTCGTCTTGGGTATTGGTTGCTTTTAATTTATTATTGCGTGGCTTTATTTGTTGATATCCTATCAACTTGTGTTTGGCTACCTTTCTTTGCCAATGCTTTTGAGCGCTAAGTAGCCATAGGCTGTGAGTAATCATAATTGTCACTGCCAAGGTTAAAAGTATGAGCAGTTGCGGACCATTGAAGAAGTAATCGACGGCTTTGAGAAAAGCCCAGATTAGGAATATAAGCCCGAATAATATGATTCGATTGCGCATGGGTACCCGAATATCGTCTATTTGTGAATTGTAACCGGATTGGCAGTTAGATCAGCTTTCCTGCCCTTAAATCTATAATACTTCTTGACAGCTGTATAGCCCCCGCCGCTAGCGTGGGTAGACCCATAATTAATAAAGTGGTGGAAACCCCTCCTGGTAAATTGTCAATGAAAAAGCCGGCCAATATCACTGGGATTGTCGAAGCTGCAGACATGGCGGTATTTTGCGCCCCAAATACTTTGCCACGCAATTCCTCGGGCACTGAGGCTTGTAAAGTGGATTGCGTAGGAACAGCTACAAAGGCACAAGAAATACCAATTAATAGTGACAATGACAGAGGAATATAAATAAGCCAACCATTGAAGAATAAATTTGGCTCACCAATCATTGGAAATAATGTTGTTTGTATAAATCCAAGACTAGCTAACATACTCATAAATAAGCCCAGCGCGGTGAAGCCGCTGTAAGACAAGATAATGTGCGAAAAATAGTGGCCAGCTTTTGCGACCAGCACATTTCCTAGTGCCATACCTAAGCCTGCAGCCGCCACGATATAGCCGAATTGAAACGCTTTTATGTGCATTACTTGTTCTGCTAGACCGACAGCTATTATGTTGAGGGTAATTATAGTACTGAATAATATTGTAATTTTAAAAATGGCTCGAAACACAGGTGGATTGTCCACAATATATGATATTCCTTGCCGTAATTCTTCCCACCAAACTTCTCGTTGCACTTGCTTAGGTTTATTGTCTTGAATAAACAAAACTAGCAGGGCAGCTATAAAGAATCCTCCTGCTACCGCACATGGTGCGCCTTTAATGCCTGTTTGTGAAATTATAGGTTCGCCGATAGCAAAGCCGAATCCTAAGGCAATCATCATGGTAGTAAAGAACAGCGAATTGGCATGTAAGAGATTATCTTTGGGTACGAGCCGAGGGATGGCAGCTGTTTCAGCGGGACCAAAAAATTGTGAAGCTACTGATATTAAGAATGCTAAAAGTAGACAGAGTTTGGCTGAATGTGAAATTTCTGGAAGAGCCACTAAACTAACGAATAAGGCCCGAGCGATATTAGAACTGAACAGTATAGTTTTGTTCGACCAGCGGTCCACATAAACTCCGGCTACCGGACTAAGTAATACAGCAGGAATAGTAAATGTGACATATAGCAAGCTAGTCATTTCGGCAGCACCGATACCGATGGCTGCAGATACCGAATTATTTACTTGTTGAGCTGTCAAAACTGCTACAAAGAGCACAAAAACGGCCCTGTCAGCAAATTGAGAGAAGATTTGTGCAAACCATAAACTCATAAACTGTCTATTTTTGAAAACTTCTCGAAATCCCGGCAAGCCCGTTTTTTGATTAAACATTGATGTCTTTTTTTTTGAGTTTTCCGCAATAATCGGATCTGTCTTTAGGGCAGAGCTGAGGGGAAGATCAATTTTATTATTCTTTGTTTTGTCCACTTACCATTTTCCTAATTATGCTTAGGATGGGAATAGTATAAAGAGTGCAAAAGTTAAATATTAGACTTTTACAGCTTCTGAGGCATGCAGAGCCTTTTGATCATCTTCTTCTACAGCTTCTTGTTCGTATGTTCCTATTACGCCGCGTTTTGAGGAGCGGAAGAATTCAATAATTTCTGCTACTTCACTTGGCACTTCTTCTTGTTCTATTTGTTCGATTGCTTGAGTGAAATTCAATCCAGAATGATATAAAAGCTTGTACGCTTTTTTTATTGCAGTGCGCGTAGCTGGATGAAATTTTTGCCTTTTCATTCCAATTACATTTATGCCACGTATAGCTGGAGGTAATCCATCTAAAATTACAAAAGGTGGCAAATCCATCCTGCTACCGGTCATACCGCTAACCATGCACATTCTGCCAATACGAACAAATTGATGGAAAACACATACGCCGGCCATTACTGTGCCATCCCCGACGGTAATATGTCCTGCTAGGGTGGCTGAATTAGCCATGATAACCCCATTACCCAGTTGGCAGTCGTGTGCTATGTGGGCGTAATTCATAATGTAACAGTCGTCACCTAGGCTCGTAGTACCACCGTTAGTTCCGCGATGGATTGTGACATATTCTCTGATAGTTACATTGTCGCCTATTTCTACTTGTGAAGGCTCGCCTTTATAGCTTATGGATTGAGGAGCTTGACCGATACTGGCTCCAGAAAAAATCTGACAATTTTTTCCTATTTTTGTAGATCCATCAATAACTACGTGCGGACCTATTTTGCTCCCAGTGCCTATAGAAACGTGTTCACCAATAACTGCATAAGGTCCTATTTCGGCACTTTCGGCGATCAGTGCGCCTGTACCGACTATGGCAGTGGGATGTATACTCATGCAATGGGTACCGCATCTCTAATGAGAGAAAAACTAATTTCTCCTTCACAGGCTGTTTTATCATTTATTTTGGCGATGCCACGAAACTTACCAAGTGGCCCGCGCATTTTGATTAATTCTACGGCTAGATCCAGTCTGTCGCCTGGTGTTACCATTGAACGAAATTTCATTCCGTCAATTCCGGTGAATACTCCCAATGAACCTTTAAACTCTTCTTTCATTAGAATAGCGATACATCCAAGTTGAGCTAATGCTTCAACCATTAATACACCAGGCATAATTGGTCGGAATGGAAAATGACCCTCAAAGAATTGCTCATTCGCCGTGAGATTTTTAAAGCCGGTAGCCTTGAGTCCCGGTACAACCGAAGTAACTCGATCTAAAAGTAGAAATGGATAACGATGAGGCAATATCTTTTTTATATCGTTAATATCAAGAGTTAGCTCGTAGCTGTGGTCATCATTACTCCTTAGAAAGTAAATTCCCCCTAATCTAATCGCCATTATAAGTTAGCAAGTCTTCAATTCTAGTGTAATAATCTTGCTTATGTCCAGTAACTTTGCTAAGTATCTTTGTAATCAATAGGTATCATAATGTCTGTCATTCACTCAGTAAGCCGTCGATGTTTCATTTTGTCTTGTCTTTCGAGCATACTTATGCCTTATGCTTCTGCTGCTCAGTCTTCTAGCAGTAGCTCTGATGTGAGTCATTTTGAGCCTTTTACATTTGCCTTTATTAGTGATTGTCATCTGACTTCTGGCGTGGGTGACAATTTTATGCTTTTACAGGAAAGTCAGTTGTTTCTTCAAGAGGCAATTAAGCAAATCAATGCCTTGAAGCCGGATTTCGTTATTTTTGGCGGTGATCAAGTGCAGGGAATAGGTGAGGAAGAAACTCATTGGCAATTATTTCTTGATATTGCGCAAAACCTTGATTGCTCCTGGTATTTCGTATTAGGTGAAACAGACGTATCTGGCAATGTGCAAGAGAACAAAATGAGAACGTTTGGTCGCGATTGGAAAGGGCGCGGGCTCAATAACAATGTACCTTATTGGTCTTGTGATCCTTTGTCAGGACTTCATTTGATTGGGCTTGATACAAGTCAAGCCAATACAAATAGAGGGTATATTGATGATGTTCAGCTGGATTGGCTGCGGCAAGACATGATGCAAAATGCAGGGGCAATAAACGTGATTGTTAGTCATCATCCCATTTTGCCACCAGTTGCTTTTGAAAGTGATAATAGTCAAATGTTCCCACAAGCAGGTTCGGTACGTGAGATTCTGGAAAAATCTTCTGGCTATATAATTTCTCTCAATGGACATACTCATTTGAGCAAAATACAATGCCAAAATAATATTTGGTATATTTCTTCACCTAGTCTGGATATTTATCCTTGTGCATTTAGATTTTTCAGAGTTACGGCAAAAGAAGTACAAGTTGATACACATCAAGTTAATTTTCCGGCTTTAGTAAAATTAGCAAGAGCAAACATGGTTAATTCTAATGTTGCTAATTCTCTTGGCATAACCAAAGGTAAGAGTTTAGCCAATTTAGCCTTAGGTAGCCACACGGATCAAAGCGCCATCTTATTTTTAAAAGAATCAGGCAGAATTGAAAAAGGTGACATGATTACTAAGATTCGCTAGGTATATCACCAGAATCTTCTTTGTTTATTTCATCAATTCACTGTACTATTTTAACTACTTAAGTTTAGTGGATTTTGTGAATAGTTCACATAGAAGCGAATTCGATCAGTATCTTGGTTCAGGACCCGTAATTGTATGGTTCAGACAAGATTTGCGTCTGGAAGATAATCCTGCTCTTTTAGCTGCAGTTGCCACGGGTCTGCCTTTGATTCCCCTTTATATTTGGTCGCCGCAAGAAGAATATCCTTGGTCACCGGGGGCAGCCAGCCAAGTTTGGCTACATCAATCTCTTCTGGCTTTCAATGAAGAGTTGGAACAGCTGGGGTCAAGACTAATAATTAGACAGGGGAGCACGCTGAGTGAGCTTACCACTCTGATAAAGGAGACTAGCTCCGTGGGCATTTTTTGGAACAGGCGCTATGAGCCTCAAATTATGGCAAGAGATAAAGTGATTAGAGATGTATTGAAGGCTAAAGCAGGAATAAACGTCGCTAGCTTTAATGGTTCGTTATTGTATGAGCCTTGGGAAATTATGCAAAAGAACGAAAAACCGTACCAAGTATATACAGCGTTCAGGCGTGCTTGTTTGAATCGTGGTGAAGCAGAAGCCCCCCAAAGATCTCTGTCAAGTTTATTGAGTCCAAAAATTTGGCCCAATGGTTTGATGATTGATCAGTTGAATTTGATGCCAAAGAGAAATTGGGCTGGCAATATAATTGAATGCTGGCCAGCCGGCAGCCGGGCTGCCGGAAAACAGCTTAAACACTTTGTCAAGAAAGATTTGGCTAATTATGCTAATGGGCGTAATCGTCCTGACCAAAGGCAGGTTTCTTATTTATCTCCTTATTTGCACTTAGGTCAATTAAGTCCAAAACAGATCTATCATTCTGTGCAACAAGCTAAGCAAAAACACCAAGATGATAGTTTTACCAACAGTGCTGAAATTTATTTGAAAGAGATAGTATGGAGGGAATTTGCCTATTATCTCTTATTTCACTTTCCCCATATGACCGAGAAAGCTTTGCGTACTCAATACGATCAGTTCCCTTCTCAATTTAATGAAAGAATGATGCAAATTTGGCGAAAGGGTCAAACGGGTTATCCAATAGTAGATGCTGGTATGAGAGAGCTTTGGCAAACGGGGTGGATGCATAACAGGGTGCGAATGATTGTGGCTCTTTTTTGGTGAAGGATTTATTGATTCCTTGGCAATACGGGGCAAAATGGTTTTGGGATACTTTAGTAGATGCTGATTTGGCCAACAATACCTTAGGTTGGCAATGGTCAGCCGGATGCGGTGCTGACGCAATACCATATTTTCGCGTATTTAATCCGATAAGCCAGGGAAAGAAATTTGATCCGGACGGAGCATATATAAAGCGCTTTGTTCCAGAGTTAAAGGAATTGCCAATTGAGTATATTCATGCGCCTTGGTTAGCTGATAAACAAATTTTGAAGAAAACAAAGATAAAATTAGGGCAAGATTATCCCCATCCTATTGTTGATCACGCTCAGGCAAGAATAAAAGCTTTAGCCGCTTGGCGACAGATGAATGAAGAATACGCATAGCAAGATAGGAGTGAACAAATGAAAGAAAGCCGCGAAGCTGGTTCTTTAGATGCCATAGACCATATTGCTATACAGGTTACTGATATCAGTAAAGCTATTTCTTGGTACGAAGAACATTTTAATTGTGATGTGGAATATCAAGATCAAAGCTGGGCATATATCAGATTTGCTAATATTCACTTAGCGTTAGTTTTAGCCAGTCAGCATCCTACGCATTTAGCTTTTAATGTGGAAAATGCCGCCGATTTTGGTGTTTTAAAAGAGCATCGCGATGGTACTAGATCAGTATATGTAAGTGATCCTGCTGGTAATACCATCGAATTTGTCGACAAGCTTTCGGTTAAGACAAAGCCTTAACTTTTAGCAAAAAATCTGGATATCAACGGCCAATAATGTTATAGCGGCAAAGTGTAGCTTTTGGTATTATAGTTATACAATCGTTAGATTTTTATCTAAAGTAACTCGAATAATGTAATCCAAAAGAGTTTTATTGTGAGCGAACTAAATAAATCAGTTGTTGCGAGAAGAAGATACTGTCCCAAATGTCGACACATTTACGGAGCAACGGAGGAACTTTGTCCTCAAGATCGCACTCTTCTCGAGCCTGAGCCTTTGAGCTATGCAGGTAATAGATTGGAATCACCAATAGGTACAATACTAGCGGACCGCTATGAGATTTTGTCTGAGGTAGGCCGCGGTGGCATGAGTATTGTTTATGAGGCTCGGCACTTGCTCATGGATAAAGTGCGAGCGATTAAAATGCTTTTGTCTCAGCTTATGTACGATCAAACTAGTAAAAAGCGATTTCAACGCGAAGCTGAGGCAGCTAGTTGTCTCGAGCATCCAAACATTATAGCTGTTCACGATTTTGGCATAGCTCCTACCGGACAACCATATTTGGTTATGGATTTTCTGGTTGGTGAAAGTCTAGCGGAGCTCATTAAGCGAGAACAGCGAATTGAGCAATTTAGAGCAGTGAAATTATTTTTGCAAGCTTGTGATGCGCTTTCCCATGCCCATAGAAAAGGGGTAATTCATAGAGATTTGAAGTCGAGCAATATCATGTTAGTACAAGATGAAGGTAACACTGACATTGTTAAAGTGTTAGATTTCGGAATAGCCAAGTTAACTCCAGCATCGGGGAAATTTCCCCAAAATTTGACTCAAACAGGCGAAGTATTTGGCAGTCCAATTTATATGAGTCCGGAACAGTGCTTAGGACAGGCCCTTGATGAGCGTTCGGATATTTATTCTATGGGCACTATGTTTTATGAGGCTTTGGTGGGCATTCCGCCATTGGTAGGTAATACCATTGTTGATACTATGCAAATGCATGTAGCTACAAAACCAGCTACATTCTCTTCTTTAGGAATTGAAGTTTCTCCTCAATTGGAGGCACTGGTATTTAAGGCTCTAGAGAAAAAACCAGACAATCGCTTTCAATCTATGGAAGAAATGTTTCATGCTTTGGTTGAAACTTATGTTCTCATGGGTGGTGCGCCATTTTCAAAAGCAGCGGCGGATCATGGCTTATATAGGCAAGAAGCAACAAAGAATCTGGTGGTTGCTGAATCGGCAACTGTACGGGGCCTGTCAAAAATAGATCCCAATTCTTCTCAGTCAGATTCGCAGTCAAAAATTAGTTCCATACAAAAGGTCTTAAGCGACAATAAGCTTTTACTAACAGCCTTAGTTACCGTTCTGATTATAATTCTTCTTTTGATGGTATTTATACTCTATCGTTATTGACAGGCGGCTGCTAAAGCCATAGTGACAAATTGCTGACAGAGTGCTTCTTCGCTATAAATACTTTGAATGGTATTTGCTATGTTTTCTAATTTTTGTCTCTCTGGTGAAGAGTTTTTAGCAGTTATTAGGTATTGAGATAAATTATCGGGTTTTGATAGATCATAGGAAGGAATATCTAAGCCGGTAAATTGGCGGTTAGCAGATGTTTGGTGGCTAATCACAGGCAAACCCAGCATCATAGCTTCGATCACAACACCACCGAACAATTCTTCTAGACTGGGCAGAACAAAAATGTCGGAGGCTAACAGTGCTATAGGTACTTGATCAGCAGGTAAAGTGTGCCACTGAACTCGATTAGGTAAAAGTTTTTCCGCCATTTGTTTTAAATAAATTGTGTCGGTTTCTGGTTGCCCACAAAGAAGGAGCTTCACCTTATCATCATTTATTTTGGCCACTTCTTCAATCAGATAATCTATGCGTTTGTGATAGCAATTCCAGGCAGCCGCACAGGAAATTACCCAATCGTCATTTTGATAACCAAAATAATCACGACTTTCTTGTTTTGTTTTGCTGATCTTGGGCTTTGGCACTAAATTTGGAAGGACTGTCATTTTAGTTGGCGATATGCCAAATTGCGTTGCTTTAGCAAAGGACTCTGTGTGCAAATGCTGTATATAGTCAAAGTGGGCATAAGTAGCAGGTTCGAAGCCACAGCCATTAGAAAAGATCAGTTTATATTTTAGGTTGAAGAATGGTCTAGTAAAAGCCAAAACATGCGCAAAAGGCGTTTCCTTAGTCCAGACTATATCAGGTTGCCATGATAACAGCGTGGAACCAAAGCCAGCCGCAAAAGTGATTTGTTCCAACCCATAACAAAATTCCCAGGTACGGCGTCCATTCACATAAGCGATCGGGTTTAAAATCGTTTTCAGTAATAAGTCACGAGGAATATTGTCTATTTTTTTTGCTTCGGGATACTCACCACCTGCAAACAATCTCACATCTACCGCTTGATTGTGCTTTAGTGCTTCGTACCAACGTGCAGTTGAAACTTCTACTCCCCGTCTAATATGACCTAAGCCACAACTCACCAGGGCTATTTTTACTGGTCTGGGGTGACCATCCTTGACCCTCAATTTTAAATTCTTATTGGTTGTTATTTCGGTTTCTTGTGCAGGCATGAGGGTTAGCTGAATAATTGGTTAGTACTGGTCGTTAAATAATTTGGACTCTAGCTAATTGTAATTCATAATGTTTAATTATCAGCCATATTCTTAGAGTTGTGTACGGTCGTACAGAAATTTGTTAACGGTATAGATGCTTTGCCATAGTGGTATAAGTTAAGGAGGAGACCTGTATTTGGCTATTAAGGGTGGGCATAATTCGTTAGTATGGATCAAATCCATGTATTGATTGTCGAAGACAATGACGCTGATGCTGCTTTTGTGGCTGATGTAATGATGAACCTTGGCGAGGGTCAGTTTGTCTTGCGGCGTGCTTCCTGCTTGAGCGAGGCTAAGGAAGCTCTCTGGAATAAGTTATACGGCGCGGTGTTACTAGAATTAACTTTGCCAGACAGTAAAGGTATTGACACCTGTGCCGCCATAAGAACATCTTTTCCTGACATACCCATAGTGGTCCTTTCAGGATTAAATGACAGCCAATTGGCTTATGATCTTGTGCGCATAGGAGCGCAAGACTATTTAGTAAAGGGCATAGTGAGCGGTGACTCAATAATTCGTTGCTTGAAGTATGCCATAGAGCGCAAACGACTTGAGCTTGCTGCTCAGCACATAGCCAGACAGGTATTTTTGCACGCGCCGGGCTCAATAATTCGTTTTGATCCAGATTTTATTATTACTGAGGCTAATGCTGCTTTCTTCATTAAATTTGCCGTGCCAGCGGACACTCTCAAGGGCAAAAGTTTGTTTGACATATTTCTAGGTATACCAAGAAAAGAACTCATTGATACCCTTGTCCAGGGAAACTCATATGCAGTCAACGAACAATTTTTAGAATTTCCAGATAGAGTTACTAATAAGCTAAGTGTTGCTAACCTTTCTGTCTGGCCTATTATAAATGAGCACCGTCAATTTACTGGTGGCATTATTATGTTAGAAGACATAACTGATCGATATGAATTGTCTAGGCAGCGTGATGCGGTTATGGGCATAATTGCGCATGATTTGAAGAATCCGGTGCTCGGCTCACAGCGTATTTATCAGTTATTGCTGAATAATAATTTTGGTCCTTTAAATGAGCATCAAGAAGATGCCATTAAAACTCTAAGTAGAGCTAATGATAACTGCTTGCATATCCTTAAGAACTTATTGCAGTTATTTAGCTACACAAGAGGCGAAGAGGTCCTGCTTCTTAAAGAACAAGATCTTGTACCAATAATTGAAAGCTGTTTGAAAGAATGGATAGCAACAGCCCAACTAAATAATCAGGTTATAGTTTGTGAATTAAAGAACGGCGATTTGAAGCCTGTCTTAGCCGATATTCAAGCGATAAGTTATTTGTTAAACAACTTGCTGAGTAATGCGCTCAAGTACTCGCCGGCGGGAAGCAAGATAGTAATCGAGGGACAAAATAACAGTGAAAGAGTGAAGCTTTTTGTCAAGGACAATGGTTCTGGTGTTCCGGCTGAGGTTGAAAACGAATTATTTAAGCCGTTCGGACGAGGGAGAATTGGTAACTTACAATCAGCCAGCTCGGGTTTAGGATTATTTCTTTGCAATCAAATTATGCGCACCCATCAGGGCACTATTCAGTACAGTCCTAATCAACCAACTGGATCAACATTCATTCTCGATTTTCCAATTTATAGAGCTGTCGACGAGCTAGTGGGTGCTAATATTGTTTAATTTGACTGTATTAGATTTTTAGTTGGACAGTAACAGTGAAAGCGTTATAAAAAGCTAAACCAAGCAAGGTAAGAAAATGCAAAATCACGATGAAGGCAGAAAAGACGATCAATTGACGCACTCAAAATCCCTGGTTACAGTTTTCATTGCTGAAGATCACGAAGTAACTCGCTTTGGTATTAGAGCTGTTATAGAATCCAATTCCGATTTTAAGTTAGTCGGTGAAGCAGCTGATGGTAAGCTAGCTTATAGAGACATTCTTGCTTCCAATCCTGACGTTATTTTAATGGATATTGGTTTACCTTCAATCGATGGTATTGAACTCAGTCGCAGGGTCAAAAGTGCAGCGCCTCAAATTAAGATACTGGTTTTTACCTCGCGCGAATCGTCAGATCAAATTCTGGCTGCTTTTGCTGCGGGGGCAGATGGATATTGTTTAAAGGAAGCCTCGAATTCCCAATTGCACATTGCCATTAAGACAGTTGCTGACGGTGGAGTTTGGCTGCACCCGGCTATAGCTCGGGTGTTAGTAGCTCGCTGTATTGGTCCAGCTGGGCAATCAGGACAGACTAATCTTGTGCAACATATTCCTTATGAGGTGCTGTCCGGTCGTGAGCATGAGGTGTTGCGTTTAATTGTTGATGGTTTAAGCAATCAAGAGATTGCCGAAAGATTGGTTGTAAGTTTAGATACTGTGAAAACTCATGTCAGACATATCTTTGAAAAGTTAGCGGTAAATGACCGTACTCAGGCGGCTTTGAAGGCAGTGCGTGCCGGGTGGGTAGGGTGAGGCATTGATAATTACTCAGTTATTCTTTGCCAGCCCACTTCGGCGGCCATTTGTGGTATTTTTGGCTTCTGACTAAGAAAATCATCTATCCCCTTGATTAGCAAGCGTAAGTTTCTTACTACTGAATCCTGGTCGCCAAATTGCATTTCAGATAATCTCAAAGCATATCTATAGAATTTGTGGGCGTCCTTATAGTGTTCCTTTTTCAAAGCATCATCAGCTTTGATCATGGAATGTGTTATTGCTTGATTGATAAGGCTTTTTGTACTCATTTGCGCTGAACGAACATTGTGATGACTGCCTGCTAAAACGTGTGCCATGTTTTCGTGTCCTATCTTAAGTGCCAACTACAGACCCATAGAACCGGATTCCTCTGCATTTTATGCTCTCGTAGAATCTCGCTCAACTACATCTTGCCACATTATGCAGAAGACTGACCTCACTTACTGGAGGTAGCTTTGCTTGGCTATTTAGTGATTTGTGCTCCACTAAGGAGTGATTTTTTGCTGCGCTCAGTCTAGTGCATATGTCTTGACAATTACTCGCCTGCTTTTATGCCAATAGCAATAATCGTAAGTAATTAACAACAGGCCTTGCCTTGAAGAGCTTTATTGAAAATAGATATTTTGATTGATTTCGAACTGAGTAAGAATTTTAATCCTTTCTTTAGAGATTATATTGGCTTGTCAGTAAAGTGACAGAAATAATTGAATTTTATTTATTAGCATAGATGGCTTAAATCAGAAATATTTGTGACAAGACGCACCGGTGGCTTTTGTCGCAAAATATTTTGCCGCTTTATAAAAATGGCTCCCGAGGTAGGATTCGAACCTACGACCAAGTGATTAACAGTCACCTGCGCTACCACTGCGCCACTCGGGAATATGGCTTATTTGTCAGCATTATACTAGGCAAAATTATATTAGAGCCGTTCTTGTATTAACTATATTAAGCATTGAAATTTTTTTGCTGGCGCAGATTTATTCACTATAGATGGTGGGCAGATTCAGTTCGCTTCCAGTATACTGATAGCCGTATTAGTAAGGGCTATTCGATTTTAATCAATGTTATTTGGACATCACAAGATTAGCAATGGCACACTCAATGAAGCTGTGCACATGGTGGAAACTTATTTTAGGCATCGTGGTTTGGACCCCAATCAGTTCAAATTGCCTTCGGCTGGCGAATTTGGCTGGTGGATCAAAGAGGGCAGTGCGGAAGTTTATATCATTGTGCAAGAAGGTAATGAAGAATTGCGCACTATTTTGCGTATATCTAGTCCATTGGTTTATATTCCGGAAAATAATAAAGAAAAATTCTACCGTTATCTGTTAGAACTTAACAGTGATCTTAGTTCTTGTGCGCTTTCTGTTTACCATGATCTGGTTTTGGTTGTTTCACAAAGACCAACACTAGGATTGAGCCAGGAAGAGATGGACGAGTTGGTTTGGAATGCTGCTTATGTGGCTGATTTATTAGACGATAAAATGGCTACAAATTTTGGTGCTAGGTTGTATAGTGAGGCAATGCGTAGCGGAGCACTTCATAATAATGGCGTGCATTAATGATTCCCTGCTGTGGTTTGGATCGCATAGACCTTAATGGCGCAACAAATTATTTCTCAAAATGATATCTATTTCCTGCAAGATTTGCTAAGTGAGGCTGGTGATTTAGCGGTGCTTTTGCAGCCACACTATAGCTGTGCGGATGAAACGCAAAGCCCTGATAAATACTCATCTATAGCAACGGCAGATGAAAAAATTTCGAAATTCCTAGTAGACAGGCTGCAAAATCGTTTTGCTCAGCATATGATCATATCTGAAGAGGCTTTACCAGAGACATTTTTACTTAACAGCGAGTACACATGGTTGATTGATCCCATTGATGGCACTTATCATTATCTAGCTAATGATCCACAATATTCCATTATGATTGGTTTGCTTCGGGCTAGAGAACCGGTGTATGGCTGGATTTACAATCCTGCCTTCGGCACGCTCTATCATGGTGGCCCAGGGCTTGGGTCTTGGCGAGTAGAGCGTGGCGGAAAGACCGATTCTATTCCACCCATTTTACCTTTGGAGAATAAATCAATAAGAGTAATATTAGGGCGCAGAGATAAAAAAAATAACCCCTGGCTGGAAAAGGTACCCGATATAGACATGATTCAAGCCGGCGGTATCGGTTATAAGTTGAGCCGAATTTTGGAGGATGAAGCTGACGTGCTATTACATTTAGCAGGTCGCCTAAAAGTCTGGGATACGGCGGGTCCGGTAGCCATAGCTTTGGCGGCTGGACTTGAAGTGGGCAGTCCAGAGAAAGATCGATTGCATTATGCGCACGACTCATACGTCCATCCACTAGCAATAATTATGGGAAAAAAGGGGAGTTTGCAGTGGTTTCGCTCTAAAATTATTACATCATGGATTCAATGACACCCATAGTTAGTCAAGAAGATTTAGCGGCAATTTGTAAGGAAATTGATAGCCTGGGACGTTTTGCTCTCGATCTTGAATTTATTCCGGAAAAAACATTCAAACCGGTTTTAGCTTTGTTGCAAATAGCAACCGACAAAGGGGTTTACATTATTGATCCACTGGCCAAACTAGAATTGAATGATTTATGGCACAAAGTAGCAGATAAGCAAATCACAAAAATCTTGCATGCTGCTAAAGAAGATTTGAATATTATTAGGCAATCAAGCAATTTGGTGCCCTCGAATATTTTCGACACTCAGGTTGCTGCTGGTTTTCTAGGTTTTGGATATCCGATAGGATATAAAAAATTACTGGACCAAATTCTTGGCATTCAAATCAACAAGAGTGAGAGTTTCACTGACTGGTTGTTTCGTCCGTTATCAGTACTGCAACTTGAGTATGCTTTTGAAGACGTTTGTCATTTGCTTTCATTAGCAGACAGATTAATGCAATCGCTTGAAGAACATAAGCGATTAGAATGGGTGTTAGATGAATGCAAATCTTACTTTACCCGCGAAGTATCTTGCGAAGCAAAAGACTATGCATTCACAAGGATAAAAGGTGCAAGGGGATTATCGCGACAAAAGCTGGCCGTTCTAAATGCACTCTGTGACTTGCGTTTAGAAGAAGCCGAGCAAACAAATAGGCCACTAAAAACAATACTTTCAGACAATACTATATTGGAATTGAGCAAAAAATTACCTGGTAACATAAAAACTTTTGAAGAGATGAGGGGAGTCAATTTAGAACAAGCTAGGCGTTATGGGAAAAAAATCATTTCTACGATCGAAAAAGCTGTGTGTTCTCCTGAGAGTGATTGGCCCAATTGGCCGGTTTCACTGTTAGTTTCTGAAAATGATGCTTTAGCGGGCGACACATTGTATGCAATGCTTAAAATCGAGGCTTATGAGCTTAAGATTGCACCGGAGCTTTTAGCTACTCGTAATGAGATACAAAAGCTCATAACTAATTTTAAGCGTCATTGTCATGAAGAGATTGACCAGGCTATTCTTAAAGGCTGGCGGCGTGAATTGGTCGGAAATAAGTTATTGAGTATGCTTGAGGGTGAAGAATTCCAGATAGCATTCGATTTAAAAAAGGATCCATCTGTGCGAATATTTCATTAAAACCGCTTTGTAAGTTTAAACGTGGTAAGTAGTTAATGTATCTGTAGGATTTAATTAGTTGATATAAGGGCATTGAAAAGTGACTGAAATTAAAGATTTAGAGCGTTCAACCAGTTTTGCCGAAGAAGCTTTGCGTATGGGCGGTAAAACAGAAGAAGAAGCAAAACGAACCGGGGTTGTAGATCGAGCTGATGATCAAGTTGAAGCCTTGTTTTCTCCGGAATATAAGACTGTCAATAGTCCGATACATCGAGCAATTTGGGAAAATGTAACTCCGCTGGAATTATTTAATACTCCTAAATTGGAAGAAAACGCCCTGGATGTACCTGTAATAAAAAATTCTTTGGCACTTTTAAAAGAGCATAAGTCTAGAGGTACTCTCTATGATGAGAATGGCAAAGTTTCCCAGACTGTAATTGATGACTTGGCCAAAGCAGGATATTGGGGCGCCTTTATCAGCAAAGAATACGGCGGACAAGGTCTCAATATTCGGCAGTTCATGACTTTTCTTTCCAAAGTAGCCCTAATTGAACCGATGTATGCTGCTCTAGCCTCTGTTCATGGCTGCATAGGAGCTGTAGATCCTCTTAACTCTTTTGGTAATGAGGAGCAAAAGCGTCGTTATTTGCCAAAGCTAGCTAGTGGTGAGATGCTTTCTGCTTTTGCTCTTACTGAGCCGGGAGCTGGGTCAGACTTAACAGCATTAAAAACGACCGCTACTTTGGTGGATGATCATTATGAAATAAACGGCGAGAAACTTTTTATTACTAATGCTTTACCTGGTCGCACAATTGGTTTGGTCTGCTTGATTGATAATAAACCGGCAGTATTCATCGCTGAATTACCTGCTCAAGAAAATGAAAATTTTCAAGTTGTTCGTTATGGTTTGCACGCTGTTAAACGTCTATACAATCACGGGCTCAAGTTCAAAAATTTCAGAGTGCCAAAGGAAAATTTATTAGTGCCTCCAGTAGGAGATGGTCTGACAATTGCTTACCATGGCTTAAACTTAGGCCGTCTTGCCTTGTGTTCAGCTTCTGCGGCAGTAATGAAAGTCATGCTTGGCAATCTTATGCCTTGGATACATTTTAGGCAAACGTATGGACAAACAATTGATCGAAGAGAGTTAGTTAAGCGTCGAGTGGCTCAGACAGCCAGCTTAATTGCCGGGTCAGAAGCTTTGGTTGCCTGGGGTTCATGGCTACTCGATAAAGGCTA
This sequence comes from Candidatus Melainabacteria bacterium, assembly GCA_963845445.1. Taxonomy (GTDB): domain Bacteria; phylum Cyanobacteriota; class Vampirovibrionia; order Obscuribacterales; family Obscuribacteraceae; genus JABDBL01. Next base: position 723,380 of record CAWJSE010000002.1, on the reverse strand, counting down.
TCGCGGTGAACTTGAATGTATCATCGCCAAAATCTTTGGAAGTGAAGGACAGAAGCAAGTAGCAATAGAATATTTTATGAAAACCCATGGCGGTAGATCGTTTTTACAAGGTCATTTGTTTGGGGATAATGTGCACGAATTTCTGGCCCCTTGCATCTATGAAGGTGAAGGAGAAATGCTTGGCATGGCATTTTTTAAATCATTGGCCAAAGCCCACGGCGTTAAATATTTTGAACCAATCGGTAAAGCTTTAGAGAAGCACAAAATAAAACGGCTGAATCCTTTTAATCCTTTGCATGGTTGGGCATTACGAAATCAGTTAATACCCTATGCATTCTGGTATATGGGTAAAGCATTGGCGCCGGCGGATAAACAGAAATTAGCTGGACTGAATCCTATTTTACAAGAGCACGTAGACTTTGCTTTAGCGATGCTAGGGGAAGCCCCTTTTGAGTTAAGTGAGAATATGGTTAAACACCAACTGAAACTTGCAGATAGACAATGTCGTATTGCTGACCTGTCGCAAAGTGTTCAGGATATTGTCGTTATATTAGTGACAGCAATCTGGGCAAACAACAGTGGTAATAAAGTTTTGCAAGCGTCCGCTGATATTTTATGCCAAGATTTAACTCGCAAAATTACTGGAGAGAAACCGAGTGATAAATATTTTCGCAGGACTGGTGAAGTCGCTGATTTGATTATGTCCGAAGGATATCCCGGTCTCGATGAAATTGATAAAGCTAGCATTCTTTTTTCTTATTGATAGATAGTTCTACTACATCAAAAACTTTTTCGCGAAATACTTCAATCTAATGATTGACCATAAATAATAAGCGATCAGTCTTCTGCGGCTTAAATTTTGGACATACTGAAGCGGCAAAAGAATGCATCAATAAATATCCTCAATGAAAATGTATGTAAAATAATTCTGTTAAAAGCCTCTTTTTCAAATTTTGAATTCTGCTAAAACTGGAACATGGTCTGATGGGCGATCCCATTTTCGGGGCTCCTTATCGATGAAAGCCTTGGTGCATATCTTGGCTAAAGGCTGGCTAGCCCAGACATGATCAATCCGATAACCCAGATTTCTGCGAAAGGCACCCTCTCTATAGTCCCACCATGAATAATGTTCGGCTTCCTGATTAAGCATACGAAAAGTATCGATTAGGCCCCAATTATTCAACTCAGAGAGCAAATGACGTTCGCTATCGCTGCACATAATGAGACCGTCGGTTAGTCCGGCATCGTAAGTGTCAATACCAGCAGGAGCGATGTTAAAATCTCCACACCAAATAATGTGCTCAGTCGGTTGATATTTTGTCGATAAATATGTTTTAACTGCTTCTAAAAAACTTAACTTGTAAGAAAATTTGTCTGAACCAACTGTTTGGCCATTTGGAACATAAGTATTGATTATTATAGAATTGCCGATTTCACCTTTAATAAAACGTTTAGCACTCTCATCGCCTGTATTTTCTATATACTTTTCAACATTGAGCAATGGTGTTTTTGATAGGATGGCAACCCCGTTATAAGAGGGTTGTCCGACAAAATCACAGTAATACCCTCTTTGCTGGAAAGCTGCGGCTGGAAACTTATCATTAATAACTTTAGTCTCTTGCAAGCAAAGCACATCTGGCTTTGCAGTTTCAAGCCACTTAAGTACAGCCTCTTGCCTAACTGTTATCGAATTGACGTTCCAACTAGCAACTATCATTGCTCTGCCTAAATCTTGTGTCCTTGTTCAGAAGTTAAATATGGGTTTCTACAACCACCATCTGGCACCAAATGCGATGCCCGTGAGGTTTTCAGAAGGTGAGATTATATAAGGTCGCCAAAAAAAATCAAATATTTTCCTATAGGTATACAACAAAATCTTCACGTATTATTGTAATCCGCTATTCATGCGTATTTAGTAGCACACTTTGAATGAAATACAAGAGGGTGATATGTCTTTAAGTGATTATGTCATCTATATGAAAATTTTACCCTAATTCGCTTGATTGCCTAAAACTGGCAGCAATACTGGCTTTATCAAATTCGTAAAAAGCTTTTATGTGCTTTTTGATCAAATTCTCCTTTATGCCCCTTTTAGACCTTTACGATATTGCTCCAGGTGTGTAAAGTATTCTCTCATTGAAGGTGGTTGATTTTTTGCGACAACACCCTCCTCGGTTATCCGTTGAAGATGAAACGGTTAGGTACGAGGCTCTCAGTTCTTACCCCGCTGAGAGTCTGATGATTACACCTGGTGTGCTACTAAATGAGAGGATTTGCCATATGCCCAAAAAGGTACTGATTGCTTTGCCGCCTGCTATGCTCGAGCAAGTGGATTTTATAGCCAAATGCGAGCACAGAACTCGTTCTGATTTAATACGTGAGGCCTTAAGACGTTATCTTGATAACTTTCGCAGGACTCAAGGACAGAATTTCAGCGTAAGTACTGTGGAAACCTCGGAATCACTGAGTACAGTTGTCTCATAGTCTTACAATAGACTCCTAAGCAATTTATAAAAGCCGCTTAAAGCGTATGCCTAAGCGGCTTTTTAATTTATGCTATTTCAGTAATAACGCAGGCAGAACAAATATGATTAAAGATTCAGTAAATACTGATATGGCTAATAGTCTTAGTTTGACTTACCTGAAAAGTATCCAGTCGCTTACGGTAGTAATTAATCAGCTTAGTAAAGCACTATATGTTCTATACAATAAGCGCCTTACCGTGGCGGAAAAAGCAATTCAAGAGGAATTAGCTCTTTGTGCGGAGCTTGAGAGCTTCTTTCTTTACACTCTGATGGCAGCTTTAAAAAAAAAGCGCAATTTCCTAAATAAAGCTGATTGTCTTAAGTTGAAGCAAATCAATATTAAACTAAACAAACAATTGAAGGCTTTTATCAAAGCCGCCAAATATAACTTGAACTATTTGGAACAATATTTTGAGCATGACTTCTGGGTTGAGCTAACAAATAGTAAATTTGCTGACCAACTAGCCCAAATTAAAAAAGATACAGAAGCTAAGAAGTACTGAAAGCACCAATTTTTCTGAGAGCTTTTATTGCTTTGTGACGCACTTCTTGTACTGGGTCATCAGCCGCCTCTTTTAGGCAGTTTATAATCGTTTCTGCTAAGGTATCCATGTCAGTTGATTTACTTTTCCGTTCATTTGCATTAGGCATTTCTTTCGCTAAATTACCCAAAGCTTTTGCCGCTGCCACCCTTACAATTTGGTCATCATCTTTAAGCAATTCGCAAATTTTCAAAATTACTTTTGCATCAGACAATTTGGTTATTTCAATTGCTTTGATTGCTTCTTTGCGTATCCAAGAGTCTGTATTTTCTAATAGGCTAGCAATTGCTTTGACGTGATGTTTGGCAGCTCCCACTCTATTTTGAAACCAGCGTAAGGCTATTAATCTTACATTGACACTTTCGCTACCCAGCGCCTGAACATAGAGAATCGTTGGCGCTTCAGTTGCTGCCATTGGTAGCGCAATATTTAAAGAACGCGCATCTAGACCAGGGTAGCTAAGCTGTAGAACCATATTCTCGACAATTTCTTCGAGTTCTTTTAATTCCATAATTGTTTCGCTTACGCCGCCTATCGCTTACTACCACTCCATCGCTATCTGTGCTTCGCATTCTTATTGCGACAGAATCTAGGTGGCTTATCTTCCACTAATCTATATTTTATCCTTATTGTTGGCCCATTTATAGTACTTATTAGCGTGGCAGTAAATTTTGCAATGAATTTCGACCATCTGGTAATTGTGGCAGCAATTGGCTATTACCTGGCATCAAGCCGCCAAGTGAAGTACTGGGGTCTGCCATAACTTGCCCTTTCTGCACAGTGCCGTACAAAATAAGTTTCCGCTCAAATTGACGATTTAAAGTGTAGTTTACAGCAGCTGCTTGTACGTAAAGAGTATTAGCATTTTGGCTTGTAAATCTCACCACTGTTTCTGAATATTCTTGGCGAACTTTACCGGTCTTATTATTACGTTGAGTTTCTTGGCACACTATCTGTTCCTCTAAAACAGAGGGACTTAATTGTCTGATGGTATTGCTTAAAAGATTAGCTCTTATTTGATTGCCGGAAACTCCTTTGATATCAGGACGATCGATATTGCCGAAGCTGACCATAATAGGTACAGTCATTGTATTGGCCATTTGTTGCATTACACTAGCCATTTGCCTGGAATCCATTCCGGGCAAGTTTAACCCGCCCTTTTGGCCTGAGCCGTCTGCGCCTATAATAGTATTTAATTCTTGCTGCATGTTGGTGTCTTTCATGGGTACCATAAAAATTACTTGGGCGGGTTCAAGATTTATTTTGCCGCCCGGGCCTTGATTAAAGTAAAAATTTACAGTGCCCTCTCTTCCTGGAACCATCAGTTGCCGGGTATGATTTGCTTCGTCAGAATCAAGTTGCCAACAAATCGCATCCATTTGTGAAGTCCATATTTTCAAATGTCCTCCCCATGTGCCGCCAAATTGTTCGGGGAATGAGCGCACCACAGAACCTGAAAAAGCGCTAGCTTGGCCCTTTTGAACAGTTTTTGGTAATTGACGTTTATCTAGCTGAGCTGTTTGTTCTTTCAGTACCGGAAATTGAGCGCCTGTGCCGCCGGCCAGTTGCTCAATACGACCATACAACATCAATGGTCGACCGGTAGATTTTACGCTTGAATTGTTCGATAAACTATTAGATGTATTGGTATTAGAAGCTTTAGTGGTCATCGAATCATCATTTTGGGCTGAGCAAGTGAGTTGAATCAATGACAAACTTAATGATAGGCTAAAAAAAATGCTAATGGTTTGGCGCAACAAAATTTTTCCCTACTTGATTTGAGTCTCTTATTTATATCCTGAGGATAAATACTTGTCTTCCCAATCTATTGTTTTATTAATCATGGGGGTTAGTGGTTCGGGAAAAAGTCTAATAGGGGCAAAGCTAGCCAAAAGGTTGGACTTTATATTTATAGATGCCGATCAATATCATTCATTGGCTAGTAAAGCAAAAATGAAAAGGGGCCTGCCTTTAACAGACGAGGATCGTAATCTATGGCTGCAAACTCTTGCCGCATTGGTATGCGGGTTTGTAGAAAGCGAGGAAAATGTGGTTATAGCCTGTTCGGCTTTAAAGAATGACTACCGGAAATTAATATTAGCGAAGGTAAAGCAAAGTTATGTGCTGTACCTGAAAGGTGATTATGAATTGATATCCGAAAGAGTAATTAAAAGGAAGCACGAATTTATGAATCCTGAATTATTGCGCAGTCAGTTTGATACTCTGGAAGAGCCCCAAAATGCTATTTGTCTCGATCCTAAATTATCCCCCGAGGAGCTAGTCGAATATGCTTGTTTGAAAATAACTGAAGCAGAACATTCTCAGGGAAGATTCTTCAGACACCAAAAAAAACAAACGAGCTAGCCTGGGACAGTTTAGCCATGGCTGGCTACTTTGCCTTTTAACAGCTGGTCTATTTTTGTCAGAATTTCATCAGGTATTTTAACGCCGCTTGCTTTTCGATTGTCCTCAATATGAGCAATCGAGGTGGCACCAATTATGGTGCTAGTTATTTCAGGCAGTCTCAAGCACCACGCCAAAGCCAGCTGAGGCACGGATAGGTGTAATTCGTTAGCGAGCGCCTTCAACTCTTCGACCATAAGCAAATTTTCTTCTGTCAGTTTATCATGTATGAAACCGGACGTGCTCCCATCTGCCGCTCGGCTATGTTCCGGTGGCGCCTGTCCTAATTTATATTTGCTTGTTAGAACGCCTTGAGCTAATGGTGAAAATACCAATTGTCCTATTCCAAGTTGGTGACAGGTTGGCAAGACTCTATGTTCTATTTCACGGCTGAGCATGTTGTATCTTGGCTGATTAGAAATAGGTGGCAAAGCATTAATTTCCTGCGCTAGTTTAAAAGCATTTTGAATGTTTTCTGCCGACCACTCACTAACGCCCCAATATAAAATTTTTCCCTGTCTTGCTAAATCATCCATTGAGCGCACAATTTCATAAAGAGAAACACTCGCATCGTAGCGATGGCATTGATATAGATCTATATAATCTGTCTGCAGTCTCTGCAAACTGGCATGACATTGTTCAAATATATGTTTACGAGAAAGACCGTGATCATTGGGACCATCTCCCATTGGGAAGAAAACTTTAGTAGCTAAAACATAAGAATCTCTCCTTAAATTGTGCAAAGCTTTGCCCACTGTTTGCTCAGCGCTGCCTAACCCGTAAACGTTAGCAGTATCAAAGAAGTTAATACCATTGTTAAAGGCATAATCTATCTGTTTTAGCGATTCAGCTTCACTGACACTTTGTCCATAAGTCAGCCAACTGCCTAAGCCAATCTCGCTTACTTTGATTCCCCATTTTCCGATTTTTCGATATTCCATTATTTGCCTCAATCTTCAGCGGTTTTCATAAGTTTGAAAGGTAACTTTAAAGTAAACATTATTCCGGGTAGAGAAGCAAAAAGCTGAAAAGAAAAAAGTGTTTATAACCGAATGTATCTACTAGATAACCGCTTATTGTTCCAGGTAAAATCATGCCAACAGCCATAAATCCAGTAGCTATTGCGTAATGGCTTGCTACAAATTTGTTCTTCGCTATAGTAAAAAGGTAATTTGTATAAGCGGCGGTAGCTAAACCATAAACAAATTGTTCAAAGCCATTAGCTAAAGCAACATAGAAAAGATCTGGTTTCGAAAGAGCTAAAAGCCAATACAAAGGCAAGGTTAGACTTTGCAAGATCGCGGCTGGGAAAAGACATTTTCTTAAACCATATTTGAAAACTAGCCAACCGCCACTAAGACCGCCTAACAATAGGCAAACCATGCCTAAGCTACCATAAATGAATCCAACTTCTTGCAAGGAGAGGCCAAGTCCACCTTTTTCTTTCAATTCTAATAAAAATGGTTGAGCCATTTTTATTAGCATGGCATCACCTGCTCTAAATGAAAGAATCCACAATATTATGTGTAGAATGTGTTCTTGTTGAAAAAAAGAGCTAAAAGCAGTGCGAAAAGTCTCTAAAAGGGAGCTACTCTTTTTATTGTTGTTGATACATAATGGGTCAGTTAATAACTCTAATTTCCCTGTAGGCAAAGCGTAAACGTGAAAAATTCCGAAGCAGAGAAATAGGAAAGCAGCCGCAAGGAAAGCGATCCCCCAGCCGGCGCAATTGCTGCTTACTGGGAAGGCCCAACTTTGTTTAGCAATTAGTCCAGCCAAATAAACCAAAAATCCGGACGCAAAGAGCCAAGCTATTTTATAAGCTGTATTTCGCCAACCTATATATATGGATTGTTCGGCTTTATTTAGGCTGTCCAAATAATAGCCATCACACGCTATGTCATAAGTAGCTGAAGCAAAAGCTATTAATCCAAATAACAAGCAAAGAAGTGGAAAGGATGGCAAGAAAAAAATGGATAATGCCAAGATACTAACTAGAAATGCCAAAACTCCCTGCATGGTAATTATCCATTTGCGCCGAGTAGCAAAATAATCAATTATCGGCGCCCAGAGAAATTTCATTGCCCAGGGAATATAAAACAGACTAGTAAATAGGCCGATTTGACTATTACTCATTGCGAGTGTCTTAAAGAGTGCCACTGAAACGGTGTTGACAAGCGAAAATGGTAAGCCTTCAATAAAGTAGAGACTTAACACCCATACACTGGGCGGCAATAAGCGATTATTCTTTTTGCTCTCTGACATAGTTGTGCAAATGTGGCTATATGTAGTCTTTCCTGAAGCGGAGGCTGGCATGAGTTTTGTCGACAGGTTAATATAACTGTAGCAATATTTATGAGAATAACCATGCAATATTTAGAACAACAAGTAGTAAAGAAAATGTATAGCGCGCTACCGGATAGTTATTCGGTAGGACGTAAAACACTCGGCCGTCCTATGAGTCTTACTGAGAAGATTTTGTGGGCTCATCTTGCTCAGTGTTGGAAAATGCCTCCGGTGCGTGGACAAAGTTATGCCATGTTTAATCCTGATCGGGTGGCAATGCAGGATGCCACTGCCCAAATGGCTTTATTGCAGTTTATGCAAGCTGGTTTAGATAAAGTTGCCGTTCCCAGTACCGTTCACTGTGATCACTTAATTCAAGCTCGAATTGGGGCAGATTCGGATCTATCCCAAGCAGTGACTGAGAATCAAGAGGTTTATGATTTTTTGCGTACAGCCAGTAATAAGCATGGTATCGGCTTTTGGGCACCAGGAGCAGGAATTATTCACCAAGTCATATTAGAAAAATACGCTTGTCCCGGTGCAATGATGATTGGTACGGATTCTCATACTCCGAATGCCGGTGGTTTAGGAATGATTGCGATCGGAGTGGGTGGTGCAGACGCCGTAGATGTTATGGCTGGTTTACCGTGGGGAGTCACTTGGCCTAAGTTAATTGGTGTCAAGTTGACGGGTAAATTCAATGGTTGGACGTCAGCTAAGGATGTCATATTGAAATTGGCCGGTATTCTCACTGTATCTGGTGGCACTGGAGCAATAATAGAATATTTTGGTCCAGGTGCAAAATCAATTAGTTGTACAGGAAAGGCCACTATAACTAATATGGGAGCTGAGCTTGGTGCTACCACCTCTATTTTCCCTTATGACGATCATATGTTTCGATACTTAAATGCTACTGATCGCCAATTTGTAGCTGAAGAAGCACAAAAATACGCAGAATATTTAGTAGCCGACAGTGAAATAGAAGAGAATCCAGACAAATATTTTGATCGTCTGATAGAGATCGATTTAAATACCTTAGAGCCTTATGTGGTTGGTCCTCACACACCAGATCTAGCAAGACCAATTTCTCAATTAGCCAACGATGTTAAGGACAAGAATTATCCAGAAAAATTGCGCTATGCTTTGATTGGCAGTTGCACAAATTCTTCTTATGAGGACATGAGTAGAGCGGCTAATATCGCCAGACAGGCAAAAGAGAAGGGTCTTAAAGTCAAATGTGGATTTTTAATCACCCCCGGTTCTGAACAGATCCATAAAACGATTGAGCGTGATGGACAACTCGCAGCACTTGAGTCGATTGGTGGTACTGTTTTAGCCAATGCCTGCGGTCCATGTATCGGACAGTGGAAGCGCGAGGATATTACTCCGGGCGAAACAAATTCCATTATTACTTCATTTAATCGCAATTTTCAAAAGCGTAACGATGGCAACGCTCAAACATTAGCTTTTATAGGTTCTCCAGAGATTGTCACTGCTTACGCTTTAGCGGGCTCGCTAAATTTCAACCCCTGCAAAGATACTCTAACGACAGAAGATGGGGTGCTCGTTAAATTAGAAGCACCAGTAGCAGACGAGCTGCCCGCTAAGGGTTTTGCTAGTGAAGCATCTGGTTATATTGCTCCTTCTCAGAACGGGCAGCAAGTTGAGGTTTTGGTAAAGCCTGATAGTGACAGATTACAGTTACTAGCGCCATTTGCCCCCTGGAATGGTTCTGACTTTATTGATTTACCTGTGCTCTTAAAAGCTTCTGGCAAATGTACAACAGATCATATTTCTCCTGCTGGTCCTTGGCTTAAATATAGAGGACATTTGGACAAAATTAGTGACAATATGTTCTCTGGTGCTATGAATGCTTTTACTAAATCATCAGGTACAGGAGTAAACGTTTTGACGGGCGAAACAGCATCTTTTTCACAAGTTGCTCGTCAGTACAAGGCTCATAATATAAACTGGGTTGTAGTTGGGGACGAAAATTACGGTGAAGGATCAAGTCGCGAACACGCGGCAATGTCTCCTCGCTTTTTGGGTTGTAAGGTTGTAATCGTAAAAAGTTTTGCGCGCATTCATGAAACTAATTTGAAAAAGCAAGGCATATTGGCTCTAACCTTTGTGAATGCAAATGACTATGACAAAATTCAAGAATACGATCGTATAAGTATTATTGAACTTAAGGCCCTAAGCCCAAATCAGCCAGTTGAAGTGATTATCAAGCACAAAGATAATAGTACTGAGACTATAGAAACAAAACACACTATGAACGCTGAACAAATAGATTGGTTTAAAGCTGGATCAGCGCTCAATCTGATTAAACAGCAGCAGGAAGTTGTTAAAAAACACCTTTAATAATTTAATTCGGTCAGTCTGTTTAGAGAAAGAATAAAACTGTGGTTATAGCAAATAGATCAATATTCATCGGTGTGTTTTTGATTGCTCTTTGTACTCTGATGTACGAGCTATTACTAACACGCATTTTTAGCGTGACCATGTATTATCATTTTTCATTTTTAGCCTTATCGATCGCTATGTTTGGCATATCGGTAGGGGGTATTTTGGTTTTTATTTTTGAGAGATGGTTTGAAAGGCAAAACATATTCTCGGTTTGTTCTTTTTGCTCGATCGGCTTTGCCTTGTCCGCGGTACTGGCTATTCTAATACATATAAACGGTCCAATAATGCAGAATGGTGTGATAATGCCGGCTAATATCGTATTTACATATACGGCAATCAGTTTTCCATTTCTTTTTGGTGGCATATTATTGTCTTTTGTCTTTACCCGTTGTGCCGGTCAGTTTAACCAGTTGTATGCAGCTGATTTAATCGGAGCAAGTCTTGGTTGTCTCGGCATTCTATGGACTTTGAGCTTTTTTGATGGCATAAGCGCTGTATTGTTAGTTTCTCTTTTAGCGACGATTGGTGGACTTATATTGAGCATTTCGTCAGGTTTCAGAAGGCTAATGTTTATAAACGTATTGGTCTGTGTTGGTTTAGCTATAACTCTGACGGTAAATACTAAAGGCTATCTCGATGGAAATCCTTTTATACGCATCCAATGGACAAAGGGGTCCAGAATAACTAGCCAACCTCTTTACGAGAGGTGGAATTCCTTTTCTTGGATTGCAGTAACTGGGGATAGCAAAAAAAGTTCCAGTTTCTCTTCCCTCGGAATAAGTAAGACATTTCATGCCAAACAGGATATCCACGGTCTAAATCTTGAAATTGATGCTGGAGCAAGGACTAATCTAATTGGTTGGGAAACGGACTTAAGCAAATTTGACTTTGTCAAATATGATTTAGTAAATTTAGTATATTTTTTATATCCTCATGCAAATGTCCTTATCATAGGAGCTGGTGGGGGAAAAGATATAGTTGCGGCGTTGGTCTTTGATGCGAAACATATCACCGGTATCGAGATAAACGAAAATACTTTAAAAGCTGTAAATAATACTTTTGGCGATTTTACCGGTCATCTTGATCGAAATCCGAAAGTTTCATTTATAAATGATGAAGCGCGCAGTTATATTTCTAGACATGATGAACACTACGATATTATACAAATGCCTTTCATTGATACTTGGGCAGCTACTACTAATGGTGCGTACGTTTTAACTGAAGCTTCGCTCTATACAATAGAAGCATGGAAAGTGTTTCTAAGCCATTTAACTGATCATGGTATTTTTACAGTTACCCGCTGGTATGCAAGGCAAGGGCGGGGCGAAATATTGAGATTAGTGGGTCTAAGTGCAGAAGCTCTCAAACAAATGGGTGTAGAAAATCCAAGAGCTCACATTGTTCTTATTCGAAATATGTTAGATTCCAATCCTTCTTCGGTCGGAGCTGGAACCCTTCTCGTCAGTAAATCACCATTTTCTAGTTCTGATTTAAGTAAGATCTCTGAGCTTGCTAAGCGCTATCAATTTGATATTGCAGTGAGTCCTGATTTTGCTGAAGATGAACTGATAGGAGAAGTAGCATCGGGCAAGAATATTCAAGCCAAAGAAGCTTCAATGCCAATAAATATTTTGCCACCGAGTGATGACAGTCCATTTTTCTTTAATATGTTGAAGCCTGCACACATACTTGACCCCAAACTAAAGCAGTACCGTATGGATGCAAATGCTGCAGCAGTAACCATTCTGGTTTTTGTATTAGTGATTAGTATACTTGGCACATTTCTGTGTATTTATCTGCCGATGAAATTTGCAAGACTTACAAGCAAAACGGAATCGACCCGCCCGCTTGCCTGTTTTTTCTTGCTTATTGGCATAACCTACATGTTTGTAGAAATTTCATTCATACAGCGCCTAATTGTATTTCTAGGTCATCCGGTCTATGGTATCTCGGTTGTAGTTTTCTTCTTACTGCTTTCCAGTGGTTTGGGAAGTTTCTCGAGTAAGAAATTTGTCAGTTGGTTTAAGGAGCGTTACTGGTCTAGCCTTGTGCCAATCGTAGTAGCTTTAACCGCAACCGGCCTTTTAATACCTGTTATTGTTTCCATTTCTTCTCAGGCTGAAACTCCTGTGCGCATTATTCTTTCAGCAATATTAGTGTGTATTGCCGGATTTTTTATGGGTATGGCTTTTCCGATTGGATTAGCTGTTGCGGTGAAGGATAATGCCGAGCTAGTTCCTTGGTATTGGGGAATAAACGGAGCCGGGTCGGTGTTAGGTTCTGCATTGGCAGTACTTATATCAATTAATTCGGGCATAAGCACTCTATATTGGTGTGCCATTATCGGATACGCCGGCGCTGTGTTAGCACTGGCTGTTGCTGAAAAGAAGCTAAAAAGGGATAGAATGCTTTAAAGTTCTGTTGGACAATTGCTTAGATAGCGTGCATCTAAATGATAACTTCCCTCTTCGTAAGCCAATGGCAAAAATTGTTGATGATCGCCTTCGTAAATATAAACTTCGCCAGTCTCGATTTCATACACCCAGCCGTGTATAGAAATTTCGTTACGCTCTAGTTTCTCGGCTACGCTTTGATATGTTCTTAAATGCTCTAATTGGACTAAAACATTTTCTTGCACTGCGATTTCCAATTTGCATTTTTCATCTAGCTGATGATATTTGGACATTACTAATTGCTTGGTTTGTTGCGCATTATCCAACCAAGCGCAAACAGCCGGCATTTCTCTTATCAAATCTGTGTTTAATAGTCCTCTCATGGCACCGCATTGAGAATGACCGCAAATAATTATGTCTCTAATGCCAAGAGCAACAATGGCAAACTCAATTGTGGCTTCTTCGCCACCCACATGTTCTCTATGTGGTGGCACAATGTTGCCGGCATTACGGACAATGAATAATTCACCGGGCTTAGTCTGAGTCAAAAGATTGGGATCTATTCTTGAATCGGAGCAAGTAATAAAAAGAGCCTCTGGTGTTTGTCCCTGAGCTAAACGATCAAAGAATTCTGGGTTATTGGCATGGATTTCTGTTTTGAACTGATGTAAGCCAGCTATGAGTTTAAGCATTTATCTTCCCGTGTTAGACATTTTCATAATTCTAATATGTATTCACCGATAGCTATCTGGAAATAATTGATTATCGGAAACTAATTGTTTGATGTTACTGACAACAGTCTAGCTATGCAATTTAATTTGATCTTTCTACAAGTCTCTAGAATTGGACTTCTATATGCTGAGAAAACGCTTATTTAATAATCATAGATGAATTATATCTGGGTATCGTATTTGGTGCCTTTGTGGTTAACTATTACGCAAGTATAACTAAGAGAGGTTTATATGGTATATAACTTTGATAGGAACCCTCATATTTCAGATATGCTTTCTGCCCAATATAAAAGTTCTGGACTTCAGCCTTCGACTAGACAGGTAAATGTACCGACCGATATTATCGGCCGGAAAACAGAAAACTGTCTATTAAATACGCAGGCTCGTATTGAATTTGAATTATTGAAATCAGGCATATTGTCTGGTGTTTCTGAACTAAATAAATTCCTTTATCTTGATGATCAAATCATGATACAGGAATACAAACTCTGTACTAGCTTAAGTTATCGCAGACAAATCTTTGTGATGGAATTTAGGCAGTTACCGACTGACAGCAAACTATATAATCACGCCTTAGATTTCATTTTTCAAGGCTCCAATCGAAAGGCTAACACCTCAGGGCGGACCACGCTTGTATTAGTTAAAGAAAGTAATAAGTTTGTGTGGCGTCAAATAAATCCTATTGCTGGCGGTCCATCGGGCACATCAAAAGAACTAACAAATATGGTATTGCATTGGTTGCAAGACGAAACGAGCCTGTTCATGCGCTTCCTGCCAATATAGCGGCACACTAGTTTACGGGCAAAGAGCCTTCAATGCCCGGCACTAGCCAGTTCATTGAATCTATTTGTCCAGACGATAGTGGCTTATTTGTAAGCATGATCTGCTTGCCATTACGATCGGATAGTGGCCCCGCAAAGACTATCAATTGTCCCTTAACAATATTGTGCATTGCCTTGAGCGCTTCATGCTGCACTGTTAGAGGAACGCATTTGCCAAATGGCGCTAAAGAAACATAACCACTGTTCATACCGAATCTCTGGTTCCCTGGTTTCCATTTTTTAGCTAAGACTGCTTGAACAATATTTGTATAAAGAGGCCCCCAATTCCAGCACTCTCCAGTGAGCCAATAATTAGGAGCAATATTTTCTAAATTAGAATGAAAGCCTACACAAAATATTTTATTCTTCTCTGCTGTTCGTAATATTGTTGCTGGGCTATTTTCATGCATAGTTATGACATCGAATTTATCTTCGATAAGACTTCTTGCTGCTTCTGCTTCGGTTGCTGGATCGTGCCAAGTATTGGTCCATATAACACGCACGGATACTTTAGGATTTATTGAGTGAGCACCAAGGGTAAACGAATTTATAGTCTGTAGTACTTGAGGTACTGGATGGGCAGCGATAATACCTAGCTTATTGGTTTTAGTCATTTTACCTGCTACCAAGCCTGCTATATACATTGGCTCCCAGTGGTACGTTAAGCAAGTACCAAGGTTTTTAAGCGTTGATTGGCTCGGTCGAGCTAAATGGACAAAAATAACTTCAGGATGGCGAGCAGCCTCTTTCTCTGCGTGTTCCAAAAATCCATATGAAGTGGTAAAAATTAGTCGGTTTCCCCGAGCAATCATTTTTTCTATCACTCTTTGACATTCAGCAGAATCTGGAACATTTTCAGCGAATTCAGTTATTACCTTATCTTTGAGAGTTGATTGTAAAAATAGTCGTCCTTGATTATGTGCCTGGTTCCATCCCCCATCATTACTGGAACCGATCAATACAAAACCGACTTTCAATGGCGGTGTGCTATCTACATTGGTTGTTGTCTGTTTTGAAAAGGCAACTAAGTTAAAGGAAAGGAAATAGATGGCTATAAAAAACCAAACGAATTTATTTCTCTCAGGGCGAAAGTTGCTAAGTTGCAATGACATAAAGCCCTATTGCTCGTTATGCTTAAGTAGATTTACTCTTGCTAAGTATAATCTAGCTTTATCATTAGGATAAATTAGACCTTATTCATTGGAGACTTCCACTGCATGCAAAGAACGATTATTGTTTTGACAATCACTTTATTGATTTGGTCTATACGTCCGGTAATTGCCAATAGTGAAATTAAGAAGGAACCATTAAAGGTTGCTTTCATTCTTGTTGGTCGTGGTAATGATATGGGCTGGAATTATGCCCATGATCAAGGACGTTTATTTCTTGAAAAAGCAATGGCTGGAAAAGTCAGCACTACCTTTGTTGAGAATGTTCCAGAAAGTGGAGAAGTTGAACGTGTGATAGAAAAGCTGATTGCGCAGGGTAATAAGCTCATTTTTACAACCTCATATGGTTATTTAGAACCAGCCATCAGGGCGGCAGCTAGACATCCGGAAATAATCATTATGCAATGTCAACGATCAGTGCCGGCATCAGTAAAAAACGCGGGTACTTATGACGTTAGACAATATGAACCCTATTACGCCGCTGGTATCGTCGCTGGCAAAATGACAAAGACTAATAAATTAGGCTATATAGGCGGACACCCTGTGCCGCTTTTGATTGCTTGTTTAAATGCTTATGCCTTGGGAGCGCAATCGGTCAACCCCAAGGTAATTGTGAAAGCAGTTTGGCTTAACACATGGGAAGACGCCACACTCGAAGTTGAAGCTACAAAGGGGCTAATAGACTCAGGAGTAGATATTGTATCCTCTATTCTTGACAGCTCGTTGACAACAATAAAAACTTGCAATGCCAGTCATGTCTTTAGCATAGGTCAAAGCGTTGATCTCAGCAAATTTGCACCGCAAAGCTGGATAACTGGAGAATATTTTAATTGGGGCCCATTATATGTAAAAATCAGCCAGTCTGTGATTGATCACACCTGGAGAGCTAACAATACCATCTACGATACTAAACATGGGTATGTAGGACTTTGTCCCTGTGGCAAGATGGTGCCAACCTCTGTGAGAAAAGAAGCTGAAATAACTATGAAAAATATTTCTGATGGCAAATTGAAAATATTCAAAGGACCACTGAAAGATCGCGATGGCAATTTAAAAATAGAAAACGGGCGGGTGTTGAGTGATACCGAAATAGCCAATATGAATTGGGTAGTATCCGGCATAGAAGGTTCAATGCCAAAGCAAAAATGAATAGCATAAATCAAGGCAAAGAAAGTCTAATAAGAGTGGCTCTTTCGTTTATTGCTGCTCTGATATCGGGTTTTATTTATTCGAGCAATTTAGCTTGCACCGGAGAAATAAACCAAAGGCCCTTAAAGATCGGTTTTATCTTAGTTGCCTCTCGTTACGATTATGGCTGGAACTATTTGCATGATCAAGGACGTCTTTATTTAGAAAAACATTTACCGGGGCAAGTAGAGACAACAGTTGTAGAAAACGTTCCTGAAAATGCTGAAGTAGAGCGTGTGATGGAAAGGATGATTGCTCAAGGTGATAAAGTTATTTTCGCCACCGCTTATGGTTATTTAGAGTCTGCTCTGAAAGTGGCGGTAAGGCACCCTGAGATAATAATTTTGCATGCAGGACTTCGACTTGATCCGCTACCAGTAAAGAATGTGGGTACTTATTTTGCTGATCCGCATGATCCTATTTATGTGGCGGGTATTGTTGCTGGACGAATGACTAAGGTGAATAAGATAGGCTATATTGGAGCCCACCCGGTGCCGCCTTTGTTAGTGAATCTAAATGCCTTTACTTTAGGAGTGCATGCGGTTAATCCCAAAGCCAAAATCATTATGCTTTGGACAAATAGCTGGCACGATCCAGCGCTTGAGGTAGAAGCTGTTAATAGTCTGACGGAAACGGGAGCTGATATTGTATTTGCTAATCTTGATAGTCCAGTTAGTGTTTTGCAGGCAGCTGAAAGAAAACATTTATACTCAGTGGCCTGCCCTGCAGATTTAAATAATCTTGCTAGTACAGGGTGGCTAACCGGCGCAAAATGGAATTGGGGCCCCCTCTATGTCAAAATCATTCGTTCTATTCTAGACAATACTTGGCAACGAGCAGATAGCAGATACGATGCCAAAGAAGGCTATGTACAATTATCGTTATTTGGTTCAGTGGTGCCAAAAGCTGTGCAGAAAAATGCCTTAGAAATCTTTGAAGAGTTAAAGACTGGTAAATCTATAGTTTTCAAAGGACCTATACGAGATAGAGAAGGCGTTTTAAAAATACCAGCTGGTCAAATAGCGGATGCTAAGTATCTTGCACAAATAGATTGGGTGGTGTCCGGTGTGCAGGGAGCATTGCCTAGAGAGAACACACGGACAAAATAAAAGAGACAATGGGAAATATGCTATGACAAAGAAATCTATTTTATTAATCGCCGGTTTACTATTGAGCTTCCTTAGTGCCAGTAAGCTACCAACCGATTGCGAAATAGAACAAAAGCTGCTGCAGGTTGGTTTTATTCTCGTCGGTTCGCACTTAGATTATGGTTGGAATTATGCTCACGATCAGGGGCGTTTCTATTTAGAAAAACATATGCCTGGGCAAGTGCATACAACACTTGTGGAAAATGTACCCGAAAGTGCTGAAATTGAGCGTGTGATGGAAAAGATGATTGCCCAAGGAAATAAGGTCATTTTTGCCACTTCCTATGGTTATTTAGAGCCGGCATTACGGGTAGCAGCACGGCATCCTGACATAATCATTATGCAGGCGGGCCCTACATCCAACGAAAAATATAGGCACGTATTTTGCTAGCCAACATGACCCAAATTACGTCGCTGGTATTGTAGCCGGTAGAATGACTAAGAAAAATGAAATAGGTTATGTAGGAGCACATCCGGTGCCTCCTCTCTTGGTAAGTCTTAATGCATTTACTCTGGGTGCACATTCAGTTAATCCTAAAGTAAAAGTGCATATGGTATGGACAAATAGCTGGCATGATCCTGTTTTAGAAGCTGAAGCGGCTAAAAGTTTGATTGATCAAGGCGTGGATGTTTTGATGTCTCAATCGGATAGTAGTGTGGCAGTGGTAACAGTGGCTGAAAAAAATAATTTATATTCCGTTGGTTCACATGCTGACCTTTCTCATCTTGCGCCGCATGGTTGGCTAACAGGATCAAAATGGAATTGGGGACCGCTATATGTGAAGTTTGTTCAGTCGATATTAGATCATTCTTGGAAGCCGGAAAATAATAGATATGGACCCAAAGACAACTGTATCCAATTGTCTTCCTTCGGATCAGCTGTTCCTGTGGCAGTACAAAAAGAAGCATTGGCTGCATTTCAAAAGATTAAAATGGGCAAATTCTTTGTTTTCAAAGGCCCTATTAAAAACAGAGAAGGTGTAGTAAAAATACCTGCAGGAAAAATAGCTGATAGCTACTATTTAGAAACAATGGATTGGGTAGTAGAGGGAATAGAAGGAAGTATTCCCAAAAAATAGATCGATAAAACCGTCTAAATAAAGAGGACCAAAGCCGTGCGATTCCTGTTATCAATTAGCATCCTATTCGCTGTTTGTCTTATGAATTTCATTCTTCGTTTACCTTCTTCCACTGCAGCTACTCAGCAGAATGTTTTAAAGGTTGGTTTTCTTGCAGTTGGACCCGTCTCTGATTGGGGCTGGAATTATTCCACCAATCAAGGCAGGCTATATTTAGAAAATAAATTGGGTGATCGTGTTCAAACAATAATTGCTGAAAAGATACCTGAGAGCGCTGAAGCTGAGCGAGTACTAGAAAGAATGATCTCGCAAGGCTGCCGCCTTATCTTTACAGCCTCTTATGGCTATCTTGAGCCAGTGATACGGGTGGCTGGGCGCCATCCTGAAGTTACATTTATGCAGGTTAATCGTGAGTACTCGAGCAAAAATATCGGTACTTACTTCACACGTTTGTATGAGCCCATGTATTTGGCTGGCATTGTGGCGGGATACATGACTAAGAGTAATAAGCTTGGCTTTATTGCTGCACACCCCATAAATCAAATATTGGCCGCCATAAATTCCTTTACGCTTGGTGCAAAATCGGTAAATCCAAAAATAGAAACCCGCGTTATATGGATTAATACTTGGTCTGATCCTCCAATGGAAGCTGATGCGGTAAAGACTTTAGTTGATGACGGTTGTGACGTTATAGCTCACGCTCAAGATAATCAAAATACAGTTTTGCGGACATGTGAAAAATTCGGGATCTATTCGTGTGGTTATTATACCGACGGTCATTCGCTGGCTCCAAAGGGCTGGTTAACTGGCGCCTGCCAAGATTGGGGTCCCCTTTTCGTCAAAATTACTGAATCAGTTATTAATCATACTTGGAAGCCCGTCTCATACAAACAAGGCTTAAAAGGTGGCTATTGCAAATTAGCTGATTTTGGTCAGGCTGTACCTAAGAATGTGCGTGATAAAGTATTAGCCACAGAGAATGCTATTAAGAGCGGTAACTTCGTTATTTTTAGAGGCCCCTTGAAAGATAGGGATGGAAAATTACAATTGCCGGCTGGTCAAGATGCGGACCAACATTGGTTGAATAATATAAACTTTTTAGTTTCCGGTGTTCACGGTAGTTTATCGGCCACTAAGTAAGGCCATATATCAATTGTCTTTGATAGATGGTGAAGGAAGGGGAATTATATATTTTCCTTTAAAACCTTTCTTTCGCAGATTGTGGATGAGTTCATCGGCGATGTGCCATGACAGCAGTAGTGCATATTCAGGTTGTTCGTCAAAAAGACGTTGCTCGTCTACCACAGGAATTATTGTTCCAGGCATATATTTATCAACTTTAGGCGAGGTTTTTATTTCAACCACGCAGTCTAGTATGGCGTCATCTAAACCGACGTAATTAATTAAAGTGCTGGCACGAGAAGGCGCCCCCACACCAAAGATTCTTTGTCCTTTATCTTTAATAGAATATAAGAGTTTGTGCAATGCCAATTTAGAAAGCATTACGCGTGATCTAAATTCAGTAAGCAAATTTGTATGGAGACCGGAAGCTGCTTCTGCAGCAAGCATTTTTTCAACTGTAGGCTGAACTTGATGATATTTTTTTCTGGCAGCATATACACGAATGGAACCGCCGTGAGTAGGAATTCGTTTAGCATGTATTATTTCCAGTCCATGCTGGTTAAGCAAATAGTTGAGGCTGGAAAGCGAGTAATACCGCAAGTGCTCATGATAAATAGTGTCATATTGCAATGTTTCGATAAGGCCTAGTAGATAATGTGATTCTGATATAAATATCCCATCTTCCGCCAGCACATTAATGATTGCATCAACTATTTCATGCACGTTTTCGATATGGGCAAAAACATTGGTGGCTGTAATAACTTTTGCCGGTCCAACTGATTCCCTTAGACGTTTGGCTGTTTCAATATTAAAAAATGCTCTTTCTGTGGGAATGCCATGCTCTATAGCTTTGTTGCCCATTAAGGTTGGTTCGACCCCCTGAACCCTATGTCCGCCATCTTTAAAGTTATTCAAGAGGGTGCCGTCGTTTGAACCTATGTCTAGTACCATGTCTTTTTCATTCAAGCTTATTAGCGATAAACATTCGCGGTATAATTCAGCAAAATTTTCACGTAAAATTTTGGTTGAATTGCTGGCATAGGGATACTCGGGTGGGAATAAAATCTGAGGATCAACTATTAAACCCATTTGCACCAGATGGCAATTTTGGCAGCTTAGAAGCTCGGCCGGGTAGCTTGCCTGTTCCTGCGGGCGACTGCCTATTGCTGGCATGGTGTTTACGGGGGGTAGATAACCCAGAAATAGAATTGGTTCGAGATTTTTACTATCACAAATCTGGCATTTAGTTACGACTAAACTGGAACCAGTACCAATAGTTAATAAAGCGGTATTTTTCATGATGTTTTATTCTCTATTTTCTCAATATGAACGTTTTCAGTATTTTCTTGTAAGTGATCATTTTTTTTATACCAATCAGCAGTAATCTCGATTCCCTTTTCTAAAGACAAATGAGGGCAAAAGCCCAATTTCTTCATCTTATCAATATTTGGACATCGTCGCAAAGTACCTCCTAAGGCTGCCTCCCCGGCAATTACTTGTACCTCACGGTTAAAATGCTTTCCAACTAAGTGAGCAAGGCGTTCAATAGTTACCTCGTCGTCTGTGCCGAGGTGATAAATTTCCAGATGCTTGCCAAGCTTTAGCATAAGCATAAGCCCATCAATGAAATCATCTATGAATATAAAAGCCCGTGATTCTTTGCCAGTTCCCTGTATGGGAAATTTTAGAACACCGCTTGATTGTGAGCTTAATTGTTTCATACGTAAAATAAATTGCGGAAGCACGTGCTCCCAACCCATATCAGGACCATAAACATTGTGAGGGCGAAAAATCATTAGTCGCTCAAAATACTTCCGACCGTAGTTAATCCCCATTACTTCAGAGATAATTTTTCCGGTAGCATATGAGTATCTTGGATTAAAAACATCTGGAATACTGAGGGGAACATCCTCTGCTGTTGGTATTTTCAAAGGAGTTTGATAGACCTCTGAACTTGAAGCTATGACTAGTTCAGGAATGCTATGTTTCACACAAGCATCAATGACATTGACAATGCCTTTGATTCCTACATCTAGAACTAATTCAGGCTTGCTATAAAAAAATTCAGTACCATTAATAAAAGCCAGATGGCAGACAACGTCTACGCCCCGAACCGCTTTTTCAACTAGTTCGGGTGAGCGCACATCTCCTTCGATCAGCTCACATTCTTTTTCAATAGGCGCCAACCTGCGAGTAGCACCACGCGATTGATTATCAAATATACGTACATTCTGCCCAGAATGAACGAGGGCTTTGGCTAGAGCAGACCCTATAAAACCACTGCCACCAGTAATTAAATAAGTTTTGGCCGCCATTCTGTCCTCATTTTATCTTGATATGAAATATTGTAATTTGACTAACTAGTATCTAAAGACTCACTATTGTTGTTGAGCCGAATTAAAGAGAGTCTATAGGAATTGACTGATCTAATAGCAAAACGGGCACTCCTTCTTGAACAATAAAAACATGGTTATGACTTCTACACAGAAGTCCGGCTTCTATAGGAGGCAAATTATCTTCTTTCAAAGTTTGAACAATTTTAATAATTACCTCCGGGCTAGCCATCTCTAGAGGTTCTTTACAGGCAGGACAGGCCAATATAGCTATAAACTCTTTATCGAACATTATTTTCTCCCGCTAGCCTAGTGGCAAAGGCATAAAAAAACCATCTTAGATATCCCGGTAACCATTTGAGGACGTAGAAACGGCTCTGCCCACTAGTTCTCTCATACCACAGAGCTGGCACTTCTCCAACCCGCCAGCCTAAACGGTGACATTTAACTAATAACTCCAGGCTAAAGCACCAGCCCCGTTGAGATTCGATCGGCAATTTATTTAGTACTTTGCGTGAGAATAAGCGAAAACCACTAGTAGGATCGTGCGTTGGTAAACGAGCAAAATAATAGAGAAGGAAGGCAGCAATTCTTACCAAAATTGCTTTTAGCCAAGGACAACCTATCATACAGCCGCCAGGAATAAATCTGCTGGCAGCTACTATCTCACACCCTTGTTTGTATAAAGCGACCATAGAATCTATGATTTTGGCGTTGAATGTGTCATCGGCTGGAAATACTAAAACAGCGCTACTATCACTCGCCATAAAACCTGATTGAACAGCCTGTAAAACTCCCTGCCCGGTATTTTTTATTAGAACGATCTCGGTATTGGTCCGGTCACGATACTGAATAGCAGGCGCAATAGTATTGTCAGTATCGTGGTCATAACAGATTAAGACGCGGTATGGTGTTTTGACGAAATTATTTAGAGAGTTTAGCATTGGTATGATGTTATCCCCTTCATTGTATACTGGGACAATAATATCGAGCTTTTGCAAGGCTCGGTTTGATGCATTGGTATCGTTCAATTCTTGAGTGAGCACAAGCCCTATATCTCCCTCGCACAGTCTATCCATTGTTCGCTTTGCATTGAGTCCCTGGCTGCTTGGATCAATTGTTGAACGCGCAAACCATCTGCAAATGTGGGCGTTGCCGGTAAATTATTGATTGTCCAATTGATAAAGCGATTCACCAGTGGCGATACTGCACGAATTCGGCCATCGATATCACTGGCATGCCAATCCTCGGCGCGAACATCCGCAGTCAGTTCACTTGAGTTTCTATCACCAACAAGTAAACTAAAACCCGTAATATAGTCTTTGCTATTGTTGCTTAAAATGAGGGTTGCATTATCGCCATAAAACTCCAACTGATGGCCAGTCCCTAGCAGCGCTTTTGAACAAACATTTATAGCTACTGCTACTCCTGATTCTAAGATAAGATGCAAAAGCGCTGCCGTATAGCCATCTTGTTTATCAGTACCAGATTTACTTAATGTAGCAGACAATTTTTGGATTGGGCCGAGCAACCACTCAATATTGTAAAAGCAGTGCGAAACAAATGCATTTAGAACACCGCCGCCTTGTGCGTCGCTAGTTTTCCAAGACCGAAGGCCCATGCGGTTAGCGTAAGTTTCTATATGCCAAAAAACAGAAACATAATGTAAAGTGCCCAAGCGGCCGGAATTGAGTATTTCTTTAGCGCGTTGCCATTGCGGAATTTCAGGAAATTCGAAGTCTAACATATTAGGTAAATGGGCTTTTGCGGCAGTCTCGGTCATTAATTTTGCATGAGCTACCGAAAGCGACAAGGGCTTTTCACAAAAAACAGGCTTGCCTGCACGTAGGGCTTCTAAAACAATTTGATCTTGCAGATAAGGTGGAACAGCCACGGATAGCGCATCTACTTCTTTGCTTTGCACCAGTTGCTGCCAATCTCCAAAATGGTTTTCAATATCTAAGGCATTGGCAACCTGCTGTGCTCGTTCATTACTACTCGCACAAATAGCCACAATCTTAGTGTTAGGGTTTGCTCTAAAGGCTGGAACGTGCACTTGTTGGCCGAAGCCGATGCCAATTATTCCTATACGTACCGGATTTTTCACTGCGCTCTCAAACATAAATGCCTGAAGATAGAGGGGTTCTTTCTAAGAATCCCCAGATATCAACAATTTTCTTGCCCCCGATTTTTAGATTTTTATATGCCTTGTGCGGCACACAAAGAATAAGAACGTCACTTTTATCGATAACTTCTTGCAGAGGAAGAAGCTCTTTATCAAATACCACGTGCGGGTCTGTTGTATAAACCTGCTGGCAACGAAATTGCAGAATTTTCTTTAGCTTGTAGCTCAATGAAGAGCGAATGTCATCACTATTGGCCTTAAATGCCATTCCCAATAAGCCAACCTTAAGTTGCTCTAGGTTGTGACTTTTTGCAATTTCATCTACCACGTATAGTACCAAACCTTCATTTACTAGCATTGCCGAAACACCCAGACTAAATTGATTATTCGAGAAAGCTGCTAATTGCATGGTGTCTTTGAAAAGACAAGGCCCTGCGGCAAAGCCAGCCCGAGGAATATTTAAAGCTCTAGGATATTTTTTACTCAATCCATCCAGAATACGATGATAATCAAGACCAGCTGAGTTAGCCATCATATAAAACTGATTGGCAACAGCAAATTCTATATATCGATATGCATTGGTAAAGAGTTTGGCAAACTCAGCTTCCATGGGATCGAGTACCACTATTTCTGGCGCTATTCTAGAAAACAGCTCCCCGGCTCTTTTTGCAGCTGCGGCAGTATTTCCAGACACAAGCTGAGGCAAGTTTTGCAGTTCTTCAATTGCTTGTCCTTGCACCACGCGCTCAGGACAAAATGCCACATCTATCTTTTTATTTTTATTGCTTAAATAACCAGATAGCCATTGAGTTGTACCCGGATAGACGGTCGAGCGTAGAATGAAAAGCTGCCCATCTTTAAGATAGGGAAATAATGCTTCTATGCAATCCTGCATCATGTGAAAAACCGGATTCATGAATTCATCAACCGGTGTGCCTATTGTAATAAGGATTGCTGCGGCTTTAGCAATATCTGCTATATTATCGCTTAAGACAAGCTGCTGGTTTTTAAGGACTTCCTTTAGGAGAGGTTCAGCTCCATTCTCTAAATATGGCATCTTGCCAGAACGCACCGTATCTAATACTGCAGAATTGGTATCATAAACTAGAACTTTGAGACCTTTATGAGCAAAAACAATAGATAAGGGCAGTCCCACGTGTCCTGCGCCACCAACTATACATATGTCGAACTCTTTATGGTTTGAACTGCTCATCTCTTTACTCCAGAAGTGATTACGAACGAACTATATGGCTGCATAAATTTAGGTTGGAAGATGAGCCAATCGAGAAAATTATATAACGGCAGGGCCTTTCTCATGAGAGGAGAAGCTATGTACCGATAGCTCAACCCAGATAAATAGCTTGTATTTACTTCGAAACCTGCTTTAACAAAAATACTGGCAGCCTCCTCAGCTATTATTGGACGTTCGTTCTCTGTAACTCCCTCTCTACTATAAAACGGTGATTGCCAATCTCGATACAGCCACATAAATGGATTTTTGCGATTGGGGTCAAAGGCAGCAAAAACGCCGCCAGGCTTTAATACCCGATATATTTCGTTTGCGCAGGCAGATGGGTCTGGCAAGTGATGTATCAAACCACTAAGCAGAATAGCATCGATACTTTGTGAGGTTAAAGGCAGGCACTCGGCATCTGCAGCAATATACTGAAGCACGGGTGGTATTTTAGTGGCACTGCTAACCAGCGCCTGACACATATCTACCCCTAGAGCCTTAAAACCTTTTTGTGAAAGAACTCGCGTGAAGACGCCCGAGCCACAACCTATATCGACTACTAGCATTCCTGGCTGAAAACGACCATGCATAATACAAGCATCAATAATTCTTTCGTTAGCCTGGTCGGTAAAAACATTATATTGATCGGCATTGGCATAATTGGTAAAAAAATCGATTTCATGTCGCTTGTTTTGGGACAAAAGGTTTCTTTCCAACGGTATATTACCTCGTAAAATGAAGAGCACTATTTTAGTTTAGCAGTTGCCAATAATTTAGTATGGAAAAATATGAAGAGATCAATTTTTAATTTTTATACGGACTTATTAATTGCTATGTTGGGTATATAAATAGGCCTTGTTCAATTTCATACGAACACTTTTGGCGATAAAATCGACGTTTATCATTTCCGTCTTCTCATTAAATTGATAGCAAGATGTCGTCTCAATCCTTGATCTACATTAGAGCAAAGGCAGAATGTTCGAGAGCAGGGCTTAGCGCTTTTGCATGATAATGGCCAAATCATCTAAATAAACAGTCTTCCAGCCTTTCTGACGCAAAATTTTGACAATCGGCTCAGAAGGCTTTAGAAATACCCAAGCAAAATTATATTTAGACCAAATTTTTTCGTAACCTGGCCAGCAATTGACAATATACAAATATTCCACTGCCCTTTGATCATTTATAAGTCTGGTATCCATAAAGACATCTGGATTTTTTAAATACCAAATCATCATGCTGCCAAAATATACATCATTAAGTACAGCGCCCTGAGGTGTATGTGTTTGAAGAAAGTCAAAAGCAGCAAATGGTGGTTGGCAATAATCTGATGGATGTGGCAGTCTTGGTGCTTCGGAATGCATTCCGATAAAACTACCAATATTAGTTAATGCCAACATAGTCACCATTGCTAAAGGGTTATTTGAGCCTAACTTTTTAAGAGTACTATCTACCTGGTTCAAAAAGAGTTCTATTTTTGTTACTTGTTCTTTCCTATTACTGGCATCTTCTTTAGGGTGATCGTTTGGTATAAAAACATCTTTGTTTTGGCGCATAATGAATTCGACTGAAGCGACCAGTAAAAAGAGAAATGTGAAAGAAACAAGTTTCACACGCAGTAAACCCATACAGATACCGGTAATCGCAAAAAGCGGCGAAACTATACCCAATCTTTGCAAAGAAAAACCGCGATAAAAGAGACAAAGCAATGCGTAATTCAGTACCGACCAATCAAAAAAAATGGTGGCAATGTCAGTAAAATCGAGAATATTTATTGGATGTAGTTCTGAAGCGTTCAAGAAATTATAGGGACATACTAGAGAATTGGCAAAATAAATCCAATTGCGCCAACCCCAGGGGTTAATCAACGTTGGTAAAAAAGCTATGAGCGGCATTAATAGCTGGTAGTAAGAAAAGCTGTCTTGGCGATCAATGAACTTTACTTCGAGCAATCTGGCAAAGCTTATCATCGCCAGAAAGACGATACCTATGGGAAAGAATATATGCATGTTTGTCCATAACAACATTATCAGGAGGATGCTTATTACCTGAATTGTTGAAAGTTTAGAGAGCCTAATTTTGCCAGGACAGTAAAGACAGATCAAAATCGCCATAAATAAAAAAGAGAATATATGAGGGCGTACCAGAAGCCCATAACAAGATCCCTTCTCTACAGCAAGTAACAATAGCAAACCGACAGCCGGACTAAGCTTTGCCCGATTCACTAAAAGTGAATAAGGTATACAAACGTAAATAATACACGATAAAGAAGCTGTCAGAATGAGAAGCCCAGCTAGTCCGCCCAATTTATAGATGCCATAGAATATAACTTCGGACAACCATTGATACTGATATAGAGGAGCACCAGGTATTACGGTATTAGCGTACATAGAAGTACTGGAGGAGGAAAATGGATCAGTATGCGGCAAAAATCCATGCTCCAGCACCCACTGTCCTGTTGCTAAAAGCCAGCAGGTATCCACGTCCCGAAAAGCGCTGCTGCCGATAAATTTGCCCCAATAAATTAATGAAAATGAAAAGATAAATAAAATCAGATAGGCCAGATATTTTGGATTTTTTGACATCTACTTTTTTAGCCTAGTGCTTGTTTCTTTTTAAATTCATAAATTGAATTAACTTCGTGACCTACCAAATTTATTTCATTGCCTAAATCGGACAAAGTTATTGCACTATCTACTGTTCTCCAAAATCTTGTAAACTGGTAACACTATATCAAGGACCGGCTTCTCGAACAACAGGACACAAAGGAAGTAATTGACTTTTAAACCGGCAAACGACTAAATCGTCTAAGCTAACAAGTATGAGCGAATAGAGGGTATAAATAAGTTGGTAAAAATTGACAGATCGATATTCATAGGGGTATTTCTGATCGCCCTCAGTACTTTGATGTATGAGTTACTGCTAACGCGGATTTTCAGCGTAACTATGTACTATCACTTTGCTTTTATGGCCTTATCGATTGCTATGTTCGGTATATCGATTGGCGGTATGCTGATATTTAGATATAAGACTTGGTTTCAGAAGCAAAATATATTCTTGATCGGTTGTGTTTGCTCTCTGGCTTTTGCAGTGTCTGCCTTATTAGCTATTCTTTTCATATAAACACGCCTCTCATTGAAAATGGTCATTCTGTTCCTTTCAGTTTCCTCATTACATATATTGCCATCAGTCTGCCCTTTCTCTTTGGTGGCATCTTGCTTTCTTTGATTTTTAGCAGCTATACGAAACAATTTAATAGTTTATATGCAGTCGATTTGTTGGGAGCAAGTATTGGATGTTTAGGCACTCTGGGTGCTTTAAGCATTTTTGATGGCATAAGCGCTGTACTAATTGTTTCTTTGCTTGCAACCGCTAGCGGTTTAGTGTTTAGTATTTCTGCAAAATCTCCTCGCCTTGTTCTAAGCAGCAGTTTATTAGCTGTATGTTTGGCAGTAGTACTGGTGATAAATACAAAAAATTATATGGACGGCAAACCCTGGCTGCGCATAGTATGGTCAAAGGGTTCTAAAATAGATCGTCCCTTATATGAACGGTGGAATTCATTTTCTTGGATTGCTGTATCGGGCGATGCTAATGCACATTCTGCCTTTAGTTATGCTGGCATTAGCAAGATGTTTCATTTCAAACAGCCCATACGCGGTTTAAACGTTGATATTGATGGTTCAGCGAGAACCACGATGGTTGGTTGGGAATCTGATTTAAGTAAACTTGACGTTTTTAAATATGACATAGCCAATTTAGCTTATTATTTGCGCCCTAATGCTGATGTACTTATAATCGGGGCTGGCGGGGGAAAAGATCTTGTATCGGCGCTTGTGTTCGATGCAAAGCACGTTACCGGTATTGAAATAAATGAGAATACTCTCAAGGCAGTCAATGGACAATTTGGTGACTTCACAGGACACTTAAATTTAAATGTCAAAGTTTCATTCGTTAATGACGAAGCACGCAGCTATATTTCTCGACATAAGCAACGCTACGATATTATACAAATGCCGTTTATAGATACTTGGGCAGCCACCACCAATGGTGCCTATGTTTTAACAGAAGCTTCGCTTTATACGGTGGAAGCCTGGAAGGTCTTTCTTAGCCACTTAAATGAGCACGGCATTTTTACTGTCTCGCGCTGGTATTCGCCCCAGGGACGGGGCGAAATATTGAGATTAATAGCCTTGGCTGCTGAATCTCTAAGGGAGATGGGCATAGATGATCCCAGGTCTCATATAATTCTTCTGCGAAACTTATCGGTATCCAATCCTGATGAAGTTGGCGTGGGCACCATACTGGTCAGTAACCAGTCATTTTCTGCTGCAGATTTGAATAAGATCACCAATTTAGCTAAGCAATATGATTACGGCCAAGTAGTGAGTCCAGACTTTGCTGAAGACGATACAGTTAGAAAGATTTCTTCTGCCGCCGGAGCGGATGCACTGCTGAGAGCAATGCCAATAAACATTTTGCCACCCACAGATGATAGCCCCTTCTTCTTTAACATGCTAAAACTCTCACGCGTGTTCGACCCTGAATTAAAGCACTATTTATATGATGCGAATATGCACGCGGTTTCCATCCTGGGCTTAGTATTGGTAATAAGTCTGGCTGCCACATACTTATGCATCTATTTACCGCTCAGATTCACAAGGAATGCTATAAACAGCGAATCGATGCAACCATTGGCTTGTTTTTTCTTGTTAATTGGTATTACTTATATGTTTGTTGAAATTTCGCTTATTCAGCGACTAATTGTATTTCTTGGCCATCCCGTATATGGCATTTCAGTAGTAGTGTTTTTCCTCTTACTTTCGAGTGGATTAGGAAGTTATTTTAGCAAAAGATTCGCACTGTTTTTTAAGCAACAATATTGGCCCAGCCTAATACCAATAATAATGGTTTTGGCTATAATCGGTGCTTTGATGCCACCGATAACCACCACATTCTCTCAGAACGAAACGCTTATTCGTATTATTATATCTGCAGCATTAGTTAGTGTGGCAGGTTTCTTTATGGGTATGGCTTTCCCGGTAGGATTAACCCTGGCAGTAAAAGATAATGAGGAACTAGTTCCTTGGTATTGGGGCATTAATGGTGCCGGTTCAGTACTAGGTTCGGTATTTGCAGTCTTCATTTCACTTAATTGGGGAATAAGCGCTTTATATTGGTCCGCAGTTGTAGGATATCTGGGTGCTCTTGCGGCTTTGGTTATTGCTGCAAAGAAAGAATCAAAAATGAGTTTGCCCGATAACAATAAAAATGCTGTTTAGTGTAATAAAGACTTAAAGGCGTGATCATCTAAAGGAATTAAAGCTGTCAAATCGCAATTGATCTGTTAACGATCCTTGCCCGCCTAAGGACGGCATGTTTTGTACTCCTGAACTCGAAACGGTTGAATCGAATGATGTTGGCCTACTCAGTGGACTACTTAATGCACTGCTCCGCGGCAGCGCAGGTAAGGCAGGGGTGAATGACTGCGTGGCTGGGTTGGTGGTATCAGGAAAAGTTGAGTCTAGCTTAGGTAAACGAGACTGAGCTGTGATCATACTTGGGGGAATAGGAATCACCAATTTTGTGGCTGGTGTACCTTCTGAAGTCGGTGAGGTAGTGCCAATGAAAGAGTTTCCAATGCCGGTACCTTGAAGACGATGATGTCGACTGGGAAACGGGCTCCTTGTTTGTGTGCTTTGCAGTCCATTTATTCCATAATTCTCAAGTTCTCCTGCACTGGGACCAATTGAACTGCCGTTGCCAACTGTGTTTGATTGAGAAAATGCGGGGGGCTCCGAACAACAGAGGATTAGAGCGAGCCAAAGTAAATTTAAAGTTTTCATTATTCACCTCCAGCAGACGGATGGCCAGCGCTATTTTTTAAGTCACTCTCGTCTGCTTCCTTAGCAATTATCTGTGTACCTGTTTTTAATTCATTAGTTGCTTTAAGCGCTACGGTGTCGCCCTCTTGTACATTACCAGATATCTCAATTAAATTATTCATGGATAATCCCCGCTGAACAGTTACACGCTCAGTATAGCCGTCATTAATACGAATGATAAAAGTTCCTTTCAAATCTGAGTCCACAGCTGAAGAGGGAACAAATAGCGTTTGGTATGGTCTTGTTACTAGCCAATGAACAGTGGCAAACATACCAGGTTCAAGAGAGCCATTAGCATTATATACATCGAGTTCTACGGGCATTGTGCGAGTAGATGGATCTAACGCATAGGCTGGACGCGCCACAATTCCATAAAATGTTTTTCCCATAAAAGCAGGAACACTAAATTCAATGTGTTGACCTAGTGTCATGCCAGAAACAGATGATTCCGGTACCGCGACTACTAGGCGTAAAATGTCCTTTTGCTGGATCCGTAATAGTGGTATGGCGCTTGCATTACGTGCAGCGTCTACTGCTACAATGCTACCTTCATGTACATTTCGCTCTGTAACTACCCCATCAAAAGGCGCTTTAATAGTTAAGTATGAATTCATATCGTTCAGAGCATTCAGCACTTCTTGAGTTGCTTGGATATTGTGTTTTTCAGCTAATACCAAGTTTTTTGCTGCTGTAACTTCTTGCTTTATAGATTCAACGCGGGCCCGATCTGATTCTACAGCTTTTTGTTGAATGTCTACTTCGTTTTGCGCTACTGCGCCTGGCGTTTTAGCAGCGGTCTGGAGTCTTTGGAAAGTCAAAAAATCCGCGTCAAGCCTTGCCTGTCCTTCGACTAATTTAGATCTTACACTTTCCTCGGTTGCTTGAGCACGCTTGTAAGATGACTCGGCCGAAGCTAATTTAGCCTGGCCTTCTTTGACTTTTTCGTTAAGCTCGGGACAAAAGACAGTGATCATTTCCTGTCCTTTTTTTACTATCGAACCGCGATCTACACCGATCCATTTTATATAACCTTCTACTTTTGCATGGATCGGTACATTTTGATAAGCCAGAAGCTCTCCAGGCAAATCTATTCGACTGTCTAGCTTGAGTTTTTGTACCTTTACTGTAGGCACGGTCAGTAATTGTTTTTCATGCCCTATGGTTGGATTTTCAGAATTTTCATGCCTAATAGTATTATTGCCACACGAAAATAATAGCAATGTTAAAGCGCTGATTATGATGGAATCTAGTCTATTTAGTTTGACTGTCATTAGTCTTTCACCCAACCTGAGAGATGTTCGTCTGGTGGCACCGGTATACCTTTTTCTACTTTCTAGTTGTCATCCTCCGGTAACATAGAAATATCTTTACGGCCTGTTTTAGCTTGTACCATAGCATATATAATTGGCAGAACAAGCAATACTGCATTAGTCGATACTAGCAGACCACCTATAACAGCTCGTCCGAGTGGTGCTGAGCGATCGCCGCCCTCACTCAAACCGAGAGCCATAGGGATCATGCCAGCAATCATAGCAATACTAGTCATCAAAACAGGACGAAGTCTGGCAGCTGCTCCTGTTATGGCAGCCGACTTGGCCGAAATACCAAGCATCCGACGTTCTTCTGCAAATACAACTACAAGAATGCTGTTAGCTACTCCCACGCCCGTAGCCATAATTGCGCCCATAAAAGATTGCACATTGAGAGTGGTGTGAGTCAAAAATAGAGCGAACAGGGCCCCAAATAAAATAGCTGGCACAATTGAAATGATTATTAGCGAAAGAGCGATTGATTGAAAGAAAGACAACAATAAAAGGAAAATAGCGATGATTGCAAATCCTACTCCTAGACTCAAAGCAGAAAATGTTTCATGCATGGTAGGTACTTGTCCGCGAATTGTTACTTTTACCCCGCGAGGCGGTTGGCCGAGCCGATCTATTACTTGTTGTACATCCTTTGTTGCTCCGCCCAGATCGTCAGTTGCAAGATTAGCAGAGATAGAAATAGTGCGGCGCATATTATAGTGATCGAGTTCTCCCGCCATAGAACCATAATTCACACTAGCTACATCGCGAACGAACGGACCAGCATAATTTCCAGTCTTGATTGGTATGTTGCCAACTGCTTGCGCAGAGTCGATATCTCCCTGCGGCACTTGTACCTGCACTTGATATGATAGTCCGCTTTTTTCATCACGCCAATAATTGGGTGTCACAAATCTACTGGAATAGGTGGAAGAAACAAGAGCTTGTCCCACATCTCTTACATTCACACCAAGTTGTCCAGCTCTTATTCTGTCTACAATAACATCTATTGTGGGATAGTCGATTGGTTGAATAATGCCAACATCGCGCAAAGATTTCAGTGTTTCTAATGGGGCTAATAATTGGTAAGTATATTCTTTGACTTGGTTATAATTTGGACCATCAATATCTACTTGAATAGGCGTAGAAGCGCCAAAATCCATCACCTTATTGACGATGTCTCCTGCTTCAAATGTAAATTGACAGTCTTTATATTGTTCTTTAAATTGTTTGCGAAGACGTTCCTCTAAGGATTTTATTTGCACCTTAGCTTTTTCTTTAAAAGACACAAGCATTACTGCTTCTTGAGGACCACTGGTCCATATGTAGGCATTGGTATTGGCATAACTCGGTGGTTGCGAACCCACATAACCAATTGATACTTCAACATTGTCTGCACCAACATCATCGCTAATAATCTTAAGTAATGCTTTGGTTATTTCTTCAGTTAATTCAAAGCGAGTGCCTATGGGTGCTTTTAATCGCAACTGAAATCCTTTGGGATTGCCGGCCGGAAATATTTCAGTTCCCAAAGTAGGATACAAGATTACTGAAGTTAAACAAGCTAAGACAAAGGTGCAGAGCACAACAGTTCGACTAGCAAATAGTCGTATCAGTACACGCTGATATTTTGAGCGTAAGCGGTCTAATAATGCAGACTCTCTTTTTTCTGCCTTAGCATCATGGGAATGCGGCTTTAATAACCATCCGCTCATCACCGGTACAAATGTGCCAGACAATACATATGAGGCAAACATAGCCAATCCCACTGCTAACGATAGTGGTACAAATAAAGATTTAGTAGGACCAACCATAAAGAAAGAGGGCATAAACACAGAAACTACCGACAGCATCGCTAATAACCTCGGTATGATAACTTCCAACGAAGCATCATATATAGACGTGAGTAAACGCTGCCCATGGCTCAAATGACTATGAATATTTTCAATTGTCACCGTTGCTTCATCAACGAGAATACCAACAGCTAATGAAAGTCCGCTCAAAGTCATTATGTTAATTGTTTGTCCGCTGATCCATAAACCGACTAAAGCAGCCAACAATGCAAAAGGTATATTCAAAATGACAATTAAAGAACTACGCCAATCACGTAAGAATAATAGAACAACACCACCGGTAAGTAGTGCGCCGAGTGCACCCTCAATCACAAGTCCAAATAAAGACTCAGTGACATAAATTGATTGATCAAAAGCAAATGAAACTTTTACATCTTCTGGTAAAAGTGACTGCATGTAAGAAATGTTTTGTTTAATGCCATTCACCACAGAAAGAGTGGAGGCACTGGCCTGCTTGGAAATAGCCATATAGACGGTTCTTCGCCCGTTTACGAGAGCATAGCCAGTAGGGATATCGGTACTGTCTTCTATAGACGCTATGTCTCGCAAATAAACAACTGCTGTTCCAGAAATATCTTTCAAAGGAATCGTTGCCATATCTTGAATGTTTCCCACAACAGAATTAATTGAAGCAATCCTTTGTATATTGCCGGTGCGGACGATACCTGAAGGCATAATCACATTGCCATTACTGATCGCTTTAACTACATCTTCGATAGATAAATGGTATTCACTTAATTTTCGTGCATTAACTGTAATCACAATTGAACGCTGATTGGCACCAAAGGGCGGGGGCGTAGATACACCAGGTGTGGTCGAAACCACCGGCCGAATACGCGCATATACAAGATCTTGAATTTGACCTAGATCCCGAGTTGCACTGGAAAAAACCAAAAATCCTACCGGCACACTACCAACATCATATCTGACTATAAAGGGTGTCACCGTTCCTGGAGGCATATATGCCCGAGAACGCTCCACCTGGGCAACAACTTGGGCCATTGCGTCCGCCATGTCGGTACCGGGTTGAAAATATATGTCCATAACGGAAGCACTCTGAATAGAGCGAGAAGAAACATGGTCAACACCACTTATGTAAAAAAAGTGCTGCTCATAAAACGTGACCAAATAACCTTCCATCTGGGTGGCATCCATGCCTCCATAAGGTTGAATAACTGTTACGCGGGGCAGATCAATAGCAGGGAAAATATCTATTTTCATTCTGGTTACTGCTAAAACAGCCAGTAGCACCGTTACTACAACAGCTACGATTATAGTAACTGGGCGCCGCATTGCTAATCTAATCAACCACATCTTCTACATACCTTTTTGAATATGATCTGCTTCTGACAGCAAAGGCTGTATATCGCCATGTACCGAAGCTACAGACACCAGTGCTCGCCAAACGCCGACTTTGGCAATTGCTTCCTGTACGCGTGATTGGGCAAGTGTTTCATTTGCTTGCGCCACTTGCGCGACTGACCCGAGGCCAGTCTTATAACGAGCCTCGGCTTGTTGTGTAGCGATTACTGCTGCTTGCACCTGAATTGGCATATTGGCCGCTAGATCAAGAGCGGCTTGCACACGATCGCGAGCTTGCATATCTTCAGTACGCAAGTTTTGTAAAATTAAATTGTAATCCTGCTGCTGTTGATAGATGCGTTCTAATTGTACTTTTTTTTCCTGGTGCAAGCGTATGATATCTAAGAAATTCCAGTTGATAATCATAGCAATCTGGTAATTGGGCACAGTGGGTAAAACACCGCTAACATTTGAGGATTGACGCTGTCCTGCTACTGTAGGACTTAATCCTGAACCTCTCACATTAACACCGCCTAGAAAATGAAACACAGGATAATATTCTTTATCTAGTACTTTCTTTTGGGCCATCGCCGCTAATAGGGCAGCATTGGATGCTTGCAAAATTGGTACCTGTTCGAATATTGCTTGTCCTTTTTGAATATTTGCTGGTTCGTTTTGTTGTGCAATGCCGGTAGAATCTATATCGATGCGTTTGCCGCCCAAACCAATAGCATTGGCCAAATTAGCGAAAGACAGATCTCGAGATAGTCTGGCTCGAATAAGGTTATTTTTAGCATTAGCTAATTGGGCTAGTGCCAAAGATTCATCCGCACCTGGTTTTAAGGAAGCTTCTACTTGCGCATGCACCACTTGATGA
Organism: Candidatus Melainabacteria bacterium; assembly: GCA_963845445.1. Classification (GTDB taxonomy): domain Bacteria; phylum Cyanobacteriota; class Vampirovibrionia; order Obscuribacterales; family Obscuribacteraceae; genus JABDBL01. The sequence goes on along the minus strand of CAWJSE010000002.1, from coordinate 686,654 downwards.
AATTGTTGAAAAGACTGCAAATTTAATTCAGCTGCCTTTACTTGCTCCAGTGCAATCACAGCATCCAGATAGGCATTTGCTGCTGTCAGCGCCACGTCTAAACTAGTTGAAGCATAATTTTTGCGCACCTGGTCGGCTAAAGTTTTAGCAAGAGTTATTCTGGCCTTATGCAGTCCAAAATCTAGCGGTGCCCAATCGACGCTTACACCGCCGGCTGCAAAGAACACTGGTTGCATGCTTTCGCTACTGCCTGTAGCCGGGCCTGAAATTGCCGGGAATACTGGACTGCCAAAAAATACTTGAGTGAGCTTGTTATGACTAGCTAGGATTTCCTGATATTGCACTAACCCGTCGGGCAAATATTCATTCATTTTTTGAATAGTGACATTTGTTTTTGCTGCTCGGACCTCAGACTGCCCTTTCAACATTTGGGGATAATATTGCTCAGCATATTCAACCGCTCCTTTGAGGGTGAATGGTTTATCGACTATATTTTGTTCTATACGGGGATGAAGCTGTATTGTTGCCGGTTCAGTGAGATTATTTGAACCATAGTCAGCAGCAAGCGTATCTGGAATAAGCTTAGCGAGCAAAAATACCACACAAGCCATTCTGGCAGACATTCTCAATGCTGAAGAAAGAATATCAGCCACTAATAAATGGCAGCACTTTATTTGTAGATAACCAAACTTTCTGGAAAGCATGTCATCCTAACCACAATATCTATTTTTCGCCGAAAGAACGGCTAGGCTTTATGTGTAACTAGTCTACTAGGAGTAAGCTTGAATGATTGTGCAAAACTTGAGCACATAACAAAGTATGTAAAACTTATTTGGAGACTAAGGAATACGCCTTTGCCGAATACTGTTGACAATCTCAGCGGCATTGTCTGCCTGACAATTTGTTTGCATGCCATTTAATGATTTGCTTCAGTAAAGAACGATTAAGCTACCGCGATATAACCATGATGATCGCAATGATCCTTGCAGGGGTGATGCAAATGCTCCCCTACTAAGTAATCAATATGATTATCGTGGGGTACTGCTTCATGTCCACAGCCAATACCATGCTTGTGACCTTTATCATGAGTTGAACAACTATGTTCAGGTGTACAAGTAGATTTGTTTTGATTGCTTTGAGATAAAGAATGTTCATCAACATGATCATCATGCATGTGATGTAAATGATCATCATGTAAATAATCTATGTGATCCTCATGCTTTATACCTTTGTGTCCGCAATTGTTACTATGTTTGTGCTCATGATTATTATGAGTTGTGCAAGTCATCGCAATACCTCCTAGGGGTATAAACCAGTCACTAAATACATATTGAACCTAGGCGCTGAATTTGTCAATCCATGCCGATTTAGCAATGATTTTCATTTGTTTTAGATACAGTCGACGTATCAAAATCGACCTATGCAAACAATGGCCAATTGTACTATTGACGAAATCGTCCGCCTATTCGTCCAGAGCCGTTGCTTCCCTGTACCGCAGATGCAGCTTGTCCTGAACCGGATTCGTCTTTACGAAAACGTTTTCTTTTCCCGAGCCATTTCCTTCTTCAGCAGCTTTAGCTTGATTGTTTTGCGCTCCTGAGGCAGATTCTTCTTGGCGGCGCCGTCTTCTTCCCGAGCCTTCGCTATTCTGCCCAGCGGTCTGTTCGACTTGCTGTTGTTTATGCATCGATTCAGCTTTTTGTTCGTTTTGTTGCTGGTGATATGCAGATCCAGCCTTTTGTTCGTTCTGCTGCTGCTTGTATGCGGATTCTGCTTGTTGTTCATTATAAGGATTTGCAGTCTCCGAATAGGGTTTACCGGTGTAAGCACTTTGCTGGGCATATTGATTTAATGCAGCAGTATTAGTGCTATTTGGAGCCACATAGACGGGCTTGCCAGCTTGATCGGCATAATAATATTGTCCATTTGGTTGTTTATATACTGGTGCACCATAAGGAATACCGCCATAACCATAGCCTGAATTATTGTTATTGTTATACATTGAATTGGTGACCATTGAACCCATTGCCGCTCCGCCTGCAGCAGCAAGTCCAGTCATCATGGCGGTGTTTGCGCCGTTATTGCCGCTGTTATTATTGCTACTTTGCTGAGGCTGACTAGCAGCAACTGGAGCAGCGGTGGCGGCAGCAGCCACCGGAGCGGCCGCTTGTCCGTACATATTTTGCGAAGGCACGCCCTGACCGTATTGTACTTGCCCACGCTGCATTGACTGCGCTTGCATTTGAGACATTACGCTTTGCATTTGTTGTGGGGAAACAGGCGTTTGGTTGCCATTTTTATCTACATACCAAAAATTATTTTGGGGATCTCTAAAAACAGCTATTTGGCTCGCGTTTGGAGCAAGACCAAGTCCCGGTACAGTAACTTTATATCCCGCCCTAGTGGTTATGTATTGCCTGCCATCTGGGCCTAGCTCTACAGGATAGACCATCATTGCGGTTTGATTAGGGTTAGCAGATTGTTGAGGATATTGTTGAGGCATTTGTGCCAAAGTGAAAGCATTGCTCAATAAAAAAGAAATGGCTATGGGGGTAACAATGAACAATGGTCTTTTAATTTTCATCTTTGGTCCTCGTGAACTAATGCTAATAAAAACTGTACAGCATATGAGAGACTATACAACGGATATATCATACAAGATTCTCTTCTAACTTTGAGTATATAAACTTTGTCCAATCTTCTAAGTTAAAGTGAAGAGGTTTTACTTGTCCGGGTCTGCTTGCAATCAGGTAGACAATAATTACCAGAAGCAAAATTCATAACACCAAGCAGTCCGGTGCAGACCACTTTTGTGCCTTATGCAATGATAATAGGATCTGCCAAAACCACAATTGGACAAGAGCACTTCCTTGAAGATCTGCAGAAAGCCGCTTTCTCTGGATTGATGACTTTAATTTGCTTAGGCAAAACATAAGCATGTTTCTCGTTTTGTCTAAACCGCTGGCATCCGCGTCTACTATGTATTCGCGCTGTCATCCAAGCTCAATTAATATACAATAATGTTGCTAATTGGTCGGCGTTGTGTCGATCATTTCCGCTTCACTATTTAGCAGTACCGCGTTCGTTTCCAGCTCAGTCTTAACAAGCATTAAGCCAGTAGCGGCATTGGTAATCTTGCCAGTGTCGATAAGCTTTTGAATTATATCGGACACACGCAAAGTAATTTTCTGCCCGGCTCTAGCAAAACCCAATAGCCGTGCCACATCTTGAACTACGCGATCTCTTATACGTGTGCCATAAGCTTGCAATATCAGGCTAATAGCCTGTTCGTATTCTTCAGTACAAATTTGATCTGGATCAAAAACATAATCCAAACCTTGTCTATTGCGCACAATATTGGCTGGTTCTGGCAATGTCCAAATAAAGTCACCTTTAACGATTATTTTGTTTGTCTTTATCAACTCAGATAAAGACTGCTCAATTCTTTCCTTCACTTGTTTATTTAAGCGAGTGATTTCCCAAAAGAAGCTATGCGCTTGGACAGATCGGTAACATGTATCGGGGATTCCCGTAAAATAATGCGCTGCAATGTTTCAGCAATTTGTTCGCTCAGAACTTGCACAAATTCTTCGGCTGTACCGAAAGGACTTAAAAGAGTTAATTTATATGGTGGCACGCTGGGCGCTTGATCGTCATTATTATTCGTCTCTGACGAACCATTCAAATTGCCGAATGTTCTACGCGGTGCCGTGGCCTCTTGAATAACCGGATCAAAATTATGTTTATTTAATTCCGAATCAGAGTGCTCGGCTATTTCCACTGATTTGTCATTGTTTGTCGGAGCAATATCTTCATTCTTTGCTTGCGCCACCAGCTTAAGGATACGATCTATTTGTCCTTCTTTATCGCGCCACCAGTCAATCGACCATACTCTCATAATAGTCCAACCTAAGTCTTCTAATACTTTCTGCCTTAAACGATCGCGATCACGGGCTGTGGCAGCAGAATAATAATTTGTGCTATCGCATTCTATACCAGCAATAAAGCAATTAGGATCTCCATCCCCAATAACACCAAAGTCTATACGATAACCGGATTGGCCAACTCGCGGTATAAGCTTTAAACCGCGCTTGGTCAATTGCTCATATACTGAAAGTTCAAATGGTGTCTCAATCTCAACTTGATTGTTGGCTATCGGTAAGTGACGCTGTCTTGTCTCGGCAAAAATGAGGAAGTCTCTCAATAGCTTAGCGCCCTGGCTTTGGACCTTTGCTGGATCGATTTCATCTCCGTGCATCGAAGAAAATATTTTTAAGCACCGCTTGGCGCGAGTAAAAATAACATTTAACCGGCGCCACCCATTTTCTCCGTTAACCGGACCAAAATTATATCTTAACCGTCCAAATTCATCTGGACCATAAGTGATACTTATGATAATTACGTCTCGCTCGTCACCCTGTATATTCTCTAAATTTTTGACAAAAAACTGATCTTCACCCTTCTTGGCAAAGAAAAATTCTAGCGCTGGATCATTGCGTCGACGTTGTTCCAATTCATCTAGAATCAATTGTTGTTGATTCATATTAAATGTGCCGACACCCAAAGATAAATCAGGGTGCTTTTTAATGTGGTCACAAACAGCTTCAGCTACCGCTTTTGCCTCAATGGGATTAACTCCCTGTCCTTTATAAACTCCACCAACAAAATAATATTGTAAACCTAATTGATCATTACCATTATGCGGAGCGGGAAAAGTAAGCAGATTCTTGTAAAAATGTCTGTTTGAAAATTCAATTAGCGATTCATGCTGACTGCGATAATGCCACAACAAAGATTGCTTCGGAAAACCAACACTTACGAATTCATCCAAAACGCTATCAACATCGTCTAATATGCTTTCTTCGTCGGCAGCTTGTTCATCGGCTTGCACAATCTGCATCTGAAAAAAGTTAGTTGGTGGCAATTGTTTAGGATCACCCACTACCACCGCCTGTTTGGCTCGAACTAGAGATCCGACCGCATCTTCTGTAGAGACCTGACTAGCTTCATCAAAAATTACTAAATCAAAATTACAAATGTTTGGATCTAAGAATAGAGCTGCAGACATTGGACTCATCATAAAACAAGGTTTGACTGAGCGCATAATATTTGGTGCTTTAGTAAATAGTTTGCGCAGAGGAATGTGTCTAGCCTTTTTCCGTAATTCGCGCTGCAGAATGCCAAGTTCGATACTAAATAAAGGATTGGCCAATTGTGTTTCACGCCCGGTATACAACTTATGCAATAGGCGCTGGCGAGAAAGCTTTATCGATTTTAGATCCAATCCACGAAAGTCATCGATTTTTTGTTCGTGAACTAAAGTATTGAAAGCAGCTAAGCGAGGACGTTCTATGAATACTAAATCAAGCCATCTTTCATAAAAAAAGCGTTTAAATGTTTGTACTAACTGGGCTGTGTCATACTGTTCTTCAAAAAAGCGCTTGATCATTGGACCAGCAAAGCTCGCTAAGCAAGTAGCTAATTTATCGTTGTAAACCGTAAATTGATGAAGACGCTGGATATTGTTCAGCAAAGAATAAAGCCATATTTTAGTCTGTTCTAAATCGCTATCGGCAGCCAATAACTTGGCTGCACTATCTGAAACTTTTATTAGTCGGAGAAGTTCTTGTTGACTAGCTACGAGATAACCAAGTTGCTCTTGCAATTCCTTAGAACCATTGCGCACTTGTCTGGAACTTATTTTTCCCTCGCAAATCAATAGGATTCCTTTGTCTTGCAAAATACCGGAGGCAATGTAACGGCGCATCTGTACAAGCCAATGAGTATATTTGTCTAGCTCATTCCAATCAGTTGCTAATCCTTGCCAACGATCGCCAAATAGACTTTGGCCAATCTCATTCATTTCCAGCAAATATGCTTTTTCAGCATGATATGCGTTAATGGCGTTCAATTGTTGAGCTAACTCAAGCGCTGAAAGATGTTTATAATCTGGCTGTAGATAATCTAATAAAAATTGTTTGTCCTTCCAATAGTTAGGTTTGATAAATCGAGTCCACGAGTGACTATAAGTATTAAACCTACGCCGCACATCTGCAAGTTCTAAATTTAGTAATTCAGGTTTAAAACATGCTAGCAGGCTTTGTTCTAATGCAGAAAATTCGCGGCCATGCTTAAGAATGTCCTGCACTATAATGGGCATTTTATCCCACCCGGTATTTTCTAAATCTGCTTTCTGAGCTCCCGGTGAATCAGCTATAGTATTTGCTGCTTCGCACAAAGTATTAATTTGTTGGCTAGTTTCTGGCTGAGTAATCCCCAGTTCTTCTGCAAAAATGCCGGCTCTCTCGAGTATATTGGCGTAAGTCTTTATTGCCTTTGATAAAGCTTCATGTAATATAGCTAATTGGGCATTACTGATACCATTTAATTCACTGCCATACCAAGGGTGCTTTTTTGGATCTCCCAGCTCAGTAATCACATTTACTAAGTCTTGCAGGTTAGAATAAGTATTATGCAGATTGACCTGATCTATCTCGGCTATATCTTTGATGGGAGCCTCTATTAGCGGTGCTTTGCCTAAAACCAGAGCCAATTGTCCTAAAACATCAAACGGTTTTTCAGCTAGTTTTCCAAATGGAATATGTAATTGCTGAGCATATTTGTTTAAAAGGTCTTTTAGAAAACCTAAATGTGTTAGGTCAGCATCTTTAGCATGGTCGGGTGGGCGAGTATTATCTAGTACTCTAATAATTTCATCGTATACAGCTCTCTTATTGGTTTTATGACTGTGCAGCTGCAAACAAAAATCATGCAATCCTATTGTTTCCAGACGTTTATAGACTACTTCCAGAGCTGCCATTTTTTCGCTGACAAACAATACAGTCTTTTTATCGGCTAAAGCGTCGGCGATTAAGTTGGCTATTGTCTGCGACTTTCCGGTGCCTGGTGGTCCCTCAATAATCAAATTATGATTGGACTTCACAGCCAAAATAGCTCGTTGCTGCGAAGAATCAGCGTCCAACACATGAAAAGTTGATTCTGGTAGCAGAATCTGGTCAAGATCAGCCTTCTCAATTTCGGGTGGCAAAGCGGCGATTCTGCTACCACCCGCATTACACAATGCTTGAATCAAATCATTTTTATAATAATGTTCTTCATAGCGCTCCATATCTTTATACATAAGAAATTTCTGGAAGGAAAAGAAATCTAAATAAATCTCCTTTCTTATTTGCCAACCTTTTTGCTTGGAAATGATTTCTTGCATATTGCAAAAGAATTGATCCAAATCGAATTCATCGAGACTTTCTGGAAGCTCAGGCACTAAAAGTTCGCAGGCAAGTCGTAATTGTTCTACCAAAGCGGGATTTATAACCGGATCGTCTCCGGTGCTTCGTACCGAAAAATCCTGCCAAGCTAATTTACGAGTCAGGTCTACAGGCAATAATATAAGGGGAGCTTTTAGTGGAGTCTCTAAATCGTCTTCTTCATACCACTCCAGACTTCCTAAGGCAATAAAAAGCGTACTTAGTCCTTGCTCTTCAAACAAACTGGAAGCCTTACGATAAATACGTAAGAGGCTATCATTTAGTTTGTCTTCGGATAAAACAGTCCGCAAAAATTTATCACTTACTAAGCCTGTGTCAAGATTTTCCAGAGCCGGCAAAAATTTCATCGATTTGCCATCAAGTTGTAACAAGCGAAATATGTCCGAAGGCTTATCGCTCATTATTTGAATAGTGCTGACACGACTTGGATTGTAATTCAGCAATCGATTACGCTTGGTGAGATCGATTAAAGAACGTTTCCACCTTGCGAGGCGATTTTTAAATATATCTGTCATTATAGAAGTAAATTATTTGCCAGCAATAGCTTTATCGAGATTAACATCGAATGTCTGAATATCTGCAGCTAATGACATCGCATCGTCAAATTCCATGCCGCGAGAGGGATCTCCGTTTGACTCACGTTCACGTAATTCATCGAACTGCAGTTTAAAACTCTCTGCTTGTTCTTTAGAAATAGCCTTCTTATCTAACGCCTCAGTAATTTTTCGCTCAAGCGTATTATCACGACTATCTATACCGAGCCAAATTTTTGTTGGATGGGTTGAAGCATCAATTTCAGTACGAATAGTTTGCAGGTTGCCAGTGATATTCTGTAAGGCCTCAGGAGAAGTAAGAGGATCTTCTTTCGCTTTGTCCTCTAATTTAACAATATTGTCAAGTTCACCTTTTAATTTTTTAGCATCGTCAATTGAAATTCTTCCACTAACTAACCCTGTGGTCACCTGTTTGAGCATTTCATTTCGTTGCGTATCTATTTTATCGATATCATTTTCAATTGTGCAAAAGGCACTGGGGGGAAACAGTATTAGCAATGATGCTAATGATAGCGTGGTCCTTTTCAACATAAAACTCTCCATTTTGACAGATGAGCTTATTTTACAGTGACTTGCGGCATGCAGACAGATCCTTGGCAACAGCTTTGTGCAAATTAATGCACGCCCAAGCTATGATTTTATATTCAAGCGTGGAATATTAAAATGGAGGCAGTGTCATGGTAATACCTGAAAATCGTCTGAGGTTTTTATGCTTGCTCGCTTGTTTTTGATAATTGTCGCTTTGATATTTATTATTGGTATATTTGATCCTCCTTTATGGCCGTCGACTAAATGGGGGTTTATAGATACGCAGGGTAAATTAGTTATTCCGGCAGTCTTTGACCGCATACAAGGCATCGGTGAAGGGAATTTGTGCTATACGGCTCGTCCTCAGAAAAGCTTTCATGAAGGGCTTGCTGCCATAGCAATTGGAAAATTATGGGGATTCGTTGATAAGAGCGGAAAAGTTGTTATCGAGCCTCAGTATGAAGAGGTGGGAGATTTCTCGGAAGGTTTGGCATGTGCAATTATCAAAGGCAAGTGCGGCTTTATAGACCATCAAGGAAAAGTGGTTATCCCAGCTAAATTTGATCCACATTTTCTTCATTGGGGGTATATGTGTTTTCATGGTGGCCTGTGCCCAGCTGAAATTGAAGTGGGGCAGGCAGGATATATAAATAAATCGGCAGACTTCGTAATAAAGCCAAAATTTTCGTTGGTTTGGCCATTTTTTGAAGAACGCGCAATCGTTTTTAGCCCCAATGCATTGATAGATACTACCGGCAAAATTGTATTTCGCCCTGAAATCGGGCTTTTAATCGGAAATTGTTCTGAAGGATTAGTAAGAGTGTCTAAAAAGATTCAAATGACCAAAAATTTGAACATATTTGGTTTGTCGATCGCAACGGTACAAAGGTAATAAAAGAATTTGCTGGTACAGCACAAGATTTTTCTGAAGGGTTGGCAGCGGTGCAGCGTGGTACAGATAAATTTGGCTATATTAACCATAAAGGCGAAATAGTAATTAAACCGCAATTTGACAAAGTAGGTGATTTTCACGAAGGCTTAGCGGCAGCTGGGGTTGAGCAAAAGAATGAAAAATATCATTATAAATGGGGCTATATTGATAAGAGTGGTGCATGGATAGTGCCAGCGCAGTACGATGGTGCTGAACCATTTTCAGAAGGACGAGCGGCTGTTCGTATTAATTCAAGCAAACAAGGGTTCATTGACAAGACAGGCCATATGATCATCCCGGCCAAATATAATTTAGGCTTTACCTTTTCGGAAGGTTTAGCTGCAGTTAAGATGTAACTTTAAAGCAATTAACGCACATCAGTATATTTTCTAATCAATTGCGAATTCAGCTCAAAACCTTTCGGTTCAATTTTCCAATCACCACTAAAAGGATGACTAAGCATAAAAATTAAACCTAGATTGGCGCCCAGGGCTGCGGCGACAAAGCAAATTAGAAAGCTATGTAAGATGATTGAGCTATGTCGAACATAAAGATAAGCAAATATGAGCACAATAAATGAGCACATAAATAATACTGGCATTAGATTTCTATCCCAACCTTTATTGAGCCATAGAATTCTCTGGCGTCGATAATCGCCCAAGTTCTGTACAGCCGTTATAAGAGCAGCTTGTACGTTTGTTTCACCAGCTGTCTTTGGGCCAAAAGTAACTATTCGTTTTAGTAGTTTTGCGTAGCTTAAAACTACCAGTTCATTCACATGTCCTGACTTTAACGCGGGCCATTCATCCCGAACCACAATATCGCAATAGTCAAGGCATGATTTCAAAATTTCTTTTCTTTGTTGATCAGGCAATCCAAAAGAAAGTCGCCCTACTTCAGCAACGCTAGTTGCTTCGGAGTCTATAGCTAACTCTAAAGCTTGATAATTAGCCAGCGAAGCAGCAACTAATAAACCCAAAAGTATTGATACTAAAGTGCCTACAATATTTAGTGTGGCATCGAGGGCAGGCTGATTTTCTTTCAGATCTATAGGTTTGACAAAGCGATGAGCAAGCATCATGCCGCTAAAAGCAACTAAGGCTGAACACGCACTCCAGATATATATTAATGGAATCATAGTTTATTTAATTTGATCAGTTAACTACTTGAAGGATAATACTATAAGAGAAATAGCATACTCGATGCTGCTCCTTTTTTATCAAATAAAGTGAATAGTCTTGCATAATCAACCGACATAATTCTGTGCTTTAGTTTTTTAGATAGTTAAGAATGCACAAATATCTAAAAGTAAATTTGACCCGTACTATTTTTTTGATCTGCTTATCTACAGCCCTCTGGGAAATAGCATCATCTGCTAACGCCCAACAGAACATGGAACATCTTTTAAATAATGTTGATAGTCCTTCATCATGGGCTAAAACGCCCGTGTCTGTGCCTTCAGGAACACCCCCAGTCCAATATACCCCCAATATTGTTAATCCGAATACTCCTCTGTTACAGGAAAATACCCAGGGGAGTAGTACTCAGCTTATGCGCATGCAGATGCTGCGTACATTATTCGGAGGTTCAGGGGCATCTGCAAATTCGGGGAGCAATACAGATTGGAGTTCGAGCAATGCTTATAGCGACTGGCAAGAAGCAGAGAATCAGGCCAGTCGTGCTCATAATGCAGAAGAAAGAGCGAGATATGATAAGGATAAATGGCGGCGAGGCGATGATGCATCTGAAGCTTATTATGCAGCAAAGTCCGCTCGAAATGCTTCGGATAGGGTATATAATGCCTCACGTGCCGGGGATCCAACTGGGAAGCAATATGCTGGCAGAGCAAGAGCAGCAGCTGATCGGGCACAAGCAGATAGCGACCAAGCCCGTTATTACGCTGATTCAAATAATTAATTGCTTAAACGGGCAGGGGATTGCGTTCAGCAAATTGTCTTTGATGCCAATACGGATATATAGGTGTAATTTCGCTGGCTGCATCAAGCTTTGCAATTTGATCTTTATTTAAATTCCAGCCTATAGCACCAAGGTTTTGTCTCAATTGCTCTTCATTACGTGCTCCAAAGACAACATTCGCTACAGTAGGCCGTTGCAATAACCAATTAAGTGCGATTTGAGGCACAGTTTTGCCAGTTTCTTTAGCGATTAGATCAAGGGCATCAACAACACGAAAGAAATATTCATTATCGACGGGTGGCCCATATTCTGCGGTTTTGTGTAATCTACTCTCTTTGGGCAAGGGTTGATTACGTCGAATCTTACCTGTTAATCGTCCCCACCCTAAAGGGCTCCAGACCATAGTAGCCACTCTTTGATCAAGGGCTAAAGGCATCAATTCCCATTCATACTCGCGCCCGATTAAGGAATAATATGCTTGGTGTGAAACATAACGCGACCAACCATAGCATTTGGAAATGTCCAATGATTTCATCAAATGCCAACCGGAAAAATTTGAGCAACCAATATATCTTACTTTGCCGCTTGTGACTAAATTATCCAAGGCACTAAGTACTTCTTCAATAGGGGTGAGGGCATCAAAACCGTGCATATGATAAACATCGATATAATCGGTTCTTAGTCGACGCAAACTAGCTTCACAGGCGCGAATCAAATGATATCGCGATGATCCTTTATCATTGGGGCCGTTACCCATATTAAATGTAGCTTTGGTTGATATAAGCAGATCATTGCGTTTTGAACCTATTGCTGCCCCGAGAATTTCTTCTGAAACACCGTTTGAATAAATGTCAGCCGTATCAAAAAAGTTACAGCCCGCCTCTAAACATATATCGATAAGCGTCTGCGCTTCTTTAACATCAGTAGAACCCCAAGCTTTAAATAATTCGCCCTTGCCACCAAAGGTACCGGTACCGAAAGATAAAACTGGCACCATTAAGCCAGAGTAGCCAAGTTGTCTAAATTCCATATCTTTACCTTAATGTCCAATGCCAAGAGAGCAAATACCAAACGGAAATTACTATATCATTTCTTTTCTTATGACTATAAGCTTTCTGCTATGGCTCACTTGATAAGAAATCAATTGGATTGAGAATTCCGGATTTACATTGATCGTCTTTGATATCATTGGTCGTTTATGGTAGAAGCTGAGTTAACTCTTTATAGAAAAATTTGTTTTCTGTCGGGCGCGTTCTCGACGATACTGGGTGTTATGGTGCTGTTAACTAGGGCAACCAACATTGCGATCTTAATTAGCCTGGATCCACACTGGGTAATAATGAAAGTTAAAACCGCTTTGGGCTTCGGTCTTGCGGGGGCGGCTATTTTAGCCTTGCTCAGAGCTGATAAAACAAATGGCGCGATCGGTATAAACACAGAGTTAGGCAAAGGTTCAACATTCTGGTTTAAAATACCTTGTGCGTAAAAGAGCGAGTTATCAGATAAACCTAAATTTTTTCAGCAAAATAAACTATACGTCCAGAATCCTCAATCTCTATCTTATTTCGTAAGACAAAATATTTTTCGAATTCTCTCTGAAATATTTCCATACTATACTTTTCTGTAAAAAATGGAACTGGCTTTGACTCCAGTAAATACAGTAACTGGGGATCATTCTCTGGAATAAACTCGATAATGAGCTGGTCGCACATAGAAGCAAACGAAGAAGTTATGCTGGCCAAAGAGAGGCTGTTAGAAATCACTAGATGATGTATTAAAGCCAGAGCTAACATGGTATCCGCCGGACCCCGTTCGATTAATGATTTGGTTTCACAGCTGGACCAACCTTGAGCAGGACTTGGATTAGCCAAGTCCATCAGGAGCGGAAGTAAATTACGATCATTGCTTTTGCAAGCGTCTAAATAATTGCGTTCAACACTATTATGGTCTGAATCAATTGAGATAGTATAAATGTTCTTATGGCTGGATACCCGACTAAATTTTCCATCATTGGATCCTAGATCCCACACTATTTTCGGCTTACATTCGTCTAAAAGCTTTTCTATAATTTGATGTTTGGATCCTGATGATTGACTTGTATAAATACAATTCTCCTCATAATAATTCTTCCAAGTTGAATCCCTTTTACGCAACTCCAATCCCCTTATAAGATTGGCTAGATTATCTATCAATGCTATCAGTGCGTGTTTTTGCACTTTTGGAATCGATGTTTGGGTATGATTACGATAGGTGTGCTGAGCTTTCGATTGTATCACTATGTTTACGTACAACGATATATTCATATAAGCTCTAAGAGGAAGCAGTTCAGCAGCCAGATCCAGTGGTATGCCATCCATATAAACCCTAAGAAGATGTTGCAGTCGATCGTCTCGATAACTCATCAAAACTAACGGCGCTAAAAAATGACGACAAAATTGTTCATAGGCAAACCAAGGGCTGCCGTCTTGATATTTTTCGAGAGATAAAATATCAATAAAAATCGGCTTATGCCCTAAGTATTGCACGTTAAAAGCCGAAGCATCTTTCAGTGTCATATCATAATTGAGAGCGATTTTCTGCAGCTCCAAGGTAAATAGTGCTGCAGTTTTTAATTGCCCAAAGCACCATTCAGCTGGATAAGAAATAAAGGGCAATTTCTTTAGCTTCAATATCTGGTAGGCGTCAAGCCCTTCCGAGCCAAATTTACCCGATACATTATTATGTTCAGTCAGAAATTCTTTACCAACAAGATGATCATATAGCCCGCTCGATAAGAGCCAGTCAAAATTTTCTTTATGGTTATGATTTACGGTACGATAAAGCTCTTCTTCCAGAGTAAATACAAATCCGGACGGATCTCGCAGAGATGAGGGTAGTCTACTAAGCGGTCTGTCCTGAGATTTGCCTGGCAGAATAGGCTCTCGGCTTTCATTTGTTAGCATTATCGTGCCAAGCCATCCAATAGTAAGGAGGGTTAAGAGGAGCATAATAACTGGTATCAGGCAATAAAGGTAAGTGTGCCTGAAAATACTGATTGAAAACTACTCGAAAACTATTAACCGGAGAAATATTATTATAGAGACATTCCTTTGTCACTCCTGGAAGGAAATAGGCATTAACTATGCCGAAGCGTTCCTTTAAATATGCCTCTGAGTAAGGCCACTTATCTATATTAGCTTGTGGACCATGATCACTTTGCACAATTATAATGGGCAAACTGTCTTTACTCAATGTAAGCAACTGATCAATCATCTTTTGGGTTTGCTTAAAAGCGTAAGTAATTTGGCCTCCGTATTTTGACAAATAGTTTTGCCTATCTATGTTCACCATTAATACATCGTACAAAGGGCTGCCATCGGCCGTGAAGACAAAAGGTGGGTGAGGCAATAGTATGTGTACCATAACGAATTTGGGTCCTTCTATTCGCTGCACTTCACTGATATGTGAAAACGCCCATGATTCTTTCGCCCTTATGATAAAAGATACTAATTGAGTGGGATCTTTCATCCCCGTTAGCCGAATCAGTAAAGAAGCAATCACATTGAAGATAGGGTTGCAAAAGATATTTCCAATATTGATATCAGCCTGGGGATTGTATTCCGTTGCTGGAAAACCCGATCTAATATTCACTATTTTGTAGCCAAGTTTTTTCAAAGAGTTGGTGGCTTCGGCATTTTGGATAAGTCTACAAAAGAGATAATTACTCTCCGACTCAAAAGGCATCAAAGAACTAAGAATATTGATGTAATTCATGTTTAAAGAGGAAGATAGGGAAAATTTGGTGCGATCATAATTACTCTGACTGGCGGTTCCAAGGTAGAATCCCTTCTTCTTCAGAAAATCAAAAAACTCTATATTATGCATGCCATATACGTTGCGCAGTGTGTCCGCGCGTGCGCCTGCATCCAAAATAATATAATAGATATCTGGTTTAGCCGATGCACTTAGTTCGATCTTGCCATTTTGCTTATGCATTGATTCGATTGTTTTATTGGCTAATTGTTCACATGAAATTATTCGGATGATTTCCATACCAATTAGCCACAAGGAGAAAATTGTCGCTACTGTACTTATGTATCTGGACACAAAAGGTGATTTGAATATCCTTGTAAACAGCCAAAGCATCAATGCGCCCATGATGCAATAAATAATTGTAGATAGGGTGGTGGCAAAGAATGGCGTTGTAAACCGAGCAAACAAACTGGATAAAGCGCCAGTGAAATCCCCAAAGAATAATATCCACAGCACCATTGTAAAAACTGTAAGTGCAGCCATTGTTGGGTTACGCAAAATGAATAAAAATAAGATTTGGAGAACTAAGACTACTATTGCTAAAACGGAGCTGGACCAAAGGTTTTGCTCAACTGGACAATATTCACCATTCAAGAAAAATCCCAATGCAAAGCTGATTAAGACCGGGTAAAAACAATTAATACTACCGACCTTCAAAGGCCTAAAGAACTTGCCCATCGATTTTTAAGTTGATTTTTTCTCAAAACAGTGAAGTTGCTTGATCTTACTTACTACCAAGCTGATAAAGGATTGTCTAGTAGAAACCAATAGACCCAAGAAGCCGCTTAGCATAAATTGTGTGATTAAACTGCCATATGTGAGATGTATATATGCTTCTGCGCGTGGACAAAACAATAAAATTGCCCCTGCTATAAAGAGAAATTGGAAGACTAAAAATAGATTTTTCATAATGTTACCTTAACCCAGACAGATGTCTAATAATGCTGGAAGCTCTTTAGCAGTGCTCAACTCTGATGTTTTTTTATAGTAATTGAGAAACAAGCGCCCGCCTTAATCTTTACTCATTATACTCAAAAAATCATAGAATGGTGAGCTAAAGGCGAAGAATTTATCAAGCATGCTGACCATTAAACATTAAATGGCCGATTGATTTCGAATTCTCCGGCGCAGAGCTTGGATAGCTCAAATAAATATGAAATACCCTAAGCAATTTATATTTTAGAATTCTAGTGAATTGGGTGTGAAGAATATAAAATCAGCTGGATTTTCTCCGCCATTTAGTAAGTAAAGTGCTTTTTTATTTTGATACACAAAAAATCCCCAATTTTATGATTAAATGGCAGAAATCCGGGTTTTAACGGGAGAAGCCTATGAATGTAAGTTTAGGCAAAGTTCTAATTACTAATCTTGTTTTCATCTTAATTGGTTCGCAAGCATGTTTAGCAAATAACGACATTGACTCTGGAGTACATATGTATCAAGCGGGGCATTTGGATGAAGCTAAACAGTATTTTCAATCTAAAATTGCTTCCTCACCTAAAGATGCTCATGCTCACTATATGCTGGCAAATGTTTTTGTGGGATTAAAACAATATGCTAATGCAAAAGAGAGTATGAGCTTTCAGAAGCATTGGATGGCAAAGGAATAACTGCGACATACAGCCAATTGGCTCTGAAGCGTCTTAATGAGATGGAATCAGGAAATACAGCATTGCAAACAAGAAATGGAGCAGATAAGAGCCTGGAAATAAAAGATTCCGTTCGATCGATGTCTCGTCAAATCGACCAGCGGGAATTAGCTGTAGAAGCCGAATGTGATGCAAAAGTAAAGCAGCTTTATCAAGAAGCCGATGCTCGTGTACAAAAACTCGAAGACGAATTAAATGAAAAGATTGCAGAAAACGGTCAAGCTCAGTATACAAATACACTGGGATGGAACCCAGGAGCTATTAGAAAGGTTATTAGAGGCGGTAATATACCCGGAATAAAAACCTACGATCCCGACCCGGCTAATGAAGCCTTGAGAAGAGACTATCAGGCGCAAATTGATCAAATCAAATCAGAAACAAGTAGAAAAGTAGATCAAGTCAAAATTAGTTTTAAAGAAAAAGCAATGGCTATCGAAGAGTCTGCTCTGACTTTAGACAAATCATATATAAGCAATAAAAAGGCTGGCGATATATCTTTGGAGCCTTCAGGAACAAATATGTACATTCGCAATTATAAAGTCAATCCCAATCCCTCAGGAGCTCCCGTGCCCCTTATGGCAGCACCACCTAAATCATTGCCAGGCGTAAAATCTAGACAGCCAGCCTCTCCTTAAGGTTTAGTTTAATGATTAAGGATCTGACTTCTGAAACACATTTTTGCTCACAGTTATTAGTGCCGCTACTAGTGATAATTATAATGGCTCTGCTACCTGGTCAGAGAATACTAGCTGTCGATAAAAACACCGGAGCTACCAAGACTGAATTCTTGCACGGAAAAGTCTCGCAGAACGAACTAATGGATAATCTCGAAAGACTGGGAATAAAATGTATTATTCAGGAAGGAAATATTTATGCCGTGAAAGTGGACAAAGTTGCTCTTGGTAGTAGTGCATATTATGCCGGTATCAAAGCAGAGGATGGCATTAAGGATTTCCACAAATTAAGTGCTAATAGTTTTGCTTTGTCTATTGAGCGCGCTGGGAAAATTTATCAAATAACGCTGGCAACTGATTCTGCCCAATTAGCAACAGACTTATTGAATAGTAGAATAAAAAATGATGTTTTGAAGGTCAATATAAATCAGCAAGACTTATCGGCTAAAACCGCAGTGCAGAAAACTGCTATGGCAACAGGTATTCAAAAAAGTCTCATTCCAAGTTCTATTAATAAAGAAGATAATTTACCGGTCAAAAAACTTTTGCCTTACGACATTGAATTGGTGATTGATATCACCGGCTCAATGAATTGGATTGATGGCACAGACCCTTTGACCAAGTTTCAATGGTGTCATGAGCAGGTCAAAAGTCTAGCTCAATTGCTTGCCACATATCAGAAAACATTCACGATCACTACTTTCAATACTAGTTATCAGACCACAACCGGCTGTAATGCAGAAATAGTAGAAAGGATTTATGCGACGATCGAACCTTATGGCAATACTGATTTGGTTGATCCTTTAACTGATAGGTTAAATAGTGCATTCTCAAAATATCAATCGGATAAGCACCCTGTGTTAATTGTTGTTATCACAGATGGGTTGCCTAATGTTCCTAGAAATCCAAAAGTTGTTAATCGAGCCTTGATTGAATTTACACAAAATATGCGTGATTCAGATGAAATAGTAGTGACAATCTTACAGATTGGAGATACTTTTGAGGGACGAGACTTTTGTATTGATCTGGACAATAATTTGGTACAGGAAGGCGCCAAGTATGACATCGTGGATACAAGAACCTTTTCTGAATTAAAACAGCATGGATTGGTCAACGCAATGATCGATGCTATTTTAGAAGCACGAAATAACAGACATCTTACCCGACAAGAGAAGCATGTAAAGCGGTTTGTCAATAGTCTGCCACCACAAAGTCAGAAAGTCACCGATGGTGACGCGTCTTTAAAAAAAGAGCAATCTGAAAGACGAAATATCGAGCAATTAATTCTTGGGCAATAGATAAAAATGGTCTATCGCTATATATCACATTCTAGAGATTGGAGCGCAAATAAGATAGTACTGTCTCTCTGTAGAAAGGCTCACGAAAGCGCCACATAAAGGCATCTTGCAAATAATGAACCATGGACATACCGATGACGAATCCAAATAAACATTTTGTGTACCAGAAAGAACCATACGTTGCACCATATGGAATTAATAGACCACGGCTGGCACCCATTATAAAAATCATACTAAAGCCGATCAGCAAAAAGAGTAAAATCGGATAATGCCACGGCAAATTATTCAACTTTTCGTCTTTGTATTTTCTTCGCACAAGCACGTACATTATGCCTATGTATTGCGCCCAATGCATTATATTGGCAATTAATATAGCATCAGAATAAGACTTGCCTAAAAATGCGAAAGGCACAAAAAAATAAATAGCGAGACACCAAAATAAAAACGCTGACAAATTGAGTTCTGCTCCTTTTCGTACTTGCAGAAGTAGTGCTGCCAAATAGGCAATAATTAGCCCAACGGCACTCAAACCAACCGCAGCAACTATAAAATGCCATGCAGCATTTTGAGAGAGACTAGGAAAAAGCACTCGCTGAGTAAATAGCAATGAGAAAAATAGCGCTGTTACCTGTAGGCTCTTACCTTCAATTGTGCGATTAACAATTGCTTCTCCGCGTCCGGGATTATGATAGAGCAGCAATAGACCCATATTTTGCTGAACCAAGTGCTGGATTGACCAGGCTATAAATACCAAGACAATAAAACCTGGGCAATAAAACAAACCTAGAACACTTAATATAATAATCACTGCCGGAAGGACAAAATAAATAACACGCTTTTTCGTGGTGCTGAGATAAAAACCCAAATTTTTACTGTCCAAATAATTAAACCAAGTCACCCCAACATGAAAATCACCCAGTCCGAAAGCATTGGTAAATATATAAGCCCATAATGCAGATGCAACCACTACATCTGATTGAGAGAGCAAAAATACCAATGGCGCGAGCAATGCCGGCAAAAAAAAGAATAGCAGATCAATCCTTCGACTGAACATCCACGAAAACCTGAGTCTTCCTCCTGGATATGGAACAGCAGTGTCTGTCATTAAAACCACCATGGCCATTGGCTTTTGCATCCTATGATACAATATACCACGTTGGTATTTAGATACTTCGTTATGGACGAGAGTTTAAGATTAGGACAGTCGGTGGCATATTCCTGATTTTCATTGGCGCTATAGTCTTGAGCGCTCTGGTTTTAACTATTTCCATAAATAGATGGCAGGCGCTCTTGTTAGATTACGAGAATGCTGGAAAACGTGGTGACTTTGTTGCTGCTGCTAGATACGCCCAGGGAAGCATAGACTTAGCTCGCTTATATGGAGAAAAGCACAATCCATTTTTGTTATATAGTGTAGAGCGTCTGGGGACCGACTATGAGGCCAGACGCAATTTCAAAGCTGCTCTAAATACTTTCGAAGAACAACTTAAATTGGCAAATTCTTCTGACGGAACAGATAGTAAAGCTTTTGCAGCCGCTTTGGTAAACATAGGTCGGATTTATAAAAAGCAGCGAGAATTCATCACTGCCGAACCATATTTCAGGCAGGCGCTAGGTATATACAAAAATATTCAAAAGGGAGCAGAAGCTGAAATGGCTGATACTCTAGATTTTCTTGCTTGGACAGTAGGTAATCAAGGTAGATACAACGAGGCAAGCGAATTTTATCAGCAAGAGCTTGCCATTACAAAACACTTGTATGGCGAAAAATGTATTTTGAATTGCAATGCATTAGTTGGTCTTGCTTGGGTGCAGGAAAAGAAAGGATCATATAAAGAGGCATTGCCATTCCTAGAACAGGCTTATGCACTTACCAAAGCGCCGAAAGGATTTTATAATGCTTGGCTTACTGTTTCTTTGACTACTTTGGCAAACATATATAGGGATCACCACGAATATAAGAAAGCCCAATATGTTTATGACTTTGTCCTAGCCATGAGTGATCGCACTCTTTTTTTACAGAATAACTTGTTCAAAGCAGACATGATGCAAAATTATGCCAAACTGTTGCATGAGATAGGAAAGGAAGTAGAGGCAAATAAGCTAGAATTGGCCGCCAAAAAAATTCGCCAATGAGAAATCGCCGACAGCGGTTATCCAAAGAATCGATTGGCAAAAATTATCAAAAGGACGCAGTGGGGCAATGAAAGAAGTCGAACTATTGGCAATGCTTCTCTCAGTAATAGGAATGGCAGGGGCCGTCTCTCAGAAGCTGCGCATATCATTACCTATTCTACTAGTAGTCATAGGTATGGCAATTTCATTAATTTCTAATACTGCTTTATTTCGACTTGATCCAGATACAGTATTTTTCATTTTCTTGCCTCCACTTCTTTACATGGATGCCTTTAATACCTCCTGGCAGGAACTTAAGCAAGTGGGCGACATCATTGCTATTCAAGCTTTTGGTCTAGTACTAGTCACCGTTATCGGAATCGCAGCTGTAATTCATGCAGTAATGCCTGCTATGCCATGGGCTGCAGCCTTTGTCCTTGGGGCAATCGTTTCCCCAACAGATGCGGTAGTGGCCTCCGCTATCACTAAAGAGATCAGTCTGCCGAAACGAGTATTAGATATAATCAAAGGGGAAAGTTTGATCAATGACGCAACTGGATTGGTTGCATATCAATTTGCTGTAGCCGCCACCGTAACCGGTGCCTTTTCCTGGGCTGAGGCGGGAAGCAGATTTATTTATGTAGGCTTTGGGGGTGTGTTGGTGGGACTAGTCATCGGTTGGATTTTATCGCTGCTCCGTACAAAGCTTGATAACAGACCGGTGGAAATAATTGGATCACTTCTGTCTCCTTTTATAGTTTATTTGACAGCAGAACACCTGCATGTGTCCGGGGTTCTTTCGGTAGTAACGGCTGGCTTGTTTTTAGGATGGCGAGGCCCAACCATGTTTTCTTCACTAACTCGCTTGCAGGCAAAAGCAAATTGGGAAACCATTGCTTATATCCTGAATGGTTTTTCGTTTTTGCTTATGGGTCTGCAATTGAAGCCTATTCTTGCCACCCTAAAATCTTATCCGCCTCGAGACCTTCTGCTTTGGACAGCAGCTGCTGCTATCGCTCCTATTCTCATTCGTTTTGCCTGGACTTTCAGTGTTGCGCCGCTCATTGCCATATTGCAGGGACGCACTGTGCCCAATTGGAAGCATATTTTTATCATTGCTTGGTCGGGCATGCGTGGGATCGTTTCAATGGCTGCCGCTCTTGCGCTTCCTATAGCTTGTGCCAATGGCCAAGAATTTCCCTATCGCGATTTGATTATCTTTTTAACCGTGGTGGTTATCGCTTCTACCCTTCTATTACAGGGGCTTGCTCTACCCGCCATAATAAAGCATTTTGGCTTTACGCCGGACTTAAATGACCGCAGCGATGCAGAACGCGAGATTCGTCTTTACCTTTCTAGAGAAGCGGTAAGAACAATAGATAGCATTGCTAGAATAAACAAAATTGATATGAAGGATCCCAGACTGCAGAAAATCCTGAGTCATTACCTTGAGTCAACCATTGATAATCTTACCGTAGACTCCTATGATGCTACCAATAGCGCAACCTGGCGATTGATACATAATGAGGCAATCAAGTCACAGCGACATAACTTAATAGCATTGCGCGATAGTCAAAGAATTGGGGAAAAACTTTTTCAAATACTACAGAATGAATTGGATCTGGAAGAAGCTCAGCTCCTACTAAGCCATGGCCAATTCTATTAGTCTTTAAAATAGGGTGGGAAGTTGACACATATATCATTAGCGACTTTGTATAAATTAGTTTTCTGGAGAGAACAAAGATACGAGTTAATATGCCGATAAATAGATCTAATGACTGTCGTGTCTTAATTTGTTCCGAAAATACGGGCGGCGGGCATAATCACGCGGCCAAAGCAGTGAAAATGGCAATTGAAGAATTGTCACAGGGTTCACAAAGCATAGAAGTACTAGTAGAAGCAATGATTCAAAAGACTAATATTCTCAATCATCTGTTCGTAGCACTATATAACTACTTACTACAAAATCATCAGAATTGGATAAGGTACTACATTTGGTTTATCGAGTTTTTGAAACCAAATCAGAATTCTTTTAGTTACGAGCTTTCTAAGACTTACCTTAAGAACATGCTGCTTAGGGTACAACCATCAATTGTTGTTTCGGTGCACCCAATGGTAAATCATTACCTCGCTCTTGCTTTGAAGGATATCGGTTATAGCCAGACAAAGCTTGTTATCGTGGTCACCGATCCCAATGCCTCTTTGTGGAGCGGTTGGGCTTGTTCCGATGCAGATCTAATAATTGCTCCAAACGATTTAGCGCGAGACAGACTGATTGAATTGGGTATTGCCTCAGATCGCATTTCTATGATAGGCATGCCAATAGAACCAATTTTTCTGCACCGTGCTCCGGTAGACAAAGAAGATTTGCTTAAGCAATTAGGCCTAGACCCTAAACTATTGACAGTTCTTTTATGTGGAGGGTGGGCTGGTGGTGGCGCAATAGCAAAAACATATCAAGCTTTACAGGCAGTGACACGACCAATACAAATTATCATTCTCTGCGGCCACAACGATAGATTATTTGCTGAGATGAAGAAGCAGACAAATCAGTCAGTGATGCCTACGGCAGTGCTTCCTTATACAGATTCACTCTCAAGTTTAATGAGCGCTTCCGATTTAATAGTCACCAAGGCTGGTGGCTTAACAACATTCGAAGCTATAGCTCGGCGCCTGCCAATGGCCATTGATTTGCTTACAGAACCTATGCCTCAAGAGGTTGGGACAGCCAATATGCTTATTGAGGCCAATTTAGCCAAACCACTGAGGAAAGTGGAAGACATTGTGCCAATAGTTGAATCGCTTATACTTTTGGAAAATAGAGAATCTCAACCATTACCTACTGAGCATAATATAGATCGCACAGACGCTATTTATGATATCGCCAAAACGATTTTGTCTTTTCGATAGCCAGAAGAGCCAAGCTGTTCAGTGTCCTTTCCTCTCTTCATTGCATCGCTCTGGCGAGCAAGACAGGCAAACAGTTCGTTCAATAATCTCGGACAAACTCCAGGGCTTGCCAAAAGACGCAATTCTGAATTATCTTTTTTGAAAAAAGATTGCTTGCGGTGAAACGCCGAGGCATAACGCGAAAAATGATATTTGGTCGACGCCTCTATTAGAGCTGGGATGTCCGGCGTGCCCTGCATTAGCTTCTACGCTCAGTAATACTGGAGCCGCTCCAGTCTGTGAATTCTGCAATGTACCTGCAAATTTAAAACTATGCACAGGGCTTACACGATCATCGTTAGCAAAAGCGATGACTAATACTGGCGGATAATCTGTCTTTTTTATTGAATGGATTGGCGAATAAGAATGTAAAACCTTAAAGTCCTTTATATTATTAGCACAACCGTATTCGGCGACATATTGATATGCAAAATCAAATTTATGGTAGCGCAGCATGTCTAGCAGTCCAGCTCTAATAACAGCTGCACCGAACAGCTTTGGCCGTTGTGCCAAAGCAACAGCGACTAGTAAACCCCCGTTACTACCACCTTCAATACCAAGCTTAGCTGGACTTGTGAATTGTTCCTTTATCAAATACTCTGCTACCCCAATAAAATCATCAAATGTATTTTGTTTTTTTCGTTTTATGCCCGATAAGCGCCAGTCGTGACCGCATCCGCCGTCACCGCGAAGAATTGCTTCAGCAAAGATTCCGCCAAGCTCCATCCATGCTATGTTATAAGAGCTGAAACTCGGTTGCACAGATTTGTCAAAGCCACCGTAAGCAGTAAGAATAACTGGATTATTGCTATCTCGTTTCAATGTTTTCTTAAAGCTAAGGTAGACTGGAACAAGGGTGCCATCTGAGCTCAATGCGTAATGTTTCTCTGTAACATATAGGGACGTATCAAATGATGTTGTGGCGGCTGCTACTTGAGACAACTGATCCGTTTTTGATTTATAGAGCAAAATATTTTTAGGAGAAATATAACCCTCCACTTTAAAGAATATTTCGCTCTCATTTCCTCTGCTCCAACCCGTAATGCCTGTAAACTCGGGAAAATAAGTTTCACCAAGTTTCTTACCAGTCATATTTAAGCGTCGCAAAACCGTGCCATGTTTGGTTAGATAATTAGCGATGATATAATCAGGGTAAATAAATGCGCCTCTAAGCAATGCCTTTTGCTTGGCAAGTATTTTAATGAATTTAGGCTTTTGTTTAGCTTTATTTGGATCGCGCAGTGCTACTAATTGTCCCATGGAAGCACCAGTAGTAGTGATAAAATATAGAGTGTTATTCAGCCAACCTACACAATAATATGTATGATTCTGCTCTTTCAATATAGTTAATGCTTTTGTTTTAATGCGATTCAATAATATAAGTCGTAACGAATAAAGGCTTGAGCTTATTCTCATCGTTTGTAAGAGTAGATATTTACCACCACAGGTACTACCCATTGTGAAAAACAAATCTGGATCACCATTTTCATAAATCACAATATCTTTGATCTGCTTGGTGCGCAGTCTATGAAAAACAATTTTTTGTATCGGCAGCGTATCGTTTTTCAAGATGGTACTATAATAAAAGCCACTGTTGTCATTTTTCCAGGAAATTGAGACATATCTGATTCCTGTAAGTTGTTCCCTTAAATCCTTGCCGGTGACTAGGTTTTTAATGCGAAGAGTTTGCCATTCAGATCCATTCTCAGAGACAGTATATGCAATGTAGCGACCGTCTGGGCTTAAGTAAAAGTCAACGATATCAAAATGTTTTGACAGAGCTTCCCCATCAAGTATCGTAATCGGGAACTGTCCTAGTTTGCTCACGCGAAACACCTTTAAGCGCCCATGTCCCTGCATCCTCTGAGAAAAGAAGTAATGCTTGCCTGTTTTCCTTGGCAAGTATGGATCTCCACCAGGATTGAGTTGATTGACACGGCATTGTATCTGCCACCGTCCCGGTATATGGTCTAGAAACTCTCTTGCCGTAGAATTTTGCTGTTGGGCCCATTCATTGACTTCAACTGATGAACTTTTTCGAGCCATCGATAAGGGTCAATGACGTCAGTACCAAAATACTTATCGTAATGCTTTACTTGCTTGGTATTTGGCACTTTAACTTGCATGGACTTGTTTCTGGCTAAATCATAAGACTGGCAAACCAACTTGCGCAAAAGAGCTAAATCGCTTTTTTTCCCATCAGAGTTAGTTGCTAATTCTAGTAATTGATTTAGTAAAAATATATGATTTTGAGAAGTTATAGATTCGTCACCAGCATACATCAATGCTTTTTGAAGATCGTAACAGCTTCATTTAACCTGCCGCTATGCCCCAGGGAACTGGCTGCATAGGTGAGAACTTCCAGCGAGCGGTTATTGTTTTCATTGTGCGGTAATTCATAAAGGCTGGCAGCCTCTATGAACATATCGTATGCTTTTGTCCAATTTTTTTGTTTAAAAAAACAACAACCGAGCCAATACAGTGTGGCTACCAAATTTGTCTCTCGGTGCTGCCTGCATATCTTAACGGCACGCTCAAGGTACTGGACGGCCTTATCATATTGAGGTTCTTGGTACAGACAGGAACCAATCATCATCCAAGCATAAGCCAATCTCGCATCGTTCTTATTTTGCTGTACTATTTTATTGCTAACATTTTGTAGAAGTGTTTTACAGGTGTCAAAATCTTTCGCATTGTATGCTTCAAAGGCTCTTTGACTTATTTCTGTCCAATTGAACAGCTCTTTTGCCATTTAACTTTTAAGTAACATCTTCAGAATTGTCATAATTCAATATTGGCATCATACCCGTGGTATTGTCCGACTAAACGATTGTTTTAATTGTACAATGTGTACACTAAACTAGCCGGGCCAGCTGACGATCTCGATAATGCCACCGTTGAACAAAGCATCCGCTATCGCCAGGCCTAGGATAATTGTTTTAAATTCTTGAGGAAGTTTTGCACAGCACTTTCAGGAGTGGCCCATGAAGTACAAAGTCTTACTGCTGAGTTGTCTGATGCGGGCACCGATTTTGTCCATACGTAAAATGCATATTTCTTTTGCATAGCGTCAATCACTCTGTTAGGCAGGATGGGAAATAATTGATTAGTAGAAGTAGCACTGAGAAAAGTATATCCACATTCTGCAATTCCCTTTGCCAGATCCTGAGCCATCTCATTAGCGTGTTTAGCATTCTCAAAATAGAGATCGTTTTTAAACAGTTCGAGAAATTGTACGCCTAGAGCTCGTCCTTTTGCCAGCAGGGCCCCGCGTTGTTTAAGATGGAAGCGAAAATTCTCTTGCAGGTCGGAATTAATGATTATGATTGCTTCACCAAATAAAGCACCATTCTTAGTGCCGCCAATGTAAAACATGTCACACAGATCAGCAATAGTACTTAAGTCAACGTTTGAATCTTTCGACATTAAAGCATTGCCGATTCTGGCACCGTCAATGTAAAAATACAGTCCCAATCGTTTACATGTCTGTGACAACTCTTGCAATTGTTTCTTGCTATAAATGGTGCCTAATTCTGTGGCTTGTGAAACATAAGCGACTCTGGGCCTTACCATGTGCACATCTTTATGCCCATTTACTGTTTCTTCAATAGCTTCCGGCATCAATCGCCCCTCTATTCCGGGTACAATGTTCATTTTGTGGCCAGTAGCTTCAATAGCACCGCATTCGTGAACATTGGGATGTCCACTTTCAACCGCGATTATAGATTCATAGGGTTTTAGCATTGAAGCAAAAGAAACAAGATTTGCTTGTGTGCCATTTGATACAAAGTGCACATGTGCCGTTGGTTTATTGATCTTTGCCTTGATTAATTGTTCTGCTTCCAACGAAAATGAATCAGACCCGTAGGAAGGTTCTTGTTGAAGGTTAGTTCGCGCAAGGGACTCTAACACTTTAGGATGTGCTCCTTCCGAGTAATCATCTTTGAAAGGTGTAAATATGACATATGCGATTATTACCTGGACTATTCCGGGTTCCATTTTGCTTTAATCTAAGAACTTCCAGGACAATGCGGTATATTATATTCACATCTCCTAAAAGTCCTTCTTATTATAAGAGCTAAAGCTGCTAAATGACTAATAGGCTTACCGATATTTACAATCAAGTTTTAGCGGCCAATGATCGCATCTGTTCTTTGGTGGTAAAAACTCCCCTCAACCATTGCTCCATATTAAGTCAAATGTCCGGCGCAGCAGTTTATCTCAAATGTGAGCAACTTCAACATACGGGTTCTTTCAAATGTCGCGGCGCGCTGAGCAAGTTGACTAGTCTTATTATTGAGAAGCAGCCGGGCAAGAGTAGTATTATAACTGCATCAACGGGCAACCATGGTTTGGCAGTTGCTTATGCAGCAAAACAACTTGGTATAAGTGCCACAGTGTATCTTCCAAAATCGACCCCATCCATTAAACAAAACAATGTTAGAGCACTGGGAGCAAAAGTCGTCCTAATCAACGGGGATGGATTACAAGCCGAGAAAGAAGCGCGGTGCTTTTCCGAAAAGCAAGGGCAAGCATATATATCACCTTATAATGACATGGCAGTGATCGCTGGACAAGGCACAATAGGCTACGAGCTTTATCAACAGATGAATAATATTGATGCATTATTCGTATCAGTAGGGGGTGGCGGACTGATTTCGGGCATTGCTGGCTATTTAAAGTCGATAAATAGTAAGACAAAAATTATTGGTTGCTGGCCGAAAAATGCTAATGCCATGTTGCAATGCTTAAACGCAGGCAAAATTATTGAAATTAGGGAAGAACCGACATTATCCACCTCCACTGCCGGTGGAATAGAAGAAAATTCTATTACATTCCCATTTTGCCAAACTTTGATTGATGACTACGTTTGTGTAAGCGAGAAGGAAATCTCCAAGGGCATCCGACTAATGGCCGAACATGAGGGCTGGTTGGTGGAAGGCGCGGCTGGCGTGGCCTTAGCATCTTTCATGAAGGTCAGCCCGTTTTACAAAGGACTGAATGTTGCGGTGCTGCTATGTGGAAGAAATATCGGCCCTAGCCAAATTAAAGAAGTGTTTTGTGAAATTCAATAAATTATTTGCTATCGAAAACTTATGCTTATCATGATTTGTCGAAGATTTCAGTAACAATGCTAGGACGGATAGTCAGCTCTTCTAGTAGGGTTACGAATGCCATAAAGATTAAAACTTGTATCCAAGAAATTGCTGAGAAGAATACAAATATTGCGCAAGCAAATAATTGAAGCGAAAACGCGATGATAGTTGCAGGTCGCCATGCCGGTCTATAGACAGTCTTGTTGTTTACTAAATACATAAATAGTCGCAAGAAAAACAATACAAAGGCTATTGACAGCAGAGTGGCCACCATAAAAATGAAGAGGAAGATATCATAATTATGTCCATCTTGATTTTGATTTGAATCTGGCACTATAAGTTCGGGTTTATCCCAACGACAGATCGTTTTACCCCACAGCGCTAGTTCATCGGCCAAAAGGCATTGCCCCAAAAAATACCCTTTTCGCCATGAATAGTAATAAGTGGAAAACCAAAGGTCTCAAGTGAACGCAACAACTTGTGCCATGAAACATAATCTTCGTTAGCTTTGCAAGCTGCAATGCCGATTCCTGAGGCAGCCGCACCTAATCCAAAGACTACCGGTCCGACATGAAACTGCGTTGGCTTTTCTTTGCCTTTGTACCATTCATAAATTCCCAGCATTCCTCCGAACGGAACAAACCAGCTTTCGCGGAATTTAGCAAATTGCGATCGTGCAAATTCTTCATCAAGCTGTGGCAAAAAGGCTAGAGCCCACGATAGGGCTGAACCTCTTGCACCATCGTCAATCTCTCCGCTGCGCGGATTGACTTGTGATACCATCATTCCGGATTCTTTGTCCAAATGATTCTTCAACCATGATAACCAGGCATAGCGTGCCTTTGAGTAATCACTATGAAATATCAGATCGTGTAGTCTGAGCGATTCCAAGGCGAAGATTGCATCTTCAGCCCAAGTCAAGCCAGGATAACACTCCGGAAAGGGAACAACCCCTTTTAAAAAGCTTCATTTAAATCAGCGGAGGAACGATGGAATTCATTGATAATGACAGAGTTATCTCCACCTATAAGTATGTATCCGGCTCGCAGCAAATTGCTATGGCCAGCTATAATTACGCCCCCTTTGGGTTTGATTTTGGCGTTAGAGACGAAAGGATAATTATCCTCCATAGCTTTGATTTTCGCAAATAGCTTCTCGAGTTGACTAATTGCCAGCTTGCGAAATGCCTTATCATCCGGATTAGACAATGACAAATTGATTAGAGTAAAACCGTAAAACGAGTTTGCAAAAAGCTTTCCCTCAGGCAAAAGCATAATTTGAACTTCGTCTTCCTTAGCCGCCAGCCTTCGTTCAATCCCTCTTAGCTGAGCATTCAACTCTCTCTTGCTTACTGCACGCGAATTAAGCAATAAATGTTCCTGCATGCTAAAAAGCCAGGAACCAACATAAAGCAAGGCAAGAATTAAACAGAAACTAGCAAAAAGTAGTTGTGCTGGCGTTACTATTTTTATGCTAATTCTATTGGTACCCATCGACATAGTCCTTTTACATACCTTCGCGCTCTAAAGCGGTGTTTTTATGAAGTTCAATGATTTAATTGTTTACGAACGAATCGTCCATCCCAAGCTGTGGCTGTTTTCGATGCCAACATAATCGCTTCCCCAACAAGAGGGGCAAAGAGATAGTGTCGTTGCCCATTCCAATCGACCGAACAGCCAACTATCTCTGCTGTAACTAGCATTTGAGAAAGGAAGGTGCGGTCTCCGGCTAATCTAGCACAACCAATACCAAAACCAGTACCGGCAGGGCTATAGCCAAAAACGACCGGCCCTGAATCAACATCACCTTCCCAGGAACCATCTGAGTTCTCTTTTAAAGCGGCTGCACCAGGAAAACAGCCGAGTGCTGGTAGGAACCATGCGCCAAATGCGAGTTTGAGCTTACTGTATTGTTGCATGCAAAACTCCGGATCGGCATGGGATAGATAAAGCAAACTAAACGCTAGACCGGAACTACGGCTGCGGGATTTCAATACTGCGCCTGGCGCGATTGCAAATACAAGCGTTCCAGTATCATTATCGATCAATTTTGCTGTTGCCGATTGTCTCCATCTGCTTAAAAGCCTATTGTATTCTGTGCCGAAGGCAATATCATGATTCTTTAGTGATGCAAGCACGACAGAATTATCAGGGATATATCTTTCGTTGGGATAAGTTTGAGCAATCATAGCGGCATCTTGATTTATGCGCCGAGCAAGAGCTTCACTAATACGGTGATTTAAGGCATCATATCTGGTATCGCCTCCGGCTAACCGATAGCAGCTAAGCATCAAGTTTAGATGTCCAAGATACCAAACATGGCCATTTTTTGTTAATAGCGAATCAAGCGGATCTTCGTGCCATGCATCTAAATCAAATTGCCGATAAGGGCCTTTGGAGCACCCTGTTAATCAATGTCTGGATTTCTGGTACTAGCTCGTCACGCAACTCCGGATACAGAAATGCAAGATTGCAGAGGGCCATTGAGTACATGGAGCAAGTAAGCACCGCCCACTCTCCTTGAAATTGCGGCGACAGCAAACTTTGATTATTAGGCCGCTCGTCGTTGTTAATAGTAATCGCTTCTCTCAAGAAAGCTCGCCTATGTAGAAGATCTTCTCTGGCAGTGCCATCGAGCAGCCGATCACCGCTCACATAAAACATAGATGTGCACAATACCTTGAGCAAAAGCAACAGCGCAAAAACAATAAGTGAGACTGTGGCCTTATTCCAATTCATTGGTTTCCTAAGCATGGATTAACCTTTCTTCTACTGAATTATTTTCATATTTGTACACTCAACAATATAGTGCTTATTGCTTCTATACCACGAAATTATCTCGACGGTCTCTACCATTTAACCCTACTTGATTCAAGCTTGATCTCTTTGGATTAAGGAAAGAAAGTGCAGATAATAAAATTGATTTCCAATACAATGTTTCTCTCTCGCCATTGCTGTTTTTCTATTATAAACTATGAGTGTCGACAGCTACGAAACCAGAGGAGATCACCGTGCAGTCAAAAACTTTTAATGACGCAATAGCCTCCATGCCCCTGATTCCCGCTCTGAGGGGAATGCAAGAAAATGAGGTGAACGAAGTTGGAAAAGTACTTGTTGAAAGTGGAATAACTGTTCTTGAAGTACCGGTCCGTACCAAAAACGCTGCCCTAAGTTCATTGGACGATAATGCGATTCGAAGTTTAAAGAAGGCAATTGAGCTTTATGGGGAAAATACCCATGTGGCAGCCGGGACAGTCATGCAGGTTGAGGATTTAAGTATTCTGAAAAGTGCGGGTGTTAAAGTTTGCCTTTCGCCATGCTTCAACCCAAGCGTAGTGAGTGAGGCGAGCCGACTAGGCATCTCGTTTATTCCCGGTGTTGAAACTGTCTCAGAGGCAATGAGCGCAATTACCTTAGGAGCTGCGGGTCTCAAGTTATTCCCTTCTTTCTTCTATGAGCCGAATGGCGAAGTTACCCTGCGGCACTCATTGGGCTATATGCGATATCTAGCCAAATTTGTATCCTGCCCGATAATCATGAGTGGAGATGTTGGCTCCGACGACTTGCCGGTGTCTTATTTGGTAGCAGGAGCGGCGGGCATTAATATTGGATCGCACTTCTATCAGCCAGATATTGATTTAAAGGAATTAGCAGCTCGAGCTATACGTTTCACTGCCGCTATTAGATCTGCGTGTTAACAGGTGCTTGCTACCCTCTTACATCAGGCTCAGAGCGCAACGGACCTGTGCGCGATAGCCAAGACGCATTTGTGGGTTTTGGGAGTTGCCTTCAAAGCAACTGTATACTGGCAATTTTGTTCCATAACTGCAAGAGTGGAATTTGGCTCACTCCTGAAAATTGCGGATCGCCGGTCTCAATAACAATCCAGTCCTTACTCTCAAGTTGGCCAATAAAGGGTAGGAAGGATCGCACAAAGGTTTTGATGCTCTTATCTGCTCTTCTCTTGTTTGCTTGCAAAAAGGCGCACCTTGTCCATAGCCTTTGTGTACCTTTCATTATTACCAAGCATGCCGTATGCTTGCGCTTGATAAAAATATGTATAAAGTCCTGCCGAAAAATCTTTGTCGACCCCACCTTTAATTAGTTTATTACAGTTGTCTAAAACCTTGCTAGGCTCCTTAAGGTTAAGATAAATACGTGTCAATGTGTTATAAGGTGTCCACAAATTCGGCGCCATTTTCGATGCATTATTACAATCTGTAATAGCTTCTTGGAACTTTCCAATATTTGAATAGAACATTCCTCTAAAGGCCAAAGCCCTAGCAAGATCGAAGTTGTCTTTATAATGTTGCCCAGTAACAAAAGTGCCTTTTAAAATATTTGAAGGACGAGATTTAGTAAATTCGTCAATCTTTCTAGAAAGATCATCAATGGTTTTGGAAAGTTTATTTATTGCATCCTGGTCGTGCAAATAAGTTTGATCAATATAGATCGACTCTGGGTTTTGTGATTTTTCCAAAAGACAATTCTCATAGTCAGTTTTATTGATAAGTGAATTCAGCCTAGTTCGTGCAGAAGTATTGTTATTATCACCGGGATGAAGTAAAGCTGCTTTATCATAATCGGAAAGGGCTTGAGCATATAACCCTAAATGGGTATAAGCAATTGCTCGATTGTTCAAAATTCCACTTTGTCCATTTTTGTCGGTTGTAGACTCAAGCAATTGTGTACAATCATCGATTAATAATGGATACTCCTTTGGTGCCATATGTAAGCTGTATAAATCCATGATGTTTGTGCTCTCTCTGCACCAAACTAAATGACTCGATGTAACAAAAACTGAGAGTAGAACTAACATGGTCATTTTAGATAAATTCATAAATGTTCGCATATCATTTTTCTCCGGCAGAGGTAGGTTTTTTAGAGATGAACAGCCATATTTTTTCAGCATGGGAACCAATTAACCAAAAACTTACTCCTAGAAGGAAAAGAAGACGGCTTTATGTGTTACATCCCAAAAATATTCAAAATACTTTGTATAGAGATTAATCAGAAAGAAAGTGATACCAAATCCACGAGCTAAAGCATCGTCATACTTTAAGCCGTAAAGAATACTTCCCAAAGCTGTCAGGCCAAACACGACAGCCCAGAGTAAATGTGAGCCTTCGCCCCAAAGAGATAATATCCATAGCGCCATAAATAAATTCAATAGCCCGACGATATAAGTAGGTTTAAAAAATTGCTGATATTTTTTTGGTTCGCTGATAGATCTGAAAAAGAACGCCAATACAATGATACAGATACTGAAAGGAATGAATCGCAATGGATAATTCATTCCTAAAAAATATGTTCCCCCGCCTGACATATAACCTGTTTCACAGCCAAACCAGCTTCCGATAGAAATCAATGCAAACACCCATACCAAGTTCGAAGGAAAATATAGTCCTAAAATGCCATAGATAGTTGCTGCGAAAAGAAAGACCGGCGAAATATCTTTTTGCTCAAAGAGGCTACCAAAGCTTGCTATAGCGCCTGCAGTAAGCAGAACTCCCAGAAAAAACAAGGCTTCGTTCCTATAAACGGTATGAGGTGATATTCTGCGTCTTCTAAGTCCTAATGCGTATAATCCGGTAGCTAACAGACCCAGAAAGAATGCAACGACTATTTTAGGATTGACGAAGTTGAAGAACTGTTGAACAAATTCAATTATTATTTTAAAGACAGGGCTAAGAACGAATGCCCCTGCCGAAATTATAAAACAAGCAATAGCAAACCAGAACGAATATTTTGCAAGCCGTTTGTAATCAAATCTTGTAATTTCTATCGACTGCTTTAGTTTATCCCCTTCTTCTTCTGGGATAATGGATTCTGCCACCCATTGATCAATTGCTTGGAATAATCGTAATGCTTGGGATTTTTTAGCTTTCATTGCTCTTCTCCATTAAAAGATTCATGGCTATATTCAAAACCAGGACATCAGAACCAAATCTCAAGTGTTTACAATTGTACCGTTCTTTACTTAGACCACTCAATCGACTTAATCGCTTTCTCAATTGTCCTTGTACACATGCTTATATCGCCCCACACTTCTGCTTTAAAATTAATAGTTTGCATTTTGTTTGCATTGATAAGTATATAGGCGACGCCGCGAACTGAATCAATCACCGGCATTTCTGATAAGCCCTTTGAAAATAAGCAATTTCCTGGATGCTCATCCCGACGCTCAATAAGCAACACTTTTTTTCTTTTGATATTTAGTACAGTCGCGCTAGTTTTATCATCTAGCTTAGAAATCTCTATTACCGCACCCGGCAGATTTTTTAACGGAAAAATCTGCTTATAAGTTAGTTTGTTTTGCCACATAGCTATATTGAGTTGTCTTGCCTGTTGAGATGAAATTAGAACAGGAGTATGAAGCTCGAAACTGACCTTACACTCCTCCTGATTATTATTCGTTGGGATTCTGACAAATTTGCGGACACCGGGCAAAGCAAAATTGTCAGAATCCCATGATTCTGGAATAATTATGCTATGAATTATTCCAAGATCTAAAGTGACCTTTTGGATCTCAGTAGGTTCTGCACGCCCGGCACCATAGTGGGGATCCACCGGTAAGGCGTCGTACCCTTGCGCGAATGACGATAATGCGTAAATTATTGGCAATGCAAACAGTAGTAGATATAGATATCGCTTCATGGTTTACGGAATCTCAATTGCTGACTGGCCATTCTTATCATATTACTGTCTTTTCCTTTGATATACCACCTTAGCTATCGCAGAAAACTTTTCGTCGTCGCATTTGGTATGCATTTAAACGCAAAGTTTCTATTTCAAATAATCGCTGAAACCTGCTGTGTTACTGGCGGGCGGTAAATCTATAATCCCCTCTGGTTAATCGGCACCTTAGGAGGGTAAATAATGGAACTACCAATTTATGGCAGGGTTGTGCATGAAATTGTTTCCAAATTTCGAACGCATGTCACCAAAAGACCGCGCAGACGCGATCTTAAAATCAGAAGCACTGCTTTCCAATCCTAGAGACTTATTATTAGGCTTATTCGGGTTGGGTTTGGGGTTTTTGATTTGTTCATTTTGTGCATTTTTTTCCATTAGTCATATGCAGTGGAGGCATGCCCTCCTTACAGCTGTCGCCAGTGCTCTGTATTGGACCTTCTGTGCGTATTTCTGGGTTAAGCATTGTTTGCCTATTGCAATCGCTCAAGCCAAAACCGGTAAATACAATTTGATTGAATATTTTAAGCCTAATACTTTTGAATCGAAAATTTCGCTCTCAATTTTAATGGTGCCTTTGTTAATTGTTATCGGAATGGTTATTTGGTTTACCTGGGCAAATATAGCAATGAAAGACGGCGACAAGATGCCTCAAATGCAACTTATCTATGCTTGTAATTTAGGTCTTAGAATAAATCCCCAATGGGGAGAACTTTACGCTATACGTGGTGATCTCTACGCGGAACTTAATGAGCGACCAAAATCTATTCACAATTATACTAAAGCAATTGAGCTAAATTCGAAATGGTCTTATCTCTATACTGCACGAGCTCATCAATATTGCAAGCTCAAAGAATATAAAAAAGCTCTTGCTGACTTTGATAAAGCTGTTGCCTTGAATCCAGATTCTTCGGCTGTTTATTCTGATCGCAGTGGCTTGTACCTTGAGCTGAAGGAATATAAAGCAGCACTTGATGATGCCATTGTTGCTTTATCCTTCAACGATAAATCTCGTGATGCTTATTGTTATGGTGGACAAGCTTATTTCCAGCTTGGTGACTATAAGAAAGCAATATCAGATTTCAACAGGGCAATTGAATTAGATCCACAAAGTTGCTTTTATGCACAACGTGCAAAATGCTACATTGCATTGGGTCAAAACCAAAACGCTTTAGATGATTGCAATGCTGCTCTTAAAGCCAATACTAGTGCTGAGGCATTTTGCGTTAGGGGCGAGGTCTATTTAAAGATGGGAGAGCCGAAGGAAGCACTAAGTGATTTTTCTAAAGCTATTGAGTTGGATCCCAAAGAAGGAAAAGCGCATTCTATGCGCGCCGAAGCATATGAGAAGCTTGGTTTTAGAGATCTCGCTTTAGCAGACCGAGAAATGGCCTTAAGGCTGCGATATCAGTCCGATGACTCGAAATAAATCGTTTGAGTTAGGTATCCGCTTGCAAGTGCTCCTTGTACCAGGTTTCTCCTATTTCTATTTTTTCTCGGCCTTGGGACTGCCGCAATGTATTGGTGTCGCGCAAAGAATAGATGCAGCCACAATATTGCTGGGCATAGAACTCTTCGCGTTTGGCAATTTCGTACATGCGCGATGAGCCGCCGGACTTGCGCCAATTGTAGGTCCAGTAGGTCACATCCGGATAGTGCGCAGCCGCACGCAGCCCGCTTTGGTTAATCTGCTCCATGTTTTTCCAGCGCGAGATCCCGAGAGAACTGGTGATTACTTTGAAGCTATGCTCATGTGCATAGAGAGCGGTACGTTCAAAACGCATATCAAAGCAGGCTGTACAGCGTATTCCGCGTTCCGGTTCGCGTTCCATACCCCGCGCGCGGGCAAACCAATCATTTACATCATAGTCTGCATCAATAAATGGGATACACATTCTTTGGGCAAAGCGAATGTTTTCCTCTTTGCGGATTTCGTATTCTTTTTTCGGATGAATGTTAGGGTTATAGAAAAAAATAGTGAGATCGATGCCGTTAGCCAGCATCTGTTCCATAAGCTCGCCGGCACAGGGCGCGCAACAACTGTGCATCAGCACGCGCCGTTCCCTATTTGGCGGACTTAAATTGACCTGCTTGACTGGGTTAATAGTTTGCATATTATGGGATACCTTAGCGCAATCAGATAGTCAAGTATTGCCTTATTTTCTCAGAGATATAATACTACCCGCACTACACTAAGGAGTAAATACTCATGAGTGACGAAATCGACATAATGACCGCAGGGGACAAATCTGAGGAAATTGAAGAAGAAGAAAATCTATTGCCTTTTCAACAAAATGCAAAAGAAAAGGTAAATGAGTTGCTTGAGGGATAATTAGCTTTTGTTGGTCATAGTTGATGCGAGGAAAGATTAAAATGGAAAAGAGTACAAACATGACAGCGCTCGACACTATTCGCTACGCAAAAATTCCTCTCAACTATGGATCCGGTGCAATGCCTGCCCCCGGGTTTGGTACGCTGATTCCAGATCCCATTGTGACCAAACGGGCGACCAAGACTGCATTGGAAAAGGGCTTTCGTCACTTCGATTGCTCGGAGCGCTACCGCAATGAACAAGCGGTCGGCGATGCGATGCAGGAGGTGTTTAAAGCGGGAACAATTCAGCGAAAGGATGTGTTCGTCACTACCAAGCTATGGAATAACAATCATCGTCCTGAGCGAGTCAAACCCGCCTTTGAGGCGAGTTGCCAGCGACTGCAAGTCGACTATGTCGATTGCTATCTTGCCCATACCCCCTTTGCCTTCCAACCCGGCGACAATCAGGAGCCCAGGGACGAGCGCGGCCAGATTATCTATGATGCTGGTGTGACATTAGTGGAGACGTGGCAGGCGTTAGAGCGCTTGGTGGACGAGGGCCAGTGCAAAACAATCGGCTTATCAAATATCAATTTGGAAAAACTGCAAGAGATTGTTAAAGCGGCGCGAATCAAGCCGTCGGTGGTGGAGGTCGAATCTCATCCGTATCTCCCGGAATGGGAATTGCTTGAATATTGTCAACAACATGGCATTGCGCTGCTTGCATTTGCTCCTTTAGGGCACGGAATGGAGCCCAGATTACTGGATCATCCGGTGATCACGTCCATCGCGCAGCGTCTCAAGAAAACTCCTGCCCAAGTCTTGCTCGCCTGGGCGGTGCAACGTGGCACCGCGTTCCTGACTACCTCAGTTTTGCCTGCTCGCATCCAAGAGAACTTTGAGCTTTCAGCCCTGCCTGAAGACGCCATGCGGGAGATTCGGGAAGGAGTGGCGACAGGTATCCGGTTCAATACCGTAGTAGAAACCGGCGTGCCTGGGTTTATTCCCAGAGATCGGTAAAAGCGAGAGCATTGACCCGGCCCGCTTATCGCATCAGTCGATCACTAACTTGTCCAAATTATTTTCAGACAGGACTAGTAACTCCGCTTCTCGATCATTTGATAAATAGTCGGGACGAAAAATAGCAAAGCGTCGCTCATTAAACTTATCTCCTCACTGAGCAATACATTTAGCCACATCACATTTTTTTATGTTGATTAGTAGGTTTGAATAAAAACTGATAAACTCGACTAAACTTATGGATTGCGTTCGTAAACCATGGGTCGCGGGTTTGAGTGCCGCTGTCGGCTGGATCTTTAAGAGTTTTGGACTTATTCTATGGCTTATGTCGTCATCACCTTTTATCATTTTTTCGAATTTCCCGAATTTGAACAAATGCAAGCAGCCCTGAAATCAGAAATGCTTAAACTGGGTATTAAGGGCTCATTACTCATTGCGTCTGAAGGAATTAACGGCACACTCTCTGGCACACGTGAGGACATTAACACTTATTTTCAGTATCTTAAGACACACATTACTAAAGGCGAGTTTGAATGTAAGGAAAGCATATGTGAGCGACAACCGTTTGGCCGTGCTAAAGTGCGGCTCAAGCAAGAAACCATCTCTTTGGGCGCTTCTATCAAAAGCAAGCCTGGAACATACGTTGAAGCACGCGATTGGAATGCATTCATTAATAACCCTGATGTTGTGCTACTTGATACTCGTAATGACTATGAGGTACACATAGGTAAATTTAAAGGTGCGCTTAACCCAAATATTCGCAATTTTAAAGAACTGCCTGGCTTTGTTCATAAAGTCTTAAAACCAGCGGAACATAAAAAAATCGCCACATATTGCACCGGCGGTATACGCTGTGAAAAATTTTCTGCCTGGCTTTTGGATCAAGGGTTTGCAGAAGTCTATCAACTCAAGGGAGGCATTTTAAAATATTTGGAAGAAATCCCGGAAGCGCAAAGTCAATGGCAAGGTGAATGCTTCGTATTCGATGATCGCGTAGCACTAGGCCATGGCCTTGTGCCATCCAATACTACTACTAGGTGTAAAGCGTGCGGACATTCATTGGTCAACTGCCGCGAATTTCATTGCCATGCGGACGCAGCAGATGAAAATGGATAAGGCGAATATTTAAGTGTGCTAAAAACCGGAGCAAATTCGATCCGCTGTACCATGCCAGGAAAACTGTCCTTCAGCTCATAAACAATTTCTTGCAATTCTTGTTGAACTTTTACTTCCACGTTAATTTCAAAATCCCATACTCCTAATGTTTTGATCAACCAAGTAATATGTTTGTGCAGTCGGCAAAATTCAAATAGCTTTTCTTCATCGCTTGAGCGAAAATTTTGATACTTGAGCAATAAATTGATACTCTGATAACCCATAGACTGTGGCTCAATCCAAGCAAAATAGCCTGTAATCAATCCTTCCTTTTCTAAGCGTCGCAGGCGCTGGCCTACTGCCGTATCCGACAATTTTACTTCTTTAGCAATATCAATCAATTTAGCTCTGGCATTTCTGGCTAAAACTCGCAAAATAGTATCATCAACTTCATCTATTAGCACCCGCTCATCGGTCCTACCGCCTAAATAAGCTGACTGCGGCGGCGGCTTGCAGACTTCCAATAGATATTGTTTCGGGAAATGCATAATACTAAGTCTGGTAATAATATCTTGTCGATAAATAAAGTCACCAAAATTATTTGTTATTTCATTAACTAGATCCATCATTGACATTGGATCTTTGGCCAAAATGTCTACTGTGTAATCATAGGTGCCTCCGCAGCGAGCGAAGTAAAAACAATACGGATGATCAGTAAGGAATTTGACAAACTTCTGTTCTTGCACTCTGGTCATGCGCTGCGTACAGAAATTAATGCCGTAGTCTATAAAGCCGAGCTTAGCGCAGTTGACATAACCAAGAAAAAATTTCAAAATACCGCGGTTAATCAAACGATCTATACGGTATTGAATTACATCTGGAGTGAGCCCCACTTCTTTAGCTAGCACAACATTCGGTTGCCTGGCGTTTTGTTCCAGGGCAAACAAAATTTTTCTATCTTTGAGATCAAGATCCATAAGAATTTTGGCGTTTTTATCTAATTTATCCATAAATTATAAATAGAAACTTGGCAAAATAGCAACTTAAACAAAATATATCCGGATTTACAAAGTGAAGACTATGCCAACAATTTTTTTTTTATCTTTGAGGACTAGATCATGGTTGACTGAAACATCCTGGCAACATTAGTCGAACTCTACTTTATCTTCCAAAGCCACCGGTCGTAAAAGGCTTCCTTATCTCCCACCCGCTGACCATCAACGCCGATATAAGTCCATCCGTCGACACGCGCTTGCCACAGCGACATTTCAGTCCCGTCCTCCGTTATTACTAGTCGATTCCTATCAATTTGGGTTGTGTAAGAATATCCGTTTTGCCTTGCCCATCCCAATGTTGAAAGACCGTCTGTTCCCTGCGGTGTTTTTACTAATACCAAGCGCAGAGGATCAATTACTTCTTCTCCTAACTCTTCTGCCTTCCATAATGGTATACGCTGATTATTTGCTATTTCTACTATTTCATTAGGATCATCAATCTCAATGTATGACATGGGATACTTTTCTGGATCTATTACTTCACTCCTTCTCTTTAAACCCTCTGCAGTCCGTACATAATGACTATCCTTAGGAACAAAATCATCGCCCGTCCTCGGTGTAAATTTTGGTGCTTTTAGATAGCTAGGATCTGACTCTATGGGATGTCCGTTTTCACGCGCAGCTCTTAATGGCATAATTTCACCAGTAACTGTTTTTACGGTTAGCTCAGGATTTATATCCGTTTTATACGGCAATCCGAGTTCTCGTGCCGATTGTAACGTCCTAAGACCCTGATCTGTTTCTACTATCTGGTTAGGATGAATTATTTTCAGCTTCCTCTCCAGTGCCTCTGGAAGTAGCATAACTCCCTCGGGCGTTTCGACCCATAGGTAGGGTTCGTTTATGCCTCTGGCCTTTAGACCCAGCGCCCTTGCTTCCTCCTGTAACATGATACCTTCCAGTGTATTTACTGCCCTAGGACGACTGGTCCTTTCTGCAGCCAGCCCGGTATTTGGTGCGCTTTTATCGCTTCTTACAGAAGGTGAGCCACTCCTTGCGGTCTCCAAACTGACTGGTGAACTTGTATCGCTCCCTGCAGCATCTCCGGCAGCGGGGGCATCGTTTTCGACAGGGAGTATCTTCAGTCCTTTCTGCCGTGTCTCTGCCAATGTCCTAGGACCGTCTGCTGTCGGAACTGTATCCTCAGGACTAACAAGTCTGTATTGGCGTCCCAGTTCGCGTGCCCTTCCCAATGTCATCACAACCCCGTCATCCGTTGTTACTAATCTTTCAGGTACGAACACTGCCAGTCCGCGCTCCTCTGCCTCCCCTAACGACATCTCCTTGCCGTTCACTATTCTTACAATCTGATTAGGATCAACTTCAGTATGCTTCACCCCATTCTGCTCTGCATTCATCCTTAGCATAAGACCTTCCGATGTGTTTACATATTGTCGCTTAGGATCAGCAGCTCTTGCTCTTCCGCTTCCAGCATTTGCTGCACTTGGATCGCTTCTTCCCGGTGGCTCTATCCTTGCTCTTGCAGTACCTCCAGCAGCCAAAGCATCGTTTTCGACAGGGAGTATCTTCAGTCCTTTCTGCCGTGTCTCTGCCAATGTCCTAGGACCGTCTGCTGTCGGAACTGTATCCTCAGGACTAACAAGTCTGTATTGGCGTCCCAGTTCGCGTGCCCTTCCCAATGTCATCACAACCCCGTCATCCGTTGTTACTAATCTTTCAGGTACGAACACTGCCAGTCCGCGCTCCTCTGCCTCCCCTAACGACATCTCCTTGCCGTTCACTATTCTTACAATCTGATTAGGATCAACTTCAGTATGCTTCACCCCATTCTGCTCTGCATTCATCCTTAGCATAAGACCTTCCGATGTGTTTACATATTGTCGCTTAGGATCAGCAGCTCTTGCTCTTCCGCTTCCAGCATTTGCTGCACTTGGATCGCTTCTTCCCGGTGGCTCTATCCTTGCTCTTGCAGTACCTCCAGCAGCCAAAGCATCGTTCTCGACAGGGAGTATCTTCAGTCCTTTCTGCCGTGTCTCTGCCAATGTCCTAGGACCGTCTGCTGTCGGAACTGTATCCTCAGGACTAACAAGTCTGTATTGGCGTCCCAGTTCGCGTGCCCTTCCCAATGTCATCACAACCCCGTCATCCGTTGTTACTAATCTTTCAGGTACGAACACTGCCAGTCCGCGCTCCTCTGCCTCCCCTAACGACATCTCCTTGCCGTTCACTATTCTTACAATCTGATTAGGATCAACTTCAGTATGCTTCACCCCATTCTGCTCTGCATTCATCCTTAGCATAAGACCTTCCGATGTGTTTACATATTGTCGCTTAGGATCAGCAGCTCTTGCTCTTCCGCTTCCAGCATTTGCTGCACTTGGATCGCTTCTTCCCGGTGGCTCTATCCTTGCTCTTGCAGTACCTCCAGCAGCCAAAGCATCGTTCTCGACAGGGAGTATCTTCAGTCCTTTCTGCCGTGTCTCTGCCAATGTCCTAGGACCGTCTGCTGTCGGAACTGTATCCTCAGGACTAACAAGTCTGTATTGGCGTCCCAGTTCGCGTGCCCTTCCCAATGTCATCACAACCCCGTCATCCGTTGTTACTAATCTTTCAGGTACGAACACTGCCAGTCCGCGCTCCTCTGCCTCCCCTAACGACATCTCCTTGCCGTTCACTATTCTTACAATCTGATTAGGATCAACTTCAGTATGCTTCACCCCATTCTGCTCTGCATTCATCCTTAGCATAAGACCTTCCGATGTGTTTACATATTGTCACTTAGGATCAGCAGCTCTTGCTCTTCCGCTTCCAGCATTTGCTACACTTGGATCGCCACTTGCCGAAGCACCGCTTACACCCTCACCAGTAGTAGGAAATCTGTTTTCGGCTTTTTGAAAGGGATTGCCTACACCTTGTGGATCGTCAGGTGACAGCATGTAACGCGTGCCACTAGGTGTATTCCTTCCATAGATCGACAAAACCGACTGATCTGTCCCAGGGGCACTGCCAGATGTGCTAGTTTTTGCAATACCATCGGTTCGAGGTTCTACACCGGCAGCTTTGTTTGTTGAGATTGGCATACGATGACCCGTTGGACCATGTGTTATTTTGCCTGCTGTGGCAGATAAAGATGTGGGTTCGGTCGCAGCTGTACTTGCTCTGCCTATTAGTGGCTGATGTCCACTCGCAGCGCCACCGGGTGCAAGCTGCGACGTGCCTTTGAATACTTTCTTGACTACAGTACCAATTCCTCCAATGGCAAAACTTAGTGCTAAACCACCGGCGCTCCCAAATGTTGTTCCCACTGCTATACGGCTCATCATTTGATTCACATTCTCATTAACTGTTTTTTTTGGATCCCATTCCGCAGCACCACCTGCCATACCAACTATTGCACCACCGGCAGCACCGCCTGCGGCATTCAGCGTATGCCGCATGATTGTTCTTCCGGGAATCTTTGCTAAGTTGTCGTTAGCTGCAGGCAGCAGATGTTCAGTCACTCTAACAATCATTGCTTGGCGGGCTTCACCAACTATTTCACTGGCTATTGCTCTATCCACCGCTCTAGCAAGCAGGCGCGCATCAACTTCCGCTGCATGCGAGACAAAAGTTCTTTGTACGACAGTAGTTATACCCTGCTCCAAAACTGACTGACTTATTGCGGCGCTAGCACCGTCACCCAAATCGGCTATTGCTAAAGCTGTTGCTTCTTTAGCCATGCTCTTGCCTATGCCTAGGGCTGCGGCTGCTTGTTCCGGTCCCCATCCGGAGACAATAGATTCAACTGCTCCTGTAATTCCTTGAGTTAATACGTTACCCAGACTTTTATCGTAGTCCGTACCCTGCATAAGCATATTGCTGCCTATTTTAGCTGAAGCACCAGTACTGGCAGCTGTCAGAGCAAATAATAAAGGAGCATCAGTGCCCCCTGTCGCAATTAGGCTAAATATACCCGCAGCGGCCGTGGCGCCCATAGCAATATTTTCACCAACCGCTCGTT
Organism: Candidatus Melainabacteria bacterium; assembly: GCA_963845445.1. Taxonomy (GTDB): domain Bacteria; phylum Cyanobacteriota; class Vampirovibrionia; order Obscuribacterales; family Obscuribacteraceae; genus JABDBL01. Next base: position 641,729 of record CAWJSE010000002.1, on the reverse strand, counting down.
TGCTTCCTGCTTCGGTATCTCTTGCCTGCTGAACCATTGTTATAGCTTTATCAATAGCAGCTTCAGCCATTTGTCTCTGTGCAATAGGTGACATCCCACTGATAAGCGCATTTAAATGTGTCACTGCTTGAACTAATTTATCGTTAGTGGCCAATGCTTGTGCTTCTGTAGCACTGCCAAAAATATTTTGGTTCATCCAGGTGCCCATACCACTCAGTGTTGTTTGCAATTCGTCCCTGGCCATATTAGCTCGCACTGGGCGGCTTAAGCCAGTACTTAAGACTCGCTGAGCCCTCTTATGATCTTCTTCATTCAGCTTTTTATGTAAATGTTCATCCAAACTACCGCCATATTTGCTGGCATATTGATTCCGGCACCTGACTATTTCTGCCTGAAAGTTAGCTATGTCTTCAGGCTTCGCTCTTGGATTTGGTTTTATCTTCTCCAGCTCTTCAACAATAGTGGATGATCCTCCCCAACCTATTAAACAAGCACGGATTTTATCTTCTGGCTTCATTTCTCCCTGTTTGACAGAAGCCAATATAATTTCCTGTTGCTCCTTGTTGAGGAATGAAAGATATTGTTCTGTGAATTGCTTTTCAAATTCTGAATCGTTGTTGAGTTTGCGTCGCTGCTCAGACGTAACTGACTGGTTGATATCAGCATAAATGCTTTCCAGATCGTCATTTATAATTCCATCATGCAAAGGAAGCCTGGACTCAAGAGGGGTATGTCCGGTCTCTAACAATGGCTTAATTAGCGAATCGTAGTGGCTACCTGTTGCATTACGCACCGCTTCTTTAAAATATTCTGCATAGGCTTTGTCTTCTGCTGTCTTTGGGTTATTAATTTTCAACCGCAGATCAGGCTCCTCTTTAAACGTTTTTTCTATCATATTTAGAGCTTTATTTACACTCTCTGGGTCCTTAGTACTGTACAAATGACGCAATTTAGATAAAACATCCTCTTTCGGTTGCTTGCCGTCAGCAACCTGCATAAGTAGACTGCGAGCGGAAGCAAGGTATGTGTCACCGTGACCGGGTTGAATTACTATTCCCTGACCGTTAATAACAGGATTATCCCGGAGAGTGCGTGTTACCAGATTATCAAGATTTTTGCGAAAATCGGCATCTGTACGATAACGCTCCTGTTCTGTAGGAGTCATTTTTTCTATATCAGCAATTATAACTGGGCAATCCTCATTTCCTGGTTGCGAATGGTCATTAATATGGTCAACGACAGAACGAATTGAAATATTTGTTGCCTCTGCATATGTTCTTTGTCCCAATTTTTGATCATACATAGATAGTAATTCTTTAATTTCTTGCGGACTTTTGCCAAAGGTCTTTAGAATTTGCTCAAACTCGTCACGAAATTCAGGATGTTGCTTGCAACCGTCCCAATCTTTTTCGTTCAATGATTCGATGTCTGTGGCAATCTCTGCGCTGCTGCTGTTGAACAAATTGCCGCGATGTTTAGCCAAGGATTGAATAAAAGAACCTTCCGGATGAGCGATCATATTTTCCCATACAATCACATCAGTTGAATTAGATGCTTGGCTTAAAGCCTGATGAATATTTAAGTAGTGATCGATTGCTTTTCTCTGCTCTGGGGATAATTCAGACCATTCATGTGGCTGGGCAGCTAAAGCTTTACCTTCTGTAAATTTCTGGCGATCTTCATTTTTCATGCTTTTAATTGCATGTTCAATACCTGGTTTATGGCTAAAAGCATGAGCAATACTACTTGTATTTTCTTGTATCTGCGTTCTTTCGGTCAGTTCACCTGCAGCCGCGTAATTAAAAGCATGCTGCAAATCTCGTCCAGAAAAATGTTTACGCAGTTCATTTTTGCCGCCGCTGGCAAAGAATTCTTTTCTAGCCTCCGGAGAAGCGTTTTTCATTACTTCTGCAAACATCTGTATACGCTGCTCTGCGTTTTCTGCCCGTAGGGCAATGTGGACTAGTCTTTTGATATCACCATCCGGAGTGCGCTTATCGGCAGGCTGTAAATAATGTTTGACAAAATCTTTGGTAGATTCAGAAAGGTTGGGATTATCAACAATGGCAGCGTAAAGATTGCTTTTGTATTTGCCTTGATACCGATTTAAAAATCCATCTTGCAATCGATTTATTTGTTCAGGGTTCAGGCTAGATATAGTATCCCTAAGATCTTTTTCAATAATTGACTGGCTGCGACCGTAAACCCAATTATTCAGTTCGGCAAGGCTTTCAGCGATGCCCCTCACTTTGGCTTACTATGTCATTATCTTTTCTGTAGCGAATATTGTAGAAATGCTCCAAATCGGAACCGCTTACTCCGTTACTGCGCAAATGTGTATACATGTCAGTTCCACTATGAGACTCTTTATAGATTTTATCTACTTCATCACGTTCTGCATCTGTTTTGTTTTGCAAAATACGGTGGACAGCTTGTATATCGACAGATCTAGTTGCAGAGAACCAATTATCCTCACGAGTGATTGCATTATGAATGGCTTGAGTGTCTTGTATTAATTGACTTGTTTCCAGCGGTTTTTCTGCTGGTGGGGGCGCGATGTCGAAGCTAGGAAGACAATCGACTTGTGAACTATGCATTTTCGCTTGCATAGCTGCGGGGCTAGGCTGATTCGCAGTATTAGTGTCCTGATTTAGCTTTACGGCGAGATTTTTGGAGTTCGAGTTTCTTCTGCCGGCTTGTTATTTTTTGGTGGCTCTTCAACCATATACTTATTTTCAACCCAATGGTCTTTTTTTACAAAATTCAGGAAGTACTGTCATAAAAAAGTGACAAATATTGTTGAGAAACCTAAAACTTCCAGTGAAATTGCTCTCGATTATTAAAATGGTATCTGAACCTAGTCACAGCACGGATTATGACTGGATTATACCCAGTTCGCCAAAATCCTAATTATCGAATCAACTGAAGCACAGCGCTTCGAAAAATAGGAAAGACCGTAATAAGTTTATTATTCGATAATTGCAGCTGCAGGCGATAATGAATCTTTTAAATCACCATAATCAATGACCAAAAGTTTTGGACTCGTTGTCATAACATTTATTCAATCGAGTATTGAAAATCAATCAACGGCTAACTTTTGCAAATCTAAATTGGTCAAATTGTCACGATGTCCGTTTTTAGTCTCTATGATATTCTCCAGAGATCCTTTTACTGGAGAAGGGTTGTGCTGCCGATTTCAGATATACCATCGCACCTACGTGAATTTACTCAACCAGTTTAGAAAAGTCTCTAAACACCCGAAGCAGCGTGAATATTTTGAAATCATATTGATTGAAGAAGGTGACCGTCGTCAGTTGGCTTGCCTATAAATTCCAGCCACAAATGTAGTTGGCATTGGTTGAATTTCGAGCTTAGCTATATAGTGCCAAACAAATGCAATCCCCATACATTTACCGCCACAGAAGCTAAAACAAGAAAAACAAATAAAGGAGTGACCTTGCCCTTACTACCTATAATCATAGGTGAGAATAGCAGAGCAAAAGAATCAAATAAATAACGGGCACCAAATTGCATGCTGCCTGGGCCGTGCATGCATAAAGCTATAGCACATACAGGAATCGCGGACAACCATGAAATACCTATCAGCCAATCTTTTTTTATTTGCCTTAGTGCCCATAGTGCATAAAGAATAAGAGGTGACTGAAAGAAAATACTATATCCTTCTGTCCAACCCCATCCTGCTGTTGTAGCGACACGATGATCTGGTTCACGAAATAAGTTTTGATGCTCAAAGAGCGGAATTCTCAATAACGTATAATAAGCGTTATACAAAAAAAAATGCGGATGCATATAACCAAATTTTTTGAAGTCTGGCTTAAGTCTATCCTCCATTAGATGATAGGCAACACCCGTTTCAAAAGCAGAACCAAAACGCGCCCAGTTATACCAGGATAAAAACGACAGAACCAGAACTACTGGCGCAACAAGATATACAAGATTCCGAGCTTTTTTACCAACTTGCTTTTGTAGACTAGCGACATCGGGAATTGGCTTCGTACCCAGTAGAACAACATATAAAAATATCGGGAAAGAGAGTAAAAGGTGCATGCGTGCCATTAATGCTAATCCCCAAAAAATCCCTGAGAGCAAATAGAGCCAAGATTTTTCATCTTTGTTTTTATAGAGAAAAAACAAAGACAAAAACATCATTGCGGCAGCAGTCACCTGCGCCATATACCAATGAGAATCCTCTATCGAAAGGATTAGAAATGAAGTACCAAAACCGACAAAAATAGTAAGAAGAATTTTGTACCACATAGATAAACTCAACCCTGATCTATCGGCTACAACTTTCATCATTAGCCAAGCCACAGCAACGCTGACGCCAACTAAGAACACATTCAGCCATCTGTCACCAACATATAAACCATACCGAATAACAAAGGGCATAAGCATAAATGCCGGCGTCGGCAAATATAATGCATATATCTTGTTATTAAATAGACATAAGTCGCGTTCGTTTGGATAAGAAGGATCGATATCTAATTTGCCCTGCAGGAATGAAGATGCTAAATAAACATAGACATTAGTGCTTTTTTCTTTACCGAAAAGCGAGTAGTGATCTTTTATCAACAAGCTGGCAATAATCGCAAAAACACAAAAGCCCGCTAAAATTGCATGGAATAATTCTTGACGGGCTGGTGGCTTTATTTCTTTCACCGCAAAATTGTTGATCATACTTTCCTCATTTATGCCTAATTTTTAGGAGCCTTAATACATGCAAATTTTTCGATAGTTGAGAGACAATCCGCGTAACTGAGACGCCAGCAATTATAACGGATTTATATCCGTGGCTGAATTCTCTGTCGGAGCTCTACCAGTGGATGCTCTCTCCGTTTAGAGGGAGATTGTATCCATGGCAAAACTCGAGATATTGAGAATAAGTTAGGCAAGAAATTGCGTGACTTGAGAACCGCAAAAGGCTACTCTCAGGAGGGCTTGCTGATATTGCCAAAGTAGACAGGGTAGGATATGGCCGGATTGAACGTGGCGAGGTTGACATACGCTTATCCACACTTGAGAGGCTTGCTAAGGCATTAACGGTATCGATAGCAGATATATTTACGGGTGTCGATATGCCGGATGGGATAATATTTATACTAAGCTAACTGTCTTCCAAGCATCTCGGAATTGTGGCACATGTTCTTTTCTAGCATATTTGCTAGGAAGGCGATGTTATCAAATGCCATTGTGAATAGCTTTTCACTGGAGATTTTCATTTCTATCATGCCTCCATGTGGATAGGATATAGTCCAGTAAATAAAGGGCAGCACGAAGCCTGCTCTCTTTGCACCTAGAGATAGACCGCTTTGATAAGAGAAATGTCCTTTGATGGTTTGTCGCCACGAGCCAAAATCAAAACTCAACAGCAAAGCCTCATGTTCTGATAATTGCTTTTTAAATTCATATAAGCCGACGCTACCCACCCCTTGCTTTACCGTTTCGTATCCTAATGGTTTGAAGGATTTATTCAGAATTTTCTTGCGGTCGAACTTTTCGCGATCACAGTGAATAGCAAAACAATCAATGCCGTCTATACACGTTTTAGGCAAAGACGGAATTTTTGTATATTTCTCAATTTCCTCTTTAGTTGGTCGAATGGCTTCTCTTTCGTATCCTAATTCTTTCAAAGATTTAGGTATCTCTGCTTCATCCGGTACCCATATGTAATTATAGGGAACATACGTTTCCTTGGGACTAGCGTGTGGTTCTACAGCTTGAAAACAAAAATAATACTTTTCTATTTGATGCGGTAGCTTTTTTCTTGTGCTAAAGTGTACATTGCTTTGGAAGCAGCCTCCTTTACTGCTTTCAAATGGCTATTCATTTCTTCGGTGTGAGCATTAAGTTTTTGCTGAACCGGATTGTCTGCGATAGCAAGAGCGTCAAATGATACGAATGAATCATTTACCATAGCCTTTGCCGCAATTCCTCTAAGGTGGCCGATCTGCGTATTTGTGTATCGATCTTGCTTGTTCGCTCTGTGCATGTCTGCCTGAATCATCGACAGATAAAATTCCTTCTGCTGGTCATTAGCATCAGTTAAGGGGACTTCCCTGGTATAGGGCAAATTGAATATATGCTCATAAAGTTTTTGCTCCAAAGCTATACGTTGATTGAGTGTAAGTTTATTATAGTAATTTACTGATGCTTCTTTTATTTCGTCGACAGAAAGTGAGGTACGCTTAGCCAATGCTTGCGTGGCTATCTCCTTTTGTTGTCTTAGTTCGGTTGTCGAATAAATTGGTGTACGCTTAATTTCATTGAGTTTAAAGTCGTAAAGACTATGTACAAAAGTGGTGAACTTTTCGGGTATCGCCAGTTTAGGAATGTCGGTAAGGGCAGAAGTTTCTGGCAACAAGCAATGCGTTGCAATTCGCAGGGTGCGACCAGAATTACTAAACTGTACAAAACTGCAAATTAGCTTAGTGATATAGCCACGCATAGCTGGGCTCAAGCCCGTCATAAATTCTTCGCGCCCTTCTACATAATCGTTAGTAACCTTAGCCAGAGTATGCGGGCCAAAATCTAACTCGTTGAATGTAACTGTCAGTACATACTTGTAGTTTTTGGAAGGGAAGTCAACCAAGATTTGTGAAAGTTGTTTTAGCGTGTCATCTATATTCGGTGCATCGGACGCTAGGTTATAACTAATACACTGCTGCACCATAAGAGTTTTATCCTTGCACTTAATTGCCTCATCAAAATTTTGTTCTGTCGAGGGATCGAGCTTTGCATATATATTGGTCGATTGTGTTTGTCTGAAATATGGCTGAAGAAAGAGATATTTTTTAGCAATAGACTTTAAGGACTTGGTAGCATTGGCATAACCAAACCCAGTAGCGAAATGTACTTCTAGGTTGGCCCAAGCAATTTTTTGATCTATTAGTGCCTCGCTAATCTGCGAAATAGTTGGTGCTGACTTTGCTCTTGTAGCCAGAAGATTCTTAGCCACCAATATAGAAGGTATCATCTTAATTTCTCACCCAATTTTTTTGCTCTTGCAAAATATTTTTCTAACCCCTGTATATGGAATCAAAGGGAAGCATTTACAACTTACCACCTTTGCTAACCTTCCAAATCACAACTTAGCTTGTTTCATACTACTACGTTGCAATTCATCAGGAGTAATAGCCTGTTTGCATGAATTTTATAACTTGAGCAGATTTATCAATATTCTCGCCGCTGGCTATGGAATCTGATATATCAAACCGTCAGGAAGATTAGAATTCCTTCGAGCTAAGCTGTTTTCTGATCAAAATGGTCAGACTCATATAATGCCTATTGCTGGACGGGAGTCTCATATGTTAAGTGCTCCGTCAGCAGGTAATAGTCTACTTCATTTCCTCAGAAAATCGTCCCAATTAAAGAAAGGCAGTCTAGCAAGCGTTGATAGGATTTCCTGGTTTGAATAGCGAAGTCCTGCTATCTAGCCTCCCGAAGGGAATATTTATTTTTGTCTAGACAATGTCATGACAATATGATATTATGTATTATATATTTTGCTAAAGGTATTGCCATGACTATCAAGGATAACCTAAAAACAGAAAAATTTGATATTCGCCTCAGTCAGCAAGAAGAGGCTGTAATCAAACAAGCTGCCACCTTGCAGTGCACTAGCCCAACTAGTTTTATACGTCAACAAGCGGTTGTTGCGGCCGAAGCCGTAGTCCATGAACAAACACGTTTTGTGGTTACCGATGCACAATGGAATCTGATCGAGCAGGCGCTGAGTCGCCCCGCTCGAGTTCTTCCCAACCTGAAGAAGAAATTATCTCAGTCGAATAAACGGGATTATTAAATGGGCTCCGAGCCTCAGCGGCTTATAAAAGAGCACGACCTAGACGCGTTTGACTGCGGTAAAGAGCCATTGAGCAGTTGGCTGAAAAAATACGCCTGGCAAAGCCAAAGCTCCGGTCATACTAAAACGATGGTGATAACCGAAGGCGATAAAGTTGTTATTGGTTATTATTCTTACAACGTGATTTCAGTTGACCATATCGACTCTACACCAGGGCGAATAAAGAAAGGACTGGCTAAACATTCAATTCCCGTTTTTCTAATTGCGCGACTGGCTATTCATTCTAAACATCAAGGCAAAGGGCTTGGCTCAAGGCTTTTGGGTCACGCCCTTAAAGGCGCAGCCTTCGTAAGCCAAAGTGTTCCTATCCGGGCAATAATTGTAGATGCGATTGATGACCAAGCTAAGGCTTTTTACAAAAGTTATGACTTTGAAACTTATCCTCCCGATGGGCTGAGAATGTGGCTTCTAATGAAAGATTTGCTGAAGACACTCAGCCCGCAGTCAACCGAAACCCAACTTTGAGAACAAGAATAAAATTTGTACTAAGAAGAGGATTCAACTGGAAGTGCAGTAATAGTCTCACTGTTTTCTATATTGCTGTTAGCTGAGTCCAATTTCGGGATAATTTCAAATTCAAGGTAATAACAATGACATCAAACTTTGCCGTGATTTTTGACCTAAACGGTACATTGGTTGATACTGAAATAGCTTATTATGAAGCCTACAAGCAGGTTCTAAAACCATATGAAATTGAGTTTAAGATTACAGAATTTACTGAGTTTTGGACTAAGCGCGGACTCGCGTTGCCCGATTATCTCAACGCAATTGGAAGAAATGATCTTATTAAAACTGTTCCCGAACTTCTTCCAGAAAAAGATCGCTTATTTCAAGAATCAATCAATACAAATCTAGTTGTTATGTCAGGAGCGTATAACGCTGTTATTGAGCTAAAACAAAAAGGTGTTCCTCTTGGACTTGATTCATCTACAACTAAGGAGAATATTTTACTAATGCTCCGGGGTTTAAAATTAGCTTCTGCGTTTTCTGCTATCACCTCTGGTGATATGGTCTTGGATGAAGCGCATTATGGAAGCAGGAAAAAGAAGTCCTCGCGACTGAAATACCTTGCTGATCAGCTTGGTTTTCTACCAGAGCAAACTTTTGTGATTGGCGATGCGGATAAAGATTTGAATGGTGCAAAGGATGCCGGAATGAAATTTATAGCTATTCCGAATTGTTATACAAGTGATCAAGATTTATCTGCCGCCGATTTGCATATATCATCTTTGGAACAATTAACTTACGACATGCTAGAATAAATCGTTTTTGTACCAACCCATAGTGAAGCGATATGGTCAACAAATTAAAAATATCTTCTGGTTCTCCTATAGAAAAACCTGTTGGTTTTTCACGCGCCATAAGAAGTGGTAATTATATTGCTGTAGCTGGGACTGCTGCAATTAAAGCTGATGGATCTACGGCCTGTCCTGGCGATCTCTATGGACAAACAAAAATTTGTATAGATATAGTAAAACGAGCTATTGAAGAAGCCGGTGGCGCACTAGAAGGTGTAATAAGAACAAGAGTCATGCTGACGGATATGTCTAAATGGGAAGAGGCTGCAAAAGCTCATGGTGAATATTTCGGGGACATTCGACCAGCGTGTACTTTTTTAGAAGTGAATAGATTTATTTCGGAAGAGTGGCTAGTTGAAATAGAGGCTGACTGTATCTTATCGTGATTATGAAATGAGTAAAAATGTAGGTATCAAACCGGATCTTCTTGTCGTTTAGGGTGCCGGTTCCAGTATAAATATAGTGTCCCTGGAACATCTGATTTAACCCAATTTGTTTTGGATCGTTTCAAGCTTACCCCTCTTGGAGCGGTGGCAATTGCAAAAGCTTCTTATATTTTCTGTTTAAATTTTCCGAGTATAAAAGCTAATAATCGAATAAATAAATATATCCACAATCCAGCACCAAGAAGCATGCCTATGAAGGAAGCGATTTTTGGTGTAAGGGCATTTGGGTCTTGCTTGTAAGGTTGCGACTCTAGTACTCGCGCATTGACTTCACACATATTCTTAGACTGATTAAAACAGATCCAAATTGGTCCTGAGCTATCCTGTTCCTTATGCATACATGTATACATGCATGTGGTAATCCAGTCTGGATGTTTATCGAGCAACCTGGTTAAGTAACGCTCAGCATCTCTAGAATTAGACGGTACTTCCTTAAATGCATTTTGATTTCGCAGCTGAATAGGAGAACTGGCTTGTACTGACATAAGAAAACGTAGGCCATGACCACTATTTGAATTCGTATAATCATTAATTTGCACAGCACTAAAGGGCGTTGCAAAAACTTCTTCATATTCTTTTTGTAAATTCTCTCGAGTATGGCAGCTGTACGGCAGAAAAATAAACCAATAAGCCATTGTGCACCAAGCAATAAAACAGGCTATGAAGGATATAATTTTTTGCGCAGGAGAATTGAGGTTAATCTTATATTTTTGCTCCGAGTTATTTTGCATTTGCCTGAGCTTGAATAAAAAGTATTAGTTCGCTCGCTGCTGAAATTATTGCATTTAATTTGGATTTAAAAGGTCTGCTTGCGAAATGTCAATATCCAATGGTCAGCTTATTCATAGCCCCACGCATAGCCCCGAGACGTTTTGGCGCTGAGTTTTCGATCATCTCAAACGGCTTGAAAGCCTGATGCTTAGAAGATTTGGGCGGTATAGGATTCGAACCTATAATCCCCTCGGTGTAAACGAAGCGCTATAACGTCGTTTGGGCGTTTAGCCCACCTTTTGTCAAGTGTTCTTTGTTTATCTGCCGACTATTGCAAAACTACCACCATCAACATATGCAAGCTTTTACCGACTATTGCAAACTAATGCCGACTATGACTATCTTTCGCAATGCTACGCACTTGGTAGAAGTTACTTGAATTTTGTAGAAGATGGAATAAGATTTTGTAGGCAGGATGTGTAATGTAGGCCCACAAACTGACGCTTCTGTTCCTTGATTACGGACGCCGGCTTACTCGCACTTCGTGCTCGACGCCTTGGAGACCCATGGAAGAAACCTTTGAGACCCGTGACCGGAAGCGACCGTTGAAGGTGTACGTCACTCCAACGGAGCGCCAGGCGATTGAACGCCAGGCTTCCGTTCACAGGGGATGGCAGCCCGTCGACGCTTCGGCTACGCTAAAGGGTAAGTGCCCGTGCGGGCCTCGCTTTGCAAGCCTTTCGGGAGTTGTCCGCGTGCCCTTGCCCGTCATCCGTTCCCTGTGCGCCTGGGGTCTGGTGCTGAGCCTGAGCGCCAGCGCCCCGCTGGCCGTTTTGTCCGCCGACACCCCGACCGAAGGCGGCGAGTCCCCGGTGCTGCACAGCACCATTATCCAGACCGAGCGCAACCGTCCGCAAAGCCCGACCGTCAACACGGGGGATGTGCGTGTGGTGGCCCCCGGCACGGCGTTGGATCTGGTTCTTTCGACCGAGATTGCCGCCGGCGAGACCGTGGAAGGCGATGAGTTCTTCGGCAAAATCAGCAAGGACGTGCTGGTGGATGGCCGGGTGGTGATACCCTATGGCACGCGTGGTGCACGGGGTGCTGAGCACCCTGGAAGGGCCGAAGCGCGCTGGCCGCAATGGCTACATCAACACGCGCTTTGATTATTTAATCACGCCTGACGGGCGTGAAGTCCCGATTGAGGGCAACAGCACCACGCGGGACTCCAAAGGCAAGGCCGCAGCCAAAGTCGTCGGGCGCGCGGCGGGCTATACCGCCTTTGGTGGCGTGGTGGGCACAGTGCTGGTGCTGCAATATGGCGGTCTGGCGGCGGCGGTGGCCAGCCACGGGATCGCCCTGGCGGGTGGAGCGGCCATTGGTGGGGCTGCCGGGCTGACAATCGCCATGCTGATGAAGGGTAAAAGCGTCATGCTCCAGCCCGGCGCTGAAATGCAAGTCAAACTCAGCGAGCCGCTGAAACTGCCCACCATGACCATGCCCGATGAGACGGCGGAAGATTTCAGCATCCCTGGTCTGAAGGTGAAGGTGGTGGGCATGCGCATTGACCGCCACCCGTTCGGCGAAATGACCGAAATTACGCTGACGCTGGACATTTTGAATCAAACCGAAAATACGTTCTCCACGTTTGAAATCGGACTGGAGGACGAGCTGGGCAACGTGTTCTTCCCCTCTCCCCTTGGCGATACGGGCATGTGGTCCAGCAAAATCAAGCCCAGCAGTCACCTCAACGGCAACATCACCTTCAGCGTGGACAACGTCAAAAGCCGCCACAAGCTGGTGTTTTTCAAGCCGTATTCCCGTGAACCGCTGGCAAAATTCGCCCTGACCGATGCCATGCTGGCAAGCGGCAAAGCCAGCTCCAAAGGCAAGCGTGTGGCCACTGAAGCGCGCCAGCCCAACTGAGCTGCCCATGAGCGCCGCAGCACCCTGGGCGAGTTTGTTGCAGTCACCACTGTTCTGGCCTGTGGTTAACGGCAACACTAAAATTAAATCATTTTCAAAACTATTTTTCGACCAGGTCACGAAGCGAATGTTCACTTTACCGTCACAATCTTGCTGTAAGCTGACCGTTTGCTGTGAAAGTAACAAACAATGGATGATGAAACTGTTTAAAACACTGGCACTGTGTTGCAGCGCCTTACTGCTCGTACTTTCTATATCAGGCTGTCAGGCACCGCCTGACAGCAAAGAAGCATTGCATACGACTTACCAGGTCAGTAAACCCCTTGTCAAAGACCTAACGCTGAATGATGAATATGTCTGCCAGATTAGAGCCATACAGCATATTGAAATTCGTTCATTAGAGAAGGGGTACCTGCAAAATATACTGATAGACGAAGGAGAACTTGTTCATAAGGGACAATTGCTTTTTCAAATAAAGCCCAGTGTCTACCAAGCCGATGTTCAAAAATCAGAAGCAGAGGTTGAGCTTTACAAAATTGAGCTGGAGAATAACCAGGCACTTGTTGACAAAGATATTATTTCCCCCACTGAAGCCGCCATGTCTGCCGCCAAGCTGGCTAAAGCTAAAGCGGAACTAGAGCTAGCCAAAACGCATTTAGGCTTTACTGAAATTCGAGCCCCGTTTGACGGGCTGATAGGCCGCTTTGGTAATATTAGGCTGGGCAGCCTGCTGGAAGAAAACGAACTGCTGACGACTTTAAGCGATATGCATCGAATTTGGGTGTACTTCAATGTGCCCGAAGCTCAGTACCTGGACTACATGGAACACAGGCTAAAGGGTGGTTCTCAGAACGTGCAACTGGAACTCGCCAACAAGGAAATTTATCCTGAAACTGGAACGATAGAAACCATTCAGTCAGACTTTAATAGTACCTCAGGCAATATTGCCTTTCGAGCGGGCTTTAGTAACCCACACGCCCTACTGCGTTACGGGGAAACAGGCAAAATACTATGGCCCAAGAAGATCAAAGAGACGGTCATTGTGCCCCAAAAATCCACGTTTGAAATTTTAGATAAACGCTTTATTTTTGTTGTCGACAAAACCGGCGTGATTCACGAACGTGAGATTAAAGTGGCCCGTGAGGCACCCAACATTTACATTGTCGCCTCTGGAATAACCCCTGATGAGATGTTCCTGCTTGAGCGGCAGAACAAACTAAATAAAGGCGACAAAATCCGTTACAAGCTGATTGATCCCCAATATGCTATTGAGAGTTTAAATCTGTATGCAGAGTAGTTTAGGTTCGGCCAGCTATGTTTGGTAACATTCTTAAACGGCCGGTACTCGGGATTGTTATCTCGGTTTTAATCGTTTTCCTCGGCTGCCTGGCCGTTGTGCAGCTTCCTATTTCACAGTTCCCTCAAATTGCGCCAACCTGCGTCAATGTCTTTATTTACTTCCCCGGTGCCAGTGCCGATGTGCTTACCACGTCGACGGTGATACCACTGGAAGCGGTCATTAACGGGGTGCCGGGCATGCGCTATATGGTCTCTGATGCCACCAGCGCCGGTGAGGCCACCATCGCTGTGGTATTTGAACCAGGTATCGACCCCAACCAGGCGGTGGTTAGCGTCAAAACCCGGGTGGATAAGATGATTTCCTCATTACCTGTTCTCGTTCAGCGAGAGGGGGTCATCCTTTTGCCCCTACAGCCCTCCATGCTGATGTATGTCAATCTATATTCTGAATCCCACTCCTTTGACGAGAAGTACCTGTTTAATTACGCCTATACCAAGCTAATACCGGAAATTCAACGGATTTCAGGGGTTGCGAACGCGAATTTATTGGGTAGCAGAAGGTATTCCATAAGGGTGTGGCTTAAACCTGATCGCATGCGAGCCTACAATATCTCTTCTGAAGAAGTGGTCAAGGCTATTAAAGACCAGAGTATTATTGTCCGCCCTGGTCAGCTCGGCATCAGCTCGGGGAAAAAAGCCCAGTCTACTGTATACGTGCTTGATTATGTCGGCCGCTATAACGAGCCTGAGCAATACGAAAATATTATTATCAAAAGCTCCGGGTTTGGTGAAATGGTCAAGCTTAAAGACATTGCCTCCGTGGAGCTGGGCAGTGAGTTTTATGATATTTACACGAATCTGGATGGAAAGCCGTCTGCGTCTATCGTGCTGAAACAGACGCTAAATAGCAATGGCAGGGAAGTCATCAGAAAGGTCAAAGAGAAAATCGCCGAACTCTCCAAGGCGTTTCCAGATGGTATACACATCCAGTACAGCTACGATGTCTCCAAGTTTTTAGACGCCTCGATTGAGCAGGTCATCGACACCATCCGAGATGCTTTTATTCTGGTCACCCTGGTCGTCTTTCTGTTTCTGGGGGACTGGCGTTCCACCGTCATTCCTGTCATTGCCGTACCTATTTCATTAATAGGGGCCTTTTTTGTGCTCGCGATGTTTGGTATGTCCATTAACCTGATTACCTTATTTGCTTTGGTACTGGCCATCGGCATTGTGGTGGATGATGCCATTGTGGTGATTGAAGCCGTCCACAGCAATATGGAGAAAGACCCGTCGCTAACGCCTTATGCGGCGACGCAAAAAGCCATGGGCGAACTGGGAAGCGCTATTCTGGCCATCACGTTGGTGATGATTTCGGTGTTTGTGCCAATAGCCTTCATTCCCGGCCCGGTGGGTGTATTTTACCGGCAGTTTTCTATCACGATGTCAAGCGCCATTATAATTTCGGCGTTGGTGGCGTTAACGCTAACGCCTGTTCTATGCGCCATGTTTCTTAAAAACCATGCCGGTCACAAGTCCTCTTTCAACGTATTTCAATGGTTTATTGGTCAATTCAATGCCCTTTTCGAAGTATTCACCCGAGGCTACATGTGGCTGTTAAATCGTATCGTCACCAATAAAATAATGTGCCTGGGGATCATCCTGTTATTTGCTGCCGGCATTGTTTATATGAGCCAAAAGGTTTCCTCCGGCTTTGTCCCGAATGAAGACCAGGGCACCATCTACGCTATTGTTCAAACACCACCGGGTTCTTCGCTGGAGTATACAAACAAAGTGATGGGCCAGCTGCAAAAAATGACCAAAGCGGTTGACGGGGTCGCCTCGGTGACGTCGATGGCTGGCTACGAAATCATGACAGAAGGCAGAGGCTCCAATGCGGGGACCTGTCTTATCAACCTCAAAAACTGGGAAGAACGCAAACAAAACGTCCATGAAATTATTGAGGCATTAGAGCATAAGACTGTTGGGTTGGGAGGCAGGGTTGAATTTTTTGAGCCGCCAGCCATTCCTGGCTTTGGCTCTTCTGGCGGATTTTCGTTACGATTACTGGATAAAACCGGCGATCTCCGCTATCAGGAGGTGCAAGTGGCCACTCAAGACTTTATGCAAAACCTGAGCAAACGCAAAGAGATTTCAGGGCTGTTTACCTTCTACAATGCGTCCTACCCGCAATATGAAATCAAGATCGATAACCAGATGGCCATGCAGAAGGGAGTTTCCATAAACACGGCTATGGAAAACCTGGAGGTTCTAAACGCCGGCTCTTATGAGCAAGGTTTTATTAAATTTGGCCGGTATTTTAAAGTCTTTACCCAGGCAGCCCCTGAATACCGAAGAAATCTGGATGATTTGAAGACCCTGTTTGTCAAAAATGAGCAAGGGGAAATGGTGCCCTACTCGTCGTTTATGACCTTGGAAAAAACAAAAGGGGCCAATGAAATTACGCGCTATAACATGTACAACTCTGCCGCCATTCGGGGATTCCCGGCAAAAGGGTATACGTCTGGCGACGCCATTAAGGCTATCCGCGAGGTGGCTAAAGACACCCTGTCCCGCGATTTCGACATTGCCTGGGAAGGCCTGTCCTACGACGAAGCGAAACGAGGTAATGAATTTGTTGTTATTTCTTTGATTGTTGTGCTTTTTGTCTATTTAGTGCTGGCGGCCCAGTACGAAAACTTTGTACTGCCTTTGGCCGTACTCTTTTCCTTGCCCGTCGGTGTTTTTGGCTCCTTCTCAATGCTCAAACTGATGGGCCTGGCCAACGATGTGTATGCACAAATTGCTATTATTACCCTGCTTGGACTATTGGGTAAAAATGCTGTATTAATTGTCGAGTTTGCGGTTCAAAAACGGAATGAAGGCTTATCGTTGCGAGACGCTGCCCTGGAAGGCGCCAGGATGCGGTTTCGACCTATTCTGATGACGTCCTTTGCCTTTGTCGCAGGGCTTATTCCCCTTGTGGTGTCGCATGGCGCCGGGGCAGTGGGGAATAGAACCCTTGGTTCATCTGCCATGGGTGGGATGATTACGGGCACCTTCATCGGCGTGTTGATTATTCCGGGGCTCTACCTTGTTTTCGCCACCCTGGTTGATGGCAAAAACCTGCTGAAAGATGAAGTCCATACCAGTATCACGGAATCCATTGTGAAGACCCAAAAGAACCGTTGGAAAATGGACAGAAAGCTAAAAAGACGACTCAGACTAATGATTAAAAAAATGAAGTCTAAGGATTAGTCAGTCAACCATGAGCGGAATAGACAGAAAAAAAATTGTTAGTCTTTTAACTCTCATAGTTTATATGGGAGTCCTTCAAGCGCCTGTTTTTGCAAAATCGTGGTTTCATCCGTTTGAAACGTTGGAAAAAAAGCCGACATTCAACGTACCAAAGAAGTATGACGTACCAAAGAAGTATGACGTACCAAAGAAGTATGACACTCCGCTGCTACATGGCTATATTGAAAGTGCGGCTTCCATTAGCTGGCGGCATTTTTTTTCTGATCCTTATCTTGTCTCCCTGATTGAAACAGCCCTGGCAAATAACCAAGAATTCAATATTGCTATACAGGATATTGCAATTGCTGCCAATGAAGTGAAAGAAAAACAAGTTGCGTATCAGCCTCAAGTCGGCTTTCGGTCTGGCGCATTTTACGATAGGCCATCCGATAACACTCGGGAAGGCGTGTTGGATACAATTATTGAGAGAAATTTTTATAGAAACCCGCAATATAACCTGAATCTGGGTCCGGCCCTGACCTGGGAAGTGGATATCTGGAAAAAATTGAGAAATGCCAAAGAGGCAGCCAGACAGCGTATGGTAGCGCGATACGAGGTCCGCAATTTTCTTATTTCCAGGCTCGTTACTGAAATAGCACTCAACTATTATGAATTAATGGCTTTGGATAACTCTGTGAAGATACTGGATGCAAACATTAGCATCCAGGAAGCGGCTTTCCATAAAGCGCAGGCCTTGAAGCGTTATGCCAAAGCGAACCAGTTAGCGGTCAATCGGTTTGAAGCCCAGTTAAACAAGACTAAAAGCCAGCGGTTTGAAACCATTCAAAGCATTGTTGAAAAAGAGAATCGTCTGAAGTTCCTCACCGGTAAATATGATGAAGCGCCAATATTGAGACACTCTGACCAGTTTATGACGATGCCGGTGGATGAATTGCAGACGGGTGTGCCTGTTCAGCTTTTGGAAAACAGACCCGATATTCGTCGGGCTGAAGCGGCGATTAAGGCGGCAAAGCTCGATTTAAAAAGTGTCAAGAAAGAGCTATACCCCAACCTGACGATTACGGCAGGTAGTGGCTATTCGGGTTTTAGCCCCGCACTGCTGTTTAAAAGCCCAGAGTCGTTGTTCTACAATGCGTTTGGTAACTCCACGGCTCCATTGATCAACCGAAAAGCAATCATTGCACGAATACAGATAGCCGATGCCTACCAAACCCAAACGGTTTTGACTTTTGAGCAGACTTTACTAAATGCCTACACTGACGTTCTTATTCAAGTGGCAAATATAAGAAATATGCAGCAGGCTTTTGATAAAAAACATCGAGAAGTCGTATTGCTTGATCAGTCTATCGGTACGGCAAACCTTCTGTTTAAGTACGCCAAGGCGACTTACCTCGACGTGCTGCTCGTCCAGGAAGAGAAACTGAAAGCCGAAAATGAACAGGTTGAAGTGAAAATGGACCTGGTCGGGTCCAGAATAAATCTCTATCGAGCACTAGGGGGCGGCTGGCGATAAAAAAGCCTTTACATTAATGAGCTTTTTGTCGGATCTGCCCCCGGAAATGGGATCCAGTTTAACTAGAGAGGCGACGGCTCTCATTCTTTTTCACTCGGCTGTAAAAAAAGAATGGCGGTTAACGCTTTTCAGCAGCAGAGACGACACCAGTTACAGTATCACTAGTAAAAATGGCAGACTCGATACCTGGGCCTAGATCAACGGAATTCCTGCTGGTAATCTTAGAGAATGGCGCTTAAGTGCGGTTTACCGAGTTGTCCTACTCTTGATTTATAGGTACATCTATAGTGGATTAGCTCTAGAGGTCGCTGAATTGAAATTGCTTCTTCTCCTACTTGTGATGCTGTGTCTTGGTACAAGCGCTAGGGCACAGAGAATCGAAGGCGCTCCATCCTGTCCTGGATGGGCGTCTCAGCCCCCACCATTATTGCGAGGAAACACTGAGCAATAAATCTGTTATTTTCTCATGATGATAATTGAAATCTGGTGTGAAGAGCATCTGGCCAACTCACATTATCTAAACGTGTATGTCTGACCGGAGAAACAGATAACATTATTGTATATTTAACCGGTCAACGTCAACTGAAAAATGGTTGACAATGACCGGGGAAATATGTAAGATTATTATATGCTTAGCCGATCAACGTCAACTAATCGCTGGTTTTTTGCTCGCCATCCAATCTTCACGATGGATGAGTTTGCTGCCTTCAATAAGCTGACCAAGCGTGAGTCTAAATACGCACTGCTTGCCTACAACCGGCGCAGTGGGCGTGTGCTCAACATACGCCGCGGGATCTATGCTGTTGTACCAGATGGAGCACAACCGCAGTCATACATGGTCAATCCATATCTCGTGACAGCCAAGGCCACCAGTGACGCAGTTATCGCTTATCATTCGGCGCTGTCCTTTCATGGTTACGCCTACTCGGACTTCAACTTGTTCACATACTTGACCAAGCAGAAAGAAGCAAGCAAGTTTACGTTCCAGAACAGCGAGTACGTTGGTGTTACCCAGCCGAAAGCACTTATGCAACAAGGACAGGAGCTTGACGCTGTCGACGTCGTGGAGCATGGCGGCTTAGATATTCGAGTGACCTCGCTTGAAAGAACCTTGGTTGACTGCTTTGATCGCTTGGATATTTCGGGTGGCATCGAGGAAGTCTGGCGTTCATTGGAGCTGGTGCCTTACCTACGAATATGGCAAATCTTGCAATATGTGGTGCTGCTCAATAATGTGTTTTTGGCAAATGAAATTTGAGCAGTTCTGCCAATCGAAAATTGAGCAGTGGTTGGTTAGTTGTCATTGATTTTTCTCCTGGCTTTAGGCCGCTTCTGAAGGTTGAGATTTTTTCTTGCGGCGTACACTTTCTTTAAATCTAAAACTTTCTCCATTCATGGCAATAATCTGACAGCGATGCACAAGTCGGTCTAAAAGAGCATTGGTTAATTGCTGAGTGCCAAATACACTTGTCCAGTCTTTAAATTCTAGGTTAGTTGTGATGATCGTTGAGCATCGCTCGTAGCGCGAACTGATTACTTGAAATAGCAAATTACCTCCATCTTGCTTGCAGTCTGTCATTCCCAATTCATCTAAAATGAGCAGGTCATATCGGGCCAATTGTTGTTGTAACCTAAAGACCTGGCGTGCATCTCGTGCTTCCAATAATTGATGTACTAAATCACCTACGCTGTAAAAACGAACTCTCTTACCAGCTGCGCATGCTTCCATACCAAACGCTATTGCAAGATGTGTCTTGCCTGTACCATGCCCTCCCAGCAATACAATATTTTCTGCTGTAGATAAATATTGCCCGCCAAATAATTGCATCACCGCACTTTTGTCTAGTGATGGAATCTCATCAAATTTAAATTGGTCAAGCGTCTTTACTGCTGGAAATTTTGCCTTTAATAGCTTGTCTTTGCGATTATTTTCTTCCCGCGTTTGTACTTCTTGCTCTGACAAACAGCATAAATATTCTTGATAACCGACCCGATTACTGTCCGCTTCTTTTGCTACTCGTTCATAGTTTTTGGTCATTGTCGGTAGACGCAATCTTTTTAAATATTGCTCAAGCAACGCATTGTTCATTCTTTTTACCCCTTAATAAAATTTGGTATTGCAATGTGCAGCCTAATTCAACTGTGTACTCACTTAAGCTAGGATGCAAACTTAAGTCCAGCACCTCAGCTTGATGCTCTTTCTTAAATTTCTGCTGGTCCACTATTTGCAGCACGGCATCTGCACTCACTAATCCCAATGCCATTGTTTCGGCAACAGCTGCCGATGTACAAGTTGCACCTTGCTCCATATGACACTTTAAAATACGAATGAAATGCCAACCTCCTTCAGATGCGCCTCTTTCTTCTACAAGTCGCCGGTAATAATCCCAGTAACCATTTGGCCATTCGGCTTGCAACAGCGGTCTGGCATATGGCACTGCATGTGGCTTCCTCTCTAACTGCTCTAAGTAATGTTCCGGCTTTAGCAAATATTCTTCTTTCTCATAGCTCCTCTTGTGCTCAGCTATTACCTCTACATTAGTTGAAAATATCAACTTGTCTAAATACGCCCTTACCCTTAACATCCTGCCAACATATTTGCTTGGCACCGAATAACGATTGCCTTCGTAAACTATTGTCTGGTAGCCATCAGCTATCACACAATTACGTGCTGTCCCTGCATCAAATCGTCGCTGTGGTAACTTTAATAACAATGGTCGCTCTTTGACAAATGCTTCTTCAATCCGTTCTGCTTGCCCCGCCACAGTTCGATTGCCGTCTTCCTGGCAATACACTAATAATCGACCATTCAATTCTTCAATCGATTCAACCTTTGGCACAGGTACCATCCAGTTCCGCCGGCTAAAACCAATGCTTCCCTCTATCCCTCCTTTTCATGAGCCCCCTCTTTGCCAGGTGTGCAAAAATTTGCCTCAAAAGTATAAAAGCCCATTAATTCCTTGAACTTCTTGGTCAATGTTCGCTGTTTGCCTTTGCCTACTCTCACCACTGCTAAACCTAAATTGTCATACGTTAATCTCAATGGTACTCCTTCAAAAAATTCAAACGCTTGCACATGCGCTTCCATGAATGACTCCATATTTAGTGCTCGCACTGCCATGGCAAATTTCTTGCGAGAATAATTTAGTCTCATCTCAAAGCTGTACACTTTCGTCCTCACACCCGCAATGTCAGCATATGACTCGCCAAAATCAACCTGGGCATCTTTGCCAGCTTCAAATTGCAATGGCAAAAATACCGATTTACTTGGCTTGTTCTTAATCTCCGCTACCATATACCTTACCGTTCTTGCCGAGCCGGTATATCCATATTCATTTACTAGTCGCTGATATACGCGATTTGCTGTATGCTTTTGCTTGCGGGGCGCGTTTCGGTCTTCCTCCAAGATTGTCCGAACGTGCTCTTCCCATTGGTTAAATACCGGCCTTCCTCTTGCCTCTATTATTCTGTAGGTTGGCGCTTCCGCGTCCTTTAAGTACTTCGCCACCGTGTTTCGCGATAGCCCAAATTCTTGCGCTAACCATTTTTTACTTTTGCCATGTCTTGCATGTAACAGCCGAATTGATACCCATGTGTCTTGATCAATCATCCCTACCATTTTTTTTCTAGGTCCCAGCCTCTGGAACCCTTCTATTATCAATGGTCCTGTCAAGGTACTCAAATTTCGTTTGCCATTATTGAAACTTCTGCTCAGTTTTAGTTTGCCACAATCAATAATGCGGTTACTACCGCAAAGGTAGGTTTTTTCCTTGAGATGAACCAGCAGCGTTTCCACGTTGAGCAAAAGGATCTCGAATTTTTGCGCAGCCGTAGGCCGGCACACAAATCATATATGTTCCGCATGGAGCGTAAAGGAAAGCTAGTCCGTGACTGGAACTTGATTGTTCCAAATGATGTACTGGAGAGAACTTGGGAGGAGCCCCATTGAAAATTTCGCAGGCAAGGCTTGCTGAGGTGGCCGCTGATACAGGCTTTAGGCCCGATACACTTGAGAAAGTTATCCGGCTATTAGACCTGCTCAACCAGATAAATGAAAATCCGTACCTAACATCTCGCCTGGCGCTGAAAGGGGGAACAGCAGTGAACCTATTCGTTTTCGACATTCCCCGTCTATCCGTCGATATTGACCTGAATTATATTGGTGCCGTTGAGTTAGCCGAAATGGAAGCTGAAAGGCCAAAACTCGAAGCCGAAATTCTTGGGATTTGTCAGCGTACGGGGTTGACGCCTAATGAAATTCCATCAGAAGATCATGCTGGTGGCAAATGGAGACTAGCCGACCAAAATACATTAGGCGGAATGGCTAGTCTGGAACTGGATCTCAACTTCATGTACCGGCTTAACTTTCATCCAGTGATCCGACTCGATTCAAAAAAACTTGGCTCCTACCAGGCTTTGCAGATACCTATCCTTGACACTGAGGAGTTGGCTGGAGGTAAGCTCCCAGCGCTGCTGACCAGAAACGCCAGCCGCGATCTGTTTGACACAACACACCTGCTAAAGTTAGTTGATCCCGCTGACGAACAACTAAGGCTTGTATACGTCCTCTATGGTGCTATGAATTCACGCGCTGATTGGCGACAGGTAACTCCAGACAAACTATCGGCAAGTATTAAGGAGCTCAAACAGAAACTGATTCCTGTATTGCGAACAAAGAGTCTGCCTGCCAAAAAAGACGATGATGCTTTTTCTACTAATCTAGTTGCTGAGTGTAAAAGTCTGTTACGGCCGCTCTTTCCTTTGCGACAGAACGAGGTGGAGTTCATATCTCTGCTACGCGAGGAAGGTGAGATAAAGCCGAGCTTGTTAACTCAAAACCAGAGCATGATAGAAAACATCCAAAGGCATCCGGCTCTACTGAGACGAGCCCACTCTGCCAGCCAAAATAGAAAATTATGATCATACAGGATCAATAAGGATATTAACTATTTGATGGTGATATAAGTGCTGGCAGTAGTATTAGAATTCGCTAGCCCCCAGGTTTTTAACCGATGACATATGACTGGCGATTTGGAACAAAGCGGGTACTAATTGACCCAAAGCAATTCCAGCCGCGATACATAGAAACACCCACCCAGTCAGCCATTTTTCGAAAAAACCGATAGCGTGCGTCTTTGTGGTTTGCGATAGCTCAGTTGATGACGTCATAAATAATTCCTATTAGCTAAGGTTCAGCTCATTGATCAAAGATTCGATTCGTTTCTTAATCTCCTCTCTAATTTGTCGCACTTGTTCAAGCGGTTTACCCTTTGGATCTTCTAACGGCCAATCTTGTTTCTGCAGTCCGGGAAAATAAGGGCAAGCTTCACCGCAGCCCATTGTTACTAAAAGTCCCGCATCCTTAGCTAGTGCTTCTGAGAGAAATTGTGGCTTAACATCCGTAAGATCAATGCCTACTTCTTTCATTACCGCAACGACCTCGGGATGCACTCGCTCACCTGGCTGTGTGCCAGCTGATAGCGCCTGAACGCTTTTTTTGTGGACAAGTGAGTTAAAGAATGCAGCCGCCATTTGTGATCTGCCAGCGTTATGAACACAAGCAAAAATAATCTTCATTTGCGCTTTAGCTCTAGCTTCACAACCTCTGCTTCTGGTGCACAGCATGCCGTCTGCGCGGAACCATTTTGCATTTCAGGCTCGCAACAAGCAGATTTGCTTTGTGTTGGAAGATTCGCATCTTCACCGTAAGTAGTGGCACTACCTGTCGTATAGAATGACTCCCAAGCAATCCCTTGAGGATCATGAACCCAGGTCTTATCTGCTTTAGCATAACAACAAGTTGTCTGCTCTTGCTCGATTGCTGGCTGCTGAGCTTCTTTCAAGCGCAAAGAAATTTCCTTCAAATCAGCTGCGTCTTCAACCTGAATACCTAAGTGATCCAAGCCCGGCTCTTTACCGCGTTTTGAAATGGCAAAATTGATGCGTGGATCATCCAACATCCATTTAGCATAATCCTCTTTCTCGACGCTCGGCGCTGTATTAAATAGAGTCGAGTAGAATCGAATGGATTGCTCCAAGTCTGCTACCGCAACGTGCACGTGAAATCTCTTCATCAGCATTTTCCTCCATTGTCTGCACAGCAATTCTCAAGCATGAAGTTTATTAGAGTTTGCATGTGTGTGTAATTCGCAGAATAAATAATTGATCTGCTTTCCCGCCTGGAACTTATCAGTCCAGCATTGGTGAGCTCTTTTAAATGGAAGGACATTGTTGCTGGCGGCAACCCAAAATGATTGCTCAAATCGCCCGCTGCCATGCCTGCGTTGCCCTTACGTACAAGCAACCTGAATACTTCCAATCGTGATTCTTGAGCCAAAGCGCCCAAAGCCTTGACCGCATCCATACCTTTCATATTTCCAATAATATCAAATTATCACCATAAATTCAACCCCACTATTCCTAAAAAACGAACGGTTGTCGATTGTAGTAGCTAATCATCTGCGAAGTCTTTTACATGAGCATGTAACACAATGTCGTCGCCGGTGTGTAGAAAAAGTACATTCTCACTCTTTTTAAATGACTCTCTCTTGATCAGATCAATTAATCCGCCAAGTGCTCGTCCACTATATACCGGACCGACTAGAACACCTTCTGTTCTTGCCAGCAGGCGGACAGCATCACGTTCTAAATCTCCTACAACGCCATAGCCTTTACCTAGGTAATCATAGTTAATTACAATGTCTTGCAATTCAAATTGGTGAGTAACATCGAGTATTTGAGCAGCAGAATTTAGAATGTTTAGCACAAAGGCTTTGTATTTATAGTCAGCCTTTTCATCAGGTTCTTGATCAATACTAATTCCCGTAAGTTTTCCTTTAAACCCACTTAGATATGCACCAAGTATAAGTCCTGCCTGAGTTGCTCCACTGCTGGTAGCAAAAACTAAGTGATCAATTCGCAAATTGGCCAACTTTATTTGCTCTACTATTTCAAACATTGCAACAACATAGCCCATTGTTCCCAAAGGGTTAGAACCACCGATGGGAATAAGATAAGGTTTCCTACCTTCAGCCTTGAGGGACGCAAGCACTTCTTCCATTTTTTTATTGCGTAGTGATCTAGTTGTCCAATAAAACTGCGCTCCTAATAATTGATCGAGGAAATAATTTCCTTCTGGCACAGGTGGAGGATTACCACCAATAATTAAATGACATCCCAGATCGCAGTGAGCAGCCGCAGCAGCAGTCTGCCGACAATGATTAGATTGAGGCGCTCCGGCAGTTACTATACAATCGGCTTCTTTTTCTAAAGCATCAGCCATCAAAAACTCAAGTTTGCGTGTTTTGTTTCCACCAGTTGCTAGTCCGGTTTGATCATCTCTCTTAATGAATATGCTTGGGCCATTTAGGCTTCCAGAAAACCGCACGGCTTCTTCTAGTGGAGTTGGGACATTAGCTAAATCAATACGTGGAAGTTGCCTAAGTCGTTCTGGCAATAAAATGGGTTGAGTATGGATTATCTTTCGGCTGATACTTTTTTTAGTGTATTGCAAATTTTTTTACCTGTACTCGCGACTACCATTCTAGATGCCTATTTCAAATTTCCAGTCCATAGGAATTACTGTTAAATTAATCAGGTGTGAATAAGAACAATTTCCTTTCCACACCGTAAGTTTTTGTTTGATTTGAGAGAGTAGTGTGTCTAAATTTGCAACTTTACTTGCACTTATTTGGACAAATATTTCTATTGGAGAGGTTTTGGCTTTTATCTTATAGCTCTGTGCATAGACAGGTACATCTTCTATGCCCGTTATAGATGAGATAATTTGTTGAATACTAGAACATAACAGTTCAATATCTTTGTCTTGCACTATTTTATCGTCATATTTAATGTCGATTACTGGCACAATACATCTCTATTGATTACTGATTTTGTTAACCATTCCTTACCCTGCGCATTACCCCGGCAGATTTTTTGCTGAATTTTTGTGGCACAGTTTGAGGCTTGGAATAGTGATGGTTAGAAGATTTGGGCGGTATAGGATTCGAACCTATAACCCCCTCGGTGTAAACGAAGTGCTATAACGTCGTTTGGGCGTTTAGCCCATCTTTTGTCAAGCGTTCTTTGATTATCTCAGATTATCTAAAACTATGTAGCAGAGCCAGTGCTAAGGCTTTCTGATCATAGCGCTGACTATCTTTCATTTTCTGCCTTGAATAGAAGATGAATAGAAGATAGACTGTATTCACTTTCCGGTCAATCGTGAGGTCAACTTATGCCAAAAATCGCCAAGAACCAGCTTAACTTCACCAAGAAAGAACTTGACAAGATTTACTGTCCGCCTGAAGGTTACGTCGTCTACCACGACACCGTGGTCAAAGGGCTAATTCTTATCGTTTATAGCCGCAGCAAGACGTTCCATATATACAAGCTTGTGAATGGCAAGCCAATGAAGCCGAAGCTGGGTAATTTCCCAGACATGACTGTGGAACAGGCGCGTACCGAAGCAATTCGAATGCTTTCTGCTATCTCGAAGGGTGAGCCTGTCCACTCCCGAGCCTTATCAAAACCGTCTAGCCTAAGCTTGGGCGAAATATTCGACCACTATATAGATGAATATGCGCAATACCATTGCACCACATGGCAGGAAACCCGCAAGAGCTTTCGGCGATATTTTGGTGTTTGGTGGTCCAGGTCAGCGGACACCATTACACGCGCGGACGTACAACAACACATGAACACGCTTGGAAAGGAGCGCGGACATCATACAGCTAACCGTGCGTTTGATGATCTGCGTGCTGTGTATTCCTGGGGCACCAAATATGGTTACTACACTGGCACCAATCCCTGCACTGCCATTACCAAGTTCAAGACTCGCTCTCGGGAGCGGTTTATTCGCCCCGATGAGTTCGAAATCTTTCTTGAAACTCTAAAAACTGAAACGAATATCAGCCTTCGCGATTATGTATATTTGAGCCTTCTAACCGGTGCCCGCCAAGCAAATATTCTTGGCATGCGCTGGGATCAAATCGATTTCGATTTGCACCTGTGGTACATCCCGATTACCAAAAACAAGGAATCACAAACCTTACCGCTGACTGAACTGGCGATGCGCCTTTTGGAAGACCGCCATCAACGACGAGAATCTGACGAATGGGTTTTCCCCAGCCACAGTGTCACAGGACATATTGTTGAACCCAAGGCTGGCTGGCGGAAGTTTCTTGATAGAACTGGTTTGCAAGATCTTCGCATGCACGACCTCCGCCGAACACTCGGAAGTTATATGGCCATGAATAACCAATCACTGCAGATTATTGGTAAGGTTCTCGGTCACAAATCCACCACTGCAACGCAGATATATTCGCGGTTAGCGTCTGATCCAATTAAGCAGGCGATGGAAGCCGCTCAGGCATCAATGTCTGCGAGCGCAGATATTCTGCCTGCTGCTGTGAACAAACGGCGACTGAAGCGCGTGAAGTAAGAGTTGGATATTGCTACGCCCCAAATCCGCGGAAATTATGAACCTGGAGGCATGTATCTTGACCGGACAACTCTATAAGATTATTATATACTTAACCGGTCAACGTCAACCAGTCTTTGCCGGTTGACACTGGCCGGAGGAACATATAGGATTATCATATGCTTAGCCGGTCAACGTCAACTAATAGGTGGTTTTTTGCTCGCCATCCAATCTTCACGATGGATGAGTTTGCTGCCTTCAATAAGCTGACCAAGCGTGAGTCTAAATACGCACTGCTTGCCTACAACCGGCGCAGTGGGCGTGTGCTCAACATACGCCGCGGGATATATGCTGTTGTACCAGATGGAGCAGAACCGCAGTCATACATGGTTAATCCATATCTCGTGACAGCCAAGGCCACCAGTGACGCAGTTGTCGCTTATCATTCGGCGCTGTCCTTTCATGGCTACGCCTACTCGGACTTCAACTTGTTCACATACTTGACCAAGCAGAAGGAAGCAAGCAAGTTTACTTTCCAGAACAGCGAGTACGTTGGTGTTACCCAGCCGAAAGCACTTATGAAACAGGGACAGGAGCTTGACGCTGTCGACCTCGTGGAGCATGGCGGCTTGGATATTCGAGTAACTTCGCTTGAAAGAACCCTGGTTGACTGCTTTGATCGCTTGGATATTTCGGGTGGCATCGAGGAAGTCTGGCGTTCATTGGAGCTGGTGCCTTACCTGCGTATATGGCAAATCTTACAATATGTGGTGCTGCTCGATAATGCGGTTACTACTGCGAAAGTAGGTTTTTTCCTTGAGATGAACAAGCAGCGTTTCCACGTTGAGCAAAAGGATCTAGAATTTTTGTGCAGCCGTAGGCCGGCACACAAATCATATATGTTCCGCATGGAGCGTAAAGGAAAGCTAGTCCGTGACTGGAACTTGATTGTTCCAAATGATGTACTGGAGAGAACTTGGGAGGAGCCACATTGAAAATTTCGCAGGCAAGGCTCGCTGAGGTGGCCGCTGATACAGGGTTTAGACCGGATACACTTGAGAAAGTAATCCGGCTCTTGGACCTGCTAAATCAGATAAATGAAAATCCGTACCTCACATCTCGCCTCGCGCTAAAAGGTGGAACGGCACTGAACCTATTTGTTTTCGACATTCCCCGTCTATCCGTCGATATTGACCTGAATTATATTGGTGCCGTTGAGTTAGCTGAAATGGAAGCTGAAAGGCCAAAACTCGAAGCCGAAATTCTTGGGATTTGTCAGCGTGCCGGATTGACGCCTAATGAAATTCCATCCGAAGATCATGCTGGTGGCAAATGGAGACTAGCCTACCAAAATGCATTAGGCGGGATGGCTAGCCTGGAACTGGATCTCAACTTCATGTACCGGCTTAACTTTCATCCAGTGATCCGACTCGATTCAAAAAAACTTGGCTCTTACCAGGCTTTGCAGATACCTGTCCTTGACACCAAGGAGTTAGCTGGAGGTAAGCTCTCAGCGCTGCTGACCAGAAACGCCAGCCGCGATCTGTTTGACACAACAAACCTGCTGAAGTTAGTTGATCCCGCTGACGAACAACTAAGGCTTGTATACGTCCTCTATGGTGCTATGAATCCACGCGCTGATTGGCGACAGGTGACGCCAAACAATCTATCGGCAAGTGCTAAGGAACTCAAACAGAAACTGATTCCTGTATTGCGAACAAAGAGTCTGCCTAAAAAAAAGACGATGATGCTTTTGCTGCTAATCTAGTTGCTGAGTGTAAAAGTCTGTTACTGCCACTCTTTCCTTTGCGACAGAACGAGGTGGAGTTCATATCTTTGCTACGCGAGGAAGGTGAGATAAAGCCGAGCTTATTAACTAGAAACCACAGTATGATAGAAACCATCCAAAGGCATCCAGCTCTACTCAGACGAGCCTACTCTGCCAGCCGAAATAGAAAATTATGATCAATCATAAAGGATCAACAAGGATGCTTTATATAGAGACCCGGATTGGTTATTTCTCCTTCACGCTCAGTGCTTTGAAGCCGGAGATGACGTCGAACAATTCCTCGTCAATACTGCTCTGGCGCAAACGATGAAATGTTCCGTTGAGACTTTCCAGCAATTCATCAATATTTTTATCAGCACGTTGCATGGAGGCTAAACGACTTGCATTTTCGCTGGCAAGAGACTCGGCACAGGCTCGAAATAATGAAACAAAAAGATATTCGCGGATGAGCGCTCGTAATGTTATTGTACCTGTGCCTATGACCTCGGGTAAGTTTTTATTTGGCCAAGGAATTTCTAATAAGTTGCGTCGCCATTTTTCATCTAACGGCAATAATCTTTGATTGAATGGTGCATAACCAGCCCCTGACGTGGGACGATTGTAGAAAAGATGGAGTTCTGTCATGTCGCTCTGGGCGTGGCGCTTTTCACTCTCCACAAGAATCTGACCAACAAGCGGAGTAATAGCCGTAACAGAACTCGGCACGGTAAAGATTCCAGTTGTTTGCACTCCTGCATCAGTCAGACGTGCGTTCACGCGCTCACCGACAGCCCAGACCTGGGGTTTGGTGGAAAAAGCGGACAACGTCTTGACCGCATAATCAGCCACCACATCATTAAACTGCCCTACCAATCCCTGATCTGAACCAAATACCACCACACCAATAGTACCTACAGGGGCTTGTATTTTCGGTTCTGTGATCAGTGGTCCAGTCCCACTTTTTTTAAGGCATACATGTAAACCCAGTTCCACAGTGCGATAGTAGTCAGCTAATGCCTGCACCGATTTTTCATATTGTCCAATACTTGAAGCAGCCAAAGCTTTCATAGTGCGAACAACAGATTGTAAATCTCCGGCACTATGAATCTTTCTGCGCAAACTGGCCGTGTTATCGCTCATGGTTTTTCCTTGACCTTGGCTTCTGGCTTAGGTAAAAAAGGCACTAAAGCTTGGCGGCCAATTTCGGTTATCATTTTTCTATCAGCATCACTCAATTTTGCAGCGGTTTCGAATCGCGCACACACCTCCGCCGGGATACCTGTTGCTGCTTCTCGCACAGCATGCTCGGCAGCCGTCATCCGGTCAATTGGCACGACATCAAAAAGCCTGGCAGACAATGCCAGAAGAACAGCGATTTGTGCAGGCACAGATACTGGGTCGAATTCTGGCTGTTTAAGGCAAGCGCGTATTCGCTGTCCATGATTGATTATATTGCGTGTGTTTTCATCCAGGCGGGCACCGAACCTGGAAAAGGTCTCAAGTTCTTCGAACTGTGCATAAGCAAGTTTTAGATCACCTGCCACTGCTCTGTAGGCAGCCCATTGCGCTTTACCACCGACTCGCGAAACCGATTTGGCAACATCAACCGCAGGCAACATACCTAGTTCGAATAACGACGGCGAGAGATAAATTTGTCCATCGGTGATAGAAATCAGGTTGGTCGGAATATAGGCGGAAATGTCTTGCGCTTCTGTCTCGATGATAGGTAGCGCGGTGAGTGAGCCATTGCCGAGCTCAGTACGCAGATGGGTGGCGCGTTCGAGCAGCCGAGAGTGGATGTAAAAAATGTCGCCCGGAAATGCTTCACGTCCTGGTGGTCGGCGTAACAAAAGGGAAAGCTCGCGATAAGCGCGGGCGTGGTGCGTGAGGTCATCATATACAATCAACACGTCGCGACCCGCTTCCATAAAATGTTCGGCGATGCTAGTAGCGGCATAAGGATTGATATAGTTAAGACCTGGCGGATCGTTACCCTCAGTGACGACAACAACTGTGTAATCCAGAGCGCCCTTCTCCTTCAAGACAGCTACGTCCTTTGCCACAGCTGAAGCGCGCTGACCAATGGCACAATAAACGCATATGACATTTTTACCTCGCTGGTTGAGAATGGTGTCGATGGCAATCGTGGTCTTGCCTGTCTGCCTGTCACCGACAATCAATTCTCGCTGTCCACGTCCGATAGGAATTAGGGCATCTATGACCTTCAACCCGGTCTGCAGTGGCACCGTTACTGGTGCGCGATCCATAATGGCTGGAGCAGGACGTTCGATAGGCAGGCGCTTGCTACAGGACACCGGACCTTTGCCATCTAGCGGTACACCCAGCGGGTTGATAACGCGTCCCAATAATTCATCGCCCACACCTACGTCCATAACCCGGCCGGTACGTTCTACTTCATCGCCTGCGTGCAAGTCCCAGTATTCGCCAAGTAAGACAACGCCTACCTCCTCTTCGTCTACATTGAAGGCAATACCGAATATGCCACCAGGAAATTTTACCAATTCATTAAAGCCAATATTGGGAAGTCCCGAGATCTGAGCGATCCCAGCAGAAACTCTTTTGATAGTGCCTATCTCTCGCAGAACTAATTGGGGCGTATAGCTTTTACACCTTTGGCTGATACTGTCGAAGGTATGATCAAAGACTCCCTGCAAATTTTCAGATGTAGTGTTCATTATCAGTTTCCTTTCGTGGCAGGCTCTGGCTCAGTCTTTGTCTCATGAGATGGCTCAGACCCGACTGGTTTATTCAATAGCTCATTAACACCCGCTTCTAGAGATGCGAGGTAGTCCGAGATACTCCAAGCTAATTTTTGTCCATTCGTGCTCAGTTCAATACCACTGATTAAGTCCGGCGCTGTTTCGAATCTAATGCGAATAGCAGCCGAAAAAGTTTCGTTAAGAGCCTTTTGAATTGCCGCCTGTTCCTCATCAGGTAAATTAAAGGCGCTGCGCACAAGTGCTGGATCATTCGCTGTTTTAAGTGCCTGGCCTAAATTATCTTTTGTTTTGCTATCCATTTCTCTTAAGCGGCGAGTGAACACCTCAGTCATCCGCTCTTCCAGACTAGTTGTAGCAAGATCCATGAGTGTTTTTCGTGCGATGGCAAATACTTCCTGTTCGGTCCGGCGACTAATAGACTGGCTTAAATTATCCGCCTCGGTTCGTAAAGTTTCCATCCGCTTGGCACTCAACGCATCAGCTGCTTTACGTGCTTCATCGAGAAGCCTCTGACGCTCGTTATTGGCCGCGTCCGTCGCAGTTTTCAATAGTGCTGCACGTTGCTGGTCGAATTCTTCGTTCTTGTGTTGGAACTCGTCGCGCTCTTTTTGCGCTTGCGCTTTTTTCGCATCGGCATCAGCAAGTTCCTTGGCAATCAACTTCTCTCGCGCATCAATGGCGTTGAGGATGGGTTTGTAAAGAAAGCGCTTCATCAACCATACTAAAATGAGAAAGTTGAGCATTTGCGCGCCGACAGTGAACCAGTCTATAAGCATAGTTTACTTACCTGCAGCTTGAGCGATGACATGATTCCAGAACGGGTTAGCGAAAATAAGAATCATCGAGACTACAAAGCAGTAAATGGCCATAGACTCAATCATTGCCAGACCGACGAACAGTGTCCTAGTGATAGTGGCAGATGCATCCGGTTGCTGGGCCAGCGAACTTAGGGCTGTTGCTACCGCGCGTCCTTCGCTCAAAGCAGGTGCCACACAGCCCACGCCAATAGTAAATCCCGCTGTGATAATTGAGGCCAAGGCAATCAGGGTCATGCTATCCATAAAGTATCTCCTTTGTTGATTGTTGTTTTAAGTTTTAGCTACTGGCTCAAGCTTAGGCTTGAGCTTGCGAGTACGGGTAGCAGCGGCGATATAAACCGCGGCTAAGATGCTGAAGATATAAGCCTGTACCATGCCAGTGAGTAGACCGAGCATGGTCATTACGACTGGAAAGATAAGGGGTGAGATAGTGAGCAAGATAGCGATGATCATTGTCCCGCTCATCATGTTACCGAAAAGACGGATAGACAGAGCAAGCGTGCGCGAAAGTTCACTGATAATGTTAAACGGCAACATAATAATCGTCGGTTCAATATATGACTGCAGGTAGCCGAACACACCTTGTTCCTCAATGCCGAAAAGCGGCACAGCCACAAACACACAAAGAGCCAGTGCCGCTGTAGTTGAGAGAGAGCCAGTGGGCGGCTCGTAACCGGGAAAGACAGTGAAAAGGCTAGCCGTAGCAATGAACAAGAAAAGCGTGCCCAAGAAGCCTATGTACTTCTCAGGGTGACTGAGTCCGACTTCTTTTATTTGCTTTTCAATATTAGTGACGACGATTTCCAAAAAGCTCTGCCAGCCGGAATGTTTCAGATCAGTGGAAAGTTTGCGGGTAATCAGCTTTGAACCAACAACCAGCACGAGCATCAGCCCCCAGGTAAAAACAATGGTGGCATTAAGTTTGAAAAATCCGTGTTGCCAGAAGATTAGTTGATCAGGACTAAGGCGCATGACTTACCTCCTGGGACAGACGAGTTTGTTTTGCTGTTGAAGCCCTGGTGAGCCAAATAACCGCTAGTTTTGCCATAATAAATCCAAGCATACACGCTAGCAGTCGCTGCCAATCACACCCGCAGACAAAATAAAATCCAGCCAAAGCAATGCTTGTCCGCACCAATAGGCTACCCAGAAACCAGAGTGCTGGCTGTTTGGATGCAATGCCCTTGCCAATCGTCCACCAGAGTCCGCCGAAGAAAATCGCGCCGAGCACCACCCCTGATGCCCACGCCAATATCAGTGTCAGCGTTTCATTCATTGCTGTCCTCCTGTTCATCGCCTATTGCCTTATTTTCCATAGCAACCCAATGCCAAGCATTCAAGCAGCCAATTGCCAGTCCGGTAACTAGCATTGTCAGCGTCCAAGAATGAATGCCTGGATGGTGTTTATCAAGCCAAATGCCCAACCACGCGCCCAACAAAGTTGGTATCACTACAGACCAGCCAATAAGCCCCATTGTACCCAAACCAAACCAGACATCCTGGCTGGCGTTGCGCCGCGCCTTAAGTTTGCGTGCGGCCTGCGCGCCAACATCGCTACTGAATGCAGACTGTTGTTCAACATTCTTTATTTCCGATTCTTCACTCATGATCCAGCTCCGCTAAGCGACGAATGAAATCGCTCTCCATTTTCGCTATTACAGAGTGCACAGTTTGCTCCTGTTCATCTTGATTTAAAAACTGCTGTTGCACAGCCTTGTGTAATTGGCCAAGATCCGTTCCACCAATGGCGTTACGTACCGAGACAAGCACATCTAAACCGGTCTTAACTATCACTCCTTCATCGACGGCTATGCAAACTTCACTATTCGCTTCGTTTTCGTAAATCAAAATCCCCGGCACCAGTGCTGCCACACAATCTAATCTGTGAGGCCAAAGTCCAAATGAACCCTCGCTAGTCTGAACCACGATACGTGAAACACCGCTTATATCAGCAAAAACTTGGAATGGCAAAAGCACCTTAAGATTCATGAGGTTTTTTTCGCCTCATCCACAGTGCCGATCATATAAAGTGCGCTTTCTGGATAGTCTTTGAATTCATCACGCAGAATTCGCTCACAGCCATCCAGCGCATCCTTGAGACTAACGAGCTTTCCTTTCAGTCCAGTAAATTGTTCAGTGGCAAAAAATGGCTGGGTGAGAAAACGCTCTAGCCGGCGGGCTCGGCCAACCACTTTGCGGTCATCAGGTGAAAGCTGCTCAAGTCCGAGCATAGCAATGATGTCTTTCAATGCATTGTATTGGGCTAGTGTGCGCCGGATTTCTTGCGCCAAGTTGTAATGGCGTTCGCCAATGATGCCTGTCGTGGCCATTTTGGAGCCGGATTGTAGCAGATCAATAGCTGGATAAAGTCCTTCACTGGCTCGCTTACGCGAAAGTACAATGGATGCTGAGAGATGCGAAAAGGTATGCACGGCTGCCGGGTCTGTTAAATCGTCCGCGGGCACATACACCGCCTGAATGGACGTGATCGCTCCGGCATCTGTATTGGCAATGCGCTCTTCCAGCCGCGACAACTCAGTGCCCATCGTCGGTTGATAGCCTAGGCGCGACGGCATTTCGCCCATTAAACCAGACACCTCCATACCAGCCTGAATGAATCGGAAAATATTATCTATTAGCAATAAGACATCGCGATGCTCGTCATCCCGAAAATACTCGGCCATTGTCAGTGCAGCCTGTCCCACACGAAATCGGCTGCCTGGTGGCTCATTCATTTGTCCAAAGACCATTACCATGTTTGGCAAGACGCCAGCTTGCTTCATGTCGCTGTAAAGCTCTTGTCCTTCGCGACAACGTTCACCGATACCACAAAAAATACTTACACCCTTTTGGTGCCCGATCATGTTATGGATCATTTCGGTAAGCAATACTGTCTTGCCCACACCCGCCCCACCAAATAGGCCAGCCTTGCCGCCCCGCTCCAACGGTACCAGCACATCTATGACCTTAATACCGGTTTCAAAGATTTCGGACTTGGTAGACCGTTGCGTCAGCAGTGGCGGAGAACGATGCACCGAACGCCATTGGACATCAGACACTGGCGCTTCACGGTCAATGGCATTACCAAATACGTCGAACATGCGCGAGAGTATTCCCTTACCTACCGGTGCTTTCAATTCACCGCCTGTATCCTCCACCGCCATGCCACGAGCAAGACCTTGTGTTGGCGTTAGAGCAATGCCGCGTACATGAAGGGCATCGCGCTGTGCCAGTACCTCAATAAAGATTTGCCCTTTATCTCCAGCACGCAGCAACGAGTAAATCGGCGGCAAATGCTTATCGAAGCGTATATCTACAACACTACCGCGTATCGCAACAACCGCGCCTACATTAGATACACTGGTCTTAGTTTCCATCTTTACTCTCGCCTATGGGGCTATTGTCAGTTCTTTTCCATTGCGGCATTGTATTCACCACGGCGGGCAGCTCGGTTACAGCACGCTCGATTATACAGAGCTTGTTGTGCCGCTAATACATTGACTTCTTCGCCTTGCCAGATTTCCAGTGCCGGTTGCTGGATGGCACGAGCAAACGAAAATGCCAACGCCCATGGCAACCGTGCCTTGAATTTAACATTCATGGCATTCAAACGAGCCGAGGCTAATTCACAAGATTGTCCCCCTGACAAAAAAGCAATCCCGGGAACAGCAGCCGGAACAGCTCGCAAAAGACACTTCACCGTAGCATCGGCTACGTCATTTACCCCTTCTTGTTCGGGACAGGTCAATCCAGGTAGCACCATATTTGGTTTCAAGATCATACCTTCAAGCATTACTCGTTGTGTGTACAGTTGGTTGAAAACTGTTCTCAGGACTTCTTCCGTTACCTGTGCGCAGCGCTTGAGATTATGATCTCTGTCCATGAGTACTTCCGGCTCTACGATTGGTACTAGCCCTACTTCTTGGCACAATGCGGCATAGCGGGCCAATGCAGAAGCATTAGCCTCAATACAGCCTCGGCTAGGAATATCACCGCCCATGGCAATCACAGCGCGCCATTTAGCAAAGCGCGCGCCAATTTGATAGTATTCAGCCAGGCGATCGCGCAATCTATCCAGACCTTCAGTTATTTTCTCTCCAGGATAACCCGCCATGTCTTTGGCACCGATGTCAACTTTGATACCGAAAATGATACCAGCATCAGTAATCACTTTAGTAAAGGGAGTGCCATCCTTCTTATGTTGATGGATTGTCTCGTCGTAGAGAATGACACCACTAATACTTTCGTTTAGCCCTGGCGTAGTAATAATCAACTCACGATAGCAACGCCTAGCCTCTTCAGTTTGAGGAATCCCCAACTTTGCAAATCTTTTATTACAGGTTCCTGTGCTTTCGTCCATCGCTAGCAGTCCTTTGTCGTCAGCGACAAGTATGCTTGTGGTGCCTATAAGCTCTTGCGTATTCATTTGGAATCTCCCCATTTCCAATTTCGGATTTCCGGCAAGTCTTGTCCGTGTTTATTAATGTAATGCTTATGCTCGATGAGTTTGTCCTGCATCATTTGTTTTAAATAATCACCCTTGGCGCCTAAGTGTGGTAGGCGATCGACAACGTCTTGCACTAGATGAAAGCGGTCCAGATCATTCTGCACTCTCATGTCAAAGGCTGTCGTGATTGTGCCTTCTTCTTTGTAGCCCCGCACATGCATATTGCGATTAGCGCGGCGATATGTAAGCCGGTGGACTAATGTTGGGTAGCCGTGGAAACCAAATATAATTTGCTTATCTTTGGTGAAAAGCGCATCATAATCCGCTTCGCTCAATCCGTGCGGATGCTCACTGGCAGACTGCAGCTTCATTAGATCGACTACATTAATAACCCGAATTTTCAAATCGGGCAAATGCTGGCGAAGAATAGAAACCGCGGCGAGAATTTCCAACGTTGGTGTGTCTCCGCAACAGGACATAACCACATCAGGCTCACTGTCTTGATCGTTGCTCGCCCATTGCCAGATACTAATTCCTTCTGTGCAATGAATAACTGCAGCGTCCATCGTCAACCATTGTGGCAGAGCGTGCTTGCCGGCAACAACCACATTCACATAATGCCGGCTGCGCAAACAATGATCAAAAACAGACAAAAGACAGTTAGCGTCCGGGGGTAAATAACAGCGCACTATATCGGCTTTCTTGTTAATAACGTGATCAAGGAAACCGGGATCTTGATGCGTGAAGCCGTTATGATCCTGCTGCCAGACATGGGAGGCAAGCAGATAATTCAGTGAGGCAATTTTTCTGCGCCAGGGCAATTCCAATGTTACTTTCAACCACTTCGCATGCTGGCTAAACATTGAGTCTACAATGCGAATAAAGGCTTCATAACTATTGAACAGTCCGTGCCGCCCAGTAAGCAAATATCCTTCTAACCAGCCCTCGCACTGGTGTTCGCTGAGCATAGAGTCCAACACGCGCCCAGCCGGTGCCAGAAATTCATCATTCTTTTGCTCTCGGGCTTCCCACTGGCGGTTGGTGACTTCAAAAACTGCACCAAGTAAATTTGAGAGTGTTTCATCGGGACCGAAAATACGAAAATTATTTTGATCTTTATTAAGCTTGGCTACGTCGCGCAAGAAACTTCCCAGCACAAGTGTATCCTGAGCGGACACGGCGCCGGGACTTGGTACATTCACCGCGTGGTCGTGAAAGTCTGGCATGTGCAGATCATGCAACAGAATGCCACCATTGGTGTGGGGATTAGCGCCCATACGCCGGTTACCTTTGGGTGCCAGTTCGGCTAATTCCGGGATTAGTCGTCCATTCTTATCAAATAATTCTTCTGCCTTATAGCTTTTCATCCAGCTTTCAAGGAGTGACACATGATCGGGATGCTCAGGATCAACGATAAGCGGTACTTGATGGGATCTAAATGTGCCCTCAATTTGCAGCCCGTCCACTATTTTTGGTCCTGTCCAACCCTTGGGTGATTTAAGAACAATCATCGGCCAACGTGGCCGACTGGTATCATTACTGGTGCGCGCCTTCTTTTGAATTTGTTGAATGTCTTCAATAGCTTTGTCTAAAATAGTAGCCATCAGTTCATGCATCAGTTCTGGATCATCCCCTTCCACAAAGTAAGGTGTCCAACCGCAGCCTCTTATAAATTGCTCTAATTCTTCATGCTCGACGCGGGCAAGTACAGTGGGATTACTTATTTTGTAGCCGTTAAGATGCAGGATTGGCAGTACGGCTCCGTCGTTAATTGGATTGAGAAATTTGTTGGACTGCCAGGCAGTCGCTAAGGGCCCAGTTTCTGCTTCTCCGTCACCAATGATACAAGCTACAATTAAATCTGGATTGTCGAATGCCGCCCCAAAGGCATGGCTTAATGAATAGCCAAGCTCCCCACCTTCGTGAATGGATCCTGGTGTTGTTGGTGCCACGTGACTGGAAATTCCTCCGGGGAAAGAAAATTGGGTGAACAGCTTTTTCATCCCTGCTTCATCCTCGCTGATATTAGGATAAATTTCAGTGTAAGTGCCTTCCAGATAAACATTACCAACCAGCGCCGGACCGCCATGACCGGGACCGGCAATATAAAACATATCGAGGTCATATTTTTTTATGGCTCGGTTCAAATGCACATAGATAAAGTTCTGTCCTGGTGTAGTGCCCCAATGTCCAACCACCAGCGGCTTCACATGCGACAGCTTCAGAGGTTCTTTTAGCAGCGGATTGTCATAAAGATAAATCTGACCAACTGAAAGATAATTGGCGGCACGCCAATAAGCATTTATTTTATTGAGCAGATCTGGGGCAAGCGTTTTTGGTTTCATGTTTAAATCATTTTGGGGTTCTTCTTGCAAAAGTTGCATGCATTTCTCCTTTTTTCTAAATACGATTCCGTTACGAGTCAAAAACATCCTGAGAGTTCGATCCGCTGCTTTTATTTAGCAGATCATTACCCGAAATTGCTTGATGAAGACGCAGTAGAGTTTTTTGTGCTCTATTTGCAACATACGGATTTTCGTCTCTTGCCAAAATATTTAAAATGCCACTATCAATCTGGTGATTTTCGGCAAGTGCATATCGTAAATCCAGACTATCATCACCAGCCAGTTGCATGACGGTGTCTATATGCGTATTTTTATTATCCGCTACAGCGACACGCACTTCTAAATCGTCATGCTGTGAAAGGCGATCCAGAACAATAGCAGAAGTCGCGGGATGATTGGCAATATAATTAGCGTCATTCGTATCCCAGGGTTCCATTGGCATAACCACAGTTGTCACCTGGTGTCTTAAAAATTTGACTACCAGACCAGGTTGAAATAACCGTAGCTCTTAAAGAGCCTCCAAGAAATTGTTACGTGTTTAACAGCCCTATCTATAATTCCTAGTATAGGTCCATTGAGTGCTTGAAACCATTTAATTCTGGCCTTATTCGCTTTAACTATTAGCTTTTCACTGAAGATCAGGCACCAGACTGCAAAGCCAGTATATGTTGGATTGTGACGATAGTCTACAAAGCCCTTTTGTTGGTCGCGCGAGATTGCCTGCAAAATGACCCAGGGATTATGCGTTATCTCCCACAGCTGGGGATCAAGCTCTCGCCATACTTCATCAGTAGAATGATTCCAAGACCAGCGCATATCTAAAGCAAGTTCTGCCAGTGAATGGAAGCCCTCAATTTCGGTGGGCAGGAGATTGTATATGGGATGGTTAGCACGGATTTGTTTGCTCATGTTTTATCCCTCCGAAGCTGAACTGTTGCCAAAGCATCGTTGACCATTGTCTGTGCTTCCTTCAGAATGCGGTGCAGATGATCTGTGCCGCTGAAGCTTTCGGCATATATTTTATAGATGTCTTCAGTTCCAGAAGGACGGGCCGCAAACCATCCACTTTCGGCTATTACTTTTACGCCACCGATAGGTGCGTCATTGCCCGGCGCGCGAGTAAGAATTGACTGGATTTTCTCACCAGCCAGATCTGTAGACCGAACCTGTTGGGAAGAAAGTTTTGACAGCCTCTCTTTTTGCTCCATAGTGGCTGGTGCCTCAGTACGATCATAAACAGGCTCGCCAAACTCACGCGTGAGTTCATGGTAAATTTCGCCCGGATCACGCTCCATACGTGCGGTGATCTCTGCCGCCAGCAAAGCTGGGACTATGCCATCTTTGTCTGTCGTCCATACAGTGCCATCTAAACGGACAAAAGAGGCGCCTGCACTTTCTTCACCACCGAAGCCAAGTGAACCGTCAAGCAGTCCATCAACAAACCACTTAAAACCGACAGGCACTTCATACAGCTTGCGCCCAAGCTTGGCGGTAACCCGATCAATCATCTGGCTGCTCACTAGAGTTTTACCCACTTGTGCTTCTTTATGCCATTGCGGACGGTGCTGAAAAAGATAGAAGATAGCAACTGCAAGATAATGATTGGGTGGTAGCAGTCCTGCACTTTTGGTGACAATTCCGTGCCGATCATGATCAGTATCGCAAGCAAAGGATATCTCGAAACGATCCTTCATTCCGATTAGTCGTTGCATCGCATATGGC
Source organism: Candidatus Melainabacteria bacterium (assembly GCA_963845445.1). GTDB lineage: Bacteria > Cyanobacteriota > Vampirovibrionia > Obscuribacterales > Obscuribacteraceae > JABDBL01. Next base: position 600,137 of record CAWJSE010000002.1, on the reverse strand, counting down.
GAGGATGGGTCCATACGAATTTGTCCATCCCAATCTAAAGTCATGAAACGGAAAGTGGGGTCGACGTCCTTATTCACCACTGTTAGATTCAACCCATAGCGCTCGGCAATTGGTTCCCAGTAGTGGACCCCAGCACCGCCAAGCGGATCAACTCCTATACTAATCTTGCTGTCGCGTATAACCTCCATGTCGATTACATTAACGAGATCATCTATGTAAGCATTGAGATAGTCATGTCGGTGCGTTGTTGTGGCGCGAAGCGCTTTCTCAAAAGAAATCCTTTTTAAATCCGCAAGTCTATTCTCAAGAAACTCATTTGCCTTTTCCTCAATCCAGTCGGTTACAGTGGATGCTGCTGGACCACCGTTTGGAGGATTATATTTGAACCCGCCATCATGGGGCGGATTATGTGATGGCGTGATAACAATACCATCAGCAAGTCCTGTCTTGCGTCCGTGATTGTATGTGAGAATCGCGTGCGAAATGACAGGAGTTGGCGTATATTCATCTCCTTGCGCAATCATAACCTCCACCCCATTGGCCGCCAGCACCTCAAGCGCACTAGCAAGCGCAGGCACAGAAAGAGCATGTGTATCCATACCTAGGAACAATGGACCATCGATCTTTTTCATCTTCCTGTACAGACAAATGGCCTGACTGATAGCAAGGATATGCCATTCATTGAAAGCCTTTTTGAATGAGGAACCACGATGTCCTGAGGTGCCAAAGATAATCCGTTGTTCCGGTATCGAAGGGTCAGGCACCTCTGTATAATAGGCTGTAACTAGTCTGGGCACATTCACCAGCATAGATACTTCGGCAGGCTTCCCTGCATATGGGCTTATATTCATAACTTGCTCATAAGATGGTGCCACAAAACCAGGCTCCAGTGATACCAACTGCTACTGAGGTGCTAAACCTCCTCGGTACTGTAAGCGGTACCACTTGCTCTGCTAAATACACATACGTTGATGCAACGAACAAAAAAAGAATAAAGCTGAGAGTCGACATTTCCGTTTACCTGCTTCTCCCAAGGTTTCTTATATTCCTGGTTACCACAGTTCGAATAACAGTAACATTCACGGGCTCTCAGCCCGAATCACTCATTCTCAAACATAAAATAATTACTTAAGCATATCGCAAATTATGGTTTCGAAACATTCCTTACTTATTAATTTGTCCACTTTGATACTGCAAAGCCCATCAGATAAATTGCTAACTGACTCTGTAAACATTTGCGAGTCGTAGAAAACTGCCAGCTACGTCTCATTTTTAAATAAATAAGATATAGAGAGTTTGCCCTTGGTGAAGTTGCCCGCATTTTTAATGTGACGCTTCCTGATCGGTGCTAGAGTCGATCATGTTACATAAGTATTACTGGCTTGCGGAAACTACATTCTTTCTGCAGGTAAGCTATATGCATACTTGGAGGTCACACTATGCCTGATAATAATTCCACAGTGGCTGTTTACAATAGCCACACCGATGCTGAAGCAGCTATAAAAGAATTACAACATGCCGGCTTTAACATGAAGAAGCTGTCGATATTTGGCAAGGACTATCACACTGAAGAAAACGTCGTTGGTTATTACAATACCGGTGAACGCATGGCTACTTGGGGTAAATTCGGTGCTTTCTGGGGTTGGATCTGGGGACTTTTGTTTGGCTCTGCCTTTTTGTTCGTGCCTGGCATCGGACCAGTGATGGTTGCTGGTCCAATTGTTAGCTGGGTTATAGGAGCTTTGGAATCTGCTGTATTTGTTGGTGGTCTCAGCGCATTAGGGGCTGGGCTGGTAAGCATGGGCATTCCGAAAGACAGTGCTCTCAGCTACGAAACCGCCCTAAAAGCAGATAAGTTTCTCCTGCTTGTTCACGGGACGGCAGATGAAGTGAACAGAGCGAAAGATATTCTTGACCAAGGCAAGGCTATCGAAACACATGTGCATAAAGAACTGATTGCTGTGCAAGCAAAATAAATGATTCCCGGAAAGGGCAACGGGGAGCGCTAGCTAGACGTCTATAAAGATTTGGGAAGCAGTGACAGGTCCTTGGGGTTTAGCTGCCGTTCTTCAATTGCCCATTCCAGATGGACGCAAAGCGCTAAAGTCTGTCACTAAAAACGCAATTCGTGCTGGTTTTGTTATTTCCGAAGGAGCTAAGGATTTAATAGCCGAAGTCAAAGAAGAAGCCAGTGAAATGGTGGTAGAAGTAAAGGCTGAGCGCAAACATAGTGAAAAGCATGCTTCGCAAAAAAGCTAATTGAAAAACGTCTTATCTTTGCTTGAATTGCAAACGCTAGCTAATCGGTAATGCATTGATGACATTTGGTTGCTGGATGCATAAGCTGAGGTATAAACTACAGCCCCGCCTTAAACTGATTTCTGCATTTTATTATATGTTGTATCTCCATGATGTTTCAATTGCTTATCCTGGGCTTCTTTATACCTTCCATGGTTTATCAGCTCTTTGACCCTGACATGACGTTGCCGATCTTTCTCTAATACCGGATCAGCTAAGCGAAGAGACAGCCCTTCAAAAGCAGAGAGTTTTGCAATCAGGAGCTTGAATTCAAGCGAGCCTTCTACAACAATTGGCCGTCCATGAAACCGCTCTTCTGCCAATGATAGGGCCAATAAAGTCGATACTTCTGTCACTTCTGGCACGGTAATTGCAGTCGCCTCATCGGCAACTACACCGCCGTCCTGTGTTCGGTAGATAACTTTGCCATTTTTGAAAACGGTCGGCTTGAGTTGAGGTTTTATAACATCCTTTGCATCCTCAAAACTTTCAATGGTCAGCAATGTTTGAGCGATCTGCCGTCTGTAGTTTTTCCGCCGCCTTAGAATGTGCAATGCCTCGGCATGACCTTCTTCAGCGCGACTGGTTAAATAATGGTCCCACGTCTGCGAATGTAGTTGTTCTCGAATTGCCTTATTTTGTTGCCGTTCACTCTGTGTCAATTCGGCAAAGTCTGTTTTCATCTCCTGGGAAAGCTCGTGATAGATGGTTCTCTTTGATTTCTTATCCAAATCCGTGTTTACTTTCACCGAATTACGTCTTTGCCGATACCAGTCTTTGAGCTCGATTCGGTACTCGTTATGCTGAGAGCGCAAGTCTTTCAGAGCTTGTGTTCTTTCCTCACGACTTTTCTCTTTGAGTCTTTGAAACTCCGCATACAGGGAATTCATACCCAGCGACTTATGCAAGCCCGGTTGATATTGCTTGAGCGGTTTGCCCTGGTTTTGAGACGGCTTATATGTCCCAAAACGGTCAGTCAATGATTTGAAAGATAGTTTCCGATTCAATGAACTTGCCTTAATCCCAACAGTACCGTCCACAGTGGCTATTACTAATCCAGCCCCTTTGGGCTTGATCACAGCACCATATGGAGTGAGCAAATCGTGCACGTTTTGCCATCCCGTGGCTTCTTTCAGCACTTGCTTGAGTTGGTCGCCCACCTTTTCATTTAACCAACTCAAAAAGGACTCTTCTTGCTGGTGCGCTTCTAATTCGCCAACTTTGGCAAAACGTGTTGCCTGTCCAATGCGATTATCCTGGTACAATCCGTGCTTAATTTCTAGAGCTTTCGCTAGGCTATCTAGCTTGTAGTAAGGATAATAAGGCTCTACACAACGAAATGTGTTCGGATGGATTTTGTTAATGGCAATGTGCAAATGAAAATGATCTGTGTCTTCGTGTACAGCGCTGATTCGCTGATGCTCAGCAAATCCCAAACCGGCGCAAATCGTATCTTCGATATCTTCCGCTTGCTCTCGATTCAACTGTTCCCAATGCGGTAGGGAAACAACCAGATGATACGTCTTGTCAGATTTAGCTCGCTGATTTTCGGCTTGAGTGGCCAATACCTCGGCAATTGCAACTGCTGGCGTATTTGATTGACAGTTTGAGATTCGATACCAGCCAACTTTCTCACCATTTCCTTGCTCATCCATAACGTATCGGGCAGTCCGCGCAAACAAGATAGACTCGTTGTCTTTGGCATTTAATATATAACGCCCGAGCCGGTCAAAACGCGACTTTTCGCTCGTCTTGCGCTCTATGACTTTAATAATCATAAGCTGCGAGCCTGTTCCAGTATCAGTTTTGCAATGGATATTTGTAGGCTTTCAATTTCCTGTAACAAGGATCCCACATTATTGAGCGGTGAGATACCGCCTTTGCCTTCGGATAGGCATTGTGCCAATAAACCACCCAGGCGATCTTGATCGGCGTGCAATTTGGCAAGCCCTCTGATCGCCGCTTTATCAAAGGCACTTTTGGGCTCATAGCCCTTCCCAGGATTTCGCAGAAACTCAGAGTTGGATAGCTTGGTGTCCTTTGCATTCGCTTTAATTTTTGCGAGTTCATCATCATCGCACCAAACTTCAATACGATTTTTTCGTGGGCGCGTTCCTCGAATCATCATTCTAATAATTTCCTCCCTGGCGTAAAAAAGTTGTTTTATGCCACCACTGACAATGAGCGTTGAGTAACGAAGTTGCGATATAAGCTGTGGCCGCAATTGTGACCGGACTGGTAGGCGACTTGTCGCGTACCGGTACGGCACACATCCTGCCTACAAAATCTTACGTATTCTTCCAGCAAATTGCAACAATTCTCGGACATGCTGTGACTTGCTGGAAGCTGCTGTGATGCACTGGGGGATGCTGTGATGTGCTGGAATCTTCCAAGACCATTACTGGAAATTGCTGCGGGACGCTGGGACAAACTGGAAATTGCTGGGTACGGCTGGGAGTAGCCGGGAGTGCAGCAATGACTGGGGAGAGGGTCAGTGGGAGCGGGTTCGGAATCCATTCCTGTATCCATGGCTGGAAGGTTCTGATATTACCTAGGGCTACAATAGCGGCATAAAGTTACGCACCTTCTCTATTACGGAGGCAATTTTGGAAAGAGAGAGAGTCGCTTCCACTCGGACGGCATGGGGAAAGGCACGCATCGCATTCCGCGCCAATCGTTTGGCTATTAAAGAACTGCTTGATGCAGACTGGCCGTTGACCACCATATATCAGCAGGCACAAGACTCAATAGCTGGAGTCTCTTACAGCCAGTTCACCTTTCTCGTCCGCAAAAACTTCCCGTCTATATCTCAACGGCGAGGAGGCAACGACAAACCAACATCACAATCCATTGCATCAACTGAAATATCATCAGACATTAGGTCACCGATACAACGAGAGTCAGCAAAAAATGAAAAACCAAGTGCTCCTGAAAATCCAGCCAAATTCAAACCCGGACCAAGACTCCCAGACCCAAAACTACTTTATTGATTCAGCAGACAGAAAGGCTGAATCGACAAGGAATGTTCATTTTATTCTTCAAGGCAAAGGTGGCATCGGTAAGAGCTTCGTGTCTACCATCATTGCTCAATTTGTTAAACAGCAAGACCCTCACGTATTATGCTTGGATACCGATCCTATCAATGCAACATTTTCCAGCTTCCCATCTCTGGGTGTGCGTTCAATCGTCCTGCTGGAAGAAAACAACATGATTAACGAGCGCCGCTTTGACGACATGATGGAGCAGATTCTGGAAGCTGATTCCAACGTCGTTGTTGATAATGGCGCCACTTCTTACGTCCCTATGTCCTCTTACTAATTGATAATGAAGCCTTTAATACCATCCAGGATGCCGGCAAGCAAGTCATCGTCCATTCCGTTATCGCAGGCGGTTTAGCTCAAGATAACACGGTAAGTGATTTTGCAGCTCTTATCTTCGCTATATCTCGAATTCCACAAAGCTACCCATCTGACATTGACGCCACCATTACCGGTGTCATAACTTTTGTAGCCGAGCGGTGCTGGCATTAGTAAGTAATACTTTTAAAGCACGTTCCTTGGAGGCATTTTCAAAAATGTCATACGCTCTCATGATTTCCGATAGATCGAATCGATGGCTAATCAGTTTTTTTACATCTAGTTGTCCCGACTTTACTATCTTTAGCAGCATCGGTGTTGTGACAGTGTCCACAAGCCGTGTCGTCAAAGTTATATTGTATGACCAAAGTCTTTCGATTTGAAATTCTACCGGCTTGCCATGGACGCCAACATTGGCAATTCGCCCTCCACGAGCGATAATTGCTTGGCAGATGGCAAATGTCGCACCTGTGCCAACGGCTTCTATGGCTACATCCACACCGGCATTATTCGTCAGTGCCATTATACTTTCGACTGCGTTTCCTTCTGAACTGTTTATGACAGTCGTTGCACCCAGAGAGCGAGCGACCGCCAACCGATTGTCGTCAAGATCGATCATCACGATCTCAGCAGGAGAATAGAGTTGCGCCGTGAGCAAGGTTGCTAGTCCGACTGGGCCGGACCCGACAATAGCCACAATATCCCCGGGCTTTACTTGACCATTGAGCACACCACATTCCAAGCCTGTAGGAAAAATGTCACTAAGCATTGTCGCTGCCTCGTCATCAGCATCAGGCGGCAGAGCATAAAGACTCGTATCGGCATAGGGAATTCTGACGTATTCAGCCTGGGTTCCGTCAATTGAATTACCAAGAACCCAGCCGCCTGAGCGACATTGGGAATACATGCCTTTGCGGCAGAAGTCGCATCTTCCACAGGAGGTGATACATGAGATCAGAACTTTGTCACCTTTGTGGAAACTGAGAACATTTGTTCCCAGTTCTTCGATAATCCCCACACCCTCATGACCAAGGATTCGTCCTGGTGTCACGGACGGGAGATCACCCTTTAAAATATGAAGGTCTGTGCCGCAGATGGTAGTTGCAATGATACGAACAATGGCGTCTGTCGAGAGCATAATGCTTGGCTTGCTTCGCTCTTCCCAGTCCCGACGTCCCGGTCCGTGATAGGTAAGGGCTTTCATACTTGCGGTTCCTGTCATTGGTTTCCTCTGGCATGATACCTACAAAACCTACTTAAATAACATGCGACACTATATATGGTAGCAAATTACTTCCAGAAAGCCCTATATGTCTAATCATCAATTCAAATGAATTTGTAATTGCCTCTAACTTATACTCCGCTGAGGCTAGCATAGGAGACTCGACTCTTTATCAACGAAAAAAAATAACTAGTCCGCACACTCCTGTGCCAACTGGGCTTTCGGTGATAATTGCTTATAACAAGCAATTGTGCGCGTTTCACCTGATCAAAGGGAGTATAATGAATGAGGTACAGAGGCGGACGAAACTATTGGTTTCTCGACACGAACTATAAGAGGCGATATGAAAAATACTACAATTACAAGACGATTGTGCCTTGACCCGCTTATAATTGAACCAACTAGGGAAGAACGCGTCACCAAGCCTGGTTCTGTAGATAAGGCAACCCCGTCTTTCAATCGTGACAAGGTTAGAAAGATCGAGGAGTTTCGTCCCGTGTGCGCGGATGCAACTCACAGATTCGGCAAAAGCCACGGAAGCAAACGAGCTGGGCAGTGATTATTTCTCTTTTTGCAAACAGGCTGACAGTTTCGCTACCGACTTTCTGTAATTCACGTAAGGGACATTCATTTATAATGACACGGCAGTATGTTTATATTTTGCCATGCATTAACTTAAGAGGATACTGCTATGAAAACAAAACGAGGGAAAATTGCCACGGATGCCGCCATTGGTAGTATCTTGGAGGCAAATGCCGCGAGAGTCTTCGAAAAAAATGAGGTAATTATACCCAGTGATGCATAATACGTGAACCACACTTAGCTATCATTGGAGAAAGACATCCTGGACAACTACCCTGCCCACCAGCGAATGCCTCCCGTCTTTGATTATTCACTATGGCGTATTGCAACGATCCTGCCCTATTCGACTAGGTGGGGAAAAACAAAAGCAAAAAGCGCCAATGCAGTCTCCCCAATTTCTTTAACTTGCTTCAATACAGACTCGACATGCGATGGATTTAAATAAGAAACGGCAAGTAGAAGCTCACCATTAGTATTAAGTTGCAGGGCGTTATCGAAGAAGGTATTTACGTTTGGATGAGCACCATCATCGATAGCTTTGTCGTATAAGGCGAATACTTTTTGGGCTAACTGCGGGTCCTGAGTTTCAATAGCCTCCTCAATTTTGTTCCCCATAAATAGCTTTCTCACTTTTTTATAGTCTTCTTCACTATTATGGCGGTGTAGCCAAACCTGCTTATACTGCTCATTATTCATGACATAAAAAGCATACATTGCGTTTTCTAAGCAGCCACGAAGAATCATATATGTTTCTGGGATCTGCGCTGCTAAGGCCAAACGTGATGCGCTCATAAATGAGGCGTGACAGCGTAGGAAGAAATAAATTTCTAACCACTCTTCCGGTTTAACACGCAAATTAGAAAAGTCTTTTATCTGTTCGCGCTCACCCAATAGTTTAGCTATTGGAATTGCCAAATTTTCGCGGGTCGCCCAAAATCTTTCATTAGTAGTTATTATCTGCGCACATAGTTCATGGTTATTAGCAAAATTAGCGCGTTCATTATATTGCGAACTATGCATAAAGTGAGTCAACAAATCTGCCCCCCATCCTGGAGGTATCGCGTTTGGCAATGGCTCCAAAGGCAAATTTCTAGGGGTAGACTTCAGGCCCCGTGTCTTTAAATTTTCCTTTTGCCATTTGGCCTCATCAGCCGGTTGTCCTGATTCGCGACATAAAAATGCCAAAATAGAAAGCGTTTTAGGTATTGCATCTGCAAGCCCTAATTTCTTTTGTTGCTCCAGAACCTTTTCAAAGTAAGGAATGCTTTGCTCATATTTTTTTTGCGCAAATAAGACAGACGCCAGAAGCTGCTCACTGTCCCATGACTCGATATTAAACTGCTTCTCAATTTTAATAGATTCCTTTAGGTGGTGCTCGGCAGCTTCGAATTGTTTTAGTCCGTAATAAATATCGCCTAATATTGAATGAATATGGCTGATTTTGACAGCGTTAGTTATATCCAAATCAAAATATTGCAGAGATTCTTTGAATAGCTCAGATGCAACAACTTTATCTCCTCCCACGTAACGTCCGTAAGCTAGATAATAGGCACTTTCCCCTCGCCGTAAATCGCCTTGCTCGAAATCACGACTAAGATCATAGGCACGCTGAAATAAGTCGGTAGATCCTTTTAGATCTTTTTCGCGCCCCAATCCCTTCGCTTTATCTATGAGCGACTCCCAGTCAGTAGTCATTGTATTAGTGTTCATACTGCACTTCCCAGCGCATTAGCTGCTCTTAGAATAAAAGACTTAGACAAAATACCATTAGAATATTCAAGCTCTTTTTCTGGACTCCCTTCCAGTATTACAGCAATGGCTTCACTGTATTGACTTTGATAGTAAATTCCACGCGTCAACGAACCACGTTGAAAATCATACCTGTCATCATGGCGAAGGGCATTGTTTGCTAGAGCCTGTTTAATTCCCTCTGGCAATAATTTCGTCACAGCTTCAACTGTATAAGTAAAAAGTCTGGTGTCGCATTCATTGGCTTTTTCCTCTAAATCAAGTCGTTCAATTATCCAGTCGCGCACCATCGTTCCCACTGGTTTTTTTCTATTTTTCGCCAGAGAATATAAGCGAAAAATATTTTTTTCCTCCATGCGTATATTTAGTTGTTCGGTTTTAGCTACAGACTTGAGCGCCTCTTGCTGTAACCGATTACCACGCTTTTCGATTTCTTCTTTTGACAACTTGGTCATAAAATACTCCTCAAACGTTCTGAATAGAGCCCAGTCCAGTGTGCATTTGCTTTCATACAGTGATATACGGAATCGAGATCTGGATTTGACAAATAAGTCACCCGCACCTCAAGCACAACACCTTTTTGCGTGTGCCCAATAACTGCTTGTTGGGGATTGTCTTCGTTATCAGGCTCCACATCAAACCGTTCACCAGAAGCTAAAACTTGTTTAATTTCCTCTTTGGTATAGCCGTGCTTGAGTGCGCTCGGTCTTATTATTATCATTATACCCTATTCGTATAGCATTGTATAGCAAATGCTCATAATTTAACATTGCCAATGCCTAAAGTCCAGTATTAATGAACATTAAACGGCGATCACTCTGCTATACGCTATGGTTTTAAAAAGATCTTGAGTCTTGACGACTATTATTTAGTCCCAATTACTCGTCAAACAATTCTTTTGGTTTCACTTTTAGTGCCTCAGCAAGTCGGTTCTAAACCAAAACAATATTATGGACGAAAAAACAGAATTTCATTTCGCTCAATTTGATACTTTTCGTATGTATAATGAGTCACCTTAACTCAGGAGAGGATTCTCGTGAATAAAATAGAGCGGGATCAATTTGTTAAGGCCATTCGCGAGCAATTGCAAGTGCAAACAAAAGAATGGCTGCTGGACCGACTATGTGAATTTGCATTTGATGACGACATGAATGCGGATCGCATATTACTTTATCTCTCTGCCGAAAAAAAAGATGAACTCGAAATAATTAGAGATTTCAAAGCCACAATTGATAAAGCGCTAAAACAAGTAAAGGATCACGGTCCTGCCGACTGGAGAAACAAGCTTCCCCGTAGAGCACTATATGACATTGCAGATGCTCTAGCACATGTATGGTTTAATACTAGGCAGAACGCGGTTCTAGAAATAGCTGAATATGCGCTACTTGGGCTAGATTCCATTTCTGTACTCCAAGATGAGTGTGAGCTAGATTACTTTATTGCTACATTTCGCGATTTGCATTTGAAGGCATGCGATAAACTTAATCCTGAATATTTTGGAACTCATTTAGCGCAGCTTGCCAACAAAACTGACGTGGCTTTGTGATGGACCCCCAAAGGGATATGCAGAAGTTCTTGGATCGATGGCCTTGCTTCTTATGCTTCTGCACGCGAGAAAAAGGTAGTCGATAGTTATACTAAGAATTAAGTTCAGAGGGCTTTATATAATTGCTCCTACGGGAAATCAACGGGGCATATATCTGAATTTATCTCTGAATCCTCGGTTGAATATATTACTGGAAGCTCGTTTAGCAGGTTGATGCTTAAATGCTAGGAAGCTCTCCAAGAAATCTTACTTTGTGATTTCAACTGATTGAGCGAGTTTTTCAAATGTTCGATACGCGCATAAGCGCATCGTAAAAGGAAGATCTTATGAATCCAGTCTCCGCAGAAAATAGCCGCGCCGCCGTTAAGCAGTTCCCCAAGTTTGAATCTGATTTGTTGAGCCGAAAACAAGCTGCAGCCTATCTTGGTGTTTCTGATATAACGCTCGCCATATGGTGTAGTACGCGTAGATACAACCTGCAAGTTTATAAGATTGGCAGGCTAGCGAAGTACAAGAAGTCAGATTTAGATGCGTTCATAGCGTCCGGTCTGCAAGCATAGCAAACGGTCAAGCAGCTAAGTTAAGGAGAGTGTCCCAGTGGATGCCCTCTCTTTTGCTTTCTTCCGCAAACAAATACAAAGTGGCTACTATGTGAATAACTGTGATAAAGCTTTTGCGCAACAATCGGCCCGTGGTACAACAATGGGCGACCATCGGCTCTTTTCCCTCTGTATCCTTGGAAGAAGTACGGGATTCTGCAATCAAATTAACTTCTCAATTAATTGATGGCACCAATTTTGCTGGAGCTAGACAGCCGATAAAAGATGAGCCTACTTTAGGAGAGTTGGCTAATTTTTATTTTGAACAATATGCCAATGATCGCGCATTCACAAGCCTTTTCGCTCTTTGCTGGCGCGGGCTTATCTGCCTTACCATAAAATCTGATTTTTCCAAATTTTGAAAAATCGAACGGTCGCCGCGGCGGCGGCACATTGATCGATTTGCTCCAACATAGCCGGGATTTTTGACTATAATCGAGCCCACCAAATATTGCCCTAATAGTATTGCCGTCACAATGGAAAGACCAGCCAGAAAGTCAGAGCCAAGCTCCCATTTGGTTAGTCTACTGATTAATTTGAGTAGGAGTGGAATGCCACCAATTTATAAGTAGTAGATATTAAGGTAATTGGCAGACGATTTCCGGCACTTGGCAAAACTTTAAAATCAAGTGGCTAGCAATTGCAAATACGCCAAATGCTGCAATGTAGATTTCATCAAGGACAAAAGCACTACTTTTATCATCATGTGCTCGCTTGCTATTTGTCATTCGGCAAACTTAGGAGATAATCTGAAATTTTTTCTAATTGGCGCTGAGATAAATTAAATGATGGCATATCTGGTGGCACGACTTCCTCGTTGAGCGACTGCCTGGCTACTACACCAGCTTTGGTTATGTACTGAAGTATATATGCACGATCATGACGGCCGCCTATACCGTCTAATTGAGGACCAAGCCAACCTCCAACTTTATTTATTGAATGGCAAGCAACGCAGCCCAAGCTGTCATATATAACTTTCCCCTCTTCACTCTCTTGAGACAATGGTGAGGGTTTAAAGCTAGAATTACTCTCAGGTGTTTTTGCTGCGCGTCTTGTGGCGTGTGGCGTTACAACAAAGCCTCCTGGAGGCTCTGGTAATGTAACTAGAAAGTCCACCAATAATTTAGCTGTCGCCTCTCTAACACGAGGATGATATGGAGATCTTACATACTGATCAGTAAGCAATGCAAATTTCGTTTTTTCATTTTCCGTATTAGCAAGAAGAGCATACATATAATCTTCATTCCTATGTGCTCCAATACCGTCTAAAATCGGACCTATGTCGCCTCCAACATTGTGAATTGAGTGACAGGCTGTGCAGTTTAAGTCTTTAAACATCTCTTCGCCTTCTCGACTTCGATCTGAGGGATCTTTTGGTTTGTACCCAGTAGTCTTTATTGTTATAAGGCTCGGGGCAATGGGAACATCTTCGTCATAGTAGGCATAAGCAAATTCTGGTTGAAATCCAGCCAGAATCATCACCATGCAGCCGCCCAACAGATAGAAAACGAGGGCTATATTCTTACTCTTTAACGAGCGCCCAACTACATTCTTTAGCATTTTTATTCTTAAACTAACCTTTTTCCGTTAATCGCTCAGGACCAAGCTAATTAGACAACCGCCATAGCGTTTGTCTCGTTCTCAATATTCTTTTTCTTGCCTAGTTTTTGTCTGATGATTTGTACAGAACAAGGCGCATGATTTGTTACTTTTTCTGCCACACTACCTAAGAGAAATTTTTGGAAGCCCCGTCTACCGTGCGAGCCAACGACTATTAAATCTATATCTTGCTTTTCAGCTTCTTCAATTATTGAAGAAGCAATATCACCCTCCAACACTTGTCCTGTGACTTGATGGTCAGCAAATTTACTTTGCAAAACTTTGACGTTTTTATCAATAACATTTTGGCAGTAATTAAAATATTCCTTGCGCGCCTGATCCATAGCACCTAAATAATAAGCTTCGCTCATTGCGTAATTAAAAGACAAAGGCTCTACAACCATTAGCAGGAAAAATTGTGTTCCGACCGACCACTGTTCTTTGCAGACCGACTGCAAAGCTAAATCAGAACAAGTTGAATCATCGATACCAATAAGTACCTTCATTATGTCCTCCGTTGTAAAAAAATAAACATGGTTTGTACACACGAGGGCAGATAGAATACATATGCTTAAAACACTTCGCTTCCACTATACAACATCCGCTTCTAAATACTCTTATTCCAAAAACTAAATTTCATGCAGCCAAAGAATGATTTCCTTCAGTCCCAAGGAGGATAAAGTAGCAATATTTCTCACATTAAGGGACGCGGAAATTGTCAATTGAAATCTTAAAAGCTAAGGCTTTGCTTTTTTGACAACCCGAGCTTAAGCCAGGCTGCGCAGAGCATTAGAAACGATGCCTTGGGCCACTTCACAAGTTGTTTCGTGCTGCTGAAATATTTACTCAACATAACAAGGAAATATTGCCATTTGGAGATAAAGTAATACCATTAACAATGGTCGATAATAACCAACAACGAACCATGAACTAATGGGAATACCGGGCGCTTTAATAAGTATTCCTATTGCATCTGCTGCTATGTTTCTTGCTGAGGAATTCTATCTAAAACCATCAAGTCAGTCTAATGCTGATAGCAGCATATCCTAACCGCTCCTTAGGTGTTACAAATCGTGAGTCACTTTTGGAGGAAAGGCTGCCCGTAGGGCGTTCAGCACGGCCAATATATCGATTACTTCCTGAGTGATAGCCCCATTTACCGGGCTTAGATTTCCGGTAGCGGCAAAAATCATTCCTATAACGCTAATCGTCATACCTCCTAATGCACTCTGGAGGGCTATAGAGCTCATGCGGCGGCTGATGTGCATGAATTCGTCCACTTTTTCAAGGGAGTTATCCATAATTACCACGCCTGTCGCTTCCGCAGTTACGTCACTGTTCTGCCCAATAGCCATACCAACTGTGGCGGCGAGCATAGCTGGCGCATCATTGATGCCATCTCCCACATAAAGGGTTTTGGCAGCAGTGGTTTCCTTGCGAACGATGGCCAGTTTATCTTCGGGACGTTGCTCAGCATAGATTTCTGTGATGCCAACCTGCTCGGCTAGATAACGAACTTCGGACTCGTGATCTCCCGATACAATGATCACACGCGCGAAGTCATGCTTAGGTCCTAAGTGTTCCACAAAAGAACGGCTGTTCTTGCGCGGCGCATCACGAAATCGCAAGTCTGCTGCGTAACGATCGTCTATTGCTACAACGCATTCAAGTCCGCCCACCATTGGTGGTAGCTGACCGATACCGGACACCTGTTGCGCTAAAATTTGACTACGACTGGTCACTTGCACCTGGCGGCCTAAGACGGTTCCGCGCAGACCCTGTCCCGGTGGTTCACTAACTTCACTTGCATCTGCAAGCTCAATTTTGTCTGCCTTGGCTGCTGCAAGAATTGCGCGAGCCAGCGGATGCTTCGAGTAGCGCTCCAGACTAGCCACCAAGGTAAGTACTTCTTTCTGAGAAAACCCTGTAGCAATCAGTTGTTCAGTCAGCTTTGGTGCACCATGAGTCAGTGTACCCGTCTTGTCAAAAATTGCCGTTCGACAGCTGGCGATTTGCTCCAGTACAACGGGGTTCTTTACAATAATCGCTCTGCTGGCGCATAGGGAAATCGAGCCAATTATGGTTATTGGTATTGCAAGAAGCAGCGGACAAGGTGTGGCAATAACCAAAACTGCCAGGAAGCGCATGGCTTCTCCGCTTATTGCCCAAGCGAGCAAAGCCACCACAAGAGCCACCGGAGTATAAATTGCGCCCAACTGATCTCCCAAGCGCTGTAGCTGCGGCCGCTTTGTTTCAGATTCTCGCATTACTTCCATAATCTTTGCATAACGTGAATCGGCCACTCGCTTAGTAGTACTAATTGTGAAAGCCGATTCTCCGTTGAGCGCGCCAGAAATAACCGTTGACCCAACGGTTTTAGTGATTTGGAATGGCTCACCTGTTAGATAGGACTCATCCATCCCGCCGCGTCCATCGATTACCACACCATCTGCCGGACATATCTCGTGTGGATAGATCACTAGCGTGTCGCCTATGGCAACATCCTCCAGCGCCACATCTAAGATTTCGCATTCGCTTCTTCTGTGAGCAATTGAAGGCATTCGTTTAGCTAGAGCGGCAAGCACCGAGGAGGCATTGCGCAGCGCAAATCTTTCTAATGCCTCGCCACCAGAGAGCATTAGTACGATTATTGAGCCGGCCAGGTATTCACCCAGAAAAACTGAAGTAATAATGGAAATGCCGCCAAGCTGGTCAGAGCCGAATTCTCGTTTCGAAAGCTTCCTGAGCAGTTCGTAGAGTAGTGGCAGTCCGCCGATAATTAGCGTGCATAGCAAAGGTATTTGATAGACGCCAGCGCTATTGTGGACAATAAAACGCAGCACCAGGTGCATAAGGATACACAGGATAGAAAACGCCGCAATAAATGTGCTCTTATGTCGCCATAATCTGGACGGTGAATTCCAAGAGCACCCAATTTGGTTCTGTTGATCTACTGGATTCGCGCTAAGCGTAGTCAGGAGTGGTGGACCGCTCAAATATTAGTCCTCTTAATGCGAGCTTATGATAGCCGAACAACGACTACCGAGCAATGAGCGTGTGACATTATGTCCAGTTATGGTGGGTAACAAATTCTGTGATCGCAACGCCGAATACTAACGCATCAATGGCAACAAGGACCTTTTCAATTTTCATAAGCATTCCGGTAACTCAGCGAATACTGACTAGTGGCAGGGCTGGCACCGAGATAGTGCCTTTGACCTGACCATCTGCCGTGAATAGAAGATGTATAGAAGATGATTGATTTTACCTACCAAAAAAATGAAGCGATTCTCATCGAGAACCGCTCACTGTCTATATTTGGTAAGTGGTGGGCGGTATAGGATTCGAACCTATAACCCCCTCGGTGTAAATGCGATTCAATTTTAACCTTAGAAATACTAGCATATACTTGTATATACTTAGATACCCATCTAGTCTACCTTTCAAGAATTTAATTGGTATATCTTGGTACTTGACAGTTTATGGACGTATAATGAAGTTGCACTTACGATGCACTTACGGTTACTTGACAATCAATTCCGGGACAAACAGATATGCCAGAAAATATTTCCAATCGCTTAGTCAATTCGATTGAATTGAAAAACAAGCCCTATGAGATCCGGGACACGCAATTAAGGGGGCTTATATTGCGCGTACAACCATCAGGTGTACTAAATTACTATTTGCAGTATGGACGGGGCAAAAGAATCAAGCTAGGCGATGGTGCGGCAATTACACCAATCCAAGCCCGTGAACTAGCGCGTAACGCATTGTCAGAAGTTTATCAAGGAGATGATCCAGTAAAGAAAAGACAACAGCCAAAAGTTGAAAATTATCTCCATTTCCTTGAATCTATTTATAAACCTTGGTTAGAAGTGAATCTACGTACCGGTGCAGAGACGTTTTCTTGTCTAAAGCAGTGCTTCCCAGAACTTCATCGGTTACAGCTTAATGAAATTACTCCGCCAGTTATTGAAAAATGGCGACTGCGCCGTAAGGGCGAAGGATTAAAACCGGCATCCATAAATAGGCAATTGGCAGACTTAAAATCTTGTTTGAATCGAGCTATTGAGGACTGGGGACTGCTCAAAGAAAATCCAATCATAAAGGTGAAACTTGAGAAGAAAGACAAAAACGCTAAAGTCCGTTATTTAACCGAAGGCGAAGAGAGCAAGTTATATGCAGCACTAGACGAACGCGAACAATCAATAAAAGAAGGTAGAGACAAGGCTAATGAATGGAGAACTGAGCGCGGTTATCCTTTATATAGCGATTTGAAGAAATCTACTTATGTCGATTATTTGAAACCGTGCATACTGCTAAGTCTTAATACAGGCTTGCGCAGAAATGAGTTATTTAATCTCAAATGGGCCGATGTCGATATTGATAGAAAAGTGATCACGGTTAATGCGGAAACTGCCAAAGGTGGAACAACTCGGCATATCCCATTGAATCAAGAAGCTCTGACAGTATTGAAATTATGGAAGCGCCAGGAAGGGCTAAAGTCTTTACTGCTGATAGACGGTACAAAATATATATTTCCGAATGAAGACGAGCAGCCATTTCATGATGTTAGAACCTCATGGGGAAATGTTCTAAGAAAAGCCAAGATACATAATTTTCGTTGGCATGATTTAAGACATTCTTTTGCATCTAAATTAGTTATGGCCGGTGTTGATCTAAATACTGTCCGTGAACTATTGGGGCATAGCGATTATAAAATGACATTACGCTATGCGCACCTGGCACCCGAACATAAAGCGGCAGCCGTAGCTAAATTGGTTGCGGTGAAGTAGCCATGTCTAAGCATAAACAATTATATGAAGCTTTTAGTATTAAGCCTGGTCAGCATAAGCAATTAGCGCTTGCAATGTCCAGAAAGTATCATCCCCGTCTAATCCTACGTCGGTCTATTGGCCGCCCTAAGAAAAACCCGGTTGAAACGGATCAGCAAGTTGAGCTAAAGCAAGACCCGCTTAAGGAAGTCTATAAATGCTATAAGGTTCCGCATGGAGATAATCTCCAATTAATATCAGCAATAGCTAAAGAAAAATGTCCAGACTTGCTCAAACCGATCCGAAGAAAGACATATTTTAGTGGACAGTTAAACGGTCTATGGATGGGATTGCTTCCATTGTTCAAAGCTATTCGACAAGCATTATTAATTAAACTTGGCAAAGAATGGATAAGTGAGAACGACACTGCTGATTTAATAAGCAAGCTAAAAATATTGAATATGAAACCAGATGCGATTTCACATCAAGTAGATGAAGAAAAACGTATTCTGGGGCAACGGCAAGTAGACGGTTACAAACGTGTTTGGAAAAGAGATGGCATTGTCGCCTTAGTATGGGCATTAGTACCTTGTTACTATGGTTATCCTTGTTATAAGGAAGAAGATTCATTTAAAGGAAAAAAACCAATAGAAATCATAAATAGTATTTCTCAATCTTTATTTGATAAGTTTAGAAATATGACCGAAACCGAAATTGAACAATTCCTCAACAGCGAAGACCTTTTAAACCGTAGTCGAGAAGTAATGCTCAATGTTAAAGAACAATTTTGTGACGATGATGGAAACATAACTAATCCCATAGAATGGGCAAGAAAGAACTGTAATTGATTTTTATATTTAGGGCGTAGATGACGACGCACCTAAACCGGATTCAGCTAGTTTATCTGCATAATAATTAGCGCCATTTACAAATTGATCTTTAGAGCGCCACTGATTACGTATATCGTTGAATAGTTTAAAGCCAAGCGGATTAGATTTCTCATTAGCAATAATGCCGCATAGAGCAGCGGCGGCAAATAAATCTTTCCTGCTAATTGAACCGATATTAGCAGCAGTATCCGCTTTGCAAGTTTGACCGATAATGATACCTACTAGCAGGGCAATGACAATATTTTTCAACATGGCTATGAATCTCCTTGTTTGAGAGGCATTTGGTTTAGTAGTGAAAATTGGCAGGTACAATCATACCAATGGCAATTGGTTTCATTTACTGCTTTTATGGTGCATCCAATTGGATAATCTGCGTATGCCTACTGGGCGGCCAGGGGTATGGGTCAAATTAGATAAGCCCTGTACGCTAACTGGCTGTACTGATCTGTACGTAGGTGAATTTATGCGCGGCGGGGAATATGGATAGCCAGCATAGGCAGGTAGTTGACTTATCGCTATAGTTGAAAGTAAAGCAAGTGCTATTATTTTCATGTTTATATTCCTTTGCTAATATTACTGTATTCCTTCCAGAGCAGGATCTGGGACGCCCCTTAACCTACCACCAGACACACCATCCAATTCTTCACTTACATAGAAGCAAGCAATAAGTATTGCAAGCAGAATACAGGCAAAAATATGCTTATCTTGTACAAGAGAGTGTAGGCTGCTACCACAATATCTGCATAAGGTAGCGGCAAGTTTTATTTCTTCGGCACAATAGGGGCAAGTTTTGTTTTTGCTGGTTGGTTCAGCCGCAAAGTGATTGACGGTTGCTTTTCGATTCCATTTGTTGACTAACCATATAGTTCCTAGACAGACAAGCCAAACAAAAATAATAGCGAGAGTGATGTTATTGCTACGGCTGCCTGAGGACATTCCACTAGTAAGTAATATTCCGACAGGTATGGCAATAAATAGACATCTGAACAAATTTGAAATTATGTTGACTCTCATTGGCAAACGGTCTTTTATGCTAATCGATTTGTAAACCAGTTCTGTTTGTCTAGCCGCAAGGGTGACTATAGGTATTAATAGACTAGACGTAAACGTCTTGGACGTATAAGTCTATCAAATATATGGTTTTGACTGTGGATAAAAATACAGTCAAAATTCAAAAGCGGCTTGCCAAGAATGTGATTTCTTTAAGAAATCGCTTTGGGTGGACACAAGACGAATGTGCCGCTAATCTCGACATAGCAACTGCTTATTTATCTCGGGTTGAAAGAGCCATAGTAAACGTGACCCTCAAAAACATGGTTAAAATAGCGAGTGGGTTTAAAATTGATGTATCGGAATTGTTGAAACCGTAGCTCGATGGACAGATCCTAAATCTAGCTAAGTTTGTTGTGCTTGTAAATTCAGAAAGCAAACAATAACCTGTATTCAGGAGGATTCCTTGCTTTTTGGCAAGTAACGAGGACTAATTAATGTCTAACTTAGCAGAGCTTGCAAAAAGTGCCCGTGATAATCTGCAAAACATATCTTCTTTGGTGGCTAAATATAGGACACCTCAAGGACAACCTTTCTTTTCTGAAATTGACTATGCAATGAGAATGGTGCAGCGAATCGATTTAATTTTGCGAAGAATGTTGAAAACTAATTCACAAGCACATGAAATCGATATTGCACTATATAAAGCTATGCCAAAAACAAGCGGCCCGGCACCAGAAAACATTAGCCTAATGCTCAATCAACTAGACGAACTTCGTATAGAGCTAGAAATGGATTTTGAGTCCCTATATAGGTACGGGACAATATTGTTAGATTCAGCTATCTGTAATGTCAATTCAGATAGCGGGACAACAAAGAACTAGAAATACAAATTTTTCAGAGTTAATTAAATCGCTGATGAATGGGAACAAAGCTCTGAACTATCTTAAACCAGTGTGGGTAAAACATAAAAAAGAAATATTAGCGCACTTTAGCAATTTCAAATTATTTCGAGACAAATTTATTGACCATTACGAAATTCCATCCACGCCCAGCACTACATTAAATCTTACAGAGAAAAGGTTTAGACTGAGTAGGCTTTCTTACCCATCTCCAAGCGAAGAAGAAGAATTACGAATATCAAATGAATTACGTACAATAGCACGTAAAGGTTCCAATTGTGTGCAAACCGCCATTAATGGTCAAAAAGGGTTGGCATTATGTCGTGAACTTCTAAAACATTCTCACGAATTTGAATGGCAGGAGGTTAAAGACATGCAAGACCGTGCAGCTAAATTTGGATTTGAAACTCCATATTTTGATCAAGTTGGTGAAGACATTTTACAACTAACAAGCGATTGGGCAGCTACCCTTTTAGAGTTAGTTGTATTAAATGTCAATCAGATAAGGTTAGGATAGTTCTAACAGTTTGCCGATGCGATGATTGTAACCATTTCATTGCGTATCGACTTTAAAATTCAGCTAGGAAATCTTCATCGTCAGTAATAGCAAAATCGGCAAATACCGCCTGTGCATCTTGCGAATCATCATCACATATTGCGATGCCAAGCCAAAAATTTCCTGCGGTTTTTTCGTCACGTCCAAAGTTCCGTTTTAGCATTTGGTCTTTAAATTCAACAATGCTCATTGCCGGTTCATCATTTTCTTTGCCCCAATTTTTAAACTCATCATGTAATCTCTTGGCCCCGACTCGTTTATTGCTCCCAGTTTCACATCGATCACTAATGAATTGATTTAAGATATTCATTGAGTGTTTATAGTCAGCAGTGCTTTTCTTCACTTCGGCTGGTGGGCTTAAACCATCTTTCTGCCACCTAAGACAGCCCTTGATCAACCGATTCAAGATGCCGGATTTTTCCATTAGCAATTTGTCCTCTAAATCTGGGTCTTTTTTAAACACATTCCCCTGTGAGAAATCTGGATCTCCTTTTGGTTCATCGACAAATTTGACTCCATAGGAAACCTTCTCAATGCGACTTAAAGCAGCATATTCGTCTTCAATTATCGGTAATTCATTGGTGAGTAAGTTTAGTTTATCCGTCGGGTAATAGGCTATCTCATGCTCATATTTTCGGTTAGCATTACGCTGATCGCCGCCAGTAAGAATCTTTAACTTTGCCGCATCTAGGCGCACTCGTTTATTTAGTTCAGTAGTACAAGCTAGGCGAATCCCTTTTAAATTGGCAACATCCTCACTTGTGCCACCGAAATGCTTCTTTGAGATTAAAATATGAGGGTCACATTGCCAGGCATAATCCCCCCATATTTTCATGAGCAGCTTTAGTAATGTAGATTTACCGTTACGCCCAAAACCGTGATGAAATATCAGTTTATGCTCTTTAACGCTTCCAGTAAGACAATAGCCAAACCAAGTTAAGACGAAGGCAACCACTTCCGCACTTTTGTTGAATATATCATTCAAGAATTTGTCGAACTGGGGACACTCTGCGTCAGGATCAAAGACAACAGGAGCCAGCTTAGTAATGAAATGTTCAGGATTATGAGCTAACAGTTTGCCGGTATTTAGATCGATTGTGCCATTCAAAACATTGAATAGGTAAGTGTCCTGATCAAGCTGATCCGCATTAATAAGTAAGTCCGACTTAGCTAAAGCACTTATCGCATTGATAACTCTTGCGCTATTACAAGATGCAAGATATTTGGTTAATTTATCACGACGATCATTATCACAAATGGCTAGTTCCTTGTATAGCCCTTCAACAAATTCCCGTACACACGCCAGGGCTAATTCCCCATTTTCATCGATTACCCATCTAACGCCGTTATAAAAAAGCCATTTCCTACGAGCCGCATACCAACGCAATTTATGCTTACACAGATCAGCAAATTGCCTAGCTAAACCATTCTCAGATACAGTGTAGTTTTTAGGAGGCACGTAACCGTGTAACTTTGCATGATAGATTAAAGTCCCGATTTCTATCTCATTCGGTCTAAATCCATCCCATTTTTGGCGCCATTCCGCTGAATCATTAAGCGCATATTTATCCTCTGATTTCGCGCAAAGCTCGTCCCAAATTTGGAACCCAGCTTCGCTAGGCAATCCAGATTTTATTGATAGCCCCATTTTCATACAAAAGTTGTAATCAGCCATCAAATGGGCAGGAATGAAATTTGCTGCATCACGCACCAGTGTTTCATCTACTTTGTCGATATTTCGCAGGGCTTCTCTAAATAACTCAGCTTCTGGATCAACCCAACCATTGTTATTACCGGTTTCTTTGGTTTTCTTGGTCGGCTGTGGATAACTATCGGTTAGATGTACCTGACAGATCCAGTCAACAGCAGGTTGGCAGTTTATTAGCTTAGGCATTTACCGGTACTCCTGTTAGCGTGAGATACCGCGTAGAAGTGCTGTCATAAACTTCTATACCTTCGTCTTTCGGCTTGTCTGGATTGGGCATACGCTTTGATGTACGTGACCCAATTTTCTTGCCTAAGCACCAAATGTGAATACCTCGTTTTGAAGGGGAATATTCAATAAATGCGCCATCAAATTTATCGACAATCTCTTGTGCCCACGGCTCTATATCCCCTAAAATATCGAAACACTGGTCAAGATCGATACCGACAATCTCCATGCCTTCCGCGAAACAAAAACCAATGCCGCTATATCCTTCTGCCTCATAAGTCTTCCGGCAATCTTTAAAGCTAGACCAAGTTGATGGATCATTCGACTTGGCATATCGACCATTTGGCTGATGTGGAACCTTACCCCATTTGCCCGTCTTCGGGTTATAGACATTTTTCCACAGGACAAACTGCTCTAAATCCTTAAAGTCTTCTGGAATATTGTTGAAATTGACCCGCAGTTCTTTTGGCTTCTTAGGTTGCATAGTTCAACCTCTAAGCCAATCATTGATTCTGTCTAAGTTAAAATAGAACCAAATACCCTTACAAACATATTTGATAACTGCGCCAAATTTGCGTATACTAATCATAGTTATTGCCTCATGGTTCTTAGAAGTTGCTTTCTCTTTGCCGGATTGAGCAACTTTCGCTTATGCTGTCTTTTGTTTTTGTGATGCGTTAATGGTGTTCTGTCTTTTATTTTCCTGCAGCCAAAGATCCAGATCGTGGCGCAAATATCGAACAGCTCTACCAATTTTTACGTACTGTGGGCCGCCCCCTATACTTCTTAGCTTCTTAAGAAAAGGTTCGGATAGCCCGACATATAAACTTGCTTCTTTGCCTCGCAATGCTGCTTCCATTTCATATCTCCTGAAACCCCGTTATATTTTTCAGGCTACAGCAAAATTTGAAAAATAAAAGCGCGAATGTCTGGCATAAAAAACTCACCAGTCGTCAAGAAATATTCAACGCAAAAATATCAGCCAATCATTGAAACAACACCACTCAGACAAACCTCTGCTTGCCTCTATAGCCGAGTTTAAAAATATTTGCGGGTCGATTGCCTATCTGAATCAAAGATCCGCCGTGTAATCTTCTTCTGCATCATCAATAACAACTATGTCTTCTGTATCTGCCAATCGATTATTAACATAGTCCCAATCGAGTCCAGCTTCTCTCGCTTCCAATTCATCAACATCGTTAAGCTCAGCTCGACTTAAAAATTCTTCTATCGTGCATCTTGCTTTTACACTGTCCACATGCTGCAAGGGTTTACCCCATGCATGATCTAATAAAGATATGCTGGCGTTTACCCGTGCTGAACTTGGCACTCTTTTATTGGCGGCTATATTTGTGAGTACGTCTAAACAATCTTGCGTATATTCTCGCGCTGCGTCTCTCAGCTCAATATTCGTTTTTGGTCGCCCTAGTAAATTACCGCTAACTCCGAGCTGAAAACCATACGATTGTTTTACTGGTAGGTTGCTCATTGTTCACTAGCCTCTATGCGTTCAATTTATACCGTGCAATTTGCACCAATCCCAAAACGTCATGTCCATATTAACGCTTTCAATCGCAAGACTTGGTTTGCCCCACGCCCTACTAAGAAGTGCGTTAGCTGCATTGATCCTTGCGCTAGGTGGTGCTTTCTCGTTTTTTACAATTTCTTTCAAGGTGGATAAAGCAACTTCGGTATGTTCTTTCGCTAATTCTTTAAAGTTAATATCGGCTTTTGACCTGCCGCTGAGATTGCCAGACTGACCCGGCTTAAATTGAGTAGATTTTTGCATTGAGGTAGACATTGACTTTAAATTTCACCTTATTTTAAAACGGCGACGAGAAAAAGCACATTGAAAAGCCCCTTTTCACCTATTCTGAGACATCCCATGTGAATACTATAACTGAAAAAATATTTTTTCAACCTGATCCAGAACTGATAGCAGATGCCTATTTATGGAGGATGGAAGATGATGGAGGATTTTTATAATACTTTTCTCTATATACGCGCATAGAAAAACTATTGAAAAAAGCTCCATCATCCTCCATGCTTCCATACTCGGCAAATAATGATAACCAATTATCAATCTGCGAAAAGCGGGACAATGGCTCCCCCTCTATATTTGCGAAGAAAAGAGCAATAAACTATTTACACGTTTTACAGCTTTTACACTCATTGAGAAAATATTTTTTGGAATTTTTCTCTATCTTTTTTGCAGTGGTGTATTTTATTTTTTGGTTATGCAACAAAAAGTTTATGGGTTTATATTGTTACGGCAAGTAATGAATTACACAATTTACAGTTACGAAATTTTTCCTGTATCGCAAATTTGGACAATGTCTATGGGTCACGCGCATGGTGTGGATCGCATACACCCCTCCCCGGCACCCTTGAAGATGGTTATTGCTGCTAATTTCCGCTAATATTCTTACCTTAGCTCTTCCTTCTCTTTTTCGAGATTTGGGTGAATCCTTGAAACTATGATTCTTGGACTCATATCTGTATTCCTTAATTCAGCTATGTATACACGAACATGATCACCTATATTGTAAGTTTCATGAGGTTTTTGTAATTCCGGCAGTAAGAATCCCTCTATTTTCCCAAGGTAGACAATCACGTTGTTGCCGCCATTCTCAGATGGTTCTATTCGTTCAATTTTTCCAGTCGTACATGTGCCTTTGCGTAAATCAAATTCTCTCTTAATAAGCTCTGTATTCGCTGCGCCATTGCGTTGAGCCATAAGCTGTTTAGCAGTTTTAGCAGCAATACGACCAAATTCCGAAAAATCAGCAGGGGTTACTTCTATCTCTAAAACCTCACCAGCAATCACATCTGGAATGAGTCCACGGGCATCTGCCAAACTTATTTCATGGTACGCATTATTGACTTTTTCTACCACTTTTTTAGGAGCAAATATGCCTATTTCACCAGTTTCCTGATCAAAAATTGCTCTTACACCTTCTACGTCATGATCAGGAATTTTCTTTTTATAAGCAGCCACTATGGCATCACACACATAAGACTGAAATTCACCCTCATTATTCATTTTGAGAATACCCCCATGGTCGCCCCCTTTTTTTATAGCTATATAGCTATTCTATTGTTCAGGAGTACGTTTTTTAACTGTTCTGGCTCATCAACACCAAACAAAGCATACTTGCTAATGGATGTTTGCCTGCCATCAACGCCTGTGGGGGCTGATGAAAAGTTGAGCACTAAATCTTTAGCACCATTTTTGCGATTCCGTATGTCAACGTCATTTAGTTTATCGAGGTTTAGCCACCATAATATTCTCCCTTTCGGTACGGCTATACAGATTAGTCGTTTGTTTGTTATTGCAAAAGCCTGTTGGGAGAATAATCTAAGTAGCAATATGACTAAAAGTGCCGGTACCATAACCCATGAGTTCGGATGAGGATAAGAAGTTGCAATTAACCCTGCAATTACTAAGGCGATAATGACAATTTGGACTAATAATAATAAAACGCTTCGCCAAGTCGCTGGCGTAAATGTATTACTGTCACTTATTTTCCTTGTTACAACCAACGCAGTGCTTACAGAACCAAGCGTACATAGTTCAACAAATAATCCCAGTCTATAATGCTCTTTGCATAGCCAAAGCAAAGTTTCGTCGGGCATGAGATTTTCACTGACCGTGTGTTCTAAATTTGATAATTTGGCTGGGAAGCAGGAGCAAACCATAAGGATTTAAGATTGCGGTTATTGTCAATATTATTCCCAACGAGACTAATGCATTAACACGGTAACTTCCAGCCTTATATTTGGTAGACAAAAACCGAGGATGACCATATCGAAAAATTGAATCTTGCACTTAGGATGCACTTACGATCAAAATTCCTGTTTTATCAAAACCTCTGAAACCCGCTCTATAATTGGTGGGCGGTATAGGATTCGAACCTATAACCCCCTCGGTGTAAACGAGGTGCTCTACCGTTGAGCCAACCGCCCTCTGTACAATTTAGCAGAAGGGTATTTTAGCAATTGACCCTGCCATTCGTCCAATTACTGCGCAACAAAGCACTGCGAATTACACTGAGTTAGGCACCTCGTTTAAAAAATAGGTGCAACTCAGTATTAAAGCTAACTATTTGGTTAAAGATTATTGCCAGAACAGCAAAATTTTTCTATTGACAAGTATTATTTGGTAAGATTGGTAATCATTTCCAGAATTTAATTGTTCCGCAAATGGCGAAAAGCGCAGATGAATAAAACAGATACACGTCTTACAAAAGGAGCCAAAAAGGTTCTGCAAGCTTTGAGCGAAGTTCATGCTCTAGCTACCGCTCAGGATATTCATGGCAGTATGCGCTCCGAAAATGAAGAAGCGCCTGGCTTAACCACTGTATACAGGGCCTTAGAAAGTTTGGTTAGTCAGGGCTTAGTGCAATCGGTTGAATTAGGCGATGGTGAAAAGCGCTACGAATTGATTGAGCCAGGAGAACATCATCATCATCTCATATGTAGCAATTGCAAAGAAAGTGTGCATTTAGATCAGTGTTTGATTAAAGATCTAGATTCTTTAATTAAGTCCAAGCACGGTTTTCATGTCACTTCACACATACTTGAAATTTTCGGCACATGCAAAAAGTGCAGTGAAAAGAAAACACGTTAAAGAAGATAGTTTTGGATTTACTGATAAAAAGGGAAAGCAAATAGATTTATGGCAAATGGAATTGACCAAGGAGATCCTTCAGCCCAAGCCGTAAGTCTGCCAACAAATCAGAGCATTCGCTATTTCGATATGTTGGGAATAGCTGCTTCAAGCATTTGTCTTGTTCATTGTCTGGCTATGCCTTTTGTAATTACATTCTTGCCTTTATTTGGCTGGCAGTTTTTGGAAGGTAAATTAGCACATCAAATTCTGGCTGCTTTTGTTTTTTCGTTCGCTTTATTCGGTATAGTGCCTGGTTATTTAAAGCATCACCACCGCACTGTGCTTATCGGCATGATAATTGGCTTGGGTCTAGTGTTGGTAGCTACGTGTTTATGCGGTTCTATATGGCCTGAAAAACTAGAATTGCCCTTGATCACAGCGGGTAATTTGATTTTAGTGGCTACGCATTGGCATAATCATCATTTATCATCTTGCAATCATCATAACTGTTAGCAGTAAATTTGTTCTTGACAGCTTGTGAAATTCGTTGTTCTTGCCAAAGGTCCCTTCTTTTTAGGGAGTCTATTTGAAGCAAGCTAATATCAGTTTGTGAGCAAAAACTGTTGTCGAGTGATTAGAGTCTAGGTTTCGAGAAAATCTGGTGCTAGACTGACGGCGATCGGTGCTATGGAGGTACGTATGCTCTTGAAATTTCCCATTGCATTTATTATTTTCTATGCGTGGCATATGATGGGCGTTACCATTGGCTATCATAGATTGCTTTCCCACAAGTCGTTCAAATGTCCAAAATTTGTTGAATATTTTTGGGTGTTAGCGGGCTATCTGGCATTCGAGGGTTCACCAATCTGGTGGGCAACAATGCACCGTGCTCACCACAAATATACCGACCAGCCGCTTGATCCTCATTCTCCACGTAATGGTTGGCTGAACGCTTGGTGGGGCTGGATCTTTCACAGAGGTTACCCTACTCATATTAATCCGGTGGAGCAATCCAAAGATTTAATCAAAGACCCAATTTACCAGTTTCTTGAACAAGATGGTTGTTGGGAAAGATCTTTCATACTTGCACTTCTGCTCGGTGTAAACTTTAGATTCCTTTTGCTTCTCTTTTCGGCCGCACTATTGCCATGGCCAGCTTAGCCGCGGCACTGGTTGTGCAGCAAGTACCGGTTCTGCTCAATCTAGTGTGTCATCTTCCTCAGTTGGGCTACAAAAATTACCAAACTGGAGACGATAGTGTTAATGTCTGGTGGGTGGCTCTGCTAACTGGGGGTGAAGGTTGGCACAATAATCATCATGCTTTTCCTGGATCGGCAAGAAGTGGATTGCGCCCTTCAGAGATTGATATCTCTTGGCTTATGATCCGCTTGATGAAAGCAGCCGGGCTAACTAATTGGATCCATGAGGAATCGATCTCCTCCGAACGAAACAAAGCTGAAGGTACAGGCGCTCAGTCTGCTCTAGGTTTAACCCAATAGAGGGCAAACGAAGGCGGACTCGATCAGAATTTGTTATATGCATCATATAATGCACCAGCTGCGGTGCAATTAACAATTACTGCTCTTGGCGACTAATAATTTCAGCGGTAACTGTTTTATCGTGGGGAATAGGTTTGATCTTATTATGAACAGGTTTACCAATGGATTTTAAGCCAGCATCTTTCTCATATAGTCGATAAAGTGGAGAAATCGATTTATCTATGGCTTTGAGGATTTTTTCTACTTCATCCCCAATACGCACAAAAGCATCCTTGGCTTCTTTGGTTTCAGCGTAATTATCTATATCATCAGCCAACCTAACAATACGATCTGTTTCACGTATAAGCCTAGTCAATAGCTGTAATACAGCAAGATCCCAGTTTTTTCATCGTTAACAGCCAAATTCGATCTCCATTTGTTTGACCTGCAATTTTAATTCTGGCATGATTGATTTTATTGAACAATCATAACTGTTACTTCAATCTTACTATGTTCCACCCTTACTGGTTAAAATCTCACTGTATAGTATGACACTTCTAGATATTAAACACCTAAGCGTAATTTTCCCGACAGAATCAGGTATTGCGCGGGCAGTGGATGATTTGAACTTATCTATCAATAAAGGTGAAGTATTAGGTTTAGTAGGTGAATCTGGTTGTGGCAAATCGGTAACTGCATTATCTCTTTTGCGCTTATTACCCAACCCCGGACAAATAGCCAACGGTGAAATTATATATGAAGGCACAGATTCTGATTAAGCTCAGCGAAAATGAAATAAGGAAATATAGAGGGAAGAGAATTGCTCTCATTCCCCAAGATCCTATGACGTCATTAAATCCGGTATATACAGTAGGCTTTCAAGTCATCGAAGCGATACAGGTTCATCAAAAAATTAGTCAAAGTGAAGCAAGGCAAAAAACAATCGAATTATTTGAACTTGTGCGCATTCCCCAGGCTAAAGATCGCATAGACGAATATCCGCATCAATTTTCTGGCGGCATGCGTCAGAGAGTAATGATAGCTATGGCCTTATCTTGCCATCCCGAACTTTTAATTGCCGATGAACCTACCACAGCCCTTGACGTAACAGTGCAGGCGCAAATATTAGAGCTGTTGCGATCTATACAAAAAGAAAAGAATATGTCCATATTGCTCATAACACATGACCTTGGTGTTGTGGCAGAACTTTGCGATCAAGTGGCTGTAATGTACGCTGGTTCAATTGTTGAACAAGCGAATGTACAGGAACTATTTAGAAATCCCTTGCACCCTTATACAGTAGGACTTATGAATTGTTTACCCAAACCAGGAACAACTCGCTTAGTACCAATTGAAGGACAACCACCCAGCTTAATCGATTTAGCGGCAGGATGCAGTTTTGGTGATCGCTGCGTTTTAGTGGAAGCACGCTGTCGTCAAGCAATCCCTTTGTTAGTAGAGAAGACGCCAGGACATTTTGTTCGTTGTGTTGTTGCAGGTACAAAAACTCCGGTGTTAACAAAAAATGCTTAGTGTTGCTACCACGAGTCAAATACGCAAGCTCGAGTCAGATTGGATTTCCAAATGTGATAGCAATTGGGGACAAGTTCTGATGGAATTAGCGGGG
This sequence comes from Candidatus Melainabacteria bacterium, assembly GCA_963845445.1. Lineage (GTDB taxonomy): Bacteria > Cyanobacteriota > Vampirovibrionia > Obscuribacterales > Obscuribacteraceae > JABDBL01. Next base: position 569,423 of record CAWJSE010000002.1, on the reverse strand, counting down.
CAGCAAACGGCTAAACTCGCATATAACCATTGGCTAAATAAACCAGGACGAGTGCTAGTAGTTTGTGGTGGTGGCAATAACGGTGGTGACGGATTGGTCATCGCCCGCTATTTGCACCTATGGCAGGTACCTGTGTCACTGAATTTTATTGACAGCAAGGGACAAGCGGCAGAATTCGTCATGAGTACCAAAGAGGCCAATACAAATAAATCGATTGCTAGAGTATTGGGCATTGAGATGAAAGTCATTCAAAAGGCCAGTTCTTTGGATACTAAGGGCACAACTTTGATTATAGATGCTTTGCTTGGTACAGGAGTCGACCGTGAGGTTGAAGGTTTATATAAAGACGTAATTGAACGTATCAATGAAATCAGATTGGCACAAGAACTAAGGGTGATAGCAGTAGACGTTCCGTCTGGTATTAACACCGATAATGGACAAACAATGGGAACGGCAATTAAAGCTGATGCCACCGCAACCTTCGGTTATATAAAATGCGGGCTCTTATGCCATCCTGCTGCTGAACTTTGTGGAGAGCTGAGCTTAATTGATATAGGTTTACCTCCTTTAGGCAGTCGCGCACCAGAAGTTTATCTAAGCACGATTGGGTATGTTTCTGCTTTGATCCCCGAGAGAAAAGCTAATTCAAATAAAGGTACATTTGGCACTTTATTGACTATTGCTGGTAGTGCCGGCATGACCGGTGCTGCATTTTTGAGCAGTCGCAGTTCATTGCGGGTAGGCGCGGGTTTAGTACTTTTAGCCACTGCAAAATCAGTTTTGGAACATTTACCACCCGGTGAAGTAATCTATAAGCCTTTACCCGAAACAGCCCAGCAAACTATTGATGATACTGCTGCCAACGAAGTAATGGAATATATGAAAACAGCCTCGGCTATTGTTTTAGGTCCGGGTTTAACCACGAACGTGAACACAGTTTTGTTTGTTAAACAAGTTTTGACCCAATTAGTCGCCAAAAAAGATAAACTGCCATGCTTAATCGATGCTGATGCGCTAAATGCTCTGTCAACATTTCCCGAAATTATGGATATTAAGGAAAAACCTTTTGTTATCACTCCTCATCCAAAAGAATTATCCAGATTAACCGGTCAAAGTACCCAAGAAATACAAGCTGATCGCATAAGCGCTGCTCTAAAGGCTGCTAGTAAATTTGGTTGCATTGTGGTTTTGAAGGGCGCTCATTCAATAGTGGCTAACCCTGATGGCAGGGTTTTTGTAAATCCCACCGGAAACGCAAGCATGGCGAAAGCGGGGGCAGGAGACGTATTGTCGGGCGTCATCGGAGGATTGCTTGCTCAAAAGATTGAACCGTTTTTAGCTGCTATTGCTGGTACTTATATTCATGGACTCGCTGGTGAAATGGCCAGTTTAGAATTAGGCATGAGCAGCGTATTGGCGAATGATATATCGATGAATATATCTGGAGCCCTAGAACAAATTACTAATAAAGAACCATCAACTTTCGAAGAAACACTGCTCGAATGGACAATATAAGCATCAATGATATAAATTATGAATTGTTCACCAAAGAACAACTGGATTGGCTGAGCAAAGCCAGAGATTTCAATGACAAAATTGATATCAAAGAGATAATTGCTAGTGATAAAGATAATTTGTTTCGCCGAGATCTGTTTAAGGCTTGTTGCCAGGCTGGCTTCGCTGCGCTACCGTTTGATAAGATCTACGGTGGCACCGGTGGAGATTATATTAGTTTTTGCCTGATCAACGAAGAATTTGCTCGCAAATGTATGCCTGTGATGAGCAGTTTGGGGGTTCACGTGCTTTGTCAGGAACCTATTCTTAAATTTGGTACTGAAGAACAGAAAGACAAGTATCTAAGGAAATGTTCAACAGGTGAGATACTGACGGCCTTTGCTTTAACAGAACCCAATGCCGGATCTGACACTGCTGCCATCGAAACCTCAGCAAAACTGGTAGGGAATAACTATGTACTTAACGGCAACAAAATTTTTATCACCAGCGGCAGTGTAGCTGATTTATTTATTGTTTTTGCTCGCTTACCAGAGGGTATCTCCGCTTTTATCATAGAAAAAGGTTTTACAGGATCTAGTATCGGGCAAAAGTTTGACATGCTCGGAATGCGCGGCTATGGCACCTGTGAAATCGTTTTTAATAATTGCATTGTACCTAAAGAAAACATCTTAGCTGAACCAGGAATGGGAAGAAGAATTGCCTTATCTAGTTTGGCAAAGGGCAGGGTTACCATAGCTTCTCAAGCTTTAGGTTGGGCACGAGGTGCAATAGATGGACTACTTAAATGTCTGAATATGCCGAATAGTATAAAGGAAAATAGAAATAATCACATGTTCACTGATTTGATTGTTAATATAGAAGCGGCGAGCGCCTTAACATATCAAGCAGCAAGGGCAATTGATCAGGGTAAAGCCGATATTGTATTAGCTTCCATGGCAAAATTAAAAGCAACCGATGTTGCGATGAGAACTGCGGAGCATGCTCTTTTAATTTCAGGTCTGAATGGCTTAAAACCAGAATATTTAATGGAGCGAATTTTTCGTGATGCCAAGGCAGGACAAATTTATGAAGGCACAAATCAAATTCAGAAGCTTCTAATTGCAAGAGAAATATTTTCGGCATGACAGACAATACTAAATCCAATAGTTTTAGCATAGCTAGTTTTATAGCCAATGTAATTGGGGTTATCTGGAGTGTGCACGTTTTAATAGCAGCATTGATTTTTCCCAACCAACTATTACCCAATGAGGGGCAAACTTCTAGACAAAATATCTACAAAATGACCAGTTTATTATTCGGCACTCTGATTTTATTTGTCAACGGTTTTAGTCTAGCGATAGTGTTTACTCGCCATAATTGCGTTGACGCAGCAAAAGTGTTTTTTATTTGGTTGACTTGGTTATTTGTAGGAATTATTTATATACTTTTCAATCATCTACGCGATATCTATGAGTTATTTGCTCTGCTGGAAGAAGAAGCTATACAAAGCAGAGATCAATCGGTAATGCTTATTCGCACCGGGCAAGCAGCACTCAAAGCTGGCAATAGAAAGCTTTTTGCACAAACCAATGTACAATTTTCCTTAACTTCACTGATGAAAAGCATAGGTCCTTTAGCATTGTTATATTTGCGAAAAGAAAAGAGCTTGTTTGATATAGCGTTAGAAGCTGGCAAAATGATTTTCGTTAGATCGCGCTTATTCAAAAATCTGTTTTAAACTATCATTTTAACGAGTCGAGCTAAATGCAAACCATCGGTCTTTCAAACAACAATGAATATGATTTTGCCTCTTATATTGAGTCTCGTCGTGAACTAATCAAGACTAAGCTAAGCGAATATCTAGCAGGTAGTTATCCTTATAGTCTCTGGGAATCAATGCGTTACTCAGTGATGTCTGGAGGTAAAAGGCTGAGAGCGCTTTTGTGTTTGGCTGCTGCTGAGACTATTACTGGACTAGATACTGATATTGAGTTATTTTTGCCACTAAGCTGTGCTATCGAAATGGTACATGCGATGAGTTTAATACATGACGATTTGCCAGCTCTCGATAACGATGATTATCGCAGAGGTAAACCCACTAATCATAAAGTTTTTGGTGAAGCGACTGCTCTTTTAGCAGGCGATGGTTTACTCATGCTTGCTATTGAGACAATAATAAATAAAACACCTAGCAAAGTCGAAAAGCAAATATTACTCAATATAATTGGTCGTTTCAGTCAAGCAATAGGAGCCGATGGCATGGTCGGCGGACAGATTCTCGATCTATCTTTTACCGGTAGGTTAAAAGACATAAAAGATAAGAAGGAAAATGAAAGTAATAACAGAGCGAAAACTATCGAAGAAATTCATAGAGGTAAAACGGGCGCTTTAATAAATTTTAGTGTTTGGTCTGGTGCAACCTTAGCTGGTGCTAATGATATGCAATTGCTATTGCTGGAGCAATTTGCCAATAGACTTGGTCTTGCTTTTCAGATTGCCGATGATCTCTTAGACCGTACAGGAGATTTAGCTACATTGGGCAAAACGCCCGGTAAAGACGACGCTAGCGATAAAGTTACCTGGGTCACTGTATTTGGAGAAAAAACAGCCCGCCAGAAGTTGCAAGAGTTAGAAAAAGAAGGGTTAGCAATACTGAAAAATGATGAACTGAAAAACAATCAAACCGTACCGCTTTCAGAATTATTAAAATATGCAATTTATAGGACGAATTAGGAATAAATATGGACTTTTTAAGCAATACAGCAATATCGGTCACTGAAGACAGTCATGAACGGGGATGGCAAGTAATTCTAGTTACAATTCTTTGCAGCGCCATCGCTCAAACAATAAAAATTTTGGCCAAGCTAATTCAAACTGGACGACTTGACTTACGTATCCTGTCAAAGACCGGTGGCATGCCCTCAAGTCATAGTTGTTGCACTGTAGGTATGGCAGTATCGGTTGGTCTTATTGATGGTTTCAATTCTGTTACGTTTGCGATTGCGTTTTGTTTAGCAATCATCGTTATGTACGATGCTGCTGGCGTAAGAAGGACCGTAGGGCATCAAGCACGCATTTTGAACGAGATGATGCTTGAACTGTTTTCAGATCATCCAAAACTTTCTTCAGAACGAATTAAGGAATTTCTCGGACATACTCCAGTTGAGGTTTTGGTAGGTGCCGCATTAGGCGCCGCAATAGCCTATATCTTCAACTGCTGGGCATTAGGTAAATTGTAAAGAATAGCTAACGATATATCCAGAATATACTCCTCATGCCGGTTACATGAGAAGACTGTAATACATGACTTCCACGCATTTCGAAAACTATGCTCTATAATCAAGGTCTTGGAAAGGGTTGGCAATAGCAGGAGGTAATATTGACCAAAGCAACTGATAATTCAAAACCGTGTATATCGATTTCGAATTCTCATTGTTCAATAGTCAAGATCACCACTGCCAGTAAAGTTAGTTGGGACGTAGCAAAAGGCAACTTTTGCAGCGTAGCTTCTGCTCGCTTACCCCGACCTCAGTCAGTTGTAATTGTGAATGCAGATACAATTGTCAAAAGCGTTGGATACTCGAATTTATTGGTTAGTCAAACACAAATAATAGTAGTATAGATATTTAGTATTATCCGTTTCCATATAAGACAAAAAGGAGGAAAGGCAGCATCAAAACTCGATAGCGAGTAAGACAGTTGCCGAAGAGTGATGAGTACAACGGTGCAAACAAACACAAACCCCAAGACAACCTCGCCTCGGCGTTCGCGTTTTCCGGGCAAAGAGTCTGGATCGGTTTCATTCAACTTAACTGCACTCGGTCGGCAGTTACTAAAAGAGCAAGCTGCTAATGCCGGTGTATCAAATGGTGACTATGTAGAAATGCTCATACGTGAGCGCTCCGGATTGCCACCATTGAAATTGCCTTCTTCTGCTAAGCAGACTGGACCTAAAGGCGGAGCCAAATCTTATTTCTTTGGCAAAAACCGTGGTACCACCACTGCCGTATGCGTAACACCGATGGCTCATCGCATGCTTGACGAACAAGTAGCAGCCTCTAGAATGAGCCGAGGGGATTACATTGAATATTTGCTTAGAGAGAAAGCAGGTGTATTGAATGATAATCCTACATTGCTAGAAGCTAATGCGGAATCTGCTAACGAAGTAGAAGAAACAGAAGCCTTTGCTCCTACTCCTCAAACAGTAGAAGCTTCAGTGGTAACACATATGAGTAATCAACCAGAAGTTGAAAGTCACCAACCAACAACTGAGCCTGAGGTTGAAGAGCCAGTGGTTGCCTATGCAAATCCAGTAACAGCAGTTCCAAACGGCTGGAATAATTAATTACGAATTCAATAAAGTAAGTTTGGAAAGAAGAGAGGAGTACTATTGATAACAGTGCTCCTCTTTAAGCATTTTCATTTTTTATCATATAATAAGCAACAAAATGTATATATGTCCATTACAATAACAGATCTGGCAAATATGCTTGACTCATTAGCTTCTAATGAGCCTTTACGAGTCATGCATTTTGAATATTAGTTATATAGCATTCTCTCTAAAGTGATAGAGAAGGAGGAAAAATGAAGCGGAAAGCATCAGCAGTTTGGCAGGGTGATCTCAAGTCCGGTAAAGGACAAATTTCTACAGACAGCGGTGTTCTATCAAACACACAGTATTCGTTCTCTACTCGCTTCGAAAATGGTGTTGGCACTAACCCTGAGGAGTTAATTGCAGCTGCTCATGCTGGATGTTTTTCAATGGCTTTTTCCGCTCAACTGGGCGAAGCCGGCATTGTGCCTGAGAGTGTTAAAACTACGGCCACAGTAGCGCTGGAAAAGCAAGAAGGCGGATTTGCCATTCCGGAAATCAATTTAGACGTGGTAGCTCGTGTGCCCAATGCAGATGAAGCAGCCGTAAAGAAAGCTGCCGAAAATGCTAAAGTTGGTTGCCCTATTTCTAAGCTTTTCAAAGCTAATATTACAATGACTTTGAAGATTGAAACTGCTGCCAAAGTAGGCTAAATATTCGTATTTTATGCAAAAGGACCAAGACAATATTGTCTTGGTCCCTTTTTATCTGCAAAACATACAGACTAAGCTGGTTTGACCGCGCATCCTTCTTTGGGTTTGTCCATTTTAGCCATAGCTTCATCTTTATTCTTTGCCATCTCTTCATGACTAATATCTTTAATATGAGTGGCTATACTCCAATGATGGCCAAAGGGATCGACTAACCTACCATAACGATCTCCCCAGAACATATCGCTTATAGGCATTAGAACTTCCGATCCTGCATTAACAGCACGTTTAAACACTGTATCGACATCTTCTACGTATAAGTGGATAACAATTGGGCTATTACCCAACGTTTCAGCAGATTTGTTAACCCACATTTCATCAGCAAGCATTAGCATTGAGTCTCCAATCATTATGCTGGCGTGCATAACTTTGCCATCATGCATAAGGGGCGGTGACTTCACCTGAGCGCCAAAGGCCTTTTTATAGAACTCGATTGCTTTTTTTGAATCTTTTACTGTTATATGTGGAGTTAGGGCATGAAATTCTTTAGGTATCGGTTTGACTTTTGTCATGATTTCTCCTTTAGCATGTTGAATGTTACTTCTTGCGTATAACAAATACACCGCCGCTCTTAGACTCAGCATATTCTTCAATACCGGGCTGCAATAATGTCAATATATATTCACCTACTTAGTATTGGAATGGTCATTTAATACGTAGTGATTACGTAATTGAATAAAATAATGTCATAGTCTAGCTGAGTTAGACAACTTGGCATCTAAAGAGGGCTGACGGCATGCATTTTGACGTAGTGACATTAGCTCGACTGCAATTTGCCCTTACCCTTATGTTTCATTATATCTTTCCACCTTTAACCATAGGCTTAGGTGTTTTTATGGTCATTGTTGAAAGTTTGTGGATAAAGACAGGCAACCATCTATACAAATCGATGGCTCTATTTTGGACCAAACTCTTTGCTATTAACTTTGCTCTTGGTGTTTCTACCGGCATAGTTATGGAATTCCAGTTTGGCACTAATTGGGCTATTTATTCACGCTTCGTTGGGGACGTATTTGGTTCAGCTTTGGCAGCCGAAGCAATTTTTGCTTTTTTTCTTGAATCCGGATTTCTGGCTATTTTAGTTTTTGGTTGGGACCGCGTTTCACCTGGCTTGCATTTTTTTGCTACTTGTATGGTTGCTCTTGGTTCGATATTCTCTTCGATTTGGATCACCATTGCTAATTCATGGCAACAAACACCGGCTGGTTACCATATAGTTAAAAGTGTGGGTGGATTTTATCGAGCTGAAATTACAGATTTTTGGGCAATGGTTTTTAGCCCATCAAGCATGCATCGTTTGATACATGTTTGGCTAGGCGCATTTACATTAGGAGCAGCTTTTGTTTTGAGCATTTGTGCTTATTACATATTGAAAGGACGTCATCAAGAATTTGCTTATCGCAATTTTAAGATAGCACTTATTTATGCGGCCATAGTTTCATGCGCTCAAGCAATGTCAGGTCACTTTCAAGCAGAAGCGGTTGGACATAATCAACCGGCAAAATTAGCTGCTTTTGAAGGACATTATAAAACCGGCACTGGTGGCACTGCGATGTATTTATTTGGCATTCCCGATTCAAAAGAGGAAGCGGTCAAATACGGTATAGCCATTCCAAATTTACTTAGCTTGGTTATGCACTGGAATCCAAATACCCCAGTTATAGGTCTTGATAAATTTTCTCTAGAAGATAGACCACCCGTACCAATTCCTTTTTACACTTATCATGCAATGGTGGCAATTGGAGTTTTTTTCATAGCTATTACTTTGGGTGGACTTTTGCTTTTGCGATTTAATATTTTATACAAACAACGCTGGCTGATGTGGATTTACGTTTTTTCAGTTTTAGCCGCTTATGCTGGTAATGAGACAGGCTGGGTAGCGGCAGAAGTAGGAAGACAGCCTTGGGTAGTATACGGGTTGCTCAGAACCAAAGATGCGGTATCACACTCGGTACCGGGCGAAAATATAATAGCGTCGATGATTATGTTTGGCATCGTTTATTCTTTCTTATTTGCTGTTTGGGTTCATGTAATGAATCATAGAATACATGTTGGTCCACAAGGCCTAGAAGAAACAATAAAAGAAACTCTTGATTTAGAAAGATCCGGACGAATGAAAAGTCTCAAAGATTCTTTATTGTCCTTTCTCAAACGAGGTCCAGCTCCGCTCAGTGAAACATGGCGCGATGATGAAGGTTTAGACAAGACAGATCAAGAAGAAACTAGCAATAAGGAAAACCTATGATGCATTTACCTTTAAACTTTATCTGGTTTAACTTGCTCGGTGTTCTTCTAACTGGTTATGGTGTTTTAGATGGTTTTGACTTGGGCGTAGGCATCTTACATTTATTTGCCAAGGAGGATCAAGAAAGACGCATTTTCTTGAATTCTATTGGTCCGCTATGGGATGGCAATGAAGTTTGGCTGGTCACTTTTGCCGGAGCATTATTTGCTGCTTTTCCTAACGCTTACGCGCTGGCGTTTTCTGGTTTTTATTTATTAATTATGATGATCCTGTGCGCTTTAATCTTTCGTGCTGTGTCCATCGAATTTAGAAGCAAAAGGCAAGCAAAAATATGGCGCGATTTTTGGGACATAAGCTTTTGTCTTTCCAGTGCCATAGCAACATTTTTATTTGGTGTAATTGTTGGTCATTTATTTATTGGAGTGCCTGTCGATACCAACATGGAATTCACAGCTAGGCTAGCAGATTACTTTAAGTTTTTTCCGATACTCACAGGCTTATTAGCTATATCGGCTGCGGCTATGCACGGTTCTATTTTCCTTTATTTAAAAACAGAAGGAGCACTGCGAACAAAAATTAGCCATTGGATTTGGAATACTTACACTATATTTTTGGCATTTTATATCACCACTACTATAGTGACGTTGATCAAGGTACCCACTGCCATTGCTAATTTAGAAAAAATGCCTATTCTGTGGTCGGTAGTAGTTTTGAATATAATAGCCATTGCCAGCATTCCACGTATGCTAATTTTGAAAAAGCCCGGTTGGGCATTCGTAGCATCAATATGTACACTAAGTGCTTTAGCTGCCTTATTTGGTATAGCTATTTATCCAAATCTAATTGTTTCAAGTCTCAATCCTAGCTATAGTCTGAATATTTACAATGCTGCTTCTTCGCAAGCAACGCTAGAAATAATGTTTATCGTTGCCTGCCTCGGGATTCCATTTGTCTTAGCCTATACCTTTGTTGTTTATTGGGTATTTCACGGCAAGGTGGAATTGGGTAAATTTAGTTACTAAGTCGACTGATTACGTTGAATGAATCATCTAACTTCGTATAGAAATAGAGCATGTCCAATGATGGTAGCAATGGCAACAATTATAGACTGCCATTAGCTAGATTTGGTTCGGTTTTCTGCGTCATTCAGTCGCTTGGTGAGGTATTCTATTTGTTGATTTTGAACACTATATATCAATACAACGGTAGCAAATAACGCAATAATTGCTCCATTAAAATCGTGTTGAAACAGTAATATGAACATGACCAAAATGACTATGAACATTGCCAAAGAATATACCCAGCGAGGGATATCCATGTCATTGTGTAATTCTGATTTGATAGATTCAGAACTATTATCATTTTCTACCATAAGCATCCCCCTTTAGCTGTTTAGCATCTTACCTGATTTTGTTAATTGAGTCGTTGCTCCATTATAGTTATTATTGGGTTTTTAATATTATTTGGCAGCTTTCAATTGCGCAGGGCATGATTATAATTGTTCTTTGATAATTTTTGTCGCTGTATCAATCGGAACCATTTTTATAGTCTTATCTGAACGTTTAAACAATTCTATTTCGCCTTTTTCGATTGATTTTCCCACAGTCACCCGGAATGGAATACCTATTAGATCAGCGTCTTTAAATTTAACACCGGGACGTTCATCGCGATCGTCCAATAAAACATCGATGCCATCTTTACTTAATTCATCGTAGATTCTTGTTGCTATGGTCATTTGTTTTTCATCCTTAATGCTTACGGGCGTAATCACTAACGAAAATGGAGCAATGGAGGCAGGCCAAATGATGCCGCTTTCGTCATTATATAGTTCGACAGCGGCTGCGATAATGCGCTCTACACCAATTCCATAGCAACCCATTACGATAGGCACTGCGGAACCATCTGCTAAAAGAGCACTGGCTTTAAATGCCTCGGAATATTTTGTGCCGAGCTTGAAAATGTGCCCTACTTCAAGACCTTTGACCATCTCAAGTTTATGACTGCATTTATCACAGCTAGCACTTTCACTTACTACATGAAGGTCCGCCCATTCGTCCACTTTAATATCACGACTGACATTAACACCTCTCCAGTGCAGATCGTCTTTATTTGCTCCAGTGACCATATTCTTGCGATCTTTCAGATGATGATCGGCAATAATCTTTTTTATTTTGGGATATTTGTCCTTGGTGACATTGACCGCACCAAGTGATCCGGGCAAAGCTCCCAGTGCATCTTGAATCTCTCTTTCATTAGCTGGTCTAAGCTTGCTTGTACCTAGAACGGATTGCAATTTGGCTTCATTCAAGTCGTGATCGCCACGCATTAGTATTATCATCAATTCATCGTTTATCATAAAAACCAATGACTTGATTTGCTTTTCTGCACTAGCTTCCTTGCTGAACTTTACCAGTTGTTCAATTGTACGTATACCCGGAGTAGGAAACTGTTCCAAAGCTAAAGTTTCACTACCATTTTCTTCATAAGGGATAATTTTAGCCACAGCTTTTTCTGTATTTGCCGCATAACCACAATTTTTGCAAAGAACAATTCGATCTTCGCCCGCTTCTGTCCACACCATAAATTCGGTAGACTCGCTGCCGCCCATAGCACCGGAGCTTGCCTGAACTGCTTTGAAAGTCAGTCCGCAGCGCTCGTATATTTTGCAATAAGCTTCGTAATGCGCCTTATATGATTTATCTAAACCGGCTTGATCAATGTCTAGTGAATACGCATCCTTCATGGTGAACTCGCGCAACCGTAAAAGACCGGATTTTGGTCTTGCTTCATCACGAAATTTAGTTTGAATCTGATACCAAATCTGGGGTAATTGTCTGTAAGAATTAATGCTCTGGCTGGCAATAAGCGTAAATGCTTCCTCATGGGTCAGACCTAATGCCATCGGTGCATCTTTGCGATCACGCAAACGAAACATGATATCCGATACAACATCCCATCTACCAGATGTTTGCCACAATTCAGCGGGTTGCAAAGCCGAGAACACAAATTCTTGGCCACCAATTCTATTCATCTCTTGCCGGATGATTTCAATCACCTTAAGTCTCACCCTTTGAGCCAAAGGCAACAGTATATAAACACCAGCCGTAAGCTGACGGATATAGCCGCCACGTTGCAGTAATTTATGGCTAATAGCCTCCGCGCCAGCCGGATCTTCTCTTAGAGTAGGGATAAAAGCTTGGGACCAACGCACTTAGTGTTTCCTCTTTAAAACTCAAAACAATTTGACTTTAATCATACATTAATACAGAATACCGCTAGGGCTGTACTCCAGCGGGAATAAGATTTATAACCGCAAGGTTCTATACGCACTTTGCAAGGAGAATATTTATGCAATTGGGCAAGCGCATTTTACTTTTTCTCGCTTTGAACATAATAGTAGTAACTACTATTTCAGTGATTTTGGCAGTTTTACATGTGCAGCCATATCTCACTCAATATGGTTTAAATATTCCTAGCCTGGCTATCTTTTGCTTAATATGGGGTTTTGCTGGATCTTTTATTTCATTAGCTATGTCGCGGGCAGTGGCTAAATGGAGCTACGGCGTTCAGTTAATCGATCCGAATAATTGTTCTCCAAAAGAGCGTTGGCTAGTTGATCTGGTGCGGCGCTTGTGCAGTAAAGCAGGTATTGATACTTTGCCTGAAATAGGTATTTATCAATCGGAAGAAGCAAATGCATTTGCAACAGGCCCTTCTAAGTCTCGGGCTTTAGTTGCTGTATCAAGCGGCATTCTTAATCTTATGAATGCAGACGAATTAGAAGGTGTATTAGGACACGAAATCAGCCATGTCGCTAATGGTGATATGGTTACAATGACTCTTCTACAAGGGGTGGTAAATGCCTTTGTAATGTTTGCATCACGTTTAATAGCCTATGCTGTAACACGTGGAGACTCTAAGTCGGATAGAAATGATTGGGCTTTTTATTTGGTAAGCATGCTATTGCAAGTTGTATTTATGTTTTTCGGCTATCTCTTAATTGTCTTTTATAATCGTAAGCGCGAATGCAAAGCTGATGATGGTGGAGCACAATTAGCTGGCAAAAATAAAATGATTGGTGCGCTAGAAGCTTTGCGAAGAACTTCTGATCTAAGTAGATCCCAGAGCCCAACCAGCGGTGCAGACCATGAAAATATCTGGCAATGGCAGCGGCATATGGGGATTTTTCAATTTGTCAACGCATCCTCCCTTAGAAGAACGCATCGCACGCTTAAAGAACGAATTGGGCTGACATCTTGACTTGCCAGATTAGGTATTAAGAAAGCAAAATCCTAAACTGAACTTTCAGGCGCTATCACTACCGCAGTACCATAGCAAAGTATTTCGGTGGCTCCTATTTGTGCGCCGACGTCCGAAGTATCATATCTTAGTCCAATGACCGCATTGGCTCCCATACTTTTGGCATGCTCAATTAGCAATTCGAATGATTGTTCTCGCCCTTGTTCACACATTTCTGCGTAGGATCCTATTTGTTCCACCAATAATAGATTTTAGTCCCCCTAAAAACCCCTGGGCAATCGTGGGCGATCGCACAATCAAACCACGAACAATTCCCTTATACTCCTTAATTCGATAACCATCGAAATTCATAGTGGTAGTGACTTTCATGTCGCTGGTTGAGCTTGAATACATATTAGTACTCCATTGGTTGGTAATTCATTTGCAGCTAATTTTAGCCGAATATTGTCTGGCAACCTAGCAAATAAGCCTTAAAAAGCAAAATCATTTGAGTAGAGTAGCTTTCTGATTTATCAGTCGGTTGCTGCGAAAGAAGAATTCTTGGTTGCAGTTTATAATCGTAGGCGAAGAGGAATGATTGGATCAGAGACAAAGAACGCATTTATCTCCATTAAGACAAATAGCCGCCGACAATAGTGATTAGCTAAGAAGGAAAGAATAAATCATATGAAACAATATTCTGGTTGGCAGGCATTATATTTGGCCTTTTACTCCCCTTCGTTTTATCAGGAAGTGGGCAAGTACTGGGGCGGTATCGGCTGGCTTTATTTATTTTCTTTGACTTGTCTGTTTTCGCTTGTAATTGCATGCCAATTTCAATTTATCGCTGTGCCAAAAATGCAGCAATGGTTTGAAAAAGCTATTGAACCAATGCCTAAAATCACAATTGAGAACGGACATCTCAGCATCGATAAACCAAGTCCTTATACTGTTACTATCGACAGTGGAACATTTGACTCTTCAAAAGCTGGAACGAGAAGCAGAGATATCCAACCAGTGACCATAATCTTTGATACTCGAGAAAAACCTGTTGACATTAGCCAAATGAAAGGTGCCATTCTCGTCACTTCCGACAAATTGCGCATTTGTAGTTCTAACCGATCCGTCAAGAAAGACGAATCAGTAGATTTCCATTCTGTGGACCACGTTCAGCTAGATAAGAACAACGTCAAATTGGCAGTAAATTTTTATTTGAAGTGTTTGGGTATAATCGTATTTTTATCGTCCCTAATAGTGATGTTTATATTATGTGCCTTCCAAACACTCCTTTATGGGGGTTTGGTTAAGTTAACGGCCGGAGAACAACTCAGTTATGGCACCATAGTAAAGTTATCGTCAGTTACTTTGACACCGGTAATACTGGCGGATTTGCTTTTTAAATCAATGTCAATCAATGTACCGTTCTGGTGGCTACTCAGTATCATCATCGCGCTTGGCTATCTTTATTTTGCTGTTGACGTAAATAAAGCTACCGCTTGAGCTTTTCTTATCGTCCATAATTAAAAAAATCAGGCAAGTTTGGAGACACTGGAAGATGTTTCGCCAGGAATATTAGAACTTGCAGATTTGGCTGCTGCACTTAATCCTTCTTTGTTATTTTTTAAAAATGCTTGAGCACGTTGCGAATGAGCTACAAAATGATCTTGGCATACACGTACAGTGTCTAGAGTAACGTCTCTAAATTTAAGACCAGCAGAACGCAATTTATCAAGACCGGCAGTTTGAAATTGCCAGGGATGTGCAGCAATATCGTTATTGACTGCAGTAAAATCTAGCCACATTTTATTGCGTCGATCTATACCGCTAACTGGAATTTCGCTTGCGTCCTTGTATAAATGCACTTCTTTCACATCCCATACAGCGCTCCATTGTTGAACAACTTCAGCAACTGTGGGCAAGGTTTCATGACACGAGGTTAAATGCACAATCGAATTATCAGGTAACTCTTTACACGCAGCGATGAAACCGGCTTTAAAAGCGTCTTGATGGATCAGATGTAGCTTAACTGCCGGAGCCATGAAATGCAAAACATTTCTAGAATGACCACAAATAAATTTTTCAAAGGCTGCCCAGAATTGATAGAGACCGTATGGCTTGCCATTGTAATGTCCCTTACGGCTATCACCAATAACAATACTAGGTCTAACAATCAGAAATGGTAAGCCACTATTGCTAACTAAAACTTCTGCTTCTCGCTTCGATTTTGTATATTCAGTAGGGTCGGCTTTCGGTTGCTGTTGATGCAACATTTCACGTACTAGCCCGTCTATAAAGCCACTACTGAAAGCGGTAGATAAATAAACAAAACGAGTAATTTGTAATTGCTTGCCCAGCTCAAGAAGACTATTAGTTAAATCGATATTTACTTCTTTCAATTTCTCAGTATCGAAATAATCTACGCTGCCAGCACAGTGAAGAATTTCCCTAACTCCCAGCGCCTTAAGTTCAGACATCAAATCTGGAATCTCTTTAACCGGTGGCAAACTAATAGTTATCAGACGATCAAAATCTATATCGGTATATATTTCTTCGGCAACAAGATCCGCCTTTAATTTGTTGATAAAACTTTCGCGCGTATGTAGCTGGCGAATAGGAGCGACGATCCGATAACCTTCGCAAAGCAGTCCGGCAGCAACTAAACTACCAAGATAGCCAGTAGCACCGACGAGTAAAACGCTGTTATCGTTTTGCTTAGTCATACTAAATCCCCATTAGTGTGCTCGTTAAGTAAGAAACCACTTTTCGTCTCTCCATACCAAGCTCCATGGAAGTGGATACTAATTCAGCAACAAATTCTCCCATAAGATCTGAAAAACTAATGTCAAACTTTTCACTAAAGTGTTGATCTAAACTTTCGCCCAAGGCATCCAGAGCCATAATTACAGGACGCGAAATATTTACGAATACTTGATAGACTTGGTCACCAGAACCTATTTTATCTGAAATAAGTTTGTGGGTTTCTTCTTTTATTGACTTTCTGGCGCTAAGCCCGACGGTGCCTAAATTATGGGTATCGGCAGTAAATTTGTCGCTCTCTTTAATATTTTCATAGATAGTTTGGCCAAGTACCTCTAATAACAAACCTTGAATGATTAAAGTATCTACTGCACTGTTATTGGTTGCAGCCGCAAGCAAATTATTAACTGGTTTAGCTAAACTGGTTGGGTCCAAGGCTGCATTTGTTGGCACTTGTGACACCAATAGGTCAATCAGCTCTTTCTTTTGAGAAGTGGCTAAACTAGGAACATTTTTTTCGTATTGCTGCAAAGCCAATGCTTCAAAACTACGTAGAATAGTCCATAGCAATGTTTCACTTTCGGTCAATTGTAAAGTAGGGATGCTGAGCATATGTGGATCTCATTTTAAGGTGTGAATTTTCTATTTAGTTTTTTCGCCACGGCGATATTTCTGGAAAAGAGGCATAAACATATTAACTACATGCTTGGTTGCTTTCTTTTGTTCAAAACCTACCTTTTCGAGCAATTGGGTATAGCCGTCCATCATGGCTCCAGCACAATCAGCTCCTGACAAGCCAACATTATCGAGATAGTCGGCTATGTTCATCATAGTGCCGCCCATACAATCGATACCTTGAATGTTTACGCGTTCAGCAAGACTTTTAAATTCTTCTTCCGCATCGAAGAAACGCAAGCGCAAATAACGAAGTATCCAATCAACATGGTAATTTTCTTCGTCCAAAACCTTTTTAAATACTTCATGAGTGCCTGGATAATTATGCGCTACGGCAAGAAATCCTTCATAAGTGGCAATAGCAAGACTCTCAACTATGAAACCTTGTACTACAGCCAAAGCTTCAAAACTTTTAGCTTTAAAATGATTTTCTGCTTGATAGATCAAATAACCAAGCTCATTGTCAGCAAATTCTTTATCAGGCTCAATATCATTCTTGCGGCTTACTTCCATAAACCAACCGCCATGTTGAGCTTCCATTTGAGCAAATTTTGTTAATAACGGAGCATACTCTTCTTTTAGTTCGGCCATCATCAAGTAAATTCTGGCTGCTACCTTTTCGCCAAAAACAGCTAAACCCATTAGCTTGTTGATTGATTCTTGTTCTGTAGCTGGACGGAGTGCGCAAGCCGTGGTCAACTGCATAAAGCCTCCATGTGATTCACTTAACGGTACTATGTTAACAGCTCGGGGAAAAAAATTAGCATAAAAGTTAATGGTGGTTCTTAACTCTATACATTCCCATGGCGTAATGCCAATTTTACTCAATTTTCTCTCGTTTTACGCTCGTCACTATTTGGTTGTAAAGAGACTAAAAAATTTAAGACAATTTAAAGAGTCTGCCATCACGCGTAGTGGCATGCTAATTGTCTGATAAAAAATTCTAGGGATTCTTTTCGGTTCTATGACCGGACATTGACGACTTTGCAAACCAATCAGCCTCGTATTCGCAAATATGTGAACATTTACGAGCATTTGATAGTCTAAATATCTAATATGATCAGGAAGGATAGTATACATCTAAGATACTAACAAATCAGCACCGGTTTCCCGCTCGAATATATTAACTGGATATCAGCTGAATAAGAAATACTTAACAACGTTTCTTTTGCGCTAGATATCTAAATATACAAGACATCTCAAATAGAGGCTTAGCGAAAACTCGATGTTTAGTCACTAGGCAGGACCTTTGTTAGAGATAATCAGAGGCTCAAAAGTTCAACAGACGGAGGCTCCCAATTGAAAATAGGCAGCCACACTATTCTAACCAGTTTGCTAAGTTGGTCACATAAATTCGACACCAGAAAATTATTAGGCTTACAGCCAGAATATACATTTAACGACCCGCCTCTAAGGGCAGAATTATTTAGTGCGGACCAGATGGAACAGCACGGCAAAAAGCTAGCTGGCTTGCACAAGATTAGTTCACAGCAATTTCCTGATCGGCTATTGAAACGATTGTCGGAAAATGAAACAGTTCTTGCCCATGGTTTAAATCTTCTCACGGCAGCGGTTAAAGAAGGTCGTCATATTACGCCGGCAGAAGAGTGGTTAGTAGATAATTTTTATCTACTCGAAGAACAGATTAGATTAGCGAAGAGTCATTTACCAAAAAAATATAGTCAGCAGCTGCCACGTTTACAAAGCGGACCGTGTGCCGGTCTGCCACGCGTTTATGATATAGCCTTAGAAATAATTTCGCATGGTGATGGACGGATAGATCCGACCAGTTTAAGTCGTTTTATAACTGCTTATCAAACCATTGAATATCTTCAGCTGGGCGAATTATGGGCCATACCAATAATGCTGCGTCTGGCGCTGATTGAAAATTTACGGCGCATAGCGGCCCGTGTTGTAAGCAACAGGCTTGAGCGAGATCAAGCTGATTTTTGGGCCTTGCAAATGCTAGATGTTGCCGAGAAGGATCCTAAAAGTCTAATATTAGTTATTGCAGACATGGCACGCGCAAAGCCATCAATAGGTGGTTCTTTTGTTGCCGAACTAGTCCGCCGTCTGCAAGGACAAAGTGCTGCCCTGGCTTTGTCGCTGCCGCTCACGTGGCTTGAACAATCGCTTTCGGAATCTGGATTAACAATTGCCCAATTAGTCCATTCGGATTCACAACATCAAGCTATGGAACAGGTGTCTATTAGTAATAGTATTGCCAGTCTTAGATTCTTAGAGTCCATGAATTGGCAAGATTTCGTTGAACAAAAAAGTATCGTTGAGCAAGTTCTGCGTCAAGATCCCAGTGGTACCTATGAAAAGATGGATTTTGCTACGCGCGACAATTATCGTCATGTTATAGAAAAAATGGCTAAAAAATGCGCTCTATCTGAAGGCAAATTAGCGCAATTAGCTATGAAATTGGCTCAACAGGCAATGCATTCAAATGGTCGCTATATGAGGTCTGCCCATGTTGGATATTATCTAATCGATGACGGCTTTTATGAACTGACAAAGACTGCACAAATCCATTATTCACCGGTGGAACGCTTCGGCGCCAAAAATTCTCGGCTTCGTTTATTTCTTTATCTAGGTTCCCTTGCTTTAATTACTTTCGTAGCTACGTTTTGTTTTTCGTCAACAATTACCGATACCATTTCAGATTGGCTGCGTGTCATAGTAATTATTGCACTGCTCTTAGCCACCAGTCAATTTGCTATAGCAATGGTAAATTGGCTGGTGACTATTTTGGTGTCACCAAAAGCGCTACCACGCATGGATTTTAGCGAGGGTATCCCAAATGATTGCCGCACCATAGTGGTTATACCGAGCATGCTTTCCAGTATGGCAGATATTGAATCGCTGGTAGGAGCCCTAGAAGTACGCTTCCTGGCTAATCAAGATCCCAACCTGCATTTTGCTTTGTTAACCGACTTCAGCGACGCAAACAAGCAAAAAACACCATTAGATGAGAGGTTATTGCTAGCGTGCAAAGGCAAAATAGAAGAACTAAATGACAAATACAAAGGCAATAACGACGATCGGTTTTTTCTCTTGCATCGTCCGCGAATATGGAATGCTACTGACAAAATTTGGATGGGCTACGAGCGCAAGCGGGGTAAGCTTGCGGACTTAAATGCTCTTTTGCGTGGTTATGGCGAAGATCGATTTTCGTTGATTGTCGGCAGGATAGCAATCCTACAGGATATAAAATATGTGATCACGTTGGACACAGATACGCACCTGCCGCGTGATGAAGGAAAGCAACTTGTGGGCGCAATGGCTCATCCTCTTAATCATCCCAGCGTGGATAAGAACAAAAGTGTGATAAAGCAGGGCTACGGTATTCTTCAACCGCGTGTATCTACTAATTTACCAGGCAGTAATTTGTCGCTTTACGCGCAGCTCAACAGCAGCGAACCCGGTATCGATCCTTATACCCGAACTGTTTCGGATGTTTATCAAGATCTGTTCACCGAAGGTTCGTTCATTGGTAAAGGTATTTATGATGTTGATGCTTTCCAATCAATACTAAAAGATCGTTTTCCGGACAATCGCATTCTTAGTCATGATCTTTTGGAAGGTTGCTATATTCGTTCAGGGCTACTGAGTGATGTAGAACTGTACGAAGAGTATCCACATTCTTATCTCGTGGATGTTAAGCGACGTCAGCGTTGGATACGGGGTGATTGGCAATTGTTAGATTGGCTTTTGCCAAGCGTTCCAGGGTATAACTCCGCGCGCGAATTGAATCCAATATCGGCCCTTTCTAAATGGAAGATATTTGATAATCTCAGACGCAGCATGGTGCCTTTGGCTTTGACCTCACTTCTAATATTAGCTTGGATAGCCCTATCGCCTGTTTGGTACTGGACATTATTTGTAATAGCAATTATGTTTGGTTTACCAGTCTTAACTTCTGTCTTTAAGATTTTTGGTAAGCCAGAGAATATCTCATTGCGTCAACACTATGCTGCAATAAGTAGTTCAGTATGGCAACATGCTTGCCAAAGTATATTTGCCCTGGCCTGCTTGCCTTATGAATCTGTCACTACTTTCAATACCATAATTACTACCGTAATACGGATGCTAATTACCCGCAAAAATCTCTTACAGTGGAGTCTGCTTGGTGAAACCGAGAAAAATAGTAGTGCTGATTTAATGGCATTCTACCAGGCTATGTTTGTAGCACCAGTGCTAGTTGTGCTGATCGCTATTTATCTTTTTACCGTAAGAAGCAATGCACTGATTGTTGCCTTGCCAATACTGCTTCTTTGGTTTGCGTCACCTATTTTGGCCTGGCGGCTAAGCCAACCTATTAAAGCCCGTGAACCAAAATTGACCGCTGATCAAATAGTGTTTCTTAGAATGCTTGCTCGCAAAACATGGGCATTTTTTGAAACATTTGTCGGTATCGAGGATAATTGGTTACCACCTGATAATTACCAAGAAAATAGGCCTGTTGCCTTAGCGCACCGGACCTCACCCACTAATATAGGACTATCATTGCTCTCTGATCTATCTGCTTATGATTTCGGTTATATTTCTATCAAACAATTGATTGAGCGCTTAAATAATACGCTTACCACTATGGAATCTTTAGCCCGATATAAGGGACATTTTTATAATTGGTACGATACACAATCTCTTAAACAACTATCTCCAAACTATATTTCTACAGTCGACAGTGGCAATCTATCCGGTAGCTTGCTCGTATTAGGAACTGGACTAAATGCTTTATTAGATCGGCAAATAATTAATTCAGAATTATTCAATGGGTTAAACGATACACTTTTGCTGCTGCAGGAGTGTTTAGAAGAAGTCAGTTCAAATAGCTGGATCCAATTTAGAGATATTCTAGATTCAGCGAAGATAATGCCTCCTTTAGATATTGCCGTGGCCAAGGACGTTTTAGAAAAACTATCGAACGGTGCTAATAGCCTGGTGGCAGAATTCAATGCAAATAGCCAGGGTTATAAATGGGCATGCGCACTTGCTCAGCAATGTTCAGAGGCTATCGATGAAATTCGCACGCTTACGCCTTGGGCATTACTGCCCAGTGTGCCAAAAAATCTTCCTGACTTTCCTAATCTAGAAAAAATTCCGACCTTGAATGAGTTGGCAAAATTTGAGTCTCTCCTAATGCGAACCACGCCCTTGCCTGATGTAGAAAAGCTTCGACTGACGAAGACAGGACATATAGTGAATTGTGTCGAAGGATCCGCCAAGGTAGTCGACAAGCCAAAGACAGAGTAAATGCTTTACACAAGCTGGTTCAAAGAATATATGAATTATCGCGTTTCAATTATGACTTTCTATTTGATGAGACACGGCACCTTTTAGCCATCGGCTACAATGTCGATGAACATAGATTGGATAATGGCTACTATGACCTATTAGCTTCGGAAGCCAGGCTAGCCTACTTTTTAGGAATTGCCCGAGGCCAGATACCTAAAGAGAGTTGGTTTGCGCTCGGACGCCTGCTCACAACAGCCGGGGGCGCACCGCTTTTGATATCTTGGAGCGGGTCGATGTTTGAATATTTGATGCCCCTTTTATTTATGCCTAGCTATGAGCATACACTTCTTGACGAGACCTGCAAGCTAGCTGTTAAACGGCAAATTGAATATATTAAAGCTCGGGGATTACCGTGGGGAATTTCAGAATCCGGCTATAACGTTCTTGATCTGCGCCTTAATTATCAATATCGTGCTTTTGGTGTTCCAGGCTTAGGGCTTAAACGCGGATTAGCAGAGGATCTAGTAATAGCTCCTTATGCCAGCGTCTTGGCTTTAATAGTCGCTCCGGAAGAATCCTGTTCTAATCTACAACAATTAGCAGCTGACGGGTTCTTAGGTAAATATGGATTTTATGAAGCAATCGACTACACAGCCTCACGTCTTTCTCGTGGACAGTCTTATGCGATTATTCGCTCTTTCATGGCACATCATCAAGGGATGAGCTTCTTGGCTTTAAATCATTTAGTTCTAAACAAGCTGATGCCCAAGCGTTTTGCATTAGATCCGGCAGTACAAGCAACTACTGTATTGTTACACGAGCGAATTCCAGTCACTAACGTTTTTGAAGTAACTTTGAATGAAGCAGCTGATATGCGTGCTGACACCGATGGTGGTGAGATACCAGTGCGCTTTTTTGATACCGCTAATACCGCCAATCCTGAATTACAATTGCTTTCAAACGGTAGATATCATGTGATGATAACTAATGCCGGGGGAGGCTACAGTTCGTGGAAAGATTTAGCAGTAACTCGTTGGCGAGAGGACAGTACTCTAGATAATTGGGGAACATTTTGTTATATTCGCGACGAAGAAACTGGAGACTTTTGGTCAACCGCTTTTCAGCCTACCCACAAAAGAACACAAAATTACGAAGCAATCTTTTCTCCAGCCAGGATAGAATTCCGTTGCTCTAATAATGATTTTGACACACATTGTGAAATCTCGGTATCACCAGAAGATGATATCGAGTTGCGAAAGGTGCGCATTACCAATAAAGCTCGCAGACGCAGAACAATTTGTATTACCAGTTATGCAGAAGTGGTGTTGGCAACCGCTATTTCTGACGCATTGCATCCAGCATTTAGTAACCTTTTTGTGCAAACTGAAATCATCAAAGAGAGACAAGCGATAATCTGCCACCGCCGACCACGCTCAGCAGACGAGCAAGTACCATGGATGTTCCATCTTATGACCGCACACGAGGCAGAGATCAAAGAAATTTCCTATGAAACTAGCCGGGCAGAATTTATTGGTCGTGATCGTTCGGTGACCGAACCTCAGGCAATGAAAAATTCCGCTCCGCTTTCCGGAAAAACAGGTTCAGTTTTGGATCCAATTGTTGCTGTGCGTTACTTAATCACTATTGAGCCAGAGGCGTCCGCTCTGATAAATATTGTCACCGGTATCGGCGAAACAAAACAAGATTGTTTGGGCTTAGTGGAAAAATATCAAGATTGGCATTTAGCAGAACGAGTTTTCGAGTTAGCTTTAACCCATAGTGACGTGGTGCTCAGGCAATTGAACGCTACCGAGTCAGATGCTCAGTTATATGGACATCTTGCCAGCTCTATAATTTATCCCAATCCAAATTTGCGAGCTGAGCCTGCCATAATTGCTAAGAATCGCCGTGGCCAGTCTGGGCTTTGGGGCTATTCTATTTCGGGTGATTTGCCCATTGTCCTTTTACAAATTCAAGAAGCAATTAATATTGATCTAGTTCGTCAAATGATCCAGGCACATGCATATTGGCGTTTGAAGGGATTGAAAACAGATCTGGTAATCTGGAATGAAGACCGGGCAGGCTATAGACAGGTTATGCAAGAACAAATCCTGGGACTCATTTCAGCAGGAGCGGAAGCAAACATAATAGATAAGCCGGGAGGCATCTTCTTACGATCTGCCGAGCAGATTCCCACTGAAGACCGCATTCTAATTAAATCTGTAGCCAGAATTATTATTACAGATAGCGACGGCTCGCTAGCTGAGCAAGCAAACCATCGTGCCTCCGGAGAAATAAGACCACCACGGCTCCTGCCAGTTAAGAGCTATGGTAAGGAACAGCCTCTCACGCCGTCAGCGCCACGCACCGATTTGCTCTTCTATAACGGCTTAGGGGGATTTACTGCAGACGGGCATGAATATGTAATTACTACTACGTCAGAAGAAACAACACCCGCCCCTTGGGCGAATGTATTAGCGAATCCGACTTTTGGAACGGTCATTACGCAAAGCGGATCTACTTATACCTGGCGGGAGAATGCCCATGAATTTCGCATTAGTCCTTGGCATAATGATCCGGTAAGCGATGCCTGCGGAGAGGCAATTTATATTCGCGACGAAGAAACTGGTCATTACTGGTCACCTACACCTCTGCCAGCTAAAGGTAAGATGCCCTATATAAGCAGACATGGTTTTGGTTATAGTGTCTTCGAACACAAAGAAACTGGTATCAGTTCGGAACTTTGGGTTTATGTAGCTCTAGATGCTCCTATTAAATTTTCCGTTTTAAAACTACGAAATGAATCAGGACGTGCCAGGCGCCTATCTGCCACTGGCTATACTGAATGGGTTTTAGCAGATCTGAGAACTAAATCAGCTATGCATGTAGTTACCGAGCTAGATCCTAAGAGTGGTGCTTTATTTGCGCGAAATCCATATAGTATGGAATTCTCTAGCTATGTTGCATTTTTCGACGTTGATGATGTAGACCGAACAGTAAGCGGAAATCGTTCTGAATTTCTCGGACGTAATGGTACCTTCAGCAACCCGGCAGCAATGTCATCAAGTCGTCTATCCGGCAAACTAGGGGCGGCGCTCGATCCCTGCGGAGCAATCCAAATACCCATTGAATTACAGCCTGACGAAGAACGGCAGATTATTTTCAGACTTGGTGCAGGAAGTGATACCGAAGATGCCACCGCTATAGTAAATCGCTTTAGAGGAACACAAGCAGCTAGTACAGCATTGGAATTAATATTTGAGCATTGGAAACATACGCTTGGAGCGGTGCACGTGCAGACCCCTGATCCAGCCATTAACGTTTTAGCTAATGGTTGGCTTTTGTATCAAACTATTTCAAGTCGTCTATGGGCACGCAGTGGTTATTATCAGTCTGGCGGTGCCTTTGGCTTTCGCGATCAATTACAAGATGTTATGGCGCTTGTACATGCAGAGCCAAGTCTTTTCAGAGAACACTTACTTTTGTGCGCATCTCGCCAATTTAAAGAAGGTGACGTGCAACACTGGTGGCATCCACCTGCTGGTCGTGGGGTACGCACCAATTGCTCGGACGATTACCTCTGGCTTCCTTTAGCAACATCTCGTTATGTCCTGAGCACTGGAGACACTGGTGTATTAGAAGCACAAATCGCCTTTCTAGACGGACGCTTATTAAATTCAGAGGAAGATTCCTATTACGATCTACCTTTTCATTCAAATGAAGTAACTACTTTATATGAACATTGCGTAAGAGCAATAAAATATGGGCTCAATTTTGGTGAGCACGGCCTACCATTAATGAAGGGCGGCGACTGGAATGATGGTATGAATCTTGTCGGAAACAAAGGAAAAGGCGAAAGTGTTTGGCTGGCGTTCTTTCTTTATGACGTCTTACAGAAATTCACTAAAATTGCTAATCTGCGTCAGGATCCAAATTTTGCCAAATATTGTGAAAGTACAGCGGCTAAACTGCAGCAAAATATAGAACTTCATGCTTGGGATGGACTCTGGTATCGCCGTGCCTATTTTGATGATGGTACGCCCTTAGGCTCGGCAATTAATCCAGAGTGTAGAATCGATTCAATTTCACAGAGTTGGTCTGTATTATCTAATGGCGGTGAGCTCGACAAACAACGAATGGCTATGGAAGCAACAGACAAATATCTGGTCAACAGAGATTTTAATTTAATTCAGTTATTAGATCCGCCCTTCGATAAGTCGAATTTAGATCCCGGTTATATAAAGGGCTATGTCCCAGGGGTGAGAGAAAATGGTGGACAATACACTCACGGCGCAATCTGGACAATTATGGCTTTTGCAGCGCTTAGAGACAATAAGCGTGCCTGGCAATTATGGTCAATAATAAACCCGCTCAATCATTCTAAATCTGCAGAAGCTATAAAGATATACAAGACAGAACCTTATGTCTCTGCCGCCGATGTATACGCTGTTGCCCCTCACACCGGACGTGGTGGCTGGACTTGGTACACTGGATCTGCAGGCTGGATGTATAGACTAATATTGGAGTCACTTTTAGGTTTGCATCTAGAAGTGGACAAACTATCCTTTGCTCCATGTCTACCAGCGGATTGGCAAGATTTCAAAGTCCATTACCGTTATCGTGAGACTGTTTACCATATTACTGTCCTGCTCAAGGCCGGAGAAATTGAAAAGACCATAGTTATAGTTGATGGTGTGGAGCAAAATGATAATTTGATCCACCTCGTAGACGATCGACAAGAGCATAAAGTTGAAGTTACAATAGGCACCTAAAAGCAATCAAAATCAAGCTCATGTTCATATAAGGAGCCGGCCAATGTCTTACATCGATAAATTAGCCTATCTGCATATAAAAGACAGACGGGTTCTGATGGCCAGATCTAAGAATAATGACAAGTTCTACATCCCCGGCGGCAAGCGCGAAGCGGGCGAATCGGATCAAGAAGCGTTAATGCGAGAAATTGACGAAGAACTTAGTATTAAGTTATTGGAAAATACAATTAAATACATAGAAAGATTCGAAGCCCAGGCTCACAATAAACCTGAAGGCGTGAGAGTACGAATGACTTGTTATGATGGCGACTATCAAGGGACTATTAAAGCCAGTAGTGAAATCGAAGAAATTTCATGGCTAAAACATGAAGACCGATTCAGAACCGGTCATGTCGATATTATTATTTTTGATTGGCTTAAAGACAAAAATTTGATCGATTAAAAGCACCCGGCACTGTAGCTCTGCACATTCACTTTCGTTCAAACATGCCCGTATAGAGCGTTCCTGCTAAGCCAGTACTGGAAATATGCTTGCCCGTTAGATAGCCGCCATTCAAAGATTTGAGCCAGCCGAGCTTTTCTTCAATGCCGATTGTTAGAGGCTCATCGGTAATGGCAATTGTTGCGCCTCGAAGTTTTATCTCCGGGCCAAAACTGGTGGCCAAGTCATCTGGGTGAACCTGTTCTACCGTCGCAGGATCATGGATATCGCGGAAGTGAACAAGCATTGGCAAGCCAGAGGCAGGTATTTTCACAACATCGCGACGATGTGAAAGCTTTTCCAAAAAATCAGGAGTAATGCTGCCCTGTCCCAGAGGGCTAAATTGCATTAATAGTACTTGTTGCGGATCATCTGGAAAATATGTTTGCTTTGATCCTCTGCTTTTTGTTTCCACGCCTGTTAGCAAAACAAACAAAAGTCCTTTTGAACCAAGATCGATGGTTACAGCTTCACCACGAGTATGGACAAACCATGGTATGCCATTTGCCAAACCTTTGAGGGAAGATTGGTTGTACCAACGAGTTTCAATGACGCCCGATCCTGTATGAACAGCTCCATTTGCTTCAACCTCTAATGTTAGACGATATTTAATAGTTGTGGGAAGACTAAAAAAAGCACAAGCTTGAAGCCCAAATGCAAGTCCAAGCCGCATTAATAGTAGCAAAAATTTCCCAATAGAAAAACGACTTGATCCCTGTTTATCTAACAGCGAGAAATCTGTCAACCTTTTCTTCATCATTTTACTCTGCGCGGATTTTTGCAAACTCACCCAATTTCAGCGCGGATCAAAAAATGAAATGAAGACAGAAACACTAATTTTTTCCAGAAGGCTCAGACTTAGTAATCCTCTCATTAATTGCTTCAACAGTAAATATAGGACTGGAGCAGGTGCCGTTGCCACAAGTAAAAGCGGCGGCTTTACCTAATTGAGGATATTCAATTGTTTGTCCTGGCAAAGATCCTTCTTGTGTATCTAGCCATTCGATTTGTCTATAAGCCAAGGGATATTTCTGACAAGCGATAAATAATTTCATAGCTTCAGAACTTTTCTTTTCTCCCACTATTACGAGGTGAAATGGATCGCTAGCAATTTCTTGATCCGCAAGCAAAATTCCACATACTAGGCGGTGCAATTTTTCTGATACTGCTGGGGTGGACAGATAATGCATAGCCAATAGAGACCAGTCCTGGTATTTGTTTTCACCAGTATAATGATAGAGCAAATTATAAAAACGAACGGCAGAAACATTTTCATCTAAGTTAATGGTATCACTATCAGTGCCAGTCACTTTTGCCGTAGCAAAACCAGTAGGCAAAGCAAAAGTGTTGCCAATAAAATTGGCTACTTTCTGTGCTTTGGCTAGCCAGTCTCTGTTTCCAGTTACCGAATAAAGAGCCAGAAATGCCTTACCCATATTGAGATTATCACTTAGATATGGCGGCTGGGAGGTTGATTCGTGAACAAAGGCATCACTCTGCCCTCTATTAGCCACAATCCAATTTGCACATTTTATGGCAGTGTCTAAATACTCTTGATCGCCGTTAGCGGCATAGAGATAACAAAGCGCTTCTATCACCCAACCATTTTCGCGGCTATATATATGCTTGTCGATTTTTGGTATACCTAATTTGCGCCGCGCTTGGTCGGCTAAGGCAAAATATTCTTGACTATGTTGGCCAGCAATTAAATCAGCGTCTTGGCTTGCGTAGAATGCCCCTTCTGGACTCAACAAAAAGTCATTCAGATATCGATAAATTTTTTGGGCAGTATTTAAGTATGTCGGATCTTGGAAGAGTAAATAAGCCAGGCTATAAATGCGCAAATTATCAGCTTGTACGGACATTATTTTTTCAAAGTGAGGGTGCTGCCAATCATCGTCTGTCGAGTATTGATACATCCCTCCCCAAATAGGATCCAATAAATTATTTTGTAAATTAAGCACTTCTTTTACTCTTTGTGCTGCTTCTGGATCGCCACTGTGAGCAAGCACCATGGAATACTCTGCACTGTCGGCGGGCAAAAACTTATTTCCGGCTGTCCAGCCACCATTTTTGGTATCATAGCTAGACTTGTATTTTTTAACAAGTTCATCTTTGAGATTTGTGCTCAAGGCATTATCGGTTGAATAGTTGAGCTGAGAATGGTCGTGTTTACCTGCTAAATTATCCGGAGACTTGACACAATCTTTTATAATTGGAACGAATTCGTTTGCCGGATAATAACCAGACAGTATCTCACGTTCTTTACCCTGACTATTGAATATAACAGTTGCAGGCCAGCCAAAATCTTGGTAGCGGCTGGCTAAGTCTGGACGTGAGTCTTGATCAACCGAAACAGGAATAAAGTACTTATTAATAATTTCAATAACCAGCGGATCTTTATAAGTCTTATCGTCCATCACATGGCACCAATGACACCAAACTGCGTGCAAGTCAAGAATAATTAGCTTGTTCTCTGCCTTTGCCCGAGCAAATAAATCGTCCGACCAAGGCTGCCAAACAATAGAATTTCCACGTTTGGCAATATTGGCACTAGCTCTCACGGTAAGTTGATTAGCGGAATATGTTAATAAGCCAATAAATAGCGCTGCCAATAAGAATAATCTCGCAAACACAAATTTTTCCTCCTGCTATAACTTTGCTAATTAAACAACTAAAAAGTAGGTGAGTGTCTCGAACTAATAGAGGGAACTATGCCGCTCGTTTGGGCCTTATGAGCAGCATAAGAGAGAATAGCCTCCACTTGTGCTAAATAATTGACAATATATTGTGCCCGATACCCACGCTGAATAAAAGCCTCTAAACGCAACCAGTTTTTCATAGTTTCATGCAGACTAATTACATTCTTTGCGTAATTCTTCTATTTGATCAGCAGTAGGGCTAGAGGGAAGTTGATGAACAAGCTTTTGCATATGCTCTATCTGCACTAAAACATCATTGGTGCTGGCCTGATCTGACAATATGTGTTTTTGCGGAGCATGCAAATATCTATTAACCAAGCCTACAAAGTCATCGATAAGAATGCGACTGGCTCTTAGCGGATCTGACTGCGGAGTCAGAATCGGCTCTTTACGATAAGGTCCCGACTTTAAACATATTGATCTTTTTATCGTCCAATTGAGCAGCAGCAAACATAGTTGTACCTAGTGTGCCTATTGCTCTTGCTGTATCAAGTTGTTCGATAAGACCGGCGGTATCTAATTGTCTGAATGAACAAACCAGGATAAACTAAAGCTTGATCCTCAGTAGATTCGCGTACATAACTAGCATTAGTGCTTAATTCATTGGCAGCTAGTAACATAAGTCATTGGATTAAGTGTATCTACCCAACCATTAGCCACCCAGACTTCCCATTCTTGCTGAATTGCGCCTAATCGCCAGCGTTTAGGTAGAGCATAAACAGCAGCTGAAATTCTTAAACCTGGTTTTGCTTGTCTGACCATTTTGCTTACATCTTGAACAAAATTGGTCACTTGTTGAATTTTCCAAGCTTGCCATACTTGCCTGGTTTCATCATCTAAGTCTATCCAGATTAAGTCCAGATAGAGATTCAAAACGTGTTCGTCCAGCCCAGTCATAGCCCATTTCGGAACCACGATTATTGAAAGGATAACGAATGTAATCTAATTGGATGCCATCAACTGGATATTTATTTATCACTTCGCTGATTAGGTTTTTGATATAGACTTTAGCCTCAGGAGAAGATGGATCTAGCCAAAATTCGTGTTGTCTAGGCGGTGTCAATGAACCATTAGCAGATTGAAGTGCCCAAGCAAAATCATATTTAGATAGTACTGGACCAGGATAATCTGGCGGTTTACCAATAATAGGATTGTGTTTAGCATTGCCAACATTAAAGATCCAAAGCCAGCGTGTATTTCCATACCGCGCTTGTGAGCTTCTTTTATTGCACAATCTAAAGGATCCCAACCAATAGTATCGGGATTTTGCACTCCCACTTGACTGGGAAACATTGTGAATCCAGCATTATTTGTTTCAAAATATATAACATTAAAGCCAGCAGATTTGAGACGGTCAAATAGTTTTGACATCCCTTTAGGATCATGAGTATTTATTATCGTGCCACGATCTAACCAAATACTTCTTGCCTCTACTGGTCTAACTGGCATTGCCATACCAAAAGCTAAGGCGAAATTTTGCCTGGCTTGTTGCAAACACTGATCTGCTTCAAAGAATTTTCTATCTTTATATGCTTCGTCAAAGAGTGTAGAATTTTTTACTGCCGAATCGTACTTTTCTTGAATCTGCCTGAAGGATACAGCTAAATCGGCTTGCTTAGCAGTTGATATGGCTTCATCTGTGCGCTTCAGTAAATAAGTCCAGTTCATTTCTGAAGCCTTCATATTCAGCAAAACTAATTTGCACAGCTGCTTGTTGTGAAATACCAGGAGCTAAACTCTCTAAACTAGCCCCTATTAGACTAGCATTGGTCGAAACTGAGCCCTGCTGCGCCGGCGACCACCCCAGGAAAAGACAATTGCCACAACGACTAGCAGCTGGCCCTAGATTCCTGCCAGCTAAGTCTTGCCAGTGACCCACAACATAAGCTGAAGAAGTCAGGTTAAAATCAGCTAGCGCAGCGCCGATTGGAAATTCGTCTGTATTTACTGTTTGATTATTATCCCAATAAATTTTGCGCTTCTCGGTTATGGTACTCTGTTTAACACCGGTAACACCAGCAATTTGTTCCAATCGTTTTGCGCCACTTTCAGGTGTACCACCCGCATCTAAAATTAAAAGTCGTCCACCTGAACTTTGGTATTCATCAAGAGCTTTAACTACCTGTTCTGGCAAATCTATCAGCATCGGAATAACAATGACTTTATAACCACCAATGCGCGACTGACCCAAAGTAACTTCGCCATCAGATATTTCTTCATAAGAAACATTCGACGCTCCCAAAGTGTGTATTAAATTGGCCCAGTCCTCATCAAAATTACCAACACTCTGTTCTTGATATTGACGCTGATTGTGGGCGCTTCTCAATACCGCCACGGGTGAACTAGCAAAAGCAGCAACGGAAACACAGAAACTACAGAGAGTAAAAAAACTGACAATCAATAAACTGCTTGTCTTGCTAAACATTCTATTGCTAGTAAAACAAGAATTATGCGGCTCCAGGATATTACCTATATATTTTGTTATCCCATAGCCTATATTGTCTTCGATTTTACTTGTTGACACGTGCTCCCCTTCTTCTTGATTTACGGCAGATTTGATAATTTTACTGCTTGTGGTATTGGTATTATTTTAAAGTAAATTTCAACGCTTGCGTTTGATCAATCTTTCTAATTGTCTTTGATTTTCTCTTTTAGATATTGATTGTCTTTTATCGTACAATTGCTTACCTCTTGCTAACGCCAAATCTATTTTGGCCCAATTACCTTTGAAATAAAGCTTTAACGGCACCAAGGTTAACCCCTTTTCTTGAGTTTGTGCCTTTAATTTATCTATTTGGCGGCGATGCAAAAGCAGACGTCGCTTCCGAATAGGGTCATGATTGAAGCGATTGCCAAAATCGTAAGGAGAGATATGGCAACGATAAAGCCAGATCTCGTTATCTTCGATACGAGCAAAGCTGTCTTGCAGATTAGCCTTGCCTTGTCTTAAAGCTTTTACCTCAGTACCTGTTAAAGCCAGTCCTACTTCTGTAACTTCTAAAATTTCGAAATTATGACGCGCTTTACGATTATCTGAAACCAATTTCGTTTTTGGCTGATCAGAAGCATTAGTTTTATTAGATTTGGCTTGCGTCTTTGACATTCACTCTCAATAATATAATTCGGATTGATTGTTATAGCTTCTTAAGTTTATCAATGTCAAAGACTCAATTGACTGTAAATCCGGCTTTTGTTGCTTTTTAGTAGTGTCTCTACTTATTTGAATATTGGGCTGATGCTATGATTTCTTTAGGTAAGCACATTTAAGCAACTATGATCAAAATCGAACAATTTGTAGCCACTGACTCCACTCAAATGCGTGCCCTTTTGCGTCGTCAGGACGAGCTTATTCCGTATGAAACTTTCTGTGCGGAAGAAAAGTTGTTGCTTAGCGGATATTTTTTTTGGCAGCATTGGTTACCGTGTCGTTTTCATCTAACACCAGCTGTTTATGTGGCCAAAGAAAATGGCCTCTTATTGGCACTGATATCTATTGCTAGCAATAGCAAAGCTAAATCTTGCTGGACTATAAATCATTTAGTTGTGCACCCCAATCATCGTGGTCGTGGCATTGCTCAAAAATTATTGCAATATGTTTTTGCCCTATTCGGTAGCCAGGGGGTCAGCCATTTTATAACTGAGGTTTCCTGTCAAAATTCGCCTGCTATGTCTTTATTAGCTGGATTAGGATTTAGACGAGCAGCCAGGGTAGTGCATTATCAAATGCCAAGCGAGGCTGTAGCAACTGAAGAAAACGCAGATAATTCAGAAAATGCAACCTTTAGATGGGCTACACCGGCCGACCGATATCTGCTCTGTCAACTTTTTCAGGACTCTTTGCCTTCAGACTTAAGAGTGGTCTATGACTATAAAATTGAGGATTTTGCTATTGAAGAGCCCCCCATGAAATGACAGCTCATGCTCTGACGCGCTTGCTTAAGCTTAAAACGTGGTATTGGGTTGCCCATAACACTGATCGCAATGTTCTGATGGCCGCTATTAAGGTGACCACTCATCGGCCGGGCGATTTTCATTTCGAATTTGTTATACATCCTGGTTGGCAACATATGGCAAATGATACGGTCGGCTTTGTGAAACAAGCTATCAAGCAGCTCCATATAGAAGGTATAGTTCTAACCAAGATTTATGATTATCAAGTATCCACAGGCCAAGCACTGGAAACCCTTGGCTGGCAAAGACATGGGGAATTCTTATTAATGGTTAAGGAGCATTGGCTTAAGAGCAAGAAAAAGACTCTCAAATTGGATACCGCGGTCAGTCTGCCAGGTATGGCTAAGCCAGCAATCAATCTTCCTTACCAGGTACCATTCGATTAATAGTGGCTATTCCCATCAATACGAATAAATCATTAAGATTGCAATATCCATTTGCATAAGCCTGCTTTACGTTGACAGTCATCCTGGCAGCTAGTTATGATAGCAATTCTCTTTATTTGTGCTAATGCTTTTATCAGTTAATATAGCAAAGGCACTAGTTTCGCCGTTGAGTTTCATCTGGGAGTTTAAATTGCCTACAATTAATCAGCTTATCCGTCGAGAAAGAGCTAAAACGACTTACAAAACAAAGTCTCCAGCTCTTAAGTCTTGTCCTCAACGTCGGGGGGTTTGTACTCAAGTAAAGACACAAACACCCAAAAAGCCTAATTCTGCTTTACGCAAAATTGCACGTGTACGTCTTACCAATGGCGCCGAAATCACTGCCTATATCCCAGGCGTGGGACATAACTTACAAGAACACTCTGTCGTTTTGGTAAGAGGTGGGCGAGTAAAAGATTTGCCCGGTGTTCGTTATCACATTATCCGTGGCAGTCTTGATACCGCTGGTGTAAAAGACAGAATGCAATCAGCTCTAAATACGGCGCAAAGCGACCCAAAGAAGGCGGAACAGGAAAAGCCGGTGCCTCAACTAAACCAGCAGCCAAAAAGTAGAATCTAAAAAAATAGCAAGAATCAAAGGAATTTGTCATGCCCCGAAGAAATGTAATTGAAAAACGCGTACCTAATCCAGACCCTATCTTCAATAGCCAGTTGGTACAGCGTTTTATAAATCGTATGATGCAACGTGGCAAAAAGAGCGTTGCTCAGAAAGCTTTTTATGAAGCCCTGGATTTGGTTAAAGAACGTACAAAACAGCAAGATCCCCTCGACGTATTCAATAAAGCAGTAAGAAATGTCACGCCCTTACTTGAAGTAAAAGCTAGACGTGTCGGTGGTTCTACTTATCAAGTACCTATAGAAGTAAAGCAATCACGTGGTGCAGCATTGGCAGCTCAGTGGTTAATAACAAACAGCCGCAAGCGTCCAGGCCGTACGTTTGCTGAAAGACTTTCAGGTGAATTATTAGATGCTTCAAATGGTGCCGGAGCTTCTGTACGTAAAAAGGATGAAACTCATAAAATGGCTGAAGCAAATAAAGCTTTTGCCCATTATCGCTATTAATCCAATATTTGCACTGTCCAGCATTAATATGTAATTATCAGAATAAGTGGGAAATGAACCTATGGAAATGTTGACTCGCCCTGACGAAAACAAGAAAAGCGAACAAAGGAACGAAAATAAAGTGAGCAATCGGAGTGTACCTTTAGAAGAGATTAGAAATATGGGTATTGCAGCCCATATTGACGCTGGCAAAACTACAGTTACCGAGCGTATTCTTTTCTATTCAGGTTTAATTCACCGTATGGGCGAAGTGCACGAAGGCACGTCTGTTACCGACTGGATGGCTCAAGAAAAAGAGCGCGGTATCACTATTACAGCTGCTGCTATTACCAGCCAATGGAAGGGTAAGCGCATTAACTTAATTGATACACCAGGACACGTCGATTTCACAGTAGAAGTAGAACGTTCGATGCGTGTGCTAGATGGCGTAGTCATTGTTCTTTGTGCTGTAGCTGGTGTGCAACCACAAACGAATACTGTATGGAAACAAGCCAATCGTTATAAAGTACCTCGTCTAATTCTGGTCAATAAAATGGACCGTCAAGGTGCTGACTTTTACCGAGTATTGAAACAAACCAAAGAATTATTAACTGGTGTACATACCAGTCAAAGCCAATGCTCATGCAATTCAATTGCCTATTGGAGCTGAGTCAGAATTTTTAGGCTTGGTTGACTTAATTGAGCGTAAAGCTTATTTGTACGAAGAAAATGATCCGCTCGGAAAAAGCATCAAAGAAGTAGATATACCTGCTGAGATGAAAGAATCAGCTGAAAAATATCGCAAAGAATTAGAAGAAGCGATTGTTGAAACTGATGACGCTTTGATGCATAAATATTTGGAAGGTCAAGAAATTACCGTTGCTGAAATGAAACATGCCTTGCGAAGGGCAGTTTGCGAAAACAAAATTATTCCTGTGCTCTGTGCTTCTGCTTTCAAAAATAAAGGCATACAACCTTTATTAGATGCCATCATTGAGTATTTGCCGTCACCGGTTGAAGTCGAATCTGTTACAGGACTGGATCCTGACGGCGAAGAAAAACAAAGACGTTGTGATGAGAACGAGCCCTTTTCTGCTCTTGCTTTTAAAGTAATGACAGATCCATTCGTGGGCAGACTAACTTTCTTACGAATATACAGCGGCAAATTAACTGCTGGTTCTTATGTTATGAATAGCACCAAAGATAAGCGTGAACGTATAAGTCGTTTGGTGCAATTGCAAGCAGACCAAAGAACAGATGTATCAGAAGCCTACGCTGGTGATATCGTGGCTGCTGTTGGATTAAAAGACACCACCACTGGTGATACTTTGTGTGCTGAAGATGCTCCGATTATTCTTGAAAGAATGAATTTCCCAGACCCAGTTATTTCTGTGGCTATTGAACCTAAGACTAAGGCCGACTCAGAAAAACTTGGAGTTTCATTAGGTAGATTAGCCGAAGAAGACCCAACTTTTAAAGTACGTATTGATCCGGAAACCAGTCAAACCATTATTGCTGGTATGGGTGAATTGCACTTAGAAATTATTGTTGACCGACTTTTGCGCGAATTTAAAGTAGAGGCGAACGTAGGTAAGCCTCAAGTTGCCTACCGTGAAACCATGCGCAGTAAGGTTAAACAAGAAGGTAAATTCATTCGTCAATCAGGGGGTCGTGGTCAATACGGTCATGTGGTAATCGAGTTAGAACCACAAGAACCTGGCAAAGGCTTTGAATTCGTTAACAAAATCGTCGGCGGTGTCATTCCAAAAGAATACATACCTGCTGTTGAGGACGGTATTACTGAAGCCTTGCAAGGCGGAGTGTTAGCTGGTTATCCAGTAATCGATATTAAGGCTACACTCGTATTTGGTTCATACCACGATGTTGACTCTTCTGAAATGGCGTTTAAAATAGCTGGCTCCATGGCCTTTAAAGAAGGATTCATGAAAGGTAAGCCAGTATTGCTGGAGCCTGTTATGAAAGTGGAAGTAGAAGTGCCAGAAGAATTCATGGGAGACGCTATCGGTGACATATCCAGCCGTCGTGGACGTATAGAAGGTATGGAAACAATTGATCGCCTCTCGAAAGTGAAAGCGCTTGTTCCTTTGTCCGAGATGTTTGGCTACGCCACCGATATTCGCAATAAGACTAAAGGTCAAGGTACTTTCGTAATGGAATTCCAACATTACGAAGAAGTGCCAAATAACATCGCTGAGACCATTATCAAAAAGTAGTCAGTGGAGTAAATAAATAAGATGCTGCAATCGCTGAGTGGTAGTGCCCGAAAAGTACAAGAAGCGCTTAGCGACGCTGGCGTTGAACTTAAAGTGGTAAAAATGGCGGAATCAACTAGAACCGCCGTTGAAGCAGCTGCGTCCATCGGTTGCGAAGTGAAGCAAATTGCTAAATCTCTTATTTTCAAGACTGCTGATACAGGTGAAGCTGTTTTGGTTATCGCCAGCGGTACTAATAGAGTAGATGAAAAGAAAGTCAGCGCTCTTATCGGTCATCCTATTAAAAAGGCTGATGCTGACTTTGTTTTTGAAAAGACTGGTTTTGCTATAGGCGGTATTCCACCGATAGGTCACAAAGAAAAAATCGAATTTATTGTTATAGACCAGGATTTATTAGCACTCAAAGAGATCTGGGCAGCTGCCGGCAGCCCCTTTGCCGTTTTCTGCCTGACACCAGAACAATTAGCTGTTCTTACCAAAGGACAAGTAAGCAGCATTGCTTAAGTAGTATTTTCTAGAGCGTCTGCAAGATTACTTTTTTAGTCAATGCGGCCACTTGATACCAAAGATTTTTGTTTAGTTGTATTAGTCAGCGCCTTGCCACCCTTACCAATCCAAGTCTGTGTCCATTTTCGCTGCACAACCATTAATACTATCAATACGAAAGCAGCCATTAATGCACAAAGCACAAAGCCGATGGTAAACGAGCCAGTGAGTTGTTTTGATTGCCCCATCACATTGGGTATGAGTGAGCCGCCTAGCGCTCCAATCTCGCCAATCATACTGCCAGCTACAGCAGTGGCCAAAGGCCATCTGAGCGGAACTAATTGAAATAGTGCCCCATTACCAGCACCAAGAGCGGCAAAACAAAACATAAAAAGAATGGTGGTTACAATTAAGGAGGGTCCAAAAGAGAATGCCATTAAAGTGGCAATCGCCGCCACAAGAACTGCTGTTAGAGTACTGATACCGCCCAAGCGATCAGCTAAATATCCCCCAAGCACGCGGGTACCGCTGCCAATTAAAGTGGCGAGAACTGTCAGTTGCCCTGCTTCAATCTTGGTGACATGAAATTGACCATAAAAAAATGTTGGCAGGAAGCTGCTCAGGCCGATAAAGCCACCAAACGTCACTATATAAATGAGATTGAAAACCCAGCCATCAACCTGCCAAAGACATTTTAGGTGTTCATTAATAGTCTGGCGTCCACGGTCGGGTGGCTCTTTGGCAAAAACAATCATTACAATAAGCGGCAACAACATCATTACGGCTGCAAAACCATATACCGATCGCCAGCCATATATAGTTGCTAAAGGGGGTGCTAGCAATGCTGCAAGCGCTGTGCCGCTATTACCCGCACCAGCAATGCCCATAGCCAAACCTTTATGCTCTTCGGAAAACCAGCCGGAACCAAGTGATAGGGCAACACCAAAACTAGCACCGGCGATTCCTAATAAAACACCCATAGCCAATACATCCGAAAATGTATTAATAAAGAAGAAACCATAAAGACACGCTATAAGAATAGTTACCATTTCAACTATGGCTGCGTTCTTTCGTCCAATGTATTGAGAAAACACACCTAGTGGGAAACGCAAGAGAGCGCCAGCTAAGATGGGCACCGAAATCATGAAGCCAGTTTGTGCCGGAGTAAGTTTAAAAGATTCGGTAATAAACGGACCCATTACTCCGTTCAAAACCCAAACAGCAAAACAGAAATCGAAATAGAGAAATGCGGAGAAGAGCGTAGGTAGATGACCGGACTTTAGAAAGTTGCTCAAATTTGTCACAATAACTTGCTACCCATTAAAACAATTGCCGTAGCTTGCCCCGGCTCATTTCGACGTTTGTGATTTTACTGCTATATGATAACCCAATTCGAGCGCAGGATAACTGCTGATACTCAGAATCTTGCTACTTCAGAATAAAATGCACTTAACTGACAACACGCGATGATCTGTTTACACAATATTGATAAACTGGTTATCATAAGTTGTTTTAGCAGCAAATCCATAACAAATCTAATTCACTTTTTTGCTTTGGTATCTTAGCATTATATTTGGTATCACAAAATCTGCACATGCTAAAACTTCCTATAGGTAATAAACAGCACCAGGTGCTACCCGAAGGAAATTGTATAATCAACAGATAATTACCTCTGTCATCAGACTGAGACTATATCTTAATAAATCAAACATTGCCACAAGAGATGGCTATTCTTTATTTTGTATTGTGTCAGGAAAAACATAAGTATACGGAAAGCTTTGCTTACATTGAAGAGTTAAATAATGTTGGCCGGGAGAAAACCAATGCACTACGAGCGATTTTACAGATACAGCAGTGTTGACTGTAACTGTGCCCACAAACGTACCGCCATTTAGCTGAGCTACCTTCATATCAGCAGCATTAGCTGTGTTTTTTACCGCAACCAAACGCAGATCAGCAATGATACCACTTTTTTTTCCATTCGCTTCTGAAATAACAGAAATTGCTTTTGATTCAGCCAAGCGAGGATCACCACTAGCCGCTAAACGAGCTGCTTCTCGGCAAATTTTATTATTAAATTGTGAACCAATAGCAAGCATCATAAAATCAAAAGCTATGAGTAAAACTGGTATGGCAAACAAAATCACACAACATAATTCAATAATCGAGGTGCCATTCTTGGATCGCTGTTTTGGTATCACCTTAATAACTCCAGGATAATGAGGCAAAATAAAATAGACATATAAATAAGCACAGTGTGGCGAAATACTAGGTTCTTACGGGAGTTTAGTAGTAGATCCCGGGGCTGTAGCTGTAGAACTAGCCGCGATGTTTAAGTTGTCTCCTTTGTTATTGGTGCGAATAATCATATTGCCTGAAATTCGTACACCTTCGGGTAATTGTTCAGGCTTAGTAAATTTCCGCTCGTCCTTATCATCAAAGATTACTGCGGTTGATATAAAATCATCTTGATTGGCTAAGCGAACGGGACTTATTGTATTTTCGATGCAGGCAGGCAAAGTGGAGAAATAAAAATTTAATTTGGAGTCTGGAGAGGGAAGCTTAGCATTAATATTACCGCAATAAAGTTTACTGTTTTTTTCAATATAGTGTTTTTCCAAATCAAACTTGTACAAATCTTTTATTACTGCAGGGCTTGTAATATTGGACAAGCTATTGCTCGCTACAAATTGTACAGTGTTAATATACAATTGATCTTCAATAAACCAAGGCAGTAATCGACTGCCGGTATTAGTTCTAGCCAGGCGCAATTGTTTTATAGTTTCCCGGCAATTGCTTACAGCAAGATCAATTTGATTACATCTTTCTTTCTCGACTATGATGGCAGCCTCAATGGATTCATTTAACAGTAACTCGGCCAAACTTGTATAGGTTGGCATAGAATCATTAGCCGTATTAAGATTTTGGCGGGACAAATACACCAATTCTCGTGTATGTTCTACAGTCTCATTCATTTGACCAATACGATTTTGAGCATTTATAGATTTAGCTAAATCTATAGCGAGGTCATCACATTGTGTTTGCGCTAGTTTTTGTTCTGAAAGTATTATAAAAAAACCCAGACCAACAGCAATGACAAGAATAACCAATCCTACTCCTAGACTAGCTAAGAGCAGCATATTACCTTTATTTATACGGTCAGTCACCACTTTGTTATCAGCCATTCGGTTGTAGCACAACTTATGGAACTATTTTCATACTTCAGCACAATAAAAGAAGTACTTTCAATTTACCCAGTGACAGTATATTTAATCGTGGCTCAAGCAGGACTTAGCAGGATATTTGTTATTTAATTGGGCACATTTAGATTGGTCGAACTATTAGTGTATTGACTATGCTATCTAAGCCAATATCTTTGCTGCGTAAACCACATGGCTCTCAGATAGCCGAATTTTCTGCTGCGTTCGTGTTATTAATTATAGGGATTATGATTCCATTGCTTGACCTTGGTATTTTGCCCTTACACTGGATACTTACTGAAGAAATTATCAACACGCAAACAAGACGTTTAGCTCAATGCAAAACTTTTAGCCAAGCGGTTAATCTATTAAATACGGATGCGATGTTAGGTACACAACTAGCCAGGCTGGGCGGTGTAGAGCTACAATCGACTGAACTGATGTTGATTATCTCGATGACCAATCCCCCTTATGAGATTTTTACTATTGCCGAGGGAAATCCAATACCACCTGAGTGGTTGCCTAATGGTAAAAAATTTCCTTGCAAATATGAGCTTGAGATGGATTCTCTTATCCAATTCAGTCCTCTTGTAATAATTCATGGTTCAAATCTCGATATAGCGGGATTGACCAAACCTTTTAGTTGCACTGTTAAAGCAAGAACTCTTTGGGAAAATTATGGTCGCGATCCAATTACCAAAAAATTCTATATGGACGAGTAGCAAGCATACTTCCTATAGATATTGAAATTACTTATTACATTGGATTAATTAGGGCTTACCGCTCAAGATGGCTATAAGCACGTTTGTACAGTCAGTACTCATGAAACTAATTCATCCGAGCAGGAGGCCATGATATTCTACTGCGCCCTCATACAAGCAAGACTAAACGAGCATATTTAATCTAAAAAATGAATAAGCTATTGTTGGCAAAAATACAGAGTGTCTGTAAAAGTCACCGGATTTGTATATAAGGGATTGGAATAAAGAGGAATCTTTATTGGAGTTGTGCCTACCTGAACAGTGCTAGAAAAATTAAAGCGAGTCAAATCGTTGATTATTGTGCCATATGCATCTCTAGGGATAAATACAGCGTTGAGCACACAATTTTTTAATCCTATATCCAACAGCAATCTGACAATGCCACCAGATATGGCACCACTATTGCTAGAAGCCGCAGTTGATGGTATTATTCTGATGGCTCCCTCATAGGTGGCTGGTATGTCTAATTCATTTAGGCGACGACAGCCAATTGCGTGTCCATCGTGATACCAGAGGTCTTCATACTTAACGAACTTTCCTGCCTCTTCGCCAAAGCGTGGATTAAGCCTATAACTTACGGCCAATTTGGTTAAAGATTTTAATTTGGATCCAGGATAGCCTAAATAATTGCTATCAATAACTTTTATATTAATCACCCAATCATAACGGCGATCCATTTCCCAATCGCTGTTTATGTCAAAATTTTGCTCAGCTGCCCTTAATGGCAAAGGAACATTACTTAGCACAATAATTGCTGTACAGATAGCGATGCTTTTTACCAGAAACATCGCTTTATGATTTAAATTTGCCAGCCATAAATTATTCATTCAAACAAACTTTTTGTTGCAGGATTGCTATCATCATGTTCCCAAAATGCTCACTTTTAATCATGGTTACATCCAGCTTCTGAGCAGCATTAGCGGAAAGATTAATGGTCAGTGATTGAATAGCGTAATTAACGCTGTGTAAAAACAACTCAGTATGGGGACTATTCCGTTTGAAACAGTTTGACTAGCACCCGGCTAGTGGCCATTTAACTTGACAATTTCTGCCGATAATTGCAATATTGAAAATGATACTTGACTACCCCTTACAACTTACTAAACAATACATACTTTTGATTATTGATGCCCCCAAACAGTGCATCTTTGATTTGATGAAAGCTGCTTCGTGCCAGGAGGATTTATGCTTAGGTTAGCACTCATTTCTTTGTGTATGGCTCTGGGATTGTTTTTCTCAAATGCAAGCCTAGCGCAGTATAGTGACAGTAATTTACTAACTGTTCCTGCGGGTAATAAGCAGTATCAAGTGCTCAGACCAAAGGTAGCGCCCACTAAGATCGATCAACAAGAATTCGTTAAAAGTGTTAACGTGGCTAACACAGTACGGGTCAACAGTTTTGCTTGCATAGAAGCAGTGTTTAACATAGTTGCTAACGGCACTCAAATCATCGGCGTATTAATCGGTGTGGTTATTCTTGTAATCGCCAGAAACTGTATAAAGGCCGGGACAAAAAAGCAGCTGCTATTCACCATCTTGGCACCGGTTATAATTTTGCTCGCCTTAGGTGTTCCGAATTTCGT
The DNA here is from genome assembly GCA_963845445.1 of Candidatus Melainabacteria bacterium. Taxonomy (GTDB): domain Bacteria; phylum Cyanobacteriota; class Vampirovibrionia; order Obscuribacterales; family Obscuribacteraceae; genus JABDBL01. The sequence continues at coordinate 526,030 of CAWJSE010000002.1, read as the reverse complement.
CAATTCCATTGTTACCGCCGCGCGGGATGCGGACATATTTTCTTGAGGACTGGCCGTGTCAGCAAGCGTTGAAATAACAGATGGCCCTTTTTATTGGCCCAATGTCTGGCGAATTTAGGCAGTCAATTATTCCTTTGCTTGAAAAAAATAGAGCCACTGCGCAATACCCATGGATTCTTAACCCAGTGGCAGATATGCTCTTTTGTTGTGGAGGAATGGCCTGGATTTTATTTATACTGCACTATTTTGTATTTGGCAGCACTGCCAGCAAAGGAATAGCGCAAACATTTATTGTCATTGCTGGACTCGGTACAATTTTGTTTAGTGAGACTCATACCATGGCTACCCTTGTTCGTGTTTATAGAGATGATCAAACCCGCTTAAGATTCTCGATGTACACCCATTGGGCGGCTCTTGGTTTTGCTGCGCTCGCACTGGGCGGACTTTTCATTCATTCACTTGTGCCCATTTATGCCAAGATTTATTTATTGATAGTTTCACAACACTTCACAGCGCAAACATACGGGATCATCCTTTTATATTGCTACAAAAGAAACTATTTGTTGGCTAATTTCGAGAAACAATGCCTTGCTTTATTAATGAATGCCACCATGCTATATGCCATCTTGAGACAATTCACTTATCCTACCCAAAGTGAGGAAATTTTTCTTGGTCAAAAATTGCCATTCTGGGGCCCGTTACCTGCTTGGATTTTATTTGTTGTTATTGCTCTAGTTATTTTTACTACGCTTGGATTCATAGCAATAATTATAAGCAAAGGACTCTCTGATAAACGCTGGATGCCGTTACCGGCACTGTTTCTCACAATAACCGGTGTTTCCATTTTTATGTTTGGCTCAAAGATGACTGGTATACTTTGGCTCTATGTGCCAGCTTTCTTTCATGGCAGTCAGTACCTTATTGTTAGCTTAGCGCATTACATGAAAGAACAGCCATCGCCAATTTCATCTACCAATCTTTCTGGTATGTCCATGTTGAGAACTGGAAGAGCGCAACATTATCTGGCATTTTTATTGATGGCCGCAATTTTTACTTACGTAGGTGTGCCGAATGTCTTAGCTCAATTTGGTTTTGATTACACAATAGCCTTCGCCACAATATTTACCACCATGCAATTCCACCACATACTAATAGACCGGGTGATTTGGAAATTACGCGAAGCGAAGCTTCGATCAATACTTGTGAGTTGATCTTTGCACAAACGTACATTGGGAATGGGACAAAATGCAATTAACACCAGATATTTTTAAGTTACACGCTAATCCTGCCGCCCTGACTAGATTAGCTGCAGGCAGCGCAATTGTAATTGCCACACTATTATCGCTTCCTGATGCGATTGCCTTTACAGCCGCTGTGAACACTCCAATGGTATGGATAATTAGGCTTTTAGGTATATGGTTTACGGCGGCTATTTTATGGTTCACCGGCTTTTTAGTAGCCATCTTGCTTGTACAATCAATGAGCGGACCGATCTCCATTTCAAAACAAGGAATAAGATTATGGAGATCTGGCCAGCTTTTGCGCTGGGATGCAATTGAGGCTATCGCCATGGATGAACAGAACTTCTTTGCTAGTTTGTGTTTCTTGAAAAAGCCTGTCTATAAGCTGACATTGTATGTACGAAATGGAAAAAACTCTCTGATACCCTCAGTGGTACCCTCTTTTTATTTTCCCCTGTTGAGTTTGGATTATTGACGACATATGTTTCTCAGCGAGCTAAAGGCTTTATACCTAACGCGCCTGGCTTCGCCTTATTCAAACTCGAGGATCAAAATAGTTTTCGCAAAATATACAAGCGCGCAGCGATTATGCGGATTGCTCTATCGCTCATTATTTTGATTGGACTCACTGCTTTCATTCTCCGAAAAACAACTGTTGCCTACGAATATACTGTGGGTATGAAAGAATTTAAACTTACTAATTATGGCATGGCAGCCCGCCATTTGCAGTCTGCAACCAAAGCCGATCCTGGATTTGCCATGGCTTGGGACAGATTAGCTTGGAGCGAATACAAATTGCATAATAAACATGAGGCTGAGCGTTACTGGCACAAGGCTCTTTTTTACAAGCCTGATCTGGTCGAATCAAAAATTGGGCTGGCAGAATTATATATCGAAGATGGAAACTTCTTAGAAGCCGAAAGACTGCTCAATCAATGTATTCGTTTATCTCCCTATCAAACCGGCGCCTATCTAGATCTTGCAAAAATCTATCGCAGAGAAGACAAAGTCGCTCTATCCGAGGTAATGTTAGATAGAGCCGTTAAATGCAGAACCGATAATATGACAGTGTATTTAAAATGTATAAAACTATATAAAGAATACGGTCTTCTAGACAAAGCAGGGAAGTTGGCAGCCTTTGTTTTGCAAAACAGTCCGGATAATTTGGAAACCCAGCAATTATTCAAGCAATCGAGAGAAAGTATCAAATGAGATATTTACCTAAACATTTGATTCCTGTGGTGCTCAGATCGGTGCTGATACCATTGCTCTTTGCACTAATTATGGCCATAGTTTGGGATTTGCTCGATTGGATGCGAAATTACGGTTCTGGTGTGCCACTGATACCACACCTAACAAATCTACCTGAACACTTATTCGATTCTCATAGCAATAAATACTATTTTAGCGTCGATAATTTTATCAACTGGTACAATTTCACTTTTCTTGGTGCTGCCCACTTTGGTACAGCATTAGGAATTGTATTGGGCGGAATCTATGTATTTTGTAATGTGCGATCGCTCGAAGAAAAGTATATTGCCGCAATCATAGTGGGATCAATTATAGGTGGCCGCATCGGTCTATTATTTTCGAGCAGCTCGCATATATTTTTGGGTGGACTATTGGCTGGGGCGATCATTGGAGGTCTGAGGGCTTTTACTTTTCGACACTCTACTAAAGAGATTAAAGAGTTTAGCTTACTAAAGGCAGTTGAGACTGAATAGTTCCTATCTAAGGTTCAATTTTTAGTCCTTTGGAATTTTATAGGTCTGATTGTAATGTTTAAGCTCAATAAGCCATTTCTGAGTTTTATCAAAATAATCTACTGTTTTCCATACTTTGATATCCACTCGGTTTTTTAGTTTCTCCATGAGCAAAATCGCTACCGAGGTTGAATCCGCTTTAATATTCATCAGGCATTCTGCGCTCAATACCCATAATGACTCTGGGTATCTTTTTTCCAAAAGCCGAAAGCCTCGCAACACCCTGTCCTTATTTACATAGGGTTCTTTTAAAATATTAGCAGTCAGGTAGTTTACTGACCAAATTATTCTAGCGTATAATATGTCACCTTCTTCCCCGCCTAATTTGTCTGCCATACTCTTGGCAAAAGCCTGCCATTCACCCTCATCGCCATGCCATCTAGGTTGGAGAAACAGTGCTTTCTTGAAGTAATAATTATAGAATGTTGGCTCGTGCTTAATTGCTTGATCAAAAACTGCGTTGTATGTCCGCTTATCTACTCCTTCACCAAGGAATATTCCCCCAAGCAAAGTAGCAAGTAGTTCAGGATTGTTTGCCTTAATTGTTTTAGCATCGTTAATCACTTGATGGGCAGCTTAAGCCGAGCTTGGAAGTTCTTCCAGCCTTCACTACTTACAGAATCAGCCCAGCCACTACCTCGTGCTTTCCATGCATAATTTTTTAGGGCTTTAGCGTACGCAATTCTAGGTGTAAGGGATAAGGGCTTTTTCTTAGTCCATAGTTGAAGCTTGTCAAACAATTCATTCCAATTGAATGAAGCATCGTCTCTTTCATCGGCAGCACAAAGAACTTCATAAAAGCGTCTCAGTTGCCAGGATCCGTCAGGACATGCTGTCTTGCTATCTCGCAATTGCTGAGCAACTTTCTCTAATCCATCCAGCTGCTGACTAGCAAATAATTTCCTGACTTTCGCTTTTAATTCTTTTGGCCGTTATCATTAGGAATTTCATAAATGGTCGGTTTTCTAAAGATTTGCTCGTCAGGAGTACTATTATTGGGCGTAGCTCCCGCACAATTCTGCTGCAAATGCGCTATAAGTAATAGAATGCAGAGCAAAGGACTGATGAACGATAGAATTGTTAGTTTGTTTTCAACCACGACATTGCTGACTTTGTGAGTATTGTAAGTTGGCTGTTATAAATTTTAAGTTGCAAGATACCATATTTCCCACCGCAGTGGGGCATAGCCATTTAAACTTCGGAACGTTTTCGATGATACTAGAATCTATGAGTTCAGTCTGAAGGCATTCAAAGAAATCTTGAAAACATAATAATTGACCAAAAATTTGGGCGGTACAGAACTTGAATCTGTGATCCCCACTATGTCAAAGTGCTGCGCTACCACTGCATCAACCGCTAAGGGACTCCCTTTTCTATTCATTTTGTTCCGCAGCCTATGCTGCTGGTCCCAGTCCGAATCACTTTTCCATGTTTAAAATAGATTTCAAAGACATATGGATGCAAGCGCTTTCTGAATGAAGCTTGAACAAAACCATCTTGCTGAGATTTGTACTTAAGTATTGATTTTGGCAAAATCATTGGAATCATCAGGGTACCCGGCAGTCTCCGTGCCATGAGCAGTGGTCACAAGAATCCTGGTTGCTTCCAATTGTCTTGCTCTGTCTATAAAGTTCAAACTCGGATTTCCTTCCTTGAATTCGTATTGTAATGTATTGATCGTTTGCACCTTCATAGTTTCAGCACTTTCTTCGTTCTGCTTCTCCAACAGAAGAACAACAATGATGACCAAAGAGCCGCAGACGAATAGTGCGATTAGGATTTTTAGTAAAATGCTCTTCATATTCTGTATTGCTCCTTGGTTCAAGCATGCATTTAATCTTCCCAAAATTATATAACCGCAAACGATAAAAGGGCTTTCAGGTAACCCCTAAAAACCCTTATTGACCGGCCGGAGAGATAGGTAACAAATGTGCGTTCCGACACATAGTATACAGTTTGTTCCGGACACATAGTTTACACTTTAAAACCAAAAGGATTTTGTAGGGGTTGCAAAGTTTTTTCCTCTAAATCAATATAACCAAGATCATATTTCATAAAACTGACTAACCAAATACCATCGTCTACCTCCTTAATTCCGACTGCTTGTCCTGCAAGACTTTTGCTGAGATTGATTTTTTTACGATAAATGCAAATACGACCACAAACTGTGACATTTACAGTTTGGTCGTGAAAAGGATAATCTGGGTCTGAAATACCTTGATATATTCTGGGGGAAGCAGTGTAGATTTCGGTAGGATATTTCATGTTGAGAGCCTCATGAGGCCTTTCATTATTAAATTCCTCAATGAAGGCGTCGAACTTGGCTTGTTGTTGAAAGATATTAGCACCAGCTGGTCTGGTAGCTTCTTTTGAGAGTTAGATGCATGCGTTCATGACGACCGTTCTGGATACTATGCCTTCGGGCCGAACCGCTTCCATTAGCACGAGTAATGTAGTCGGGGAAGCGAAAATACTAAATTTCCGAAATTCTATTTTTTGCGAAAGGTTGTGGCAATTTTTTCCCAAATACCAGCGTTGCATGATTCATCTGGTCCCCACGTTATAACAACAACACTAGCGCCAGCGCCATCCGGTGGCTTTTTTCCCCACAATATGCCAGCAGAGTAAGGTTTAGCAACGCCATTGTCTTTAGGGGGTGCACTGCCAGTAATAGATACTTTATCGAACGCCATCCCGTTAATCATCACAGTCTGTGCAGGAGAAATCTGCGGATTCTGCATGCCTTGTGATAAATATTTTGTGCAGGAGTCGATATCTTTGTACTTATCACTTGGAGTTGAAGAAAGAGCAATTTCTAGGGTTGCAACATTACCATCAGCGTCTGTTGGCCCAGCAACAATTAATTGGCTGCCTTCTCCTGCTTCAAGCTTTTCTGGAATTTCAACAATATATTCATCGCAAAATGTCGCAAACTTATAGCCCGGTTGTGCGCTTAAAGATTTTGCTTGTGAAGACGAAGCCAAGCGCTGGCTGGGGCTCTTCATAGTTGAGCACGCAACTAATAAAGTAATACATAGTACTGAAAAGAACGCATAAATTCTAAACCTCATCCAGTCTCCCTAGCAGTATTCTAAAACAAGCTCTGATCTCCACTTATCGCACTGGATTCAATTTCTTATCCATTTTTAATCTATAAAATTTGGGCGGTACAGGACTTGAACCTGTGACCCCCACTATGTCAAAGTGGTGCGCTACCACTGCGCCAACCGCCCACGAGGTCAATCGATTTTACATTTTAACTCATATATAGGCTGTTTTTAAGCACTTACACATAAGGAAAATACTAAGGCGGCACCCAGATTTGAACTGGGGAATGGAGGTTTTGCAGACCTCTGCCTTACCACTTGGCTATGCCGCCACGATAATTTACTCGTTTATTTTAACCTTTTGTGCAAATTATCTCTAGCTCTCTGCATCTCTTGTTTAAGACTCGTTTAGACTAACATTTGAGTCTGGCAAAATAGCGGTTACAATAAACCCATCAATAAGGCTTTGATACGAAATTGTTTATGGTCAAAATGCGTTATCCATCAATAGCTATGAAGTTTTTTAGACTTGCTTTTCCGGCAATATTACTTTGTTCTTGTAACAATCCTAAAGAAGTTAGCTTTAAGTCGGCTGGCATGACCCAAACGTTTTCGCAAGGCACATCGGCAATTTCTCCTGATTTTCAAAATTACATCTATCCTGATGCCACTACATCTGGTTCTGTGTCCGCGGAGGGTGAGAACGATGAACAGTCTAAATTTTTGATGCTCAGTTCAAAAAGTCCAATGGAAGCTGTTAGTAAATGGTATAAGGAAAAACTAAAAAGTGAGAATTGGAAAATTGTAAATCAACAAGAGCAGCCAAAATTGATAAGCATCACCGGCTCTAAGGCTAATATTGAGCTGAGTATAATGCTTACTGAGGATAATAATACCAGTATCAGTCTTTCAATGGCCAAACAAGTTGATAGCAACTATAACGAAGATACTAGTCGCGAAAATTTCGCACCTAATAAAGAAACACCCCCTACGGACTAAAATAAGTGCAAGCAGTAGCCGAAATTACCTCTTCTTCTATCACTAAAATAGTGGCCGAATGTTCCCAAAAGTCTCAGCAAAATGAAAATGCACCAAGACCACGTTTCGGTAGCTTCGTATGCATCGAATCGCAAACATATGACATAAAATATTTGGGTATTGTTTATGATATTACCACTACCCCAATGGATAACGTTCATAAGACTATTGCATTCGGGATGACAAGGGAGCAATTGCAAAAGGAACAGCCACAAATTTTTTCGCTCTTACAAACCAATATTCATGCCTTATTGATAGGGTTCATACGTAATAAAAAAGGTTTCGGTTATTTACCACCACAGCCACCTGATTTGCATGAATTCGTTTATCCCGCTACTAAGGATGATTTAGAAAAAGTAGTAGAGACTTTCGATTTTCTGCGATTGCTATCTGAAGTTAATATATTTGCTAGTGATGAGTTAATAGCTGCTGCAATAAGAGAAGCTTTTTGATCCATAATAGAAATCGAGAGTTTTTACTTAAGGCAGGTCAAGCATTAGCCCAATTGTTCAAAACAGATTCTGAACGCCTATTAGCAATTTTAAGACGAATTCAACCGGAAGAAGTGGAATATTAGTAAGTGGAGGTAGATCACGCAGATGAGTAATGTTAACAACAAAGAACGATTATTTTTACGTCAATGGGTGGGAGAAAAGGTTGCCGTTAGAACCACTGAAGATGGCACATTCTCAGGACTTCTGACAAATATTGTTTTTGATCAAAGCAATAGGCTTACGTATATTATGCTTGATGAAAAACACTGCGTCAATTTCGACCATATCATTCACATTACACTGGAAAAGTAAAAATTCAGAAATTCGCTTTATGCGAACGAATGATTGAGAATCAATTGAGTATAAAAGATGGTACGGCAAAATTGCAATTAGTTTTCTTTGGCACGCCCGATATAGCTATTCCTGTCTTGGAGGCTTTAATAGCACATAAGGACATGAATGTCCTAGCTGCAGTTACTCAGCCCGATAGACCCTCTGGTCGTGGACATAAATTGCACGCCCCCCCAGTGAAGCTGTTGTGCCAAAAACATGCGATTCCTGTCTTTCAGCCTGAGAAGCTAAGCAAAGCTCCCGAGGTCGTGCGATCTTTGCGGTTGTTTGCACCTGATTTCATAGTAATGGTGGCATTTGGTCAAATACTTAGGAAAGAGGTTCTGACCATACCTAAACATGGTGTAATCAATTTGCATGCTTCCTTGTTACCCAATTATAGGGGAGCAGCACCTATTAATTGGGCTATTATCAACGGTGATACCAAAACTGGTATCAGCACAATGTTTACCGAAGCTGGCTTAGATACAGGACCAGTTCTCTTGCAAGAAGAAATACCTCTGGATCGTAATATTAATTCGCAAGAATTAGCTAAAATAATGGCCGAGCGCGGAGCAAAGTTAACTGTCAAAACAATCGAACAATTAATGACTGGTACACTTGAGTGCCAACCGCAGGACGACAAGAACGCAACTTATGCACCAATTTTAACCAAAACAATGGGAAAAATTGATTGGTCCAAATCGGCTAATAATATCCATAATTTAGTGCGAGGCTTGATACCCTGGCCGCTTGCTTTTACAATTTTTCGCGGTGATCCTCTAAAAATATGGCGCACAGAGCCTGTAAATCAAGATAAATTAGCGCTTTTACCAAAGAATACCGATCAGCTCGGAAGAATAGTTCTAATCAAAAAAGAGCTCTTCGTTTGCTGTGCAGAAAATACTTGGTTAAAAATCAAGGAAGTACAACCTTTAAATAAATCTAGACTAGCAGCTCAAGATTGGTCAAATGGTACTCATCTAGATACAAATGATAAATTTGAATTTTAATTCTTCTTATTAGCGTGTTTGTACTGAATATTCGGCAAAAGTTTAGAGCTTCCTCTTGGTTACTAATAATATTTATTGGGCATGACAGTGACAAGTGCTTGTCTGACAATGGGTTTGCTGGGAATTATTGGTTAAATCCTAAGAATCACCAATAAATCAACTAAAATTGTTTGTGGATGCTAGCCAGAATAAAAAATTAGCCGAGGAGAAAAGTAGTACTTATGACAACAATATTCTTTTTGATATTAATCGTGCTCGTAGTATACGCCTTAATCTGTATGCGCATTATTCAAGAATACGATAGGTTGGTCATTTTTACTCTGGGGAGAGTGACAGGAGTAATTGGACCAGGTTTGCAATTTGTTTGGGTTCCTTTTCAAACGTCCAGACGGGTAGGACTGCGCATCACTACTATGGATATTCCTAACCAAGAAGTTATTACTAAAGATAATGTTTCAGTAAAAACTGCTGCTGTTTGTTTTTTCCAAGTAGCCGATCCTCTTAAAGTGGTAATCAAAATTCAAGACCCAATGATAGCTATTAATCAAATTGCTCAGACCACCCTAAGGAGCGTGATTGGACAGCACGAGCTGGACGAATTACTGAGTGATCGTGAGACAATCAATAGTAAGTTACAAGAAATTATAGACAGACAAACAGAAGGTTGGGGCATAAAGATCCTTTCTGTTGAATTGAAAGATGTCACAATACCGGACACGATGAAAAGAGCTATGGCTCAGCAAGCTGAAGCAGAAAGAGTACGTAGAGCAAAAATAGTAGCTGCAGAAGGTGAAATGCAAGCTTCTGAAAAACTTGCTCAAGCTGCAGGAATTATGGCTGTCCAGCCTGGAGCTATGCAATTGAGACAATTACAAACCTTGATGGAAATAGCGGCAGAAAAGAATTCTACTATCATATTCCCAGTGCCAACCGACTTACTGGAAGTACTTCACCAGGCAATAAAACCAAAGAACTGATTTGAAATGAAAACCAATGAGCCATCCGAGCAATCAAAACATTCCAGAGCCAAATGACAGGTTAACTGGCAACTCATCGGAGCAAGAATCTGAGCCATCCAGTGCTCAAAATTTACATGACCGTTTTTTGCAAGATATTTCATCTGAAAAGCATATTCCGGGCTTAAAACAAAGTGAAACAAAGGCTTCTAACATTAGCTTGTTAGAAGCAATCTTTGATGCCACTATTGTAAGAGCTCTTAGCCTTACAGCAGCTGAATTTCGTTTGCTTGGTACTAGTCTTATAAATAGGTCTCTACTTCAGGGCTTATCAAAAGAGTTTGGACAATCGCCTTTATCAGCGTTACTCAAAGGCGAAATTAAAGAAAATCTCAGACACCTGGATAAATCAACCTTACAACGAATGGTAGAAACACTTAAAGAAAAACGTATTAAAGACAAAGAATTGGTAAGCTGCAAAGAATTAGAAAGCAAAGAAAAAGTCAAGAAAAATAAACAGGATACACAAACAAAAACAGAAGAGAACGACTTCACAGATGAGGAGCTAGTACTAGAAGAATATAAATCTGAAACAATTCCAAACCAAGATAGGCAGACTGAATTAGATAACAAACGGTACAATATTAATGAATCTATCCGTAAAAATACCGAAATAGGGCTAAGCATGCTTCGACCAGCAGAACATCACAAAAGTCTAGGACAAAGCCTTGAGCACGTAAAATCACCTGATTTAGGTTACAACAACCAATTGCTAAGTAAACCCATACTTTCTATAGACCGCTTAAAGAATTGCGTAGAGAAATTTTCGCGCGGTAAGATTTTAGTTATAGGCGATTTGCTCATTGACGAATTGTTGGAAGGGCGACCCGAGAGGATTTCTCGAGAAGCTCCTGTTCTAATTTTAGAACACGTAGATACCGTACTTATCCCGGGTGGCGCAGCCAATACTGCTCATAATGTAACTGCCTTAGGTGGAGATTGTCATGCTATTGGAGTTTGTGGTCGGGATGAATATGCCGAAAAACTAAAACAGCTTTTCGATACCCTTGGCATAAAACATAGTTTGGTTGTCGATCCCAGTCGACCCACTACCGTTAAAACAAGAATTTTGTCAAAAACGCATGCTCTCATGCAACAGCTTCTAAGACTAGATCGTATTTGCCATGACCCAATCAGTAAAACTACTGAGAGCGCACTGATTAGCAATTTAGATACACTATCTAAACAATATCCGATCATAGTTCTTTCTGATTATAGAGGTGGTTTAATTACTGATGAAATAATTCATGTCTGCAAAAAGCTCGCTGCTACGCAAGACCTCATGATAATTGTCGATGCCCAGGATCAATTCGAGCGCTATCAAAATGTCAATTTGCTAACCCCAAATCAACCAGACACAGAACGAGCCGTCGGTTACACAATAAAGGACGAAAGAGATCTCATGCAGGCGGGTGAAGATATGCTTTTGCTAACAGGAGCACAATCAGTACTTATTACCCGCGGTAAAGAAGGCATGGCTTTATTTAGTCGCGGCAGTATACCATTAAGTTTGCCTGCTTTTAATCGTAGCGAAGTTTATGACGTTTCAGGGGCAGGCGATACGGTGGTTGCTACCATCGCTTTAGCATTATCTGCTGGAGCTACTCTGCCGGAGGCAATGGCCCTTGGTAGTATAGCCGCCAGTATAGTGGTGAAAAAACCAGGCACGGCTGTTACCAGTCAAAAAGAATTGCTTGATCTATTGCCGTTAATAAAACTGCCAGCATAGTACTTGTCAAGCATCAAACTTGGATACAATTGCACTGCGCGATTTTTACTGGCAAAATGACTTTTTAGAGGTAGCTTAAGGTGATCAAGTCTAATTCTTCTTATCAATTAAATATTATTGATAGCAGTATATTAGCGGTGACGCTATTTTGTTTGATGGGATTTCTCACTGCTCGCAGCGGACATGCTGGTGTAAATAAAGTTATTGAAGGTCATCCAAAAGTGGCTATCGAAGTTTATATATCAGGTATGAAAACTCGAGATACCGACATTTTCAAAGTGGGCGACAAATCAGCAATTACAATAAGAAATCAGCCCATAGATCCGCCTCTAATAATTACTGCAGTAAAGAGTACTCCTAAAGAAACAAGCTTTTTAACGGAAAGAAATTGATTGCTATGCCAGACCCTGCTAATGAAATTGCGCATGATTTTTATGTCACTGTTTCTGGGGATGCCGAAGAAACAAAAGACGGCTTTGTAATAAGAGGTAATAAAATAAAAATTGGCAATCAAGTCGAGCTTGAAGGTCACAAATATCGCATTCAGGGAATGGTCATTGATATTCAATCTAGCGAAAATCCTTCGTAAGCGGCATACTTATTATGTTGCAGGTACTATATTTGTCTAATTTAGTGAAAATCGATTCTGCCTGCAATGATCTGTTTGAAGAATCCAAAATTATAAAGGCATTCAAGGCACCCTTTAACCAAATAAGCTATGTCTTCAGAGGTTCGGCTTTGGCTCAAAATATTGGAGCAAGGCTCAAATCAATTAGTATTGTGCTGACGGCCGTACTATTTATATGTTTGTCATTACCTCAATTTGCCAATGACAAACAAGGACTGGCAGCTATTTTAATTGGAGCATTTATAACTTGGTTCAGTGGTGAATTGTTAGGCGGTCAAAGAGAAGGCACGGAAAAGCGAAAAGCAAATTTTGTTGATGTCTTGATTTTATTGTTTATTGGCATAAACATTATCGCCACTTGTTCCTCTCATTATTTTGCTGCCAGTGTACATGGACTGCTAAAACAATTTGTATATATATTTGCTTATTTTTTGTTTTGCGCCCAGTTGAAAGAAAAACCGCGGCATCAAATTACCTTGATTGCCATACTCCTTTTCAGTGGAGCTTTACTCTCTTTATACGGGCTTTATCAATATAAAATTGGTGTGGCACCGCTAGCAACCTGGGAAGATCCCAATATAGAAACTCAAGCCACACGCATTTACGCTACTTTAAATAATCCCAATTTATTCGCTGGTTATCTTTTGCCTATTACTATGCTCTGGGCAGCGCTAGTCTTCGCCAGTTGGAGTTTAGGTAAATGGTTTATCAGCATTTTTACTATCGCTTTTACAGCATTGCTCACTGTAGCCATTATTCTTACCGGCAGTCGTGGTGCTTATGTTGGGGCTTTTGCCGGTTATGCCGCTCTTTTAGTGATTGGACTAGCTAAGATATTACTGCTCAAAACAAAAAGACGCTTTATATTGCCCGCAATTTTATTGTTGGCTCCCATAGCAATCTTCGCCGTTTTTCATTACATGCCAGGTTTCGAACAACGCATCATTTCAATTTTTGCTGGCAGAGAACACAGCTCTAATTCGTTTCGCCTAAATGTATGGTTATCGTCTTTAGCCATGCTAAAAGACAATTGGCTGATCGGAATCGGCATCGGAAATCAGGCATTTTGCTTAGCTTATGGACTTTATATGCGCACTGGCTTTGATGCCTTAGGAACATATTGTGTACCTTTGGAAATTGCCGTTGAGACAGGCATTTTTGGCTTAATAGTTTTCGCCTTGATGGTAGCCAGTGTTTTATACCGGGCCCATGTTGCTTTTTGGTCAGAAAATATGCAAGCGAACAAAGATTTATCCACATATAAAAGATGGCTGACAGCTGGAGCAGCTGTAGCCTTAATTGCATTAATGTGCCATGGTTTGGTAGACACTGTATTTTTTCGGCCCCAAATCCAGTTTATTTTTTATCTGCTGATGAGTATCGTAATCGCTAATACTTCATCCCTAAACTCTGTAAAGGAATGATGGCTTTGTTTTGCTTTAGAAAGATCTTAGACGTTATTGACTAATTTTCGCAGATGGTCAATAATAAATCTATTTTTGAATGGATGTTAATAAATTATGGCGCGACCAAAAACTTTAACTAACCGAGCTGAGCTAATCATTGAGACTGCTGAAGAACTTTTTGGTCGATACGGCTATGAGCGCACCAGTATTGAAGATATCGCCAAGCACCTGGATATTGGCAAAGGTTCTGTGTATTTAGACTTTCGCACCAAGCAAGAGATTCTCTTTGAGATAGTACGTCGCCATGCTACCGCTATGCAAGCTATTTTCGAAGAAAGACTAAATAGCATTTCTGGCTCACCACTAGAAGCACTAAAGGAAGCAATCGAAGAAAGCTGCATAGCCTGTTACGACCGAGTCAGTCGTGATTTTCATACACCTGAAGCCTTGCTGCATACATCGATCGAAATTAAAGGACATTTCAAAGATTTCCATATTCGCAAACGTGAATTGATTGTTGGCTTCTTAGAAAAAGCGGCTCAGGCAAGCGAAATCGAAATAGAGATTGCTAATGATGAAACAGCCACCATAATTATGATGGTCACTAGCACGATTTTTCCGCCATATCTAAATTGCACTGAGTTTAATACTGCTGTGACGAGGCAGTTACTGCAGACTAGAGCGAGCAAGTTGCTTGCTCTTCTTATAAATGGTTTGCGCCGTCACAAGGGGTAAATTAAAAAACTTGCTAAGACTTTAGTCGGTTCATTTCCGATATGTTTTATCGTTTGTCTACACCAGAACAGAGGGAAAATAGCAGCAACTGTTAATGGCCAAGCAACATTGTATCGAATTGAATTAGCTCGGATAATCAGCGAGCGAGCCGAGCTGGTTAGGTGGATGGTTCTGTTTGGCTCAAAGCCAGCTCCTACACGATATTGGTTTAATTTCAATTGAGACGCTTCTTCATAGCCTAATCAATTGGAGATTGGTCGTTCTGATAATTAAAGATTCGAGACTCGCTAAAATATTAATCTTTAATATCGATATATATATGGATACCAGGGCATATCTTCGATGAGTGACGGGAATATTTAGTCCTATTTAATTAAGTTTACTTAAAAGGATTAAATTTTCGGCTGCCTATTAAGATCTGCTGTCGTTGAATAACCTCGAATGGTGTTGGGAACTGTTTCCCTTACGCCAATGCCGATGTTGAAAGAATACTTGACAAGTATACGACATTAAGGAATACTAATTAAGGTTATTTAATAATTGCCGCGTTTGTATGTCTGTTCTTTATATACATCAAAAGGCATATACGGAGAAAATACAATGAGTACTCATGGCAAGAAAGGAGCTACATTAGCACTGCTTCCTGGCATCCTGCTTTTAACGCTGCTTATTGGTTTAGCAACCTTTATGCTTGCGCAAATATTCGGTGGCAATAAAGAGTTACTAAATGCCACTGATGCTGGTGCTTTGGCTACAGCCAGAAATTTATTAGCAGTTGGTCTTAAACCTAGTGAAGTTACTCAGCTCCCAAACGAATTTCAAGCCTTAGGGGTAGACAACGCCGGAGCGCCAACGGGCGTTGACCCTAATACCGGATTGGCAGCTGCAAACGCAATATTCAATGTTTACGCTTTTAATCGAGCCGCTGGCTTGACACTGCTAGTGGCACTAAATGCCGCTGAAGATGGAAGCCCTGGTGCTATTAGCAATGCTAATGCATTAATTACCGCTTTAAATACTTTTGGCACTCAGCTAAATAACGATTGGCAAACAATCCCTCTTTTGCTAATGCATTTGCTAATCTATCTGCGAGCAATCAGAGCTCAATGTTAGGCGGTACCAATATTCAATTAGGTAACAATGAACAAGTACAATTTGCAAGCATTCCAAGCGAAGGGAAAGCAAATATTTATTTCAACAGCGCATTTTATAGCAATGATCCACTGCTAACAAATTGGATTAGTCAGATGACAGTTACTACAGGCACGCTTTCTCAGCCGAACAGTCGTTACAATGCCAATGATCCCAATGCGCAGTCCGGACAACCTTTTATAAAGGGATACCAGGCGTTAGATATGAACGCAATTACTGGCAGTACCGGATTTACGCCTGTGGTTTATGCCGCTGCGGTCAGTCCACAAACACTACCTCATATGATTGATGTAAATCGCTTTAACAACTCGGGGGTACCAGGGACTTGTTATGCCCCTAATAATGCAGTACAAGCACAAGGAGTATCGACAGCCGGAACTACCAACCTGGTCTGTACAGCTTTGGGATGTGCAATGCTGGGAGCAGCCGACAATCAATATCCTGTCAGTATGCCATTTGGTTGGATCAGAATACAGAACTATCCAGATGCTGTTACAGCTAATGCGTCTCAAAATCCTCCAATGCCAAGTGTTCCATACTATGTAGAATTTGGTGAAAGTATCTTTAATCAACAATTATGGCTGGGTGCAGGCGGTTATGACGGCATTGACCTGGCCAATAATGGGGTTTTTTGCACTGAGGCCTATGATAATTCTAGTAATAGTCTGGATTTAGGACCAGCCGGCTATAGTGGTATGGCTGAATTGACTGCTTGGATTACCTATAATACTACTCCTTGCACTAATCCTAATTACACCGATAACCGCGGGCTCGATTCAAGGCTTGATCCAAGCATACAACAACCTGATGGCAGCTATGTTTTTGATAATGTTCCTTCGCCCACTCCAAATATTCGTGTTACCGGAAATTATTGGCAGACAGCAACAGTTAACGATATGCTTGGAGTGACTTCAATAATAGGCTCCTGCAATTCTACTATGTACATTAATGGGTCTACACCATCTTACTGTCAAAATAATTTAAATACCTGGATAGGCAATTATCAGGGTGCCAATTATGGGCAAGTAGGACCATTGGATAATGGTAGCCAGGCAACAGGTGGTCTCACCAATCTTGAATATTTAAAAGGAGAAGTATTGGCCGGCTTCTATACTTTTGTGGATACTTACTATAATCAAAATAATCAGAATGCTGCTTCGTTTGATCTTACTTTGAATGTACCTCAAATCCCTTCAGGTTCTAAAGTTTATCAACGTAGTGCCGCAGTAGACTATTCAGTGCCCTCTGCCAACCCTACAGTTGCTTTTGGCACAGTAGGAACGCCTGCAGATTTATTGAATCAGCTCTATAATTATAATGCTAGTTGCGCAAATGTAAACGATAATAGCCAATGGAATAATCTCAGTACGCCGCTGGGAAAATTATTACAACGTTGCCAGCAAATTTTACCTACCGCAACTGCAGCCGACATATCTGCCTTGCTAGCTACTTATACTATCAATCTTAATCAGTATCAATATATCTATTTGCCTGCTGGCACCAGTCAGTTGGCGATAAGCCAAACACCGCCAGCATACTTAAAACCATATCCCGAATATGCACATCCCGGTTCGACTTTGCCTGACGGCACCACTCTATTAACTTGCCAAGATTCAGCCTGGAATCAATCAGGTACCTACACAAAAGGGAATCAACCAGTACCAGTTTCTATTTTGTATACGGCCATCGACACTAATATAACCAATGGCGGTGGCGCATTAAAAGGTGATGGTAATACGGACGAGGAGCCGTATTTGAACTTCAACGGTACTTTAAACACTTATGATGCTGTAAATTGGACTTCAAGTTCAGGACGTTATTATTTCTTAGGCGAATTATCTTTTGGTAACTATCTCAACGGTACAGCGGGAACTTTTATACAACCAAATTAACTATTCAGTCAAGCTCCAAAAAGGGGGAAGCAAATTGTGTTAGTGAATTCAAAGTGGAGCAAATCGTGTCGATGGCATTTCCTATGTATCATGATTCTTTTTGTACAGTTAGATATGTCTGTTTTGGCTGATCAAATCAAACCGCAATCAAATATACGTACCACTAAACAAACCAGACCACTAGAAGTCTATCAAAAAATAAAAACTGCACCGACCGATTTTCCCGATTTACCCATATTCCCGGGGAAGACTCAATTTTTAGACGGCTATTACTTACCAAATAAAAATGGTGCTTCGATCTGTCAGATGAGTTATATGGCCCGAGAAGACTCAGCACAAGTTTTAGATTTCTATAAAGATGCTTTTTCTGGTAATGGTTGGAAAATACAGTTCGCGGCTGGACCCACCATCACTGCTCGTCATAATAATGGACACGTCTGCTCGGTCAATGTTATGAAATCGAAATTGCCTAAAATGAAATCACAGTTTACTATTGCCTACCGTCAACTTACTAAATGACGCAATCTATTAATTATGACGCAAAACGTCCGTTCTCTTTGTACATAGAGTAAATTATGAATCTATCGTTTATCGGTGTTATTTCACTTGTGTCTTTGCTCAGCACAAATAACCCGGTTATGGCTAATGTGCTAACAAAATATAGCAATCACAAAAACGATCAATCAGTCAATGTTTTTCTTAATAAGCCAGCTAATCTTAATTTTCTGAATAAAAAAGACATTCTTGCTGAAAGAGAACAATGTTTAAAACAAGGACTTGCTTTACTAGTAGATAAATATAAACCGGAGGCTTATGTATTTCAGAATATTGAAGACCATAAACCCTGGTGGGGTATGCATGGCGCTTTTGTCTGGGGACCAGGACAACGCAGCATAGAAGGTTCAGCAGAAGAGTCTCGCTTCATTCTCAATCCACTTTTACTGGTGGGCGTAAATTCAGCTACTGCACTAATTTGGGAGAAGGATAAAATAAGCGAAACTGATTTAAATGATCCAAGTTTTCCATTCTGTTGGTTACCAACCGCCTTATCTTTTTATCCAGAACTGTCTGTGGCGCACGCAACTTATTCGGTATCCGATTTCAATAAAGAAATTAAAAAACGGAAAGACAAATTGCGCTTCAATCCGGATCTAATTATGCTGAATCGATTCGGCTTGGTAGCTTATAATGCCCGAGATTTTGGTTTTCAATATATATATGTCGATATTGCTAAATCTATCAACATCGTAAATATCAATGGCCGCCTTGGTCCGGTCTTAATCAAACAGTTAATTCATTGTGGTAACAGTTCCCAATATCCTGGTGGATGCAATAATATGAGTCCTGCTATGCCAGAAATTGATCATTTTGCTATAAGCAATTTACCAGCTAGAGCATGTGTATATCTTTGGAAGAGTCAGCCACGCTCAATCACTAATAAACCAGACTTTACTTTTTACATAGATTTTCGCTAAAAAACAAATGCCTGTCAGCAAAATATTTACTCTAGCCGAAGCGAATGCGCTTTTGCCTCAGCTAAAAGCTATGCTTTCAAGTGCCAATCAAGAGCTTACAGAAAAGGCTGAAACATTAGCTAACGCTTATGCTCAAAATGAAGACTGTGAAAAGGAAATGAGCAAAGTGAAAGTAGTCGGTGCCAATAAGAATGATAGTGAAAGTAGCCTTGCTACACTAAGAGAATGCCGGGTAAATTTTCAAGCCAGCATTGAATCTCTAGAACAGGCAAAAAAGTCTTATATAAACGCTTTAAATGGGTGGCTGGACGAAATTTCACAAACCGGGGTGATTTTGAGAGATATCAAATCTGGACTATTAGATTTTCCAGCTGATTCTGGGGGTTTTCAATATTATTTATGTTGGCAAGCAAACGATGATGACATTCAATATTGGCATGAGATAAACGAAGGATATATGGGTAGAAGACCATTGTCTGTATTGAGTGAATATCTATAGTTCGAGCGTTTTCAAGCGAGTATTATTTGCACTGACGCGGCAATCTGCGTTCAGCTTTTTGGCTTGTTTGATAAAGGAGCAATTATGTCTAGATCACCAATTGAAAAATGCATGCCCATAAATTACAAGCCCTATGCATTGGCACTTGCTCTTTTAACAGCTTTTACTTTATCTGTTGGCAAAGGAATGGCACAAGATGCAAGTTCAACCCAATTGAGTGGTAAAGTTCAACATCCTGATCAGGATATTGACCCTGCGAAAACATGCATGGCAGCTCAATCTGAACAAGCTCAGCCTGTAAAAAGTAAAAAAGGGCCCATCAAAGTGGTGGCACATGCCCTAGCTGGAGAATTTAGCAACGATTCAAAGAATATGCTTAGAGATAGTATCTTAGTTTTTTCAGCGCAAGATATAGATCCATACGACAGATCCGCTCCCACAGATAAACCTTATACTCTTTGTGAAGCGCGCATGGTTGACGGCAGTCAGGCATCAATCATTAAATACCCGGATGGTAGCGGCAAAGTAGTAGGGGGCTTTGCGGACGGCACCATTATTGCACCATCTGGCAAAAATACTTATATAGTTGCTTATCCAAATGGTGTGCGCGGCAAATTAGTAAAAGAATCATCCAGTCTTTATAAGATTTACCGTCCAGACGATAGCATCACTACTATAAAGAAAACTAGTTCAGGCGGCTATTCTATTTCAAACGACAAAATAGGCACCATGGGCGACTTACGCACCGACCAATTAGGCATGCAATACGAATTCAATTCGCCAAACTTTTGAGGGTAACGCTGTCTCTAAACAATCGTTGCAGTCAAAGATATCCCCAAGCATCCGAACTCTTATCCAGTAATATTTCAGGGTTTTTTGACCGGGGTTGCTAACGGAGCTGTTGATGGAGC
Source organism: Candidatus Melainabacteria bacterium (assembly GCA_963845445.1). Taxonomy (GTDB): domain Bacteria; phylum Cyanobacteriota; class Vampirovibrionia; order Obscuribacterales; family Obscuribacteraceae; genus JABDBL01. Next base: position 505,661 of record CAWJSE010000002.1, on the reverse strand, counting down.
TGCGGGTTTGCGAGCTTGAACCGCTTTGATCATAAGGCCTATATCGTCCATAAGCTGTATGTCTGACTTTCCTGGTTCAAGATTCAGCTCTTTATTAATCTGGCCAAGACGCTCAGGTAAATGCATATTAGGAAATGTATGGCTAAATAGTTTTACTTCACACCAGCCAACTTTAACAATCATTCTGGCGCTGGCATCAGGTGGTGTAGCCAAATAAACGGCTGGATCTTCCTGTCGTGGTGGTGGCGTCTGTTGCTCTTGTTGTTGCTGCGCAGCTTGACGGCGGCGCATACCTCCTCCTCCCACCCCCCCCATGCCATTACCCATACCGGGAAATCCCATGCCACCAAAACCCATGCTGTTCATGCCTGGACCCATGCTACCGCCCATACCACCACCGGCCATGCCAACAATGGCTTGTTCGACTTTGTTTAACAGTCCGCCGCCTGGTTGAGGATTGTCGCTTTGGATATCAGGATCTGGTTTTTGTGTTGTTTGCTTATGCAATGTTTTCTTGGCATATCTATCAAGAGCATCGGTGCGCTCACCCAAGTCAGGATCAGAAGAAGCCTTACCGAATGCTTTTACTTCCATACGACTGAGCCTGTCGGCCAGTGGCTGGGCTTCATAAGTCTGCCCAAGAATCGCTTGTTCAAGTGCTGTAACATGCGGATAAGCCGCCTGATCTGGTATAGAATTATCCTGCGTGAAATTTGTGGAATTTGTTGGCGCAACATCGGTGTTTGCCTGGAGCAAATTCTTATGCAATTGTTTATAGGTATAGTCATCTAGCGCATCGGTACGATCACTTAAATCACTACTGCTAGAAACTCTGGCCAAAGGCCTTAGTCTCCATGCGACTGAGCCGGTCAGGAAGTGCTTGGCCGGCAAAAGTCTGTCCTAGAATGGCTTGCTCTAAGGCTGTGACATGCGGATAGTCCGCCTGGTTTTGAATAGATCCGCCTTGGGCTGAATCTGCTCCATCTTCTTCTGCATCTGGTCTAAGCTTTTTATGTAATTGCTTATCTGCATAATCATCGAGATCGTCGGTGCGATCGGATAAATCCGGTTTAGTGGAAACTTTGCCAAATGCCTTTTGCTCCATCCGCCCCAAACGCTCAGACACAGGTTGCCCAGCAAAGCTTTGTCCCAGTATGGTATTTTCAAGATCAGTAATATGGGGATAAGTATCAGCCACGCTATCGCTATTTTGAGAAGACAATGCTGGCTGTATATCCGCCAACGTCTCACTAATGGATTGGCTTATAAGCATTAGGGTTGCTATTGTAAAAACTATAGCGCGCATTGATGGTATATCTTGATCGCTTTAACTATGACAAAAATCTCGGTGCATCCACGGCAGTACGACCGCTATGATAATCGATAATACATCCTTAGGAATATGATTACATCGTAGAAGTATACTGCAGCAGGACGGCCTTTCGAAATAGCACTGATGTTTCTATGTTCAGTAGATGTACAGCCTGGATTATTTTTCTCACATTTTGGACTTAAAGCAATGATAATCCGCAATACTTCAAAAATTTAGTTTTTGGTCAGGTCCATAAAACTTAAGCCGGTCTTAGAATCTAAAACTCAGCTACCAAGCCGAAGCAAGCGATTAATACAATAAAAGCAAAATAAAGAACAAAAAACCAGAACCAACGCTGGATCAGTTCAAATTCGCTAATTTTAGTTTTTTCGACAGCCATTAATTACCTTCTCAAATAAACTGTTATGGAGATGATTTACTGTCAGCACTAGCTGCTGGTTTCTCAGCTGGTGGAGATTGATTAGCAGCCTTCGTCACCGTCGCAGATGCATTTCCCACTGGCTTATTACCAGCGGAAATTCCTTCTTGAATATCTAAAGCTTGCAAGCGGTAGATGAATTCTTTTGATTCAGAAATAAATCTTTGTTTTTGCATGCGAGAAAGCCAAAGAGCCATTACTCGTCTTCTATCGGTGGCTTTTTTCAGTCCAGGTGGACGATCACCAAGCAAACGATCGCGAATCATTTTATTGCCTTCTCGGTAATAGCAATCACCAATTTGGCAACCACAAACTATAACTCCACTAGCTCCGCCTTTAAGAGCAGCTTCTATCATGAGCGGCTGAATCATCCCGCTGCAAGGGAATTTAATCACATGCACATCCGGTAATCCGGCTACATTACCTTTGCTGTCTAATAGGGAATTTAAGTCGGCGGCACGTTCACAAACTAACGTGATAACAGTTTTGCTCTTGGCCATTATTTTGCCTCCGCAAAAGTTTTTATTTCGCTAAGGACATTTGCGTCAGGCAATTGTGGCAAATCTATCGCATCAAAAGCACAAGCACCAACACAAATACCACAGGACGAACAGCGAGGAATATTAACCGTAGCCAAAAGTTTGAAACGTGAACCAGCCGGCGCTGGCACCATCTCTATGGCTTGATAAGGGCAGTCACGATAACAAAGAGAACAACCGGTACATTTATTAATTACCACTTCAGCCGGTATCACAGGCGGTGATACATTCTTTACCAGCCACGGCAATATAGTAGCAAGAACAGCAGCACCAATCATCGCTATCCAGAAGAGAGCCAGAGACATATGAGACATCAACCAATAATTAAATAGGAAAAACCAGTCGACCTCATAAGTATTGGGTTGACTGTTTAAATCTGCCATTTTGCCACTGGCAATAGGCACTAAAAAAACAGCCAGCAATAATATGCCAACTAGAACAAAGTTTACAGCCGGAGGCGGAGTAATGACCGGTCTGGTCATACGCACATAATGCAACCAGAGAACAAAGAGCAGAGCAAAAGAAAGACCTATATGAATGAATAAAAAATTGGATAAAGTAAGGTTAGTAATTGTGTCGCCATTTAAGAACCACGCTTTAAGCGGAGCTCCGATAATAGGCAGAGCCTCCAATGCACTTACTGACATGCGCGTAAGCAATAAAGAACGCTCATCCCAAACCAAATAGTAACCAGTCTGTCCAATGAACAAAACCATCAATAATAAAACCACACCACTGACCCATTGCAGCCACCGATATTGACGATAACGATCGGTGAACCAAACGCGAATAGCATGTAGAAAAATAAATAGCACCATGGCATCACCAGCATAACGGTGAATACCGCGTACTACACCACCAAAAGGAATTGAATTGGTTATGTATTGAACAGAGGTCCAAGCATTAATTAGTCTATTAGACAAATAAGCATTATCAATTGTAGGAACATAATAAGCAAACAGAAGTAAGCCCGATATGAAAAGTATCCACAAATAAAATTGCGGCAAAGCGCCGTGATAGTACAGAGGATTATACTTACTGGTGATGGCCGTATTTATGCCATCTTCTATAGCCAGTGTTATTTTATTGGCAACGTCAATAAAATGATTGTAGCCTTGCTTCAACCCATTATCTTTCGTTTCGTCCTTAAGCGAACTGGTCACTGCCTATACCTCTATTTTTTCACTTCCAAAACAGTCTTTTCCATATTTTCTTCACTGCCAATTAAAATTATAGCGATGGCAGAAGCTGTGATTACCGCGAATAAAAAGAGCGAATAAGCATAATCACCCATATTGTATTGGTCATGCGCCGGCTTAAACAGACCAAGCCAATCTTTAATCGATCCCATAGTATTAAATATATGGTTGACGTTAAAATAGTTAGTAACAGCAGAAATCCAATTTGGAAAATCCCCTGTAAAGTTCAATTCAGCCCAAGGTAAAAATACTAAGCTTATACCTAAAGCTCCCAAGGCCAGCAAGAACGACAAAATGTCTTTTAGATCTCTAATCATTTTGACTTTTCTTCCTTTGCCAATATTCTTCTAGTTTATCAAAGTGCTCGATTTTCTTTCGCAAAGTACCTTTGCGCTTTTCTTCAAGATAAATCCAGAATCCTTGCACCCACAAAAGTATAGCTGTTGAAACAATCCCCCCCATCAGAACAAAAATATGACTAATAGTCAAACCATTTTGAATTTGTCTTATTCCTTCAAAGAACCAGGACAAAGCTAAAACAGAAAGCACGATTACAGCAATCTTGATCGATAAAGGAACATTCAGTCTTTTTTTTGTCAGATAGTATTGAGCTGGCGGTCATATTTTTTGAGTCTTTTCCTTGCTTAACTTTATTTGCTTGAACGTCTTGCTTTGATTCGGATGCCTTCTTTTTTTGTGTGCAGCAGCCATAAAATTATGTGCTTGAAGTTACCGTCTGGGCTACTGGCTTGCTTTCTTTACTTGGTTGCTGTTTGGACTCTTTAGACTGCCACCAAATAGTTAAAGCAGCAACTACTACAATGCCTGCCAACCATATCCACATCATATCTAAATCTGGAACATTTAACGGATAAGGCTGTGTCTTACCGCTCATACGATCGCAAAACGTCAGGAAATCATTGCACCAACGATTAGTCACCATAAAATCAATTAGACCAGTATAACTAGCATGGGGAGCTGCTTCAAAAGTTGGTATTGCTTGAAAAATGAAATCTATATATGTGTGAGTATTACACACCTCAGCCAATTGTTTAAGGGTGCTTTCACCCGCCGGAGCACCAATAGTTTTTATATATGAAGGTTGCAACAGTGTATGAAAATTCCAATATTCCGGATTGGTCTTATAGAGATCTCTAACTAAGCCTTCTGCTTGATTTGTCGAGTCCATGTTAAACGGCTTACATAGTGCATAAATCCAACCTTGTCCCATCGGTGACAAGAACATTTCTGTTTTAGCCATAAAATAGTAAAAAATACCCACTATTCCTTGAACAAGACCTACTATAGCCATGATCATTGCGCCATTGGCATTTTTTAAGCGCTGAGGCACATCCTTTGTTTGTGCGAACAAATAAAGTTGCCAAAATATTCCCACATCAATTAGTCCATATAGAAAGAGGCGCCAATAAGGAGGGTCATTATGGATATTGGCAATATTGACTATGATCAAGGCAGAGAATATTACCCAGCATAATGCGCCCATAATGGTGACCATGAGAATAAGCGGTCTTTTCCAGATATTTTTTTCTGGTCCAGTTATCCAAGTGTCTAAGAAAGGCAACAACACCACAGACAGTGGTATCACCATAGTAATTTCAGTGGCAACAACAGGTTCCAAATATTTATACATTTGATAGAGCCCTAGGAAATACCAATCTGAAAGAATTGGTAATGGTGTCACATCTGGATTAGAACGATGTCCTTGAGCGGCTGGCAAAGCAATAGAAACTGCTACTAACATGAGGATAACAATAGAACGTTTCAACCAACTTAAATAAATGCGTCGGTAAGAGTTTTTGTAGAAATAAAGTTCAACAATTATCAGTGGGATAAGTGAAAAAGCCAGGTGAATGGAGAAGAAACGTGTAATTGTTTCTTGAGTAATGGCTGCTCCCCCACCAAGCAAGACCTCCGCCGTATTCCAACCCATATGCAGAGACTTAACTAATGGCAGATAAAAATCTCCCATAACTGGAAACTGATCCATGTATGTTGGGAATGTAGCAAACACTTTGGTAGCCCAAAATGCGCGTTGATTCCAGATTAAAAGATAACCAGTTAGACCAGAATACATTGACAAAAGCAAACTGATTAAGCCAATTGCTATATTGAATTCTTTACCAGGTTTATAGTCAGCCATGATAAACATACGATATAAGCGCATAGTGGCAGCAATAATCATGGCATCAGCACCATATTTGTGCATACCACGAATTAAACCACCGAAAGGAATACTTTCTTGGATTTTCAAAATGGAATCAAATGCGGCTGCTTTAGTAGGCACATACCAAATGATAAGCAGGCAACCTGTAGCAATAACAATAAACCAGACTAAATAAAAAATTGAGCCCAGTGCATAGAACGGATTTGTTTTAGCTTCATTTTGATAATGTTCATCAAATATATCAATATTATTGAGTCTGCTTTTCGTCCAGTCCAAAGCAGAATTCAATGCACTGCCGACACTACTGGCGATGTTATTAAGCATCGTCGAAGCTGAATTAGGCAATTCCCCCGGCCTCCAATGATACTATCTTATACTGATCACCTTCTCGCTTAATATCGAAATGCCTTGGTGGGCGTGGGGCTGGACCGCTTACCACTTTACCGCCCTGAGCAATATCATAAACACTTAAATGACATGGACAAGCAAAAACTGGTCCGTCAGGCTTGAAGTTATAACCTTTGGAACATTCAACTGGATCTTTGACAAAATTGAAAATACAACCCAAATGAGGACATATGCGACTATACGCCACAATATCGCCAGCGCCTGTTTTAACAATAAAGCCCGGAATCATACGGGTTTCTTTGCCTTCCGGATTGTATTCAATATAACTTTGCTTGAATACAAATGGTATGCAAGTCCAAGGTTCTGGAAAATCACTATCTCTAAATGTAACCGGTTCTTCTGCTGAAGGCTGATCTGATTTACCAAATACATCTAAAGGCTTCAAAGTAGGTCTTAAATATCTAAGTAATGGAGAAGCGAGCAGTCCAAGGCTTGCAGCTAGAGGAATAGCAGCAGCCGTCTTGAGGAACATTCTTCTTGATTTGCTAAGATCTTCAGTCATTTTGTATCTTCTTACTACTCTGCTTGCCTACTACTAATAATAGCCTACCCGCTTAAGTGCTAGCCTTCTTATGTACTTAAGTTTTTACCTTTTACAGACTTATCGTTTGTCGGTAACGTTTTCTCTGTTGTTTCATGGAAATGACGTACATAATCTACTAATTGCCATATATATGTTTCATCGAACTTTATATTCTTAGCCTTGTCTTCTTTCCCTAAAAAGTTGGGCATCCCTTCCCATTTAATACCATTGGCGATATGGTCCCAAAGAACAGCATCAGTACGATCATAAAAACGTTTAAAATTTTGAAAGTTTGCTGGTACGGGCTCTAAATTATGGGCAAGTGGACCATCACCATAACCCTTTTTGCCGTGGCAGACTGCACAATTGGAACCAAATACGGCATCTACATCCATAATTTTGCTTGGCGACATGGGCGGACGAGCCAAAGAACGGACATAAAAAACCAAATTCCAGTTTTCTCTTCTGCTAATTATTTTATATAAAGCCGGGTGATCGGCAGGTAGCTTAGGATCGCCAAAGGCCAAGAGCTTATACTCATCGGTGGGCTTTTGTTTATTCATATACTTCTTTTCTGTCAGATCTATTTTAGTTTTGCCTGGAACGCCCTTACCAGAAATACCATGACAGCTGGCACAGTTTAGTTTTTCCCACGTAACTTGCCCATCTGGTACGGATGGAGGAGCATCTGGATAAATGACTTCTTGAGAGCCAGCGGTTATATCTTCTTTAGTAAGCCCATTGTTCTTAACTACTTCTTGGCTACAGGCTGCAAGTAGCAATGGTAATATCAAAATCAGTAAATTGAGTTTTCTTTTTGCAATCATCACTTCCGCCGTCCAACTTCCAATATTCTTTACTCTTAATAACCAAAAAACGGATACCAAGAAAATAAAGCCCAGATGATAACAAAAGCGAATGCTATTACTAGAAACAAAGGCGGTGGGCCCTCGCCGATACGATATTCGGATACTTCTTCGTAATGATCCAACTCTTTAGTTGCATCTTTAGCAAGATTTGCCGCTTCTACTAATTTTCCTGACACTTCTTCTGGCATTCTTTGACCTTATATTCTTTGACGAATTTATCGTTATCCTTGTTTTGAGCGTATTAAGCAAGAGTACTTGGTTTGGTATTTAGACTGGCAGTGCGGGCTTTATTGGCTAAGTCCCCAGTGATATCATCGTCCATCATTTCATATTTGACATCTTCGATATTTTCAAATTCGCCGTTTTTGAACGCCCACATCATTGCTAATACTCCCACTATGAAGAATAAGCCACAAATACCAAAAGCAACATACATTCCGGATTGCAGACTAGCTTGGTTTAAAACGCAATTGGGACACATATTCTAACCTCCTGTATGGGGTTCATATTGCTGCTCAGTCAATGTAGGTAATCTAACTGGCTGTGCTTTATTGAGCTGATCGAGTTGATCAATTACTACTTCTTTTTCTTTAGGCAAAGTCTTTAAATAAGAAACTAAATACCAACGCTGTTCTTCGGTGAGCACTTCACCAAACCTGGGCATACGCGTACCCGCTACACCTTCAGAAACTCTATAGAACCAAAATTCATCAGGGTATTGTTTATAAAAAGGTCGGCTAAAATTAGCTGGTTTTTTCTCAAGCGTAATAGCATTTGGTCCATTGCCATAGCCTTCTAAACCATGACAGACAGCGCAATTTTGGGTATAAATGCCCCGTCCGGCATTTGCTGCTGCTGAAGAATTTGTATCCACAGTTTTGCGAGCTAATAATTTTTGTCCGGCTTCAGTTGTAGTCTGATATTCGTCAGGAGCTTCAACAAAATGTTGTACTTTGCGCTTGTTACCCAGCGTTTGAATATAGCTGACCAAATCATTCATATCGTTGTCAGACAAATAGCTAAAACTGGGCATGATAGAACCTGGCTTGACTGCGCGTGGACTAACCAAGTGTGCTTTTTGCCATTCGGAGGACATCCTGCCACCCTCATTGGTTAGGTCCGGCCCGGTGCGAGCTGTTCCTAATACGTGGGGAGTCTCATATGTTTGATCATTGTCCTTATAGTAATCGCCTGCTCTAACTAGAGGTCCATAGCCGCGGTCTTGCAATCTAGTAAATTGGCTGTGGCAGTAAAAGCATCCTTCTCTGACATAAATTTGACGGCCGCGATGAGCATCCCCCGCTTTAGCGATCGTGTAATCATTGCCGTTTCCACTTTGTTTAGGCCAGAATAACTGCATGGGCACGAGTACTGTAGAAAAAATGATAATGAAAAATGTAGTCATTATGCCCAGGGCAGCCAGGCCATAAGCATTCTTAGTTAGGCCTAACCAATAGGCTACGACCGTTGTCCAAATAGCTTTAAATTTACTTTCGAAACCACCGGCCGAATTGTTAGGATCCGCCATTTAAGCCCGCACCTCCGACGCCTTAATAGGTTTCACCGCAGCCGGTGCGACTTCAGGAGTATAAAGTGTTTTAAATACGTTATAAGCAAAGATACATTGCCCAAGCAAAATCATTATTCCGCTTAATTCTCGTAGGAACCAATAGGGACGAATTTGTAAGCTCCACTGATCTACTGGTATGCCAAAAGCCCATCCAGCAGCTTGCACTAGACCGGCAATAGTCAAAGAAACCATCATGAGTATGAAGCCAAGTGTTTTAAGCCAATAATGAGCTCGGATCATGCCTTGACTATGCCAATTCTTTCCGGTTATGCGGGGCATACTGTAATAGAAGGAAGAAGTCAAAATGAAAGAAAAGGTGCCAAGCAAGGCTAAGTGGGCATGCCCTACGACCCATTGCGAAAAGTGCAAATACCAATTAACCCAACGTGTGGCTTGAAAGGGTCCTTGCACGCAAGTGATTAAATAGAAGATGGCAGATGTCATGGCAAAGCGTAAAGGCAAATCTGTAACGACCATTCCCCATTTGCCTTTCATTGTCATAAAGAAGTTTGTCAAAACAGTTAAAACTGGAACAAGCAAAAATATAGATGAAATAACCGCAATAGCTTTCAACCACTCTGGGGCAGGTGATTGCAAAATATGGTGAGTACCAGTCGGTGCATAGAAAAGGGCAATGCCCCAAAAACCAAGCATCGACAAACCATGACTGTATAGTGGGGCCTGTGTCAGTCTGGGCAATAGATAATACATCATGCCCACGCCCACGGTGGTGAACCACATACCTAAAATATTGTGACCATAAAACCACCCTACAATGGCATCATTTAAACCTGGCAAAGCAACAAAAGTGCGTTGCCCAATTATATAGACAAGCGGAAACCAAAAAAGTGAGCCAAGAAAATACCAGAGAGATACATAGAGCTTCTTTACCTTGCGGCTTACTAAAGTCATATATATATTCAAAGCAACCGTAACAAGACCAATAACCACCATGACATCCAGAATAGCTCCTAGCTCAGCATATTCTCGACCTTCGGTATTACCGTTCAGCAAAGTACAAAAAGCTGCAACCATCATGGCGTTCCAAACCCACATGGTGAAATTGCCCCAGCGCTCGCTCCATAATTTGTTTTTACATAGCGTGGGAACCATATGGAACATTGATCCCACATATCCCATAGATAACCAACCTATGGCTACGGCATTTACATGCCACATACGTAAATGCGGCATAGATAATTGAGGCACGTTATGTACCAAATCCGGCATGGCGAATTCAGCCGCAGCTAAAAGCCCTGCACCCATGCCAAGCAGAGACCACCATAAAGCAGATAGAAAAAAGTTTCGACTGGCGCTGCCTTCTTTATTGCTCAGTAGTGCTCTTGCAATTCTGCTATGAAGAGGAAGCGTACTTATATCAAGGTTGAGCGGTGAACCAAAAACTGCCTCTAACAACTCAATTTGCTCCTGAGAACTGATACCAAATAATTTACATTAGTGGTCATTATGCCAGCGATAGATATGCAAATTAATCACCGTTTGTCCTTTGATACAAAGCGTAACGGAGATTTTTAGAAATATATTTTGCTTAAATAGCAGTAATAACTTGCAACGGTAATGATTTTTTTAGTTTTCCATTTATTGTCCGGAGCAAGCAAATTAACTGTTATACGTATGCCACCATATAGGGTGGCGTCACAACGGGCACTGCAAGATTTCGTACTTTGGCTCTTCGTATTTAGTAATTGCTTTGCTTTCTATTGTTGCAATGCTAATCAAAACGGTTATAAGAGAAATGAGCAAAAGTTTTTTTATTCACTTAAGTATCCTTTCTTTCGTTTATTGCCCTATGGCAATATCAATCCCGTTAAACTCATTCATGGTGGGATCGATACCAGAATCTAGCCACATCACACTAGCCCTTACGACAACTGTCATAACCTCTTTTAGCAAAAGTTTCTCTTTAACCATAAACTTTTGCAAAACATAATCTGCCCGTCTCTCTCCTCCAGGATCAGGACCAATCCCTATCTTAAGGCGGTTGAACGCTCTGTTACCCCCAAGACAATTTATTATTGACTCTACTCCGTGCTGTCCACCGGCACCGCCTTCTTTTTGAAGACGAATTTTTCCCAAAGGCAACGAAACATCATCATGAATCACAAGAATATCTTTAAGAGCAGGTTTGTACCAATTTTTTATTGCTAAGAATGCTCTTCCAGTATCATTCATATATGTTGTAGGCTTAACAAGCAATAGCTGACCATTAGGGTTTGCAATTAAGGCTGTTTCACTTAATAAGTGCTTGTCCTTTTTAAATTGTGCTTCGCTAAATTCAGCCCTAATCAGATGATCTAAGGCTTCAAAGCCGGCATTATGACGAGTTGCGTCGTATTTAATACCGGGATTACCTAAACCAATAATTACTTTCAATTTATTTCCTTAAAATATATCTTCAATATTCTTGCAGATTAGTCACTATATCTGGTGGCACAATTATCGACCGAAATGCTGAAGCTCGCCATATACAGACTGCCGTCAAAGTTTTTATGAGCAGATAACAATTATCCATTATTCGGCCCGGGATTATAAAACAATATGCTGGCAACTTAAGATTTCTGTAAACAACCGATTAAGATAACAATAGTTAAAAGAGTAATTAGCTAACACAGACTTACTTTGTTGGTAGGATTACTATAATCTAGGTTTACTTTAAAAAAGGTCATTTGCCAAATGCCTGATTACCAAGAAACATCCTTCGCTCCTACTTCGCAAAATACTGTGTCTAGTCAAAATACTGTGTCTAGCAATCAACTCCCCAAACCAGCCACTACTTCTGAGCGTAACTTAGCAGCGGATATTCACTTTCCCTACTTGCCTCATACGCAAGAAGATCGGCTGGAAATGTTGGCTACAATCGGCGCAGCCTCGTTCGAAGAGCTAATCAAGCATATTCCGGCGGATTTAAGAGCTAAACCTTTAGCATTGTCGAGCACGCTTAGCGAAATTGAATTAGTGGAAAGAATTAGCAGCTTGGCTAAAAGGAATAAACCAGCCAGTGCCCAGAGCTGTTTTTTAGGAGGCGGTGCGTATCGTCGCTTTGTACCTGCAATTGTGCCAGCTATCGTCTCACGCAGCGAATTTGCTACTAGTTATACACCATATCAAGCGGAAGTCAGTCAGGGCAATTTGCAAGCCATGTATGAGTTTCAGACTGCTATTTGTTTATTAACCAATATGGACATAGCAAATGCCTCTATGTATGATGGTCCAACCGCTTGCGCAGAAGCGGCTTTAATGGCTTGTAGAATTACTGGCAGGCAGAAAATAGTATTGAGCAATGCGATCAACCCGGAATATTTATCGGTTGTGAGCACATATGTAAGCTCTTGCGGACTGGTTCTCGATAATCTAGCTCTATCTGAGGGCATTACGAAAGTCTCAGATATCGATGATCAAACCGCAGCAGTAATAATTCAGTATCCGAATTATTTTGGCGTTATCGAAGATTTAAAGAAACTGGAAAAAGCTGTTCACAATGCTGGGGCGCTGCTAATATTTGTATGCGATCCAATTAGTTTGGGCTATTTAGCTCCTCCCGGTGATTTTGCTGCGGATATCGTAGTAGGAGATGCTCAACCATGCGGTAATTTTCTATCGTTCGGCGGGCCTTCGGCTGGTTTTATGGCTTGCAGGACAGAGTATGTGCGTCAATTACCGGGTCGTTTAGCTGGAAAGACCTTAGACAAAGAAGGACTGACAGCATTTACTCTAACTTTACAAGCACGCGAACAACATATTCGACGTACCAAAGCTACATCAAATATTTGTACGAACCAGGCATTAAATGCGCTTTCTATGCTTATTTATCTCTGCGCGCTCGGTCCGCAAGGATTAAAGTCAATAGCTTTTGCCAGCATGCAAAAAGCTCATTATTTAGCAGATCAGTTAACAAAGATTGCCGGTGTTTCATTGGCTTTTGATAAGCCATTTTTTAGTGAGTTTGCAATTGTTACACCAAAACCAGCGAAAGAATTACTAGAAAAATTAAATGCTGAAAATATCCTTGGTGGCTTGGATTTAGCCAATTCTGCAGCCAATTTAGATAAAGGTATTTTAGTGAGCACTACTGAAATGAATCAGAAAGCAGAATTGGACAATTATGTCTCTACTCTGAAAAAGCTCTTAGCTTGATATAGTATCGATTCAATATTCATGAGATAATTCCCCAAGTGCAATGCTCTAAACAGGTAAAAAATGGAACAATTTGATTCAGTTTCTTCTAGAGAATCTAGTACTCAATTGAAAGAAGAAAAGGAAATGTCCGACCAAAGCAAAATTTATCCAAGTAATAACAAGCAAGAACCAAATTTCTTTGTTGGTCTAGTAAAAGAAATTGTGGAATTGGTTGTGGTAACTCTTGTTTTGTTGATTGTTATTCGCTGGGCGCTTGCTGAGCCGCGTTATATCCCTTCCAGTTCAATGGAACCGACTTTACAAATTAATGACCGTCTCTTAATTGAAAAGGTATCTGGACACCTTAGACTACCTATCAAACGGGGTGATATCCTGGTATTTTATCCGCCGCCAATCGAAATGGACGGACATGATTTAACTAATGATCCGCTTACTGTTTTCGGTCGGTTGACTGGCCTACCGTTTTTGCCCTACGAGCCTGCCTTCATCAAAAGAGTGATCGGCTTACCAAAGGATCACATTCGTATAGCCAAGAATCAAGGTGTTTTCATAAATGGACAACTTTTAAACGAATCATCCTATATTAAAGAAGTGCCTGCCTACGACTTGAATTTATTAGGTGATATTCAGGGACGTTCAAATGCAGGTGAATTCATAAGACCGTACGGCGACAGCCAACATGCTAATCAACCTATTGTTGTTCCGGATGGACACTTATTTATGATGGGTGATAATCGCAATAACAGTGTTGACAGCCATGTTTGGGGCTTTTTGGACCAGAATAGAATAGTGGGAAGGGCTTGCTTGCTTTTCTGGCGCCAATTGGATGCTCCTAAATATCCTCAAGTTATTGACGAGTGAGCAGATTTACCACATTGAGCTGATCTTAAACCTCTCCTGCCCTTAATCTTTTTGTTGTTTGCATATCTTTTTTATAAATTTGTCTAATATCCGGGTATATACAAATATATTGCCTTGGTTTTACTCAGCCTAATTTTTAGGGTGCTGTACAAAGATATGTCATTAATAGAATTGCATCTATGCCAAAAAAAGGCCATCTAAAATCAGTGAATCATGGGCTTGGGCGTGCTCAGAGCGGCAACCAGACACCAGGTATTGAACAGAGCGCGGGCAAAAACAGCAGCGAAAGCGATCATAGAAAAGCAGAAACAGCTATTCATACTTCTAATTTAAACGAACGCGAAATTGCCATAGTAGAGCAAAAGATTCGAATTATGGGGATGCAGGAAGAGCTTAAAAGGCTTAGTCCCTTGGCGGGCATTTATAGAGTTATCAAAGCCATGGCTACTGAACGTCGGCTAGAGTCATTGCTCGAAGTGATAACTCAGGAAACAAGAAGCATTCTCACTTGCGAGCGCTGTAGCGTGTTTATTCTAGATAAACAAAAGGGGGAATTGTGGACACAAATTGCTCAAGGAATAGATAAACAAAAACAAATTCGGGTGCCATTATCCGCTGGCAGTATAGTTAGTCAATGTGCACGTTCGGCACGTCATATAAATATTGATGACGCCTATTCAGATAAACATTTTGATCCTTCTTTTGATCGTCTGACCGGCTATCGCACTAAAAATATTCTTTGCGTTCCTATGCTGAACAGCCATGAGGATGTTATAGGCGTTTTTCAAGCTCTAAACAAATCTAGTGGCTCATTCACAAGAAATGATGAAGAATGGCTCCTTGCCTTAACTACAGTAGCAGCTGGACTGATAGAACAAGCACAGGCCTATTTAGAAATCGAACACTTTGTGGATAGCACTCTGGAAACTTTGGCACAAACAATTGATAAGCGCGATCCGCTTACAGCTGGGCATTCAGTTCGGGTAACGAATTACAGCATATTATTAGGTAAAAATCTTGAAATTCCAGAAGCCGATATACCGGTTCTGCGCTACTCAGCCATGATGCATGACTATGGCAAGATTGGCGTACCAGAGGCAATACTGTGGAAAAACGATCGTCTGACCGCTGATGAATTTGATTGCGTAAAGCAGCATGCTCGTTATACATACGATCTTTTGTCTAATCTACCTTTTAAAGGCAAACTAGCCTCGGTTCCTTTTGTAGCTTCTTGCCATCACGAAAAATTGGATGGCTCTGGCTATTATAGAGGTCTAAAAGGCAGTGATATTCCTTATTTAGCTAGAATAATTGCTGTGGCTGACGTATTTGATGCCCTAACCTCAGTAAGACATTATCGCAATCGCATGCCCATCGATAAGGTATTGGACATTATGTTCAGCGGCAAAGGTAATCATTTTGAGCCACAATATGTGAATAGCTTTTTTATGTTGCCAAGCAGTGAAGTAATAAAGGTAATGGAATCTGAGCGGGGTAAGCCTGTTAAGGCTGAGGCCAAGCTCTTCGAAAGAACTAGCTTTAAGCGCTTGGTTGAATTGATAATGGGGGCCAAACCAAAAAGACAGGAAGAAGGGCTGAGTCAGACTTTTGAAGCAATTTATAATGCTGACTTACCTGCAAATTATCAACCTCTAGACTAAAATAGAAGCTTAGCGTTTATTTTTATCACTATTGTGTTGAAGAAAAAATCTCTTAATTGGCTTATTTGGCTATTTATATTTGGTTTTGGTGTTTTTGTAGCAGCAGAGCAATTTGTTTTGGCCATCAGCAGCGATAAACCAGTCAGCGCTGTGGCCGCAAAAGCAAGTTCTGACTCTGAAACACCTGCTGCTGATGCTAAATTGCCTTCTATCGATGATGATTCAGCAATAAAAAACACTGAATCAGTAGCAAATACTAACGATGCAGATAACATTTTGCCGGACATTCTAAATAAGAGTCCAAAGAAGATCAGGTTAGTTATAGATATTGTTGTGCCGCATAACATAAGAGCGGTTGATTGGTGCCGTATTTATCCATATCCAGTAGCACCGCCCATAAAAAAGAATGAAATTACTGAAATACCTTATAAAGATAAGCAACTGCGCTCCGCTCTATTGGCTATGGGTTACTGGGGTAGAACGCGTCCTGACAAAATATATCCGGCTGGTGGCTGGCGTATGCAATATGCTTTAAAAGCAGCCGTAGCTAAATCTGGGTTGGGGATGCCGCACACATTATTCACAGAATATGTCTGGGTAGAGAATATAACCCCGTATATGCGTAAAGAAACGGTACTAATCAATGCTAAAGAGAAAGAGCGCAAGAACCGTTATGCACAAATGCAACAAGTTTTCATTGACTATAGAGCAGAGATTGAGACGCAAGCCTTGAACAAAGGATTATTTCCGATTGATTATCCAATGAAGGCGGCAGTTGGTGGATACAGAAGAGGTGAGTCGCTTGTAGACAAAGCCACCTGGTGGATTGTTGCCATGCATAAAGTAGCAGGACTTAAATATTATTGGTTGTATCCGGTTAAATTAAGCGACAGTCCACAACAGGAAGTTACTCTCAATGAAGATAACGCTATATTTATTGAAGGGGCCTGGTAATTTACGATTAGGAAAAGATTATTTTCCACAGCCATTCATCAAATATTTTCAAAGAGCATCTTTATATTTGGCTTGTAGCATCTCTGCTTGATCGTCTTTATGCATCATATGCAAAAGACGGGTGTAGTTTTTTATAAGAGACCCTAAGTTTTCATCTGGTGCTTTATCCTCCAAAGCAAGGGCTTCTTTAAATTGACTTTCTCCCTCATCAAGATTTCCGCGTTTAATCAAGGCTATTGCCCAAGCAGAATGGGCACGAATTAGATTACGTTCAGGTATAGGATCTGAGGAATCGAGAGCCAGTGCCTCTTTGTATTTTTTTATGGCTAATTCGCTATCTCCCCTTTTTTGTGCCGCAACGCCTTCATCGTTTAAAGTGAGGGCGGTCGGAAGCAGATCTACCGAATACAATTTAACTATAGTCTTCACGTCCCTTTGAGAGAGCATGGCCGGTTTATCAACATGAGGCGAGCTAAAATACATAATGTCTTTAATATCTGGACTATGTCCTAATAAGCCAAGCGCATGTCCCACCTCATGATGCGCAATCCAGCTCACTATATTTGGTGTCAATTTCATTGTTGATGACGGATCAACAGTTAATAAAGTAATAGCAACATTTGTCAGTCCTTTAGATGTCCCACGATATTTGGCATCGCCACCTTCAGCAGCGCTGGCAACCTCACTTAAGTCGTTACTCCAACGGGTAGTGATGTCCGCCTTATGCTTATCATTAACAAATACTATGGAAATTTTGCCTGCAGCAGCAGATTGCCAGTCATCAAAAGCTTGCTTTAGCAGTGCGGCATAGTCCGGCTTAAAACCAGAAATATTGTTGCCCTTCTCAACATAAACTTTGATTGGCATGCTGCTTAGGGACCAGCGCAATTCGACTTTTCTTGTTACGGCATCAAAATAATCTTCTGTATTGGGGGGACTTTGAGATTTGTTTGTGCCTAAGAACTCTTTTTTCACCAATTCAACATGGGCACGTATCTTCGGTGCATCAGGAGATGTCGGCGCAACAGCCAAATACTTTTCAAAAGAGTCGACAGCGTTTTGGTACTGGCCCTTATTCTCGTAAGCATTGCCTAGATTTAACCATGCTATAAGCGGAACATTCTTGGATGATGTTGCCTTTAGCAGATGATCGAGCGCTTCGTCAACTTTGCCTACTTTTAAGAGAGCTAAACCATAATTGTTTTGCATGAGAGGCTGACTATCGTCTAATTCGCAAGCAGCCTTTAGTAGCTCTAAAGCATGCTGATAGTCTCCATCTATCAATGGCTTCACTGACTGGTTGTACAACCTTATAGACTCACTTTTACGATCTGCAGGAGTATTTAACGTTGCTTGAGCAACACTTACATCGGTATATAAAATCAAAACAGAGAAGGCTATGATTATTGAAAGATTGAATATTCTCATTATTGGCTTCAACCTATTTTTTTGCACCATTTAATTGTTGAATGACAATTTGCAGAACTGGTTTGGTTTGTAAGTGCGCACGCAAAGTTTTAAAAGCCGAATCTCTAACCAGAGCTCTGATGGCCACCTCATCCATTTTTTCTCTTTGATTTTGTCTATCATTTATTAGCTTATCTAGTGCTTCAGTAATATTTCTGGTCATTTCATCGCAAGCCTCTTTCCATTGTATTGAATAGCGAAAACTTGCCGCACTGCAGCCAAACTGTGGACCACTAACCAGTGCGAGGTTGCTATCAATAATTAGACTGATAGTTATTAATCCTTCCAAGCTCATAGCGCGTCTTTCGTTAACGGTGAAAGTAGTGATTCGTTCACCATGCTCTCTATTTACTAATACTGCTTGATATTCGGAGCGCCCCTTTAGCACGGCTGAGCCATTTACTATTGAAAATATTTGGCCGTTTTGTAGAGGGAAAACGTCCGACTGGGGCATTCCCCATTCATGCGCCAATTTGGCATGATGCATGATCTGCCGCCCTTCGCCAAACGCCGGTATAAAATACTTTGGCTTGATTAAAGAAAGAGCTAGTTTTAATTCTTCCTGACTGGCGCTTCTTGGAACGTGCATTCCTTGCTCTTCGCCCCAATATATTTTAATTCCCAATAAAAGAAATTGATCCAGAAGCATTGCCATTTGTCTCAATCGTCCGGGAGGGATTTCGCTGCTATATATAATGGTGTCACCCGCTTTGGCATTTAAAACTTTATGTGTGCCATTAGCTAGTTCTGTTAATGCGGGCATGGGATTGCCTTCTTTACCAGTGGCTACAACGAGAAGGCGATTATCAGCCATCTTAGAAAAATTATCGAGGCTAATTTCAAGATCTTGTTGATAAGCTAAATTTCCCGTCATAGCAGAGGCTACTGCGCAATGCACCAAAGGATCGCCTAAAAGCAATATTTTTCTATCGCACTGTTTGGCAATATCTATTAAAGACTGGAGCCTGTACGTATTTGTGCCCGACATAAGAACCATTACTCGCCCAGAAGCCTCTTTGACACGAGCATATAATCTTTCATAAAGAACCAATTCAGATTCCGAATAACCAGACCTTTCCACACCTGCTGATGAACCGATTAGAAGAGTTACTCCCTCTTCTCCCAATTGCGCGAATCTGGCAATGTCAGTTAATTGATGATCGATTGGTGTTTGATCTAATTTGTATGTGGTCATATATATCATTTCATGTTCACGCGTAGCTATGCGCAGAGCACATGCTTGTGCTACCGCATCGTTCACCCTTATCCATTCAAGCTCAAATGGTCCCAAAGCATAAATTCGTTTGGTTTCTATGTTTTCAATTTCAATTAGATGCAAAGGATGATCAGCTGGTAGTTTTGATTTCGTTTGCTCTAATAGACAGCTAATAAATCCCGGTGCCATTATTTTAGGAATTGCTATGTGCTTAAGCAGATATGGCACGGCACCAATATATTCTTCATTACCACTGGTCAATAATAATGCCTCAATCTTTTCTTGATTCGCTTCCAAAAAGCTGGTATTAGGTAACTGCAAATCAACGCCCGGCAATTCTCTGTTCGGATAAGCAGCACCGGCATCTATCACAATCATTTTGCCCTGATAAGAAATAATCCAAAGAACTTGACCCAATTCACTTTGCCCGCCTAAGGGAATAACTGCCAAATTCGGCCCATCTATATGCTTAATCAGTTCTTCTTGTTTCATCTATTTACTGACTTATCCCTTCTTCCTTACCTGCTGTTAACCAAGACATAATCTACCTGAATTATAAATAGAGTTATCATCCACTCTGTCTTAAACTATAATCCCTAAAGCAACCTTAAATCGTTACTTACCATAATTAATAGCTAGGCAAACATCCATGGCAAAATTGGTTCAAAAATTTGGAGGCACATCGGTTGCAGATGTTGACTGCATCCGGAAAGCCGCCCAAATCACCGTAAATGCAGCTTCAGAAGGACACGAAGTTTTAGCAGTAGTATCCGCTATGGGGGATACCACTGACAGACTTATATCGTTGGCGAAAAAGTTACACCCAGTCCGTCTGCCCGTGAATTGGACATGCTCTTGACGACCGGCGAGCAACAATCGGTTGCTCTTATGACTATGGCAATCCAAGAATTGGGCGGACAAGCCCGGGGCTTCACTGGAGGTCAAGCAGGAATTATCACCGAAAACAGACATGGCTCTGCCAAAATCGAAGAAATACGGAGTGCTTCTTTAGAAGCAAGTATGAGTCGGGGGGAAATTCCCGTGGTGGCTGGCTTTCAAGGAATGAGCAACAAGCAAGAATTAACCACTCTTGGCAGGGGTGGTTCTGACACCACGGCGGTGGCTATTGCCACCGCAATTGGTGCTGACCGTTGCGATATTTATACAGATGTAAACGGTGTTTATACTACCGATCCGCGTATGGTCAGCAGGGCAAGCAGACTTACAAGTATTAGCTATGAAGAAATGTTTGAAATGGCCAATACTGGAGCTAAGGTTATAAACAGTCGGGCAGTTTCATTAGCTAAAGATAGCCAAATGTCCATACGCATTCGCTCAACATTTTGGCCGGAAGACGAAGGCACTTTAGTGACTGATTTCAACAATACGCCCGAATATCCTGTAAGCGGTGTGACATTTGATTTGAACCAAGTTTGGTTTAACTGGCAAATGTCCGTTAACAATGATCAGGTCAATAAGCTAGATCATGTCGCTTCGTTATTTGTCAGGCTAAATGAATTAAATATTAGTACTGACATGGTGATGCTTCTTGCTAGAGAAGATGAACCAGTACAAGAATTGGTTTTCACCGTAGAAAAGGATTGCGCAGCCCGGGTAAACTCAGTGATTGAATCATATGGCAATTCACGGGATTCAAAGTTATTAATTGATGATAAACTAGCGAGAATTTCGGTTATTAGTCGTAGACTGAATGGGAAGCCTGAAATTGTAGCTTCAGTATTCGATGCTTTGAATCATGCAAATATTCCAGTGAATATGGTAGCTACTGGCGACTTGCGATTCAGTCTTTTAATTCCAAAGACATGCGCGCACAGTGCTCTAACTTTAATTCATGAGCATTTTAATTTGAGCAATCCAGAAAGGAATTAAAGGTCATAAAAATGGTTGATAAGAATTTGACAGAGCTTTTGAGCAAAGTAAAAACAGCTACTAAACAAGCTGCCGATGCTACAGTTCGCCAAGCTAAAATTGCTCGACTGCGCTTTGATATTATGACTTTGCACAGTGAAAAAGCTAAATATTTACAGAGCATAGGCAGCCATGTATTTTCTCTTTACAAGCAAAAGTCTACATTCGATCAAGCCGCATTATTTTCCGACTTAGAAGTGGAGATTGGCAACGTTGAATCTGTAGATAGACGCATCGAAGCAATCGAAGCTCAATTGCAAGCACAACATGCTGAGAGTACAGACAATATAGAAGTTAAAGATGTTACGTCTAAGTAATTAACTCAAACGACAAACGCACTCTTGTTTCTTATATAGACCTTCAAACGCTAGGCTAAATATAAAATTCTAGAGCATATGCATCAAATGTTATGCCACCTTCTAAAACAAAAGCCACACCAAAGACCACTAAATAAGTCAATAATCCGCAATTGCAATAGAGCTAAACAGCTGTAAGCCAATGTTTGTATTTTTCCATTTTGCCTTGAGCCATTGCGTAGTACAGATCCATTAATTTTTTTGTCAGTGGTCCCACTTTCCCACTACCAACAGATCTATTGTCTACAGACAATATTGGTTTAACTTGAGCACCGGTACCGGTAAAAAATAATTCGTCTGCAAGATATAATTCGCTGCGGTCAACCACCCTGCAATCCGTTTCTATACTAAGATTGTCTTTAGCCAAAGTGATAATACTGTCACGTGTAATACCGGCAAGAATATTTTCCGAACTATGAGGCGTGATCAATTTGCCATTTTTGACCAAGAAAATATTCATAGCGCTGCCTTCTGAAACACTTCCTGCTTCAGTCAAAACAATTGACTCGTCATATCCAGCCAATACAGCATCCGCCTTGCATAAAGCACTATTGGCATAAGCACCAACAATTTTGCATCGAGCAGGAATAGCATTGTCTTCTACCCGCCGCCAATTAGAAACACATACTTTTAAGCCTTCTGCCCCTTCGTAATAATCATCAAAGGGAACACAAAATATGCAAATATCCGAAGGAAGTTTTTGGAGCCCAACACCTATTTTTTGAGCCGATTTATAAACGGTGATTCTTATATAAACATCTGTTTGGAACTGTTCCTTCTTAAGCAAATCGACAATAGTTTTAGTTAAATCATCAATGGAATAATTGAGCTCTAAAAGCATTATTTTCATGCTGTCTTCCATACGCTCTAAATGCTCACGCAAACGCAAAATATACATGCGCTTCTGTTCGGCACTCCAATATGCTCTTATTCCTTCAAATATTGAAGTCGCATACATAAAGCCGTGCGTCATAATGCTTATCTTAGCTTCGTCAATTGGTACTATTTTGCCTTCAAAAAAAGCATATTTGACAGGCTTATCCAAAATTGTCCTCCTCGTATTTACTGCCTATAAGCTGTGCGCGTTATCCATTGCTTCATTAGCCAGTTTATCAGCAACGGTATTGTATTCTCTACGCACATGACTAATTTTAAACGATGGAAATTTTGAAGCAAGGGCGCGTGCCTTCATAAATAGCGGAATTAGTTTATCATTCTTAACGCGATAAATTCCTTTCATTTGTTTTACTACTAGCTCTGAATCCATATACACATCCACATTCTTTATGCCAAGCTCAAAAGCTTTTTCAAGTGCCAATACTAGCCCCGTATATTCAGCTACATTATTTGTGGTATTACCCAAAAATTTACTAATAGTGGCTTCAATTTCATCATTTATCTTAATAACAGCACCCGCACCAGCTGGTCCCGGATTTCCGCGCGAGCCACCATCAACATGAATAACTGCCAATTTATCCTTCATATATCGCCACTTAATCTATGTTCCGCCGCCGTCACCGCCGGATAGGTGTTTCCAGACAGTATTTAAGGCATCCGCTATTTTATCGGGATATTTCCCACCCGCTTGAGCAAAATCTGGTCTGCCACCACCTGTGCCACCTACTACACTAGCCACCGTTTTTACAATTGAGCCAGCATTGACACCATTTTTAACCAGCACCGGATCGACAGCGCAAGCTATGGCAACTCTATCGTAAGAAGGTGCACTGGCTAAGACTATTACCGACTTAGATTCATGCTTAACCAATTCTTGAGCTAGAGTTTTCAAGTCTTCGGCAGACAGCGTACCTAAATTGCTACAAATTACCGAGTATTCACCAATGGGTTTGGCTTGAGACAAAAGCTGGGGTATTTTTGTCATAGCTAACTGTTGCTTGCAAGGACTCGGCTAAACGTTCCTTCTCTTTTAATTGCTCTTTGAGCTTATCTATCTGAGTAGCTAATTCAGCTGGTCTAGTCTTTAATGAACTAGAGGCATTACTTAAATAATTTAATTGCTGTAAAATATAATGCCAGGCAGCAGGACCTGCTAATGCTTCCACACGACGCACACCTGAAGCAATACTTCCTTCACTAATCAATTTGATCGGGCCTATTTGTCCTACGTTAGAGACATGAGTTCCACCGCAGAACTCCAGACTAAAGTCACCCATGCGCACCACACGAACAATATCGCCGTACTTTTCACCAAACATGGCCATTGCACCGGTCTTCTTTGCCTCTTCTAAAGACATAATACTGGTCTCTACATTAGAATTGGCGCGTATCCATTCACTCATCATAGTTTCGATTTTCTGCAAGTCAGCAGGCGTTGGTTGCTTGTCCAATGTAAAATCGAAACGCATTGTTTCAGGACCTACTTGTGAGCCGGCTTGCATAACCATTTTACCAAAAACCTCTCTAATAGCGGCATGAAAAACATGAGCGCTACTATGATGCAAAATAGTAGCTTGTCTTCTAACTTTATCAACAATCGCTCGCAGTTTTTGTCCGCTTCTCAAAGCACCACTTTCGATTCGCACCTTGTGAATATGCAATTGATTGTGTTTTTTAGTATCTAAAACTCTCAGCCTAGTGTCTTTATTTTCGAGAATGCCGATATCCCCAAGTTGTCCACCCGACTCAGCATAAAACGGAGTTGTGTCAAGAATAACTTCCGCCTCTTCGTTTTCACCAATTTCTTCAACTACTTTACCTTTCGAAGTTACGCCTAATACGTCAACGTCCGATTCTAATTGGTCATAACCAATAAATTTAGTCCCGCCATTGCGATTATTGAGCTGTGTTAAATAGTCATCAGAAACTATATTCACGTTAAACTTATTAACGGATGAAGCTTCACCATGCTCTTCTTTAGCTTTTTCGAAAGCAGGAGCATCAATTGTTTTGCCGTGCTCTTTAGCAATTTCTCTAGTTAATTCAAGCGGAAAACCATAAGTTGAATACAAGTTGAAAACCGCTTTGCCATCAAGCTGTTCAGCACTATTAACAATCAATTCATCAAGTATATTAATACCTTTTTCGATGGTGCGCGCAAACCTCTCCTCTTCATCTTTAATAATTTCTTGGATTAGATCTTGATTGGCAACAACTTCCTTATAATGTCCTCCATATACGGCAACGACAGCTGGTACCAGCTTATAAAGAAATGGATCTTTGAGCCCCAATAAACGGCCAAATCTGAGCTGCCCTACGAGTTATAAAGCGCAGAACATACCCACGGCCAATATTACTCATGCGAATGCCGTCAGCAATAAGGAATGTTATGCAACGCGCATGATCGGTGACAATTTTCAAATAAACATCCGTGTTATCTGCTTCAGTTTTATCATGATGAGCATCAATGCTCTTTCCACTATACGAAACTCCACTTAACTTACTCACCTGCTGCAAAATGGGAAAAAGCAAATCAGTCTCAAATGTGTTTTGTTTTTCTTGCGAAATGAGAGCTACTCTATCTAAACCCAGCCCCGTATCAATGTTTTTCGCTGCTAATGGTTTATAGCTGCCCTTCTCATCTTTAAATAATTCCATAAAGACAAGATTCCAAAATTCAAGATAGCGATCGCATTCACATTTACCTATAGCGCATTTACTGGGATCATCACTACAACTATATTGTGGACCGCGATCATAGTAAACCTCAGAGCATGGACCACAAGGACCAGTTGGGCCGGGAGGACCCCAAAAATTGTCCTTTTTGGGCATGCGAATTATGCGTTCAGCAGGTAAGCCTACTTTTTTGTGCCAAATTTCAAAAGCTTCATTGTCAGGTGGTAATTGATCATCGCCACCAAAAATGGTCACTGACAATTTACTTGGTTCAAAACCCAAATCAGTTGTGACAAATTCCCAAGCCCAGGGAATTACTTCGGCCTTAAAATAATCGCCAAAGCTAAAATTTCCCATCATCTCAAAGAAACTATGGTGACGGGCAGTTCTGCCAACGTTTTCAATGTCAGAGTCCTTACCTCCTGCACGTGCGCATTTTTGCGCAGTTACTGCCCTAGGTGGTTGGGTTGGACCAGACTTGACCTAAAAATATCGGCACAAATTGGACCATGCCGGCAGATGTTAAAAGCAAAGTCGGGTTATCAGGTATTAAGCTTGAACTGGGCAAATGTAAATGTCCGTGCTTATCTTTGAAGTAAGCAATATATTTAGCTCTAATGTCATTGCCAGATAAGTGCATTTAAAACTACCTGCTCAAATAGGTATACGTTTATGGGGTTTAGAATCCCAGTATAACTCATGAATAGTCGGCAAATTAGGTTTTCTACACTATAATAAGCGAGTTATTTGTACTAATTACCCCTTAAGCTATTTAGTGAAGTTTCCAGGAAGATTATAAAGTGCGGCTCAGCAAAGTCCTCTTATTTCACAAAAGGTCAACTTATCAGCTTCAGGCTGTTGAATATCGAGATAAGCGCTTTATTCAATTGCTCAAAGAAGAAGACCAGGTGGTTAAACGCGTACAGAAGGCGCATACAGAACACTTAAATACACTGGAGCGTTTAACCACAGAGCTAAAAGCACGCAACATATTTGCTGAGACTAAAGCTCGCTCTACCTTAGATACTGAGATAGAAGATATTGATTTACTTATTTCAGTCGGTGGCGACGGGACATTTCTAGACGCTTCTCATTACTTGCAAAGGATTCCTATTCTAGGTGTTAATTCTGCAAAATCCTCAAGTGTTGGGCACTTTTGCATTGCAGACGAAAAAAACATTGGTCAGGTGCTAGACCAAATTATGAAGGATGAGATCAAGCCTATCGAATTATTGAGGCTGGAAGCTAGATTAAATGGAAAGGTTTTACCGCAATGCGCATTGAATGAAATTCTAGTGGCTCATAAAAGCCCAGCCGGAACAAGCCGATATATTATCGATATCGAAAGTAATGTTGAAGAGCAGCTCTCTTCCGGTGTATGGGTAAGCACTGCTGCTGGGTCTACCGGGGCACTGCAAGCGGCCGGCGGTCATGTTGTTCCTATCACCTCGCATGAATTCCAGTATCTGGTGCGTGAACCATATTTTCGCCACGGTCGTCCAAATGAATTGATTAGGGGACAACTACATGACTTATCTGAAGTAAAAATGTTTTCACAAATGAGAACAGGGGCTATTTTTATTGATGGACAGCATTTGGAGTATCCGTTTCGCATTGGAGACGAATTAGTAATCAAAGTTTCTCCTAACTTTTTAAGTGCGTTTGTTGATGCAAAAATCAATGACCATTTCGTTAATGAAGCAACGCAAAAATTGACTAAATGGCATGGATAAATTCTTGGCATGTTTAGCTATCTTAATAGCTAGATTGGTATCAAATTTAATTCGACTATCCGGTTTAGGCATGGCATCAAGCTTACCAGGAAAAGTAGCACAAACTATTTATCCTAATATACTGCCGTATCTAGCTAGTCAATTAACCGCCGGGTGTCTGGCAGTTACCGGCACAAACGGTAAAAGCACTACCTCTGGACTTTTGGCATCCATTTTGAACCGCGCTAATTACCGAGTGGTGCATAATCGGCAAGGAGCCAATTTAATTCCAGGTATTATTGCAGCATTTTTGCGATCGGTTCAATGCAATGGTATTTTGAAGAATAATTTTGGTCTATTGGAAGTTGACGAAGCAGCTTTACCACTCTTGACCAAAGCAATAAATTGCAAAAGTATAGTAGTAACTAATTTGTACCGTGATCAATTAGACCGATTTGGTGAATTAGACACAACGGCAAAGCTGATTACACAAGGCATTAAGGAGAAGAATTCACAAGCCATATTAAATGCTGATGACCCAAATGTTTGCAATTTACCATGTACAAACAAAAAAGTATTTTATGGTCTAAATTACAAATCAGACAAAGCAAATTCGGAAATCTCATATTGTCCTAGATGCGGGACGGAGATTTCTTACTCAACAAGTGAATTATCCTCGAAAGCTTGGTATTGTCCAAACTGCGATTATGTTCGCCCGCAGCTAGATTTTTTCGCCGATCAAATACAGATATTTCCAGACTCATCAACATTTGTCCTTAACGCGAACGAAAAAAGCATGATGATTAATTTACCCTTGCCGGGCATCTTCAATATTTACAATGCCACTGCTGCTGGTGCGGCGGCATCCTGCCTGGGTATCAATTTAGAAACAATCAAATTGGGGCTAGAAAGTTACGAAACTCTTTTTGGCCGCTCCGAAAAAATTTCAATTAATTCGCGCACAGTTATAATTCAACTAATTAAGAATCCGGCTGGCGCCACTAAGTCTCTCGTATCTCTAGCTAATTCACGATGCTCCAACGTGCTTATAGCTATTAACGACAACTTTGCAGACGGTCGCGACGTTTCTTGGCTCTGGGATGCTAATTTTGAGGTACTCTATGGAATGGATGCTTCGTTCATAGTAAGTGGACAAAGAGCTAGTGACATGGCTGTGCGTCTCAAATACGCTGGTATTGCCGAAAACAAAATTAGTTGCGTACCTTCTTTAGCTTCCGCTTTTAGCATAGCCCTTGATCAAATCCAACCAAACAATACCTTATGGGTATTACCGACTTATACAGCACTGTTGGAGATGCAACGCATTATCAAGCGGTACGACAAAACTGCAGCAAGCAAGTAATATGGGTACACCAGAAGAAATTATAGATGAAATAATCGCCAAACGTTGGCAGATCATTGAGTATTTAGGCGGGGGAAGTATGAGCTATGTCTACCGAGCTCGAGATATAGAAACCGGCAAAGTTATTGTTTTAAAGTTGATTAAGAACCTGTCTGCTAATAGCTTGAGCGACTTAGAATCCTTAGCAGAGCAAGCGAAACATTTTATAGCACTGAACCACGAGAATATAGCCAGTTACTATGACATGTGCGTTTGTGATAAAGGTTTGTTTTTATTTTGCGATTATTTAACGGGCGAAAGTTTATCCTCATTAATGAGTAAGGCTGGTAAATTACCACTAGAAAGATGTATAGAGTTTTTCAATCAAATTATTGCGGGACTAGAATATGCCCACGAACAAAATATTATGCACGGCGATCTTAGACCAAGCAATATTTATGTAGTCAACGATCAATTTAATTCTGATGAACCAAAAATCGTTGATTTCGGCTTTATACAAATACTAGAGCGCATGATCTGCGTCACTACAAAAAATACTTCCTCTAAACATCCAATCTTGGGCGATGCCCCTTATATGAGTCCTGAACAAAGATTAGGACAAAACGTGGATGCACGTTGCGACCTTTATTCATTAGGTTGTCTAATGTACGAACTTGCTTGTGGCAAGACACCTTTTGTCAGCAAAAGTGTTATGGAGACCACCTATAAACAAAAGCACAAAGCGCCGATAGAATTGGCACAATTGTTGCCTGCTCATCCGCTTTTAAGTCGCTATCAACTTATAGTAAACAAACTATTGCTTCCTAATGCGAGAGAAAGATATCAATCGGCGTTTTTGGTCGGACAAGATTTGGATCTGATTACGACAGAGAAAGAGCAAGAGTGGCAGAGGAAAGCAAATGTTCTAAAAAAACCTAGATTGTGGGCAATTTTTGCTTATAAATGGCAATGGGCATTAGGTACTATTGCTCTTACTTTCTTGATACTCTTAGTTGTTCCATTAGTCTCGATTATCACTCAATATTGTTTACCCTGGACAGACAAGTCCTTCGATAACAACAAGCTTTGGTTAGCTAAGTACACCGAAAAACCTTCGGCAAAACTTCTAGAGCAAAGAGATTTTCTCATAAATAGATTAAGTGAAGTGGCACAGACAAAAGGCAAATCCTCACAAGACTATATTAGGACATTATTTTTGCTTTCCCGGTTCTTTTTCGCCACCGGACAATTTAACGAGGGAATAACAAAACTGAACGAATTGCAGAAGATAGAGGCTCTTGGCGAATCATCTATTAGTCAAGCAGAATTATGCGCCAATATTGCTTTGGCTCAGGAGTCAGCTGGTGATTTCAATAGTGCCAGAGAATCAGCCCAAAAGGCTTTTGAAATGAGTGATAGTAATACTCGAATAGAAGTTAAGGTAGCAGCATTAAAAGTACTTGGTGATATTTGCAATGAAAAGAATGATATTAATCAAGCGGAGCAAAATTACCTACAAATGTACAATTTGGCAAAAATGGACCGTCTAAAAAATGCGGCCGAATATGCTTATTCGAATGCTCTATTAGCAGATATATGGCGCAAGCAGAATAAATTGAAAGAATCTGAAAAACTCTATAAAGAAGCAATCGATTGGGGGAGTAATTATATTGGTCAGCGTGGCTTGTTTCTTTCTAAAGCTTGTTATGGTTTAGCTTTGCTGTACTATCAAGAGGGTAATTTTAGAGCCGCAGATTATGAACTCAAAAGAGCCTTGCCGATCGCTTTGGCTAGACTGGGCCAAAATAATGATTTTATAAACGCCATTGAAAGCCTGTCTGATTATATTCTCTTCCATGAAAACATTTTTGCCTGGAGTAAAGCAAAAATCGAAAATATAAAAAATCACCGCTTATTTTGAATTCGATGCACTCAAATAAGCAGTTTGATCCAGGAACCAGTATAAATTGCCTTGAGGTTTGATTCTGGCAGCAGGCAAGTCACCGTCACCATTCAATATTTGTTTTATAATTGCGCTCTTTTCAGCTCCGGTAGCCAAAAATGCCACTGACTTGCTGCTTTCTATAACTGGAACAGTAAGAGTAATTCTGTCTTCTTTTTTGACGCCCACTACTGCCTTAACCCAAACGTTCTGTTCTTGGAGCACATCGCTGCCCGGAAATAACGAAGCAGTATGTCCGTCCCCACCCA
Source organism: Candidatus Melainabacteria bacterium (assembly GCA_963845445.1). Taxonomy (GTDB): domain Bacteria; phylum Cyanobacteriota; class Vampirovibrionia; order Obscuribacterales; family Obscuribacteraceae; genus JABDBL01. Next base: position 475,177 of record CAWJSE010000002.1, on the reverse strand, counting down.
CACCTAATAAAGTCACATCAAATAGATACTGATGAGATATCAAAACTTTATTACCATAAAATTTTTGCAATTCCTTTTCGTAATCGGCAGCAGCTTGATATACATCAGCAAGCTCAGTATTTACAGGATGGACATTGGCTTCTGGCATGGCAATATGATCCAGTAAAGTAGTCTTAACCATTTTATAATTGCTCAAATCATTATTTTTGGGCACAAAACGCTCATCGCCCCAAAAAAGATGCACTTTAGACCAGGGAATTTGCTTGGCATATTCTGGTTGAGCTAGAGTCTCATATAAAATTTTCGGAGTCTGCCCCCCCGACAAGCAAAGAGCAAACTTATCTACCGAAGATTTTTGTAAGTGTTCAACCAACCAGTCTGCTGCTCTTTTAGCAACTGCTACTGTGTCCGCCTGAACATCTATTACGGCTTGTTTGGATTTAATCATGTCCTGCCCGCTCCTACAGATTTATTCCCAGTTTTCCTGATAAGTTATAATCAAACTTTTAAAATTAGCCATCTTTTGAAAGATATAGATAATTAAGTTATCGATAACATACTTGACTACCGTAGCTTATCTAATTTTAGGTTATTACTCGTCGGTACTTCTAAATTATTCCAATTAAGATCAATATTGCTCCTTAATCTATAAAATCTCACAAATAGGGGCATTTGTCATCGGAGCAAATATTCGTGTCAGATATTGAAAGATTAAAACAGGCGGCTGCTGGAGCAGCTATTGACTTCATTAAGGACGGTATGGTGGTTGGGCTTGGCAGCGGTTCAACAGCAACTTATGCCATCGAAGCTTTAGGTAAAAAAGTGGCTGACGGACTTAAAATACTTGCCATACCCTCGTCAGAAGAATCAAGTCGATTGGCTCAAAAACACGGCATTGATTTGACGACTTTTGCTAAAAACCCAGATATAGATGTCACTATTGATGGAGCTGATCAAGTTGAATTGAAATCCCTCAACCTCATTAAAGGACTGGGAAATGCATTACTCGGTGAAAAAATTGTCGCTCGAGCAAGTAAAAAGCTGATTATCATGGTAGACGAACGCAAATTAGTTGATTGTCTTGGAAACAAGACGCCACTACCAATAGAAATAGTGCCGTTCGGCTGGGAATTGACCAAAGAGATTGTTTGTCAATATGGGTGCAGCGCAGAATTAAAACTCGATTCTAAGCATAAACCACTTATTACGGACAGCGGTCATTACTTATTGAATTGCCAGTTTGTGAAAATTGAAAATGCACGTAAACTAGATAAAGATTTAAAATTAATCACAGGTGTAATCGAAACTGGACTGTTTGTGAACATGACTGATTTGGTTATTGTCGCTAAACAAAGTGGGATCGTTATATTACAAAGAGAACAATTACGGCTATAATCAGGACTCGTATAAATCAGGAGCATAATTGTGGAAACAGCACAAGCAGTAAATCCTATCAAGTCTCTATTAAACTTCGGACAATCCGTCTGGCTTGACTACATTAGACGAGATATGTTGATTAATGGTGAACTTAAAAAATTGATCAAAGAAGATGGGCTGCGGGGAATGACATCCAATCCCGCTATTTTTCATAAAGCAATTGTTAGTAGCGCTGATTATGACCAGGCTATAAAGAATTTGGTCAAGGATAGTCTACAGTCGGCTCAGATTTATGAAAAATTAGTCGTTGAAGATGTTCAAAAGGCAGCCGATTTATTTAGATCAGTTTATGACGAAACAAGGCGGCTTGATGGTTATGTCAGCTTGGAAGTCTCACCTCATCTAGCTTTAGATATGGAGCAAACTATTGCTGAGGCAAAACGTCTATGGCGAGAAGTGGACCGGCCAAATTTAATGATAAAAGTACCCGGCACTCCTGAGGGTATCCGGGCTTTAGAAGAGTTAATTGCTGAAGGAATTAACGTCAATGTGACATTGCTCTTTTCAAAGAGTGTGTATGAGGAAGTAGCTAAGTCATATATGAAGGGTCTGGAATGCTTTGCTAACAAGGGTGGAGATGTTAGACAGGTAGCCAGTGTAGCCAGCTTTTTCATTAGTCGTATAGATTCAGCTGTTGATAAAATCATCAACGAGCAAATTCAAGCAACTAATGATTCGTCCAAGAAAGAGCACTTGACTTATTTGCTAGGTAAAACTGCAATAGCGAATGCAAAATCAACTTATCAACTCTATAAAGACTTGATAAGCCTTCCTAATTGGCAAGTTTTAGCCAAAGCAGGGGCTATGCCACAGCGGTTGTTATGGGCTAGTACAAGCACTAAGAATCCTAAATACAGAGATGTGTATTATGTGGAGGAGTTGATTGGTCCTGAGACAGTGGATACTATTCCACCGGCTACTTATGATGCTTTTCGCGAACATGGAAAAGCAGCAAGAACGCTGGAGTCGGACCTAGAAGAAGCTCATAATATCCTTGGTGGTCTTGAAAAGGCGGGTATTTCTCTGGAGCAGGTATGCAAACAGTTATTGATTGATGGAATCAAATTATTCTCTGATCCATTTGATGAATTATTGGATACTTTGCAAAAAAAATGCGCAATAATCTGCGATAAGGGATCGAGTACTGCTCCTGCTTCCGACTCTGCTTCTGTAAAAAAGATGCTTGTTGATTGGAAAGTATCAGACAAAGTAAACAAGTTATGGGCTGGTGACTCTAATCTTTGGACCAATAAAGACGAACATTCTTGGCTTGGCTGGCTAACGATTGTCGATGAACAGTTAGCACAATTAAACAAGTTTAAATCTCTTGTTGATGATATAAAAAAAGCGAAGTTCAAACAAGCATTGCTCCTTGGTATGGGTGGATCGAGTTTGGGTCCTTCCGTTTTAGCTTCTGCTTTCGGAAATAGATCAGGTTTTCCGAAATTTTTCATGCTCGATTCAACGGTACCCGAGCAGATTAAAGCTATCGAAGACAAGATAAATTTGTCACAAACTTTGTTTATTGTTTCCAGTAAATCTGGCAGCACACTGGAGCCAAATATTCTCAAAGACTATTTCTTTGAAAAGTTAGAACAGCAGGTCGGAAAAGAACATGCTGCTAAGCAGTTTATTGCTATTACAGATCCCGGTTCGCAGCTTGATAAATTAGCTAAAACAGAGGACTTTCGACATATTTTTTATGGATTACCCTCAATAGGTGGTCGATATTCTGTCTTGTCAGATTTCGGCATGATACCGGCAGCGGTGATAGGGGTAGATGTCGCTAACTTTCTTAATCGAGCTAAATTGATGATGAATGCTTGCCGCATAAATGGTGACATTGAAAATAATCCTGGCGCGTTGCTTGGAATTATGATGGGGGTAATGGCTAGTAACCATAAAGACAAATTTACCTTTATTGTCAGTCCTGAAATTGCCGAATTTGGGGTTTGGCTGGAGCAATTATTTGCTGAATCAACCGGTAAATCTGGCAAAGGAATAGTTCCCATAAGCAAAGAGAATCCCACTCCTGCTAAAGATTATGGAAAAGACAGAGTTTTTATTTATATTCGTTTAAAAAGTCAACCCGAAAAAGCGCAGGATAAATTTATTAATGAATTAGAAAAGGCCGGTGTTGCTACCGTACGGATTGAGTTAAATGATAAAGAGGATCTAGCCCAACAGTTTTTCCTCTTTGAATTTGCTACAGCAGTAGCCGGTTCTGTTATGGGCATTAATCCTTTTAATCAACCGGATGTGGAAGCCAGTAAAATTAAAGCGCGGGCAATCACCGACGAATACGAAAAATCCGGCATACTAAAAGCAGACTCTGCCCGCCTCTCTTTGTCCAGCTCCAAGCCTGTAATTGACATTTACACCGATGAAGCAAATTGGAAAACAATTACTGGAATTGACAGAAATCCCAGTTCTTTAGCCGAAATATTGAAGGCATTTCTTAGTAATATAAAGGCTGAGGATTATTTTACGATTCTTGCTTATATTGAAATGAATGAAGCAAATGAGAGTACATTACAAAAGATCCGTACTCTAATCCTCAATCGTTATAAGATAGCCACCTGTTTAGATTTCGGCCCACGTTATCTACATTCAACTGGACAAGTTTACAAGGGCGGTCCTAATTCCGGCGTATTTTTGGAAATCACAGCAGACGATACTGTTGATTTAGATATCCCAGATAAACGATACACATTCGGAACGGTTAAAACTGCACAAGCGATTGGAGATTTGCAAGTGCTATTTGAACGCCACAGAAGAGCCCTAAGACTGCATTTTAAAGGAAAGCTGCGTGATGGTCTAAAAGCTCTTAAAGAATCTGTAGAAGAAATCTGCAGGACTAAACCATGACCATGGCTGTACTCGGTCAAACTAGTGTGGAGTCAAACCTTTGTGAGATGCCTCCAGGTCCGTGTGCACTTATTATTTTCGGAGCAGCAGGTGATCTGACAAAACGTAAACTATTGCCTTCGCTTTATAATATGCGCCTCAATAAATTGTTGCCCGAAAATTTTGCAATTATTGGATTATCACGCGCTCCAGTAAATACAGATGCATTTCGCGAAGACCTTACTTCTTCAATGAAAGAATATGCGGCTTCTCGCTTCGACATAGAGCATTGGAAATGGTTTAAAGAGCGTATCTATTATTTACAAGGTAATTTTGATGATGCAAAAGCTTATAGCAATTTAGGTGAATTACTAGCGAATGTGGATAAAGAACACGGCACCAACGGCAATTATTTATTTTACTTAGCTACCTCTGAAGACTATTTCGAAACTATTGTGGAGAAAGCTAGCCAAGCTGGTTTGCACCAAGGATCAGAAAATCAGTGGCGACATTTCATTATCGAAAAACCGTTTGGGCGTGATTTGAAATCTGCTCGCGAGCTAAATAAAAAGCTACTTACTGTTCTCAAAGAGAATCAAATTTATCGCATAGACCATTACCTGGGAAAAGAAACAGTACAGAACTTACTTGTTTTTCGGTTTGGCAATGGTATTTTCGAACCAACCTGGAATCATCATTATATTGACAATGTGCAAATAACTGTGGCTGAAACCGTAGGAGTCGAGGCTCGTGGTGGTTTTTATGAAAAAGCCGGGAATTTACGTGATATGGTGCCTAATCATATGTTCCAGCTTTTGAGTTTTATTGCTATGGAACCACCAACTTGTTTTGATGCAGATGTCGTACGTTCTAAAAAAACTGAATTGGTAAATAGCATACGTCCATTAACTTATGAAGACGTGCAGACAAATGTGGTGCGCGGTCAATATGAAGCTGGAGAAATAGATGGACAGCCCGTACCGGGCTATAGAACTGAAAATCGAGTGGCACCGGATTCCAGCACCGAAACGTTCACGGCCATGAAACTAATGATCGATAATTGGCGCTGGGTAGACGTGCCATTTTATTTGCGCACCGGTAAGCGTTTGCCAAAACGGACAACTGAAATTGCCATCAAATTTAAGTCTCCGCCTTCATGTCTATTTAGAAACACAACCGTCTCAAACTTAGTGGAAAATTATTTGATAATGCACATTCAGCCTCATGAAGGTATCTCGCTAGAATTTGGCGCTAAGATACCTGGTCCGCTCTTACAGGTAGGTCCGGTACAAATGGATTTTGATTATCAAGACTATTTTGGTCCTTCACCAAGTACAGGCTATGAAACATTGATATACGACTGTATGGTAGGAGATCAGACATTATTCCAGCGGGACGATAATGTCGAAGCTGGTTGGCGAGTTGTGCAGCCTATTTTGGATGTTTGGCAATCCGAAAAGCCCAAAGATTTTCCAAATTATCTGGCTGGCACTTGGGGTCCTCTTGCTGCTGCTAACTTAACTAGCCGTGACGGACGGAATTGGAAAATCTGAATTTTTATCCGATTCAGTCTAATGAGATTGTTCTATTTTTATTTACTCAGCAGCTTTTTTATTCTCAATTTCTGCTAAGTGAGCTTTAATCGACGGTATAGCTTCACGAGCAGCTCTTTCGCCGGCTAAAACAGCTCGTTGAGCATCTTGTTTATCAAGCGAGAGCAAGTTAATTCCAAATACATCTGGACGAATTATAACAACTGAATTCGTTAGCTTTTGCTGATAACTATCAATCCTGCCCAGTCCAATATCTAAGGTTCTTCTGCTAACGCTTCCAATGGCTCGAAAGGTTTTCAAAGGAACTGGTTCTAGTTTTTGATCAACATCAACCGCAATAATAAAGTCACAATTCATCTGTAAAGCATGCTCTATCGGCAAATTTTCGACTATACCGCCATCCACAAGTAAAGCACCATCCATTTCAACTGGTTTACGCAATTGTGGTATAGCTGAACTGGCTTGAATGGCTCTTCCTATATAACCCTTCTTAATAGCATATGGTTGTCCATCTACAAGGTTAGTGGCGATTGCCCAAAACATCGGTTGGCAATCTTCAACATGCTGCTTATCACCGGGCGCTAAACTGGTTAAATAATTAGCAAATTTATTGCCTCTATAGAGGCCATCATATGGGTGGTAACCGACTAAGCGTGGAATCAATAAGATTGGTGCAAGAATTATACGAACCGAAATGGGCACCGTATCAAAAGCATTAATCAACTTCTTGTGATAAAAAATCTGCTCCAATTCGTTGAGATCCATGCCAGCACAATATAGACCACCGACAAGAGCACCCATGCTGGTACCAGCTACAGCATCAATTTGTATACCTTCCTCTTTCAACACCCGCAATACACCGACATGAGCAGCACCACGGGTACCACCACCACCCAATGCTAGTACTACTTTTGGGCGCGCGGGGATAGGACTTAGTTCAGTAGCCCCATCACTGTTAGCGGGAAAGACCAATAAGTAAAAGCAAAGAACACAGTAGAAAAACGCTCTATTCATGATGACAGTATTAATCCTAAACTATAACGCGTGTTATATTGATCGGTAATTTGACCGATAGTTGAATATGAAAATTATCGAAATCAGGTCTAATTTACACTATTAGCTATATTAGCTAATTAGATAGAGCTTACAAAATGCCAGAGTTGACCGAACATTTGGCAATTATGTTATGGGTCATATAGATGTTAAATAGAATGCGAAATTTTGGCCGTATTTCGGCGTTACTTTTGGTAAAACTTCTCTTTCTTTCAGGACTAATTGGCATTCCAGCAGCATTGTGTACTTCACGTGTAGTTGGTCAGACTAACAGCTCCATGACAACGGAAAAACACTACAAACTTGAGCAGGGGGAAATAATAAGCAATGACGTTCAAAACGGTTCGGCTTTAATCGATAACATGCTCGCAGCCGCATCTGCTTTGTCAGTGTACTCAGCTGACTATAAAATGAAAGTTTACAAGGACAGGCAGATTCTCAACGAAGAAGGTACTTTCTATTTTAGTAAGCCAAAACTTTTACGAATGGAAGTAAAACAAGGAGCGAGAAAAGGATCTGTAGCTCTTCTGGCAAAAGATGGCAAAGTACATGGTCACTTGGGTGGCCTAATGAAATATTTTAATGGCACAGTGCCGATTGACTCGGATATGGCCAAGGCCATAAATGGCTTCCCAATGGCTGATACTGATTTCTACTCATTGGCTAGCTATTTAAAAAATATGCTTAAGCAAGGCGATCTAAGTCTATGTTCTATAGAGGCAAAGCAAACAGACAAAACCAATGAGCCAGCTCTTATTCTGGATGTCTACTCATCAATTAAACCATCTAAAAAACTTTTGCTAAAGCGCATCTATGTAAATTCAAAAACTTATTTACCTGTTTATTGGGAAGATTATATAGATGGCAAAATTTGGTCCGAGGCAAAATGGCAAAATATACATGCCAACCTCAAGTTATCTGAGAATTTCTTTCGACTCTAACCATAGTACTCGCGGTACCCATAAGGCATTCTCGCAATCAAGAAAGACATGCTATCCTAGAAAGACATGGATTCAAAGTGCGCTATTGGAAATAATAATGGCAGAACCGACTAACAATGACAAATGGGCTATTTCTTTTGACCAATTAGATAAAGGCGACCTAAAACTTGTTGAAGCAGCTGTAAACATATTAAAAGCAAATTTCCATCCAATTAAGCATCAAATCGGATGCGCCTTAAGAACTGAATCAGGGAAAATATACACCGCAGTAAACATAGGTTCCAGCGGTTATGGACCGTGTGCTGAGGCAGTCGCAATTGGTAACGCAATATCAAAGGGTGATAAGAATATTGTTGCTATAGTGGCAGTGAAAAAAATAGATGAAGAATATCCAGTTCTTTCGCCATGCGGTAATTGCAGACAACTTATAATCGATTATGCACACAATGCTGATGTAATCTTGAATTTCAACAGCCAAAGTTTAAAAACAAAAGCAAATAAACTTTTACCTGGACCATACGAAAATTCACTTACTGCTATTGCTCGCTCTGGCGGCCTTAGCCCTGGCCAATAACTGTTCAAACTTAGACAGGTCTTGACTAGCTGCACCACGTGCCTTTTTTTCAATCTCAATCGCTTTTTTTGCTATCTCTTCGGCTTCATTGGGATCTTTGTCTGCTATTAATTCTTCAATATAGGAAATGCGTATAGGAACTTCTTCAGGGTTATCTTCACCAAATTTTCTTTCTTGTAATCGAAGAATATGCTCATAATAAGAACTAGCAGCTGAATGATCATTTTCACCAGCTTCCAACTTAGCCAACAAGGTCAATACAGGAACTAACTCATAGTCCCCGGATCCATATCTTATAGAAAGAGCTTTGCTCGCCTGCTTAAACCATGTGCGTGCTACTTGAGGATGTTTTTGTTCAACTTCAATTTTTCCTATTTTTATAGCAATCTTAGCCACTGCCGGATCATTATGTCCCCACACATCAGATCTATACACTGCTGATTTGTAATAGAACTCTTTTGCCTCATCTAATTTGCCAGCTTTTTCTTTTTGCTCAGCCAGGCGATAGAACTTATTTGCGTCTTGACCAAACGCTTTTATTTCATCGGCAGATAGTTTGCCTTGGCGGCGATGAAACGTTGGCGGGGTAATGCTATTAGCGGAATTAGTGCTTTTAGAATGAGTAGTGGCGGTTTTAGATGAATGTTTTGGAGAAGCTTTGACATTATTACTACTCTGAGCCATAACCGGACAAAAGGTAGACTGAAAAAAAGTAAAAGTAAAAGTTAGGAGCAGCAAAGATTCTCTGTCAAGATTTTTTATGAACATAGCAAGATTTCCTCTCAAAAAACACTTATACCATTAGCAATTACATGTTTGATATTTAACGATGCTTTATCCCAAATAACTAAATCAGCCCGGCGACCTTTCTCAATTTGACCTATGATCGTTTTTAAATTCATAGCTCGAGCGGGATTCAAGCTTGCCATTTGTATAGCTTCCGGAAAGCTTACAATTCCCCACTTTACCATATTAGATACCGCTTCAGAGAGTGTAATCGAGGATCCGATTAAGCTACCGCCTGTAGTACCAATCTGGGCAATATCGGTAACCAAAATAACCCGGTCGTTGCCCTTAATTTTTACTAAAAGCTTGATCATTTGAGGATCAACGTGCAAACCATCAGCAATAATACAACAATAAACATTTTTATCTAATAAAGCTGCCACTGCTGCGCCAGGTTGTCTTTGGTGGATCGGGGGCAAAGCATTGAAAACGTGCGTGACCATTTGTACCCCTGAAGCAAAGGCGTGATTGGCCTGCTCATATGTCGCATTTGAGTGGCCAAGAGAAGGTGTAATTTGGTGCTTCAATAGATAATTTATAGCCAACTCACCGCCTTCTAATTCTGGCGCTAGAGTAACTAGCTTAACGGGGGGACGCATTAATTGAGCTAGCTCGGCCATGTCAATGGGCCGAATACAATCCGTTGGATGCACGCCAGGTCTTTGCTTCGATAAGTATGGTCCTTCAAGGTGTATACCTGGCAATTGCACTAATGTTTGGCTTTCAATAAGGCTAGTCTTTAAACCCAGTTTTTCAGTTATAGATTGATTCAGGGATGGGCAAATACTGCCACCGACCCCCATTGATTCAAGAAAGTTGACATTCTTATTCATATGCTGAATGTCGGCTGTGATCAAAGTTGGTAAAAATGCGGTCACTCCGGCTTGTAGCATTAATGCACACAAGCCCGCAAATTGCTGGATATTGGGCTCGGCCCAAAGATTGCACTCTTGAGAACCATTGACTTGAAGGTCAAACAAACCAGGAGTAATGTAGCAATTATGTGCTTCAATTGTGACAGTAAATCTCTCTTTATCCTCCGTTGGCGAATAAGTTATTAGTCCGTCTTCTATAAAAAGGTCATGGGTTTCCACTCTCTTAGAGGTCACCACCTCGCCGTTTACGATCCTTAAATTACTCATATTAATAGGATAAATTCTTCTACAACCTTGCCCACAATCATCACCAGAGTTTCAAATTGATTGATAAGCACCAGACCTGGGAATAGAAAAATAGCATATTAGTAAGGAAATGATATTTAAAACCATGGCGGATGCTAATTTCACTGTAAATGCTGACAGTGCTCCAGAAGAAGGTTTGTCCAAACAATGGAACATTAAATCCTTGATGGAGAAGGTTTTAGAATTGCAAGATTTACTCTTACAAGCGCAAGAGAAAAATCTTTTCTTATCGGCTCAGGCGAGGGAATTAGAACGCGCAGCGCGTGATAGCGAGGATCTAAAAGCCGAGCTTACTGCCCAAGGTCTAATACTGGCTGATAAAACACGGGAGAATAAATCGCTCCATCAAGAATTTTCACGAATTAGTAATTTATTGGATGTTAAAGTGCAAGAAGTGGAAGAGTTGAAAATTGCGCTTGTCGAACTGCAGCACCAAGTAAAGAGCAGGGAACAAGAACGCGATATTCTCACCGTAATGCTCAATGAAGTGGAAAACGCTCAAAAAAGAGCTGGAGAACCTAGCAGGTATGCCACAGACTCCACCAATCAGCAAGAAACTCTAGCCCCTACTAAGGATCCAGGTAATACAGGGGGCTGGCTGCGTCATTTTAAAGGACGTCCTCAATAAATCTGTTATAAGACATCTTTTGAGCGATAAAGATGCCATAACTTAAAATATTCTTTTAGTTGGCTGAACTGCCACTCTGTCTGCCACAACTGCTTTCTTATGCATATGTCATAAAAAAATAAATGCTTTAGATATCTGTTGTCTATGCCACATAGCTTGACGGCTAATATTTCAGCGCATTAGGATTGGCTTTCACACTATTTTTTTGTTGGGCATATTTTCAGATGTCAAAAATTACAATTGTTAGTCGCGGCGACCAAGCTTTATTGATTGATATTAGCGGTTGCACAAGCTTCAAAGAAGCAATTGAACAACTGAGCACAACTTTTCTAAGTGGCAATCAATTTTGGCAAGAACAGCCAGTAGAATTAGATTTAGGCTCCTTGCTTTTGAGCAAAGCTCAAGCTGCCCAAATTATTGCTCTGGTCGAGGGCGTAGGCGCCCAACCAAAACAAATTTTCGCTCGCAGTGCTTCAACTTTTGCAGTCTTGGAAGAATTGCAGATTGCTGTTACCAAAGAACAGTCCGACGCTGCACTTTTACTTTCAATTGTGCCAGAAGAAATTAAAACGCAAGAATATGTAATTGACAATTCAAGTACATCGCCAGCTGAAAACAGAATTGGCGATAAACATTCAAATTCGCTCACAAACAGTGAGCCAAATGAACAATATCCTGCAGCGGGAGTTAAGATCGAGAAAGTTATCGTCTTTGCAGAAGACCAACAGACTGCTAAAGCTGACGAATTCGTAAACCCGCAATTACTTACAGAAGTAAATGCTTTAGCAAGTAGAGAAAATCTACTAAACAAAAGTCCCAACAACGAGGGAAAAAGCGAAACCAAGAAAAAAAATCCGTTATATTTAAGGCAAACGTTACGAGCTGGTCAAGCAGTAAGTCATGAAGGCGATTTGATTATAATCGGTGACGTAAATGCTGGCGCGGAAGTGATGGCAGAGGGTGACATCACCATTTGGGGTTCTTTGCGGGGGATAGCTCATGCCGGCATTGACGGAAACATAAAAGCTGAAATTCGAGCTTTGCGTTTACAACCCATCCAGATAAGGATAGCTAATTATATTGCTCGTTCCCCGGATAATGGCAATGCTGCCGCCAGCCAAAGTTCTCAAGTCACGGCCGAAATAGCCAAGTTGGTGAATGACAAAATTCGCATAGTACATAAAACTTTTGATGGATGAAAATAAAAGACGAAAGGACACACACAATAGTAACTAACTAAAATACGGGGATAAGAATGGACGGACGAGTAATAGTCGTAACTTCGGGAAAAGGCGGTGTAGGCAAAACAACAGCCTCAGCTAATATTGGCGTAGCGCTTGCCAATACGGGTGCGTCTGTGGCTTTGGTGGACATGGACATAGGGCTGCGCAATCTCGATATTTTAATGGGGCTAGAAAACCGAGTAGTTTACAATCTCGTTGATGTAGTGGAAGAACGTTGCAAACTTAGACAGGCATTGGTGCGTGACAAGCGTTTGCCTAATATGAGTTTATTGCCCGCTGCTCAAACTCGAGACAAAACGGCAGTTAACGCTGACCAAATGAAGGTTTTATGCAAAGAACTAAAAGGATTGTTTGAATTCGTAATTGTAGACAGTCCTGCTGGCATAGAAAGTGGCTTCCAGAATGCCATTGCCGGTGCTCAAGAAGCAATTGTGATAACCACTCCGGAAATGTCAGCGGTTAGAGATGCTGACCGTATAATTGGATTACTGGAAGCAAGGAAAGAAGAGATAGGACAATATAGATTGGTGATCAATCGTATTCGTCCGGCGATGGTACGTAACAGCGATATGATGAGCGTTGGTGATGTACTCGACATCTTATCAGTAAAACTTTTGGGAGTCGTACCTGAGGATGAACAGATAATAATCTCTACCAATAAAGGTGAGCCAGTTGCTGGAACTGATAATACCCGCTCGGGGTTAGCGTTCCGTAATATTGCTAGACGCCTGAGGGGAGAAGACGTTCCACTTCTTGATCTCGATGCACCAAATGGCAATTGGTTGAATCGCATAATGACTTTCTTGAATCCGGTAAGGGTCTAATGTGGAGGAACCAACAAGTGCAAATACTCAATTGGTTTTTCCAGCTGAATGAAAACGATTCTGCTAGACATACTGCCAAAGATAGAATGAAAAGATGCTTGTATATGATCGACTGGAATTACCAGCCGGCCGTTTAGAAGTATTAGAAGAAGAATTAGTAGCGGTTGTATCTCGTTATTTTGACTTAGATACCGAAACTACACATTTTGATTTACAACAGAACGAAAGGAAAGCATCTTTTGTTGCAAATTTCCGGCTCTTGCGCTCAAAATGTTAGTATTAATCAATAACGAGCGAGTACAAATCTAGCTGTGTTTTCGCATCCGACATCACGGAATTTATTCTTTGATATTCTGGAGGAATTCACACGAGGGCTGGACATCTGGCTCATCGGGGCAACCTTGTTTCTGATCGCCATCGGAATGTCTATTCTGTATTGGTCGCAACCAACTTTGAGTTATTTCGATCGACAGGTTCAATTTGCTTTGGCCGGTTTCTTTCTATATTTGTTTTTCAGCCGTATGCCCTATAGGTTTCTTACAAATAAATTTGCCGTTTGGGTTTTATACATAATAAATCTGGTTCTTTTGATAGCAGTAATGGTAAAAGGACATTCTGCCCTGGGAGCACAGCGATGGCTAGCTATTGGTCCTATTACACTTCAACCTTCTGAGATTGCCAAGTTGATTGTAATTTTCACTTTGGCTGCCTGGTTCGGTAGTCGTCCAATCAAATCATTTTGGGACATTTTTAAAGCAGCTGGCATAATTATATTACCTGCTATTTTGGTTTTCAAACAACCAGATTTGGGTACTTCACTTACATTTGGGGCTATTTTTCTAGGTATGTCATTTTGGGCTGGCGCTAATCTTTTAGATTTAGTTATTTTGGCCAGCCCGATAGTAAGCTTGATTTTGAGCGCTTCAAACCAGATGTGGATTCCAGAAAAACCGACATTATGGCTAGCTTTTCCTGCTTTATTAGCTGTTATGCTTCTTCTGTTTTGGCGCCGTCATGATTGGCGCAAGTACAAACGGACAATAAAGCATATTCGATTATTTTTGATATTAGCTATAGTATTGATCAATTTAGCTGCTGGCGCAGCAAGACCACATCTATGGGGACTGTTGAAAGAGTATCAACAAAAACGCTTAACTAGTTTCGTTAATCCGTATATAGATCCTCGTGGTTCGGGCTATCACATCATACAGAGTTTAATTGCCATCGGAGGTGGTGGCATAATGGGAGCAGGACTGGGCAAAGGAAACCAAAGTCAAGGAGCTTTCATACCCGAAAGACATACCGATTTTATTTTTGCTGTTATTGGAGAGGAATTTGGTTTTAAAATTGCTGTTTTAGTCATCATAGCTTACACGGTTATTTGCTTAAGAGGCATTGCTGCGGCTCAACAAAGCGCTAAGGATCCAATAGGAAGTAATTTGGCTGTTGGACTTACTTGTCTATTTCTCTTCCACGTTTTTCTAAATACCGGAATGACTATGGGAATCATGCCTGTAGCCGGAGTGCCTTTGCCCTTTTTAAGCTATGGTGGTACAGCATTAATCGTTGATTTGATCGCTATTGCAATAATACAATCAATACAATATGCGCATCCAAAACAGGTAGAGAGCGGATTGCAAATGCGTTCTTAATTAAGAGCAATCACTGAGACTGTTTTGGCATATTTACCCGCACCAAATTGGTAGCTTCTGCCGATTCAAACGCTTGAATCGTTGAGGCAGGTATACTTATTTTGGAGATACGCGTGCTTTGTCCGATGGATACCATGCCGTCAAGCACTTTGATAATCTCTTCGGCGTGACGAGCAAGGGCCATGCCTTGAGGTAATATTTGTTCCACTGTTGAGTTAAGAAAATAGTCCGCAACAATACCACTGTCTTCGTCATTTTCATGCCTGATATGAGCCGGGTTTTGCTCAATTTTACTTCCTTCATTCCAAACAGTCTTGAAACGAATAGTTATAGGTGATCCGGGATGAGCAAATAAGGTAAGTTTTCTTTGAAAACCCTGATTATTGATCTCGATTTCACCCACTAATTGATTGAAGGCAGCTCCTGTTCTAATATTGCCATAAATTTTTACTGCAGCTGTACCAAGTTCGTGAGCCAAAAGCTCGACTAACGCAGCAAAGGAAGCCACTCCCTGCAAATCAATTGTTTTGCCTGCATTAGCTAAGTCTTTGACCGGTTCGCGCTCATTGCTCTGAGAATCATTAGCAGTCATAAATTGTCAATATCCCCCAAATCTTCATTGTTAATTCTAGAACTTTTAAACGAGAAAATGCGTTTTCTCATTGTATAAAGGCAAACAAATATACTACTTGACATGCTCTTTTCTCAAACTTTTTATATCATTTTTCTATAATTTGATACTTTATGTGCTAATTAGACATAGGGAACTGTACTTAACTAATTTTTTGAACTTTTGCCATGCGTTATATACGAGACATAAATGAGCACATCAAAAACTGGGCCGAGCTGATAAAAGTTGAGCATACTGTCTTCGCTTTGCCATTTGCTCTATCGGGATTTATTCTAGCAAGCAACGGCTCGCCACAGCTGGATAAATTGTTCTGGACAGTCTTAGCCTTTACTAGCGCGCGCGCGGCGGCTATGAGTTTAAATAGGGTAATAGACTCTGAAATTGACGCCCGTAATCCACGCACTAAAGCGAGAGCCATACCCAGCGGAATAATAAAAAAAAGCAATGCTGTTACATTAGCCGTGATTGCATTCGTAATGATGGTTCTTGCAGCCAGTTTTTTAAATCCTTTGTGCGTAAAGTTATCTCCGATAGCTATTATTTGGTTATCGGCCTATTCTTATTGCAAAAGATTTTCTGCTTTCTGTCATTTTGCCCTAGGCATCGCCCTCGGTGGCGCAGCTTTGGGTGGTTGGATTGCTGCTGGAGGTTATCCCTTTGCTCTGTGTGCCTGGCTTTTGGCACTGGCTGTCACTTTATGGGTGACCGGTTTTGACATAATCTATGCCTGCCAAGATTACGAGTTTGATTCAAAGGAAAATGTGTTTAGCCTGCCAGCAAAAATTGGTATAGGGAACGCTCTAAAGGTGTCGCGCTTATTACATATTTTGACAGTATTAGCGTTGGTACAGCTTGGATATACAATTCATCTTGGTGCCTTTTATTGGTTCGGAATAAGCATTGTAGCTATTTTGTTATTTTATGAGCACTCACTGGTTAGTACCAATAATCTATCTAAAGTAAATGCCGCCTTTTTCAACACCAATGGTTTAATCAGCATTACCGCCTGTGCTTTTATTTTATTTGATCATCTTTGCCGATAATTTGTACTTACAGATCTTTTATGTCATTTAATATTTGTCGAGCAGACTGATATCTGTCATCTTTTTCTTTGGTCATCATCCGTCTCACTACAACCTCTAAAATAACTGGCAAATCTGGATTTAGGCGATCAATCGAAGGGGTTGGCTTGCTTGTGTGCTGTCTGGCTAAAGCAATCATTCCTTCCGCCTGAAATGGCAACTGTCCAGTTAGCATTTCGAAAAACAATATTCCCAAAGAATAAATATCGGAGCGCTCGTCTTGCATTTCACCGTAGCAAAGCTCTGGAGACATATAAGCCGGCGTCCCCCTTTTCTGAGGCAAAATATGATCAGAGGCGAACGGAATGTTTAGAGCCTGAGAATAACTGCTGTCAGCTAATTTAGCCAATCCAAAATCTCCAATTTTCACATCACCCTGCGCATTCAGAAAAACATTGGCACTTTTTATATCTTGATGAATAACCCCTTTGTCGTGAGCATAGGCCATGGCACTCAGTAATTGCTTTATCCACTTAATAGACTGCTCGACCGAGCGATCTGATTTGATTTGCCTAGCCAAACTACCGCCTGACATGTATTCCATTACTAAAAGATAAATTGCTCTTCCCTTTTGCTGATCGGCAATAGTCTCATGAACTGTGACAATATGGGGATGGTGTAGTTGCGCAGACAGGTGGCCTTCATGCTCAAATATTTCAATTTGTTTGCTATCCTCAAGCAATTCACGACGCAAAAATTTAATTGCCACTTCATCTCGGGTTTGGCTATTTCTAGCCTGGTAAACCATTGCCGCTCCGCCTTCGCCTATAAACCTAATAATCTCATAACGCCCATCGGCTATCATGTCGTTAGGCTTATAGATAATTGACATTGCTTGTTTTGTTAATATGTCATTGATAGGCAAAGATTAGCTAATTAGTCTTAAATTAAGCCAAACTGCCAGGTAAAATAAGTGTTCAGTCGAAGCTTATTCATTGTAAGCTAATGAGCATGAGCAATACAACCAAATGAACAAAATCCAAACAACAATTACCAACCTTTCCAGCAAGACAAATATATTGGGCTTAGCCAGGCAAGTTTTAGAAATTGAAATTGCTGGACTTAGCGAAGTTTTAGCTAACGTCGATACCAATTTTGAAAAAGCAATTGCCTTACTTTTAGATTGCAAAGGCAAAGTCATTGTTACTGGTCTGGGTAAATCAGGTCATATCGGCAATAAAATTGCTGCTACATTTTCTTCCACAGGGACACCAGCGTTTTTTGTCCATTCAGCAGAATTGCATCACGGAGACTTTGGAGTAATAGATGAGCGGGATCTAGTGCTAGCAATTTCTTCTTCTGGAGAAACCAATGAGGTAAAGCTCGCCTTGGATCCACTAAAAAGACTAGGCTTAAAAATTATTGCTTTGACTGGTAATCTTAATTCTACGCTCGCTAAATATGCTGATGTAATTCTCAATATTGGCATCTCGCAAGAAGCTTGTCCCTTTAACCTTGCACCGACCGCCTCTACTACCGCTACTTTAGCTATGGGTGATGCGCTGGCAATAGTGCTTATGCAACATAAAGGTTTTGGTGTAAAAGATTTCGCTAAAAGCCATCCGGGTGGATCGATTGGCAAACAACTTTTGACAATAGATAGCATTATGCGCAGTGGCAATGCAGTACCTAAAATAGCCTTTGACACTGATTATCCACAAATTTTAGACGAAATAGAAAGTAAGAAGCTGGGCTTCACTGCTGTCTGTGATAGCAAGGGAAAACTTATTGGCGTCATAACAGACGGTGACTTGCGCCGCGCCATAGTTAAATGGCAAAAGAATGTATTTGAAAAAAAGGCTAGTGACATTATGACTAGTAATCCAAAAACAATACAAGCGAGCAGCCTAGCTGTAGAAGCTTTACGTACAATGGATCAATTTACAATAGCAGACCTGATAATTACTGATCAAAACAATACCCCGGTAGGTGTTATAGATTTAAAGGATTTACTAAAAGCTGGCATCATATAGAATATAGTTGTCGTTTCGCCGGTATAAAAAAATGAAACTAGTTTTTGGCTGCATACTCTTCATTGGGCTGGTAGCTTTGCTGGGCTTTGGTTTGGAAAAAATGGACGAAGCAAAATCGACCAATTGGCCCACTGTAAGCGGTAAATTGATCGAAATTAAAGATAAGCGCTTTGGAGTACCGGTTATTGGTCGCTTTTTACCAATCAGTATGCCTTATGCTAAATATTCTTATACCGTCAAAGATAAAAGCTATACCAGCGAGAAAACTTGCGGACCATGCTTATCATACGTGCGCATGGCTACTTTCAAGGCACCAAAGATGATTATTCCTGATTCATCAGCTTTATTAGCTAAACTAAAATCTCAGACTGCAGTAGATTTTTCCAAAGTAATGGCAGAAACTTTAAAGTCTATAAGAAGTGCTGAATATGCGCCTGTACTTATACGATACCAAGCGGATAATCCAGAGAATTCGGTTCCTGATCCAGCACTATTACAGAGCTCTATCGGCTTGTGGTGGACGAGCATATTGTTAATTGCTTTGGGGGGATTGGGCTTAGCAGCTCTTATATATCACGACTATACCGTTGCACCGGTAGATGACCCTGCTCTTTCTCTAGAAAAATCAATAGCAGCAGGCAAACGCTACCGCCGATAATCAATTGGCGTTACTAATAAGAATGGCATCGCTAGAAGAAGCAATGCCGCAAAACAATCTACAAGCTAATGGGCAAAAAATATTTCCACCATAACGACCGGTTTCAAGTTACTTTTATATTCTACCCAGTGTCGATGTTTATAATCTTACTTGATGCTTGATCCATATCACTTTGTCTGCGCTGAATTATCTGAGCGCCTGTGCTGCCAAAATTAGGATCACGATAAGGAGTGCCGGAGCGACTTTGCAACCGTGATTTCTCTTCATCGGAAAGAAAGAATATTGATTGCTCATTTACTATTTCTGGCTGACCGGGCTTAAAGGCAATGGTGCCTCCAGACTTACCACCTAAAGGTGCCGATTTTCTTATTTCTAATCCGCATTCTATCAGGGCGCCCCTAACTGCATAGGCACTGCTATAAGTAATTATGCGTCCACTATCTGTGAGCAGTTTTGCATATTGAGCAAAAAGATCTACGGTCCATAGTTCAGGCATAACGCGAGGACTAAAGCCGTCATGAAATATGTAATCGAAAGTCTCTTTTGCATTAACTAATTGTGGTACCACTTTTCTTACATCTTGGATCTTCATTTCCAATGAGATAGAAAGTTTGACTTGCTGTTTGCACTGAAATTGATATTTACCACCAGCTTGCCATCTGTTGACCATATCTCTGGTTGTTTCATCGCTGAGGTTCAAAAGCTTACAAAGTCCGTTAAACCTTGGATCAAGTAAAACTTGAGGAATTAAATCCAAAATTTTTCTATCCTGATCTATTCCTATAATGCGGCAAGATATTGGTGATTGCATAGACTCATTCTTTTCGACCCAATGCAATAATTGATCGATTAAAACAAGGGAATTATAGCCAAGTCCAAAACAAACATCCAGAACGGTGATGCTTGCCTGCCTCACTAAACGTTCAGGTAAGTCACATACCTGGACATAATGAGCAAAAGCTTCGGTGTATGCTCCAACACGGTTATGATATAGCTCGCCAGAACTGGCGTCAATGCAAGTAATAGAACCATCTTCAGTTTGTACTATATTTGGTATCATCTACATTAATCGATGGTGAGCACTACCTTACCGAAGCTCTCACCACTAGCCAAATGTTGAAATGCTTTAGCGGCATCTGCCAACGCAAAAATTTTATCTATATTAGGTCTAATTTTTTTCGCTTTGATTAAAGGTACTATATTTTTTTCGAACATTTCGTTGACTAAGATTTTTTCTACCAATGGTCGTGCTCTCAAAGTCGTGCCTTTTAAAAGTAATCTCTTATGAAGGACTTTTCCCAAATCAATATTAACTGTTCGTCCAGCCAGAAGCCCCACTATAACAATTCGCCCGTTCTTGGCAGAACAATCAATGTCTTCGATCAGGTAATCACCGCCAATCAACTCTAAAATAACATCCACTCCCGCAGGCAAAATTTCTTTAAGAGCGGAAGAAAATTTTCCTTCTTTCACTAAAATGCCGTGATCAAGTCCTAGCGCCTTAGCCTTATCCAGTTTCTTTTGACTGCGCGAAGAGCCTATAACAGTACAGCCCATTACTTTGGCAATTTGTAAAGCCGCTAATCCTACGCCACTACCGACGGCACTAATAAGCAATGATTCACCCATAGACAATTTCATTTGGGTTATCAGTGCATCGTATGCAGTAATAAATACTTCGGGTAAAGCGGCAGCTCCTACAAAGTCGAGATCATCTGGAATGCGAGTCAAACATAGAGAATGAATGACTAGTTGCTCAGAATAAGCGCCGCCACCCACTAAGCCAAATACACGGTCTCCTATTTTAAAGTTAGTTACCGATTGGCCAATTTCACTTATCACACCAGCAAATTCAAGCCCTGGAATGTCTGCCGGAAAACCGGGCGGAGCCGGATAATGCCCTTTGCATTGCAACAGGTCGGCTTGATTCACGCCTACCGCCTTTACCCTTACTTTTACCTCTTGAGCTTGCGGAGTCAAATCTGCAATTTGGCTCAACTCCAGAACAGGTTCTTCGGCAAATTTTTTTATTACTAATGCTTTCAATTTATTTACCCAAACTATTGCCCTTAACGTTTTTCTTTATTAGTCACTCGATATTTCTTTGTATAAACATGCGTTGACTACGATGTAATACGCGCCAAAAATTATTCCAGCTACAGCTGCCCACAGAGGAATGGGAAGTACTTCTAATGAAATGTTTTGGTTAGCCGCTTTAAGTACAATTACTGCTCCTGCACACCAGCCAAGGACTTCATATACGATCAATGATACGGGTGATAAAACAGATAGTTTATTTCTACGGAATAAAGCGATTGAAATTATTGATATCAATATCCAAATAGCTTCGACCATGGATACTATATGATTGAAAAATATTGCTTTGCCCGATTGGCTATAAAGAATTATCCCATCCAAAATTTGCAAAAAACCAATTAGGCTAGCTAATAATAGATAGGTTTTTATGAGCTTCATTACTTGTGCCTCACTAAAGCAAAAATCAAATTAATCGGCCAAATTACCTGACAAACAGCATGAAAATGGCTAATAACATAAGACCATATTGACATAAGCACTATTTAGAGTTATTCTAAGTTTATTAGATTTCTAATTTTAGATATCACTTAATCACTATATCAAAAGAGTAATGCTTTTGGTTATTTCAAGCTGGAGGAAAATATGCACCAAAATGATAAAACCCAAACCGATAAAAATTTAGAGGCAGCTTTTGCGGGCGAATCGATGGCCAATCGCAAATATCTATATTTCGCTAAACAAGCTCGTAAATTGGGCAATGAAAAAATAGCCGAATTATTTGAAAATACAGCGCATCAAGAAACGGCTCATGCATTTTCACATCTGGAATTAATTTATCCAGTCAAAGACTTGACCATAGAAACACTTTTAGAAATAGCTATAGAAGGCGAATTATACGAGACAAATCATATGTATCCAGAATTTGAACGCACAGCTATAGCTGAAGGTAAGCTGGCAGCAGCTGCAGAATTTATAGAACAGGCAAAAGAGTCTAGAGAACACGCGGCAATTTTTGATGAAGCGGCAAAACGTTTTAAAAGTTTGGCTAAAGTAGAAAAAATCCATGCTGAACGCTATCAGCAAGCTCTTGAAAATATAAAGCAGACAAAGACTAACGACTAATTAGCTGTTGCTGTCCAGCCAAGCTAAGGTTGTGATTGGTTTCTGAGTTTAGGTTATCAAGATGATCAGTTTTGGTGTGGATTTGAGCCAATGGCTCGTTCAAGCTACAATCATTTGAACTTAAATGGCGGCCGGGAAACTTTATTAAAGCAGCCAAAATAGTACGCTTTGCTTTAATACTAGGATGCTCGGAAACATTGTCAATTCTTTGTCGCAAAGCAATAAGAGTTTTGGGCAATTCGTTCTTGACACCCTCTCTAATTATCCATTGGGGCACAGGAAATCCAGGATCTATATACATACAATATACAAGCTCGGTTTTATTACCGCCGGCGGCAGGATTCATAACCCAAGAGCCCCGAAAATCTTTCACTGTACCGCCAATACGATGGAATTGCACACTAGCACCACTCTCATATAAAGACTCCACTATGTAGTTAAAGTGGGGTATGAGCAAAATGTCTAATGTTACTTTTAAAACAGACCGGTTAGTTTGATCGGACATAACCTCAACCGTTTTCATACGCGGCGAGATTTTACCCTGAAATTCGAACGGATTGACCAAAATAGGCCATACTTTGTCAGGAGGCTCATTAATTAGAACCCTTCCTTCGACATATTTAGTATTGCCGACGTCTTTTAGATCTACGACAACTTCGCCATTCTCCAATTTCTTCTGCACGCTAGCTGTTTCATCTAATAAAACATTAGCCGACAAGGGCAGAGGAATTGAGATTGCCAAGAAGATAATAAGATATAGACATCGTATATTGGAGAATAGTATTTTGCACATAAAAGACATTTTCTAGTACAAACCCCGCTAAGTTCACTGGAAATAATGCCGGGACTTTGTGACAACAATACTCAAAAACTTCAATTCTTTCCTTAAATACTCATCCAGTAAACCTAGTTTATCAATTAATCATAAGTAAGACAATATTCGAAGTGGTATCAAATTCGGTTTTACCATTTGCAATATATCCGCACTTCGATTTTGCTAATTAATCTCATTTTGATGATATGTCACAACTCTGCCATTCATTTTCAATATTGTGTGGAGAAA
The DNA here is from genome assembly GCA_963845445.1 of Candidatus Melainabacteria bacterium. Lineage (GTDB taxonomy): Bacteria > Cyanobacteriota > Vampirovibrionia > Obscuribacterales > Obscuribacteraceae > JABDBL01. The sequence goes on along the minus strand of CAWJSE010000002.1, from coordinate 451,891 downwards.
GGAAAATATTTGGAGGCAAGATATGTCTATTTCATCTAATTACAGTGAAGAAGCAGTTGTTGGTCGCGAATCATTATTCCGGCGCAAATTGAGTCAATTACGTACAACTGGCGAAATCAAACGTATGTCAGCAAATAATAAACAAGCCGGATTTAAGGAAATTGAACAAAGTTTATATCTGAACAACCTAAATTCAAACTGGCTGAACAGTGATCCAAGGCAATTAGAAAAACTTGCTCTTTTGGATGCTGTCACCGAGCTCTATAATCACGACACTATTAGCCGTATGTTCAAGGATGAGGTCAAACGGGCTCTACGCTACAAAAAAGCATTGGCTCTATTAATCATCAATCTAGATTGCTTGGAGCAAGTAACCAAATATGGTGGACCGGTTGCTTATGATTCTGTCCTTAAAAGAACAGCCCAATCGCTAATGCAAATGATAAGGGATGTAGATATTCCAGGCAGATATGATCGAGAACATTTACTAATTGTTTGTCCTGAAACAACAGCTGAAGGAGCATCCTGTCTAGCGGAAAGATTATGTCAGCAGATAGGCTCACAACGTAGTTCTGACATCAGCCAAAGCTGGCATATCTCACTTAGTATAGGCATAGCAGCTTTTCCTTCTCAAGCCCAAAATGATGAGCAAATGCTGAAATTTGCATTTAAAGCTTTAAAAAGTGCTTTGCAATCTGGGGGCAATAGAGTCAACTTAGTCCAATAAGCATCCGGCTTTTAGATGCTACCCGCAATAACAGTCAAAGAACGATCCGGATGCATATATTTTTCAGCAGCAGCATTAGCGGCATCTTTTGTGACCGCTAGAAATTTATTGGTAATTTCATCTAGAGCACCTACTCCCAAACCAATAAATTCAAATTCAGCTAATGCCCTGGATATACCTAAAGATGATGCTAGGCCAACCTTAAACGAGCCAACCGCTCTGCCAACTTCTTTGTCTAACTCATCATTACTGATACCATGCTCTAAATAATCGGTCAGCACTCTGGAAGCTAGGTCGATGGCGCGATCAATATTACTGGGATTAACAGTTAATGTCACAGACCAAGGCGCACCAGAATAAGCAGTGTCTGAAAACGATGAATAAATACCATAAGTAAGTCCGGCTTTTTCTCTTACAATTTGACCCAGTCGGGAAGTTATGGTGTCTTGCCCTAAAGCCGAATTTGCAATTCTAGCCGCATAAAAATCCGCATTCGAGCGACAAAGATTAGCTGGATGCCCCATTACTATATCAACACTTTGCTTATCCGCTAATTTGATCTCTAGTCGATCAGTTTTTTTAGGCAGTACTACATCCGGTATCGTAATAAGAGGAGTTGCAGGCCCTGACCAATCACCAAAATAATGCTCGACAATTTTTGCAGCTTCATCCAAATCTATGTCTCCTACCAGAGCTAAGATCATGGATGAGGGAGAAAATGATCGCTTATGAAGATCAAGAATGCTAGATTGAGAAACAAGTGGCAATTCGCTTAATTCTTCGGTAAAAGATTTTTCATGATAAGGATGTTTGGCATCATAAATATGGTTTCGAAAAGTATTCCAAGCCAACATCTTAGTATTATTCATTGCTTCCTGAAAACGAGCCTGCCATTCTACCTTTGTCTTTGCCAGTTCATCTTCCGCAAAGCTAGGATTACGCAATATGTCGCTTAGCAATTTACAGTATTCATTCAAATCAGAAGCTACTAGATGCGTACCGAATGAAAGTCGAAAATTATCAACTGAAAAGTCTAAGCCACCGGGAATGCCCATACTCTCTAATGCTTGAGCGATCGCAGTTTTATCATAATGAAGCGAACCTTTTGGCAGTAAGTCCGTCATAATATCGGCTAGATTACTGTTTTGTTGATAGGAATAATATTTGCCTGCTTTTATAACTCCTGATAAACCGAGCGACTCAATTCCTGGATTACGCATCAGCAAAAGAGTAATGCCATTCTGCAAGATCCTTTTATCCACACGGCTAGCAAATTTTGTGGCGGAAGGCTTGGGCTTAGAGACTTTGACTTTGGAAACGCTATATTCTAATTTTTGGGCTTTTTTCTCTTTGATATTAGGTTTTTGCTCCTTGGAACTCTTTGATTTAACGAGCTTTGTTTGATCTACTGGGATCAATTTATTACCATTGTGCTCCTCAGGAACCACCTCGACTTCTTGTTGGCGGGGAATAAAATGGCCAACAGTGCGATTTTCTTTTCGGAAGTAGCGCTTAGCCACTGCGATGATTTCTTGAGCCGTTACAGCTCCAAAACGCTCATCGTAATCCATAAGCCAATGCCAATCTAGACGTGATTCGGCCTCAGCAAGCATAAAAGCAAAACTATTTGGTTCTGCTTTGGCTAGTATAGTGCCTTTATCGTTTGCTATCTTAGCGCGCCTCAGTTCATCAACGTTTACCGGTTCTTTAGTTAATTTCTCGAGTTCCGCATGCAATAATTCTTCTGCTTTGTTTATGGACACACCAGGATTGAGCATTGCGCCAACAACGAAAAGACCCGGATCACGCAAGTCAAAGTGACGGGCAAAAGCATCGCAAGCTATGCCGGAATCAATTAAACTGCCATATAAACGACTGGAGCGTTCATAAGTTCCACCTAAAATGTGCCTTATAGCTGACAAAGCGTAAGTGTCTTTATGAGCTGCTTCCGGAATATGATAACCAACCCATACCCTCGACAAATCTCCGGCTCGGTGTATTTCAAATCTTCGCTCACCTTCTTGTGCTGGCTCGATGGTATAAACATGCGGTATCGGCTTTGGTGCAGACTTAATAACTCCAAAATATTTATCGACCATTTCCAAAGCAGATTTGCTTTTAAAATCTCCCACAACAATTAAAGTGGCATTATCTGGCCAATAAAAAGTATCATAAAATGCTTTCAAGCGCTCCATTGGCACGCCTTCGACATCGCAACGCCAACCTATAGTTGGGTGATGGTAAGGATGTTCCCGAAATGAAATCGCATAAAGTTCTTTTTCTAAAGCCTCATCCGGATAATTTTCTCCACGCTCCATTTCATTTCGAACCACAGACATTTCCGAATCACGATCTTCTTGCCTCAAGCGCAAGTTTCTCATTCTGTCCGCTTCGAGGCTCAAGCATAGCTCTAGATACTCGGAGGGAACTACTTCAAAATAACTAGTTCGATCAAACCAAGTGGTGGCATTCCAGTAAGCGCCTATTTGGGTCAACAATTCATCTATACCGTTACCCTTTTCGGCATTATGTTTGTTGGTACCTTTAAATAACATATGTTCCAAAAAATGAGTAGCTCCAGTAAAACCAACCGCCTCATTACGACTGCCTACCTTATATAAAACCAAGACTGTCACCACCGGAGCACTGTCGTTAGGTAGCAACAAAACTTTTAAGCCATTTTTTAGCTGATATTCTGTTATATTTTCGCGTTCAGTAACTTTCTTAACTGCTTTTTTTGATTGCACAACTTTTGATTTGCTTTTTGAATTTGTGCTTAGCTTGGATGTGTTTTGATTATTTAAATTGCTTTTCTTTCCAGCACTAGTAGTCTTCTTGGCTTTGTTCTTAACCGATTTGCCAGCAATCGTATTGGGCTTAACCATTGATCTTTTTTGCATAAATAAAATTTTGTTGGTTACCTTCGAAGTTATCTGTATAAAAAATAGACTGTACAGCGTTAAGCGGGCTTAGCTGTCAAGACAGTCTTAAGCCTAGTCGAAATCCAAGTTTAGCAATAATTCGACTGCTTATAAGTAACCATTACGTAAACAATGGTCAGTTTCAGTTATTCTTGACGACCATTTAGTCTCATATTATTAAAACAAGATGGTAATCTAATGCGAAGCAAGATTGCTACATTACATTCTTTATTTTCGTTGAGGTTAAAGGAAGATCAGTATGAAAAAAACCAGCATTACCCTAGTCACTACTTGTGCTTTGGCACTGTCAAATATAGTAGCGCAGGCGCAAACCGACACCACTACTACTTCTACTTCTACAATCAGCACTAAAAAGCCTGGTATGGGAACCAAACTTAAAGACGGTACCGAAAACATGTTCAAAGATCTAGGCAAAGGTGTCAAGAAGGTTGGTACTGGTATAGAAAAAGGCGCTAAGGGCACAGTACATGCCACTGAAAAGGGTGCTGAAGACGTGAAAAATGGTACCGAAAAAACCGTGTCAAAAGTCACTCACCACAAAAAAGCTACTACAACTTCCACTACAACAAGTACAAGTGAGTCAAGCACTCCAGCAAACCAATAAGCTAAGCACTTTAAGGTTTGTCGGTATAACATTAATCCTTTCTTATAATTTCATTAAATTTCCATTGAATTAAAGCGCCATAAGACAATTCTGGCAATTGATGTCATACTTAAAAAACAAAGTTTGGTTATGCCAAACTTTGTTTTCGTTATTAGCTGTCCTTAGGAAGACTGAAAACAATTATGAACACTAAACTTTTCGTTGGTAACCTTTCGTTTAAAACTACTGAGCAAGAATTAGAAGAAGCCTTTTCTCGTTCCGGAAAAGTAGTTTCAGTTGCCTTACCCGTCGATAGAGAAACCGGAAGAAAGCGTGGCTTCGGCTTTGTAGAAATGGAAACTGCAGAGGAAGCAGAGGCTGCTATTCGCGACTTTAATGGGCAAACTTTGGGTGGGCGGCAAATTGTGGTTAACCCATCGCATGCTCGAGAAGCTGGCGGAAGCAAAAGACCACAACAACGCTAGTCCTTGTAATAATTGGCTTTCTGCCTAGGACTGAACATAAATATATATCTGGCTAGCTATTATTTTTTGTAAGGTAATAGTCTGAGTATGCCGTTTTGATGTTCAATGGAAATATTGCCGGTTAAAGTTGCTTGCCAATACTTACCAACCATGTATAAAGCAACCAGCGGTACTAAGAAATTCCTACCAGATCTGGTAAATAAAACTGGCTTATTTTTCTCAAAATAATAGTGGCCAAGAAGTTGCAAAGCCCAGCCAAGAACAAAATAGGCTAAGCCTTTGCGGAAATTGATTGGCGCAAAAATAAAAGAGAGCGCCAGCAATGGTACTCCAAACATATGGGTGACAATGCATCCAGCTGTTTTATGTTGGCTTTTATATTCACTAAGTGCTTGCTCGAAATCTCTACTGGGCATAATAGATTCAATACCAAATTTAATAGTTCCTTACCCGTATTGGTAAAATGTAAAACAGTTGAGTATAGCCTGTATGAGTAAATTTCTTAGTCGTCATAGTGAAGGTTGGCAGTGTGCTCGTGATACTGCTTTTAATCGTTTGGTTTCAGACGTCCAAGCTAACAAATCGAAGTATAGAAAGCCCAAAACAAACAGTGATTCGCGGGACGAAGTAATTAGCGAAGAGACATTTAAACTGTACGAAAATGATACAGTGCGGGACGAATTAACGGGTCTTTACAATTCCCGCTACTTCTACCAAAGATTGGCTAGAGAAATTAAAAGAGCAAAGAGATATAAGAGACCATTTTCCGTAATGCTGATCTCTATGGACAAACTAGCTCACTTACAAAAGCTCTACGGCAATCTGGTCACTTGTCAGATGCTGCAACAACAAGCAAAGACACTGCAATCGGCTGTAAGAGAGGTAGATACTGTTTTTCGTGTTAGTCCAGACCAGTTTGCCATCCTTTTACCGGAAACATATGCCTCTAAAACAGTTATTGCCGGCGAGCGAATCTGTCAAAAAAGTCGCGCCAGATCAATAGACAGTGGAGCTAATACCGTTATAGTGACTGTAAGCATTGGGATTTCATCTTTTCCCACTCATAGTCGAGAAGGGAAAGAGCTATTAACGATGGCTGCACAATTTCTTGAGCAAGCACAAAAAGCTGGCGGCAACAAAGTTTGTACTGGTTAATATTCCAGATCTTTCATGGTTTTTTCTTCAGCCGAAGCCGGTGATTCACTTTCGTTGGTGGATTTCACACTCGGCTTGGCACCAGCCTCTTCTGAGTTTTTCGCTTCCGTTTCGCTAGAATTTTCTCGCTCATAATGTTTGTTTTGGCTGACCGATTCTTGCTTAAAAGGCTTTTCCTCAGAGGACTTAGATACTTTCGCCTCATTTCCATTTGTATTCAACTGATCTTGTAAGCTGCTCAGTCGCGGCTTTGAGCCAGCTTTAATCGGATATGAACCATATAGAGCACCATCTATATAAACTTTGAAAGCCATATTTTCCTGACCATGCGCAGGTACAGGAGCCGAAAAATTAAAGGGCTTTGTTTGTTGTGCGGTCAGCGGTGGCACAAAATCGTCTATTATTTTTTGCTCTTTCTGCCAAACAGTAAGGCCTTCTAGCATCGTCAGAAAGCTGCACTTTCATACTCAAACTATCGAGGTTTTTTAGAGAAGGATTCCAAATTTCGCCAGCAATCTTAGCCTTACCTCCTGCAACTTCGACATTTAAGTTTTTGAGAGCAACAGAAGGATAGCCCATTGCTGGATCCAATGAATTAGCCTGCTGAAAATAAGCATAACCGCCCACAGTATCCCCAGACTTGATAAGCTCTTTGCCCCGTTGCATATAAAGTTGGGCAAGTTTATTTTTTAAAGTTTGATCGTCAGTAGTCAGTTTCAGTGCCTTTTGCACTTGGTTTATGGCTTCCTCTGTCTTGCCACCATGCTCACAGATGTCGGCTGCTAAAAGATAATTTCTAGCGTTTTCTTCCAATGCATTCAATTTGCTTAAATAATCAAGGGCCTTAGCATCGTCACCATTGCTGTAGGCTATGTCAACTAATTTAAGATAAATAGTGGCTAGACGGCTTTTGGCCTCAGTTGAACGTACACCCTCATTAAGACGCTCGACTTCTTCCCATAACCTTTTCGCTTCGTCTAATTTGCCTTGCTCTATACAATCATCTCCCCGCATAGCATCTAAATCCGCCAATTCGCCCTTTTTGCCCGGCAATGCCGCGTTAGCCAAAGGGCGCAATAAATCAATGGCTTTTTCTAATTGTCCGTGTTGCTTATAATAATTAGCCAGTTCGGAAGCAAGTGCAGGATCTGCTATTACTCCTGCGCCCAGCTGCTGAGCATGGGTAATACAGTTCCAAGCCTCACTTAGCTGATCTACCCCTATATAGGCTCTCGCTAAAGCCAAATAAACATTGGGATCGTTAGATCTCAAAGCAGCGGCTTTCGACAGAGTTTGGACGGCAAAAGCATATTGCCCCGTGGCAAGTTGCCGTTTGCCCAAATCCAATAAGCGCTTATCATCCGGCGAACGCCCCAAAAAAAAGGCTGTAGCACCAGCAAAAACAAGCGCAATCAAAAGTGCAATGAATAGTCCACGTTTATTAGATTTCGACTGGATAGCTTTAACAACTCCTGAACTAGATTCAATTATGTTTGATTTTGCTTTCAGCTCTTCTTGGTCCTGCAAATCTCGAAAACGTATGCGCGCCAGAGAACTCCGCGCATCCACTTCGGGTAATGCCGGGATTGTTTCCTGATTCTGCTGGCTTACAGGCTTGAAAACCATGCCACAGGCGATACAACGTTCATAAAACGCTGGATGGTACAAACCACAAGCTGGGCAATTCATTTTTCTTTCTTCCTAGCTGCCATATACCCACTCTTAATTGTATTGGCAGAAGGTCTAAATAGTTAATTAGATAAGTCTTTCAAACTACACTTGTCTAATTCTACTTAATTTCTACTTTAGCGCCAGTAGCCTCTAGCTTTTGTTTCATTTGTTGGGCTTCTTCCTTCTTAACCTTTTCTTTTATCGGTTTGGGGGCAGAATCAACTATGTCTTTGGCTTCTTTAAGTCCTAAGCCTGTTACTTCACGAACAATCTTAAGTACTTCAATCTTTTTATCGCCAACAGCTGTCAAGACTACTGTAAATTCGTCTTGTTCTTCTACCGGAGCGGCACCACCGGCAACCGGGGCTGCTGCAACTGCCATAGGAGCTGCTGCTGTTACGCCAAATTTTTCTTCCATTTTGGTTTTTAAATCGGCCGCTTCAAGCAAAGTTAAAGAACCGATTTGATCCAAAAGATCATCAACTGAAAGTTTAGTTGCCATTTTTTACTCCTTAATTACTATTATTACTATGTTCAATTAGTGGACTATAAAACTTGCTTTTAAGCAGCATTGTTTTTCTTTGCTACTTCCTCAGTCAGATAAGCTATATCTCGCATTAGCCCTGAGAGCGCGCCAGCTATGCCGCTTGCACCTGAATCAAGACTAGCCATAATCTGCGAGAGCAATATTTCTTTGCTGGGCAGCTTGGCTAAACCTTTCACTTCTTTTCCGAAATTGTTCTGCCTTCTAAAATACCGCCACGAATTATACCTTTCTTTAATTCACTGAAATATTGAAGAGTGGTCTTAGCTGCTTGCACGGGATCTTCATAACCCACTACAACAGCCGAAGGACCTTTGGCCAAGCTATCGATTGAGGCAAAGTCTGACTCTTTAGTGGCTATCTTAATTAAGGTGTTTTTCGCTACCCGTACTTTTGACTGTTGTCCATCTAACATACGCCTTAGCTTAGTTAACTCAGCAACAGTAAAGCCGCTTATATCGGCTACCACAGCGACCTTTGCATTAGTAAAAAACTGCTCAAGATCTTTAACTGTATCTTCTTTTTTTGTTCTTTGGGCGTTTGCCATTGCTTTCTCCTTGCTATAAACAAAAAATCCTGGCGCATTAGCAGCCAGGAGACAAAGAACACAACCAGGAATTAAATTCCTAAACTTATAATGTTAGATTGTGACCTAAAGCTGGCATCAACAAAAAAGTTGAAGATTAAATCCGCTAAAAGCTGGACGCCAAACTGTCTACGGCCGTCTCTTTACAGAGAAGAGATATAATGACAGCCTCGCATAGAGTCCGTCAAGTTCCTCAAGGCGTTTATTAACGCAGATTGCAAACTAGTACCTAGTCAGTAGATTTGGAGAATAATGAATATTTTCGAAAAACATGTTTTTGTCTGTACCAGCGGCGAAACTTGCTCTGAGCAAGGTTCGCAGGAAGTATGTAAAGCGTTAAAGGACGAAATAAAAGAGCGGGGTTTAAAGAAAACCATACGAATAAATAAGGCTGGCTGTTTAGGGCAATGCGGAAATGGACCAATGGTAGTGGTTTACCCCCAGGGAAATTGGTACTGTCAAGTATCACTAAAAGATGTTAAAGAAATAATTGAAAAAGATCTAATAGAGGATAAGCGGATAGAGCGACTCTTGTACAGACCTAAATAAAGACCTTTACTAAAATCCTTAAAACTAATTATTCCAATAAAACTCCGCCACCAGAACATTCATCCAACCCCAAATCAAAGTCACAATACCTATCGAGCTCTCTATAAATTCTTTTCTTCTTTGTCTTAGAAAAGAAGTAGGTGCACTTTTAACATAGCTATTCTGTGAAATAAGTGGTGAGCAAATTAAACCAAGTATAAATGGTCCGAATACTAGTCCCTTCACAGCAAAGTATTCTCCTGAGTGTGAACTGAGCTTCCAAATCTATGGTGCAATAGTGCAAAACAAACTAAGTACAACAAGTAGGACAGCAGTCCATAAAGAGCATCTATCTATTTTTTGTTTCATAATACTAGCTAAACATGGCTACTTATGATTGCTATTTTAGGAATGAAGCTTGCAGGGCAGCAACGTAGCACGAGATTATTATCGTTTTAAACTTGGGCCAGTGGGAGGCGCCCTCGCGACATGTGGTCAAAAAGAGGCTGCAAGCCACACCCACTAGCTAAAGTTAAAGATACCCATTGATGAATGTTTTAAACGGCAATTAAAGTTAAGAACTTAAGTGCTTGATAGAGACTGGATTACACTAAAGCTGAAAATAAAATGTGAGAAAGCTGTGAGCAAAAGAGATATAATCCGGATATTGAATTTCAAAGAGGGATTCCCAAGTGTTTTCGCCCATTCGGCGCATATTATTTATCGTCCTGTGTAACTTTTTAGTTTTGAATCAAATTCTATATTGTTACGCTGCAACCACTAATGCTTCTGCGGATATTCCGGAGGACAGCACTAAGGTTGTGCCATTAGCACCAGAACAATCAGTGAGCACATTTTTGCCCTGTACTTCTGCTACAGGAAACGGATTAGCTGTAAATATCATCTATCCCAAAAAAACTCGCTACAAAGAAGGTGCTCCAATTGTAGTCGTGATTCCGGGCGGAGATGCGCCTAGTGGTCTTAGCCTGAGTATTCATGCTGCACAGGCAGGATTTGCAGAAGTAAGATTTTCTTTTCCTGGAGGCGGAGTGGGTAGCTTTAAATCAGGTGGCTACAACGATTATCGCGGTGGAAAAAGTCAAAAAGCTTTGCGAGACATACTGCTTTTTGCCGCGGGACAAGCTCAAGATTTCCGCCATCGAACCATTACAGAATTGGTGCCAATTAAATTATCCTCTAGCAATATCGGTATTGTAGGCTGGTCTAACGGTGGTAATATTGCACTTGTTACCATGGAAAAGTATTCGGCTGACTTAGGCTTTATCCGTTGGTTGTGCTTATACGAATGTCCTCTAGGATCTTTGTTTTTTCCGCCGTCTCTGGGCAGCGAGCACGACTTTATATTAAACAATCATTATCGCCCCGGTAGCGCCGCTACAGGCCGCTGTATTATTGATTTCCGTAAGCTAGCCTGGCAAGCAGATGCTCATCAAAATCCAGGTATACATAAAAAATTAGGTGAACCTGATTTGCCGGGTGTTATCTATTTTGATGACAATCAGAATGGTAAATGGGATGAAACCATCGAATATGCCTTTAATTATTGTCTTGATAAAGGATTAAATAAACAAATATATCCTCCAGATATAACCTCCGCTATGGAGCGTTTAAAAATATTCAATGCACCAGCTACAACAACAATTTCACCAGCGGTTGCTGCGACAAGCCCAGGTGTCCACACCACAACCAACCCAACAAATAAGGGGACAAATACAGGCACAACCACCAGTACAGCGAATATTGCCACAAGCCAAAGCACAACTACTGCTGCAGTAAATAATACGGTTTCAACCAGCACCAATACAGCCCAATCAACACCCCCTTTAAAAGCATGCACTCCCAAACCCCAATTAGATGCAGCCGATAGAGTATTTGGCGTGCTAAAGGCAGCAGGCCAGTGGAAAAAAGACTTAGAACGGAAAGGCATAATAAACACTCTTTCATTTAACCAGAATAAAGTTAGACCGCTACCGAAAAAAGCTGCAGTGGTCGAGCAGAAAAATGAAGTCTTAAACTGACCTCTTACAGTAGCCACTCTAGAAGAATCAGAGTCTTATTTTCAAGAAAGAGATGGCTCTTTGTCTATCGCCTCAGTCTGCGGTAGCTATCCCCATTTACTGGTAACTATTCTTGCTGGCCAGGTTGATCATTTACAGAGTCAACCAGATCATCCTCATGTTGTTCTACAATACAACGCCTTTCTCGATAATAATGCTCATTGGGTAAGACTTAATCCTGAACCGGTTTATTTAGCTAATCTTGCTAATATGGGCAAAAGTAATTTTGCACAAAATCAACCTAATACCCCTATAGAAGCCACTAATATTGCAGAATATTTGGAGCCGGCCGGTGCACTCAAAGATTATGTTTATGTCGATGCCACAATTGCCGAATTAGCGGATCGTTCTCAGTTTAAGAATTACAGCAGCCCTCTAGCTGAACCTATTTATATTTACAATAACGGAACAACCCCATTAGCTACAGATAAAAGCGATAAAGAAGTTAAAAAATAAGTGGGAGACGATTTTGTTTTAAAAGTGGAAAGTTGAGCCAACCACGTAATGACGCAATAACACTGGGTAAACAGTCAACTAATACCATTCGATAAACTATTGTGCTAGAGTCAGGATTTTAGTATGAGTACAGACCTTCAGTCGATAACATTCGTTCCTAATTATGCAGGCTTCAAGTTGAGGTTAATAGCTTATTTCATTGATTGGGTCATACTCATAGCATTGCAGGCAACCCTATTTTTAAGCTTGGTGTTTATTGCATGGTTATCAGAGACGGCACGTCATGAGCATTATGCTTTTTTACTGCAAGTAATTTATACCATCCTATTAATCGTGTTGGTGACATTACTCTTTTTGTCCAATCTTTTATATTTCACGATTTTCGAAAGTTCCAAATTGATGGCCACTCCTGGCAAATTAGTTCTGGGTATTGTAGTGACCGATTCTGCTGGGGAGCGAAATTCCTTTTGGCGTGCTTTTTCCCGAAATATAGCCAAATTTTTGTCTTGTTTTCTATTGTATGCAGGCTTTGTAATGGCTGCATTTACAAAGAAAAAGCAAGCTTTGCACGACATAATAGCAGACTGCCTTGTGGTTAAGAGACAGTGACTTGTGATAACATTGACAGTGATTCGATGAGAGGTTTAAAGATGCTTAGTCCAATTGATACAGCAGTTATCTGTGGTGTTGCTTTGCTATTGTTTGGACCTAAGAAATTCCCAGAAATAGGAAAAGCTTTGGGACAAGGGCTTGGCAATTTCAAAAAGGCGCTCACTGAAGCTCAGAGCGAAGTAAAAGAAGCTGCAAAAATCGAAGAAAATTTACCCGACACACCAAAGACCCCCGTAATAGAAGAAGAAAAGAACAAAAACGGCTAAGTTTGCCAATTTAATGTCTTCCTTTAAAGTGATATCTAAATTTCAGCCTGCTGGTGATCAACCCAAGGCAATCGATTTACTTGCTTCAGGAGTGAGGCAAGGGCTGCCGCGTCAAACATTATTAGGTGTAACTGGCTCGGGCAAAACAATGACTATGGCGCATCTTATTGAGCGTACGCAGATGCCTGCGCTTATTCTGGCTCACAACAAAACTTTGGCAGCACAGTTGTGCGCTGAAATGAAAGACTTTTTTCCAGAAAATGCAGTTGAATATTTCATAAGTTATTACGACTATTATCAGCCAGAGTCTTATATTCCAAGTTCAGATACGTTTATCGAAAAGAAGCCAGTATCAATGATGAAATCGATAGGCTAAGACATTCAACTACGCGTTCTCTTTGGGAACGAAAAGATGTGATTGTGGTCAGCTCAGTAAGCTGTATTTACGGTCTTGGTGTGCCAGAACGTTATTTATCTTGTGCTATTACATTACAAGTCGGCCAAAATATGGACAGACAAGAATTGTTGAAAGCACTGGTGCGTATTTACTATAGTCGCAATGATTTAGTAGTAGAACGTTCTCGCTTTAGGGTGCGGGGAGACATCGTGGAAATTTATCCGCCTTACGAAGAACGTGTGATCAGAATAGAACTCTTTGGCGACGATATCGAGCGCATTGCTGTAGTGAATCCAGTGACTGGCGAAATCGAAAATATAATGAATGAAATACGCATTTATCCAGCTAAACATTATGTAGCAGAAGACGAAGAAATAGACAGAGCAGCTGAACAAATCGAAATAGAATTAGAAGAAAGGCTACATGAGTTAACAAGGCAAAATAAACTTGTTGAGGCACAACGTTTGGTTCAACGAACCAGATTCGATCTTGAGATGCTGAAAGAAGTTGGCTATTGTAATGGTATAGAAAATTATTCACGCATACTTGAAGGCAGAGCATCAGGCGAGCCACCACAAACACTGGTTGATTATTTTTTACGTAAATATGGCAAGGATGGATTCTTAACTTTTATAGATGAATCTCATGTTACGGCGCCTCAAATACAAGGAATGTACAATGGCGATCGCGCACGTAAAGATGTACTTATAGATTATGGTTTTCGTTTACCCTGTGCACGAGATAACCGCCCTCTAAGAGCAGAAGAATTCTGGTCTAAAATTGGCAAAACTATTTTTGTTTCTGCCACTCCAGGAAAATGGGAGTTGGAAACAAGCAATCAAATAGTTGAACAAATTATCCGACCTACAGGGCTTATTGATCCGCTAGTAGAAGTGCGTCCAATTGAGGGACAAATTGATGACTTGATAAAGGAACTAAAAGCACGCATAGCTCGTAAAGAGCGCGTGTTGGTTACCACTTTGACTAAACGTATGGCTGAGGATTTAACTGAGTATTTACAGGAGTTAAACATAAAAGTACGCTGGTTACATAGTGACATTGCTGCTCTAGACCGCATAGAATTATTGCAAGATTTACGCACTGGAGCATTTGATGTACTAGTGGGAATTAATTTATTGCGAGAAGGTTTAGACTTACCAGAAGTAAGTTTAGTTATAATCATGGAAGCAGATAAAGAAGGCTTTTTGCGAGCGGAGCGCTCTTTGATTCAAACTATAGGCCGCGCTGCCCGCAATGTAGAAGGCAAAGTAATTATGTATGCAGATAAAATGACTGATTCAATGACAAATGCCATTAGAGAAACGGAAAGACGTCGTAATATTCAAATTGCTCACAATCAAGAACACGAGATCACACCCACCACTATAGTTAAGGACACGGGCAATAGTCTTTTAGATTATTTGCGCGGTAAAGAAGAAGTGGCATCAATAGCAGCGGAAACTGGCAAACGTGCTAAAGGCAAAAAGGGCGAGGATATCTCGTTTACATATGCCGATAGTAATCTACCTCAACTCATACGCAAACTAGAAAAAGAAATGAAAAAAGCAGCTGCCGATCTCGATTTTGAAACTGCAGCAGCCATGCGCGATGAACTTAGACTTTTACAAACTAAAGCACAAAAGTTACGCTCTACTTAAATATGCAACAAAAGAAAATCATTATTATTGCAGGACCCAATGGAGCAGGAAAAACCACATTCGCTCGTGAATTCTTACCTAACGAAGCGGGATGTCCTATATTTATTAATGCCGATTTGATTGCCGCTGGCTTATCGCCATTTCAGCCGACAATCGCTGCTATTAAGGCAGGACGCCTGATGCTGGAAGAGATTAAATCACATGCTCAACGAGGTGACAGTTTTGCTTTCGAGACCACTCTTTCAGGGCGGGGCTACTTAGAAATGATTCGGCTGTGGCGAAAGCAAAGCTACCAAATAAAGTTGCTTTTCTTGTCACTGGCAAATCCTGAAGAAGCTGTCGCTAGGGTAGCAGCCCGAGTAGCGCAGGGCGGACATCATGTACCCGATGACGTAGTATGTAGACGCTTCGTTTCGGGATTAAATAATTTCCAGACAATCTATCGTTTTGAAGTAGATTTCTGGCACTGGTATGATAATAGTAATGATATGTTTGAACTGATTGATGAAGGAAAAAACGCATGACAATCCCCATTTCCCATTTGCCTGATAAAGACATGCAAAATGCACCAAAAGCTTTGGCACGGGCAGCTAAGCGCGCCAAAGAATTAGCAAGACAAACAGGCACTGAGTTTGTGGTGATGCGGAACGGAAAACTAGTACGCGAAATTCCTCAACCTAAAATTATAAAAAGAGATAACTAAGAGAACTGATAATAGATGTCATTTCAATTGTTTCTTGTAACCCCGGACGATAAATTCCAGCTCCGAAAGGGCAAACAAAGATAATTAGAGCTTCATTGCATGTTTTAATCAATTGTCTCGTTCTTTATTCTGTTGCTGACTAGTTTTCTTGAATAAATCAGTATAATCCCGCTTATAGGGTATAATAAGCAAGGAAGGTCACAGTGTTTTATGGGATACACCACGCTTTACCAAATAACAACTGTTGAGCCGCAGTCATTTTTTCAAGTTTTGCAAGACTCGTTTCATTACCACTCAGACTTATTTAAGTATAACAGTCATAGTAATCTAGTTATTTATTCGGCGTTACTATGGGCTATGCTATTGCCTCTTGTGGTTCTTATTATTTGGGATTTATCAGCACGTATTCTTGGTAAGCCTCGTCCAACAGAACCAGAAAAATGGAAATTATGGGCATATGGATCGCCTATTGCTTTATTGTTACTTCTATTTGGTTGGGTTACGTTGTTTTCTTATCCAATTCACATCAAACTAACGCAGCGTTATGCCAACGGAGAATGTACAAAAATCGAAGGCGTCATCAAAAACGCACAGATTGCCGAAGGGGGCGGGAGGTGGACAGGTGACATATGGAAAGCAATATTTAAGCTTGACCAAAAGCTAATAGTAATACGTTCCGATTCTTCTGGCTTTGCTAATCTAACGCCCCTTGGGATAAATAGTCATAATGTGCGCCTATGGATGGGACATGATCCAATATCTATGCTCAACCAAAAGACAATAGTAATACGTTCCGATTCTACTGGCTTTGATAATCCAACGCACCCTGCAATAGGAAATGGTCAAAATGTGCGCATATGGATGATTGAAAGGGGACATAATCCCCCAATCATACTTCGATTTGATGTCTTGCATCCGGATATGACGTGCCCTCGCGCATTGACATATTGGTAGTGCACTCAGCAAGAGCAAATGAGAGCAACTCTATTATAAGATAGTTTCAAGAAATCACAGCCGGACAATGATCGCTTCAATTTGGTGGCGATGAATATTTTGATGCGAACCGGCAAGTACAAGCCACTTGTGGGCATTGAATGGGCCAAACCAAGGATGGGGAAAAGTAGCGTGCGGAAAAGCGTCAATACTAGCAGCGGCAGCTTCTTGCAAGAATCCTTGCGACATTTGATTGAATAGAGACAAAATCTTTTCTGGGTCAACATTAGGGTCTGGCTTGAAATCGGCAGTACCCTTGGGCAGCAAATTAGTGCCACCACTGGACAAGTCTTTGATTACCCGGCGAATAGAATCGTTAACGATAATTAGATGTTGTAGAGTCATAGCCACAGAATAGTAACGTGAACTATCTTCTAATCCTCTCTGTCTCGGTATCAGCCGACGCTGAGCAAGCATGGTGACAGTTAGTTTGGTAGAAAGGCTCATTATCTTTTCAGACTCTTTAGCGAAATAAGCCAGTGCTTCGTTTTTTCCCCTCGTTTTAAACAGACGAGGAAGCAAAATATATTTTGCCACGGCCCATTCATAGATAGGAAGCCCAGCTCCTGGTTGAGCCAATTTAGGTTCCACTATAGATTTAGTTTCGGTCATCTTAAATACTCCCCAAAGCGTCAATTAAATTGTTTCTTGTAACCCCATACAACAAATCCAGGGGTAGGTTGAAAATCTATTTCTGGGTATCTACTATAACCTCGTCTTTCATACATCAATTTAGCTGTTTGCATAAGAACAGTTGTATGCAATGTTATGGTTTCAAAACCTTTGCTTTGTGCCAGTTTTTCGCACTCATCTATTAGTCTTGCTCCTATGCCTAAATTGCGAAAATCTTTTGCAACGGCTAAAAGACGCATTTCAGGATAAACATTTTTGACTAGTGTGTCTCCCCTCACCATTTCATAAGGAGGGCAAAGAAGAACAGCGCCGACAATTCTGTCTTTTAATATCGCCACTAGGCGTAAGACTTCGTTATCCACAAGCAAAGTTTTTCTAGTGCGATTTTCATAATCACGCCAAGATTTATCATTGGTAGAGCCTGCATATTCAGAGTAAGAATTTTGGGTCAGATCAGCAATGATAGGTCTTTCTACCAAGGTCGCCTCTCTGATTAAGACTTCTTCTTCCACAAATTTCCTCTTTGTTTAAGGTACTTGCATTTTGCAAGCGTTGCTATCATAATAGAAGCACTTGCATTTTGCAAGCATCTGTTAGGATTACTTAATGCCAAATAGCTCGAGAGACATTTCAAGATCACCATGCGTTATAGGCAATTGCCTCGATATAATTGGTGATCGCTGGACCTTACTAGTGGTAAGAGATTTAATGTTTTTTGGCAAGCACGAGTACAAAGAATTTTTAGCTAGTCCGGAATCGATCGCAACCAATATACTGGCGGATCGATTAAAGAGGTTACTTTGTGCAGGAATTATCAATGAACAACTGCATCCAGAGAATAAATCTCGTAAATTATACTATTTGACTTCTCAAGGCAAATCGCTACTACCTATGCTTATTGAAATGATCAAATGGGGAGAGAAATATCTGCCTGAGGTCGAAATGATGAAGCCACTTTTTAAGAAGGTAAAAACCAATCCAGACTTATTCAACAGGAACATACTCGATAAATTGGACGAATGGGAACGTATATACTTAGAGAATTGAAGTGTCTTGTCTGCTCTTAGCTCATAGCCTAGGATATAAATATTTTTAGCCTCGGTCTTTCTTCGTTAACAATTAGAATTAAAGATATGTGCTTGTGGTCAACATCCTTTCATTTTAAAATAATTGAATGTTTTTGCCGGATCGTGGGGAAAAGATTATTGGCTTTAGAGTTCTGAATGTTACTTACTTAGAATAAGCAAAAAAATAGTCGCTAGGAGTTGAATGAAAAGAATTGGACATGCCTTATTTGCTTTTGCGTTTTTGGTATGCTCATCACTCTTAACCGGTTGCAACATTTTAGGACTATATCCTTCAGGGAAATGGGGATTTATCGATACGCAAGGCAAACTTGTAATTGCCCCGCAATTTGACGAGGTTGCGGACGATAACTATGCTGGTTATAACTACTTGCGGCAACCATTCCGCAATTTTAGCGAAGGACTGGCTGCAGTTGGTATGAATGGCAAATGGGGCTATATCAACAAAAGCGGAAAATTTGTTGTTGAACCCAAATACGATATAGCTTCCCCTTTTTGCGAAGGATTAGCTTGTGTGGGTATGGGAAAAAAATATGGTTATATAGATCATACAGGAAAAATGCTGATACCACTTAAATTTGACTGTACTGCAAAGGGCTATTTGGATCCAATGGGCTTTAGCGATGGACTGGCATGTGCTCAAATTGGCAAAAAAATAGGCTATATAGACCACACTGGACAAATGATTATTCAGCCAGAATTCATCGCAGCTTGGCCATTTTCTGAAGGCATTGCCCGGGTAATGCTTCCCAATACACTAAAAGATGCTTATATCGATAAAAACGGCAAAGTTTTGTTCACTTGTGCTGGCGGTAGTTTTCTATGCACCGAAGATACAATTCTGATAGTCGATGAAAATAGAAAGATGATTTTTGCAGATAAAAGTGGAAAAAATATTTTCAATAAATCTTTTTACGCTGCACATGAGTTCTCCGAAGGATTAGCTGCAGTTTCATTGAGTCAAGCTAATAAAGATTCCCTTTGGGGATGGGAGTATGGATACATCAACAGAAAAGGCGATATTGTCATTGCGCCTAAATTTCATATACCTGGTAATAATAATCCTTCATTTGTTGAGGGACGTGCCATTGCGGCAAAAACAGATATATCCCCTTTAGGCAGCATAAATATCAGCTACGGAATAATCGACAAATCTGCTAATTGGATTGTACAACCGCAATATATGCTTATTGGTTGTTATCGTAACGGTTTGGCGTCAGTGTACTTAGCGGATGGAAGCAAATGTGGTTTTATCGATCGCGACGGTAAAATGGCTATCGAAGCAATATATCGCAGAGCAAATAGTTTTAGTGATGGATTGGCAGCGGTTTGGATTAGCCATTGAGTGTTAAAACAATACCTGGCTCGAGTTCAATTGGATATTGTTCTCACTTTGCGGCATCAATATTTTTAAAAGTATCTTGCCCAGTGGGCGTAGAAGATGATGAACCAGAGTCCTGTAAAGATTTTGACGGTGTTTCTGATTGAACTTCTGTATCATCAATAGTCTTAAATTTGTTCATTTGTTTTAATTCTTGCTCAATGGCGCTTCTGGCGGGCAATAAAGACGGTTTGCTTATTTGCATACGCAAACCATAGAAAAGTCTAAAATCATTGCCTGAAATTCCTGGGGTAGCATCAGAGTGAAAATTGAAAACAGGTTCCGCTCGCAGAAAAATTTGCGCCGGTATTCGCTTCGAAATCGTTCGAGCAATTTCAAAATCGGCTATCCATGCGTAATTATTGACAGGAATGTATGCATTCCCTCCAAATGGCTGACGAAAATTCTGGACAAAAGTAGCATACGCTGAAAATGACCATTGACCCCTTCTGTGGATGACTCCAAAAGAATAAAATGGATCAATCTCACGGTTAGGAGAAACAAAGGGCTGTCTACCTCTAAGCTGCAATAAAGCGCTTGTAAAGGCCACCGTGCGCATACTGTGTGCATAGGTTAGGGTTAAAGAAGGAATATAGTCAAATACGGGTATTTGACTGGTTTGATATAATTCACGACCTTGAAAATCAGCCTGTAAACTGAACGGCGGAGGCAAAGAAATATCTTTTTGGATGCCCATACTAATTGACTGCACAGTAGTGTTTAAGGAGGGGGTGTGCAAAGCTGAATCTCTGATCAGAAAGTAATTGGAATAAACCCTGATACTAGGAGTTAAATACCAACCGGCAGTTAAGCTTGGCAATACTCTAAAAATTTGTTGAGTAACATTGACTTGACTAAGCTGTTGGTTAAGGATGACACGCTGAGAGGTAGAGAGTACATAAAGCGGTTGACTATTAGTAGCTTTCAGAATTAAAGAAGATCTGCTAGGTGTTTGAAAGGGGTTGGTCTCAAGACGGAAGGAAGATTCACAACTGCCATTAAAATAAAAGCGACTTGGCAGTCTATTTAACAGTGTAATTTGAAAATCATCCGAAAGCAAACTGCGTTGAGCCGGTCCGGCCAACGGTACAATGTCAGTTGGCAATATGGTGGGGTTAGTTACTTGTGCGGACGGCAGAGTAACCGGTTCTAACAAACCGCCTGTCTCCGCTAATGTGTCTTGGATCAATACTTGGCTTAAAAGAAAATAGGCCGCTATAAAACTTGCACTATGACAAATCGCTCTGCTTAAAATCGACAGAGAAATTCTGCAATAAGTTTGAAATTTTTCTGCGGAGCAACTATATTGCATCCATATCTCTGACTAGTAAATATACTGGATATCCTTAGCGCGAAAACATATATGGACTTTAAAAATTTGACGCATCACCCGCGGTTCATATATGCCGCTTATATTATACAATTAATTTAAGGTGCCAATATTCAACTAAACAACTAAGCGATAAAACCTATGGATTTGTTTTTTGGTGGGCTAATTCATGCTGCACAAGCAACGCGGCAACATGCCACAACAAAGCAGAAGGTATTGTATCTAAGCCACCGAATATTTGTTTAAGGGAGCTGATACCGTCTATTTTCTGAGCCATCTCATTTAATAACTTAAGTTCTTCTCGGCTTGGCGGTTCCGGCAGACGTTTCAAAATATCTAAGCGGGACGTATATTCATCCCTTGGAGCTAAAGTTAAAATAGCCTCTTCTGTGGAAATAATTGATTGCGCTGCATCAAGACGATCCTTTGCTAGAGCAGCGTCTAATAGAATTTTTGTAAGACTGCCAGTCACATTGTAAGAGTCGTCCAAATTTAAATTAACAGCAGAATTAGCATCGTTACTCTTTTCTTGAAATTGAAAATTACCATCTTCTTGGAATGTGGCGAGAAACTCAATTAAAGCCTGATTGCCCCGATAATTATCAAGGCTTGCCTTTATCAGCATCCCTTTATCAAAAAGTATCCAACAATTTTGCCCTCGGGAAGATTTGACAGTCAATATTCCGCTTTTGTTAGCGCCAGCCAATGCTTGCAGCAGATTACTTGGTTCGAATACGCCCAATTCACCTACAATTTTAGCTTTTGTCTTTGCCCACTTGAATGTCTTAGGAATTGTGGCTGAGTGGCAAAAATTATTACGCCCCAATTCATTCTTTACATAATAGAGAGCTGTATCTGCTCTTAGCACTATGTTCTCCACATCGCTTCCGTCTTCTGGGTAAGTAGCAATTCCAATGGAAACGGTGCAACGGGCTATGCCACTAGGCCAATCAGTTCTTTTTTCTACCGCAGAACGAACTCGTTCAGCAACTCTTTCAGCGTTTTGAGCACTGGTTTTTTCTAAAATTACCAAAAACTCTTCGCCTCCAAAACGGATAATGCAATCACCTGGCCTTTTGTGATCCCCTTCAGTACGTA
Source organism: Candidatus Melainabacteria bacterium (assembly GCA_963845445.1). Classification (GTDB taxonomy): domain Bacteria; phylum Cyanobacteriota; class Vampirovibrionia; order Obscuribacterales; family Obscuribacteraceae; genus JABDBL01. The sequence continues at coordinate 429,980 of CAWJSE010000002.1, read as the reverse complement.
CAGAGTTTTTTATAGAACTACTGATAACACGCAATACTTCATCGCCAATCTGATGTCCAAAAGTATCATTGACCTTTTTAAAATGATCCACATCCACCATAATTATAGAGAATGGCGATTTTTCAGGATCAATGGACGCCCTTTCTAAAACTTGCGGAATAATCTCATAAAAATATTTACGATTACGAAAGCCAGTAAGAGGATCTGTGCGTGAAGCTTCTAATTCTTCCTGGTAAAGTGTCATTTGATATAATTGTCTTGAAATAAGTTCTACTACTTTTCTTAATAACCTTATGCGATCATTGATGCTTTGTCCTTGAATGGGAAAATACACTGCTAGGATGCCGAGATTTCTTCTTTGGAAACTAAAAGGTAAATAAACGGCTCTTTTAATAGAAAGTTGCAAAGCCAATTCTTGCAGTCCTCGCTCTCTTAAACTATTTAGCCCCAATTCGATATAGCTACCAAGTTCAAAAAGCTCGCTGGCAAAACTGTTATGGTCAACACGCTCTAATGTTTGCAAGGCACGATCATCAAGACCAATGGACGCCTCAACATTTAAGGCTTTGTCTTCAAGCATAAAGAGTGCTGCATGTATTATGCTTGTTGGATATTTGTCGTTTAGTCGATCTAAAATTCTTTGACAAATTTGACGCTTTGAACTTAGGCTGTCTATCGCATGAGCAAGAGAAGCAATAAATTCTTCGTCAGATTCTTTTGCCTGCAATTCAGTTAAAGACTGTTGCGCATCGGCAATTTTCTCTTTAAATTGTTCGTTCAGCTCTTGCTCAATCTTTGCATGACTTGAACGCTGTATTTCAAGCTCTTCCGCCTTCTTGGCACGGGCGAAAAATTGTCCATCATATTGCCGTCTTACATCTATAAGACCACGAGCCATTTTCTTTACTTCCGACACAGTCAATGCCGATACAGTCAATCCACCTTTAATTATGTCGCTATAAGCATCTCGAGCAAGAAATAATGATGAACAGGCTTGTGCTAATTGCTGAAGAGGCCCACTCACTGCATATTTAAAAGCAATTAAAAGACTAATTAAAGTAAAAGCTAATGCCATAAGCACCATACCAAAATTAAGAGGCAAAGCGAAATATGGCACGGATAAAAACGACTGATAATTATCTATATGAGGCAGCAGAGAATTAAGGGAAAAGCCCAGATGGAGAAATTCATTTTTATCAAGGGGTGCCACAGCATCAAAATATTTATTTCCCCTCCACAATACAAGGTGAGACTTTTTATCATTTAGGTTCTTTATATCTGGGGAATACGGAATTGTGGTTGTTACAAGATTATTATTTGCCTTAGATATATAGAACCAACTCAAGTTATATTGATGCATGGTTTGTAAGATCTCGTCTTTGGCAGGATCGTTTATCATTTGCGCTGCTACACGCTTGGCCGTTTCTTCGTAGCTGTTGGTAACCAAGGCGGGAGCAGCTCGGTAAAGGCAATCTGCAGCAACAAAAGCAATTAACACTGCTAGACAAAATACAAAAATGGTGAATAGACTAAGACATTGAAGAAATGACAGCACTGCTTGTTTAAGCCGTCCTAAGAAGCCTATGTCATCTTGTGAATTGTTTTGCCCAGTGTTATCGACATTTTTAAATATCACTTCTAATTGCCTCTACTTTAGCCAGTTCGACCTTGAATTTTAGATGATCACCTTTGAACCAATTTGGCAATGGAGCAAATACGGTTCGTCCAATAGTTTCAGCAGCATATTTGTCCAATTTTTCATCGCCTGAACTAGTAATAAGTTCACAATTTAATAGTTGCCCAGCACTATCAATGCTTATTATAACCACTATATTCTTCGCACTTTGAATTTTGGCATAATGCTTTGTGGGTTGCCATTCTTGCGCGATTCGCGCCAGCATATCTTTTCGATAAGGGGCAATGTTTCCCATTGTCAACGAGGCATTAATCATGGCTATTTGCTGCCCTCCTTTTCCTGCAAGATCATTACCGCCCCCACCATTGCCAATTCTCGATTCGCTGCCAGTTCCTGGCCCAGCAACGTGTCCACCTATGCCACCCAGTTGAGGTCCTTCGTTCATATTATCAACGGATGGATTCATTGCTGCAGGTGGCGCAATTTGATTGACAGCTACTTCAATTTTTTTTGTACTTTTTTCTTGATCGTTAACTTTTAATGGCGCATTTGCAAAAGATTCGGTGTTTTGTCTATTTAAGACAGCCAAAGTTTTCATTCTTGGGCTTAAAACAGGTTGTCCTCCTATGGTTGGTATTTTGCGTTTAATAACGAGTTGTTTAATTGGAGCGCTTGTTGGCGACTGATCATTGCTTGGGCGAGCAGAAACGGTATTCAAAGAGTTTCCAGTTTTAGATTTCTCGGCCATTACTGTTTCCTTAGTTGGATCAAGAATGGGCGGTTCTGTAGGTGGAGGTAAGGTAAATTCGATTACGAGCAAATTTCTTGCTGGTCTATTGCTAGCAAATTTGTCCTTTACACAATAGAGACCAGCAACGCTACTTAAATAAACGATGGAAACTATCAAGACCCAAAATTTCAGGTTCTCCCCCGACCTCTGGATAGAGTGAACATTTTGCTTATCCAAGAATTTATCTATAATGGCTAAATATGCTGCTGTAGATGACATAATTAAAAATTCTCTGTATGGTTAAATGTTATGCTTGTATCAAGACTGAGCATTTCTAAATATATGCCCCGACAAATAAATTCGAAAATAAGTATTCTTTGAAAAGAGTATGCATAATAAACGGAGAAGCTCATTTTGTTGAAATTAGCATTAAATCGATGGTTAATTTTATTATCTATGTTACTGGCAGTGTTTTATCAAGCTGGTGTCTTTGCGCAAACAAGCGACAAAGCTTTTATTTCTACGCAAAACGAACAATTAGTTGCTGAAATTAAAGGTTCGATGTGCCCAGTATGTCTGAAAGCATTAAAAACAAAAATTGCAAAAATGCAGGGTGTTATCAATGTGTATATTGAGTCGCAATGGGATATTAGAGTGCCGGAAAAGATCAGAATGCAATTGAAGAAAGACTGTGCCCTAGTGCATATTTCCTTTAATAACAAAGAAATAAATACAAAGGACTTGTTGGAAAGCATAAAAGCAAATGGTTTCACAGTACACTCAGTATTGAATTCTTCCACTTTAGAGTGATTAACGACACTTCAAACAGACAAGACTTTTCTTAGACACGTGACAGGCAGCCAATTTTAAGAATAAATCACCCTAACAGAGGTTAAACGATTATTCTCTTTGGGTAAATCAAAGTGGTTAAGAGAATTAGCATCTCTTGATAGATCAGTGCAATGTCTGGGTGTTCAAGGGTTTTATCATGATATTTGTTCGGCGCACTTTACCAATCAATAAAACTGCATTTTTTCTGCTCTTAGCGACGTAAATGCTTTTCTTTTCGAAAAGAAGACATTGCAGACGGTCGTTTCGGGAGGTAAAACCATTAAAAGGTTGGGGTTATTATTGTATACTGTGTTGACAGGACAGCAAATCTTGTCTATGGCTGCTTGCGCTCATCCAAGCAACTTTCAACCGAGTATAAACGTATCCAGTGCCAGCCCTTCAGCACACCATTCTAGTGGTGCAGGAACAAATCAGTTCGGCACAGGCGGCTGCGGGCACATACATAACTTTAGTAATTTTCATCATGGCGAACACATTCAAAATGGCTCCAATGGAATTAATTCGTCCAGCAATAATACAAGCAGCGGTACTAGCACATCTTCACAGACAGTAACCAACCACCAATCATACTTACATATTAATAGCTTTCAACAAAATATTATTAATCAGCCATCCATTTCTACTATTAGCTCCCCTTCTCAGCGGTTTTCCAATCTCCAACAATCATTTCATCATCATTATTATGAACGCCTTCCCCTCACTACCTCATCTTGGACATCTAATAAAGCAATAAAACAAGAGCTTCCAAGATATTTGTGGAATAGGCAAACGTTTTCATACAAGCCAGTAGGTTCTAATGGTTCTGGTAATAGTTTTTTGTCTTTCCACTCTGGTAACAAACAGGGCTCTAAAATTGGTTATTTAGCTCCCTGCGACAATTCATCTGGGATTGGCCAAGGTTCAAGTTCTCTTCACTTTGGTAGTGGGATGAGCAATCAACCAGTAACACTAGGTATCGCGTCCAATGGTTCTTTGCTTGGAGACGCTAATATATCTAATGCTTTTGGATTGAATTTAAATTCGAGCGATAAGATACTTACCGCGCAAGCAGGTCTGGCAGGGATTATTATCATGACAGGTGGGCATCTTGGAGCCAATGACCAAATTATTGGTGGGCGCGTGATGACAATTGCTGCTGGCGAGAAACTTACTGCTGCTCAATATGCTGCTGCCGAACAAGTTGTTACTTCCGGTCAGCAAACCCTTGTTTTAAGTAATCGCGGTACTGCTTCAGGGGGTTTATTGACATTAGAATCTGGACAAACTAGCTCGCTATCATCTTTAGTAGTTTCGAAGAATGTGACTGTTGATTTAGTTGGCTATACATCCAACAGTGCTTTGAACGTTACCGGCACAGCCAGGATCTCTGGCACTTTAGATATTTTGCAATCTGCTGCTAATACAGCTTCAACTGTAGATTTTGGCTCATTATCTGTTGGTCGCAACGGTAGCATTACTGACACAATTTCTTCTAATATGCTCTCCAACTTATCTGGCTCCAGTAATATCTTCTCTCCCAATTCTCTCAACTTAAATGTGCTCGGCAATGTTCTGAATCAGGGCAGTATTAGCTCTTCCGGCAATCTGTCCCTTAGTTCTGGCACCGGTAACTTTACTAATACTGGACTTATCTCTGCCGGCAGCGGCAACGTACTTATAAGCGCGCCGGGCAATCAGAATATAAACATTCAAGGCAGTGGTGGCACTATTCGGGCTTTACAGGGTGCCATCAATATTCGCGACTCGTCATACACTGGCTCAGGTAACACCAACCTTACAAATGGTAATTATCTGTCTCAGGCAGTCAATATTAACTCAGGCACCGGTAATGTCACTGGTACTATAGGGGAAGTGACAGGCACAGTAAACATCACAGCCGGCGCAGCACATTTTGGTGCTAATACAGCCAATTTAATCACCGGCAATATGAATATATCAGGCGACCCGGTATTTTTCAATAATAGCGGTAGCGTGACAATTGCCAATGGAGATTTCACTGCCGGTAACCCCACAGCCATTATAGCGGAGACTAATATCATTACTCCTGGCAGTGCCGTGTCTATCACCACTGGCAGCAGCTCTGCCCTTGGTGGAGATGTAACTATGATTGCTGGAGCAACATATAACAACAGTACGGGCGCAGTTACGGCTGCCTCAACAGGGGGTTATATCGATCTTTCGGGCACATTGAGTGGTGGCACCGCCATAAGTGCCTTCAACACTTCCACTACAAGTAGCAATGCTGCCGGGGGCAACGTCACCCTGGTGGCTTTCTCAGGCAGCGGCACTTCAACCGGGCAAATTCTTATTCCTACTGGCGTCATAATAACAACCGGCGGCTCAGGCACAGGCGCTAATGGGAATGTTAATATCATTGCCGGCGCTACTTCAGGGACAGCCGTTAGTATCGGTGGTATTAATACGAGCAGCACAACTCCTGCCACCAGTGGTACTTCTGGTGCTGCGGGATCAATTAGTATCTATGCAGCTACACCGACTCTTAATTCCTTAGTCATCAATACAAGCACTGGCGCAATTTCTTCCGGTAGTGTTACGGCTGGCACGACACAATCAAGCAATATTACCACTGGTAATTTATTCAGTTACGGTGCCGATGCGAGTAATAATGAAGTAAATGGTGGCACTGGCGGTGCGATAAATGTTGTTACTGGCGGCACGTTGACTACAAGCGCTATCAACGCTTCTGGTGGCGGTGGTGGTATTACTACCTCCGGCAGCTTTGTTCTGGTTGGCGGCAGTGCCGGGAATGTTACTTTAACAGCAAGCTCAACCATAAATACCGGCTATATCAGAGCATATGGAGGTGGGGGCAGCGGCAGCTTCGGGGGTACGGCTCAAGGTGGTGCTGGTGGTGCCGGTGGCACGGTTTCTATTTCCAGCACTAACGGCGCAATCACTATTGGTGGAGATTTAAATGCCTCAGGTGGTGGCGGTGGTTCCTCCGCGACTGTCAATATCTTGGGTGGCGCCGGTGGCGCAGCGGGAGCTATAACTGTAACTACTGCGGCTAACGCTCCTATCTCGTTTAGCGGACCTGTGCTTGCAGCAGGCGGCGGGGCTGGTGGAGGAAATTCTACGGCAAATTATGGCTCCGGTGGCGGCAGTTTTGGCGGTGGCGGTGGTGCTAGTTCAATACCGGGTACAGCCGCCGGCGGTGGTGGTGGCTTTTACGGTGGAGCTGGTGCAGGTACAGGCAACACATGGGGGTCTGGAGGTGGCGGCTCCACTAGTGGCGGGTCAGATGCAACGGATATTACTCCAGGTAGCCCTGGTACTATTGGTGCCGGTGGCGCTGCGGCTGGTTCGTCTGGCACCGGCGGTCTTTTTGGTCAGGCAGGCGGTGCTAACGGAGGCGCTGCTGGAGGCAATGTTGGACTGCCCAGTCAAAATGCGGCAGCTGGAGGCGGCGGTAATGTTATCATTAGCGGTGGCGCAATTACTTTTAATGGCACAGTGAGCGGCTATTACGGTGCCCAGTATCCTTCGCAAGCCAGCAATTTCTCCGGCTCTCCTTACGCTAACCAAAGCATAAATAATGTTGGTACTGGCAATCACACTATTACCATAAATACAAGTGGTGGCTCTGTGGTTGGGTCAACTATATATGACATAAACAATGATTTATCCAGCTCAACAAAAAACTTTGCTGCCAATATAAGCGGTACCGGAGTAGCGTTCGTTATTAGCCAATCTCCGAGCGTAACCAATGGTACTGCGGGTTATATATCGTCTTCCGGCGCTGTTACTATCAATAGTACTCTAACTGGCACTGGTACTGCTGGCAGTCCAATTACTCTCACCAGCGGCTCATATAACGGCGGCAGCGGCATCACAATCACTGAAGGGGGCGGCCCGGTTACTATAATTAATGGTGAATCAATCACGCCAGCAGAATGGGTGGCAACAATTGAAGCATCTGTAGGCAGTCAAACCATCACATTGAATAGCAGTGGCGTCGCTACCGGTGGCACTTTCACTATTGCTACAAGTAATTTACCCACAACCGGCGGTAGCAATCTCGGCTTTAATAGTTTTGTTATTCCTTCAGGTGTTAGTGGCACTTACAGCTCTTCCTCAGTCAACGGCCTTTATTTAACAGCTACTGCTGGTTCTAACACTATTAATGGTGCCTTCGATATTGCCAATGGTGCCGGTAGCACGGTTAACCTCAATACACTAACCAATAACGGTACTATTACTAATAATGCAGCCAGTGCTTTAATTTTTAATACAACCTCGGGTAATTTGACCATCTCTGGTACAGGGACCATTACATCTAATGCTGGCATTAGTTTACAAACAACCAATGGACCCATATCCGTTACACAAAACAATCTGACAACGGCATCTTCCGGCTATGTGCAAATGGCAGCCGGTGGGACAACAAACACTGTTACTGTTGCCAGCAGCATAACCACAACTGGAGCTCCTTTAGCAATTGTCAGCCCCAGTGACGTTATCTTCAATAGTGGCTCAAGTATAAGCACCACGGGTGGAGCAATAAATATATTAGCGGGAGCAGCCTTTACCAATAGCTCCGGTACGCTCAGTGTCACTGGCGGTACGTCTGCCGGTGGACAAATCGACTTCTCCAATGCCTCTACTATCACTTCGTCTACATCTTCCGGTAATACTAATGGTGGCAATATGACTCTGGCTGCCTTTGGTGGTTCAGGCACTAATGCCGGTCAGATTACCATTAGCGATACTTCTTCCCAAGCAATAACCACCGGTGGCAGCGGTATTGGCACTAACGGCAGCCTGCTTGCTATTGCTGGTGCTACTGGTCTTGGAACAAGTACTTCCTTACAATTAAATGTCAATCTCAATACCACTGGTGGCAGTGGTGGTGGCGGCAATGTCACTATGGCTACTGCTACCCCTGGTGTAGGCAGCGGACTTACCATTACTAATGGCTCCATATCCTCTGGCAGTTTGCAGGCCGTTGGCACACCTACTGGCTCCGGCACTTTATACCTTGGCAACGGTTGGATAATCACTTCAGGGGTAAATTCAGGCGGTAATGTGGCATTAATTAGCAGCGAAGATGTATACATGGGCTATAGTGGCAACGCTATGTCTACATCTGGTGGCTCTGTTACTATCATTGCCGGTGCCGCTTTCGGTATTCCTGCTTCGGATACTATTCTGGTGACAGGCGGCTCGCTCACTGGCGGTCAGATAGGTGCGGGGGATCTTCCATCAATCTCCACTGCTACATCTTCCGGCAACACAAATGGTGGCAACCTTAATCTCATAGCCTTTAGTGGCACTGGCGCTGGCGCAGGTAATATTAGTATGCCGGCTATAACTACCGGCGGCTACGGTACGGGTAATAACGGCAACGTTACCATTATTGCCGGCGCTACTTCAGGCACGAGCTTTAGTCACGGCGGCGGTGGCATTACGACTACCGGTGGCTCCGGCACCGGTGGTAATATCGCCCTCTCTACTGCTACTCCCAACGTATCTTCTCTAACAATCAGCAACGGGGCGATTACGGGCGGCAGCATCTCTGCTGGTACTGTTCAATCAGCCTCTTTAGGGAATTTCTATAATACAACAGCAGCAGGCAATATCACCTTGACTTCCGGTAATACTATTGACTTCGAGAACAGTGTCAGTAGTTCTGGTGGCTCTTTGACTATAGTTAGCGGCAGCAATGTCTTTTTTGACAGCAATGGTGAAAACATTACTACATCTGGTGGCAATATTAATCTTATTGCCGGCGCTGCTTTTTCCGGTGGTGCTAGCACTAGCGGCACAGCAGTTGTTACCATTACCGGCGGTTCAGCCACTGGAGGTTACGCAAATCCTGGGTATGCGAGTGGTACATTCTCCTCTGCAACCTCCTCCGGTAATACTAATGGTGGCAATATTAATTTGATTGCTTTCGCTGGTTCAGGCAGTAGCGCGGGCACAATTAACGTTGGCAGCTTGACTAGCGGTGGTTATGGTACTGGCACTAATGGCAATTTACTTGTTATCGCCGGGGCTACCGGTTTAGGAACAAGCAATTCAATCACTGCAGGCGCCCTCAACACAAGCGGTGGTTCTGGTGGCGGGGGTAATATAACTATGGCTACGGCAACGCCTGGGGTTACTTCAGGCGGAGTTACTATCAGCAATGCCGCTATAACTTCTGGCAGCTTTCAAAGCAGCGGTACTCCGCTTGGCTCTAGTTCTATCGCCGTAAGTGGGATAACTACTGTCGGCGGCAATGTAACTATTGCTAGCAGTGAAGATTTTGATTTTGGCAATGGGACTCTCACTACTTCTAGCGGTGCTTTAACTATTATTGCCGGCGCTGCTTTTGGCACACCGTCTTCTGGCACTTTATATATAACCGGTGGTTCATCCACCGGCGGACAAATCAACCTCTCAAACGCCTCTGCTATTTCTTCTGCTACATCTTCCGGTAATACTAATGGTGGCGATATTACTCTAGCTGCTTTTGCTGGTTCAGGAGGTAATTCCGGCTCCATTAGTTCGCCTGTCTCCCTCACTATAACGTCTGGTGGGAATGGCTCAGGTACTAATGGCAACTTCCTTGCTCTTGCTGGTGCCCCCAATACTAATGCTCCTTATTCGCAATTTGTCACTATGTATTTCAACAATATCAATACAACTGGTGGTACAGGCGGTAATGGCAATATTACTCTAGCAACAGCTACACCAAGTGTTGGCAGTGGTTTAACCATTACAAGCGCCGCTATCAGCTCAGGTAGCATTGTCGGGAACGGTACACCTAGCAGCCCTGGGGCTATATTCTTAGACGGCACCACTACTTCCGGTGGCAATGTGGCCGTTATTAGCAGTTATAGCATCACGTCTGGTACCGGTAACGCCATAACTACCAATGGCGGTTCAATTACCCTGATTGCCGGAGCCGCTTTTGGTACGCCTACTGGTTCAAATGTTCTCAATATAACCGGCTCTTCTTCCACTGGCGGACCAATATACACAGAAAATGCCGAAAGTACATTTAATCTTTCATCATCTGCGTCATCCGGTAATACTAACGGTGGCAATGTCACAGTACTTGCTTTTGGCTCTGGCGCAGGATCAATTCTCACTGCTGGTGGTTCCGGTGGGACAATAAGCGCCGGTGGTTTTGGCAGCGGCACTAATGGTAATGTCATACTCATTGCTGGTGGATCTGCCAGCAATGGCGGTATTTCTGGTATAACCGATATCAATACTACCGGTGGTACAGGTGGTAGCGGCAACATAACTGTTGCTAGTGCCACACCTTCGATTGGCAGTGGTATCAGCATAAACAATGGCACAATTTCTGGTGGTACGGTATCGGTAGGTGCCGCTCAAACTGGACCACTTATCAACTTAGGCTCTGTAGAAGCCCCAGGTAGCACCGTGACTGTTAGTGCGTCTGCTATGGTGGGCTTTAGCGCGGCTATTACAGACAATGGTTTGGGCGCAAATAATGGCGGTACAGTCAATATCACCGCTAATACCAGCAATGCTTTTAATATCAATGGCTATTCTCAAGGAACTCCTAGCGGCACAGGTGGACCAATATCGGTCAATGGCGGTCCAACAGCTGGCGGCGGTGGTGGCACTATATCTATTACCAACAGCGGCGGCGGTATTAACCTGCCAAACGCTAGTGATCTTTCTTTGGCTGCCGGAGCAGGTGGTGGTGCTGGTGGTAATTTAACCTTAAATGCTTCTGGAACATTGAACATAGGCCCAGGTACTCTGAGTGCTAGCGCATCCGGTCCTGGTTACAATGGTGGCAGAATTGATTTGTTGGCAAACGGAAATATAACAATAAATAATGGTGGAACAGTAACTGCAGATAGTACTACCGGGACTGGTGGGCAGATACAGTTTGCATCAAGTACACCTGGTGCAGCTCCTATAACTGTAATTAACGATGGTACAGTACAAGCTACTGACAACAGTAACACGTCTGGTATCGTCGGGTTTAATGGCGGAGCTAACAATGCAATTACTGTGACAGGCAGCGGCACATTATTTGGCGGTCAATATGTTGGCTTCGGAGACTTAGTCCCTAGTACTTTGCAAGTAATCAACCCCATTACTATTGCTACAACTAATGCTTTTAATCTAGCACCCTATAGCGTTTCACAAGGGGGGAATATCTTAAACCAGATTCAAGTCACCGGAGCGGTGCCACCACTGGTGCCACCGCCAGTGTCAATTCCTGTATCTTCTGCTGTTGTAACTTCAACAAGCACAGGATCAGAACTAGAAACAGCAAATACTTCTGGTGCAACCGTCATATCCACCGATGTAAACAAATTTCAATTGCTACCCTCTTCCACAAATAACTCACATGTGAGCTCTCCTTGCGGTTCATACATGACTCTAGGCTCGAATAATAATAGTAATAATAAAGGTTGGATCATCTCTAATAATTATTATCAACCCATAAATTATCAAGGCGATACAGATTCGGTAGTCTTTGCCGCCCCTGGCACCGTCTTTGCTCCAGAAAGCAAATATAATCTTGTTTTGCGTGAAGGCAAACTTACTGCTATTACTGGCGAGCACGCTGTAGATGTACAAACCGGGCAAGGAGAAGTAAGGATTCCTGCCCATTCAACTGTGATGGTAGAACAAACTCAGAAGAATATTGTTCGCATAAACAATTTAGACGGTGGACAAACAAATTTAGAGGCGAATAAAAAATTGAGCTTACCCATTACAGCTTCTCGTGGGCAAGAAGTTGTAATTGCCGACGATTCACTATCTGAAGAAGAATTAATTCCGGTCGACGGTGTGCCTAAAGAACCAATATCAGGTGGACAAATTATTGAAGCTGGCTTAAAGATAAACAAAGCAAGTTTTGACCCGGCAAAATTAGCTCAGAAAGAATATTGGCTCTTTATGATGTTACCGTGCGTTGATCGTCCAATTAAAGTTCGGCTTATGGACTTGAAAGAAAAACTGAACGCCCCGGTTATTTTAAAATCCGAAAATTTGGATAACAAAGTTCTAAATCAAACAAACAAATCTAACTCGACCAAAATATTAACACAGGGTCAAAATTCTTTAGCAGAGCAGACAAACACTGAAAACGTTTCAGTTAATTATTCTAAAAATAACGATGCTATGCCAATTACGCAAGAACTTTGTGATAACACAATTGGTCGCATGACTTTCCCTCTAATCGCATTGCCCATCTCAGTTGATGCCAGTCCAGCCCAAAGCTATCTTTCGTTAAATGGCAAGACCGCCAATATTCACTATATTTCTGGGACGAATATGACCATTGATCCTGTCGGCAATATAAACTTCGATTCAGGCGAGGTTCTCGTTTATGCTACCGAAACAACTCATATACACTGTGGTATTCATACTATTAATCTAAAGGCTGGAACTATCGCCTGGTTAACTAAACAAAATAATTGCACGCGTGTCTGTTCTTTAGCTGCACAAAGTGCTAACGCTATAGAAGTTATTTTGCAAAACAAATCCATTCTCGCAAGCTACGGTCAAGAATTAATGCTTGGAGACAAGGAGGTATATTTGCATCTAAAAGAGGACCATATAGCTCGTCGCAATATCAGCCTTATGGACTGTTCTGAAAACGACTCCATAACCAAGAGCGACATTTCAACGGTAAGCGTTTTTAATTCAAGCAATTTATTGCGCGAGATATACACAAAACACAATAAGCAAAATAAGGCAATGTTAGACAAAATATTGAAAACTGCTGCCTGCATAAATGTTGTTACTGCTAAGAATGGTCCATATAATGAATTAAGCAGTGATTCTCAAAATTAATAAAAAAGACTTATGCTTTTAATAAGCTTAAGTCTTTAGCTCTCAATTAGTGGCGAGTCTTGATTAGCCAATTTCACCTTTTCGCCCAGGAATTGCTTTAAATCAGATAAAAATTTTGCTCTGAGCATTAGTTTTACATCCGACTGGTGAAATTTAATTTCTATAACCCGCATCCACCAATACTTGCATTCTCTAACACTTTTGATAGCTGCCCAAGGAATACATAATGGTGGATGAAAGGCACTAAATAAAAAGGATGGCCCGATTTCTAGATATAAGCCATTAACAGTGAACGCTAGCCAAAGACAACCTTTATAAGCTGCCCAATTTATTTTGACCCACTGCCAACCTTGTTTGGGACCATTATATGGACTGTCGCACGGATATTTTTCTGCCAGCTCAGACCACCCGTCCGTTTTAGCTAGTAATAACATTGAGCCGCCAAACCAGATGGCTATGAAACAAATGAGAAATAGGCTGCTTAAAACTTCCATAGCGAGATCTTTCCCAATTTTAGTGATCATTCTCATCATCTCAAAACTAAACCGGACTTTTTTAGAAGATTTAGTCAGGGAACCAAAGAAAGAGCTGGTTATGAGGAGCCTAAAATCGACATATAAGCGGACTTTTCATTGACTTTGACCTGGGCGAAAAGTAATTTTAAAAGTCGTGTAACTAGCCACATTAAGTGGGATTTATACGAAAATTGTTAGTTAAAGTAGCTTAATAGGGCGCGCACAAAGTGAAAAGCACGCTTATACTTGCTTTAGCGTGTTGCCAAGTTTGACTCGGAATAATATGGCAATATGGCAAATTGGTTAGAAAACGGAATATTTGTTCTAGTAAGGCCTTTATAGTTTTGAATAACAAGCAAATCAAACAATATAAATTTGCAATTAATACTCAGGCAGTGAGACTAGCAAGATATACGTTCTCAATATATATACAAACAAAGGTATTGCCAATTTTTCAAAGCAGCAATCTGTCATCTAATGCAGCCCCGCTAGGGATAAGTTAATTACCGACTAGAGATGTACAGATGTTTTGGCTCGGCAATCAATAATTGTATGCATATATTTAAATCACGGAAAATTGGTTAACCCTAATAAGAGGCTAGTGAAAATAATTTATGGCAAAAGCAAAAACTGCAGATAATGAGCGAGCTGCTGGTGGTATCCTCGTCGACGATGACAATATTGCAAAGCGTAATGAAATGGAAGAGTTGGATTTAATTGATGAAACTGATCAATTCACAATTATCGATGATGTAGAAAGTGGTCTGGATGATGATGATGAACCAATTGAATTGCCTACCGGGCGAGAAATAGTTACAGAAGACTCTGTTCGATTATATTTGCGCGAAATCGGACGCATTCAGTTACTTAAGCCAGATGAAGAAATTGAACTAGCTAGAAAAATCTTGCAAGGCGATATGATAGCTAAACGTAAGCTTGTGCAAGCAAACCTGCGTTTGGTAGTATCTATTGCCAAAAAGTATATTGGTCGTGGTTTGTCTTTCTTGGACTTAATTCAAGAAGGTAACTTGGGTCTAATTAGAGCATCAGAAAAATTTGACCATGAACGTGGTTATAAATTTTCAACTTATGCTACCTGGTGGATTCGTCAAGCTATCACACGTGCTTTAGCCGATAAAAGCCGCACCATTCGTGTACCAGTGCACATGGTAGAAACTATAAATAAGCTAAAGAAGATCACTCGACAGTTAGCGCAAGAACTAAATCGCAAACCTACCGAGCAAGAATTAGCCAAAGCAATGGATGTTTCGCTTGTAAAATTGCACGAAATCATCAAGGCTGCTAAAGAACCAATTTCATTGGAAACTCCCATCGGGAAAGAAGAAGATTCTCGCTTGGGCGATTTTATTGAAGATGCAGAAACAGACAGGCCTGATACCACTGTAACCCATGAGTTATTGCGTCAGGATTTAGCCAAAATGCTCAATGAGCTTACCCCTCGCGAGCGTGATGTGCTAAGGCTGAGATTTGGTTTGGATGATGGACGACAACGTACTTTAGAAGAAGTGGGGCAATTATTTGCTGTGACACGGGAACGTGTAAGACAAATAGAATTCAAGGCTTTACGCAAGCTTCGCCAGCCAGGCAGATCGTCTCGCTTAAGAGAATATCTTTAAAGACTAAAATAGAAAGGAAGCCTGGTTAATACCAGGCTTCCTTTCACTTACCAAATATATATTGGGACATCCAAATTGAGCCAACCAGACGATTACATCGAAGCTAGCACGCCATTTTATGGGGATGAAACAGGAGAGGTCTTTGCTCCTAAGGAAGAAGAAAGGCCAATACTTGAAACTTATGAACATCATTTTGAGACACAATCAGGTTTTCTTGTTATAGTAAAGTCGATTGGTAATGTTTATTCTTTGTCATTTAAAAGACAGCTCGGGACACCCCCAACCAGTTTTATATCCCTAACACCTGATGAGGCGCTAAGATTGTCAAATTTATTAGGTCCTAAGTTTGAAGCAGAAACAGTAGATGGCTATCCTGTTGATGATGTAGAAGTAGCTGAATATACAAGTTTTGCTAGACACTCACCAAAATATGGCAAAACTACTTTCGGCGGACGTTTAGCTGTAATTGTAGGCACACTAACATTATTTGTAGTGATAGCCATTATTGCCTATCAATTAAAATTTGCCGGCGGACAATAAATTCGCGCCCTTAAGAAAATCATGAATATCCATAATGGACGATTGGGCATTTTTTTTATGGATTGCAGGCAGTCTATGCTTGTTGATATTTCTAGTGCCGTTATGGTTCTATCTCCTTAACGGTTATTTACTTTTAGGTAGTCTAAAGCTTCCGCAAAGGCAACATCCAAATATATTCTTAATTCCCAATGGTTATATTGGTTGGGCATTTATTGATTTTAATGCCAAAAATGGACTCGGTCTGCCAATTGAAGAAAATAATTACATAATTACATTGCCTGCTTCAGGTCGACTTAAAACTTCTACTAAAATGGATGAAGGGTGGGACTGGCCTTGGCATAAGGACGAATATTATTATTGTCAGGCTAACGCCAGAACTAAATTAAAAGATACAGACTATTTTCCCGATAGATCCTCTAACCGACTGAGCGGCATGTTTTCCAATGACGGCGGAATGATCTGGGCGGCTAGCACTGTGACTAAATTACACAGGTACGGCAGGCCAGAACTTATTAAAAGCTTTTTTGTGGGCAGCGAAGAACAATATTATGAATTTCTGAAAGTAGATGATCCTGTTCCAGACTTTCAGGAGATTACCCAATATCCTTGGTTTATAGAGATCAATCCGAATAGAAAGAAAAATTGTATAGCCTTAGGACTAAAGGCAGAGGCTTTAGGTCCAACCCACTACAAGCAAGCAATTGATTATTATACTAACGCCACTACAACGGATGAGCCCAGCGAAAATGCTTTGTCTTATGGTTTGCGGGCTCGTGTTTACAATAAGTGCGGACAATATCAAAAAGCTCTCGACGATTGTATCCAAGCCATAAAGCAAGACCCTAAGAGTGCAGAAAATTATTATTACCAGGCTACCGCTCACAAAGGCTTAAATCTGTACCAAGAAGCAATTGATGACTGCACAAAAGCAATAAATATCGATAACAAACAAGGTCCGCACAAATTTGAACAGTTTTGTTTTTACAGACTTAGAGCGAAAAATTATACGGCCTTGAAAAATTATCGAAATGCTATTTTTGACTATAAAAATGCTATTGATCTTGCACCAGCATTCTGTTCGTATTATATTCCCCAACTGTATAATGAAAGAGCCATATGTTATGAAGAGTCGGGAAAAAAGGATCTGGCAAAAAGAGATAGAGAAAGCAGCAGATCAATGAATTAATTGCCCTAAATTTGTTTAGGCTGCATTGCGCCTGTGAGAATCAAGAGGCTAAAGCATAAGAATAAAAATCTGGCAATAACCGATTAAAAGACTAGGGTGACAATTAGGTAAAGAAACGCCAAAGCTTGTCTTGAGCTTGGCTAATACCAATGCGTTTAGACATATGTATCTTTGGTTTATAACCTGGCAATCTTTGAGTAATCCAAATGTCCGAGCTGGAATCCATAAGATTAATGCCATTAAAGCTTTTATCTATTTGCCAATACTTGCATATTTTACCGGGACCATTTAAAGGATTGCCTTTACTGGCTTGTCCATGCAAGGCCCGAATTAGAATAGCTCCGGGTATGCCATCAGGCTCAGTTACTACATTTAAACAATAATACATACCGTAGATGAAATAAACATAAGCCCGTCCAGGAGCGCCAAATATTACTTCTGTGCGTTTAGTTTTACCGCGGAAAGCATGGCAAGCTGGATCGTTGGCAGTATAAGCTTCTACTTCAGAAATTTCTGCACTCAGTACTAAACCCGATGGCAAGCGGCGATTTAAATAGCAGCCAAGCAAATCTTTGGCTACTTTCAAGGTGGGACGCATATAAAAGGATTCAGAATGAGTAGAACTTGATGAAATGATAGCTTTCATATGAAATATATTGTCACGTGCTTTTACTAATTTGATAATTTTAAACTAGCATATCCATATGTGCGGTATTACTGGCTATCTTAATTTAAACAATGAAGCTCTGGGAACAGATACCCAGGTTCTTTCCACAATGTGTAATAGCATTGAACATCGTGGCCCAGATGAGCGAGGCATGAGAATAATTGGTCCTGCTGCTTTAGGTATGACCAGATTATCCATTATCGACCTGCAAACTGGACAACAACCGATTACTAATGAAGATGGCTCTTTATGGATTATATTCAATGGCGAAATATATAACTACCAAGAATTGCAAGAGAGAGTAATTAAAAACGGACACAAACTTGCCACTAAAAGCGATACTGAAACTATTATCCATTTGTATGAAGATTACGGTATTGACTGTTTACAATATCTCGAAGGCATGTTTGCATTTGCAATTTGGGATAGCAACAAGCAAAGATTAGTATTAGCACGGGACCGTATGGGTGAGAAGCCTCTTCATTGGTCGATTTTCGAAAATCAATTTATATTCAGCTCCGAACTTAAAGCGATATTGGCTCATCCCAACGCAAAAGCTGTTTTAAACGAAGATGTGATGCAGCAATACCTGGCACTCGAATATGTGCCAGCACCATTTTCACTGTTTAAAGGCATACATAAATTACTGCCCGCCCATTATGCCCTGGTGGAAAATGGACAAGTTATCACTAAGAATTATTGGCAACCAGAAGCTAAACAAATCGACATTGATGAAGATCAAGCTTTAGCACAAGCAGAAAAACTACTCGATAAGTCTATTGAACTTAGACTTATTGCTGATGTGCCGCTGGGAATATTTTTATCAGGTGGCATTGATTCTTCATTAATAGCGGCAATGGCAGCAAGAAATACAAGTGGAAGTTTAAAGACCTTTTCTATAGGTTTTGCAGATAAATCTTTTGACGAAAGCAATCATGCCAAAACTGTAGCTAAACACATTGGTTCGGAACATCAATGTTTTGAATTTGACTCAAATTTGGCTTTTGCCACTATGACAGAATTGTGGGATGTGCTAGATGAACCAATTGCAGACGCATCTATTTTGCCAACATATTGTTTGTCTAAAATGACAAAGAAAGAAGTGACAGTAGCTCTGGCTGGAGAAGGCGGAGATGAATTGTTTGGGGGCTATCCAACTTATTTAGCCCATAAATTTATTCCGCTGTGGCAAAGCATGCCGCGTCTGCTTACTGAAAAAATGCTGGTACCTGCCTTGAATAGTCTGCCTGTATCGTTGAACAATCTCAGCTTTGATTATAAAGTAAAGCGATTTATATCAGCTGCCAATAAACCTGCTGTAGAGAGGCATCTGTCTTGGATGGGCTCATTTCCCTTGCAAAAGCAGCAAGAATTATTGAGCGAATCTTTAAAAAAACGGCAAAATACAATTACTGCTGAAAAGCAATTTTTTAGTGATAAGGACTGGCAACGGGCAATCATGCCAGAATTTGCTGTAAGTTCAGATATTTTAGAAACAATTATGCGCTTAGATCTAAGTACATATCTAGCAGATAATCTTCTAGTGAAATCGGACCGAGCTTCAATGGCGGCGTCTCTAGAACTTCGATTACCATTTTTAGCTTTTCCGCTGGTCGAGTTTGCCTTAAAACTGCCCACCTCTCTGAAGATTAGGACTTTGACAACGAAATATTTACTTAGAAAGCTAGCAAGCCATTATTTACCAGCCGATATTATTAAAAGACCCAAAAAAGGTTTTGGTATACCGGTGGGGAAATGGTTACAAAATGAGTTTAAGCCAGTTGTAAATGAGTTGTTAAGCGAGTCCTTTATAAAGCGCCAGGGCTTGTTCCAGTGGCATTACATAAAAACTTTACTGGATGACCACCAGTTTAATTTAGCCGACCGTCGCAAAGAATTGTGGACTTTGCTTATGTTCCAATGGTGGTGGCGAAAATACTTTGTTTAAGCCGCTTTGCTTTGCCCTTTTAGCAATAGAAAACTTTGGTTAACTTATATCTAATTCCTTCTTAAAATCTGTCGGATATCATTATTTTCAGAAGGCTGGCGGTCTGTTAAACTCAGGTTAGGGTAGTCCGTCCAAAGCCCCTTTAGCATTGCCAAGACAAATAAAGTGAGCAAAAAAAGCAAAAATCTTTCAGCCAATGAGCAAGCAGAAAGCTCCTTAGATGCCGTAAGAAGGCATTTATGCCAAATTTTGGGCTTTGATTTGGGCATTTTGGATCTAGTAAATGGTGATGAATTAGTCACAGTAGCGCAAGTTGCCGCAGATACAAAGAGCAAAGCAGGCGAGCTTTTGAGTGTTTTAACTGATGAAAACAAAGAATCGATAAGTTTCGCAAACACACAATTGGCTCATAAAGTTAAGCAAAGCAAAAAGCCTTCATTGACGTATGTATTTAATAAAGAGAATGGTGACCAAACTGAAGAAAACAGCGATAAGCGTTATCCTTATGCAATTATTCCAATAGGCGGAGCCGAGGATGAGCATTCTCCTATATTGGGTTTAATCAGGGTTGTTGCTTACGATAACAATAGAAAAATCTCTAAATATGATTTGTCTACATTGAAGCTCACTGGAGAACATTTAGCTAGTCAGCTACAAAAATATGGACAAATGATGGGAATACCGACCAATACTGGACAAAATGCCAAAACAGCTAATATTTTGCTTGCCCATTCCAGTCGGCCAATCAGAAGACGCTTTACTCGTACATTAGCCGCCACATATCTTGTTCATGAAGCCGACAGTGTGGATAAAGTGCAAGAAATTCTGGCAGGACAAACGGTGGATTTGATCTTGTTGGACAGCCAATTAGACGACAATAAAATGGAGGGGTTTTGCAAACAATTAAAAGGATCAGAGAAGTTGCAAAATATTCCTATTGTGCTCATGACCCCCAACAGTGAAACAAAGATCGAAGAACAAAACTTGAGCGTTGATGACTATTTGCTTGAAACTTGTGCCGATCAAGAATTACTTAGCAGAGTCAAATCTATTTTGCGTTTTTATCAACTACAGGAAGAAGCACTACGTCAAGCTGAGTTATTAGAAAATTATAGTCAACGCCTTGAAGAGGCCAAACTTTCAAATAACGAGCAGGCTCAAATACAACGCAGCAAAGAATACCAATTTTTGAAATGGGAATCTGAGCTACTGCGCGAACAAGAGAAATTGCTACATCGAATCAGCAACGAAATTAGGCAATCATTTAACATCGAGCAAAATTTGCAAAAAATATTAGAGGACTTGCAAGGCTGGTTTAATTTGGATGTTTGCTTCGTGACTTTGCCAGCCCCGGAAGAACTAGAAGATGAAATACGCTGTGAACATACTACCGGGGAAGACTATCGCGTGGTCGAATTTGATCTCGATCTAAAATCTTTTGAGGTCTTTAAAAAGCATTATAAACCTGATGAACCCCTGGTAGTAAATCAAGTAGATAATGACCCCAGAATAAGCCCATTTAAAAAAGAGGCATTGGCTAGGCACCAAGTTCTTTCGGTCTTCTATATTCCTATATCATATGAGAAAAAGCTGCTTGGTTTACTCTGCGGTTTTAAATGCGAAGCAGAAGCCAGGTGGAATCCAGATAATATTGCCTTTCTTCAGTCAGTCGCTGATCAGGTTGCTATCGGCGTAACTAATGCTCGATTGTATGCTAGGGTTCAACGTCAAGCAACCACTGATGGCTTGACAGGATTGCTAAACCATCGCACTGGACAAGAAAAATTATCCGAACAGTTAAGAATAGCTGAGCGCTATCAACGTAATCTAGCCATAATGATGATCGACGTTGATCACTTTAAATCAATTAACGATAGTTATGGGCATCCGGCTGGTGATGCTGTTCTTAGAGCAGTAGCAGACCGAATTGAAAGAGACTGTCGTGATGTAGATTTACCAATTCGCTATGGTGGAGAAGAGTTTTTGCTCATTCTGCCTGAAGTAAATATGGAAGGAGCAATGATTGTTGCTGAACGGATTCGTAAAAATCTTGCCGAAGAAGAAATTGCTTTTGAAGGCTTAGATATCATAAAGGTTACTGCCAGCTTAGGTATTGCTGCATTTCCCGAGCATGCGCGCTCGCAACAGCAATTGCTAGACATGGCAGATCGATCTTTGTATTTAGCTAAACGTATGGGTAGAAATCAAATTCGCACCGTCAAAGATCTCAATTTCGAAACCGACACAATTGGCGGCCAAGAATCCGTCGCCGTTAATGCAAGCGCTCAGATCGCCGAAAATATCAAAGAGAAACCTGAAATGATCTTGCCTCCGCCAGTAACACAAGAGGCCACCACCTCTGTTGAAAAAGAGGAGCTTTCGCCAGAAGAAGTTGAGATGATTAAAGCACTGGCAACTGCTCTTTATTCAAAGTCAGAATATAACAAAATGCACCATCTTGAAACAGCCCGGCTATCCGAGGTATTAGCGCGTGTTATGGGATTGCCACAAAAACAAATTGAACAAATTAGGGTGGCAGGACTTTTACACGATGTTGGTACATTGTCAATTCCCCCTGATCTAATGAATAAATCAGGTGCATATACCCCTGAAGAGCGTGAAATGATCAATCAGCATGCAGTGCTCGGAGCTGAATTATTGCCCCAAGTTCGAGCGCTTAAAGAAATCTGCAACATTTTGGAAAACCACCATGAGCGTTGGGATGGTACTGGACATCCAAAAGGCTTAAAAGGTGAAGAAATTCCCTTATCAGCGAGAATTGTCTCTATTGTAGATTCATACCATGCTCTAATATCCGATCGCCCATACAGACCAGCCTTAAAAGAAGAAGAAGCAATCATAACCTTAAGAGCAGGCGCCGGTAAGCAGTGGGATCCTTTCTTGGTCGATATATTTATTTCGATTATTACCAATTTAAAAGAGAGCGGCCACCCTATTAAGACTCATTCGTCAAATCCAGTATAGTTTTCAAGCTTAACTAGAATGTCTAGAAAAATAGCTTATTTTGCTTTATTCACTTTGACTTTTTGCTGCTGCGGCAAAATCATTGCCAGCAATTATGATTTCTCGACTACACCCGATTATTCTTATGATTCTTCCAAAAGTCGAGACGCTACTAGTGTTGACCAAAGTACAAATTATTCGCTACCTAAGCGCAATTATGAATCATCATCAAGCTCTTTTTCAAGTAATGTACTGATTAGAAGGAATCGGGCGCGAGGCGGTTATAGTAAGCAGCAGAGCGGTTACAGTCCAGGCACTAGTGGTTACAACGCTCAGCCAGCGAGTTCAACTGATTATGCCTCTCAAAAGGGTTACAATTCCACCAACCATAATTCCTATCCTTACAGGCATTGAAATCAATATTGAATTTTTACTGGTAATTTATCGTATACACCATATCGGGCTTTTCACTGCCAGTTGTCGGTGGTGCTTTCCAAAACATTATAGAGATGCTCGCAGGCAATTGAGTAAATGTGAAATTGTCTAATTCTTCACATCTTGGGCCCATATTATTACAGCCACCTGGGTAGCCGCAATTGCCACTACAATGAACAAATTGATGAACAGGCATGGGCTTGCTCATTGGGCTGGCTACATTGACATTGTGTACCCATGATGGGGGTATATAAAAATACTTCAAACCAAGATCACGCGCATTTATAGCTTCAAGAGCTATGCGGTTACTGACATTGAAGGTAGAAAAGCCAAGCAAAGACGCCATTTGGTTTTTGTAAGCAGTAACCCCATAGGTTACTTCTGCTTTACCCTCTTTTGGCCACCAGCGTAAATTACTGGGCGGGTAAAACATGGGGAATTTGCTATTGATAAAATCGCTTTCGCTACATTTAGACTTTTCCACACCACAAATAATTGCTTCGCCAACTAATAAAAACGGATTGAGGATAAATCGCGATTCTTCAGCCGGTCCATTTATACTATTTTGCCGGGCCATAATAGCCTTGTCCATAAAGTCCCCACCATCCCTTCTTGTCTTGTACTTGCCAAAAACATCATTAGCAGGTATATATTGATCAGTTAAAAGTTGAGAATGTCTCATTACTTCTTGCGCTCTTAAACGAAAAATCTCGGCCCTGGGTTTGAAATTAAATTCGGCAGGAGGATTTATTGAAATATCTATTGGACCATTTATTTTAGCTGACTTTCCAATTGCTAAATCGTTAGCCAATATTGGTTTGGTCACTAAAATCCAGCCAGCAATAATTGCGCACAGAATTTTAGTCTTCATGATTTAACTCCCTGATTGTCAGGCTAAGGATATCTCATCCGAGCCAAAAGCAAGCAGCTAAAATTATTTAACCGGTATAATTTATTTGATGAAAAGCCAGTTGAAAGCCCACCTAAAAGAATTGAAAGCGTGCAGAAGCTGTCCGGAAATGGTCGGACCAGTGATAACGCATACTGCTGTCATGAGCAAAGTTTATCTTTTGGGGCAGGCGCCGGGTCCACATGAAGGAAAATTTGGTAAACCTTTTGCCTGGACAGCAGGCAAAACGTTGTTCCGTTGGTTTTCCACTATAGGTATAGACGAAGAAGGTTTTCGCAATCTTGCTTATATGGCAGCTGTTTGTCGTTGCTTTCCTGGTAAGGCAAGTGGTGGCGGCGATAGAGTACCAACCACAATTGAAATCAAAACATGTTCAAATTGGATAGAAAAAGAATTTCAATTATTGAAACCAAAATTAGTAATTCCAGTCGGAAAACTAGCCATAGAGCAGTGTCTTGCCAGCGCACCATTAGTCGAAAGAGTAGGCAAAATATTCACAATAGAACTTTATGGTAATCAATGTGACATCATTCCTTTGCCTCATCCATCTGGAGCCTCTACCTGGTTCAAGCGAGATCCGGGCAAATCTCTTTTGTTTAAAGCATTAAAATTACTTAGTGAGCATGCTGAATGGCAAAGGATAGTGCCATAGATAGTCATTAAGATGATGGAGAATGGAAACTTATCATGCTAAACTGTTACGCTCAAGTATAGTACCTGAAGCTGCGCTAGCTTCAAAATAAATCGGGGGCTACTATGTCTCATTATATTGGTATCGATATTGGCGGCACTAAAATTGCTGGTGGAATTGTAAGCAACGCTGGCACTATTTTGTCGCGCAAGCATCGCCCAACACAAACACAGCTTGGTGGTCCACAAATTTTGCAAGATTCAATAGCACTGGCCGCAGAACTAATTAAAAGCACTGATAAACAAATCGAGGGAATCGGAATTGGTGCAGGTGGTCAAATTGATACCAAAAATGGCCTTGTATATTCAGCTACTGATCTTTTGCCGGGCTGGCGAGGTTTGCGTATTACCGAAGCTTTCACCAGAGAACTAGATCTAAAAGCAGCTGTTGATAATGACGTTAATGTGCTTGCTTTAGCTGAAGCACGCTTTGGAGCAGCTGCTAAACTAAGTGGTGGCATTGTAGTATTTTTAGCACTTGGCACTGGTGTGGGCGGTGCGCTTTTGACCAATGGGGTATTGCATCATGGTGCAAATTGGAGTGGTGGCGAATTCGGACACATACTCCTTTCTATGGATGCCAACGCTCGACGTGATGGCGGTGGTGCAATTGGAACATTAGAAGCTTACTGCAGCGGATTAGCTTTGGTGCAAACCTGGCGAGAATTAACAGGTAATAAAGATACAAATATAAGTGGTGAAGAAGTCGTTGCTGATGCTGGGCGAAATCCGGGCGGTGCTGGCAGCATAGCCATAAGCAGAACGGGTGAGTATCTGGGATTTGGTCTAGTCAGTTTAGCTAATGCATTAGATCCAGATTTGATTATAATCGGCGGAGGATTAAGTACGCTGGGAGATGCACTATTAAATCCTGCCAGAGAAATTTTAAAGAGCAAAGCATTGCCAGGACCATCTAAGTGTCCTGTCGTTCAAGCAGAATTAGGAGTAGATGCACCGATCATTGGTGCAGCTAGTTTGTTAATGCCAAACAATACACTCTTGGCATCGCCAGTTTTAAAAGAAATACAAATACATCAAGCCGCGAAAACGGCTCTGTGAGGAATTTAGAAACAAGCATTTTTCAATGTGCTAGAGTATTGCAATTCATCAAAAAGTACCGAGTACAGTGCAATTTCTAAGGAGTAATAAAAATGAAAAGACTAACATTGTTTGCAGCATTAATTTTATTGGGTCTAGCGGGCACGCAAATTTCAGCATTTGCCCATGATGACTGGTTCAAAAAATATGACTATGATCACGACCGCAAATGGAATTATGATGAGTATGTAAAAGCGCAAAGAGATTGGGAGATCGCCCATCATCAAAAGGTTATGTCCGACAAAGAATTGCGCGAGTATTATGATCACCATGATAAAGACAAAGATGGCTATTGGGCTACTGAAGAAATGCGCCGCGCTCATCACTGGTAATTTTTGCATTTTACAATTTAACTATTCTAAAAGCTATTGGGTCGATGCTGACCCAATAGCTTTTTTTATGCCCGTCTAAATGCTAGTCAAGCATTGATTAAGTTTTAATTAAAAAGCAGAACAAAAATCGCTGAAAGACGGGAGGGGCCTACTAAAAACCAAATCTTGACAGACTAGACCGACTGGTCTATTATGGTAGCAGTTAATCCGAGCACGAATTCTAGGAACCCCCTTATGAACGCCATCGTTAAAGCAAATACAAAGGAAATGTTACTTGAGGCCGGTAAAGAAATTATGTTTGAAAAAGGATATTCAAATACAGGCATTCAAGAAGTACTCAATAAAGTAGGCGTGCCTAAGGGTTCTTTTTATCACTACTTTAATAGTAAGGAAGACTTTGCTCTGAAAATAATTGAATACACTGATGAAATTTGTGCAGTAAAATCAATGCTCGCTCTCAAAGATACAAGTGTAAGTCCAACTAAAAGGCTGATAGATTATTGCTATGAAGCTAAAGCTGCACTTTGCGAATCTAAATGTAGGAAAGGTTGTTTTTTAGGTAATTTGAGCCAAGAGATGGCTGATCAAAGTGAAACTTTGAGAAAGGCATTAAGCGCAAAAATGTCCAAATGGAAAAATCTTTTTGCTCAATGCATTCGAGAAGGACAAAAAGCAGGCGAAATTAGTAAAGCCTGGCCAGCTGACAAAATGGCAGAATTGTTTTTTTCTGGCTGGGAAGGCGCCTTAATGAGAGCTAAAACTATAAAAAGCGTTGAACCACTAGACGATTTTATAGACTTGATGTTCAACCACATACTGAAAGCCAAGTAAAAACTTGATTATATAAGGCAGATGTTTTGCCAATTGTTCTAATAGCCCGGTCTATGTTCAAGGAGAAAGAAAATGTTTAAATCAAACACCACACCAGTTGAATACATTATTGCTGGCAATCCACAAGCGCCAATAAGCGTATTAGAAAAATTAGCCAGATCGACTGATGCAGCCGTTAGAGCACGAGTAGCTGAAAATCCAAACATTACAGTTGATACACAGTTAAAATTACTGAAAGACGAAAATCCCGAAGTACGGTTAGGATTATCATTCAATCCGATGTTACCCAGCCATTTCTTTATGCGTTTAGCTGCTGACCATAACGCCAATGTAAGACTATCGTTAGCAGAAAATCCAAATGTATCCTGCACAATATTGCAAACGCTTGAAGACGATGAAAATCCCTATGTTGCTGAAAGCGCAAAAAAGACTTTAGCAATAGTTTGTCCAGAAGAGTATGCTCTAGCAATGGCACAATATGCGTAGAAAGGCGTGCGTAACACTAAATAAACAAGGGGCTATAAATAAATGGAGTTTGAAGGAAAGGTAGCATTAATCACCGGCGCAAGTTCGGGCATTGGTAAGGCAACAGCATTGCTATTCGCTAAGCATGGCGCCAAAATTGTGGCGGCAGCTCGCAGAAAAGAAGAAGGCGAAGCGACGGTTAAGGAAATAATTACTAACGGCGGAGAGGCTATTTTTGTACAAACAGATGTTGCCGATGAAAGACAAGTAGTAAATCTCATTGATCAAACTTTGAAAAAATATGGTCGCTTAGATTGTGCTTTCAACAATGCTGGTGTAGAAGGAGCTAAAGACAAATTCACCCACGAGCAAACAGAAAAGGATTATGACACCGTATTTAATATCAATGTAAAGGGTGTCTTGTTTAGCGTCAAGCACGAAGTATTAGCAATGCGAAAAAATGGCGGCGGCTCAATAGTGAATAATTCCAGTATCGCAGGCATTATTGGCATTCCGGCGGCGAGTGTATATATAGCTAGCAAGCATGCAGTAAATGGCTTGACTAAAGCAGCAGCACTTGAGTATGCGCAAGAGAATATTAGGGTCAATGCTGTTTTACCTGCGGCCATCAAAACCGATATGCTTGATCGTTTTGTAGGTGATAAGCAGGAATTTGCAGAAATGTTTAAAAAGGCACATCCAATTGGTAGAATCGGCGAGCCAAAAGAAATTGCCGAAACAGTATTATTCTTATGCTCAGATGGAGCTTCTTTTATTACTGGACAATGCTTACCTATAGATGGTGGCTACACAGTACAGTAGAAACTATTTTATGCTTAGTCAAGCTTGCTCGATGAAGCGACAGTGCCGGGTCGCTCAGTTAAGCCTCGCATAAAGACAGCCTCAATTTGAAAGGGAATTCACCCAGAATTTGGCTTGTGTTTGTACTGACATATTGTAATCCATACGATACTAATATGAAGCCGACATTTTGATTTGTCTATCACTTGCATAAGTGGTCTCCATCATTAAATTGGTCGCTATGCGGCAGCTCCGATCGCTGAGCCCATTTCTGTGTTAGTTCCTTTCCTATTTCAATCATCCGGTTGTCAAAACTTTCAATATAATTCCTATAAACAGAACAATCGAGATCTTCTATTAGTTGCCTGCGTATTTCGCTCGGCGAAATGTGAGAATCGAGCAGTTCCATAAGTCTTTGTTGATATT
Organism: Candidatus Melainabacteria bacterium; assembly: GCA_963845445.1. Taxonomy (GTDB): domain Bacteria; phylum Cyanobacteriota; class Vampirovibrionia; order Obscuribacterales; family Obscuribacteraceae; genus JABDBL01. The sequence continues at coordinate 401,522 of CAWJSE010000002.1, read as the reverse complement.
TTTGCAAGGCGTTCATTTAGTCCTTTCTTACTATCTGTCTTATTCTTTCATAATCGCTTTGAAATTTATCTATATCCGACTGGTTTTGTAGTGTTCCGCCAAGCCGCTCAAAAATTATATGGCGAATATTCGGACATAAATCCAGCACTCCTTCTAACAGAGTAAACACTGCTTCGGGTACGTCCCCATCATGAGTATCGCGTCTAATTGATTTTTGATTGCCAGAAGTAGTCCAGGAACCTCCAGATATATGCAATTCTCTAACATTGTCCAGTGGGTATTTTTGTAGCAAAGTCTGTGAGTCCATTGAAAAGTTGTGGATTTGACAATAAAGATTGTGCAGATCTAGCAGGACAAAACCATCTATTTCTTGCAGCAGCTCTTGTAAAAATAAGCCTTGATTTATAACATCTTCTTCACAGAATGCCAACGCTAAATTTTCTAAACCCACTGGCATCTTTATTAAATCAGACAGTCGGCGTAGATTCTCTTTTCCTGTATTTGCCGCTTCAGAACAATATGGCACTGGCAGTGGTGCCCCACGTAATATATGCCCGGCTTGACTAAAGCCGAAATGCTCAGTTATATGAAGATATTGCCTTGTGTTTATTTCATTAGAAAGTTTATTCAACCACTCGGCGTGTAATGGTGAAAATAATGAAAGGGCAGAAAAATATACACCGTGACCAAGTAGTCGTCCTCTGTGGGAATACTGTTCTAGATAGTTTTGGGCCCAGACCGGCATTAACGCTTGCTCCCAGCAAGTATCAAAGCTCCATTCCAGTACATCTACAGAATCACTATTAAATAATCGCTCAGTAGCTTGCCTAAAATCGTCTTCAAGCATAAGCGACAAACCTATTTTAATTTCGCTATTTGGTCTTAACACATTATTTCCCAGTATTATTCAAATGGTAGGTCGTTTGAATACGCGACGCTTCAGCAACATATTTTATTTTGATTAGGAAATTAGCATAATCACTAGCTGCGTCCCGTACCTCAACACTTTTATTTCCATAAACTTGCTCTTCACTTTTCAGTAATTGCTCATAAAGGACACATGGAGTAATACTAACCCATTCCACAAGCTCGACAAATTCGACGCTCACGCTCTAAAGCTTTTTCTAGTCGAGTCTTATAAACAAGATATTCTGCTTGCTGTCCCGACTTTTGTAAATACTCGACATAAGCCTCCAAAAACTTTTGGGTATATTTCTCATTGCCAAAGAAAGAGTATTTGCTATTATCATAATATTCTTTAGCATGGTCAAAGTACTGTTTTGCATCATCAAATTTACCTTGCTTTGCAGTAGCAATAGCGAGCATTTCGACATACTCAATTGATTGATAACTGTTTTCACGTGCGGACCTCAAATCAATGCAGCGCTTTAGCCAAACCTCTGCCTCACTATATTTACCAGATTGCATATACAATCTGGCAATTTTATCAGCAGCACGAGTTCGGCCGCGACTGCGTTGACTTTCTATTTCATCTACTCGCTCATAGCAAGATATCGCCTGATCAGTCTTACCAATATTTTCATAGAATTGCGCACTGGAGTTCAGTGCATTGAGCAAATTTATATCGTATTTACCTGGTGTTTTTTGCCATATGGATAAACTAAGCTTTTTGTACTTTTCTGCCTCGTCTAATTTTTTCTGTAATATCAAATAGCCAGCTAATTCGTCATAAGAATTGCTCAACAAACGGCCATTTCTAGCAGCCTTACTTTCTCTTATGCTTATTGCCCGCTTCAAAGTAGCAACAGCTTCTGGCAATTGATTCTCCTGAACATAGAGTTGAGCCAATCTTTCCAAATAATAGGCCAGATTCAAATCATTTGGACCTGCAATTTTTTCTTGAATAGAAACAGCTCTTCTTGCAGCATCAAATTGTTCGGTCATTGGCTCTGGCGGGTAAGTGCGACGAGAGTCTATGTAAGTTATACATATTAGAGTTTGAGCGATAGCGGCTTGATTCGGTGAATGCGCTCGTTCAATAGTACTAAGGGTCTTGTGAAATAATCGCTTTACGTCTCCCGATCGGGCAAATCCTCTTTCGCAGGCCTTGTTCAATGACTGAGCAAATGAAAGAGATCCCTTACCATTATTATGTTTGATGATTGACAATGATCTTTCGAAACAGGCTGTGGCTTCAGCATAATTGCGTTTCCAGGCATACATTACTGCTAAGCCATCCAGACATTCAGCCACCTTGGGGCTATTAAGTCCAAAAGCTTTTTCTCGAATAGATAAAACTTCTAGATATCCGTCAGTGCTGATATTACGAGTTAACTCTCTAAATTTTCCCTGGAGCATTAAAATATCAGCTACTTTAGGATTATCGTCACCGAATTTTTTTGCTTCTTCCAGAGCATATTTTAAATATTGACCAGTATCATATTGAGAAGAATCTTCACCACTCTCTCGTTGAGCGGTCTCAATATTCAATTTGTGTATCGCTTCTGCATAAATTATTCGCCAGCCCTTTGTCACAGAATCTTCCTTATTTGTTTTTACGACAGCACTTTTGCTAGCAATCAATATTCTGCTTGGACCAGCAGCCAGTCCTATGCTAAAGGCTGTCGACAAATAACACAATGAAAGTAGGGACAAATAATTTATCTCTTTGACTTTCAAAATAGTGTCTCCTAAAAACATCTCGGTATGTTCATAAATCATTCCTTTCACAAACTAGGACTATATACCACTTATCCCTTCCCTCTAATAAAGCACACTAGAAAATGCAATCGACTGGGAATAACTCTAGGAAAAAGGAGGGATAGCACTGAAGTCTATAGTTAATTCTGACTGTAACTACAATTAGCGTTGTGTATAGGTGTCTGTTTTATTTGCTGAGCGGGGATGTCTGGGGGCAATGAGCCCCATATGAACGTGTCCTTTTGGATGATCTGCAGTTGATTTATTTGGCACAGTCTGCGGTGTCCCGCTTGTCTGAGACTTGCCTGCCGACTTAAATAGATCTACAGTAGGTTCACCCTGTAGCATTCTGATGCTCGACTTAGGGCCGGCTGTCTTTTTATCTTGCACACCCGATGGAGCTCTATAAGCAGGCTTGCCCATCATAGTTTGGCTATTTGTATTGGTGCTGTTCGGAGCGACTTTAATCTGTCTTTGCAGATTATTAAGAAAGGGTGATTTATTGTTATTCGTAGCATTTTGATCTTGTGCCTTAACGGCTGCAAAGCTAAGCAATAGCGACAATAGCGCTGCAGCGGTTCGCACCACTAAGTCTAAAGATTGCTTGATCTTACGTAATCCGATCGGACAATCCTTTGTTATAACCGTACCATCGAAGCGACGATAAAGTCTAATACATAATCTGCCTTCATGTTCTTGGATAAGCTTTTCAGCTTGGCTTTTCGACATTTCAGATATATTATATACCGAGAGTTGACACTGCCCACAGTGCCGAGTAACAGCGTCTCCATTCATATTGTCCCAGGACACACTGCAAGGTGAAGCAATCTCTATATGATCCAAGATATTCTTTTTGCTTTGACGTCCATAAATATTCATTCGGCAGACTAAGTTTATATGCATCTAATAAACCACGTAAGAAGTAACAATAAACTAGGCAAAACCCAAGAAAGAACAACGGATAGAAATAAATTAATAATGCAATGGTGTACCCACTGACTTCTCTAAATCAGCCCACGCGGTTTGATAAGCAACGACGGCATCGAAATAATTGGACAGGGTTTGTTGGTATTGCTGTTGAGCAAGAATAGCGGTTGTTAAATCGGTACCACCGGCTTCATAACCTCGACGAGCAATTTTAGCTAGTTGAGCAGCTACCGGTAATAATTTGTTTTGAAAAAGAAAAATATTCTTTGTGGCACTTTTTACCGAATTATATGCCAAAACAATATCGGTACCGATTTTTGCCTTCAGTAAATCAACTTGCCTTTCTGAATTACGTAAATTAGCTATGGCTTGCTGAATTTCTCCTTGACGTTGATAAAATATCGGATTTTCCGCGGACACATTTATAAATGCACCTTGTCCTAACCAATTTGGTTGAGCCACCAGTCCTACAGGCTGGTGTCTACCAAAGGTAGAGAAAGTAAAACCACCACCAACAAACAAATCTGGAATTCTTTGCGCTTTAGCTAAAGTAAGGGCTTTGCGATTTACCAATACTTGTTGCTCAGTTGCTTGTAAATCTGGTCTGGCATTATATGCCATGGGGAACAGCGGCGCTAAAGGACAAAGTACTTCATTTGGCGGAGGGACAATTTCGCTTTTCTCCGATGAAAGTCTAAATAGAGCATTATCGCTAACATCAATAACTTCAATATGTTCTGGCTTTTCACCGATAACCCAGGAAAGAGCTGCTGCTGCTTGCTGCAAGCGCCCCTGAGCTTGATTGCGCTGCGTATCAAATTGCAAGACGTTGAGATCAGCCTGCAAAAGATCCGACTTAGGGGCTTTACCAGCATCAAAGCGCTTTTGAGCTATCACTTTTAGTTTAATAGCTACCTCTCTTTGCGCTTCAATAAGATCTTCATAGGCTTCCGCTGCGGCAGCTTCGGCATAAGCGCGACGGACGCGATTATGCACATCAAAGCGCAATGCTTCTAGTTGACTTTCAGTCAAATCAGTAAAAGCTCGAGCCAAACTGATTTTTTTACTACGCTTACCAGACGTTTGAATTTGCTCAGTAAAAAATACTTGTTGGGTCTGACCAGTAAAGAGCTCAGTGAAGGCGGGACCAAAACCGGTTTGTACTTGTACAAGAGGGTTCGGAATAGCACTAGCAATTTTTATACCGGCCTTGGCAATCGAAATATTTTTCTTCGCGACAATGATATCTTTATTCTCGGTATCAGCTTTAGCAAAGCAAGCTGATAAACCTAATATTCTTGCTGGCGACGGGCTAGTAATAATACCTGCATTAGCTGATGAGATATTGTCTTGATTAGTCTTTGTTTGCAAAGCCAGGACAGTGCGAACAAATAAAGACCAGGCTATCACTGCCAAACAGATTGCCCAAAGCGATATTATAAGTAGTCGGCAACAATATTTCATCACAAATTAAGGGCAACACCCATAGCCTTTTCTAAGTCAGCCCAAGCATTTTGGTAAGCGATCGAAGTATCAAAATAAGAAGAAGCCAATTGACCGTATTGTTGTTGGGCAAGAATAAGTGTCGGCAAATCTGTCTTACCCAGTTCATAACTACGACGACTTAATTGACTTGCCTTCAGCGCCGCCGGCAAAAGCTCTTGCTTACACTTGCTCAAATTCTGTGCATTCATCAGCAAAGACTCGTAAGCACAGACAATATCACTAGCGATTTGTGATCGAAATTGCTCATTTTGTTTCTGCTGCTGAAGCCAGGTGGACTTGGCTTGATTTATCTCACCTTGATATTGATAAAAAATAGGCATCTCTTCAGCGACACTAATTAAATAACCTGGCTGATAAGGAACTGTATGAGAATTAGGTTGTGGCGTAAAATACTGATACTGATAGGGTCTATAGCTACTAAACAAATAACTAAAACCAATAAATGGATCTGGAATCCGTTGGGCTTTAGTCAAAGTGAGTGCTTTGCGATTAACATAAGCTTGCTGAATTGCTGCCTTAAGATCAACGCGCTGCTGCCAAGCAAGCGGAATGAGTTTATCTAAGGGTGGGATTGGCAAATCGGGGTCAGGAGTTAGACCACTTTTACATGATAACAATTTATAGAGATCAGAGTCGGCAACATCTATAATCTCTTCGCTATTTGGCGCTTCGCCCAATAAAAATGCCAACTGGGCTGAATCTTGTACTAGCCTTGATTGGGCTGCATTGGACTGAGTTTCGCACTGCATAAGGCTCAATCGTGCTTGTAAAACTTCTGAGCCTGGGGCCTTGCCAGCGTCAAATCTTTTTTTTGCGATATCCAAAAGTCTTTGAGCAGTCTTAGTTTGTTTGTCAATCAGTTTTGCATAAGCATGAGCAATGGCCAACTCGGTATATGCTCTTCTCATTCTGTTATGAACATTGAAACGCACAGCTTCAACTTGAAAAAGAATCTGCATGTACGTAGCCCGAGCAAGCGCGGCTTTTTTTGTGCGTTTGCCTGCCACTTGAATTTCTTCGTTCCAACCAAATTGTTCATTATTGCCTGCGATAATGTACGACCAGGCTGGACCAAAGCCATAAGACAAATTATAGGTAGGATTTGGTATTGCTTTGGCGATAGTAATACCAGCTTGAGCAATAGGTAAATTACTGGAGGCCACTGCAATCTCTTTATTGTTTTCAGCCGCGATAGTAAAACTAGTTTGCAAAGAAAACTTGCGCCGTGGAGCTAAATCATCAGGCCCAGAGCCGCTAAATTGATTATGCGGTGTGTCCTTAAGTCCGTGTAAAGGAGTTGATTGCACCGCTGGTATATAATTACTGATATCAGATTGTTCAACAGCACAAACAGGAATTGGGCCAATACCGAGGCAATTCATACTAAAGCAGATAGTCATTAGCAGTTTATATCGGTACTTAGCAAGCTGGGTCATAATTGGAGCGGCACTCCCATGGCTTTCTCTAAATCAGCCCAGGCATTTTGGTAAGAGACCACCGCTTCAAAGTACGAAGATAATATTTGCTGATATTGCTGTTTAGCGAGAATGGCGCTCGCTAAGTCCCCCTTGCCCACTTGATAGCGAATACGAGCCAATCTAGCTACTTGAGTGGCTGCCGGAATAAGCTGCTGTTGAAATTTGGCAATATTGGCTCTGCTTACTAAAACAGATTCGTATGCAGTAACTATATCGTTAGCAATTTGAGCTTTTACTTGCTCTATTTGATCAGAATCCTGTAACCAGGTCTCTTTGGCTTGTGTAGTTTCACCCTGATATTGATAGAAAATTGGTGCCTCAGCAGAAACATTTAAATAACAACCTGGAGAATTAGGGACATTGCCCGGAAAAAGATTATAGGGTTGCTTAGTTTTAAAAGTCGTAAATTGATAACCACAGTCAACTGAAAGATTAGGAATTCTTTGTGCTCTAGCCAATGTGAGAGCCCGCCTATCAGTGAATGCTTGTTGTATAGCTAGTTTTACGTCTGGTCTTTCTTTGTAGGCTATCGGCAATAGATCCTCTATTGCTGGCAAATTTTTGTCAGGCGCTGGCACAAGATCAGTATGCTGCGCAGATAACTTGAAAATACCATTATCATCAACATCAATCACTTCTATTTGTGCAGGTATTTCACCTATAAGTAAAGATAGCGCCGCGGTAGCTTGCTCTAACCGACTACGTGCTTGATTGAACTGTGTATCAAACTGTATAGCTCCAAGTTCGGCTTGCAGAACTTCGGTCTTTGGTGCTTTACCGGACTGATAACGTTTATCTGCAATACGAGAGAGCTCTATGGCTATTTGTTTCTGCGCCTCAATCAATTGAACATAGGCTTCCGCAGCAGCCAATTCAGCGTATGCCCTTCTAACTCGATTGTGAATATCAAATAGAACTGCTTCCACTTGCAATTGAGCTAATGTGTAGTTTGCACGGGCGAGATTGATTTGTTTAGTACGTTTACCGGCAGTTTGCAGTTTCTCTTGCCAACCAAATTGCTGTGGGTTACCGGCTAAAATGACTCTGAATGCCGGACCAAAGCCATACAAAAAACTGAATTGCGGATTAGGTATCGCACCAGCAATTAAAATGCCTGCCTGAGCGATCGGTACCTTATATTGTGCAGCAATTAACTCTTTGTTGTTTTCATAAGCCTGATCAAAAGAAGCTTTTAGACTAAGAACTCTTTGCGGAGCTGTTGATGCTTGTAACTTTTGCTGCTCCGGTTTGGTGTTTTGAGACGTTTGCATATTTTGAGGCGATTGAGCTAAGATCGAACCGACGACCGAAGTTAACGCCAAACCGTAGAAGATTGGTAATAAAAAAAGTAAATATGGTGGAACGGTGCCCAGCATTCTCTTAAAAAACAATGGACAGATTATATATGAATGAGCTGTTCTTCTAATGTAACTTTGCATCATCTTTTATAGGGATGTCAGTGACTCCAAGTTCGCTATCAGGAATCTTTTGATGAATAGGTTGAATATTAGTTTCGCTAGACTGGCGCTGCGGCTGTATGACATAGGTCTTGCTTAAGCTCGGGTCAAGTTCACCTGTTTTACTCGTGGGCAAAGGCACACCAATATTGTCTAATGTGTGCCAAATCACTTTTCCCAAACTAAAACCAACTGACTTATTTGCATTCGCTAATGGCTCTTCCTTTACAACCGGTACTGGAGCACATTGAAAAAAAGACTCAACACTTCCGCTTGCGGCAGGAACAATCGAATTATTTGGCCCCTTTGTCGTTTGGGTCGCAGGTTTAGCACCGTTAGTTGTAAGTTCTTCTTTAAGAGGTACGCTCGAAAAACCTTGTAGTCCAACATCACCCATTGGAATCGGCGGAGTGGGAAAAGTTTGCGTAGGAACTGTTGTGTCAGGAATCGAATAATCCTGACTGCTGCTACGGGGCAAACCAGCTGGCGAAAAAATTTGTGATGTACCAGCCAAAGAACAATTAGTCTTGATAAAGCCAAGGCAAAGAATAATTGCTGCTATACCAGCCTTCGCAGTCCTTTGCATTTTCAATCACCTTTGCCTTCAGCAGTTTTCATAGCTGTTCCCAAAAGGGCAGTGCTGCCATGAGTAACAACCCTCTCACCAACTCTCAAGCCGCTTTTTATTTCGGTGTCATTAGAATCACTAGCTCCAATCTGTAGTTCTCGTTCTTGAAAATTACCATTGCCTCTATCAACAAAGGCGAATGTTTTATCTCCTTTTTGAACCACTGCTAAACGCGGCACCAAAATTACTGGAACCTTCCCGACCGAAATTTCTATGCGCGCAAACATCCCCGGCTTCAAAAGTAAATCTGCGTTATTTACATTTGCTCTCACAGGTAAAGTGCGAGTGGTGGCATTCACTGAATCCCCAACCCAAATTATCTTTGCCGGAAATGGCTTCTCTGGCAGATTGTCGATAGAAACGATGGCTTCTTGACCTCTCTTCACATCATTTATGTCTCTTTCAAATACATCAGCAAATATCCAAACTTGCGATAGATCGGCCAATGTAAAAAGCTCTTTGGTACCATCGGCAAGTTCACCAGGATTAATAGTTCGCTCAATTACCAGACCCCCTTCGTTCGCTCTTATCATAACCATGGGATCGATTCGTCTATTTTCTACTACTTTTCGAGCGGAATCAGGTGGTGCTCCTTGCAATTTTAAGCGCTCTTGGGCTGTCGTAATAAGAGAATCTAATTTACTCTTTAAAGCAGTAAGGTTGGCATTGTCCTTTTCCAATTGATTTTCAGCCGCTTGCAAATCCGCTTTTGCTGACACCTGGTCATTAAAAAGTTGCGATTCACGTTCGAAGGTAATTTTAGATAATTTGAGTTGAACTTCTTGTTGCTTGATATCAGACTTTGCCTGCAAAGCATTTTGTAATAGGTCTGATTGCAGTTGGCCGATTGGATCTGACTTTATTATGGCCATAATCTGTCCGGGCTTCACTACATCTCCCAATTTTGCCATAACCTCAACCACTCTTCCTGCTGAAGGTGTCGATACAAGCCGACAAAGCTCTGCATTTGGGCCTACACGACCAGGAGCATCCACAGTTTTGTAAATATATCCTTGTTTAACTTCGGCTGTCTCCAAACCAATTTCTTTTGCTTGTACATCGTCTATTGATACAATAAGTGGTTGATTTACTGTGGCATTTGGTGCCCCAGTTACATTCTGTTCAGAAGAATATTTATTTGCGGAGGCGTGATCTTTGTCAGATCCGGAGGAACAACCTAGTAGAGAATATATCACTGCAACAGCTAAAAATGATTGGGCATGTTTTAACAGCGATGGTGACCTTTTCATGTTGCTTTCCCCTGCGATCCGTTTTCTATGAGCGTATAAATAGTTGGTAAAACAATAAGCGTAAGAACAGTAGCAGATAACAATCCACCTATAATCACTATGGCAAATGGCTTTTGGCTTTGAGAGCCAATTCCATTGGACATTGCTGCTGGTAGAAGACCTAGCATAGCCACCGTAGCGGTCATTAGCACCGGACGCATCCGGTCAATAGCACCTTTATGAGCAGCGTCGATAACAGGAAAACCTTCTTGTTTCCTCAAGTAATTTATGTGACTAATTAGAATGACACCATTTTGCACAGCTACGCCAGAAAGGGCAATGAAACCAACTGCTGCCGACACACTAAAATATGTCTTCGTTAACAGCAATGCTGAAACTCCGCCCAATCCAGCCAAAGGCACACCACACATAATTAAAAACGCGTGTTTATGAGAACCGAAGGCAGATAGCAAAATAAGATATATTAACAGCAAGGTAGCAGGCACAATAATCATGAGGCGCTGATTAGCCTCTTGCAAGAATTCATATTGCCCTGCCCAGACGTATTTGTATCCTTCAGGCATCTTTACTTGTTTATCTATCTTTTGCTGAGCCTCACGCACAGCAGAACCCAGGTCTCTATTGCGCAAATTAATTCGCACATACATTACACGTGAATTGCGTTCACGCGTGATAAACGCCGGTCCATAACCATATTTAATTGAAGCCATTTCAGAAAGAGGTACTGCATTTATTGGTCCTGGAGGATCAATCAAAATATTGTCTAGAGCTCGCTTAGTGTTGCGAAACTCTTTAGAAAAGCGCACTAAAATAGGAAAGCGTTTTTCGCCTTCAATTAATCGGGTGGCCACCTTGCCACCAATAGCGGTGTCGACAAGACTTTGTACATCAGAAACGTTAACACCATATCGGGCTGCTTCGTCTCGATTGATTTTAATTTGATACTCAGGCTGACCCATCTGCTGATTGTTAACAACATCAACCAGCCCCGGAACACCGCCGACAATATCAGCGATCTTATCACCTAATTTTTGCAAAACCTCGACATCTGACCCATAAATTTTAATAGCTAGCATACCCTTGGCGCCCGCTATCGCTTCATCTACGTTGTCCTGAATATATTGAGAAAAATAGAAAAGAACATTGGGTATGACAGAAAGCTTTTGATTAATGGCTTTGATCAATTCGGCTTTGTTTTGATGAAATTTTGGCCGCCATTGGTCAAAGGGCTTAAGATCCAAAAATATCTCTATATTACTGAATAGATTCGGATCTGTTCCATCATCTGGGCAGCCAGCTTGACTAGTCACATTTTTTATTTCTGGAAAGGTAGCAATTATTTGTCGAAGACGTTTAGCAACTCGCACAGATTCTTCTAAAGAAACAGATGTAGGCAAAACGGTTGCTCTAATCCAAATATTGCCTTCGTCCAATGCAGGCAAAAACTCAGAACCGACGTTAGCGGCTAGAAAAGCAGTCAAAGCCAGACAACAAAAAGCACCGAACATCACTAGCTTCACATGTTTAAGAGACCAAGTTAAGATAGGTTTATAGACCGAGTATGCCCATACAATAACTGGACTGACACGATGAGAAAGTTTTCGACGGACCAAGAAAATGCCAATCAAGCTAGGAATAATAAATAAAGCCGAAAAGATTGCTCCCAGCAGGTTAAAGTTCATAGTAAAAACTAACGGACGAAATAATTTACCGGCCACTCCTTCGAAACTAAAAATCGGGAGGAAAGCAGCCATAATAATTGTAATAGAAAATAAAATTGGCGAGCCTACTTGCTGAGCACACTTGAGCACAATTTCTTTTTTTTCCTCGATTCCGGTACCTTCAGGCAGACAGCTTAGCCGGGCAAATGCGTTCTCAACCATAACAACAGCTCCATCAACAATAATGCCAAAGTCGATAGCACCTAAACTAAGAAGATTAGCGGCAATATGGAATGTGCTAAGCAATACAAAAGCTAAGCAAAGAGACAGGGGGATAGATACCGAGGCAATCAGTCCACTACTAATATCAAACAAAAAGATAATAAGAAGAACAACTACTAGAACAATTCCCTCAAAAACATTGTGAAATACTGTCTCGAGAGTATGATCAACAAGTTCCTGCCGATCGTAAAGTTTGACCAATTTTACGCCATTCGGCAGCGATTCTTTTATTTCAGGCAGTTTTTTATAGACCCTCTCTATGACTTTTGAAGCATTAGCCCCTCGCCGCATCAGAACAATTCCTTCTAGAGAATCGTCATCATCATTTTTGCCAAACTGACCTAAGCGAATTCCCGGTCCTATATTAACCGTGGCAATATCTTTAATCCTTACAGGAACACCCGCTTGAGTATTCGAAACTACAACGCGTTCAATATCAGCGATATTGCTAAGCAGACCCATACCTCTAACTACATAAGCTCTGCCATTATTTTCAATATAATTACCACCAGTAGTGGCATTAGAGTTCTGCATAGCCTGAAAAACTTGTGTCAGTGGAATTCCGTATGAGAATAGTTTTTGAGGATCAATGTTCACTTGAAAAGTTTTAGTTGGACCGCCGAAGCCCACCACATCTATAACACCTGGTATCTGCTTAAAGGCTTTTTCTAGTTGCCAATCTTGAATGGTCCGTCTGCTCATGGCAGAGTAATATTTAGATTCCAAGGTATAACGATAAATTTCACCAATACCCCCAGAATCAGGGTCAAGTGAAGGATGTGCATAATCTGGCAGGTCGGCTTGAGCAATTCTTTCTAGAACTTGCTGTCTGTTTTGCAGCTGTATTGAATCATCTTCAAAAACTACACTAATAACAGATAGCCCGAGTATAGAAATTGAACGCATCCAAGTCTCTTTCGGAATACCATTCATTTCCTTCTCTAATGGAATAGTAATTGATCGCTCAACTTCTTCAGCTCCTTTACCCGGAGCCAAAGTGATTATTCTTACTGTCGGCGCAGTAAATTCTGGATAAGCCTCAGTGTCGAGTGTCGCATGAGCCCAAAAGCCACCAACCACTATGATAAATACAGATAAGATGCTCAGCCAACGCCGACGATAAAAAAGTTCAATTGCATCGTTTAACAGCTTAGTAAGCATGAATCCCCATGGCACGAAAACGTCCAATTAAAAATAGTAATATATTCAGCCGATTAGCTCATGCATATATCAATAAGCTTAAAAATGCTAATGCTAAATAAGCTTCCCATGGATAATTCCACGATTCATTTAGTCAATTTCATTATCTGATTTATCAAGAGCCGCATAGAGCCCAGCTGTTTATATGTGCATAGTTTTGTGGGGATTTTGTGAATAAAAGGCTCGCTGAAATAGACTTCATCCAATCAAATCCAACATCCGACGCTACTTTAATAAGCAGCCCGTCACCTTCGTAAAGGCTAGGTCTCTAAGCTTGTTTTAACCAGGCCGCCCAGGAAAGCAAAGATATTGCCGGCGATATCAACAAAAATTTTCTTATTATTTTGATACTGTAGAAACTTACCAAAATGCCTGGACTGATTTAGAAAAAGTTGTTGGTGTAACTTTGCGTGAATAAAGATGTCATACATTGCTGATTTTTCTCGTTTTATTCCTCACGTCCCAATGCTGTTCTTTTTGTAGATTGCTGGCAGCTTATTCAGGTTTTGAGCAATGTCTGGAGGATTCGGCCATAACAAAGCTATACAACAAGTGAAACATAGGTATCGATTATAATAACGATGTTCCGGCCACTGGCTGTTAATAGACCATTGTGGTTAGTTCGTTCTATATATATATTGCTAAAGGACGTTGTCAGCAATGCCTGGAAGATTATTTTGGCCCTTTCTACTGCTGTGTGTAACGCATTTGTTTTTATGCGTTATCTCAGCACCAATGTGTCTGGCCACAGAGATGCCTGCAATATTGTATTCGGACACACTACGGGCTAACGAAATTAAAAAAGAATTACAAACAGGAAGCGAGGCTCAGTATCTACTCAAACCACAGCGTTTGCGTATTACAGGAGAGATTAGCAAAGCGGAAGGGGGACCGACGCCTGTCTTAGATTTAAAAGCAGCATATGCCGAAGGACTGATGAATAGTCCACGTACTGCAGCGGTACGTGCTTTGTTAGAGATTTCCAAATCTGCCTATTGGGCAGCAACTGCTACAACTAATCCCACCTTCCACTATGAGAATGGAGTTATTGCTGAGCAAACCCGCCGCGTGGGAAGTGATATGACTTTCAGCCCGCCTTGGAAAATTGTTTTTAGACTGCTAGCAGCAAAAGCACAATACCAAGAGACTAAATCAGAAGTAATGACTAGCTTATGGGGCTTTCGTAATGATCTTAGACGAGCTTACACCGAGGTAGTTGTTGCTGAAGCAGCATATCAAACACTCAGCGATATTGTAGAGCTAACAACCAAACTTATGCAGGTTGCGGAGAAAAGATTTGAGGCCGGGGCTGTACCAGAACTAGATGTGCTCAAAGCCAGGTTAGATATGTCACAAAGTGAAATAGATCAACGGCAAGGACAAACTAGAGTCGAGCGGGCCAAACAACAACTCGATATCATGCTAGGACGCCCAGCAGAAGAAAATATAGAGGTTCCAAAACTTCCTCCTTTTCAATTGAAGGCAAAGAAAAGTGATTTTTTGCCTGATTTTAGCGAGCCTCTGCCTACACTGGGTTATTTCGTCTCGACAGCTTTGCAAAATAGATGGGAATTGAAAGTAATTAAACAACAACTCAACCTGACCAAAACACAGCTCAGGGTCACTTATGGTAATGTGTTTCCAGACGAACCGTTTAGCATAGGGCAGTCACGAACTGGTAACCCTTCCCCAGGTCCAGCGTTACGCGGTTTTTATATTGTTGCTCCTATTGAGCTACCTGTTTATAATTTTCAACAAGGGGACATTGCCAGGTTGAAAGCCACCGCAAGGCAATACTATCTGCAGTACGACGGCCAACGCAATCAAGTTGTCGCCGATGTCTCTTCTGCTTACAAAAATCTGGTAGCAGCACGAGAAAGAATTCGTGCCTATCGCGATCATGTCCTTGATGATTCGGCAGAAGTAGCTCGTCTTGCCAGACGCAGTTATGAAGTAGGGCAATCTGATATTACGGCTACTATACAAGCGCAGCAAGCTAATATGCAGATACGCAGTCAATATCTGGATGCCGTCACATCGTATCAACAAGCATATACAGACCTGGAACAGTCAATTGGCATCCCTCTGGAAGATTAATAACAAGGAGCATTCACCATGAGAATTTTGACTTTGGTTTTGAGCATTTTAATTGCTCAGATTGCCTTTCTACCCGCTCAGGCGTTTCCAATCAATTTCAGCCCGAATCTCACTGGTAATAGCGGCCAACTTACAGCTAGAATGCCACTTGAAAAATTAGGATCGATTAACATACCACATGGACGATTCAAGATCAAAGGAAATTGGGCTGAGGTGTCAACTGTCGAAGAGTTTCAATTTGACCATCACGCAGTTCTATCAGGACCGGTAATCAATACACAACAGACCTTAGATAGAAATAAATTCGAGATCACTGGATTAGCTTATTTTTGCAAGGGCGATTGGTTGGCTTATTTATCTACTGTAGTTTTTCAGGAAACTATAAGCACAGATACTGATGAATTTACCGGGCACATTGTCTCAGTTGAAGATGATTCAGTTGTGTTCCGTAATACTTCTGGACTATATCAAAAAATACCAATTTCCAGCATCAGAGATATAGACTCACCACACTCTTTCCGTTTTAGCTTGGCTGGAGATCTTCCAGATGGAATACGAGGAAAGGAAGCTTACGAAGCCGAAGCCAATAATGTGAACCTTGTGCAGGCCAACCGTCAATTTCGTCTAACCGCCTTGAGCCGGGCTGTGAAGAATCAGGAAGGAGACGGGGATCTTAGTAAGGGTAAATTGATTGCCATAGGCACGTTAATAAACACTATCGAGATCGGTCAGATGACTCCCTTTTTAGTGCTTGGACTACTCTATCCTCACCTGAGGACCAATGGCTTAAAAACTGAAGCTCCATTTTTACACTAGCAATAGACATCTTGCTTCTAATCAGTATTCCAAGCAATCTAAGATCGACGCCTAAGTTTTAACTGCTAAGGTTCGCTAAGTGAGGGATCGCGAACAATTCCTGCCGCTCGCCCTTCTTCCACCAATCGCTTTAGTCTTCCTATTAGATCTTGCCATCCGCTTCGATATTTTACTTCCAATTGCTGATCAATGCCACCAATAGCGTGGTGATTAAATTGCAGCAGAGTTCCTGACTCTGTAGACTTGAGCTCAAAAGAAACTCTGCCGTGAACGACTGCACCAGAGTTTAATCCGAAAGGTCCTTCTAGCCTTAATAGCTCAGGAGGATTGATAGCAGTGACAATACCAAGCAAAGATCCTTGCTTGTCTCCTGTCATTGCCCATCTTTCATAAAGTCGCCCAGCGATTTTTGGTTCTAAAATTATATCTTTAGTAGCCGCCTCGTTCTCGAAATAAGGATCCCCCCACCAGATATCTATGCCAGTGGTTAAAGCGGCAAAGACACGCTGAGGGGAAGCGTTTATCGTTTCTTGAATGTCTATGTTGATGGTATTGATATTCATTTTTTCCCCTCGTCTATGAATAACTAAATGGCCCGTCCAATGTTTAAGTATCTAGAGAAGCTGAACCCTTCTTGAATCCATGTTCAAAAAATTCGTATAATGCGGGCAGCACTATAAGAGCTAATATAACACCGGGTATCAAGCCGCCCACAATAACCATTGCAAGTGGCTTTTGGCTTTGCGCTCCAATCGAAGTTGAGAAAGCTGCCGGTAACAAACCCGCCACTGCCACAGTTGTTGTCATAAGGGCCGGCTTCATACGGATGAGCGCACTTTTTATGATGGCATCTCGTAAGGCCATGCCCTCATTCTTAAAATGTTCCACTAAAGAAACTAAAATCACTCCGTTTTGTGCTGATACTCCGCAAAGAGCCACACATCCTACGCCGGCGGAGATACTAAAGTTTGTATGAGTAATTAAAAGCAAGAGCACCACTCCCGGTGCTGCTAGTGGCACCGTTAGCATTACCAAAAGTGCAATGCGCGCTGAGCCAAAATTAAGGTAAAGAAGAGCAAAAATAAATAATAAAGTTACCGGTATGATAACAGCCAGGCGGCCCATGGCTCTTTGCGCTGATGCAAATTGACCTTCCCAAGTCATCCTGTATCCTTCTGGAAAATCAACTTGCTTAGCAATGATAGCCTGAGCCTCTTTTACAGCAGAAAGTAGATCTCTGCCTCTGATATTAGCTTTTACAGCCACACGCCTGGAATTCATGTCGCGCAAAATCCCTGTGGCACCGTGGTCTTCTTGAATTGTAGCCAAGGTGGAAAGTGGAATGCGATTGCCATTGGGTGTAGTTATAAGAATGTTTTGTAAATTGTTAACGTCCCTACGATAAGATAGCTCAAACCGTACCCATACACCAAATCGACGATCACTTTCCTGCAATTCGGTTATGGGCATGCCACCAATAGCTGTTTGCACCGTATCAAGAATATCACTAGTATTGATACCATATCGGGCAGCATTGGCTCGATCGATAGTGATCAATAATTGTGGCTGACCAAGTAACTCATCCTTGGCTACATCAACCAATCCAGGTACCTGTTGAATGATATTTTTCACTTGAGTGGCTAGCTTATCTAAAATATTGAGATCATGTCCATAGATCTTCAAACCTAACTCGCCCTTTACGCCTGAAATAGCCTCATCCATATTGTCTTTTATATATTGAGAGAAATTGTACAAACAGCCTGGATATTTATCCATTACCAGTTTATTCATGTCGTTAACTAAGTCTTGCTTGTCGTGAAATTGAGAACGCCATTTTTCTTTTGAAAGCAGATCGACAAATATTTCGATATTGCTGTAATTGTTGGGATCAGTGCCATCATCTGGAGCTCCTATCTGGCTAACAACATTGGTTACCTCGGGATAGCCTTTGAACAGCTTTCTCAAACCGCGGGCAATTTTCACCGCTTCCGGCAAAGAGACACTGGTGGGTAATATGGTTGTACGCACCCAGATATTGCCTTCTTCCAGTGCCGGCAAAAACTCGGCTCCCAACATCATTGAACCTAAAATCGAAAAAACCACTGCGGCAAGCCCTATAAGAGCTACCTTGTTTCGATTATTCATTGCCCAGTTAAGGACTGGTTTATAGATACTGAGAAAAAATTCCATTATGGGACTTTCTCTATCCTTAGGCAAATTCTTGCTATATATAATTGCACAGAGCACCGGCACTACAGTCATGGCTGAAATAACACCACCAAGTAAGTGAAAGTTCATGATTATTGCAAGAGGATGGAAAAGCTTGCCTTCTACTTTGTCAAAGGTAAATATAGGTAGAAAGGTGAGAACGATAATAGCAGTGGCAAATAAGATCGGACGGGCCACTTCCTTGGCTGACTGCGCGATAGTCAATAATATAGTTTCGCCATCGATGGCTCCTTGATGGTGATGCCTAAGATTGGCAAGGTGCCGGATAATATTTTCGACCATTATGATCGAAGCATCGACAATTATGCCGAAATCAATGGCACCTAAGGAAAGTAAATTAGCTGGAATCTCAAAAACATTGAGCAAAATCATTGCTGTGCATAAAGAAAGCGGAATAGAAACTGCCGCAATCAAAGCACTACGAATTTGAAATAGATAAAGCATCAGAATGGCAACAACCAGAAAAATTCCTTCGGCCAGCATTATGGCCAATCGTCTCCGATGTTTTTCTCACTAGGGCAGTACGGTCGTAGAGTGGAACCATTTTCATTCCTGGTGGCAGACCAGCCTGAATACTGTCCCAGGCAGCTAAAATATTATCAACTGCTCGCGACGGATTTTCGCCACGCCTCATCAAAACTATTCCCTCTACCACATCGTCATCGTCATCCTTGCCCACTTGTCCCAGTCTTATTTTGTCTCCTATTGAGACAGAAGCAATATTCTTCATAAGAATAGGCGGCCCTTCTTTACTCGAAGCTAGAACGATATTTTCGATGTCTTCCACTGATCGCAAAAGCCCTATACCTCTAACCATATAGTTCTGTCCATTTCTAACTATATAGCTGCCCCCTGTTGAGCCATTGGAGCTATTGATCGCACTTTCTACCTGAGGAACACTTATATTTAGTGCTTTCATTTTATTAGGATCTAATTCAACCCAGTACACTTTAGTTGGCCCACCAAAGCCGGTCGAGTCCACTACACCGCGCACTGCTTTAAATCTTCGTTCAAGATACCAATCTTCCCATTCTTTCCGCAAACGCGAGGAAGTGGCTTCGCCTTCCACCGTATAGCGATAGACTTCCCCGACTGGACTCTCATCAACATCCATCTGCGGATTGAGATTGAGGTTGGCCGGAATATCGGCTGTGCCAATCTTTTCTAAAACCCAGTGTCTAGCAACGTATGAAGGAATGTCATCAAACACAACTGTTATAACTGACAGTCCAAAGATTGAAATTGAGCGCGGGGGATAAGCATGCGGAATACCATTGAGCTCTTTTCCAGTGGAATCGTCACTAGCCGTTCAACTTCTTCTGGCGCCTTACCAGGCACCAGAGTAATGACGCGGACCTGCATATTTGCTACATCAGGATAAGCTTCAAGGAGAAGACTTTCATGACATTTGTAGCCAAAAAAAAGCACGCATAATGCCAGAAATACCACAACATTCCGCTTCTGTAGCATCTTATATAGCACGGTTATCTCTCATATATAAAGCTGCCGTAAAAGATGCAGTATTCATTACATTTACCCAAGTGTCCATTCGCGTACATTCTTTCCCGAATGTTCCGTTTGATTGGTCATTATAACCAAAAATGACACTGTGCAGCTATGAGCCTGACTCGGGTTAACACGATCGAATAAGATAGTTATACCGATAGATGAGCTGATAAAATGGCAATTGTGTGCTGTTCATTCCCAAGACTGCTTTTATAAAAATGACTTACATCCGGCTCTAGAGGTTTCATGATTCTTAGTTCATTCCTACGCCGTCTTTCTCGTTGTATGTGGGGCTTGCCTGGTATTGTAATGATTGCTGCTTTATATGGCTGCAAATCGTTACCTTTTAGTAGCCAAGAAGCTGTCGAATCAACAAGTACTAGCGCGGTGGCAACAAAACAGGTTGATAGACGCCTGGTCACTCTCTCTTCGTCCGCTGAACAGGAAGCCGGTGTCGGTTTGGCAAAAGTAGAAATTCGGGAGTTAGATTCAGATGTAAATGTGACTGGCGAAGTGTTGGCAAATGCCAATACCCAAACACACGTAACTACTCCAGTAACCGGGAGAGTTACACAAATTCTGGTTTCTCTAGGTAATCATATTCAAGAGGGCAAACCGCTTCTGATTGTCCGCAGCACTGACATTGAACAGGCGGAGTCAGACATGCTGCAAGGAGAACAGCAGGTACGATCTGATCTCAAGCAAGCTCTTATCCAGATCAATTTTGATACAGAAACGGCTGACGCACAACTCAAACTTGACGAAAAAATCTTCGAACGTATGAAAGGGCTTTATAAAGAAAAAATAGTTGCAAAGGCTGATTTTCAGGCAGCTGAAACAGCTTATGTCAAGGATCAGATCGCCGTAGATGCTCAACGCAAGAAGAATCAAGCAACAGTATCTCTTTCTGAAGAAAAAATGAAGTTAGTGACCGGTCCAGCTAAGACCAGGCTGCGGCTCCTCGGCGTACCGGATGAAAAAATAGCAGAGGTGATGAGAACTCAGATTGTTGATCCATTGGTGCCGGTTCTGTCCCCTGAGAGCGGAATCATTGTAGAGCGATTGGTTAATGTCGGCGAGTTGATAGATCCGTCTAAACCGCTTTTCACTATTGGCGATTTTGACACAGTTTGGTTGAAAGCAGATGTTTTCGAAAAAGAAATACCTAAGATCCAAATAGGTCAACCGATTGAATTGAAAGTAGACAGTTTCCCGGATAAAGTTTTTACCGGCAAACTGGACTATGTTGCGAATCAAATCGATGGTGATACCAGAACCCTAGCTGTGCGTGCCGAAGTTTCTAATCCCCAGGGCTTACTCAAGCCTAAAATGTTCGCACGCATGAAAATAATCGTTGGGCTGCAGAAAGTCTTGTCCATTCCAAACACCGCAGTACAAGATACAAGAACGGGCAAGGTGACATATGTGCCTAAAGGGAATAATACCTTTGAAGAAAGAAAAGTTAAACTGGGCAGTCAGTCAGGAGACTATGTCGAAGTGCTTGATGGTCTTAAGCCTGGTGAGAATGTAGTTACCGAAGGAAGTTTTGATCTGCGAGCAAACGCAGTGCGCATTTATTCTAACTAATCATCCCACCGTATTCAATAATCTCTATAGTGACCATGTCTGTAATGATCGTGCCTCTAATGATCGTGCCTGTGATGGATGTCTGGAAAATGCGGATGGCAATGAGTGATTTCTGTGTGAGTGTGTAAATGACTATGTGGTTCGCTAACCGAATCGGTTGGTGAATGTTCATGCTGATGATGTTCATCATGTACGTGAAGATGCTGATGTGTCATAGCTTGATGTGTATGTTCATGATCATGCTTCTCGGTTAAGTGCAACCAAACGCCAATGCCCATAAAAATTGCGGCAATAACAAAATTCATTGTAACTGGTTCTTTCAATACTAGTAAAGAAATGAAAGCACCAGCAAAAGGCGCTGTTGAGAAATAAGCACCAGTGCGAGCAGTGCCTAAAAAACGCAAGGCTTTAACATATAATGACAAGCTAATACCATAGCCGAGAAAACCGATGAGACCGACGATCAAAATTAAAGGTATGGCCGGTAGCTTTGCGCCGAGCACCAATGCAAGTAAACAATTAGTTAAGCCGGCAGTCAATCCTTTAATCGCCGCTATTTGAATCGGATCAGAGGCAGAGATATTGCGGGTAAAATTATTATCTAGTCCCCAGCACAAAGCAGCAGCAATTATAGATAACGAGCCTACAGAAAATCCGAAGTGCGTTTCGCTTGCCCAAGACAATAGCACTCCACCAACTATTATTGCCAATATACCAATCATTATGCGGCGATCAAAGTGTTCTTTAAAAGCAAACCAAGCCAATAAGGCGGTGAATACTCCTTCAAAGTTAAGTAATAGCGAAGCTGTAGCACCGGTGGTAGTGGTGAGGCCAATCAGCAAGAGCAACGGTGCAATTGCACCACCGCAGGTTATTGCTCCGGCGAGCCATAAAAGATCGGAACCTGTTAATGCTTTCTCTTGGTTAGCTCCAAAAATCCTTCCTGAAATACTTCGGTAAACGATTAGGCCCAGTCCAGAGCCGCAATATAAAAGACCCGCTAACATCTGCGGATTAATATATTCAACGAGGAATTTGCATGCAGGCGTGCTGCCACCAAATAGTAACGCCGCACCTAAAGCTAGATAAGCCGGTGATAGGCTCTTTTTACTATTGAATTTATTCAAAGATTATTAATTAGTTTCTTGCACTAACACTTTCGCTAATTTTTTACTGATCGGAACATCAGACTTCACTGCTCTAAGACAAGTACCCTTTACTGAGAGTTCTTGTTTGTCTGCTAACTTAGTCAAGCGGCTCAGTTTCTGACTGAGACCGCTTCTTTGTCCGGACTCTTCTGGAATTAGTTTAATTCCTTCGCAAGGAGCATTGGTGAAAGACATGCTACATATTAACTTGGCTGGAACTTTATGCCCCAGAATGCCAAAATCGAGATCGGTGAAGTCGATTGTTTGCATGCGGTGTTTGGTCTTTTCCAATATCTCAGCAAGTTGCTTATTTTCTTCGGAGTCTGCTGGGCTGCTTGTATCTGAATTTGGCAGTAAAGCAGGAAGTACCCAACCTGATAATGAATCAGCACATTCGCCAAATCTGGTATAACCACCGTGAATCATTTGCGAAATAGCTAAAGCTTTGTCGTGTTGGGATACATAGATTCTTATTGTGGTGGTGCCATTTTTGCTTAAGTACCGAGCGGCATAATGCTTTACCAAACCATCATCAACATCGCAGCAAATCAAAGCAGCCTCAGCTAACCAGCTCTTTTCTCTAAGTAATGGAGAGGCTCGCACTAAAAGCCTTGTCCCCATGCTGTGCGCATATAAGCGAACTTTGAGCGAAGGATCAGCGGTACAAAGTGCATCGAGTTTCTCTACCATGCGATTATAATGCTCTTGGCTCCACTCAACGTTGTTTTCGTCAGATGTATAAGAGCGAAATGCACAAACTGAAGGCCAAGAATAATAAATCAAGAGGCCTTTTGAGCATAGTAAGCGACCTTAGCTGCTGTATGTAAGCCGGAGGCAAAAGAATTTTTGTAGCCATGAGCAAAAGCAAAAATATTATTGTCTGGTGCTAGCAAGGCTTTCTGATGCACTTCTTCGAAAAAAACATTTTCAACATCATTATAATTGTCAGCTGTTAAAAGAGTAGCTTTATAATCTCCTTCTTTATCCTTTGGCGCAGCCTCGGTCCAACCTAATGCTTTCAGTTCACTTGTTATTGGCTTGTTATCTACATTTTCAACTACGCTATAAGCTTTACCAACATACAATTCATGCTTACAGTCGCCTATGTATTTCCGATGAGGACCAAAAACAACGGCATCTGAATTTGGTTTATTTGCCTCGAGATTTCTGTCAGTCATAAAAAAGACTGGAATCCTTATTAAGCTGACATGCTTTTTAGCAGCTTTAGTCGGCAGCGTACCTAATACCACCAGTAGTGCTAAAGTTACTAACCTGATGAACACAACAGACTCGATTTTAGGTATCATTTTGTCACCGCAAATGATATCGGTCCGCAAACGCATTTGCTTATTTCTTCGCTTATTTGTTGCGGGGCACCGGCCGATCTTTCCAACAACAAATAACCCGGTGCTTTTTCTTTTAACTCAAAACCCTTGACCGGTCCGACATTATTATATTTGTGCATATTAGCGACAAGCCAATAAGGCAAATCATGTCCAGTATTGTTAGCAGTAATATCGATGCAATCGGCACCTTTGAGTTTTACTAACTCAGCAATAGAACTTCCTGGCGCACCCAAACGCAGAAAGCCGCCATGTACAAAAGTAGATAGCCTAAGTCGTTTGTCATTTGTCGAGAAATAAATGCGCGTTTTTTCTGCATTTGAAACAAAATCATTGCCGTGTTTTAGAAAAGATAAAACATCAACATCCGCGTTAGACATTATTACTTCTTTGAATTTAGGCATGGTTGGATTAATTTTCATAAGTTGGGCTCGCCTGACCATAGCTTGATCAACAAGTTCAGCGCCCATACTATGACCAATTAAAGTCATGGTCTTAGGGTCCATAATTGTCTCGACTTTATTCATAAATTTACAGAAGTCATCTAAAGTCTGATCGATCATAGTTTCATTTACCAAATACTTTTGAAAACCCTTGGGTGAAACCCAGTCATAAGCGAGAACAGGAGCTTGTGTATGTGAAGCTACCATCGCGGCTCGACGCATCACCGTATCGAAACCGGCGCAGCAACCATGTACATAAATTATATTTTCGGGATTGCCCGTAGAGTCTCTGTAGCCTTCAAAGGCAGGTACTATTTCACTGCGGCTCAAGACTTTATCTTTAACAACACATTTTGTACTATCGAACTCGGGCGCCTCTGCATGCTTTTTCTTTAAGGCATGTATTCGTTGCCAACCCATTTTCATTTGAGTGGCCTCATCTATCGGCGTATTAAAAGGCAATGGCACAGCAAAGTTTCTGACACCAAATACCAGCCCCTTGGGGTTAGTCTGTTCGGAATAAGACTCAACATCGCTTGTCCCCAATGAAACCCGGTTAGTAGCATAAAAAACAGGCACAACTAGCCAGTCTTGAATTACTGCCTTTTTATCTTGGGTTGATTTAGCTGCTGATTCGGCAGTTTTATTAGCAGGCTTTGCAAGTGCAGCAGGTACGTTTGTAGCCATGGTGCTCAATAACAATAGAAAAAGCAAAGTAAAAGTAAGAGTATTTTTGGGTACGTTGTTCATTTTGACCTCATGGTAACGGTTGTCATGCAAGAATGTTCAGCCCAGATGCTCTGTCTGACTATATATTGGCGTGACTACAAGCTAATTAAAGCAGTGCCGTTCAATCCTACAATACTGCCCTGCCTAAAGCCATAGAATTAACACTTTTGCATTTTAATTAGTTGAAATAAATGAATTTGCAAACAAGCTATTATCTCGGCGTAAGCAGCACTTGGCTAGCTCGTTAAAACCTTTTCAGGCTTTCAATACAATTCAAATATATAAAATCATCTTAGGTTCTTATTTACTTATTCGATTGCCTAGCTTAGCTTAAAAGCCTACTGACATAACAATGAATAAAATGTTTCTACAAAGTTTATTGAAAATTCAATATCCTATTATCCAGGCACCAATGGCTGGCACTGATAATCCCCAGTTTGTGGCAGCAGCTTGCAATGCTGGCATACTTGGTTCGCTTGGAGCACAGTATAGAACACCAGAGGAAATCACTAAAGCAATTTCAGAAATCAGAAAGCTGACAGATAAGCCGTTTGCCATAAATCTATTCGCTCTGCAGCCGCCAATGGTACCAGACGATAAACAGATTGATAAGAGTAGGGACTATCTGCATAAATATTATGAAAAGTTCCAGATTCCTATACCTTCGCCCGCAGCCGTAAAGACGATTATCGATCCAGAAGCTCAGCTTGATGCAGTTCTGCAAGCTCGGGTTCCTGTTTTTACTTTTACTCTGGGCATTCCGGGAGAAAAATGGCTACAAGCATTCAAACAGCAGTCAACCTTACTGATAGGAACAGCAACAAATGTAAAAGAAGCGCTAGCAATTGAACTTGCGGGCGTAGATGCTATTATCGCGCAAAGCGCTGAAGCAGGCGGTCACCGCGGCACTTTTATTGGTCCATTTGAAGATTCTATGATCGGTGGACTGGCTTTGATACCACAAATAACAGATGCCGTAAAACTTCCGATTATTGCTGCCGGCGGTATCATGGATGGACGCGGCATTGCTGCAGCTCTTGCTCTTGGTGCGCGAGCAGTCCAATTAGGCACAGCATTTCTCACTGTTACTGAAAGTCCAGCCCATCCAGCTTACAAAAGGGCAATACAAGAGCATGACGCAGATGATACTACCATTACTAAAGTATTCTCAGGTGGTGCAGCCCGAGGAATAAAAAATGATTTCATTGCAGCAAATAGTGATAAGCCCTTGCTATCATTTCCTTATCAACATTCGTTGACGCGACCTTTTAGAAAAATAGCAAATGAAACCGGACAAATCGAATATACAAATCTCTGGTCTGGACAGAGTGGGCGCCTGGCGAAGGAAATTACACTGAAAGAGCTCGTAAAAAATCTTATGACTGAAACAAAGATGGTTATAAGCAAGCAAAATTCACTATTTTGTTAATTGCATCAAGGCTTCCGCAGCCGCTAGAGCACATTCATGATCTTGATCGCCAGTACCACCGCCGCAACCAACGGCTCCTATAATCTGATCGTTGTGTATAATGGGCACAGCCCCGGTTGTTGGCAGTATGCCATTAGCAAAGGCCGGCAAGGCTGACCAAAATGCTGAATTATGCTGTTGTAGTTCCACCATTTTTTTGGTCGGCATACCAAAAGCTGCTGCTGCTGTTGCCTTACCGCGCGAAGTTTCTGGGGTAAGAAAACCAGTACCATCTCCCCGCATAGTTAAAATTAGCCTTCCGGACTGGTCAACTATACTGACAGTGATTGAAATGCCCAGCTGCTTTGCCTTTTCACGTGCTGTTTTGGCCATTTTTTCAGCGAGCTCAAGATTTAATTGCATTGCTATTTATCCTCTGTTACGCTATAGAAGCTATCTCCAGAATAAATAATAGCTTAATTGCGCTGGAAAGCAAATACAGTCAAGGATGGTTGTCTATCAACTATCACTAAAATCTATTGCAGAGTATAGTTTGATAAGTATCCTCATCTTATTTTTTACCATCTCAAGCGACCAAAACATTATATGAAACGGCTAATTCTTACTTCGATAATAATTTTGGCTACTGATATGCATCCATGCCTCGGACAAGAATCTAATGTACGGGTAATAAATCAATCAGCCAATGGACTAGCATACCCTTCATCTAGCTATATCGGGCCGGGTACATTGAGTAAAACAGCTCAAGAAGGAGCTGGCTATAGAGCACAGACTAATCCAAGCTTACCAAAAGTAAATCATGGCGGATATTTCGGCACACCCGGTGATAACCTTTATAGCGGCAATCCGGATCTTTCCCAACATCCTCAAGTTGTCAGAGTGCAACGCCCAAACAGAGTTATCTATCAACAAGCACCTAAAGAAACACCTAAGGAATATGTGCAGGATCCACATATTCCTATGAATTATTCGGATTATAAGCCTGAATCGTCTGAACAGACCGATAAACATATCGCTCCGAGCAACAATAGCCTCAACACAGATAGCAAAAATGCCTCAGCTACACAGAACTAAAAGAGTTTTGAAACTCCTAAACTCATTCACACCCAACTTATTTGGTCCACATAACACCACTTCCACCGTTCTTTCGGTTCTTGGGATTGAATTATGGGATGCCCGATAGCAAGAAAATGCTTTGTAGCGTGCTGGTTTTTCGATGAATCGCAGCAGCCCACATATCCACAAAAAGTGCAAAGCCTTAAATGCACCCAATCGTCACCTAGGGCAAGGCAATCCTTACACTTGTGTTCTTTAGATTTTAAAATCTTCATCGTGTCACCATGCTGACACAGAACTGGTATTGGCATAATCTATCCTCAAAAGTTCTATAATAGTTCTATTGTCTTTATTTCCCAATTACTATTGCGTTTGACTATTAAGACTCACTCTTTTCATCTATTCTTGATGAACACGCAATTAAGGATAATGGCACAAAATCAATATATAGACAGCGAAATTTATTTTTTATCGTAAAAGAGAGCTTGCCTAGCAGTGGTCAAGAACAAAGTCTAGTCTAGCAGGGAATAATATCCAAAGACAAAATATAGATACTTAAGAGATGGGCATGAATTAGAATATGTTTGCCAGTATGCGATCGAGCATCTAAAATCAACCATTATGAATCCTACTTATTCTTATAGGCGAGCATTATTTCTTTACGTGCTGATCATGGCAACAAATATTAGTTCTGGGCAAGCTCAACCCAAGAAACCTCAGGTGGTACCGATACCAAGCCAGGTGCAATTGATGCAAGACCAGCAAAGCGTACAAGAATTGAGCGCTTTTGCCAATCGTTATAGTGCTCAAGTAGATGAGTACGTAATTGAAGTTAAAAATGAGATTGAGACTATTGACTCCCAGAAGCTTGAATACTTAAAGCAAATTCAATCACTTGAAAAAAAATTTCAACAAACACCTCAATTAGCTAGTGTGGGAAAGACAGACTTAGCAAATTTGCACACTAGAATACACGAGGGAGATTTGCGAAAACAACAAGGGATACAAAACATCAATACTGCCTTAGCGTGGGTAAATTATGTTCGGCAGCAACTGAATAACTTAAAATACAGTATTACTCAGGATCAACAACAGGTAGCTGTTGATCTGCAATTACAACGCGATGTTATGGAACAACAAAGACAAATTGAGGGATTGCGCAAAATGGAAGCCAATCAACCAAACAGCACTTATTCAGCACCAGGTTATGATGACTATGACTATGGAAACGGTGCTTCCGGCAATCGCGTTCCTAATACTAGATTTAATAATAGAAATAATAACAGCGCTGCGGGGGGCGGAGGCTCTACACCTGGCGGTGTTGGTGAAGGTATGCGTGGTGAAGGTGCGCGTGGTGGTGGTGGCGGTGCTGCTAGAAGCGGCGGCGGTGGCAGACGTTAGCTATATGCAATATTGATTAACACAGGTAGCTCGATCACAAATTTGTTCAGCAGGATGGAATTAGCAATAAGCTATAAGGCAAGTATCAATGAATATATTCGCGCTTAATACCTATAACATTTACAAGAAAGTCTTTCTGCTTTGCTGTTTCTGTGGCGCAGTAGTATCCAACACAATTACATTAGCAGCCGAAGATCAAAAAGATTTAGCTGATCATAAAGCTGAACAATCTCAGCAAGCAGTTGATGATTGCACAAAGATCATAGAGTTAGAACCGAATAATGCCTTGGCTTACTTTACTCGAGCAGGAGTATATAAAAGGATAGGACAATATCAAAAGGCAATTGATGATTATTCCAAGGCACTAGAAATTGATCCAAAATACTTATTAGCTTATCTTGAACGTGCAACAGTCTATGAGAATTTGAGGATATATAATAAGACCATCGATGATTGCTCACAGGCGATCAAACTCGATTCAGCATTAGCAAATGCTTTTAGCCATCGTGGTTTAGCCTACGAAAGATCAGGGCAATATGATAAAGCAATTGACGACTGCGACATGGCAATAGACTTGGCTCCTAAAGACCCATTTGCTTATTGCAACCGTGCCATTACATATGAAAAATTAGCAAAACACCAAAAAGCAGTTGATGATTTTAGCCAGGCCTTAGACTTGGATCAAAATTATGCTCTAGCTTACCGCTTTCGTGCTAGAGCCTATAATGATTTAGGGCAGTATCAAAAAGCTATTGATGATTGTGCAAAGGCAATTAATTTAGAGCCGAAGAATCCGTACGCATATAGCAATCGGGCTGACGCATACTGGGGTTTAGGTCAGCTCGATGGAGCAATGGTTAATTACAATCAAGCTATTAAATTGGATGCCAAACATGCCAAAGCCTATACTGGTAGAGCTATGTGCTATGAAAAAATAGGACAATACCAGAAAGCAATTGATGACTATACAAGCTCGATTGATTTAACTCACAGTTATACAGCATACTGTGGCCGTGCTTTATGTTACGAAGAACTGAGTCAATATGACAAAGCAATCGATGATTGTTCAAAAGCGATAGACCTGGATAAAAATGGATCTTTGGCTTATTATGTTCGAGGAAAAGCCTATCGCAAATTAGGGCAATATTCAAAGTCAATTGAGGATTATTCAAAGGCAATAGTGATTAACCCGAAAGATGCCCTGCCATTTGGTGGGCGTGCTGTGGACTACGAACACTTGAAACAATACAGCAAGGCAATTGAGGATTATTCAAAAGCTATTGCACTGAATGCCAAAGATGCCAGACCTTATTGTGGTCGTGGCGCGGCTTATGAAAAATCCGGCAAATATCAAAAGGCGATTAGTGATTGTTCAAAAGCAATCGAGCTCGATGCCAAGATTGCTCCAGCATATTATTATCGAGGCAAAGCATATGAAAAACTAGGAAATAGTTCACTAGCCGTCCAAGACGGCAAAAAGGCTCAAGAACTTGGTTACAAACCAATGCTCGAATGACTATTAGCTTGCAGAAGAACAGAAATGAACAAAAGAACAGAAAATATTCTAAAACTTGAACAAACGAATGAGATTCAATTGTGCAGTTTTAACTCTCATAAGCCCTTCCATAAAGTGGTATCAGATTTCGAGCAAGAGCTTGGCCGATTTGATCAACTTACAGCACTATCATCCTCGAATATACAAAAAACGATAAAATCGATGGAGGGCCCAAGCGGTCTGATGATTATTAGCACCCTGGAGATGGGCAAGCTTCTTCCTGCATTGCTCTCCTTATCCATTCAAGCTAAACAATATCTTGTTGGCAATCCATATATTGCAAATATTATGGCTCAACATAATACATTGGCTGCATTATATGCTCCGCCACGCGTGTTAATTTACACTAAAGATGAAAAAACTTGGATATCATATGATTTGCCATCTGCTTCATTTGGCAAGCTTTCCTCTCCCGAGATCCATCAAACAGCAAAAGACTTGGATCAAAAATTCGAGAAGTTAGCAAGAACTGCTCTTGCCTGAAGAAATTATCTATCAAAAACACCCGACCAGTGCCCATTACTTATCCCTGCCAAGATATGAGAAGGAGAAATTAAATGAACAAGCAATTAGCAGCGGCCGTGGTTGGGCTGAGTCTATTTCTGAATATGCCAAACTGTCAATCTCAGACAGTTCACTCACATCACGTAGCAAATGGTAGTTTTCCTTGCATAGCTGCTGGTGACAACAATCATCTATATGCTTCTTTTGAGGTATACGCAAATGGTGACCAAGAATCAGATATCTTTTATACAGATAGTACTGATGGCGGTGCCACTTGGTCATTGCCAATAAACATATCGAAAACGCTCGGACACTCTACTCACTCAGATATAGTCGTTGAAAAAAGTGGCGCTATTGACATAATCTGGGCTGATCCCGGCACTGATCCAAAGAGTCCAGATGTTTTCTTTGCTCGCTCTTCTGACGGGGGCAAGAGCTGGACCAAGTCTCTAAATATATCTAATACTCCAGGAGAATCGGCAGAGCCAGCCCTTGCAATAGGTCCGGATGACTCAATTCATGCCGTTTGGACTGATACGAGCAAGGGAGAAAAAAACAAAGATATTTATTACGCCCGTTCAACTGACGGTGGAAAAAAGTGGTCACAAGATGCTCTTCTGCCTGCTGTCGATATTAGCAATACAGCGGGAACAGCTTCACAGCCTACCATAGCTGTTGATCTACAAGGTAATGTCCATGTAGCTTGGACGGATACTCGCTCGGCTGAAAGCCACCCGGACATATATTATTCGCGAAAGGAAAATGATTCATGGGCCAAACCCATTAATGTATGCAATTCCGCTCGTATATCTTCCCATCCTGCTATTTGCTGTGACAAAGAAAAAGTCTTTCTCACCTGGACAGACAATTCTGAAAAACAAAATGCTGCCGACGTATGGTTAAGCATAAGCAGTGGAAATGGCAAGTTTACTAAACCGATGAATATCTCAGATACACCTGGGATATCGACCGAGTCAGTGGCAGCCGCTGCGGATGGTCAATTGGTTTTAGCTTGGGTAGATAAAAGCACCGGTTCGAAAGATTCAGCTATTTATGTTAAAGCGTCTTTTGATCAGACTAATGATTTTTACCCAGCCATTTATTGTTCACACAATAATGGCATAGCTAAACATCCCCATCTAACCCTTAGTGGTGGCAAGATGTTGGTTATTTGGGAAGATGTCTTGGATTCAGAAAACTCTATAGAGCTGGGGGTATTAGACCTGAAAGCACTTTCCACCGGAACAACTCCGCTCTCAACCGATAAGGTGACCGATAGCATGCGCTAGTTTGTACTTGCAAAATAACAAACCTGCCGTAGAATATTTTTATGCTTGTTCAATAATTTGTTATTTTTCACAAAGAAGGAATTGATATGGGTCCTACTGCTTATTATTATTATCGTGGAAAAGCATATGCAAAGCTGTGCAAAAATTCCCTAGCAATTAAGGACAGCAAGAAAGCTCAAGACCTTGGTTATAATGCAAAGCCATAATGACTTTTGCTACACAACACGCATTACTTTTATTTTAAAAGTCGTTTAGCTTTGCTAACTCTGGTTAGAGATGGAATCTAGTTATAATGAGCGTTTCATGCTTTGGTTGAGGTTGCCAATAAACTATTAACCGGCAGATAATACTCGTCTCTAGGGAATTGGCAGAGCAGTGATAAATAGACTAATAAAAGCTGTTTGTTTATTGCTATTGTTGAATTATGCTTTCGGCGCTAAGGCTTGGTCTCTGGCTAGTGACAATGCCTTGCCGAGTCAAACTTCTTTGCCTAATAAAAATCAAGCCATGAAAGTGTCTAGCGAAGAGACAGAAAACGCTATTTTACAAATTGATCGTCAACTATGCGCAGAATGTATTAAATTGGCTCGCTTCAATATTCATTTTCGTTTAGAAGTCAATCATCATAGTTCTCAACGAGATTGGCGCTATCCATTGGGACAGGAAGCAGGAACAGCCGGAGTATTTGCTAACGCAATTATAAATTTAAACGAACGAGCCAAGGGTCTAAGCAATCTAAAGAGAATCTCACAGAGCGCACAAAAAAATGGGCTTTGCGCTGCGCTAGTAGGTTATGTTATTAGGGGTTCTTCTTCCGCAATTGAATTAGGTGAAAATGGACTGGTGCAATTAAAGTCCGCAAAGAAAGGCTTTTCACCAGCTGAATCGGTGACATTCGTAACAGTTAGTTTAGATGAAGCAGAACAATTGTTATTAAAGCGAGAACAATTAGTTAACTTGCTCGATTCAAATCGCGAGCGAAAATTATTTGAACTGCATGATCGATTGTTTAGACAAATACTACAACAGTTACTATCACAGTTTATAAAATGGAGCATAAATTCTCGCGAAGTGGCTTGGCGTGAGAATACATTCTATGCCCTCAACACAGCACAAAATTTTATTTTGTGCTCTTCGTCTATTCTTTCCCTGAGGGGATTTAGCAATCCCCAGACTAGGAGTTCCTCTATAATAACTAGTCTAGTTGGTAACAGCATTTCTACGGTAACGCCGCCTTTTCGCACTATGGTCGGCGTTTGTATGCGTAAATATCAGCGGCGTCATTTGCGAAACGTCTTTGCCAAATATAGAGTAAACGACATCCCCGGATGGCAAAATGAATGGCGAAGTCTAAAGGAAATGATTCCAGAAGAGCATTCTGCCGCAGTAGAAGATGCCGTTGCTGAATTATCTTTTTGGCAAATGATTCTGAAATGCTAGATAACATGCTCGATGCTGAAACAACGCGCATCCAAAAGCTGCGCCGTGTAGCAGCACAGCAAGCTATTTCAGGTCCTCTGATTGGCCTTGCAGCTCTCAGTCGATCCATTCTTTCAGCTGTAGCTCATTATGATTATCCCAAGCAGGCTAAAGTGAGAAATCAGCTTAATTTTGCTGGAGCCATACCGCAAGTGGTAGGACAGGGTTATTCACTAATAAACACTCCTACTGCAGCAATAATGAATGCAAGGTACAAAAAGAAATTGGCTAAACGTGGAGAGTTGCCCGAACAGATGTTAAAGAAACGGCTCAAATCGCTAGATGCATTAGAGATTCAATTGAAAGCTGTACACCCCTGGACTCATTAATTGCTTTTCTTTCGAGAAACATGGATTTAAAATCTATAGAAGACTTACGCCTGCGATTTGATTTATATCGTGCTATCTGTCTGCTCTGGCGTCTTATCTAGTTGCTCTGTCACTGCTGGTGTCGGCTCGGTTACTTTATCTATCGTAGATGTAGCTTTATTAATCGTCTCTTTTTATTTGGCTGCTCTAGGCGCACTAGATTCCACTGTTGTGTTTTATCTTTGCCATAATGAACAAGAACAGGACTTTCTTGCTTTAGCAAATTAGATAACCCAGTGTCGTAAACAACATCTTTGACACCACTCACTTTCCAAGCCGCACGCATCGACTTTTTATCGACAGCACCACTTATTGGTTTCACTTCATCGGTCATCATATCGTAATAGTTTCCGTGGATGACTCCTTCTTTATTCACAAGAATTTGGAACAGTTTTGAAGAATCGGTTTGGCCCCCTGAACAAGAGAAAACACACCAAGCGGCTTCCAGTCTTTTTGATTCTCAGGCTTCAGTTTAGGCAATTCGGCTCCAGAGGCGGGCAAAGATATAGCTGGAGCCAATGTTGCTAAATTGCTCGCTTGTTCAGAATACTGAGCAGCCGTAGCTACAGGTTGCGCTCCATAATAGACATTATTGCCTTGATAAGTAATATTATTACCGTAATCGTAAGCAGCAGGAGAACTGGCCGCAGACATTCCCCAAAAACCTGCCATCATTGGCCAGCTGGTATAGCCCCAACCATATGCACCACCCATCCAGGGATAATACCAACCATTTTCATGGTGTGCCCACCAATCAGCATCAAAAGCATGACGATCATAATATGCGTGCCTGACAGAATCCCCATTTACTCCTACAGGCCCGCGTACCGGTGCGGCTAAGTGACCGGCATAGCCACTGTTCATAAGTCTACCCATGCCACCATCAGTTGCCAGTGGTCTTTGTGTACCGTAACCAGTTGAAGATGGGTGTTCGTAATAGCTCTTATCAATATTGTCAAAATGATCCCCGCCAGCAAAACCACGATCGCCAAAACCACCTGCTCTGTCAAATCCTCCCCGGCCAGCACCGCCAAAACGCCCCCAGGCAACTTGAGCAGCCAATAATTCTCCCAACAAACACGGGATTAACAAAAATACAATTGATAATGTTTTTCTGGCAAACATTCAGGCACCCACGTTAATTACTATTTTCTCTTAAAAGCTTTACTTCAGGGGTATCAGGCAAAGAAGATCCATCAATACTACGTCTTACAGATTGCCAGGTGAAAGAATCATTATTCAGCTTATGCAAAATATAAGTGGCTTGCCCGGTGCTACCGTCTTGTTGAATAGAATGAGCGCGCAACGTCCAATTCTCTCCCTCTTTGGTCCACGCGGCCCGGCCAAATCCGCCAGTAGAAGAAAAATTCCAGGAAGTCGGTTCCTGTCTGATTGGATCCCAACCGATTATTTGAATATCAGATATTTCTTCTATTGGCAGTCCG
The DNA here is from genome assembly GCA_963845445.1 of Candidatus Melainabacteria bacterium. Taxonomy (GTDB): domain Bacteria; phylum Cyanobacteriota; class Vampirovibrionia; order Obscuribacterales; family Obscuribacteraceae; genus JABDBL01. The sequence continues at coordinate 366,048 of CAWJSE010000002.1, read as the reverse complement.
TGTAGACTAAATATACAGTTAATAAAATTGCCATTGCCAAGCCAATTCATTTTCAATTGAATTTTGCCTTTAGCAAATTCTGGTGTCCAGTTACCTATTAGCCAACTTAATTCTTTAAGGTTTTCGAGCTTAGAAACGGGTTTTATATTCGTCTCAGATGAATTGCTTATTTGCCATTTACCATTATTCTTGATGTGAACAAGAACATATTTGCTACCAATCTTAACTGATGGTGCACTGGATAAACGTGTAGTACCTTCTTCAATGGCAACATTCAATGTCGGAAAGCGAATGGAGTCTATAGATACTTCTAAGCCTTGTCTACCATGCTCCGCAAAATAATGTGCGTATAATTTTTCAATCTCAGAACGCCCGCGAAACTCAGTGCCATCAGAATCAATAAAAGTTCCATCTGCTGTCCACATATCAGCAATGGCCTTTGCGTCCGCTGCTGCAAAGTCTTTTACGTACTCCACTGCTTGAGCACGGATTATTTTTTCGTCATCACTATATTTATTAAGCTGCCCAGCGTCTGAATAGGTAGCAACAGCAAAAGATGGATTAGCGGCTGTCCATGTTAACAACACAGCTGTGATTATATTCAAGCGATTTGATATACCAAACACCATAGCTTCAACCTTCTCTAATTTCTTTTACCCAGAAGATTTCAGATCAAACTGACTGATAATACTAGGAACTGTTCTTTTGCGATGCCAATAATTGTCGGAAATGAATGCGAATACGCAAAAAATTCATGGTTAAATCTACAGCGAGCGAAAATTTACTAATGTGGTTATAGCAAGTTAGTATTTGCGCTAGACCAATCGATAAATCTACAACTTTGTTTCATTCGCAGTCTTCACGCTGATTGTATTCTTACTCAGTGCTTTCTCATCAATGACTTTATCGTCAAGAGTATTTGCTCTGGGTACTCTTTCTTTTGAAACTTTTCCGTTTGTTATTACTTCAATGGTCACTTTATCATTAGGCACAGTTTGTTTAATAGCCTTTGCATTTAGAGCTTTTTCTTTTGCGACTTTATTCTTGGAGAATTTTTCGCTGGCTAGTCTGGGAGTTATTTTGATTTTGTCTCCTTGTGCATGACTTAATCTGGGTTTGTCGCTTAGAGCATGAGAACGATCTTCTTCTTCCAGTAAAGGCATGCGGTGACATACAAATGAATTGTCGATCTGCTCACCTGACTTGGTAATTTGCCAGATTTTGCCGCTCTGGGTGTCAAGTAAAAACTTTTCCCCCTTGACGAGCGGACTAATCACCAAAGTAAAACGTCCCGCCGTCGAATCAGGATATTTGATCAGCCCGGCGCGAGCCGAATACATAGCTACTAGTGGCTGAGCATAAGCACCTAATAAAAATGCCATCACACCTACCAGCAATATCAGTAACAGAGAGATTTTGGACAAATAAATACGTTCCACAATCTAGTACCTCAAATCCCATACTTTATTCTTAGACTCCAAAAGAACCTGGACTGATGGACCGAAACTCATCGTTTAATACAAATCAAAGTAAAGATAACTTTTAAAATTATTGAGTCTGTTAACACTCAAGAATAATAACATGCATAAAGGAAAACTCATAAAGGTCACAGTCCGATATTGTTGTCTCGAAGCTTCCAAAAATGCGGATTTATTGAAAATGGTCGTTCAATCTTGAATAGCGATAGAGCTCTCTCGTCTTTTAAGCCATGTATGTAACCAACTGCCTCAAATGGAATACGATGTCCAATAAAGTCGTATTCTTGGTGCAAATTGGATGTATCAATTATGGTGGCATTGGGCGGCGCATTGTTTAATTGCTTGGCAAACCAATGCGCTGGATCTGGTTGCATACCTAGCCTCTCTACATTAGAACTCATTAGTAAGGCAGAGGACTGTAGGGCAAGATCGTGGGCGGAGACATAAATGAACATCTGCCCAAATTGTTTTTTGAACTTATACTGCTCTATCAAAAATACAGGTAGGCTAATATCGGGTCGAACTAAATGTATTTGATCAAAAAACGATTCCGGAAATTGACGCAAATAGTTTCTGATCAGTCTTGATCCCATACTGTATGCCACCAGCGTTACGCGCGCACTTAAATTCTTCTGCCTTAAACGCTCAATTAAATTACCAAAATAGAGTTCGCTCACCTCAAGAGCGCGGTCCGATTGCATATAAGTCCAAATGCCCGCTTGTCGCACCGAGGGCGATGCCCAGTCAAATAAGAGCACAGGACTGTTACACTGAACTGACAATTGTGCAGCCTCTTCAATTGAATCCTGCGGTCCTTCACAACAGCCATGAATAAAAATCAATAATTCATGCTGAGATGATTTTGCAATTTGTTCATTTAAATGATCAATAAAACTATCTAGCCCGGCAAGTGGATCTAAATTTCCGGGAGTAATACTTACCGCTGTTCCCGGAGGATTGACAATTTGAGATTCAATACTATCTCTTGAGATTCTTTCAATGTGGCGGGGACTTTCAATTGAACAGCCCCATGCTGCAAGCGACATCGAATCTAATTGTTGAAACGGCTTTACTCTTACCGGTACGCGCACTACACCTGCGTGGATGCATTGACTTAATGATGCTGGATCAGATAATGATTGAGCACAGGGATACTTTGACAGATTGCGATCTGTGATTACATAGACTGGCACTAAAACATTGCAGAAACCCTTAGCCATATTAGCGCCGACTGCGGCCGAACCTGGTAAGAACAGCGATAATCCCAGTATAGGCAGAACCATTTTTGCAAAATAACTTTTTAGATCACTCATGGACATAATTAATTTTTTAGATGGATACTAGACAATTTTTGACATAACAACAGTTTCTAACATAACCATAGAAGGGAGCGCCATAAGCACTAAACACTTGCCCAAGTGTTCATGACAGATAAGGTGCGTCAGTATAGCAGTCACCTCTATATAAACGCGCTTACGTAGCACCATATCGGTTAAATTGGGGAATGGAGTCAAGATAACCCTCTAAGCAAAGAAGCCATTTTTTTGACTCCAGTTTGAATCTCGTCGGTTGACAGATTGCCGCTAAAGTCAGTGTTAACTAATCCACGATTGAACATTGCCGATCATGTACAGCTTTAAGGGCAGCTTTATCCAATCCATTAAAATCGTTATCCCAAAGTGGCTATAAACCGGATTTAATAATCACAGCCGGGGTATGATCTTTGAGTAGAGGAATGGTTAAGATGGCGAAATTGAATATTTCAATAGAGACTCCAATACTCTCTTTAACTGCTGCTTTCATTTTACTAGTAACGGCAGCTCTGGTTGCCTTTCGCAGTACTGTGACAGTTCAAGAAACGTCGATAGCAAATCATAGTATTTTTAAGTCCGGTCTCTTCGGCGAAGGGAAAATAACACCAGCAATTCTTATCGCCGGACCCTTCGATGTGCATCGCCGCTACAGATCAATGGAGGGTCCATACATTCAAGGCAAGTTTAAAGTTGGCGACTTAGTTGCTTCTAAACAAGCAATCCTTCCGGAAAACAGAGTCAGCTATATCGAACGGAGTAGCGGCGCTGTAGCTATGATGGGTGCTGACGGTGGCTCAAAATCGATACAAGGCTTAGTTGATACTAGCTCAGAGGCAAGAAATCTACTTTGGCTTAAGGGCGCCAAGTTAGAAGTACTGGATGAGAATGATAAAATCTTACCCACCGCAGAGTTTATATGTCATTGGAATTTAGATGTTAACCGCGCTTTCCGCAGTCAAGTTTTTCCTCAGGGAGAATGGTGCATGCACTCCCGCCTGATGACCATTAGTCAGGGTCAAAATGAAATATATTTCCCGGAAGGTTACGCAGTACCTGTGGCAAGCGATGAAGTATGGAATGTTATGTTTCAAGTAGCCAACAGAACCACTGATGATCATAGGCGGATAAAACATCGCTGCACATTGTATTTCATAAAAGACTCCGATCTAGTTTATCCGATAACCGCGTTAAATTGGTATGCTCACCCAATTTATGTGGTAACTGACAAAAATTCTTCAGAAGCATCCTTGCAAGATAAATCCAATTGTCCTTCCTGCTCGGGCGTGATGCCCGGCGTTAATGCTCCCAATAATGTGACAAAGGGTATCTTTAAAGACGATCGTGGTCGCGTTACGTCTGGACATTGGGTAATTCCGCCTGGTATTCATACATATGCTACACCGCTAGGAGAATCAATGGAACCTGGCTTTTCTGCAAAATCGCGGACAATTCATGCGGTTTGGAGTCATGTCCATCCTTTTTGCACGTCTCTAACACTCTATAAATGTAATGCTGATTCCCGTCAACAAGTATTCAGCAATTCTGTTAAAACAAAAACTAAGCCTGGCATAGAGATAGAGTCTATTAATTACTTATGCTCTAAAGAAGGCATTGCAATCGATCAAGGAGCGCGTTATGAACTTGAGGTTGCTTACAATAACACTTCGGGTGAACCGCAAGACTCCATGGCTGTAGCCGGTATTTTTTGTGCGGATAATACCTTTGCTCGACCAGACTGGGCATTAAACAATAAAGTCGGCAATAGTTGCGGTATTGAACCTCCTAGCAAAAAATAGACACTGATTGCAAGTCGTAAAATTAGTTGCTCATAGCATGGGGGGGCACTATTGGATTATTCCTGGCTCAAAAGTTTCTCTCACATTCTTTTATCAATGTAGAGGGCAATTTAAGAGCTGAAGATAGTGGATTGATCAGCAGAAATACTATAAAAGTAAGTGAACAGGATTTTGTTAACCATGGCTTCTTTAATTTGTGCCAATTGCTAGCTGACTACAAAGAAAATTGCTTTGACCTCGCAAATGCTATGCCAGAAGTTTTTATCGCAGTGCCGAGTCACTTGTTGAATGGTCTGACAGTGGAAAGCTATTGAATATATTTGAGCAGTTAGCCATGCCGAAATTGTATGTTTACGGGCAAGAAAATGGATCTATGCCTATTTTGCAAAAACTAAGCGTACAAACTAAAACTGTGCAAATTCCAAATTCAGGACACTTCCCCATGATTGCAGACGCTTTTTATTCTGTTGTTGCAGATTTTGTGCAATGTTAATCAATAGCTTTTATTAAATAGATTTATCAAATGTTACTTGTCTTTCTGAATATTGATAATAAGGTTGCCCCAAAACTCGAGCCAGCAGCTATGAAACTCAACTCAACAATCTCCTGATATAATGACCTTCTTAAATGAAAGCGCCCGGGATAAAATCTTGGCAATTTCCGGCAAGACAAGAAACGAATACGGGCACCAGATCAACAATGAAATCAGCATCTACAAGAAGGAAGAAAGGGTATACGTCAACAGATGTGTTCAAGTTTGCTGCACATTATTGGCTCCAGCAGCCACGCCGTTTTATGGTAATTCTTGTGCTACTCGCTCTGGCAACTCTAATTGAAACGAATTTGCCGAATGCTCTTTCCATGTTTTTTGAAACTATACGCCTGCATAAGGAGTCCGAAAAAATTTGGTTTCAGCTGGCTGTTTTTCTAGCAGCCTACTTTAGCTACAAGCTTACATACAGTCTAAATTGGAGAATCTATAACGTTTTCGAGAACAATATTTTTAGGACACTCTTGAATGATGCCTTTGCACACATCGAGAGCCTTTCGGAGCAGTATTTTGTAAACACATTTACAGGCAGTATGATCACAACAATCAAACGCGGTAGAGATCGGATTGAAACGTTTGAAGATCAAATTCTTATCAATCTGCTGCCCACTTGCACAACCTTAATTTACACAGTGATTTTGCTGGCATTTCGGCTTCCTATCCTAGCAGCAATTTTGTCATGTTATCTAATTATTGTTATCGTTGGAAGCGTGATATTGGTTTTGAAATATGCAGGGCCGGCACAAGAGTCTTATGCCAATGCACAAGATGATTTTGGTGCTCATCTAGCCGATTGTATTGGTGGAATAGTGACGACAAAAAGTTATGCTCAAGAAAAACGTGAAATCGCCCGTTTTATGGAAAGAACTGAGACTCTACGTCTGCACAATCTCGAGGCCTATTTGCGTGGTAACACAACTTCATTGGTTCAGCGAATATCGCTAGGAGGAATGCTGACTATTCTATTAGGAGGAGGTACCTGGTATTTTCTTCATGGGTTAGCCACCATAGATGATATGGCCTATCTGGTTCTGGCGTATTCAATCATCGAGTCATATGTGAGCAATGTTGGCGATCATGTAAAAAACCTTCTGACCTCATCTTATGACTTGCATGCAATTATGGCTCTCATGCAAGAAAAATCTTCTGTAGCTGACAAGCCGGGCGCCAAAGAACTTATCGTCGAGCAGGGAGAAGTAAGTTTAAACAATATTAGTTTCACTTACCCCAATCAGGATAAGCCTGTTTTCGAAAATCTTTCAATTAAGATTCGCCCTGGCGAGCGCTTGGCACTCGTTGGAGATTCAGGCGGTGGCAAAACCACTTTCGTACGCCTCGTGCAGCGCTTATATGATGTGCGCGAAGGCTGCATAACCATAGATGGACAAGCAATAGACGATGTTACACAATCGTCGCTTAGGAGTGCTATTGCCTTAGTACCGCAAGACCCAATATTATTCCATCGCAGTATTAGAGACAACATTGCCTATGGCAGGCCTGAAGCTAGCCTAAATGAGGTGCGAATGGCTGCACAGCAAGCCAGTATTGATGAATTCGTAATGTCGCTGCCTAATACTTATGACACTCTAGTAGGAGAACGTGGCATCAAGCTCTCTGGCGGAGAGCGCCAGCGAGTGGCAATTGCGCGCGCCATACTTTCAGATTGTAAAATTCTCATTTTGGATGAGGCCACAAGCTCGCTAGATTCAATTAGCGAATTGGCCGTGCAAAAGGCTATTAGCAGCGTCACTCACGGTCGTACATCTATTATTATTGCGCACAGACTTTCGACCATTCGCGACGCAGACCGAATAATTGTATTTCGGCAGGGCAAGGTTGTGGAAGAAGGGACACATGCTAATTTAATTAGCAAAAGTAATGGTATCTATGCATCGTTTTTTGAAATTCAATCAGGTGGATTTTTGCAAGAAATCGAAGGGACAAGAGACTAACAGTCCCGAACACATTGCTAATTTCTCTAGATCTATTTTAATTTCTGTGGACAAGGTCATGCGTTAGTTATAAATCTCTTAATTATCCAAAAGTCAAATCTATTAAAACTGAACTTGCTATTGTTTCCTTTGCAACCAGTCCACGCAGTTGAGGTAGTTATCAAACCTTCCTCTAATTTTCTGAAGATTAACAATCTTTTCTTTCTAAAATGCCACCAGTTTGCCACCGGCTAACTGATACGTTTAAAATAGCAGGGAGATAATTTGTTCGAAAGCCGCTCACGAACTGCCATTGTCTCTTCAAATAGCTTTACGCATTTGCATGGATGGTATTAGAAGACACACGACAGAATCTTGTCCAGATTTATTCCACGGTTGCGCATTAGAAGGTATGGACAGAACCCAATGGTGTTTTGATTTTCCTGAACGCATCTTGGTAGAGGCATAGCAGCAGAACAAGTACCTTATGCTTGCGGTACGATTTAGAGATTGAATAAATGTTTTTTCCTTTGGTAAATCTCAGTGGATGGAGCATCGATTTTTAGATTCGATCCAGCACAACCTGCTTTATAATATCAATAAGCTATTATTCGTAAAATTCAATTGGAAAGGGGCATCGAGATGCAGGTGTTTGGAAACTTTTTTTTCTACCCATTTGTGCTTGCTATGGTTGCGTTGTTATTTTACTTTACAGATAGCGCTGGCGTTAGTGGTGCTGACAGCAGTCGCGGCATCGTTCCTGCGACGACCGCGAAGCTAGAAGCTTTCAGTATGGAGGATAATCCGGACATACATCCTGCGGGCCTGCCTATTCTGGCCCTATTGAATATAACTAACACAGGAACTACCTCTTTCCATTACTGGTGCGGCGGGCCGGATAAATATCCGGGCGCGAATCATTTTTCTGCAACGGTCACCGATGAGCAAGGCAAAAGCCGCGACATTGAAGTTACCAATGGGCAATTTACAGAAGGTTCGGGCACATTCCTAGAGGTCCGTCCCGGTAAATTAGAGGATTTGCCTGCAGTACTTCCCCCACTGCCACCGGGCAAGTACAGCCTGCAATTTCGCAGCCTTAAGCAAATACGGCAACAAGGAACTGGCCAAAACAGGGTTACAGTTGCCGATTGGCCGGAAGCGCTGGCTGTTAATACTTTAAAAGTGAACGTGAAAACGAATGAAAAGGCGGCAGCGGTATGGAAGCAAAATCTTTTGGAGCGTGTCAGCGAAGATGAGCCATTCGCACTGCACGTGGCGGTGAAATACAATATTGACACCATCATCAATACTCTCGTTGCCAATCTAGATTCCGACAACGCCAAAACGAGCTCAAAGGCTGCTCGAGCCTTATTGCTGGTGAAGCCACTACCGCTGAACACGGCCACCGTTATTCGCCGAGCTGTTCGCAAATACCTCGCTCGCACCAATTCCCCCGGAATTATCTTTTTCTCTATTCTTTAAGCGAACTATCAGGGCATATTGGAACTGATGAGGCGTTGGATTCCCTATTGTTGCTTGCGAATCTCACTCCTTTTTCGGATGACCGCGTAAATGACGCCATACGTGCCCACGCTATTGGCCAATTACGCTACTTTCCCCAGCAGAGAGCAAAAGATGCGCTAATGGGTTTTCTCAAGGATGATAGGGAACAAGTTCGGCTGGCAGCGATCAACGTCTTTAAGCACTAGCATTGGAGCTACAGTTCGATTCAAAGCATATTTGTTCCCACAACCGACTAACCCAAACTGGTTTAGTGCTTTTACTGCTGGTGAGCTTTACGAACAAATGGGCTGCAAGCTTATGGTTGTCGGAGCAAAATCACTTCTCCAGACAGCAATAGATAAAGTCTAAATCCACTAGCCATCTGCCTTCTGACACGTGAATAAGTCATCCTTTCACAGAAACTGGCTTAAATAGTCGGTTTTGCGCTTGCGAATATACACTCCATGCGTCAAATTCGCTCCTGATGCGACATTTAACGTGCGCTTTACGCCTTTCGCAGTACAATAGTAATAGAACTAATAATAATAAATCAACTAACACCATCATACGAAAGAACATAATTTAGCCTTAGAGGCTTAAATTGGCCATTCAGCGAATGGCTTGGTTGCTGATTTACAAGTAGTTCATTATTTCAAGGAGAAATTCATATGTCATTAGTTACTTTAGTACTATACCTGGCAATTGGCGTACTTTGCGCTCATTTAGCCAGTAAAGTGGTATCTCATTCGCTACCTGGAGGTTTTACAACTTCCGTAATTAGCGGTGTAATTGGTGCCTTCCTAGGTTCCACTTACGTTAGCTCATTTGGTCCAGCATTCGAAGGTATCTCGGTATTACCTGCGATGGCCGGTTCAGCAGCAATTATTGTTGCAGTATCATACGTTGGACGCATGATACATAAAGGAGCCTAGAATAAATAAAATCTAGAAAACGGCAATGGGAACAAATTTAAATCTCTAAAGAAATCCGAATATACTTCCGATTTTTAACGACTTTTGATGTTCAATCTCCCTGATACATCCCTTCCGCCACGTGACAGGGCTGCTGCCAGTTGTCGCTGCGATTTTAGGGTGCTCATAAACTGGTCGTCGAAGTTTTTCAGATCAGGTCGTTCGCCATAATAAACAGTACCTTGTCGATCCACAGCAACAGCATCTGAACGATCTCCTTCTGGATCGATATTAGCAAAAGCTATTTTTATGCCAGTCTGGTTCAATGCTCTTTGAACCACAGAAGCAACAGTGGCGTGACCTGAAATTATGGTTGCTGTTGTGAGCGCCGGATCATCGCCCATGCGCGTTACCAGACTTTTAATATCTTGCTCTTTTACTACATCATCAATATGAGCTAAAGCTATTTTTTTTAGTGAGCCATCTTTATTCTTGCTGGTTAAAATCAAGGCCGAACAGGGTCCTGCGTCAAAAGTACAGAGTCCAGCAAGGTCTTTATTGCCTTTAAGATCTATTATTATCGCTTCTCCTTGTACCACGTTTTCAGTATTTGTTTTGGTGCCGGGGTATTTAGCAGAATTGGGCAATTTATTAAGATCGCCTGTTTGTAAAAGCTCTAAAGCCTTTTTAGTTTCCCTTTGCTCTTTCGCCATTTTGTCTACGGCTTTGTTGTCAAAACCTAATTTAGCGATAGCTTCTCGCTTGAGTCCACCTGCACTTATGACGCGTGCTACGGAATCTTCTAAATTGGCACCACTAGCAGTGCTGATTCGAATTATATTTTCTTGTTTGTCGTCTAACCAAAAATTAAGCACTTCGCCAGCACCGCTGCCAAATTTAAATCGATAACACTTGTAATACTTATCATGCACTGCGTCTATGTCGTCAGAAATTTTGTAGTCCTGATAGTCGGCTCCCTTCGCAAGGGCCGCTAATATTTCCTTTGGAATAATCTCTGCCTTGGGAATATTCATTTCCTTTTGGCTGCAGGCTCCTGTGCAACACCAAAATTCTCATTGCGGTTACCAGCTGCATAAGCAACTTTCAAATCACCCTGACTCTGAGAAGTTCGCTCAATAGGCGGAATTACAAGAGCACCTGAATCAAATGCGCTCGATGATCCAGCATTCGCTTGGGCCAATCCCCTCGCATTTTCTGGATTGGACATATCCGCGTCTTCTGCCAATCTGCCGGGAGGATTAGTACCATTACTCACTAATTCATCAGGTTTTTCAGGATTTTCCATGACATATTTCGCCTACATATATTCCCAATGATAACATCAATCGGCGAGTTAAAAGCTTATGCTCTGGCCACATGTACCGTAACGGAGTTATTTGGTGATAACGGTGATAAAAAAGATTTATTTATTTCTAAAGAAAGCATGTGATTGCGGGGACGCCAACCGTGCAGCAAAACTCATAACTGTTATAGAACTTAAGGAAGCTTACGAAAGAGTAATTAACAAATACTGAGGAAAAAGCATTTGATAATTGTATCTGCCGATCTTGAGCCACATAAGGCCTTCAAATTAACTATTGTGAAATATTCAGCAAATATTTGGTTGGTTTTAGTGTAAACTACGCGCATTTGGTGGAGCAAATTAATTGACAGTATTAAATACAAGCTGTTGTGTGGTAGGCGGTGGGCCGGCGGGAATGCTAGCCGGATTTTTACTGGCTAGAGCGGGCGTCGAAACTATAGTAATTGAGAAGCATGCTGACTTTTTCGCGATTTTCGCGGCGATACAGTGCACCCTTCTACGCTTGAACTTATGCAAGAGCTGGGAATTTTACAAGCCTTTTGAAGGTGCCACATCAAGAGGTGAGACAAGTTGGTGCTCAAATTGGCAATGAATTATTTACAATGGCAGATTTCTCTCGACTTAATACCACATGCAAATTTCTGGTCTTGATGCCACAATGGGATTTTCTAGATTTTATAGCTGCACAGGCCCGTAACTATAAATCATTTACTCTACGCATGAATACCGAAGCTACAGACATCATTAAAGAAAACGGGCGTATTGTCGGCGTAAAAGCACAAACACCAGCTGGTGAAATAGAAATTCGTTCTCAGCTTATTATTGGTGCAGATGGACGTAACTCAATTATACGCAAGTCTGCTGGCTTTCACGTTAGAGATATTGGTGCGCCTATGGATATCCTGTGGTTGAGATTTTCCAGACTTGCATCCGACCCACCTCAGACATTAGGACGAATCAAGGCTGGCATAATCTTTATAATGCTCAATCGCGAGAATTATTGGCAATGTGGTTTCGTGATTAAGAAGGATGGATTTGAAGAAATTAGCCAAGCAGGCATCGAAGCGTTTCGAACAAATATTTTGGATATTGCGCCCTTTCTTGCAGATCGGATCGGCGAACTGAAAACCTGGGATGACGTCAAACTTCTAACTGTGAAAGTCGATCGTCTCACTGAGTGGCACAAAGATGGGTTGTTGTGCATTGGTGACTCTGCTCATGCCATGTCACCAATTGGTGGCGTTGGTATCAATTTGGCTATCCAAGATGCCGTCGCTACGGCCAATCTGCTCTGGCAGCCCTTAACCCAAGGACGTTGCTCGAACGCTGACTTGGCCAGAGTTCAACAGCAACGTACTTATCCAACTCTAATCACTCAGGGCATTCAAGTGCTATTGCAAAATAATGTAATCAGTCGCACCCTTTCTTCTAAAACCACCAAAGTCCCTCTGCTTTTTAAGCTGTTTAAGGCTCTACCGGTATTGCAAAGAATACCTGGATATTTCATTGGCATAGGTTTTAGACCCGAACACATAAAGAGTCCCCATATTAGCAATCATAAGCAGTAAATTATGGCAAAGTAACTGCTATCAAAATATTATTCCGCACATGCTGATATTAAAATTGTATTTCCCTTCCTGCAATTATTTATTGTTTGCAAGCTTTGAGCCCAAAATACACACTATTCTGCAAAGTCCTCAACGTGAGCATGCAATACAATGTCATCCCCAGTATGCATAAATAAAATGTTTTCATTTTTCGCGAATAAGCCATTTCTGACTAGATCTATCAGACCACCAAGGGCACGTCCAGTATAGACCGGCCCAACTAAAATACCTTCGCTTCGTGCTAATAATCGAATAGCTTCTCTCTCTAGTTCTCCGACAACACCATAACCTTTTCCCAGATAGTCATAGTTAATCCCAATGTCTCCCGGTTGAAACGTGTGGGTAACACCAAGCATTTGGGTCGCTGAATTTAGAACATCAAGAAGATAGGCCTTGTATTTGTAGTCAGACTTTTCGTCGGGAACTTGATCAATACTTATGCCGGTCAGCGTTCCTCTAAATTTACTGAGATAAGCTCCAAGAATTAGTCCTGCTTGGGTTGCCCCGGTACTTGTAGCAAAAACTAAATGATCGATGTTTAAATTGGCAAATTTGGTTTGTTCGATTATTTCAAACATGGCAGCAACATAGCCCATTGCTCCAAGCGCATTAGAGCCACCAATCGGAATTAAGTAAGGGCATCTGCCTTCTGCTTTAAGAGCGCTCACCACTTCTTCCATTTTTTTATTCCGTAGTTGTCTGGTCGTCCAATAAAACTTCGCACCCAAAAGCTGATCTAGAAAATAATTGCCTTGCGTAACAGATGGCGGATTACCGCCAATAACAAGATGACATTCAAGCCCACAGCGGGCAGACGCAGCAGCAGTTTGTCGGCAATGATTAGATTGAGGCGCCCCGGCTGTTACTATACAATCGGCTTTCTGTTCAAGGGCATCGGCAATTAAAAATTCCAGCTTGCGAGTTTTGTTTCCTCCCCCCGCCAGCCCAGTCTGATCATCTCTTTTAATAAAAATGTTTGGTCCATTCAGGGCGGTAGAAAATCGCACAGCTTCCTGCAGAGGCGTCGGTAAGCTGGCAAGATTGATACGAGCCAGCTTTTTAAGTGATTCTGGAGAAGATGGTTTTTGAGCAAGGCTGATATTTTGGCTTATATTCTTCATAACGTCATTCAAAAAGCCTCATATCCATGAAGGGTATTAGTTTTGCCTTTAAGAAAATTATCCAGTTCTCCAGGCACTGGGATCTTAGTACATAGTTTAACAGGAGTTGAGTTAGGGTTGCCAATATCCTTGAGCTTTTCCTTAGCCGTTTTATTATCTGGATCAACATATAAAGCCGCATGCAATTGAGCCATTGCTTCTAAAATTTCCTCTTTTTTTTGTAGTACTTCCCCATACTGCAAATGGGCAAAAGAAAGGTTTGTGCGAAAAATTTTATTAGTAGGATCTTCTAACAAAGCAAGACGGTGTTCTCTTATGGCATTTTTCCATAATCCCTTTGAGCTACATTCAACCCCACGATTATTGTGTTGCAAAGCCGTTTTAGGATCTGGTGTTTTGAGGGACTTGATATTTTTAGCATCAGTCGTATCAGCTGAATTATCTTTTATACTTTCAGCCTGTGACTGCAATGGAATACTAATTAAATATAGCAAACAACAAGTTAGTCCTATACGCTTAAAAATTATCGATCTCCCTGTATATAAGCAAGTATTTTACTCCGCACCGCTGCTAAGGACATCCCCACCCTGGGGATAGCTTGTCGTAAAAATAGCAGAGTATTAAACTGCCAATATTCCCCGTTTAAAATAGGAGTATTGAATCGTGACAGATCGATCGCGCTCGGCAATTGCTGCTATTTTTATTATTTTCTCCCTATTGATTGTTCAGCGCCCGGTGCGCGCTGAATCAAATCTTTCCTTACCATTGCCCTGTCCGACGGTCAATGGTAAACCAGTAATTGACAACGGAGCTGAAACACGAACAGAACTGATTGCTCAAGCGGGCACAGCTGCAAACGTGGCAGATATAGCAGCGGTTGGTTCTGTGGTGACTAGAAAGCAAAAATTTGAATTGCTAATTACTGATAGTCTGTGGGGTAATTTGATTTTGGATATGGCTTATCAACGCGATCCTGAAATAAAGAAAATCTATAAACGACTGGGACTGGTGAACATCGGAACAATGGCAGCTGTTGCTGGTATTGCTGGTGGGACTTTAGCCCAAGGCGTTGTCGCTCTGGCTACCCTCAATCCCCAGCAAGGGAATGACAGTTATCTTCCTGGAGCAATTGGAATTGGCATGAGCGGTCTTACCATTGCTACCTTTGTTGGCCGAGCAGCAATAAATCATCATTTAGCAAAATGTTTGAGAAAAAGGCAACTAGAGATAAAGCATCAAGTGGAAAGCGTACTCGCTCAGGTGGAACAGGAAAATGGGGCAGCCCCCGAAATAAAAAAACAGCTAATCGCTCTAATTGGAGAACGAGCCACTAATGAGTGGCTGCAGTTGTGGACCTCGAGTAATGCAGTGGCTTCTCTGAAAGTTAACCAGGTTTCTTCACTCAGCCCTTCAACACTTATTGCCGACCATAACCAGTAAACACTTTCTCGTCTAAGGAACTTGAATATGTCTGCAAAGAAACAATTATCAGCTATTCTATTGATTTGTACGTTATTGATATTGCAACCATTTGCCGCCTTAGCTTGCTCAACTTGCGGCTGTTCAGAACTCTGCCCACTCGGTATGGTGCAAGAGACAGAAACTGAGGTCAAAAGCAAAACGTCACTTAGTGATAGTCTTTGGGGAAGCATTATTCTAAAAATGGCTTATCAACGTGACCCCCAACTACAAAAGCTCGCGAGACACCTGAAAGGAACAAATGGCATTACCAGCGGTGCTATCTATACTGCAGCGGGCGGGACATTGGGTCAAAATGTTATTTCATTGGCTGTACTCAATCCAGCTCAAGGTAATGATAGTTATCTTCCTGGCGGTCTGGGATTAGGTCTATCCGGCTTATTGAACGTGGCTTTAGATGGTGGCATTCTGATCAACTGGCATCTGAAAAAGAAAATAAAAGCAAGACAGCTAATAATAAGACAGACTGTTGAAACTATTGTGAATCACCTAGAATATTCAGACGCTTCTTGCCCAGATGCACAACACGAATTAGCAAAAATTATTGGGGAACGTGGGGCAGCCGATTGTTTGAAACTCTGGAACTTAAGTCATAGCCAGATCGCTTCGCGCGAACAAGGCAAAACCACAAGTATGATCGACAAGCACGATTCACTAAATCAGGACACATCATTGCAAGTTAAGATAAAATCACCACCTTTGAAATTAGCAACTTCTCCAGACATTAATTAAAGGACGCTAACTTAATGGAACCATGCTGTTCACATAATATATTTCACGGAATGCTGCAGGCATTACCTTTCTTACCGCTCTTATTGTTAGGCATTATGGGCAAGCTTAAGTCCATTGCTCAAACTGTCAAATCTCTATGGGCAGACAGAATAACACAGAGACAGAATTAATTGATCCGTTGCGAGCAATTGGCTGCCTACTTATATTTATTCACAAATCGCGATTCCCAAACAGATAAAGACTGAGCAATACAATAGACTTTTGCGAAATTTGATAATAATTTGTTTTATGCTATGGCAAATCGCTCCTGACGAGTATCTATAGCGCGCCAAGTACTGGAAAGATATAGTTTTAAACACAGCACAAATACAGGAAGGTTTGAAACCGGGACCAGAACAAGAAGAAACCCTCAAGTCAATCCATATATTGAATAATCTTGGACTGGTGGATGGTCCCAACTTGGAAGTAAGAGTTTATACATACAGGCAGATTCTTAAATTGAAGCGTTCTGGAGTTGAAGTACAACCTTACCTGTGCAACTAGAGCAAATAGAAACAGCAGAAACCAAAAAACAGAATATTCAGCCTGCATTAACGGCACTTAATGCTTCTCTTACGCAGTTAGAGTCAGACATCGAGAAACCGATGGCGGCTGGCCCCGAACATACTGATATAGAAGGTCCATTAAAACAAGCCTGGCAGGAAGCATGCGCCAACGAGGCAACCGCCCTTAAGGCTGTAGAAGAAGCAGAACAAGAACAAAACGATCTCGCATTACCGGAAGCTTAGATAATGATGCTCAGGAACGTTACGAAAGTCATGTTGAAGGGCTGCAAAATAAAGTCAATGGCGCGCTGGCAGATTTACACGAAGCTCGCCGATACCGTGACGCTACCTATCATCAGCTCGTTCAGGGTAAAGAACACTATTAATGGCGCAAACACCTTATAAACTTTTAGTACTTCAGCCTCTAAGCGCCAAAAATAATTGATTAAATTGCTGAGGGCATTGCTCATAACCGTGTAGTGCAAGCAGACACGGGCATTATTGAGCTTATCCTCTATAGATTTGCTACCTACTTGCCGGATAAATTCAGGGGCAGAATGTATTCCAGCTAGCTTTTCTTTAAGCGCAATAATGACTATACTTCAGGACCGGAGAAATAATAAATCCACGTTCTTAAAGGAGATTTGAATGAAGGTACCTCAGTCAGCCCACTTGAGTGCGCGCTTATCAGTTGTTTGTGCTTGGACAAGCACGCAAACCAAGTTAGCTAGGCGATCAGAACCGATCATCGTTTTTGATGAATCAGAGCAACAATTGCTACAGGAACTTTCCGAAATAGAGGATCGTTGTCATTCTGTTCTCACCGATTCTGCCTCAAAACAATCTTGAAGCATTGAAGAATACACACCAGTCCAAAATCATTGTTTTTCGAAAAACCTAAAACTCTAGCCAATATTGCAGCGATCAGCGAGATTTGTATCCGAGATCTGCGGTCCATAAATAATAGGGATAGCCAATTAGCTTTTCAGCTTTTACTAACAGCTGAAAGCTTGCCATCCACAAGCTAAAGCAGCCAATCACCGTCTCAGCAAATTAGTGGTACGCGCAAGCTGGCCGATGGCATTGGCAATGCTGCCAGCCACATTAACCATGGGATACTGATATGGATACTGAGCGGGGAATTGATTTGGGTATGAATTGCGATAGATAAACTGGGGTAAGTATTGAGGAAAAATAACTTGATTCGGGTATGGATATTGGGCTGGACATAGAGGTTGATATGGTGGTTGGTACGGTGACTGATAAGATGGCGGATATGGTGGCGGATACGTTGATCGATCCCCAAACTGGTTCGAGTATTGGTATGGATACGAATTGACCGATGGTGTGTAGTTTGCAGTAGGATTGAGGTAACCAGAATAATGGCTATTTTCCGAGTAAGCTGCTGGATTAGTAATTATTTTGGCACGAACTTCGATTGCGCCTTGCACAATCTGAACGTCTTCAAGACGAATTCCGATAGTCTTTTGCTCAACGCGGATATCCTCGACGCGACCTTGATGTACACTATCCATCAATCGATTAACGGTCTGTTGGTCTGAATTATAAAGTGGATAGTTATTTCTATCTAGCGGTGAAGACCAATGCTTATATGACGGAGCTAAGGGCGGCATTATCTGCTCGTAAATTCCATGCTTGGGAATTATTTGGCCATGAACTTCAATGCCGCCTTGCACAATCTGCACGTCTGCAAGGCGAATTGCCATTGTCTTTTGCCCAACCTGAATATTTTCCATACGGCCTTCATGCACGCTGTCCATCAAACGAATAAGAGTTTGTTGGTCTGAATAATAAACCGAATAATCATTTCCTTCTGCCGGTGCATGCTTATAGGAAGGAGCCACTGGTGGCATTGACTCATTAGCACTATTACTCAAACCAGGTGTATATTGGAAATCTGCTGGGTTTGAATAAGATTGATACGAATTGCCATCCATTTGTTTGTCTCGCTTACTTAAAATAATTGGGTATCAAATAGATTAGGCAATACCGATGACAAAGTTGTGACAAACAATATAAAATTGATTGAAATGGCCGATTTTTATAATTAGCCACAAAGCTAGTGGACTGCTCGTAATTTAAATTAGTTGCAAAGTATCTATGAAAATTCACAAATCAATTTGGATAACTGCTTTGGTGATATTGCTGGCGGTAGGGTTACTACTAATTTTCATATATCAAAATTTTGGCTTCTTAGACCTCTTCACGATGCGCCTAGGTCCACCAGCGCAAAAACAAGACAGACATATCTCAGACGCTTTGCTTTTGGGCGATGCATTTACAACGTTTGGCATTCAAGAAGTTTGCTTTGTTCGGTTTCCCAAATATGGCTCTTCCCACCATTTCTGCAACCAGTGGTTATATGATTATATTGGTTTTCCCAAAGCTGTGCTCACAGTAGCGGAAGTTCAAGAAGTGCTTGCTGCATTAAAAGAGACTAAGCCCGTCTGGGAAAATAAAACGCCGTATTATGAATCATTCTGCGAATTCGATATTGCTGATCAGATAGCTAGTGACAGAGGCACTAGCGGCGCGCTTCTCTTTAGAATGTGGAACGGACGTTTGGGACTCTTATATGTTTCAGTAGCCGACCACACATATTATCTTAAAGACCGTTGGAAAGAAATTATCCAGCCGGGCACAGGCACATTTTTTGAGGCAGCCTACGAAGAACCAAAACTATGTGGAGTGGTACGCAGGCCACTTTCAGCAATAAACACTGCGGCTGCCCGCGCCAAAATACAACCAATACCTGCACTCTTCCCATTCTTAGACGAGCATCATGCAAATGAAATTGCAACATGGGCATTTGAGAAAGAATACGAGCAATGCAGACAGTTCATTCTCAATTCGCCAGACATTAAAGAAGCTTTGGGCAACGATCTAAGTGTGCGGCTTGCTGCAAGTGAGAACTGGAGTGGCGGATTCGTTGGTCCTGTAACCAAGCTAACCTTTCGCATTGCCGGTAAGAATGGCGAGGGTGCAGCAAAAATTTCATTGCAGCCAGGCGGCCCTGCCGAGGGCCGCAGCTATATAGTTGATGGACGGCCAGAGCGATTCGTTTCATCGGCTGAGAACTTCTTTGAAGCGAAAGTCCTTTACAGCGAAGGTAGTTTACGATCAGCGTTAAAACTGTTATCAACCTCAGCTTCGAGTCTGCACAAAAACGATCCCCAATGTCATTACTATTTGGCCAACACTCTCTGGCGTTTGGGCCGTCTTTCAGATGCTAAACTCGAATATCACCAAGTCTTGCTTCTGCACCCAAGTTCTGAAATAGCTCGAGAGTGCAACAAGCTATTATCTGGAACGGATTCTTCAGTAATTCCTCATCAATGAAAGCTCAGTTTAGGATGCATTAAACTAAAAGCTAATAAGCGTATAGCACAGATAAGAGGACCGTCATAAAAATAGGATCTTGATATTTGCTGCATTAGTTTCATTGGCTATTGTAGAATCAGAATTTGCTACAGTAAATAATTAGCATTTACATTCTATTGGGTCCAGCTAAGGTTGTTGAATACTGGCGTGAGCTATACCTTTGAGCATGCCATTAAATACGATGGCATGGAATGGGGTAACCGCTTTCCAGTAAGCAATGCCACTCAGACCGGTGGGACGAAAACGGGCAATCTGTTCAAGTTCAGTTCTATTATTTCCGATTGGATGAATACGAAATTCAAGCGTAGCTTGGCCAGGTAATTTCATTTCAGCAATCAATGATAATCTCTGATTAGGTTGAACTGCATAAACCCGCCAGAAATCGAGCACATCTCCTGGTAAGATTTCACTAACCCTTTGCCTACCTCTACCCAGTCCTACTCCACCCATAAGCCTATCCATAAGGCCCCTGAGCCTCCATAGCCATGTGCCGTAGTACCAACCCTGTGTTCCACCTATACGCACTAAAACCTGCCAGAGATCCGCTGGTGTCGCATCAACAATAATTTTCCTCCGGTCTTCGTAAGCAGTACCACCGGCCCAAGCTGGATCACCAGCTGTGCACCATTCATCAGGTGGCATTGCTCCGGCATCAGTCCAATGACTTTCTACTGTCTGCAAATTAATACGTTCAACAGCCAGTTTTATGGCAGAGCGGCAGTCTAATAGTTTTAAGGAAATGATTGATCGAATACTATTTTCTTTACAAACAGCCGGATTGCGGAGACCATCAGCTAATGGACGAGCGATATAAGCTGGCACTGGTGTCACCAGATGAATCCACAATGAACTGAGGCGAGGCGTAAAAAACGGCACAGGAATGACAATACGGCGGACCAGTCCCGCTTCTTGAGCATATATGTCCATCAAAGCCTGATAAGTTAAGACTTCAGAACCGCCAATATCAAAAACACCTCCTATTGTTTGTTCGTTATCCAAACAAGCAATTAAATATTCTAATACATTGCGAATGGCAATCGGTTGTGATGGTGTGCGCACCCATCTGGGAGTAATCATAATTGGTAAGCGATCAACAAGATAACGTAATATCTCAAAAGAGACGCTGCCAGAGCCAATAATCATTGCGGCCCTTAGAACAGTCACTGGCACGGTGCCGGAGCACAAAATCTGAGCAACCTCAGCTCTTGAGCGCAAATGTTTGCTCAAATCTGACTGATTTTCACCCAGTCCACCCAAATATATTATTCGCTGTAAACCTCCTATTTGCGCAGCATGACGAAAATTACTAGCAGCACGTCTATCCGCCTCGACAAAATCTTTATTTTGCGGATTCATGGAATGAATTAAATAGTAAGCGACACTGCATCCTGATAAGGCTTGCAAAAGTTCATCTTGATTGAAAATATCGGCAGCAACGATTTTTAGATTTTCATGGTTAGCCCAGGGACGCCCACGTAATTTTGTAGCCGATCGGGCCATTGCTCTTACTCGATAACCGGCTTGCAGCAATCTGGGTACAAGCCTTGCTCCCACATAGCCAGTAGCACCAGTAACTAAAATAGGCTTATCTTTCAAATTTTCCAAAAATTTGCCTCAGAATTTGCCATGAATAAAACGCAAAAGCAGACTATATTAATTGTCGCATAATTATGAAATTATTTTTCGTACTCCAACTGGTTGGCAGCTCGAGAAATACATCGGGACTTTGCTCCATCGTATATGAGCATACAACGGGTTAACAAAGAGCATCATTATTCTTGGCATTAAGCTGTTCTTTTTACTAGCTTCGGCAGAAACAAGTTTGCTGAGACTTTGAAATGCGCACTTAATCGGGTTATCTGTTCTTTACTTAACTCTCTGACACCAGCAATAATCTCGCTTATGCGCCCCTGGCGACAACCTATAATCTGGCCCATTTCCCTCTGGGATAATGCGCTTTTTTCCAAGATGTATGTAAACGCTTCCTGCGGTGTCATGGGTTCACTAGGAAATATGTCTTTCTCATAATCCGCTGTCAGTTTAGACAGCACGTCAAAATACTGAGACTCGCCGCGCGTCATTTTCTTCTTGACTGCACGGTGGCGGGAAGCGGGGGCAACGGAAGGGTGCTTGCCATGTATTCCTTTTCTCTTACTTGCTTGTTCTCGCGGCCCCCAGCAGCTAGCTCAACAAGAAGCGCATGAGCTTTGGCCAAGTGAGCATCGCTTTCAATCGGTACCAAGGGCAGCCGACCAACCAGTCGCTTGTAATTTTTATCTACTCTAATCATTAATCTCACCTGCTTGCTTCTCGCGTTAGCGAGCTATTTAATTGTTACTCTGTCCTACTTTTCATGGGTCAAAATATTGTAAATAAGTACTAATCCCTTTGGGTACAGTACATAGCTCAATAGTCTATATTTATTGCCCCCGATATTAAAGATAGTTGTTGCTCCCACAAAACTTGCATCACTAAAAATAGCTTTCACATCTTTAGACGTTTTCCAGGTTGCCATATGCAAAGTATTAACGTGTGAACCTGGAGATATATTGAAATACATTCCAGACGTAAAACCAACTGCCAAAAAGGGAAGAGGATAATTTATGGTTGTCTATTTAAGAAAAGATCTAAAAAAACCAATGTGGTATTTTCGTCTTTGCATCCAGGGACAACGGTATAACCGTCCAGTGCCGGAGGCAACGAATCAGCGTGAGGTGGAAAAAGCGGAAGCAATTTTTAAAGCCGAATTACTTAGAGGTAAGTATGATCTGGCTGATCGAAAGGGCGAAATGTTATTCAGAGATCTAATAAAAAATTACAACGATTATGCTCAAACAAATAAAAAATCATGGAAGACAGAACAGTGTCGCGTAGACAAGCTTGAAGAATATTTTGGTGCCAAAAAGCTCAGAGAAATCACCCCTATCTTAGTTGAAAAGTATAGAATGGAAAGACGGAAGGCACCCAAGGTAAGGCAAAAGAAATTAAAAAATGGTGAATTGCCGAAACAACCAAAATTAGTATGCAGTGCCAGCATAAACAGAGAAGTTTCGATCCTGCGCAAAATGTTTAGCATAGCCGTAGAAAATGGTTGGATAGATAAAAATCCGTACCTGGCAAGGAAAGTTAAACCTCTGCGTGAGGATTCACGACGAGAGCGCTTTCTTGAACCATCGGAAGAAAAAAATCTTTTAGGTCAATGTACCGACAATTATGAGTATCTAAAACCAATTTTGATTTGTGCCCTGCATACGGGAATGCGTAAAAGCGAAATCTTGAATTTAAAATGGCAATATATTGATCTAGACAAAGGCTATATTACGGTCACACAAACTAAAAGCGGAAAAGATCGCAATATACCAATTAGTGCAACTCTCAGGCAACATTTGCGCATACTTAAAGATAATCGGCAGTCAGATCATGTTTTTGTTAATCATGATACGCAAAAGCCCTACTATGACTTGAAGCGTAGTTTCGCCGAAATCCTTGACCAGGCAAAAATCAGAGGCTTGCGCTTTCATGATCTCAGGCATACCGCCGCCACTCGTATGGTTGCTGCTGGTATTGATCTTATTGTGGTGCAAGATATTTTAGGCCATGCTTGTATAAGTACAACCATGCGCTATTCTCACCCGGTACCGGAGCGCAAGAAACAAGCCATAATAGCATTGGATAGCTATGTTGAAGATAACACTAAAATTATTTCTATTAGGGCATAGTTGCAACGAGCGATTTTCGGATGTTTAAATTATGAAAAGATTTGATTATGGTGTTAGTCTATGGGCCCTGTGATTATTTTTGACAAATCGTTTTTGGAAAGCCTGAACATAAATGAATCTGTATGGCTCGACAATTTCTTTTTGACTAATATCACTCCAGTATTTTTCATTGAAACTCTTGCTGACTTGGAAAAACATTCAAAGCGCAAGCCAGAAGAAATAGTAGGCAATATTGCATATAAAACTCCAGATCTTAACTCTAAGCCAAATGTCCACCATCTAACACTGCTTGAAGCAGAGCTTACAGGACAATACAAGATCGATATGCGATTCGGCCGACCACTTATTCCTCAAGGAACGCCTGTTGAGCTGGAAGGGAAAAAGGGTATAATTATTAGCAAAAGTCGAGAGGAAGAAGCTCTGGAGCGTTGGCAAGATAGAGATTTCTTAGGGCTTGAAAGGATGACAGCAAAGAACTGGAGACATGAGCTTTCGGAAGTTGATTTCAGCGCTCTATACAAATCTTTCCGCAGTATAGTTGAACAACATGGTAAACCAAAAAACTTTTTCGATGCCAAACTGCTGACCGATTCAATCCTTAACTCGTTAAGCGAAGAAGATATGTTAAATCTAGGAATGACTGTCTTTGGTGTTACTGAATATGGGCAGAAAGAGATTCTAAAGCGATGGGAAACAGAAGGAAAACAACCTTTGAGCATGTTTGCCCCTTATCTTAGGCACTTGCTCTCGGTAGAATTGTATTTTTATGTAGGACTTGGGAGTGACTTAATATCGAAAGACCGTCCCAGCAATAAGGTGGATCTAGCATATCTTTATTATTTGCCTTTTTGTATGGTATTCACTTCGTCGGATAAACTTCACGCCAATATCGTGCCGCCATTTCTTAGAGACCATCAAACATTCATAGCTGGAACATGTTTAAAAGAGGACTTGAATAAGCTAAACAAGTATTACCTAAGCCTTCCTGAGGAAATTTTGTCTCGCGGTATATCTACCTTTGCTCAAAATCCCCCCATAGACAGCGGATTTCTGGTAAGTGAGTTATGGGATAAATATTTACCGCGTTGAGAGAGTCTCAAGATGTAATTCTTTTGTCCGAAAAACGCGCAGGTAAAGTCAGCCAGGATATAAATCAATTTGGTACAGCATCCAGTCAGCTTGATATAGACCTGTCAGTGCTAGACGGATTAGATGCAATCATCATAGAGCGCGACGTGCATGTAAAAAAGGGAGATTGGCGACGTTTTCCTCCTGAGTTGGGAACAACAAATGAATAAATTTGCCTATTAATTGATTTCAACAACGGACAGAAAAAAGGAAAAGATATGTTAGCAACGACAAAGCAAAACCAATTGGAAGCCTTGAAATACTGGGTAATTCGCAAGAATTTTATCCCGGGAGTTCTTTTACTGGTATTATCCATAGTGACGGGCATAATTGCACTAATCAAGGTTTACGAGACTTTTAGTCCTAAAGTAGAAATTGCAGCCTTCATTTTTTTATTAGTAATTCCTGCTATGGCTTTATACACGCTGATCGAGGTTTTGCAGCGATATCGTCGAGCGATTGTTTTAGTCAGTCAGAAACAACCACGAACAGCAACCCTCATATGGCTTGATGATTTCAGCAGCCTGTGCTTATCCTTACAGGATGAAAAAAGCAATCTCATGCCAGACCATTCAAAACGAATTTTATTTACTCTTTGGAATTTTGAGAAATTAATTTGGTTGTTTATCCGAGTTCAACTTGGTTTTGGCAAAGACAAGATTCAACGTACATTATTAAGGGAGCCCAGGCAGATCATACTCTACGGGCCAGAAATCAAGATAAGCAAAAGTTGGTTGTGGTATTTTTCGGCGAGGTACCATTTTTTGCCTTGGAAGAAGGTGAAATATACCCAGATAAGCTGACCTTGCCTTGAAAAGTTACGTTCACATAGCCAATAATTACAACTACTCGACTGATTGCTTGATCTATTTTGATGGTCGTTGAATAGGATTATCTGGTTTTACAAAACAAACAATTGCACCAAATATGCACCAAATCAAAAATCAGCACTTTTGCTAAAAGCCGGAAAGCCTAGTAAATAGTGGAGCCGACGATGAGATTTGAACTCACGACCTACGGTTTACGAATTTGTCGGCAACGTAAAAACTACTTCTTTGCATTCTGTTGTAAAGACTAGGAGTCTATTGCCGGAAATTCCCTAGTCATAAGCAGTTACAGGATATAATATGATCAGAAATTACTGTAATTCTTTGCAACTTATTGGCAGCAAAAACCTTACATATGCCTTACACAAATGGCTACGCTAAAACTCAACAACACCAATATCAATAAAATAAAAAGGCCTAGTAAAGGACAGAAATTTTATTGGGATACCGAATTGAAAGGATTTGGTATGAGGGCTTTGCCTAGCGGATTGATGTTTGTCGTACAGCGTGATATCAGTGGCAAAACCGTTAGACAAGTTATAGGGAGATACGGCGAACTTACACAAAGCCAGGCACGGACCAAAGCCGCTGCCGCACTTGCAGAATTGCGCGACGGTATAAATATCAATCAATATAAAAAAGAAAGTCAGGCAAAACAAGTAACTTTAGCCACCGCCTATGATACTTTCAAGGATTCAAAATCATTACGTTCACGTACCATTGAAACATATGACGGCACCATTAGGCGTTGCTTATCCGATTGGCTGGATAAACCGCTTGCAAATATCACAAGGGACATGATTCAAAACCGTCATAAAGAACTATCTGAAACCCCCGGTGTCCGCGGTGATCGTAAAGCTGTTGCTAATTCGGCTATGCGCATATTACGTAAAATATTCAATTTTGCTGCTGTTAAATACAGGGATGTCGACGCCAAATCACTTTTCCCTGAGAACCCCGTCAAAGTACTCACTCAATTTGATGCCTGGAATGAAATACCACATCGCCAGGATGTTATTCATGCTGAAGATTTAGCAGCCTGGTATCAAGCGGTTATGCAATTGGAAAATACTACTATTAGGGATTATCTGTTGATTCTGCTATTTACGGGTTTAAGGCGAACGGAAGCTATGAAATTGAAATGGGCTAACGTCGATCTAAAAAAAGCAAAAACCTTAACTATTCCTGCTAGTGATACAAAAACGAAAAGGAGCATTGCTTACCACTTTCAGATTTCTTGCTTGAACTGCTGGGAGCCCGTCGGGAACAGATACAGCTAAGTAGTCCTTACGTCTTTCCCGGAAATGCAAGCAATAACCATATGGTTGAGCCAAAACGCAGTATTGCTGAAGTAATTAAAAATTCTGGTGTGAATTTTTCACCGCATACGCTAAGGCGCACATTTGAAACAACAGCTGAACGACTTGATGTGTCTTATTACGCGCTTAAGCGATTGCTTAACCATAGTATGTCCAGTGATATTACTAGCAGGTATATAGTGACACGGGCTGACCGCTTAAAAGAACCGATGCAGAAAATTACTGATTATTTTAAACAACAATGTAGAATTGGTATTGCTAATAAAGGCAAAGCTAAGATTTAAATGTATTGAAGATGATTACAAAGGTAACAGATGGAAGATAAGTCTATTTTGAGTGGTGAACTATCCTCAGTATTAACTTCGCCAAGCAAGCATTGTTCAATCGCTGTACATTCTTCAATATCTTATAAATATCCAATAAAATTTAAATATAAGGGTACACTTTTCAGATATATTCCGGCCGAAAAACTCAATCAAAGCGACTGCATAGTTTGTCGCATGGGTGAATTTGATTTTACGGAGGTGTACAAAATCACTTCGGAGCTAGTCAGCGCGATTTGTTTTGCTTCAGGAATGAAAGTAAAATTAGGGGAAGGGCTGATTAACGAAGTACCAATGGATATCCCGATTGAGCAAATGAATATGCATGTCTTTGAGCAAAGGGAAATATCAATTTTTGAGCGCCAGGAAACCATCTACACTATTAGCCTGCTACGCAATGATATCCAATCATTCATTGTAAAACTATTTCGTCACGCATTTAGTGTCAACGATCATTTCACCAAATTACTTTTTTATTGGCATACCTTAGTTTATCCGTCAAATACAGACAAAGATGGCATTACTTATGTAGATCAAAACTTATTATTTATAGATGAGCATATGCATCCCTATCTAGACACGATTAAAAAATCGCCGATGCTTTCAAAATCTGGTGCAATAGACAGTATGGGCGAATATGTTTATAAGAACGTTCGGAATTCAATCGCTCACATAGTTAGGACTGGCAGTGACTATGTTAACTTAGAATTGGATAACGTAAACGAAATTAGACATATAAGCTCAATCGCACATATACTTGAAAGCCTGTGTCGCCAAAGAATTAAACAGGATTTTGAAGTTCAGATAGGCAACGATCCAGAAATTTTTTGCGTTTATTGAAATGTCGACACCTGTATTATCATTATAGGGATTTCAATATCTACAAATCAACGTTTGTTCTTTTACAGCCTCAACAACGTCGTCAGGAATTACAAACGGATAAGACCGCCAATACTTGATCAAAATGACACTTAGTCTTCTTCAGGTATTACATCTTTAGCTTCGATCATTTCGGCGGATGCTACATTTTCTTCTAACAACTTCGGTTCTTTAATTTCGATTTTTGTTGAACCTAAAGTAAGTCCAGTTTTTATGGCTGTCAAATCAGCTTCTATATCCGTCCTTCCCTCAATGCTTTTAAACTGCTTTTCTAGCGAATCACCACTCAACTCCGCTAACGCCTCAGATTTAGCTAATCTTTCTTGCACCTTTTCTTCCATTCTATCCATTATTGAAAGGGCACCATTGGCAGTGACTTTCGATAACAGTTCGTTTGCTTTACCGGTGGCTTGGGCATATTTGTCTTTGTTAATGAGATCTTGCTTCTTGAAATAAGCCTTTTGTACTTCTTCTTCCAAATCGGCTAATTTATGTCTGAGTGATTCGACAGATTCATGCTGACTGTTTAATAGCTTTTCTTGTTCTGATGTTGCTAATAGATGTTGTTGCCTACGCTGTAATGCTTGTCTGGCCAGATCATCTTGCCCTTGCTGTACGGCCAAAGTTGCCCGATTATGCCAATTTTGTACCTGCTCCTGATTTTTTTGCAATTGCTGGCCGATCTGTTTTTCTGTAGCAATAGCTTGTACTACCGCTTGACGGACTTTAAGTAGATTAGCATTTAAATCTTGATACGCCTGTTCTAGTATTAACTGCGGATCTTCGGCCCTAACTAGCAAAGCACCAAAAATAGACCTAACTAAATTGACGAACCGCTCAAACATCTTATGACATCCTTAATTCACAGGCTTTGCCTAATATTACTAAAAAGATTTTATCGTTGCTAGTTTCTGTGTATTCAAGTTTTACTTCCTAAGCAACCGCGGAATCGGTAGCTTTAATAGCTAGGGAGCAGCTATTGGAATCAGTCACATCATTCAATATATGATCGGTTGATTCTTGAGTTAAAAGTGATCCAATTTCTATATTTAGCCATACTATAGACTCATAGCGATCTTTAAGATCAAGCCCAGTACATTTTTCAATAATCTGATTCAGTTGAATTGATATATCAGGTCTATCTTGGGTAGCTGATGATTGAGAAATAGGCTCAGGATCTTTACCGGTAAGTAAGAAGTATAAAGTTGCACCTAATGCATATATATCGCTTTGAGGACAGGCTTCGCCCCTAAATTGTTCAGGTGGCGTATAAGCATGCTTTCCTGCACAGTTATTTCGCTCACTTTTATGTCCTTGCGCAACACTAAAATCAATCAGTTTTAGTTTTCCATCAGTTTGTACAATCAAATTGTCTGGCGTGAAATCACGGTGTACTATCGGCGATGTACGACCGTGCAAATATGCCAAGATACCGCACATCTGCTTAGCAAGATCAAGTACCATAGCCTCATCTAAAGAACCCTGTGCTTTTACTAATTCCCTCAAAGTATGTCCTTCTACATGCTCAAGGACTAGATAAACCCGGCTGCCTTGGATAAATAAATCGTACAGTCTAACAATGCCTGGATGATCTAGTTGACTTAAAATGGAACTTTCACTTTCAAACGCTCCTGCTGATTCAACAAGTGAATCCAACGATTCCCCTGGCGTCAATTGGAATTCCTTAAGTACCACATTCTTTCCTTTTGTATCGTGAGCCAAATAAATATTCGCTTGACCACCGGATGTAAGTTTCTTTGTTATAGTAAGTTTGCCTTCCCGTAATTGCCTGCCAGGCCCAAGTACTTCGTCATCGTCAATTTGATTGCTCCTAGTTAGAATATCGAACCATATTTCCGTATAGCGGGGATCCCTTAACACGGCAGAACCAACAAGTGCTTCTTGTACGGAAGAATCAAGATATATGCTGGGAGCATATTTTCGTAGACAATAAAAAATTTGCGCCCGTTCTTTGTGCGATAACTCCCATAGGCGGATATTGATAGAATCTTTGGGAGTGGCTATTTCAAGATACTCATTATGAATGTCAAACTTATGCCAAAACCTATCGAATAAAGAATCAAACTTGAGAAAAGCCCTCCAAAAGGGATTGTCTGCTTTATCAGCGATTAGTTTTAACTTGTCCTTATTATTCTTAAAACTAACCGTTGATACATCACGCCAAAATAGGCGCCTCAGTGGGTGGAATAACGAAAAAAATAAAATATCAGCTGCCCAACCTTTAATTGGCAATTGTTTGATTAGATCGGGATAAACTTCAATATCATATTCGGTGCTTCCGAAATTGCACAGATAAGTAAAATAGCCTGTGAAAAACAAAGACATCAAACACCAGGCTAAGCTAGTTATGTACAAACCAACTATAGCAAAGTCACTAAAAAACCCTTTATCATGCGATGGGAAGCCCAGGAGTGGATCAATACCTAAGTGACCATATAACCAGAAGGAAATTAAACCAGGAATGCCTGTGGCAAAGATAAACAACATTGTCCAGCCAAAGACAGGAGACAAATAAAATGCCGCTGGTCCGTTTTCTTTTTTACGATCAATATTTTGTCTAAATCGTAAGCAATCTTCTGGCAAAATTTCAGGTTCGTCCCTAAATAGTGCTATGGTATCATTGACAAGCTGTTTTGCAATCAGAATAACAGCCGTAAGCGGCGCAGCATATAGTCCCAGCAATACAATTGGTTTTGTTTGTACTGCCATATCCTGAATTTCCCTTGGATCACTAAATCGTGCAGTTTGATTTGTTGACACATTGGTATAAAGATTAGTAAGAAATTCTTTTGATTTACCGGCCAGACATAATTCGGCCATCATTCTTAGGAAAACAAGAAATATCAAATTTATAGTTGCATACGGTATCGCCAATAATTTTTCTGAGAAAGAAAGCCGACTAAGTGAGCGACAATATCTAGTAATGTCGGTAGTTTGATCCCTCATTAGATCGTTTAGGGGACGGCGCGCATCTTCATCACAACATGCTTCAAGCTCACGCAAGAATACGGAGTGTCTTTGTTTATAATATTCAATTATATGTGCCCGATTAGGACGTACAGCAGATTCCAACCAAGTTAGATGTTTATCTGCCGGATTATCTTTTTTACTTTCCCATCTGTTCATCGCTTTTGCATACTGTTCTGTAAGCAAAGTCATTATGTAGCCATATGGGTAAAGGCATAGCCGTCTGGGTAAAGGCAGTGTTTTTGTAGAATCAATAAAATTCTGCCAATAGATACTGGTATTTACTTTGATTAGCTTATCTCCACTCATGACATTAGTTCCCTTATTTTGCCGGGAAAATCAGCGCATATCGCATTAAATCGCGCTAGCAGTTTAGAAGGACTAAATGAGTCAACATTACTTTTGTTAGTAGTAACCGGCTGAATGATAGCTGCAACTTCACTAAAGGACTTCGGTCGTTTAACATCATCAAATTCAGTACAGCGTTTCACTAGATCTTGCATTACAACAGATGCACCGATATTAATATCAGCTAAATCGCTTTGGCTTAGGGCTTTGGGGTCTTTGCCACTGAGTAGAAAATAAAGGGTACAGCCAAAGCTATAAATATCACTTTGAATATTGGCTTTGCCGCGTAACTGTTCTGGAGCAATATAACATTGCTTGCCGATTAAAGTTCCAGTTACGCCTTCCATAAATTGATGAGCTGCACCAAAATCAATGATTCTAATTTCCCCACTATCTGTCAGCATGATATTGTCTGGTGTCAGATCCCTGTGTAATACGACCGGACTTTGGCTGTGTAGGTACTGCATGAATTGGCAAATTTGGTTAGCCCAATTGCCCACAATTCTTTCTGACCGTGCGCCATGCCGTTCAACAATAGAACGTAAGTTTTCTCCAATGATATGTTCAATAACTAAGAATGTCGCCCCGTTTTCATCAAAACTATCTATAAGTTTTGCCATCATCGGATGGCTAAGGGCAGCTATAAGATCATGTTCACGCTGGAACATTGACTTGTATTTTGCTGATATGGCATCGTCATTTGGAGTAACGAACTGTTTGACTATTACAAGCTTTGATTGTTCATTGCGTGCCAGGTACACGGTTGACAAAGGTTTGCTTGCCAATTTGCGAATTATGCGCAACTTGCCACCATTAAGTGCATCTCCGGCAATGAGCGGACGAAATATAGTTGATTCAAACTTGTTTGCGGAAGCTAGAGATGACAGATTTTCGTTTAGGAGTTCCCGTCTCAAATCTATTACTTTATTGTCAAACTGACAATTGATCGAGTATTCATCGGCAAGTGCTAGAATTTCACGCAAATGTTCTGTAGAAATAGTATTTAATCGAATTTTTATTGTTCCACCTGGGCGAAATACGAATTTTAAAACATGGCGGGATCTATTTGTGCTTTTCGCATTTAAAAGCGACACTTTATGCAGATCTTTCCATAGGGATAATGGAGCGCCGATGAATCTATTAGGCTGTAAAATGCCCTGTTCACTAACGAATAATTCATCAGGACGTCTCAGCGGTAAAAATGCGCACGTCATTATGGCAAACGGCGCAGTACCAAAGGCGGCAATAACTGAAGCAAGAAAAATTCTAAGGTTAAAGTGGTTATTTAAATCCAGATTCCAGTGAATGGAATTAGAAAGATCTTTACCTACTAAATAAGGCATATTCCAACGTCGGGGGCTGTCACGGTCAAATTGTACAGGGATACCAGGCGTACCAACAAAATAAGTTTTTGGTTGCGGATCTATTGAGCGTGAGATAGTTCCATAATAATGAGGTGGGGACTTATACCATTCTGAATCTGTCATCGGTGCATGCTGAGATACGTGATATGGCTTTAATATTTGCAGTTCAGGTGGAGAATGATACCATTCCGAATCTGTCACAGGTGCATGCTGAGGCACACAGTACGGCTTTAGTGACTCCAATATAGCAGCTGAAGAATGAGAATGAGACCGCTCCAAATTTGTTAGAGGTATATGCCGAGGTATGTGGTACCATCTGGTTGGTTCCAATGCATATACAGAACTAACATCGGTCGGCGTTACATTTCTAGGATATACTTGTCTATATTGATCGTATGCCGATACAACTGAGTTAAACAAAGCTTTTTGTTTAGTTGCATCATTCAAATTAGAAATCCATGCTGGAACGTTAAATAGTACATTGCCAAACGACCCGAATAATTGCCAGCGTGCATGAGCTTGTTCACGCTCAACGTCGGCAACACGTTTTCCGGATATATCTGTTAGTTGGTGCTGAATATGGCTAGCATAAGTCCCATCTGCGGCTATTATGCTAGTTGTGCTTGGTGGATTAGAAAGTGTCAGTGCATCGTTTTCGTAAGTACCATGAGTGGAATCTGTCCAATTTATATGGAACAATCGTGTCATGCCCGGATACCATGGCATTGATGGATGCTGTGCTTTCCCTATGTCAAGGACGATTGGATCAGCATCTTTAATTGATTGATTAAGCCAACCAGTAATAGTTTGTCCTAGATATCCTGGACAAAATGCAACTAAGCAAAAAAGAATTGCATAGCATGCAGCAATATACTGAATTGATTCTTTGACACTACGCCAGTGCGGATGTTGAGGGCGAATACGAATCTTTGTTTGTGGTGTTGAAATAACATCAGCAACGGCTTCTGGTATTCCATTATCTGATGACTTTAGAACCAATTTTTGCACAAAAAGCTGATAGAACGCTCCAAGGCGCCAGGCTATTGGTACGAAAAAGCGATAAAGTGCAAACCATAAAAATATTGATGCGCCATAAATTAACCATTGGTCCGTTGTAGGATTGGCTGTGATATTGGCGTCGCGGACGGAACACATAAGCCAGTCTGCTATATAATTCGCAGTTCCCAACGGCCAGAAAAGTAAACATTGAAATTCCTGTCAGGATTGCTAGAAAAACGCTGATCATAGGGAATTCATACAGAACGCTGTGTTCTAACCGTTTTTCAAAATGGGTCTTTAAAGATCGTAGAATATTGGGTTTTTTCTTGGTGACTTCGGGAATCAATGAATGAGCTTGCTTTTCTGTACGTTTCCATAGCAAGGCCCCACCTAAAGCCAGTAAAGGAAAGACAGTTGGTACAATAAAAACTAATTGGAGGGCGTGGGTTAAAAAGTCTGCTGTACATATACCGACGACAGCTTGAACAATCGCGCCAAAAAGGAGACCTAAAATCAAAATAGAAAGTGGACGCCAGGAAAGTAAGCGTTCTTCAAACATATCCAATGCAAATTTATAATTCTTGATATTGAAATTGATTTGCTGTTGTCCCGATAAAATTTGTGCAAGCGCAATTTTTTTCTCAGCGTTTTTCTGAAAGTAGGATCTTATTGAAGCAGCCGGTACCAGCGTCCCCAAGTAAACCACCAGATCATATAGCGGGCTAGACAAAAATAAAATGAAAAACGCCCAAGAAACTAAAACTGGGTGCCAAACGCTTTGGCAAATGTGTAAATTCAAGGTGTGCAACACCTGTATTAGCAACGGTGATAGAACAAGATAAGTAGCAAAGAAAATACTTGTCCCATTAAGATCTTGTAGGGTGGGCCATTTAATAAATCTTTCCGCCCCTGTCAATCTATGCTGGTAAGCAATACCACACAAAAATAATAAAAAAAACACGCAAGAGGTGGCTACCGGGTTCCAGATAATATCATTGCTGACATACCAAGTCGGATGATAGAACGCATTGACCCCTTGCAATATCAAAAGCGTGAAATAAACGAAAAACAATCGCCTAAACCAAATTAAATTGCGAAATGCGTCCCAAAGAACGGATTTGTCGGCTTGATCTAGTTCAGCTGATGCAGCCACGTAGGAAGATATGTCAGGAAGCTGCACAAGTTGGTCTAGTGCCTTGTCTTTATTCGAAACTATTGGCTGACTTATATTCAGTGACGCATTGTCACAACTTTTTATAGTCTTACTATCACCTAACCGTGAGCCCTTATTGGCGTAGGTCTTTCTTCTTACAGAAAAGTCGTTATTCATTGGGTTCATCATGGTTTGTGCTAGTAAGCAAATTGATGCTAATGTCATTTAGTTCAGTCATGGACTTATGCATACTGAACTAGCAGGAAAGCTTAATAAGTGGACTGCCCACGCTAGGCAAAAATATCTTCCAATTTACCGGTAACAAATGGTGGCTACATTTAACCATTTTTTTGTCGGAATTTATGTTGTCCAGGATACAGTTTCAGGGTTGCATCACGCTTAGTTTGGTTATTTTTGATGGCGATAGCTTTTTAGTGTGATTGCAGTCAATGAAGGTGGAGTTATTCTGGCTATGGAAATGTTTGGGTCTTTATATGAAAGTCTATATTTTCTTAGCTTTAATTTGTTATTTGACATTATCCAAACCGGCCGTTGCCTTGGATGAACGGGATGAAGCTAATAGTTTGTCGTCCATCCCTAACCAGCGTATATATCAACAAAATTTAGTGCCGCCGACGATTGTAGAGCCGTTTAGACAGTTACTTATGGAGGCTAAACAGACAGTTACGGTGCGATTGCCGAATAGACAAAACCGGCTTAAAGGTCGTGCTCAAGACAACCTCAGTGCCTTGGGGTTTATGTATGACTTGAATACTGGTGTTGTTATATATGTCGATCGCAACAGTGATTTATACGCACGTGTCTTCCAAGGCGACATTTACCTAACGGAAGATGGCATGCCAGCCAATTTTGCTTATCAGCATTATTTAAATTTCGGCAACCAATACAGTCCGGTCCGCTGTAGATTTTTGCAACACGGAGGGGTATATGAATGTGTTTGTATGCGGCACCCGACCAGTTGGTTTGGACCATTTTGGCACCAAGGGCGCAACCGGGGGTTGCCATAATAAGCAATTCTTGCATGGGACCCCCGAACCATTTTTGAAATGCCATACAAATAAGGTACCCCCCTTTTTTTTATTTAAAACTTTCCAGTTGCATAATGGTGTGATAGTACTACGCCCGGTGCTCCTCAGTCTTCGTTTGTTAGTGCAAGCATTTAGCCAGTTAAGCAGGCGTTGTCTTTTTTGCGTGACTGTTAATGAAGGTTATGAAGATTGTAGTTAACAAAAAATGCTCATATATTGTTTTAGGAGCTAACCTCAGAGTACCAAATGTTTATCCCATTTTGGCACCGTAAAATATTTCTGGATGATTGACAGCTATTTCCATACTCATCTGGGCTCCTTGGGAGAAGCCACTGGCTATGATACATTTTTTGTAAATTTCACCCTGCGACTTGCTTCAAGAAGCGCATTCTGGATTTGTTGATAGTCCACTTCGGGATTTTCGGACCAACTATATACTGACCGTCCCGAACAATTAGAACCACTTACACATAAAAATCCAACTTTGATTCTAGCTGATAATGTCTGAAGGTAATCTTGAAAATCGTCCGGCCTGCCACCCAAGCCATGCAACCACACAAGCACAGTTAAAGGTTTTTGTTCGTCATAATCGTGGGGAAGAATAAAAAGTGTCACCGTTTTACCGTTATGTGCCCAGTAGGTTTCGCAACTGCGTATAAACCCGCTTATCGTATGCCAACGGTTATCCGTTCGAAGATTTATGAGATCTGGATCTACCTCAGCATAACCTGTAGGCACGCCATCTTTAATGCATGCCTGTTGAAGCCAATAAAACGCTGAATCCATCTTACCTAATCTTGCAGCATAACAAGCCAGGTCATATCTACCACTTCCTAACTTATAGACAGCCCAATATTGAAATATGGCCGCCGCCTCATTTTTGCCTGCGGTTCCCAACTGGCGAGCCCTATATAAAAAAGTAGAGAAAGAGAACAATCGTATTTTTTTCTAAACATAGTATGGAAGACCTTTTTTATCCTCAGCTAAATATCGGCGCCCTGATTCTACAAGTACAAGAGTTTTGGATCTCATCCCGATAGTCCTTGCTTTATCTTAACCATTCAAGTTTAAATGGAATTGATGCTTGTTCAATTTGTTTGAGAAACTTTGGTGGTAAGCCAGATCCTACATGACGGCATTTAAAAAAGCCACGGGCATCACGTCCTTCTTTTTCAAGGCGGAAGAGATTAGTCATGGCAATAATGTCATTTTCAATTCCAACGATTTCTGATATTTCAGTAATTCTAATCGATCCGTCTTCTAAACGTTGAATTTGTACAATAACCTGTATCGTTGAGGCTATTAATTCGCGTATTGCTATAAGTGGCGTTTCCTTATGTATCAGGATCATATTTTCTAGACGTTTAATACAATCTTGTGGATCATTAGCATGAACGGTGGTCATGAAACCGGAGAGCCCAGTATTGATTGCTTGCAATATAGCCAGGACTTCGATGCCAGTGCATGACCCGTATATAATCCTGTCTGGCCTCATCCACAGTGCGCTATCTGTCAACATGTCTTGGGTAATCTGTGCTTTATTGGCTGTAGCCGGTTGGGTTTCCATTCGTACCCAATCATCATGCTGAAGGCGCAATTCTGCTTGGTTCTCAATCGTGATAATTCTTTCCTGCGGATTAATGTGCCCGCAAAGAGCATTAAGCAACGTTGTTTTACCACAGTTAACACCACCTGAAATAATTAAGTTAACACGTGCCTTCACGCAAGATTTGAGAACTTCAGCCATTTGTATTGACATGGTGCCTTTCTCAACCAGTTGTCCAAGAGACAGGTTATTAGGGCCAAAACTTCGTATTGTTAAAGTTGGACCATCAAGCGTTATAGGAGGAATGGTGGCATTGATATGAGATCCATTAGGTAAGCGGGCACGTACCATTGGCGAATTATCATCGAGTCTTTTGCCAACCGATCGCACAACTTTATCCATTGTTTGCCGTAAGTGCTTAGCATCTTCAAAAAAGATATTTGCTTTTTCAAGTCGACCATGTCGCTCAACATAAATATTGTTTATGCCATTAACACAGATGTCACCCACGCTGGGGTCGCGAAGGAGTGGCCCCAATGGACCAAAACCGAAGACTTCATCCAGCACATTTTGCAGTAAAATTCCTTTTTCCATCATTGTCAAAGGTGCTGGATCAGAATTTACAATTTCGCGAATTCGAGCCCGAAACTGGGACTGTGCATCTGCATTTAAATTGGTTAATTCGGTAACATCAAATTCTTTTGTCAACTGCTCAATGACAAATTTTTCCCTTTCGCGGATCAGTTCTTTGTTTGCGGAAAATTTTGCAGTGATATTTTCGCTCAAGACTGCAGTACCTTGGTAATGTCTTATAATCGGTTCTTCTTGAGGGTACTTAGATTTATGCAGTTTTGTGCGACAAAAACGGCACACCGTAGCTTCCTTGCGGATAGATTCAGTACAAGAAGGACAGGGATAGAAGTGTAATTCGGAGAATCCTGTTTCACAAAAGCGACATAAGATAGCATCCTTGCAAATTAGTTCTGCACAATTTGGACATCTCACTAAATCTTCATTTGGTACCGGCTCAAGCATATTGAATTACTCCTCAGCTTTTGGAGGTTGCACTTTCTTCAGCGGTAGTACTTTTGAAATCAAATCGTCCGGTTCTGGCTGCGGCAAAGCTAACGCGATTTCAGTGCTGCGGCGAGGATTAACTGGCATTCGCGGTACAGGTGCATTATCTGGAGGCCGTCCTGGTGGTTCAGACGACGCTGACAAATCGGATTGACAAAATCGGCATCGAGTCGCTGATTTTCTCACCATTTCTGCACAAAAAGGACACTTTTTGAAATCCAATGTAGACAAACCGCGATGACAAAATCGGCAATAATCAGCACTGACCTGAATTATTTCAGCACAGTTCGGACATTTTTTTGTGTTGGATAATTGCTGCATAGTTTGAGTTAAGGGGCAGGATATCGGAAGTGCATAAAAAACATGTGCCCCCTAGCCTTCATTAATAATCCTATCCTGCGCGCCCGATCAAATATTGCAATATTAAATTAGTATATGCCAGTGTTATAGCGAAATGGCAAATAGAAAGGGTAGCTTGTAGCGCTTATCGAAATTAGTGCGATTTTGTTTTGTTAACCTTAAGTATAGAAGAGTCAATTGTAAAAGTGTGATTTGGTAATGAAAAACTTGGTTTCCACCAATTAACGAGATCCAATGCAACGTTGTTTGTTGAGTCGTCTGTAATGCGCGCCTGGCGGCCTTCCATGTCTATTACTAATAAGTCGTCCTTTCCAGGAATATATTTGCTGACGTACACAATGCATTTTCCGTCTGGCGACCACACGGGGCGAACAATATTATCCATATTGCTTCTTCTTCCATTTTCATGGGTTAGCTGTTTGACGGTACTACCATCGGTATTCATCACGAATATTTCCCAACTGCCCGTACGCGTGGACCAAAAGGCGATCTTAGTCCCATCAGGTGAATAAGAAGGGAGCCAATCCATTTCCAATCCACTAGTAAGTTTTTGCAGATGGGAACCATCAGCATTTACGACTGCAATATGCCAGCTTTTGTCATCCTCAAGCGTATGAAACAATATTTGCTTACCATCGGGAGACCAATTCGCATAAGTCTGTGTGTGCAAGTCGGAACCGACTTTATGATCATTTTTACCATCGGAGTTAACAATATTGAGATTCCATGTCTTCGATCCAACATCCCAACCTTGGTAAGCAATCTTTTTGCTGTCTGGTGACCATGACGGTGCCCCAACAGCTAAATGAGAAGTCAATTCACGCAAGAGCGTACCATCCGTCTTAGCTGTACATAAATAGCCCTGTCTAGGCTTTTCTAAATTAACAACGAAAGCGATTGAAGTGCCATCTGGAGACCATGCAGGATCTGTAATACCGTCCAAATGAGCAAGAAGATGCCGATTGTTACCATCTATATCGATAACGAATAAATCCCTTGTTCCTGCGTACAAATCACTAGACGGAGCCTTATTTGAGCTAATGTATGCTACACGTCCAGCAGATATATTCGCTGGCAATAATGGCTTGGATTTGCATGCTGTCAAACTAACTAATGTGCCTATTACCCCTATTACTACGATGGTTCGTTTTTTCATATCTGCTCCGCTTTGCCAAATTGGCATATAAATAACTACCCCCCATTTTATCTGTCAAATGTAGCATCATTTTTGCTGTCATGCTGAGTGGACAAATTATTAGATCGTTGATTGGCAATATTAAGATATCGCTTGTAAACTATCTCCAAATGCTAAGTTAGAAACAGAGGATTATGTCCCAAAAGGGTCGAAATAGGGACAAAGCTAAAGGGAGTCTTACGAAATGACGGGGTTTCAGCTATGAAAAGTAATGTGATCCGCGCATCATTTTTGGGACAAACGCTTAATTTACCACCAATAAGACGGCCAAATATAGAATCCAGAACAAGGGAATATTTAGAACCAAAAGAAATAGAAAAGTTGATTGCCGTAGTTAAGAATAATCGACACCACTTGCGTGACAGGTTAATTATCATGATGGGTTATCGCCATGGTTTGCGCGTATCCGAAATAGTAGATCTCAAATGGGAGCAGGTTAAATTCGATAAGGCTAGACTACACGTGAATAGAAAGAAAAATGGCGAACCATCCGTTCAACCAATAAATGGTGACGAATTGCGCAGCTTGAGGGCGCTAAATCGTAAATATCCAGAATCAGCATTTATATTTTGTACTAAATATGGAAAGCAATTTGTACCTTTAAAAGAAAGTGCTGTGTTTAAAATGATCAGGCGCGCTGGCATTAATGCCAATATTTCATTTCCTGTGCATCCGCACCAATTGCGTCACAGCTGCGGACACAGACTGGCTAACACTGGACAGGATACAAGGGCAATTCAGGCGTATCTGGGACACAAAAATATTCAGCACACGGTTAAATACACTAAGCTGGCAGAAAATCGATTTGCAGGGTTTGACAAATTATTCTGATCTTAGCTGGTACTTCTTGATTCACTTTCATGATTAAATCTGGCTTTTTTGGCAGCAATAGTTGCAAGTCTTTTCCTTTGGGCTTCTGCGATTTTCTTTCTATGTTCAGCCATAAGTTTACTGTAATTCCTTTCGCAATTTTTTAGCCGCCTTACATGTTCCTCCACGCTTAGCCCTTCTTGACGATGTTTTTCGACAATTTGCGTGTATAGGTCCGCGGGCATTAAATCTTGAATAGCTTTTTTATACCTGGCAATCGCTTCGCCTAACTTTGGCACCTTTTTAGGCGGTGGTAGATCAATCGGGAGTGCCGTACCAGCGACTGCACATTCTGTTCTTATCCGTTGGATTTCATCCATGTATTTTTTTGCTGCGGATAAATTCATGTCGGAATTATAACCGAAGCTAAAAATTTTCCGGGTGCCGCGCCACTTAAATGCGACCTGGACATATTCGGAACCGTTTGATCTGTGCATAAATATCAATGAATTATTACCTGTTTTTCTTTATCTATATAATAAGCCGAATTCTGAGGGGTGGCAAAACCGTCTTGAGCCATTGTTCTTTGCGTGCGTGTTTAGTAATAGAATGCGGACAGCAATTTATTACTATGCCGGGGCATATTTTTGCTGTCATAGGCTGTAAATTCCAGTAGTTGCGGTTTTTGGGAATATCCTGTCAGCATGTCGGCCGTTTTCGATATTTTTTCAGTATTTTTATGCGTAATACATGATTGGTCATCTACAGAAATAGAATTAATTGTGAAAAATACTGTCATGCTGTCATCCGCAGTCCTGAAATTCAATAACAACGCCAATTTCCGCCATGTCGGCAAGTATTTTTGTCGACATAACGCTGGCATTCCTGTCATGCATGTCCCATAAAAATATTAGTTATTAGAATGCGAATAGTTCAATTTGCTTTCTAATGGTTCACAACCTGGCTTCCACTTTATGCCTGTATAAAATCGACCATCATTTCCCCTAGCTAATCCGTAGTTCAGCGCTTTTACTTGTTTACTTACTACCGACGCGGTTGGGGGATCATCTAAGGCATTCTTTTGGCAATAGAATGCTAATTCCCGGTTGAATATCTTTACAGATATAATATCCCATTCCTTTCCCCTATCACAACGCTCATTAATAAACATTTCCGCTAGATTTTCTTGCTCAATATATTCTGCTGCTGCTTCTTTCATCCGCGCTGTCTGGCATAGCATAGGTAATCCCTCATCCGTGTCAGCATAGAAACGTTGTGCCTCCAGCATCATGGTTGCCAAAATATCTCCGGCTTCGGCATAAAGTTTTGCCTCGTACTTTGGATCTATGTTATCTATGCGCTGATCGAATGGCACCAATTCTAAGCGGCGCTTCAGCCCAAAATCATTGGTATTTAATTCAGGCAAATTATTTGACACAAAAATCAGTTTCAGTTGGGGATTAAAAGTTATGTCGTTGCTATGCATAAAATTTGCTTTTACATCGCTGCCACCAGTCCATTCCTTGATTTTCTCCATGTATAAGTTATGGACTTCTTCGGATACTACCAGCCTTTTATTGGCTAACCCGGCATCTGATTGTTTATGTCTACTTATACTTTCCTTAGAAAATTGGCCGGCGGCGGCGACAGTAGCGAATGTACCTAATGGATGAGACCAAGCTTTTAAAAGCGCGCCTTTGCCGTTCCCGCCATGCCCCCAGAATAACCAGAATTTTTGCAGGACTTCGCCGGTGCATACAATGCCGGACAGGCGTTGATAATAGTTTAATGCATTCTGTTCCCCTCCAGCTACAAATTCAAGATGACCTGTATAAATAGGATGTGGCAATGGTGCTAAATTGCCATATTCATCAATACGCGGTGCAACCCTGGTTATATTAGTGAACAAATCATTGGGGTCCGCATCCCTTAATTGGCCAGCTTTGAGGTCAAAAGTACCGATAGGAGTATTAATCAAATGTCTTTTTTGATCAAATTGTGCCGGATCAATCCGCAAGTTTTCTAAGCTTGGCAGTCTATCTATTACGCCGTTAATGAAGGTAGAATTTCCCGGACTATCCACTCCTTCTATCCCTGAACCCCACAGTAACAACCTAAGCTTGTCTATAAGACGATCGATTTTAATATGTTCGCCATGACTTGGTTGCCAAAGCCCAGCCATTTTCATCGGCGTACTGTTTTTCAACGTCAGAAATCGATAACATGTGGTTTTACCGTGGATACCGGGGCCAAAACGCAAATTGCGTTCTAAGACTAAACCAAGTAGTTCAGCTGCCAGCCCAGGTGTAAACTTCAAGACTGGTTTTCCCTCAGAATCCGGCTTGTTTATTTTATCTTGCTGCGTTGTTCTAATAAATTCGAAAATTCGTTCACCATCTTCAACAGTTATCTCAATCTCAAAATCAAATTTGAAATCAAATATATCCAAGTGGCACCTCCTGGATCATATCTATCCTTTGTGGCGCTAGCAAAAGTTGCAGGTTACGATCAAATACCTGTTTGCCGCCAAGTTCTATGAATGCTTGTCGAATTTGGACAGTCAGACAGCCTTTTATACAACCATATGCTCCACTGTCATAAACAAAAAAATGTCCTTCCTCCTTTTGATCGTGCAAATCACTTCTGCAACTTGGGCACCGGTAAATAGTTTTATCTCCCCTGTGTTTTTCTCCAAAAGTTTTCCAGTCATCGGTTATATAATTGCGTATGTCAAATCCACTGTATGACTTTGATTCAGAATATTGTTTTATTACAGTTTTTGTTTGAATTTGCCATTCATCCAATAGCTGTGTAATTGCAAATGGGTCGTTATAACTAGGTTGGAAAACAATTTGCTTTTCTAATTCTGCTGGTAAATGTTCATACCATCCTACTTGTCCAGCTTCTTTCTTTCTGTTGATGCCCAACGGTGTACGGATTTGGCTGCCAAGGCCACCTTCAGCAATGGTGGCTTGTTTTGGAAATGCTTCAATGCCTTCCTTCATATTGCCTTTCTTTAGTTTCAAGCCTGCCTTTAGAACTGCTGCTTCTGTAAATTCATGGGCAATTGAACTAGCAAGGGCTGGTCTGATGTGACACTCCAAATGTCCATATCTACCTGGTCTGGAGCATGAGCGATAAATAGGTAAACCACATTCCTGGGTCAAGTATTGATATAACTTTTCGCCATCGCCAGCAATATCGTCAATGTCCCACCTTATGCATTCGACTTTGTTATCCCTACTTATTATTGGA
Organism: Candidatus Melainabacteria bacterium; assembly: GCA_963845445.1. Taxonomy (GTDB): domain Bacteria; phylum Cyanobacteriota; class Vampirovibrionia; order Obscuribacterales; family Obscuribacteraceae; genus JABDBL01. The sequence continues at coordinate 322,017 of CAWJSE010000002.1, read as the reverse complement.
GCGCCCAACGTAATTTGTCCTTCTATATGTGAGCGACAATCGTAAATAGTTAATGGCTTGTGTACCGCTTTCCAATCTCCGTCATCCAGCTGCACATAATGTTTATCCCAGCGTATATGGTGGAGGTTAAAAAATCTGCATAGTTGATCATCGTTTATCTGGCTAATCATTGATCACTACCTTTTTTGTTTTTTCGTTTTAGGGCTGCGGCAATACCAATGAAAGCATTTCGTAGTGTTTCAAGTTCTTCGTCACCACTTGTTTCAAGGACAAAATGACAATCCTCAAAAAATTCCCATTCCTTATGTTGGTTATCTTGAATTGAAAGATTCAAGCGAATGCCGTCGTTTTTAAAATATATGCCTGTAAATGCTTGGTTCATTGCGTTATTGGCAACCACAGTAAAGTATGTCTTGCCGCATGCATTGTCACTACAAATAGAAAAATCCATTATCTCAGCTGAACCAAATGGTGCTTGTTCAATAGCAGCTTCAATGGTTTGTCCGACGTAAACTTTGTCCTTGTATTTGCATTGCCAATGATAGGCTTCATGACTGTCTCCTGGATCTGTGCACCGAATTGGTAACACTTCTAATAAATCACGCTTCATCCAATTATTCATATTCACCTTTAGTGTTTAGATTACATCCTTTTGATCGGACTCAATCGATTCATTTCCCCATCCATCAAACCCTGCAATTTCGCGCCGACTAAACATATCAATTCGTCTGCCAGCGGTTACCCGACGCACCACATCATAGAATTCATTAGGCTTTTTGCTATGACCTGTTCTAGCTGCTTCAAAACACAATTTGAAATCTTTGGTATCAAAAAATTCTGGCGTTCCTTTGCGTCCATATAGAATAAATTCGCAATTATATTGCGGTAATCCAAACGGCTGAAAACCGCCTGATTTATGCCACACGAAAGGACAAACAAATTTAAAACCCCAAGCTTCCAACATATCAAAGGCATGTGGTAAATATTTTGGTGTTGCCCAAAGAAAAAGATGGCAATTGTCTGTTGCCGGGATTTTTAACGCGCTAATATCTTCCAAAGACATAGTAGGATAATCGAATTCCACCTGATTTGGCGCGTTATCCCGTTCAATTTTTTTCACTGGCCAAGGAGGGTCTACGACCACCACATCGTACTTACCGGTAATAACTTTGGTTTCTTGAATTGCTATTGTTTCTAAATCGCCTTTTATTTTTCTACGTTGTATTTCTTGAATCGCCTTGGGAATGGTTAATTTGCCTACTTTGATTTCCTCGGCCAATTCCGGCGCTTCTGTCCGTATTCTTTTGGCGTCAGTTATATAATGTGAATTTATTTGAACAACCGCCGCAGCTTTGTCACGGGCACGCCCCATTTCACTTTGTGGAAATATTTCCGCAATGTCTGTCCGGACACCCTGCCGTTTTTTCGCCACCTCGGCATATATTGCTTCCAGCTCCAAACCAACGAATGCTTTTTGGCTTTCATTTAGATGCCTGCGTTTCAGATTCAAGCTAACGACAAAAGCAGCCAATGAACCATCTCCTTTGTACTCAGTAAATGCAGGCTTAATACCTAGCTGTGAACATGCTTTATAGCGATTACGTCCGTCAATAATTTGTCCATCATGAAGCCAAATAGGTTCTATTAAGCCATTGTCCTTAATATCGTTTTTTAATTCGCGAAATTCTTCCTCCGACATTTCCGGAAAGATGGTTAACACCGGATGAAATTCGAATTGCTGATGGCTTGCACATTGTTCGCCCGGCAAATTAGGTGCGATTGAATCTGCTTGATGAATCATTTGTCGGTAACCCCGCAGCCAAGAAATGTATACTGATCAACCAACATTTGTTGACACAGATCTTTGATTTCCAAATAGGTATTTGGCTTAAAACCAGCTGCTGACCAATTGCCGGTACCGAACAAAGTTTCAGCCATAGATTCAGCATGATCGCGCTCCCTCGCTGGTAAGTGGTTTAGCGCTTTCTCAGCTAATGCGTGGACTTCTCGCTGTTCTGGTGTGAATTTTGCGATCAATCGGGAATCTGATTTTAGAAGTTCAGAATTTAGAAGGGCCATAACGGCCAAGATGCCGTGATGCATCGCGGTGGCCACTATTGAAGCTGCTTGATCAAGCAATTCAGGACTACGAATGTCTCCAGGCAAAGGATCTGCCCACTCTAGGACAACAGCGCCATTCAATATGCTTTTCTTTTCATCATTGTCTACATTGCTAATATCTTTATTCATGATTCTATTTCACCTCAATCTGTTTCTGTAGTTTTTTCTGCAACGCATCAATGACCTAGCCGATTACGTCGTCTACTAGCTAGAACAGCGCGCGCTTTTTCAAGCCGCTCAGAATGCCTACTTGTGTCATATTGGGCAGTAGATGAGCACGGCTTTCCCCGCTCAAAAAATTTGAGAACATCATCGGCACAATAGGCTATACGATTGGTGACAGGATCTTTAATATAAGGAATGCCAGCGCCTGTGGTGCGCTCCTTTTCGATTGTTGATAATGACCGACCCCTAAGCTTTGCTAATTCCTTGCCACATATGTGTGGTATCGATCCGGATCGAAGATTTTCAATTGTTATTTCTCGCAGTATCATGTTTAATCACCTTTGAACAAAAGATGATTTTATTTTGCAAGGTTTCGTGGTAGTTCACAATTGCCTAAATTGACAAAATGGCAACGATAATGTGCTATGTGGATGGTATTCTTCTTCGAATTTGATTTAATTTTTTTCTAATAGCACTTGTTTTTTTGTCTTCTTTAGCTTTTGCCTGGCGCTTGCACCATTTCCAAAAGTTTGTGCGGCATTCGTCTTTGCAATACTCCGATCTGGTTTCCCTGGGCTTAGCACAGCCCAAGCATAACTTTTCAAATATTATCCTGTTTGGATGATCCCCATTCGCTAATTTTTTTAGCGGTACCGTCCTACGAAATCGCTCCGCGATTCTTGATCTGTGCGCGTTTGCAATACATTCTTCCCAGATACAAAAAAACAGTCCCTCCACTGTTTTAACGTCACCTACAAGCTGAAATTCCATTGGCTTAACATCTGCATATAGCCGTTCACTAGATTTAGTTACATCTATAGTTCCATCCGCATACCAATCAATAGTAGTTGTCATAGTTTTAATATGTCCGTTGTTTTTCATTCCTTCATCGGGCGATGTGCGAAATGTATCATATCCGTCACCTTTATCCGGAAGTTTAAATTGATTTACTTGCCCTTTTATCATACGATAGGCAAATCCTAAAGATATGGCTTTATGAAATAAAGCCGCAAGTCTTACGAAAGTGTCTTTCGGCAATGCAGAAAGGTCGTTGAATCCAATCTCCATTTCTGGGAACGCATGACTGGAAGAACGCGGATACTGTCTTTGTTCATTATTCTGGCTGTTTAACATGATTAATATTCCTGAGCTAACGCGCTGTTCCATATGCTCCCTTTCTATTAGATCTTTAAACCAAGATTGAAAGAATATAAACAGCTGCCGAAACTTATAAGTGTCACAATGTGCAACGTATTACAATATTTCTACTGTTGCTGAATAAATAGTTTGGCAGCATATATTCTGGCCGATTAAACGTTGATTAAAGCCTACTGAACAAAGATCAATCGATTAACCGCTAGCTATTCACCGCCGATAGTGGCAAGTTATTTGACGCTCATCAAAACATTGTGGCTTTTATGTAGACTAACTTCAACGTCTATATCGCTTCAATAGGATGTAAAAGCAATCAACAGGGGTAACCCCATACACAGCTTAATTAACAACAATCGGGGGCTTGTAATTGATATCAGCCAAATAATTGTTGGAAGCAGTACCAGGCAAACAAGCAACCATACATTCCTATCATTCGATAGCAAAGACTTAACCCAGTTATCCATTTTTGGAGGTTGATTATCCATGTTCAATATCTACCCTACGAATTATCTGATCAACCGTGTTTACTGGCCATGCGAATGAGTTGGTCAAAAAGCAAAAACCTTACAAATGCCTTACACGGAATTTATTGATCCTTTGAAAACCTAGCCGACGCGGGGAATTGAACCCCGGACCTACGGTTTACGAAACCGTTGCTCTACCAGCTGAGCTACGTCGGCAAAGGAGCTCTCGATTATAAATCAAAGCACATGTCAGTAGCTGAATTTTTGTAGATTTATGGCTCGATTAATTCGGCGTAGGGGTCAACAAAGTCTTTGCCATTGCCGCCGTGCACAATGCATACCGAACCGTCTGCCACTCTTCCGATAGGATTTTTGCTCTTAGGAACTGCTTTAGTGGTTTTGCTTTTATGGAAAGTGCTTAGTACAGCATCGGCGAGGCGCAAAGATGTGTTTTTGCTTTGGGAGTCAACAGCTCTCAGCCCAATCCACTTACCGTTATCTTGGGCAAGATAGTCTATACCAGTTAATTTGCTAGGAATCCTTTGTAATCAGCGATCCATTTAGTAGTTGACGGATGCTTGCATCTTTTAACCGACATATCGGCAAAACTATCAAAGATTTGACAGATAGTGCGATTTTTAATAATACTAGCCAGTTAAAGCCGCCGTATGGGTGATGCGAGTGATTACATTATCGATTAAACTGTAGGAAAAACTAATATTTAAAAGCATAAACTCGATACTTAATATTCTTGTTCTGGAAATATATTTTGTCGAAATCGAGAGTTAAATAAATACTGTAGATAGCACAGGATCAATCCTGTAAAGGATAGTCCTTGCTTCAATCTTGTTCAATTGCAATAGTGAAATGCGAAAACGTAAAATAGTAATAATAGATGACGATAACGTAGCGAGCTTGTTAGCTGAGACAAGCCTGGCAAATCGATTTCATGTTGTTTGTGCTAATAACGAACAAAAAGCATTAAGGCTTATTCAAGGCGAAAAACCGGATTTGATATTAGTAGATATACATATGGCAGAAATGGAGAATCTGGCAATACTATTAAAAGAGCGAGAAGAAGTCGACGGAATAAGAATTCCAGTTATTGTCCTGACCACTGAAACCGATCTTAGTGAAACACTGTGTTTAAAGTTAAAACCAGCTGGACTTTTAACTAAACCTTTGAACTATCAAGACTTAGCCAAAGAGATTAATGAAGTTATGGCAAAATCCTGGGGGGCAGATAAACCAGTTTCGATTCTGGTGGTTGATGATGTACCGCTTATACGCACCGCGGTAACTAAACTACTTAAACCTGAAGGTTCTAGCATAATAATAAACGAAGCAAAAAATGGGCAAGAGGCAGTGGATCTTAGCACAAGTATCAATCCAGATATCATTCTAATGGATGTCGAGATGCCTATGATGAACGGTATAGAGGCAGCCAAAATAATTCACCGAAAAAACAAAGAAGTTAAAATCGTCATGCTTACTGCCCACGATACAAATAATCATATACTTGATTCATTTGCTGCTGGCGCAGAGGGATATGTTCTTAAAAACAGATTTCCCGAAACATTGCAAACAGCCATTCAGACTGTACGTCTCGGCTCTGTCTGGCTCGATCCGTCAATCGCTCGTCAAATACTGAATTTATCTATAGTGCCGGAGCGAGAACCGCAAAAAATAACAGCGTTGCTTTCACAAGAAGAAGTTCAGACACTAATTATAGTGGCACATTGCGAAGGACATCTTTGCCTGGTTGATCCTCAATTCGTAGCAAGATTGCATAAGTTAGCGCCGGCCGCTTAGGGTTATCAACTTAGGTCAGCTTTGGCTCCTCCTCTGTCAATGCTTTGTATGCAATCTCCTTGGTAGTTTCAAAGATAGATTGGATAGCTTGAAAGTGCTCGTTAAAAAGTCCCCAATTATAAACATCGCCCGTAGTGGCTTGTTCAAATGCTCTGCTCTGCTTAGCCAATCTAGTAGCGTAGACTGTTGCACTTGATCCCTTCAATTGATGAATATTATGTTTAAGTGCAAAAATATCTTTTTGCTCAACTGCTAATGCCATATTTTGTAATAAGTGTTCAGCGTCACTTTGAAAGCTTTGCAATATTTCTTTGCCTATTTTATCACCATAGGTAGTAAACAACGCTTCTATTTCAATTGCCTTCTCAGCTGTGCTAGCTTTTGAATTATCATCAGTATGGTTGGCAGTTGAACCAGTAGCCGCATGCGTACTTGCCGGCAACCAACGTTGCAAGACCTCTGCCAGTTTGTTATGATTTACTGGCTTACTCATATAGTCATCCATCCCAGCAGCCAAACAATCAAGACGGTCACTGGACATGGCATTAGCAGTCATGGCTATTATTAGTGAGTGTTTTCCTGTTTTAGTCTCCATCTTTCGAATTGCTTTTGTAGCTTGCAGTCCATCCATCTCAGGCATCTGGCAATCCATTAAAATGAGCGCGTACTCTGTGCGGGCTACTGCTTCTAATGCTTCACGACCGTTACTTACAGCATGGGCGGCATATCCAAGCTCTCTCAGTTGTAAAAGAGCCACCTTTTGGTTGACTGCATTATCTTCTACAACCAGAATAAGATTACGTGTTTGAGCAGCAGGTGAGTTTTTTTCATCTTGAGCAATCAAATTTTCTTTTGTGTCTACGGCAAACAAATGTTTGTCCAAGAGTCCAATAATGCAATCAAATAATCTGGACTGTTTAATAGGAATTGGAAGATAGGCAGCAAAACCTCTTTCCAATACATGTCTACCAAAGGCTCTGTCAGCACAACTACCTATAACAACCAGTCTGGTCTTTATGAAACCAAGATCTTTATCTAACGCTGCCAACATGTTACCCGGTTCTGTAATACTGGGGTCAAGTACAAAAAATACCAGATCAAAGGGGTCATTAGCGGCTGATTCATACTTGATCATCAAAGACGCTTTATCGATGTCTGTAGCATGACCACAACGCATGCCCCAAGAGGAAATATAAGTGTTTAAGATCTGCTGCGTACCAAGTGGGCATCAATTATCAATATTCTGGAATCACGCAGATCATCCGGCAATGAGCCCGGCCCTTGATTTTGCTTATTCTGCCCAACTTCCAATTTGGCTGAGAATCCGAAAACAGAGCCCTTTCCGTAAACACTTTCAAATTCGATATCGCCACCCATTAATTCCACTAATCGCCTGGAAATAACCAGTCCCAAACCGGTACCACCATATTTTCTTGTGATGGAGGCATCAACTTGCACAAATGGCTGAAAGAGCATTTCTTTAGTTGAGTCATTCAGCCCAATACCAGTATCACTGACGGAAAATCGCAAATCTGTACGATGATTGCTAGGGGGAGAATTAAGTGTCACACGCATCACTATTTCACCGCGATCGGTAAATTTAATACTATTACCAAGAAAGTTCAATAAGACTTGACGAATTCTCCCTGGGTCACCCCTTAAAACCCGTGGAATTGCAGGATCTATGAATGTTATTAGAGAAAGTTGTTTGCTGCGAGCTCTTTGTGCTACCAATTCAGCAATACCTTCTATTAACTCAATAATGTCAAACTCAGTAACTTCAAGTTCAAGCTTACCTGCTTCTATTTTTGAATAATCCAATATATCGTTGACTAGATTTAAAAGAACGTCAGCGGAGTCATTGATAATTGTGCCAAATTCTTTCTGCTCGTCAGTTAATTGCGTAGTGCGAACTAAAAGATCGCTCAACCCCACGATTGCATTTAGTGGTGTTCTAATTTCATGACTCATATTAGCCAAAAATTCTGATTTAAAACGTGATGCTTTAATAGCCTGGTCGCGTGATTGTTCTAATTCTCCATACGTTTCTGTTAATTGGGCATTTGTTTTAGCAAGTGCTTGCTCAGCTTCTTTCCGTTCGTTTACTTCAACTTGTAATTCGGTAGTTCGCTCAACCACCTTCGCTTCAATGATTTCGTTCATCTTTTCCAATTTGGCTTGTCTAGAACTTATGTCCCAAGCAGATTTTAGACTTCGATTAATTGAAATAATTAAAAAGACATCTTCAAAAATAACCCACCCTGCGTGTTCAAGCCATCGCCAAGGTTCTACGGTGAGAACCCCATAAATAGATTGAGGCCAAAATATGCCGCGTACAGCATGATCAATAGCAGTGACCAGCGAGGCCGTTAATAAAACTCTCCAATCTCTATAAAACGCTAAAAGCGCTAAAGAACCAAATATATGAAAGTGTGTCTCAATACGACCACCGGAAAGATGAATAAGTAATCCAGACATAAACATTTGACTTATGCCAATTACATAACGCGTTATCGCTTTGCCTGGTTTAGCTAGTACAAGAGCAACGGGAAAAAGAGTTATTGCGCCACCTATAATTAAAGCTGCCCAAACATGTATGTGTACAGTGCTTACAGTACCTTCCCAGGCTCTTGGAGAAATCCATATAGCTGTAGTAATGGCGGCCAGCCATTGGAAGATCATCAAGCCGGCAAAGAGCTGATCTGTATGTCGATAAGCCTGTTCCTGTTGAGCAGTAAATAAGACTTTAGTATCAGAGCGTAATGACTCTTCTTCTGGGGTTAATGTTTGCACTTGTGACATATGCCGCCTATCCTTATTTTTAACACTATTTACTATTGGGGCTAATTAACGGACAACCAAAAACTAATGTTGTTTGATTTTTTAACGAGTGCGCCTGCAAAGCTAGTATGGCCAAATTAAAGCCATGATTATCACCCTCTTGTCCCCGACCTCCTGTAATGCCACCACTAAAAACTAACTTCCCTTTTTCGTTATAAATCATGGTTTGTCCAGATGTCAGCGAATTAAATCTGCGTGCCTCAATGCCGTTGATGTCGCTTACAACTGTTACTCCGGCAATATTTTGCGCACTGCGCCAAAGATCTGTCTTTTCCCATTCAAATGGCATCGATCTTGGACTTATAAAAAACACATAGGCCTTGGGCGGTATTTTGCAATGAGCAATAAGTAAAGCTAATTCGGCAATGCTAGCTCTTGTGCATGGGCACCGGGGATGAGCGAACATTACTAGTGTGGGGCGGTCTTTACTTAGCGGTATTTGACAATCACTGGGCCATTGACTGCCCGGTATGTTTGCGATACCAGGTGTATATTCGTACTTCATTAGAACAAACGTACCGACAATAATCGCTAATATCCACAGCGACCCTAAAATGGTCAAAATTATTGACGATGTTTTCATACCATTACCATTGTAGATGCTGCAGTTAAGATCAAATGGAGTATTTAATGTCACTTATGCATTGTGCCACCCATGATGGTTATATAGCCAACATTAAACTGATTAGCGGCTTCTGGATCTCTGCTAGGTGTAGCATTTTTACAAAATCAATAGGGGCACGACTGATAATATTAGGGCTTTGCTCCCTCTAAATATTGGTAGCAATTCCGCACATTGCGAAGCTAACTAGATATCATGCTGCACATTAGTCAACATTCGTATTCCTTGTAGCAGCATCACCCAAGCATTCAAGAAGACAAGCTGAATTGAGAGCTAAAATATAATCACCGTCTGCAAGTTGGCTCTACAGGCAATGAATGGTTGTGAGACAAATTTATAGGAGTGGACGTCGACCAATGAACTGAGCAAAGCGTAACAAATAACCGTCTGGATCAATAACTATGAATTGACGCTGACCTATTTCATTCTCATTGGACCCATACCATTTGTCTTCTATCGGTAAAAATATAGAACAACCCGCTGATTGTACTTTGGCGTATAACGCATTTACATCGCTCACTGTAATCTGCAAGTTCATGCCGCGGCCATAAGGGTGCGCTAATTCACCGTTGACAAACATACGATCGGGATCAGTGTTTTGTTCAATCATAAGCTCAGCACTTTCTCTTTCCAAATAAGCAAAACGTTCTTCTGTTCGCGCGTAGCGAATACTAAAGCCAACAGTTTTTGTATAGAACTCTAAGCTTTGCGAAAAATCTGAGCAATTGAGTTCTGGTACTAATGCGGCGTTAGACATACTATTTCCTTTACTGAACTTTTCCGAACAACAGACGTTCAATTATAATGAAATCAGATTGTCAAGGCTTGATTGAACACAAAAGGAGTAACAACATTGGTGCATTCCCACTGCCTCGTGGTTCCAAAGAAATCGATATACAATTTACTTTTAACTGGGTTGCGCAGCGGGTAAAACAAGAAGAGAAGGATAACATATATACAGAAGTGACAATTAATCCGAAAAAAATTATGGCAACCAAGGAATTATTTTATGGCAATCAATACCTCAAAAATTCCTGACGGTTTTGTAAGCACTATCACTCCCACTTTTGGCCATCGTGTGCATGCACTTGAGAGCAAGGAAAATCTGCCACAACAAATGGTAATGATTCATGGAGCATGGGCATCGCGGCGTTACTTTGTGCCAACAGCAATTTTGCTTTCGCAATATATGCAGGTGTTCATACCCGAAATGCCTGGTCATGGGTCAAGCTCTAAACCACAGCATGCTCTTACAGTGCAACAGCAGGCTGATGTTCTTTTCGAATGGCTCCGACTGAAAGGAATTACACAGACGAATATATTGGCAAATTCATATGGGTGCCAGGTGGCAGCTCAATTGGTGGCTAGTCATCCGAAGGTTGCTTGCAGTTTAACGCTAACGGATCCTACCGTTGATCCGACAGCGCGGACGATGATTCAAGAAGCTTTCCGCTTGTATATGGACGGTTTTGATGAACCTGAAGCTTCCAAAGGGCAATTGATTGCCGACTTGTCTGATATGGGTTCGTTACTGGCATTTGAAACGGTGCAAAGAATGATTGCCGACGATATAAGACCTAAGCTCGCCAAAATTCGATGCCGCGCGTTGGTAATACGAGGAGAAAAAGACCCAATAGCTCCACAGTCGTGGGCTGAAGAAGTAGCGCAACGCATGCCGAATGCAAAATTTTGTGTTATCCCAAATGCACCACATTGTGTGAATTATGCAACACCAGCACAGTTAACAGATATTGTGCTTGATTTTATTAAAGAGACTGATACTAGCAGGGTGGCTTAAAATTCAAAAGATCCCGAACGGGAGCATCTGTGGGCAAGAAGGGGTAAAAGGCATAGAAAGTACCGAGCGGGACTATTTGCCCAAATTTGGTGTATAATAGAATAAAACGTCCCGTACAGGATTATTATCATGCCGCTAAAAAGCTCTAAGGACTTTGGAAAATTAATTCGAGATACTCGCAAAGCCAGTAATGTCACTCAAAAAGACTTAGCTGCTGCGTGCGGCACTGGTATTCGCTTTATCCGAGAATTGGAAAAAGGGAAACCTACTTGCGAGCTGGAAAAAGCTATATTGGTTGCCACCATGTTAGGTATCAAGCTAGAAGCTATCTTACCAGCAATAGTTAAAGGCTAAAACAATGACAGACGAAAAAACGCTATCGGTGCACATGTACGGTGAACCTATTGGGCACTTGGAGCAGACCTCAATAGGAAAGGTGCAATTCACTTATGAGAGGCAAGCGCCTTATAAATTATCCATTGGCATGGAAATTCAAGAGCAATCTTTTGATGAAACTAGGACAGAAGCATACTTTGGAGGACTATTACCTGAAAGCGAGATGGCCCGAAAAAAGATCGGCCAAAGATATGGTGTAAACCATTACAACAGTTTTGCGTTGCTTAAAGCAATTGGATATGACTGTGCCGGTGCTGTTTCTTTACATTCGGCAGAAGAAATAATTAGTAAACCAATTACTCTTTTCCCACTAAAGGGCAAAACATTTTCGTCAAGCGAGCTTTACCAACATATTCAAGATTTACCAAAAAAGCCCTTATTTTTAGGCGTGGAGGGGCTGCGCCTTTCTCTTGCAGGAGCGCAGGACAAAGCTGCTGTTTGTTTAATTGAGAATAAAATAGCAATGCCAATAAATGGCTGTCCAACCACTCATATACTTAAGCCAGGTATTAAAGGCTATGATGGCATTGTACAAAATGAATATTTTTGTTTGAAAATAGCTGCCCGCATCGGTCTTACTGTACCTAAAGTGGAGATACGCTGGGCAGAAAAAACACCTTATTTATTAATTGAAAGATACGATCGTTTGGTTCAAAACAATAAGGTCAGCCGGATACATCAGGAAGATTTTTGTCAGGCGCTAGGATTTGTGACAGCAAAAAAATATCAAAATGATGGTGGTCCCGACTTTAAAGCATGCTTCGACTTGCTGCGCAATACCAGTCAGCCTGTAAAAGACAGAAATACATTGGCTTCATTGATGGTTTTTAATTACTTAATAGGCAATATGGACGCTCACGGAAAAAACTTTTCACTACTTCATTATGATGCCAATACCGTGCAGATTGCCCCAGTTTATGATGTTCTTTGTACAAGTATTTATGATAATTTGGCCAAAAAAATGGCTATGAAACTCGGTGGCTATTATGAAGTAGACAAAATCTATCCTCGCCATTGGGAGCGAGAAGCCAAAGATATTGCATATTCTTATCCGGCGTTGAGAGAAATTATATATAAGCAAGCAGCAGATATTATGGCAGCTGTCGAAATTGAAAGAGCACAAATGAAAGAGACAAAATTATTTGACCCGGTAATTGATGAGATGATCCAGTTCTTTGATAAGCACATCAGCCGAACTTTAAAAAGATTTGATAGGCAATAAATCCAAAAATGATTGATTACTCAGATTTTATAGGGATATAAGATGCAATTTGCTTGAACAGCAATTGTTGGGGATCAAGTTTTTTTATTATGCGGATGACGTGTCCCTGGCGAGAAATAATTAGATAATCTCCAAGCTTCACTTTCTTAATTTCTAAAATATCAGACCAGTTCAAATTGTAGGTTTTTGTAAGAGTGCTCAGAACAATACCTTTGTCGGTCACTTCTGCTTTCCAGGCAAGGTAAAATAATCTAGAAATGACAAGGATAAGGCATGCAACTGCAAAAATGTTGAGTCCAATCGCCAAACAACTGACAATCATGACCTGCGTTTCAATTTCATTGTGCAAAGTATTGGGGCCGGTAAGCTGAATCAAATTATTCATTGGCTGCATAACCGATATCATTAAAACAACAATCAGAATAGCAGCGAATATTGCTAAAAAGACCAGGATTGATCGCTTGATCTCAAAAACCATAGTTCAAGTATCTCCGTTCGCTAATCTTCTATTACCGCTGTTGAGTTTATCCAGGACAAGGCGAATATGCTACAGAATTGAGACTTAGTTTAGGACTTATCTTGGCTGAGTGCAATTTTTTCTGTACAATTATTCCAGTTGGGCATTATATAGCCGCGATCCCTATTCCTCTTCTATTAAAGGCAGGTTACCGTGACAGTTACTTTGAAAATCAAGCGTTTACCTCATGCTAAAGCTTTGCCACAGTATGCAACTGGGGGCTCTGCGGGTCTAGATTTGACAGCAGCAATTGATAAACCTTTAACCTTGGCAGCTGGGGAACGTACACGCATACCTACTGGAATAGCGGTTGAGATTCCAGAAGGCTATGAAGGTCAAGTAAGGGCCAGATCTGGTTTAGCGGATAAAGCCGGCATATGCTTATCTAACGGAGTAGGCACAGTAGACAGCGATTACCGCGGCGAGGTAATGGTTTTAGCTATGAATGCTGGCAAAGAGGCTTATACTTTTCAACCTGGCGAAAGGGTGGCGCAAATAGTTATCATGCCTGTACCAAAAGTACATATTGAAGAAGCAGAAGAACTAGACGACGGAGCAGAGCGTGGCGTAGGAGGTTTTGGCTCGACTGGTCGCACAACAATAATGAATAAGACAAATGGCGCTGCTGCTCAGTAAACTTATTTGCATCTCTAAAGGATTAACACATTGGCTTCTGTCGCTCAAACGGCTAAATCAAAAACTATTACGCTAGTTATTGCTGGTGTAAATGGGCGTATGGGACGAGCAACGATGGCAGCTATTCATAAAGATGATGCCATTAAGCTGGTGGGCGCCTTTGGACGCAGGGAGGCCAGCTATGCTGGAAAGAATGTGCAAGATTTAGGCGTGACCCTTAAAAATGGCAAAGAAGTACTGGTTAGTAATGATTTGGATAGTTGTTTGGCTGGTTTGAGCAGCAAGCCTGATGTATTAATTGATTTTACCGAAGCAGAAAGTGCAGTTAAGCATGCCATAGCCGCTTTAGAAAAAGATATAAGACCAGTAATTGGCGCTACTGGATTAACAGAAGAACATTTGAAAGAACTAAGACAAGCCTGTACTAAGGCTAAAATTGGAGCAATGGTTGCACCAAATTTTTCTGTAGGAATTGCATTGCTAATTGGCTTTGCTAGACAGGCTAGCAAGTTTTTTAAAAGCACTGAAATAGTAGAAACACATAAATTAGGCAAGCTGGACGCGCCTTCTGGTACTGCCATGTATACAGCCTGGGCAATTGGAGAAGAAGGGGCAAAAATCAATCAAACTTTCAACGAAAATCCTATAAAAGAGCATGAATTAATAGCCGGCGCGCGTGGGGGTAAACTGGATTCAGGCATACATGTGCATTCGCTGCGCCTTCCTGGTATACTTTCCAAGCAGGATGTTTATTTTGCCGGCGAGGGTGAATTACTAACATTACGCCATGAAAGCCATAACACTAAATGTTTCGAACAAGGTATTGTATTGGCTATTAAATCAGTAAACGAGCGCAATTCGTTTGTTTTAGGATTAGACAGTATCATCGAACAATTTACAGGATAGTAAAATATGTCCACCACAACTAATGGAAAAAGACCGGTAAATCTAGCAATTCTTGGTGCCACAGGAATAGTTGGCAAAGAATTATTGAAGATATTAGAGGAATGCAATTTTCCTATTGGACAATTTAAGCTTTTAGCCAGTGCGCGCTCAAAAGGCTCTACAGTTAAATTTAGAAATAAAGAACATCCAGTTGAGGTGGCCACAAAAGATTCATTTAGAAACATTGATATAGTGTTTTCTGCTGCTGGTGCAATAATTAAAGATCTTGCTCCTGCTGCTGTCGATGCTGGGGCAGTGGTTATAGATAAATCCAGCACTTTTCGTATGGTGCCTTCAGTACCGTTGGTGGTGCCAGGAGTAAACGATAGCGCTATGCATAATCATAAAGGCATAATTGCCAGTCCTAATTGTTCAACTGCGCAATTAGTTGTTCCTTTAAAAGTTTTGCATGATTTAGCCGGAATTACCCGTGTCATAGCATCTACTTATCAGTCGGTAAGCGGGGCGGGTAGTGACGCTGTGGAAGAGCTTGAAATGCAAACACATAGCCTTATGCATGGCCAAAAGATAGAGCCTAAAGTATTCATCAAGCCCATTGCTTTTAATTTAATTCCGCATATAGACAAATTCAATCAAGATGGCTATACAAAAGAGGAAGAAAAGTTAATAGAAGAGACAAGAAAAATATTAGACTTACCTGAATTAGCCATTACTTGTACAGCAGTGCGTGTGCCTGTTTCAATTGGGCATAGCGAATCTGTTTTAATTGAGTTTGCTAGACCCATTACGGTCGAGCAAGCTCGGCAAGCTCTGGCAGCAAGCGATATGATTGAAGTATGGGATAAGCCAGAAGAAAATATTTATCCAACCCCCATTGATTGCGCTGGTAAAGATCCAGTTTATATTGGGCGCATTCGCAAAGATAATTCATCGCCAAATGCATTGCACATGTGGGTTGTAGCTGACAATCTGCGTATTGGTGCAGCGTTGAATGCCATTCGCATCGCAGAATATTTGCTTGAGCATAAATTATTGAGGCAACCAGTAGCCAGCTAGGCCTTTTAGGAGAATTGAGGATGATTCAAAATAAAAATAGTCCATTTGGTTCGCTTATAACTGCTATGGTCACGCCATTCAAACCCGATTATAGTTTGGATTTAAAAGCTACTGAAGGTATTATCAATCATTTAATTGCTACTGGCACTGAATCTTTGGTAGTTGCCGGCACAACCGGTGAGAGCCCTACTTTAGATGAATCAGAGCAAAACGAACTGTTTGCTTTAGTTAAAGACAAGGCCAAAGGCAAAGCAAAAATTATTGCTGGTGTAGGTAGCAATTCGACAGCTACAACTATTAAATATAGCCATGATGCAGAACAAGTTGGAGTTGACGGGCTACTTATGGTAGTTCCTTATTACAATAAGCCTTCACAAGGCGGCTTGATAAAGCACTTTCAAGCAGTGGCAAAAAATACTAGTCTGCCAATTATCCTTTATAACATTCCCGGCAGAACTGGTATCAATATGACAGTTGAGACTACACTAGAGCTAGTTGATACTTGCAAAAATATTATTGCCTTAAAAGATTCAACCGGTAACGTTGATCAGGCAATCGACATTGCAGCCAAGGTTAATAGCAAAACTTTCTGGATCTATTCAGGTGATGATCCTCTTACTTTGCCTTATCTGTCAGTTGGCGCAACAGGCATAATTAGTGTGGCCAGTCATTTGGTGGGAACGCGAATTAAGGCTATGCTTAACTCTTTCTTTAAAGGTGATTATGACCAAGCAAGAAAAATTCATTATGAATGCCTGCCATTCTTCAAAGGAATATTTGCTGCTCCTAACCCCACATGTATAAAGTATGCTCTTTCTAAAATGGGATTGTGCCAGGAAATTCTGCGCTTGCCCCTTATTCCTTTAACAGATGCTGAGAAATCCAAGCTAGAAGCCATAATGAAGAATACCCCCATCGACACACCCAAAACTGCACTGGTAGTATGACAGATAAAACAACTGTCAAAGTAATACCACTAGGCGGCTTAGGTGAAATCGGCAAGAACACTATGGCTATAGGCTGTGGCGATGACATTATGCTTGTTGATGCTGGGCTTGGGTTTCCTGATGAGGATATGCCGGGAGTTGATTTGGTTTTACCAGATCTAACTTATCTAATTGAAAATCAAAAACATGTCAAAGCTCTGACCATTACACATGGACATGAAGATCATATTGGTGGCATACCTTATTTACTGAAGCATGTTTCGGTAAAAGACATTTATGGACCCGCCCTGGCTTTAGGAATTTTGGAGAGTAAGTTAAAAGAATTCGGCTTAACTGGAGCAGCGACATTACATAAAGTCCATCCCCGTCAAAGAGTACAAATCGGTTGTTTTAATGTTGAATTTGTTCGTTGTACACATTCAATAGCTGATTCGTTTAGTCTTGTTATACGAACACCAATCGGCAATATTGTACATACAGGCGACTTTAAGTTTGATTTTACGCCTGTTGATGGTGAATTATACGATATTGCTACACTCACTGCAGCTGCCGAAGAAGGGATATTATTGCTGATGAGTGATAGTACAAATACTGAGAGAGCTGGTTTTACTCCTTCCGAAAAAACGGTTTGGAAAAAACTGAGTGAAGTTTTTGCCAATGCTCCCGGTCGCATCATTGTGACTACTTTTGCTAGTAATATGCATCGTATAAAGCAAATTTTGCAAGCGGCTATGCAGTATGACAGACAGGTAGCTATTTTGGGACGCTCAATGCTCAATATAGCTGACCTGGCTCGCCAACTTGGCTATATGAAATATCCTGACGGATTGATCATCAATGTAGACGAAGTAAAACAGTTGCCTGCGGCTAAAGTGGTAATTTTAACTACGGGCAGTCAGGGTGAGCCTTTGTCGGCATTAACTCGCATTGCTCATGATTCACACAAGCATATCAAAGTAATCGCAGGTGATACCGTTATTTTTTCAGCTACACCCATACCTGGTAATGAGCGTTCGGTAGCTAATACCATTAATGCTTTAGCACTCAGAGGAGCAAATGTCATTTATGGCAAAGATGCCGGAGTTCACGTGTCTGGTCATGCCTGCCAGGAAGAACAAAAGCTTATGCTCAATATTTGCCAGCCTAAGTTTTTTGTCCCCATACATGGCGAATATCGTATGTTGGTCAAGCATACAGAGTTAGCTAATCAATGTGGAGTGGCAGCTGAAAATACATTCGTTATGGCAAACGGTGACGTTTTAACACTCACCAAAGATAGTGGCAAACTCGGTGAAAAAGTACAAGCTGGTATAGTGTTAATTGATTCATCAAGAGCCTGGGAAATTGATGAAACTATATTAGGTGAAAGGCTTGAAATAGTTAAAGACGGTGCAATAACGATAGCTATAACTACAAGCGCAGACTGCAGCAAATTATTGTCTTTCGACTGTACGCAAAAAGGGCTAATTTTGACGGACAAGGCGGATAAAATTAGTAAGGCGGTTGAAAGTGAAATTAAACGAGCGGTAGAAAAATACAAGCAAGCTGATGATAAGAAGATTCACTTTCAAACTTATATTCAGGAAGCAGTCAAAAATTATCTCAATCAAGAATACGAAATACAGCCTCTTGTCCAAGTAATTTGGCACCAAATGCATGAGCTTGGAAAGTCGAAAGTGCCAAGTTCACAGAAAACATCTCCTGGTAAAGCTGATCATTAAAGGGCTGAAACTTTAGTACGAGGGTAGTTGACCTAGAAATAGGCAAAGCCCGGGCCACTGGCCATTGCGTACGAAGAAAAAGTAATTGCAGAAACGGCAAATGGCAGCTTGACATTATTAAAGCTCAGATCTATTCAGCAGATCATTTGGGCCAATTCATGCCGCTTAACAACTTGGTGATTGCCAGCCACAAAAAAGTACTTCCTTCTCCGGAAAAGGGCGAGAAGGAAGTACTGGTGGTGGATTAGGTAAGGAGGAAACCCAGTGCTTAGCAAAATTAATTACCTTGCACTCCTATTGAATCAATAATATCAGCGTCGAATTAGTATGGCTGTTAAAAAACTTGAAGCACGTCTGTCAAAACCCAGCAAGGCTGTAAGCTGAAATTAGTTTAATTTCCTAGTTTGAAAATTTGACACTTGAAGACCAAGTTTTCATACTTTGAATATCTTGTGGATATAAAAAGTCTAGCGGTTTGTTGAGCTCGGGAAATGTTGGATTGCCTGTGACTTTTGTAGGCACGGATATTTTGATATTGGCTGGGCAGAACAAATATACTTGTTCGCTCAATTTATGGAAATTGCCTTGTAAAGCGCTTGAAGCGCCGGCCACAAAATCGACCAAGCGGTGAGCATCTACTTTTTTCATGTTATCAAGAGTAATAGTTGTAGCTGCTCTGCCGCGCAAGCACTCCACTATATCTAGTGCCTCATCAAAAGTGATTGGGTTAAACACAGAAATCTGAGTACCTTGCTTTGGTTGCACAGGTTGCCTGATTGAATTAATAGGCTGCATTCGCTTATCGGCAAGGGCTGGGAATAAATCAACAGTATTGTCTGTAGATGTTGTAGAAGATTTTAGAGCTTTTCCAGCGCTGATCTCTTGGTTATCGTTAAAATCGTCAAACATAATTCTCCTGCTCATACTCTAGTAATGGTGTTTCCGTATAGTGCCATCTTTTGATTAAAGGCATTTTATATTGTGCATGTCATTATATATGGTGCCCCCCAATTAGGCAAATACTTTTAATCCTTGTTAGCTAGAAAATTGTACAAGGAATTATATCGCCTCTGTATTTCTATTTATAAGAGAACTGCTAAACTTTTCAGACAATAAAGCACTCGTCTAAATTGGAGGGTATTATGGGTGGAGAACCTTGGGATTATTTTACGGCATACCAAGAAGATATAAATGCAGCTCTGCAAGAATTAAGACAGCGCGAGTTTAAAGCAGGCCGCTATAATCCGGTCATGCCCTTTCCTCATCAAGGCAAGCAGCCAAATGCAGCTGCTCCTGGCGCTCAGCACGCTACTATAGATGAAGCGCAGACAGATGCTGACGCTGACGGCACGCGCTCAATACTAGATATAGAACGTATAGGCACCACTCCGGATTACGGCGTTGCCTGCCCTTTAAGTAAAGAAGAGCTGATTGAGCACTTCGGCACCGATAAACCGACCCGAGAAATGATCTCTAAAAATTATGATCTTTTTGAAGATATTGAACGCGGTCAGGCCATCTATATTATTGTCTATAAGAATGACAAACCCTCAGAAATTTTCTTTGCCGGTTATTCATTCGATTAAGACCAGTATTAACTGATTGACACACCAATTTGGCAGTCCAAATTGGTGTCACCCTTGCTATGGCAGCTAGCTTTAATCAGCCAGTATGTTCTAAAAATGTGAACGAGTATGTTCTAAAAACAAGAGTACTATAACAAGAATGGCGATCAGCACGCAGGAAATCCCAATGATCCCCATAATCCAATAAATGGCAAATAACCTGAGAAAATCGGCAGTACTAGGATACCTGGTGTAAGCTGCACTTCTCCTAGTTTCGTCTAATGTTGTTTGCCACTCAGAACTTTGCTTCGATTTGGCTTTTTCAGCGACCTCTTTTAAAGCCGCTATTAAAGATTGTCGCATTTTTGCTAAGTCAGCATTGAGATCTTTCATCACATCAAATACAAGTCCATCTTGCTGATCCAAAAGCCCTAGAAAGACACATTCTTTTGTCAGTAAATTCTGTTTGTTTTCAACGCTTTCTGCCCAAGCTTTTTCAAGAGCCTTTTGGGCGGCAGATGAAAATGGCAGAGATTTGGTGGGCTTGGTATCACCAGGCATAATGTTCTTAAAAACTGGTCGCCTGATTTGACCGAGATTGAGTCCGGCTGAACGCAAGGCGTTTAACACTGAAGCATCGTCTCGCAATACAGCTAAAAATAGATGTTCAATGCCTATTTCGTTACTACCAAATGTTTCTGCTATGCCCCAGGCTCTTTGCATAGTCAATATGGCATCAGGACTGTATCGATTAAATGGTTCTTCCATTTGACTAGCGGCATTGAACAGGCTGGCACTATTGGTCGGAAACAAAGTTGTACAGGGCTTGGTAGAGGAGTCAGTGAAAAGATCACTTGCTGATCCACCAATAGCTTGATTAACCTCCGAATATAATTTGGGCAGATCTACATTCAATGCTTTTAAAACCGTGCAAGCAATTCCTTCTCCTACGCGCAGAGTGCCAAGCAGAAGATGGTCAGGGCTTATGTAATCGTGTTTAAGCCTGCACGCCTCGTCCCAGGATAATTGCAATAACCGCTTGGCATGCAGGGTAAAAGGGATTTCAACAGTCAAATTACCGGGACCGCGGCCAATCATTCTTTCTACCTCTATGCGAGCTGATTTAAGGCTTACACCAGCCTGCTTCAGTTTTTCGGCAGCAATGCCTTCATTCTGTCTGATTAGTCCCAACAAAATCTGCTCAGTACCTACACGACAATGACCGATGCGCCGGGCTTCTTCTTGGGATAACATAATAACCTTGATAGCGTCTTGTGTGAATCGGTCAAACATTGGTCATTCTCATTTTTTCTCTAACTACTCATAAAAGATTTATCCGCTTAGCTCTGATTGTTTCCTAAGCGCACGAAATGAAATTTACCCATGCGCCAAAATATCCATTTTTGCCGAGTGCGTATTGCTTTATAATTGACGAAGCCGAACATATGACTGTCTACATTGGCGGGTGTGTGATGATCACCAAGAACAAAATAATGCTTAGCAGGCACCACTATTGGTTCTTCACTATTGAGAAATGGCCGATAGTCCAAGTAACCAATATCTTTGAGCTTTTTCAGCTCATAGTTTAAACCACTGGCCCAGCTTTCTTTTATTGGATCATCATTAATGTAGAGCTGTCCTTCTCTAATTTCTAGGCGCTCTCCAGGGAGTCCTACTATACGTTTGTTGAGATGAATACCATGAAGTTTAAAGGTTAGCTGGGGAAAAATACTAAACTCAGAAATACTTACTAAAAGAGCTGGGGGTATAAATTTAATCATTTCTTCGATTACTCGAAAAGACACTATATCACCGCGTCTGAAAAGAGAATGCGTTAATTTACTTATTCTTTCGCCGATGAGAGCATCTCCTGAAAGAATAGTTGGTTGCATCGACTCACCAATAACTGTGGAAGTAGGGAATAACAGAATCACGAGCAGTATTAATGCGCAAATGCCCATAAACAGCTCCAGAGGAAGTGATGGCAGCAAGCGAGTGGAAAAAAGCACAGTCGAGCAGATAAGTCCATATATAATGAAGGCTAAAAATGATCTTGATAATAACGGTCCGTGCAAAGGAAAGATTTTGCATAGCTTTATACTAGAAACAGTTCGCTTTTTCTCCCATAAGTAGAACCCAAAATCACCAGGGCGATTACTCCAAGCCAAAAGCATGTGCTGATGAAATTGACCGTACCGGTGCCATAGTCAAAAGTACTGGAACCGAAGAGATAAACTGAGCTAAATGTTGCAACAAGACAAACCACTAAAACCAATGCCAGCAGCCAGACTATTAGCCATTTGCGAACAGCACTAAGGGGTTCATAGGATGGTCCAGTATAACCTAAGGGTTTTCCCACTGGCTTAGCCGACTTTACTTTGTCCATATCAGTTTGCTCTGCAATAGTCTTCTCAGTAGATCGCAAAGACTCAAGCAAAGATTGGCGAATTTTAGGCAAATCGCCACCAAGATCTTTTATTGCCTCAAGAACTACGCTGCCGTCTTGGCGCAAGAGTCCTAACATGATGCATTCTTTGGTGATCCAGCAAATAGCCTGCTCCACCCCTACCAGCCAGGCGCCCTCAAGCGCTTTTTGTGCTGAGGCAGAAAAGGGTAAAGACTGAGAGGGAGTGGTATCATCAATTTGCAGGCTCTTGAAAATTCGCTCACGAATTTGACCCAAAGTGAGCCCTGCTGAGAGCAAAATATCTGACAAACTCTCATCTCGCAAAAGAGCAAGAAATAAGTGTTCAATACCTATTTCTTTGCTGCCAGCAGTTTCGGCAACACCCCCTGCCCGTTGAATAACAACGATAGCATCTGGACTGTACCAGTTGAATACTTCCTCTCTAATATTAGAGCTAAGCATAATTCCGGTGGTATTGCTTGGGAATATAGGAAAGGAAGGATTGGCCGGCAGTGGAGTAAATAAATCACTGGCCTGTTTACCCATAGCCTCAATTAACTGCAAGCGCAAATTGGCTAAGTCGATGTTTAAATTCTCCAAAACGCGAGGAGCGACTCCTTCTGTCTCTTTGAGCAAACCAAGGAGCAAATGTTCTGTATTGATGGCAGCATGACCTAAGCGACTTGCTTCCATCCATGATAACTCTAGAATCCGCTTAGCGCGGGGAGTAAACGGTATTTCCACCACCACAAAATCCGAACCTTGTCCTATAATTTTTTCCACTTCCATACGAGTGTGTTTAAGAGTAACGCCAGCATGTCTTAGCACCAGAGCAGCTGTTCCTCGACCTTCGGCTATCAGCCCAAGCAGAATTTGTTCTGTACCGACAAAATTATGACTGAGACGACGAGACTCTTCCTGCGCGAGCATAATGACTCTAATAGCGCTCTCGGTAAATCTTTCAAACATTTAATAATCTCGCATTAATACTGTTGACCATATTTTTGCATCTCGTCTTCTAAATCTTTTCTACTCCGCCAATCAGGATCTAGCTTCATCACCATCTCAAATTCTTGTTTAGCAAGTTGCCCTTCTCCGCTACTCAAATATGCCCGCAAGAGACTATAGTGAACCTCGGTGCTTGTCGGTGCTAATTCATTTGCCTTTTTATAGTCAGCTATTGCAGCTAAATTGTCCGCAGGTTTACCATACCAGCGCCAGCGATTGCGTCTACAACATCCACGCTTCCAATAGGCATTAGCACAGTCTGGAATTAATTCTATAGCCTTTGAAAAATCCTTTTCCGCTAAGTCATTATGCCGTGCCAATTCTGCCAACATTTTCGCATCTGATCTAGAGATCTTACGGTAAACGCTTATAAAATTGAGATTTTCGCAGCCGTGCATATAATATGATTCGCCGGAATCACCCCGTTGGACAAGATCCTTATTTCCTGCCGATGATTTAAAGTGAAGCACAGCCTTGAGAACTAGCCAAATCGAAAGACAAATAAGGATCACCACAATCGAAGTAATTATGATTTTAATAAGCTTATGCACAGACCAGCCGTTCCTTATAAGCGAGCAAAAGATAACAATACAAGCAATTGAGCCATATTGCCAAATCAAACGCCCATCTAATATTATTAGATCTCAAGACATACCCTTTGGGATTTCTATTTTTCCGGCAATTCAATTTTAAGCTTTGAATAGATGCTTAACTTATTTATTGTAAGAAAATAATTGATTTTCTCCATCTAATTTATTGAGCTGAATTGCATACTGGGTCCTACGGATTCGAAAAAATTCAGATCGCCGTAATTGCTACTGGCAGCTCCAGTACCAGGTGTCCATTGTGCCATATCCTCAGCATAAATATGGCCATCTGCATTTGGATTACCAGGAAAAGGCGCTATACCTCTATACGGACAATCATGAAGCCCAGCGTCACCGGCTAACGCACCATTTGCTGCTGTGTCTATGCAAGATTTTAACAGACTTTCTTTTGTAGATGCTTTTGAATCATCTCTGACCCAACCGCCCGTAATTGAGTAGGTAGTATAATACTGCATTACACTATTTGGGCTATCTGCAGTACCCGGCGTACCATATGTCAACGGCAGAGTAGAAGAGAGCACTAACCCTTGATTGGTATCATAAACATAATACTCCTGACCCACATCTAAGGTATTCTGGCTCAGCACTTTGACTAAGTCCTGCATTGAACGATTTGGATTCATTAAATGCACAGCGTTTAGCATCTCGTTCATGATGCCTACCAAATTTTGATTGAGACTGCCGCCGGCGTTAAATTGACCGTTATTCATGAGAACGTTTATATCGTACAAGTATTGGAAAGGCGATCCCAACTGCTCAAAAGCATTGACAGTCGCCACACTATACCAGGGATGGTGGTCTAAAACATCCAGACTATTATTACTATTGGTTGATAAAAAAGGACCACCAGGGCTGGGCATATTAGGCCAGCCGTAACTAGAAAATCCTCCCGGCGGGGCCCCAAGAAAGTCTTTCATTCCCGAACTTTGAGATTGGTTTAAGGGATTGGAATTGCCTGCACTAAAAGCGGCCATAGGAAGATATATGTATCCCGGCGCACTTGGCACAACTACTGGATTGGAATAAATCCCTACGCCACCAAATATACAACAGACCTGAGCCTTAGCATATTCAATAGGCGAGAATGTAGTTTTATTTCCACCCAACCAGGCGGGCAGCCAAGTAAAACCATAATTAGAACAAACACACGGTATTATTGAATTTGTCCAAGAAGGCGCACCTTCTTGATAATTCTGCGAAGAATCATTTATTAGATATACGCCCCGAATGTTAAGGGCGGTGCCAATAGTCATTCTTTGCATATGATGTCCTGTTGCGCGTCCTTCGTGCAAGACATAAGTGCCATTGACACCTTTTTTATAGAGACTGGCCGCGGTTTCTCCCTTATATCTCGCTGCCTCTGCTGTTTGGTTAAGGCTGACATAATAATTGTACAGAAGCACAATCGGGTCTTTGGACGGATCACGATTTAAAGAATCTAGCGATTTTTTTTGTTTCGCAGTGGGGTTCGGTATATAAGAATTATTGTATTCAGCCCAGCTTCCAAATATTCGCATTATCCAAGCTAAAGACGTGTCACTTTCTTTGCAGGCAAAAATAAATGGCATAACTGCGGTGGCTGCGTTAGAAGTTGTATTGTTAGGGTAAGGAATGTTTGAATTTGGTGGGTTATCGAGCGGATCCGCACCTGGGTTAAAAGCCAGATTATCAATCAATCCTCCAAAATTTGTGGTAGGAGGATTAGCTTGCTGAGCACTAGCACTCTCAAAAGCTGCTGAAAGATCGCAATTAGGATAACCCGGATAATTCCTGATATTTTGCAGTGTATTGTTATGGCTATCGGTGGCAACAGCCAAATATTTAGTACCATCAGTCCATGAAAATATATCGTATAGGCTTGTGCCTCTGGCTTGAAAAGCTAGATTAGTAGAGGCATTCAGAGGAATATTTGAATAACCACCTGGAGTGATGGCACGCATTAATTGAGCAAAATCCTGACCCTTTATGCCATTGATTATGCGCATATAGCCATATAATGCACTGGCCTGATATTGCGAAGCGCCAGCGATAGCATTGCTTACAGCAATCGAAGATACTGCAGCATTTGCCACAGCATTAACTTTGGTGCAATCTGAAGTTGTCTCGACTGAATTGTAGGGGAAAGGAGGCGCGAGGCCATAAGGCATAGGCCCCATCGGGTAGACGACAGGACCATTCAAAGTATTGGTGTAATTGCCATCAAACGCATTTGTAGAAATGAGATGCGGCATACTAGCAGGAACAGGGATGAATGTGATGGCGCCTTGCAATGCATTAGAGAAACTGGAAACAAATATTGGCTGTCCGCCCCTTAAAAGAGGCAAACCATTATTTGATTGAGCACCAGATTCTATTATGTTTAACCAGGCTTGCGGAAATTGACTAACAACATTATTTGGTAGATAAATATTTGTTGACGGTTGCTTTTGTGGCACGTAGCAACCAAGTCTCATATGCTGTAAATTAACTTGGGGATGTTGGCCAAAGAAATGGCCGGGCATTTCATCAGTTGAATTATTATTGGCTATAGTCGCAAAATTATTGCTGAGAATAGCGCTTCTTTGTATATCGGCTGCTAGAGTTATTGAAAATTTGGATAAACAGACACATAAATTATTGGCAGCAGCAATAGCTGTCGGCGAATTATCCTTGGCTGCGCGCATACAAGCCAATAGAGTTACCCAAGCGCACATATTATACGCATTGGAATTATAATAAAATTTGGTTATTACTTGGTTGGCAGCATTGATAGGTTGCCCCTGGGTATTGAAGCCTATAGGAAAATTACCTGAGCTATCAACTCCATAATATACAAATGCAGACGGAATTATAGTAGCATCTGTTGCTTCGTTGTCCTGGAGACAAATCGAGTTTATGGAGTGCGCGGCTGCAAGAGTACCAGCATCGGTAGCACTATCGAGTTCGTGGTTGCCACCAAATAAGGAGACAAGCCAGAATACACAAACTCCTACTAAAAGGACTAAAAAAGACGAAGCTACAACTAAAAACAGAGTTGCACCACTGGTTTTGCGCTGTCTTCTAAAATTGGTGATTTGACCTTGTCTACTGACTATGTACTGCATGGTAACCGCTCCGTAAGATGTTATGAAGTACCGGTTTACCCCTAACGCCACGCAATATTATGATTTGTCCTTAAAAAGTTTTTCGTCCTCTGCACTATAATTTTGAGTGATTTCAAGACACTGCAAGCCGAATGCCTTCTAACATCTATATATACCCAAAAAATTTAGAATATTGCATTTCACAAATATCTCACGAATCCCTGTGTTGAAGCAACTTTTACTAGGTTTTTGGTGATGCTTTCAGACAAGCTTATGCTTTATAAGCGGGCGAAAAAATATTGTTTTGTTTTGCGATTATGTAAAAGGAAGCGTCTGGATATTGCTGTATCCTCTTTCATACGCAGACAGATTACATCATCGGAATGTAGAAGAGCATAGGCATTCTTACCAAATTGCTGCAAAAATTTATCGGTGAGAGCAATAGAATCTCCACCAGTTTCATATGAATTGGCATCATTCAAAATTGGAGCTTCATCGCAATCAAAATATATGTAGCCTTTAGGAAGTGTTTCAGAATAACTGCAAGTGCCCCAACCTCTTAGATTATCTAGCTTATAGCCTGGTGTGGCTAAATAAAAGCTGGCAAACTGTTCGGCCGTTACTTTTTCGCTGTCGCCAGACATCTTCCAACTGTTCATTTGAACATAGAAACATACAGCCATAGAAATACAGAGCATAGTGCCAAATTGCCACACTAAACGCCAATTAATACTATTCGATTTCAAGAGATATCCTCAAGTGAAAATTTGTATTTTCCTAGCACTGCAATTGTAGTGTTTGCTTTGCACTTCTGCAATTGGCAAATCTTATTATCAACAATTGCTGCTAAGGATAGCTTTTATTACCCTGACTGACCAGCAATAAATTTGTACCTGGCATTTTAACCGGTATCATTATTGTCGTTTTTTGTGAGCAACCTTATATGTGCTGTGCGTCTGGACAGCATATAGCTTTCAGAAACTGAGCTCTTAAGTCAAGATAGCTATGTTGCCAGCTGACCAGCCATTATGTTCTATTAGAGCCTTAGCCATCGTCAAGTCTTCGGGTTCGGTTATTTTAAAATTGAGCTTGTTGCCGGATAATATCGTAACGTCCGCACCATAAGCTTTGATTATGGATGCATCATCGGTGCTCTGAGTTTGTTCAAGTTTGGCAGCGCGATGAGCTGCCAGTAGCAGGCTAAATTTGGCTGCTTGTGGAGTTTGGACAAGTACAAATTTGCTGCGATCCAAGTCTTCCAAAATTATTTTTTGCTCAAATGTCTTCATTGAATCAGATGAAGGAATGCCTAGAGTAACCGAATTACCTTTTTCAAGCTCCTTCAAGATCTGATCAATAATAGAGCTTGAAATAAACGGGCGCACCGCATCGTGCACAAAAATGTAATTAGGTTGATTATTTGCACTAGCAAACTTTTCCAGAGCCAGGTGAACAGATTGCTGACGTGTATTTCCCCCTACAACCAGAGAAATATTGGGCTCAAATTCAGGCAAAAATTCCGTTATCAATTTACTGGATCTTTCAAACCAATCGGGTGGTACGGTTACCAATACTTCTTCTATCGCCGGATGTTTTACTAATGTTTTTAAAGACCAAATAAACAGTGGTATTTGGCTTAGTCGAATAAATTGCTTCGGCGTGCCGCCAGTAATACTAGCAAGTCGTTCGCCTTGTCCAGCGGCGACTAAAATTGCTGCTGCTTTTATAGAAGTCATTGTTTAACTAATCGATGTGGGCGCTGCCATAAAGTGATTATCTGTTGAATGCATATTATCGTTTGCTTGAGGCTTTTTATCGGATGAACCGCCATTGGTGTCAATACTTACCGCTTCTTCCTCATTATCCGACCAGTCAGCTACATTAGGCGCAGTAGTTTCACTCTGATTGATTGCTTCATTTTCGATTGAAGCAGTCTCTGGATCTACTGTACCTTCCACAGCGTCTATTTCTGTTTGCATTGCCTTAGGCGTAATTTCTGTGCCAACAGATTGAAGCGCTAATTCGTTTTCTAGCGGTAGCTCCAACTGCTGGTCAAGCTCATCCAGTTTTACTTCCTTATCCTGATCTTTAAGTTGATTACGCAATGCCTTTGCATCTTGTGAAAGTCTAAAATATTCTTGAAATTTCTTTGTAGTACTGAGCAAATGAGATCTGCCTTCTTCTTTCTTAGTGATTAGTTCTTTTTCCAATAATGTAGTTATGTGTTCGTAGGCGCCCGCCCCACGGATGCGTACAATCTCTGATTGCATTACCGGTTGTTTTATAGCTATAGCAGATAGAGTACGCACAACAGCTACAGGTAAGTCAATGGGCGCCAAATCATTGGCCAGATTGGCAAACTCATCTTTAACCTGCATCATATAGCCGTCATCATCATCTGATATTTCTAAAGCACAGTCGCGCTGCTCATAATCATAAATGAGTTGCATTATCGCCTGTCTAACCAATTGCACATCTTCATTAACCAGTTTAGCCACTACAGCCGCTACCACTGGTTTATCGGTCAGAAATAATACTGCCTCAACCCGGGATTTTAAGCTCATGAAGCCTCCATTTGTTTAGTCAAATTGTTAGCCTCTTTGATTTCGTTCATGCGCATTATGCTCAGTGGTCCATAAAAGGACTCTTGCTCAAGAGTTATTTTACCGGCATTCGCTAAAAATAATACAGCTAGAAATGCGTCCACCCAGTCTGATTTTTGTCCAAGTCTCACCACCAGGTCTAGCAAACCCAGACTTTGTCCCGGCAAAAACTGATTTATCAAGATTCGTTCTACTTTATCAATCGTTACCTCAATTCCTTCATCATGCGCTAAATCTAAGATATCGTCTACGTCATTGATAGCATGCATGCCATCCATTTGAATCCGCACCTTTGGAGCACGTTCCACACGTAATTTTTCAATGCGCTCGGCTTCTCTTAGAGCAGCAATCAATTCGTCTAGAGTGACTTTGCGCGGTCTATTAGCTTTGTTCGCCACTCGACGAATAAGAGCCTTTTCCAGGTCCACCAAAGTGATTTGCCTAGCAATTAGATTTTTATCTGAATCATAAATAAACTCGCCACCGTCTTCGTCAAATTCCAAATAATCATCGCTTACATTGGTCAAAGACTTGTTGGCCAACAACGCCTCTGCTTTCATTCTCAAAAGAACTGAAGCGTGAAAGATCACTTTGCCGCTTTGTCGCAAATTCTCTTTGGGAGCAGCAGCTATGGCTTGTAAAAATTTGTCAGTTACATAAATAATATCGACGTCTTTAGGGTCAATTTCACCTTTCTCAGCTAGTTGAACAATAAATTCGATACCGCCGGCTACCTCTAAGGCTGCAGACAATGAAATAGACTGCGCACTAGTAGATGCTTGCTTTAGCAGCTGAATTCTTTGATCTCCATTGTCCGTATTATTTTCTAGCATACTGGCCATGATTAATTAGGGATAAATTTAGGGGAATTTTTTAGGGGGATCATACTAAGCGGTGACCGCTTGTTTTTCGCTTTCTTGAGCGGCTAATTCTTCTTCTGTAGGCAGTTTGATCTCTTGAATGCCCACTACTTTGGAATATCCATCCGATCTTAAAGAAACGCCAATAGCATGATCGGCGTTTTCAATCATCGGACGACGCAAGCTTACGACAACAAATTGTGCACTGGCGGATTGTGCTTTGACCATTTTAGCCAAACGTTCTGCATTTGAGCCATCCAACATCATATCCACTTCATCAAAGGCATAAAATGGAGCCGGAGCGTATCTCTGGAAAGCAAAGACGAAGGATAATGCGGTTAGCGATTTTTCACCACCAGACAAAGCTTCAATCCGTTGCATTTTCTTATCGCGTGGTTGAGCCCGAATAATTAAACCGCCGGTAAATGGTGTTTCGGGATTTTCTAGTTCTAAACGTCCGTGACCACGAGATAATTCAGCAAATATTTCTTGGAAATTAGTATTAATTGCATCAAAGGCTTCCATAAAAGTGCGCTTTTTAAGCTCGTCAAATCCAGCAATTTTTTGTTCAACTTCGCATTTTTCGTTGAGTAAAACATCAATGTTGGTTTGCAATTCATTATGTCTCTCTTCAGCAATATTGTATTCGTCGAGCGCTTTCATATTGACTGGTTCCAAGGCACGCATACGCCGCTCTAATTTTTCCACTTGATTTTTAAGCTGTTCGACATTAGCTTGTGACAGTGGCTGAAAGTCAGGATTAGCAGCTTTAATTGCTTCTATTTGCTCTTGAATGGCGGTAAGCTCTTTCAATAAATCATATTGACGTAGTTTACGTTGTTGCTCTTGTTCTCCCAAGTGACGCAAGTCTTGTTCAATTTTAGTGCGCTTAATTTCCCCTGCTGTTACTGCTTCGTGAGCCTTTTCTTTTTCTTGACGCAAGTCTTCCAATTCGGTCGATAATTCTTTCACTTTACTTTCCATCAAAGCAATAGCTTCGTGGAATCTCTTGATATTCTCTTCAAATTGCGGCTTTTGTTCACTTAAACCAACTATTTCCTGGTTAATAGCATTAAGCTGCGTGTTCAAAGCTGTCTGATTGCTGGCCTCAACTTGCGCTTCAGTTTCTCCCTTATCAACTAAGCGTTGAATTTCAAGCTTTTCTCTTTCGATATTTTCAATTTCACTACGCAAATCAACTGATTCTTGCACAAGTTTATCTAGCTTAGATCTATTACCTTCACCCAAAGTGTTTTGGAGAGTGTCTTCAATCTCACTTATTTGTTTACTTACATCGCTGATAGATTTGACCATTGATTCTAATTCGGCATCAATGGATTCTACTTCTTCGCCATGCTTGCGCAATTGCGGTTTGGCCGCTTCCATGTCTTTTTCTAAATCGATAAGCTGCTTACGACGTTCTTCTAGTTCCGACTGCCGTTGGGCAAATTGAGTGCGGGTCGTATTGTACTTATCTTTATCCTCTTGGGCACTGACCTTTAACTCTTTAAGGGTTTCTTGCAAGCCAACTATTTGCTCACTCAAGCTAGCAGCAGTTTGCTTTACTACAACCAGATCCGATTCGCCTTTGCTTGTAAAATGCAACTTAGACTTTTCATTGCCGCCAGTCATTGCTCCAGATTTATCAAATAATTCGCCTTCCAGAGTTACCATCCTGACATGGTTTATCAATCGCCGAGCAACATCTATGTTCTGCACCACTACTGTTTGTCCGCAAGCATATTGAAAAGCTTTAGTGAATTTAGGATTGAAATCGACAAGATTATAGGCAAAGTCAATTACACCAGCATGATTGGGTAAAAGTCCCGGGGGTTGAACGGAAATTTTATTGAGCGGAATAAAAGTTGCTCGGCCTACCTGGTGCTTTTTAAGCAGTTCAATACCCTTCTGGGCAACTTCATCATCGTCAACCACTAAGTGACCTAGTTTGGCACCAATAGCTATTTCTAGGGCTCTTTCGTATTGACTATCTACTTTGCCTAATTGACCTATGGTGCCATGTAGTCCGGTTAATTTTTTAGAAAGTAAAAATTCAATGGCTCGACCATAGCCAGACTCACCAACTACTTCTTTGGTTGTTTCTAGTTGGACAATGCGCTTGTTTATGGACTCAAGGGCTAGTCTCTTAGATTCGATTTCTTGGACGGTAGATTCTATCTCGTCATCCAATTGCTTGACACCACGTTCCATGCCCAGCACTATAGCTTCTTGATCCTGAAAAGAATTTTCCAGTGAGGCAACCATGGACTTTAGACCAAAGGATTTTTCGAGCATAGTAGATAATCTATCTCTGGATCCTTTGCTTTCGTTTTCCAAATGAGTGCGTCTCGATTGCAGTTCTGCTTGGCGCAATTCGATTTTATGCTTTTGATCTTGCAGCTTTTGCAAATCAAGGTGCAATGTCGTTACTTTGTCTGAAGAGCGGTCCTTTTCTTGTCTCAGCATTTCGATTTCAGCCATGACTGCTTGAAATACACCTTGCTTCTCCATAAGACCAACATCTACAGCCTCTTTGTCAGCTAAATGTTGCTTGTTCTGTTTCTTTAACTCATTAATATGTTTTTCAATGCTTCTTATTTGGCTGGTGAGGTTTTTAGCCAATTTGTTTTTTTCTTCAATGACGGCATTTAAATTAGAAAGCTTATTGTCTTCACGTGTTAATTCACCGCGGGTGTTTTCTAATTCTTGCCGTAACAATAATTGCTCATTACCACCTTTCTCTTTTATCTCTTGATCTATACGAGTCATTTCTGCTCGCAAGCTGAGCAAGCCTAATTCAGTCGATTCAAGATTTATTGCTAGCTCAACTTCTTTAGCCTTTAGTTTGTCTAATTCTTGCTTCTCTTTGGCGATTGTTGCTTCTAGTTCTTGATAGCGACTAAAAATGAGCTCCTTTTCTTTGGCTTCTTTTTCGTCTTTAAGAGCTAAATATTTAAGTGCTTGATCGCGGTCTATGCGCAAGGCTTCCAGACGAGTGACTATTTCGCCTAAGATAATCTTTTGTTCTTCTATCTTATTGGCGGTTGCTTCGAGCTCATTTCTAGCCTGCTCAATGCGTCTGTCAAATTCTGCTACACCAGCCAACTCGTCAATGATTTTACGCCGCTCAGTGCCTGACATGGTAACAATGCCTGTGACATCTCCTTGCATAATGACATTAAAGCCAGTCGGGCTGACGTTATATTTCATCAGCGCGTCATGTATATCCGTAAGCGTAGTTACCTTACCATTTAATACATACGTGCTGTTATAGCTATTTTCTTTTACTTTGATACGTCTGGTTACTTCTAATTCTTCACCAGCGTCATTAGTGAAACGCACAGTAACTTTGGCGTCGTTGCGTCCACTCAAATTGTTTAAGAGGTCAGGAAGCCTTTCTGCCCGCATCGACCGCGTAGAAGATAAGCCAAGGGCAAATAATAAGCTATCAATGATATTCGACTTACCAGAGCCATTTGGTCCTGATATGGTCGTAAAGCCCCCTAGTATGGGCACTACAGTGTGCTTACCAAACGATTTAAAGTTGTCAAGTTCGATTTCTTTAATGCGCAAGGGGCGTTTTTTCTCCGACCAACAGCCCGAATTAGACTATACACTGAATCTGGTGTCAATAAGTTTTTAGCAAAAATCCGAGTAATAGAGACAGACTGAGCAGGTATTGAATAAGTTGCGATCAACAATTGTACCTAGTTTAGCTAATATTTATGCTTAGTACAAGATAATAACTTACTAGTAAATGGGATATTTCCCATTCATACCACCGTTTAAGGCGATAATATCAAAAAGAAAGTTGACCGAAAGTCACAATTAGGAGCAGTAAATGACCAAGGACGATACAGAAGGCTTCTCTCAATATCATACCAATGCGAACAATGACCACTATCTATTTGTAGACCTGGAAACAGGAGGATTGTATCCTACCAAACATTCTATTTTGCAAATAGCAGCTGTAATAACCGATTTGGACTTTAAGACACAAGGTTATTTCATGAGCTATCTAAAGCCACATCCCGAACTAGAAATAACAGAATATGCACTGTCTATAAACCAATTAAAATGGCACGACTTGCAAAACGCACCCGAAGAGGAGTCCGTTGCCGCCGCTTTGCACCAGTTTGCCCGCTTGAGAGGACAAACAGGCAGATTTGCGGGCTATAACTGCCAATTCGACCTTGAATTTCTGGCTTTAATGTGGAACAGACAAAATAATATAAATGCACCATATCAAGTCCCATGGTTAGATATATACACCTGCGCTAAACGCAGATTAGGTAACAATTCGGGTTTACCCAACTTCAAATTAGCCAGCGTGGCCGAGTATTTTGGCATCAATACTGCCGGAGCGCATGATGCTTTAGAAGATTTATTCATGACAATAGAAATTGCAAAAATGCTTAAGGCTATGCCTGTCCAAGAAGATAAAGAAGCCGTTGCAGACCTAGAAACGGCAAAGTTTTCGCTACAGCAAGATGA
Organism: Candidatus Melainabacteria bacterium; assembly: GCA_963845445.1. Lineage (GTDB taxonomy): Bacteria > Cyanobacteriota > Vampirovibrionia > Obscuribacterales > Obscuribacteraceae > JABDBL01. The sequence goes on along the minus strand of CAWJSE010000002.1, from coordinate 287,031 downwards.
ATTAAGAATTCAGGGTGCAACCACTATTATTATCGAAACTTATTCAGAAGAAATATCTAATTGACGACGAGCCGCGCTTAATATTAACTCCGACTAATAAATGCTTACTGATTAGTATAGTTCAGCTCTGCCAACTTTTCCCTGTCTTCAGCCGCAAAGTCCAATCTGCCTAGTTTATCGTAGATTTCGGCACGATAACGCAACAATTCTGCTTCGTCAGGCGCTTTGCTAATACCAAGGTTTAATTCATTCAAGGCCCGCTCGAGTTGACCTAAGTCAACATAAGCAAGGGCGCGCGTGCGATAAAAAAGACCAAAACTGTCATCCAATTCGATTGCTTTGTTTACCCATGGCAAGCTTTCTGCTGCTTGCCCTAATTTCAACAAAGAAAGCGCTTTTATGCCATGAGCTAGAGCAGAAGATGGATCATGCTCTAAAGCAGTTTCCGCTGCCGCCAGAGATTGATCATATTCTCCCATTTCGCTATATATTCTTGCTCGAATAGCGTGAAGATTGGAATCAGCACAATCTAATTCTAGTGCCATATTGCAGTCAGAAAGAGCTTGTTCGTACTGCTTAGTGTGTATACAAGCAATCGCTCGATAGTTATACACTTTGTTTGAACTGCCACCTAGCTCAATAGCTTTTGTAAAATCTGCAATAGCCTGCTCATATTTATGCTCATTGCTTAGGATTACGCCGCGAGTTTCATAAATCCAGGCATTGGGATCCAATTGGCAGAGCATGGTCAAATCATCTTTTACTTTCGAAAAAGCTTTTAACTTAGTATATGCCTGGGCCCGCAACGAATAGGCTTCTTTTAAACGAGGATCTATTCTTATAGCCTCAGAAAAATCTGACACTGCATGGGCAAATATATTTTTATCAAGGTACATTTTGCCCCGACAAATATATAAAGAGCATCGCTCTGGACAAATCTCAATGGCCGCACTAACGTCGGCAAGCCCTTTTTCGTATTCGCCAATGAAAGAATAAACTTTGGCTCTATTTGCCAGTGCATCTGCATCATTGACCGAACGGGCAATAACTTCGCTAAGGTCTGGCAATGCCTTCTCTAGTTGATTGGTATCCATAAAGATTTTTATGCGGTCATTGAGAGCAGCTAATTGCACGCTGGCGTCCCCAAACTGTATAGCCTTACCTAGGTCGCTAAGCACCAGTTCATTTTCATTCAGCCGCATGAGCGCTTTTGCTCTACCATAATAAGATGAACCGGAATTACGCATCAGCCTAATTGCCAAATCAAAATCGGCACGGGCAGCTTTAAAATTGCCAATTTCATAAAATTCTAAAGCTCTTAAATCGTATAAAACTCCTGGGTTGGGAGGCGACTCAAAGCCCTGAGTATTAAGCGCCTTGGTAAGATCATCTATACATTCCTCATGCTTTCCCAGACGCGATAGAGCTAACGCACGACTGTGATAGCCTTCATAAGAATTAGATGCAAATTTTACTGCATTATCTGCGTCACTGATAGCCAAATCAAATTCGCCCAGAGCAGTGTAGGCAAGAGAACGGATACTATAAGGCAAACTTGCTTTGGAATTTAATTTGATGGCACTGGTACTTAATGCTAAGGCACTTGAATGATTACCTTTCATATAGGCTTGCATGGCCTTAATCGCTAATTTTTTCCATACCCATAAGGGTCGCACTAAAGCAATGAGACCTATTATTACCAGGACAAAGACGCATGTAAAAAATAGACCATTGTTTACCATATGTAATAAAGATAGCACTTTGTCCATGTACTTGAATTGTCGGCAAAATACTTGTGCATAGCCTGCCTTGCTATTAGGCTAGATCTGTTCATGATAACTAACTTGCAATAATTTACCAAGTCTGAATATGATTTTGAGGGGGTCTTAATCCAATATTAGTAGTATTTGCTATTTGCTCTATAATTGAGTGTAATGTATTAAAGATAAAAGATAAAGTAATTGAAATCGATTGTCTGATTTAAATTCCATTTCAGCAAGGGAATCCAAACGGCCATGTCAAATAAAGTCAACAAAATTTCGTCCACTACAAGTATTGGTGGCAACTTAGATTTGGTTGCCCGCGCACACACAGAGATGCTTAAAGGTGGATTTTTACCTGATTTCGAGAGCGCTGTTAAGCAAGAAATACAATCAATTACAAGTAAAGATCATAAGCCTCAACCATCTGCCAAAGATTTACGCTCACTACTTTGGTCATCGATAGATAATCCTGATTCAAAAGATTTGGATCAAGTAGAGTATTGCCAACGCCTTGAAGATGGTAACGTAAGAACAATGGTGGCCATCGCTGATGTTGATTCTTTTGTCGCTACGGATTCGGCTATAGACAAACATGCTTACAACAATACTACTTCTGTTTATACCGGCATTGTCACTTATCCAATGCTACCTGATGAGTTGTCATTTGATCTCACTTCATTGGTGGCAAATAAGGACAGAGAGGCAATTATCATTGATTTAGTGGTTGATACTAAAGGCGATATCATAAAAAGCGATGTTTATAAGGGCTTAGTACGTAATAAGGCAAAGCTTGATTACAAAACAGTGGGTACGTGGCTTACGGGTGGTGGCAACCCGCCAGAGCAAATTAACAGTATAAGCGGTTTGGCTGAACAACTTCTTTTACAATGTAAAGTCAAACAACTTATTTATAAAAAGCGCCAAGAGCAAGGCTCTTTGTATTTGTCCACCATAGAAGCCATTCCCATAGCTGTTAAAGGAGAAGTTTTAGATTTAGAACTCGTAGAAGATAATTCGGCCAGAGATTTAATTGAAAATTTTATGGTTGTTAGCAATATCGCTGTTTCACATTCTTTAGAAGAAAATAAGATCCCATCCATCAGACGCATAGTAAAAACACCAGAACGTTGGGACAAAATAGTACAAGTAGCTACTGCCCATGGTGAAAGCTTACCGGCTGAACCTGATGCTAAAGCCTTGGCCTTATTTTTATTGAAGCGCAAAGAAGCTGATCCAGAGCGTTTTCCTGATTTATCCTTGACTATCGTTAAACTGCTAGGGCGCGGCCAGTACGTGGTAGAAATTCCTGGACAGAAAGACGCAGGACACTTTGCTTTAGCCGTGCGCGATTATACCCATGCAACCGCACCCAATCGCCGCTACCCCGATTTAATCATGCAAAGATTACTTAAGGCAGCAATGGACAAACAAGCACAGCCTTATAAACTAGATGAGCTCAATCAAATAGCAGCCCATTGCACGGAAAGAGAAGATGCTGCTAAAAAGGTGGAACGCACTATGCAAAAAGTTGCTGCTGCAGTCCTCTTAAGTAAACATATAGGCGAGACTTATCAGGGCATAGTTACCGGTGTAACAAATGGTGGCACTTTTGTACGAATATTCAAACCACCGGTAGAAGGTAAAATTGTAGAGGGCGAAGAAGGTTTGGACGTGGGAGACAAAATAAAAGTCAAACTTGTTTCTACCGATCCTGAACAAGCATTTATAGATTTTGCTCTTAGTTCTACATAGTTTTGTCATAACCAGGAGCTTTAATCTTTAAGAATGAATATAGATTTCATGACTCTCTGGATTTTGTTCATTGTTGGCATCATTTTATTGACAAGTACTTTACCGTACTTACACAAACAAGCGATAGCGTGTTACTTACACAATAGTACAAACAATATTCTGCTCTTTGCAAAGAGTATATTGATAGCCTTAGTGTTAGTGCTGTTTATTACTCTTTTAGCCGGCCTTCTTCTCGCATTAATGTCTGCTCAATTGATAAAACCAAAATACCAATCAGTTTTTAAAACACCCATATCAAGAGTTTTGATTACTTCACTGGGCACTGGTCATGGCAGAGTTAGTTTTGATGTTTTCTCGCCATTTGAAAAATTAGTCCTCCAAGATAATAGAAATTTTCGCAATATCGATCCTGTTAAGGAAATGCTGGGCGAGAAAAGGCAGTCATGGATGACACACTGTTATTTCCAGCCAGCCAATATATATTATTCAGAATTGCCAGCCGATACTTGGGTTTGTACAAACGATGACTTATCGCGGGCATGGGTAGGTGGAAAATCTTATTTTCCGAGCGAAGATAGAAAAAACGCTGAATCAGAATTTGCTAAGGTTTTTAGAACACCTTTCAAGGACGTTTATGGAGGATCCATACAGAGACAAGATAATAAAATCTTTTATGAAGTCTCTTCTATACCACAGCCAGGCGGTCCCAACGGAGCATTTAAACCGGGCGAACCACTGCAACATGTACCTGTAAAAAGTGCGGATGCTAAATCGTGTCCAGTAAAATTGCCACCACATGTTTATACTGAATGGGTGAGTAAATGTTATTACTACAGTATTCCAGCTTCCGATTCAGCGAAAAAGAGGAATTTTGGATTTTTACGAATGACGACTTTTCACAAGCTTTTGTAATTGGTCAATATAAAAAATAATTTACAGCAAGGTCTAAGAGCACTAAGTGCGTTTAGCAAACGGCATTGGCGAAACAGCGTAACCAGGCCAGGCAGGTGTAGGATAACTGCCTAAGCTAATTTGTTTGCCATCAAAGTATATGGCTATTTGATCTTCAGGACCATACACTTCAGGATGAGCTAAGCGTTTTGTATTTATCAAATGAACTATATTCCATTCGTCGTGACTACCGCGACTGAAATTAGTACCAGATTTAATGGCATAATACCGGAAAAAATCTGATCTTCTTTGGTTCCAAATGGCACTTTCTGCTGGCTTGCTCAAATCTAATAACTGACAAAACCCTTCGTTTTGATTGACACAGTCAAAGTCATTTTTAAATTGATTGTCTAAAGTATATTTGCGGGCAAAATAGATTTCTACTGCTTGTGATAAAGAGCGCGCTTCGCCAAGAAAAAATTCTTGTACATCCGTCGGTCCCACAAAATAAAAAGCGTCAAACAAATTTCCTGTATTAGGAATTATTGGTTTGGCGCCAGCATAAAAATCATCTCCCACAATTACTTTAGTCCACATGCGCATATAATCGCCACCAGTGGGCGGTGCCACTTGCGCTAATTTCTCAATATCAATTACTCTGCCAGTTTCACGTTTAATAGCTTCAACGTGCTGATACATTAATCCAACACCCTCTTTGGTTTCCATTTGATATTTAGATGGGTTAAGAATATAAAAACGCTCACCCCATTTAGCCATAAGACTACGCTCGACAGCACCGGCGATGTCAACGTTAGTAGAGAAATGTCCGCCGCCAGCAGTAGAAATCGGGCAGCTTTGGAAAATAATCATTCTGCCTTCGACATGAGCGCGTTTCAAATCGGTTCTGACAAGCTCAGTCTGTCTATCAAAAAGGAGCTCCCAGTCTCCGGTATACCATTCAAATTCAATAGGAAAATCCTCCACTGGTCTGCCTCTCAGCAGTTTTGGCTTTTGCGATTCACCCTTTTCATGATTTCGATCCCTTATAAATAACGCCTATTAAGCTAGTTTTTCTGAATATTCCACCATCTCATTGCTACTGTTTCTCGTTCAGCCATAAGTTTATTACAGTTACACCGTAAATTTACTAATTACCAGTTGTATTCTGAACTAATTTCTGGCTAAATGAAATAAGCCACTGCTATTCAATTTAGACTTCGTTATTAGCGTTGAGGCTACATTGGTCAAACTTGTATAGGGTTTAGATTATGATTTTCGATGACAGGCCAGAAGAAGAAACATCCGATAGAGCCTCAGAGTCAGAAACTGAGGAATCAAGTCTCAATTTGCTCAGTATTACTGAAAGCGCAGCATTTCCTGAAAATTTCGCTGTCAATAATAGCTTTTTTGATATAGGCTCACTTTCTGACCGACAAATGAAATCGTTGCGCGACACAGCAGCATTGTCTAATGATCACCGTCGCCTTTTTGACGAATTGTTTGCGCCAGAGAAAGAATCAAATGACCCTTTTAGACAAGGTCCTGCTGATTTAGCAGCTGGCAAAGGAAACCCAGAAGCAATAGCTAGAAATAATATTCAAAGACTTAATGAGGCAATAAAACAAAACGAAGCAGTACCAGAGAAAAAAGCTTCCTGGCAGCATGGGGTTAATCTTAGATCTTTGGGCCAATACGAGATGTTTCTTGGCCGCTATACCGATGCAGAGAAGCATTTAAAACAGTCTATTGACATCTTGCAAGGAACATTACCAGATGATCTTGATCCAGTTAAAAAAGACAAAGTTTTAAAAGAAGCTTGCTTCAATTATGCTGTATCGCTTGCCCGCCCCAAAGGAGGATTTGAAGAAAAGGCTGAAGTAATAAAAGAGCGCCAACAAGCAGACCAATATTTTACCGAAGCGCTAGAGTTGAGTAAAAAACTAAAGGAACCAGCAATTGCACAGGGAAACGTATTACGAGAAAAATTGCTTAACCAGACCATGCTCACTGCTCGTCATTACGTGGTAAATGCAGAAGGCAAGCAAGTCTTTACTGAAAAAAGCAGAAATGCCTATCGGGACGAATTGCAAGCAATCATCGACTCGTACAAAAACAATCTGGATAAAATGAGTAATGACAAATCTAATAATGGCATTGCCCATCGTGCATTGTTAACCGGAGACTTAGCCATTGCCGAAACGTCACGCGCAGATGCGATTGGGGACGACGATGCGGTACAGGCAGAAACACACTTCAAAGAAACACTTAGTCTATGGACCGCATACAAACCAGAAAAAGACTCAACCAGTAAAGAACAAACTAAATCTAGAGCTATTGCTCGCGATAAAACACTAGTGGGATTGTTGCCGCAATGTTGGAGACTAATGCAAGCGCAGGGTAAAAACGACGCAGCCGATGAAATAGAATTTCATTATCAACATACTGTGGACCGCCTTGCTCAAATGGGCGCTTTGCCATAGACTCGAAGCCTGGCAGAGTGATCCTGATATGTTTAAGTTCTTTCTTGTCGATCAAAATAATCTAAGCAGGCCTTTCTTAAGCAAATAAATAGTTTGCCTATAATAATCTTGGGTATGTACTTATCTTGGATAGGAAATCGATGGATAAAGTCCAATTAGGCAAGATAACGACACAGACTGAAAATCGCCAAACGTTTTCTAGCTCCGAGAGAAAGCTCTCTATCCGAGGACTGATAGCCTATGGCTGCTCACAAGGCATGATTATGGGTGGTCTTGCTGGATGGTTGGAGTCCTGTCGACCCGGTGTGTCCTGGCAAACGGCAGCCGGTCTTGGGGTAAGATTAAGTATTCTCTTTATGATTGTTTTGACCACAATGAACATTCACTTCAATACTTGTAAAATGCCGCCGCGCGTCGAATTATCAAAATCTTACCTGAAGGAAAGACTGGCAAAGCTTTTTAGACCCAGTCCTACCCTTTGGATTTGGCTGGTAAGTATTCCGTCCGCTATACTTCTGGATTGCATATTACAAAATCTGGATTTTCCAAAGTTCTAGCGAAGTTTCCTGGTACTGAATTAGACAAGCTCAGCAATTTCAATTAAGTGGAGTGGCTCTCTCGGTACTGGATTTGGTGAATTCAGCGTTAATTGAAAGAAAGCTACATTGTGCCAAGAATCACACTTATAGCCTATATTTTTGAACACACCAATTTTTTCAAATCCAAAGCGTTCATGTAAGCGCTCACTGGCAGGATTGGGCAAGGTGATATTAGCTATTGCAGAAATAAAACCTTGGGCTTTGAGCATAGCTAAAAGTTTTTCATAAAGTGCAGACCCTATACCTTGGCGTAGAGAATCCTCGGTTAAATAAATAGCCGTTTCGGCTGCCCACCGCCAACCTTTTCGCGGGCGAAAAGCACAAGCATATGCATAACCAAGAATTCGATTCTGGTCAACTGCCACGAGCCACGGATAAGTAAGTAAAGTTTCGCGGATACGCTTTTCCATTTCGTCCAAAGCCGGTGGCTCCAACTCAAAAGTCGCTGGCTTCATTCGACAATAATGCGCATAAATTTCCAGAATTGCTGGGGCATCATCTAGAGTAGCTAGTCTAATCTGCACATTCTTTACCTGTGGAACCTTTGATATTTTCTAGCATCCACTCCGAACAAACTGGAGCACCGGTGATATCAAGTTGGCAAACCCTTCTGATGTTCTATATAATAGTAAAGATATCTTGAAATAAATGCAAGCACTGATTAATTATGGAGCTCGCATAAATGGCTGCAAGCCTCGGAATCTAGTGGGGTAGGCAAGCATAGAAAGGAGATTCACAGTGCTAGAGCAGTCTGATATATCCACACCCGGAGCATTGCCAGCAATCGATGTGCCGGGTATGCTTAGCTGCTTGCAAGAATTGATCAAGATACCTAGTGTCACTGGTAGCACTGATGAAACACGCGCTCAGCATTGGCTTGCCGATCGTTTCTGTGAGATGGGATTGGAAACAGATTTGTGGCAAATTGGCCTTGCTGAAATGCAAGCCGATCCTGATTTTCCCGGATGGGAAGCTCCGCGTAGCGAAGCTTGGGGCCTTGTCGGGAAGTGGGCTTCAGAAAGTGGGCCAACTTTAATATTGAACGGACATATCGACGTCGTGCCACCAGGTGATTTAAGTCATTGGCGTGGTGGTGCACCTTTTGAGCCTACGATTATTGACAATCGCTTATATGGCAGAGGTGCTTGTGATATGAAGGCTGGGTTAGTCTGCAACCTTTTTGCGCTGAAAGCAATTATGGACGCAGGTATCCGATTAAAGGGAACTGTGCTGTTACAAAGCGTTGTCGGAGAAGAAGACGGCGGATTAGGAACTTTCGCTACACTGCGGCGGGGGTATCGTGGCGATGCCGCTATTATTACCGAACCGACCGAAATGCAAATTATTCCAGCTTGCGCCGGTGCTCTTACTTTCCGCATCACTGTAATAGGACTGTCCGCCCACGCTAGTTTACGGCAGAGCGGCGTGAGCGCAATCGAAAAGTTCTGGCCATTCTGGGAAGCTCTCAAGAAACTAGAAATAGTCCGCAATTTGGACATTCATCCGCTCATGAGCCGCTTCGAATTACCATACGCGCTCAGTATAGGTAGACTTCAATCTGGCGATTGGCCAAGCAGTGTACCGGATAAGTTATGGGCAGAAGGGCGTCTAGGCATCGCATTGGGTGAAACACCAGAAGAAGCGCGCAAACAATTTGAAGATACTCTTGCTGAAGTGTGTGATAAAGACGACTGGTTGCGAGAACATCGGATTAAGATTGATTGGTTCGGCGGTCAATTTGCCAGCGGGCAAACTGCGATAAATCATCCTTTAGTGCAGTTAGTACGTACTTCGCACTATGAATTGCATGGTGATTATCCTGAGCTTCACGGTGCCACATATGGCAGCGATTTACGCTTGATGACTAATTTGGCCAATATACCGACATTGCACTATGGCCCGGGCAGCATCTCAAAAGCGCATGCTGCTGATGAATTTGTACCTATTTCAGAAACGATTGCTGTAACTCAATGCCTGATCAAGATCATTCTTGGCTTTTGTGGGGTCATGTGAGCACTTTTTGCTTGCTTGAAATCCTCAATTACTAAGTCAAAGAGCAGATCTTAATTAGACACCCTTATAGAAAAATAGCTTCCAATAAATAGTCATTTAAATAGTCATTTGCTGGAGTTGCAAGACAGACTGGAGGCGGTTTTGCGATTTAGTTATCCCGGCTTCATTGGTAATACAGTAAGTCGCTTCGCCTTCTAGAACTGCCCTAACTGCATCTTGGGTGGTTAGGACGTCATAGAATTCAAAACCACTTGGTTCTTCAAAGCGAGGACTGTTTTTAAGCAGCAATTGGAGTTCTGGAATTGTGGCACAGCGATGAAGATGACTCGGCATATTTATTGCGCTTGTTTTAGCAAAATACAGAGGAGGATTTGGTAGAGAGAAAGAAAGACCTGGAACCCAATTCCATCCCGGCGCTTCCATAACTAATCTATTAGCTTCATTTATATCAGGAATTAGCATGAGCGTACCTTCGTCATCATCCATCTGTTCAAGTTTCTCTATGCCTTTGGCAAAGCTCGCTACAGTTATTATGTTGACTGTATCTACCAACTGTCTCGCCGAGACTATATTGCTTAGAAAATATTGAGCAGCACGGTGGCAACATGTGCCTTCCGCCAAGATGATCAAATTGCTTATGGCGCCAGCAGATCTAAAAACATTAGATGGTGGCTTACCAGCTTCTTGAATATGCATAGCCACAAATGATAGCACAGGCTCCTGTTAACAACCCGACCTAGGATAGCTGTATGAAAAATTTTTTACCAGCTAACAATGTTTTGCTGGTAAGATTCTAAAATGACCAAACGTGAACGTCTTTTAGGAACAGGTGCCAGAATTTCTGGTTTAGACTGTCTAGATTTCATAAACACTGTCAATTGGCATGGCAGCACCGATGTTAATAAGTGGCGAGACCGTTTGCATGAATATGTCGACATAGCTTGGTGGGCACATTACGGCGGAATACTAAATAAGAAACAACTCCAAAGCTTCTTGCAATCAGCCAACAAACATCCCATCAAAGCTAAAGAGGCCCTAGAAATGGCACGCGAGTTCAGAGAAACATTTTTTCGTATTATTTTGGCCCGTATTGGCGGCGCATCGGTGAGTAGAAAGGATTTGCTTTTCTTTAATGTATTAGTTAAGGAAGCAATGACAGGTGGTGAATTTATGTACAAGGGCAACAGCTTTATTTGGCAGTGGGAATACGATTACAGTAATCTGCTTGCGCCCTTATATTCTGTTATATACTCAGCTGCACAATTGCTTCTGTCTGATCAGCTAGCACACATTGGCGTGTGTGCAAACTCGGGCTGCGGTTGGTTGTATTTAGATACTAGTAAAAATAAAAACAGGCGCTGGTGCACAATGCAAGTTTGCGGCAGCCGCGCCAAAGCTAAAGAATATTATTATCGTCAGCAAAACAAAACCAGAAAGGAGAAAAAAAATGCAAACAATTAATCAATCTACTATCTCAGTTAGCGAAGAAGAACTACTGAGCAACAAAAAATTAGTTATGGTTGTTGCTCCTAATTTAGGCACCGGAATGATGGCTAATCGATGCGCTGCCCTTTCAGTGGGCATAACAGGATCGCATCCTGAAATCATAGGCACATCCACCGAAACAGCCGATGGTGTTATTCTTGGTGCCATCACGCGCATGCCTATACCTATATTCGTTGCCAAGGATATAAAGGCTTTGCCAGACATGGAGAACAAAGCCCGCTTGCAAGGCTGCACTACTCTTGTTTATCTATCTAGAGCCCAGGGTCTTAGATCTTATCAAGCCTATCTCGATTCGATTAGAGCAACACCTTATGCGGATCTTGATATTGATGCTATTGCAATATATGGTGACAAAAAAATAGTTAGCAGTCTCACTGGTAATCTGGCTATTCTACGCTGAACTTGCTCGCTAACATACAGAAAAGGTCTGTCGCTTGAAATAACTGATCAGGATGACTTCGAAGGAATTTTTTCAAGACAGGCTTGCGCGGCAGTAAGTATTGCTACGTTAGCAAGGTCCTGGTAAGAGCAGCCGCGAGAGACATCATTTACTGGAAAGTTTAGTCCTTGCAATATCGGGCCGGTAGCAATTGCTTTGGCTAAACGCTCTGAAATCTTATAAGCGATATTGCCACAATTTAAATCGGGAAATATAAAAACGTTAGCGCCTTTTTCAGCAAAAGGACTAGCGGGGGCTTTTCGTTTTGCTACTTCAGGAATCAAAGCTGTATCAAATTGTACTTCCCCATCAATGATCACATCAGAACATTCTTGTTTAGCTAATTCAGTAGCCTTTCTTACTTTATCTACCAGTGGTCCTTTGCCGCTACCGTGAGTAGAAAATGAAAGAAAAGCAACTCGGGGCTCATAACCAAACGAACGCACAGTCTGCGCCGTAGCATGGGCAATTTCTGCCAGGGCTTTAGCATCGGGGTCTATGTTTACTGCACAATCAGCAAAAAACAGAAGACGCTCTGGCCATTCTAGAGCGAATAGAGACGACGCTCTTTTAAATTCGGACTTGAGTTTGATAATTTCAAAAGCCGGCAAAAAGGCTTAGTTGCGCTTGTAAAGCCGAGAGACCATGCCCTCGGCGGCGCCATTTGCAACCATTAGCGCACCAAAATAATGCGGTAACTTAGCTTTAGCTAATGCTTGTAATTGAGTTATACCTTTATGTTTCCGCAATTGATAATAATCATTTGCATATTTTTCCAAATCCGGGTGCGCTTGAGGATCGCAAACGCTAATTCTGGAAATATCGATCTTGAGGGACTTAGCAATAGATTCAATTTGGCTCTGCTGCCCCAATAGCACTGGCTTAGCTAAGTTATTTTCTATAAGATAAGCAGCAGCTTTTATAGCCCTTTCTTCGTTTCCATCAGGATAAATGATACGAATTCCTTTGCCTGCTACAATTTTACGCATTGATTCAAGAAACATTATCTATAACTCTTGAGCTCTTTTACAAATACTTAGTACAATAGTAGCTGATGACCCTAGCAAAATAGATTTATTTAGGCAGGAACGTTTTGTCCAATTATAGTGTACAGCCTGAACAGCCGAATCTGGTTGAAAATCGAGATATTCCGGTAAAAAACTTTTTGACCGTTACAGATTGGCTTTATCGCGGTGGACAACCAGATGCTACCGCTATTGAAGCTTTAGTAAAGCGGGGTGTGCGCACTATAATTTCTTTGCGCTGGAATATGGTGGTTATTAGAGCCGAACGAGCATTGGCCAAGAAGCACGGTATAAACTATTATAGTATTCCTCTTTCTTACTGGATTTTGCCTACACGCGCGCAAATAGATTTATTTTTGTCGATATTAGACGATCAAAATAAGCACCCAATCTTTATGCATTGTCTGCACGGACGGGATCGCACCGGAATGTTCACCGCTATTTATCGTATTGCTCGCGAAAATTGGACTGCTGACAAAGCCTATGCAGAAATGAAAAATAGTGGATTCCGTCACATCCGCATGCATCAATTTAAATGGGCAGTATACGGTTTTGAAAGACGCTTAAAACGTGCCAGAAAATAGATATTTCCAAATTCAGGCAATTTGTCCGTGGTCTGGTGCCAGAGCCGGTTATGTCAATACGCCTCATGGTACCTTTGAAACACCTGCTTTTATGCCTTGCGGAACCAATGGTACGCTTAAAGCTATGACTTTTGATCAAGTAAAAGCTAGCGGCGCACAAATTATTCTTGGTAATTCTTACCACTTATATTTGCGCCCAGGATTAGAGGTGATAAAACAGTTCGGTGGCTTGCATAAATTCGCTAATTGGTCGAAGCCGCTGTTAACTGACTCGGGTGGTTTTCAAGTCTTTAGTTTGGACGGTCTGAGAAAAATTACAGATGAAGGTGTTCTCTTTAAAGACCATATCAGCGGAAATGAGCATTTTATTGGTCCTAAAGAGTCAATGCATATCCAAAACATTATCGCTGCCGATATTATTATGGCTTTTGATGACTGTGTAAAGAATCCAGCTACTCATGAGCAGGCCAAAGCTGCTATGGAGCGCACTCATAAATGGCTAGCTGAATGTGTAGAATTTCATGAGCGCAAAAGTGATCAAGCACTCTTTGGTATTATTCAAGGGAGCACTTACGAAGATTTGCGCGAAATTTCAGCAAAAAATGTTACTAATTACGATTTAGCCGGGTATGCAATAGGCGGGGTAGCAGTTGGAGAAGAAAGAGAAGCCATTGAATATATCACTGCCTTTACAGCAAAATTTTTACCTGAAAATAAGCCGCGTTACATTATGGGTATAGGTACACCTTGGGATATTGCTTATGCCATTAAATGTGGTATCGATATGTTTGATTGTGTATCACCAACAAGATTAGCCAGACACGGAGCCGCTTTTACTAGTGATGGAAGAATAGCACTTAAATCTAGCAGCTTTGCTTTCGATACAAATCCATTGGATTTGCATTGTATTTGTTATACCTGTAGAAATCATAGCCGAGCTTATTTGCATCATCTTGTGCGTATAAAAGAAATGACCGCCAGTACTTTGTTGTCGATCCATAATATGAGCTTTCTGATTGCCATTGCACAAAAATGTAGACAAGCTATTATGGATGGTAATTTTAAGCAATTATTTGAAACATATTCAGACCGGTACAAGCAGTAGCCTTCTATTCTTACTAAGCAAGAAGAAATCTAATACCTTCATATAGGTGCTCAATGGACGACAAAGATAAGCCACCATTACAAAAAGAAGCAAGCGAGAAGCTTGATTTTGGCGGCATTAAAACACCTACTGAAGGTAGCTTTAAAATAAAGAGCGAAATCAAACCAGCAGAACAAAAGCTTGCTGTGACCCCTGCTCAATCTACTGAGCAAGTAAATAATAATGCGTCAAAGGCAGAAGCTGTTAAAAGTGGTGCTTTTGGTCTTTCTGGCAGCGAGAACTTGGAGACTAACAAAAGACCTCTATTAACTGAACCCCTGAGTCAGAAGCATATTGCTATAGTGGGGATAATTTTAGTCATTTGCTTGTCAATAGCGCTCTACTCTCCAAACATTTTAGGCATGAGATTAAATGCGCTTTACGCTATCAGTAATGCTTTACCACCTAGTCAGTCTGTGCAAATAGTTTTGGCTTATGCTGACGCCTTAACTGCGACAAAACATTATGAGCAAGCAATTAGTATTTATAAAACTGCCGCAAAACAGATAAAAGCGTCTAATCTGAATAAACAATTATTGAGTTTAGTGGACTTTAAATTAGCTCAAATATTGCTTGAGACTGAGCCGGTAAAGACAGAAGAGATAAATGATTTTATAAAAGAAGCAATGGCTAATCTGGGTGATCCTAATCGTAGCACTCCCACTAATTTAGTGGAAACCATTCGCGGATTGGCTGTCTACTATACAGATAAAGACGATCCATATGCCGCTTATCCGCTGGCTAAGACTGCTTCGCGGTTTTGGCAGACAGGGGCTACAAGAAATTCAGAAGGAAATACTTATCAGGATATCGGTGAGAAGTTCAAAGATAAACAAGCCTGGGGTTTAGCGTATATCTGCTACGAACGGGCCTTTTCTATCTCAAAAGATTGGGGAAATACTAATTTTAATGCTTATCGGCTTGGCGAAATGGGATTAGCCAAAGCAAAACTTGAGCAAACAAAAGAAGTGGCTGATTTGCTAAAAAGAGCAATGGACATAGATCAAAAAGTGCATAACGGAAGCCTATACAATACTGCTGACTGTTTACCGGCCTATGTCAATTGTCTAATTAATTTGAGCGAAATTTATGAAGCAAAAAAGGTAATCAGGCAGTTTTACACTTATTTTGATGCCAAAGATTATTATGATTGCCAAAAGAAATTAGCACTGGCATATCAAAAAAATAAAAACAATGATCAAGCAATCGACATTTTAAAAGACATGCTCCAGGACGAAGCGGCCGGCAAGGATGTACCGAATGTTCCAACAATCAGAAAAACGTTGTCCGCACTAGAGAAAAGCACTCACCCTAGGGTTAAATAAAGCCAAACAAAGGTAAAAGATTAGCATGGCAGATCTGCAATTGCACATTGAATATAGAAGTTTGCCCAAAAGAGTGCTTCTTTCGTCCATCACCATTCTTTTTCCGGTATGGGCCATTTTAATTCCAGCTCTGCTAGGTTTCGTAATAGGGAATACAATAATTAGGCCTGCTTTGATTCCCTCAAACATTGTAATCTTAGTCTGTTGCTCTCTAGTTTTTCTGCAAATGGCATTGCTTGGATTATCAGCCTTTTCCGAAGATAAATATATTCATATTTCAAAAAATGGCATTGCTTTCCCCTTATCTTTTTTGTTCAGATTAAGGGCAGGACGCAATCGTGAGTGGACGGACCTCACTGATGTTCAGTTAATTGATTATGGACAAAGTAAAAGATTTAATTTGATCGCTCTAGGTTTTAATACTGGAGAATTAGTACCATTAAAAATCACCTGTCTGAGCAAGCAAGACTTAGAACAATTACTAATGGCCATTGAATTATGGGCAAGCAATTGCAAACGTAGCCCGGAGTTAATTACTTATCAACATGATTTGCAAAATACTAGTCACAGTGGCCATAAAAAAGGCTATACCCAAATGTGGGAAGAAGAATTAGGCCGTCGTTTCACCAATACAGTTTTTATTCCTCTTGAGCCGGATAATACATTACAGAATGGACGATTTAAAATAATTCGCCAATTAGCTTTTGGCGGTTTATCAGCGATATATTTAGCTCAAATGAACGGTTTAGATTTAGTTATTCTAAAAGAAGCTGTGGTGCCAAAGGATGCGGATAAACAAAAGCAAAATGAGGCCGAAGAGTATCTTGTACGCGAAGCCAAGCTTTTAGCACAATTGGATCACCCAAACATCACCCATGTTTTAGATCATTTTTTTGAAGACAGTAGACACTATCTGGTACTCGAATATCTAAATGGTCAGGATCTAAGACAATATGTAAAACAAAATGGTCCTGTGTCGCAGATTACTGTTATAGAATGGGCAATCACCGTATCTGATATTTTAAAATATTTGCACAGCCAACAGCCACCTATCATCCATCGCGACTTAACACCGGACAATCTTATTCTTACCAATAAAGGCGAAATCGTTTTAATTGATTTCGGCGCAGCAAATCAATTTTTAGGTGCAGCAACCGGAACCATAATAGGAAAGCAGGCCTATATACCGCCTGAACAATTGCGTGGCAAAGCCATTTTACAAAGTGATATTTATGCACTTGGTTGCACAATTAATTATTTGCTCACAGGTCAAGATCCCATGCCGCTCACATCTGCACATCCTAAAAGCATATTAGCCAGTATTGATTCGTCGCTGGATCAAATGGTAGCTAAGTGCACAGCATTTGAAGCAGAGGATCGATATCATGACGCAGCCGAAGTAGAAAAAGCTTTAAAAGGATTAGCCGCGAATTTTAAAACTGACACACCGACAGAGATTGAGTTAAGTTCCATATAAGTGATATTTTCTATAGGGACATTTAAAAGTTTATAGTATGAATAATCCCAAGGATAATTTAAAGGACAAAGAAAGCAGTTTTGCCTCCGGAGCAACTAGTGCTGCGGATTTTTGCAATCCTGAAAACCAGCAAACAAGCATACTAGTTGATGCTGAAGCAGCATCTAAAGATCAACTGTCAAAATTGGTGCCAAACAAAGGCGGTACCCTTGGTGCTTCCAAAATATTAGACAATAAAGCTTTGATCAATAATTCTGCCTACCAAAGGGCGCTGCCTTCGATCATGCAAACAATTATTGGTCTTACTATTTGTTTGCTTTTGACGCTTTGCCTTTCGATGTTAAATTACAATGGATTATTTGATTATTGGGTGGCTTTGCCTTTTCAAGTTTATTGGTCTTACTGGCTGTTTACACTTAATCGCGCCTTTGCCAAGCGTTACAAAGGGGACGCACCACTGACTTTAGTTGAATTGATTTTGGTATGCGCTCTGCACTATATTTTCTTACCCCTGGTCACAAATTACAATCTTAGCAGGTTATTAGATCCATTCTTTTACTTGTGGTTGGCAACACTGGCTTATGCTCCTATTAAGTGCGGTAAATTCATTGACGAGAAAGCTCCAGAGAAACAGAAAGAACGAATTGGCGCAAAATTGGGCTACTGGTCAGTCGCCTTAGCTGGCGCCGCTGCTTTGATGTTGCTTATATTGCCATCCACTATAAATCAAGCATTTGTATATGGGTTCTGCTGGTTTTTATCCCAAACTGCTTGGATTACGTATTCAGCACTTTCACTATCAGGAAAATTAAATGCAAATGAAGGGTTGGCAGTCAATCAAGAAAATAAAGTATATGACGGTACAAATATAACGATACGTTATCATGCCTATCCTGAGCTAGAAAGGTGGTTTAAGCAAAGATTCAAAGCTAGAGGAGTGGCAAAGGGAACACGTCTATTATTGATGTGGTTTGGTGGTCCCACTTTGGTAATTTTTGGTGTTTTATTGATTTCTACCTGGCTACCTTTATCATTTCCTGGTGCAGGCACACAGAGCCCAGAGGTAAATAGTGCCATGGCCCAGGCCAATATCAATTTTATATTTCAATTCATAATTTTTCTGGTACTGTGTGCGGTACTGGCCCTGGTAGCATTTTTCATCAGGCCCACGCACCTGGGACTGGGTGAGAAAGGAATACGTTTTTTATGGCGCCGGCGCTTGTTTAGCAAGAATGGCAATTACTCTCAATGGTCTAAAATAACCAGTATCTATATAGAACAAAAGTCCAATCAAGCTGCTGCAAAAACAGCCAGACTATGCTTTAGAGATGATAAAAACTACATTAACAAGATTCCTCTCAACGCTCTTGATTCTTATGAGGACAAGCAATTACTGTTGAATGCTATCCGCACTTGGGCGCCGACTATAAGCAGAGATGCTCGAGTAATAGAAAGTTTACAGCCCCCTTCGGATTATAGTTATACTGAGCTTTGGCTGCAAGCTTTAAGCGCGCCTCCCAAACGAGAGCGCTTTAAGCCATTGATAAACGATGCTGTTTTAAAAAATGATCGTTATAAAGTTCTTGGTTCATTGGGTACTGGCGGACAAGGATTTGCTTACCTCGTAGAAGATTGTTCCAATCATCAAGAAGTAGTATTAAAGGAGTTTATTCTCCCGGTCTATGTAGACATCAGTATACGTAAAAGTGCACTCAAACAATTCGAAAATGAAGCACGCATATTAAGCCAATTGACTCATCCACAAATTGTGCGCTTATTAGATTTCTTTGTAGAGGACCATAGAGCTTATCTTGTTTTAGAACATATTGATGGATCTTCCATGAGAAATATAGTCGACAACAATGGCCCTCTAAACACAGAAAACACCATCGCCTTAGCTAATCAAATGTGTGATATTCTTTCGTATTTACATCGCCAGGTACCACCGGTGGTGCATAGAGATTTCACACCAGACAATTTAATTTTAAGCAAATATGGCACTCTTAAGCTCATCGATTTTAACGTTGCCCAAAACACCGAATCTACAACTACCGGCACTGTTGTAGGCAAACCAGCATATTTGCCACCAGAACAATTTAGGGGAGCACCAACTACACAAAGCGATATTTATGCTATGGGAGCAACACTTTATTTTCTACTGACAGGTTCAGACCCAATGCCTATTTCGATATCACATCCGATTGAACACAATTCTCAAATAACTGCGTCTTTAGATGATCTGGTTGCCCGAGCGACAGAACTTGATCTTGCTAAACGCTATCCTGATATTGTCGCCCTGAAAGATGATTTAGCTAGTATAAAGTGATTTTGAGCAATCAGCTTTTATTAGGCTTTTCATCTGTAGAACCATTGCTCTTTTTACCGTCGGCATTTTTAATTGCCTGAGCGACGTCTATGCCGGTTAAGCCTTTGATCATGCTCAGGCTTTGAGCAGCAACATTCATGACATCGCCTGTAATTTTACTGGCGCCAGTGCCATCACCGCTGGTAGAAAGTACTGTCATCTGGCCAATTTTGGATAATGGACCAGCAGCTGCTTGCACCATTTCAGGCAATCTATCTACAATCATACTGGCCATGGCAGCTTCGTTATATTGTTTATAAGCCTCGGCTTTGTTAGTCATAGCATTTGCTTCAGCTTGACCTTTAGCTTCTATAACAGCTGCTTCAGCCAAACCTTTAGCTTTTAAAGCCTCCGCTTGCGCTATACCCACTACTTTAGCCGCCTCGGCTTCGGCCATTGATTTCAATCTAGTTGCTTCGGCAGCTGCCTGAGCTTGCAATTTAGTAGCCAAAGCTTCGGCTTCTGCAAGCATGCGTCTTTTTTCTTGATTGGCTTGGGCCATCAGTTTAATGCGTGATAATTCTGCTTCTGCTGGTTTAGTGACTTCAGCAGTTAACTGCACCTGGCGTCTTTGTACTTCTACTTCTTGTAATTCTACTTCTTTCTGTGCTTCTACTATTTTTATTTGTTGTGTCTCTTCAACTAATTTTTGTTGGCTCTGGGCTTTGACAATGTCATACATCATGTCGGTAGAAGCCTTTTGCTGTGATACTTCACCAACATAAGTGGCCTGATTTACTTGAAAGTTTTTGGATGCTTCGGCTACTCGTGTATCCGCCATGAGCTTTGCTTTGGCCCCTTCTTCTGTTGCCTGAGCTTGAGCAATGGCCGCATCTCTTTGCGCTTGAGCCTGAGCAATTTGCGTTTCTTTAGAGGCGAATGCCACGCCGATATCAGCAGAACGCTTGGCTTCGGCAGTACGTTGTTTACCTAAAGAATCTAAATAACCAACCTCATCTTTGATTTCTTTGATAGTGAAAGAAACAACTGTCAAACCCATTTTAGCTAAATCACCAATAGAAACTTCTTGCACTCGTTGGGCAAACGAATCAAAGCTTTGAATCAATTCTTCAACGGTCATAGTCCCTAATATGGCGCGCAGGTGTCCTACGAGAGTTTCGTGAGCAATTGTGGCTATCTCTTCATTTGTTTTACCTAAAAATTGTTCGGCTGCTGTAGCAATTGAGTCTTCATCACCTTTTACCTTAACTTGGGCCACGCCCTCCACAAAAATAGGTACCCCGGTCTTGGTAATCATTGGTGCTTGCGAATGCACTTCTATTGTCATTACTTCTAAACTTAAATCGCTTCTTTGTTGAAAGAACGGAATAAGAACACCGCCTCCGCCAGCAACAATGCGATATCTGCGGGCACCGTGACGTAAGCCTGAAATTATCATGGCCTGGTTTGGACCACATTTTTGGTAAAACATCGCTGTTAAAGCACCAAAAAATGTTAACGCGATAAAAACGAAGCCACCGACACCAACAAAGAGCGGCTCAAGACCAAACATATAGAAATCCTCCAAAGGCAGATAATATTTGCACGGTGAATATACCCACAGCAATATACCTCTCTAAAGACAAAAATATCGCAGCAGCATATTAAGTATGACTGTGCGAATTTTATCGATCAGACAAATCTTGTAATAGGATTGGATCAGTTACAGGTTCGACCAGAGCAATATGCTCTTTCATGTCAACAATCATCACTCTTTGTCCCCGTTTGATTTCAAGTCCTTCTGATACTGGTTTAGCGGCACAATTCGATCGTACAGAATCAATCATATAAACAATTTCACCGATTTGATTGTAGTTCATGGGAGTATTGACTACGGCGACAGTTCCAATCAAATCGTCCAGACAGTGAACACCTGGGGATTGCATAGAATTCATTGCCCAGCAAATCAAAGTACTAAAAATTTTGCTAGCCACAAAAGCAATAATTACGGCTGGGATTAAAGATAAAGCAGATAACCAAGGTAATAAGCGATAAATAAAAAACCCAGAACAGCCAAAAAAAGTTAGCCAAAGAGCAATACGCATAGGACTTAAAAAAGATATAACTAGCATGCCAATTCGCGAAGGAATATCCTCTTCCTGCACAAAGGCTTCTAAGCGACGGCGCAGGCTTTTTATGATGTCGGCTGAAATAAAATTATCCATTCCAGCTTGAGATTGCGAATTTGACCCATCGTTGTGAGCCAAAGAACCGTGCAGACCATGAGAAGCATGACTTATATTGTGTGGCAGCGAATGCCCAACATTATGTCCTATTTGGTGCCCTGTTGAGCTACCATGTGCAATCGCACTGTCATGTCCGCTTGCGTGTCCGCCTGGTAAATGCAAACCATGGTGATCAGAAGCAAGATGATTCACCTGCCCCATGAAGAAGTTGAAAATTATAAAGCCGCCGCCGACTAGTAAACTAATTAAATAAACTTGGGCAATAAATCAAGAGTCAACATATAAGTACTCGGTTATCGTAATGATTACCTAACTGTTATCCAGTGAGTACCCGAAAACTAACAAAAATAAACATTTGCTTGGATTAGTCTTAGGCTTGATCACTTATATCTTGAGCCTCGACAATTTCAGTAGACTTTTTATGTTCTTCCAATAAAATTGGCTCTTTGATTTCTATTCTTGTACCACCCATGCCTAATTCATTCTTTAGGGCAGCAAGGTCGTCATTGATATCGCTTTTTGTTTCAATGTTTTTAAATTGCTTTTCTAAATTGTCACCAGATAATTCCGCAAGAGCAGCTGCTCTTGCTTCTTTTTCTTCTACTTTTGTTTCCATTCTGTCCATCACAGAAAGAGTGCCATAGGCGTTTGTCTTAGATAATAGTTCATTAGCTTTGCTAGTAGCCTGTGCTGCTTTGTCGCGAGCTATCAATACTTGTTTTTTGGAATAAGCTTTTTGTACTTCTTCCTCTAATTCGGCTAGTCTCGCCCTCAATGACTCTGTTGTTTGGTGTTGGTTCTTAAGTAATATTTCCTGCTCACCCATTACCTGGGTATATTGTTGTTTACGCTGCAATGCTTGTTTGGCAAGATCGTCTTTTCCTTCTTTAACCGCCATAGCAGCTCTATTGTGCCAAGTTTTAACTTGCTCTTGATTTTTTAAATACTGCTGCTCTATTTGTTTTTCGGTAGCCAAGGCCTGTGCTACTGCTTGTCGTACTTGCATAACATTGGCATTTAAATCTTGATAAGTTTGCTCTAGTAAAAGTGCCGGGTCTTCAACTTTGCCAAGCAAAGCGCCAAAAATAGATCGAATCACATTGAAAAAACGCTCAAACATCTAATGACATCTCCAATTATCCCTAATACCCGGTTCATATATATCAATATAAGAAATACTACCCAGAAACTCTTGTTACTAAAAGCAAATTATTCAGACCATATAATGATACGTTAAAAACGATTACAGGTTATATGGCGAAGAAAGAAGAATCTATATCAACAAATAAAGCCATGCTTGCTGTGGCCGATGGAGTAATTGGAGCAGGGGTCTTATTAGTATTGGGCATCTGTCTTGGTCATTACCTCGATCAAAGATTGGCAAGCACCCCCTGGTTAACCATTATTTTGTGTTTTGTCGGTGGCGGTGCGGGTTTGGCTCGGCTAGTGCTTAAAGCAATCGCTTTAAACAAAGACGAAATAGAATAGTGCATTCTGAGTAGTTAAATGCTATTTTGTTTAGTCAGAGAACTTAGCATTAAGTTGACCAGCTCACTTGGCCACTGTTATTATGCTTAGTCGTTTTATATAAACCCAAATAAGCGCCGGTAGATATGACGGTTAACACAAAATTTAGCGAAGCGAAGGACGCTGGTGAAGCGTCCGCAGCGAAAGCGTTTAAACACGCGGAGAGAGCGAAGAATGAAGCGAGCGGAGCGCTTAATGAAGGATAGCAAGAGATATAGCGAAGCGAAGGGCGCTGGTGAAGCGTCCGCAGCGAAAGCGTCTGAAGGCGCGGAGAGAGCGAAGGATGAAGCGAGCGGAGCGCTTATAAGATGTTAGGCAAAAATTTACCTTTAAGTTATTTTGTTCACAACCCTAGCATTTGTGATGCACCCTTTTTAGGCATATCAGCTCTTGGCAAAACAGGCGATATTCACGTCGATACCATTGCTCTTACCCTTGTCAGCATGACTCTAATCTTAGGTACAGCTGCAATTATCACTCCTAGGCTGACGGCAGAAAATGCAGGTGGGACGGGACAAAGTCTTCTTGAAATGTATTATGACTTTATGCTTGGGCTTACCAAAGGTCAAATGGGCGATGCCTATAAGAAGTTTTTTCCTCTAATATCCGCCATATTTATTTTTGTATTAATCAATAATTTTATGGGAGTTGGTCCTTGGAAAGCGTTCGAAGCTTTTCCTTGGTGGCCTGAAGCCGGACACCAACATGAACCTTTTGAATTGGCAGCTGCTACAACAGACTTCAATGTTACTGCTGGTTTAGCAATAGTGGCTCTTCTTACTTATTTAGGGTCGGGATTTTGGGCTCATGGAATTAAGTACTTAAAGCATTATTTAAATCCAATCGAATGGCTCGAATCTAGTTGTGCGCCCTTCTACACTAGCTTTGCGATTGATGCTAGTTATTACTGCGGATGAAATTTTACGCAGTGTAGCGTTAACTTTAGTACCGTGGATTTTGCCCACCGGTGTAATGGCATTTGAGTTATTCATCGGTATCATTCAAGCTTTCGTTTTTGCGTTGTTAACTTCGATTTACATTGGCCTGACTGTTAGCCATCACTAATCAGACAGGGCTGTAATCTTAGGAAAGCCTTAAACCTTATAGCGACTATTAACAAAATGATGTTGTTATAATAGCCCTGCTATAGGGTGAATTTCTTTTGAGAAGGGACACCAAACATAGCAATGCGTTTCATTCGCTATTAGATTGGCTTTACTCTCATTGGTAAAGAAGATCGTAATTTAGGCTAAAAGAAGTTATAAAGGAGATTGAAAGTGGACCATACTTTATTGGCTCAAGCTGGTACTGCGGCGGCGTCAAATGTCACCTTGATTAAGTCAGCTGCTCTACTTGGCGCTGGGTTTGCTGCGCTCGGGGTTGCTGGATCTGGTATAGGCATTGGATTAGCCGGATCAGGAGCGCTAGAGGGCATGGCCAGACAACCGGAAATGGCCGGCAAATTGCTTACTAACACATTGATCATAGCCGCCTTGATGGAAGCTTTGGGTTTGATGGCATTTGCCACTTCAATGCTGTTGTACTTCTACGGTTCCAGCATTTAAAAGTGTCTATCGGTTGTTTCAATTCTGGTTTGAATAAGCATGTTTGAGCTCAATGGCACCTGTGTCATTTTTATTGTGTTATTCCTGATTTTTATTCAGTTACTGAATGTGATCGTGTTGCAACCTATTGGAAAAGCACTAGACAAGCGGTCCTTCCGTCTCAAAGAAAATCTTGATGCTGCTAGATCTCACATGCAAGAGACCGATAAAATACTGGCGGATTATCAAGCGAAATTGCATACCAGTCGCCATGAAGCCCAAACTGTAATTCATAGCGCCATGGCTGAGGCGCAAAAGGTGCGCGACGAAAAGCTAAAAAGCATTCAAGCCGAAGGACGCGAAAAATTGGACGGATTGCAAGAAGAGCTTGATGCAGGAAGGAATACTTTAGTCCAATCACTTGTTCAACCAGAACTAGAATTGGTCCGAAACATTTTAAATAAGTTGTTGGGCGAGACACCGGCTCTTGTCACAAAGGAAGAAAGAGTATTTCAACTTCTAGAAAATAAACGCTGAGGGAATTAGTCCATGTTCATGTTTGCTGAAGTGAGTCACGATAACATATTAGCTGCACTATTGGATTTTCGCTCCAACCTTATTAATTGGCTGCTGCTAGTCGTGCTTTTAGTTTGGGCAATTAAAAAATTTGTTCCTTCTTTTATTGCTCAACGGCAACAAGTGATTAATAACGAACTTGAACTAGCTATTAAAACTCGCAAAGAAGCAGAGATAGCTCTTGCTGCACAAAAAGAACAAATAGAGAAAGCAGGACAAGAAGCAGAACATATCGTTTTTGAAGCCAAACAAGCAGCTGTTGAAATGAGCAACGATTTAAAGCAACAGACTGAAGCTGACATAGTCGAGCTACGAAAGAAGTTTGAATTGGCTGCCCACAATGAAAAGCAAGCGGCAATTTTAGAAATGCGTGCCATAGTAGCCAAAGCAGCTATAAAGCTAACAGAAGAAAACTTAAGATCTAGTCTTACTGAAAAGAACAAAACAAAAATTGCCCATGAATTCATGGGTGAATTAAGCAAGATTAGCAGCTCCAATTTGGCTAATGAATCTGTTAAAAGCCGCAATGATCATGATCCTCAAAAAGTTGCAAAGGCATAGTTATTAACTTATCAAGGAGCTTATTACTGTGAAGTCCGTGCATGATTTAGTCGCAGAACGCTATGCAAAAGCGGTAATTGAACTTGCTCTAAATAATAAGTTGACAGCCAACGCTATTGCCACAGATTTAGATTTTACCAATAAAACAATAGGCGATAATCCTGATTTAAAAAACTCGCTTAATCATCCAGCTTATTCTGCTAGTCAAAAGTGCGCATTACTGAAAGCAGTTTTTATGGGTCACGTGCAGGAGTTAACATTGCGCTTATTAGATTTGCTGGTCAACAGACGTCGACTTGATTTACTACCTGCCATTGGATATTCATATCGCAAATTGCTCAACGAAAAACATAATATTGTCACTGCTCAATTAACATCATCTGAAGAATTGTCAGAGAATAATTTAGCCGATATTAAGGCTAGGCTAAATGAGTATTTGGGTAAAAATTTAAGTCTTGAGACTACTGTTGATCCCTCTTTAATAGCAGGCTTTGTTTTAAGAATCGGCGATCAAGTTATTGATGGCAGCCTTAAGGGGAGACTCGACAATATAGAAAAAGTTCTTTTGAGTGTTTGAGGAAGTGAAGGAGATTGAGGATATCAGATTATGGCTATTAGACCTGACGAAATTACATCTATATTAAAAGCGCAATTAGAAAATTATCGCTCAACCCTTAGCGTTTCGAACGTCGGCACTGTTATGCAAATAGGTGACGGTATTTCACGTGTGTTCGGCATGGAAAAAGCCATGGCTGGAGAACTGGTCGAATTTGCGGACGAAGACAAAACAGCTGGCATGGTGCTCAATCTGGAAGAGGACAATGTTGGTGTAGTTATCCTTGGTGAAGGCCGAAAAATCAAAGAAGGCATGACAGTTAAAACCACTGGGCGTATCGCTTCTGTGCCAGTAGGACCACAATTGCTAGGACGGGTTGTTAATCCGATCGGATTACCACTCGATGGTAAAGGCCCTATAAACAGTGATGAATCCAGTGCAATTGAAGTAAAAGCACCGGGTATAGTATCACGCAAATCTGTTTGTGAACCATTAATGACAGGTATTTCCGCTATTGACGGTATGATTCCTATTGGTCGGGGTCAGCGTGAATTGATTATCGGAGACAGACAGACCGGCAAAACTGCTATTGCCATCGACACCATTATTAATCAAAAGAATCAACCCAATCGTCCAATATGCATCTACGTAGCTATCGGTCAAAAAGAAAGCAATGTGGGTCGTATCCAAAAGATTTTGGAAGAAAAAGGAGCAATGGAATATACAGTAATTGTTGATGCTTCTGCAACATCCGCGCCAGCATTACAATTTCTTGCTCCCTATGCTGGGGCTGCTATTGGTGAATATTTCATGAATCGTGGTCAGCACGCACTATGCGTTTATGATGATTTATCCAAACACGCTGCCGCCTATCGTGCGATGAGCTTATTGCTTAGACGTCCGCCAGGTCGTGAAGCCTATCCAGGAGATGTGTTCTACTTGCACAGTCGTTTGCTTGAGCGCGCCGCTAAACTTTCAGACAAACTTGGTGCCGGCTCGCTTACCGCTCTGCCAATTATCGAAACCCAAGCTGGTGACGTTTCAGCTTATATACCAACCAACGTTATATCAATTACAGATGGTCAGATTTTCCTAGAATCAGATCTCTTCTATGCTGGGGTTCGACCAGCAATTAATGCTGGCATCTCGGTAAGCCGTGTGGGTGGCGCAGCGCAGACCAAAGCCATGAAAGCAGTAGCTGGCAAATTGAGATTGGACTTAGCGCAATTTAGGGAGCTGGAAGCCTTTGCTCAATTTGCTTCTGACTTAGACAAGGCTACCCAAGATCAAATCCGTCGTGGACAAAAGCTAACTGAAGTTTTGAAACAACCTCAATATGAGCCTCTTTCTCTCGCGCAGCAAGTTTCGATTATTTATGCGGCTAATACTGGCTTGCTTGACGATATAGATACTAAAAAGTTAGGCAAGTTTAAAGCCGAATGGTTTAAATATTTATCCGCACAAGCAAAAGATTTAGAAAGCAAGCTTCTGACAGGCGATAAATTGTCTGCCGAAGATGAAAAATCACTAGTTGACCAAATCACTAATTTCAAAACCAATTTTTTCCAGGCATAAGTGAAGATATAAAACTGCTATGGCTAATTTAAAAGCAATCAGACAAAGAATAAAGAGCGTACAAGCAACACAAAAAATTACTCGCGCCATGCGAATGGTGGCAGCTGCAAAAGTTCGTCGAGCCCAAGCTAGAGTGCAAGCAGCTAGACCATTCACCAAAGCAGTAGTAGAAATGCTAGCGGCGGCGGTGGAAGAGCTTAATACAGTTGATCTTTATGGCTTGCCCTTGCTAACTGCTAGACCAGTAAAAAGGTTGCTTTGATAATCTTGTCCTCAGATCGTGGTCTTTGCGGCTCTTACAATACCAATGTTTTTCGTGAGGCATTAAGCCGCATTCAAGCATTAGAAAAGAAGGTAAGCAGCCGTATCTTATTTTGGTGGGACTTAAAGCAGCAGCTTTTTTAAATCACTGAAAATAGAAAAACTTAAAACCTATACTTTGCTTCCGGCTATACCCACTGTAGAAGAGGCTAAATTAATTGCAGAACAGGCTAGTACTTTCTTCGCTGATGGTACTGTCGATTCCGTTGAATTAATTGGCACACGATTTATTTCCTTATTGCGATCGCGCGTAGATAAAATTACCTATTTACCTGCTACTCCTCCAAATATAAGCTCCGAGTTAATGGTTGAACAGTCAGAGGCAGAGGTAGCGGCTGCGAAAAGTAATTCTGACCAGTCAGTTAATCCCAAGCGGTTAATACCGGTCAGGTTATTTGAACCTAGCGTTCTAGAGGTAATGTCTCAACAACTAATCCCTAAATATCTAGAAAATGTCATTTATCAAGCCCTGCTTGATGCTTCGTCCTCTGAATTAGCTGCCCGTATGAATGCTATGACTAATGCTTCTAACAATGCTCGCGATTTAATTAGCTCACTAACATTAATCTATAACAAAGCTCGACAGTCTGGTATTACACAAGACTTACTCGAAATTGTCGGCGGTGCCGAAGCTTTGAAAGGTTAAAACCGGAAAGATTAAGTCTAATGACAACCTGCGCTGTTACTTGCTAAATTAGTCTTAGCACTTACAATATTGCTTGGGTGCTGAGCAAAATTTAGGCAGAAAGTTAGAGGACATTTTGAAAGGTATCTATCCTGTTTTAAGCATTGTATCTGTTCTGCTGACTGTATCATCGGTAGTGGCAACGCCGGCTTACGGTTTTTGGTTTTTTAAGCATAAAAACCATAGTGAGAATATAGAAAATACCGGTGCCAATAACCAAAACTATTCTCCCCCGCCGTATCAAATAAATCAAAGTACAAATGCTACAAGCAAGCGATTAGTACCCAGTTACATGGTAAATAGTATTCCAAGCACAACGCGTCAAAACTCAAGCAGGGAACAGAAAAAAAATGCCAGCATTCAGCCCACAGCAGTTGGCGGCTCTAACAATGAATATCAATCAGCATCAAATACAATACCAGCCAATCCGTCATTCACTTACACTCAGAATAATATTAAAGTCGCTATTGGACTCAATTTGCAATCAGTAAAGCTCACCATAATAGACGGAGCTAAATTAATAAATAATTCCACGGGGGACTTAACGGCCAATTTGCCCGCTCAAAGTGAGTGGATTCTATCAATCCAAAATGACCAATTGACTTTAAGACCAGACAGAGAATTTTATTTAGCTTTAAGGCAATTAGCCAATTCCTCTAACCTGGTCGGCAACACTGTACCCAGCAGTTATACAACTTCGGCCGCGGTGTCCAATACTGGTAAGAATGCTGCAATTGCAAAAATGTACGGGCGAAGAAACACCGGCAATGATCTGCCGCTGCCAGTAAATAGTTCTGGATATACCGTCCAATCAGTAACCAATCAGCAATCGCAGCCAGGTTTGCTTGCCTTAAATAATCACGTTTATCGCGGTGACTTTTTGATTAAGCGAGCCGATATCCAAAATAACAATATAAATCTCGATCAGATTAATACCAGTTTTAATGTGATAAATTATCTAGACTTAGAAGATTATTTGCTTTCAGTGGTTCCTTCTGAAATGCCTAGCTTATGGCCTTTGGAGGCACTAAAAGCTCAAGCAATAGCGGCTCGTTCTTACGCGCTGGCTAATTTAGGCAAACACGCCAGTGCTGGTTATGATCTAAAAGACAATACAGAAGATCAAGTTTACCTGGGAGTTAAGTCAGAAGCCGATTCGACTAATGCGGCGGTAAGTTATACCAAAGGCTTGGTGATGAAATATAATGGCAAGCCCATTTGTGCTTATTTCCACAGCTGCAGCGGCGGCAGCACAGAAAAAGCTGAAAACGTTTGGCATAGTCCAGTGCCTTATTTAAAGTCAGTAATTGACTTCGATCAAGAAGCCCCTTTATACAATTGGACGAAAAATTATTCTATTTTTCAAACCGAGAGTGGCTTGCCCAAAGATATTGGTTATATTTTTTCAATCACTATTCTGGCTAAAGCGCCTTCTGGCAGGGCCACTTATATCCTAATTAATGGTTCGAATGGTAGTCGGATAATATCTGGAGAAGCCGCCAGAAAGTATTTTAACTTGCCCAGCACAAATTTTAATGTTACGCCAACCGAAACTGCCTATGTTTTTGCTGGCAAAGGGTTTGGACACGGTTTAGGATTATCTCAGTGGGGAGCCAAATCGCTGGCTAAGTATGGTTACAATGCTGCTCAAATATTGTGCTATTACTATGACGGCATCTCGATAGCATATTAGCCTACCTGTTATAATGCACTATATAAATTAGTGAGGAATAAGATTTGCATTTCGCCTTTTCGCTGCCTCAATTTAGTCTTCAGTTTGTAGCAGTGCTGCTAATGTTGGGCATATTGAGCTTATTGATCATTGTGCACGAATGTGGGCACTTTTTTGTAGCAAGATTGTTTGGCTTTCAAACCCCTATATTTGGCTTCGGGCTTCCTTTCTTTGGACCGAGTTGGACCCTGGGGAAAAAATGGGGAACAGAATTTAAGCTACATGCTTTATTAATCGGTGGTTATGTGGCTATTCCCGAATTAGGCGACGAGTCGGCTGAACAGAGTTTTGGCGTGGCTCTTAAACCTTTTAGGAAGTTTCCCATTTGGCAAAGGATGTTGGTTGCTTTTGCTGGACCGGCTTCTAATATTCTTTTTGCCTATCTGGTAATGATCTTAATGCTTATGTTTCTTGGTTATCCAGCTCAAGAAACTTTTGTATATTCATTAATTAAAGAAAATCCTATTGCGGCTCAAGCCGGTATTAAGCCGGAAGACCGAATTTTAAGAATAAATGGACAACTCACCGATAGTCCCTCTGACGCGGTTAGTCTCATTTCTGGTCATAAGAATGAAGAAGTAAAAATACAAGTTAAACGAAATGTTAATGGTGAAAATCAGATACTAACTTTAGCTATGAAAACCAACGATGCCGGCAAAGTGGGCATGTCTTTGGTGGCCAAAGGTCCCATCACTTATCGCAAGAACGAAATCGACTATTCCAATATTCCGTTGGCAGCAGCTCAGAAGCTTTGGAAATTGTCTGCAGCAATGGTCGACGCCTTAGGGCAATTAGTTTCTGGTCTTGCCGCCAATATTGTTCACGGCGGTAAAAATACCTCTGGTCAACCGGTGCCCGGATTCCAGGACCTCCATGGAGTGCTAGCAATTATAAAAATTGGAGCTGATATTGCTACGCAAGATTGGAGTCAACTTTTCTTATTTACGGTTTTAATTAGTATGGATTTAGCAATCGTAAATCTGCTGCCCTGGCCAGGGCTTGATGGTTCACACATAGCTTTTATGGCTGTTGAAGCTGTACGCGGCAGGCCCATGCACGAACGTCACCAAGGTGAGATTGTCAAATGGGGTTTTGTAAGCCTATTGCTGCTGATGGCATTGATAATGGTGAATGACGTCACCGCACTTATATCCGGCAAACTAGATCTTAAATCTAGTAGTGCTGAAAAATCGAACGATAAGAAAACAAAGGACGAAGTTAAGCCAGAGCTAGCAACGCCGCCTGAACAAAAGCCATAATTGTTGTTTTTAGGTTTAAATGTGATGAATGCCAATTCTATACAAGGATTCAATAAATGCCAGAATATGAATATCGTTGCAAGCAGTGTGAAAAAGCTTTTGTAATTGAGCGCTCAATGAATGACTCATCATCAGTCGCATGCACAATATGTGGTGGAGATGATCTCAGTCGTGTATGGAATGCCAACTTTCTATCCGGAAAATCTGCCAGTACTAAGAATGCTGCATCCGCCCAAACAGAAATGTGTGCTACAAATCCAACTAAGCCAAAAAATTGTTGTCCTTGCAGTTAAGAACAGTTTTTGCTGCAGATTAGGGAGAGAAGGGCAGTTTCTTCTTCTTTCGATAAATGGAAGCTTTCCTCATTATTCGGATAACTGCTAGAGCGCACATCATCGATATAACTGGTAATAGCTTGGGATGTAATATCGGCCAAATTGGCATATTGTCTGACGAAAGTGGGCTTGAAATCAGTAAATTTCCCCAGCATGTCGTCTACCACCAATATTTGACCATCACAATCTGGACCTGCCCCAATTCCAATAGTCGGCACTTCAAGATTTTCACTAATTAACTTAGCTACCGAGGATGGTACCATTTCCAATACTATGGAAAAAGCACCCACGCGCTCCAAAGCTTGTGCATCATTCATTAGTTTCACGGCCTTCTCAGCAGTCTTGCCTTGCACCCGAAAACCACCCAAAGCATGAACGGATTGTGGTGTAAAACCAAGATGGCCCATAACCGGGATACCAATATCAACAAGTCTTTCAACGATTTCTAAAATTTGTCGGCTGGCTCCTTCCAGTTTGACTGCATGCACTTGCGCTTCTTTAATAAAACGTCCTGCATTTTTAACTGCTTCTCTCAAATCTTCCTGATAGCTCATAAATGGCATGTCGCCAACGACAAGGGCTCGCTGGGTACCACGCATTACTGCTTGCGAATGGTGAATCATTTGATCTACAGTAACGGGATGAGTAGACTTATGCCCTAGAGCAACCATAGCCAGGCTATCGCCAACTAAAATAATATCTATGCCGCTGCGATCTAAAATCTGGGCTGTTGAATAATCATAAGCAGTCAGGGCGACTATTTTTTTCTTCTGCTCTTTGTATTGTTTGAGCGTTAGAGTGGTGATTCTTGGTGCCACTGTTTACCTCGCTTTCTGTCTAGAACCATGATATTTACTTACTTTGCTTTTTTGTTTGCTGACGAGCATATTCTTGTTCTAAAGCAACAATGTGTCTCGAGTCATAAGGGTATTTACCAGAAAGAGCGTGAAACTGTGCATACATACCGCCTGCATCTGCGGCCAAGCCCATTTTTTCTAATAGATAAGCCATATTAAAATATAAGCCATCATAATTGGGAGCCAGCTCAATTGCTTTTCTATAGTCTGACATAGCTGCCTGCAAATTGCTTGTCGCTTCTTCCAAAGCGCCTTGGTTTTGCCAGCCCTCAAAACAATCAGGACTATTAGTGGTCATCATTTCAAAAGTTGCTTTAGCAGCATCAGATTCTTTAGAATCGTATTGGGTGATACCTTTTATGAGAAGCGCTTGTACATTGTTATCAAGACATCCTGTTTTTTGACGATGTGGATCAAACTGCTTTTTTTCCAGCTGTTTAATATGCTTCAAGAGCTCTTTATTATTTTTTGTCATCGCCGCAACATCGTTAAGAAAGCTTACTGCTCGTTTATAGTCTCCCTTGATTTCATAACATTTAGCTGTCATAGATTTAAGCTGCATAATATCTAGGGCGGGATATTTTTTGTCATCTGTATAAGTGGGACTTATTTTACTAGCTAAATTCATTTCCACCAGACAGCGATCCGGATCGCCGCGATAATAACGCAAACGTCCTAATTCATAATGAGCGCCAGCTAGCCTGCCATCCAAGCTTAATGCCATTTTAAATTCATTCTCCGCTTCATCCAATTTACCGTCTGCACAATAAATATTACCAAGATGATAATGGATCATCGGATTAGTAGGAGCCAGTCGCTCTGCCAATTTGAGTTTGTCTTCACAGTCAATCATGTCAATTAACCCGGAGCTCGCCTTCTCATAAATAGCTAAACCAAGATCTCTTTGAGCTTCAAAATAGTTCGGGTTGAGACGTGTTGCCGTTTCATATTCTTCAATAGCGGCGTCCAAATCACCTCTTTTTTGCAAAATCTCTGCTAGATGATAATGGGCATCTGGATATTTAGGCTGAATCTTAATGCACTCTTGAAAGGTCTCCTTGGCATCATCCAATTTGCCCAGTTTCATTTCAAATAGTCCCATATTGTTTCGACACTGGATGAAGTTAAAATCGATTGCCAATGCTTCGCGGAAAGCCACCAGTGCTTGTTGATTATCGCCGCTCTCTGCTAGAGACAAAGCTTCTAAGTGAAAAAAACGCTTGTCTTGGTTATCGAGATCAATGCACTGACGGCAAAGCAGCGTGCAGCCATGAAAATCACCTATTTGAAAAGCGTTCATAGCTTTTTGATAAAGTGAGAACGCCTCCTGTTTAGCGGCAAACTCAGCCTCATCCTGAGCCAAAACCGCAGTGCTGCTAAAGCCGATAAACACCGCCATAAAAATGAAAAAATAGCTTAAACTTCTCATACTACTCCTTTTCCCAGTGAATTCTAATGCAAAGAAGCCCAAATGTATTGAACAAAAACAAATATTTGTAAAAATAGGATCAGATTGCAAACATGTACTATTGGTGACTATTGGTCGCTTTTCGGGTATAAGTGCCTTGGAAGCAGCAAAACAGGTGTTTGAATGTCCTGGCTTGAATTTAGCTTTAGGGTGTTGTTGGCGCTTTTGTTCGGTGCATTAATTGGACTAGAACGCCAATGGCGACAACGCCGAGCTGGTCTAAGAACAAATGCCTTGGTATCCACTGGTTCGGCTGCTTTTGTGGCTATTTCCGCAATGCTACCGGGTGATAGCAGCCCTACTAGAATCGCTTCGCAAATTGTATGTGGCATAGGATTTTTGGGCGCCGGCGTTATTCTAAGAGAAGGCTTGAACGTAAGGGGATTAAACACTGCAGCTACTTTGTGGTGTGCTGCAGCGGTCGGAACATTGGCAGGCTTAGGATTCGCTGTACCTTCACTGATCACTACTATAGCGGTAGTAGGAGCCAATGTAATTTTGCGACCATTAGCGTCCAAAATAAACAAGCAAAAACGACCAAATGATGAGTCACCAGTTGTATACAGGCTAAGGGTGACTTGTTTAAATCAGGACGAAGATCACGTGAGAACAATGCTAATGGAATTACTATCATCAGATAGTTTGCTTCCTAATGCTTTGCGGAGCGAATCTATTGAAGGATCGCCTAAAGTACGCGTCGAGATAGAAGTGGTCGCATCCGGCAGACACGATAAACATATGGAGCGGGTCCTAAAACGCCTCAGTGAAGAAGACGGTATCGCCGCTCTAAGCTGGGAAGTTCTGGGCGATGAGGAGCTGATCTGCAATATAGAATAACCGCCATGTTTCAGTCTCTGGTTTTTGTTGAATAGGAACTTATTCGCCCTGCGAGCGAGTATAAGCAAATACCGCCTCGACCGCGCTAGCAAAATTAGTCTCCATTGGGCCGACCGCTGCAACTATATTGGCGGCTGTTTTTGCTCCATCAGTAGCATGATTCATTGCTATCCCTAAACCAGCCCAAGCCAGCATTGGTATGTCATTATCTGCATCGCCAAAACTAATAGTCTCATC
Organism: Candidatus Melainabacteria bacterium; assembly: GCA_963845445.1. GTDB lineage: Bacteria > Cyanobacteriota > Vampirovibrionia > Obscuribacterales > Obscuribacteraceae > JABDBL01. Next base: position 251,412 of record CAWJSE010000002.1, on the reverse strand, counting down.
CTTAGAAATGCCCAAATGCTTAGCCACAGCTTCCAGTCCCACCGCCTTACTAGTGTTTATTGCCAAAAATTCCAGATGTTCTGCGTCTCCGCGAGCAATATAGTATTCGTCTTTAAAGTGCTTATCTAAGCCTGAGTGTATTGAAGATAGTTTTTCTGGTCGATGCATCCATATAATCTTATAGGGGTCAGCAGCATGCAAAGAATCAAAAGAATCAATAAAATTTGCTTCCTTCCTGGAACGTTGTTCAAATAAGCTTGTCCACTCATTCCTTTGATTTATGAACACACCGTTCAAATGGCAATAAATAACCGTGACGTTTTGTCTTTCAGCTTCTATTACTAATTTTTTTGCTGCATCAGGCTTAAGTGAATTAAACGAAAGAACCCTTTGTGTCTTATAGTCTTTAACTAAAGCACCGTGACTGGAAATAATCGGACCAGTCAAATCCAGTTCAGAAGTAAAATTCATTATGCTGTCATGGGTTCTACCAGAAGCAAGAACGACAGTCACTCCTGCCTCTTCTAGCATGCGCAGGGCTTGCACATTTTTTTTACTGATGTTTTTATTCTCATCCAATAAAGTACCATCCAAATCGATAGCAGCTAGCTTGTAGCCGAAGGATCTGTTCTTCAAATTTTTCCGAGTAATAGGGTCGTTCATGGTTGTCTAAAATAAGATTCTATATCAATAATATGCTGCCCATGAGGACGATCAAAAACGAAATGCTCGCCCTGCTCGATCTCCTTATGCAAGGAGCTTTCAATGGCTTTCATTGCTAAGTATAAACTTTGCAAGGGGTCTTCTCCAGTCATCTCCCAGCTAAAGCTGAGAGTCCTGTAAAAATCAGGTGACAAAACACTAAGTAACAAAACTGTATAGGCACAGTCTGGCATAATGACTACTTGTGGGACAAGCTTAAGTCAGAAATTTGCCATAAACAGGCAATAACACGGCGATTAGCAAGTGCGTATTATGGGAGTAAAAATGAGTACATCTAATGTATTGTCAACAATAAAAGCAATGGAAAAATCAGATTTATTGAAAGATATGGTGGCTGTTGTCACTGGTTCTGGAAGGGGTATTGGCAAGGCTATTGCAACTGCTTTGGCGAAAGCCGGCGCAAAGATCGTGATCAACGATATCAATGGGGACTTAAGTAAAGCCACTGCCGAAGAATTTGTTGCGCAAGGCATAGATGCTATATCGGCACCTTGTAATGTCACTATAAGCGAACAAATTGAAAGAATGGTCGAAACGATTATGAATAAGTATGGACGCATAGACATACTTGTCAATAACGCCGGCATTACAAGGGATGATCTTTTTATGCGTATGAGCGAAGAACACTGGCAAGCAGTTATCGATACAAATCTAACTTCTGCTTTTAAAGTGACTCAGCCTATTCTTAAAATTATGTCCAAACAAAGACAGGGACGCATAATAAATATTGCCAGTACAACCGGTGTGCATGGCAACCCTGGTCAAGTGAATTATGCTGCTGCCAAAGCTGGACTAATCGGTTTTACAAAAACTGTGGCGCTGGAATATGCCACACGTAATATTACAAGCAATGCCGTGGCACCAGGATTCATAGATACCGATATGACCAAAGCACTTGGTGAAGATAAAATAAAGAAAGTAATCGAACGCATCCCTCTTGGCAGGATGGGTTTACCTGAAGATATCGCCCAGGCAGTGCTTTTCTTCGCCGGTCCAGGCTCTTATGTTACCGGACAAGTGATAGAAGTGAGCGGTGGACTTTATACTTAAACTTGCAGCGGGGCTCAAGCTTGAGTCATTGAGTAGCACTACTATTACTGAATACAACACTATTATTTGTAAAGTAGTTACGAATCGGCCAAGCTGTTAACCTAAACAGTCGGGCATGATATTCTAGTTGCCCGTGGTGCGCTTTAGCAGCCAGCTCGGATTTTGACGTATTCTTGTTGATCAGAAATTGGGAGGATCAGGCACAGTATGGAAGAAAAGGAAGCCTTCGAACGAGTAAAGAAGGTAGCCGTCGCGCAACTCAATGTAAACGCAGATGAAGTGACGATGGAAGCAAGCTTTACTAAAGACCTAGGGGCAGACTCACTGGATACGGTTGAGCTAGTAATGGCTCTTGAAGAAGAGTTTGGTATGGAAATCCCTGACGAAGAAGCAGAAAAAATAACAACCGTCGGTGAAGCTGTTAAGTACATTTCCGCTCACGTATAGTCTCTATTTGTCTTAATAAAACAGAAAGCTTGGCCTTGCCAAAAAGGGTTAGGTGTATTGTTTTATTAAAGAGCGATTTTAATTAAATGGTAGCAGAGCGAGTTGTAATCACAGGAATTGGTACCGTCTCATCGGTTGGTATCGGTAAAGATGAATTTTGGCGAGGTATTGTCCAAGGACGATCCGGCGTAAAGCGAGTTACTCGCATTCCAGCAGATCAACAGCCAGCAAGTAAAATTGCTGCTGAAATTACCGATTTTGATGCCAGCAAATGGATGGAACCTAAGCAAATAAAGCGAACAGATCGTTTTATACAATTAGCTATTGTAGCTAGCTATTTAGCCTTAGAAGATGCCAAGCTCGAAACCTCTACCTTGGATCCGCAAAGAGTGGGCGTAGTAGTGGGTTCAGCTGCTGGCGGCTTTCAGTCCATAGAAGAACAGTTTCGAGTATTGGTTAATAAAGGGCCGGACCGTTGCTCACCTATGACGGTGCCAATGTTGATAGTGAACATGGCTGCTGGCTGGATTTCCATGCTTCATAACGCCCAAGGACCGAATTTATGCACAGTAACAGCCTGCGCTACTTCGGCAAATTCTGTCGGAGACGCTTATCGACTAATTCAAAGAGGCGAAGCGGATGTTATGTTTGCAGGAGGAAGTGAAGCACCAATTACATCTTTAGTAATGGCTGGCTTTGCTTCAGCGCGTACCCTATCTACACGAAATAGTGAACCTGAAAAAGCAAGTCGTCCTTTTGACCAAGACAGAGATGGCTTTGTGATCGGGGAAGGCGGAGCTGTTTTAATATTAGAATCTCTTACCCACGCCTTAAAAAGAGGGGCGCCTATTTACGCTGAGATGGTTGGTTATGGTTCTACTGCCGATGCATTCGATATTGTGCAACCACGGCCTGATGGTGCCGGAGCGGCAAGGGCAATGGAATTAGCCTTGAAAGAAAAAGGTTCTAAACCAGAAGCGGTAAATTATATCAACGCCCATGGCACTTCAACTTGGTTGGGCGACAAAGCAGAAACCAGGGCAATTAAAAATGTTTTTGGCCACCATGCCAAGAAGTTAATGGTAAGCTCAAGCAAGTCTATGACCGGCCATTTGTTAGGTGCTGCCGGGGCATTAGAAGCAGCTATCTGTGTTTTGGCTATTAAGGACTCTATAGTACCGCCCACAATCAACTTAGAAAATCCTGATCCCGATTGCGATTTAGATTATGTACCTCACAAGGCACGCAAAAATGTAGAGGTTAATTTAGCTCTATCTAATAGTTTTGGATTCGGCGGACATAATTGTGCATTGTTGTTTTCAAAATACAAGAAGAATTAGCCCAGGACAATCATGACTTTATTAGGCAAAAATATTAGCGAAATAAATAAGTTACTCAAGAATAAAGAGGCGTCGGCCGTTGACTTGACACAGGCTCACTTTGATTATATTGAAAAATCAGATCACTTAACAAATGCATTTCTTTGTTTGACAAAAGACTTGGCTCTCAAACAAGCAAGAAACATTGATTCTTTAGTTGCTTCGGGTAAGCCTCTACCTCCATTAGCCGGTGTACCATTAGCTGTTAAAGATGTCCTGGCGGTAAATTCTTACCCAACCACTTGCGGTAGCAAAATTTTAGAGAATTTTGCGCCGATTTATAATGCCAGTTCGGTAGAGCTCTTATTTGAAGCCGGTGCAATTTGTATAGGTAAAACTAATTGCGATGAATTCGCGATGGGTTCATCAAACGAAAATTCCGCTTACGGTAAAGTAGCCAATCCTTGGAATCTGGCATGCGTGCCCGGAGGAAGCTCGGGCGGGTCGGCAGCCGCAGTTGCTGCTGGTTTTGCCACAATTGCCTTGGGCACCGATACAGGCGGCTCGGTACGACAACCGGCTTCGCTTTGCGGTGTAGTAGGCATGAAGCCAACTTATGGCCTCACTTCGCGCTTTGGTCTCTTTGCTTTAGCCTCCAGCCTGGATCACGTCGGTCCATTCGCTCGAACAGTCGAAGATACTGTTCGCACACTGGCAGTCATAGCTAAACACGATCCTAAAGATTCGACTTCAGTACCAGAGAAATCTCGCTTAGCTGATAACGACTTAGTTTCTTTAGTAAATGAACTATCGCAAATCACTGATTTGAAGGGATTAAAAATAGGAGTTATTGAAGAATTATCTGGTGAAGGTAATGAAAAGGGTGTTGAGACAGCAATCAATCACGCTATCGAAACACTGATCGGTCTGGGAGCCAAAGTAGATACAGTATCGCTACCCAAAGTTAAGTATGCTCTGCCTGTCTATTACATCCTCAATCCAGCAGAAGCAAGTTCAAATCTGGCCCGCTATGATGGTGTTAAATATGGTATCAGAGACAAGAAAGCTGAGGATTTGCTAAGCATGTATCTCTCCACTCGGCAGATCGGTTTTGGACCAGAACCAAAGCGCCGTATCATGCTGGGTACGTATGTACTTAGTTCTGGCTATTATGATGCATATTATAAAAAAGCTCAGCGTGTAAGACGCTTACTGACAGAAGAATTTGATAACATATTCAAGTCTTATGATTTGGTAATTTGCCCCACCTCGCCAACTACAGCATTTAAGCTAGGTGATCGCACAGATGATCCATTAAAAATGTATATGGCCGACATCGCAAGTATTCCTGCTGATTTAGCCGGCTTGCCAGCAATATCTATTCCATGCGGCTTTGATAATAATCTACCAATTGGTCTCCAGTTTATGGGGGCACCGCTTAATGATAAGAAGGTTTTGCGAGCAGCCTATGCTTTTGAAAAATCAACTAATTTCGCTAAGAAGCAATGTCCTATGTTAGAGCAAGCGCTACTGGCTAAAATTTAACCTTGGTATTTACAGCCTTAACGCTGCCAAACTACGGAGTAAAAAAGATGACAAACAAATTTCAAATAATGCGAAAAGTGAATGTACTGCAAAGAATCATTCTTTGCTCAATGTTAACTTTATCGATTTCTTTGAGTTACACAAATTGCGTCTTCGGTCAAACGAATAATTTTTTTGGTACATCGCCGGGAGCTCCCAGTACTGCAGCTGGTGGTGATTTGCCTGAAGATAGTAATCCCAATGCTGTCCTACCAGGCCTAAATAGTACTAATCCGAATGTTAATCCGCCGGTGGGAACTGATTTTAGTGGCGATGAAAAAAGGATGCAAAAGAAGTACAAAGACAATCTAAATAGTGCCAAGAGACTCATCGATAAAGGCACACAAATGATGAAATCGTCAGGTAAAAATGTTAATGCCGCAAATTATAAGAAGGGTAGGATTCTAAAAGAAACAGGGGAAAAATGGCAAGCTCAGCTAAAAGCCAGTAATCCTTTTGTCCCAGCTGAACAAAAAAACAAATGAGATTAGCGCTTTTTGACTAATATCGGCTAGCAGATAGTGACTAGGAGGCTATATGCCTATCGCTTCGAGTATTACTCATATCATTGGTAAAACTCCTATAGTACGCTTGAATAAAATTTCTTCCGGCCTGCCTGCAACTATTGGTTTAAAGCTAGAGTTCCAAAATCCTTTAGGTTCTGTCAAAGACCGAATTGGCGCTGCTATGGTGAGAGACGCTGAAGAGAAAGGTTTGATTGCGCCAGACAAAACTTTGCTTGTTGAACCAACATCGGGTAACACAGGTATCGCACTTGCCTTTGTGGCTGCTGCTTCTAGTTATAAACTGTTGCTGACTATGCCAGAAACTATGTCTCTTGAAAGACGTAGGCTACTAAAAGCCTTAGGGGCTGAGATTATATTAACTCCTGGGGTAGATGGAATGCGCGGAGCCATTGCGAAAGCGGAGGAGCATGTGGCCAATACCAAAAACACTTATATGCTGCAGCAATTTAAAAACCCAGCTAATCCAGAAATACACAGAACCACTACGGCTGAAGAAATTTGGTCTGACACTTCAGGCAATATGGACATATTTATTTCAGCAGTAGGCACTGGTGGCACCATAACAGGTGTAGGACAAGTAGTTAAGTCCCGCAATCCAAATATTAGAGTAATTGCCGTTGAACCAGCGGATAGTCCAGTTATTTCCCAAAAGTTAGCCGGGCAGCCCCTTAAACCGGGCCCACATAAAATACAAGGTATCGGTGCCGGTTTTATTCCCGATATCCTAGATTTAAGAGTAATTGATGAAGTTATCCAGGTAAGTAATGAAGACGCCTTTAAAACTGCACGTGAACTGGCCAGAAAGGAGGGCATTTTTGCCGGTATTAGTACTGGTGCTAATGTTTTTGCTGCTCTGACAGTGGCAAAGAGACCAGAAAACAAAAACAAGCTAATCGTGACAATTGCCTGCAGCACAGGAGAACGTTATTTATCCACATCACTGTTTGAGGAAAGTGAATAAAATGATTTATAAAGAGAAAGGACGCTTATTGGTCACTGGTATGTTAATTGGATCTGTAGCCACCCTTGTGGTGGCAATCATGAGCGCCTATTATTTTGTCCAGCATATGAGTAAAGGTAGTCCGACTAACAGTGATTTGAAAGCAGCTATTCAGCCTGGACTGATCATAAACCCAACTGGAAAAATATTCTTGGCAGAAGATACAATCGCTGAGATTGCTCAAAGGATGAGCGATAGTGTGGTTAATATTGATATCAGCAGCAGCGTAACCCTGTCTGATAGCCCTTTTGCTCCACCACTACCGTTTGGCAATTTTGATTTTTTCTTTGGACCTGGTTCTGGAAATAGGATGCCCTTGCCAAACGGACACCGAAAATTAGAGAAAAAGGGCGCTGGATCCGGACTTATATATCGCACGGACGGTTATATATTAACTAATAACCATGTGGTCGGCCACGCAGATGATATTCAAGTGACTTTGAATGATAAAAGAGTCTTTAAAGGCACAGTTGTTGGCCGCGATAGCTTTACTGATTTAGCTATCGTAAAAATTAATGCTGCCGATCTACCTGTAGCTCAATTGGGTACGAGCAAAAATATAAGACCGGGAGAATGGGTTATAGCCATCGGTAATCCTATGGGGCTGGATCATACGGTAACATTCGGCATTATTAGCGCTCTGGGACGCTCATTAAGAGACCTCAATAACAATGTCGAATTAATACAAACTGATGCCGCTATTAATCCGGGTAATTCAGGCGGACCGCTGCTAAACATTCGCGGCGAGGTTATAGGTATTAATACTGCTATTAGGGGGGATGCCCAAAACATAGGGTTTGCCATACCAATTGATACGGCCAGACAAATAACTGACCAACTTTTATCTAAAGGCAGTATAGAACGACCTTATTTGGGTATTTATATGCAAGATATGGACGAGAATCTAGCTCGTTCATTAGGCGTCTCATCAAATACCAAAGGAGTAGTTATTGCAGGATTAGCGGTAAACAGTCCAGCGGAAAAATCTGGGTTGGAACAAGGCGATATCGTGCAAAAGGTAGAGGGTAAATCAGTTAAAAACAGCCGCGAAGTACAGGCGATAATTCGCAGCCACAAGCCAGAAGATTCGATAACAATAATCATATTTCGTGATGGCAATATTAAATCGATCAGTGTCAAAATAGGTAATTATCCGAGTAGTGAAGACGACAGAAAATAGCTGTGCTACGTTCTTAAGATTCTCATTTTTAACCTTTCTTTCAATGAATCTTCCTCATCCTTTCGTTAACTACGATATCGCATGGCAAAAGAGACTTTAAAAGCCTTTGCAGTGGAGAGATAAATGCGATGAATAAGGTTCATAAATCAGACAAAGAATGGCAGCAAGAATTAACCCCTGAACAGTATTCTGTAACCAGGCAGCAGTGTACAGAAGTACCATTTACTGGTAAATATAATAATTGGAGGGATAAGGGGTTATTTAAATGCGTATGCTGCGGCGCTTTGTTATTTCATTCCGATCACAAATTTGAGTCGGGCACAGGTTGGCCGAGCTTTTGGGACGCTGCTCAAAAAGAAAATGTTGAAACTCGCTCAGACAGAAGTTTGGGTATGGAACGAACAGAAGTAATTTGCGGCCAATGCGAAGCTCATTTGGGGCATGTTTTCAATGATGGACCTCAGCCAACAAACTTAAGATATTGTATTAATTCCGCTGCTCTCAAATTTGAAGGAAAGAAGGAGTGAAGTGAGCCGAGTTTGAGGCGAGCGAGCGCCAAAGGCAAAAAGACGGATCATTACGCGCACGGCAAGACAGGAGACAAGAAAATCGAAAATGGAGAAAATCAAGGTTGTGGGTGACGAGGTCGAGCTATTTCGTAAGTTGCTTAAATCATCTCATATAATTTCTGATGCGCAACTTAACGAAGCTACAAGTTGTGCCAAGCGTCTCGAAATGTCATTAGACCGAGCCATAACCATGCTCAACCTGGCTAGCCATGAAAGATTAAAAGCAGTTATAAGCGCTAAAGAAATGGTGGCCTCAGGCCAAATATCGCTTGCTGCGGCCAGTCATGCTCTACAACTGGCTAATCAACATGGGATTACTTTTGAGGAAGCATTGCCAATCCAGGATGAGAATGCCACTGATGCAAACAAAAATGGCGCCATAGAGCTCAGTACCACCAAACCTGCAAATCTGTTGGCTGATCTTTTATTAGCTGCAAAACTGCTAAATTCAGAACAACTCAATCAATCACTTCAAAAAGCCAATGAGATGCACCTCCCTCTTGGAAAAACGATTATAGTAACTCGTTTGATGAGTCGATGGGTTTTTGGACAAGTAATTACTGCCGCTTCTGCGGTAGAAGAAGAAAAAACCACCAAAGATACTGCTGCTAAATTACTTCATGAGGCAGTGCAGCGCAAAATGACTTTTATTCAGCTTTTATTTGAATCTGGACAATATCGCAATCCCAGCGGAGATACCCTTAGTTTGCCAGAATTACTGGTAATGGCAGAATGCTTAACCGAAGCAGACTATCAAGATATTGAAGAGCGCAAATTGATGGAAAAGAAGCCATACGTGCAGATTATTAGCGAAAATAGCTTAATCGAATCAAGTTTATTAGAATCAGCCATTTCATTGTTAGAAATGATTGGCACTTATTTAAAAGCTTTTCAGGCTGGCGACGCCCTCAGGCAGGTAGCACTTAAGAAAATACCTGTTTATCAAGCGATTGCTGAGCTCAAACCACCGCCACAAGTACCACAGCCACTCCTTAGACTTGGTGACTTGCTTGTTGAATCAGGGATTATCGCTCGCGACCCAGTCGAAGCAGTAATTGCCAAACAAGACCCTAACTCAACTCTGGTGCGTATAGGGAAAAAGCTTTTAGAAGCACATCTAATCGATGATAGCAACCTGTGCAACGCTTTACGATGTCAGAGTGTATTTATGGAAGGCATTATTTCCGCCAAGCAAGCAGTAACCGTTTTGTCTTGTGCTCATGACGAAAAAATCAAAATAGAAGAAGCATTTCTTAAATGTGGTGTATACGCCCCGGTGCGTATGCAATGGAATTGGAAATGAGCCCTTCTATTTGAGTAATGCCAAAAGCTTCTTTTTGATTTCACCTAGAGTTGCTTGCAATTGCTTGTGGCTATAGGCCAGAACTATAACTTCGCCAGAGCTCTTGTCATGAGATAATTCTTGTCATTTCGGTGAAACACACATCTCCCGGCACAGCAAAAGATTCCTCTAACCAAGAAACCGGGGCACTAAGAAAATATTTAGGTCTATCGGCTAAAGGATGTTGAAGATTAACTAAGTTTCCTTCTTTATTCAAGACTTTGAGTGCACCATAGACCACACGATAACGTGGAAAGGACTGACTATCTTCATAATAAAAAGTCAAAGGATTGCTATAACCCTGCAATTCATTGGATAGCCAGCCCATTGTTGCGTCATTATGCTTATCTTTTAAAGCAGGCAAAGCTCTCACAATAGCATCAGCAAGTGAGATTTTATTTTGTTCTAGGTCCGATTTTAGTTTCTCTAATACCAAAGTGCCCAAATTCTCCAATCAATTAAGTTATGAGTATAAAACGAAAGCTCATTGAAAGACATTTCATGACAAGCTCTGTCATAATTTATGCTTTGAAGTTCCTAATCAAATAATGGTCTTTAGTGTAACTATCTAAGTGTCATATTCAATTGATGAGCAAAGCACAATTATCCACGAAGATAGGTGAACCGGATCTGAATAGGTTCATTGAGCCAGTTGTACGCGATTTAGAATTAGTTGAGCAACAACTGAATACAAATTTAATTGATGACAACCTCTTTATAAATGAATTATTGTCTATGGTGTTTAAAGCAGGGGGCAAACGTATTCGCCCGCTATTAGTTTTGCACAGTGCACGAGCAACGAATATTTCAGAGGAAATAAATAATTTACAGACCATATTAGCGGTGCTTACTGAGCTAATTCATACAGCCAGCCTGGTACACGATGACATTTTGGATAGCGCTGCTGTAAGGCGCGGTTCACAAACCATCAATAAACGTTTTAGTGATAGACTAGCGGTTCTTTTAGGCGACTTATTATTTGCCCAAGCCTCAATCTGTTTAGCAAAAATCAAAAGCCCCGTAATAGTAGGCATTTACGGTCAGGTTTTGGGAGATTTGTGTGCGGGCGAAATTCAGCAAATGAAACAACAATTTTCGACCAGTATAAGCTGGCACGATTATATTAAGAAATCTGTTTCCAAGACTGCATCTTTGTTCGCTGCTGGCACAGAAAGTGCGGCTATTTTAAACGATGCCAACGAAGCAACAATTCTAGCTTTGAAAAATTACGGATTACATTTAGGCATATGTTTTCAAATCGTTGATGACCTGCTTGATTTTACCGGCGACAGCACAACTCTTGGCAAGCAAGCCGGTAGTGATCTAAGAGGCGGAATTCTTACGGCTCCTGCTTTATTCGTTTTGGAGCGTCAGGACAAAATTGCCGCACAATTAGAAAGACTAATATCAAGCAAAGGTGTCTGCGAACAAAGCGGCTTAGAAACTGCTCTAGATTTGATAAAAAATAACGGTGGCATTGAGTCAACCATAAGTTTAGCTCGCCAGCATGGAGAGAAAGCCAAGGAAAGTCTAGAGATTCTGCCCAATTCAATTTACAAAGACTCTCTGTCAGCATTCACTGATTATGTTCTTCATAGAGTAAATTAAACATGAGCAGCACGCCAATTAACCTTTCTGAAAGAATAAATACTGAAGAGACACATTTACCCAGACCAAGTTTTGTTGATAATCTTGACAGAACAAAAGCATGGCTTTCGAATAGTCTGGCTTCAGTAAAACTTACTATTTTTCTTCTTTCGTTAGCAGCTGTTTTTGTTCTGCTGGGAGCTTGGTGTCCACAAATATCACAAGCTGGTGAAGAAAAAGTTTTTGAACAATTCGGCGAGCAAACAGGACAGTTTCTAATTAATTTAGGCGTTGCTGATATTTTTCACTCGCCGGCCTTTTTACTCTTAATTGGTTTTTTGACAGTCAATATCATCTTCGGCAGCTTTCAGCATGTTTTCCCTAAATTGAAATTGCTCAAAATGCCAATGCCATGGTTAATAGCAAATCAAATCCTTAAGATGCCGGTACACAATCAGTTTTTAGCCAATGCTACTGTGCCTAATATGCAAAATAAACTCGTCTCTTACTTAAATAAAAACGGCTATAAAGTAAGAGTAAATGCATACCAGATAACTGCTGAACAGGGTAAATTTGGGCGGCTTGCTCCCACGGTGACGCATATTGGACTTTTGACACTACTAGCTGGCGTGATTTGGACTTCATTGACAGGCTTTTCTGGATTTAAGCCGGTGTTACCCGGACAAGTATTTCAATTAGATAATGCTGAACATTCAAAAATGTGGATTGGCAAATTGCCAAAATGGTCAGCCTCGGTTACCGAAACACATAGAGAAGATTATCCAAGTGGTGAAGCAAAACAATGGTATAGCAGCATTGCTGTACGAGATTCAAATGGCAAATTAGTTAAGGAAGAAACTATTTCTGTCAATAATCCGCTTTCTTATGAAGGGGTGGATATTTACCAATCTAGTTGGGCACTCAAATCGCTGAAAATACGTTTCGGTAATGAATTAAAAACCCTTTCATTACAATCAATGGGAAGATTATTTGCTGCCTTCTTACCGCTGCCAGATCAGGCTGTGCTTATTTTCTCTGTGCGTGATGCTCAGTCCCCGTTGCGTATTTTTGCCAAACGCAAAGATTGGCCTGCACCTAAACTTTTAACGCAGATATTGCCAAATAAAACTACTAATCTTGGCAATGTAGCAATCACATATGAAGGCACAATTGCCCAGACAGGCTTGCAATACAAATGTGATCCTGGACTGCCGATCGTTTTTGTAGCATTTATATTTATTATTGGCGGTATTAGTCTAGCAGCGGTTCCGCACAAACAAATATGGGCGCAATTAGAAGAAAACGATTCGCATAGCACAGTTGTCACTATTGGCGGTACTACCAAAAAAGGAAAAGTATTGTTTGTTAGACAAATAGCAAGGCTGGTTGATCAATTACAAGGGTGAACATCTAAAATGGTGCAAATTTCTATAACAGAATTACAAATGACAATTACCAATATAGCGGGCGTTACATCTTTGCTTGCCTTCTGGGCATTTGTTTTAGGCAATATAAGCAAATGGAAAATCAAGATTTATCAGGCTGCCGAAATATTAATTTTGATAGGATTTGTTTGTTTGACAGCCGGTATTATTATTCGCGGCTTTGAGGCCAATAGATTTCCATTAGCAAATCTCTATGAGTCCACTTTGTGGTTTGCCTGGGCTATTTTAGGCGGCTACCTTCTGTTGGTTAGACGTCTTGGTCAAAATCAATTAGGCTGGTTAGCCAGCTTGATGGCCACAATGTTTTTTCTATATGGTAGTTGGTTGCCAGGCAATCAACAAACAATTACTCCGTTAGTTCCGGCTTTAGTAAGCTATTGGCGGCAAATCCATGTTCCACCCGTAATTATTTCTTATGCTCTATTTAGTTTGTCTGGTTTAGCTTCTTTGGTCGAACTTTGGTATGCCGGACGCATCAGATCGTTAATTTTGGCAGGGACAACTATTTTGCTCGCCATTAGCGCTATTTGTTTGGGAACTTATACCAGCATTGATACTGCCTGGTTACAGTTGCTATTTGTTGGTAGTAGCATAGCCGGTATGTTTCTATCTTGGAAAAGTTTGCCCAAGATTGCTGAAGCTAAAGTGAACATGCAAAAGGCAGAAATTTACGATGAGATAAGTAGAAAATCAATCTCGATCGCCTTGCCTTTGCTAACTTTTGGCGTCATTACCGGTGGACTGTGGGCAAATCATGCTTGGGGAACTTATTGGTCGTGGGATCCAAAAGAGTCGATGGCACTGGTCACATGGCTTAGTTATGCTGCTTATATTCACTTGCGCATTCATCATGAATTATCGGCAGAGCGCCTTTCAATAGTAAGTATTATTGGATTAATTCTTACTTTATTGACCTATCTTGGCTTTAATTCGCTAGGATTTGGCGGCTTGCACAGCTATGGACGCTTTAAATAAGACAATGCAGTAAAGCATAATCATAATGGGAAGCAAATCATTTGTTCGCTTATAGTACTTTGTTATCAGCAACTTTGCCGAAAATGATGCTTAATCTCATACGCGCTTTACGAAACTCGGCTCCTCTCCAGTGGTTTAGAAGTAGAAAATGCCAGAAGAGTGCCGAAATGGCCATTTCGGCACTCTTCGTTTTATCGATCAGCCATAGCAAATAGAAATCCTACTGTCCAAAGCGCAAGCCAGAATGCACATAGAAATAATCCAAATTGTGACTTAGTTTTATTCTGTTCTTTTTGAGATAAGCCTATGAGTCCAAACACAGCTCCTGGGATTAAAACTACAGGACTTGTCCAAAAGAGGATCCCTAAAATGCCACCTGCGACAACTGTTCCGAATATGAAGCAACAAATCGAAGTTAGACTATAAATAAAACCTACTAATAGTGAAGCATCGCCCAAATGATTTCTATCTAAAATAAGAAATGCCATCTTGATTTGTACATTTAATCATATCATTACTAGATTAACTGATTGAGCAAGAACTACTTTGGTTATAACAACAGTTAATCAACTGTTCTGAACTTACGACAGCGTCCTATAACGTCTATTAAGTCACAAACGTGATCAGGGCTTCCTTGACTGAACCACTTCAGCAGCTTTTTCGTATATAAGAAAAACGCGAAAAATCTCTTACATACTGAAAAGGAGAAAACATATGTATACCGCCACGCTAATCCGTAGACACATGAACAGACTCAAAGACGATGAATCATTTTCTATAAGAGATTTCATAAATTATGGTTCTCGCAATGCCGTTGACCAAATATTTCACAGACTAAATCAGCCATCAATAGGACTCATTACAGCAATAATTACTTTCTTCATACTAACTCCTGAGAAATTATGAATCAAGATATAAGCTTAGAGTTTTATTTCTTGCACTATTCCATCTTTGACTAGGATCTCGCCGCCTTCTAGTTTTTGAAATACGTTTTCACCGACCTATACTTCTATGGGGCTTTCCAAAGTAAATTGGGTGACCACAGAACCAATGGGCAGCTCTACTAAAGCTTTGCTTTGTCCTTGCATATCTTCTCTTAATTGATTGAGTCGTATTTTTTACAGTTGCTGTTTGTTGGTAGTAGCATAGCCGGTATGTTTCTATCTTGGAAAAGTTTGCCCAAGATTGCTGAAGCTAAAGTGAACATGCAAAAGGCAGAAATTTACGATGAGATAAGTAGAAAATCAATCTCGATCGCCTTGCCTTTGCTAACTTTTGGCGTCATTACCGGTGGACTGTGGGCAAATCATGCTTGGGGAACTTATTGGTCGTGGGATCCAAAAGAGTCGATAGCACTGGTCACATGGCTTAGTTATGCTGCTTATATTCACTTGCGCATTCATCATGAATTATCGGCAGAGCGCCTTTCAATAGTAAGTATTATTGGATTAATTCTTACTTTATTGACCTATCTTGGCTTTAATTCGCTAGGATTTGGCGGCTTGCACAGCTATGGACGCTTTAAATAGACAAAATCCGACCAAAATAAGCTATTTGCACTCACAAAAAGCTCATAGATCAAACTTATAATCTAATCTCAGTAAGGATATTAGGTTATGGATGCACAAAATAATCTAAGTGAGGCTGATCTAGGACCGGATAGTCAGGCTCAAGACTTTCTGGAAGGATTCTATGAGGAATTGTTCTCTCAGCCAAGTGTGTCTATTGTGTCAGAAAAACAAAAACCAGAAGCAGAAAAACCGGGAGCAGAGAAAAAGCTACTCTTCAGAAACTAGTAAAGGCGGCGCAGATTTACCTAAAGAACAGAAAGATAAATCATCCCTAAGAACAGAAAAATTCGGTGACTGGTCTATCAGCACTGATTTAAACACTAATTTGAAAACTGTAGTATTGCAAAAAAAGAATGGTACTAAAGTTGAAATAGAAGACTTAAATGGGAAAGCCAAGATATTTATTCACACACCATTCTTAAAGGAAGATTTGCTATTAGCAGATCTTCGATCCTATGGTATTAGTGCTGATGGGAGATTTTCTGCTACAGCGGAAGACAACCAGCTTATATATAGTAATAATGATGGTTCGGTCACAGTCGCAAAAAGAACTTCTATCATTAATAGAAAAGAAGCAACTCATGAGTTAGATGGCAGTGTCACTAATAGAGAATTAGGCAATTTTGACATGAGTGATAAAAACAACGAAATAGAAAAAGCAATGCTACGTACTATGGAAAAGCGCAATGACTGGGTCATCTACAGTGATAAAGACCATAAATTAGCCACTCATATGCTCTTACAAAAAGATGGCACAAAAATCATTGCAGAAGAATCTAATAGTAAATATACAATCACCATCCATACGCCTTTTTTGAAACAGGACATCGTTCTGCATAATCAAAATGAGTTTACTAATTATAATGAATCGGAATTTCATTCAATTTCTGGCAAACAAAACGAAACTTCATTTAGAAGATCGAAAAATGGGGAACTTAGCAGCGAAACAAGCTATGGATTGAAGATTTTATGGAAAACAGACGGTAGCAAAATCACTCACAGACCATACGGCACAGTCATCACCGAAAAGGCGGACGGCAGTAAAGAGAGCGCCTTATTCACTGGACATAAAATTTTGTATAAACCTGACGGACCTTATGCTATTGAAATGCCCAATCATAGAATAGTCAATTGGACACGTGAAAATAATGGCGTAATCAAGCAGGCGAACGGACCAGAAACAATAACTCTGCCAGATGGTCTAAAGATTAGTCATTTAACTGATGGCAGTGATGTATACGAATGGAAGGATGGACGAAAAATTACTGAGTTTGCTGATGGCAGACTGCAAAGAATAACTCCTTATTCAGTCATTATCGGTAATGACGGTAGTGATAGATCACGAGAAGCAATGAGATTTGCAAATGGCGGTAAATTGATTGAACAAGACGGTATAAATGGATCAGATAATATTTTAGAAGATAGCGAAGAAGCAAAAGTACAAGCCCGGCTACTACAAAAAGAATTAGAGAATACTTTTCACATAACTTTTAGCAAAGAATCTGATCCTCCTTATATTCCTGAGCAATTTGGTGGGTCTGAAAAGGAAATACCTCGTCCTCATCGCTCGGCTACACTGCAAGAATTATTAGTAATACGAGAGGCTCTTTACAAATCTGCGCCCAATAACCTATTCAATGACCGTGGTGTCAGATTTGCATTTTTGAACGGTGAAACATTCGGCCTCACCCAGGCTTTCTTTAAACCAAATCAAGGAACGATCTATATTCCGACTAGAGACATAAGAGATAAAATCGGCTGGTTTCACAATAATAAGAAGGCATACACCAATGGACTTAGTACAGTTTCTTTCGAAGCGTATGTAATGCATG
Source organism: Candidatus Melainabacteria bacterium (assembly GCA_963845445.1). Taxonomy (GTDB): domain Bacteria; phylum Cyanobacteriota; class Vampirovibrionia; order Obscuribacterales; family Obscuribacteraceae; genus JABDBL01. The sequence continues at coordinate 234,261 of CAWJSE010000002.1, read as the reverse complement.
AATTGGCCCACAATACTAAACAGCGATTTAATGCTAATAAGGGCAAAGATTATTACAGTGATGACGAATTAGCTAAGTGTTTCGGTTTGAAAAAAGTTAGAAATCAATTCGGTCAGACTATTTGGGCTGTTTTAACTAAAGACAAATCAGACGGAATCAACCACGATTTATATCAGGTGCAGAATGTTGGCGACAATCGTTTTAAAGCAAGCCGTATCACTGACGATGGTAAGTATGTAGGCGGTAAAAATATATCTATAAAAGAATTACGCCAACGTGCTTTAGCAAATCCACCAACATCATATTTTGATACTCCTGAAGAAATCATAGCCGAAGCTTTGACATGTTTACGTTTAGGTGGAGAGTCTGCTTCTGAGATGATAAAAAATTCGCCAGAAGCATATGCAAAAGCCCAAGAGCTGGATCAAGACGAAATTGACCTAGTGTATCGACCAGATCAGAATCACCCGTTTGGTTGGATGCGAGCAAGCAATGGCTATTTAGTAGAAAAGACTCCTCAGAATTTATGGCTTAGACAACAAGCCGAATTTAGAGCTCGCGGGATTTATCCGGAATTAGTACAGCCACAAAATGTCGCCGAACAATGCCCAAACCAACAATTATTAATCGCCCCTACCGAAATTAAACGCCATAATCGTCCGGGGATTTTTCGGCGCTGGAAATAAAGTCGCAACAATAATTGCAAGCGATATTCAAGATCATGGCTTTAGTTATTTGATTTAGTATCGAATTCACCTTTTCTACTAAGTAACGATGCATTGGCCTCTTGCCGGATACGTTTGTAAGTATGGTTGGAAAGTTGCATGAGCATCGCAGTTGCCTTCTTACCACGGTAAAATTCTAGTACCATGGCCAATGCAGATAATACTTCTAGCGAGGGATGATCCAGCAAAAATTCAAGTTCTTCTGCATTACTCCGCTTCTTAGTCCCAAGACTATATAATGCGCTACATAAAGCGTCGGTGTCTTTTTGGTGCTTTAATATCGCCATTATTTGAGCTTTAGGCACGGCTTGTTCTTCGCCGGTGCTGAAACGCTCTCTTAATTTATTGGCGCCATATTGGCCTCTAATACAACAGTCACAAGTGCAGGGTTCAGTACCTTTAGCTTTTGGATGGTATCTCCAACCAACTATTTGCGGCACAGATCTAACTTTTTGAATCTCCGATGTTTTTACAGAGCGAGGTAAAAAAATCTCATAACCCAATGGATCTTCAACGGTCATGATTAGCTTGGTCGCCGCGCTGATAGTGAATTTGCTCTTAGCCTGAGAATAATGTCCTACAAGTACAATTTCATTGCTTGGCAGACGAAAATCTATTGCTATTAAATTAGCATGTCCGCTTCCTCGCTTTATTTCGCGCAGCCATTGATGCGAGACATAGTAGTTGGGTAATAAAGGCATGCAATAAACACCTTTGATATCCTTATTTAAAGCAAGCATAGATTGCGCCTTAATTCCTGTACGCAGAATATGACTAAGGTGCTTTTCTGAAGTTAAATGCGTACAAATAGGCATTGCTAACGCTTTTATTTAAATCCTAGAATAAGTGAGGCAAATAGCAACTAGAGTTTTATTTCTTGCACTATTCCATCTTTGACTAGGATTTCGCCGCCTTCTAGTTTTTGGAATACGTTTTCACCGACTTTTACTTCTATGGGGCTTTCCAAAGTAAATTGGGTGACTACAGAACCAATGGGCAGCTCTACTAAAGCTTTGCTTTGTCCTTGCATATCTTCTTTTAATTGATTGAGTCGTATTTTTTCTGTCTCTAATTGGGCACGTAAATTGCCTATTTGGGAACGATCATCGGCAGTTGCGGCAGCACCGGCTTTTTTCTCTAAATCAGCAATAGCTCGTTTTACACGAAATTCCATTTGTTGCATTTCGGTTTCAATCTGTTGCAAATTGCGGGCAATTTCTGCGCTTACTTGTGTTTTGAAATTTTCGGTGACAATGGTGCGGATAGCAACTTGTCTTGTTAATTGAATAGAATCAGCCATTTTGCTCCTGCGATTTATTGTTATGCTTCAATATAGTATAGGTAAATCTAGATAGAGACAGTTGTCATTAGATGATCTAAAACTAAATAGGATTATAGTAAGACATAAGCCTGTCACAGTTAGCAAGTATATTGCTTCATGTTATCCTTCCAAGTAGAGAAACACTGATTTAAACCTCTCCTGGTAGAGCATAGCGGCCATTTAATGAAACAATATCTAGAACTGGTAAAAAAGATATTAGATGAGGGTGAAACCGGAAAAGATAGAACCGGTACAGGCACAATTTCGCTCTTCGGCTTGCAAACAAAGTATGATTTGCGCGAAGGCTATCCGCTTTTGACGACAAAGAAAGTCAATTTCACCGGGGTACTGCGAGAACTGTTATGGTTTTTGCGCGGGTCCACCAATATAAATGACGATTTGACTCAACATACACCCATTTGGGACGCCTGGGCAAACGAAAAAGGTGAATTGGGACCTATATATGGTTATCAATGGCGTTATTGGCCTAAATACACACTCAATTCCGCAACGAAGCAGTACGAAGTCTCACATATTGATCAAATTAGCAATGCCATTGATTTACTCAAAAATGATCCAAAATCTCGCCGCATCATTGTCAACGCCTGGAATGTATCAGACTTGAGCAATATGGCATTGCCGCCCTGCCATATGATGTTTCAATTATACGTTTCTAACGGAAGACTAGACTGCCAGCTCTACCAGCGATCTGCTGATATTGCTTTAGGCGTTCCTTTTAATATTGCTAGCTATGCATTACTAATGATGATGTTTGCTCAAGAATGCAATTTAACACCGGGAATATTTACCCATACTTTAGGAGACGCTCACATTTATCTCAACCATATAGAAGGACTAAAGAAGCAATTAGAAAGAACACCGGGGCCACTGCCTAGAATAGAAATCGCAAAAAAACCGTTCTTTGATTTATGTTTTGAAGATTTTGCACTGCTTGATTATTCGCATCAGCCTTTTATCAAATTTCCGATTGCCGTTTGATGAAGACTTACGCTCTAATAGTGGCTCATGATGAAAAGCTGGGCATAGGCAAAGATAATAGATTGCCTTGGCATATTAAAGGGGATATGAAATATTTCCGTGATCTCACCACTACTTTAAGTGTTGATGACGGATCTGATAGCCAGAAAAGAAATGTAGTGATTATGGGACGCCGCACCTGGGAATCACTTCCAAATAACTACAAACCGTTACCAAACAGGGTCAATGTGGTGATCAGTACAAATCCAAATTACATATTCCCAGCAAGCGTTTTACATAGCAAAAGCATTGAGGAAGCACTGAATATTCTCAAACAGAAGAATTATGGGAATATTTTTGTAATAGGGGGAGCAGCTATGTATCAAGCTGCCATCAAAATGAAGGTCTTTAATACTTTATATGTCACTGAAGTAGAAGGAAAATACAATTGCGACGTGTTTTTTCCTGAATATCAACATATTTTTGAGCTTATTGAGTCCTCTGCCCCGATTTTGGAAGGAGATTATCGATATTCTCTTAAGACTTTTAAGCGCAAAACTTAGATGTTTAACCAAATCAAAAAATATATTCTTCATTCGGTAATGTATGAGCAATCAGTTAAGTGCTGACTTAATTATAGAAGCCTATAAACAAGGTATTTATCCGATGGACACCGATTATGGACTACGTTGGTTTTCACCTAAATACCGCGGCATTATTGAGCTAGCTGATTTTCATACTTCAAGACGATTAGCAAGAAAATACCGCCAGAAAGTTTTCACAATGAAGGTAGACACCGCCTGGAATGAAGTTTTGTTTCATATTGCCAATAAAAATGACAGTTGGCTAAGTGAGGAAATGCAAAATGCTTATACAGAACTCTATTATCAAGGACTTGCCCATAGCATAGAGGCCTATGACGGAGACGAATTGGCTGGTGGACTATATGGTGTAAATATTGGCGGTGCTTTTATGGCTGAGTCAATGTTTCATTTGGTTACGGATGCTTCTAATTTTTGTTTAGTCTACTTAGTTGAGATATTGAAGAAACAAGGATTTGTTTTACTGGACACGCAAGATTATAGTAAGCATAAGGCACGCTTCGGCGCCACCCTTATACCAAAAGAGCAATATTTGGAAAAATTAGCTCATGCCATCACACTAAAGCGTCAGTTCATTAGTTAAGTTCTTGTGTAATTAGGGTAAGGGACAATATTAGCGACAATACAATATAGAAAAAGAATCTATAATCAAACAATCATTCTCTACAAATGTAAGAAAAGTTAATTACAAGGCAGAAAATATCAAATGGCATTATACGCAGACTTGCATAGACATCTCGGTGGTGCACTCCACCCACGAATAATTTATAAATTCCTACAGCGGCAAGACCACCAAATTCTTAGCTACTTTCCCGATTATGACGGTTTTTATTCATGGTTCACCCGACCTTGCCGCACGCTAGAAGAATTTGTCAAAATTCACACTTTAGTGGAAGAGCTGCAAAGTTTAGATCATTTGCCCTATTTTTGTTTGAGATTATGTCGCGGAGCATACACTTTTGAAAATCTGCAGTACTTAGAACTTCGCTATAATCCTTATTTCCGAACTGATAAAACTATCACTAATGCAAAACGCATTGGTCAAATGAAATTAATCGTAGAGACAATCACGGCTAATTTACGACCAGCTGAATATCCGATTGTCGTCAAACAAATAGTAATGCTTGACCGTCGTTTGCCGTTAGAAATCAACGAAGCCATCTTAAAAGTTGCTATAGATCATCTCGGCCCGGTTGTAGGTATTGATATAGGAGGTCCGGAAATCGAACCAGGCAAATACGAAGTTTGGGTTGACCTATTAGCTAAGGGGAGAGCAAATGGTTTGAAAACTACTTGCCACTTAGGTGAAACAAGTCTTGCCAATGTTCATCAAGATTACTTTCCAGTTTTGGATCGCATAGGTCATGGAATTCATATCCCCTTACTTAAACCAGAATTGTTAAGAGAATTATCCAAACGACAAATAACTTTAGAAGTTTGTCCAACAAGTTATCGACAAACTGGTGTTTTAAAAGATTTGTCAGAGTTGCGCGCAGTTTTTTCGCGGTGCAAAGAAGCAGGCGTAGCTATTGCTGTATGCACAGACAACCCCGGCCGTAACCCGTCTCCGTGCACATTACCCGGTGAGTATGAACGATTAATTGATCACGATGTCATAGAATTCTCCGACCTAAAACAAATTCAGAATGAAGCATTTAGATCTGCATTTGGTTTTGTTGGATCATCTAGAGGTTTGCCTTAATCGTGCCTCAAGATATTTCACAGATGTCTTGCATATGTAATTATCTCTCGGTTTAAATGCTTGATCATTCTTTTTCGCAACGAAAAAGTTACTCAGTTGCCTCCAGAAATGATCCAATATGTTGCAATTTATTTAATTTACCAGTACTCTAGTTTTGTGTGGTGTGATTTGGGTACTTAATCAAGCATGACCAATCAATTATAAACAAGTAGTTGAGTGGAATATACAAACAAATTGTTTGAGTACACAAACAAAAAATGGTGGCGGTAATTAAATAACTAAAGATAGATTCTCCCTGGGTATTACCAGTGGTGAATAGGAGGAAAAGATAATGGCCATGAAAAAGAAGAAAGCAGCAACCAAAAAGGTAGCGGCTAAGAAACCAGCTAAAAAAGCGGTGAAAAAAGCAGCTCCTAAGAAAAAGGCTGTTGCTAGAAAGTCAGTAAAGAAGGTCTCGGCGAAACCTGCGACCCGCAAAATTGCTAAAAAGAGCCCAGCCAAAAAGGCCCCTGCCAAAAAGAGCCCGGCCAAAAAAGCCCCGGCTAAAAAAAGGGTAGCAGTAAAAAAAAAGTAGCTAAAAAGGCGCCCGCTAAAAAGGCAGCCACTAAAAAGGCCCCTAATAAAGCGGTAACCACAAGGGAAGCTACAAAAAAGTCCAGCGCCAACAGTCGTATGAAGATTATGCCAGCCAGCCAGCCGGTGGAGGCAAATCAGGTAAAAATTCACTTACCAGAATACGGCTCGGGGCACTTACGCTAATTCAAGCATTAGCATTCGTAGGTTGGACAACAATAACGAGCGTAATGCTCAAGAAAGGGGAAGGCTAATATGTCTTCCTCCTTTTTTTGGTAACGTGCTTTGCTCTAATGAAAAAAAAACAAGTCAAAGCCAATTATTAAAGAGTCTTTCCTCAATCGGCAATTCGTGGAAAGTGCTGGGGGAATGAAAATCGACAAAGTAATTGTTAGCAGATAACCAATTTCGACTAAAGCTTATCGGTTCGCAAACCACAGACATCTCTTTACATGTCGATGCCAATCAGTGCCTGATGTATCAATCTAAGCAGAAACAGTGTTTAGTAAATTCAATAGAATATACAATAATGAGAATAGAGAGCATACTTTCAAAAGCGCCTGATAAATAAAATATGGAGCAGACCTGGCTGGATGAAGACACCGCCTTGAAAGCGGCTGCCCGAAAGGGTTGGGGGTTCGAGTCCCTCCTGCTCCGCCATTCCAGTCCTATATTTTGACATGAAAATAATTCGTATAGGACTAACCAATAATACCCTCACCCCTTTATTACATGCACGCTGTTATCTAACTGGCAAGGGTGGTCTATATGTTAGCGGCTTTCTAGCTAGCAAAGAAAGGATCTATAACGACGATTTAGGACCGCCGATTTCCACACAGTTTTTTAACGAGCAATGTGTAGTTGAAGTAAAAACCAACACGCTGACCCTTGCAAATCGACTGTCTGAGCTTTCTATTGCTTTAGGTAGTGAGGATAAAAGCTGCTCAGCTAAATTGTTTGCCTTAGCAATAATCAAAAGTCCGTCTGGCTATTTAATTGTCAGCGATAATCAAAATTATCAATCAGCAAAGACATACCACGGGCAATTAATGGTCGTCGCCGATCAAAACAAAATAAGAACGATTTTATTCCATCCGCTTGAAGATTATGTTCAATCAGTTTTACAGGGCGAAATACCGGCAAGTTATCATGCTGAAGCCATTAAAGCGCAGGCAATTTGCGCCCGGACATATGGGCTAAATCCGCGAGTAAATCATAAGCCCGATTTCTGCGAAGTGTGCGATTCTTATCTCTGCTGTCAATGTTTTATAGAAAGACCTTTCAAAACAAGTTCTGCCTATGAGATAGCTACCGTCGAAACAGCCAAACAAATTCTGACATACAAAAATCAACCAGCCTTAGCATTATTTAGTTCCTGCGCGGGCGGTCACACAGAAAATTATGAAGATTGCTTTTCTGATTTGAAGAGCAAAGTATTTCCGCCCGCTCCAATCCCGTATTTAAAAGGAGTGAGCGAGACTTTGAATAATACAAATTCTGAGCAAGAAATAGATGAACCATTACTCAGGAATTTATGGCAGAAGGAGCAGCCCCGAACCTTTGATGCTTGGGGCAAGAATTTTCGCTGGTTGGTTAAACTATCTAGGGAAGTCTTAGAATCACATATCCACCATAATTTATATCAACTAATGAAGCTTGAAGACTTTGCACCATTTGTAATACCACCTCAATCAGGAGTGTTTGGTGAAATATTATCTATGAGTGTCATGAATAGAGGCGTTGGTGGAACAGCTATTTTACTAAAAATTGAGACAAGCAAAGGCACCTGGAAAGTAAAAAAAGAATTGTTCATACGTAACTTATTTAAGAATGACAGCCTCAATTTGAAAAGACTGGCAAGCGCCAAAATATTTTTTGACCAAATCAAGGACAATCAAGGACAGTTGCTTAGCTTGCATATCTATGGGCTTGGCTCAGGGCATGGTGTAGGAATGCAGCAAGTAGGAGCCGAAGGTTTAGCAAGACTGGGTAAAAATTACAGCGATATTCTAAGTCACTACTATAGCGGGGCTCACATTGAACAAATATAGAATCTAGGGGGTCTAGCTTAAGGAATATGCTGACATCCTCATTAACAAAATTAGTATGACAAGAAAGGTCGATTTGCTATTCTTAGAGAAATTGCATTTGAGCTAAAGCTCGCCGTAGCATTTCTAGAGTATTAAAACTTTGCTATACCTAAATAATCCCGCTGTCAGTATTTCTGCCTTATTTAAAAATAAGCCACGCAAACGGATTTTACATAAATTCGTTGTTCTGCTTTTTTTTTCGACCTTAGTAAACGCCTGCACCAGCACCGATCCTAATAACTCCTGGACTAATATATTAACCTGGCAATCACCGGTAGTAATTAGAACATATGAAGACTATATGGCTGCCGCATACGAAAAGGTAAGGATTGGTGATTCGCGCGGAGCAATCGAAATGTACCGCATGGCAGTAATAAAAGCACAATCGGAATATGGTCCTGAGGATTTGCGCATAGCAACTAGTGCCGGTTATCTTGCTGCTTATTGTGTATCATTAGGACTACTCGGAGACGCAGAAACTTATTACAAAAAAGCATTAGCGGTTGATGTAGCTTCACTTGGTCCAAATGATAAAGAAACAATCAGGGTAAGAAATGCTCTAATCGATGTTCTAATTAAACTATTTAAGATGGACGAAGCAAATAAACTTAGGCGCGAATCAAAATCAGCTGCCAGTAAAGCGGCTAATAAACACTAACGCGGTTCGACCTTTAATTCGCCACCTTTGCTGAATACTATGCGCAAATCAAGCTGACCATTTTCTGTTTTAGGAACATTTTTGTAAGGCGCAGCTGCTTTAATCATTCTGACCAGAGCATCATTTACTTTCTGTTCCTTATCCGGCTCTATAAGCTCAATTTTAGTTAGATGACCATCTCGGCTCAGCGCAATATCAAGCACGACATTTAATTTTCCCACTTTTCTCTTAGTTGCTACTTCTTGCAAATCGCTTAATTGCTCACTTCTCTTTTTAAGCATTTCTCTAAGAGCCTGGTAAAACTTGTTTAAGTCGTCTTCACTAGCTAATTTTTTATCAGACGAATTTATCTTTTCGTCGCTATTCGTTTTAGTAGGCTTTTTATCATCGCTCCCAATAAAATTCTCTGGCTGCTCCCCTGAAGTGGCAACGTGAGATTTGGCAAGATTTATTCGTTTCTCATTCGCTTTTAAGGTAAGCATTTCACCCATCGCGTCAACTAAGAATAAAGTTGATTTATAGTCATAACTACCTTCTTTTAATGCTTGTCCAAGAACTAGCACTGATTTACCTGATTCTTTGGCTGGGAAAGAACCTACCAGAACCGTTTTGCTTGCTCTGCGGTTAGCAGAAGTGGGGGCTGGATAGCTATTAACAAAGTAATGGAATTGACCCTCTCCAAATAGTTGCGAGCCTTCGGTTATTTTTAATACCTGTTCACCGCTTCCCGGCGCAGGAGCTGTCACGTCAGAGAAGGGCGGAATTTGAATAAAACGATCGAGAGCCTGTAAAGGAGATAAATCATTGAAAACTACAAACAGTATCTTTTGATTGCTTGACTCAGAAAAAATACCGAAGGAGGAGAGCGGATTAGTCAAAGAAGAAGTGTCTTCAAAGTAATAACCTGGAGGAGCTATTCCTTTAAAGCCGACTACATTTACCGCCAATTTGACTGCCTGTTCAGCATTCTTATTTGGTATCTGATTATTAGCTGTGCCGGGTATTGAAGTCGACGTCTGGCAACCCTTAAACAAGCTAATGAGCAAGAATAAAATGAGAATACCAGCAGCACCTAAAGCGATGAAAACCTTGCGATCAGAAAGATGATATTTAGCTTGCAAATCGCTAATTGCTTTTACCGGAAATTTGTCTATGAAAAAGCCTTTTTGTTTAACTTCAACTGGAACGTTATCTATGACTGCACCGCAGTTAAAGCAGTTACCTAACTGGGTATTGGTTGCAAAACAGACGGGACAATTGTATTTGGCTAGTTTTACTAGATTAGTTTTGCTTGCTCTGACCCCTTCGTCCTCACCTCGGACTCTGAGCGTAGAAAGCGAACCGCCAGTATCAACTGGATCCTCATCTTCACCTAGATCCGAACCTGAACGCAGCTTTTTGGAACTCATGTCGAATAAAGCGCCAATCCACATCATTTGATATAGTTGCCTGTCAATAGTCTGTGCTGCTTTCAATTGCACTGGTCCATTGTGCACACCAATTAGCTTGTAATTCTTCAAAATTAGGGCACCTGGCACCCTAACATTGATGGGAATGGAGTGCAACAGATTTTTAGGCTGTAGAACACTGGCTACTCCACCAAAATTACCATCCTGCCAACAGGGAGCACCTGATAATGGATCTAAGTAGAATGCCTTTAAAGCATCTCCAGGATTAATATCAAAATCCGTATGAGAAACAATGGGCACACCAAACTTTCCGTTCAGATGGAATGGACTTGATTTATTTATAAGTGAAACAACGCCACGATTGGACAACTCACGCAATCCTTGCACCACTGTGTAAGTATCGGCACCCACTCTTTCACTGAGATTATTGACAGTGATATAACCGTCAATAGTATGCCAAAGGTTGTTAACAAGCCACTGTATTTCATGATTGAAAGCGTCAGTAGAAAAATCCTGAACTACCTTTTGAAATACCGCATTAGCACCACCTATATGGTTGAAGAATGCTGGTAACTCTTGGGTGCGTCGTATGGATTCGGAAACTAAATCATTAGCTGACATTTCGATCTTTTTAATGTCGCCCCAAGCAAAATCATGATTTGGTTGAAAAGCAAAACCCTTAGCAGGCTGTCTATAGACCAATTCGGCAAAGGCCATTTCACCAACTATGCCTTGAAAATATACCCGTTCTATAGATGACGTGGATAATTGCATATACGCCAAGGGAATGTTGAGCTCATCGTAAAGAGTCAATAATCCTTGCCTATTGGAAGACAAAAGTTTCTTCACAACTTCTAAAAACTCGTTGGGTCTTAAAGCACCAGAAACTTCCACCCCTTCCCTTGCAAAGGGTAAGGTGAGAGCCTTATGTAGCTGCATTATTTCTTCAGGTAAGGGTTCTTTTATATCTGTCGAGATTACTAAAGTGGTCAGATCATTAACTTGAACGGGATAGCCATATTTACTAAGGGCGTTCTGGCTTAGATAATTTACTCTTGCTTCTTTACGATCGAATTCAGGATGCAGAACGATCGATTTAACTCCTAAGGCAAGACCTGGATGGGGAAAATTAACGGATAAAGCCCAGGGAGCCTCGGTGTAGTTAAAAACACAACCTGCACATGCCACTAGTCGAGTTTTAGAAACAAGAAAAGCTTGTCCTAAAACACGGGGAGGGTTAAGGGTCTGATCAATTATAATGCCTGTGGCATCAGCAAAGTTTTGTACTAGTTTTTCGATCGTCATATTAGACTAGATACCCTTATTAATAGTTTTCTCCTAGACGATTTATATCATCCTTTTTATTTTATAAGCTAAGTTCACTATTAAACAGGGTGATTAAAGCTCGAAAATAAACACCAGATTGATCTATACTCCTTAAAGTCATCTTAAGAGCTAAGAACCATGTCACAGGAAATTCTGGAAAAAAAACCAAAGTCCGGGGAAACGAAACCATATCCAAATTATCGCGTCCTTTTACTTAATGACAATCATAATACGTTTGAACATGTAGAAATGTGCTTAACTAAGCATATACCCGGAATGTCTAAGGATAAGGCGCATCAAATAGCACTTAAAGTCCATAATGAAGGCTTAGCTATAGTCTGGGTAGGACCAAAAGAAGTAGCGGAAATGTACCATGAGCTATTGAAATCAGAAGGTTTAACAGTTACCTTAGAACCAGATCTTTAAAAATCGTCACCATTAGCCGTGAATTTTATTAAAAGTCAGACTTTTACAGGGCAACTTTATTTCTTCCACCCTCTTTTGCCTTCTGCAAAGCAGATTTTGCCTCTTTTAAGAGAGTTTCTGGATTTAAATCATGTGGGTCATATTCGGCTACACCAACACTAATGGTGACACTGGGTCCTGGCTGCCGCCCAACAAAGAAATTAGTTTGCTCTATCTCTAAGCGAATTTTCTCTGCTAATACTCTGCCACCCTTTAAGGCGGTGTTCGGCAGAACTATAACAAATTTATCGCTATTATACCGAGCAAGCAGGTCGCTAGCTCTAATGATCGAGAGTAATCTTTCAGCCAATTTAACTAAAATCGTATCAGCAACAGCTTGACCTAATGCAGCATTGATCTGCGAAAAATGATCGATATCAATCATTACCAAAGATACCGCCAACTTATTACGAAAGGAAAATAGAAGTTGCTGCTGCAAAAAACCGATTAGAAATTCTAGATTGTACAAACCTGTTAAAGAATCCACAGCAGCTCTCACCGCTTCTCGAGTTAATACTTTATCCATAGCTTGTTCGGCCATCAAAAATTCAAATAATGGCTTTGCATAGCGCTCAATATAAGCAACGATTACACGCTCTAAAGAAGTAAATTTCTGATTGTCGTATTTAGCAAAAATAAGGCTGCCAGAGGCAGATCCATCATTCACAATAGACAATATTATCAAGTCAGAAATTTTTGCCCCTCCTTTTCGGTTAAGGGAGGACTAGATAAAAGAGTCATTTCTCGGGCAACGACGAGATGATCTCTTACTTTAGTCACGACTGTGTCAAAAGATTGCTGATTTAAATTTTTCCCGCCCGAGAATGCCAACCAGGGCTTGTGCAAATGAGAAATCGCTATACCACATAGATCTGTCTTTAGAATTTCGCCGAAGGCTATGAAAGCATCGTTTAAATATTGGCTTCTAACTTTTGGCCATCGCAATAGACCAAGCATGCGTATGCTCACAAATCGCTCTAATAACAATTCACTATTAATTTTATCCTTAATTTCGCCGCTAAATTCTGCCGCATTACAGGCTGGAAAAAAATCATTCTGCTTTGATTTGCCGGATACATTTTTAGCAAAGTCTTTTAAGTCCTCTTTGATCAATTTGGCCAGACTTTGGGGCTTTTTTATCACTTCACTATATTCAGCTAACCGGTTAGGACGAGCAAAAAGGCTAGCAGCAATACTTGCACCTTTTTGCTTTTTCTCGCCCAATATGTAAAAAGGCAGATTATAAGTGTTAGGATTAGATTTAACCAAAAGACAAAGCTGATAACCATTTATCGGCTCAATTTTATCTTTGGCAATAATTAGGGTAATATTTGTCCTATCAAGAACGGCAATTGCTTCCGCGCTGGTTTCTTTATGGGTTATTTCCCAACTGTCGCAATTTATTTGTTTAAGAAAACTTTTGTCAAAATCCCCCACAAATAAGATTTGTGCTTTGTTCATAAATTGTGCCCTTTTTCACTCTAGTAAACCGCTTTAATACTATCCAGTGTAGTCCCTTTCTAAAACGCTGCCAATCAACCGCTAGGTTTATTGTTCGCTTTCAACACTCACAATTGAAGTAAGGGTTTGCGGTTGTGATTTTTAAGGAATTGCATTAAATTTAATAGTAATCAGCCCGCTAAAGAGCACAATTAATAAATGCCTACCCTTATAAAGAACGACATACCTTTTAGTTTTAAACATTCGGAAGAACAAGGTTTAATTGAGAGCACAGTAAGAGAGCTTGCTCAAAAGGAGTTCGCTCCCAAAGCAGCACAAATCGATCGCGAACATCGTTTTCCAAAAGAAAATTGGGATCTTCTGGTTCAATCAGATTTGCTTGGTTTGCCATTCCCGGAAGAATATGGTGGGGCAGGACTTGATCACATTTGTTACGCCATAGCGGTGGAGGAGATGGCTGTGGCTTGCGCTACTACTGCAGTAATGTATTCAGCACATGTTTCATTGTGCGCTACTCCTATTAATTTGTTCGGTTCAGCAGAGCAAAAGGAGCGTCTCCTTAAGCCTTTGTGTACTGGCAAAAAAATGGGGGCCTTTGCATTATCTGAACCTGGTTCGGGATCAGATTCGGCAGCGGCTAGCTGTACCGCTACTGCCAATGGCAACGAATTTGTTCTTAACGGAGTAAAAAATTGGATTACAAACGGTGCCCAAGCGGATTATTATCTCGTTATTGCACAAAGTAACCCAGCTTTAAAACATAAAGGGCTGGTCGCCATAATAGTGGAAAAAGGTAGTGCCGGCTTTTCTTTTGGCAAGCTGGAAGACAAATTAGGCATTAAAGGCTCTTCTACCTGTCAGATTATTTTTGAGAATACCCCTGTACCTAAAGAAAATATGTTAGGTACCATCGGTGACGGCTTTAAAGTGGCAATGGTCACCTTAGATGGTGGCAGAATAGGTATTGGGGCGCAGGCAGTTGGCATTGCGCAAGGAGCTTGGAACCATGCTTTGAATTATGCCAGACAACGAAAAGCTTTTGGTCATAGAATATGCGATTTTGAGGCAATTAGATTGATGTTTGCGGATATGCAAACAGAAATTGATGCCGCTCGTCTTTTAACTTATCATGCCAGTCTTGCGCAAGACAAAGGAATGCGCTTTACTAAAGAAGCAGCTATTGCCAAATTATATGCTTCCGAGGTAGCGATGCGAAGTACGGTAAAATGTGTACAGATTTTTGGTGGATATGGGTATGTAACAGATTATCCGGCTGAAAGGTTTATGAGAGACGCAAAAATTACTGAAATATATGAAGGCACCTCCGAGATTCAACGGCTGGTTATTGCAAATCAATTATTGAAGGGGAATTAAGCATGTCATGGCAACCACCACAGGGCGGCGCTACTAACGCCAAACCGCCAGCACCAGAAAAAGCCAAGAACGAGCAATGGATTATTATGAGCTTTTGCAGGTTAATCGCGATGCTCATCCAACGATTATTCGTTATTCCTACCGCTTTTTAGCAGCTATGTATCATCCGGATAACGGTGAAACAGGTGACGCCACTAAATTTAGAATAATAAGTGAAGCTTGGCGCACTTTGTCAGACGAAGGTAAAAGAGCGGCCTATGATCTTAGTTTGGGCATGCTGGACCAGCGTAAAGTTGAACAAAATAAAGCCGAACCAGCTAAACCTCAATATTCTAGGGATAGTCTGCCACATAGCCCAAAGACAAATCTCACTTGGGATGAGGTCGAGTTACGAATAGCAATACTACAAGTCTTATTAGAAGCACGGCGTAAGCGTCCTTCTTCCGGTGGGGGTTCAGGAAAAATGCTGATGGACTGCCTTAATATTGATAATGTTGGTGAGATAGAATTTGCGCTCTGGTATTTAAGAGAGAAGGGTCTGATCGAAATGGGCGATCGACATTTTATGATCACCGCAGCCGGTCTCGATTACTTAACAGATCAATTATCTAAAACACAGATATTGGGCGGCGGTAACGCTACAGAAGAAAAAACCAGAGCTTTAATTGAAGCGGCAAAGGGACCTATGCAGTAATTTCCTGGCTGGCCTCAAGATTACTCTAAAACAAAACTTCCAGTAAATGAACGGCGATGCCAAATGCATAGCCCGTGTTCGGATATTGCCTGACGATGAGCTGATGAGCCATAACCTTTATTGCTATGCCACAGATAATATGGATATTCTGATGACAATTGGGACATCAATTCATCGCGAAAAACTTTAGCAATTACCGAAGCAGCAGCAATAGAGGCTGATTGAGAGTCACCTTTGATAATGCAAATCTGGTTATGTTCAAAATTAGGAATTTTTTTATTACCATCTACTAAGACAAGAATATTTTTAGATCTAGGAAATGATTTTGTCGTTAAGTCGGCAATAGCTCGTTTCATGGCTAAAAAACCGGCTTGCAGAATATTCAGCTCATCTATCTCTTCTACTGAAGCCGAGGCAATCGAATAATGGGCATTTTGTTGTATTACGGATGCCAATTTTTCACGTGTGTCATGCTGTAATTTCTTTGAGTCGTTCAGTTTTGACAAGGCCGCAGCAAATTTACTTTTTGGTGGTACGATAGGAAGAATGGCTGCAGCAGCTACCACAGGTCCTGCTAGACATCCTATTCCTACTTCATCAACTCCAATAAGATGCAGCTCATCCAGGTGATTATGCCCATCTTTAATTGCTTGATCAAAAGATAGCAGCAAATCCAAAATTGAAGGCGCAGTTTTTTTTCCTACTTGGGATCTGGGCGTTTTGGAGCTAGCAATTTTGACCGGCATATATACAATTAACGAGTGGGAATAAGCATTGATACCACTTACAACTTATCAAGAAATATGCCACCTAATTTACCGCAGCGGAGATCTGTTATCAATGTATTGGCAGCTCTGCCTAGATTATATTTTCCTCCGCGTTCAAGAAAATTTCGTTTTTTGGCGAGCGCCTCTAAGTTTAAATTTTCAATGTTCATATCATCTGCCTGCAAATATCCTTTGATAGCTGCCGGGTAATGTATTGCTAGAAAATTCAATATTGCATTGGCCAAACTCTCGTCGTCTATTGGATTGCCTGTAATCAAATTAAGAATCGCCAATTTCTCAATTATCGATTTATCTAAATTTTCTCTTGGCAAAATGCCTGGTGTGTCCAACAATTCAAGGCCTAAGCCAATTTTAATCCACTGTGGGCCTCTAGTTACACCTGGCTTATCAGCCACCTTGGCTTGCTTGCGCCCACTGAGCCAATTGATCAGGCTCGATTTGCCCACATTAGGCATACCAATTACACAAATGCGCGTGACTGGCATATTAATGCCCTTTTTTATCGATGCGGCGCGCTTAGCATCGGTTAATGATTTTATTAAGCGCAACAGACTTTGCTTATTAGTTTTGCTCTTCAGCGATAGAGATAAAGCCTTTTCGTAGGCAGAGTTACTAAACTGGCTAATGCTTTCAAGCAAAAGCGTTTTGTCTGCCAGATCAGCTTTGTTTAAGATTAGCAAAGTAGGTTTGTTAGCAAAAATCTCTTTCGTTTTTGGATGCCGACTGGAAAACGGAGCTCTAGCATCACAAACTTCAATCAGTAAGTCTACGTATTTAATTTGCTCGCGAATAATGGGCCAATTGGAGATGGGGGGGGCTTTGGAGTGTCTATTCATTACTTCACAATGGCATAAATTTAGGCCCAATCAGCGTTAGAACGACTTAAGAATGCCAAGACTATGCCAAAAAACGGTTTTACTCTGAATCAGAGGGCTTTTGATTATCAGCCGCTGCAGTATTTGGCGCAGCTGCCTTCTCTTGAGCTAGTTCACGTATACGGGTAGCTTTGCCCGATCGTTTACGCAAATAATAAAGTTTGGCTCTGCGTACGTGACCTTTACGCTGAACAGTAACTTTTTCTACCCGGGGAGAATGTAAAAGAAAAACTCTTTCAATGCCCACGCCCTGGAAGACTCTGCGAACAGTAATTGTTTTGCCTAAGCCACAGCCTCTTTGCTTAATGACAACCCCTTCATAGCCTTGAGTACGCTCTTTGCCACCTTCTTTGATTTTGACAAATACTTTGACCGTATCACCTACTTCTAGAGCGGGCAAATTCTTTTCAGTAAAGGGGCTTCAATTTCGGCAATTAATTGGTTCATGGCTAAATCTCTTTAGAGTCTATGCGGCAAAGGTTTGTAATAATAACACAGAGCAGAAAAGGCAAAGCCATATGATCATTCTTGCTTAATGAATGTCATCAATAAGCTTATTCTTGCTGCAAGATTCTCAATTCTTCAATGAAATCTTTAATAGACTTAAACTGTCTGTAGACTGAGGCAAAACGCACATAGGCCACTTGATCCAAATCTTTAAGCCTAGATAGAGCCAAATCCCCCAGAGCGCTAGCCTTTACTTCTTGCTTATTAAGAGCAACCAATTCGTTTTCCACTGCATCAACCAATTCTTCAATTTGCTCGGCCGTAATAGCGGTCTTTATGGCTGCCCGCACGATACCGGCGCGGAATTTTTCTCTAGAATAAGGCTCGCGCCTGCCCGAGCGTTTGACGACCAGCGTTTGCATAGCTTCCAAACGCTCGTATGTAGTAAATCGCTTGCCACAATCTTCACATTCCCTGCGCCGACGTATGGAATTTTCCTGGCTTAGCCGTGATTCCAGTACACGACTGTCTTGAAAATTACAAAATGGGCAATTCATGTACTACTTTTAGCCTCGAGGAAAAGAATTTATATGCCTGAATCTGCCCCAACCGATAAAATAAAAGAAATAATAAAACTCGGATTCTTAATCAGCAATGTCTTCCCACATTTATACATACTATCAAGTTCTAGGACTGCAACCGGCTGTAAGTAGCTTGGAGATTAAACGTGCCTATCGTCGTCTTGTTAAAAACATTCATCCTGATATAGGACATAAGAAACAAAGCGCTAGTGAAAGAGCAAAAGCTAATGAAAGAATGGCAAAGCTCAATGAAGCATACGAAACATTGAAAGATAAGTCCACTCGTGCAGCTTATGATTCACTAATTGGAGTGAATGGCAGAGGAAAACCAACAGTCATTCAGCTTCGTGTGGAAAACAGCGAAGAGATAAGAGCACAATACTTAAAACAAATATTTCAACCGGTGCAGCAAAAAGTAAGCCGCATTCTGTCGAGATATAAGAAGGAGCTTTTAGAATTATCACAAGATATTTATGATGAAGAGCTTCTAGGACAGTTCGAGCGCTACAGCAATGAGATTGAATCTACTCTTCTGCAAGCTTCACAAACTATGACTAAACACCCCGCCCCGAGCTCATTGTCAGCAGCTGAATTGATGATGAGACATTCCATAGCACAAGCTGCCGACGGTCTTGAAGAGTTAAAACGCTTTTGCACCAATTATGATTACAACCAGCTGATCATGGCTACTAATCTGTTTAGAGAATCAAATGATCTATCGAAACAAGCACAGAACTTAACTAGAAGCTGCTAATATGCTAACTTAGTTATAGAGCTAAAAACAAATGGTACCTTATCTTCAGTACCAATTAGTCAAACACTAGAAGTCTTCAATCAATGGGCATTGCTAAAAATTTACTGAAAACGGACAGAGTGATTCTTGTTCTATTCCTTATTTTAGGTCTAGCTGGTTTATGGCTCTTTAAAGAAAAAGAAAAAACTGTATTTCCAACGGCGTCGGTAGACTTAAGTATCGACAAAAAGCAAATTCTAAGTATCGCGGAAGATTGGGCTAAAAAGCTTAACTATATTAAGCAACCGCTGGTCAAATCTATTGTTTTCGATGACGATGAAGAGTCCAGTACTTTTCTTGACTACGAATTAGGTAATGCGCAAGCCGATCAACTGATGCGCGGACAGATTCCGATTTTTTATTGGGATTGTAAATTTCGTAAGCCCTTTGACCAAGAAACTATGGAAATCCAGATTAGCCCCGCTGGTAAGCTGGTCGCTTTTGCGTATAACCTCGGCAATGACAAAAACATTCCCTCAATTAATCATACCGAAGCCGAGCAGAAAGCGTTTGCGCTGGTAAATCAGATTACAGGCTGGAAAGAAGAAGATTGTAAATTAGTCACCGACGTTAAAACTGCACAAATTAATCGCACTGATTATAAATTTACGTGGGAATATGAAAATCTTGAGTGGCATGGCGCTAAATTACGAAGCGATGTTGAAATAGCGGGCAATACCCTTAAAGGGTTTGATAATTATCTTAAGCGTCCAGAGACATGGGACAGAAATTATGCCACCATGCGAACCCAGAATATGCTCTTGGAAGCGATTGTATCCATTTTTTTCTTTTCCTTATATCCGATAGCAGTGTTCATTTTCCTGCGGGGTCTTAGCAGAAAAAATATTCGTTGGCGATTTGTAATAGGCGCCACTGGTATTCTGACCCTAGTTTATTTGGCAGAGAGTTATAACAATTTCCCGGTTCTAATAGCTAGTTATTCTGCTGACACCTCTTATAAGGTTTTTCTTCTGCAGTCGGCTATTTATCCGTTACTGTACGCGCCCTTCTTGGCAATTCTAGTTGCCACTATGTCTGGTGCAGGAGAAATTGTTTATCGCAGACTTTTTCCAGAGAAGCTTGCTCTAGAAAACATATTTACCAAAGCCGGGATCGGCAGCCGCGAGTTCCGAGTCGGAATGATAGTTGGACTATGCTGGTTTGGTGTTATGTTAGGCTATCAAATTTTGTATTATTGGTTTGGCAAAAACTTTAATTTCTGGTGTCCCCTCGAAGTAGATAATTATCAAGCTCTAAGCACTTATTGCCCCTGGATCAGTGCCATAGACCTAGGAGCCTTTGCCTCCAGCAACGAGGAAATTCTGTATAGAGTTTTGATGCTCGGTTTGTGTAAGTTTGTTTTCCGCAGATTTTGGTTAGCAAATATTCTACAAGCGGCTGCTTGGGGTTTTATGCACAGTACTTATCCCCAACAACCATGCTATGCAAGAGGACTGGAACTCACCATCGAAGGCATGCTTGAAGGCTGGCTAATTAGTCGGTTTGGATTTCTAGCCTGCTTGGTAGCACATTATTGTTTTGATGCTTTTGCCTGTATCACACCGTTATTTTCTGCACCGCTATATTTAAAACTATCTTCAGTTTTACCGTTTTTGCCCATATTTTTATCCATTGTGGGCAGCTTTGTTATTGCCAAGAAACAACAAATCGATGAAGCGTCATTGAGCAATAGCACAATAATTAGTCCGGAACCAAGCGCAGCGCAGTCCGAAATATCTAGCCTCGATCCAATTACCAAGTATCATCCTTTATCCATAACTACCCGCTGGGCTTTGGTGGCTTTCAGTATACTGGGTCTTACTTTGTTTTTTGCTGTCAGAAAAGAGTTCCAAAGTATAGGCGCCGACGCTAAACCGTTGCGCGTAACCAGACAACAAGCGGTGGACAAAGCGCGCGCTTATCTCATCAGTAAACACTTCGATTTAACCGGTTATAGAGTCGCCACACAATTAGATGACACTATTCCTGGACATGAAGAGATTCAGTACATGTATGAACAAATTGGTTATGCAAAAACCAAAACTATCGTCCGCCTGGTAACTAGTTCATTTACCTGGAACGTTAAATTCGTAAAACCATTAGTGTCTACTGAGTATGCTTGCGATATTGATGAAACGGGGCGAATATCCGGATTTACTATTGAAAGAGGCGAGGAGGAAGCAGGAGCATCACTGAGTGAAAAAGATGCTCGTATTAAAGCAGAGAATTTTTTAAAACAATATCCAGAATTAAATCCATTTGAGTTGGAAGACGCCTCGGTAGATAAAAAGAAAAACCGTACTGATTATACTTTCACTTTTAAAGTACCTAAATATAAAGTGAAAGATGCCGAATTCAAGGTTGCCATAAATGTGATAGGGGATGTCCCTTCAGATAGTTTTTGGAATTGGGACTTACCCGATAAATGGAAATGGGAAAGAACCAAACGCACATCCAGAGAAGAAATCTTTTCGATTGTAAGTATCGTTACTTATATAATCGCGTCCTTAGCATTTATCTACTGGATAGTTTTTCTTTTAGGAATAACAAAGTTCGTTGGCGACATGCTCTGATATTAGGTGCTTTAGTTTTAGCTGGCCATACAATCAATAGCCTAAATAGCCTAAATACATTTTTCAACTATTACAAAAACACAGTACCCCTTAATACATTCTATGTAATAGCAGCAATAGGGGGCTTGGTGGGCATGGTATTTATATTCGGAGTCGGCGTCTTCGGTATTGCAATTGTTTTAGCGGGAAGCACCGAAACAATTAAGCTCAGAGTAAAAACAGTTTTGTACGAAACGTTTGTTAATTTCAGCAAACATGTCTATTTGAAGGTCTACCGGGCAATGCTTCTGGATGCAATTGTGCTGAGCATTTCAATGTTAAGTGCTACATGGTTATGCGTGCTGTTAAGCCGTGCCATCAATTTCTACTTTGCTCACGAGGTCAGTGCCTCCAAACCATCGGATTATCTCAACATCATTACTAATTCTTTCTTGGGTCCGCTGGCTATGGGAAATCATTTATTATTGCAATTAATCACTGCCCCACTAACACTGGGATTAGCAATTGCTATTTGCAGATGCTTACGTATAAATACTTATTGGCGTGCCTTAGGAGCAAGCTCAATATTGTATTTACTCTGTAATTCAGGCACGCGCTATTGGCAAGATTTTTTCGTTGGATTTATATCTGGAATTCTCAGCTTAACCATTATTTGGTTTTTTGTGACTAGGGCTTTTAATCGCAATATATTGAGCTTGTTTATGCTTGTGTGGCTGGGCTATACGTGCGGTCTGGCCGCTGAATTTTGGAAATATGGTTGGCCGACTTTTGCAACGGACGTAACAATAGCAACTGTCTTGCTTCTACTACCTTTTTTCGGCTTGCTATATGTCTACGTAATGCCTGGCACTCAAAATACAAAGCCCGATACAAAATTAAAACTTTAGGAAGAGCTGCAAAATGAATAATAGATCTTGCATACTCGGGGCTACGCGCCTGGCTAAACAATCAAATGAATTTAGGAGCAACTTAAACTCAAAGAGGTATCTAGTGAGTGATCTGCAGCCATACTAATTGTTTGGCCAAAAGATCATAAGTATCGGCTTTATCAATTTTTACTGCAACGATTTCACCTATATTTATTTTGCCTTCTGGATCTTTGACATAAACTTGATTATCAATTTGGGGAGCATCCCAGGCTGAACGTCCTTTATACACATTGCGCTGGCTATCATATTCTTCAATCAATACAGGTATTTCGCAACCGATGAGTTTGGCATTAAGCTCGGAAGCGATTTCATGTTGTGCTTTCATAAGAATCGAACGGCGAGCTTTTTTAACTGATTCTTTGATTTGATTTTCCATATGGCCGCTAGGCACTTCGGTCTCTCGTGAATAAGTAAAAACACCTAACCGATCAAAGCGATGTGCTTTTATGAATATCAGCAAGTGCTCAAAATGTTCTTCAGTTTCACCGGGAAACCCAACAATGAAAGTGGTGCGGATGCGTGCTTCTGGAATATATTTGCGAATTTTTTCCACTACTTTCTCAGGATTGAGTGGTCGAGCCATTTGTGAAAGAACTTGTGGATGACTGTGTTGAAGGGGAATATCAATATATTTAACTACTTTGGGTAATTTAGCAATTGTTTGCAGTAAGGATTCATTTACTTCAGTGGGATAGGCATACATGATCCTTATCCAATGCAAATCCTCAATTGCGTGTAGTGCTTCCAACAATTCAGGTAATGCCTGGCGTTGATAAATATCTAAGCCATAATATGTGGTGTCTTGAGAAACGAGTATGATTTCCTTTGCTCCATTTGCAACCAGCATCTTTGCTTCCACAACCAATGACTCTATGCTACGCGATCGAAACTTTCCACGCAGTTGAGGGATGATACAAAAACTGCAGGTGTGATTGCATCCTTCTGCAATTTTTAAATAAGCAAAGGGGCCTAAGTTTGTTGATAAGCGTGGTAACAAGTCTTCGGTAATGTAAGTGGGCTTCTCACTGACAGCGTTGATGCGTATCTTTTTATCTTGAGCAATTGCACTAATTACTTCTACTACCTTATGTATATCGCCAGTGCCAATCAGAGCACGGGCTTCTGGAATCTCATCCAGTAAATCTTGTTTGTAGTGCTGCGCCATACAGCCAGCAATGACTAGTTCTTTACCTGCTTGAGCTAATTCGACTAAAGTGCGCACAGACTCTTTTCTTGCTTCACCAATAAAAGAGCAAGTGTTCACCAGACAAATATCCGCCTCTTCCTCATCAAAAGTAACCGGAAAACCAGCTTCGCTGAGGAGGCCCAACATGACCTCTGTGTCAGCAGTATTTTTAGGACAACCTAAAGAAACAACGCCTATTTTCGGCTGGTACAAATCACATACTCCTCTTGTCGGAAGTCACCAATATTACTATATTGCTGACAACTCACAATGATTGTTTAACTTTTGCTTAGATTCTTATTTAAGCGCTCCGCTCGCTTCATCCTTCGCTCTCTCTGCGCGTTTCCTTAACCGCTACGCTAACGCACGCCTCACCGGCGCGCTTGCTTCGCTCAGACCTGCTTTTATTACAGCGCTCCGCTCGCTTCATCCTTCGCTCTCTCTGCGCGTTTCCTTAACCGCTACGCTAACGCACGCCTCACCGGCGCGCTTGCTTCGCTCAGACCTGCTTTTATTACAGCGCTCCGCTCGCTTCATCCTTCGCTCTCTCTGCGCGTTTCCTTAACCGCTACGCTAACGCACGCCTCACCGGCGCGCTTGCTTCGCTCAGACCTGCTTTTATTACAGCGCTCCGCTCGCTTCATCCTTCGCTCTCTCCGCGCGTTTCCTTAACCGCTACGCTAACGCACGCCTCACCGGCGCGCTTGCTTCGCTCAGACCTGCTTTTATTACAGCGCTCCGCTCGCTTCATCCTTCGCTCTCTCCGCGCGTTTCCATGTTCTCCACTGTGCCTGTCTCATCGCCGCCATTGTATTGCTGTAATCCTTAACAAATAAATACTTATTCAGAATAGCGATAAGGCACGTCAAGTGCCTTATTACTAGTGGGACTCTGATTGTTAGGCTCAGTAGCAAGGGGGGCAGCATCATTGGGCAAATCTTCTCTAACAGTATGAGCTGGTTTAGATGTAGTCTTCGTGCTCGTAGCTTTTTTACTTACTGTACTTTCGTTCCCTGGCTTTCTGGCGATTATCGCTTCGTTGGCTGGTTTTTTAGTAGCAGTGGCATTTGGCCCAGTAGTGGTAGACGAAATAGACTTATGCAGTACTTCATCGCGTACACTCTCGCTTGCTTGACCCTCTGCTACTTGACTGACTTTATTGGTAGCAAATATTTTTTCGGCAATCTTGCCAGGTTGACCAAGGTCGGATGTTTTACCCAAAGCAGTCACTGCAACGTTACCAGCGTTGCCGGCCCTTATTCTTAGCCCTTCTTTATCAGAAAAATCATGTGTATCGCCTGCCTCAAGGAAGCCATTAAAAAGAGACTCTCCGCTGCTAACTGCCTTTACTTCGACCCAAACATGGTTTTTGGCTTTTATACTAATTCGATATGTGTCATTAGCAACTGGTGTAGCAAGTTCAGAATGATTGTCGGCAGTCTTCTCAGTGTGCGGTTCTATCGCCGGTGTAGTGACTGGTAAAACTTTCGCAGCAGTAATAGTGGAAGTTGATTGCTTTAGCGTTAATAAGCTGGCATCTTGCTGATTCTGCTCTATTTCCCCTTGCCTGTTCACTAAATAAACGATTAAAACCAGAATTAAAATGATCCATAAAGCATAGAACGGCACCAGCTTAAACAAATTCGGCGCAGCCTTTTCTATGCGTTGGCGATTGTAGTAGGTTGTTTGTGTTGGCATGTTATTGCCATTATTTTTCTGTGCTTTAAAGAGCATGCGGCCTTTTTTTGCTTGTCCGGAGACAGCATTCAATTCGCCTCTATATTGTTCAACTAATTCTTGCGCATCCAGCCCAACGCACTCGGCATATCGTCTGATAAAGCCAGAAACATAAACTGGCTCAGGCAAGTCATCAAAATTGCCGGCATCAATTGATGCCAGATGATTATAAGGAATTTTGGTCTTCTCCTGAATCTGTGCAAGAGAAAGCCCGGTAATGTCACGGGCCGATTTAAGTTTTTGACCTATTTGATCTAAGCTCATCTTTTCTTTGTTGAATTTTTAGGTCTTTGCGTAAGTCGAATAATTCGTTTTGACCGAGATATCTCCATTTGCCCGCGGCCAAGTTACCTAATTGTAGCTTACTTACACCCGTTCTGACTAATCGCAATACAGGCAAACCAAGCTGGGCACACATTCTTCTTAATTGCCTATTTTTGCCCTCCTTAATAATAATTTCTATACTCGATTGGTGCTCGCCGGATTGAATAAGACGTACCCCAGCTTCTTTTGTCTTGGCTTCCTTTAAATTAATACCGGAAGCCAGTTCCATAAGCGCTGCAGTTGTAACTGGGCCTGACACAATAATTTGATAAGTTTTTTCAATCTCACAGCTTGGATGCGTCAAGCTATTTATCAATTCCCCGTCGTTAGTGAGCAGCATAAGTCCAGATGAGTCATAGTCGAGCCTGCCAGCAGGTCTTAAGTGTTGCAATTTCTTGGGTAACAAATCGATAATATTATTTCTGCTAAATTCGTCTTGACAGGTACTGACTACTCCCTTAGGTTTGTGCAATAGAACGTATTCGTGATTACGAACGAATAAATTCTCTCCCGCAACGTTAAGACGGTCCTTATCTAAGTCAACCAACAAATTGTAATCAAAAACAGATCTACCATTAACTTTTACTTTGCCAGCAGTTATCAACTCATCTGCAGCTCTTCTTGAGCAAATGCCACAAGAGGCGATAGCTCTATTGAGACGAACTAGCTTACTTGGTTTCAAAGCTCAGCTTAAACCGGTTCTTTTTTGCTGGGTATATTTTCGGAAGCCATTTTCAAGAGATCTTCTCCTTTAGCCTGTAAGGTAGAAATCGCCTCGCTCGTTTTAGACTTCATATCGTGAATTGATTCAGTTGCCTGCTTGTACAAATCTTCTGAATCATCAACTAATTGCTTACGTAACTCAGCGCCGGATTTAGGGGCTGAGAGTAAACCACAAATAAAACCAAGCATTCCGCCTATCGCAATACCCTCAATAAATCTATTGAAACTCATTCTGTTTACCCCTCTGTGTGTTCTTCTTTAGCATGCAAATACGCCTGTAAACCAGCCAAAAGACCGGCGCCTAGAATACTGCTTCCCTTCTTAGCTCCATCAGCTGCTCGCGATAAATTAACTGTCACATCTTCTACTTTGCCGGTAACGTTGGAAACACTGCTTTGGGCAATATCTTGCAATTTCAACACACCGCCCAATAATTTGGCAGCCTCAGATAGTGTCGGTTGCAATTCGGTCGATACAGTATCAGCTAATCTTTCAAACGCATTCATGGTCCTAAATGCTTGAGGCACCAGGCTCAGTGCCACACCCACGAGTATTAGCAAAGCAATACTTAAACAAAGTAAGCTAAAAACCACAAAGATATTCAAATTAGCATTCAATACAGTGTTAAGCTGGTCCATATCTACTTAACGATGCTGAAATGGTAATACTGAAGAACCACCCAGTTCTAATTCTTCTCTCTTTTTTGCAGCAGCCAATTTGCCAGCCGCCACAGCTTTTTTCATTCTCTGAGCTTGTTCTTCAACAACCAACTGAAAATAATTAACAGCCGACGCATAAAGGTCTAAAGAATCATCGAGAACTTCAGTCATTCTACTGGGGATATCCTTGGCCGTCTTTTTGAGCACACCCCTAACTTCACTACCTGATTTAGGCGTTGTCAAAAGGGCTAGCGTCATTCCGCCGAATATACCAACCAGGAAACCAACCATCCAGAAAGTTACTGAACCACCAGATTGCTCTGTATCAGATGAATTAGAATTATTTTGCTGCATAAGCTTCCCCCTCCGGGTCTTGTTTGAGTATAACACTTAGGTAAATATTAATCAGAATAAATAGCAAATTTTGATTAACTTCTATATTTTCAGACTGGTTTTTGTTCTCTGCGCTAAAGCTTTAGAGATAATATCGCATAAATGCTCTGCTATGGCTCGCTTTGGCATACGCGGTAGTGTTTCGCGTTCACCAGAAGCGCTCATTATGACAACAGCATTATCATCACTACCAAAGCCAATGTCTGGAACACTGATGTCATTTCCAACAATGACATCCAGGTTCTTACGCTGTAGTTTTTCTGCTGTATTAGTCAAAAGTTCTTCTGATTCAGCCGCAAAGCCTATAATCACTTGATCCGGACGCTTAATTTGTCCCAGAAGATCTAGGATATCGGGATTTTTTGTTAATTCCAAAGAGAAGTCCTCAGAAACACTTTTTTTGATTTTATGCACTGAAACAGCTAGCGGCCTATAGTCTGCCACTGCAGCAGTCATAACCAAAGCATCGCAACTATCAAATTCACCTTCTACTGCTTCTTGCATTTCTAAAGCAGTTTCAACAACAATCACCGGATAGGGGCGATCAACTGCTACTGTAGAAATAAGCTTAACTGCAGCTCCCCGGGAATAGGCAGCATCAGCCATAGCTACGCCCATTTTACCAGAAGATTTATTACCAATGAAACGCACCGGATCTATCGGCTCTCTAGTACCACCGGCAGTGACTAGGATATTTTTACCACCTAATATTTGATGATCAAATAATTGCCCCTGAATAGTTGCCATAATAGTATCTATAGAAGCCATCTTGCCTGATCCCCAATCTCCACAAGCAACTTCGCCGGTCTCTGGCGGAATAATTTTATAACGATAGCGGTTTTCCAACATGGCCAAATTATCTTGAGTCGCAGGATGTTCCATCATTCTAGGATTCATGGCTGGGACAATTAAAACTTTGGCCTTAGTTGCTAAGACGGTTGTTGTCAATAAATCATCACAGATGCCTAAGGCCAGCTTTGCTATCAAATTAGCTGTTGCTGGCGCAATTACAAATAAGTCAGCTCTTTGCGCTAAATCAATATGTTCAGGGCGCCAATCCATATCATCGCCAAACTGCTCACAATGAGCTGCATTACGGGTCAAAGTCTGAAAAGTCAAAGGGCTCACAAATTTAGCAGCAGCTGGGGTAAGAATGGTATGAACATTGGCACCAGCATGTCGCATTAAAGATGCTAAATCACATGCTTTATAGGCAGCAATACCACCGCTTACTCCTAATACTATTGTTTTATTAGTAAGCGCATTGCCCTTAAAATCACTAAAATCAGCCTTTTCCTCTTCTTTCACAATTTACCTGCCCAAATCTCTTATTATGTGTTACTTGTATATTTAGCTCAGCATTTGCCTTAGAATTTTTGGCTTGCTTACAACTTTCTGATATTATTATGAGCCTTTCAAGGGGCTTATTAGCAATTTACCCTCTTTTATTTACTATTAGCGTTGCAGCATAAATCGCTTCGATACGTTAAGTTTACCGCAATCTCAAGACTAAATGATATGGAAAAATACTACATTACTACAGCCATTGATTATGTTAATGCCAAGCCACATATAGGTCATGCATATGAAAAGATAGCCGCCGATGTTTTAGCCCGATTTTACCGTTTGCTCGGCAGGACGGTATTTTTCGTCACCGGTCTTGACGAACATGGCTCAAAAATTGAAAAAGCTGCTAAACAAGCCGGTATAGAACCACAAAAATTTTGCGACCAAATGGCAGAAGAATTTAAATCTGCCTGGGGCGTTCTAGACATTTCTTATGATTATTTCATTCGCACTACACAAAAGCGGCATTATAAAGCTTCGCAAGAGATTTTTACTCGCTTACAGGCTAAAGGAGACATTTATAAAGCCTCCTATAAAGGTTTGTATTGTGAGGGCTGCGAAGACTTCGTGCGAGAACGAGATTTGGACGAAAATGGTAATTGCCCAGCCCATAAAACTAAACCCAAAGAATTAAGCGAAGAAAACTATTTTTTCAAACTGACCAAATATAAGGCTGATATTAAAAAATGGCTACAAGACAATGTTAATGCACTGCGCCCAGAATCTCGCTTTAATCAGGTGCTCAACCAGCTTGACGATCCTGAATTGGGAGACTTTAGTGTTACTCGATCAAGAAAGTCTTTGAATTGGGGTGTACCGGTTCCAGGTGATGATAATCAAGTTATCTACGTCTGGCTAGACGCTCTCACTAACTATATTACTGCCGTTGGCTTTCCTGACAATAAAGAAACAATGGATCAATTCTGGCCAGCCGACCTGCATTTAATCGGTAAAGACATAACTAAATTCCACGCCATCTATTGGCCCGCAATGCTTATGTCTGCCGACCTAGCTTTACCAAAGCAAGTTTATGGGCATGGCTTTATTACAGTTGAAGGACAAAAAATTAGCAAATCACTGGGAAACGTTATTGATCCTTTGGCTTTGGCTGCCGAATACGGTTCGGATGCCGTAAGGTTTGCCCTTTTATCTTGCACGCCATTTGACCAAGATGGCGATTTCTCAAAAGAAGAATTGATTCGAAGAGTGAATGCTGACCTGGCAAATAACTTAGGTAATTTGCTCAATCGGACATTGACTTTAGTGCAAAAAAACTGCAATGGAGCCGTGCCAAATGTCAGTTTAGATAAACATTGGAGCGATCAAGCCAGCGCATTGCGTATGAATTTTGAAACTCATATGTCTCGCCTAGAATTTGCCAAAGCACTAGAAGTAATTTTCTTTTTGGTGGATGCGGTAAACAAATACATAAACGACAAAAAACCATGGACTCTCTTTAAAGAAGGAAAACCAGCCGAGGCAGAATCCGTTTTGTACGCGGCATTGGAGATATTGCGGTTGGTAACTGTTCTGCTTTATCCCTTCATTCCTAATATTGCTGAAGGAATATGGTTGCAACTTGGATTTGAAAAGCCTATAGCTGAAATAATAAAATCCCAAGACTTCACAAGCCGACATGATACTTTATTCGATACCATTAAAATAGGACAAATGACTAAATTAACAGGTCCTGTATTTAAAAGAATTGAAGAACCAGTTTTATCATCTTGAATACAATCAAAACATATTCTTAGCTTGAGCCTTACAAAGTTAACAACGTTAGATCCGCAATGAATCTGTGTTTTCGCTAATTCTGTATTATTCGCGATCCGTAAGTGAAAGATTGTTTTTCTGTAGCAAGGTTTGCGTTATCTGATCGTAAAAGTGTCGCTTTTGAGTGACATGATAGCAATTCTCGTTGTTATTATCATCCTAACGATAAATAACTGAATTGGAGATTAATGAATCATGAGTACGCAAAAAAGCGAAGAAGAATTCTCAAAGTTCCTAAAAGGAAATAGCAATAAATCAGTGATGACGAAAGTCTGTGTGATTGTCTTGTTGATCTTAGGATTACTAATACCGTTGTGGATGATTTCTGGAGTGATTACTGAACGACAAAATCGCAAAAACGAGGTCAGTCGTGAAATAGCAGATACTTGGGGCAGCAGTCAAACTGTCATAGGACCTATCCTTGTAATACCTTACAGAGCTCCACTTAGTCCATATGACACAAGGAAACAAACTGAACTAATTAAATTTGCTTACTTGCTCCCTAATCAATATTCAATTACCAATGATTTAAAGTCAGGCATACGTTATAGAGGAATTTACAAGTCAGTGGTATATACAAGCAATTTAACAGCCAAAGGTAATTTTAGTCTGGACGATTTGAAAGAATTAAAAATAGCGGAAGACAATATTATTTGGAATGATGCTTTTCTGGCAATAAATATTTCACAATCAAAAAATATTCAAGAGCATCCTATTTTGCAATGTGACGGAAGATCATTAGAAATCCTTCCTGGCATTCACGGTATACACCTCTTCGATACTGGCTTATATGCTCTATACAAATACCAACCAGAATCGCATACAATCCCATTCTCGTTAAAGCTAGCTCTAAAAGGAAGTGAAACCTTTTCTTTTGTACCTATCGGTAAACAAAATAAATTTGAGGTAAGTTCGGACTGGTCCACTCCCAGTTTTACGGGCAATGTTTTGCCTACAACCAGAAACATTAGCTCTAACGGCTTCAGCGCAAGTTGGGACATTCCGTATTTTGCTCGCAATTATCCTCAAGTTTTTCTCGACGGTCAGCGCAATTGCCTAGAAAGAATAAAAGAATCGCAAGTAGGGGTGTCTCTTTTAAATCCTATCGACTCTTATCGCGAGTCGGACAGAGCAATCAAATACGCTATCCTATTTCTTGTTTTAACTTTCTCGACCTATTTCATCTTTGAAATTTTGGGCAAATTGCGTTTGCATCCGTTTCAATATTTTTTAATCGGCTGCGCCTTGTGTTTGTTCTACTTGCTCCTTTTGGCATTTGCAGAAGTAATTGGCTTTAATCCAGCCTATACTATTGCTAGCTTGGCAATTGTCGGTGCGATCACCCTTTATTCTTATGCCATTATCGGGAACGCCCAAAAGCATTTGGCCTTTATTATAGGAGGGATGCTGTCCTCGTTATATGTATATCTGTACATTTTATTGCAGCTGGAAGACTTATCTTTGTTATGCGGAACGATTGGACTATTTATTTTCTTAGTGGCCATCATGTACCTAACAAGAAATATCGATTGGTACAAGGACCAAGTCTCAGTTGGCGGTCTTTGATAAAGGGAGCATGCTGTTGACAACAAATACACTTAAAGTAGGATAAAATATCTCAACTTAGGGACAAAATATCCGAGGAAGAGAATGATTAATTGCAGCCGGAAATTGCTTCATGTAATATTGCTGAGCATAATTACAGGTGCTTTTATGCTTGGATCTTTTGCTTTATCGAGCGAGACAGCACAAAAAATAACCATTGCTCAATACGGTCATATCTTCCTTTACATGCCAATATATGTTGCTTTAGATAGAGGATTTTTCAAAGACCAGGGTTTAGACGTCAAATTGATTAGTACTGGCGGAGACGAAAAAACGTTCACTGCTCTCGCCAGTGGCAATGCTCAATTTGGTGTTTCTGATCCTACTTTTGTAGCCATTGCCAGAAAGCGCGGACAGGGGGGGAAAGTAGTGGCAGGCATTGTAAGAAGAGTGCCATTTTCAATTATTACTTTCGATCCAAAAATAAAAAAGATAGTTAGCCCAACCGACTTCAGCGGTTATCGCATTGCTTCTTTGCCGGCTCCGTCTACTTGTTATGCAGTGATAACTGAAATTCTGCGCAATAATGGCAAACCGGTTAATGCCAAAATAATTCAGGGAGCCTATGGCTCGTTACCGGCTATGATAAAAGCAAATCAAGCTGATATGGCCATGGAATTTGAGCCAAATGTATCGAAACTGGTTCAACAAGGAGCCAGAATTTTGTATTCCACCAGCGACTATTTTGGAGACGCAGCATTTACCGGTTTGATGGTGAGCGATAAATACTACAAGGAAAATAGCAAAGAAATCCAAGCAGCAGTAAAAGCTATTGCTAAAGCCATGAAATACATACACCAGGATTTTGCAGGCACTCTGGCTGTGGCAAAAACAGAATTTCCGGAAGTAGACGAAAAAGCCATCAACGAGGCACTTAAGCGCATGATTAGCGAAGGCAGCAGTCCTATCTCACCGGTGCTTTCGCAACAGGCCTGGGATAAAGCTATTAATCTAAGAAAAGAAATAGGCGATTTGCAAGATTCTGGTACTTCCGCCAGTTATCAAAATAATGTGGACATGACTTTTGCAAAAAATGCCAGTCAGTAAATAAGATTTGGCGATGAAAATAATGGAAGAAATGGCTATTGAATCTGCTGATTTACTTACTATTTCCGGCTTACACTTTGCCTACTCGGCGGCCGACTCTAAGCCCAATATTACCGATTTGTCCTTAAATTTAAAATCAGGCGAAATAGTGGCAATCTTAGGAGCCAGCGGCTGCGGTAAAAGCACTCTACTAAATCTTATTGCTGGCTTACTTAAACCGCAAGCGGGCAAAATCGAGTTTGCAGATAATACACTGGAGCCAAAGAAACACAGATTACGACAGCAAATTGGCTATATTTTCCAAGACGATGCGCTTTTGCCATGGCGAACCGTCCAATCCAATCTTATGCTAGCAACGGAAATAGTGGAAGAAATTACTAAAGGTACTGTTAATGATCTTATTGAGCGATATTTGCATATTTTTCATCTAGATAGAACCATTTTGCAACAGTATCCTACCCAGTTATCTGGCGGCATGCGACAGCGCATAAGCATTATGCAGACACTAATGTTTGATCCGCGCATACTTTTGCTCGATGAACCTTTTTCGTCCCTAGACTTTTTTACTAAATTACGGTTAGAGAATGAAGTGTATCAGTTGATAAAAGAACAAAACAAAGCTGCTATTTTGATCACGCACGATATTGACGAGGCTATAGCCATAGCTGACAGAGTGCTAATTATGTCGGCGGGCGGAAAATTTAGCGACGAATTTGCTATTGACTTTGGACAAGAGGATCGAACGCCTGAAGAAGTACGCGGAATGAATAGATTCACGCAATATTATAATTCAATATGGTCCCGACTACGTACGGTAATAGAGAAGTAGAAATGGACAGTACAGCATCGATAGGAAAAACAAAATTGATGGAGCTATTTCTCTATCTATTGCCGTTGCTTGTTTTTGTATCAGTTTGGTCTCTCTTTACCGAAAAAAATCCACAAGCACAATTTATTTTTTCATCGCCCAGTCAAGTATTCTCGGCCTTTGTCAAATTATTAGCTAGCGGTGAGTTGCTTCGCAATAGCTGGGTGACAATCCTGGAGTCCTTGAGCGGATTTTCTTTAGGCACCGTATGCGGTGCGATGATCGGACTGTGTCTGTGGTACTCTCAGCTCGTAGCGAAAATCGCCAAGCCCTATATCACTGCTCTAGCTACTATTCCCATTTTCGCTCTAGCACCAATTATTATTGTTTGGTTTGGCATCGGCATCTGGTCAAAAATTATGCTTGCCTTTATTTCTACTATATCTGTAGCTATAGTACAAAGCTATCAGGGAGCCATGTCTGTTGAGCCAAAATTTTTGCGCCTAATGCAAGTAGTGGGTGCCAATCGTCAACAAACCTTTCGTTTGATAGTGGTGCCATCTTCCCTAATCTGGGTTATAAACGCCGCTAAGTTAAATATTGGTCTTGCCCTACTGGGAGCTTTTATCGGTGAATTTATATCATCTGAAGAAGGTCTAGGCTACATGATTGTCAAAGCATCCGGTTTGTATGATATGGCCACTGTAATTGTTGGAATCATAATGCTTATCTTTATTGCTCTTGCATTGACCGTTTTGGTAGAGCGTCTTGAAAAGTGGATTCTGAAATGGAAATATTTATAGGATCTCGTACTTCTCTAACCGGCTACCGAAGCAGGTCGCAACTTCTCATCCATAATTGCTCCAAGCAACAGCGCAGAACCAATCACTATAAATTCCAGTTCTGAAGGCACGCCCCACATATTAGTCAAATTAGGCAATATCCACATGATGGCTGTGCCTATGGTGATACCGATAACGGTACCTTCTCCTCCTCGCAAGCTACAGCCACCTAAAACTGCGCCAGCAATAGCATAAAGTTCTAAGAAAAAGCCGTCAGAAGAAGGTGTGACGGCGTTATTTTTCATCAAAAATAAGATGCCAAAAAAGGCGGCCAATATAGAACACAAAACATATGAAAGTATCTTATATTTATCGGTAGCAATACCAGAATATTTAGCAGCCTTTTCATTACCGCCAATGGCATAAAGGTAGCGACCATAAACACTAAAATGTAAAAATATTGCTGCGACTATAGCCAAAACAATGTAGATTATCAAAAAGCGTGGCAAACCCAATACATCCCCTTCGTAAAGAAATTGTCTGAGCTCAATACATTGATTGCCTATACCTTTGGACATATTGCCTGAAATGGTTCTGGCTACCCCACGATAAATAAATAATCCACAAAGAGTAACCATAAAAGGTGGTAAATTCATTTTTGTTATTAATAAGCCGTGGATTAAGCCAATAATTGCCCCACCTAAAAGCACTATGGGTAGTGCTATCATAGGATCAAGATGAAAACTTTTATCTGTAAGTAAAATAGCGCAAGCTGTGGCACTGAGGACCACTACAGAACCAACGGATAAATCTATTCCGCCGGTAATAATAACTAAAGCGGCGCCAAGACTTATGATGCCATATTGTCCAATGCGTTCAGCCAGATTGTAATTATTCAAAGCGAAACCTTGGGAGGGCACTGCAATTGCCAGGGCTATATAAAGAACAACTAGAAAAACAATCAAACCAGTCAGCTTTTTCATGCGGCAACCTGTCCCCCAGTAGCTAAATTCATGATCGACGCCTCCGAGATATTTCTACCGGTCAGTTCACCAGCTATTGAACCGTGATGCATAACCAGTACTCGATCGCTGACATGCAAAATTTCTTCCAGATCACTAGAAATCATAAGAATACCAACTCCATCTTTTGCCAGTTCGTCCATTAGGGCATAAATTTCTGCTTTGGCCCCGACATCAATACCCTGTGTCGGTTCATCAAAAATTAAGACGCGCGGCTTACGACATAACCATTTAGCTAAAACAACTTTCTGTTGATTGCCACCACTTAAGAAGCCTATCTGTTGACTGAGGCTGGGTGTTTTTATAGCTAGCTTGTCACACATTTCCTTGGCTAATGAATTACCACCATGCGCTGGTATTAACCCTAAATGACCAATACTATTGAGAGATCCTAGTAGAATATTATCTTTAACACTAGCTGATAAAATCAAACCGTGCAAACGTCTATCTTCTGGAACAAGAAAAATACCTTCTTTTATAGCATCCGCTGGAGAGTAGATAGAAATATTTTGACCCGCAAGAGAAATGTTTCCCGTCAATTTTGTTCTTACGCCGATTAGCGTTTCAGCTAACTCGGTCCGTCCAGAGCCTGCTAGTCCTGACATACCCACAATTTCTCCTGGATGAATATCAAAGCTGATTGGCTTTTGATTATCTAAGTAGCGTAATGCTTCAACGCGCAATAGCGGCTCGTTTACCTTATCAACACGATGCGCGTGTTGAAAGAATTGTTTTAATTCTCTACCCACCATTAGGCTAACCATCGCTTCATGCTTAACTTCACCTTTTTGTAGTTCACCAGAATTTAAGCCATCGCGCAGTACTGTGACACGATCAGCGATTTCTTCAATTTCTTTTAGACGATGAGAAATGTACAAGACGGTCACGTCTTTTTGCTTCAAGGCATTTATAATGCCGAACAACCGATTACTTTCTTCTAAAGACAAACTAGCAGTAGGTTCGTCCATTATTAAAATGCGAAACCGAAAAGAAAGAGCACGGGCAATTTCAACCAATTGCTTTTGTCCTACTGATAATTCACCAACTAAAGTACGAGGCGAACAATTAAGACCGAGCTCTTGCATAATTTGATTTGCCTGATCATAAACTTTATTGTCAAGCAATCTCAGCACACCGCCACGCTTTGGTTCTTGCCCAAGAAATATATTGGCCGCCACATCAAGATTTTCCGCTAAGTTCAACTCTTGATGAATTAAAGCAATGCCTAATTTTCGTGCCTGTGGAATATTGTGAATATCCACAGTCTGTCCATCGAGCAATATTTCACCTTTATCAGGCTTTATTACACCACCAAAAATTTTCATTAAAGTTGACTTACCAGCCCCGTTTTCGCCCACAACAGCTAGTATCTCTCCCTTGTTGACTTTCAGATCAACATTGTTCAATGCCTGCAGCCCTGGAAAAGACTTGCAAATTTGTTTAGCTTCTAAAAAATAAGACATTCTAACTCTTCTTCTGTTTTAAGTCGGCAGCAAATGTGTCGACATCTAAGTCAAATAATTTACCATCATTGGCTTTTTTTATCACACGCGGGGCTACAAAATAATGCAGCCCGTCGATTAGTTTCTCTGGTTTAACCTTACTCGGCATTTGCATTGGCAAGTTTCCTCCTGTTTTTATGCAATTATCAAGGATATGCACAGATTCATAACCGAATAAATAAGGATTCTGTACAACGGTTCCATAAACTGCTCCATCTTTGATCCCTTGCAATGTAAGCTCATCTTCATCAAAACCAATCAGTTTAATATCTGCTTGCCTTTTTTCTTTCCGCACTCCTAATAACATGGCCGGCGGATTATGACAGCACAATCCTACCAAACAGTTAACTTCAGGATGTTTAATCAATGTGTCTAATACATTGGCATTGCATTTTTCCTTATCTGCGTTATCCGTCATAGTAGCAATCAAAGTGTATTTTCCTAAATGAATAGGCGATGTTTGAGCAGATAGTTTATGTGCCAAGTTGCTCTTGCAATCAGATTCTGCTAATCCGGCTAAAGCAGCTATAACTCCTTGACGGCGCTCTTGCAAACATAATTGGTCAACATTACTGGCAAAGATCACTACATTGCCACCTTTAGGAATTGCTTCTAGAACTAATTTTCCTGCTTTCCAGCCGCCCTTAGCATTGTCGGTGCCTATGTAACACTTTCTTTTGCTTCCTTTGCCAAAATCTCCGTCTTGGGCAATCAAATAAACATTACTTGGAACAATGTGATTAAAGACCGCAGTTTGGTTTAGCGCATCAATAGGACTGATAGCTATTCCCTGTACACCTTTAGCAAGAGAATCCTCGACTATCCGATGTTGTTCCGCTGCACTGGGAAAGGCAGGCATGCGAAATTCTACTTCTGCGTTAAAATCTCTTTTTCCGGCTTTGGCACCTAAGCCCACTATTGTCCAGAAGTCCACAGCACAATTGGTAATTACGGCAATTTTAGGTTTATTGTTCTGGTGTAAGCGCACATATATTGATACTGCCATTGGTATCATAAGAAAAACGCAAAGAACTAATGGCATCAATTTGCTCTTGTCCGGTAACTTCGATCGAAATATTGACATATTAGCCTTTCTTTTGCTTTAAATCAGCGGCAAAGACATCAACGCCCATATCAAACAATCCACCATCATTAGCCTTCTTTATTACCCGAGGAGCCACGAAGTAATGTGGTCCGTCTGGTAAGTTTTCTAGCTCAATATTTTTTGGCATGTCTTTAGGCAGATTGCCCTTTGTTTTTATGCAATGATCAAGTATATGCACAGATTCATATCCGAACATATAAGGATTCTGCACCACCGTGCCATGCAAAAGACCATCTCTCAGTCCCTGCAATGTCATTTCTTCTTCATCAAATCCCACCAGCTTAATTTGATTTTCTTTCTTCTCTCTTTTAACACCTGCTATCATGGCCGGCACATTATAGCCCCACAAACCAACCAGACAATTCACCTCAGGATGTTTGACCAGAGTATCTACGACGTTGGCGTAACACTTCTCTTTATCTGCATTGTCAGTTTTTGTGTCCAGCAAAGTATATTTTCCTAAAATTACCGGATAGGGACTACTGGCAAGTTCCTGCGCAATTTGTCCCTTACATTTTTCTTGTGAAATTCCTGCTATAGCGGCAATAACACCTTGCCGACGCTCTCTAGCATTTGAGACATCTAGCTTCCCCACAAAAATGACAATTTTGCCACCAAGCGGTATAACCTCTCGTACCAACCGGCCCACTCTCCAGCCTGCTTGCACATTATCTGTGCCTAAGTAGCACTTACGCTTACTGCCTGGGCCGAGATCGCCATCTTGAGTAATGAAATAAACACTATCAGGAATAATACGATTCAAAACGCTTGTTTGGTTGGCACTGTCAACTACGCTAATAGCAATTCCTTGCACACCTCTTACTACTAAGTCCTCTATTACCCGATGCTGTTCAGCGGCTGTCATCAACGCCGGCATGCGAAAGTCTACATCAGCCTTAAAGTCCTTTGCAGCTAATTCAGCTCCTTTACCTGCGATTACCCAAAAATCAACTGCACAATTGGTAATTACGGCAATTTTAGGTTTACTGTTTTGATGAAATCGCACATATACTGATACTGTAATCGGTATCATCAAACCGATGCATAAAAGTGCGTTGACTATAAATCGACGATTTGACAAGGCAAAAACCACAGCATTATCTGCAACTAATAAACCAAACCAGCAAGTTAAAAGATAGCAAGATCCGTGATGTAATGTCAAAAACCATTGATCTACAAAAAATCCACTTTATAATTGCAAAGAGAAGCAAAATTAGAGTAAATAAATGTCGATCCTTATTTTCATAATCTCATTTACGGCCACCCTTTTCGGCTCAGCAAGTGGCAGTAGTTCTTCGATCATTGCTATTCCTTGTTGGTTAAGCTTGGGATTTCCGTTACCGACAGCCATTGCTTGTGACAAGGTAAGTGCTACCTTTTGGACCGCCTTGGCTTCGCGTAATTATTTAAGTGGTAAACAAATAGATTTTGTTTTATTAGCAGGACTTTCGGTATTTGGCATTATTGGAGCAATCTTGGGTGCGCACGTAACCAGTTCTCTCAATAGCTTCGTGACCAAGCCGATTGTGGGATCGCTCGTTCTTGCAGCCATTTTACTGAGTTGGCTAAAAAAGGGATTCGGTGTCGCGAGCACCGAGCCTCAGCTAAGCAGATCCGCCTGCAGCGCACTGGGGTTACCTTTAGGCTTTTACGAAGGCTTTTTTGGTTCTGGTAATAGTATTTTTACCTCGCTGGCCTTATGCAAAACCCGCGGTTTTGATTTAATTACCGCACTCGGCCATTATTATTTCGTAGCCTTCCTTTGGTGTATGTGTGCAGCAATTTCCTATTCTTTAAAGGGCTTTTTTAACTGCTGGTTGATTATTCCAGCTGTACTTGGTTCAATTGCGGGTGGGCAAATTGGCTCCATGCTGGGGAAACGTATGGGGGCAGCACTAACTAAAAGGCTTTTTACTGTAGTTGGAATAATTTTTGGACTTAAGTTACTGATCGGAATCTAATAATCATTAGCTATTGTTTCCTTCTTCTATGCAAAGTAAAAGCAAATCATTTTCTAACACTTATCAGAAACAACTCTTTGATTTTGGCTGGGTACTAATCCCCAATATTATCGATGCTAAGCTTGGTTTAGCTCTGCGTGAAATGCTTAGACCTTGTAAACAAATTGCCTGGAATAGTAATTATCGGTTCCCGCAACGTACTTATATGAATGAGCTCTCTGACACACCGCTGAAACCGTTTCAAGCTCTGCAAGATCTTAATTTAGCAAATCAAATTATGGGAGATGATTTTTGGCGTTTTTCTCCCTGGCAAAATACCAGTTGCTTGATTCCCCCGCCACCAGGAATGCTCTTCTGGTGCAGAGAACATAGAGACTTTTTGGACGAGAGCAAGCCATATCATCCGTTAGATTTATGGCTCAAAGAATTTAGTAATCTCGATTGTTTTTGGCGAGCAAATCTCAATCTTAGCCCTGAAGATGATGATTATTTGTGGGTAGAAAGTAAAAGTCATAAGTGGATTAATCTGATTGATGAAAAAGCAAGAGCATGCGTCCGCGCTTTGTCCCAGAAAATCAAAACAGCGACACAATCAAAATTATTCGTCAGTTTGCACAAGAAGTCGATAACAGTCCGAATTTAGAACAAATAGTGGTTCCACCTTTTGGCATGGTAATCATGCGCAGCACAATGCTTCATCGGGGTGGACTATACCGGTTCGAGGGTTGCAAGATTGGTGATAAAGTAACAAAAGCGGGACGCATGACATTGCATTTTGCTGTGGAGAACAATATACATGTCAGCATTCGACAAAACATAGCAAAAGAAACTATTGAATGCGCAAAATCAGGCATTAAGTGGACGGAACGTAATGATGCAGAATTAGAAAAACTCTCGATTTTATAAATCCTAATAAAAACAAAGAAGGAGGACAACTTTACTTGTCCTCCTTCGCGTTAACTAAGATTCTCGCAAATCTTAATCTACTTTAACCACAGCAGTGTGTGCCGGGCTTAGCAGTACAATGAGTGCCGGAGCAACAAGCACAGCAATTGCCTGGCTGAGTTTTTTCAGTCTTGCAACAACTTTCCTTTGTTGCCGTGCTGCAACCTTTAGATTGTTTTTCTATCTGAACAGTTTTATCACCGGCTTGAGCAAAGCTAGAATATGCATTAAACAATGCCAGAACAGACAGAACCGTCAATGAAACAAATAATCTATTCATGATTTTTCTCCTTAAGAAAACAAATTACGACGATCCGGGCAAACGCTAACGGATCAAAAACCATATTTTGTATGCGAGGTCAAATCAAAAGTGCACGTTTTCTTAGATAGAGTTCGTTGGAAGCCAGATGTAGAGGTCTACGTCTATCTATGAAAGTATGAATTCTGGTCTGCTTATTGTCAGTTAGAATGCGCAAGGCAGACGTTTGCAGATCAATATTTGCTTTTTTGATCTGAATCTGAACAGTGTTATTGGGTAGTTTATGATTTGGTATAGGTGAGCAGCAAGCACAATCATTCTGAATGCTTGCATCTATATTATTAATAATCTCTGCACAGCAGCAATTGCTTTTAACTTCAAAAGCACTAGCTGACGAAACAACCGCCGAGGTAGTGACAAGTAGAACTATTAATATATTTGTAAAAAATCGCATCATAATAAATACAAACTTTCGTACCTTATTATTAACATACTGCTCCTGTTTTGTAAGTCTGTCAATTGCTCTAAATTTTTTAAGCTTGGACATTTTATGGGGGCCATATTGCACGCGCCTGCAAGATCTAGCCAACTTAAGAGATTAATTTAAGGGCTCCGTTATATAACAGAGCTCTTATAGTCGGAAATATATTAAAGACAGAGGCTGACAAAGCCCGGCTTATCAATTTAGCAAACTGCTCAATGTGCGACCGGCTTTTTCGGCACAGTTTTGGCCGTTTTACTACCTTTAGGTGAAGCTGGGCCAGTTGCTGGTTTGGGACCCTCAATACCAAAAAATTTAAGTAATACTGCTTTGG
This sequence comes from Candidatus Melainabacteria bacterium, assembly GCA_963845445.1. Lineage (GTDB taxonomy): Bacteria > Cyanobacteriota > Vampirovibrionia > Obscuribacterales > Obscuribacteraceae > JABDBL01. Next base: position 191,904 of record CAWJSE010000002.1, on the reverse strand, counting down.
CTATGGGAGCACAGGTCGAGCCCCCGTGTCCACCGTGTTCAACAAATGCACTGATAGCTATACGAGGTTTATCGGCGGGAGCATAACAAGCAAACCAGGCATGAGTTTTGCTACCGATTGGTGGCGCTTCGGCTGAGCCGGTTTTGCCCGCCACTTCAATACCATTGCCAAGTTTGGTGGCACCACCTGTACCACTAGCGACCACGGCTTTTAAACCAGCTAATACAACATCAAGGTATTCTTTGTGAGTTTTCACCTTTTCTGGTCTAGGTGCTGGTATTTGTCGATCACCAATTTTAATAACAAAATGCAAATTGGGTATTTGTCCGCGCATACCTAAGCCTCCGAATATTCGTGCTGCCTGGGCAGGAGTGACTTGCACGTATGTTTGGCCAATAGACATATGCAAAGTATTTCCTGGGTACCATTTTTCGTGATAGACACGCAATTTCCATTCAGAGTCTGGCACTAAACCTACACCTTCGTGACGTAATTCAACACCGGTAGGTCGACCTGCGCCGAATTTAACTCCCCACTCTTTAATTTGCTCAGGGGTTAGTTTTAATCCCATCTGGTAAAAAGCCGAATCACGTGACCAAGCAAGACATTTAACTAAGTCATATAGGCCTTGGGTGGCGGTCCAATCACCGAAGAAAAAGCCACCAAGACTAACACCACCAGAAACATGTATTTTAGTGTCTGGTTTCACCACTTTGTTCTCCAAAGCTGATAGTAATGTAATAGCTTTCCAAATAGATCCAGGAGGGAAACCAGAAAGAGCACGATTGAACAAAGGATGATCTGGAGCATTAATACGTTTCCAAGCCTCTTTATTAATTCGCTTAGTAAAGATGTTTGGATCAAAGCTTGGACGGGAGACCATAGCCAGTATTTCGCCATTGCGAGGATCAATGGCAACAACAGCTCCAGAGCGATCTCCCAAGGCTTCATAAGCGGCCTTTTGCAAGTCCAAATCCAGCGATGTGATTATGGACTTACCCGCAATCGGGTCTCTTGTAATTTCAGGCTTAGAGGTTTCGGCAGAAATAGACTGACCACTGGCATTAACCTTAACTCTTTGTTCGCCATCAATCCCGCGTAACTGCACATCATAAATCCGCTCAATACCGTCTTGTCCAATAACATCTCCCATGTGCCGTTCCGGTCTTATTTCCAGCTGCGCCTGGGTAATTTCACCACAATAGCCCATTGCATGAGCCGTTAGTTCACCTTGCACATAATTTCGACTTATATCTGGCAAAATATCTACACCAGGTAAAAATATTTTTTGCTCATAAAAACGGCTCACTGTATCTACATCAATGTCATGCTCAACGACGACCGGCAAAACGGAATTCGACGCTTTTGCTTTCAAAAGTATGTTGAAAAGTTTTGCAGCTGGCACATCAATTACACGTGCCAATCTTTGGGCTAATTCATCACAATGATCCAATTCATTGGGAATCGCTATTAGCGACAAGGTTTGCTTATTGGTAGCTAGGAGATTGCCGTGGCGATCATAGATAATTCCCCGTGGTGCGCGCAAAAATGTTACCCGAGTGCTGTTAGATACAGCTCTATTTAGGTAGTAATGATTTTGAATGATTTGTAGCCAAACCAGGCGTGTCAATAATATCGCGGTGGAAGAAAGTATAAGAAACTGAAAATACCTTACTTTCTGGATAGCCAGATTTGTAGTTTTCTTCCTTGTTCTAGTCTTCATGATTTAACTATTACTTCATGCTGCGAACCAAAGTCATACCAGGCTTTAAGTGGCACAAAAATAAATGGAGCAATAAGTGCATTCAAAACAGCTTCAGGGACTGCTATTTGCACAAAGCAACTAAATACTTCGGCTCTTCCTGATAGAGCAAGCTGACCGGCTGTGATGAATTCTCCCAAGACAGTGCCTAAAAGAACTAAGACAATGCAGTAGAAAGATGCATGCTGGATCTTTCTTAGTGGAAAATAGCCAGCAATCCAACCAATCAGTGGATAAGAAAACAAAAAGACAGGAAGGGTAGAAGCATAGAAAGCAGCAAAAATTGCTCCTACTACTGCACCACTGACGCTACCAGACATCGCCTGATACATAGCTATGTTGGTAAAGGATCTAACTTTTATATCATCGGAACTTAATGGCTTGACTGAAGAAGTATAAATGGAAGACCAAATAATTATGAAAGTCAAAGGCAAGTTGCAGAATAAATTATGCAAAGACAATTTGGTTAATACATCACTCTGCAAAAGCCAAATGAAATAAATGACAGAGAAAGCCAAACCCAATTCCCATAGGTAACGACGAGTTTTAATAGACAACCAGAACATAGAAAACCCCTGCAATTATAAAGGCTTGGTGCCTTTACTCCTCAAGTGGCGGCAATACCAGAACCTCACTTAGATCGTAACAATTTTCAGCCAATTTGACTTCTATTTGAGTACTGGTGGCATTGTTGTCGCGCCTTACCCCTATTACAGTACCGACGGGATGATTCTCAGGGAAAGTACCAGCCTTACCAAGACAAACTATTTTATCGCCTATTTCCACGTTGGCGTTGATTGGCACAAAATCAATAACCGCCGGATTCTGGTGACGACCAGAAAGAATACCGGTTATTCCCAAGCGTGGAATTAGCACACCTAGCTTTTGATCCGGATCGGTAAGCAATCGTATTACGCTAGCGTGATCAGAGACATTGGTTACTTGTCCGACTACTCCAACACCTGTAATAACAGCGGCACCCTTAGAAATATGATCAGCTGTACCACGGTCGATAATTATCTGCTCAAACCAGTTGTCTGGGTTACGATTGACCACTTCTGCTGCTAGAACCCGCCTATCTGAGTGAGCTTTCAAATCAAGCATTTGCCGCAACTTATTGGTATCTTTAGCCTGCTGACGCAATTTTATGAGCTCGAGCTCTCGTTCGGCTAATTTGGTTTCTAGTTCTTTGATGCGCTCAGCAGAGACGAGCAGCTTTTGAACAGTATTGCGGGTGGAAAGTATTTGAGTTGAGCTTTTAGTGAAGCAGCCAGAAACAGCAGCATTGACGTTTAAAACTAAGCCGCTGGCTGGACCAATTAAGTACATTAATACAACTGCGAAAAAGAGTATCTCAGCAATTGTCGCCCGATCGAAGGCAAAAGAATTTTGCTTTTGCTCAGCCATTTCTATCCAAGAATTAGTTCGTCAGAGCTGAACGCTCTAATACTCGACGATAAGCAGGATCTGAAAGAAGCCTGCCAGTCCCCACCGCTACACATGAAAGAGGATCTTCAGCAACAAATACCGGTACCTCAGTCTCATTTGAAATGAGTTCATCCAATCCTTGTAAAAGCGCACCGCCACCAGTTAAGAAAATACCTCTATTGAAAATATCTGCAGCTAAATCTGGCGGAGTTCGTTCCAGAGTATTTTGCACAGCATCAACTATAAAGGCCAATGGTTCGCTTAATGCTTCTCTAATTTCTCCACGGCTAATAGTTACTGTCCGTGGTAACCCATTTAGCAAGTTCAAACCGCGCACATCATAGCGATCGTTCTCTGTAGTTTGATAGGCAGAGCCCAGACGAAATTTAATTTCTTCGGCAGTTCTTTCGCCTATAGCTAAACTATGTACTTTTTTCAAATATCGAATAATGGCCTCATTCAACTCGTCGCCTGCAACCCGAATAGAAGAGTTAACTACAATGCCGGACAAACTTATGACGGCTACTTCGGTTGTACCACCACCAATATCAACTACCATTGACCCGGTTGGTTCAGTGACTGGCATGCCAGCTCCAATCGCAGCAGCCATAGGTTCTTCTGGAGTATAGACCTGACTAGCCCCAGCGTTACGGGCCGCCTGGCGAACAGCTTGTTTTTCCACATCGGTGATACCAGATGGCACACCAATAGCAATTTCCGGGCTAAGTCCAAAACCATGATTACCAGCAACTCTCTCGATAAAAGTCTTGAGCATAACCTCGGCATACTTAAATTCGGCAATAACACCATCACGCAACGGACGCAATGCTTTTACTCCTTGAGGAGTGCGTCCAATCATAGCCCTGGCTTCTTCGCCGGCTGCTAATAAGGTATTGGTATTGTTGTCGATGGCCACAACAGAAGGTTCGCGAAGAACAATTCCTTCTCCGTCAATATAAATAAGCGTATTAGCGGTACCTAAATCGATACCTATACATTTGCGAAAATATCCTTTTGCCCAATTAAACAAAGTCTTCTCTGCCTCTAAAAAGTCGGTCAACCATCCTTGAAATATGAAAGCCTAAGCTAAATAGCTCTTATCAAGTTAAGTTTAACACGGCTGAATGAGCTTTTATGCATTCGAAAAGCAGATCTGCATAACAAAGCAACTAACGTATGGTACTGACTTCTCTTGCCTCGCGGTTAGCACCGGAGTCTGAGTCCATATTAAAGGCCGAATTATTGGAAGGTTGAATGGTTTTAGCGGTGTTGACTACATAGCGGCGCCCTTTCCAATTCACTTGACTGCCGCTAAGCACAAGATAAGCGGCATGAAAATAAAGAGCAGTTACTGTCAAGCTACCAAAGGGAAACAAGAAAAAGTTTCGCCAATCAATGCCAGCGTGATGTTGAGAGGTTTTCTCAAACCAAAAGGCTAGAAGAAGAAATTCCAGTGCTATCAGCCCTAATAAATTCACAGCCATGGTCTCAGTGTGAGCAGCAAAAATCATTTGCCAGGCCAATATCAGCTGAATAAAAGGAAAGAGAGCCACCGAATTAATCATGAATAAAATGATTAGCAAATTGATCACACGACTGTCTATCAATGAATAAAGATTTTTGGTCCAGCCTTGCCAGAGTGTGCTCAGATTTGTATACATACGGACGCTATACAAAGTTCGACCGTCAGCAACTTCGATTTTATAAGCTTTATCTTTAAATACTTGAGCTAATGCATGATCTTCGACAATTTCATTGCGCACGCTTTCATGCCCGCCTACTGCAAAATATGAAGAACGCCTACAAATAACATATTGTCCATAAGCATAGGCTCGATGACATTCCGGATCATTGACCTGGTGAAAGGGATCTCCCAACAAGAAAGAACTCAACAGTACTGGCATAATAAGCTTTTCAGAAAAGCTGCCTAATTCTTGCATTGGCACAAAAGAGACCATATCAGCCCTCTGCTTGACGGCATAATTAACTGAATCAGCCAGAGAATTAGGTTTGTGATAAGTATCGGCATCAGTAAAAACAAGCCATTCGCCAGAAGCATAATTGACAGCATGGGCTAAAGCATTACACTTGCCGATCCAGCCACTGCGTGCGTCTTTTCCATGAACGAACTTAATGCGTTTTTTATCGTCGGATTCAACATACGACTGAATGATTTGAGCGGTGTTATCAGTCGAGCGATCATCAATGACAACAATTTCAAAATTAGGATAATCTTGAGCCAATAAGGAGGCTATACAGCGTCCTATTTTATTTTCTTCATTACGGGCGGGAACAAGAATTGAAACGAAAGGAAATTCTAAAGCAGACCAGTCGGCCCGCCTCACCGGGCGCAATAACTCATAAAAGGCAAAGGTCAGGCCAAATAACCCAGCAATGAGCAAAGTATTACCTAATACCCAACCAAATAAGATCACTGTGTCACACCATAACTATAAAAGCCTTTACCAGTTTTGCGTCCTAAATGCCCTGCACTAACCAATTGCCGCATTAGGGGACAGGGACGATATTTAGGATCACCAAAGCCACTGTGCAAAGTCTCCATTATATTCAAGCAAATGTCAAGACCAACAAAATCTGCCAGTGCCAATGGTCCCATCGGATGGTTGTAGCCTAGCGTCATACCTCGGTCAATTTCTTCTGGGGTGGACAATCCTTCCATTAAAGCAAATGCGGCTTCATTAAGCAAAACCATACCTAGGCGCGAAGTAACAAAACCAGGAAAATCTTTAGACCTTATTATGGTCTTGCCAAGAGATTCACCAAAATCTGCTATATGCTTGATCGTCTCACTGCTTGTGTCCATTGCTGGGATAATTTCGAGCAATTTCATAATGTGGGCCGGCGAAAAGAAATGCATACCAATAAATTTGTCAGGACGCCTAGTGGCAGAAGCTAATGAAGTTATGGAAAGAGAGGAAGTATTGGAAGCAAAAATGGCAGCCGGTGCAAATTTTTGATCCAAAATAGCGAATAGTTCTTTTTTCATTGATAGATTTTCCACTATAGCTTCAATCACTAAGTCGCAAGCCGGCAATTTATCCAAATTGCTGACAGTAGTCAAGCTGCTTCTGGCTCTTTGCAAATCATCTTTATCAATCAAATCTTTTTCTAAAGCACTATTGGCAAATTTTGTAAAAATTGCTTCAGCTTTTTTTAAGGCTTCTGGATATTTATCGTATAGGCAAACTTTTGCCTTACATTTAGTGGCGATTAAATAGGCAATGGCACTGCCCATAAAGCCTGCGCCAGCAATAAAAACTGATGATACCAAATACTTAGTCATGAATGAGAAGTTTAGCGCACTTATAGGCAGCTACTAGAATCGATTTATTAATGATGATTGATATATTGCTAGGGTTACCAGACTAGCGAGATGTATGGACAAATAAAATTTTTCTATCGAAACAAAGTATTATATATTCGCAATAAGAGGAATTATTTTTGCCCAATAATAATTTGAGAATAGGGACCGGTTTCGATATCCATCGTTTAGTCAAAGATAAATGTCTAATTCTTGGCGGTGTGCATATACCTAACGATTTGGGGTTGCATGGTACATCCGATGGCGATGCATTAATTCACGCCATTATCGATGCATTATTAGGAGCGACTGGCTTAGGCGACATTGGCAAAGCGTTTCCAGTTGATGATCCGAAATATAAAAATGCCGATAGCACAAAATTGCTTGCTCAGATAATAGAGCAAGTAAAAAAAGAAAAGTGGTCAATAATCAATATTGACTCGGTTATTATATGTGAGCATCCGAGACTCTCACCCTGGTATGTGCAAATGAGAGAAAATCTGGCTCAAATACTAGATATCTCAAAAGATACTATAAGCATTAAAGCCAAAACTTTCGAAAAACTTGGTGATATCGGTAGTGGTGCAGCGCTGGCAGTTCAGGTGGTAGCGCTTATGGAAAAAGCTTGAGGTGGTAATGAAAATACAGCTACTGCCTATCTTAAGTGCTTTGGTTATTGCTTCTCCCGCCATGTATGCCATCGAGTTAAAGTGGAAGCAGGATATGAAAGAAGGCGAAAAGCTTCTTATCAAGGTGAGCTTGCTAATGCAGAAAAGGCATTTTTGTCAGCCGTTGCAGAGGCTAAGAAATCGAGAAACGATGAACTAAGAGTGGCAAAAACTTTGAGCAGACTAGCCGAGGTTTATGTCAACGATCACAAATTGGCGGATGCCGAAAATGCACTTAAGCAGGCGCTTTCAGTCAGAGAACAAATATTGAAAGCGGGGCATACTGATATATGGAAAAATCTCAAAGATCTTTCCGATGTGTATGAAGCAGAAGACAAATTTGAGGAAGCCGAAGCTTCACTAAAGCGTGCTGTAATCATAAGACAGCGGGCGGTCGGACCAAATCATCCTGATGCTGCTGATAGCTTATGTAATCTCGCTGCATTTTATGGAAATGACTTTGGCAAGAAAAAACAAGCAGATTTTAATCAGGCCGACATCTTATATAAGCGTGCCCTTGCTATTACAGAAAAACGATTCGGAGCAGGCAGCATGCCAGTTGCCGATACTCTTGACCAGTTGACAAACTTATATGACAGCTGGGGCAAATATGCTCAAGCAGAGCTGTTTTGTAGACGAGCTTTTCCATCCACGAAAATATGCATAAAATCGTGGATGAATTCAAAGGGGCAAAGGGTAAATATGAACAGGTACAAACTAAACTTGATTACTTACGTCGCTTAGCCGACCTTTGTGATAAGCAAGGTAAATACGATCAGGCGGAGATGTTTTATAAACAGGCGATTGCAGTAGCCGAAAAAGCATGGGGAAAGAACACAGCTTCGGTCAGTCCCTATCTAAATTATTACAGTGACTTTCTGCAGGAAAGGAAACGCGACAGTGAAGCTGAGGAAGTGATATCACATATGATGCGGATAGAATCACATAACGGTGCTGGTCCGTGATGGGATGCAAAATGTTTTCGATTATAGATTCTGCGCCCTAGTAAAGTAATCAACAAATAATTTTATGCCGCCTTTTGCTTGCTGCCAATCGAAGTGTTCGTTTACAGCATGATAGCCATGCTCTGGCAAAGAAAGGCCGATAAAAACTATTGGTGCTTTTAAAACTTCGTCCATTGAGACAACAGCACCTATAGAGCCACCTTCACGGGTAAAGACTGGGTCGCAATTAAAGGTATTTTTGATAGCGGCGGCTGCTGCTTGATTATATTTATCATTATAGCTACCAATAAAAGGACTAAGGCTACCATCGGCGAGAACTTCAGCATCAGGACATTTTGCTTTAACAAACTCCTTGAACAATTTAAAGATTTTATCTGGCTTTTGATTAGGCACCAAGCGCATACTTATTTTTGCCTCTGCTTGGTGAGGAACAATCGTCTTGACGCCAGGACCAGTATAACCACCTACAATACCATGTACTTCTAAGGTCGGCTTTACCCAAATACGCTCTAGTGCTTCCAAAGGCTCTTTTACTCGCAATGACATTAACTCATGTGCCTTTTTAAAATGTTCCAGAGAAAAGCCGGTCTTTCCCATATTTTCTAATTCTTGCATGGAAACAGGTAAAACATCCTCATAAAAACCAGGTATCTTTACTTCTCCTGTTTTGGCATCGTAGCATTCATTTATCAACTGAGCCAATTCTCCAATAGGATTTCGTGCTACACCGCCTGTAGTACCGGAGTGAACATCTTTCTTGCCTGTGCTTAATTTAACCAATATACAAGACATGCCGCGCAAGCCGTAGGCTATGGAGGGTTTATCTTTACTGATCCAGATGGTGTCCGAAACAAGAACAGAATCTGTTTGCAATTTTTCCTTATTCTTCTTTAAAAAAGATAGAAAATTAGGACTGCCAATTTCTTCTTCTAACTCCCAGATAAATTTTATGTTCAAGGGCAAGTCTTGATCATGGGCGTATTTGCTGGCAAAAAGCGCGGCTAGAGCTGGGCCTTTATCATCAGTGGCCCCTCTTCCTTTATACAAGTCACCTTTAATGGTCAATGAAAAAGGCGGATTTTGCCACTCACTGGGATCAGCTGGCTGCACATCCAGGTGATTATAAATTGTAAGCGTGGGTGATTTAGACCAGTGCTCAAAACAGCCATAAACAACAGGATTGCCCTCTGTCTTAATTATCTCGGCTTTGGCGCCACACTTCTTGAGTAAGGCTAGGGCTGCTTGCGCCATTTTTTCTATATCATTTTTATAGGTAGGATCAGCACTGACGCTGGGGATGTCTACAAATGACTTTAAATAAGCCTCGTAGTCCTGACGAACAGAATCAATATATTGATCTATACCTGCTTCAATTTTTTTTGTTTGCATATATATTTCCTAACGGGCTACTGCTCTTAATTCTATGGTTTCAATTGTACCTGATTTAACTTCATAGAAATTGGCGCCTTCAAGCCAATGTGAATTAAAGCTAGAAAGGTGAGTTGTGGAAATAATAGTTTGCATATCACCATTAATTTGTGACATAAGCAATGATTGTCTTTTCGGGTCTAGCTCGGCTAAAACATCATCTAACAGCAGTACTGGTGGTTCTGATAGATGCTCTTTAATCATTTCCAGCTCACTGAGTTTTAGAGCTAATACTAAGGAACGTTGCTGTCCTTGACTAGCAAATGAAGTGGCTTCTTGTTCATTCAATAAAAATATCAGATCGTCGCGATGAGGCCCTGAGAGTGTTTGGCCACGGACCAGCTCTTCTAGTTTTCGTTTATTCAAGGAATAGAGTAGAGTCTGAGCAATTGCTTTTTCGTCTTGGCTATCAGTACTGTTACTGTGAGCGCCAGCAGGTAATTCCAAAATCTTTATATCATGAAAATTTTGATCATCTCGATGATGAGGCTTATTATCAGTATCAGCGTCTGAAGCACGGCAGCGATAATATATTGATAAAGATTCATTTTGATCAGAAATAAGGGACAAATAGTGCTTCGCTTTAATGACAAGCTCTTGCAATATCTTGCGACGCCAAAGTATTATGAAAGCACCATATTTGGCCACTTGTTCATTCCAGGCATCTAACTGATTGTCGTCTCTAGCTGATAAGTGATTACTTTCGAATAAGCCTTTAAGCAACTTATTGCGTTGCTGTACAACTTTTTGATATTTGGATAATTGTTCATAAAATGAAGGCTTTAAACGCACTATAACCGAATCAATCCAATCTCTCCGGTAGCTCGGACCACCTCGTATCAAATTTAAATCGAAAGTATTAAAAGTAACTGTAATAAGCCTGCCTCGTAGTTTTTTTAAAAGTGAGTAACTGACGCCATTAACAAACACTCTTCGCTTTCTTGGCTTTTCATTAAAAAACCCGGACTCTATTCCCAGCTCGGAACGTAGTTCTGCTTCGTTAAACAATGATAAAGCTAGACTTTCTCTGACATTTCTAGCCAAATAATGTGCTTCTATATGCGTTTTGCCTTTGCCATGCTGAATGAAATCCGCTTCAGTTGAAGTTCGGCTAGAATATCCAGTCGACAATACTTCTATCGCCTCTAAAAAATTTGTTTTGCCTTGAGCATTTTCTCCCACCAAAATATTTAGACCAGGATGCAAGTCCAGGTTTGTTTGCGAGTAGTTTCTAAAATTTGACAGGCTAAGTTTTTCGATCAGCATTTTGTTCTAAGTTCAAAACATTTAGGCGTTAGTGATTCTAGCAAAAAGCTGAGAAGCAGTTTTACAGTCGCTTCTTATCTGTGCTTTTAGGGTTTCGGGTCCAGTAAATTTCATTTCTGGACGCAAATACTTATAGAAATAGACTTCCATATTTTTCTCGTACAAATTGCCTTTAAAATCCAAAAGGTGTACTTCTGTAATAGGCAGCACATTATGATCGCCGGCAAAAGTCGGACGCATACCGATATTAACCACTGCATCGTAGTATATCCGATCATTGAGTTGATCACCTATGCTTACTTTGGCAGCGTAAACACCTGTGGCAGGTAGCATTTGAAATTGGGCTGTCTGTAAATTGGCGGTGGGGAAGCCTAAATTTGCTCCTCTTCCCTCCCCTCTAACAATTTTTCCCAAAAGAGAAAATGGTCTGGATAACAACTGATTAGCTATATCCAAGTTAGTGTTTTCTAGACTCTCACGTATTTTAGAGCTAGAAACTTCTATACCATCTACATATACCGGCGTGGCTATTCGCACTTTAAAATCCATAGTTTTGCCAAATTCTATAAGCAGTTGAGGATTACCTTCTCTTTGCCTGCCGAAATGATGGTTATAGCCAATAGAGATAATCTTCGCACCCATGCTCTTTACTAAGACATTTTCTACATATTCTCGCGGTGTTAACCGGCACAATTCTTCAGTAAAAGTTAAAACCAAGACTGCTTGTACACCCATTTTTTCAAAAATACCTAAGCGCTGTTCAATAGTAGTGAGAAGCAATGGGGAATTGCCACGGGTTAAAGCCCTGGGATGATCTTTAAAGGTAACTACAGCACTTGTTATATTTTTTAATTTGGCTTCTTCTATGGCAGCAGCAATAACGGTCTGATGACCTAGATGTACGCCATCAAAGAACCCCAAAGCGATAGCAGAGTTTACTAAGAGGTTTGGACTGTATTCATAAAAAATTTCCAAGCAGTATTTTGGACTCCATATATTTCTACGGGTATTTTAATTGTAGATGCATTCATCACTTTGCATGCCCATTTGTGCTAAACTTTGAATGTTCTATGAGTAGTTTCAATCTTTACTTTCAATTATTGGAGCGAATTTAGTTACTGGCGCACTGCGCTAGTTGGTGAATCTTTTGAAAAATTTGGTAGAAGGGCAGGCACAGCACAAAAATATGGCAAAAAACAATTCTAGTAACATTACATCTTTGTCAAGCGATGAAAAAGCAGAACACAATGGAGCAACCGTGAGCAAGACTGACCCTACCAATAGTGGCAACGAATACACAGCAAAGAATATAGATGTTCTAGAAGGGCTTGAAGCAGTGCGCAAGCGTCCAGGTATGTATATTGGTAGCACTGGACCCAAAGGACTACATCATTTAGTTTGGGAAATTGTCGATAATTCAGTCGATGAAGCGCTAGCTGGATATTGTAAAAATATATCCGTAACAGTTAATCCAGATAATTCAATCACCGTAATAGATGACGGGCGTGGTATCCCTACCGATATGGTAGCAAAAACCGGTAAAAGCGGTGTAGAAACGGTCTTTACCGTGTTACACGCAGGGGGTAAATTTGGTGGTGGTGGTTATAAGGTATCAGGCGGTCTACATGGTGTCGGCGCCTCGGTAGTTAACGCTTTATCAAGTCGTTTAGAAGTGGAAGTTTACCTGAATGGGAAAATTCATCGCCAAGTCTATTTGCGAGGAAAGCCGGACGGCGGCTTAGAAATAATTGGTGAAACTGATATCCATGGTACTAAAGTTACATTTTGGCCTGACGATGAAGTATTTTACGAAGTAAATGAAGATCAAGAAAAAAATCACATTACCGTAGAGTGGGATGTCTTAGCTACTCGTTTGAGAGAAATGTCTTTCTTAAATAAGGGTTTAGCAATAATTTTAACCGATACTAGAGGACCTGAAAGCGAACGTAAAACCGAACGCTTCTGTTATGAAGGTGGTATTGCTAGTTATGTCGATTATCTAAATAGCACACGAACATCTTTGCATAAGCCGCCAATTTATTTTGAACAAAAGAAAGATGACATTGTAGTGGAATGTTCGTTGCAGTGGACAGATTTGTATGCAGAATCAGTTTACACTTTTGTCAATAATATAAACACTCATGATGGTGGCACTCATTTGACCGGCTTTCGAAATGCTCTTACTAGAGTCATAAACGATTATGCTCGCAAAAATAATTTGGTAAAAGAAAGCGAAGCCAATTTTAGTGGGGAAGATGTAAGAGAGGGCTTGACCGCTATTGTCAGCGTCAAAGTACCTGACCCACAGTTTGAAGGACAAACTAAGGAGCGCTTAGGCAATCGCGAAGTACAAGGTACAACTCAAGCAGTCACATCTGAACGTCTAATAGATTGGCTTGAAATTAACCCAAAACCAGCCAAAGAAATCGTAGGCAAAGCTATTCAAGCGAGACAAGCACGGGAAGCAGCACAAAAAGCAAAAAATTTAATTCGTAGGCAATCTGCTCTGGAAAATTCCTCTTTACCCGGTAAATTGGCAGATTGTTCTGATCGCGACCCTGCTAAATGCGAAATTTATTTAGTTGAAGGTGACTCAGCTGGCGGCAGTGCTAAACAAGGACGCAATCGTAATTTTCAAGCGATATTGCCCTTGCGCGGAAAAATTCTCAACGTAGAGAGGGTGCAGCCGAGTCGTATTTATGAAAATACTGAAGTACAGGCAATGATTCAGGGTTTAGGATTAAGTGTTAAAGAATCCGAAGAAGAAAAGAAGCGGGCAGCAAAGGCACAGGATTATTGCGTCCGAATGCGCAAAATCTAGATTTGTCTAAGTTGCGCTATCACAAAGTAATTATTATGACTGACGCTGATGTAGATGGTAGTCACATCCGCACGTTGCTTTTGACGTTCTTCTTCCGCTATGCAAGACCTTTGGTAGAACAAGGCTATTGTTATATTGCTCAACCACCTTTATATAAAGTAGAAAAAGGTAAACGCATTGAATATTGCTACAACGAACATAAACTAGAAGCCGTCATAGCAGAACTAGGCGACAAAGCAATTATTCAAAGATTTAAAGGTCTTGGTGAAATGATGCCTGAGCAGTTGTGGGATACAACTATGAATCCTGAGACGCGTACTTTAAAGCAAGTGACTGTTGAAGATGCTTCCGAAGCTGATCACGTTTTTGACTTGCTCATGGGCGAGGCTGTTGGTCCACGCCGAGAATTCATCGAAAAGAATGCACACTTGGTGGCTAATCTAGATGTTTAAAGGCTGCATAATAGCAATTGAAAACAACTAACTTTGCTAATCTTGTTTGTTTGGGCCGAGTGTTTCTCGCATTTGTAGCCATTGCATTATTATTTCACCATCATATGGGATCAACCCGCTTAGCATTTTTGTTGACTATCTTTGTGATTTGGGCTGATCAATTAGATGGCTATTTAGCACGTAAATTGAATCTAGTTTCTAAACTAGGCGGTATTTTAGATATAGCTTGTGATCGTATAGTCGAAATGACCTATTGGATTGCTTTTGCTGTATTGGGCTGGACCAGCATTTGGATTCCACTCCTGTTTCTACTACGGGGAAATTTGGTTGATGCTATTCGGGCTTACTATCAGGATAAAGGACTCACCGCATTTGGTGACACAACCATGATGCAATCCTCCATCGGAAAATTTTTGGTAGCCTCTAATTTTAGTCGATTTAGCTATGCTGTTGCCAAAGCGTTAGCATTTTGTTTGCTGATACTAAATCACACAAACATTAAATTTGCTGGGCTAAGCTCTATAGCTTCTTTCTTCGTCAATTTTGCATGTCTGTTTTGCGTAATAAGAGGGCTGCCCGTACTTCTAGAAGCACGGGAAATGATATTCGTAAAAAGCGAATAACCTTTTTATACTCCTTATTGAAACGGCTGAAATTACTCCTACTTCTATTTTTGAGCAAATCATTTGTAGAAGTAGATTCAGAACAGATTTAATCTTTTATACAGCTAACTTTCAAATTGTGGCCGCAAGAAATAGTCACTTTTGGGTATAACGGAAAAGGAGGAATATAACTATAAAGATCAGTCCGAGATTTATATTCTGGTATTTTTCCAATACCACAGTGATGCAAACTTACTATTTTTAGAACTTTCCATTTGACACGCTTTACTAAACGACCTTTATAGTTCTCATAGATTTAATAACAGGGATCTCCTCCGATTCGTAACTGAGCGGGTGCTTTTGGGCAATCTTGTTTTGCATTAAGATGCATTTTTGTGAGGATATTGAATCAGTGCTTTGAGCGATTTTCATTTGTAGAAATACACAGATATTTCACAACCCTTCCATAGAATTGCATGAAACCAAAATCCCTCTCAGGTCAAATACTAACAGGCGGAATTGATATTATGTTTAATCTGATAAAGAAAACGGGCGAGCCAAAGCCCATAAACAGGTTAGGTTCCCTCAAGCGGGGAGATGAAGAGGCGAAGAAAGAAGAAAGTCTCTCACCGCAACCTAACAAATCTAGTGCTGCATTCTCTAAAGCCCTCAATGCTGTTCGAAAAGAAGTTGTAGAAAGTGCTCAGCCTAGCGCTGTAGCGGACGTCAATAAACCTTCTAAAATTGCCGTTTCTTTCGGCGATGCTATAAACGCACGAAGAGAAAAGACAATCAATCCCTATATAAAGATCAGTCCCCAATTCCAAGCCGAAAGCTCAGCACATGCAGCAACACATGCCGAGTCGGAATAAAACTTTAAAAAGCAGGATCGGCTATTTTTTGTATTTCAGCTAACTTAAATCGCAGATCCTTGTAAGTTGAGAAACATTACCGCTAAATGAGACCGAAGAAAGCCGTATAGCAGCGGCTTACAATAATTAAAATCCCTTACTATAAAACAAGCAGTAGCAATCGAGTTTTCGATGCTGAAACGCTAACAATAAATTACGCTTTGTCACTCACGAATATCTCACAGCCATTTGCTAATTTTATGCATAAGAACAAATTGTTGCGAATGAGCAGATAGACAGACGGGGTTAAAACTTATGCTTGGTAACTTGATTAACAATGGTGACAATGGCAAGGCGGCCTCTGGCGAGACAAAGACTCAGTGCTCGTCTCGAGGTCACAGAAGCAGTCTTTCCTTTTCACAAGCACTGTATGCGGTGCGCGAAGAAGTCGCAAAAAATAAGCTCTCCAACCAATCCGTAGCTAATCCGGAGCCCAGTAAACCATATAGCAGTAGCGCTTCTTTTGCGTAAATTCATTCAATTCTGAATGCGTGAACCACTGCGAGCGTAAATTTCAAGGGCCTCTTTCACTACAGCCTCTGGGCTTAGCTCTGTTAGGCATTCCCTTCTGTCATCACAAGTTTTTTTGTAGTGACATGGGCGACAAGATAGCGAGGCATCAAATATAGAATTATGCTGCGGTCCAAATGGCTGCCAGCGTTCAGGATCAGTTGGGCCAAAAATGGACAAGGTAGGCGTGCCAACCGCAGCAGACAAATGAGCCGGTCCACTGTCCACACACAAGGATAGCTCCATTAGCTTGTATAAAGCCATGCTTCCACGTATAGATAGTTGACCGGCTAAGTTAAGGCACTCTACACCGCTGGATTCTATAATCGTTTGATTCAAGAGAAAATCTCCCGGTGCACCGGATAGAACGGCGGTAAAACCATGTTCATTACTCAAAGTAGCTATGATTTTGGACCAGCTCGAAGTGGGGTACATTTTGTCTGGATGGGCGGCAGCAGCATGAATAAGAACATATTTCTTCTTTTCTTCTGGTAACAATGCCTTTGCAGCAATTATTTCGTCACGAGTGGTCCAAGCTTCCAAATAATTATCAATAATAGGGATATTCGCGTCTCGCAAGATATCTAAAGTAGACTCGACTTCATGTTTGCCCTTATCCCAAATTACACTTTTCGTTAAAAATATCGATTTGAGTCCGCCACCATATCCAATGCGAGCTTTGGCTCCAGATAAATAAGCCAGAAGAGCTGAGGAAATTGATCTCTTAAGGATAAATACTGTGTCGTAATTCCTTTTCCGTATCAAGAATGCATAGTAAGCAAATGATTTTGCCTTGCCATCACCTTTATCATATTTGTGAAAGCGAGTGGTATCGAATTCGATTAATTCATCAACATATGGGCATCCCTTCAATACCTCACCACTTTGTGGTCCTACCAATACATCGATATTTGCCTCAGGGTAATACTTTCTCAGATTACGCAGGAAGGGCACAGTTAAAATGGTGTCGCCAATAAAACGATAACGAACAACCAATATTCGCTTTTGATTTTTTAAGTGGCTTTCTTTATGCATGATTTAAAGCAAGGCTAAACTTCGTTCAAGACGGATGATATTTTTACAAGACCAGCTATATCAGGCATATCTCTTATCCACTTGGCATTCAAATTAACAGCTAGAATTCTTGAGCTCATACCTGATGCTTTTAGCTTGACCAAATCTTTACGGGTGGTAATTAAATATTCGGCATTTAATTCAGTTAGTTTTTGCTCAAGCGCTTCGATATCTTTCTGTGAATAAGAGTGATGATCTGCAAATGATATTTGCTGTAAAACATTAGCACCAAGCTGGCTTACTAATTCAAAGAAGCCGTCCGCCTTTGCTAGACCGCAAAACGCAACTACAGGCAGTCCGCACAGCTTATCGATAGAAATGTCTGTCCACTTACCAGCAATTAGCTGATGGATAGATGTCGATTCAAATTGACAAAGACTAATTGGGCAGTTGGGACTATACTGGCTGACTAACTTTTCAAATCGCTCAATCTTTTCAGCATGATATATCTTTGGAACTTTTGTTATTACAACATGGTTGGCTCGCCTAAGAGCCAACAAAGGTTCTCGTAGACGGCCGGCTGGCAATAGTTTATCATTCCAAGGTTCATCGTTATAATCCAACAAAAGGATATCGTAATCACGCTCTAATCGCCAATGTTGAAAACCATCATCTAACAATAATGTCTGGCACTGATAGTCCATAATAGCCCTTTGTCCAGCCACAAAACGATCCTTCCCTACGATAACTATAGCTCGCGGCAAGAGTTGTGCCATCATTAGCGGTTCATCGCCAGCCTCTTCTATAGATGCAACAGATCCTTGCCCGTCACTTACCACTGTGATTGGTTGACGGCTAAATCTTTTGTACCCTCTACTTAAAATTCCCACCTTAATGTTGTTGGCTAACAGCTGATTTGCCAAGTCAATGATTATTGGAGTTTTACCGGTGCCACCAACAGTGAGGTTGCCCACACTCACGACAGGACATGATAATTTTCCTGAATGCAACCATTCTTCTTGATAGGCTAAACGATGTATATCCAAAAGTGATTTATAAACTAAAGTCACTGGCGTCAATAAATTGACGCATAACTTTTCAGGGAATGTCTGCGGATTACCCCAGTTCATAAACTCATCATCTCGACTTTGGCAGTTTCGTTGCGTTGATTGCAGCCGGGTTCATTCTTTCGCAAAAGAATACCAATTTCGACCAGAGATTTAGATACAGCTCCGCGATTATTGTTGAGCCACAATTGCCCTATACCTCCCATGCTCCTGCACAGGTCACTATCTTGAATTAGCTCCATCAATTTTTTCTCTACCATCTTAGCATCAGGAGCAATAAACAATGCTTTTTCACTGGCAAGAATAGTAGCAGTTTCTCTGGTTTTAAAAAGATTAGGACCACATACAACAGGTACACCGTATAAATATGGTTCCAATAAATTATGTCCGCCCACATTAGCAATAGAGCCTCCGACAAAGGCGAGAGAAGCAATGGAATAAAAATTTGCCAATTGTCCTATTGTATCTAGCAAATAAATTTCGTTTTCTTCAGCAAATTTTTCATTTTGACTATACCGTCTCACTCTGTAACCACAGTTCTCGATAATTTTTGCTACTGTTTCGAAGCGCTCCGGATGACGCGGAGCAAGGATCACCCGTAAGTTTTTTTTGTGCCCGGGAAGTGAACTTGAGAGATATGCCTTATAAGTATCGAGAATGATTTTTTCCTCTTCAATATGAGTAGATCCGCCAATGAGAACCAGGTCATCAGATTTAATTCCTAATTGATTCTTCAGTTCAGTCACTGCTGCACTATTAAATAAAGGTAACCAGTCATACTTCAAATTACCAAAAACCTGAATAGGTAAATCGTTGCCTGCCACCGCTTTATAGTGTTCAACTTCTTTGCTTGTTTGTGCGCCTATTAGAGCCAATTTTCTTAGAACCGGCCAAAGAACCACTTTGTCAATTTATAACGCTTGAACGACCGTGGAGACATTCGAGCGTTTAGAATTGCTATTGGTATGTTTCTTTGCCAACAAGAGTCAATAAAATTTGGCCACAACTCAGTCTCAAAGATAATGACTAAACGCGGCTCTAATAAAGATAGAAAACGATTCACGCACCAAGGCAAATCGAAAGGAAAATAAATCACTTGTGCCAAATGTCCGGCACGTTGCCTGGCAAGCAATTGCCCTGCTTTAGTAGTTGTCGAAATTACCAAAGGAATTTCTGGATATTTTTCTTTCACAGCTTGCACAAGAGGAAACACGCCATTAAACTCGCCCACTGAAACGGCATGAATCCATATTGCTCTTTTGCGCTCAGACAATGCTTCTTGCAAAGATTCATCTATAAACCCCAGTTTTTGCTTAAGTCCGGCTCTTGTTTTAGGAACAAACAACAAAATTGGACTGGCGAACGGTAAAATCATCGCCAAAAATATTGAATATAAATACTGAGTTAGTTGTGCCAAAGCTTTTTATCTGATTTTGATTGATTACATTTTCCAAGTGGATAGTGTTTTAGCCATACCTTCGGTAAAGGAGATGCGTTCAACATACCCTAAGTCACGTTCCGCTTTGGATATGTCAAAACCCTGATTTATCGCCACTAAACGGTAAGCCGCTCTGGAGTAACGGGCCAATTTATTCTTAAAATAATTTGGCACTAAAGGAGTAAGCACCGAAGCAGATTCAACAAGCAGTCGGGCAGCGAAAGTGGGAATTATTAGACTGACGCGCGGCAATTTCAACTGATCACATATGGTGTCAAACAAAAGTCTTTTGCTAACCGATTGTCCGTCTGTCAGATTGTAGATCTGCCCATAAGCTTTGGCATTAAGAATTGAAGCCTCAATGGCACGGCAGAGATTCTCCACATAAATAACATTGGTTTCTTTCTCTGTGTCTCCTACCAACATGGCACGTCCTTTTTTCATTGCTTGAATTAACTTCGGCATCCAAGTTCTCTCACTAGGTCCGTAAATAAAACCTGGTCTTAAAATAGTCACGTCTATACAATCGGCATTAATTTGAGATGTGACTATTTTTTCAGCTTCAATCTTTGAATTAGCATAAGGTTCTTTAGAATATATAGGTACCTTTTCTTCATTGACTTTAAATTGATCCTGATCTCCTGTGATCACGGACAGACTGCTTATATGGATAAATTGTTTGACACCGGCCGCAATGGCCGCCTTCAAAACATTATCGGTACCTTCGACATTTACACGTTTTAGTTCTTGCCAATTAGAATAAGGCTCGACAGCGGCCGCGGTATGAACTACTACCGCGCAGCCCGCCATATATTCTCTCAGTCTACCCGTCTCCCGGATATCAGATTCTACATAGCTCAATTTATCTGGATAATCTTGCAGGAAATGATTCAGCTGCTGTCGTTCGCTAGATGGGCGCACACAAGCATTCACACTATAACCTTTGTCAGCCAAGTACTTAATTAAATACAAACCAACTGTGCCGGTTGCCCCAGTAACAAAAACCTTTATCCTATTCATCTTCGCTAGTCCAACTCACAGTAACTGGCAACCCAAAATACCGCGCCAAAGTGAATTTATCCTTGCCAAGAAGTATATTCTTTGGGATAATTCAAATCAAGCAAATGTTTGGTTTGTTTAAGCATTCTAGCAAGCTCAACACTTGAATAGGAACAACACTTACAATAGCTAGGTAATCTAGCTAGCATAAGTAAAACCTATATTTTGCTTCCTCTTTACAGCGAGGGTGTCGAGATTTCATCAACTATGAATATTTGCGCCACCGATTGGGCATATATTCTTCGATGGCATTTAACACCTTATTCGCGGGTATTTACGACTTAGCTTGCAAGTGAACACGATATTAACAATGAAAAAACCCCTAAAAGCAGTTCTTTTTATATTCGCAATTCTCTTACAAACTTTTTGCCTGAGTCCGAGCTATGCTGATGTAGAAAGAAAAGATTTAATTCCCCTAGGAGAACAACTGGGCTTTCCAGTTTATCAATGGAAAGATGACACTGTAGAGACTAAAGCAATAATAGTTGGCTATCATGGCATGACATTTTATGGTTTAGCTCTGAACGATGCGGCTACTCAATTTGCCAGGCAAGGCTACCCTTTTTATTCTTTCGATTTTCGCGGCTTTGGACATTGGCGTGATAATGATCCTAAGTATAAAAACGACGGTAAAGTCCATTTTAGTCAAAGTGTAGAAGATGGCAAAAGCCTTATAAATGCCTTACACGCTCAATATCCCGATTACAAAATATTCTGTATTGGAGAAAGTTTGGGTTCAAACTTAATAGTATGGTCTTTATGCCAGGAACCATTACCCGTAAATGGCGCCATTCTATGCGGCCTTGGAGTCAAGAATTCTCTTCACCCTCACCCAAAATGGATATCCGATTTCATTCTTGGCTTTACTAACCACGAGAGACCTTTGAATCTGAGGCCTTATATAAAAGGCACTTTATCCAACAACAAAGCATTAACTCAAATCTACTTAGATGATCCCCGAATGCATAATCAGCTTAGTACAGTTGAGCTTTTTAAGGCAATGATCACTAATAGAAGATCTCTTGAACAAATTGAGCTACTTCCAGAAGACGTACAATTGCTCGTTATTGCAGGTGATAAGGACCGCATTTTTAAAGTCAAAGCTTTAAAAGATTTCTGCAAAATTATTGGTCCAGAACAAGCGACTTGCAAAATTATGCCCAACCGAGGGCACCTCCTTCTAGAACTCAAGCCAATGGACCAAGATCTTACCAGTACAATAGATACTTGGTTAGAAGATCAAGTACAGATAAAGCAAACAAAAATTCCTGAAAAAGAGTTTAAAGACGAAGGGGCAATGCAATTAAAACAACCTGCTTCACGCATGCTCTAAGTCGCACTAATTTTTGTCTATAAATTACTTTGATAGCTAGTGTCTACTACCTATGGTAGGATATAATTATTGGCTGTAGAATGCTATAGGCGGACTCAGAGACTTAGCTAAAGGGGATATCGTGCTGAGCTGTAGTCTTTATGCTAATGGATACGATCAAAAAATGCTGCAGGAAAGCATAGCTTCAATTTTGGAAGCCACCAAATTATGCTCTATGGCTACCTTTCTTAGTACAGATAATGACACGCAGCCTTATATCAACACCGTCTATTTTGCTTATAGCGATGACCTGAAAATTTATTTCCTAAGCCAACCAACACTGCAGCATTCGCTCAATCTAGCCCAAAATTCAGCTATCGCTCTTGCCGTTTTTGACAGCTCACAGCCTTTCGGCAGCCATTTACAAGGACTGCAAATATTCGGTGAAGGCATTTTAACCGCAGGACAAAGTGCACGCTTTGGCTTTGACCTATTTACTAAACGCTTCCCGAAATTGCTAGACAGAGTGAGCTCGTTCGAAGATTATGAACGGGGAGTGATTAAATCAAGATTTTACGAAATAAGTACACTTAAAGTCAAAATATTTGATGAACCGCGCTTTGGTAAAGATGTTTGGATAACCGCAACTGTTAACAATAGAACAAAAACATTAGCAGGACTAGACCGTGAAGTTTAAAGCAAAGGTAGTGGCTATAACTGGCTCAGCAGCCAATATTGGCAAAGCTATTGCTCGTAAGTTCGCCGCTGAAGGCGCAAAAATAATTGTTAATGCCAAAAATAATATTATAGGCGGGGAACAAGTTAAAGAAGAAATTATTGCCTCTGGCGGCGAAGCCATGTTTATACAAGCCGACGTATCAGAACCAAATCAAGTCAACAGCCTTTTTGCCGAAGCCATCAAAAAATTTGGCACAGTCGACATACTCATCAATAATGCCGGGTCTGCTGTTCGTGTGCCCTTTTTAGAATCGAGCAAAGATCATTGGTTGAGCACATTTGATAATAATTTGTTTAGCGCTGTATTATGCTCGATTGAAGCAGCAAAAATCATGAAAGAAAAAGGCAACGGTCACATCATCAACATGGCTTCCATTAGAGGACTTGATCATGGTGGCAGTACCTCGAGTATGGCTTACTCATCTGCTAAAGGTGCAGTAATAAATTTCACCAAGACTTTAGCAAAAGATTTAGCACCACATATTCTGGTAAATGCAGTGGCTCCTGGATTTACTAAATCCAGTGCCTTTGATAATCTACCCGAAGCTAAACTAAAAGGATTTATCGATCACACACTCTTAAAACAATGGGTGCTGCCCGAAGAGATAGCTGATGCTTTCCTTTATCTTGCCAGTAGCCAGAGCATTACTGGAGAAGTCTTGGTAGTGGACGCTGGTTGGACACTAAACTATTGAAATCACGAGTCTGATAAGAACCTCTATTTACTAAGTAAATTATCAAGGTTGTCCATTTCTAGACGAACTTGCAGTAAGTCTTGCCGCACAGTCGCCCCTAAGTTTTCATAAAAATCGATAGCATCTTTATTCCAATCAAAAACTGCCCACTGCATACGGCTACATCTTTGCTCTTTTGCTCGGTACGTCAAGGCCTGCAGCATTTTTGTACCAATACCACGGCCGCGGAATTCAGGCAGCACAAATAAATCTTCCAAATATAAAATGGGCATACCGACATAACCAGAATAAGCAAAGAAATAAACTGCCATGCCGACTGGCTTGTTTTCCCAGTTAGCTATGATTGCTTGAAAACTTCTATCGGGACCAAAACCATATTTCCGCAGGTTTTGCTCAGTAACCAAAATTTGGTCTGGGGTTTTTTGCTCGGACTCAGCTAAGGCAACAGTTAGCGCGTATAAAGAGCAACATCTGACTCTACGGCGTTATGAATAGAAAGCGACAAATTTGTTCCTCAAATTACACTGCCATTCTATTAAACTGACGAATTTTTTGCAATAGGATATCAGTCAGGACATCACTAAATCAAAGCAAATCAATAGCGTCCATATCCACGGCTATTTGCACGCCGTCGATATTTTGTTTGTGCTTAAAGAATGAGGCAATTAAATTGCGGCCGTGGTCACCGATAGTATTTTTTACTATTAGATGTTGACGATACTTACCATGCAATCTTTCTATTAAGCAGGGAGCTGGGCAAGCACCATCATTTCAGAGGCATCGGCAGTGTCAGCCAAATAATTGCCCAGCGATTCGGCCAGTTTTTCGCTTGCGTGCGCTGTTTGATCTATGTCCTCTCCAGCTATTACTACGCGAATTAATTGACTAAAGGGCGGATAAACATATGATTGTCTGGTGGGTAATTCTGCGTCATAGAAACTTTGATAATCGTGAGAGAGAGAAGACTTTAAAGCAGGAAGTTGAGGATTAAAAGTTTGTACAATTACTTTTCCTGGCAAATGACCGCGGCCTGCCCGACCGGCAACTTGAGTCAGTAATTGAAAACCGCGTTCTGTACAACGATAGTCAGATAAGTTAAAGGCGGCATCTGCAGCCAATATACCAACAAGGGTAACATTGGCATTGTCCAAACCTTTGGCTATCATTTGTGTGCCAATCAATACATCAGCCTTTCCCGATGCGAAACTTTGGAATACTTCCTCATGTGCACCTTTCCTTTGGGCAATGTCACTATCTAATCTTATTATTTTAGCTTGCGGCAATAGCTGTTGTAATTCTATTTCTACTCTTTGCGTGCCTAATCCATAGTTTTTCAAAAATGGCTGCTCGCAAGCAGGACACGTTTGCGAGAGTTGAGACTGATAGCCACAATGGTGGCATCTTAAAAGATCAATTTCTTTACTGCCACTACTTGTAGTGCTTAGGCGATGGTATACCATCGGCACGCTGCAATTTTTACATGCGGCAACATAGCCACATGCCCGACAAAACACATGGCTGGCATAACCACGCCGGTTCAAGAGAAGAATGGCTTGTTCTTTTTATCTAAGCAGGTCTGTAAAGCCTCCGCCAGAGATTTCGAAAAAATAGACCGATTGCCGGATGTGAACTCACTGCGCATGTCTACGATGATTGTTTTTGGAAACCCTTGATCGAATATGCGTTTGGGCAAAGCCAAAACTTTATTTTGATTTTGAGCCAAATAATAAGTAACAAGATCAGGTGTAGCGCTGCCACACAAAACCAAAGCGCCACTAAGTCTGGCTTTCTCCAGGGCCAGGGTTTTAGCATTATAACGAGGAGATGGGCTGGTTTGCTTATAACTGGCATCGTGCTCTTCGTCGATAATAACTAGACCGAGCTCCGGCATATTCACTAATATTGCCGACCGTGCCCCTAATAGTATTTTTAATTCACCATTTTGCAAGCGTCTCCAGGTATCAAAACGCTCTCCATCGCTAAGCCCGCTGTGCCAAACTGCTACCAAATTACCGAAACGCTGCACCAAGCGTTCGGCTAACTGTGGAGTAAGGGCTATTTCAGGCACCATAAGAAGTGCAGTACGACTATGCATTAATGTTTCATCTATTAAACGCAAATAGATTTCTGTTTTACCTGAACCAGTAACACCATGCAATAACCAGGGTACGTTATCAGCTGCAGGCGATGTTGTTTTCAGTTGTGCACGTAAAGCCTCGTTTAAGGCAGAGAATACTGTTCGTTGATCGCTGGTCAATTCAGGCAATTGCTCACATTTTTCAACATTAATCTTTGTGCTGTGCAAATATTGCAAAGGATCGCGTATCTGATCTTCTTTAGTCAAAGACAAAATACCCTCTGCTAATAACTTGGATACAGTCTTGGGATTGACTTTGGCCTGCTTTATCAATTGGGTTTTGTTTAATGGCTCAAGATTCTCTTGCAAAACAGCAATCACTCGCTTTCCTTGTTCGTCAGAAGTCTCTTTGCTTGTCCAAGAAATAATGTCCTTTGTTTTAATTTTGCTGCCGGATGTTATAGTATTTCGGCGTTCTATAATCTTTCTAGCTAATAAGTTATTGAATGCTTTATAGAAATGAGTTTCTTTCTGTTTAGTGGTTTTGCAGAAGCGTTGCTTCAATGTAACTACCGAAAGCTCATGTGTTTTACTCTGCTTTAAAATATTGACTACTGTTTGTTGATCTTTTGTCCAATCATTCTCATTTGCTGTTTGATCGACTAAATAAGCTGATTGCTTCATGCGAGGCACTAGGCATGCTGGTAAAGCAGCAGTAATAACATCCATTAAACTGCTTAGATAATAGTCAGCTACCCATTTAAGAAAGTCTATATATTGAGCATCAAAAAAGGCCTGCCCATCCAATACAGTAATGATTTCTTTCAACTCAATATTTTGTGTTGCAAAAGCCTCTGGCGGGTCGTTGCTTAGCGAAATTACATAGCCTGCTATGGTTCTTGACTTACCAAATGGCACAAGCACAGGCACACCAAGAAATACATCCTGCGCCAAAGTTTCTGGTATAGAGTATGTAAAAAGCCGATCTCTTACTGAATTAGCCGTGATATCGACAATTACATTGGCAAAGCAGCCAACAGCTGGCATGGCAAAAATACCCCGCTTAATAAATTTATTGTATTTTAAGCACCAATCAAGTATTTCTGCCAGCGATATTCGCTTGCATAGGAATGCTTAGAAATCTCAAAATGCACATGACTGAACGGCTTGTGAGGAACAGTCCTAAGAGCCAGGTTTGCTTCTCTGGGAGTTCTATCGCCCTTACGCACATTACATTTCAAGCATGCTGCCACAACATTATCCCAAGTATCGGTACCCCCTTTAGAACGAGGCACTATATGATCAATAGTTAAGTCGTGACGATGCTCACCACAATATTGACAAGTATACTTATCGCGATGCAAAACATTACGGCGCGAAAGGCTTATTTCTTTATAGGGAATCTTTACATATGCCCGCAGTCTTATAACTGTCGGGAGAGGGAAACTAGCATATACAAGCTTGCCATTATGTTCAATTTGTTCAGCTTTGCCCTTCAAAATAAGAACGATGGCTCGACGCCAATTGCAAATATTTAGTGGTTCATAAGAAGCATTAAGAACTAGTACCTTACTCAAATTGACCCCGAAGTATTACTCTAAACTGGCTGTTGTAGTGATTTTATCCAAGTTACCTTAATATTTCCTTTAAGATTATTATAACGATCTTGCACCAATATTGTCCACAAAAACCGTGCCGACAAGGCTTATGCTACAATTTCAGGATAAGTTTTATGGACTCTTCCAGAAAACAAATTCACCACTTTTGTCAATCAGGAAGTGGCGTTTATCCCCTGGTTGGCGCGTGGCGCGAGTTCAGTACATAATTAAAAGGAGAATTAAACAATCTTGCCAGCAACATCCATGAGACAATTATTAGAAGCCGGTGTACATTTTGGACACCAAACCAGGCGTTGGAATCCTAAGATGCGTCCTTACATCTATGGTGAGCGCAACGGTATATATATTATTGACTTGGAACAAACAAGCAGGGCTCTTGAAAAAGCTTGCAACTTCATGCGAAAAGCCGCCTCCGAAAAGAAAAATATTGTTTTTGTAGGTACTAAAAAGCAAGCTGCAGAAATCGTTGAACAAGAGGCAAAAAAATGCGGCGCCTTTTTCGTTAATCAACGCTGGTTAGGCGGTATGTTGACCAATTTTGAAACAATCCGATTACGCATTAACCGTTTGAAAGATCTAGATGAGATGAAAAATAATGGTGATTTTTATCGTCGTCCCAAAAAAGAGCTGACAGTGCTTAATCGAGAACTTTATAAACTTGAGCGATCACTGGGTGGCATTAAAGGTATGCGGGGTCGTCCAGATGTTCTATTCATAGTTGACCAAAAGCATGAGCTAATAGCCGTTTCAGAAGCCAAGAAAATGGATGTATCTGTGGTCGGCATAGTCGATACTAATTGCGATCCAGATAATATTGATTTCGTTATTCCTGGAAACGATGATTCGATACGCTCTATAAAGCTTATTGTCAGTTCGATTGCAGACGCTGTTTTAGAAGGTAAGCAAGGACAGACTCAAGCTATTTCGTTGCCAGGGCTGGAAAAGATAGCCGCAAACGAGGGAGTTGAAGCACCAATTTTGGAAGAAACAATTATCGAACAAGATGTTGTTTTAGAGGATAAAATTCTTGAACCGAGCAATGGTTCGCTTAAAGACGAGATAGTACCAGAACTGGTGATAGCCGCTGATACAGTAGCCATCCAATATGAAGATGCTTATCTCGATTCAGAAGACTAACATAACAACCAGAAAATAAACAAAGTGAGGACGTTTGCATGGTAGAAATTTCCGCCGCCCTGGTGAAGGAATTAAGAGAGAAAACTGGTGCGGCAATGATGGACTGCAAAAGAGCTTTAGTCCAGGCAGGGGGAGATCTAGATAAAGCTTGCGAAGTGCTCAGACAAGAAGGCATTAATGTAGCAAGTAAGAAGTCTTCTCGCACTGCTAGCGAAGGATTGGTTGTAGGTAAAGTGGCAGAAGATGGTAAATCTGCTGTTATCTTAGAAATTAACTCTGAGACAGATTTCGTTGCTCGCAATGAGGAATTTGTCAACTTAACTAAAAAACTTACTGAAATTGCGCTGAAAGTAAAAGCCAAAACAGTGGAGGAATTTCTCAAAGCCTCAGTAGATGACGTCCAAGTCGAAGCATTAATTTCACAAGCAATTGCCAAAACAGGCGAAAACATAGTCGTTCGCCGCATTTCGTTTTTTAACTTAGGAAATAAACCTGGTTTATTTGGACTTTATATACACAGCCTAGGTGGCAAAATAGGGGCTTTGGTTAAATTTGAAACCAGTGCTCCGCTAACCAATGACTCTTTTAGCAGAGAGGTGGCAATGCATGTTGTTTTTGCTAAGCCTCAATATCTAAGCAAAGAAAATGTACCGGCCAGTGTAAGAGAAAACGAAAGACGGATTGAATCTGGGAAAGCAGATCTTGTTGATAAAAAACCGGAGATTCGTGACAAAATGATTGCTGGACGTTTGGATAAATTGATTGCTGAACGTTGTTTGCTTGAACAGCCTTATGTTAAAGAGCCTGCTATTTCGGTACAGAAATATATAGAAGAACAAGCCAAACAATCAAAATTAGAAATAAAAGTTACCGATTATTCTCTTATGATTTTAGGTGAAAAAGCTGATTCAATTGATTCGCCAATGGGAACAGATGAAAACAGCACTGCCTTGTCACAAGGATCAAATAATCCTCATCCCAGTAAGGAAATTGCCTTGTCTCTTCCTTCGGACAGTAAAGAATAAACACATGCGTTAAGCGTAGGTTATTGATTGTCAACATTGTCTTGCAGTTAATATAGTTCACTTTACGTAAGGAGCAAGTAAGGTTGATCAGGTAGAACATAATAGTTTTCGTGATTAAACCTCAGGCAATCAGTCTATTACCAGGAAAATGAAATTACCAAAATTCAAACGCATACTATTAAAACTTAGTGGTGAAGCACTCGTTGGCGAGGCCCAGTTTGGCATCGACCCTAGTATAGTTAATCGTATAGCCGCAGAAATCGTGAACGCTCATAAATTAGGCGTGCAGATTGCAATTGTAGTTGGCGGTGGCAATATCTTCCGCGGTGTGCAGGGCAGCTCATGGGGAATGGATAAAGCCGGTGCTGATTATGTTGGCATGCTGGCTACAATAATGAACTGTCTTATTTTGCAAGAAGTGTTAAAAACTAAGGGCTGCGAAACAAGAGTACAAACAGCTATAGCAATGCCCTCAATTGCAGAGCCCTTTATTAGGCTAAAGGCAATCAGGCACCTGGAAAAGGGAAGAGTGGTTATTTTTGGTGGCGGCACTGGCAATCCACATGTCACCACTGATACAGCAGCAGCTTTAAGGGCGGCTGAAATCAAAGCCGATGTATTACTTATGGCCAAAAATAATGTAGATGGCGTTTATGATGATGACCCAAGGAAAAATCCAAATGCGAGGAAAATCAACAAAATTAGCTTCGAACAATTGATCCGCCAGGGATTAAAAGTAATGGACCCTGCCGGTGTATCTATTTGTCAGCAAAATAATATTCCCTTCATCGTCTTCGATTTCGCCAGATCTGGCAGCATTGAAAACATTATATTAGGGGAGCAAATAGGCACAATCGTTGGTGCCAACCTAGATCTAGAGTTTGCACCCATTAAAGTCGAAGCAAAAAAAATCGAGGCAAATAAACAATGAGCACCGAACCAATCATTTCACAAGCAGAAGAGCGGATGAAAAAAGCTATTTCTCAATTGCAAAAAGAATATCAAACAATCAGAACCGGAAGAGCCAATCCAGCATTGCTAGATCGAATAGATGTGGAATATTACGGTACAAGCACACCCCTTAAAAGTCTAGCTAATATTTCAACGCCTGATGGTCGTTCACTTTTAATTCAGCCGTACGATAAAGGGGCTATTAAAGAAATTGAAACCGCTATTCACAAATCTGATGTTGGATTAACTCCTACTACCGACGGCTCATTAATTCGCATAAGCGTGCCACAATTAACAGAAGAAAGACGCAAAGAAATAGTAAAGACAGTTAAGAAGTTTGGTGAGGACACCCGTATTGCCTTAAGAAATATTCGTCGTGATGCAGCCGACGAATTGAAGAAACTCAAGGGCACACAAATTTCAGAAGATGAAATTAAGCGTGAAGAAGAACATTTGCAGAAAGTCGTAGATAAATATGTCAAAGAAATTGACAAGCACGTTCACGATAAAGAAACAGAAGTAATGGCTGTATAAAGCAACAAGGCCGCGCGCTATTGGAGCGGCGGTAAGCGGAGTGAGCGAAGCATGAGTGAACGGAGCGATTAAGTAAGGACAGCACGGTAGAGGCAGCGCAACGAACGATTGCGAGGAGCAATCGGCAGCGGAGCGGCGGTAAGCGGAGTGAGCGAAGCATGAGTGAACGGAGCGATTAAGTAAGGACAGCACGGTAGAGGCAGCGCAACGAACGATTGCGAGGAGCAATCGGCAGCGGAGCGGCGGTAAGCGGAGTGAGCGAAGCATGAGTGAACGGAGCGATTAATATATGTGCGGAATCGTAGGCTATTTAGGATCAGGTAATGCGGTGCCCGTTTTAGTATCGGAACTTCGCAGTTTAGAATACCGCGGTTATGATTCGGCCGGCTTAGCAGTTATAGAAGACGGGAATTTGCGCATTCTTAAGGCAGCTGGAAAATTATCCAATTTAGAGCTTATGTTAAAAGACCAAGCTCCTATAGCAACTGTTGGCATCGGACATACTCGCTGGGCAACGCATGGCGAGCCTAATGATTTAAATGCCCATCCCCACACAGATGAAGCAAAAGTAGTGGCGGTTGTTCACAATGGCATTATCGAAAATTACAAAGAACTCAAAGACGAGTTATTTCTTCAGGGATACAAGTTTGGTTCGGATACAGATACAGAAGTAGTAGCACATTTAGTATCATTTTATTACAAACAGAACAAAGATATGTTAACTGCAGTGAGACAGGCTGTCAGTCGCTTAAAGGGAATCTATGCTCTTGCCATTTTAAGTCCGGCTTATCCTGATCGCATTTTTGCTGTCAATCATCATTATTCTCTTACGGTTGGTCTAGGAGAAAACGAGAGCTTCTTAGCTTCAGATGGCTTAGCTGTGCGCCCTTATACTAATCAACTTTTACGACTTGAGCAAAGTGAAATAGTGGAACTTTCAAGCTCGGGCTATAAACTTTACAGTTTCGAGGGCAAAGAAGTAAAGCGATCGCCTATTACTTCAGAAGGTAGTCTATATGTAATTGACAAAGGCGGATACAAACACTTTCTACTTAAAGAAATAAACGAACAGCCTACTGTTTTGAGACAGACTTTAGCTAAGTACCTACCCGATACTCATAAGCCGGTGAATTTAAGAAAAGAAGATAAAGGGACGGTCAACGGTCTCCAGACAGCAGGTATTACATTAACTAGAGAACAAATAAAAAACATTGATCGCATTCAGATTGTTGCTTGCGGAACTGCATTGTATTCGGGAATGGTCGGCAAATACGTTCTTGAATCTTTAGCTCAGATTCCCACTGATGTTGAAATCGCTTCGGAAATTAGAGGACGGAAATTATTAGTTAACGAACGCACATTAACCATTGCAGTTAGCCAATCTGGAGAAACCGCCGATACCTTGGCTGCCATTAAAGAAGCCAAATCTGCCGGCTCACATACTCTCGGCATAACAAATCGACCCGATTCTCATTTAGCCCATGTGACTACGGATCTAATCACGACCGAATGTGGTATCGAGGTCTCCGTGGCTGCAACTAAAACTTATATAGCTCAATTGGCTAGTTTTTATTTACTGGGTATTTATTTAGCGGAAGAGAAAGGCTTATTACCTGAGGAAAAGGCAGCGCAACTTAAGCATCAATTACATCTTATTCCTACCTGGCAAGAAAAAATTCTCGGCAGTAGTGATGCGGTGCGCCAAGCCGCTTTAAAATATAGCTCTGCTCGAGATGTTGTATTTATGGGGCGTGGCTTCAACTACCCAACAGCTTTGGAAGGGGCCTTAAAGCTTAAAGAGCTAACCTATATACATGCTTCCGGCTATGCCGCCGGCGAATTAAAGCATGGACCGATCGCTGTTCTGGATGAGAATGTGCCAGTAGTAGCAATTTTAGTTCCTGGCGTTGTTTACGATAAAACTTTATCTAATGCATTAGAAGCTAAGGCTAGACAAGCAAAAATGATAGCAGTGGCTGTAGAAGACGATAAAAATGTTGATGGCATATTTGATACCATCATGCATATACCGGCTGTAGATGAATTTCTAAGTCCCTTGCTGACTGTCATACCATTGCAGCTCTTTGCATATTACACAGCTGAGGCTTTAGGTAAGGATGTAGATCAGCCACGTAATTTAGCTAAGTCTGTTACGGTGGAGTAAAAGGGACTGAGCACAAAGAGGCAGCGCCTATTTCAGAATCAAGACAAGTTTCAGCGGAGCGGACGGCGCTAGTGAAGCGGCGGCAGAGTAGCGGCAAAAAGCGCGTTGAGCCGAGGTACGCAGTGGCTCGTAAGGCATATGAGTTATGCCGAGCGTATGCCACTGAAACCAAAACATACGAAGGCGAGGCAGCGCCTATATAATGTCCCTAGGCGCCTATATTCACATTCCCTTTTGTTCCTATAAATGTCATTTTTGTGACTTTGCTACTTCAACACGCATTGAAGAATTTGGAAAAAGATACTGTCAAACTTTAGAGCGAGAGATTACCGATCGACTAAACAGAGACTCTGCTAAACCGTATATTAATACGGTCTTTTATGGTGGCGGTACTCCCGGTTTGTTAAATGCTGAGGACTTAAGTCAAATACATGAGACTTTATTGAAAAACATTCTTTTACTGCCCGACAATGAAATTTCGTTGGAAACGAATCCTGAGACTGTTACACGACAGAAAGCCAAAATGTGGCGCGATATGGGTATAAATAGGCTGTCCATAGGGGTACAGTCTTTTAATGATCAAGAACTTAGCACTCTTGGGAGGGGTCATAGCGCCATAGATGTTGTTAAAGCCATAGAGATCGCAAGCGATATGGGATTTAACAATATAAATTGCGATTTAATGTATGGCTTGCCAGGACAAACTCTGGCTGGCTGGCAAAGTTCCATATCCAGCTTTATTAAATTAGCTAATGAGTATCCTCAGATTAAGCATTTATCCGCCTATGGTCTGGAATTAAGTCCAGCCGCTCCCTTAATTAAAATGATTCCTCTGGTGCACAATAATTATCCCAGCGAAGAGGTGTTTGTAGAACAACATACATATATGATTGAAGCATTGGAGCACGCTGGTTTCAAGCAATACGAAATTTCAAATTTTGCAAAATACGGATACGATTGCAGGCATAATTTAAAATACTGGCAGCAAGAAGAGTATCATGCTTTTGGTGTTTCAGCACATCGCTATATTAAGCCTTATCGTAGCTCTAATTGGCGGTCTTTAGGGCGATATTTGGATGATTACCTGAGCAATGAAACTTGCGAATTAATTGACCAAAGTTTAGCAAAAATCGAGTCGTTAATGCTTGGCTTAAGAATGACCGAAGGGCTAAATCTTGAGCGATTTAATCAATCTTACGATGAAGATCTATTAAACACTCACAAAAAGACAATTGATAGACTAATAGCACATAATTGGCTAGAACATAGCACTGATCGGCTCAAACTAACTATTCTAGGACAATCCTTGGCTAATAGCATAATTGGAGAATTTCTCCCGTAATTAGCGCGCATTTTTACAGTCTGTAGCGCTTCCAGAGCGATTTGTTTTACGCAAATAGTGGTATGGAAAGAAGGGGCTAGTTTATCCACATGGCGGCAGGCGGTGAAGAAGTGTTCAGAATGTCAGGGCGAGTACCAGGACACTGTCACAAAGTGTCCCAAAGATGATAGCGCCCTTGAGTCTGAGCATGTAAATCCGCTAATAGGAAGTTGTCTTGCTGATCGTTATCAGATTATCTCGATGATAGGTAGCGGTGGCACTGGTGTGGTTTATAAAGCACAGCATCTAAAGATGGATAAACCAGTGGCTATCAAAATGATGCATTCACATATGATGGCTAAACCAGAAACCCTCAAAAGTTTTTTCGAAGAAGCTAAAACTGTTGCCCAACTAAAACACCACAACATTGTCACTCTATACGATTTTGGGATCGGCACCACAAACCAACCATTTCTGGTAATGGACTACATAGATGGACCAAGTCTAAAAAAATATATTGAAACAGAAGGACCGCTGTCCTTAGATGAGATGAGACCCATTCTAGCTCAAATAACTGACGGATTGGCTTATGCGCATTCTGAGGGGATAGTACATCAAGACTTAAAGCCCGAAAATATTATTCTCACTAATGTTGGTCTTTCCGTAGATAAAGTAACAGTAGTAGATTTTGGACTGGCTACTCTTTCTTCTACAGAAAAAGAATTAGCTCTGTCCGGCAATAAGAGGAAAAAATTTATTGGTAGTCCTTACTATATGAGCCCAGAACAATGCTTATCAAACGGGGTGATTGATTGCCGAAGCGACATCTATTCTTTGGCTATTGTTATCTATGAAGCATTATCCAATAAATTGCCCTTTGAAAAGAAATCAGCTATAGGCATGATGGATAGCCATGTGCGAGAAACACCCACTCCTTTTAGAGATAGCAATACAGAATTGTTCGGACTGAACACTTGCACGGAATTGACCAAAGTATTCAATCAAGCAATGGCGAAAAATCCGGATGAGCGTTATCAGGAAGTAAGCGTATTCGGGACTGAATTAGATGATGCGTTGGCTCGCGACTCCGTGAAGCTTAGGGCTATTAGACATCGTAGCTTAGCTGCTGAACAAGTCCTAGTACATGCCAACCAGGCAAATCAATCAGAACAAGTTCTCAATAAAGCTCAAGGCGAGGCTACCCATTTACGCATGGAGAGTGCTGCTAAATTTCTTTCACGACAGGCAGACTTTGAAGAAACTTATCTCAATGATCAGGTAAAATCAGCTCCACAAGCTTTGCAAGGCGTTCAGAAAGAAAATTTCATCGTCTGCTTTTTGAAAAGATTAGCAGGAATTTCTGGGAACTATAAAGCTATTGTTACTAGTGCTGGTCGACAAGATAGCGAGTGTCCATATTGCAAATCTCCCCTCAAGTCCGGTATCCAATTTTGTCTGAACTGCCAACGAAAACTTGCCCCAGCAATTCGCACAGGCAAATTATCCGAAACCATCACCGGAAATTATTTTGGCAATGCTTCTCAAGATTCAATAACACCGGATCAACAACTTGAGGCAAAAACTAAATTACAAAATCTAAGACAACAAAAATTAATTACCTTAGCAAGAATGCAGCAATATCTTAACTATGCACTCATTCTTGCGCTAATTGTTTGCAGCATAATACTGACCCAACGTTTTTTAGGTACGAGTCCGTCAAATAAAGGTGTAAGCTCAAGTCCGATCAATAACAAAAACACTAACAACAGGTTTGCAACAAACACAAACCCAATGACAAAAAGCTATTTAAAAGCGCACTAGCGCATTTAGCTGGCAAGCCATGCTCCGCGCATGCTTTGCCCTAAACGGAAACCCTGAATTAGATTGGTGCGCTTAAGCTGATAAATCTCATGTAAGAGCTCAGGATCTGATATACCGTGTTTCTCTGAGATAGCATTTACTTGCTGCATGGCCAAAGCTGAAAAATAGACGAAGACCTCATCTCTAACTTCACCATAGCCCTGATTAGGTAATTTCGATACGGCTCTGCCAAAATCGTTATTTATTGCTTCTATCAATTGATGTTGAAGCGAATCTGAATAAAAGTAGTCTGCCTTTTTTCCCATATGTTTACTTACCTGTCTTTAACGGCTTGAGTCACTTAGAGCAACGAGTTTTTGTTTAACCTGTTTTATATCCTGCCACATGAGCCACTTAGGACTTCCTTGCTCTTTCGAATCATTACGCAATAAATATGATGGATGAAAAATTGGCATTGCTTGAGCACCACAGTAATCAAACCATTTGCCGCGAATTTTACTTATTGGTTGATTCAATTGCAAAGTATATTGTACAGCCGTTGAGCCTGCTAATAAAATGATTGCAGGCTTTACAAAAGCTATTTGAGCCATCAAGTACGGCATACACGCTACGGCTTCCTCCTTGGTTGGCACTCTATTCTGAGGCGGCCGACACTTGACAATGTTACAAATATACGTATCTTTTTGTCTATCTATTTGCGCAGCAATTAAAATTTTATCCAGAAGTCTGCCAGCCCTGCCTACAAATGGTATTCCTGTCTCATCCTCCGTTTGACCGGGTCCTTCCCCAATGATCATTAGCTTTGCCTCAGGATTGCCGTCAGAAAATACTACATTGGAGCGAGATCGACATAATCCGCAATTTGTACATACAATGGCTTGGTTTTTAGTATCGGAAAGGTCAGTGAATTGGGTTATATTCATGGCTAACAATGGCGCGGGCTGAGTTGCGCTGAGCTTTTCCGCATTTATAGTGGTCTTGATAGCATTGCTTATTGTAAGCTGTTTGCGGTGCTCATCAGTCATAGAGATCGCTCCATTTACTCCACCATTAGCCCATTTGCTCATCTATTAAAAACGCCAGCCTTTGTGCTTTTGTTTTACTGATGGCTATTGGCAAATCTTCCTGGTCTTTTAGCCGCTTTATTCGCCTATATTTATTTAGAACTAATTTAGCATTATTTGCCTGTGAGATTACTAATCTAACCAGCGCACTAAAGCTCAACATCGTCTATGGCAAGCTTATTAACATTTTTTAGAGGATAACCCAAACATCTCTGTGCGCTTCTAGCGAAAACGTCTTTATCACCAGTAACAAAAAATGTTGTACGTCCCGCAATATTGCTATATGACAAATTGTCAGTTAATTGATCATCATTTTGAGAAAAGTTAGTAATAAGTTGGACCATCAGTTCGGCTGGGTCAAGTATTCGGGTAGGTTCATCTATTAATAGTAATAAATAATCTTTTAAAAAAGAAAAATGTGTGCAGCCTAAAATAATTACTTCTGCTCCCTGAGCAGCGAATTGCTTAGCATAGTTAGATAGAAGATCTTGCGTCTCTTTGCTAGCGATATCTCCTCTTTCAACTATGTTTACAAGTTGAGTAGCTGCGATTTCTGTAACTGAAAGTTCAGGAGCATAAGCTTTTATGGACTTTGAAAAAGCACGGCTGCTCACAGTGGCTTGTGTCGCTAGTACACCCACATTCAATTCCAAAGTACTAACGTATTTAGCCACCGGATCTATCAGATCTAAAACGGGTAATCGAGTGATTTGCTTAAGCTTATC
This sequence comes from Candidatus Melainabacteria bacterium, assembly GCA_963845445.1. Classification (GTDB taxonomy): domain Bacteria; phylum Cyanobacteriota; class Vampirovibrionia; order Obscuribacterales; family Obscuribacteraceae; genus JABDBL01. The sequence continues at coordinate 154,008 of CAWJSE010000002.1, read as the reverse complement.
TCCTACAATAGCATTAGCTGTATTGCAGCCAAATACTATTAGATCAACATTGTTCTGCTCTAACCAATAAATAATTTGATGGCTATAAGAAAATATTTCATTTGGACTTTTCGTGCCATAAGGAAACCGACCAGTATCAGCTACATAAATAATCTCTTTATTGTCTTGCTTGTCATCTTGCACTTTGGCGCCTAAGTACTTGAGTAAGGATAGTCCTCCGATACCTGAATCGAAGATGCCCAGGCGCCTATATTGCCCGAATTTAGCGTACTCTTTGAACTTGTCAAAACCTCTAAAATCTTGCGTACTGAATTTGATCATAATATCTCTGTAATACCCCAGTGACTTATTGCCACCATATTTGAGGCGTGAAAACTAATTCGGCATTCCTATTAAAGATAGGGAAGATAAGCATATTTACAATGCAAGCTTGCTGTAGATGAATGCTTACTTATATAATAAAGCACATTCGATAACTATTCATAGAATTTAGAGGAAGTATAAATGGCCCAATATGCTTTGATCTTCGTATTCATTTCTGCACTTTTAGCACTGGTATACGGACTTGCGACCGGTTTTAGCATTCTAAGGTTAGATCCAGGCAATGAACGTATGCAAAAAATAGCGTCTGCTATTCAAGAAGGTGCCAGTGCTTATATGAATAGACAGTATCTGACGATATCTATCGTTGGTATTACTCTTTTTCTGATTATCGGATTTGTACTCAATTGGGTAACTGCCGTTGGATTTCTGACAGGGGCAATACTTAGCTCACTAGCGGGTTTTATCGGCATGTATGTTTCTGTGAGAAGCAATGTGCGTACTACTCAAGCAGCTACCAAAGGACTTCCTGAAGCACTATCAGTTGCTTTTAAAGGTGGATCTGTGACCGGGCTTTTAGTGGTCGGATTAGCTTTACTAGGAGTTGTTTCTTTTTATGCCATTACTTATCCCCTCACTAAAGATATAAATGCTCTAGTCGGTTTAGGATTTGGCGCCAGTTTAATCTCAGTATTTGCAAGACTCGGTGGTGGAATTTATACAAAAGCAGCCGACGTGGGGGCTGATCTAGTAGGAAAAGTAGAAGCGGGGATTCCAGAGGATGACCCTCGCAATCCAGCTGTTATTGCTGATAATGTTGGTGATAATGTTGGCGACTGCGCAGGAATGGCGGCCGATCTTTTCGAAACTTATGCTGTAACAGCCATCGCTACTATGTTGTTGGCAAATGAAACCTTCAAAGATCAAATAGCTGCAGGACATACCAACATTCTGATATATCCTCTGGTTTTATGCGCATTCTCAATTTTGGCTTCTATTGCGGGCACATTTTTTGTCTGGCTGGGTAAAGACAAAAACATTATGGGCGCTCTTTATAGAGGATTGCTGGTATCAGGACTACTAGCAGCTGTCACATTTTACTTTATTACTAATGAGATGATGCAAAACCTGACACTTAACGGCCAACCTGTAGATCCTATTCGCTTTTGGCTAGCCACGCTGGTCGGTCTTGTGATAACGGGCCTACTTGTATGGATTACTGAATATTTTACATCCACCGAATATGCTCCTGTTCGTAGCATTGCGTCTGCTTCTCAGACAGGCCACGCTACCAATATGATAGCCGGCTTAGCAGTCTCAATGAAAAGTACAAGTTGGCCAGTGATTGTCATAGTAGTAGGAATTCTTACCTCCTACGCTTTAGCCAATATCTTTGGCGTCGCACTTGCAGCTGTAGCCATGCTTAGCATGGCCGGAATGATTGTGGCCATAGATGCTTATGGTCCAATAACTGATAACGCCGGTGGTATTGCTGAAATGGCTGAATTGCCATCGGAAGTACGCGCGGTTACAGATCCCTTGGATGCCGTGGGTAATACAACTAAAGCAGTCACCAAAGGTTATGCCATTGGTTCGGCCGGCTTAGCTGCTATTGTTTTGTTTAGTTCATATACTCAAGAGCTACAGACCGCAGCCCATAATGTCAGTATTGGATTTGATCTTTCTAGCCCATTTGTCTTAGCTGGTTTGTTTATTGGCGGTTTAATACCTTATCTATTCGGGGCTCTTGCTATGGAATCAGTTGGCTACGCAGGGGGACTGGTAGTTGAGGAAGTAAGACGTCAATTTAAAGAAATTCCTGGTATCATGGACGGTACTGGTAAACCTGACTATGCAGCTTGCGTAGATATAGTGACGAAAGCAGCTTTGAAACTGATGATTATACCAGCATTGTTGCCAGTATTGACACCCGTTATAATCGCTGCCTTAGGCTACTTTTGGCTTAACCATGCTCTTCCGGGACAATATGCCGCAGCAAAATTACTTGGCGGTGTGTTAGTAGGTAGTATAGTAACCGGCATTTTCGTCGCCATCTCGATGACCTCCGGCGGCGGAGCCTGGGATAATGCCAAGAAATATATTGAGGAAGGAAATTTTGGGGGCAAAGGCTCGGAGGCGCACAAAGCTGCTATTACCGGTGACACGGTAGGCGATCCTTACAAAGACACGGCCGGACCAGCTATCAATCCCATGATCAAAATTCTAAATATTGTGGCGTTGCTGCTAGTTTATTTTTTAGTAAACTAATTATAAGTGCTCCGTCGCCTCCGCTGTCGGCTCCTCCGCACGTATCCTACATCGCTTCGCTGCGTACGCTTCTCCACCGCACTTGCTTCGCTTATTCAACCTCTACTTGTGCTCCGTCGCCTCCGCTGTCGGCTCCTCCGCACGTATCCTACATCGCTTCGCTGCGTACGCTTCTCCACCGCACTTGCTTCGCTTATTCAACCTCTACTTGTGCTCCGTCGCCTCCGCTGTCGGCTCCTCCGCACGTATCCTACATCGCTTCGCTGCGTACGCTTCTCCACCGCACTTGCTTCGCTTATTCAACCTCTACTTGTGCTTAAGTTGATTGGTGGACTTGCGGGCCGCAACTACCGTTTAGCCAGTCTTTTAAACGCCAGGCCCAGTCGATTTTATTTATGGTCAAACGATCTTCGAGGCGCAATAAGTGTTGATTAATCTCACTGTTATAAGGCTCCAATGCCTTTGCCTCTCTTAAATATCTCAGAGCATTTGCATAATCGTGCTCATAGTTTTCAGCTATCAAAGCCAATTTGTACTTAGCATTGGCAGAATGTGGATCTATTTTCACTGCTATCAAAGTCTCCTTCAAAGCCAGCTCTGGCAAATCGATCTTTAGGCATATTTTGGCTAGCTCCAAATGCACAAATGCATTTTTGTCAAAGTTATGCAAATGGCTGATTTGCTCAACACTCTCGCAAACGGAGGCTTTTGATATGTGCGATATGAAATTATCAACGAGTTTATCTACGGAACGTCTTTCCAAAAAATTGGAAGCATCAGCAATCCCAGACATTGCCGGCATGATTGCTTGATCATATTTCCCACACCAGATCAGTGCCCGGGTATAATCTACCGCTAAGTTATAGTTACCTGGGTCATTTTTGTATGCGATAGCCAGATGGGGGACTGCCTGCTCAAATTTTCCAATTTTCACCATAGCCAAGCCCGCCACCTCGTTAGCCTGGGCCAAATTTGGATCATAAGCTAAATCAACCATAGCAAGCGCCAGAGCATTTCCATATCTTTGCTCCAACAAGCTTAAATTCGCCAATGCGGAGTTAATACCAATAATGGGCTTTTTACTTTTATTGATGGCTTGGACATAGAGCTGCCTGGCTTCATCATAGCGTCGTTCCTTGAATAAGGCATTGCCTGTCCAAAATAGAACTTGAGGATCAGCAGGAAACCGGTCCATAGCCTGCTTTAACAAACTACTAGCAGCAGAAAGCTCGCGCCCTGACCTGAGCTTTAACCAGTTCAAGACATGAATCAATATTATTTGGACCGCATTTAAAAGCCAATTTATACTGTTCCATTGCCTGTTCGGGCAATCCCATTGAATCACAGCAATTGCCCAGTAAAATATGCGCATGACTACTATTGGGATATGCGGTCACTATAGATGTGAGTTGGGCCAAGGAAGCTTTGCTCAGGTTCTTATGCAAAATTTCTTGCTCTATTCTGCCTAAACAGACATTCACATTGCTTTGGGCTACAACATTGAGCCCATTAGCCAAATAAAGACAAATACAGACTACCGAGATGGCAAAGCGAAAAACTATACGTTTAACCACTCAATAGCTCCTTTTTGTTGGTCAATTACCTTTTTTCCCTAAATTAACCTCTGAAAGGCTATATTCAAGCAGTTTCTACATAAAATTTTTGCATTTGGTAGTATTTTCTCTTGATTTCTAGCCAGTTTTGGTTCAAAATTCTCCGTGTATTTATTCGTTGCGCCTAAACATTAATGTTGGGGATGACGAAAGTTAAAAATGATCCAAAGTTACCCGACGTTTTTACTAGTCTACAATCAAACAGATAAATTTTACGGATAGCTTTAGTCAGCAACGAATTATCGAGCGCTGATTGAGTAATAATAAATGTAAGAGCTAATTGATAGGTTTATAAAGATATGTCCAAATTCAATCGAACGAAGGTACAAATAAAGCCACCTTTCAAATCTCGCAAGCATAATGGTTCTCAAATCGCAGAATTCGGTCCAGCACTCCTCTTATTATTCTTTGTATTCTTCTTTCCGATCATCAACATGTTTTACTTCTTTAGCGCATTTGGAGCTGCTTGGTATCTAAACAGTATAGAGCTGCGCGAAGTAGCCTGTAGTCTGCCCGCTGCAATCGGTTTAACCAATCCGCCAGACGGAAAATACCACCTAGCAGTTTTGCCTCAATCTCAAAATTGGAAGGGATTATTTGGTGTTGCCGAAGACAAGGCTGTTTCACCGATGGTAATGCAAACTGCGCTTGCTGGAAATCCTAATGGTGTTGGCCTATCAACAGTTCAAACCACCGTCACTCTCAAACCATTCATTCGTATGTACTCTCTTGGAAATTTCTTGGATTTCAGAAAGATACCTGGATTAGGAGCGAATTATACCTTTACGATGCAAAATCAAATCGAGCAAGAGGAACCTGGTCCATAAATATGATAAGAACATGTTTTCGTTTTAGAAACAACCGTAAGTCGCGCCATGGCAGTGCAATTACAGAAGCTGCTGTTGGTGCTTTTGTACTTATGCCGATTTTCCTTATTCTAGTGGATTTGGTTGGCTTGGTGATTGGTCAAACAATTAACGACGAAATAGCTAAAAATGCTGCTCGCTACGCTGCCCAAGGAACTGACGCCACCTCAGCCGCAACTTTAGCCAACAATTACATGGCTACTTGTCCTTATATAGGCAATGGCAAAAGCATAGTTACAGCAGCCCAAATAAATGCTATCAATTGGAATGCTTCACAAGTACAAGTGATTACTCAAGTAACAATCGATTTACCGATAAAGGTACCTCTGTTAAATATAAGACAGCAGAATATGCAATCACAAGCTACTGAGCCAAGCATAGGGGTGCCTGCCGTGCCTCCTGGCGTAGTATTAAACGGTTCATAAGCAGACTTTAATTGGATTCTTGCGTCGGTACAAAGGGCGGTATTATAGGTGATGGCACTTTAGTGATGCTTGAATCATTTACTTCCAACACCTTTATGTTTGGCTCTTTGTCTTTTACTATAGCTATGATTTCGTCTTCTTTAATCTCGGTTTCTTGATAAATAACGCTAGCACCAAATGGGCGCTTCAGCATTACCACTGCTTCTTTTACACCTGGTAGACTATTCAATTTTCTTTGAATAGACAGCAAGCAAGCAGCACAGCTCTTACCTTCGATGCGAAAATCTAGCCTATGTAAATTGGCGCCATTGGAATAATTCGGCTTAATTTTGGTATCAAGGTCAGCTGATTCTATCGGAGTTGCAAAAAAAAATGTAAAGCTGTTAAACAACGAGCCCGTGATTAGCAATAGGCCCCATTTTTGCAATTTTTTATTCATCGAGGCTGTCTGGCTTTTAAAAACTCTGGGATGTCTAAAATATCACTAGCTATTTTCTTGAATTCATTAGTAGCAGGCTTTTGCGGTTCAGTAGAAACGCGACCACCTATTCCATTTAAAGAAATCTGGCCAGTCCGAAATTTAGCTGGTGGTTGACTAGAAGCTTCTACGCCTGTAGCTATAACCGTTATAAGGACTTCGCCATGCAAGCGATCATCTATTACAGCACCAAATATGATATTAGCATCGTCCGAAACAGCCGAGTAAATAACGTTTGCTGCTTCCTGTACCTCATGCAAGGTCAGATCAGGACCACCAGTAACACTAAATATCACGCCAGATGCGCCATCAATGGTTGTTTCCAAAAGCGGACTGCTAATGGCATTGCGAGCAGCTTCTACCGCTCTACCCTCACCTGTTGCTCTGCCGACCCCCATAAGAGCGGATCCCGCTGTTTCCATAATAGCTTTTACATCAGCAAAATCTACATTTATTAGCCCCGGTACGGTAATAATGTCAGAAATACCCTGCACACCTTGCATTAATATTTTGTCCGCTTCAATAAAAGCGTCTTGCATAGAGGCGCGATGGTCCACAACTTCCAATAATCGTTGATTAGGTATTACAATCAAAGTGTCCACGCGAGAGCGAATTTCAGCGATGCCATTTTCACCCTGTGTAGTGCGACGTTTGCCTTCAAATACAAATGGCTTCGATATTACACCCACTGTTAAAGCGCCACTATCCTTGGCTATTTCCGCCACAACGGGAGAAGCGCCTGTTCCGGTGCCGCCACCCATGCCAGCGGCAATAAAAACCATATCAGCGCCTTCTAAGGCAGTTGCTATCTCTTCTCTGCTTTCTTCAGCAGCTTTTTGACCGATAGTGGGATTACCACCGGCGCCCAACCCCTTAGTCAGCTTGGTGCCAATCTGTAAACGATTCTTTGCAGCGGACATCTCAAGCGCTTGGGCATCGGTATTACATGTCCAAAACTCTACACCGCTCAAACCAGCCGCAATCATTCGGTTGACAGCGTTAGAACCGGCTCCTCCGACACCTACTACTACGATATTGGCTTTGCATTCAAAACTTTGTAGCAAATTTTGCACTTTTGTATTCCTTTCTACAGGCTCAAGCACGACTAAAACCTCTCTAAAACATTACTTTAAAAAACGCAAATGCTGAATTGTAATAACAATATCAAATAGACAATTAATGCCTATCGAAAAGATAAATACTCACATGTATATAACCAACAAAGTTCGAAGTCCTAAAATATATAAGCTGAACTTTGCTCAGTAGGTAATCGTAAAAGGAACGCTGGTTATTTGCAAGCCTCTCCGGTGCCTTCCTTGTTAACCTTTTCAAAACTATAAGAGCCTAAAAAAATCCTCAATTCAGTTGCCATTACCTTGGCTGCCACTTTGGAGCGTTGTCATTAAGTCCCTAATTTCAAAGATAAGAATTTATAAAGCTTACAGTCTTTTCGTTTACTATTTGCAGGTGCAATCATTTAGTCAAAATTATGTTTCGGCGGTAGGAGACAAATAATGCCCTGGATAACTATTAACTGGCACTTCCATTCGCTTTTGTCCGATAGCAATTCGATATTTTGGCATATCATTGTACCGCCTGTACTAGGTGGCATTCACGGCTTTGGCGCCACCTGGATGGCTGTGTGGTTTTTATTTCGTCCATATGAAGCTAAGTTTATTCCGGGCACGAAAATTCAGTTGCCATTAACACCCGGCATATTCCAAAAGCGGCGGGCCAAATTATCTCAAGCAGTAGCTGCTACGGTCACCGAAACATTGCTCACAACTGCCGATATCAGAGCAAAAGTGGAAACATTGCTTACTGAAAGTAATATTTTTCTTGCTGTGGATCTATTTATCGAATCTGTTTTAGTTGAATTTCGCGACATAACAAAATTACACAAAATCGCCTCTGACTTAGCTGAACTAAGTCCAACTTTATTACATCATTTACTTGCTTCCATCATAAACAGTATAGAAACTGGCAAAGACCACAGGCTGGCAGCGATGATCAATAAAATATTCGATGAGCTTATATTGCCAGCAAAAATTACTACCGAACAATCCATAGCTATATCGAACTTTTTGATGGATACAGTAATCACGCCTGCTAAAGTGCGTAATGGCCTCTTGATACTTTTGAGTACGCAAAATATAAGTGCTCTTGATGATGCCATTCAAACACATGCTGGCACAGCTTATAGGATACTAGCCAAATTGATAGGTGTAAAACGCGTGTGCCATGAATGCCGCAATTTTTTAGAAAAAGAAGTCGACGAATCACAGCGGGTACTTGGAGAACTGATTAGGCGCTTTAAACTGCAAGAACAAATCAGCATCCAAATAGCAAATTTCGATTTGCGCTCACTGCCTCTTCAAACTGTTGCACGCAGCAGAGAAAACTTAGTGGTTTTTGTAGAATCATTTTTGCTCACCTATCGCAACGATTTATTACAAGCAGTGAGCAAAGTTGAAACAGAGGCAATGTCGACTGTAAGAGCCGCCATAATTCAGTTCAACCCCGCCTCCATTTCTCCTAGCTGGATCAATAGAATAAAACAAGATTTAGCCAACTTTTCTTATTTGTATTTGAAGCGAGAATTAGGTGTATTGTTAGAAAAAGCTATTCCTGCTGTGGGCATGTATTCTTTAATCGCCCAAAAAATTGATCTATTTACTGCTCAACAGATAGAATCGGTGGTAAAACGCATTTGCAGTCAAGAACTATTTTGGTTGGAAATATTTGGAGGAATTATCGGCTTCTTTTACGGTATCCTGCAAATATTGGTCAATGCTGTATCTTGAACGCGGTCATAATTTCTTCAAGCTCAATTTTGAATTCGTTGAGCCGATTGGACAAGGTAAGAATATCTTGAGCACTTTTCAGATCTCGTCTAGCAAAAGCTTCTCCTCCCTCTTTGGTTAATTCCTCAAGTTTCTCAACCAATACCTCTGGCAATGCTTGCAAGCACTGCTCAAAAGCTGGTTGTGAAGATTTTGATTTAGGTTGATGTTTCGATTGAACATTTTCCTTCGATTCAGTGTCTTCTTGTTCGCTTAGCATGGTGAGCTCAGCAGCCATTCTGGAGAGCTCTGCTTTGGTAAATTCTGCCGGCATTTTTTTCTTCTCTGTCCTGGCAGTTTCAGCAGCAATCTTAAGCTCGTCAGCCCTAGGAATTTCTACTTCAACTTTAAACTGACTCATCTTGCTCGTCTCAGGAACGATCTTAAACTCATTCGCTTTGGATTTAGTCTGCTCTGAGGACGCTTTCATAAGGTCAATCAGTAGTTGCTCTGGATCACTAGACGTTGGACTAGAATTAGGCTTAGCTGCCTGGCTGTCAGGTCCTACTGCTTGCAGACAAAAGACGCTTTGGCTCCATTGTTGACTCCTTGCGCTTTTCAATAACCTTTCTAATAATCTAAGGGAAACATCAGGAATGTGTTCATGGGTAATCATTTCTGTATTAATTTGCCAATGAAAATTAGCACCCTTTTCACATAATTGATACCCAAATAAGGAGAATAAATTTCGGGTTCAGAATTAAAACTAATGACTCTATCCGATGGTATTACATAGCTTGTTACAAGCTCAGTTGTACCTTTCACTATTAAAGACCAATCGCAAGTATAAAGCTTGCCAGTGAAGCACGGCAAATCCAGATCTGCTTTTAACCACGATTTGGTACTTTTTTGTTTTTCTAAAGTAGGTCTTTGCCAGTGCAAACTTAAGTGAGGATCTTTATTGTTCTTATTTGATTTATCAGCATACATCTGCAAATAATCAAACATGGTATCTATAAGCCTTATCATAGCCTTATGCGGCTCACGAATAGTTTCGAAATGCTGAATGTTTTTGCTTATCTCCAGGCCCACTGACTTAGAGGTAGAACCTTCTTGTCCGCGATCCATTGAGCCATCCGTTAAAGGCGAATTATTAGCGCTTGAATTTTCGCTTTTAACTTGAGCTGAACTTAGCGGCAGCGATTGCAGCCTTCCATTTGACTCTTTCATATTACCCTGCGATATTGCCCTGATCGAACTTTATCTGTCCGAATATACCTAAATTTGCCAATAAGTTGACTTAATTCAGTCCCACCAATCTGTTTATTCCCTTGCCCAGCAATGGTTTAACTGGGATAGGTGGCTATTGTAAGGTAACAACTTTAATTCTAGCTTTTTTAGCTTTGCGCTTTGCTTATTGTGCCTAACAGAAGCTCTAATCGACAAAACTGCCTAGAAGTTTAAGGCATTATTGCTAGAAATAATTGGACATTCAAAAACAACGGACTGATGCTTGTTAGGGACAGTAAAAATAGTGAAGTATGAAATGATTAAGCTTGAGCATTTAAATTATTAAGTACGATATTGCTCTCAAACGGGACTTAATTGGGCGAAAGAGTTATTATTGTAAGATAGACAACATGACGTGGAAAGTTACTGTTAGGAAGCAGGGCATTTAAAGCATGCAAAGCAATGATCAGATAGTTGTACGTGGCGCACGACAACACAATCTGAAAAATATCAGCTTAGAAATCCCACGCAATAAGCTGGTGGTGATTACTGGCGTAAGCGGCTCGGGTAAATCTTCTTTGGCCTTTGATACTATTTTTGCCGAAGGGCAAAGACGCTACGTAGAATCTCTTTCAGCGTATGCACGTCAATTTTTAGGACAGCTCGATAAGCCTGATGTAGATAGTATTGAGGGGCTTAGCCCTTCTATTTCAATAGATCAAAAATCAACCAGCCATAATCCTCGGTCTACCGTAGGCACCGTCACCGAAATTTATGACCATTTAAGATTATTATATGCAAGAGTTGGTACTCCGCACTGCCCGCAGTGCAATCGCCTAATAAACCCTCAGACAGTGGATCAAATTGTTGATCAAATCGTAAATTTACCCACTGGTACCAAGATTCAAATATTAGCACCGCTAGTAAGTGGGCGAAAAGGAGAATACCAGGCAGTTTTGCAAAATCTCCGCCAAGAAGGATTTGCCAGGGTAAAAATAGATGGAAAAGTTTTAGCGTTAGATGATGACGAGATAGCACTGGATAAAAGCAAGAAGCATTCTTTAGAGCTTATCGTTGATCGTCTGGTAATCAAACCAGGCATCCAAGGAAGGCTTGCTGACAGCGTGGCCTTAGGGTTAAAGTGGGGACGCTCGAGTGTATTAGTTGACGTTATCGAACTGGTTAGCGAAGGGACAAAAAACAATGCTGCCACTACTATGCTTTTTTCCGAGCAATATGCTTGCGCTTATTGCAACATAAGTTTTGCCGAAATAACGCCGCGCGTCTTTAGTTTCAATAGCCCGTACGGCGCTTGCCCAACTTGCCACGGACTTGGTTCTACCTTCGAAGTTTCTTCGCAATTAGTAGTACCAGATGCAGCTAAAAGCTTGAGTGAGGGAGCCATATATCCTTGGTCTAAAACAGGCAATCCCTATTACATGCAGATACTCACTTCCTTAGCTAAACATTACAAATTCAGCCTAGACACACCGTTTGCTAAATTGACCAAAGCACAAAAAGATATCATTCTCTATGGCTCTGGCAATGAGCATGTCAAACTAGTTTATGAGGCATATGACACTGGAGAATATACAAGCTACCGCAAAACTTTTGAAGGCGTTATTCCTAATTTAAGAAGACGCTATGATGAAACACAGTCAGAGAAGGTCAGGCAAGACTTGGAAAATTACATGACAGAAATGGTTTGCCAAGACTGTAATGGCAGTCGCCTTAAACCAGAAAGCCTTGCGGTTAAAGTAGCAGATCTTTCAATTGCTCAATTGTGCGCTTTGTCAGTCGTGAAAGCGCAAGAATTCTTTGAATCACTGCCTTATAAATTTTCTACACGACAAAAAACCATTGCCCATCAGATATTGCTCGAGATCTCTGCCAGACTAAAATTTCTCAATGACGTAGGCTTGACCTATCTGACTTTAGACCGCAAGGCGGGCACACTATCTGGGGGTGAAGCCCAACGTATCAGATTAGCTACACAAATAGGTTCTGGCTTGTCAGGCGTTCTTTATGTTTTAGATGAACCTTCCGTAGGTCTGCATCAACGTGATAATAACCGGTTAATTTCTACTTTGCAGCACTTGCGAGATTTGGGTAATACCCTACTGGTAGTGGAACATGATGAAGAGACGATGCGGCAAGCCGATTGGCTTATAGATATAGGACCAGGTGCAGGTATGCACGGTGGTCGCGTAGTGGCTAGCGGATCGGTGGAAGAAATTGCCAATTGCCGTGAATCTTCTACCGGGGCTTATTTGTCCAAGAGACAAACTATTCACGTACCCTCTAAACGCAGAACTGGCAATGGCTTAAAACTGAAAATTGTTGGTGCTTCGCTCAACAACCTTAAAAACATAGATGTTGAGTTTGGTCTCAACAAGTTCATCGCCGTTACCGGCGTCAGCGGCTCTGGTAAATCCACCTTGGTTAATGACCTGCTTTACCAATATCTACGCCATTATCTCTACGGCAATCTACCTGCACCGAAAGGATTGATCAAAGTTTCAGGTGCCGAAAACATAGACAAAGTTATCGATATAGATCAATCTCCTATTGGGCGAACGCCTAGATCGAATCCTGCCACTTATACAGGCCTTTTCGACATAGTTAGAGATGTTTATGCCACTACTCGTGAATCACAGGCTCGTGGTTATTTACCTGGGCGCTTCTCATTTAACGTTAAGGGTGGACGCTGCGAAGCTTGCAGTGGAGAAGGCATGAATGAAATCGAACTCAATTTTTTACCCTCGGTATTTGTACATTGTGAAGTCTGCAAGGGAGCTAGATATAACAGAGAAACCCTGGAAGTCAAATTCAAGGGTAAATCAATTGCCGACGTATTAGAGATGACTGTCGAGGAAGCACTTGTCTTCTTTGCGAATGTGCCCAAAGCACAGACCAAGCTAGCAACTTTGCATGAAGTGGGACTAAATTATATAAAACTGGGACAAGCAGCCACCACGCTATCGGGCGGAGAGGCGCAGCGTGTAAAGCTAGCTGAACAGCTATCAAAGCGAGCTACTGGTAAAACTATATATATTCTTGATGAACCCACTACCGGTCTTTCATTTGCCGACATAGACAAGCTTTTGCAAGTACTGAATAAATTAGTCGATTCTGGTAATACTGTGCTGGTTATCGAGCACAATCTAGACGTAATAAAACAAGCCGATTGGATTTGCGACCTAGGACTGGAAGGGGGGGATGGCGGAGGCTCTATAATAGCGCAAGGAACACCTGAAGAAGTAGCTATGAATTCCCGTTCCTACACCGGTCAATTTTTAAGGGCATGCCTGAATTTAAATTCAATACCAGTTCGGATAGCAGATGCGGACTGTACCGCACAAAGGTAAAATGATTAATGAGCCAGAATATACCACCTTTTGACCCTTTATTAGAAAACTTGCGTAAGCGGGGACATCGCATCACGGCTCAAAGAGAAACGATTTTACAAATTTTTCAAGAAGAGCCTCATGGAAATCACCTTTCTGTGGAAGAATTACATAGTAAGCTTATTCAGAGAGGTTATAGTGTAAGTTTGGCTACAACATATCGTACGCTAAAATTGCTATCGGTCCTCGGATTATTGCGAGAACTCGATTTTGCCGAAGGGTATAAGCATTATGAACTAAAGCAAGACACGCTCCCTCATCAACACATTATCTGTACTGGCTGTAATAAAACATTGGAGTTCGAAGATCATTTTCTGGAAACAGTGGGACAAGAAATAGCTGCTAAACACAAATTCCAGGTGGTAGACGCACAATTTAAAATCTTTGCACTTTGTCCAGAATGCAGAAAAGTGACAAGTGACTAAAAGAAAGGATTAACTAGCAGATAAGTCAATGAATAAGCCTTTAAATTTTTGGAAACTACCTGAGTATAAAGCCGGTCAGAATCTCACATGTCGAGTGGAGAGACAAGAACGCGATGGTTACGTTGTTACTATCTCGAAAGACAATTGGCCAGGTTTTCTCTCTACAGAAGAACCGTTAAAAATTGGAGACGAAATCTTGGCGCAATTTGTCTGCGTATCTAATAATCGCATTCATCTTACAACAAGATTTTCCAGCATAAATACCAAAAGACAAATCAATTATGTAAATTGGCAAGACCAGCTAAATCAGCTGGATTCTACCATAACAGGGCAACCAGCATTGACCGAAGAACAAGCAGCTCTTCTATGGGCAGAGCATCCTGCTCCGGAGCACCTCAATCTACGACGAGCAACTGATTTAATTTTACCCCCACTGAACCCCGGCGACGTAGAAAGTTTTACCATTGCAGAACATGATGCAGAATGGTTAATTACAGACTTAGAGGGGGGCATGAGAAGTGGATGTTTAAAAGCTTCTTCGGAGTCTTCTCTCTCTCGCAGTGCCATGCTGCTCTATAGAGGACGCTGCGTAGGCTGCATTTATGGAAACAAGAAAATGCCAGAATGCCCAGCACAAGATGAGGCTTTACAGCACACTCTTGCTGATTTAACACTTCTGGACACAAAAGTGACCTTGTATGACTTGCCAGAGAGCCTTGTGCTGGCGTCTTCTGCGGTATTTCTTGGCGAAGCGGTAGAGAACCATGAAAACTTAGAAACACGCAATTATTTCGATTACACTTTAGATTGGCTAGACAGTAAAAAACACACCGCCTGCATAACCCTAAGTCTCAATAACCGCTTAGGACATTGCTTTGTGTATGTTTATCGAGGTTTATATGTTGGTGCTTTTCATGTCGAGGAGCAAAAATTCAATCAGGATAGAAATTATGTCTACAATATTTTTGAAGAAAGTGGTGACATTTCTATGCATGTGCACATTTTACCTCCTGAGCTCACTTCCGCAACCGTTCGCTTTGGTTCTAGTCTCAGCATAGCAGCCGTTAAAAGAGACCACACAATATAGGCTAAGGCGGGGCTTATCGGGCTTGGCTTGAGACTAATTGTCGTCTTGATGAACTTTAAGTCTGTAAATACCTGTGACCGGGTCTATCTCTGTTTGCTCAGGGGTCTCCATTGTCTCAGAAGCCGGGAATATGTTCTTTTCAGTATTGTTTTCAGGCATCAGATGCGAGGCTCTTTCAGCTTCGATTCTCATGATCAACTATTTCTTCTGGCTCTTCATCGATAGGAAAACTTGTATGCCTTAGCTTCGCTTCATGGCCACCGGGCAATAAATCAATAGGGATTTGCTCAAGGATGTGCTCTGGAACGGCAGCCAAATTGTCATCCATATCATGCTCAAGCTCATCATGTGCTTGTTCATCTGCATGTTCTATTGTGGGTACTATTCTGCCATTAATAGCAGTTGCTGCTCTTAACATTGTTGTTTTTTGTCTTTTAGAGCTTATGCCTTTACCTTTGGCAAGCATCTCCTCGTTAGATTTAAAAGCAATCAGGCGTTTATTTTCTGCCTGTCCTAATTCAAGCGTAGGAACTATTCCCAAACCCCCACATGAAGAACAATGGGTAGTGAACAATTCGCGCAAACTTTGACCTTGACGGCGTCTGGTTAATTCAACCAGACCTAGGTCAGATAATTGCCCAACTTGTGGCTTAGCCCTGTCTTCCTCAAGATTCCTCTGAAACACTTCCAATACTTGCTGCTGGTCTTTACGGCTTTCCATATCGATAAAATCAATTATCACCATACCACCGATATTGCGCAGCCTTAATTGCCTTGATATTTCTTGCGCAGCTTCTAAATTAGTGCGGCGTACAGTTTCCGCTTGGGTTCTAGAACTAGTGAATCTGCCTGAATTGACATCGATAACAGTTAAAGCCTCGGTGGGTTCAATATTTAAATGACCACCACTAGGAAGATCTACTTTATCCGATAAAGCTAGTTCAATTTCTTTATCTATACTGCGCGCTATTAATAGACTCTCGCTACCTACGTGACTAACAATTTTAGTTTGCTTACCAGCCCAGCCAGAAAGGTATTCTTCTGCTCGTTTCTGTCCATCAGCAGTGTCAACCACAATCTCCACTACTTCATGGCTGTAAGCATCCCTTATTACACGGTATAGAAGGTCCTGATCACGATAAATTAGGCTTGGTCCGATGGAAGATTCGCCACGAGAAACAACTGTTTGCCAGCGGTCCCATAATTGCTCGAAATCTTCAAATAATTCGCCTTCACTTTGCCCTTTAGCCTCGGTGCGAATTATTATGCCTACCCCTGGCGGCTTTATTAGGTTAACAACGGATTTAAGCCGAGCTCGCTCTCTAGCTTCACTGATTCGTCGAGATATTGAAATACTATGCTCTTCAGGCACCAGCACTAAAAAACGTCCTGGCAAACTGATTGAGGTGGAGACACGTGGTCCCTTATGACCGGTAGGTTCTTTGGTGATTTGCACCAAAAGTTTTTGTTTGGGCACCAAGCGCTCGCGCAGGGCACCTTGCCCCGGTATATCGTTAGCATGCAAAAATCCCATTTTATCCTTGCCGAGATTTACAAAAGCAGCGTCAATACCAGGCAATATATTTTCCACTGAAGCGGTGTAAATATCTCCTAAGAGCAATTCGCCACGGTTGACTATAAACTCCATTACCCGCTCGTTTTCTAAGATGGCGGCGATATTATCTTGTTCGGCAATAACTAATGTTTTTTTCATATAATCCTCTAAAAATTAAAAACTTTTTTGGGCCTCTAGTGCTTATCTGTCATGCACCGGCTGCTGCTCTACTTAGTTTCATATTGCCCGCCTATATTGTTTTACTCCGTCATAAGTAGCAACATAAACAAAGCGAATTCTTACTTCACTTCAGGCACTGCTGGTTGTTTAAAAGTTATTTTGAGCACAGCAAAAATCTGCAAAAACCAGAAGCAATTAGTTGCAACTGCTTGATAAAAGAAAACTTTAAAGTTTTTCTCTTTAAAACTTTGCCTGAGCCGTCTAAATAAAATCTAGCATTGGCCTCAAGCCCTCTTATTATACCCATATCTTGATAAAACAGCATTGTATTCCCAATCATTAATTAATCAAAACTTGCAATCGCTTTTTTTAAAGTCAAAAAAGACAGCAGAAAAAGCAAAAATGCGCTCTTGTCAACAGATTCATATTTTGTGCTATAGTCGCAAAAGGAGCCATAATTAAGAGGCATAAAAGAGTAGTAGAGCGATGATTTTAGAAGCTTTTGCCAAATATTTACATGCAGCCGATAGCAATATATGTGCTAGCGACATTTTGGCCCGCTGGCTTTGGGAAAGGCTTTCGGTCCCGGCCGAAACAACCATTGACCAGGTTTTACATTGCGAATTAAAACTTCTATTAGTGAATGAATCTGCCGAGCACATTCTGTCTTTAAGATTAAGCACCCAGGGAAAAAGAAAAACACAGACTTATATCTTCAAAGGTAATTCAATATCCGGTAGTCAGCTTTTAAAAAGCCTTTATGAATATAGCCTTAGCTATGAGCAGCAGAAATGGGCTCGTTTCGTGCATACCTTAAAAGCAAGTGATTTTGATTTCTATATAAATAAGAGCGAGTAGCATATTATTCAAAAAATTGGACACGCTCAATGCTTTGAGCCTGACCAGATTGAGTATTTATAATAATCATTACTCCACAAGCAGAAGCTGGCCACTGGCTACCTCAAGATGGGCTGGCAGCTGATCGATCATTCTTCTAAAGGCTGCCTGTTTGTCCATACCAATAATGCCGTTTATTGGCCCACAGCAACCAAGATCGGTTATATAGGCAGTGCCACCTGGCAATATCCGGTTATCGGCTGTTTGCACGTGCGTATGAGTACCTACAACAGCAGATACTCGACCATTAAGATACCAACCCATAGCAACCTTCTCAGCAGTCAGCTCGGCATGCATATCCACTAAAATGACATTTGTTTTTTCCTTCAACTCAGCCAGTATTTCGTCTGCCACCATAAATGGTGAGCGCAAAGGCTTCATTAATTCTCTACCGAGAAGATTGAGCACAGCCACCTGTGTTCCTTTAACATTGATAAGGCAATGTCCTTGCCCAGCAGTAGTCTCTGGATAATTGGCTGGTCTCAATAGATAAGGTTCGCTTTTAATGATGTCAAAGATTTCTTTGCGATCAAAGGTATGATTACCGCCACTAAAAACAGAAACTCCTGCCTCCTTTAATTCATTTAGATTGCTAGGGGTTGTGCCAAATCCATGAGCGGCGTTTTCTACATTGGCTATTACCAGATCAGGCTTGTTTTCAAGCGTACTTAAATATTGCTTTACTATGTTGCGCCCTGGTCTACCGATAATATCGCCTAGAAACAGAATAGAAATATTAGTTAGAGAATTCATAAATCCGTGTGAAAATTGTTTTGGGGAATTTGCCTGGTTGGGGGAGGACTATTTTTAGAATAGCTTATGAATAGATTTTTTCTACCGGTAATAATTTATTTTTGCGCTATCTATTGTTTCATTTTTTTTACCGCAAACCAAAATGTTTGGGGTTCTACAATTAATGGAAACAAACATCCGACAAAATCGGATAAGTCAGATGCGAATAAAAGCCCTCAGGTGGCCAAAGCAAATAATGCCGAATTGAATAAAAGCCCTGAGACTAACAAAAAGAAAGCAGCACAAAGTGTGAATCGAAACCTCATTTTAGTGCCACCGCCACCCCCAGAGCAACCATCACTTTTGGATTGGTCAAATATGGCTGGCGTTTCTGAATCTTTCAGCCTATTAAATGAAGAAGAGCTCAAACAAAAATTGGCTAATTTACAAAAGGAAATTATTAATGCCCAACAGGGTTTGAAAGAAAACACCACCGAAGTAACTGAAGCCAAAGATAAAGCTGAACGCTTTGTTTCTCTTTATTCAGAGGGAGTTGTCAGCCATAAAGAGTTAGATATGGCAAAAAAGCAAGTTTCGGAAAAAGAGCGTTTATGCCAAGAAACTGAGGGTAAAGTACAAGATCTCAAAGCCCAAGAAAATGCTATTCTGAGGCGCTTGGCTAGCTTAAAAAAGAATGGCAAAGGTAAACAGCACTCAAACAAAAAGAAACTGTCAAATGTTGAAAAACACAATTAACCAAGTAACTATAAAAGGGCCTACTCTAATAGTATGCGCCTTTTTTATTATGCAATTTTGTCTTAGCAGCTCAGGCCAAGACGAGAATCTATCAGCACCCTTACCCGGCAGTGTACCGTATAGCGGAAGCGCCAAGCCACAGGAAGTTCACCAAAATATTCAGCCGTCAGTTGCAAGCCCCGAAAGCGACAAAGAAAAATCGAATTTTATTCTTGGTATGTCCTCAGATAAATATCCAATCTCAATTAATGCCTTAAGGGCATTAGCAGATAAATACAAACAAGAAGCATGCGAGGGCAATTTCGATTCAGATAGTCTTGAACCGATATTGGCATGGCTGGACGAGCTGCTTAAGGCACATAATAAGTTAGCGTATGCTTTTGCTAAACACAACGAATTGAGGCCCGCTTACGAAAACGAATGCGGCTTAATAAGACAACTACGCGGCATCAAGAACGAGACACTTTATATAAAAGCGCAAGAATTAATAAAGGCAAAAAAACTCAAACAGGCAATACCCATTCTAATTGACATAACATGTAGTGAACCGAATTCAACCCTGGGACTGAAGGCTTATCAACACCTGAAGCAATCGGGCTTTTCGGGCGAAGGAAATTTAGCTTCGTCTAAACAAGCCGATGATCTTAAGGCCAATAAAACAGAATAATCCATTACAATAGCGTTAGTCAGTTTAGGAAGATAAGACGATGAAAAACTTATTTTTAATGTTATCTGTCTTCGGAATATGTAGCTTGTCCTCCATAGCACAAGAACCCTTCAAGCTGGGTGTACAAGAAAATGTCCCAGGCACATCCAGCAATTCATCTTATCCAACGCCGCAAATGATGTCGATACCCGCCACACCGGCTCCTAAAAAGTCCAAAAAGCATTTATCCGGTGAGGCAACGCAAAACAATGCTCCACTTAATGCCAGTACTCCGGTTAATGCAAGCGCTCCCTTTAATGGAAATGTAGGGCAAGAAGCCTTTTCTTCCGGAGTGACAGCAGTTGCCTTACCACCGGCTTTTTTGGGTATATGGCAGGTTCATGGGCAAAAAACAGCAGTTGAGGCAATGCCGGAATTTCAAGCTGCCGCCCAACAAGCTTTTACTGCAAACAATGACCAGTTATGGAATATATCAGGCAATCAAGGAAATTATACTTTGGGCTCCAATACAGGAATTACTACTCCGTTATACGTAGATAAAGTGCAAGGCAATACAGCTTTTGTTCGATATCAGCACCCCGTAGGCAATACTATGGCCCAAGAGGCAATAGTTATGAGCCTCAGACCGGGCGGGGCACAATTTGATGGATTAGAACGAATATCAATAGTAAAGCAGGGGCTGCCTCAGCCGCGCGCAAAAGTTACTTATCAGTTAATGGGCAGCAGACAATAATTTAAGCAAAGCTAATCAGTCGTTCATTTAAATATGATTTGATGGTTGTAACTTATAGACAAATTGGTTACGATCTAGTCTTGTTGATGTTAACACTTACTTGCTAAACATAGCCAAGAGGAGATTAAACAAGAGTTATGAAAAGAAGAGAATTTTTCGGATCGGTCTTTACTCATTTGTTTGTAATACCGGCTATAGTGGCATTATTGATCTTACAATCTATGTTATCTTCTAGCGCCAGTTCTAATAAGAAAATGGAAATGGGTACTAAGAATCCTATAGTAGAAATGGACACAAATAAAGGCATAATCAAGGTTGAAATATTTCAAGATAGTGCCCCGATAACTAGTAATAACTTTATTGATCTTGTCTCACGAGGCTTTTATAACGGTCTTTCTTTTCATCGTTATGAACCAGGTTTTTGTATACAGGGCGGTGACCCTAAAGGTGATGGTACCGGCGGATTTATTGATTCAGGTACTGGACGCGAACGCACTATACCTTTAGAAGTAACACCTAAACTGCATCATAGTGCGGCTGGATTTTTAGCTATGGCACGCTCAAATGATCCTAATTCTGCTAGCTCGCAATTTTATTTCACGCTTGGACCGGCATCATTTCTTGATGGGCAATATGCTGTTTTTGGCAAAGTAATATCTGGTGTAGATGTTGTGCAAGAATTGCGCAAAGGCGACAAAATGACCAAAGTATTTGTTAAATAGGAGAGTAAAAGTGAGTTCTAAAAATCCAGTTGTAGAAATGGACACTAATAAGGGTGTGATAAAGATTGAAATATTTCACGATAACGCTCCTATAACTAGCGAGAATTTTCTTGATCTTGTAGGGCGCGGTTTTTATAACGGTCTTACTTTTCACCGTTATGAGCCTGGTTTTTGTATACAAGGTGGGGATCCAAAGGGCACTGGTACTGGAGGGTTTATTGACACAGCTACTGGACGCGAGCGCAGAATATCATTAGAAGTGACAAAAGAATTGCGTCACAGTGAAGCAGGAATTTTAGCTATGGCTCGCTCAAACGATCCTAATTCTGCTAGTTCACAATTCTATTTCACTCTTGGACCGGCAACATTTCTTGATGGACAATACGCTGTATTTGGTAAAGTCATATCTGGCTTGGAAGTAGTTAAAGAATTGCGCAAGGGCGACAAAATGAACAGAGTATCTGTTCTAGCTGAGGCCCATAAATAACCATCACAGTAAGTATCCATTACATATTTGCCAATGCCCATCCTGCTCTAAAATTGAGTTATGTGGATAGCCGCCGCGTCAGTTTATTAATTCTTATATGCAAATAACCTGGCCCAGCCCACAAGAATATAACGAAGTAATTCAGAATCCTCGCCTTGCTTTCAAGGATCCTGAATTGCAAGAAGGCAGCCCTGAACTCAATCAACTGGGATTACCGCGACCAACAACAGGAAGCTTTGCTTGTGTCTATCAAATGTTATGCTCGCATAAGAGTTGGGCAGTGCGTTGCTTCCTTAAGTCTGCCTACAATCAGGAACTGCGCTATGAGCGGATATCTGAACACCTTAAGCAAAGTAAGCTATTATCAATGGTATCTTTTGAATATCAAGCTGAAGGAATCAAATTTCGGGGACGTCATCTTCCCATAATCAAAATGGAATGGATAGACGGGGTCACCATGGACAATTTTGTTCGGGTTGCCTATCAGAACGCTGACACCATGCTGATTCTAGCCAAGCAGTTTTTTGACTTGTACACGGAACTACAAAATTCAAGTATCGCGCATGGCGATTTACAGCATGGCAACTTGCTGGTCACCAACAGACAATTGCGCTTGATAGATTACGACGATATGTATATTCCTTCATTGAATGCAAATACTTCCAATGAGCTAGGCCATCGAAATTATCAGCATCCCTTAAGAACAAGCAGAAACTTTGGACCATACCTAGATAATTTTTCAGCCTGGGTCATTCTCGTTTCTCTCTATGTGCTCTCGATAGACTCTTCCATCTGGCAGGCTTTATCGGGAGGAGAAGAGTGTCTTTTATTCAGACAAGCAGATTTTCGTTCGCCTTACGAGTCGCATGCTTTCAACTTACTTACCAACCATAGTAACCATGAAATAAATGAATTAGTATTATTCCTGCGCGATCTTATAGGTCAATCTATTGAATCTATTACACCCCCGACGCAGCAAGCCTTTCCTCGATTAGCAGGCCCCCTTACTGGGGACCTATTAACATACGTAAATCTCGCTAAGGAAAAATCAGCGCGCCGCGGAGACGGCAATAAGGCTTCTGAGCAGAGGGAGGCAAAGAACCAGGACGCCAATACTAGTTTCAGTCAGATAAGCAGCTTAAAAGCACCGACAGATCTAAAGAAAATCAATCAGGTGTTTGCCAATGGGAATTACTCTGATGCTGCTTTTTATTATTGGAAAATGCTCGCCAATTATAAAAATCAAGCGAGTGGAACTGCAGCAGAGGCCAGAGTACAGATAGAATGCATGCTGCAACTGGGCTATTGTTATATTTTTCTTGGTCGAATGGATGATGCCCTTTTACAATTTAACAACGGCCTGTTCTGGGCAAGTCAGAAGATCTCCTTGATTTAGTAATGCGCTGCAGTCTCTGCAAAATACTTATTCATTTCGCCCAGGGCAATGAAGAATCTGCCATGAAAGAGATTAGGCGCCACTTTCCCAGTCAGTCTGACTTAATTGCAGCACTTAAAGCCGAATTAGCAGGTCCGCTAACAAACAATCGCATTTTTTCCGATTTTATCTTTTATCTGGCTAAGAACAATGATAAGCAAAAGATGCAAAATACCAGGCTTTTATATGATATGGCGATAGAATCCTACACAAAATCGATTGGCAGCGAGTGTCTGCCAGTAGCATTCTGCTTACATCGAAGAGCTGCATGTAACACTGGAACTGATACCAAAGCAGCAGACGAGGGGGATTTGACCAAAGCGATAAACATCGTGCTAAATATTGAAGGGGCCTGCCAGCACACATTTACTAGCTATAAAATTGGACTTAATACGATATCAGCTTAATCAGATCGGTTATCGTATTCAGGAAAACAATTTTGAAGAAGCCGAAATGCTGCTAATAAAAGCTTTTTCTGACTTAGGTGCAATGCCACACGATGTCTTACCCCCACCTGAATGGAAAAGGATTTTGCGCTACGCATTTGCGTCGTATTATCGCTCGCAGAACGAGGCTCTGTTAGCCAGCGCTTTCGGTACACTAGATAATTCATATACGAATAAACTAGATTTGGTGCGATTTTTCATTAATACTATCAGTGATTGTTTACAGTGGGGAAATGCTACAGAGGCTCAATTACTATTGCAAAAAGCTTATACTGAGATGAAAGAATTGCGACCCGGGGCTTTGCTTCATGCTGAATGCAAAGAATTACTGTCCGATACCCTTGCCGTGTATAACATAAAAAGAGACAAAGCGCTTATAGCCACCGCTTTCCATGCATTGAATCATTTAGGCGGTCTGGATCATATTGAAATGTTGACGCTCAAGCATTTGCTATGACTTTAATCCAATTTTTGATCGGTGTGTTTGGTTTGAGATCTTACAATGACTTTCATAAGGGTGACATCATCATTTTTCATGCGCAGATTTTCATCGGGGAGAGCTCTTTGCGCCGCAATAAAATTCACAAAGCTCTTTTGATCAGCCAATGCGAGAATCTCCGCAACAGCGTTTTTGCGATACTCCAAATTTTTCAGTAGCCAAAGCGCAATTGCATCTGTCATCAGAAGAAAAACATCATGTGATTTCCAAACCCCCTTTGCGGCAGTCCAAAAATTTTCTATATTCAGATTATTGCTTTCATTACTCGATACTAAAAATGGGTTATTGTTGAATTCTTCGGCTTTTTTTAGAGGGAAGCTATGTACGATTTTTCCGGATCTTAATTGCACTATGCAGCTGTCTCCGATCGCCCGGGCTTCCCATGCTTTATCCTGGCGTATTGTCAGGCCAGCTAACGCAGCAAAAGCTCCCGACTTAGCTTTCTCTTCCGCATACCAGGATAAATTATCAGTATTTATCAATGCTCGCCAGTCCGCCTGAAGCCTTCCGAGATCTAGTTCGTCGATATATCCTTTAACTAGCAGTTGCGCCCAGGCTTTAGAAAAACTTGCTTCTGAAGCACCGTCTGCCACAGCGCATCGAAAAATATCAAGGGTTTCCTTGGTGACATTCTGGCAAGCAGCCGCATCCTCATATTCTTCAATAGAATTGCCCTGCTTGGAAGACCATAGTGTGGTGCATTTGATTAGCATGTCACATGATTCACTTTGGCTTTATCGTAAGTTAGCTGGACGTGTACCGATATCTAGGAACCGGATTACCGAAATCAGATCAGCGTTGAAAACAAAACCCCTAGTATTGCCCGATACATAAACACCTTCCTGAGTAAGGATTTTTTGTATGTATTCTGGCAGTACGCTGGACATATTAAAGAGCCTTTTGCATAATCATCAGGCAAGCCTACTTCACTGTCGGGATATTCAATCGGTGATTGGCTAGAAGAAGATAAGTGCAAATTGAACAATAGAACGCCGCCGTCGCTACTAAAAAGAGTCATTAAGTCTTGGGCACCTGGGTAAGGGTCGCCATCGGTCGATTCGCCATCGGAAATATTTATTACTATGGGCGGAAAGCAATTAGGATGTTGCATGAGCCATTTAACAAGAACTATATTAGCAAGCTGAAACGCTTCAACCATAGGAGTGCCACCGGCCCCGACATCGTCAAACCAAACAGGAAATTTCACTGTTTGTTCAAGGAGGCCACCAGCACCATCATCTACTTTCTTTTTCGCTCTTCTAGACGGGCGGGGTGATTGCCAATTTCGCTAATTGGCACAAAGTCTTTTCCTGCTAAAGCGCCCTTAAATGCCGATTTGACTGCCGCGCCACCATATCCAATTACACCTACATAATAATAGTCGCGAATACCTTCTGACTTGGTGCACTTAATGACAAGATTTTGCAGAAGTTTGTTAACCGCATCGGCCAAATTGAGTGCCTTCGACTTTGTCTTGAGCGCTCCGCCAAAAGGATCTTGCATAGAACCTGACTGATCAATCAAGAATAGAAAGCAAGAAGGATTTATCCGGCTAATCTCAGCCACATAAGGCATTAATACTTTTACTCCTTCTCCACTGATTCAATTTTATATTACTCTATTTATCAAACACCCACATTACATCAACTTAGCTAGCAAAAAGGCTGCATTTTGCAAGCAGCTAAGCCTGACCAGTCCTTCCAAATTGAAATGCATATATCGAACTTTTTCTTCGGCTTCGACGTATAGATATATACACAACTGTAAAAGTCTGACCTCATAACTTGGCCCTGCTGCCTCTTCACAAATAAGCAGTTAATAAAGATCCCAAATTATATTTCAATTTGTCATCTGTTGTTTTCTATACAATTTTCGATAATTGCTCACACCGATCACACAACTACTAATTACAATTGTTAGCTAACTGTTGGAGAAAATCCCTATGAGCAATGAATTATATCTTGAAAATGACACAGGAGATAAATCATCTCCTATCACTGAGAACTCGGGCAGCCAACCAAGTGCTGGGATTAACAACCATCAGGACTTAGAAATCTGGCGCACTGCCACTACCTCCGGGGTGGCCGCCAGCAAGCGACTATCAACTTTGGAATTAGCATTCAATGATGCACCGCAAAGACCAGATGATGGAAACCCAAAAGATAGAAGATTCGAACAATTCGGTAATAAAGGACCAGAACCACTTGAGCCAAGGGAGCGATTGCAACTTGAAGAAAATATACGCCAAGATTATGTTTCAGGTGGTGACGGAAGAGAAAGAGCAAAGAAGCAAAGCAAGGAGCTCATAAATAGAGAAATTAACTCAGGGGATCTAGCGTGGGCACAAAAACATTTAACACAGGCATTAGAACGTTTTCCTGAATGGGCTAAGCATCCAGAATTTCAACAAATAGTGAAGAGATCTGGCGCGTGGTTCAATCAAGATTTCAGTAAAACATTCAATAATCTTGAGAGCACCAAAGAATTATGGGGAACTTATAAGAACCTAGCTGAAGGCGAATTAGATTCGGCTAGAAACCGCACTTTTGGTCGGCTTCATGATGAGATCAAAGCAGCTTCGCAAGTGGGTAACTTAACAGCTCTGAAGGATTATGCTGATAATAGTTCTTACGAAAGTGGAATAGTTGAGAGACTAGATCATGATAATCGAAGAGGCGGAGCACTTGCCTTAGACTGTTTAGCTTTAAACCAAGTGAAGCAGGGAAATAATGATGAAGCCATCAAAACTTTAAGAACTTTGTTCAATCGTTACCCTGAAGCAACCAATAGTGATGATTCTCTGAACATTGCCGGAAGGGCAGGCTATATGTATAATGCCCAAAGATCTGCGGCAGTTTCTTATATTAGGCGGTAATGCTCAGAAACTGGAAGCTTGCACGGACTGGGCTGAGCGGGGCAATAGACGTCGATAACTGGTATACCACCAGCAGTCAATGTTTTTGATAATAATTGCCACATTGACTCGGGCTGCTAAATGATATCACTTCATTGTTGGTCATCGGTACCTAGAAGTAGCCCTAGTTCATCAAAAACTAATCATCATTTGCTCAAAGCAACTAGCTTGAACAATCGAACGTTAAAGTGGTCGATTGTTAGCATGAACTAGGTAAGCAATTGCAAATAACACAACAGTAGATCCAAAAATACGAGTTGGCCAGTCTTAAAAGAATCATCGAGATAGTCAGTATCATGAAGGAAGAACAGACACATGCATAAATATATCTTGAGAGGTAGAGTCAGCTTATTGTGGAAAACTAGCGCAAGTCATGTAGGCAAATAACTTGTCCTGCTTTAATTTCGATTTTCGCCACTTTTCCCACTACGAAAGATGCACTATCCACTAAGTCCACGGGTACTTTATCTACCGGCATTTCCCTTTCTTCTATTGCTTCTGCAGAAATAATTTTTCCAGCCGAAATATTTTTTATAGCATAGACAACTTTGCCTTTATTAGGTCCGGCCTCATAACTTGACCCTGCAGGTGGCTGTTATCCCCACCTGTAGTACAACCTGACAGAAGAGTACTTGAAAGGAAAGCAATTAATCCGACTGTTTTAGCATGAACAAATCGCTTTAAAGTTCTCAGTCCTACGGGACAATCATTGGTTAAAACAGTACCATCCTTACGCTTATACAACCGAACACATAGTCAGCCTTCAGACTTATTTATAAGTTCCTCAGCCTCTTTCTTTTTCATTTCAGAAATGTTGTAAACCTTGAGTTTGCACGACTGACAAAAACGAAGTCGCTCATCACCTGTCATACCATCCCAAGAACCATTACAAGGCGCAGCAATTTGCAAATTATCGAGGGGAGAAGAAGACCCACCAGCATTCAATGTCATATAAATTGTCCTTTTACTGATAGCTAAGTCAATTTACCCTTGAGACGATATTCTGAAACCAGAATAAAATAATAACCGCCAGTACGGTGGGTAATGACTATCTTTAAAGGCAGCATACTCTTCAATAAACAGCTAAACTTTTATATAACGTCCAGAAGTCCACCAGCTACCACCTGCGCCAACAGCTACTCCTAATAACATTAAGACAGCAAACGTTTGCATAATGCTTACTTCCATACTTTTTGAAACGAGAGGAGCAAAGCCCAGTAATTGATCAGTTATTAATGGATTGATATATAAATGGACTGCCCACAAAACAGCTATTGCCAAAAGCCCTGAAATAGCTCCATAAGAAGCACCCTGCAATATTAGGGGTGATTTAATATAAGAGGGGCTAACACCCATCAAGCTTAAAATTTCTATTTCTCTTTGGCGCGCTTGTATAACCAGATGAATGGTATTACCAATGACCGTAAGAGTAGCTACGGTCAGAGCAGTGGTCAGCGCCAAACCAGCTATTTCTATGAATTGACGAAATTGATTCAGACGTCTTGCTACTTTCAAAGGAAAACGCACGTGTTCCACTGAACCTAATAACTTAATGCGCGAGGCTACATCTTCTACCTTGTTACTGGAGATTACTTTTACGTGCAGGGTATTGGGCAAGGGGTTAACTACAGAAGCTACATGTAAGGACTTTTGCATATCTTGCCAAGCGATTTCTTTAGGTATTATTTCAACGCTGTCTACGCCGGGGATTTGCTTAATCTCGTTGGCTATTAATTTAGGATCGTTTCCGTCTTTGAGATAAGCGGATATTTCTAGTTGCGAGCCCCATGAAGAAACAAGATTTTGCAATGAAATTGTCACCTGTAAGATGCCACCAAATATGGTTAAAGCAATAGCTAAAATACTGATTACTAGCCAATTTGACCAACCACTCTGCCTGAGTCCCAGCCATGTTTCTACGATGATTGATTTAAAAATGCGTAATTGCTTCATGACTATCCTTCGATATTTTGCATGGCAGTTGGTTCTGCATCATAGAGACCGCTATCGACATCACTTGAGATTTCACCTTGTCGCAAGGCAATAACTCTTTTGCGCATAGCATTAACTATAAATTGGTCGTGAGTTGATATTAGTATTGTTGTGCCGCGTTCACTGATGCGGGCAAGCAATTGCACAATCTCTAAAGAAGTGGCCGGATCTAAGTTTCCTGTTGGTTCATCAGCCAAAAGCACAGGTGGTCCGTTCACTATGGCCCGGGCAATGCCAACTCGTTGCTGCTCTCCACCTGATAATTCATCCGGGTACGCTTCAACCTTATTTTCCAGATTTACAACACACAGGGCGCTTGTAACGCGACGAGTGATTTCTCGCTCATCAACGCCTAATGCTCTTAAGACATAAGCTACATTTGCAAATGCTGTTTGTCGTGGTAAAAGCTTATAGTCTTGAAAAATGATACCAAGTTTTCTCCTCAGAAGAGGTACTTGATTGGGACGCAAGCGAGTCAGGTTAATTCCGCCTACAAAAACTGTACCGGTGGTAGGCACTTCCTCTCTATATAAAAGACGCATTAATGTTGATTTGCCTGCACCTGATGGTCCCACTAAAAATGCGAATTCTCCCGGAGCAATGTGCAAATTGACATTGGTCAAGGCGGGGCAGCCACCATAGTTTTTATGAACATTCTGCAGTCTAATCACGATGCTCTAATTACGAAAATCCAATTTTGCCACTTAGACGAGCCCTAGATAATAACATAGGACTCATTCATGTTTATTACCATATTGGGAGCCTGTCTGCTTCTGCTGCAAACAGTAATGGCATAATAGCACTCCCCTTTGGACCAATGGTTCATCGCATTGCTTACAAAATGGTAAATTTTGGCTTTTATGCCATTTCTTTAAGCGTATTTGTTTTTCTATTAAATTGACCAGTCTTTCGGGAAGTGCACTGGTATTAGGCACACTTAAGGGCTCCAAAGCCATCACTCTTTCCATTTCAGTCTTAAAATGCTGTATTTCATCAGATTCGGCGCGCGTCAAGCTGAATGCTTTCAATTCCTCCTCCGCAGCATTGATTATCGCGTCGGTTTCAAGCTTCTCCAATTGCTGCTGGCGAACCGAATGAAACTGTTTTAGATCGAAACGTAAACCTTCGATTTTCAAATCCAATTGTTTGGCTACTTCTTTTAGTTTTTTAATAAGTTTTGGCTTTATGAAAGATAATTCCTGAGCGGTGCTGCTATCTTTTACAGCTACTAATAGAAAATAATTATTATCAATATATAAAGGTATGGATCGGCTCGCATAAACTTCTTCCAATATCGATGGCCACAAATAAAAAAGCGCTTGTTCATTTAAGCGCCTGTCAAGACCTAGTTTTTCAGCAACTTTAGGCAAAATATTACTGATATTAGTAAATTTGTTTTTTTTGAATACACTAGACATACAATCAGTCCTGGGTGTCAGGTATAATTTCGTTCTACATTATCTCAACTTATGAGGCTTTGCTAGTGCCTGCTAATCAAATTATTGACCAATTACAAAAGCGCTTCAAATCTGATGCTGCGCGTAATCTTAATGCAACTTACCTAATTTCGGTCCGTGGCGAAGAAGGTGGAAATTGGTTGGTAAAAATAAACGACGGAAAATGTGACTTTGTGCCCTATGGTAATGAAACTAATGGCAAAGATGAACAAAATGCTAATTGCTTTATTTCAGTAGATGCTCATGATCTCGAATCTATAATAAATGGCCGACTTTCAGCGATGACAGCTGCCCTGTCTGGGGTACTGGCAATTGATGGAGAGTTAGGACTGGCAATGCAATTGATTCCGATATTTTTTGAAACTGGTTTCTAAAGTTTTTCTTTATTTAAACACTCCACTGCCGGTTGCTAGTCGCAATCGCTGAATCTGCTGCTTATATCGTTTTATCCTTAATATTGACTGGCTTGGATTGTGGCAACTCGCATACGGGTTATTCCGGCAGCAGCTGCACCCGTCATAATATTCACAACATCCTTTTCTTTACAGTCCCCATCGGCATTAACTGTACAAGAAATATCTTTATTGCCAATTTTTTTGCGAAAATCTGCAATAGCTTGCTCGATCGTAGCAGGATCGTTATTGCTTAAAGTGCGCCCACCGATAGCTATGTGTCCAGATTTATCAATATCAATGGATATACCCTTACTTTCGTCGGGCTTTTTAGCGTGCCTCGTTTCAGGTGGCTTAATTTTCAGCTCGGATTTATCAATAAGAGGAGCAATTAAAATCATAATAACAAGTAAAACCAGAAATACATCTGTAAGTGGTGTGACGTTTATCTCAGTAAACTGGTCACCACTTCCTGAACCCATAGCCATGGTTAATCACCACCTTAACCTTAACTAGCGGGCATGACCAACGGTTTCGCCACCTACAAAGCGTAGGAAGAGAAATTTAAGTAGGTGAAAATCGTCACTAAAATTCTTCACCCAGTTTGAATACCAGTTATTCAAAATTACAGCGCAAATGGCAACAATTAAACCATAACCGGTAGCAACAAGCGCCTTAGCAACACCTAAAACTACAGTGGGCGTGCCGCCGCCAGATGCGCCTAGCTCATCTAAAGTAAAGATAACACCAACCACCGTGCCAAATAATCCCAAGAACGGACAAGTCGCACCAATGGTTCCTAAAATTGAAATATGCTTTTCCAATTTACGGGTAACCAGAGCAACTGTGATGTCGAAGGCACCGGAAAAATCTTGTTTCTGGTCAGCGATGAGTCGCACACCTTCTTCAGCCACCTCACCAATTACTCCACCAAGTCGACTACAAGTAGCTTGCGCTTTTTGCAAATTATCACTTTCAAGATCTCTTTGTAATTGATAAAGGAATGCTCGCACATCGCGACTATTTTTCTGAAAATAGAGATATCTCTCAATTGCTACACCAATAGTAAGTACGGAGCATATAAAAATAGGTATGGAGGCAAACCAATCATGTACGAAGAACTGAAAAAAGTAGTCTAAAAATTTGCTATCCATCTATTGCTCCTGCTTAAAAATTTTAACTTGAATGAATTCTACCTAGAACCTTCTAAATAATCCACTGCCGCCACCGCTGAAAACATTGTAGTCAAAAGTGAATTGAATATCGACGTCGTCAGCAGCACCAGCTGGTAACTGTCTAAATGGTGCAGCATTTTCTACCGCTTTTAATGCAGCCTGGTCAGCAGATGCTACGCCAGAAGAGTGATCTAAACGTAAATTAGATAATTCGCCACCTTTGTGAATTTTAAATATAACAACGACTCTTCTCGATTCTTGACCCTTAGGGGGAAACCAAGCTCGCTTAATGCGGCGTTGTAAGTCTGCCATATATGGACCAAAATCAACATCGGCCTGGGCCTTCACTGAGGGTTCTTTGCCAGGATTATTATTGGCATCCGGATTACCCCTTATACCTTCGCCACCACCGCCAGGGGCCCTGGGTAAAGATGGAGCAACTACAATTGCCGGACCAGAGCTTCCTCCGCCACGACTGCCACCGCCACGAGTAGGCGCCGGGGCTGGAGCTGGGGCGCCACCTTGTCCAGCTTTTCCACCAGAACTGCCAGCCTCTACGGGGACAGGCGTCGGACTGCCGCCGCCATTACCAGGGTTTACCGCAACAGGAGCCGGTCCTGGAGCACCGGTAATAATAGGGCCTGTACCGATTCTGGGCGCAGGAGCGGGACTAGGATTGCCTTTACCGTGAGACAAAGAAGGTGCGGGCATAGGAGAAGGAGTGGGGTTGCCTGGCGCAGCATTCGGACGAGCAACCGGCGAAGGATTTGGCATTGGCCTAGCTGTAGGCGTGGGTGTGGGTGCAGCTGTTAGATGAGGCATAGTAAAAGGAAATGGCATGGGCATTGGCTTAGCCACCGGACTTGGATGAGGAGCAGGGTGTGGGGCTGGATGGGGAGCGGGGTGCGGCGTGGGTTGAGGGGCGGGTGTCGGCTTAGCAACCGGTCTCGGAGCAGCTTTAGGGGCCGCTTTGCTCGGTGCTTTAGGAGCTGGAGAAGGCGCAACTACCGGCTTATTTTCGTGTTTGCCAGCTGCCTCAGAATTGTGTTCGGCTTTCCTTTCAGCATGAATAATTCTCTTAGTGGTCTGCTGATTTTGGACGAATTCAATATCTGTAATTTGAGCAGGAGGCTTGCTTTGCTTGAGAAAAAACAGGGCGAAAACAAAAAATAGAATCAAAAGGGCAAAGTGCAACACATAAGAACTGCTTGTTGCCTCAGGCATCTCCAAAGCATATTCAGGATAAATCTGCCGACGTTGATGGAATACGGCATTATCATAGGCATCGCGTATAGCATAAATAATAAATGCCAGCTCTAAACCCAAAATAATTAACGATAAAGTCGATCCGAATTGCAAAGTCTGCAAGGTTGATAACAGTCCGGAATTCGGTCTCATATGCGAAGCAAGACCAAAACTCACCAATGCGCTAACTAGATATCTGCAAGTAAGCATTAGTAAGAAAATAAATGAATTAATTGCGGTAACGCCAAAAAATAGCAAGCCTTTGCGGCTTTGTCCGTTATAGAGCTGACCCATACCAGGAAGTATCGAAAGGAGAGCAGCTAAATTAGGATCGCGAGGCGTTTGTGAATAGCTTGCATTACCGGCTGAACTACTAGTCATCGAATTATCATCAGACTCTATTAAAACTTACATAAGAAAGTCTAAAGTATAACATGATAGGGCCCTAATAGAAGCGTAAAACTCATGTTTCCATCCTTAAACCTATGCTTGATCTAGTATTTTGGATAGAAGTTTCTCTGTTTGACTAATCAGGATCTACATCGTTGGCATATGCAAGTCTTCGGCCAATTCAATTTTAAGCTCATCGCCTGGACGAACATCAACCCTTTTACCCTTCTTTGCCATTAATATGCATACGCCAATTGCGGCTCCCACAGCGGCCCCAATCAAAACGCCGCCCCCGACTCCCACAGAACTCGAGCTATGACCAGCAACAGCACCGATGCCCAAGCCTACCAGCGTCGGTAAAGAAAAAGTGCCCGAATCAATGGCAATATCCTTTAGACCACGGCGAGCATGGACAACCCCGCCACGAGCTACTAGATTGGCTACTAACGGTATTTGTCTGTTATCTGGAGTGGTTACACTATCAAATTTTAGAGCTACGGAGCCTGAGCGGTTTAAATGTTTGGGGGCATTCAAAGTGGCTATTCTGCCTCTTATAATTGAACCTGCCGGCACAGCGGTAGTACCATCTATGGTGAGATCTTCGGCAGTACGGGCAGAAAATTCGTCTCCTTCTTGACTGGTATCGCTATCGACTGCTGTGTCCATTATGATTGAAATTTTAGTACCGCTAGGCACTACACGAACATATCCCTGCAATATTTTTGTCTTCCCTTCGTCTTCGGCAGAGCTGTTAGCTTCAGTCTTATTTATTTCCTCGGTTTTTACTTCGCTTGGCTTATCCTCGGTAGTTTGATCTTTACTATTTTCCATACCAGGCTTCAGACTTGCATTTGCAGTGCTATCGGCTTGATCCAGTATTTGATTAACGTCATTTATCGGTTTTTCCTCAGTCATACCTTGGCTCGGACTGCTTTCTAAGCTGCCAGCTGGCTTAGTAGGCGTGCCTGTTTCAGCAGCATCGGTCGTAGTGCCAGTGGTATTATTGTCACTCGGGTTATAAACCTTGAAATTAAGATCATCAGCTACGGCATAGCCAAGTGGACAAAAGTATAAAGTGCTGCCCATAAAAGACATACTGAGTAAAAGGGAAATAGGCCTTCAGATCCAACTTGGTTTGAAAGAGCATGAATTTTTCCCCAATTAGTCATACAAATAAATAAAGCTTGATCAGCCAATGTTCTTTAAACCGAGCTAAAGGAAGCAGTCAAGCGGTAAGCCCCGTCAGTCTAGCACGCCTTAGTGACTAATAAAGCGAAGATTAGATATTCTGAAAATTTTATTCGCTTAAATTGAGATGTTCATTTATCTAAAGCCCATATTGCCCTTAAATGCCTTAAACTGAAAACAGGTCCCAAAACCATGCGCTCTAGTATTATGCTAATAACTGTTAAGAAAACTCGTTTCAAGGAGTCGTAAAGTGATCGAATGTTCCATTTGTAAGGCAAATAATGAAGATAGATCACTCTATTGCGTGGAATGTGGTCAGCGTTTAATACCGAAAACACCCAATGCTCAAACAACGGCTAACATTTTGCCAGCTGCTAATTTGCCACAACCAAATCTTAACAACTCAGCCAAGCTTCATTCACCTATGTTGGACATAAATGAACAGGCAGACAACAACAGAAATAGACCGTTAAATAAGCCCTTAGGGTTTGAAGATGTTAAAACGCGGACAGTCAATAGCGGTCCTTCTAACAGCATTGCACGTAATAATTTACATTCGCCTTTATTAGACGGACAAAATAACCCTTCACGCAGTAATTTGCATTCTCCCTTCTTAGACGGACAAAATAACCCTGCGCATAATAATTCGCAGTCACCTTTCTTGGGTGGACAAAACAGCATTTCACATAATAATTTGCATTCCCCTTTGTTGGATGGACAAAATCATTTTGTTAACCCGTATCCTGACAAAACAGAAGACTATGATGACGTTCCAAATATTCAGTCTAAACCAGTTTCTCAAAACCACATCGAAAAATCGCGTCTGCATTCACCAGTGCTTGACGGACCGAGCTCTAGTAGTTTCAGCGCTAGTTACATAGAAGAGACTCATTCGCAAGAAGAGGAATATGAGTCTTTGCGATCTCCGCTTCTGCAAGCAAAAGTGCCATTGCCTGCTAAAAATGAAGTAGTAGAAAATCCAACCGGACAAGGTAATCGGTTAGGTGCATTATTAGGTGCTGCCACTGCACAACCTAGTAAAGCAATGCCTAATAAGCCTGATAACATTGAACGAAAAGAAAGCTTTGTCGCGCCTTTATCAATTACTGGCATTAATAAGTTGACCCAAGCTAATAAAAACAGTCCGTCTAAAACTAAATTAGAAAAATTGTCTGGAGCAAATTCATTGCTTCCTTCCGATGAAGAAATTGCACCGGCACCAATATTTTCGAACAAACAAAGTAAATCTTCCCTTAACAAAACATTTTTAATATCACTAATCTTTCTTGCTCTAGGATTTAAGTTTTGGTATTTGTTATCTCTTGGCAGCGCGGTGTTTGGCTCAATTCCTTTTGCCTTTGATCAGCTTGGCCAAATTATCGTTTTATTGTCAATGCTTGTACTAGTTTTAAGTTAGAAAATGGCTACTTGTAAAGTAATGCAGGTATGCTATATTGAGCGCTGCTTGCCAATAAAATTAACGGGTTTGTTATCGAAAAAGCTACGGTGATGTTTTGCTCAAATTGAGCGCCCTTACTAATAGAAATAAGAGAACTAAAGCAGTCGTATGCAGCAGCTTGCTTTTAGTTTCGGTTCTGAATAGTTTATTGAATGCAAATTCGGTGGAAGCCTTAAGTTTGCTATCTTCGTCAAAAGACACTTCTATGTTATCGCCGTCTTATGAGAAATTGTTTGATGGTGCAGGACCAGCAACTAATGATAATCATGCCCAAAGTGAAAAACTATTGGATAGCACAGATTCGTCAGATTTAAGCCCATTAAAACTTAATGATGCTGCTACCGCTACTGCTCAACCAACAGAACAAGATAGCAATGGTGACAGTGGCGCTGTGCTGAAATCAACTGTGAGCACGACCGACTATCTACCGAGAAATGGCGATGCCAATGTTTTGCAAGCACAAAGCATAAAAGGCAATAAAAATCATAAGAATAATAAAGCAGACAAAGGTTCATTGGTAGATCAAGCTGCTGCTGTAAAAGTAGCACCGCTGGCCTTAATGCAATCAGATGGCGAAGCTCAACAAAAAGCTGGCGCTGTTGGAGAAGCTGAAAAAGCACAGTTAGCTGATCTTTGGGAAGCGACACTTACTAGATCTCCTGATATCCAATTTATTGTGCAAAAATTACAGCCAACCTCTAATTCTGCTCATTTAACAAATATATTAGCTAAGATGTTGAGCACTGCTGCCTTTGGTGGACTAGGTGCAATGTCTATGATGAGCCCGAGCATCGGCACCTTTGCTGGAGCCAGCATGGGAAGCAGTATGATTCAAACTGCTTTAGGTATCAGTCAGAGCAGAGCGGATAAGAAGGCTAAGCTCAGCCAAGAAGAAGAAATAATGATGTATACCATGGTTCGAACAACCTGTGACAAGTTGGTAGCGTTTTACAGGCAATACAAAAAGTGCTCCAATACTTTAGGTCGCGCCGCAGACGACTTGCAAGATTTACAAAATATGGTGAACGAAGCCAAAGCAGGACAAGATGCTGCTAAGCAATTAGAAATGGAATATACATTACGTAAACAGCAACGAGACATGGATGCTGTTGCTGATGACTTGCAGCACCACCGACAAAATCTAGTGGATTTATCAGGACCGGAAGCGGTAGCTAAACTGGACAAGCAAATTGTAGAAGAAAGAGAAAGACTTAAAAATATTGCCGGTGATAGTATCGGTATAAATGGCGAAACAGGGAAGTCTATTGGTGACTTTAGCTCTCAACCAGATAAAACACAAACTGCTTCGAGCCTCTGTCCGCAATCATAAGAATATATGCAAATTAATCAGCGTTGGATTTCTCTCACGATCTTGGCTCTGTGCTTAATAGCTATTCCAGTTAGTATTTTGGGCGTCAGCAGAAGAACTTCCACCGAAGAAAGCCATGATGTGGCTAATAAATCGGAATCTTTATCAAATTATATTGATTACGATCACATATCTGTGGTGCGTTTGTCAGGCATCATTGCCGATGGTGAGGACGAGTCATCCCTTTTCTCTAAAAAGAACAGTGCAGGGGCAGTATTAAAGCAATTACGCAAAGCAGTTAAAAACGATCATATAAAAGGCGTGCTGTTCAGGATCGATAGTCCTGGCGGCACTGTACCAACCAGTCAAGAAATAGCAGACGAAATCAAAGCTTTGAAAGAAGAGAAAAAACCGGTTGTTGTTTCAATGGGAGATGTTGCAGCTTCGGGAGGATATTATGTCTCTTGTAATGCTGACAAAATAGTGGCCAACCCTGGCACTATCACTGGCTCTATCGGTGTGATTATGTCTACTATCAATCTTAAAGGATTGGGCGATAAATTGGGATTACAGCCGCAAGTGATAAAATCCGGACAATTTAAAGACATCGGTTCTCCTTACCGAGCAATGACAATAGAAGAAAAAGCGCTATTACAAGGGCTCATATTAGATGCTTATGATCAATTCACCAATGAAATTGCGCAAGGCCGCAAGATGCCCATTGACACTGTCCGAAAACTCGCTGACGGGCGAATCTATTCTGGTCGTCAAGCTTTAAAATTAAATCTGGTAGATAAATTAGGCAGCTACACCACTGCAATTGATCTTTTACAAGATATTTGCAAAGAGCGTTATGGCAACTTGTTAAAGTTTCCAGTGAAAGAAGCTAGTCCACGCAGCCGCCTTGCTACTTTATTGGAATCTGTTATGGGAGGCGAGAATCTGCCTTTTGCCCAGGCAGCAGCTTATGATCAGATAGGATTGAGTCTTTTGATACCGGAATCTCTAAAATCAAAGTATTATCATCAGCCTTTGTGGCTCATGCCCTAAGTGACAAGCGATGAGTGAGAATTCGACAGAAACCAGTGCGTTAAATCAACCCATACCGATAGATAATATCATCGACGTTTTTTACGGGATATTGATCAGTCCTATTAAGACTTTTGACGCGCTGATCAGTACACACTCTGCTGGAATATCGTCACTTTTAGGTCCAGTTATGATTGTCTTTTTAGCCGCGTTAGCAGAAAGCACAACCGGTATCAATTCTTCAACAATTATTGCTTCCGCCATTGCGCTCAATATATTCTGCTCAGTTATAGGAAAGCTGTTTTTTTGGTCTGTACTTATCTTCTTTCTATTTCTTCTCGCCGCTTTCTTGAAACAACAAGCGTCCTTACGATCGCACTATTTAGTTACCGGTTGGGCTTTTGTTCCATTAGTGTTCAAAGGTGTAGCAACCTGTCTTTCTAATGCCACTGAATTAGGTGACACACTTTCATGGTGCTTATCAATTTGGTTTCTGCTGCTTCAGCTTTTTGCCTTTGATTCTGTGCTTAAGCTAGGACGTTTTAAAACGTTAGGGATCATTCTAATTTTGCCACCTTGTCTATTTTTCGCCTATTTCTTCAGCATGCTGTTTGCAGGTTTGATGATTAGCGATGCTTTTTTCTAAACAGAATCTTTTCTATGACTTCTCAAACTAGAGCTGCGGTAGTAGCAATTGTTGGACCGACATGCACAGGCAAGACAGATTTAAGTATCGAACTGGCTAAAACGTTTAACGGCGAAATTATAGCCTTGGACTCACGCACAATCTATAAAAAGATGGATATTGGTACTGCCAAGCCCTCGATTGAGCAACAAAATCAAATTAAGCACCATGCTTTAGATTTGATAGAACCAACTAGATTTTTTAGCGTTGCTGAATATTTAGAGACGGCCACAGATGCTATCAAAAGAATAATTGCTCAAAACAAATTACCCATATTATGCGGTGGAACCGGCCTATATGCGCGCGCATTGTTGGAGGGAATACAAATTCCTGCTGTCAAACCAGATCTTGAATTAAGAGCACAATTAGAAGAATTAGCATCGCAAAAAGGTAATGCAGAAATTCACGCCAGATTGGCCGAAATAGATCCCGTTTCAGCAGCACGATTAAATATTAACGATCGTAGACGAATAATTAGAGCACTCGAGGTTTCTATGATTAGCGAGAAACCATTTTCTCAGATAGCCGTGCGGGTTGAACCACCTTTCCAGACAACGTGGATAGGCTTGAACTGGAGTGATAGAGCCTTGCACAAAGAAATAATCACTGACAGGCTTGCAAAGCATTTGCAGTTTGGTTTACTAGAAGAAATTTTTCGTCTCTGGCAAAACTCAAATTATCGAGCTATATTAAGCAATTCTATTAACTATAAAGAATTTATTCCGCACATAAATAACGAAGAGTCTCTGGACAAAGCTTGCGCTCAATGCATAAAAAGCAATTTCCAGTTAGCTAGGAAACAAATGATTTGGTTCAGGAGCCGTCCTTTTATTAACTGGATTCTATTAGAAAATGCCCAGTCCATCAGATATACGATAGATAAGTCAATAAAAATGTTGCCAGACTACCTTTTGCATAGACAGTATTAGTAGGGAAATCACTCTTTATGGTTATTATCAATAATCAATTGCAAATTATGCATTGCCTCTGGACGCCCCAGCATAAAGAGCTATACTGGTTAAAGGAATGGCACTGAGTGTCGACGACCTAATGGGGAGGCACTTGATGAAATCAAATGCAGCTAATGAAGCTAAAACTGTTTCTTTGCCCTGGAGCAATGGCAATATGTCGGCAAAGTTGTGGACCGTGGGCAAGAAAACCGTGGCCTGCGTGCCTGAGCTTGGTTTGCACTGTTACGGCGCTAATCAGAGTGAAGCATTATTCAGACTATTTACTGTTTTACTGAAGTATTATCGCCAACTGAAATTTCACAGAACCCGCCTAGGAAAACGTGGCAGAGGGCATCTTGACCTTTTATCCGGTTGGATTATTGGTGTAGAAGATCGCATGCGACTGAGAAATTTCGATAAAGAACTGGTTACCGCCGGCAGGCGTACTTATAGCTAGATCTGTAATAACATTCGCTCTTAATATTTGATTTGAACTTTTTTACTAGCAATTGCGTTTAGTAAAATGTTCCTTCTTATAAAAGCTCCTACATGAGATGTTTTAAGACTTTTCATCGCCACATGCCTGCTTTGGTAATCGCGCTATTAGCTTGGTTTGAGTTTAATCGAACTGTTTCAGCTCAAGAAACTTTGCGGGCAGTAGAAGAGCCCTTACCATACAAGTATTACGGTAATAGCTTTTCTCACAAATTCCATCGACCAAGCTGCCCCTTTGGCATGTGTATTAGCAAGTCGCACCTTGTTCGATTCCATTTCCGCAAAGAAGCGATTGAGGCACATTTTGTCCCCTGCAAATATTGCTTACCACCTATATGGTGGTCGGTTCATGGTGTGATTTTGCAGCCTAAAGAAGATTCTGCAAAAAATACAGTTAACATTCCAACCCAAAAACCTAGTGAGAGCCAAGACGACTAATTTCAATATTGCATATAATATAACGATGATATCAAAGAGACAAAGTAGGTTAATAGACAATGAATTCTAGCAATTTTAAACGATTAGGAGAAAAGACTGTTTATGCGCTTCTGACAGCTATTTTGCTTTTTTGCTGTGGTACAAATCGAGGCTTTGCTGGTAATGAAGCTCTGGAAGAGTACGCCATTAACGAAAGTAAAGTGAAAAACAACTTGGAATCAAATATTACTGTCGAGGCTAAAAAGGGGATTTTGCCTTTACTAGATAAAAAGAGTGTGCAGAAATCTCTAGCGGCTCAGAAAGACGGTACTTATTTGTGGGCAAAGGTCGGATTCTTAAATGGGGCCTATCTGGAAGAATTTACTCCCACCATCATAAATGCCGATAATCAAGCTATTACAGAACAATTTCAAAAGTTGAAAACAAATGGTCAATACATGATCTGTGTCAACCAGTGGCGCGCTTGGTATAACACTATTTTTCAGACTATTTCCCAAA
Source organism: Candidatus Melainabacteria bacterium (assembly GCA_963845445.1). Lineage (GTDB taxonomy): Bacteria > Cyanobacteriota > Vampirovibrionia > Obscuribacterales > Obscuribacteraceae > JABDBL01. Next base: position 112,380 of record CAWJSE010000002.1, on the reverse strand, counting down.
AAGCAGGCAAGAATATACCAAAGGGAGGCTGCATATGGTTAGATATTACAGTCGAAAAGAATAGAAAAGTGTCTGCTTTTGTAAATTCAGCGACGCCAGGCTCTGACGAAATTTTATTAGCATACGCTAATAAGTTAGCACAAGCGGTTCGGAGTCTGAATGCCAAACGCTCGCTGATGTTGCCAACTTGTTGCCAGTCACCGGTTGTGCAAGTTAAGTTTCTCGCTCGAGAGTCGGATCAGACATTTCTGTTGGAGAATAATAGTCCTCAGCTTTTAGATTTATAAATTAGTGCAAGGACAGAAGTTACGTTGAGCTCGTATCCAAATTGGAGATACCTTTGAGTAAAAACAGTCAGGCTTACACAATGGTGACAGGAGCAACCGGTGGCATAGGCAGACGCGTCTGCCATCAGTTGGCTGCCGAGCAGACACGCTTGCTAATCATATCGAGAGATGATAATAAGTTAGCCGCTCTAAGCGAGAAGTTGCGCATTATTGGCTCTCCAGATGTACTTTATCAAGCTGTCAAATTCGGTTTGTCTGAAGCCCAGAATCAGAGCATACAAGATCTCGGGTCGAGTGAACTCTCAATCAACAAAATCGTCGTAATTTATCCAAGCATTCCGAAAACGTCTGAATTGATACCAGATGCAAATCTTTGGCGACAAGCATGGGAAGCTTGCTTTATCGGTCCATTGAGCTTATTGCGCGAGTTATTGCCCAGAGCAATTCATGGCTGTAAAATTGTCCTGCTTTCTGGCATAGCTGGTGTGCAGGCATTTCCAACGCTTTCATTGAGCGGAGCCATCAGATCAGCGTGGCTTGCAGAAGCAAAAACAATATCATTTGGTCTTGCCGAACGAGGTATCCATATTAATACATTGTCGATAGGCGGAACCCTAACCGAACGGTTTTGCAAAAATTTAGAGAATAGAGATCCAAGCAAGGTGCCACCAGAAGACAGCCCAGAGAATATACCGCTTGGACATTATGCCGATCCCGATCATATTGCCTCTGTGATCTGTGCTTTACTTTCATCCTTTTCTGATCATATGATCGGATCTAATATTATCGTTGATGGTGGCTTAACGAGAAAATATTGAACAATCTAACAGCAAACAAAAATGACAAACGAAGATAAAGAAAAATGGGATAGGCGCTTTCTTGAATTAGCTAAGCATATAGCTAGCTGGTCAAAAGATCCAAGTACACAAACTGGCGCGGTCATAGTTGACCATAAGCGGCGGATCGTGTCTGTGGGCTATAACGGCTTGGCTCAAGGCGTCGAAGACCTGCCAGAACGTATAGATAATCGAGAGATTAAATACAAAATGTTTTTGCATTGTGAACGAAATGCCATTCTATTTGCTGCTCGTTCTTTGGATAATTGCACTATTTATACCTGGCCATTTATGTCTTGCGCCGCTTGCGCAGCTATGGTTATTCAAGCGGGTATAACACGGGCAGTTGCTCCTTATAGTGAGAATCCACGCTGGCAAGAAGAATTTGAATTAGCCACGCAACAATTTAAAGAAGCCGGTGTTGAATTGTGCCGTTTGCGCTAATTAGTATTTGGATCAAAAAGATAGTTATCCATGACATAGACGTCTGAAAAGCCCATGCTGCGATACAAATTATTACTCATATTACTGCCATAAATTACTATTGGAACATCTTCCTTCTTTCTTGCAGAGGCTATACATGCTTCATTCAAAAGCCTGGCATAGCCTTTTTTGCGGAAATTAGGAAGCGTGGTCACGCTGTGAATCAGTGCCACACCACTATCAATGTAATAAGCTGCAGTACTAACTGGAGAACCGTTAACATAACCGACGAACGAACCTTCCTTTGATGGACGTTTCAAGGTAGATCCCATATATAGCTCGTAATATTTAGCCACCCTGTCAGAAGCATGAAAACCAATTTTAAATGGCTTGAGAAAATCTTCTATCTTTGATATTCCGTCTACTGCCGTGATTTCTAGTTCTTCTGCGGGCTGAGAGTAAGAAAACTTATTAGTGTCAAGAGCCATACCCATATAGTTTCCTAGAGCCCCAGAAGGCTTGAGCCCTTGGGCTTGCAGAGTCGTTTTGACAAACTCAGGTTCTTTAGTATGGACCCCAACAAACCAAGACATTGGACATTGCCTCTGTTTGAATGGTGCGAGAGCAATTTGAATCTCATTAGCTGGGGTTGAGGAAGCACTATTAAATTTGAAAATACAATTGAGATAAGGCACCGGATAGCCGGAGACGAAACCGGCGGTGGTTTCATCTTCCCAATACACTGAATTATCCAAATTGTGCATGTTACGGTAAGAATTGATAAAATTAGACTCGATTTTATAGGCTAATTTAAACTGTGATAGTTCCATAATAATTTCAGAGCTGTCCCAACTATTTTGCCAATTTACAACACAAGATACAAGGACGTCAATGTGTCCGATACTTCGATTTAGGACTATGATATAAAAGTCATATTCTTATCACTCACATCAAGCTAGACAATGTCTCTTGAATAGGAAATCGGCCAATCCACTGCCTTGCATGGTCATTTTCTATGACAGTTCTAGAAATTCAAATGACAGGCCCGGAGTGGTCTTCACTATTGTAAGTTTAAGTGATTCTCCGCTATGATTTAAATTTACAAATCGCCATTCCAAAAAATTTATGTCCACCGGCACAAGCGCTGATATCGAAAAAGACTTTCATATAATTCACGGTCCACTGTGGACCGTGATTTGGGTTCTCACATGGCCAATTATGATCAATATGTGTGCTTTCGGCATAGGCACCTTTTTTGACACATGGGTTGCCGGAAAACTTAGCGCCAATGCTCAAGCTGCCATGGCAATTGGTTGGCAAATTCGTTATTTTATGATGATGTTTACTATTGCATTGCAAGTAGGCGCTACTGCATTGATAAGCAGATACTATGGCGCGCGCGACACAGTTAACACTTTAGAAGCGGCCCGGCAGAGCCTGATTTGGGGAGGTGCTTTTAGCCTAATTTCTGTCTGTATAGGGCTGCCCACCTGCACAAGTTTAATGAATATACTCGGCGCCAGTGCTGGGGTTGAACGAGAGGGTTGGGAATATTTAAAATTTATTCTAGTGGCAAATATTCCGTCGACTTTGTTGTGGACTACTCAATCAATATTTCGCTCTGTTGGCAATGCTCGTATCGCGATGGAAACAACTATTCTTGGCACAGTACTGGTTATTCTGTTCGATTATCTATTTTGCCTTTATCCGCTGCACATAGGAATTGGCGGCATTGGACTATCTTGGATTTTATCGGGATCTATTTGCTTTGCTTGGAACCTCTTTCAATTAGCAAACTGCGAAATGAGAGCGTGCTTGAATATAGTTAACTCTTTTCGCTGGGACGTTTCAAAAGATTGGCTATTGCGAATTATGAAAATAGGTGTGCCAGGCTGCATACAAGAAATAGCGCTGATATTAGGAAGCTTTGGACTCTTTTCTATTCTTACTTTTACTAATCAGCCGGCAGTCAATCAAGCTGCCTGGGGAATCGGTTGGCGGCTAGAAGAGTTGGTTGTCTTTTTGCCAATGTTTGCTTTAAGTACGGCTATTTCCATTATTGTTGGGCAAAATTTGGGGGCCAATCAAATTGAACGAGCGACACAAGCAACTTGGAAAATGGTTTATGCCGGAGTGGCTATCAATGCTGTTATTGCGGTATTGCTCTATTTATTCGCTCCGAATATAGCTAGTCTAATGAGTACTAATACAGCTGTAGCTAAAACGACTGTAGATTATCTCTATTGGATTGCTTGGACTGAGCCATTTACAATATGGTGCATTCTTTCTGGAGCTATGCAGGGAGCCGCCTATACGCGGATACCAATGATGATAACCATTATTTGCTATTGTGTGTTTAGACTGTCTCTTGCCTGGTACTTGACTGTTCAAGTTGGTCTTGGCGCTAATGGTACTTGGATAGCTATGGCATTGTCGACTGTAGTGGCCGCTGTCCTGACAATGGCGTCATTTCAACAGGGAAAATGGAAACATCAAAGCGTCTAAGCTCCAGTAAAATATCCTGGATTTAGGCAAACCAGCTTCTATACGGGTCGCAGGCCTCAATATTTATTCCCTGATAAACTTTCCCTAATTCACATAAAAACTGCACCAATTGATGTCAGTTTGGATGAAAATTTTTACGTAGAGCATCGATGGCAGCAACGATTAGCTTTTTATCTGCAGAGTCTAGGTCAGCCAGTAAATTATCCGTGAATTTGTCCCTACCATATAGTCAGATTAGAATCTAAGCACTCACAGAATTCTCAAGAAGCTTTCCTATGATTGTTGATTATTTCAATGGAATAGAATGATAGGACTGGCGTTTAGTTCTTGCATATTGCTGCTGTGGATAAGCGTTTATCTAGATACTAAGTTTGCCGGATTTTGACTTACCCATTTTCTTTGCCAAAGGCGAATTAGGATTATGCACATAATGAGCTATCACATTAAGATATTGATTTAAGCTCATTTCATGAGCGCTTGCGAGCAGCTCCAAACTTTTTAGAGAAGCATGTTCTCCTGCTTCAATACGGCGAACCTGCCTATCCGTCAACCCAAAAATTTCATGTTGAAGCAAGCTCCTCTCCTTTCTCAACGCAGCTATAGCACCACCAAAGCGTTTATCCTGAGCCAGCTTCCTTATTTGTGCCTTGCGTGCCGCAATTGGATCAACAACCACACGAATAGAATCTAGGTTAAGATCAACGTCATGTTTAGGCCATGAGATATGACTCCCTTCTTGTGAAATTATGAAATTATCTCTATCCTTTTTCGGTATCAGCGATAGCGCTTTTATTGACTCAAAACCAATCTCATATCTCTTCAGCGCACAGCTAAGTACATATAACCTATTGTTAAATACAGCCGCATCAGCAATTAATTGATCTTGCGCCCCATAATGCCATGCAGTCAACACACGCCTGGGAACATCCCGCCCGGAATGTACAATCATATTCTTCAATGTACGCAAGTCTGCCTTGGCAAGTAACTGCGTAATCCAGTTTTGATGCGTATCCTGTCTAAGCATAATAGCTCGCAACTTTTTACTTTCATTTGCCTGGCGAACAAAGTCTGCTATTTCCTCCAACTCACTGGCGTTTGCAATCACAAAAATATTATGCGCACGATTGATGTCCAGCTCCTCGCTATATCTAAAACTGCGTATGCGCTTTGAATCAAAGACAATAGCTCTCGATTTTTTATCGCAGTCAAGCACAGAAATATCTATTGCTTTTTGAAAAGATAGCGACTCTACTTCCTGCATACCTTTGTCTCCCATTCATGTTCTAAATGATCTTTGTATCTTTCAACATAATCATTTATTCGTTTCTTATCTGCACTTGAAGGACCGAGTGATTTCAATCGCCACTTAAGTTCATAAACAAAGTTCATTTCTTCACAAAGACGAAAGAACACTCTAATTTCCCACTCTCCCTTTTCTGAACATGAAAATGTTCCGGTTCATGATCATTAGGATAGAATATTATTTCCAAACCCTCGATCTGGTAATCTGCTCTGGTCAAACGAGCCTCCTTATCTATGCTAACACGAAATGGGACAGATTTCAATCAGAATGGAAAATATTATGTCCTGTCCATCCTTCCGCTTGTAGCCATAGCAATTGCGCTATAAGATAAATACGCATTTGCTTCAGATAAGTTCAAAATTTCTGCCTAAAATCATCATATATTCAATAAAAGCAACCGAATGAATGCAATCTGCCCTTGCAATTCTGGAATTACAATCCGGTTTTATTATGAACACCCAGCCTAAGCAAGGAGTATTTGATAAATATTAGGACTATCTTCCTTGGTGCAGGCTACTCTGGTGACCCAGCTCCCAGTCTTCTATCATTGCATTGTGTGGCTTTCGACTATCGTCACATTCAAAAACGTAGCTAAATTTATAAGGAAGCTTTATCAGTGGGTTTGGCTGAGGACCAAATAATGTGAATTGCTCGAATAATAACTGCCACTCCGCTTCCCATAATTCTTTAGCTTTCTCGATTTTGAAATCCAAAACACGCTTCGGCTTTACGATGCCTAAAGAAGTTTTGTCAGTAACATTCAAATTTTTCAATTCATTTAATGTGTAACAGGGCATCTTATCAATAATCTGCCTTCTCTCGTGCCAGCTGTTGTCTGTCGAAAGCGGTGATCCTATGAGCGTTATTGAATTTAAATCTGGCTTTCTGCTTTCTTTCCTGTGATCATTGCCGCTGCCGTGAGAGAGCAATCCAACTTCAATCCACTGATATTTATTAAACTGCTGAGTGTCATGCCTCACCGTCCTCAAGGCAGTTATTGCGGCTGGCTGCTGAGCAGGGAGGCGGACTGGGTGGATTAACTTCCGGTTTGCTGAAGTTACTGGATCTTTATGGAGCAGTGGAGTTGGAGCAAGCGATACAAGAAGCGCTTGCATCACAGGTTGCGCATTTGTCGGCAGTGCGGCTGGTGCTTGAGCGCAGGAGGCGAGAAAGGAATTTACCGCCGCCTATTGAAATAGCGGTGCCTGATGATCCGCGTCTGCGCAATTTAGTAGTTGTTCCCAGAAGTTTATCCACGTACGACAAACTGCATATGAACAAGGAGGAAGAAGGAAATGATTGACTTAAAAACAAAAGCAAAGCGGCTTGGTTTCCATGGTATGGCTGCACACTGGGATGAATATGCTAACGAAGCTTGGTTGGGCAAGCTGTTCAAGCAAGAAGAAGAGGAAAAGGCACTTAGGAGTTTCACCAGACGAGTCAAGGAGGCAAAGATTGGAGAATTCAAACCGCTGAGCGAATTTGATTGGACGTGGCCGAAAGAAGTTGACCGAGAGCTTATTGAGGAATTATTTACCTTCAAATTTTTGGAGGAGAAGGCCAATGTTGTTTTTATTGGCGATAACGGGCTGGGCAAAAGTATGCTGGCGCAAAATCTTGCATACCAATCATTGGTAGCCGGATATGATGCCAGATTTGTAAAGGCCTCAATACTTCTGGATGAGTTATCGCAATGCGATGGAGCCTATGCACGAAAGCGTTGCCTGCGCAAATATTCTGCTGTTGATCTGTTAGTAGTGGATGAAATCGGCTACATGCGGTATGGAGATGATCATGCAGATTTGTTGTACGAAGTGCTGACGGCGCGTTATCCGCATCTTTCGACCATTGTTACAACCAACAAAACATTCCAGGAGTGGGGACAAGTTTTTCCAAACGCTGCTCCTGTTGTAACTCTTGTTGACAGGCTGATCCACAAAGCTGAGATCGTCGTCATCAAAGGCGAATCTTATCGAGCCAAGGAAGCTGCTGAACGGGCTGCTCTAAGAGCAAAGAAACGAAAAGAAAAACAAGTAAAGAAAAAGGGAGGCAAAGAAAATAATGATGAAAGTCCTTCTGCTAATTGATTGCGATTGTTGTCGCCGGCTTTTCATTTCAGCCGAACAGCCAGTACCGATCGCACAGCTTGGTCTGTCCACTGTGATGCCCTGGAGAAAATGGCAAGTACAAATGGATGGGGAATCAGCGAAGATGGCAACTCACATTATTGTCCTGATTGCCTGTGTGACTCTGAAGAAATGATGCTGCATCTATCCCTTCGCAGCTACTAAATCTCTTCAAAAATTAAAGCACACTAAAAACTCATAGTGGTCACAAAAGCCTAAAGAGTCTGGAGCTTTATTCGCTACGATCTGTGGAAAAGGAATCCCAGTTAGTTGTTCAAACCCTGGGAGTATAATGAGTAGCGCGATCCGAATAAAAAACCCACACTGGACGGTCTCAGCATGTTGATAAAATCAGGTATATATGTCCCAGCCACCTGATCACGAATCAAGGTATACCAACGAGAACAACCCAAGCGTTTTGCTGGAGGTGGCTAAACAACGAGCACTTAAGCAAATTGACGATATTACTTTTAGGAATCTAGTCATCAATGTACCACTAGTGCTTATATTTGGTGGCTGCTTATTGGCTATGGAATTTGCTCATTGGCAGATTAGGTCCATTTGGTTGCATGAAGCCAGCTACGTCAACCTGCGTCTGGGTCCAGGGTTGGTTATCGGGATAGTCTTTGCTGCAACTTTGAATGAATTGATTTCTTGGTGGCGTTGGCAGCGAAAAATAGAAGCAGTATTGCAAGAAGGCACGCCCGCTCCATCCTACAGTATTAGACTCAGAGAAGATCGGAGGCGAATAATGGCCAGGTACAGAAGCGTTCAGTATCCGAAGAAACGGTTTTTTGATGTTGAAATATTTCCGCAAACATGTACTGAAATATCACTGGGCCATGATTTTGAAGCAGCCATCTATCTCGACCCTGGCGGGCAAACACCATTAGCAATCGAGATGCAGAAAGGATTTTTGTTAGTACGACCGCCGATCATTGGTGCCTTGACGCTGGTGGATTATTTCTGCAGTCGATGGGCGTCTAAATTATTTCCAAAGAAAGACTCTGATGACGAACAGCGACACTGAGAGCCGGTTTTTGCACTGCTATCGATGTCTGCATTTTGGCAACAGGTCCCTAAAAACCATGTGAGCTGTTGCCGCTGCGGACATTGTTTTTATTTTATCGAAAATAATTACTCAAGACATTGCCGAAATTCTTCGCTTTAATATTGCCGTCAACAGACGACGGTACTCCAACTTCCGGAACATGAACGTATTCGATGCCAACCTTTCTGCATAATGCAAGTAAAGTACTTTTGTGAAAACCATAACGTCTTGAGACTGGGTTAAGTCTTGTATCTATCAACTGTTCAATGCCTTGCAGCAACAAAAAATTCAGCAAACCATCTACTTGGTAGAACTGATAGCCAATTGTATAATTAGCACAATTAGCTCTAATACTTGATTTCGGCATAAGGGGTTGTTTACTATTGACAGTAAACCAAGGAAACTGCTTATACACAGTCTCTAAAAAGGATTGTTGTTCCAACGCACCGTACTGTTTTTTTAGCAATTCAAAGTCACTCGATAATTGAGACTCATACATATTTTCAATTTGACGACGACCGTCCACAGTTAACAGGATTCTATCCTTTTCATTTAGAGAAATTGTACCGCTACGCAATAAATTATCCAATTCATGATTGAGCGTAAATGAATAAGAGCCATAAAGATAAGGCAAAAATTCATAGAAAGTCCGCAAATATTCGGACTTTCCTAATTGTGAGAGCAAAACCCTAGCTTAGTCAATCTAGTCCGACTTAAACTGCCATCGGAATTTGCTAATAGTTGCAATATAATCTGTTGACGTTTTAGCATTTTCTATCGCTTCTTTACTTATGACATTACTAGAATAAGCTCAGTGAATCCAGTAGTCAATGGTTATCTCGACTGGTGCTAAGCAGGACACATCAATATAACTTTCAAGGCTAGCTTTTCGCGGGACAAAACCATTACGGCGCACTCTAATAGGGATTAAACCAATACATTGACTTAAATGACAAGCCTGAAAGCATCTTTTTCGCGACGCAGATAACCCGCTGGTGGAGAGGCAAAGTGTGAACCAATAATCACTGTCTGAGTATCAGTAATGCTTGTGAATGGATGAGCCTTAAACCAAGGGCCTCTCTGCGCGGTGCACGAGAAAAATGATCATTTAACGAGTTATTCTTTATTAGGTTTAGCTCGTCTAATATTCTGTTCAACCATTGCTAAAAAATACTTATGTATCCGCAAGTCGCCGGTTAATTCTGGATGGAAAGTGCTTACTAACATATTATTTTGGCTGGCCATGATGATATTAGTACTTGCGCTTTGATCAAGCTTTGCTAAGACTTTGACCTCGGGTGCGCAAGATAATATTAGCGGGGCGCGAATGAAAACGGCATGAAATGGTTCATTACTGGCACCGAGATCTGTTAAGCAAGGCACATCAATATAGCTCTCAAAGCTGGATCTTTGCGGACCAAAACCGTTGCGGCGAACTTTGATGGACATTAAGCCAAGTTTGCCCTGGGTAGAGCCTTCGATTTCATTAGCAAGAAATATGGCGCCCATGCAAGTGCCGTATACAGGCATGCCTGATTTGATTTTTTTGCTTATAGTATCGAATATGGTGTTATCGCTATTTGTCAATTTAGCAATGGTGGTTGATTCACCACCAGGAATAATAAGCCCGTCTATTTCTTCTAGCTGAAATGATCTTCTTATAGGAAAGCCTTGTGCTCCACATTGTTCTATAGCCTGCAAATGCTCAGCAAAGTCACCCTGTAAAGCTAGGACACCTATTTTCATATTATTAAAAGACTAATTACCGCGAACCGCTAGCATTTCTGGCTCGGTTAAGCTTGCGGCAGTCCGTCCAACCATTGGCTCACCTAAATTGCGACTTACTTCAGCCAGTATTTCAGGATCTTGATAGTGAGTAGTGGCTTTTACTATGGCTTGAGCACGCTTAAGTGGATTAGCAGATTTAAAAATACCAGAGCCTACAAATACACCGTCTACACCCAATTGCATAAGCAATGCCGCATCAGCTGGCGTAGCCAAACCACCAGCAGCGAAATTAACTACCGGTAATTTACCCGTTTTAGCTATTTCCTTCACTAATTCATAAGGTGCACCTATGTTTTTAGCAAAAGTCATCATTTCTTCAATTGGCATTACGCTTAGTTTTTTTAGCTCGCCTAAAATAGCACGGGCATGACGTACTGCTTCTACTACGTCACCAGTACCTGCTTCACCCTTAGTGCGAATCATAGCAGCGCCTTCACCAATGCGCCGTAGGGCCTCGCCCAAATTTCTGGCGCCACAAACAAATGGGATTTTAAATTTGCTTTTATCAATATGAAATTCTTCATCAGCTGGGGTCAAAACTTCGCTTTCATCAATGCAATCAACACCCAATGCCTCTAAAATTTGAGCTTCCACAAAATGACCAATACGCGCTTTGGCCATAACTGGAATGGTGACAGAATTAATTATTTGAATAATGAGCTCCGGATCGGACATGCGAGCAACTCCACCGTCTGCTCTAATATCAGCAGGAACGCGCTCCAAAGCCATTACTGCCACAGCACCGGCTTCCTCGGCGATTTTCGCTTGCTCGGCGTTAACCACATCCATAATCACGCCGCCTTTGAGCATTTGAGGCAGAGCTTTTTGACTAATGGTGTTCCTGTTTCTTTCTTATTTTTCTTATCCGCTGTTATGGAAGCCATAATTTCACCAAGTCCCCCATCGAAACCCGTATTTCTTACTTTTATCTACTAATTGTAAGCCCTCAAGCTTATACGAGGCTTACTTAGTAGCTTTCCTTTAAGGCTAGCTTAATGACTTTACTCTTTCAGGCTCAGCCTTAATTACAGTCATGCCATTTAAATAAGGCTGAAGTACCTTTGGTATGAGCACCGAACCATCGGCTTGTTGATAATTTTCTAAAATGGCAGCCATGGTACGTCCAATAGCTAAAGCAGAACCGTTCATAGTGACCATATAGCGGGCTTTGCCGCCATCAGTGGGCTTATATCTAAGATTTGCGCGTCTCGCTTGAAAATCGCCAAAAACACTACAAGAGCTGATTTCACGATACTGCTCCTGAGCCGGAAACCAAACTTCTAAGTCGTAACATTTTTGGGCACTGAAGCCCAGATCTCCGCTACAGAGCATTATGCGTCTATAAGGTAATTCTAATGCTTCTAAAATGCCTTCTGCATCTAAAGTGAGTTGTTCGTGCTCAGTCTCTGCCTTTTCAGGAGTAGTAAAGCGCACCAGTTCTACTTTATTGAACTGGTGTTGTCGTATATAGCCACGAGTATCTTTACCGGCTGAGCCGGCTTCTCTTCTAAAACAAGGTGTATAGGCACAATGTAATATTGGCAATTGTTCTTCTGCCAATACTTCTTCACGATACAAATTAGTTACAGGTACTTCAGCTGTCGGAATAAGATAAAGGGCGTCATCAGCACATTTATAGAAATCACCCTCAAATTTGGGCAATTGTCCTGTGCCAACCATACAGTCTCTATTGACTAAAATCGGCGGAAAGACTTCTAAATAACCGCGTTGGCTATGGAAATCGAGCATAAAATTCATCAAGGCACGCTCTATTTTGGCTCCTTTGTCCAGCAAAACTGTAAAGCGCGATTCGGATATTTTTACACCCCGTTCAAAATCAAATATTTGCAATTGGCTGCCAATTTCGTAATGGTGCATGGGATTGTGTAATTTTGGTAAAGTGCCCCAGCGCTTTATTTCTTTGTTTGCTTTTTCATCGGTTCCTTCAGGCACCGCTTCATCGGGCAGATTCGGCAGTCCTAATTGTAAATCTAGAAGCTTAGGCTCAAGCTCCTGGCGTAAAACTTCAATTTCTTGCCGACGTATTTTAAGTTTTTTTGTTTCTTCTTTGAGCAACTCTGCCTCAGCAGGCTCTAATTTGCCCTTTTTGAATTGTTCAGATATTTCATTGGTGCGTCTATTCAGCTCTTCCCATTCCACTTGAGCACGACGATATTCCTCATCGCAAGACAACAATGGTTTGACTGAAAAATTACCGTGACGCCTAGCTAAAGACTTCTCTACAAAGTCGGTCTTATCTCTAATTAGTCTTATGTCTAGCATGGGTTGAACTTTACTGAGCACAACTACGTATAAATAATCCCGTAATCAATGGCCGGAATTAACGAACAGTTTAAACGTAATTAGACCAATTAAGGTAAAAAGTTGTGCAAATAGAAACAGTCCGCAAAAGAGAGAAAAGATGGCAGATAAAGGTATAAAAACAAGCTCACCGCCAGGAAAAAAGATCTTACTAGTTTATTTTGGCGCCAAAATTTAGGTAGAGCAGGCGAACAATCTGTGGCAAATTTGCTTCTGAAGAAAGGCTGGCAAGTAATAGAACGTAACTGGCGAGCCGGTCGCTATGCAGAAATTGATATAATAGCCCGTGATTCTGATGGAACACTGGTCTTTATAGAAGTAAAGACAAGAATGGTAGTGGATTTAAAGAGCGGGTTTATCAGTATTGGCTTGGAGAAGCTAGACAAAAGGAAAGCACGAAAGCTATTGGGGTGCGCTAAGTTGTACATGGCAAGAAACATGTCTCGTGATAAGCTTCAAAACCAAGGTTGTCGCTTCGATGCTTTTATTGTTTATTATGCAAATACAGCGCGAACATCGCTTGAAACAATGGAACCTCAGATTAATCACATAATGGATTTTATAAACTGAGAATATATATATATATAAATCTATGCCAGGCAAAGAAGTAAAAACCCACATTTCTCCCAATACCGATATCAAGCCCGTCACTACTAAAATTGTTAGCGACCATTTAAGTATCGGTGGTTGCGATACAGTGGAATTGGCAAAAAAGTTTGGTACACCTTTATGGCTGGTTGATGAACAGACAATAATTCAAGCACTGGAAGCTTGTAAAAGCGGATTGGCAGGGTATCCGAAAACAAGAGTTTTTTATGCCGGTAAAGCATTTTTGTGTTTAGCAATGTGCTATTTGCTAAAGAAACTAAAAGTAGGTTTAGATGTTGTTTCTGAAGGCGAGCTATATACAGCCGTTCAAGCTAATATGGCAGGGCAAGACATTATTTTGCACGGTAACAATAAGAGCCATCAAGAACTTGAAACTGCCATAGATATTTACGCGCGCATTGTAATTGACAATGAATCAGAGCTTAAGACAGTGGCTCAATTAGCACTTGAGAAAAAGAAACAAGCCAAAATTCTCTTACGCGTCATTCCTGGCGTGACCGGAGATACTCATAAACATATTCAAACTGGACAAAATCAATCAAAGTTTGGTGTTGCTTTAGCTCAGTTGCCCGAAATTCTGCGCCCCATTCAAGAGCAGCAAAAATCTTTGCAATTGTTGGGCTTACATATTCATATCGGCAGCCAAATACATGACATAGAACCTTTCAGCCAAAGTATAGCTATCCTGGCAGAAACATATTCTAAGATTCGCAATGAATTCTATATAGAGCTCCCTGAATTAAACCTAGGTGGTGGCTTGGGTATAGCCTATACGGAGCAAGACAAGCCTATGCCTATAGAATTATGGGCACAAAAATTGAGCCAAACTGTAATCGAGGAATTCAAAAAGCACAATTTGTACTTACCCACTTTGCTGGTGGAACCCGGAAGAGCAATTGTTGGGACAGCTGGCGTGACTCTTTATAGGGTTGGGTATGATAAGTGGACGATAGACAATACGCATTATGTAGCTGTCGACGGCGGAATGGCTGATAATCCCCGCCCAATTACATATCAAGCCAATTATACGGCAAGCCTGGCAAGCCGGATGGGAGCAGCAATAGCGGACAAACCCGTTACCCTAGTGGGCAAGTATTGTGAACAAGGGGATATAATTATAAAAGAATCATTAATTGCGCCGGAGAGTGGAGATCTCATTGCAGTTTTTGGTACCGGTGCCTATAACGCCAGTATGGCATCAAATTATAATCGGACCGGTCGGCCAGCCTGTGTTCTAGTAAATAACGGACAAGCAGACATAATTATTGAACGAGAATCCAATCAAGATTTGTTATTACGCGATAAAGTCCCGGAAAGGTTGAAAGAAAAGGCATAGTTAGAGCTTATTCTACTAAAAGGAGGCAGAAAATATGGGACCTATCTACATATCTCTGCTCTTTATTTTGATTGCTCTAATCATTGTTTTTCAACCAGAAATCCGGCGATGGCTTAAGCATTTAGGCAGACTAAGACTATTTTTTGTTGGTTTAATGCCCGGAGACTTAAATCCGGAAGAACTTGCCAAAGATATTACTCAAATAGTAATAGCTATAAAAGAACTTGCTAGAAATAAATATGGCGCATTAATAGTTATTGAGCCACCAGAGACTGAGCACGATTATTTGAGTCCAGGCACTGAAATAAATGGCGATATTTCGAGTAATTTAATTTTGACCATATTCACTCCCAGATCACCCTTACATGATGGCGCCATCATAGTTCAGAAAGATAAAATCAAAGGTGCCGGCGTAATATTACCAATTACAGATAACCGTAAGCTTAGCCATATTTATGGAACCAGACACCGAGCGGCCCTTTGGTCTAACGGAGATTTTGGACTGCCTTTGTATCGTGGTATCTGAGGAAAGTGGCTCAATTTCTGTTGCTTATCACGGCAAACTTTTACCATGCAAAAGGGCTGAAGAAGTGACTGATTATCTCACCCAATTTTATAGTCAATTGCACATTACAGCAATAAACGAAGATTTAGAGTCTGTCGGCAATCTGAATAATCAAAACATTAGCCATATCCAGCCCAAACTGGGCAATGATGACGATTCGCAAGCAGATGAAGATTTAGCTAAGACAGCGGAAGTTTGAGACGAAGATTTTATGCCTCAGCAATACGAATAATGCGGAGTAAAATTTATTGGCTGCGCGCTGCACCAAAGGCAGACACATAGACAGCTTCATTGTCCCGTAAATAACCTGATCGCAATAAATCCTGAGCATTCACTGTCATAGGCAATACCTGAATTATTTGCGATATAGGAGGATTTGAAAATTTCTCGCTTTGCTCTTTAGGCTCGCTTGCAGCTAGAGGAGTATTAGTAGAATATCTAGCACTAAATAAGCGCGGAGCTGGAAAATAGGAATGGGCACCGCGATTATCATTATCAACGGAAATAGCCTGCAAGACTGGAGCATTGTTAGTACTCGAGTTTGCAACTTTGGCAACATTCTTCGATGTCTCATTCGAAATAATTGCTTGATTAACAACTAAAAATATGAGCATCAGAAATACTGCCACTACTGCTGGTAGCATTCTATTCAAGTCCTATAGTCCTTCTTGCACGCAATTGGTTATTTAAGACACTAAAAAGATTATTGATAATTTGAAATTGTAAATTGGACGCATACAGATTAGGCAATCTAACAAAGTCTTCTCGAACTATAAGACGTCCATTTTCATAATGGGCTCTTATTACTTTTCTCTTTCCGCACATCAAGTTTCGCCTGCGAGTTTCGCTGGCAAATGCGCCCAATAAACGCTTAGCACGACGCTGGATTTCTGATTTCTTTGCTCTAAACAAGATTATGCAGAACCATAATTCATTAGCTGACCATACCCAGTATTAAATTATGGTTGTTTGCTAATGCCTTGTCTAATTAAAAGCACTTTTGAACGACCCGTAAGCCGTTTTTGCTCAAATAGCAAAAAGGCAGCCTGTTTAGCTTACGAAGAACGTCAAGAGAAACAATATATAGTATGGGCGATTAACTTTTGCTTATGGTTAAGAATTGCGGCGATTACGTTACTATTTGGCAGCCTTTTCGCCATTCTTATCCAGTTTATATCGTTTGACAAAACGGTCTACCCGTCCTTCTGTGTCAACAATTTTTTGCGTACCCGAATAGAAAGGATGGCAATTGCTGCAAATTTCAACCCGGATTTGATTTTTTGTCGAACCAAGCATGACCTGGTTTCCACAAACGCAGGTAGCAGTTACATCAAAATACTGTGGATGGATTCCTTCTTTCATATCTATAACCAAATAATGACTAATTTATAAAAATAGCGAATACGATCAGAAGCCCGATTGCATTGCCTATATCTTACCGCTTAAGTCTACCATATTATTGTGGCGCTTTGTTTTGTATTCGTGGTCCGATTATGAGCCGTCCTACTACGGAAACTGATTTTGACTTAACAGTCATTTCATCTAAACGGATAGCAAAATAAGGCTTATCAAAACGATGTAAGTTAATGAGCGGATTAATCAAATTTTCTACAAACTTTGAAAACTTTTCAGGATCGGTAATATCCTCAGAATCGATTTTTACCTCTTCTAGAAAAATACGGTCATTGTCCTGCAATCTAGGCTTACCAGATATAGTCATGAACACTGCAGTAGAAGGATCGCCTCCTTGAGTAGCCAATCTAGCTTTAACCATGATCGAACCATCGTTGAGCATAACTTGAGGCTCATGCATTTGGATTCTTTGTTCACCGGCACCGGGACCAATATTAGCCAAATCAAGTCTCAACGCTTTTAACGAATTGGTTGCTTTTGAACTGTGCAAAATTTGATCCAATTCACTTTCGCTTACCGACATTTTAAAGGCAAAAAGAGAAGGATTTTTTACGTCCAAGCGCCCGTGCTTAAAGACAAACCAAAATGGTGTTAAACTTTCTACTTCTACTGTGCCTAGCGGAATGTCTTTATAGTGACTACCTTTCATGTTGATGGTAGCCTTTTTGACTTTCAAGTACCATAAATCAGTGAAGCTATAAGTCTTTATTCTGATTTTAATTCTGCCACCAAATAGCTTTTGCAAGGTGTAATGCAAAAGCAGATTGGTTATGAATTCGGAGCTGGCGGTTAGCCCTGAATACTGCTGCAGGCGACGGCTCAAAGATCCCGTTATCTTGAAGGGCGGTTCAATAGGGCTTTTTATTTTGACCGCCACATTCGCACCAGTTTGCACTTCGGAGGAACTGCCCGGCTCGCTCGGCAAATCGGAAGCATAAAGCGGCAAAACTTGAAAAGTGACACAAACTATTAGACAGATAAGGAGGACAAATTGTCTGCTTATTAGCGCAGTCTTTAAAAACCCTTCTTTGCACATCATTATTGAGGCTTTTGATTCAAAGCCTGTTTCAACAAGTCATTCTGTTTGAGCAGGGCCTTGAGATGGTCATTAGCAATGGACAATTCAGCTTGTAATTCGGCCAGAGTTTGCTCATGTGTAACGCCTGTCACAGGGTCTCTAGTAGGCATTTTAGGCAATAGTACATATCCCAATTGCACAGCCTTTAAGGCAGCACCAGTGCGAGTCGATACTTTTAATTTAGCTAAGATACACTCAATATGCTTTTCCACAGTACGTAGCTTCATATTCAGCTCTTCTGAAATTTCTTTGTTGCGCAAGTCTAAACGTATGAGCACTTCAATCTCTCTGTCAGTCAAATTGGTATTCGGCGTTGATACAGTAGGGACTTGTTTCACTAATTGGGTAATTTTAGGGTCACAATAAGGAAGGGATCGGGTTACTTGCTCAATAGCCTCGAACAAAGTCCTAGGACCAGAGCTCTTTAAACAAAAACCCCTAGCTCCAGCTCGCAAGAGCTGGTTGTGATACTTAGTAGCATGATATGAGTCGGTTAAAACCAAAATATTGCATTCAGGTAATTCTTGGCTTATCCGTCTGCTAACTTCTACTCCATTGAGCACATCTAGATCAACGTCCAAAATAACGAAATCTGGGCGTATCCGCTTGACTATTTCATAGGCGGCCATGCCGTCAGATGCCTCGCCGGCAATATCCAAGACCTCAGAAATGACCCTTTTTAAACCAAATCTGATTAATTCATGCCGCTCACAAATAACAGTGCGCGGTCTAAAAGCTGATGGTTTACTAGTTGATGGTAATGTTGATTCCAACTTCCCCGCCTGATTGACTTCCCTTATTGTAACAGTGTCAAATTTTGCAAGCCTT
This sequence comes from Candidatus Melainabacteria bacterium, assembly GCA_963845445.1. GTDB lineage: Bacteria > Cyanobacteriota > Vampirovibrionia > Obscuribacterales > Obscuribacteraceae > JABDBL01. The sequence continues at coordinate 93,910 of CAWJSE010000002.1, read as the reverse complement.
GCCTAATTAGTAAGTATAAATTTGATATCTCATATAAGGATATAAAACCTACTATAAATATGTTTCCACGGAGTTTCTGGATATAACATTGCTTTTATCATGGCAATGGAGCAATGTGTCATGTTTGCGAATTATTATGGGATTTATACGAAAGGTATGGGATAAACCCCAATAGACTGGACCCCCTTTTAGTCGCTAATCTATTGGCAAGGGTCGATTTAGTCAAATAAGCAAGAAATTGTCCATATTCAAAAAGACAGCAATGAAACAAACAGAGTTAAAAATCGTAATTACATTTTTCCCTTTGCTGCTCAGTCTGGGTTCCTTAAGCATCACACAAGCTTGTGCCCGAACTACGCCTACTAGTTCTTCTAGCTCTTCTAACTGCAGACCAATGAGTGGGCAAGAAATAGCACCACCGCTGAGTCGTTATAACAGAGCCTCAGCACGTGTAGTTGACTCACAGAGCAGTCAAAGTAAAAATAGCCAAGAGAAAGCTATTCACCAGCAAGAAATTGAGCAAGCCAAGGCTGAGAAGCAAAGACAAATTCAAGCATTGGCGGCTAATAATAAAGGCGTTCAATTAGGTAGTGCAGGCAAATTTGATGAAGCCATAGCTGCTCATGAAGAGGCTGTGGAATTAGATCCTGAGAATAAGCAATACCGTATAAATTTATCAGCAGCTTATTGCGCTTACGGGCAAAAGTTATCCGCCAACAAAGACTTTGCCGCTGCCATCCACTACTCTCGAAAAGCAATAGTAGCAGCTTCTGATAATGCTTTAGCTGGCAAGCTACTCATTCAATCTCTAAGCAAAATGGGTATAAACCCTAATTCTGCTGAGCAAAGATTAAGTTTGGGAGATGACCTTATAACCCAAGGGGATTTAGGCGGTGCCGGAATTGAATATCAAGCAGCCGAACAATTAGAACAGTCTGGCCGCACTTTTGTAAAACTGGGTGATTATGCTTATCGTTTAGGTCAAATAGAGACAGCTGCCAGCTGGTACAACCAAGCAAGTGTTAAAGATCCTGAATACGCTCCTGCATACAGACAATTGGCTTTCATTTATATAGCCAGGCAAGATCAAAGCCAAGCTGCCAGTCTCTTGCGCAAGGCAGTAATTCTAGACAACAAGGACAAAGCAGCTGGGGTAGCTTTAATAGATTTGTGGCGCAAACAAGTGTCGGCTAATCCGCAAATAGCAGAGAATCATTTGGGATTAGCGGCAAGCTTGCAATTAACTGGAGATTTGGCGGCTGCAGAATTGGAGTATAGGAAGGTAGCAGCTCTTGATCCTCGTAATCCCTCTTTAACAGCTGCACAAGCAAGCTTAAAAAACGCATACCAACATGCCGAAGCTGAAAGACATGCGGAAGCTGCAAACACTCTATGGGGCCAGAACTTAAGGCCAGAAGCGTTAACAGAGATGAGTCAAGCAGTCAGAATTGAACCAAAGAATGCTCAATATCAATTTTCTTTGGCTGAATGTTTAGAAGCCAATGGCGATTTACAAGGGGCACATCAAGCCTATTTAACATGCGTTTTGATTGATCCAGAAAACAATAAAGAAGCTGCTGCGCGTATTAAAGCATTGCAAGACACATCTAGCAAAAACAACCAAAATGCGGTGCCTGCAAGCCAAAATTCTGTAAAGCAAGATACAAATATCGCTCAAGTACCTAACTCTAATAATGCGAACAATGCAAGCGATAAAAATATTATCCTCGACAAAGTACAAGCGTTGGAAGCATCGCGCAATTATGATCAGGCGATTATCACTCTTAAAGAATTAGTAAGCAATAATCTTGAGAACCCTGAAATGCACCACCACTTGGCTGTAGACTTAATGGGTAATGGCGACATCGGAGAAGCAATCTCAGAATTTAGAATAGCTAGTGCGTTGGCTCCCACTCAAAAAGATTATGCTGCTGATTTAGCTCAAGCTCTCAATATTAACAAGCAATCTCTTTCTAACGATAAAGTGCCAGCAGTAATGACTAAGTCAAATCCACAATTAAACACTACGATTGGTGCTAACCAATGAGTTTTTATTTCCAACCACCCGATTTAGCAGAATTTCCCAGGCGTTCTTACAGGCGCTTTTTGGAGGAAAGCATTGGCAATCTGTTTGCGGAAATATCACCAATTACAAGCGATTTTAGTAGACATTTTGAAATGTCTTTCGTAAGTCCTGACGGGAAGGTGAACTGGCGCTTCGAAGACTATCATGCAGATTCCGGCTACCCTACTTCAGCAGAGGCAGCTCGCCGCACCAATATGACTTATGCCAGGCGACTTTTCTCGATGTCTGGTTAAGAGACACTAATACAAATGAATTGCGCAAATCAACTTGTTATTTAGCTGACCTGCCCGTCATTACTGATAGAGGCACTTTTGTCATCAACGGTTCAGAGCGCGTTGTTTTAGGTCAATTAGTAAGAGCGCCGGGGATCTATTACCAAAGCACTGGACCATCCAGCTATAAAGCCTTGATCCTAGCTGAGCAAGGTGCGCCTGTGACCATTGAGCTACATTTAGATACGAGTTCGTCTAAAACAAGTCGGGCAAAATGTCGAATTAAGCTACCTAAACGTAGTTGGGTATCGTCTACAAATTTACTGACGGCTATGGGCATTGACTGGACCACATTGAACAAAAGATTGGGGCGGTTACTTACAATCAATCGTATTGACTTTAAAGAAATAAGCCAAACTGAAGCCTTAACCGTTATAGGAAGAGCATGGAAACCAGATGGTAGCCACGGTCCTAGTAGTGGCACAACAGCGCTCAAAGAAATAACCGAAAAGAGACGTTATTCACTTGGAAAATTAGGGCGCAGTCGCGTCAATAAAAAATTATCTTTAGAAGAAGATTCTTTACAATTAGATGCCAATGATTTGCTGACAGCGGTTGAATACATGTTGGGACTGCCTTTAAGTATGAGCGAGTGCGACAATATGGACAGTTTGGAGAATCGACACCTGCGCGGTGTTGGTGAACTACTATTGCGCTCAGTTAGACCTGCCATGCTGCAAATCGCTCGCTCGGTAAGAGGGAGACTGGAATTAAAAGATGAAGCAGAAACATTTACTGCTACTGATCTTATAGACTCACGTCCTTTGGTAAATGCCATTAACAAGTTTTTTACCGCTAATCCATTAGTTCAATACTTAGATCAACAAAATCCTCTTTCTGAACTTTCGCATCGGCGCCGTATCACTTCATTCGGCCCAGGCGGTATTGACGCCAACTCTGCCCCAGTGGAAATGCGGGATGTTCACCCCAGCCAGATCGGGCGTGTTTGTTTGATTGAATCTTCAGAAGGCAAAAGCTGCGGTATCGTAACTTACCTGGCCACTTACTGCCGTATTGATAGCGATGGTTTTATGACAGTCCCTTATAGGAAAGTTATAGGCGGCCAATTGACCGATGAGATCGTTTATTTGGGCCCAGCAGAAGATAAGCTTTATACGCTGGCACCACCAGATGCCAAACTAGAAAATGATCGTATAGCTGGCCCTACAGTGACGGTGAGAAGAGGCGAGTCTTTCTATCAGATCGAACCTGAAGATGTTAACTTCATTGCTATTGCACCGCAAGGATTTATATCAGTTGGTTCAGCCCTTATTCCTTTCTTAGAACATGACGATGCTAATCGAGCTTTAATGGGCGCCGGGATGATGAAGCAAACATTGCCTTTGATTCGCCCTGAACGTCCTCGCATTGGCACCGGTATGGAAAAAATGGTGGCTCGCTCTTCTGGTCATTCTGCTATCGCTAGAAGAACTGGTACAGTAACAAAAGTAACAGGAAGCGAAATAGTGGTTGCTCAAGGTAGCGGTGAATCTCGCTCTTATCCATTAGTTCGCTTCGACCGCACTAATCAAAACACTATATTAGATCAAAGACCAAATGTGACAGTCGGAGATAGAGTAGATGCTGGTCAGGTAATCGCCGACGGAGCAGCAATAAGTAATGGGGAATTGTCTTTAGGACGAAACTTGTTGGTAGCATTCCTACCTTGGGAAGGCTTTAATTATGAAGACGCTATTGTTGTAAGAAAAGGACTAGTTAAGGATCATAAGCTTAGCCACATAGAAATAGAAAAACATTCCATTTCAGTCTTTCAAACTTTGCGCGGTCCAGAAATTCTCACACCAGAATTGCCAAACGTGGCGGGCAAAGATCTGGAGCATTTAGATGAACGTGGTATCTCTAAAATTGGTAGCTTTGTCAAACCAGGCGATATTCTCGTTGCTAAATTATCACCAAAAGAGCATAAAGCTTTAAATGCTGAGGAAGAGCTTTTACAAGCGATATTCGGCAAAGTTGCTGATGAAATGGCGGATTCAAGTTTGCGCGTTCCTCATGGTTCGGGCGGCAGAGTGATTGATGTGCGCATATTCACACAAGAAACGACGCCTGAATTGAAGCCCGGGGTAATTTGCGAAATAGAAATATTAGTCGCTAGCCTTTGCCCCATTGAAGCAGGAGACAAGTTGGCGGGACGTCATGGCAATAAAGGTATCGTGTCGCTAATTTTAGCGGACGAAGACATGCCATTTCTACCTGATGGAACGCCAGTAGATATTATTCTAAATCCTCTGGGCGTGCCCAGCCGTATGAATGTAGGACAAGTTTTCGACACACAACTAGGTCTCTATGCCGACATCTTGAATCGTTATTATCGAATCCATCAATTTGATGAGTCACAAAGCGCTGATGCCTCTTACAATCTAGTGATGGACGCGCTCAAGGAAGCGAAGTCATTACCCGCCTATCGGTGGCTGGGAGATAACGGAAAAGTGACACTATACGATGGTAGAACCGGTGCGCCTTTCGATCAGCCAGTTTTGATTGGCAGACAATATATGCTTAAACTCAATCAATTAGTCCTCCATAAAATAAACGCTCGCTCTGGACTAGGTGGCCCTTATGCCGCGGTTACACAACAACCAGTGGGAGGGAAAGCGAATCATGGCGGACAGCGAATGGGAGAAATGGAAGTCTGGGCTATTCAATCTTATGGTGCAGCCAATGTATTGCAAGAAATGATGACTGTTAAGGCAGATGATATTGATGGACGTCATCAAGCTTATGCCGATATAGTGCAAGGCAGAAATATATCTACCGGTGGCAGAACTGCAGCCTTTGATGGACTGTGTTGTGAAATTCGTGGTTTAGGTTTTGAAGTCACATTAGGTAAGATTGTCGATACCTTCGAACCAATGGACGACAAAACCTGCTCAGTTCCTCAAGCAGGTAGCTTGGAAGAAAAGTATATGGTCTCGCACGTGGACCAACTTGAACAAAAAGACGGCACCAAACTGCTTGAAATACCTGCTGGTGATTATGAGCCCGCGACCATTCCATCTATAACCCCAATATTGCCTCCTTTAGTATACGGACAGAAGAGAAATCAGCTAAGCGATGATTTACTGCAAACTGCACTTATAGACGACATTGAAGAAGGAAACGATCTCTCTGGACAACTCACCTTAGGAGAAAGTACCTATAAAAATCTAGAAATGGTGTTAGAAAATGGTTTCCCTTCTGCTAATAATTGGCAGTCATTAAATGGGGATCTCACCAATGTCAGTACTGAGTCAGCCGAAGAAAAGCGCCTGCCTCCGCGATAAGAAAGAGAATAGAAACCTTTGTTGATGAATTCAGTAAAGAAACTGTTAGCAGTATTAGTGATGAGCGAGACGAAATAGAGTAAAAATTTCAGGTACAGCAAGTATGTTAAACAGATTAAACACACAAAAAAGAAGTTACTGGCAGACGTTGCCAACTCTTTTGTTAGCGATGATTTTTACAAGCAACACTGGAGCAAAGGCTGAGCCAAGAGCGGTAGATGTATTCTCAGTCAATACTGCAACACAATCCAATCAAAAAGCGAAGGCAAAAAATCAGGTAATACAAAATGATTCAGCAGCTAGTGCGGCTGCCGTCTGGTTTGAAAAATTGGACCAATTGCGTCAACAGAATCATCCCTCGGAAAGAGACAAAGTGATTCTTACAAGACCACTCATGCAAGATGCTGCCCGAGTTCAGCAATGGACTGACACTGCCAGCAAAGTTTCCAAGAGTTATTTATCTATTGGCCAAATCCATTAGAAATCTTTCTGTTCCGCCCGGTTTGTCGGACGTTAAAGAATACCGCGATCTAATGGCAGATTGGTTTCAAGACTCAGCCGGTATATATATCGACCTTATTCGCCCCCGACCACCTGCTAAAACCAAAGAAGACCTGCAAGAAGAGCTTGATGCTGTCAAAAAGCGCGCTGAAGGATTGGGAAGCACTATGCTCAGTCTTAAAGGTATGGAGCGACAAATAAGACAAGCTCATAAAGTACCTATGCCAGTAAATGACGACGAAGTACAAAAATTTGCCCAAGGCAAATGATTTGAGGACAAGACGATGGCTATCCAGCTAAATGATAGAGATTATCAAATATTCAAACTGCTCGATGAGCATCAAGTTCTGCTGGAAAAACATATATCTTGGTTTGTTGCCGCTGAGGGCAAGCCGGTTTTAATACGAGATCGTTTGAGAAAATTATTCTATCTCGACTATCTTATTTGTCAGCGCCACGACAATAAGCTTCCCTGGTGGACTACTCCAACAAAACCCTTAGTTTATATGCTAGCCCCTTTAGCGCGCAGTATCTCTGGTGCACACCAAAACGAAGGCGATGTCTATAGTAATGACTGGCAGCTGGATCACTTGGAAATAGCTAATATAAGAATGATTTTTCTAATCGGCAAGAAAGATGGTTACTTAAGTGCCTTGCAATGGAAAACATGTTCTGACGAGAATGAGCAAAAACAAATCTACAGCGCAATCATTTCTGCTACCTGTCAAAACTGTAATTGTAATATCGGACTTATTAGTCATCCTCAACTCGATAATGACTTTCGCCGGCTAATTAGAACAAGAACTAACAAAAAACATTATGTCCCACATAATGATTGTTTCGCGAGACCAAGCGCATCAAGAAAATTTACAAAGGGCACTAAAGGATTTGCATAATCACCCAAATGTCAACAGCATTTTGCTTGCCACTCATCAAGACTTGTACAAATTGGGAATTGCTAAAATGCATTGGTACGATATTCTTGGCCAACGAATAAACTTCCCCGGTATTTGCTCTTTGCCAAAGAGTGGCGCCAATTTTGGTACAATTGAAGCCGCATAGTAACGAGTAATTAGCATAATGAATCCGAATCTCAACCAGCTTGAGCCTTATCCCTTTGAAAAACTGAAAACACTAAATCAAGGCATCATACCGCCTGCTGATAAGACGCCTATTGTTATGCACATAGGTGAGCCCAAGCACAAAGCACCTGAATTTATATTAGAGGGCATACAAAATAATCGCGCCGGTTTTTCAAATTATCCGATTACACAAGGATCTACTCAACTTAGACAAGCGATAGTAAATTGGCTTAGCAAGCGTTTTCAGATTGAAGCTAATTTGCTCAATGCTGACCGCAATGTTTTACCGGTCAACGGTTCGAGGGAAGCACTATTTGCTTTTATACAACTTATTGTCAATCCCTCTGAGGATGCCCTTGTATTAATGCCTAATCCGTTTTACCAGATTTACGAAGGTGGTACCTTTTTAGCGGGAGCAAAACCGTGGTATATCAATATCGACGAATCGACATTATTGCCTGATTTCGCAAGTGTTCCCAAAGAAATATGGCAACGTTGCCAGTTGCTATTCATATCTACACCAGGCATGCCAACCGGGGCAATGATGACAACAAAGCAGATGACTGAATTGCTTGAATTAGCCCACCGATATGATTTTATAATAGCGAGTGACGAATGCTATTCCGAGATTTATTTAAAAGAAGCGGCGCCCGGATTATTGCAAGCCGCTTGTGAATATAATCACAACGATTTTAAGCGTTGTATGATTTTTCATAGCCTATCTAAGCGTTCGAGTTTACCCGGAATGAGATCCGGCTTTGTGGCCGGCGATCCAGAGTTGATCGAAAAGTTCAGGCTTTATCGAACCTATCATGGGTCAGCCATGCCTCTACCTATTCAAGCTGCCAGCACCATTGCCTGGCAAGACGAAGAACATGTTCGAAGTAATCGTAAGCTTTACAAACAAAAGTTTGCTATGGCCAAAGAAATTCTTGCTCCGCTCGCAGAGCTGAATTTACCAGACGGTACATTTTATTTGTGGCTTAAAACTCCTATAGATGATTTGACTTTTACCCAAGAATTATTGAGGACACAAAATATAACTATTATGCCCGGCAGTTTTTTATCGCGTAAAGCCGATGGTATTAATCCTGGTGCCAATTATGTCCGCATCGCTTTAGTTTCATCTTTAGATGAGACCCGGGATGCACTTAATCGCATAAAGGTCTTAATCCAAGAATTAAAAGCCAATTCTACTGCTGAAAGAACGGAGAAGTTGAGTGAACGGCGACGGTGAGGCGGCGGAAACGAAACGAAGAAGAGTACGCGCGTTGAGCCAAGGAACGAAGCCGAGGCAGCGCATACAAAAGGAACGGAGAAGTTGAGTTAACGGCGACGGTGAGGCGGCGGAAACGAAACGAGGAAGGGTACGCGCGTTGAGGCAAGGAACGAAGCCGAGGCAGCGCTTAAAAAGGGGAATAAATAAATGGGTAATACTCAACAAGCGAGCGCCGAACAAATAATAGAATCGACCTTTGACAGGCGTGCTGAATTAACGGTTCAAAATATTGATCCGGAAATTAAAAAAATCATTCGCGACACAATCGAAGATTTGGATAGCGGCAAACTACGCGTAGCCGAAAAGAAAAACGGTGAATGGTTAGTAAATGAATGGGCTAAGAAAGCGATTTTACTTTCGTTTAGAATCGAAGATTATACTCTCATGAAAGCTGGTTATACCAATTTCTGCGATAAAGCAGCAATGAAATACGAAGAGCAAGAAGCCGACTACTTTCGTCGATTAGGTACAAGAGTAGTGCCAGGCGCCATCGTACGAAAAGGCGCATACATAGCCAATAATGTCATACTTATGCCTTCGTTCGTTAATATAGGCGCCTATGTCGACTCGGGTACCATGATAGATACTTGGGCTACCGTAGGGTCTTGCGCCCAAATCGGAAAAAACGTACATATATCTGGCGGCGTAGGCATAGGCGGGGTACTTGAACCACCGCAAGCCACTCCTACCATAATTGAAGATAATTGCTTTATAGGCGCACGATCGGAAATAGCTGAAGGCGTAGTAGTGGAAGAAGGTTCGGTAATATCGATGGGCGTATATTTGGGCCAAAGCACCAGAATATTAAATCGCTCAACCGGTGAAATAACTTATCGCCGAGTGCCGGCTGGATCGGTTGTGGTAGCAGGAAATATACCTGCTAAAGATGGCAGCCACAGTCTATATTGTGCAGTAATAGTAAAGCAAGTCGACGAAAAAACAAGAAGCAAGGTAAGCATTAACGAACTTTTGAGGGATAGCGTGTGTTAGAAATAAAGTCATCCACGGTAGCTTTAGCTTGTGAATTAATTAATCGTCAGTCGTTGACACCTGATGATGCAGGCTGTCAAAAACTGATCGGAGATCGGCTGGCTGCCATCGGTTTTTCACTTGAGCAGATGCGCTTTGGTGAGGTTGATAATCTCTGGGCACGCAGAAGCAACAAGAGTCCTTTATTTGTTTTTGCTGGACACACGGATGTAGTCCCCACCGGACCAGTAGAGCAATGGCAGACGCCTCCTTTTACAGCAACTATCAAAGATGGTCATCTCTACGGGCGAGGCGCCTGTGACATGAAAGGTTGCATTGCAGCAATGATAGTTGCTTGTGAAAAGTTTGTCGCAGAGCACCCAAAACACTCAGGCTCTATAGCTTTTCTTATTACTAGTGATGAAGAAGGCGTGGCAAAGGATGGCACAGTAAAAGTGGTAGAGGCGCTGGAGGCGCGTAAAGAAAAGATAGACTGGTGTCTGGTTGGAGAAGCCAGCAGCGCTGATGTTTTAGGTGATACCATTAAAGTAGGCAGACGTGGCTCGCTCAATGCCGATCTGACAATACATGGGGTGCAAGGACATATTGCCTACCCTGATAAAGCAGCAAATCCGGTTCATCTATTTTCGCCTGCTTTAACAGAACTGTGTAAAACAGAATGGGATAAGGGTAACCAGTACTTTCAACCCACTTCGTTTCAAATATCAAACATACATGGCGGCACCGGAGCCGAAAACGTTATACCTGGGGATTTGAAAGTTACGTTTAATTTTCGTTTTTCCTCAGAACTAACAGCTGAACAATTAAAGGCGAGCGTAGAGCAAATACTCAAAAAGCATCAACTCAAATATTCAATCAATTGGCGCCTTTCAGGCAATCATTTCTTAACCCCCAAGGGTAAATTAGCGTCAGCGCTAAGTAAAGCTATTAAGTCTGTGCAAAATATAGATGCTCAGCTTTCAACTACTGGGGGCACTTCGGATGGACGTTTCATTGCTACTACGGGCTGCGAAGTGGCTGAATTTGGACTGATCAATGCCACCATCCATAAGGTAAACGAATGTGCTTCTTTGGTTGATCTTGATAAGCTTAGCAAAATATACAAACAAACATTAGAAAATCTTCTTCCCGATAGCTAACTGTAAGATCAACACTCAGGAGTGCCCCGCATGCTATTCATTCATTGCTTTAAGCTGGATTTTCTAAAGCAAAGACAACTTAATAACTGTTTGAGCTGTGTTTCCATTGTTTTGTTAGCCATTTGCTGTTGCCTTTCTGCCGCCATTGCTGCCAATAGCGAAGCTTATCTGCTCAACAACGAAGGTGTCACGGCCATCAACCAGAATAATTTTCCGCTGGCTATTCAAAAATTAGAACAAGCCTTAATAGCAGATTCCGACTATAGTTTGGCCACCCAAAATCTGGCTATTGCCTATAATAACTATGGTCTTCAACTTAAGGACAATCCCCTAAAAGCCATCAAGCAATTCCATAGGGCCGTTTATTTAGATCGCAAGAATGTCTCCACCAAGTCCAACCTGGACGCAATCATTACCATGCTAGGAAAAAATCCTAAGCTCTCAAAAGATCGAGTTGCTCTCGGCGATGAAGCTGGTAAGTCCGGCGATTTCGTGGGAGCAATTATCGAATATGAAAGCGCTTTAGATATTGCAGATGATCCTGACATTCGTCAAAAACTAGCGACTGCAGAAATTCAGAATAAGAAGCATCCGATTTTAAAGACCACGTCAGAGAAGAGCTCAGCAGCGCATACCAAAGATGTCGACTTCGGCCCATATATGGCGTCGCTACAAAAGCAAATCAAAGAACACTGGCTCCCTCCTACTGAAGACAGATCGAAGCGAGTTTCTGTAATTTTCAAAATTCATCAAGATGGCAAGGTTTCCAATTTAACCATTCAACGCTCGTCAGGAGTACAAAAAGCCGATCAAGCTGCCTTGAAAGCAGTTGAAACCTCGACACCGTTAGCAAAACTACCAGCGGGATCGCCTGAAAACGTGGATATTGAGTTTACCTTTGATTACAATGTTTTCACTTCCAGCAAAGGACTACAGACAACTGCTGCCATAGTGTCAGTGGATCAATGGCGTCAATCCACCGAATTAATCCTACAGAAGGATCTGGCTCAAGCCGAAAAGTGCAATCCTCCTGATAATTTATTTGTCGCCAGTGCGCTTGCTAATTTGGCAAACTTCTATAAAACCATAGGCAAGTGGGAACTTGCATCTTCTAACTATGGCAAAGCACTAGATCTAAGGGAGAAGGCTCTTGGTACAGATAATCCATTAATCGCAAATACATTACTCGATATAGCCGAAGTATATTATCTGCAGGGTGATTATAAAGAAGCTGAGAATCGTCTTCTTCAAGCTCTCGCTATCGAAGACAAATTAGAGATTCACGACAATACAAGCCTGGCTAATATGCTTGAGCAATATGCAAAAGTGCTATACAAAACGAATCGAGTAGACGAAGCCAATAAAATTTATAGCCGGATTAGCCAATTGCGGGCGGTTGGTGAGTCTAAACCAAGCGGCAATTCTGGAGGTATAGCAAACTCTTTCCAGAAGGGGGTTCAAGAATATAATAAAAAGAATTTCAAAGCAGCACTCGGGCTCTTTCTTCAATTCCGTAAAGAAAACCCTAAAGACCCGAATGTTCTTTTTTATATAGGCAACTGTTATTTCAACTTGAAACAAAAGGACTCCGGCTTACAAATTTATTGGACACTTATTAGCAACTTTCCTAATACGCCAACATCAAAGCAAGCAATAGCGTATCTTAAACAAATTGCTCCTGATTTTTTGCTGGCGCAACAACAAAAAACAGCAGCGAAATCGCCAACAGGCGAACCCTCTAAATCCGAACAACAGCAAAAGGCAAAAACCCCAGATAGAGACTATAAGGCAGACGATTTAATTGTAGTCTTGAAAAGAACCGGTGAGCGCCAGAATTGCCCAACAGAATTAATAGCTGCCCTTAAAGACACCTTCAATCAATTTCCAAAGGGTGTGAGATTTCTACTAGGATCGCATGGATGCAAAATCTACATCACCCCCAGCACCATTGAAAAAGATCCACGTTTACAAAACACTCAGCCTCGCGGTTACGAAGAAGGCACCACCTGGAAAAATTGTCCTGGATATACCTATGGCAAAGAAATTGTGATTTGCGCCTATGTAATGGCTCGTGATGAGTCCGGGTGGGTTGCAGCCCCAGACCCAATATCTACTCTCAGGCATGAAACCGGTCATGAAATTGATTTTCTACTGGGAGAGCTTTCGGAACGCGAAGAATACAAGCATTGTTTTTTACTCGACGTCGGCGCTATGGATGACGAGACCAAACAAACGCTCGCCTACTATACACAGAAGGCCGACGCCGGTACCCACGAATCATTCGCTGAAATTACCTGCGGACTGCTTGGTGGTGGCTCCTCAAAGACCCGCGTCGAAACACAAAAGCTGATTGGCCAGCATTTCCCACTTGCCACCAAGTATATTACGCAACTGATTAATAACCCAGACTTGGGACGATAGAAAAAGCGAAATAGCATCTGATTGCTTCCACACTTGCGTCCTCATGATCGCTTATGTATCTTCGTTGCTAAGCGGTGGTGGTAAGGCAATTGAAGATGCTCCATCGTTAGGATAAGGCTTCCGCGGAACAGCGGCGCCTTCAAGAGGACGAGCATTATCGTCAGGTGGTGGACTTAAACCAACGATACCGAGAATACTGGCCTGTGTGATTATGCCTAGTCTGGTAGAAACGCCAAATTTATTGAGTAGGCACTCGATATTCAAATTAACGTCTTTATCCGATATTCCCAAATCGGTGGCTATGTCATTATCTCTAAGATACAACCGTTCTAGAACTGACGTTTCAGCTTCATTTAAGCCAAAGTTGTGCGCTTTATCAGTACAAATCCAGTGGAGGGGCAAGAACTTCCATAATTTATAAAGACTCTGATACTAACTGATGCTATTAAACCACTTACCTTTTACAAGATAACCCCAATCGCTTTTTTTAGAAAAATTAATTTGTACCGTCTTCCACAGTCGTCCAACCTAAAAGTTGCATCAATTCTTTTAGCAAAAAGAATGAGCCTGTGGCGACAATAAATTGTTCATTCCTTCTAAGCTTTTTGCCTGAGCTAAGCCTTCCTCAATGCTAGCAAAGACATGGGCTTCTACTCCATATGTTCTTGCGTGTTGAGCTAATTCCGAAAGAGAAAAGAATGATCGCTTAGCCGATAAGTTTACTAAATAAAGTCGATCACCAGGCTTTAACAAGTTAGAAAGCATGGTCAAACCGTCTTTATCATGATAGCAAGCAAAAATAAAATGAAAATGTTCGTCAGGAAATAAATAATCCAGGCTTTCACGCAATGCTTTTATTCCGGGTGGATTATGGGCGCCATCTAAAATAATCTTCTCCGATTCAATTAATTGAAATCGTCCAGGCCAATAGAGATTTTGCAATCCTTCTAAGGCACTTTGAATGGTGAGCTGGCCATTCATAGGTTTGCCATTAACGCCCTTTGCGGTATCAAGAGACAATAGTCCACTCTCTGCCAGAATACACAAGGCGGTAAGAGCATTTTGATATTGATATAAGCCATGACGATCCAATTTAGATTTGATTTTACTAAGAGAATCTAAAATTTTTGAATAGCTCGTGGATTGCTGGAGAATTTCTCGATTGCTATTAGTCAATCTCGCGTTTATGGCAGCTGCCCGCTCGGCAATAACACTTAAAGCAGGTTCGCTAGCGGCTGTAATAATGGGAATATTGGCTTTGATAATGCCTGCTTTTTCCATAGCAATTTCTGGCAAAGTAGAACCAAGTATTTTTTGGTGATCCAATCCTATATTAGTAATTCCGGTGGCATAGAGTTTGCTTAGAACATTGGTGGCATCAAAACGTCCACCTAATCCCACTTCTATTACCGCTATATCAATGCTTGATTGAGCAAAATAAAAAAATGCTAGAGCAGTTAGAAATTCGAACCAAGATAAAGGACCGATTTCTTTATGCAAGGAAGCAAAATCCTCTGACTTTCGTTTTAGTTCAGATACAAGATTTACTAATTCTCCATTAGGAATGGGCTTTCCGTTTATATGAAATCGTTCATTTAAACTCAAAAGATGAGGACCAGTAAATCTGCCAACTTTTAACTTACTTTGGCGTAGAATAGAATCCAGAATAGCAACCGTTGAGCCCTTACCATTGGTACCAGCTATGTGGAAAGAGGTAAAGGAATCTTGAGGAGAGTTGTAATACAACAAGAATGCCTGAAAACGCTTTAAGCTAGGCAAACCCGGACGAGTTTGCTCTATTAGAGCAAGATCCTCGATATATTGAATTGCTTGTTGATAGTCCATAATGAAAAGTGATAATTAAAGAATGAAGCAAAAAGGAATAAACCATGGCAGTGTTTACGCAAGAACATAGGATAAAGAGCAAATTAGCGTATCAAGGACATATTTGCAATTTGCGCGTTGATGAAGTCCAAAAGGTGATCACACGGTTACCAGAGAGGTCTTAGAACATAATGGTGGAGTAGTTATAGCCTGCCAACCAGAAGCTCATTTGATTGTACTGGTAAAACAATATCGTTATTCAATCGACCGTGACTTAATAGAACTTCCAGCAGGCAGATTAGAAAAAGACGAAATACCTTTAGAGGCTGCTAAACGAGAACTCAGAGAAGAAACTGGCTACCTTGCCTCCCAGTGGGTTGATCTATGCAAAATGTATTCTGCTCCGGGCTTTTGTGACGAACTTTTACATGTTTATCGCGCAGATCAAGTGACTTTGGGTGACAAAGCACCGGATCATGATGAAGAAACTGAAGTAATTGTAATGCCAGTAATAGAAGCGTGGCAGAAAGTATTGAAAGGCCAAATTTGCGATGCCAAGACTATTGCGGGTTTAGCAATGTTGATTTGAAATCAGTTCTAGCAAAGTGTTAGAATTCAAAATATTATGGTTGAACAAGCGCAAAGCACACTAAGTACAGCTTCTGACAGTCTTTCAGTACCTCTGATTGGAGCCATTTCAATGGCAGCTGTATCAGCATTGGTGGTTGGCTTTAGCTTTGTAGTTATCAAGTATTGGCCGCAGCCAGCAAGTGTTGCGCCAGCTTTTGGCTTTGATGCAGGAGTATGGTGGGGAATAATTGTCGGCGGTTTATTCGGTTTTATACTTGGCTTCCTCACTGACGAAAAACACTTTGCTTAATATGATTTTCATACATATCTAGCTTACTTTGTTTAGCTCAGTTTGCACTAAACCCGGTATCAAACAAATTCGTTAATAAAGTAAGCGGCTACAGCGAATGCTGAAGCCACATTCAATGACTCTTTTTTACCCCTCATTGGCAAGTCGCAAAGGTAATCACAATTGAGCATAAGCTCAGGAGAAAGTCCTGCCACTTCGTTGCCTAGAGCTAAGCAAAAAGGTTTTTTTATTTTTTGTTCTTTTAAAAGTTTAACCAAATCAACCGAATAATGATTTCGCTCCAGCCCAATAATAGTCACTCCGTTTTTCTTGAGCAAATTTACCGCTGGCAGTGTTTGACACGAGTAAATCCAAGGTATTTCTTCTTGCGCCCCTAAAGCTGTTTTACTTATTTCTCGTTTGGGTGGGCACCCTGTAATACCACAGATATATAGGTTTGAAATTCCAACAGCATCAGCAGTACGAAATATAGATCCAACATTCCATAAGCTACGAATATCTTCCAGCAATACCTGAAAATGCCCTTGAGGAGCAAAACTTAAATCACGATTTGCCGATTGATTGGTTTTTGTTTCTTTTACCCGCAGTTTATCAATGATCTCAAGCGCTTTAACCCTTCCCAAACGATCACATTCGGGACAAACAGCGTTAAACAGTGACAGTTGGTCTGGAGCGTCGGTTTCGTAAATCACAAAGCAGTCTGGGTACGGACAATAAGTTTTCATTTCTGCGTTTTATCAAGTGATGTTGCTATCAAGATTAATAAGAGGTCCAGAAAAAATTCATCAGTAAATTTGATAAATTTACTATTATGAACTATGCTGCGGACCAAGCAATTATAGTGCTTTTGACAGTCTAATGAAGCTTGCACTAGGCTTGTTGCCCTGATTGTTTCACTATATAGTTTGACTTGGATATCGCAAGCCGGCTGAGCGAGGCATTAGTCAGTGGAAATAATCAGAAAATCAGGCAAGGGAGCAAATTTAGAAGACTATGAATTTAGTTGTGCCACATTTGATTGGCATAATTGCAAAGGAGAGATTGATTATTTTTCTGACAACCAGATAAATGCAGCTTTCAATGCGGTTGACAGACATTTACATAACGGACGAGCCAATAAAGTGGCCTTATATGCTATCAACGAAGCTGGACTCTTAGAAAAATTTACTTTTCAAGAAATCGCTCAGCAGTCAAATCAATTGGCACATGCCTTGCGATCTTTAGGCGTAAAAAATGGCGACCGCGTATTTGTATTTCTACCGCGTATTCCGGAATTGTATATCAGCACAATAGCCATTGCCAAATTGGGAGCTATTGCTGGTCCGTTGTTTTCTGCTTTTGGTCCAGACGCATTACGGGACAGACTGATTGACAGTCAGGCAAAGGTTATTATCACCAATGTCAGTCTAAAGGAGAAATTACAAGAGATCCGTCACGAACTAACGGATCTAGAACATGTAATTGTTGTTGGTGGCAAGGATGAAAACTTAGAAAAATCTGAGATTTCTTATGAAATGCTGATTTCGCAAGCATCACATGAACCTATCTGTGAAGCCTTATCTGCAGACCATCCGCTGTACTTACTATATACATCGGGCACGACAGGTAAGCCAAAGGGCGTATTGCATGCCCATGGCGATATAATTGGCCATCACATGACCGCACAATGGGTTCTTGATTTAAAAGAAGATGATATCTATTGGTGCACTGCGGATCCAGGATGGGTGACTGGCACCGTATACGGTATCTTTGCCCCTTGGTCAAATGGCGTTTCGGTAGTCTGTTTTGAGGGACGATTTAATGCTATGGAGTGGTACGCATTAATTGATAAATTGCAAGTCACTGTTTGGTATACAGCTCCAACCGCTTTACGAATGCTCATGAAAGCAGGAGTCGAATCGGTGCGCGATTTCAAACTAGACAGTCTACGCCATATTGCCAGCGTTGGCGAACCCTTAAATCCAGAAGTAATCCGCTGGGGCATGGAAGCATTTGGTTTACCCATACATGACAATTGGTGGCAAACAGAAACCGGTATGCAACTAATAGCTAATCTACCTTGCTTACCAATCAAACTAGGCTCCATGGGCAAACCACTACCAGGAGTGCAGGCAAGCATTGTTGATGATAAGGGCCTTGAATTACCAGCCCACAAATTAGGAAAATTGGTTATAAAACCCGGTTGGCCTGCCATGCTTAAAGGTATTTGGCGCAATGAAGAAAAATTTCGAGAATATTTTAACATCCCCGGCTGGTACACAAGTGGGGATAATGCTTGGAAAGACGAAGATGGTTATTTTTGGTTCGTTGGACGAGCTGACGATGTTATCAACACATCTGGACATCGTGTTGGACCATTTGAAGTAGAATCAGCTTTAATGGAACATCCTGCAATTGCAGAAGCTGGTGTGATTGGTAAACCAGATAAAGAACGGGGAGAAATAATTAAAGCATTCGTTGTTTTGAAGAATAATGTGGTTGCTTCAGATAATCTTATAGAAGAGTTGAAAAATCACACAAAAATCCAATTAGCGGCCCACGCCTATCCAAAAGAAATTGAAATAAAAACAAGTCTCCCCAAGACAAGATCAGGTAAAATAATGCGCCGTCTATTAAAAGCTTGGGAGCTTGGTTTGCCCTCAGGTGACACTTCGGCATTAGAAGATGAGTAAGCTCTTTTTATTAATGAACTTTTCAAGACTATTTACGTATATACATTATGAACGGGGTTTTGCATAGGGTTTTACACACGGTTTCAACTAATTTAGCTAATCTATAATCCGCTATTTCAATCATGAATACTGAAACACTGACAGAAACAAATATAGAACGTTTGCCGCCTCAGTCAATTGAGTCGGAGCAAGCAGTTTTAGGCTCCCTGCTAGTAAGTGGCGATGGCATAACACGTATTTTAGACCTGCTTGAGCCAGAATATTTTTATCGCAAGGCGCATCAAGAAATATATGCGGCTATGGTTACATTATTCGACAATAATGAACCAATAGATATATTGACTATTTCTCAGTATTTGCAAGACGACGGAAAGCTAGATTCAGTGGGAGGTAGACAATACGTTACTGACTTGTCTCTATCAGTAGCTACCACAGCCAATCTTGAATACTACGCAAAAATTGTGCAAGAGAAAGCTTTATTGCGTAATTTAATTAAGGCCGGTACTGAAATTGTTGGCAATTGCTATGACCAGGTAGATGCAGACAGTGCTTTAGACAAAGCTGAACATATGATTTTCAACTTGGCACAAAGACGTGGCATGCAACAACTTGTGCATATTAAGCATGTAGTGGAACAATCATTTCAACGCATAGAAGAACGTTATGAAAATAGAGATAGTTTATCCGGTATACCAAGCGGATTTTATGATCTAGATGCCCTTACATCAGGCTTTCAACCATCAGATCTAATTATTATTGCTGCTAGACCCTCAATGGGGAAATGCTTATCTTTTGATTCAGAAATTATTTTAGCTGATGGATCAGCTTCTACTATTGAATCCATTTACAAATCGCGTGTAGCAAGTCTTTTAACTTTAAAAGATGATTTTAAATTAGCGCAGACTCAGCCAAGCGCTTATATAGACGACGGCATTAAACCAGTTTATAAAATCACTACCCGATTAGGAAGAAGTGTGGAAACTACCGCTTCTCATCCTTTTCTTACTTTTGCCGGCTGGAAGAAATTAAGCGAAATTAGCGTGGGAACGAAAGTAGCTGTACCAAGAATAATTCCTATCTTTGGCAGCAATCTAATGCGAGAGTGCGAGATAAAACTTCTTGCTTATTTCATAGGAGATGGCTGCCTAAGCAATAACAAAGCCAGTTTCACTAATAATAATCCAGCTATTCAGATGGACTTTTTAGAAGCTATAGAAGCTTTTGGTGGGGTTAACACTCGCACTGACAACGATAATCGACGAGCTACATCTTTCAATGTTAGAGGTAACGCAGAATTTATCAGGTCAAATCGTATTGAATTCAGCAATAGATTGCGATCGGCTATTCAGTCTAAATTTAATACTGCTGCTCAATTTGCCAAAGTATCTGGACTCAACCGGGCGAGCCTCTGTAATTGGCAGCTGGGTAAATATGTGCCTTCGGCAGAAAGATTTGGCAAAATTTGTGCGGCTCTGCAAATAGAGCCCAGTGAATTAATCCCGTTTCCCCTAGCCGCGATAAGTCACAGTAGTAAAAATCCGGTGGTGCTCTGGTTAGATAAATTAGGATTGTGGGGAAAAACCGCGCATAATAAACATATACCAGCAGAAATATTTAAACTTAAGAAATCTCACGTAGCTCTATTCATTAACAGATTATTTGCCACTGATGGCTGGGCTACTGTGTTAGCCTCAGGACAAGCTCAATTAGGCTACGCTTCAGTAAGTGAGAAACTAAGCAGTCAATTACAACATTTGTTATTGAGATTTGGTGTGATAGCCAAATTACGTCTGCGCAAAGTTAAATACAAGCAAGAAGAAAGACAATGCTATCAATTAGATATTACTGACAGTGATTCAATAAAAACTTTTATCGATGAGGTTGGTATATTTGGCAAAGAGCTGGCGATAGCAAAAGTAAAAGAGGCGGTTTTAAAAAAGCGGAAACAAACCAATTGCGATCTAATTCCGGTAGAAGTTTGGCAACAACTTGTCAAAAAGAAAGGAAACGAGTCATGGGCATCTTTAGCGCGCCGTTCTAATTTTCTTTGTGATAGTAATATTCATGTAAATCAAAGAGCCTTATCAAGAAATAGATTGGGCAGTCTGGCTAGAAGTTTGAACGACCCCCATCTGAAGAATCTAGCTAGCAGTGATATTTATTGGGACGAAATTGTATCTATTGAAGCAAAGGGACTGAAACAAGTCTATGACTTAACTATCCCTGAAACACATAATTTTATTGCTAACGATATTTGTGTTCACAACACTGCATTGTGTCTTAACATAGCTCAGTACGCAGCAATCGAGAAAAAAATACCGGTGGCTTTATTCAGTCTGGAAATGTCTAAAGAACAATTAGTACAACGTATGCTTTGCTCAGAAGCGTCGATTGATGCCAATCGTTTGCGTACAGGACATTTGCACACTAACGACTGGACTCATTTAGCAATGGCAATGGGTAAATTAGGGGAAGCTCCTGTTTATATAGATGATTCTGCTTTACTGAATGTTTTGGAGATAAGAGCCAAAGCAAGAAGACTAAAAGCAGAAAATAAAGGCTTAGGGTTAATCGTGGTTGACTATATTCAGCTTTTACAAGGACGTAAACAAACAGATAATCGGGTGCAAGAAGTATCCGAAATTTCACGCAGTTTAAAAACATTAGCGCGTGAACTCAATGTACCTGTAATTGCTCTTTCGCAGCTATCGCGCGCCGTAGAAACCAGACAAAATAAAAGACCCATGCTTTCTGACTTACGTGAATCTGGTTCAATTGAGCAAGACGCTGACTTAGTAATGTTTATATATCGCGATGAATACTATAATCCAGAAAGCGAAAGACGTGGAGAGGCAGAAATTATTATTGCTAAACAGCGTAATGGTCCAACCGGACACGTAGAATTACTTTATCAATCGAGCATCACTCGCTTCTTGAATAAAGTACACAATCAATACACAGCTTAAGGGCGCCCACTATATTCACGTACAGATTTAATAGCCATATCCAGGCTTATTTGCCCCAACCGTACTAAAGTTTGTTGTTTAAGAGCATGCACTATAATACTGCGATCCAGCCGTCCGGACTCAACCAAGGCTCTCCCTAGCGGTATATTTGCTTTTTTGGCAGACTCCACTACAATTTCTATCTCTTTGTTATCGATTGTCCCACTCGCTACTAATAAATCGCCCAAACGTGCATGACTACCTGGCAAGATGCGAAAATTTTGCTTTTCTAAATCCAATTCTAGTGCCAGAATATCAACTGTTTTATGGGCGCGATCACTAACGTACGGATTGCAGTCCTCGCTAAGGGAATGAAGAATCTCAAGCGGAAGATGCGGATTGCAGGCCATAGCAAACCTCACATCATCATGTGTATCTATCGCTAAGCTTTTGAGCGTGTTGTGCGTCGTTGACGAGTTATTTGCTACGCCGGCTCTCACTTCCGGATCGCCGACTTTTGAGAGTTCTCGCAACACATCAGGTGGGCTAGCTTCATTTTCCGCAAGACGCAAATGCGTTTGAGTATCACCTGATTTAAGTAATTCTCTTAATTTATATACTGTAGAACGCCGGTTTCCTGCTTGTAAGTGAGTCGTTTGTAATTCCATATATTGCATCTAATTCCGAATAGCCGCAAGCAAATGCACCTGCGGTTTAAAGTTGTAAATCCAGGTTAAATACCCTGTCTACAATAAGAATTACACAAAATAATATTATCCGTCATCCCACTGAGGGATTATATTGGCGGGGATTGCACATTTATTGAACAAATTCATGGCCAATAAATTACATCTGCCTTATATGCATGTCAGGAATGCAGAAATTGCATGTTTGGACTAAGAACAATCGTAATAAGATATCAACTTGAGCTTTTTCATGATTTGTAAGGACAGCTAATGGAGAAGAACGAACTAGATTAGCGATTAATTCTTCACTGGAACAGCTGTTTCAGGCTCAGCAGCTAGATAGTCAATGTTTGTTAGAGAACGCGGCTTTTTATCTTTATAAATTTCTAGCATTATATATTGAGCCAGCTTATTGCTATCGTGTTGATAATTCTGAGCGGCAACTGGCTGCCTGTTCAATAAAGGTTTGCTCACTACTGTTATGCCTAAGGCATGGATTTTATCCTCATCTAAGATAACAGGCTTGCATGGAGAGTTTTCGTCAACCTTAGGCAATTCGCTGTTTACTACTACAGTTTGAATAAGTCTATTCGCTCCAGACTTTTCAATGCCAGCATGAAGCAAAATTGCTTCTATATGATCGTAGACACTGTAATTCAAAGTTTCACCGGGCTGGGTCATAACATTACAAATATACAGTTTTCTGGCATGTGCATTTAGGATTGCCCTAACTATTTTGCTAACAAGAAGGTTCGGAACAACGGAAGTGTAGAGACTGCCCGGACCGATGATAATTAAGTCAGCTTCTCCTATAGCAGTAATTGCTTCAGGGGTAGAGTCGGCCAGTGGCTCTATGCTTAATCTTTCAATCTGTCCGCCTGAAGCGGAAATTGCTGATTCACCTTTAATTAAACGACCATCTTTCATTTGGGCTACCAATGCAATGCTCGTTAAAGTGGAAGGAACTACTTGGCCGCGGCTGTTTAAAATTCGCCCAGCAACTTTAACAGCCTGCACCATATCACCATTGGTGATTTCATAGATTGCAGTAAGAAAAAGATTACCAAAGCTGTGTCCCTCTAGTCCTTGTCCCGATTGAAAGCGATAGCGAAACAATTCTGTCACCAGTTTTTCTTCATCAGCTAGAGCAGTAATACAATTTCTAATGTCTCCAGGAGGAAGAACACCTAATTCTTGCCGAAGTCGTCCAGAGCTACCGCCATCATCCCCAACGGTAACGATAGCTGTAATGTTGTTAGTGTAATTCTTTATACCTTTCAATAAAGTAGAAAGGCCAGTGCCACCGCCGATTACCACCACTTTTGGACCACGTCCTAACAATTGACGACGAAAAAGAACATCCGGAATTGATTCACGATCATCAGGTAAATAAGCGCCTAAGACCGAAATTGTCATTCTGGCAATAGCTATAATTACCACCAGTAAACCACCGGTAATGACAATAAAACCACTGATTCGATGAGGCAAAACATGGGCAGCATCTTGTATTAGATCATGCAAGAAGACACCGCTAACCATTATCGGATGGTAACCGAGCAATAAAAACACACCAAAAACTATAAAGGCAATGCCAACAAGAATAAATAGAATCCAGCGCTTAAGTCCAGGAAGCATTAAACTTAATAGGCGGTACTTAAAGCCACCTTTCATGGTCTTATCTCCTTGCCTATAACTTGATTGGTATTAGCTACCCCAGTATTTTCAGATTGGATTTCTCTATGCACTACCTCGACATCATATTCAGGGAAAAGCTCCTTTATTAGTTTGGCGGCCTCAAGTGAAACTGCAACAGACCGATGCCAACCGCCAGTGCAGCCAAAGGCAATCGTGAAAACTGTATCCACTTCTGATGGTGTCCCAACTTTAGCTGCCATGCTTGCCGCTTGCAGAGGAATGATCATTTTTACCATCTGGGTAAAAGCGCCCAGAAACTTTTGGCTAACTTCTTGCTCAAGCACGAAATCTTGCACTCTTTTGTCCAATCCACTGAGGGGTTTTAAATTTTCTATCCAGAAAGGATTGTCTATAAAACGGACATCAAACAGTAAATTTGCTTTAGGTGGCGAATTAGATTTATAAGCAAAAGATATAACTTGTATCTTCAGTTTAAGAGTGGTCTTACCGGTAGGCTGTATATTTTTGTCGATGGATGGCATTTAGAAAAAATTTGGCAAATTAAGTATTAGGCTCATTTATATCTTTTAGTAGACTATGGTTTCATTTTAACTTGATTGACAAATGATTGCTATTTGCAGTTTTGGCAGACTGTTTATTATTAATCTCTGTCAACCATTGTTCGAATTTGGCACTGCCAATGATTTGATCAAAGCCAGTCGCCGAACACGCTCTCACTGACCAATCATTTTTGAGCGCTAATTCAGCCATGAAAAAACCACATATCGGGCACAATATATATGTATTGTTTGTATTTTTAATTTGAGTTAAAGCTGGTCTTTTATCAATAAAATAAATAGGGTTTTGGCGGAATAAAATTCTTCGGACGGCAAGCAGGCGGTGACTAATCCAGGCGAATGTTAACGGGATTGTGAAAGCCATGCTGTTTCCTCATAGATAAAGTACATTAAGCAGGCACAATCAACCAAAGATTAGCCTATTAAGAGAGAAGTTTGGTTTTTCTGTACTAAAGAATCTGAGACTTCTTCCTCAGATGTATCGATATGTTCGGATCCAAAGCCATGTTTACTTAATTCTAGTTGCGCCACTAAGGGAGAAACAGCTTTGTCTATGAACAGCTCACCATTAAGATGATCAATCTCGTGTTGGATAGCTCGGCAGAGAAGATCGCCCTCCGCTTCCAGTTTCTGTTCTTTGCCAGCCAAATTCTGATAACGCACAATAACCTTATTAGCCCGTTTGACTTCAAAAAACACTCCTGGAAAACTCAAGCATCCCTCTAGACCCGTTAGCTCGCCTTCTTTCAGTATTATTTCTGGGTTAACGAATACAAATGGTTTGCTTGGTTTTTGCTCTTGCTTTTCCGCCGCCTCACCTTCTTCGTCATCTCTCCGGCTAATGTCTATAACCATTATGCGCTTCGAGACACCTACTTGCGGCGCAGCCAGCCCACAACCATTTGCTTGATACATAGTCTCTAACATATCTGCCGCTAGTTTCCGAACAGAGGCGTCGAATCTAGTGATCTTTTTAGCTGTTTGCTTCAGCACATCAGCAGGATAATATTGAAGCTGAAGTTTGGCCATACTGTGGAACCTCATAGGATACAGGAGGCGCTACCGCCCTAAAAGTACTCATATATTTGAAATTACCATTTTCTGGACTAGAATTCAAGTTTAAAACAAACAAGACACTTCGATATAGGTCGCGCTAACCAACATTTTTATATAAACTAAACAGTTTAAGCAGGCAACTTGCAGCAAAAATATCCCTGGGGCTAGCACCATATGTGATGAAAAAGCGCCTTTGCAAATAAATAGGATTTCGCTATGCTATTGAAAAAAGGAAATATGATTTGAAAAATAAAATCAGCCCTCCAAAAATTGCACAGCCTACTCACCAATCAGAAAAAATCACTGAAAAACTGGAAATGTATCGCGCTTTCATGACCGGTTATGTGAAACGCGTTAATGAAGGCTCTTTCAATGTTGCTATCGGCGGCGTGAGAATAGGTCTGGCAAAGTACTCGCGCTTGGCACAAATAAACCTGAAAAGCCGCATCATTACCTTTTCTTGTTATGCTATTGAAAACGTGCCGGAGAGGGGTAGACGATATCTTGTTTTGCATGAGTTAGCTCATGTTAAGGAAGTAAACCATAACAAACGATTCTGGCAATTAGTTGAAAAATATGAACCTGATTACCGAAATATAGGCAAAAATTTGGAAAGTGCTTTCAAACGAAATGTTAAAGAAGAAGAAAAAAGTAGTCTTTTCTTGTGCAAAAGCCTAGTTTATCTTTATTATCTAGTCATAGTATATCTGAAAACCATATACTTCGCAGCAGCGATTATGACGAAGATTTATCAGGGATCATAGCCCAGTGCCAAGAAGAAGAGTCCGATCTCACCCCCTATGACTGTGAATCGGATGATTTCCTTGAGTGGACAGTTGAATAAGTTATCTTTCCATAATTAACCCTGCCTTAAGGATTTCGGTCAGGTACAATGATTGGTGGTTCTGCAGGAATTTAAATGAATAATAATAGACGAGTCGTCGTAACAGGCTTAGGTGTTATCAGTCCAGTCGGGATTGGACATCAGGATACATGGAAAGCCCTGCTTGAAGGAAGAAGTGGCGTTGCTCCCATTAGTCATTTTGATCCAGATGCCTTTGGATTAGAAGTAAAGATTGCAGCCGAAATCAAAGACTTTGATATAAATAATTTCTATTCAGATAAGCGCAAAGTCGGGTCGATGCTGAAAGAGATGGATAGAATTACTCTGTTCGCTATGGCAGCTTCTAAACTCGCCCTTGAAGATGCAGCTTTAGAAATCCGCTCTACTGTGCCTGAACGAGTAGGTACTTTTATCGGTACTGGCGTAGGTGGTTTGATAACCACTACCGCGGACCACTTAAAACTCATGGAGGGAGGGCCACGCAAAATTGGTCTACGCTCAATAATTCGTTTAATGCCTAATGCCGCTTCAGGACAAGTTGCCATTGAATATGGTGCTAAAGGCAGAGCGAAGAGCGATGCCACAGCCTGTGCAAGTGGTCTGGATGCCTTGTTGGATGCCTTTATGTATATCAAAGCAGATCGAGCGGACGCTATGATTGCCGGTGGCAGCGAAGCATGCATAAACCCATTCAGTATTGCATCATTCACTAATATGATGGCATTGTCTAAATCGAGTGAACCACCAGAGAAAGTGAGCAAACCTTTTAGTGCCAATCGCGACGGATTTGTAATTGGCGAGGGAGCAATAATTCTTATTCTCGAAGAATTACAACATGCCCTAGGTCGCAACGCTCCTATTTACGCAGAAATTATCGGCGGTGGTGCCAGCTGTGACGCTTCTCATATAGTAGCCCCAGAAGAAACCGGGGCTGGTGCCGCAAGGGCCATGGAAGAAGCACTAAGAGAAGGACAAATCTCTCCCTCAGATATCGATTATATAAATGCGCATGGTACATCGACACCTCTTAACGACGAAAGAGAGACTTTGGCTATTAAGACAGTTTTCAAAGATCACTCATATAAACTTGCAGTGTCAAGCACAAAATCAATGGTCGGGCACTTGCTGGGAGGAGCCGGGGCTTTGGGAGCAGCCGCAACTGCTTTGAGCATTAAGCATCAAAAAATACACCCAACCATTAATTATCAGAAACCCGACCCGAAATGTGATCTGGATTATGTTCCTAATACATATCGAGAAGCCAAGATAAACCATGCTATGGTTGAAGCGCTTGGTTTTGGCGGTCATAATACTGTTTTAGTGATGAAGAAATTTGTTGCATAGAGGCTAGCAATATCCCTGTCAAGGGACGCTAAGCCTTTTACTTCTCCTCATAACGACAGCATTGCTAAAGTTCCAAAATACCCGAAAACGCAAGATAAGGAATGCCTGTTATTGTCTATGTTGGCTCAATGGAAAGAATTAATCGATAAAATCTGGGAACTTGACCCTGCTGCTCACAGCAAATTGGAAATCGCACTTTTTTATCCCGGTTTTCATGCCATGGTCTTTCACAGCATCGCCCATTGGTTTTTTAATAGAAATATGAAGTTAGTGGCCTCTATGATCGCTTTTTATAGCCGCATGCTAAGTGGTATTGAGATCCACCCAGGGGCAAAAGTTGGGCGCCGTGTATTTATTGATCATGGCATGGGCGTTGTAGTGGGAGGTACATCAGTGATTGGTGACGATGTATTAATATACCAGGGGGCTACTATCGGAGCGGCTGCCGCTGGACATATGGGAGCTGCTACCCGAAATAAAAAGCGGCACCCCAATATAGGCAATAACGTAATAATTGGAGCCGGGGCAAAAATTTTAGGTAATATTGACATAGGTGACGGTTGCCGCATTGCCTCTGGGGCGATAGTTTTAGAAAATGTTCCACCCGGTTCTTTGATAGTCGCACAAACCAGTAGAATAATTTCTAAAGAATCGAAGGGTGAAAATAGCACAAATAGCTTGTCTCAGACAGAGGAGTTCTCTACCAAATTAACCAAATTGGAAGACCAGGTACAAATTTCTACTAAGCACTTAAATAGTAAATAAGCATGTAAAATAAGTACTATTCAAGGTTTACGATCTAGCTATATTGGGAGATAGAAAGGAACGAAGATGGCGGGAAACGAGCTCGAAAAGGCATTTCAAACTCTAACAGATGCTCTTGATCTCAGCGAAGCTGAAACCACAGAGGAAATCAAGCTGGTTGAAGAACAAGTAAATGAATTGCGAGAAAAGATAATAGAGCTTAAAGGGAAGCAAGAGATATTAGCCCATGATAGAACATCTATTAGTGAGATGTTCCAGCGTTATGTTGAAGAAGATAAAAAGTAAAATATAGGCTCAGAAATCTAAATGGGTTCTTCTTGTCCCTACTGCGGCGCTGTTCTCAAACTAAAATTTTGTGTCGTTTGCGGACGGCACAGTAGGCTCAATAAGATGGGTCAAATAATCAGTACTGCGCGTAATACTGATGTTACACAGAGATTAGAAGATCCTTTTTTTGATGAAGAAGTTAATCCCCAAAAATCCTTACGATTTCATCAAACCGTCAGGCCAATCATGGAAGCTATTCTCAGTGGTTTGATTGCAGGCACCTTGATATTTTGTGCGGCAAAGCAAGCATTGGATTTTTATGACTCGGCGGACCAAATAAGTGGTTTCCTTAGTCCGTGGATGAGGAGCCATCGTTTTGCATTTCCAAATACCTGGCAATTGCCAAATAAACAGCAAGCGGATGCAACATACAAAGCCGAGATGCCCAAAAGAAGACAACATAAGAGCAATAAATTGAAGGGCAGATAGATGCATCGAGACGATTGTTTCAAATTGTTTTCATTCACTTATCTAACAAAATTTCTTCTCTACTACCACCATAAAGTAATTGATAGGACTTTGCGTCGCGCATCAACTTTTCAACAGGATAATCCTTGGTGTATCCATAGGCACCAAAAATTTGCACGGCATCATTAGATATTCGAGCAGCCGTTTGCAAACCAAATATCAAAGTGCTAAGCGCTAATTTTAGATTATTACGGCTAGCGCTTAGGCTGCGAACGGTTGCATATGTCATTGCACGTGCAGCCTCTAATTCGGTCATCATATCGGCCATCATGAACGCTATTGCCTGGTGCTTAGCTATCGGAATACCAAATGTCTCGCGTGCTTGTGCATATTTCTTTGCGTGTTCAAATGCCGCATTTCCCAGTCCTAAACAACCAGCGCAAATGATAGCAGCGCTGCTCGGAAGACATATATCAATACTATTCAAAAGAATATTAGTGTCAGAATAGTGTCGGTCAGATATGTCAATCTTTGCGATTGGCTCCAGCTCTACCTTGTCAAAATACATTGAGCATGCGTTAGCCGCTTTACGGCCTAATGAGGGAGTCGCCTCTAATAATTTTAGTCCCTTAATCTTTCCAGGGACGATAAAGTGCGCTGCCTTTGTGATTGAAACAGCTTTACCAGCTTGTGCATTTGCTTTCTCCTTGCAAAGACAAGTAACTACCAACCATTCAGCAAACGCCGCATTTAATACCAAAGCACAATGACCGTTTAGAACTATGGCCCCGTCCCGTTCTTCAGCCTGAAGGTCTCCTTTGGAGATTTCAACACCATTCATCACAGCAATACCAGCCAAAGCATTTGTTTTAGACAATATGGTTAGATATCTACTTTTCTGTTCTTGTGAGCCGTGCGTCAACAAAATAGTTATGGCCAATTCTGAGGCTTCTGCTGCAGAGCTAATACCACTGCAAGCGAAGGCAAATTCTTCTGCGATTAAACATGTTTCCAACAAAGATAAGCCAAGTCCGCCAAATTCCTCAGGAATGCGAGTATTTACCAGTCCTGATTGGCAAATCGTATCCAAAAGATTGCTATTCGCTATAGATTCCCTTTCATAAAGTTGAATATTGGGAAGAATCTCTTTGCTCGCAAAAGTGCGTGCCAATTTTTGAATCTCTATTTGTTCAGCAGTTAATGCATATACAGGCAACATAATATTTTTAAAGAGTCATCTAAAAAGAACTTTTAACCGCAAGCTTTCTTCTATAATTGGACGGCAAGCTAAAAACCATCGGTTCTATTTTATTATTGTCCTTCGCATTGTAACCAAAACTTATGTCATTAATTATTGCACCATCAATTCTTTCCGCAGATTTCGCTAATCTCACTCTAGAGATCGAAAAGGTAGAAAAGGCTGGTTGTGACTGGATCCATGTTGACGTAATGGACGGTCATTTTGTACCCAATATTACTATTGGACCTCCAGTAATTCGTTGCTTAAATAAAATCGCCACTGTGCCTCTAGATGTCCATCTAATGATCACCAACCCCGACCGATATATCGAAGACTTTGCTGAAGCAGGTTCATCATATATAACAGTGCATAGTGAAGCGTGTATTCATTTGCAAAGAACGTTAGCTCAAATTAGAAAATTGGGCAAGAAGGCAGGTGTTTCATTAAATCCTGCTACGCCTCCTGAGGTATTACAATATGTTCTGGATGATTTAGACTTAGTTTTGATAATGTCAGTTAATCCGGGTTTTGGTGGTCAGAAATTTATTCCAGCTATATTGCCAAAAATCTCTAAATTGCGACAAATGTTTGAAAAAGCGGGGAAAAAGGATATTCGTATTTCGGTAGATGGTGGTATCAATAACGAAACCGCTAAATTGGTCACCGCGGCCGGTGCTGATGTGTTAGTGGCCGGCAGCACTATTTATGGCTCTGCTAATGTAAAAGAGGCAATAAGCAATCTCCGAAAGTCAGCCCAGCAAATAAGCACAAAATAACTAAGGAGCAGTATGAATAAAAATGCAATTATTTTCGTTTGCCTTTTACTGACAATTGTTGGCATAGGTAGCGGAATAGGACCTGTTTTCGCTGAAGAACAAAAAGCTTCAGAGGAAAAAACGCCAGACTATATAATGGACACCTCTGATATAGGAAACAGTGACAATGGCATTCTTCGTTCAGAGCAGTTACTCGAACTAGGATCTTTAACACCTGGTGCTTTGTCCATCGAGGGCGAGCAATCATTGCGACAAGGCAGCATTGATCGGGCGCTGAAAGTCTTGCAACGCTCAGTTGAATTAGCTCCTCTCGACATGGATGTGCGCATTCTATATGCACAAACATTAGAAAAGAAATTAGCGATGAAAAATGATAAAAAGGATCCCAGATTGTTCAATTTCACCGTAAAGCAATGGCTATTCGTATATAACAAAGCTGAGTATTATGATCAAAAGATGTTAGGCCTAAACAACATAGTCAGTCTTACGGGAACCAAGCCGAAACGTTGGGAGAGTAATGCTAAATTCTTAGCTCGCGTAATGCGCGACGAAAGTGGCAAGCCGAAGATAGCCCTGAAAGACACTGACAAAAAACCTGCCAAGCCCGCTAAAAAGAAAACTGACGAAATGGATCTTGATACTGAGTTAACACAAAGCAGGCAACAGCCTTATTAAGTCCTTAACTTGGCATTAGGTGGCTTCTATTGAAGTTGTTTTGGCTTTGCTAAAACTCTAAAAAGCCAAACGCATAAACGAATAATCAATAAAACTAGACCGATTAGCGCCGACAAAATACCGATAAGAGCCCACGTATAATAGGGGTGATAGCTTTGTAGATGAGCATTAAATTCAACCAAATTAACGTGGAATAATTGTTCATACTGGACAAATTCTGCTTTGGGGAAATAACTAACAATTAGCAACATACAACCAGCAAAGAAATCTAGTAGACCAAAGCCGAGCCACAACCATGGGCTCTTGATACTTATCAATAGCGGATAGAAGCCAAATAGCAGCAAAGCATCTGGCACCCAAATGAAACCGCTTGAAGGTGAAATCCTAAAAGCAAGACCAAGGCTTAGAATCCAGACTAGGGCTGCTAAAATGTTAGATTTTTTGCTGGGTTTTCGCATTTATTTTGTTGTCATCACAATCGACTTAGCTAATTCGCTCAACATATTCTTGCCACTATCAGATATAAAATCACGCTGCATGCCAGAGGACCGATTAGCAATAAATTGCGCAAATTTAACCTTTTCAAATTTCCCTAATTCTCTCTTTCGCCAAATCTTGTCTAGTACATGAGTGCGCTTTTCAGCACTGGCGAAATCATCGGCAGAAATGGCTTTACTTTTGTCAAATAGGGGATCTTCTGCAAGGAAGGCATTTAAGCTATCAACCAAAAAATCTAAACGCATTAGATCTTCGATCTCGCCATCAGACAGAATATAGACATGGTCAGATTTTCTAAGGACGGGCAAAACCACATTGGCCAAATTTACTGCGTCAGCATCAAACAAACAGAAAATAGGTAAATTTACCTTTTCCTTCCAATAAGCATACTTGCGTATTATTTTATTAGCACCACCGGCAGGGACAAGCATAACTCCCTTCCCTGGTAAGTCTAGACCACAACTTGCAGCAAAGTAAGGTAATAATGCCTGCTCGGTAAGACCTTCTACTAGAATTATGGCGGTTGGTAAAAAATTATTGGGCAGTTTGCTTCTGTACAGAGACAAGCAATGCCGAAACAGTTCGACTGATCGTTGCCAGTCTTTTTTGACATTCTCAAAGGTTTGCCAACAATATTGCAAAAATTCCAAACGACTGTCTTGAATTTTTAAACTGAAAATCTCAATCTTGTTGGGCCAATATATTTCCGCCAATGCTAACCATTGGGCCAAGTAGCGATCAACATTGGAACACTTTTGCCAGTAATTAATTCGCTGGGCAGATAAGTATTTTTCTAATTGTAATTTATTTAGCTGTTGCCATGCACTGGTTTGGAAGTGCCTAGCTTCTTCGTAGGCCAATAAAACATTTACTAAACGGCTCGAGATAGGATGCTTAGACTGGTCTTGTCCCACGGCAAACGCTTTTGATTCAGAAGAAAGATTAATATCTGTGTTCTTGTTGGCAGCCCTAGTAATATGCAACCACTTTCGTGCAGGCTCTTCAAAAACTAGAAACCTTTCATAAAAAGACCATAAATTGTCAGATTCTTTGCTTTTCAAGCTAAAAGTTAATTCGCCGACTGCTCATACCTTAATTCTAACATTCTTGTCATTGCTTCATAAGTGCATAAAAACGTGTTCCCTTTGCACTTTGAACTTATTTGCGCTGACAACGTAGTAAATAGCAAACCCAAAGAAAAGGGCAATTGCCGGACTATTTATATGATTAAACCAAAAACTTTGCTCCAAAAGCTAAGCTATCCTATCCCAACTTTCACTCTTTGTATGGTGAAAGAAAACGAAAAGTGCTTCAAACCAGTCAAAATATCTAGCCCAAATGACGCCTTGGCGCTATTGAGCCCACTATCTCTTGCGGCAGAAGAATACTTTATTGCTTTGCATTTGAACGTCAAACACGAAGTAATTGGTGTCAACGAAATCGCCCACGGCACATTAACTGAAAGCTTAATACACCCAAGAGAAGTCTTCAAAGCTGCTTTATTAGCTAATAGTTTCGCAGTTATTGTCTGCCACAATCATCCTTCAGGCTCCATAATTTTGCCTAGTAGAGAAGACTATGTAACCACTAAACAGCTTATCAAAGCGAGCAAATTGCTCGGCATACTTTTGATTGATCATTTGATTTTGGGCTGCGAGCTCTCAATAGATAAAATTTATAGCTTTCGCGAGCAACACCCTGATCTATGGTTAGAAAAAACAAACTTAGAACCTGAATAAAACAAAGCTTCTAAATATGCAGAATATATCTAAATTCTGCTAAAATCAGCTGGTTTCATCCATAAAGATAGCAAAATATTTATGCCAGTTAATAAAAGACGTCAATCCACTTGCGTAGACATTGGCAATGTACCCGTCGGGGGACAAGCCCCAATCGTTGTACAATCAATGACCAATACCTCTACAGAAGACGTGGCAGGCACAGTTAAGCAGATTGAAGAATTAGTTAATGCTGGTTCTGAAATTGTGCGCATAACAGTTAATACAAAAGAAGCAGCTGCTTGTGTACCCAAAATTATTGAACAATTAGAGCAAAGATCAATAAATGTGCCCTTAGTAGGAGATTTTCACTATAACGGACATTTACTACTGACTGAATATCCAGAATGTGCTTCGGCTCTAGCTAAATACCGCATTAATCCAGGCAATGTCGGCAAAGGCGAAAAGCATGATGTTAATTTCAAAACCATGATTGAAGCAGCCATTAAATGGCAAAAGCCGGTTCGAATCGGGGTAAATTGGGGATCGCTAGACCAAGAATTACTAGCCGAAATGATGGATGAAAATGCTAAATCTAACCAACCAGCTAGTTCAAACACTGTACTAAATAACGCTGTAGTAGAAAGCGCTTTGCGATCGGCCAAGTTAGCAGAAGAATATGGCTTGGCTCACAACAAAATTATTCTAAGCGCTAAAGTATCACAAGTAAATCAGCTAGTGGATATCTATCGTGAACTTGCTAAACGCTGTGATTATGCATTGCATCTCGGTTTAACTGAAGCCGGTATGTCTTCTAAAGGCATTGTTTCATCAACTGCTGCTTTATCTATACTATTAAGCGAAGGCATTGGTGATACCATTCGTGCCAGTCTAACACCAGAGCCTGGTGGGGCGCGCACCCAAGAGGTTACCGTATGTCAACAAATTCTACAAGCATTGGATCTGAGATCCTTTTCTGCCTCTGTCACTGCTTGTCCAGGTTGTGGTCGCACCACCAGCAGTGTTTTTCAAGAATTAGCAAAAGAAATTGAAGAACATTTACGAGAAAGACGAAAGCTTTGGCAGAAGCGCTATTCAGGATTTGAAGAACTGAAAGTGGCGGTTATGGGTTGCATCGTAAATGGACCTGGTGAATCAAAACATGCTGATATAGGAATCTCTTTGCCTGGAGTTGGCGAGGAACCAAAAGCACCGGTTTTTGTTAACGGTCAGTATTTCAATACCCTGGCTGGTCCAACTCTAGCGCAGGATTTTATTGCCTTGGTTGATAATTATGTGGAAGAACGCTTTGCCGTTAAATCAGAAGCACTAGTTTAAATAATTGTTTTGGTATTCAGTAATTTAAAGAATTAGCAAAGAAGAAAGGCTATGTCTGCACAGCTTCAATTTTACCTATCTGTGAGAAGAAGGCGAAGGCAAGAATAAGAGTAATAACCCCTAATATGATTACTGTATTGCCGGCTCCAATGCTACTAGCCAACCAGCCGGCGGCCATACACCCAAATGGTGAGGGTCCTAAAAAGGCCATAATTAAAATGCTCATTACACGACCACGCTTATCTTCATCAACCAAAGTTTGCACAAGTGTACTGCTTCCTGTCAAAAGCACCATGCTGCCAAAACCGACTAGTGTTAACATACACAATGAAAGAATAAAAGATTTGGAAAAGCCAAAGATAATGAGGCTAACGCCAAATAAAATGCAGCCAGCAATTATCCATTGTCCTAGTTTCTCAACGTTTTTATGCGAGCCTGTAAATAAAGCTCCCACCACTGCTCCCAGTCCCGCGGCAGCGGACAGAAAACCAAGAGTGGAGGCATCTCCGTGAAAAATATCTTTAGCAAATGCTGGCATCAATATATTGTAAGGGATAGAAAATAGTGATATCAGTGCTAGAAATATTATAAGAGAACGAATGGGCAGAAAACCAAAAGTATAAGCAAAGCCTTCTTTCAGCTGTGTGAATGGGTGTTGTTTTTCTTTATTGCTCTGAGATTGTCTAGCTTTCACACATAAAAGGGCAACTATCACCGCAATATAGCTCAGAGCATTGACTAAGAAACACATACCTTCGCCAGCCCAAGCAATAAATAGCCCGGCAATACAAGGACCTACTAAGCGAGTTAATGTATTAATAGATGAATTGATAGCTATAGCACTGCGTAGTTGGTCATTGTGCTCGAGCATGTCAACCATAAAGGTTTGTCTGGTTGGCAAATCAAAGGCAGAGATCATACCTAAAGCTGCACTGAGAATAAACAATTGCCATAACTGGACATGTCCTGTAAATACCAGCGTCGCTAATAAACCTGCTTGGATCATAGATAGCATTTGCGTAGTGATTAATAGGCGATGTCTGTTTACACGATCAATAACTATCCCTGCAAAAGGTGTCAAAATGAGCGTAGGCACTTGGCTGGTAAAGCCAACTAGTCCTAACATCGCGGACGAATCGGTCATGCGATAAATAAGCCAGCTCATGGCCATTTGCTGCGTCCAAGTACCCAGCATAGAGATAAACTGCCCA
The DNA here is from genome assembly GCA_963845445.1 of Candidatus Melainabacteria bacterium. Lineage (GTDB taxonomy): Bacteria > Cyanobacteriota > Vampirovibrionia > Obscuribacterales > Obscuribacteraceae > JABDBL01. The sequence goes on along the minus strand of CAWJSE010000002.1, from coordinate 57,436 downwards.
GGAAAATACAACTGCAAGTTTCTGTTGCTCAGAATATGTTTAGCGGCGTTTATCTCTGTTGCTGGTTTTGTTCCGTTTGGCTCTTGATTGATTTTTGTGGTCATTATTTAATTGAGAACTTCCTGAGGCGTTTGCATGAGACTTAAAAGCTTATCTGTTGTGGTCATTTGTCCAAGCCTGGGCAAGATATTATTAACAGAAAAATTATGCATAGCACTAGAGAGGCTGCTCATAGCATCTTCAACAAAAATTTGTTGAAAATTTCTTTCATAACCTTGGCGGGCGGTGGATTCCACACCAAAATTTGTGGCGATACCACCTAAGACTATGCAAGATACACCGCGCCTTCGTAGTTGAATTTCTAAATCAGTGCCATAAAAGGCGCCCCAATTATATTTTGTAACTATAAGGTCAGAATCATTTGCCATAAGCTCAGGCGTCAGTTCATCCCAGCCTGCCGGTAATGATTCTAGATTCATTACCATAGGAGAATCCACTGCTGTTTTGATCATACTGCCACCATCTTTGTTATGGCTTACTCTTACAAAGATCACCGGTAATTTTTGGGCATGGAAAGCTGATACCAGACGACCAGCATTGTTCACCACTACCGTTCCTGCTATAGGTTGCAGAGACCGACCTACAATTAGGTTTTGCAAATCAATAAGAACAAGGGCACTGGCGGCTGGTAATTCTGTAATGGCCATTAATAACTCCTTTGCAGCATCTATCGGATATGGGCACATTTTTTAATTAAAAATGTGAGGATATACTCACATATGCTAAGATACGAGGATGGACTCACATTTGTCAACAACCTATCGTAAGATTCCGCAACAGAAACGCGGCGAAGATAAAGTTAACCGCTTACTGGGTGCGGCTGCTTCTGTAATTGCTGAATTTGGCTATGAGTCTACGACAATGACATTAATTGCCGAGCGCGCCGAGACTTCAATTGGATCTCTTTATCAATTTTTCCCCAATAAAGAAGCTGTGACTCAAGCTTTGCGCTTGCAATATTTGCAAGTTTTTGGGCAGGCTTTAGAAACTGGTCTTGCTCAGAATATTACTGAAGCCGCGAAGTTAACCGATTTACTAATATCAGCAATCATATCTTCTATAGAACTACACCCTGCTCTTTTAGAACTTCTTGATGCACCCTCTTCCACAAAATTGCCCGCTACCCGTAAACGTTTAATTAGGCAAATCAGTCTATTGCTGGAAAAACTAAAACCGCCACTAAAAGATACAGAATTAAAAATAACCGCAAGCGTCATACTTAAAACACTGGGTGGTCTGTCGCAGTTATATGTGAAAGCAAGGACAAGTCAAAGAACGGCAATAAGGGCTGAATACAAAAAGCTTTTGTTGGGCTATCTTTGTCGGAAATAATTGAAAGTTCTAATGAGTTTGATTTAACTATTCAACTTGACACTATTTAGCTAATTTGCCAGATATCTAAATCAGTTCAGTCTGCCCTGCAGAAAAGCGAATAGAACGGCAGCGCCAGAAGAAGAAATCATGAAACTCAGCATTAGAGTAATTTCCGCTGTGAAAGTTCTAGTCCCCATTATCCTTGGCATTGTTATAGGATACGGCGTAATTTTAGTGTGTTGTTATAGCTTCTTTGCAATCATTAATCTGCCTATTGATCTTCACAAAGCTATTTCATGTGCCGGATGCGCTGCTAGCCTATCATTAGTCACTTACGTGGCTTACAAGCTGCTCAGGAAAATGTTTCCCAAGCTATAGGTCGCGAGTTCGAACCTCGTCGCCCGCTTAGTTTCAAGGATCGATGATCTTCCCGGTGCCATTTTGGTGCCACCTCCAATAGAAATTTTGAGAAAAGATAAGAAATAAATTAGGAAGCACAGTAGGCACCGTACGAATAAGGGCAGACTGAGTCGTTTCCAATCTCGTGTATCAAAGTTATTCAAAAGACTCTCATAACGAAAATCGTAAAGATAAATAATTCGTAGTGGCTTATTATCATTAATGTTAAGGGACCTCATGAAGACGCCAATAATAATGGAGCAAGAAGAACAGAACGCTGCCGAGACACTGAAGCTGCCTCTCGCATGCACGCTCCCCTTCCTGAGGCGAGGATTCAATTTGATGCAGAATTCCATGCAACCGCTCTGTAAAACAAAGCTAACACCATCTTCAAGAGCTTGTTTGAATCTATTGATACGTTGTTCAAGTGCTGTAAGAGCAATAACTATTTTGTGCGAGAGAGGCTATGCTCTAGAGGCGTTTGGATCTGCTGCAAGCTTGTATGAGTCTGCTTGGACAATCGCATATATAGGCAATGATGACAGTTTTGGAAGACGATGGCAATGGCACGACGATCCGAATAAGTCTTTTGGAGGTGATCTAAACGCTGTCATAAAAGGTGGTCTTAAAAATCTCGGAAGATCTTATAGCAAGCACTCCGTTGATGCAGAATACGAACTATATCGCAAACTGTGCACGGGGAAACATATAAATCCATTGATTCAATCATACGACGCTATTCTTGAGGATGAGGAAATGACATTGTATATACCCGGTCCAGGATCTGACGTCCATGAAGTGATTAAGGCATGGTTTGTGACACTATCTGCAGTAGAGGCAATGGCACCCGGCATAGAGAGTTTTCTGAAAAATCAAATCCTACCTATTTACGCAAAGCCGCTGGCACAAGAACTAAATAGCATCCTATCAGATTGCAAGGGACAGAAAAATGTACTTACCGAGTATCTAGACGAGCAAGCACCAAAAGTGGACCGAGAATACAAAAATAAGTTTGGAGCTTTTCGAAAACTTTCTAGTCTATAGGAATGAAATGATGACAATGTTTTCTCCAGAAATTCAAATAGACTTAGAAAAATTGTCGGGATGTCCAGGACTACATATTGCCATCGGCTGGATCATGGCAGCGCACGATTATGAGGCGATACTATATCTGGAAGGACTTCTCAGAGAGCAGGATGAGCAGCAAACAAACGCAAGTCGATTTTCCACCGAGCATCGGAATTACTTTTCACGATTACGAACCGCTCAGACAAGGGAAGCAATCGGGCTATGCAAAAAAACCGAAGAGTTTCCGAATTTGCTCGAACTGATCAAACACGATCGTCATGGGCCCCGAAAGCATTTGATCGTTTGCTGAAGCTTACTATCGAGGGACCTAAGACTAATGTTGATATGAGGCTTGTTCTGGAAATTCGGAATAGCACCTTTCATTACTGCTTTGATGATTTTGCCGATCGGTATTCTAAAACGATTGCGGACATGTTAGGAAAGGGCGAACGATTTATCGAGATTAATCGACAGAGAAATTTTCCAGATCGCTTTGAACCAGCAGATCAACTCTTTCAAAGAATGTTCTTGACACAGATTCTTGGCATCGACATCGGAAATCCCGAGGAAGCCAGCCAACGCATCAATCAGGCTGCCGAGGTTCTCGTTCAAATTGGTGATGATATCAGTGCGATCGCCCGCGCAATCAGCCAAGGACTCACTGAGAAATACGCAACCGTATTCACTTCCGAACACCATTAACAAGACATTTGCTTGCGTGACCGACGCTGCTAGTACCCCTCAATACTGCTACAACAACGAAATAATAGAGATTGACAATATGCCAGTTTTGGCATATACTGCGCATGCAGTTGGTGTAGCCCTTGTAAGAAAGGCGAGCAAAGACGACATGCCATCGAAGGGCGAGCCCAAAACATGCGTTCACAAGACACTGGATTTATCTGCTCCTCGATAGTCGAAGATTTCCGGGCTCTAAGTCGAATACTATTAAATAAGCCGTTTAGTTAATTCTGTAAATGTACGGGTATGTTTATAGACGAATCTGCATTTCATAAATCGAATAAAAGTCAACAGCGAAAACTTAACTGATGTCAGAAGATAAAGTACCCTTTTTCATAGAACAGATTCATCCCGAATCTCATCAAATACGTGAGGTGTATGCTGCTTATGGACTTTGTATGTTCATGTGCCAAGCCATCGAAACAGATCTTGCCTTATTGATTGCTGGGGTCTATGGACCTGGTCCAAGAAAGATCACAAAATCTCAGTTCGATGAGCTTCTACAAAGTTATCAGGAAAAAACTATGGGGCAAGTAATTAGAGATTTAAAGAAGACGCCAATTTCCGTCGAACTTTTAACTGAATTAGAAAATTCAGTATTAAAGAAACGCAATTGGCTGGCTCACAGCTATTTTTGGTATAGAGCTGGTCACTTTAACTCAGACGCCGGACGGCAATTTATGCTGGACGAACTCAGAGAATTGACAGCAAGGTTTGAACTAATAAATGAAAAAACAACAGCCATCTGTCAAGAATACCGAAAATCATTAGGAATAACCGATGAAATTTTCGAATCGATACAGCAGCAACTACAACAGGAAGTAAATGCGCTATTTAATAAGAAGGATTAGGGTGAGCGTAGTTGTGTATCTTCAGTCGATAACGGCTCTACACTTATGATTGAGCATATGCCAGTTTTGGCATATGCTCAACCAATGAAAATACCTAGGTGTATGAACACCTAGCGAGATAATTGAATACAGAAAGAAGAGTAAAAACATATGAGCAAGAATGTATTTCGAGATTTAGGGTTTAGCGAAGAAGAAGCAGCAGGATTGAAATTAAAGTCCTATCTCTTTATGGCGCTGCAAGAAGCTATAAGCCATAGTTCAATGACTCAAAAGGAAATTGCAGAAGCTATAGGCGCCGATCAACCAAAAGTATCCAAAATATTGAACGGCAAATTCAACGAATTTTCAATCGAACGCATCACTGAATACACACAGAGACTTGGCTACGACATTCACATAAGTACCACTCCGGCACCGAAAAATCGTTCAGTGGGCACCGTCATAATGGATAAGCGTGCTTTAGCTAAGACAGGTTAAACAGATACGATACCGCTTACAACGTCGCAATATCGTGAAGAAAGGGATCCACTATCAAGCCAGTACCTGCGTGCCACCCGTCAGTTAATGATCCACATTTTGAAGCCCCGCTATTCGATGGATCATCATCTATGCCTCACAGGTTGAGTGTTTGCAGATATGTGGATCATCCGCTTTATCCTGCCATACTACGTCGCTGTGCGACTCCGTTCGGCGCCGCAAAGCGGCGAATCTTAAGATTGAAGTCATATATTAAAAACACCTTGTCATGTACGGTAAATTACCGTACACTATTGACATATTACAATGCTCTCGTCAAAAGTTGGTTTTTATGGCTGCCCAAGAAAAAATAAACAAAATAGACAGAATTGAAGCCCGGTTGTCTCCTGAGGCAAAGCAACAAATTGAATGCGCTGCTCAACTACAAGGACGGACTGTTTCGGATTTCGTGGTAGCTGCTGCCCTGCGAGACGCAGCGAATGTTATAAAGGACAACAGCATCCTGCAGCTGTCTGTTGAAGATAGTATTGCTCTTGCTTCTGCAATATTGAATCCACCCCCTCCTAACGCGAATGCTGTCAAAGCTGCTCGCAGGCATAAACAGAAACTAAGTGCCTAGTGACACACAACCAAGAAGCACAATTTAGAGTAGAACGCCTCACGCGTAATCATGACGTTACTAACTTCTCTTCCGGTATTGCAGCAATAGATATCTATATACAAGAACGCGCCCGTCAAGACGTTGCGCGCAATGCCTCGACGGTTTTTGTAGCAATTGATCTACAAGAAGAACTCATACGCGGTTACTATGCTCTCTCTTCATACAGCATCTTACTCGGTGAGATTCCCGCCACACTAAAAAAACGCTTGCCGAGATATCCTCAAATCCCTGCAACGCTACTAGGTCGACTTGGCGTAGACCGAAAGTATAGCGAAACTACGAAGCCAAAACCCAGGTTGGGAGAATTTCTATTGGCCGATGCCGCAGCAAGAGCCTTTGAAGTTTCAAGAACAGTGGCATCAGCGTTATTAGTAATTGACGTTTTAGAATTATCTGCGGTCGAATTAGCGACAGGTCTTAGAGATCCCTTAAACTTTTATCTCAAATACGGCTACATACCTTTTGTTGACCACCCGAGGAAACTATACAAGCCTATGCAAACAATAGCAGCAGAACTCGAGCAAGCCAATTAGCTGAATCTAGGTTATGGGCATAACTCATAAGCGGATAACTGTAGCTCTCCTGCTGCCGTCTTAGGTTTCTGCAATTCGCCAGCCGCTAAAATGCCACTAGACCATGCATAGCGGTTTTTGCTGGCAGGTAGTTTGAAATTGCTGGCGCTAAAAACCGAGAGCTTACAAGGGTTCTATGCTTTTTACTGGCGCTCCTTTATCCTGCCACTACTCACGCCAGCCATTTAATGATCTATATCAACAACATAATTCGGCGTGAAGACGTGACAGCTTGCGCTGTAGATTATGAAGCCGTCCATACAATACTGGTGAGATTTAATTGTATATCTAAGGTCATTCTGATATATTTAAAAGTAAAGAAACTAAAGATTCTATACTTTTAAAGGTTAATAAATTATGCCAAAATTAGCAGACGATCCTAAAATCAGCGCCCTAAAGGTCAGCACTCAGGGTCAAGTGACACTATCTAAAGAAGCTCGTCAACTTCATGGACTTGATTCGGGTCAGACTGTTATTGAGATTGCACTTCCAGGGTGCATCATTCTTTTACCGCAATCGAAAGTCATGGCAGATTTGATGCTTCGAGCACAGGAAGAACTCGGCAAACTAGGACTAAATGTAGATCAGCTTAAATCGGCTGTAAATAAACGCAGTAAAAGCCGTCTAAAAACTCGCTATCCTGGGGTATTTAATGACAAGACATAATACTCTTGTTTTTGTTGACTCGAATGTTTTGATTGAAGCTCTCTTTTTGCCGGGGCATCCAGCCGTGGCTGTGACCACTTTAGCTATCAATGGACAAATCGATTTAATAGCTTGCGAAATTGTTATCCAAGACATCGAAGATGAAATATTAGAACGGTGTCAAAAAATCGGTAATTGTTCGATTATTGATTTATGGCATACTTTCCAAAACGAAATCCGCATCAGAGTAGAGAAAGATCCGCCGGAACATTTAGTTCTTGAGACATACCGCAAATTCATGCCGGTAATGCGTCATGAAGCCGATATTCCAGTGTTAGCCTCAGCGATTCAAATTGGAGCAACTATAATATTGTCAGGCAATACAGAGCACTTTAATGATTTAGTTTCGGAACGATGTGGTATTAAGATCATGACCTGCGCAGAGTTCTGCAGCCAATTAGTCAGCGGTGAGTTGCCACTTCTCAAAACACTCAAATAAGATTCACTCAATATCATGACTCAATCACCAAGACCGGATCAAAATAAAAACGAAGCCACTCCTTGCAGAAAAAACCACGTCCCAATAGCAGTTGGGCTCTGTTTAATTCCTTTAATTCCTTCCCTATTTGCCTTAGGCATTGGGCAGCACTGTGAGCAGAGCAGCGCTTCAACTCTTGTATTCGTTTTTTGGGGAATATATTTGTTTGCCCTTGGTGTGGCGCTTCATGAAGCAATTGATCTAATTCGCAACAAAGGCGTGTCCTCTTGTTGTAGAAAGGGGCGCAATGCAGTAATGGCCGGGCTTTACTTAACACCATGGGGCTTGTCTTCTGCCTTTTTCATTTTGGGACCGGGTTTTACAATGCCACTTTTTCATAATTTGACTGCAGTGCTTGTTCTCATTGCTGCAACGCTGTGGCAAACATTTGGCTTTATACTTTTGATCCGTGCCAAGTCATCAATGCGATCATTTCTGGTGATCTTGTTTTTTCTCTTACCGGCTTCTTTTGTGATTGCGTTATTTCCTTTAATAGGCCCGTTAGCCATACCAATAATAAACGCGTTTTGCCAAATACCGAGGTAAAATTCCAACTTGAGGCATGTGTAGAGTAGCTGCGAAAAAACTAAAGTACAAACTGCGTCGCAGGAATGCTTACCAATAATCTTAGGCTGCGCTGTTCATTCCTGCAGCTGCCAACATATCATTTTGCGCTTTTTCCATTGCTTCACGTATTGGGTCAAAAGCCATACGAGCATAAATTTGTGTTGCTGTTGGGGACTTATGCCCAAGAACTTTTCCTATCATTTGCAAGCTTTGATTTCCCATCGCCATATAGCTGCCGAGCGTTCTTCGCAAATCATGCATGCGCAAGTCTGATAATTCGGCTTTGCGTAGCAAGGCATGCCAGCTTCTTTTAGGTTCAACTAAATGTCCTGTTTCACCTGGACCAGGAAAAACCCATTCGGAGGTTTTTGTTTTAGCTCGTTCAGTTAATATCGCAAAAGCCATACTCGGCAAAGGTAATGTATGTGAATCACCTGATTTAGTTCTAGGTATGCGCCAAACACCTAAATCAAGATCAACATCTTGCCAGCGCATAGCCAATACATTTGATCTACGAGCACCTGTAAATAGACTTATATAAAGATAATCTCTCATGCCAGTATCATTTGAAAATTCTTTCAAAGCAGAAAAGAAAGCAAGCAATTCTGTTCTGCTTAAAAATCGTTCTCTAGCTTGCGTCTTATATTTTTTAATTCCTACCCACGGGTTTGCACAGCTAGTTAGCTCATTCTTTATGCACCAGTTAATTGCTGCTCGTGCATAACTAAGCATATGGTTAGCGGCGGTCTTGCCATTCTCTTCCCCAACTTTATTCATTCTATTTTGCGCTTCTGCCTTGGTTATTGATGAAAGGGTTTTGCTAGTCCAATCAGAAAGATAACGTCTGAAATCTCCCTCAATATTTTTAACAGCAACACAATGTTGTTTCACATGCCCATTTAAATAGGCTTCAAACGCTTCTCCCAAAGTTAATTCGAGTTTCTCTTCTTTTCTCTCGTCATACGGAGTTTCACCTTTTGCTATTTGAGATGCAATTTCTAGTGCTTTGTTGCGTGCTTGTTCCACACTAAAATCTGGGAAACGTCCAATAATAATACGTGGCAATGTTCTATTTATTTTGCGCCTAAAATAAAACGTCTTGCGTCCATTAGATGTAATGCAGACTAATAGCCCGTGGACTTTCGTGTCACCATAATAAGCACGCTTGCCTGCCGGAGGTACCGGAAGATCTTCTAGTGTATGTTTTGTGAAATTGAACTTCTTCTTTTCCATAATTTCCGGTGCCATTTTGGTGCCACCTTTTGACGCAAATTTTGGCAATGTTTAGAAAATCACCGTAATCACCAATATACCAGAAACTGGCTCCAATAGCGCATTTTAGAACATTCGGGAACCTACAGAAAAACCAAGAAAACTATGCAGTATAATATTCCCAAGCTATAGGTCGCAAGTTTGAACCTCATCGCGTAAAACTTTCTTTTCTTTCGTTTATAAGCCCTATTTATTAAACGGCTTAATTTTTGGTAATTGACATGCAACCAATTGGTTGCATATAATAATAAAGTATGGACACAGTATTTCGAGCATTAGCAGATAAACATCGGCGTTTGCTATTAGATCGACTCCATGCGAAGAACGGACAAAGCCTTGGCCAACTATGCAAAAAACTTGCAATGACACGCCAAGCAGTAACCAAACATCTACACATACTGGAGGAAGCAAATCTAGTAATAACAGTAAAAGAAGGACGCGAAAAGCTCCACTATATTAATCCCGTTCCCATTAACGAAATTGCCGAACGCTGGATTGGCAAATTTGAGCGCGGGCATCTGCGGGCACTCAGCAATTTAAAAGAACAACTTGAAAGAGGACAAGAGTAATGAAAACATCAACAACCAAAGAATCTATAGAAGATAAGAGCTCGACCAATAATTCAAGATTTGTCTATGTGACTTATATCCGCACCACCCAAGAAAAATTGTGGGAGGCCTTAACCAAGCCTGAATTTAACAAGCTTTATTGGGGTGGAGTTTGGCAAGAAACTGATTGGAAAGTTGGCTCAAAGTGGAACCTTAAGTTTCCTGATGGCCGTTTGGGGGATAGCGGGGAGATTGAAGAATTCGATAAACCAAAGCGTATCGTTATAACATGGCGCAATGAATTCAGGCCAGAGTTGAAAGCAGAGGGTTATTCGCGCTGTACTTTTGATCTCGAGCCCTTGGACGAAGTGATAAAACTGACCATCACCCATGAAATCGATCGCAAAGGATCCAAATTAATTGATGCCGTTTCTAATGGCTGGCCAAAGGTTCTAGCAAGCCTTAAGAGCTTGATGGAAACAGGAAAAGCTATGGAAATACCTCCCTGCGAGAAATAGAGCTAAGCGTTGGAACTAAAGCGCCCATTTGCAAAACGCTTCGAGAATTTCACTTAGCTTTTTTGCATCACCAGCTCCATTCCATATGCCGCTTTCCATGTAACAGCGTATCCAATTAGTATCACTTGGGTGTCCATCACTGCCAATATTCCTAGATATTTCTGCAAATGAGCGCTCTTGTAACTGCGTTTGTTTAACATCTATTTTGACCCACCATCCGGGGTTATCCGTGCTGACTATGGAAATGCCATTCTGGTGTTCCCAGTCACCATTACACTGGGATAGAAACCAGGTTTGAATACTTTGAATCGCGTCCATTGCTCAGTTTTCTCCTCCACCAACTGGTCTAATCAATTACCATCGCCTTAGTAATTGCGCAGAAATATTCCAAAAAATCGCTGTATTCCAATAACAAACCTATGCGACTGTTATAAGGATCTAAAAGACAAATACTTTGATTTTTTTCGTCTACATATTTAATTATATAGTCATGCCAGGGAAGTATTATTGTTCCCCGATCAAGAAACATATAATTATCTCCAGGAGTGCCGACTGAAGTGGCTACTACAGCATACGCCTCGGGATTTCTAGATATTTCAGCTAAATCTGAGAAAATTGTTTTTATAGTGGTCGGATCTTTTTGATTTTCACTAGCAAAGGATTTGCTTAGCTCGGGATACGATCCGCCATTTGCAATTAAAACAGTGACAGGCCAATTTGTTATGTCATTTATTACTTTAGCCGGATCATAATGGAAGCTCTTATGCTTATATAGATCCAATGAACTAGCTTCCGATGAAACAGCACTGAGTTCTGGATAACTTGATGGATCGCTGGCTATCATAAGCTTGGCATAAGCAAGCTCTAGAATTCTCACCCATTTATCCCCGGTAGCATATTCAGGACGAAAGCGCGGTAGAATCCAGAAAAATTGTTCCGGCGGCATTATTTCTTTTACTCGTTCTAGACGTTCCCTAAAATCCCTTTCTCGCTCATTGCGTATCTGATCAGTCCATTCAGTTAAATCTAGTTTTTTTATTTTAATGGTAATATCCGGATATTTGCAAAATTGAATTTCAAAATCATCAGCAATTGATTTACATATCTTGTTTAGTTTTCTTTTTCCCAAGGGATTACAAGCAATGGCTCCAATTGCAGCTAACGTCTGACAAGAATATGCGGTGCCTTGACTAAAGCTTAGACCTTCCAACTCAACTTACCTGTCTCTAAGTCCATCTACCAAACTTCCCTTTAATCGCTACGAATTACCTTTTAGCTTTTTTACTTCTTCAGTTAATTTGGGTACAATTTCAAAGATATCGCCGACAAGTCCGTAATTAGCTAATTTAAAAATTGGCGCGTCTGGATTGCTGTTAATAGCCACAATTACTTTAGAAGAAGACATACCAGCTAAATGTTGGATAGCCCCAGATATACCGCAGGCAATATATAATTGCGGGCTAACTGTTTTACCGGTTTGGCCAACTTGATGGTCGTGTGGTATCCAACCGGCATCAACGACAGCTCTGGATGCGCCTAGGGCGGCGCCCAAAACATCGCATAATGCTTGTAGCATAGCCCAATTCTCCGGCCCTTTTATGCCACGGCCTCCTGACACTATAATTGGTGCTTCAGTCAATTCCAGCTTTTGCTTTTCGGAGGCTTTTACTTCTACAACTTTGGCTCGCACTGCCACAGGAGAACAAGCTAATATTTCATTAGGGATATTGGCTGATTCATTTTTTTCTGACCGAGCAAAAACATTGGGACGCAAAGTAATAAATGCGAGTTTACTATTAAATGAAAACTTGCCATAAGCTTTGGCAGAATACATGGGTTTCAAGACCAACAAATTATTCTCTACAGCAATTAGTTCGGTGGCATCTGTTACACAGGGTGATTTAAAATGAGCGGCTACTCGAGGAATTAAATCTTTACCCATAGAAGTGTTCGCTGCAAAAACATACTTGGGATCAACTTGCTTAATAGCCGCTTCTAGGGCATGGGCATATGACTCAGTAGCGTAACTAGCATATTCAGGTCCTTCAATAATCAGAATTTTGTTTGGTTGCAAGCTGGATATCTCTGGTAATAGAGAAGCGCTTTGATCGGCAATTAATACTGCTACAACTTCGCAGGCGAGCTTTTTGCTTTGTCTAATGGCTTCAGAAAGAGCTTCTAGACTGGCTTTTTTTATAACGCCTGCACGCTGCTCAATAAAAACCAAAAGAGTCTTCGATGTATCGCCTACCATGAATTATGCTCCTTCAATTTGATTAGATAACTTTTGCTTCATTGCGCAAGGCTTGCACCAATTGCTTTACTTGCTCGTCAGCGGTACCTTCTAATTTTCTACCCGTTGGACGGGCGGGGGGCAAGCTTAACTCTTCAAGAACAATCTGATTTTTGGTGACCGCTATGTCGTTGGCAATTCCCAAATCTTGAGCATTTTTAATAGCAATCTCTTTGCGTTTGGCCGCCATAATTTCTTTTATTGACGGATAGCGGGGCGTATTTAAATCCTTTTGGGCACTAAACACCGCTGGCAGCGAACCTGCTACTACTTCGCGAGCACCCTCAATTTCTCTTTCGGCTCTAAATTTATCGCCTTCAATTTCCAATTTAACTATGAGATTAACCTGGGGTAAATTGAGAAGCTCCGCTAATATTGCTGGCACCTGGTTATTATCACCGCCAACACCTTGCTGCCCGCATAATATAACGTCAAAGCCTTGATCACGAATGGCTGCAGCAATACAAATAGCGGTGCTTAAGGGATCGAGGTCTAGAAAGAGATCGTCCACTAGATGAACTGCGGTGTCCAGACCACGGGCTAAACAATTTTTCAAAACGTCATTTACTTCAGCACCACCAAGTGAAAAGCCTATTATTTCTCCACCATGCTGTTCTTTTATTTTGAGAGCCTCTTCAACAGCAAACTCATCATAGGGACTAGTTATATATTTTACGCCCGCTGATTCAATATGCTTTTTATCAGAAGCAATAGCGATTTTTGTTTCTGTATCTGGTACCGCCTTGATACATACAGCTATTTTCATATTACCTCCACAAAATAGTTTGCCATATTTATTTAGACGCTACAAACATAATTAATGCATGATCGGCTGGAATTTGCCCTACCTTGATGGCATATTCTAAGCGAGTTAATTGTAATCGCTTATCTACTAGCTGGGCGGCGGTATATTTCTGCAAGCGCCGCAAATCTTTTTCTATACTAAAAGACATGAGTTTGGTATCAGCAGCGATTTGCTTTATGATATCGGATTGCGAGATTGCTTTACTGGCTGATGCTTTCGTCTCGCCAGGAGAAACGTTATATTGCTCATACAGGGCCTTTAGTTTAATCCATTTACTGAGCATCGTTTGCAGCGCAGCCAAAATAGGCATAGCATTTTGTTGCGCTAAAAGGTATCTCAGATTATTGAGAGCCTCTTTATTGCGACCGCTCAACCACAAATCAATAAATTGAAAGATATGTCCTAGCGGTGCGCAAAAATTAGAGATTATTTTATAAGTAATCTTTGTCTGGGGAAGTATGGCCAAACTGGTCTTTTCGATTTCGCTGGCTAATTGTCTCATGTTCCCTTCAGTACTGGTCAATAAATAATCGATGGCATCATCATCTATGGTGGCATTGTACTTTTTTGCCTCCTGGCGACAAAATGATTCTAATTTGGGATTTCTTGATCCTGGAAAATACTTCTCCTTTGGAAATTCTTCTATTTTGGCAAACTGACTAACTTGCTTGGCTGTCTTTAAGGTGGAATCGAAATTATAGGGACAGGCAAAAACAAGGTAGGTATCAGCGGGGACAGAAGATAATATGTTTTCTAAATCATCGAGATCTTCTGACTTATTGGTCTTGGCTGATTTACTCGCACTCGGTTTACTTTCATCGTCCCCAGCAGACTTCGCTCTTTTTTTTGTAAATAGTTCGCAATTGTCTACCAATACGATGCGCTTTCCCTGTCCAAAAGCAAAAGTACCGGCAGCTTCACCTAAAGACTTGAGACTCGGTTTATTCAATTTGATCAGATTAACAGTTTGCCAGGCTGGCGCAAGCAAAGTGCTTTTAAGCTCAGCTAAGCGCTTGTTCAAATTATATTCTTCTTCCCCAGCTAGCACAATTACAGGCACTGCTTAACCTCTTTCACTATGATGATAAGGAAATTTACAGACATTACTGAAAAATTTCCACTACTAAAAGTTTATAGCGTGTCGATCGTATCTTTTTTTAAACGATTGCCCGTCACAATAAAATAAATCTTTCTGGCAACCGAAACGCAAGCATCTCCCATCCTTTCCAAAAAACGCGCACAAAAAAGAAATTGCGCTCTCATTTGTGCCTGCTCTTTGTCTTGCGCACCCAAATCAGATAAAAGTTGCTTTGACAAAACGTCATGCAAATAATTGACCTGACTGTCCTTAGCAACGACTTCCTGAGCCTTTTGAGCATCGTCAGTAACAAAGCTAAGCAATACATCTTGCATCATACGATGGATAATTCCAGCCATTTCAGCTAATTGAGGCGGTATATCTATGGAATCTTGCCCAGCCCAAAAAGCCATGCGTCCAACGCGGTGGGCGTGATCGGCTATCCGCTCAAATTTTGCTGCAACAGCGGTACTGCCCACTAAAGTGCGGATTTCTCTAGCCTCGAGAGCTTGCTTTTCTAATAGTAAATCTAAGCACTTCTCTTCGATAGCCTGGCAGGCATCGTTAATTTGTTCCTCGCGCTCTTCTATGAGCTCTATGTTAACACTAGTCTCATGACGCAAAAGTCTCTCCACGTCTTCAACAGTTTTATCAACCATGCGACCGAGGGCTAAAACATCTTCTTTTAAAAAGGTGAGGGCTTCTGTTTTCAATTTAGTCTCCGTATTGCGATAAATTTTCTTGTTGACTATCCGTAGTTAAACTTTTTAATTTATTGAGACGATAACCAGAACGTTGGATAGTTTCTAAAAGTTTAGGATTTTTCGGATCCGGCTCTAGCTTCTGTCTGAGCCAACGGATGTGCACAGCTACTGTTTTAACATCGCCAGAAAAATCTGGTCCCCAGATACGATTGAGCAATGTTTCAGTACTGAGTGTTTTGCCAGCGCTTTGCATTAGAACTTTTAATAAGGCGAATTCTTTTGGGGATAAGTCGACTCTCTTTCCGGCTTGTGTTAATTCTTTGCTATCCAGATCCATAACCAAATCATCTACGACTAATTTTCCGCTAAATGCGCTCAGCATTCCTTTGCCTGATCGGCGCAACAATGCCTGCACACGAGCTATCATCTCCACAACGCTAAAAGGCTTGGCTAAATAATCATCTGCGCCGCTGGATAATCCCTTGGCTACTTCATTGGGCGCCCGGCCAGTAAGCATCAAAATTGGCACATCGGAAGGCTTAGCACGAATTACTTTACAAATCTCAGGACCAGTAATATCCGGTAGCATCCAATCAAGAATAAGCAGTCCCGGCGAAATTTGATCAAATTGAGCTATGGCCTCAGAACCCTTGTTAAAAGGATGGATAGAATAACCCTGACGTTTGAGATTGTACGCAAGGGTTTCAATGATTGTTTCATCATCATCCACGAGCATTATTTTTAAAGGCAGGCTATTAGTCATAGGAATTTTATTTAATAAAGAATCATCACTGTAAGTACTTCAGGAACCGGGAAATTCAAGCAGGAAGCTAGATCCCTGATTCTCTTTTGATGTGACCGTAATTTTAGCACCATGAGAATCAAGAATGTGTTTGACTATAGACAAACCTAAGCCTGTGCTTCCCTTGCTTCTCGCTCTATCAATACGATAAAAGCGTTGAAATATTTTAGGAATCTCGGACTCGGGCATTCCTATACCTGTGTCATCCACGCTAAAACATCCTTCCTTATCTTTTGAGGAAATCTTGACAGTACCTCCAGCCGGGGTGAATTTTATGGCATTTTCTAATAAATTCAATAAGACCTGATCAAATTGAGCATAATTAGCAAGTACTCTAGAATCAGGTTTAATAGCCAGATGTATATTCACTCCAGATTCTCTAGCCATGGTAGCTGTTGTCTCGACGGCATATTTTGCTCTTGTTTCTAAATCTAACCATTCTTTGGATAACAATTCGTATCTATTAGTCGAGACTTGCTCGACTGAAAGCAGTCCAGTTACCAAGCTTTGCAAGCGCTTTATCTCAGCCTGAGCCCGCACCAGCATTTTTCGCGCCGTTTCACCATCTTCAAGCGCGCCGTCTAAAAGAGTTTCTACTAGCAATCTTATATTGGCTATGGGAAGACGTAATTCATGCGAGACTTCAGCAATCCAATCAGCGCTTGTCATATGATCAGAGCTTTTGCCAGGGTCATTGTTACTCATAAGTAAAGAATTTATCCTGAATAAGTCCAGCCAAGCAACAAATTATTTTTCCGGCTAGCATATAGCTTAGCTATAGCATAAATTAGGTTAAATTGGCTATCGATTGGCTTGGCTAATCAACCAATTATCCTCGACTGATGGATAATTTAACTGTCGATTATCAATACAAAGTGAGGAATAGAATTTGGGACCTGTAGTATTAGTGGTTTTAGACGGCTGGGGTATAAGTACCGAAAAGCGCGGCAATGCAATCCTTTCAGCCAAAACACCTAATTACAACATGCTCTTAGAAAAATATCCAAACACACAGTTAAGTGCTTCTGGAATAGCGGTTGGTTTACCACCAGGATTAATGGGAAATTCTGAGGTTGGACACCTGACAATTGGTGCGGGGCGTGTAATAAAGCAAAAGTTGACTATCATAAGCGAAAAAATAGCTGACGGTTCTTTCTTTAAAAATCCTATTCTTTTAGAAGCAGTCTGGCAAGCTAAATCAGGAGCCTTGCATCTGATGGGTTTACTGAGTAACGGCTGCGTACACTCTAGCCTTGATCACCTAGACGGTTTACTTGAATTAGCTCGTTTACATAAAGTATCTGAAGTTATTATTCATCCCATATTAGACGGCCGAGATACTCCTCCGCGCTCAGGATTGGAGTTCACTAAAGTGCTTGTCAATCGGTTACAGAGCAATGAAAAAATAGGCGTAGTTAGCGGACGTTATTATGCCATGGATAGAGATAATCGCTGGGAGAGAATTGAGAAGTATTGGCGCGCTTTGGTCTTACAGCAAGCTCCTCAAGTAAGCTCTGCATTAAAGACGATTGAAGAGTCTTATGCTAAAGACATATCAGACGAATTTATCGAGCCGTTTATTGTTACTAATCGCGGTATCAAGGATGGTGACAGTGTTATTTGCTTCAATTTCCGTCCAGATCGGGTAAGGCAAATCACTCAAGCATTCACACAACCCAGTTTCAATGGATTCAATCGCCCTAGCTTCCCTAAAATCTACTATGCCTGCTTAACCGAATATGATAGCAGCTTAAAGTTACCTGTAGCGTTTGACGCAAATACTATGCACACTCCTGACATTGTCGATACATTGCCGGACATTCTTTCTTGTAAGAAGATTAATCAATACCATACGGCTGAAACAGAGAAGTACGCCCATATTACATATTTTCTCAATGGCGGACGCGAAGCACCAGAGCCAGGAGAAGAAAGACAGCTCGTCCCCTCACTTAAGGTAGCTACTTATGATCTTGCCCCGGCCATGAAAACAGCAGAAGTTTGTGATCTTGCCTGTCAAGCGATTAAATCACTCAAATATCCATTTATAGTTTTAAACTTTGCTAATCCTGATATGGTAGGCCACACAGGTTTGCTCGAACCAGCTATAGAAGCCGTGGAGTCCGTTGATAGAGCATTTGAAAAATTGTTGCAAGCCATCCGAGAGGTTAAGGGAAGTCTGATTGTTACGGCGGATCATGGCAATTGCGAACAAATGATCGATTTGAACACGGGCAATCCTCATACTGCTCACACCAGTAATCCCGTTCCTTTTATTTTGGCGGATTTTCAAAACAATGGCTCTGTCGGTAAAAATGAGCTTACCCTTCACAAGGGCTCATTAGCTGATGTTGCCCCAACAATTTTACAAATTCTCAAGATTAAGCAACCGGACGCCATGTCGGGACATTCTCTACTCAAATAGATACATACTTATTGCTATCGCCGCCGCTTATAAAAATGCTCATTAAAAATTGTGCTATTATTCCTCCGTCGGGATTTAATACCAGGACTTTTAGTAAAATGTCTCACCACCATTATAAGGAGATACTCTCAGTTATGACTTTGAATTTAAAAGATTTGTCTTTGGCTGCTGCCACTACTGCTATTGCTGTGTCATTAGCTGCCTGCGGTGGTCCAGAAACTACGACCACCTCTACCACAACAACCAGCACTGTAACTACACCAGCTACACCTGGTACCACTGAAACTACTACCACTACTTCAACAGTTACACCAGTAACTCCAAGTACAGAGGTACTCCGGCTGTTCCTCCTGCTGCCACCGCTGGTAGTACTGCTCCTGCTGAGACTACAACAAGTACGACCGAGTCCACAACTACTGAGTCCAAATAGCAAAATCAGGCCGCTTCTGTTGGCAGATTTGACATTAAACGTACTGTAAAATAGCCACTCTTCGGAATCTTTCCAAGAGTGGTTATTGATGACAAAAGCGAAGGGTTTAGATAATAATGCATACAAGGACCGAAAATTATCACTTTAACATTGCTGTACGATACTTGACTAAAGTTAGGACGCCTCTGACGCTAGGTCTTGCAACAGTAATTGGCTTTTTTTGTCTAAATCCTGGCAGCTATGGACAAGCACTATTTGATAAGAAAGACGGTATGAAAATTGCCGGAGCTGATTCTGCTTTCAGCAACGCTAAAAACGCTTCGCAGCCTGTGATAGTGCCGCCGATTTCTTTTGTTGACGTTAATTCCGGACGTTTTGGTAAGCTAGAAATCGAATTGGAAGATGCTCAATTTTTAGATACCGCTGTCGATAGATTGTACTTGTTAGCGCGTAACCTTGATGTCCAGTCGGGAACGTTGAAATCTTTAAACGTTGATGTGAAGGGTGGACACGTACGCGACTTTATTTTCGACAAACTCACTATGCAAACAGCCAGTGATTTGAAATTTGATTCAGGCATATTATTGAATCATCGGTTATTACAGTTTGACAGTCCGGCTCAAGCAAATGTATCGGTTATGATTTCTCAAGCCAGTTTAAATCAGTATTTAAATGCGCCCCGTACCCTTGAACGTTTTTCGACTTCCGCTAGCCGAAGAGCAAGTGCGGTAGTTGGACTAGCAAATTTGGTGGGCATAAAAATAAATCAAATCGGCTTGAACATAGAATCTGCTAGTGTAAAGCTGGCGCGGCACAACCAGTTTAAATTGGATATTGTCAGCAAGTTAGGGGTGGGTGACTTAGCTCTCCCTGTTAATGGCGAAATTACAGGTGAATTGGCTTTGCAAGATGGCGCGCTCACAATTTCTAATCCACATTTAGTCACTGCTGGACAGGACATTCCACCGGAACTTTCCAATATTCTTCTGAAAAGAATCAACCTCATTCCGGCTCTTTCCCAACAATCAGAAGATATTCGCTTTAATTTTACTGAACTGAAAGTTTCAGCCGGTAAACAGATACAGTTGCGCGGTATGGCTTCTGTGAGCAGACTACGTTTTGGCAATACAAAAGGGTAAATTAGAAAGAAGATAACTATCATGGCGAATGATAGGAAAGGTAGCATGTATCGCCGCAGAGATAGCCGACAATGGGACCAACTTAGACCGGTAAGATTTACCAGACACTTCACCAAAAACGCGGATGGTTCGGTATTAGTTGAGTTTGGTGATACCAGAGTATTCACTACAGCCAAGATAGAGGAGCGCGTGCCTGCCTTTTTAATTGGTAAGGGAGAAGGTTGGATCACCAGTGAGTATTCTCTTTTGCCAGGTTCCACTATGGTCAGATCTCCAAGAGAAGTAACTAGAGGGCAGCCGACTGGCAGAACTAGTGAAATTCAACGTTTAATCGGGCGTTGTTTAAGAGCAGTAGTGGATCGCAGGGCTTTAGGTGAGCGAACTATTACGATTGACTGTGATGTGCTGCAGGCTGACGGTGGAACAAGAGTGGCTAGCATTAATGGTGGATTTCTGGCATTATATGACGCCTTACTTAAGTTGCGCAAATCGGGAGTTTTTGATGAATTACCTTTGCTAGAACATATGGGAGCCGTCAGTATCTGCCAGGTGAGTGGGCAACTTTTGTTAGATCCCAATTATAATGAGGATTCTCAGGCTGAAATGGACAGCAATATTGTTTTGACCGAATCCGGACGTATTCTTGAATTACAAGTTACCGCTGAAGACAAGTCATATGAGATGGCCAAATTAGCAGATTTAGTAAAACTAGCCGAAAAGGGCATAAATGAAGTAGTCAAATTACAGTATGAGGCTCTTAAACAAAAATAAGGAGCCAGTTTTTGCGAAGTTCTGTCAACTAATTACTTAAATTAATTTCCAGTCCCACTGACAACACCAATTTACCCGTACACTGTTGATTATTATGGTTGCCACTTTAGCTACTAAAACATCTACCAATACAATTAGTTCATTCAGATCAGCTTTTGCTGACGTATCTGCATGGAAATTGCTAGTTTCTAGCCTACGTATCTTTTTGCACATCTATAAACTGCAAGGGTTTAATGGGGCACTGAGAGTATTTCCCATTATTTGGACGATTATTTATTCGGTGCGTGGGTTTTCTAAATTCCATAAGAAAGAATTCGAGCGCATCAAGCTGTCCAGGCAGCAAGGCATTGATGCAGAGGAAATCATCGTTGAAGGCGATGAACAAGAAGAATATAGACGTTTAGGGCGCTGGCTTTGTGACCGCCTGCATGGTTTAGGACCTACTTTTATAAAAATCGGACAGACATTATCGACCAGAGCCGATTTGCTGCCTTTGACAGCCATGCTGGAGCTAGCTAAATTACAGGAATCGGTGCAACCTTTTCCTACTGAAGAAGCCGTAAAGACTATAGAAACAGATTTGGGTGGCTCCATTCCTCAATTCTTTCAAGAATTTAACTACACACCTATAGCCGCTGCGAGCTTGGCTCAGGCTTACAAAGCAACCTTATCAGATGGAAAGATAGTGGTAGTAAAAGTGCAAAGACCCAATCTTGCTAAAGTGATCGCTGCCGATATCCAGATTTTAGAGGCTCTTTCTTTTGAATTAATGCGTTACCCGAGCCTCTGTCGCCACACTGACTGGCCTGGCGTAGTGCAAGAATTTAAACGTACCATTTTCGAAGAAATAGACTATATCCAGGAAGGTAAAAGTGCAGACCGCTTTCGGCACAACTTTCGCAATTTTCCCTCTATTTTTATCCCACATATAATATGGAGACTTACAGGACGACGGGTATTAACTCTCGAGTTTGTAGAGGGAGTGCGCGTGGATGATATTCCAGCATGGCGCGACATGGGCATATTAAGGGATGATATTACTGCTATTGGGGCTCATTTTTATCTAAAACAATTACTGGAAGACGGCTTCTTTCATGCGGATCCACATCCTGGTAATTTGCGCATTATGGCTGATGGGCGGGTGGGTATATTTGATTTTGGTATGGTGGGTCAATTGTCGCCAACTTTAAAGCAACATACTATTAATGCGTTTTTGCACGTTATACAAAGAGACTATAAGGCTTTGATCGATGATTTTATAGGCATGGGCTTTTTAGATCGTTCAGTTGATCGCGAGGCTTTATATCAAGATTTAGCACCAATAGTTGACCAACGCTTTTCTGAGGGTATGAGTCGTCTGCGTTTCCGTCAAATTCTTTTTGATTTTTCCGAGGTTTGCTGGCGCTATCCGTTCCGCTTGCCCACTGAATTCACCTATGTAATGAGAGCACTACTTACTCTTGAGGGTGTGGCGCTCATTATCAATCCACAATTTAATTTTGTAGAAACTGCTTTGCCGTATGCTCAAAAACTGGTGTTTAAAAATAACGGTGGTATTGGACAAGCCATAATGAAAGAAGTGTTTGTTGATGGTAGATTTAACGGCCAAGCGGCTGTAAATCTAATCAAAGCTGCAGCAAAGCTCTCACAATCAACTTAAGCCAATTTTTGGTCTGCATATTGAGCTGTATCCAAGTATCGGCGCCAGTTTATATAAATAAATTATGAAGTTATATGCAATAATGGGCAAATTACGCTTGCTTTTACAACCTTTCGGCCTTAACCTCTACACATATTGTTAAGGATTGGTTCACTCAGGTATAAGTCGTTATGGCCAGCTCATCTATAGGACTTCAAGAGCCAATTTCTGCTCAAGGCGGTCTGATAGGTTCGTTTTACAGTGGTAAAACTGTAAGAAATAAAGCTGCAGGACATTGCTTCACTTGTAACGAAGAGCTATTGCCCACTTCAAAATTCTGTGGTGAGTGCGGAGAGTCAATAAACTCCAGCAAACAGACATATACAAACCCTAATCTAGGCTCAGAATATTTAAACGAGCAACGTTCTCAGGTTGCGGGCACACCGAATTTTGCTCGAGTAAGTCAGCAGATGCGCAGGACTATTCCACCTCAATTGAAACAGGAATACTGCAAAGTACATTGTTTACTAGCAAGAGAGAGAGCCTTTTTAGTCATTCATTATTCAATATTTTTGATTGGTAATCTGTTTGGTTTATGGTGTGCTTTCAAAGCCTACACAGGTTTAAATGCTGATGAAATGACCAGAGCAGTAGTTGCTTTCATTCCCATCATCTGTATCAACTCAGTAGCATTTGCTTGTTGCGTCACAATTAAGGGCACCAGAAGAGAAGTATCTCGGCTAAAAGAACGGCTTACTTATTTGCATTACCAGATAGAATATATAAACCTAGCTTAGATTTATTGTAGTTCGAATTTACAGACTGCCGTACAACAATTATTTGGCTTTATTTTCCGCTTGTAATTGAATGTGTTTCAGCACTCGCATGTGGATTTTGTGGATAATCATATTTGACCAGAGCTTCCAATAAGCATTGGGCCGCATATTATTTTGATACCAGGTTGATCCCGTTAAACATGTCTGAACGCGACCATTCGCCTTTACTGGTGTAAGCTCGAATTGTCCTCCCTGTACTGTTAAATAACCTTGCAAATGCGCTGGATGAATTTCTTTGAGCCAAGAAAACTCATGCATTGACGGCGGTTGCGACTCGACGCCGAATTTCAAAAGATGAGGTTCATTCCATACATGAATGGGTTCA
Organism: Candidatus Melainabacteria bacterium; assembly: GCA_963845445.1. Classification (GTDB taxonomy): domain Bacteria; phylum Cyanobacteriota; class Vampirovibrionia; order Obscuribacterales; family Obscuribacteraceae; genus JABDBL01. Next base: position 33,961 of record CAWJSE010000002.1, on the reverse strand, counting down.
ATAAAAGAGCCAGTTGAGAATTGGCAACGTCGGACAGCTCCTGTACCGGTGCCAGAAACAGTAGCTCCTATAGGATAGGCTATTCCTAATTTGAACAACCAGTCCTTTGGTGGTGCTAATTTAGGAAAAGCTATTACGTTACGCCAAACTGCGCTAGGCTCTGCATCAATTTGAATATTACTGGTGACACAAATCATTGGTGGAGTGCTATGAGCCGCATATTCACACCCCATGATAGCGGGCATAAAAAACATCAGGGCAATAAGCAGCGTTTTTCTTTCTGAGTTAGAACTTAACCATGCAAAACCAGCTTCGAACAAAAATGGAACAGGATAATGCTCCTTTAGTCACACCGCATAACGCTGCAGTGGGCGATTCATCGGAACGGTCCTCGAACGAGGGTGAACTAAGTGGCAGCCTGAAAGCATGCCGTGTGCGTAATATTACCTTAAGTATAGATTCCACGCCTCACGCCGTCAGTCGGCGCACCAGAATCCCGTGCCGGCGCGCAAGCTCGCACTTCAAAGGCTCATTGCGATCTGGCCCGCTGCCCCGCTCGCTATTCCCCACATCAATCCGCCGGATCGCATGCTTCCCTGTATCCGCGATTAAGGATGCCGTACTGCAGCCACGATGCCCTTGGACCGTTATCCGTTCACGACGCCGTTGGCGGCCGCCCTCGCTTGACGGGGGGCGATTTCCGCTTCGCCACCTTCGATCTCCTCGACCAAACGACGGAATTCGTCCGGAGGCAAGCCGCACAATTTCTCGCAGTTCCGGATAAATGTTTCCACCACCGGCAAACCAGCGTCCGCCGCTATATCCTTTATCTGTCGATCAGCGCTGATTAATTCGGATAAAGTGTAGCCAATTCGAAATATCGCTTGCAGCCGTTTCGGCCCATGGCCGATTTTGTCCTTGAATAGCCGGGACACCTCGCACGGCTCCAGATCCGCAACCCGCGCCAGTTCGCACACACAAACAGGCTTTCGAAAAGTGGTGGAAATCAGAATCAACAATACCTGAAGTCTTGGGTCACGCTCGGTCAGATGGCACTGATCACAAGACGTGCGTGGGTTGGCGACCATGGTTTTTTTTCACGGAAACGGCGGTCGCGCGTCGACGCAGTCGCGCGAAGTTCGGCTTTTGCCGAATGCCAATTATATGGCACGGACCGATACTGAAACAAGATAAAGAGACCTCACAGTGCGGAAATGATTGACGAAAATTGTAGGTTTGGACACGGAATCCAAATCCACAAAGGAAAGCCACTCGCCCCTGCAAGAAACGTCAATCGATAGGTCTTGCCAAAGCTGGTGGACAGGCGCATAGTGAAATGCAGGAGACAGCCCTGGTTGAGTCCGGTACGCGGCTTGCTTCTGCGCGGTCTCTGCGGTTGCAAGCTGTTTGCAGCCGGATGTGCTCTGTGGATCCCTGATGGTCCCGATCGCGGCCAGCGGGAATATTGCAGCAGGCAAAGTCGCTGCCGCATTCGGAAGTGGCGCGCCGTAGAGAGTGCTAGGGACGTTTGCGGCCTAAGAACACCGCGGAATCCGCCCTTGAACTCGTAGGCGCGAGTAATTTCCAAGCTCTTTCATTGCGCGAATGAGAACCCCGGCTCGCGTCGCGATTCCGTCCAGTTTTCCGCTAAATCGCAGGACACTGCCGGGTCAAGGCTCGCGCGGTGAATCGGCAACCAAAAGGTCTTCGCAAGGAGGAATTCATGTCTACGTGCTCAGTCAGACTTAAGAGGAGCGGCTGCTACGGACCCCCAACTGCCGTCATGCTCACGCTTCTCGCCGGCATGCCCGGTCTGTGCGCCGCGGCGGAGCGGAGAATCGAACTCGCCCAGCAACTCCCGAACGACGCCGTAATGATAACGAAAGTTATGCTCGGGAATTCCGAGGTGAAGTGCGGAGCCCCCGTCGGGCTGCGAGAGTTTCAACCCGTTGTTCCATTTGAGGCCGGCGGAGATTGGCTTCAGAACCTCACAGTCGAGCTCCTGAACCGAACCAGCAAGACCATCGCATGGATGGACATCGTCCTAGAGTTTCCGGAAACAGGAGACGGCCAGGTCCCCGGAGGGGACGTGTCACTTAAACATCGGCAAGATCCCCTCGTCGTCGGCGCTCTCTAGCAAAGGCAGAGCTCTCGAACAAGACCCCAAAATGCAGTCCGCCGCCCTCGCCCCCGGAGGCACTCTGCTCATTCACCTTAGGGAGTACATGGCACAGATCAGCAATCCACTCAACGGCTTACGTCCTGCCCTCGCGACAAAATGCGTGATTCGCAGCGGTGGCGTTTTCTTCTCTGATGGGATGAGCTATAACTCTGGGCGTTACTCCGTTCGTGAAGTGGAACACCCTGGAAGGTTCAAGAGTTTGGGCGAGGAGTACTTTCCCGGTGACGCAACCCGTTACCTACCAAGGTCCAAGTAGCAAGGAGGCAAAAACACCATGAAAACGCCTCAGTTGTTACGACGTCTATTCGTCAGCACAAGCTTACTCGTCGCGATTGGCGGCACAACGCCGTCCTTGATCCAGGTGGCCAGAGCGCCGATCTCGTCATCGGACAGCTTGCCGGAAGGCGGCATTTTGGTTTTGCCGGACTGCCGGACAGCTTCCATGATGCGGCTCTTGTCGGGATCGCCGGGAGTGATCACCTTGAGCGCATGCTCGCGCGTGTCCAGTTGCAGGCCGCCCATGTGGAAGATACTAAGAGTACACTCCACAAATGGAAACCATCCAAGTTGTCCTGGACACCAAACTTTTGAAAGCTGTTGACCGCGCCGGGCTCAGGACCAAACAGAATCGCTCTGCGCTGATTCGCGAAGCGTTGAAACAGCATCTGCTACGCCTCGAACTTCAATCGTTGGAGGACCTGGACCGCCAGGGCTATGCCAGGAAACCGCAGTCGACCGACGAGCCAGGCTTCTGGGAGTCGCAGGCACTCTGGCCAACCGAATTAGCATCTCACGGCTTCAATCTACGCACCCGGTGATTCTCGCTGTCATCCACATAAACGAACCCATCGGCCGCCGCCAAAATCCCATGCGGACGCGCCAGTTTGCACTTCAGCGGCTCATAACCATCCGGCCCGTTGCCCCGCTCGCCATTCCCTACCAGCGTCGTCAGCACACCACTCTTCTCATCAAGCCGACGAATCGCATGATTCTCCGTATCCGCAATAAAGACTCCGTACGCCGACCACGAGATGCCCTTCGGCCCGTTGAACTTCGCCGCCTTCGCGTCGCCGCCATCGCCCGTGAAGCCCTTCTCCCCCGTGCCCGCGACGTGGACAATCTTCTTCGCCTTCACGTCGATCCGGTAAATCGCATTGCCTTCGCGCAGCACCAGCCACAGGTTGCCCTTGTCATCCACATCCAGCGCGCGCGGACCATTCAACGGCGTCCCTTCGAGCGGCGCACCATCGGGCGTAGGCTTCTTTTCCCCAGTGCCCGCGAACGTGCGGATGGTTCCCCCAGCCAGGTCCACCCGCCGGATCCGGTTATTGCCGATATCGCAAATCAGCAGCCCGCCGTCCGGAGTCAGCGCGATGCTGTGTGGTTGCTTCAATTGCGCCTCCACGGCCGGACCGCCATCGCCGCCGAATCCCGCCGTCCCATTCCCCGCCACTCGCGAGATAATCCCGGTCTTAGCATCGATCTTGCGGATCACGCTCTCCGGCATGTCGGTGAAGTACAGATTGCCCTGACTGTCGAAGACCAGCTCGTACGGCTCGTTCATCTTAGCCTGTAGTGCCGGACCCCCATCGCCCGAATTGCCCTTTTCCCCGTCCCGGCAAACGTCGTAATCACGCCACTCTTGAGGTCGATCCGACGGATCCGGTGATTGCCAATCTCGCAGATATACAAAGCCCCATCGGGTCCGATTCGCAATCCATAAGGATTGTTGATCTGCGCGACTGCCGCCAACCCCTTGTCGCCCGAGAACCCAGCCTCGCCATTACCGGCAATCGTGTTGATCTGCCCACACCAAGCCGCACCCGCCACCGCTATCGCCAAAGGAAAAAGACGCATCGCCTAAATATATGACGAATCTTCCCCCACCCAGTAGCGCGAAGCCCCGCTAGGCGTCCTTGACTGCTGACGCAAATTCTCGCCATAACTGTCTATAATCAAGTTGCTCGACTTTTGAATCAAAATCTAACAAATCTCTTTCGTGCCCCGGCGACGACTCGCCATCTAACCCGTCGCCCGCAAACACGCGACTAGCCGGCAATCCGCTTATAGGCCCGAGAGGCAGAATCATCCATGCGACCGACGCGAAATTCAACCAGCCGTGACGCTATCAGAACCGTCTTCCTCGCGGTGCTTCTAGGCTTGATCATCCCCGAGGCCGCAGCCCAAGCCAACACCGCGTACGTGGTGCGAACGCTCGCAGGGACGGGCGTTCCGGCTTTTGCCGGTGATGGGGGCCCCGCCACCGCGGCTCAATTGAAGGCGCCTGGCGGTGTCAGCGTCGGTCCAAACGGCGTCGTGTATATCATGGACACAGGCAATGCACGTATACGCCGCGTGAATCCAGACGGTGTCATATCGACACTTGCCGGCAACGGAAGCGTCGGGTCTTCCGGTGATGGCGGTCCAGCGATCAATGCTCAGTTAAGTCTGGTCGGAATCGCTGTCGGCCCAACTGGTAATGTCTACGTTGCAGGCGGAAATAGAATTCGGCAAATAACGCCCGACGGCGTAATCCAGGTGTTTGCCGGAAACGGAACCCCCGGATACTCAGGTGACGGTGGGCCGGCTGCCCAAGCCTTGGTATCTCCGAGCGCTCTGGCCGCGGACACACAGGGGAATCTCTTCTTCACGAGCGAAGCCTTCATCGCCGGTAACACCCGAGCATGGGTTATTCGAAAAATTAGCGGATTGGGGCGCCCCATCTCCAACCGTCGCATCAATTACCAGTACCGGGGGAGCCCTCACCGGAATTGCGGTCGATATTCCCGGTAATTTATTTGTGACCCAGACCGTCGGCGGTCTCGTTGGCAAACAGTTCACTGGGACCGCTGCCATGTGGGAGGTCAGTGCGACGGGCAAAGTTTCGTTATATGGAGGACCGGGTACCCAGGCCCAACTGCTGATGCCGGTGGGCCCGGCTGTCGATCCGAATCGGAAACCTCTATTTCGGCGATGGCAGTTCACTGTGGGTAATAAATCAACAGGGGACAACGAGCAAAGTCGGCGGATTCGGGCCCTACAAAGGTGACGGTGCGCCATCGCTCAGTACGGTTTTTGGTCAGTCGATGGCTACTGCGGTCCTGCCATCTGGCGCGCTCTTATACGTCGACTCTGACAACAGCAAGGTGTGGCAACTAATACCGAGTGGTCCAACTGGAGGTTGTCAGTACAACGACGTTCCTCCCTCCACGGCAACACCGGACGCCTCGGGTGGCACGTTTTCCGTTGGCGTCATAACGCTATTGGATAGCTGTCCGTGGTCCGCGTTCGAGCGATTCTACATGGTTGAACATCACTTCGGGTTTGGATTCCGTCACTAGTTTGAGCTCAGGCAATGGATCCATCTCGTTCACTGTCGCGGCCAATCCCACCAAAGCATCGCGGCAAGGCCACTTATCCGTTGCGGGAACAGTTATTCAGATCACCCAACTCGCGCCACCCCCGAAATTTGCACCTTCACTGTCACACCGCAGCAGATAGTTGTCAGGCTGCGAACAACAGTGGAACCTTGCAAGTGACAGCCAGCTTCGCAGACTGTAAATGGACCGCGACGAGCAATGCTCCATGGATCTTCTTAGCATCCAGCGGCACCGGCAACGGAACGGTGCAATACGCCATCGCCTCCAACACAGGCCCACAAAGAACCGGTACCATCGCCATCTCGGGATCAATCGCCACCATCATCCAAGAGCCAACCGGAACCACTGGCATTCCGTCAGCCCTCTCGTCCATCAGCGGCGACGGCCAAACCGGAGCGCCTGGCGCCGCCCTCACCCAACCTTTACTAGTTAAGCTAACCGCCGCCGACGGCAGCTCGTTCCCAGGCGCCTCCGTAACCTTCGCCGCAACCTCTGGCGCTGCCACGCTCAATCCTGGAACCGCAACCACCGCCTCAGACGGAACCGCCTCAACCTCCGTCACTCTCGGTAACAAACCGGGCCCCATCACCATCACAGCCACCGCAGCCGGCCTGCCGAGCGTCGCCTTCACCGTCAACGCCATCACCCCGGCCCCCCAAATCCTCCCCAACGGAGTCGTCGGCGCCGGCCTAAGCACGCCGACCATCCAAACCGTCTCTCCCAACGCCATCCTCTCAATATTTGGACAAAACCTTGCGCCCGCGGGGACCAACGCCAGTTCGCCCTCCCTATCAACGAACCTTGGCGGTACATGTGTCCTCTTCGGTGCCGCACGCGCTCCTCTATTCCTCGTCACGCCGGTTCAGCTGAACGTTCAGGTCCCGCAGCTACCGGCGACGTCAGGCAGTATCCCCGTCCAGGTCGATCACCAATTGCGACCAGCCAAACTCGCAATCCTCGAACGCAGTCACGCTGCCAGTGCAAGCGTCATCCCCCGAATTCTTTTACTGGGCGCATGATGCCACTGGCAAGGCTCCGGTCGTCGCGACTGATGGCCTCACCAACGCCAACGTCGGCGACCCGGTTCGCCTCGGTGTGGGATTCTCCCCCGCCTATCCAGGAGAGATCGTCGTCATCTACACGACCGGCCTCGGACTAACAACCCCATCTGTCCCCTCAGGAGCCCTGGCCCCGGGCGCGGCACAGGTGACGGGTCTCTCCGTTACTCTGGACAACTCGCCCCTCGACCCGTCGGCCATCCAATATGCAGGAGTCGTCCCCGGCAGCGCCGGCCTCTATCAACTGAACCTCGCCCTGCCGTCCACCGTGTCGCCCGGCGACCACCCCATCACCATGACTATAAACGGATCCACGTCCCCGGCCTCCGCGTACCTGACCGTCGGCCCCCGGTGACCGACCCTTTCCCCCTAATTTCCCTTTAAAATCAACAAATCCCCCAAAACACGTACCCCCCAAACGCTACCCTGGAATTGGAAAGGAAGATCTACGCCAGTGCAGCCGCAAACACCAATCATTCAAGAATCCGAAGCCGTTCTCCGCGAACCCGGATAGTGACGCAAATGCCTACCTTTACCTTTACCTATTTATAATCAAGTTGCTTGGCTTTGAACCAAAATCTCGCGCCAAACCGGCATCGCCCTCTCTATCTCTCGCCCATTTTCATCCCCCACTGCCGCGCTCGGCAGCGGAGCATTTCCTTCGAAAAGCGTCGCTCTAAACCAGCTTAGAATCAGTGTTTTCATCTCCTGGTTCGTGTACGTCGTGGCTTTGGATCGTGATGGATGCACTTGGCGAGTCGCCGGCCACAAGCACTTACCGCGAACATCCGGCCGCACGGCTTAGTGGAGCGATGCGGAGCGATTCGTGCACCCAAATTCCGCGCGAAAGCCCCTTGACGTCGAAGAAGGAATGAGCCAACATACCCTTAACGTGAGAACCAAATGCGCAATTATCCTTTAAACCAGCGCAACCATATGTCGAAATCCCTAAATTCTCCCCCCCTTCTCTCCGTTTGGAACTGCGCGAGCTAGTTCAGAAGTCCCGCACAATCAGTGTCAAGCAAGCTCGTCCGAGGACATCCGATAAACAGGTTCCAACACAAGGAGTTCAACGATGAGTGCTGAACAAATCCAATACGCAAGCAGCGGCTACTCGAATGATCTGACCTTCGACCCGTCTGCGAACGTTCTCACCATTAACGAGTTCGGCGTCGCAGGTACCTTCACGCTAGACATCGGGTCCGCAAACGACAACCTCCTCTCCGTGAAAGCGCTCGGCAGTGGCTGGGGAGGCGGTCTGCTCGCGGAAATTTACACCGAGCGCAATAGCCCCGGGACGGACTGCCTTCTAAGTGTTGGCAGCGCCCACGCCCCGAACACTCTCTACGTACAAGCATCAGCAGCCGTCGGAATTAATAACAACTCCCCAGTTGCACCCTTGGACGTAATCGGGCCCTTTGGCGCTAGCACACCCTTCCAAATTAGAGTTTCGGATACAGGCTTCGCAACTGAGGCGGGCTTCGCGTCAGACGGGAACGGCTTTTTTCGCGTAGTTGGAACAGATGGTGGCGCGCTCGGCTACGGCAGCGCCGCAAGTGGAAGCTTCACTGAGGTTCTGCGCGTCAACAACTCTGGCAACGTCGGAATCGCGACGATGAGCCCGGGTGCGACGCTCAACGTTTTCGGACAGGCCAGGTTCTACACAAGTTCCGGAGGCAACAACAACGTAAAGATCAACGCGTCCTTCCAAGACCCGTCCCTCTCAGGAGTCACGATCGGTTATAACCAGACCTACAATGGGGTCCCGATGACAAATGCTGGTTACGTGCAGGCGGAATCGGAGGGAGTAGCCTATCGCAACCTGCTGTTAGAGCCCCTCGGAGGAATGGTAGGAATCGGAACTTCGGCGCCATCGCACACGCTGAACGTCAATGGAACGGCGAACATTTCTGGCAACCTCACCGCGATGATCCAGTCATCAATGGCTTCTTCCGTTGCCCGCCACCTTGTACCGAAGATCATGGAGGCACCATCGGTACACGACTTCGGATGTGTTGGCGATGGGTACACCAACGATCTTTCTAGCTTCCAGTCAGCCGTTTCAGCGGTGGCCGCGGGCGGTGCCGGATGGCTCAGTATCCCGGCAGGAACCACACTATATATCCCCGGCTCCGTTAGCATCCCAAGCGGGCTTCGGCTGATCGGCGACGGGAGCCCCCGCAGCCAGGTGAGGTTCGTTCCGAATCGGTGGCCTTTAGGTTACGCCGTCTCGGTTGGGATGAGTTGCCTGGACTCCCAGAGTCCGCCGCACATTCAAACTGTGATCACGCCTGGCGTCACTGCCGGGATGGAGCCCTCCTGGGCGGGCGGCGTAACTACGGAATCGACTGGCGTACAGTGGCGGGATGAGGGCGTCGCGCAAGGCGCGCATCGCTTCCTGCCGGATCCGGGTGGCTAGACCTGAACGGTGTCACCAACGTTGACCTGATCGGTTTTGGGATGGAAGGAGGAGTTGTAACTCCAGTTCCCATCACTTACAATGCGGGCGACAACCCAAACGCCGCTTGGTGGACAACCGGTTCCTCTATCTGGATTCACGCAGGGTCTACCAACGTACTAATCGAAGACATTGAGATTAACCACACCGGCGGGTATGCAATATACTGGCGCGCCGTATCTCACGGCATCAACTTCATCGACATCATCCGGCCACGAATCACGAATTCCCGACCAGCCGTGCGCGGCTTCAGCGAAGACTACAATTATTTCGGATGGAACGGCGGCATCTTTGGAAGCAGCGACGGCTCGTCGGCCTACTTCTCGGACATTCGGGTCCTGGATGCTTTCTTTCAAAATGTCACGGGGCATTGCTTCTGGACGCGTGCCGACTCGCTCGGGGACTCCGCGTTCATCAATAGAAATGTTACTTTCATCGGAAACTGCGAGGACCATCTCGGCGATGGTACCGAGCCAGGAGACATCGATACGTATTGGGAGGAGATAACCTCGCGGCGGTGCGGGTTTATCTGCGCGACTTCAACCACCGGTTTCGTTCCAACTGGAGGCGGGGCGTCAACGTTGGTGGATAGCACACCCGACGGAACCCGAATACCCAAGTGGCTTGCCTCTCCACAGGTACCCGCCGTCGTCGCAGACACTACCGGCTTGTTATTAAACGCCACTCGACAAATACGTGCCGATGGCGTCAATGGTCAATTGTGCAGCGCCGACGGGATGGGCAATTCTACTATATCCGCAGTCGGCACGTCGGCGTTTTTTTCGACAGATCAGCTCATCGTTCCATCCCAGTGCGGCGTTGGCGGGAACGGGATTAACGTCACGAAAGGCATAGAGGTCAGCAACTCTAACGCCGTGCCGGGAGCCGGACAATACATAAATATCACTGGGTGTGAGCTAAACGGCTTCGGATATAGTTCAGTCGGTGGATACGCCATGCAATACGGGAGCATCTCCGGTTGCATCATTCGACAGCCGACCGTGGGCCCACCTCCAATGCCACCTTTCCAGTCGTCACCAATTGTGCTGGGTAACATCACCGTCGGCCCGGTTGTATTAACCGCTCACAGCAACAAGGTCTCGGGCTGTCACATCGAGTGGCTCGCCTCCGGTGGTTTCGCAATCTCGGAAGACGCGTCGATGGGAGCCTTCAATACCGGCGACACAAACTGGGTGGACAGTACTAACACGACGACCGCCCAGTTCCTCTTGCCAAGAACCCGGGAACTAACAGCACCTCGGGCTCCCTTCTTCTTACCAGCACATCGCCGGCCGCCGACGGTCTCATAGGTACAACTCTGCAAACGATGGGCGCCTCGCCCTCGTACTCCGACTATGAATTTGTAATTAGTCGATCTGACAACACGCCGTTGCTTACGCTTAATTCGGCCGGCCTCGTAATGCCAACGGGCATGGCGCTTATGCGGGGCTCATTTGCGATGATAGACCCGTCTAATAACTTTAATGGCGCTTCTGTGTCGGTGAGTGGGCCCGTCAGTGGTTCGCAGATAAAAATCGGCAGCAATGTGATGATCAATTCCTCCGGCGCATTTGTGGGCAACGGAGGCATCAGCACGACGGGAGGAGCCAGTGTCGGCAGCCTTACCTGCGGCTCCAGTAGCATTAGCTCCACGGGTGCCGACTTCAACAGCCTAACCGTCGGCTCAGGCGGCATATCCGTTGGCGCGGGCGGGGTGAATAGTAGCGGCTACATCAACGGCTCGCAAATCGATGTGGGCGGCAGCGTGATGATTAACTCCTCCGGCGCATTTGTGAGTAGCGGTGGGATAAGCACCTCGGGAGGGGCAACTGTCGGCAGCCTCACCTGCGGCTCAAGCAGCATTAGCTCCACCGGAGCCGACTTCAACAGCCTGACAGTTGGTTCAGGCGGGATTTCCGTGGGCAGCGGCGGAATTGGGAGCAGTGGTCCCGCTAATGCCTCGCAAATCGAAGTTGGCGGGACCGTCATCGTCAGTTCCAGCCGCGTTCTTTCAAACGTCTCGATCCAGGTCGCGAGCTTCGTATGCGCCGGCGGCATAACAGTCGACGGTGGCGTTGCCTGCTATGGTGTGAATCCAAACGGAAACGACGGCGTGACCTTAAATCTGCGACTTGGAGTAACAACCGAAGTGGTCAGCGGTGTGACAGTGGTCACCGGCATTTTCTTCAAGGGAGCTGATGGCCTTAACTACAACAACTGCATTATGAACGGCGGCGTCTTCATAGGACTGTCGTGACATGGCACCTCTTGTCTAATGTTTGCGCTTGTTGGAGATGATACGAGTGGCTTATAAGATCGATATTGACGAGTACTTCGCAACAGACCTCGCGTCCTCGCTCAAAGCGCGCGACGAGTTCGCTCGGGCGGCGCAGGACAAGGTGAACATGCTCAACAGCGAGATCGAGCGCCTGATTGGCTGGCTGTTAAAAATCGCAGGTAAAGACCCGAAAGAAGCGCGCGGCGCAGTCAGACTCGCCTCTGAAGCGGGTAAACATTTTCTTATTGTGGACGCACCCCAGGCGCGTTCTTCCGAGCACATAGCCGCGAACCTTGTCAACCGCAGTGGGGATGCGAGCATGCTGTCGGCGGCGCGTTCGATGCGCTCGCGGATCTCGGTCTCGTCGATGCCTTCCTCGGCGCCCCATTCGCGGATCGGCAGCGAGAGGTTCAGCAGCCGCTCGCAATCCTCGGCGAGTTCCGTCAACTGCCATTGCTCGGCGAACGCCTTCTCCGGGATGCGGCGCGCGACCATCTGCTGGATCACCTCCCCGCGCATTTCGTCGATGGTCTCCGACACGTCCTGCGCCTTCATGAACTCCTTGCGCTGGGCGTAGACTTCCTTGCGCTGGGCATTCATCACGTCGTCGTATTTCAGCACGTTCTTGCGGGTGTCGAAGTTGCGCGCCTCGACCTTTTTCTGCGCCTTCTCCAGAGCCCGGTTGATCCAGGGATGCACGATCGCCTCGCCTTCCTTCAGGCCGAGGCGGCCGAGCAGGCTGCCCATCCGGTCGGAACCGAAGATGCGCATCAGATCGTCTTCGAGCGACAGGAAGAAGCGCGAGTGCCCAGGATCGCCCTGCCGGCCGGAGCGGCCGCGCAGCTGATTGTCGATGCGCCGGCTCTCGTGCCGCTCGGTGCCGATCACGAACAGGCCGCCGGATGCGCGCACACGTTCGTGTGCCTCTGCGATCTCCTCGCGGATCGTGGCTTCCTTGCGCAGCGTAAACGGCGGGGTCGTTGATGCCTTCCAGCTCGACCTTGAGCCGCATCTCCAGGTTGCCGCCGAGTTTGATGTCGGTGCCGCGGCCGGCCATGTTGGTGGCGATCGTGACCGCCCCCGGCGCGCCGGCCTGGGCGACGATGGTGGCTTCCTGCTCGTGGAAGCGCGCGTTCAGCACGGCGTGCGGGATCTTCTTCTTCTTCAGATGCGCGCTGATCTGCTCGCTTTTCTCGATGCTGGTGGTGCCGACCAGCACCGGCTGGCCGCGCGTGCGGGCATCCGCGATCAGCCCGGCGACGGCTTCGTATTTCTCGTCGGCCGAGCGATAAACCTCGTCGTCCTCGTCGAGGCGGCCGACGGCCACGTTGGTGGGGATCTCGACCACGTCGAGCTTGTAGATCTCGGCGAACTCGTCGGCCTCGGTCATCGCCGTGCCGGTCATGCCGGCCAGTTTGGGGAACAGGCGAAAGTAGTTCTGGAAGGTGATCGAGGCGAGGGTCTGGTTCTCCGGCTGGACGGTGACGTGCTCCTTCGCCTCCAGCGCCTGGTGCAGGCCGTCCGAGTAGCGGCGGCCTTCCATCATGCGGCCGGTGAACTCGTCGATGATGACGATCTTGTCCTGGCGGACGATGTAGTCGACGTCGCGGGTGAACAGCGTCTGGGCGCGCAGGCTCTGCTGGACGTGGTGGACGACGCTGACGTTGAAGATGTCGTAGAGGTTGCCTTCGGTGATGATGCCGGCATCGCGCAGCATGTCCTCGACGCGCTCCGACCCTGGCTCGGTCAGCGTGACGGTGCGGAACTTTTCGTCCTTCTCGTAGGTCTCGGGGTCCTGCACGAGGATGCGTCACCACGATGTCGACCTGGCGGTAGAGGTCGGAACTGTCCTCGGCGGGGCCGGAGATGATCAGCGGTGTGCGCGCCTCGTCGATCAGGATGCTGTCGACCTCGTCGACGATGGCGAAGCTGAACTCCCGCTGGACCATGTCCTCCAGCCGGTACTTCATGTTGTCGCGCAGGTAGTCGAAGCCGAATTCGTTGTTGGTGCCGTAGGTGATGTCGGCGGCGTAGGCCTCGCGGCGCTGGTGGTCCTCCAGCCCGTGGACGATGGTGCCGGTCGTCAGGCCGAGGAAGCCGTAGACCTGCGCCCATCCATGCGGCGTCGCGCTGGGCCAGGTAGTCGTTGACGGTGACGACGTGCACGCCCTTGCCGGTGAGCGCGTTGAGGTAGACAGGCAGGGTGGCGACCAGGGTCTTGCCCTCGCCGGTCTTCATCTCGGCGATCTTGCCGTCGTGCAGCACCATGCCGCCGACCAGCTGGACGTCGAAATGGCGCTGGCCGAGCGTGCGGCGCGCGGCCTCGCGCACCACCGCGAAGGCTTCGGGCAGCAGTTCGTCGAGCGTGGCGCCCTCGGCGATCCGGGCCTTGAACTCGGCGGTCTTGGCGCGCAGCGCCTCGTCCGAAAGCGCCTGTCATCGCCGGTTCGAGCGCGTTGATCTGCGGCACGCGCCGCTGATACGTCTTCAGCGAGCGGTCGTTGGCGGAGCCGAAAAAGGCGCGGGCGATGCTTCCGAACATGGCGTCTATGCGGCCTGCCGGGTCTGGGGGCGGCGTGCGGCTGGGCATGGCAACCTTCCGGGCTGGCGGCGCCGGGGCGGATAGCCCTGGCGCGGCTCGGTTCAGATAGGACCCCCGACGGGTCATGGTCAACGACGGCGGCAGCGACGGATTCCACCGCAACGTCGCGCATTGTATCAGCGCCCTGGAGGGACCGTAACTTGTGGGCCGGCCGGGCATCGGCCATCATCCGGCCTTCATCGCATTGAGGTTATAATGTTGCGTTTGCGCGCGGCGATCCGGCGTCCGGCGCCGTATCTGGTCATCCCGGTCCTGCTCACCGCCGTTCGGCGCCACCCCGGCCTGGGCCGCAGCCGGCCCCGGCACCCGCCACTCCCCCCGCGGCTTCCCCGGCGGCACCGGCACCGACGGCGCCGCGCCGATCCGGTGGTCGCCAAGGTCAATGGCCAGCCGATCTACCTGAGCGACCTGCAGGCCGCCGCGCAGGGCCTGCCCGACAACCTGCGCGGCATGCCGCCGCAGATGCTGTTCCCGATGCTGCTCGACCAGCTGATCGACGGCCGCGCTCTGGTGATCGAGGCGAAGAAGACCGGCCTCGACAAGGACCCGCTGGTCGCGCGCGCAGATGCAGGCCGCCGAGGACCGCGCATTGCAGAGTGCGATGCTCAGCAAGGAAGTCGGCCCGCAAGTGACCGACGAGGCGGTGAAGGCGCGCTTCGACAAGGAAGCCGCCGGGCAAGCCGCCCGAGGAGGAAGTGCACGCCAGCCACATCCTGGTGGCCAACGAGGCCGACGCGAAGAAGATCATCGCCGAGCTGAACGACGGGCGCCGATTTCGCGACGCTGGCCAAGCAGAACAGCACCGATCCGGGCGGCAAGACCGGCGGCGACCTGGGCTTCTTCAAGAAGGACGACATGGTGCCGGAGTTCGCCGCCGCCGCCTTCGCGCTGAAGCCCGGGAGATCACGCAGACCCCGGTGCACACCCAGTTCGGCTGGCATGTCATCAAGCTGGAGGAACGCCGCACCGCGCCGCCGCCGACCTTCGAGCAGGCGCGGGATGAGCTGCGCCAGAAGATGATCCAGGAAGGCGTGCAGCAGGCGGTGGCGCAGGCGCGCACCGGGCTGACCGTGCAGAAGTTCAACATGGACGGCACGCCGATGAAGGCGACCGACACCGCCGTGCCGCCGCCAGCGCCGCAAGCCGTAACCTTCCTGCGCCGGCTGGACGGCGCATCCCGGAGGCTCGTAAGACCCGCGTCACGAGTCTTCGGGGGAAGGATCGCGACCATGGCGTTGCCCGTCTCGCCGCTGGCTGTCGCACTGCCGGCGCTGCCGCCGATGGCCGGCGTGCGCCTGGGCGCGGCGGCAGGCCGGCATCCGCTACAAGGGCCGCACCGATCTGGTGATGATCGAGCTGGCGGCCGGCACCACGGCGGCCGGCGTGTTCACCTCCAGCAAGTGCCCGGGCGCGCCGGTGGATTGGTGCCGGGCGGCGCTGAAGTCGGGCCGCGCGCGGGCGGTGGTGGTGAACGCCGGCAACGCCAACGTGTTCACCGGCAAGGCCGGGCGCGACACCTGCGCGGCGACCGCGGCGGCGGCGGCGCAAGCTGGTCGACTGCCCGGCGCGGCAGGTGTTCCTGGCCTCGACCGGCGTGATCGGCGAGGTGCTGCCCACCGAGCGCCTGGTCGCCGCCCTGCCGGCGCTGCATGCCAGCCTGTCCGAGGACGGCTGGGAGGCGCCGGCGCGCGGCATCATGACCACCGACACCTTCCCCAAGGCGGCGACCCGGACGGCGCAGATCGGCGAGGCGACGGTGCGGATCAGCGGCTTCGCCAAGGGCAGCGGCATGATCGCGCCCGACATGGCGACGATGCTGTGCTTCGTGTTCACCGACGCCAAGCTGCCGGCCGATGCGATGCAGACGCTGCTGCGCCGGGGCGTCGAGGCCAGCTTCAACTGCACGACGGTCGATAGCGACACCTCCACGTCCGACACGGTGCTGCTGTTCGCGACCGGGGCAGGCGAAGCATCCGCGCATCCCGAGCGGCGACGGCAGCAACGCGCGGGGCCGGATGCTGAAGGATTTCGCCGCCAAGCTGGACGACCTGCTGCTCGATCTGGCGTTGCAGGTGACGCGCGACGGCGAGGGTGCGCAGAAGCTGGTGCGCATCGACGTGGCCGGTGCCGCGTCGGCGAAGTCGGCGAAGCGGATCGCGATGTCGGTGGCGAATTCGCCCCTGGTGAAGACCGCGATCGCCGGCGAGGACGCCAATTGGGGCCGCATCGTGATGGCGGTGGGCAAGGCCGGCGAGCCGGCGGACCGCGACAAGCTTTCGGTGTCGGTGGGCGGCGTGTGGATGGCGCGCGAAGGCGCGTGGTGCCCGGCTACGACGAGGCGCCGGTGGTGGCGCACATGAAGGGCCGCGAGTTGGAAATCGGCATCGACCTCGGCCTGGGCCGCGGGCGCGCGACGGTTTGGACGTGCGACCTGACGCACGGGTATATCGACATCAACGGGTCATACCGCTCTTAGGTTGGGTGCACCGCCAGGCGTCAACGGTACCAGAACGGCTCCAGCCGCCGGAACTTCTTCCACGCGCTGCCAATCTCTTTTCGTGCCGCGCCGCCCTTTGCCGCGACGAAGCCGCGCACGACGCCCGCTGCGAAAGCTCGCTCCGCCCCCGGCTTCGCGCCTGAGCCAGCTCCGCCATCAGCGTCGCCGCCACCGCGCCGTCGTTCAGCTTGCCGAGGGATTCCTGCAGTGCGGTCAGCCTGCGCAGGAAGCGGCTGCGCGTCCTTGCGGTCATATAACGGAGCCAGCATTTCGGCCGCGTAGCGCAGCTTCTTGCCGTCGAGCCGGACGGCATGCAGTGCCGGCGCATCCAGCCCGCCGATGTCGTCGCCCGCCTCCAGTACCCGCTTCAGGCGCCGCCGCAGAACCTGCCCGGCGAAGTCGACCATGTCGGTCTGCAGCATCTCGTGCCTGCTCGGGCGACAGCTCCGCCTGCCAGGCGCGGCCGCCCGGCCACTGCCGCCAGCCGGATGCCGAAACGGCGAAACGCCGCACTGCCCAAGAACGCACGGAGTTCGGCGTATGCGTCACGACGGCGCCGCTCGGCGGCCGCCAGCAGCTTGGCGACTGAACGATCGTCAGCGAATGCGTCGATCACGCCGGCGGCGGTCTCGGTGCAAAACACGTCCCAGTCGCGCGCCGGCCCCAGCAGCCCCGCCAGGTGCCGCGCCTCCTCGGCCATCGCATCCACCCACGGCCCACTGGTCGCCCGGCGGAACACCGACAGGCCGGCCCGCAGCCGGCGCAGCGCCACGCGCATCTGATGCACCGGCTCGGTGCCTTCGCGCGTCGCCGCGCGCGGCGCCCAGTACAGGATCACATCCGTCAACTGACCGATCAGCTGGCGAATGCGTCGGCCGGGGCCAGGCTGGCCACCAGCGCCGGCGCGCCCAGCCGGCGCGGTTTGCGCGCGCACGTTCATCACCGTCGCCATTGCCTCGGCGGCCAGGCTCGTGTTCGGCACCGCGAGCCCAATCTGGGCCGCAAGCGACAGAGCGAGGTCACCGCAAGCCGCGTCCTCGCCCTCCAGCCAGACGCGGGCGATCGGCTGGCGCAGCGTCACCGTGCGCAGCTCCGCGTCGAGGACCGAAAGCACCATCGGCGCCGCGCCGGTCCGCAACGCCAGGGTGCGCAGGCTGCCCTCGCAGGAGGCCACCGGCCGCATCGTCTGCGACAGCGCGAGCGCCGTTACATCGGTGGCCTCGACCAGTACCGGTGCCGGCGCGCCGGGAGCCCAGGCGGCGGCGCGCGGATCGGCCGACGGCAGCAGCGCCTCCTTGCGCCAGGTGCCGCGCTGCTCGGACAGCGCCAGGTCGGCGCGCGCCAAGCCGAGATCGGCACTATCGTGCCACACGACGCCCCATAGCTGGCTGCGCATCCGCCCCGTTTTGAGCGGCGTCAACAATTTCAGTTTGGGAAGTCGCCCCGCATCTGCGTGCGGTAGGCTGAGTTCGAGCTTCAGGCTGCTACCTCCGGCAAGTCACGCGGCAGCAGGAAACGGAGCAACCGCCCGCCCCCCTGGTCGAGCTGCCACCAGTGCCCGGCAATGCTGAATTCGGCGAGTGCACCTGTCGGGAAGCCTTCGGCCAGCCGGCGGGTCGTCGGCGTGTCCTGTCTCATCGCCGCCGCGCCGGTCAGCATCATCGCCAGTTCATGCATCCCCGGGTTATGCGCGATCAGCAGCACACTTCGCGCGGTCTCGGCCACACCCTGCAGCACGGCGAGCATTTGCGCCCCGCTCGCCAGGTACAGGGTGTCCATCGGCTCGATCAGCGGCGTGTCGTCCCAGGGCCCCAGCGCCTGCAACGTTTGCAGCGTACGCCGCGCGGACGACACCATGACCACATCGGGCGCCAGACCCAGGCGGTGCATCGCCTCGCCCATCGAAGCGGCGGCCAGCCGGCCGCGCGCGTTCAGTGGACGGGCGTGATCCGCCAGCCTCGGATCGTCCCAGGAGGACTTGGCGTGACGCATGAGCAGAAGCTGACGCATGGCTAACGGTGATTCGGTCCGGCCAGTGAACATGGAAAGAGTGGCAATCTTGCCACGCCACCGCATCCAGCGAAATGCCCGACGCGCCGCCGCATGTCATTGGACTGACAAACGTCAGATTTTCAGGCACTATAGCCGATCAGGTTGACACAACAATTGAACGAGGAGGCCATGCGAACCCAGGAACGTGCGACGATGACGATCGGACGGCGGCCGTTTTTGCTGGCGGTTGGAGGGTTGTCCGCGGCCGCCGCGGCTGTCGGTCCGGGTTACGTGGTGCCTCGGGCGGCCGCCTCACCCATCTTGCCAGTGCCGAGTGGCGGTGCCTTGTCGTTCCACCTCATGCGCCACGACAACAACATCGGCACCCACACGATCAGCTTCAATCAGCAGGGCGATGCGCTGACGGTGCACGTCGATGTCGAT
The DNA here is from genome assembly GCA_963845445.1 of Candidatus Melainabacteria bacterium. GTDB lineage: Bacteria > Cyanobacteriota > Vampirovibrionia > Obscuribacterales > Obscuribacteraceae > JABDBL01. The sequence goes on along the minus strand of CAWJSE010000002.1, from coordinate 15,070 downwards.
GTGCTGGTCAAGTTCGGACCCATCCCGCTGGTGCGCTACACGCACCACACGCTTGAGGTCTGGCAGAACGACCGCATCATCCAGCTTGAATCGACCACCGACAAGAACGGCACCAAGCTGTACATGTCGGCGCACCGCACGGATGCCGGGCTGTCCGTCGTCGGAACGGCGGCCAAGACCTACATCGCACCCGAAGACGCGCTGCCGACAACCTACTGGAACCGCCGCCTGCTGACCTCGCCCATGATCGGGACCCAGGATGGCATGCTGGTGCATCCCGTGGTGCGCGAACTCGGCACCGACCCGGTGCCGATCGCCGCCGGCGGTCGCATCCCGGCGACGCGCTACAGCCTGCGCGGCGACCTCGACCTCGATCTTTGGTACGACCAGACGCGCGACCTGGGCGGGCATGGAATTCTCCGTCGCCGACGGCTCGGTGATCCACTACGAACGGGTGTAATCCGCGCGACCGGGACATATCCCGGTGATGTCCGCCCCCGAGGCCGCCGAGCCGCTGTTCGAGGCGATCATCATCCCGCACCGAAGCCTGTCCCGGCGCGGTGTGATGATCCTGTGTTTATCAGTGGCCGGCCTGAGCAGCCTGCTGGCACTGCGCTTCTGGTTCATCGGCGCGTGGCCGGTCGCCGGTTTCTCGGTGATCGAGGTCGGGCTGTTCGTGTTCCTGCTCCGCCTGAACGTGCGACACGCGCGGCAGAGCGAGCTGGTGCTGCTGACCGAAATCGACCCTCCGAATTGTCCGCACCGACTGGCGCGGCCAGCGCCACGAACGCAGCCTGCCTTCGGCGTGGCTGCGCGTGCGGCTGGAGGATCGCCCCGGCCGCGTTTCCCGCCTCGTGGTCGCCGCCCGTGCGGCCGAGGAGGAGATCGCTGTCACCTTGGGCGAGGACGAGAAGCGCGATCTCGCCGACACGTTGCAAGCCGCATTGGCGCGCGCCCGTCGGCCGGAGTTCGACAACCCGCAACTGCGGGCATGACGGTAGGGATATATTAGCGAGCCGTGTCCCAAGCTTCGTCGCTGACCGTCACGGCGAAAGCAGCGGGACATGGACACTCCCAATCGGCACCCGGCGATGGGCGGCCTGCCATACCGCGACCTTTGGCTGCTGCCGCTCGTCGCCATCCTTACGGTTGTTGCCCTGTTTGCCGGCGCCGAGGCCGTCGCGCGGCTCGCCTGGCCGGAGCAGTTGACCAACGCCTGCCGGACGCCCGACCCGGTGCTCGGCTTCCGCTACCGCCCGAACTGCGTGTCCGTCATGAAAACACCCGAGGGGCCGTGGTACAGCAGCACCTACAACGCCTGCGGCTACCGGTCGGACGAGCCCTGCGGTCCCCTGCCGCCCGGCCGTCGCCGCATCGCCCTGATCGGCTCCTCGCTGAGCGAGGGCTATCTGGTCCCCTATGACGACACCATCGCGGCGCGACTCGCGGCCGATCTGAGCCGGATGTGCGCTGGAACGGTGGAGGTGCAGAACCTCGGGGCCATCGGTTATGGCGGCGACCGGCTGATCCCGCGCATGGACGAGGCTCTGCGCTTGAAGCCCGACGCCGTCCTGCTCGTGACGGCGCCCTTCGACCTCGAGGAATCGCTGGCCGAACATCCGGCTGCCACCGCGCCATCGGCCGCGCCCGGTCTTCAGCAGCGCCTCTTCGCGGCTGTGAAAGACAGTCGCGCCCTGACGGTGGCGCAGCACTTTCTGTTCCGCGATCCATCGGTCTATCTGCCGCTATACCTGAACTACGGCGACAAGGCCGACTTCCTGCGCCCCCCATTCAGCACGCGCTGGCAAGCACGCCTGCGCCTGCTGGATGGACTCGTCGGTACCCTCGCCGAGCGGGCGCACCGTGCCGGCATCCCGTTCGTGATCGCGTTCGTCCCGCAGGCCGCGGAAGCCCAGTTGATGGCGACCAACGCCCCGCCTCAAGGGGTCGACCCGGAGGCGCTCCCGGCGGCCGTTGCCGCGATTGCGGCGCGACACGACGCCTGGTTCGACGACACCTCGGTGGCGTTGCGTGCCACGCCGCTGCCGGTGGCGCTCTTCTACATCGTCGACGGTCACATGTCCGGCGCAGGCCATACGATTGCCGCGGCCAGCATCGCGCATCGGCTGGCCGACGAGCCGAAGGGGCCGTTCGGCGACTGCCGCACCACGCGTTCGGCCAATCTGGGGACGCCCCCGTGATCGTGCCGTCGGTCGGCTTCCTGGCGTTCGCCGCCGTGGCGGCGCTGCTGTTCAACATCGGCACGGCCGGCTGGTGGCGGCGGTCGGTGCTGCTGGCCGTCAACCTTGGCTTTCTGGCCAGTTTTTCCGCTAGTCCGGTTGCGCTCCTGCCATTCGCCAGTTTCCTGGCGCTCGGCTTCGCGGCCCAGCACTTCGTGCGAGACGGCTCAGCGCCGCGGGTCTTTCCGGTGGCGCTGTTGCTGACTTTGGCCGCGTTCTTTTGGCTCAAACGCTACAGCTTCTTCCCAAGCGCCACATTGCTCCCCTTCCCCTACCTGCTGGTCGGACTGTCCTACGTGTTCTTTCGTGTGCTGCATCTGATCATCGACAGCCATCAAGGGACACTGGGGGGACGCGTCAGCCTGCTGTCCTACATCAATTACACGCTCAACTTCACCAGCCTGACCTCGGGTCCAATCCAGCGCTATCAGGACTATCGCCGCATCGAGATCCAACCACTGCCGCTCGACCTCGCCGTAGCTGGCGCCGCCGTGGAGCGCGTCATCGTCGGGTATTTCAAGGTCGCCATCGTCTCGATGTTGCTCGCGCAGGCGCAGCATCGAGCGATCAACGGCCTGGGTACCGACCCGACCATGGCCGGACATGTCGGCTCCGGCGCAACGATCGTCGCGATCTACCCTCTGTACATTTATTGCAATTTCTCCGGCTACATCGACGTGGTGATCGGGGTGGCGCGGTTCTTCCGCATCGCGCTGCCGGAGAATCTCGACCGGCCCTTCGCGTCGGAGAATTTCATCGGCTTCTGGGGCCGCTGGCACATGACGCTGTCCGGCTGGCTGCGCACCTACGTCTATAACCCGCTGATGATGGCGTGCGTCGCGTGGATCGGGACACCCCGGCGGACCCCCTATCTCGGCGTGCTCGCGTTGTTCGTGACGTTCTTCCTGGTTGGCCTGTGGCACGGCCAGACGTCGGAATTCCTGTTTTTCGGCTTCCTGCAAGGCGGCGGCGTGGCCGCCAACAAGCTCTACGAGGTGCTTATGCAGGACAGGCTGGGGCGGAAGGCTTACCGCGCGCTCGCGGCGAATCCGCTCTATCGCACCTGCAGCCGCGGGCTGACCTTCACTTGGTTCGCCTTCACTCTGCTCTGGTTCTGGTCCACCTGGCCGCAGATCGCCGGTTTCGCGGCCACCCTCGGGCCGCTGGAGTTGACGCTGGTGTGGATTTCGATCCTGGCAGCGGCGACCCTCATCCTCGCCGGCGCGCAGGCCGCGCACAACGCAAGTCTCCGGCTGAAATGGAAGCAGAAACCTGTCCTGCGGTCCCGCTACGTACGAACGGCATGGAATACAGCTGTGGCCGTCGTCACCGTGGCGATGATCGCCCTGCTACAATCGCCGGCGCCCGATATCGTCTACAAGGCGTTCTGAAAGTCGGTCTCAGCCGTCGATGGGCCCCATCGACTTGATCAGCTCGAACACCCGCTTGCGCACCGACGGGTCGGTGATGCGGTAATAGGCGCGCACCAGTTCCAGCGTCTCGCGGCGGTTCAGCGTGTCGTCGGCGAAGCCGTCCTGCGACTCGGCAAAGCCCACCAGTGCGCCTGTGTCCCTGCGCGCCGTAGGTGCCCGACAGCGCATCCGGCATGTCGTCGAAGAAGAAGCTGATCGGCACGTCCAGAACGCGCGACAGATCGAACAGCCGCGACGCGCCGACCCGGTTCACGCCGCGCTCGTATTTCTGCACCTGCTGGAAGGTCAGGCCCAGCGCCTCGCCCAAGCCGCTCCTGCGACATGCCCAGCAGCGTCCGGCGCAGGCGGATCCGGGAGCCGACATGGACGTCGATCGGGCTGGGCCGCGACTCCTTGTCCGGCCCGGCGGGCCTGTTCCGCTCGCGGCATCGGCGCTCTCCCCGCTGGCTATCGCAACATTACACGCTCTTCAGACCCAGACTGAGCAAACGTTGCAAATTCATCCCCGCCGAACAGCCGCATCATCAGTCGACACATTCCGCCTCAGCATTTAACACGCTATTAACCACACAACCGATGAATGGTCAACAGAATAGTTAAAACTTGATCTATCGTATCACGAATTGAGCCTGTCCTTAATAAAGACATAAGCGCTCTACCACTGCGGGACAACCTGACGCTGCGTTGCGGCCGGCGGATAAAACCCAGACCGAGAACCACGTGCGGCCAGTAGCAACGGGCACCATTAAGCCAAATCGCGTACAAACGGCGTCGCGGGTTCCGCGCCCGGCAACGCGATTGTGAGCGTTCCGGTCTGTCAATGCCCAGACGCGCCAAGCTCGTGGCCCGCGCGCTCGAACCCGGCGCTGATGCCGGTGTTGGCGGCGCGCAGCAGCGGCAGCCCTTCCTCGACCGCGCGCAGCCGCGCCGCCGCCAGATGCTGGCGCGGCCCGCTCGAATTGCCGAACCAGGCATCGTTGGTGACGTTGACCAGCCAGGCGGGGCGTTCGGCCGGGCTGACGATCTGGCCGGTGAAGATCGCCTCGTAGCAGATCAGCGGCCCGACCGGCGGCAGGCCCGCGACATGCAGCGTGACCGGCCCGGGCCCGGCGGCGAAGCCACCGCCCGGCATCACCCAGACCGCCAGCGGCAGCCAGTCGGGGATGTATTCGCCGAACGGCACCAGATGCCATTTGTCGTAGATCGGCGGCGATGCTGCCGTCCGGCAGCAACGGCGAACAGGCTGTTGCGCGGCCGCCCGGCCGAGTCGAACCGCATCCGCGCCGATCAGCGACACCGCACCGCCGGCGGCCTGCGCGATCGCCTCGCGCGCCGCCGCGTCCGTCTCCAGCAGGAACGGGCTCGCCGTCTCGGGCCAGACCACGACGGCCGGCGCGCCGGGCGGCAGCTTCGCCACCGCTTGCCGCGTCAGGTCCAGGTAGTTCGGGCGAAGATGCGCAGCGCCAGCGCCCGGTCCCATTTCTGCCCCTGCGCGATGTTGCCCTGCACCAGAACCACCGTGCAGACCCGGCGCGGCGGGCGGCGGCTCGGCCAGCCGCGAGCCCGCCGGCCGCCGCCCAGATCGACGAACAGCGCGACCGCGCGCCCCGCCAGCGCCAGCCCAGCAGCGGCGCGCCGGCCAGCAACAACGTCGCCAGCGTCAGGCCATGCACGCCGACCCAGGCGGCCGGCTGGATGAACAGTCGCCGAACCCGCCGGGCACCGCCCAGACGCTGCCCAACGGGTTCCAAGGAAACCCGGTTACGCGAACTGGCGCGCCAGATCGGCCAGCGTCCACGCCCCGGCCAGCACTGCAACCCGCCGCCAGCCCGTCGGCGCCAGCCGCGCCACCGCCGCCGCGGCCGCCACGAACACCGCCAAGCGCCGCCGCCACCGCCGGCACCGCGAACGGCACCAGCCACCAGAACTGGTCGGCCTCGAACAGGATCGCGTCGGTGATCCAGTACAGGCCCAGCAGATGCAGGCCGAAGCCGAACCACCAGCCACGCCGCGCGCTGGTCCGCGCGCCCGGAAGTCGCCGCCGATCAGCACCAGCAGGCCGGGGACGCTGACCAGCAGCACCGGAATCGCATGCACCGGCGGCAGCGCCGCCGCCGTCAGCATCCCCAGCAACAGCGCCACGAGGTCGGCACGCCATCCGGCCAGTCTCGCGAAGCCTTCACGCCACGCGTCAGCGGGGCCGGTCATCTGCACTGCCGAATCGCTGCAGGTTCAGTCGAGGGCGTCGCGCAGCTGCCGCTCGTAGTGACGATAGTATTTGTCGGTCACGAGGTCGGTCTTGACCACCACGGCGACGTCGGTGGTGTTGAACTGACGGTCGATCACCGCGCCGTCGCCCACGAAGCCGCCCAGCCGCAGATAGCCCTTGATCAGCGGCGGCAGCTGCACCAGCACGCGGCGCGGCATCGATCGTGGCCGGGGTCGGCCCGGCGCATGTCCACATACCGCTCCGGCCACCGCGCGCGGCCGCAGCGCCGGCGGCGCCAAGTGATGGTGGTACAGATAGGTCAGCTCGGCCGCCAGCGCGATCGGGTTCGGTGCCGGGCAGGCTGGCGCAGCCGAACATGATGTCGATACGGTGTTGAAAGACATAGGCGGCGATGCCGCGCCACAGCAGCTGCATCGCCGGCCGGCCGCGATACTCGGCCTGGATGCAGGACCGGCCGAGTTCCAGGATACGCCCGGGAAACGCCAGGATCGGCGCGATGTCGTATTCGTCGGCAGAGTAGAAGCGGCCCACCTTGCCGCCGCCGCCTCGCGCCGGATCAGGCGGTAGGTGCCGATGACGCCCTCGGGGCCAGGCCCAATTGCGTGATCGACGATCAGCACGTGATCCGCGACCGCGTCGAAAGCGTCGCGGTCAGCGACGTTGCCGCGACCGGCGGCATCGGGCGTGGCGCCCATCTCCGTCATAGAACACGCGATAGCGCAGCGCTCTGAGCCGCTTCGATCTCGGCCGGTGATGGCCGCGAGGCGAACGCCCAGCGCACCGGCGCGGATTTCACCGAAGCCGCTGTCCGGCTGGCTGCCGGGGTCCGCGATGGACGGCCGCAACCTGACATCGCTCGTCACCGCGCGGGCAAGTCCGGCTCGGCGGCCTCGCCTCGCGCGAAGCTTGATCGGCCTTGCCCCGCCGCTCAGCCTTTTTGTCCTTGCCCGCCCGCTCGCGCGCCGCCTGGGTCTCGCGCTTGCGGCCGAACAGTTCCAGCCGCAACGAGACGAGGTCGAAGCCCAGCCGCTCGGCGATCACCCGCATCATCCGCTGATGCTCGGCGTCCTCGAACTCGATCACCTTGCCGGTTTCGATGTCGATCAGATGGTAGTGGTGGCCGTGCTCGGTGGGCTCGTAGCGCGCCCGGCCGCCGCCGAAATCGCGGCGCTCCAGGATGCCCTTCTCCTCCAGCAGCCGCACCGTGCGGTAGACGGTGGCGATCGAGATGTGCTGATCCAGCGCGCTGGCCCGGCGGTACAGTTCCTCCACGTCCGGATGATCGCCGGCATCGGACAGCACGCGGGCGATGACACGGCGCTGGCCGGTCATCTTCAGCCCACGTTCGACGCACAGGCGCTCGATGCGCGATTCCATCGGATCCCTTGCGGTCAAGGCCGCCCGTCATCCACGCCGCGCATCGGTAGCGGATGCGCGCCACTGCGGCGTAGCCGATCCGGGCGCCCTCTGTCCAATCGCGGGAGCTGACCAGCCGGGGCCGGCAAACCGGCGACTTGGGACCGATTATTTCCGGCCGGCGCGCGGCTTGGTGCCGAGGCCGATCTTCTTGGCCAGCGAAGAACGGTGGCGCGCGTAATTCGGCGCCACCATCGGGTATTCCGGCGGCAGGCCCCAGCGCTCGCGATACTGCTCCGGCGTCATGTCGTAGGCGGTCTTCAGATGCCGCTTGAGCATCTTCAGTTTCTTGCCGTCCTCCAGACAGATGATGTGGTCGGGAAACACCGACTTCTTGACCGGCACCGCGGGCTGCGGCCGGTCGGGCGCCACCGGTTCCTTGCCGACGCCGGCAAGCGTCTTGTAGACTTCCTGTATCAGCGAAGGCAGACGCATCCGGCGAGACTGAGTTGTTTGAAACATGGGCCGAGACGATCTGCGCCGTCAGTCCAAGAACGTTTGCACTTACTGGATGCTCAGCCATTCCGAATGCCCCTGTAATCGAAAGATTTTGGGCATATAGTGTGGCATGGCGTCGTTTCGCAATGGCTATTCAGCAAAGATTGCCGGCAATTCAATGAACGCAGAGACAAGACCTTCTCGAGACCGAGCAATCACCATGACATCGGCAAAATCGCCGATGGTTTCTGTCCCGGACGCTATTGTCGACATCACCGACGAGGTCTGCCCGATGACCTTCGTTCGGACGCGACTAGCGCTCGACCGGCTGAAGCCCGGTCAAACGCTGCTGGTTTCGCTGCGCGGGACGGAGCCGCTGCGCAACGTGCCGCGTACGGCGCGGAACAGGGCCACGAAGTGCTGTCGTTGGAAACCGGTTCGGACGGCGTCAGCCGCCTTCTGCTGCGTCGCGGCCCGGCATAAGTTCGGCGCGCAGCACCAGCGCGTCACCGCCGTTCGCGTAGTAGCGCGCGCGGCGGCCGACGCGGACGAAGCCGGCCCTTGCATACAGCGCCTGGGCCGGCGCGTTGGTCGAGCCCACCTCCAGGAACATCGACCGCCGCCCCTGCCGCCGCCGCCCGGCGCATGGCGGTGGCGACCAGCGCCAGGCCGATGCCCCTGCGGCGCGCCTCAGGCGCGACGGCCAGCGTCAGGATCTCCGCCTCGTCCGCCGCCACCCGCGCCAGCAGCATGCCGCCGGCAGGGTCGATCAGCGCAAAGGTCCCGGCTGCGCCAGTTGCGCAGCCGAGCACCGCCGCGGGCCACGCCTCGCCCTTGCGAAACACGGCCGCATGGATTGCCGCCAAGGCCTCGGCATGCGCCGCGCCGGCTCGACCGGCCCGCATGGCGCGGCCGTGCTCACAAGCGGTGGTGGCCGCAGACCGCCGGACGGCAGCTTCGCCTCCGGCGGGTCGACATACAGCGGCTGTGGCTCCATGGCGGGGAGGTTTCCCGCGAACCGCCGCGCCGCTACCAGTGCCACATGGCGCGCGACGGGAAATCTGGCGTCGGTCAGCATCACGTCGCGGCCCCGCGAAGCCAGGAACGCGGCGAGCGGGATCGCCGCGTCGCCCGCGACCGCCACCGCGATGCTGGGCGTCGGCAGCGGCAATTCGTCGAGGCCGAACGAGCCGATCGCACCGTCACGGTCGAGGAACACCCGCCCGCGGCGGCTGGTAACCGCGACCCAGAGCACGCGGTGCCCAAGCCGCGGCAGCGCCTCCGCCAACGCCTCGCCCACGGTCACGCCGATCACGGGGATACCCGCGCCGAGGGCGATGCCGTGCGCCAGCGCCAGGCCCGCGCGCACGCCGGTGAAGCTGCCCGGTCCCACGGTGGCCGCGACGAGATCGATCTGCGCGCGGACAGCCGCGCCTCGCGCAGCACCTCCTCCACCAGGACCGGCAGGATGCTCGCCTGACCCTGCGCGGCGCGGTACGCCTCCGGTGGGCGCGCACAGTCTCGTCCTGCACGACGGCCGCGGTGCAGCCGGCCAGAGCCGAATCGATCACCAGGATGCGCATGCGGCCGGGGACGCTAGCGGTGCGACCGGGCAGGCGGCTAGTGTCGCCGGATGCTCGTGCCGATCCGCGCCGACGACGGCTTCGTCCTCGATATCCGCTACGCCACCGACGACAATCTGACGGGCAAGCCGATCTACCTCCGGCCCGTCGCCCTGCTGCTCCCGCAGGCGGCCGCACCTGCTGCGCGCCGCCCAGCGACATGCCGCCGCCCTGGGTCTGGCGATCAAGGTGTTCGACGCCTTCCGCCCGATCGAAGCGCAATGGGCGCTGTGGAACGCCCTGCCGGACGCCCGCTACGTGTCCGACCCGCGCCACGGCGGCGTGCATCCGCGCGGGGCCGCGGTCGACCTCACGCTGCTAGACGCCGCCAGTTGCGAGGAACTCGACATGGGCACCGGCTTCGACGCGGGGATCGAGGCCTCGGCACATGCCAGCCTCGCCGTATCGGCGACGGCGCTGCATAACCGCGCCGTGCTGCTCGGCCTGATGACTGCGTGCGGCTGGGACTGTTACGGCCCCGAATGGTGGCATTACCAGCTGCCCGATGCGGCTGCCTATCCCGCGCTGTCGGCAAGTGCCGTGCCCGACGGCCCGATGTGATGCGAGGGCTTAAAATTTCCCGGAACACCCGTATGTTGCGGTGCGGCGCTTGATCTCGGGGGCTGGGTACTTTAGGCGACAGTGGGACGCCGGAGACACGCTTATGCCGGCCCGAGGGAGTTGGTGGTTTGCAGCTTTTCGATGTGGTCAAGGCAGACGCAACCGGGACGGATCGGGCGGCATGATGCGAATGATGCGGGCGTTCCCGAAGTTTCTGGCGGCAGGACTTCTGGCGGTCGGCGGACTGGCTGGTATGCCGGCGCTGGCGCAGGCGCCGAGGCCCTGGGAAATGGGCATGCAGCCCGCCTTCAGCCCGGTGAAGGACCGACATCATCGCGCTGCACGACCTGGTGCTGATCATCATCACGCTGATCACCCTGTTCGTCGGCGTGCTGCTGGTCTGGGTGATGGTGCGCTACAACGCCAAGGCCAACCCGGTGCCCAGCCGCACCAGCCACAACACCATCATCGAAGTCGCCTGGACGCTGCTGCCGGTGCTGATCCTAGTGGTCATCGCGATCCCGTCCTTCCGGCTGGTCTTCTACGAGGACCGCACCAACGAGGCCGACCTGACGGTGAAGGCGACCGGACATCAGTGGTACTGGGAATACACCTACCCGGACAAAGGCAACCTGGATTTCAACAGCAATTATCCTCTCGGACGACCAGTTGAAGCCCGGCCAGCTGCGGCTGCTGACGGTCAACAACCAGATGGTCGTGCCGGTGAACAAGAACATCCGCGTGCTGACCAACAGCGGCGACGTGATCCATAGCTGGTTCGTGCCCTCGCTCGGCGTGCAGCGCTACGCCATCCCCGGCCGCACGATCGAGACGTGGTTCCGCGCCACCCAGCCCGGCACCTATTACGGCGAGTGCAACCAGATCTGCGGCACCAACCACAGCAAGCATGCCGATCGTCGTGCATGCCGTGTCGGAGCAGGAATTCGACGCCTGGGTCGAGAAGGCCAAGACCGAGTTCTCCGACGCGTCGCCCGCCGTGCCGCCCGCCCAGTCCGCCGCCTTGACTGGGGCGCCCGCCCTGACTGAGACGCCGGCGCCGAACCTGCAGGCTTCCCTGGCTGCGCCCGCCGCCGTGGCGCGCTAGAGCAGCGAAGGAGCAACCACGATGTCGTCCACCACGCATGACGACGCGCACGGCCACGACGAGCATGGGGAGCACGAGCACGGCCATTACCCCGGCTTCGCAGCGCGCTGGTTGTTCAGCACGAACCACAAGGACATCGGCACGCTCTATCTGCTCTTCGCGGTCTGCGCCGGCATGGTCGGCCTGCTGCTGTCCGATCATCATGCGGGCGCAGTTGCAGGCCCCGGGCAACACGCTCGTCACGTCCGGGCAGGAATGGAACACCATCGTCACGGCGCACGGCCTGATCATGATCTTCTTCACGGTCATGCCCGCGCTGATCGGCGGCTTCGGCAACTGGTTCATCCCGCTGATGATCGGCGCGCCGGACATGGCCTTCCCGCGCCTCAACAACATCAGCTTCTGGCTGCTGCCCCCGGCCTTCGTGCTGATCCTGACCGGCCTGCTGATGGGTGAATCCGGCACCGGCTGGACGCTGTATCCGCCGCTGTCCAACTCCACCTTCGAGCCCGGCCCCGGCATGGACTGCACGCTGTTCGCGCTGCATCTGGCCGGCGTCAGCTCGCTGCTCGGCGCCATCAACTTCATCACCACGATCTTCAACATGCGCGCGCCCGGCATGACGCTGCACCGCATGCCGCTGTTCATCTGGGCGATGCTGGTGACGGCGTTCCTGCTGCTGCTGTCGATCCCGGTGCTGGCCGGCGCCATCACCATGCTGATCACCGACCGCAATTTCGGCACCGCCTTCTTCGACCCCGCCGGCGGCGGCGATCCGGTGCTGTTCCAGCATCTGTTCTGGTTCTTCGGCCACCCGGAAGTCTACATCATGATCCTGCCCGGCTTCGGGATCATCAGCCACGTCGTCTCCACCTTCAGCCGCAAGCCGATCTTCGGCTACCTCGGCATGGTCTACGCGATGGTGGCGATCGGCGTGGTCGGCTTCGTGGTGTGGGCGCACCACATGTTCATCTCCGGCATCAGCGTCGACACCCGCGCCTACTTCATGGCGGCGACGCTGATCATCGCGGTGCCGACCGGCATCAAGGTGTTCTCCTGGATCGCCACGATGTGGGGCGGCTCGATCGCGCTCGAAGTGCCGATGATGTGGGCGATCGGCTTCATCTTCCTGTTCACCATCGGCGGCGTGACCGGCGTGGTGCTGGCCAATGCCGGCATCGACGAGATCGTCCACAACACCTACTACGTGGTGGCGCATTTCCACTACGTGCTGTCGCTGGGCGCGATCTTCTCGATCTTCGCCGGCTTCTACTACTGGATCGGCAAGATGTCCGGCCACCAGTACCCGGAAACCCCGGCACGCATCCATTTCTGGCTCACCTTCATCGGCGTGAACCTGACCTTCTTCCCGCAGCATTTCCTCGGCCTGTCCGGCATGCCGCGCCGCTACCCCGACTATCCGGACGCCTTCGCCGGCTGGAACTTCGTCTCCTCGATCGGCTCCTACATCTCCGGCATCGGCACGCTGGTGTTCCTGTATGTCTGCTATTGCATCTTCACCTCCAAGGTGAAGGTTGCCGACAACTACTGGGGCGAGGGTGCGACGACGCTGGAATGGACCGTCAGCTCCCCGCCGCCGCACCACACCTTCGCCGAGCTGCCGCGCATCACCGGCTGAGCGGATGAACGAGCCGACCGCCCTGCTTGATCCGGCCGTCGCCATCGCCCACCCGAGGCGGCGCTGCGCGACTGGTTCGTGCTGCTCAAGCCGCGCGTGCTGACCCTGGTGGTGTTCACCGGCGTCATCGGCCTGCTGGTCGCGCCCGGCCATCTGCATCCGGTGCTCGCCTTCACCGCCGTGCTGTGCATCACCGTCGCGGCGGGCGCGGCGGGTGCCATCAACATGTGGTACGACCGCGACATCGACGCCGAGATGCGCCGCACCCGCAACCGGCCAATCCCGGCCGGGCGGATCGCGCCGGATGCGGCGCTGGCCTACGGCGTCACGCTGGCGGTCGGCTCGGTCGTGGTGATGGGGCTGGCGACGAATCTGGTCGCCGCCGGACTGCTCGCCGCCTCGATCGCGTTCTACGTCTTCATCTACACGGTGTGGCTGAAGCGGCGGACGCCGCAGAACATCGTCATCGGCGGCGCGGCCGGCGCGTTCCCGCCGCTGATCGGCTGGGCCGCCGTCACCGGCTCGGTCGCCACGGTGCCGCTGATCCTGTTCCTCATCATCTTCCTGTGGACGCCGCCGCATTTCTGGTCGCTCGCGTTGTGGGCGAACGCCGACTACGCCCGCGTCGGCGTGCCGATGCTGCCGGTGGTCGCCGGGGCGAAGGCGACGCGCAAGCAGATCATGGTCTACACATTGTTGCTGCTGGCGGCGTCGCTGCTGCCCTGGGCCGTCGGCTTCAGCGGCCCGATCTACGCACTGTCCGCGGCCACCCTCGGCCTCGGATTCGTGGGCAGCGCGTGGCGTGTGCTGCGCGACCGCCAGGACGCGACCGGCGTGAGCCTGACGAAGGACGCGCCAGCCAAGGCAGCATTCAAGTATTCGATCCTATATCTGTTCGTGCTGTTCGCTGCCCTGGCGGTCGACCGGCTGGTGGGCTGACCCGCGCAGGCGGCTCGCCCCGACCACGAACTGGGATCACGCCGATGCTCGACCATCTGACCCGCACCGATTCCGAACGCCTCGCCCGCCGCCGCCGCGGGCGAAATTGGGCGATGCTGATCGCGCTGCTGGCACTCTGCGCGCTGTTCTATGCGATCACGCTGGTGAAGATGTCGCACCAATGACCGGCCGCAATGCGGTTTTCGGCGTTGTCCTGGCCGGCGTGGTCGCAGGCATGGTCGGCGCCTCGTTCGCCGCGGTGCCGCTGTACCGGATGTTCTGCGCCGTCACCGGCTATGCCGGCACACCGGTCATCGGAGGCGCGTCGGCGCCCGGGGCTGTGACGGTGGCCGGGCAGCCCACACCGATGATCGCGGTCCGGCTCAATGCCGACGTCAACCCTCGCCTGCCTTGGAATTTCCACCCCGAGCAGGCCGAGGTGCGCCTCAAGCTCGGCGACGAGGCGATCGCTTTCTATCAGGCGCGCAACCTCGCGGCCGCGCCAGTCACTGGCATCGCCCTCTACAACGTCACCCCGGAAAAAGTCGGCAAGTATTTCCACAAGACGGCTTGCTTCTGCTTCAACCGGCAGACGCTCAGCCCCGGGCAGGAGATGCAGTTCCCAGTCACATTCTGGGTCGACCCCGCCATTGCGACGGACCCGAACACCAGCGACGTGCACGTGATCACGCTGTCCTACACCTTCTTCCGTTCGCTCGATGACGCAGCGGCGTTGGGCGCCCTGGCCAATGCCGGTCCGCACGTCGGGACCTACACCGGAGACACGGCGGCACCGTCAATTCAGCGGTAAGTTGTTCCGGCATACAACCATACCTTGCAGCGGATTGGGCCGTCGGAGATAATCCGTCTATGGCCGGAACGAAGGTTGCAGCATCAAATGTTACACCCGACGCTGCCGCTTGGCCTGCTTGCTGCGGCGGGTTTCCTGTCGGTCGCGGGCGCACGCATCGTGGATCCACTGCTGTCGCTGATTGCGCATGACTTCGCCACCTCGGTGCCGGCGATCTCGATCATCATCGCTGCGTTCACCCTGCCGTACGGCCTGAACCAGTTGCTGCTCGGTCCGATCGGCGATCGTTACGGCAAGCTGCGCGTCATGCTCGGCGCACTGATCGGCTACACGGTGTTCACGAGTGCCTGCGCCGCCGCCTCCGGGCCTGACGTCGCTCACGCTGCTGCGCGCCTGCGCGGGTGCCTCCAGCGCCGGACTGGTCCCCGTCTGCCTTGCCTATATCGGCGATGTGGTGCCTTACGATCAGCGTCAGATCACGCTCAGCCGTTTCGCCACCGGCATAGTCATCGCGCAGATCCTGGCCGGCCCTCTGGGCGGTGCCATGGGCGAGTTCGTAGGCTGGCGCGGCGTGTTCCTTGTGCTCGGCGCGATCGGCTGCGTCGTTGCCGTAACATTGAGCGTGCGGATGCGCCA
>CAWJSE010000001.1:0-71525 GCA_963845445.1 Candidatus Melainabacteria bacterium | reverse complement strand
CTTAGCTGTTGAGCCGCTTGCGATCCATGTGTGACCAAACTTTTACAAAAAGCGGTCGCTTTTGCCAAAGCAACTTCTAAGACAGACGGCATGGAGGAAGTATCTTTTATGAATATTCCTCTGGCGACACGTATAATTTGACCTGATTTAACTAGTCTGTGAAATATTTGATCAACCGCATTGCGAGAACCATAATTTAGGAAGTCTCTTATAGAAAATGGTTTGTCGTCTTTGAGTCTGTTAATGTGTCTACGTATTAGTACGGCAGTATACATATGTTTTCTCCTTTCTCAGCATAAAAGAAATTTTCGTGTTTTTCTTATATACGAAAAAAGTGCCGAAGGGGTTCATGCCAGCGGGCTTCAATTATGCGATGCCCCTCTTAAGCGGTGCAAATTAGGAAATTCAACATAATGCACGATATCGGACACTTGATTGAATAATGAGTTGTTGATGCCATAATGAAAGAGTACTTTCACATTAAGTTCTGAATGGAGAGCTCAGCCTATATGCGTCTTGCTATTATTGCGATTTTCTTTCTCTGGTTTATTGGCTATCTTCCAACTCAGTGTCAGGCTGCATCAGGAACTATTAAATACACATTGGCATTGAAGGAAGGCCAATGCAAGTCTGGGAGCAGTATTTTTGCTAAAGTCTCTATTACCAATTTAGGTAAAAGAGAAGTTTGGCTCCCCAAAAATGGTATTTGCGTTAAGGCAAATTACCGCATTGAAAAATCATCTCAGTTCGTAGATCAGCAGAAGGCAACTTATCCATCTCCATTTCCATCTCCAGTTCCTGTTAGCCGTCATGGCCGTGACAATTATTATCCTGGGAGAGTGTTTGAGGTACTTGCTGAAGGAGGAACTCCCAGTAAGAACGAAAATGATTATATTTTACTGCGCCCAGGAGAAAGCTATAGCGGAGGTCCTTTCAATCTCCTAAGGGGTGCAGAGAGTTTTTTAAAACCCGGTGATTGGAACGTATGGCTGCTAGAGTACTATGCTTCTGATAAGATAGTAATGCCTAAAGGTTTTTGCGGTTGGCTACGGTCAAATTCGGTTAATTTTTCTATTGAAAAATAATGCTTTATCGCAGAGTACCGAAAATGACCGTCTTCGGCACTCTTTATTTTTATAAGTTGCTATATGCTGGTTAAATTAAGCAGGCAGGCTATTTTAGGGCTGCCAATTATTTGAAGCGGAAAAGCCCCGAGCGTCATTTTAGAGAAAGTTGCCAAAGAAGAAAATGTAGAATTTAAGTACTTAATAAATCTTGCAATTTTTGTAGCATAGGCATGTCACCGCGCTTAGTAGCCACCGCTATACCAGTAGCAATAATGTCTTTGGACTGATCATTATTTCCTGTTTCTTTATATGCTTGAGCTAGATTTAAATAAGCCTCTAAATGAATGGGTTTTAGCTCAATTGCTTTGCGTAGATAGGGAATCGCCGTAGCAAAATCTTTTTCTGCTACCAGACATTCTCCAAAGCCAGCATTGGCGAAAAGTCTTCTTTGTCGATAGCCAGAACTTGCTCAAACATTTCTTTTCGTTTAAGTAGATCCGCTTTTTCCTTCTCGGCTTCTTCTGCTAGTTTGTCGGTCATTTGTGCAGCAGCTAAGCGCATTCTTATGCCCAAAGCAATGGCTTTTTCTTCTTCAGCCATTTCTTTTAGTCCTTGTTGCACATAGAATTGCGATAAATTACTATGGGACATTACTGAATCCGGGTTTAACTCAGCCAATACTTTCATTATAGAAATAGCAGCATCCACTTCTCCATGCTTAGAAAGTATTACAGCTAGCGCTTCATAAGCGTCCTCGAATTGGCAGTCCAAAATCAAAACTTCTTTTAATAACTCAATTGCTTCTGTTGGTTTTGTCTGTTCCGATCCCTGCACGAATTTGGTCACGGCTTGTTCATATAGTTGACGTGCTAAATTTTTATTGGATTGAATTTGAATAAAAGGCGGCAGTGTTACCGTAGCTTTCACTTCGTGCTTATCTATTTGAGCAGTAAAGGTCTTCTCAGGCACTCGATAGTCGCGTTGCAAAATTGCTAAGGCAATAAATTTATTGACCGTCGGTGAAAAGGTATTACTTTTGATATTGCCAATTTCTTTACCGGCAACAAGTATGGTGCTATCAATGGGAATCTCGATAATTTCAGAATTTTTGCTTTCAAAAGTAAGACCAATGATAGCTCTGGCTGGTACGCCGTGACTTTTTACTCTGGCTAATATTTCTTGTCCAACAAAGCAACCCTTTTTATAATCAACTGTTTTATCAAGCAGGCCAGTTTCGGGCAGCAAATTATTTTGGTCAAAGTCGATACCAAAGCGGAGCAATCCGGCTTCAATTCTTGCTTTGTTTATTGTTTCATCAGCTAATTCAACGAAATTCAAGCTTGTGCATACACTCTTAAAGGCTTTGCGGAAGTTTGTAAAATCCTTCTTGGTTGTCCAGAGAAAATAGCCATGTTCTCCTGTGATCGAATGACGAAACACTTTAATTTCATAGTCATCGTATATGGTATCGGTCATGTCATATTCGGCGATCTTGTTTAGATACAGACGCGGCTCTAATTGAGTAAAAATTTTGTTAGCTCGCGGCCCCTGTACTGAAATGAAATGTCCTTCGGCTGAGTAATCAGTAAATTCAACTTGAGCAGCAAATTGATATTGTTCAAGATCCTGCACAAGTCTCGGTATCTGCTGGCTCTCAGCCAAGACATAAAAAGATTGACTATCAGAGTTGAGGTCTTTAAATAAATGAAAATATGCCTGTACATGTGCTTTTCGATCCAGCAAGCAAGAAAATTGACTTGCACCGGGCTTAAGCTCATTTATATTATTAGTTAACTGAGACTGTAAAAAAGAGGCAGAATCTTTTCCTCTAATCCTAAGCAGACCATATTGCTCGGCAAAATAGAAACCTGCTTGATTATGCAGGCTAACTAATGCTTGATCAATATGGTCCGATAGGCGTCTGTCGCTTACTACCATAGGAAGCTATTCATTTCCATTATATTGTTTGGAGCGTTTAAGCCTAAACGTTAAAGGACTGTCCACAGCCACAGCTGCCTTTAGCCTGTGGATTTTTGATTACAAAGCCATGTCCTTCTAAGCCACCTTGGAAGTCTAGTACTGATCCTTTGAGATAAATTGCACTTTTAGGATCAATAAAAACTTTAACCCCATGACTTTCGACTGTGTGATCGCTCTCGCGAATGTTATCAAAGGTTAGTCCATACGACATTCCAGAGCAACCGCCACCCTTTATTTCTAGTCTTAGCCCGGTTTTGCCTTGCTCGTTAGGAAGTAATCTTTTAATTTCTTCAGCAGCGGCTTCGGAAACACCCACAACTGTTGGGTTAGCTTGAGTACTCATGTCTGCCATCTTTCTTACCTCATATTTTGCTGGTTTTTCCGGAACATTGATTGTAACCATGCCTTTTGGGCACTTTTCTAATTATGACCCGGAAGAATTCTAATTACAATTATCGTCCTTAATCTATCATATGACAACAATATTGCCCGGAAATCTAGTAAATTCGTTATCTTTTGGGTCGAATTTAAGCAGAACCGCCCTAAATTTAATGCCGGCATTTACTATTAAAAAGCTTCGAATAATACCTGTCCTAAGTTTGCCAGTAAATTGAAAGTTTCTTTGCATTGCTCTAGATCTAGGGCACCGAATGGTGTGGGTTGAGCCAAGTATAGTCCCGCACTAGAGTTAATCACCATTTCACTAAAATGCTCTTGCTCCTGGAGTTTCTGAATAATTTCAGCTACACCCTCATGATGAGCAAACATTTTTGCTAGTATAGGATGATCGAATTTGAAAATAAAAGCTGAATCTAGAGCAGGTAGATCCATCTTTTGCCCTTGTCTTTCGAAAAAAGAAAGCGAGTAATTACCGATAATGGACCGCGGGCATATTTCGGCATAATAACAAGTTTAAATGACTCAGCTCTTGATGGTGCACTTGAAAAATGGTTCGTCTCCAAATAATAGCTGACACCAAAGGGATAAGTAGCCTGGACAGCCTCCAGCCTAGCAGGAAACCCAGCCACAATGCCCTTAATGCAAACTTTTAAACCTGCAGGGTTTACCATTACTTGTCCATCTATAATGCGGGCCAGTTTATCTAGTTTTGACTCTATTTCTGGCATGGCAACTCAGGATGCTTACTGTTTTTTGCGGACCAGTGGATTTTTTACTTTAGTCTTTTCAAACCGGTTCTCAATTGCATTTATAGAATGTTTGGCTTCGCGTACGAATTCGCCATCAGGGCTTAATTCAACAGATTTGCTTAAGAGAAGCTCTGCCTGAGACAAATGATGCTCCTTGCTTAAAATATTGCCTAAGCGAAAATAAGCATCAGCCATATTCGGCAGAACACCAATCGCCTTTAGATAGCACGTTTTTGCCTGGGCGTAATTCTTTTGCCCTTCGTAGGCATTACCCATATTGTAATAAGCAGAAGCAAATTTGGGATCTGCAGCTAAGGCTTCTTGCCACTTTTCCATTGCCTGAGTAGTTTCTCCCTGCGCATAAATGACTGTCCCCAATCCATTTAAGGTGGTCGGGCGATTGGGTTTTAGGCGTAGAGCTTCTTCAAAGGCTTCCTTGGCCTTTGGATAATTGTGCTGAGCGGCATAAATAATGCCTAAATTGCTGAAAGCCTCTTCCATGCGATTATCGGCTGCAATAGCCTCTTTATACTCTCCAATCGCTTGATTTAGGAAGCCGGCTTGGTGTAATTCAACACCGTGATTATAATGTTTTACTGCCCCATCAGCATAAGGCATATTCTTGGTGACACTGTTTTTAGCAATCGGAGCAAACTGTCCGTCTGAATCACTGGTCTGTTTTGATTTTGATTCATCATCTGCGGAGTTAGCTGTATTCGCTTGAGCATTGTCGTCAGGATTTTTGGATTTTCCTTTTAGAAAACTTGCCTCGGCTACAAGAGGGGAACTAAACGAATGCAAAAGAGCAATTATAAGCCCAAGAATGGTGATTATTCGCGTCGCCAGCACGAATGGCTTATTCCTTTGTATTTTTTCTGCTAAGAGTATATTAGTTTCCATACCGCACTATCATTCGTTTACTAAAAAGTACCTTGCTTGGGCAATATTGAGTAAGAGCCAAATTTTATTAGGGCATTAAGTCATTATATTAAGGATATATGCAATTTTATGAGCAAATTTCTTGATCAAGCTTGCAATAGTTCACATTGCTGATACAGTAGGTTGCCAAGAAATACTATTGCTATTACTTGTAAACACTACCATCCTCGGACATTCCTTCTAAAAAATATAAAGCTTCAGTGTAAAAAGGATCATTATGAGGCAATAAATCTTTGGTTTTTGCAATCGTGATCATGCTTGCTAGAAGTTCTTGTATTGAGATTAGAGTGCCTCCTCTATCGATTTGAACACTGCCGCAGAACATGGCACAAGCCAGCAATATCCTAGCTTCAGAACCTTTCAACAATGTACTTACCAGCAATTTGTCCAAGACAATAGGATCTATTTTATTTTGAAATATTAGATTTTCACAAAAACTTAGTATGGTTGGGTCAAGGGGCTTACTCCGTTCTTGAGGAAGGCAAGCCGCTGCAATGATCAAATTAAGCCTATTTGTGACGTCTCCGATTGATTCAGCCGAGTCGACTAAATTGCGCACTTGATTCGCTCTGGTATTAAAATTGCGTCTTAATTCGCCCCGAGCTACAGACACTTGTGCCTGGGTGACTGAATTAAATCTTTCATTGTAATAGTCTTGAACTTGCTGTCTTTTAAGTTCGACTCCAAAGGGATAGAGTTCAAAAAAAATCGACTCTAGTCCTTCCATTTGAGCCTGTAAAAGTACCAATTCTTCATGAGTAACGGGCACAGCAAGTCTCCTTAAAAATGACATTTCTATTGTAAACTATCACTGTAGGCAGTGGCATACTTGGCAATTAATTTCGGTCTGGAATACAAATGTCCAATCTTAATTGAGTAGGTGTTGGGTGTATGCCAGGGTTCTTAAATTGCATCTATTGGCAAGATTGATTTTATTTTGTAAATCGAGAATACCTGGTTCAAGAGTCATGGCAGCATGAAACTCTTTTCTGCCGGCTGGTAAGATTTCAACTTAAGCAGCGCTATACCCAGCCCATAATGTGCAGAGGCTAAAGTCGGCTTTAGATTTATCGCTTTAGCAAATTCTTTTGCTGCTTGCGTCGGTTTGTTTATACGAGCAAGCAGAGTGGCCAAGTTATTATGAGCTATAGCAGAAGCAGGATAATAAGCAGTGGCTTGACTCATAATCGCTATTCCCGACTTATAATTGCCACTAGCAGCCAACGAATTGGCTAGATTGATGGCGGCGTCTAAGTGTCTGGGATCAATTTTATGAGCAGTCATAAAAGACTGTTGGGCAGATTTATAATCGCCGATTTGCTGATAGACCAATCCCAGGTCATTTTGAGTATCTGGATTGCTTTTATCTAGTTGTGCAGCTTGTTGTAATTCATTTATTGCCAATGCAAAATTGTGGTCGCTTACAGCAGCTAATCCTAATCTTTGATGAGCAACAGCCAATCTAGGGTTGAGGCTTATGAGTTTGAGATATTCCGCTACAGCTTCTGGAAAGCGTCCAACATAACGTAAAGCATCTGCTCTGGCCAGAATAACTGCTTCACTTTCAGTCAGTGTTCTGCTGCCGAGACAATTGCTTCTGGCTTTTGGTGCAATTTTTCTACTGGTACTAATCGAGGCAGGACTATTGCCGGAAAAAGGAATTCCGTTCTTTAGTTCATTAAGCATGGATATGGCTTGATTATGGTCTCCCAACTTGTCATAAATGCGTGCCAAATTGATGTAAGCACAATTTAATTGTAAGTAAATTGCTGAGCAATCTGTTATATGGGCATTAGCTTTTTTGTTTGTTTTTTTGACATTTAAATTCAAATTATTGTTCTGTTTTGTTGTTGCGGCTAAAGACAGCAATTCTTGTCGACATAGAGACACAGCTTGATTTAAATGTTGTATGGCCCTGCCAAAATCGCCTATTTGGGCGTATAGGATACCTAATTGATTATGATAAGAGGGCTCATTTTTCCTTTGGTCATTTTGTTTATTTAAAGCTTCTATAGTCGGCATAATTGTTTGCCAGCTGGCTCCTCTGACAGGATCACTCATTCTATAAAAAGCTGTTGGCTCATTGAGAGTTCTGTTTGGTATCAAATTAGCATCGGCATGCCCCAATAAATTGTTCCATCGCTTTGCTAATTCTTTGCTAGATGCTCTCAAAGATGCATTAAGGTCCGCCAAGGTTTGATTAGGCGAAGTAAATATATTGGAGCTGTCTAGCAGCCAGCAAGTGACAGAAAACGCCACTAAGAGAAGACAAAGTCCTGCCAGTCTAAGCATAGGATTAGCCGGTCTGGGCATATTTTGAGAAGATGAATTACTGTTCAAGAATGATGATTTCCACTAACAATCCCACCGTCTGAAAGACTAAAGCAATTCGCTGCTATAGTCAAGAGGAGCAAGGTTAAAGGCTTTGAAGCTATTTGCCGCGGAAATAGAGAATGATAGTTCCAAGTATCCCAATTACTATATTTGGCATCCAGGCTGCCAGCATAGGTGAGATGCGTCCTGCTTCCCCTAAGGCTCCAGAGCTTGATTGCAAGACATAATACAAGAACACCACTACCGCGCTATAAATTAATCCTATATTGCTGCGCGAGCGTCTTGCCAATAGTCCTAAAGGTGCTCCGGCTAAGGCAACGATCAAACAAGCAAGTGGCTGACTTATTTTCTGATAAAGCCTAACTAGCAAATCATTAGTGACAGCGTTTGAGTCTTTGAGAATATCTACGTGACGAGATAATTCAAGCATGTTCATTTCTTTGGGCGAAACAGTACTGTTGTCCAAGGCTTTCTGGGCATTTTTAATACCAGGAAGAGTCAAATTATCAAAGCGCATTATCCTCGTTATATCACTATCTCCAGACACAACATAAGTACGGCCTTTGTTTAATACCCATTCACCGCGACTCCACATGCCTGTGGCAGCACAAATTATCTGCACTAATTTGTCACGAGTAAAATCTAAAATAATTACATTTTGCATCTGGCTTTCATTGTAATAGCCAATATAAAAAACGCGATTTAAAGACAGATTTTTACCTCGGTCCATATAAGTGAAATTAGCTTGTCCGCCAGGCATTTCAGATTTATAGAGTGCCAGAAACTCAAGTTTTTTAGAAGTACGATTGGCAACAGGTACTATCACTTCGTTTATGCCGAAGCTAACGAAACTGGTAGCTAAGCCGAACAGCAGTGGTGCAACCATGATGCGATAAAAACTAATTCCACTCGTTCTAAGAGCAATAATTTCAGAGTCTCCGCTCAAACGATTAAATACCAGCAAGGTACCTAGCAATACCCCAATGGGGATAGTGACAACAATAATTTCAGGTAAGTGCAATCCGATGATGGTGAAAGCCATGTTCCAGGGCACACCTGAACGCATAACCAAGTTAAAGATCGCTTTTAACTGATCGGCACCGAACCACACACCAGTTACGATACCGATACCGAACAAAAGTGGTTGCCAGAATTCATTAGCGATATAAGTATCAAGCAGCCTGATCTTGATCACAGCGTGAAGTCCTCTCCCAAGTATTGCTTACGGGCAACAGGACTCGCAGCAACTTCATGCGAGGTACCGGCAACAAGAATCTTGCCCTGACTAATCAGGTAGGCTCTGTCTGTAATTTTAAGGGTAGCCCTGGGATTGTGATCTGTCAGCAATACTCCCAGATTCCACTCATCCCTCAGTCGTCTAATTAAACCTTGAATGTCGGCAATTGAAATTGGATCGATACCGGTGAAGGGCTCGTCTAATAGAATAAATTTTGGTTCTGTGGCTAAACAACGAGCCAGCTCCAGTCGCCGTCTTTCACCACCGGATAATTGCACCGAAAGAGTATTTTCCAAATATTCAAGACCAAATTGTTCAAGTAAATATTTGATTCTCTCGTCTTGTTCTTTTTTAGAGAAGTTGCGCATTTGCAAAATTAAGCGGATATTGTCGCCAGAAGTTAGTTTTCTGAAAGTGGAAGCTTCTTGAGGCAGATAACTAATACCTAAACGTGAACGCTCATGAATGGGCAATTTAGCTAAGTCGTGGTGTCCAAATCTTATCTGACCTTTCTCTGGCTTAACCAGTCCTAGTACCATATCGAATGATGTAGTTTTTCCAGCACCATTCCGTCCAAGAAGACCGACTACTTCGCCTCTGGCAACGGTAAAACTTACATTATCAACCACTCTTCGGCCGCCATAACTCTTTTGCAAGTTATCAACATAGAGCATATTTTCATCTACAGCTGCCTGCGTTGTGGCTGCATTATCGGTCCTGTTTCTGATGTCTATCGTAGAAGTCATTTTAATAAATCTCGTTTTTATTGCTGCCAGCTACGGTGCTAGTTTTATTCTTGTCAGTCACTGCAACCGTTGACGCAGTTTTACCGCTTGAGCGGGCAGCCAGAGCGCTGTTAGCCTGAGGAGCAGGTCTACCTGGAGTACCTATAATGAAAGCCTTAGTATTCCCTTCTGCTAGAATTTTTTTGGTTGCTATAGCCATTGTTATGCGGTCAGCAATCCAGCGTTTGCCCGGTTGAGAAACTTGAGATCGTTCGGTAAAAATTACCTTTTCTGCTCGTCCATCGGCATTACGCAAAAGCAATACCTTTGGTCCGGCGCCAGTCATATCTTGGTAATAAACACGCACATTTCCTTCAGCAGTCATTTTGCCAGTATTCTGATTCATATCTTGAGCATCGGATACTACGATAATTGGATCCTCGTCGCTTTGAATCCCGGTGGCATTTGGTGCTGCGATTGCCCCACCTGCATTTGGCTGTGCGCCTACTACTTTCTTGTTTGTGGCACCTTTATTTTCAGAGCCATCTTGTTTTTGTATCATGCGCGAGTGAACATTACCTGCGGCTTGCAAACGCTTAGTAGCCAAATAATATGTCACCGTCTCTGCTTGAGTATTGTTGGTGCCTTGGAAAGCATTTACATGTCCGTTAAATAAGGCTGTTTCTGGCTTGCCGTCATTACCATATACAAGTTTCAATTTATCAGCAAAAACCGATACTTCGCCATGTATAACATGTACATGTCCTGAAGCATCAAATTTACCTGATTCTTTTGAGTATTCCTGGTAATCAGAATCAGTAATGATCTTCTCTGGCGTACCTTCCTTAGCCGTTTTATCTGTTGAAGGTTTTTTGCCTGATTCATTTGCTTTGTTGCTAGGTTCAATTACTTTGTTGCCAGGCTGGGACGCAGTAATGTTATTGGTAGGCTTTTGGAAAGCATTTTGATCGTCACTGGCTTGTGGCCAAGCGAATGGCTGTTTGGAACTATTGCTTCCTTTTGCAGCTGCTAAAGTTTTTGAATTCGCTTCATTCTTTGAATTCATTTCGCCTTTTGCAATGCCTTCACTTTTATTCTCCTTTTTGTTTTCCATTTTGCCGCTTTTACCAGGAGGAGCTTTAGGATCTACCTGGGCATCTCCTTCAGACGATACTTCGGAATGGGCATTACCTTGAGCAATAAACTTCGATTCAGCAATTTCGAAAATGAGAGTGTCAGCGCTGATTTTGTTATCATTTTGAGTTAAATACGGATGTCCAACGAAAATAGCCTTTTGTGGCTGTCCATTTGGGTCACGAAAAAGCTTTGCTTCTGGTGCTTTTACGATACTGTCTTTGTAAGTAACTGTTACATTACCCTTTGCCAAAACAATAGCGTCTAAAAACTCTTGCTCATTAGCCTGAATATCAATTGGTCCTGATGCCTGGGGTCCAGCTGTCTGAGCACAACTATCAGGAGTTAAAAAGACTGTTTGAAAAAAACCTAGACAAATACCAGCAATAAAAAACATAAATTTTTTAATAGCTGATTGTTTTGCTAAGGACTTTTTAGCTGCTCTTGTATGTTTGTTTATTTTCATCTGGGTACCGATTATTCCTCAACAGAACCAATTAAAGCATGAGTATGACCAACAATCTTGACATTACTTAAATCATTGGAGCCACTAGCACCTAATGCGCCGAAAGCTGTGTCCCCGATAACTCTGGCTGCATTGGACCAAACGATGTTAACATTGCCCACTGCTTGGAACTGATTTTTTTTGTCTAATTCAATTTTTGTTGCTTCTAGTTTTACTTTGCCCTCCTCGCCACAAGCACTGACCCGCTTATTGCCGACACTAGCAAGTTTTACCAGACGGGTAACTTCGTTCGTTTGACCAACCGGAGCTGAGATACGCATCTTTAAAGTTTTGCCATCCATATAATCCACATGCACATCGCTCAGATTTACATCATGCGACTCAGGCTCAAGAGCTCCAGTTTTGGCCGCCAGTAGCCAACGTACCTGATTGCTATCATCGACTTCTTTTAATTCATAATTGGTTATAGTTGTTTCATCTGTATTTGGTCGAACTTTTTGAGCTTTGTTGAATTCTTGTACCTGTTGATTAGCTTCATTTTGAGCATAAAACCAAAATGCTATAAGTACGGCCGGTATAGCGAGAGCTCCAACAAGTTTGGAGGAATTTCTACCAAAAAATTCTGCAAGCGCCATTTGTTTGCCTCAAATAGTGAATTAAAATGGAAAATCTAATTTGGCAGCGATCTAAGGGCAACTGCTTTAGAGATATTCTGCAGACATTCCTTTAGATTCCCTTGTTGCAGATAACTTTCGCCTAGGAAAAAATAGGCTGCAGGGTTATTAGGATCCAAAGTCAGACAACTTTTCCAGGCTTCTATCGCATGTTTCATGTCGCCACTGTATTCGGAATAAAGAAACGTTCTATAAGATCTGGCCCACATATCATTCGGTTCTCTTACCAGAAGTTCGTCGAGTTTGCCTAGCGCACACTCATAGTATGCTTTAACTTGTGGTACTAATTCTGGTGGTACCCCGCGCCAATCATTTTTACTTAAGTACACAGGTTTGAGCGCTTCCACTGCATTGCTTATTGGCTTATCGCCATTTTCAGGTTGAGAAAGCGATGCTACCCAGGTGTTGTGCCAATTACTGTTGGGGGCTGCATTACCAGTTAGAGGTGTTTGAGTATTGGAATTTACTTTGATTGCTGGCTGAGCATAATGCGTCAAAACATACGCTTTCATATAGTAAGCCCATGCTAGCCCATAACGAACGCGATTGTCGTTGGGGTATGACTTAAGCATTTCTTCGTATTCACTAATCATGTTGTCAAAATAGGCTGGGCCGCCTTTGTTCTCCGCCAATTTGCGCGCCCGGCGCACTTCGTGCAGTGCTTCTTCCACCATGCTAGTTCTCGTTAAAGCAACTGCTAAAACAAAACTAGCTTCTGGACTATCTGGATAAGCTTTCACTTGCTCTCTTGCCAACGCGACATCATATGTAGCAACAATATCTTCTGTTTGCATGCCGCTAACTATAGCTTGACCGGGTTTTAGCAATAATTTTGGTTCTAAAGAAGCGGACGTCTCGGTAGTGGTTTGCTCCATAGCCAGAACAACCTGACCATTATTACTTATAAGGCAAGTAGCAATTAATACAAATAATAGAGACATCGAACGCAGAGGCATTATTCCTCGAATTCTCCCACGGAACTCTCCCCAAAGCCTTGCTAATAATAACAGAGTTATTCCAGTTGCCAACAAGGCACAGCTAATAATTGTCAATAAAATTATTAGCTCTGCAAAGCCAAGCCTGGGCTGGCTACTTCGACACACAGTTCAATAAATTATTGGTACTGATAAATATCTAATCATCAATCAGTTATTTTTGTTAGCGTTAATAAAGTCAGAAAAACGCTGAAAAAGATAACGCGAATCATGAGGTCCTGGACTAGCTTCAGGATGATATTGAATGCCAAAAATAGGCAATGCACGATGAGTAAAGCCTTCAACACTTTTATCATTTAAATTTATATGTGTGAGTGCCAGAGAATCCGGCAGCGATGCTTCGTCCACGGCAAAGCCGTGATTCTGGCAAGTTATTTCAACTTTGCCAGTCAGTAGATCTTTAACTGGCTGGTTTCCGCCGCGATGTCCAAATTTGAGTTTATAAGTCTTGGCTCCTAAAGCTATAGATAACAATTGATGACCTAAACAGATACCAAAAATCGGTAAGTTAGAAGCGATAAGTGCTTTCACTTCTTCGATGATGTTTTGGCAAGCGGCGGGATCGCCTGGTCCATTAGAGAGGAATATTCCATCCGGACGAGTAGCCAATATCTCACTGGCACTTACAGTCGACGGGTAAATATCCAAGGAAAAATCATGGCTTATTAATTGAGCCAGAATATTAGACTTTATACCAAAATCAATCACAGCTATACGGTTTTTGCCATTACCCATATGATAAGTCTTTTTGGTAGTAACTTCAGCAGTAAAATCTGCTCCTTCCATAAGCGCAGCAGAATTAGCTTTTTCAATCAATTCAGTATGACTTAAGCCCTCATTACTTATGGCGCAGCGCATGGCACCTTTATCACGTATATGTTTGGTAATGGCTCGTGTATCGATACCACTTATGCCCACAATATTTTGTTTGATAAGAAAATCAGATAAAGAATATTGGGTACGCCAGGAGCTGGAAGTGCGACTCAAGTGTCTAACTACTAGTCCTCGCGCATAAATCTTCTTAGACTCCAGATCCTCATCATTAGCTCCGTAATTGCCTATTTCTGGATATGTAAAAGTAATAATTTGGCCAGCATAACTGGGGTCAGTCAGAATCTCTTGGTAGCCTGTGATACTGGTATTAAAGACCAATTCGCCAACAGAGGTTCCTCTAGCTCCAAAAGAAGAACCAGTAAAATAGCGTCCGTCTTCAAGAGCCAAAATACCTATATTCTGTTCACTATTGTTGTGAGCAGACGATGAGACACTTGTGTGTGGCTGGGTCAAATTAAATACCTCATGTAACGAAGTATATTACGAATAAGGACTAATTTGAGATAGTGCAATGAGAATGCTCGTTAGAATGAAGAAAAATGTAGATTCAGAAGAATCGAATTACGGTGAAGGCGAAATATAAATGAACAGTGTGCAGGGATTTCAAATAGCTTGGCAATTATTGCTACCAGAGTCAATTTTGGTCGTAACAATACTCATTGCCAGTTTATGGAATTTATTCTTCCCTAAATTGAAAGTATTTACTGCATGCATAAGTTTTTTCGGTTGCATTGGCAGTTTTTTAGTTTTGCTCTTGCAAGATTTAGCTCTGCAGGATCTGGGCAAGCCTATTTCGCTTTTCGGCGGCCTTTTTACCATAGATCATCTAACCATCGCTTTTGGACTTATCTCTTTAGCGGTGGCTATGGTTGTCGTTTTTCTAACCAGTGGCTATGAACAAAATTTAGGCCAAAACGTCGGCGAATTCTATGCCATTATCTTGACAGCCGTATTGGCTGTGATGTTATTAGCTGGTGCCACTGATCTCATAATGCTATTTGTCGGTATCGAGACCCTTACCATTTGTTGTGTAATACTGGCCGGTTTCTCTAAAAAGGATAAAAGAAGCTCCGAAGCTTCGCTTAAATATTTACTATCTACGGCTGCCACAACAGCCACTTTGCTTTATGGTTTGTCTTTTATATATGGCTTAACGGGTTCTACTAATTTTGAAATAATCCGTGAGCAAATGACATATTTGTCCTTGCCACCCACATCATTACTAGTGATGTTTTTGTTAGTTCTGGTGTTGAGCGCGGTGGGCTTTAAACTCTCAGCTGCACCATTCCATATGTGGGCACCAGACGTCTACGAAGGTGCACCTACCCCAGTCACCGCTTTCCTTTCGATTGGATCCAAAGCGGGCGGCTTTGTAGTGGCCTTACGATTGCTCATGGTCGTATTTAAAAGCTCCAGCCAAGACTGGGGATTGATCTTGGTAGCATTGGCGATCTTATCGATGATTATTGGTAATTTATTAGCTCTTGCCCAAACTTCTTTCAAAAGAATGCTTGCTTATTCTTCTATTGCTCATGTTGGATATATTCTTATTGGTTTTGCGGCGGCTGCTCAAGTTGATAATGCTGCGCAAGTACAAAAAGCCCTTAGTGCAATGGTTTTCTATCTTATTATTTACGGTGTAATGAACCTTGGTGCTTTTGCCGGTGCAATTATTTTTAGCAACGAAACCGGTAGTGATACCATCAGTGATTATGCTGGTTTGATTAAGAAGAGACCATTTATTGCTCTTTTGCTTTCTCTTTGTTTAGTCAATCTAGCCGGCTTGCCTATTCCTCCTGCTGGATTTTTAGCTAAATTTTTCATTTTCACCTCAGGCTTTTCTGCCTCCTGGCCCATTTTTGGCGTGCCGGTTGGACCAATACTTGTAGCTGTTGGTTTGATTACCACTATTCCAGCCATTTATTATTACACCAGAGTAGTAATCAAAATGATTGCCCAAGAGCCAAGCCCTTCTGTACTTGCTTTGCCGGATAAAGAAAGCGACGATATGAAATTGATACAAATTGGTCCGCAAATAGCTCTTGTTTTATGTTCTGTGCTTATCCTCGGTTTGGGTACCGTATTAGTTGATCCGCTGATGTATTTATCTCAAAGATCTGTCAGTCCTATTGTTCCTGCAGCTGCTTATGGTAATAATCAGATCTTTGCACCACCAGCTTCAAGATAATTTGGCTTAAATCTTGCTTCAGAAAATGCTAATCTTGTTTTGATTGTCATATTTAGTCCATGAATTTCACAAAATGAAACCTGGCGAAACAGTATTGATTCATGCTGCCGCTGGTGGTTTTTTTATACTCAATCGTTAATTAACTTAGGTTAGGAAATAGCTATGGAATTTGTCTTAACTGCATATGATGACAGCTCTTTGGGCGCTATGGGGAGTCAGGCAAAGAATTCTTTTACCAGCCTGGCACCATATACAGTATCATGCCTCCCATGCTATGCTACCATCAGCTGATCAAAAGCCAACGGATCGTGTGCACTGATCAGCAAGAACGTCTGCACAATTGTCATTAATGTTTTGCAGATGCAAGCAGAAAGCAATCATGGTCAATCAACCGATGTTGTAAAGCCAATTAATTGACTGACTCCCAATTAGTTTTTCAATTTGCCGATGGTAAGGTAGACTTTTATCTTAGCAGTTAGCTCTTATCAACCTAGTCGGTTTTCCTTTAGAAAGGTGTATCTTGACTTCAATTGCAATCCAAATACATCCCCAGTCTTTTAGAATATTTTTCATCGAAACCATGAAAGTCTTGTACAAACAACATTTGCCCTCGTAGTTCAGCTGGATAGAACACCGCCGTCCTAAGGCGGGTGTCGGGGGTTCGAATCCCTCCGAGGGTACCACTTTTATAAGGTCCGGCCCTGAGAGATGGATAACAGAACGGCCCTGAGAGATGGTTTGCACAGCTTTAAAAACCATAAAGGCATGGTGCAATAGCAAATATATAGCCAGATAGTATACAAAAAGAAAGGAGAGGTGGCCCAACCTCTCCTTTCTTTAACTTCTCTTGAGCATATTCAAGAAAAACTATTGGCCTATAGCAACTTTCTCCTGTCTTTTGCTTTTGGCTTTAACTTTATTTTCTAGTTCAACCAGGTTGAAATCAGCCGATGCTTGTTCTTCCACAGCACTGCCGGCAAAGATTTCTTCTATAGTATTGTCTCGGTCAACCAAGGCGATTTGCCCGCTGATAGGAATACTGTTTTTGGTGGCAGAAGATTCACGCATATCAGTATTTTCATCATGGTCCACACCACCAATGGTGCCTGCTTTCGGTCTTGGCGGCAAAGATAATTGATTAGCTTCTACTACTGGAATAACTCTATTTTTGCCCTGCTGATCAACAAAGCGGTCAAAAAGAAGTCTGCCAGATACAGTAATTTGATTGCCTTTATCTAAATATTTGCCAGCTAATTCGGCTAATTTACCCCATGTTTCTACCCGATAAAAGTCAGCAGTATCGCCACCACGAGCTGGTCTACCAAAACCATTTACTGCCACTGTAAAAGTTGTTTTGATTTTTCCACTTACAAAGTGCATTTGTTCAGGCGGCTTAACTAAATTTCCTACTATTGATATATTGGCTAAACTCATTTTGACCTCACACCTTTTCTAGACCCTCATGCCCAAAACAGCGCTCACCCTTAGGTCAGTGACCGAAGCGCACATTTAAATGCATCACTTATTCGATTTTTTATTTTGAGAAATGAGGGTTATTTATTACCCTATTCATTCATGAGGACAGATTAACATACCATACATACGTAGGTCAAGCGGCCAGAATATTAAATCTGTAAGCTTTCCATGTCAAGTACAACATCGTAAAACAACTTATGACGGCGCACAAAATTATGATTGGTAGAGCGCCTTGAGTGCTAAATAGAAGGCGGATGGCTAATGCTCTTTTTGTAGATGGCAAGCTGTATTGCCTCGATCAGCACCGAAATGACTTCCTTTGAAAGTAATCGAGCATAGTATCAATACCAAGGGATTCTATGTGGCGATAAATGGGAAGTTAAAAAGTAATACCCTTATGGTGGATAATTTGGTTGATGTCATTGACACACCAGAGATAAATTTTCTAGTTTTTGCCAATGATCATATTTTGTCCAAAGAGCTGGGAATTAATTAAGAGGTAAATAGATTTGTCCGTTAGCCCTATTGCTTCAAATGATTGGAGCCAAAGGTACACCTTTTGCCAGATTTTAGCTCAAGGTGGAATGGGCATTATTTATTTGGCTGAAGATAAAATGAATGACAATGCTCTTTGTGTAATCAAGCAACTCATTATTCGGGCAACTAGTAAATATGAGCATCAAGAAGCAATCCGCTTATTCAAGCGAGAAGCGGAAGTTTTAAAATTCCTCGATCATCCTGGCATAGTTCACCTAATAGATAGCCATGCCACCGAAGATGGACATTATTTTCTGGTCATGGATTATGTCCCTGGCAAAAGTTTGGACCAGATTTTGCGACTAAAGCAAACCTTTTCTTCTCAAGCAACGGTGGAAATCGCTATCCAATGTTGTGAAGTCTTGGAATATTTGCATAAGCGCAATCCACCAATTATTTATCGTGATCTTAAGCCAAGTAATTTGATACTTACCCCAGAAGGACACATAGTATTTATAGATTTTGGTATTGCTCGAGCGCTCATGCCTCAAGCAATGACTATGACTCGTGTGGTCACCACCGGTTATTCGCCACCCGAACAATATTATGGTAAGCCGGAATTTCGTAGCGACCTTTATGCTTTAGGTGCAACAATGGGGCAAATGCTAACCGGCGTCAAGCCTAAGCCACTTTTGTCTTCTTCGCCGGCAACCATAAATCCAAGCGTCTTACCTTCTCTCAGCAATTTAGTGAGACGATTGACGGCTACTTCCACTGAGGACAGACCGGTATCTGCTCAATACCTTCGCTATGAGCTTTACCATATATATCGCGAGATCGATCCTGATTTCGTTATACCGGAAGAAGCTAAATTAATGGAATGGCAAAAGCAATCGGATCTTGAAATGCAGGCGAGGAAAGAGCCCATATTTAAACGCTTATGGCAAGGGCTTTTTAATCACAACTAATTAGACTTTATCTTGGTTTGATGCAGCTAATTCTTCGGTAGCTTTTTTATCGCGCAATATTTTCTTTCCATCAGCCGATACTTTCATATGGCCTATTATTCTCCCTTGATAGGCGATAGGGATAGCCCAACATGACTCGGGCTCGCGGAATTCAGCTCCATCAAGAACAAAAAATTCGGCTTTTATTTGCTCTAATTTTTTTTCAACTAGGGGAACAATACCTGGTTCTCCTCGTCCTAAGCCGTGCAAACCCTTAGGCAGAATACTGCCATCCTGAGGACTAAAATGAAGAACTAACACTATCTCTCCGGCTATTTTAAAAGAGCCTTTCAGATCAAAATCTCCGTGGTGGGTGAGATGACTCCATACGGCACCCGGAGCAAGCGAATGCAGCGAATTTCGACAAGTATCAACAGATTTTATAGCATTTTCAGGAGTGTTGAATTCTTGATGAGCAACATTATGGTGCCCCTTTTTGTGTTTATTGATTTCAGATTCTTTGTGTGGTGACATTTCGCATACCTCCGCCTGGCTTAACTCATTAGTCGGTGAGCCTTTAACTTGGCATATAAAAGCTGCCGATTTATGCCGAGTAATCGGGCCGCTTCTATACGACTGCCATTGGATTTTTCCAAGGCTTTTTTTAATAACTGCTTCTCCATACCTGCTATATTCTTGTAATAGTCTAGATCTTCTAACTCGTTTTCTTCATTTGTTTTTGGCTTCCTAACGGAATCCAAGTCTGTATCATTGATGATTAAGGAGCGTACTGTAGCTGTTAGGTGGTACATTAAATTTTGCAGCTCCCTCACATTACCTGGCCACTCATATTCAAGTAATCGTTTAGCAGCAGCGCTGCTCAATTTCTTAGGCTCTTCTGGACGCGCTTGAGCTAAAAAGCTTCTGCCAAAACAAGAATATCGGATCCACGCTCTCTCAACGGCGGTAAGATTATTGATAGCACGTTCAAGCGATAATAAAGATCTTCTCTAAAGCGCTTTTCTTTGACCATATTCACAAGATCATATTGAGTAGTAGCTATTATACGGACATTCGCTATTTTATCAGGAGCATGTCTTATTGGTGCTTCTTTAAGAGCGCGCACTAACATCGCTTGCATTTGCGAATTTAAATCGCCTATTTCATCAAGAATTACCGTGCCTTTGCGTCCCGGAAGTAGGGATTGAAACGACTGATAGTCTTCGGGAACAGCAGTGCAATCTAATATAGTTAATGGCTCTGCCTTATGCATGCTATGTCTGTGAATTGTGCGAGAGACTGTATCTTTACCAGTGCCAGTTTCGCCAATAATTAGTACTGTGGCATCACAAGCGGCTGCCATACCCATGACCTTTTCAATTTGGCGCATAACCGGACTTAACCCTAACAAAAAGTCTTCGTCTATTTGATTTGGGTCAGATCCAATATTTTGTTTTGGTTTTGTAGTGGCTCTATATATTACACTTTGCAATTCTTCAATTTGCGATGGACTATTTAAATGATCGAAAGCACCTAATCTCATTGCTTCAATTATTTCGTTACTATTTGCCGCAGAAGTTATCATAATCACGGGAATGTTATTTGAAAGACTACTGCTCTTTACCAGCTCCAGTGATTTTAGAGCAAATTTTGTATTGTTTTGGTCGATGATCACTAAATCTGTGTCGTTATCTTTTAAGTCGTTGATTAACAGGTCGGGAGACTCTATTTCCAGGACTTTATGTTTTAGTTTGTTCAAAGTCTCAATTAAGACTCTTTGGATCTTGTCGGTAAGAAGAAGGATTTTTGCCATTTTATTTGACTCTCAACTTATTAACTTCAAACCTTTGTCATAGTTTCATTAAGCCCGAAATAACAAACTATTATGCCAATTAAAGCTATTGTAGCCAATGAAGCAAAGCCTACATTGTAACCGGCATTATGCACTATCAGTCCTGCCAAGATATTGCTTAGAGGTGTTCTCATTTGTCTTTACTCTACCCAACAACGTTTCCTCTATTGAGGCATTCGAATTGCTAATTTTGTGAGCGATAACTGGGTCTTTGAAGTTTATAAAAACTAGGCATACTGCTGCCATCAGAAAAACGAATGCTACAAGATAATTCCAGCGCAATTGTTCTTTTAGATAAAGAACAGAAAAAATCGAAAATACAACCAATGTTATAACTTCTTGAATTATCTTTAGCTGCGCAGTAGTGAAATGATAACTACCTAGACGATTGGCTGGCACCTGAAAACAATATTCTAAAGAAGCGATTAACCAACTGAACAAAATAGCTTCCCAAATAGGAGAAGATTTAAAGCGAAGATGCCCATACCACGCAAAAGTCATGAATATGTTTGAAATTGTTAAAAGCACAACCGGAATGATACCTGGCATTTTTACTCTCCATAGTTTTTTGTTCGCGACAAAATTATTATGGATCCAAGCTATGCTCAAGATTGGATGAATCTCTTACATTCTTGTCAGACTTTATGACATTGAGTGGATAGGTTTTAACCGTTTTCTTACTGGGAGCAATCAATATCGCGCTAAAATACAGGTTAAGATAATAAGTCTATATTGACAACGTCAAATTTTGGCTATTAGTTTAAAGAGGGGTCGAGGTGACAGAAATAGAAAATCAAAAGAAAAAACTCAAAGTGGGCGTTTTCTTTGGTGGCAAATCAGCAGAAAAGGAAGTATCCCTGGCTACAGGTAGGTATGTGCTAAACCTGCTGGACTCATCGAAATTTGAAGCTATCCCCTTATATATGAGCTATTCTGGTTTGATTTGGCGCCTGCCACCAAAGCTGGTGCTGATGAATACCACCAAGGATGTAGAAGAAAAACTGGAAGCTTCTGCGCAGCATATACGTTTTGAAGAGCTCTCTAATATAATTGATTTTGCTTTTATAGCTTTGCTAGGAAAATATGGCGAAGATGGTGCAATACAGGGTGTATTAGAGTTGGTGAAAGTTCCTTATTCTGGTTCTGGTATTTTGTCTTCAGCAGTTTGTATGCACAAAGGCGTCCACAAGCGCTTTTTGCGGGCGAATGGCATAACAGTTGCCGAAGACATTCTTCTTTATAGAGCCGATTATGGTAAGACGCGCACAATTGAGTCGGTAATTGAAGAAATAGAAAGTCGCTTCGGTTTTCCAGTTATAGTCAAACCGGTAGCTGAGGGCTCAAGCATTGGCGTATCCTCTGTGCGCAGCGCTGATAAGTTGGCTACAGCTCTAGAGGAAGCATTTAAGTGGGACGATGAATTGCTCATTGAAGAATTTATTAAAGCACAAGAGTTTATGTGTGTAGTAGTTGGCGGCGAAGAGCCCGTTGCAATGCTACCCTCAGAAGTCGAATTTGCCGGCGATATTTTTACTTACGAAAACAAATATATGCCTGGACAAGCAGTCTACCACACGCCAATTCGCGCACCGGAAGCAAAAATTAAAGAGATTCAAGATATTGCCGTAAAAGTATATCGGATGCTGAATATACAAGGGTACGGACGGGTTGATGGTTTCTTGAAAGACAAAGAGACGGTGTATATTAGCGAACCCCACACAGGAACTATAATGGTGCCCTCATCATACGTATTTCAGCAAGCTTCCTTGCAGGATATTCCAATAAAGGCTAAAGGCGGTATGAAAGGAAAAGGAGGAGTTAAATTTAACCCCCGCACTTTCATTTCTACCATTATTGACTTGGGCATGGCTGTGCATGCCGAGAAAGTGGGAGTATTATAATTATGACTATGAAAGTAGGAGTTCTTTTTGGTGGGTGCTCTTCTGAGAAAGAAATTTCCTTAGAAAGCGGACGGCATATCTATAACAGCTTAGACAGTAGCAAATATCACATCATTCCTATTTATGTAAGTTATGATCTGAAATTTTATGCAATTGCCGAGCGTCTGTTATGGATGAACGCTACTGCAGATATAGAGAAGTGTTTGGATTCCGACGGCAAACGCATTTACTTTGAAGATTTAAAGAACCAAGTGGATTTTTGTTTTCTAGGTTTGCACGGAAAGTATGTGGAAGATGGTGCTTTGCAAGGTTTGCTTGAGATTTTGGAAATTCCATATAATGGTCCACGCATTATCGGTGCAGCAATTGGCATGGACAAAATTTTTCAGAAACAATTACTGCGCGCTGCTGGACTAAACTATCCCCCTCATTTAGTTGTACGCAAAGAAGAACTGGAAGAAAATCTTTCCGAAATAGAAAAGACCATAGAGCAAGACTTTGGTTTCCCTTGTGTGGTTAAACCATCTAGAGAGGGTTGCAGCACCGGTATTTCAAAAGTCAATAATAAAGCTCAAATAAAGCCTGCCATCCAAGAAGCTTTAAGATGGGACGACGTCGTTATGATTGAAAAATTCATGCATATGATGGAAGTGACCTGTGTGGTTATAGGTAACGAGCATCCAGTAGCTCTTTTGCCTACCGAAACGCCGTTTAAGGGCGATTTTCTTACTCTAGAGGAAAAATTCTTACCCGGTGATGCTCAGATGATCACACCACCCAGAGTGCCTGAAGAAGACGTTAAAAAGATGCAAGACGACTTTGTCAAAGCATATAAAGCCATGAATTTGCGTGTATACTCGCGCATCGATGGTTTCTGGGATACCAAAGAGAGAAAATTATATATTAACGAGCCCAATACTTTGCCAGGGGTAACTCCTTCCACCATGGTATTTCACCAAGCTGCTGAGGCAGGCATGAGTCCGGCAGCATTTTTTGATAAGCTCATAGAATTAGCTCTGATCGAACACGGTGTATCTAGAAAACAAGAAGTGATCGCTTAGCTCGTATTGCTGATCTGGAAATAGGTATTTTAGCGGCTAGGTGGCGGTGGCAGCTGGCTATTGTTCATAAGCGCGGTTAGCAACTGCTGATAAATTTCAGTCATACCCCCAGGAGAGTGTGGCACAAAAATAGTATTGCTTCTTGAATTGGCCCCAATATCCTTCAGAGTATCAAAAAATTGTGTCATTAGAACAAGCGACATTACGTCTTGGGCTTTAGCCCCTTCAATGCTGTGTGTAAACTGTTCAACCGAATCACGCAGACCTTCTACAATAGCGCGTCTTTGATCAGCTATACCGCGACCTTGTAGCGCCTTTGTTTCTGCCTCAGCTTGTGCGCGTTTCACCATCAAAATTCTTTCTGCTTCACCACGCTCGTTGGCGGCCACTCTTTCTCGAGTAGCTGCATTAATTTCATTCATGGCTATCTTTACTTTAGCGTCTGGGTCGATATCTGTAACCAGGGCTTTGACAATGCCATAACCGAATTGGTCCATTGTGTCTGTAAGCTCTGTTCTAACCACATCTGCTATTTCGTCTTTTTTCTCAAAGACATCATCAAGTTTAATTTTAGGGACGCGCGCTCTTACAGCATCAAAGACGAATGAGGTGATTTGACGCTCAGCATTTTCCAATTTATAGAAAGCCTCGTAGACTTTATCTGGCAGCACGTAGTACTGCACCGCCACTACCACATGCACAAATACATTGTCTTCGGTTTTTGTTTCTACCCGGACATCTAATTGCTGCACTCTTAAATTAACCACGCCTTCGACATAATCAATCCAGGGCACTTTAAAATTCAAGCCAGGCTGGGCAATCCGTAAATATTTTCCGAAACGTTCAATTACTGCTGCCGTCTGCTGACTAACTGTGAACAGTCCTAAGAAGAGAGTTAAAAGTACAAAAACGAGAACCAAACCACCAAAGAATAAAGTAAGCATTTTTACCCCTTTTGTCCTATATTGCTCTCTCTAAGAATCACAATTCACCATCCAATGAAAATTTATTATCCGGCCTGTGCTGCCAATCTTGTATAGTCTTCGCACATTGCATATGAGCGCCGCTGCAATTCTTCAGGGCTAACATCTTCCTTGTGTGTTGCAATATTCCATTGGTGCCCGAAGGGGTCCATCAATGTGCCTGCCCTATCACCATAAAACTTATCTTCTACTGGCTGGATTATCTTCGCGCCGGCTTCACAGGCTCTTTTACAGTTGCGTCAACGTCTTCGACGTATAACAATATGCTGACAGATGATCCGCCCAATGCTTTAGGGCTGAAAGCGACTATGCCTGGGAACTCATCAGCAAGCATAATCACCGAATCACCTAATTTTATTTCACAATGAGCAATCTTACCGTCTGGACCGGGAAGCTTTACTAATTCTTGAGCACCAAATACGGTTTTATAGAATTCAACAGCAGCGACTGCATTATGCATTATCAAATAAGGCGTGGCAGTATTTAAACCTTTTGGCAAATGATTCATTTTTTACTCCTGCTATTGGCGCTTAAACCAGACGCCTAATATTCTATATCATTTTTCTAATAATACAGCTGTATTTGCCTGCTGAAAGGACGGCGTATGTGAAATGAATATCTTTTTGGCTATAGCCTGAGGCTAAGCTCTATTAAAAGTTTTTATCATATTGTTGGCATATTCTTTCAACCATTTAGGAATCTCGACCCCTGGTTTCCTAACCAGCTCATCTAACCAAACTAAGTTATTAAAAACGGCAGCTGGTATAGCTTCGTTGGCAGTCTCTATAAATGCATATGGTATCCAACAAAGAAGATATTCTTTAGTTACTTTTTTCTTGCCTACAAGCTCGCGCGCTTTGAAATGGTGCACCCATGTGTCCCAGGGCGGATCGTCGTTTAATCCGAAAAAACCATTACTTAGAGACTGGAGGGCACCATCATCATTATAAATATCAAAATCCCAGCATAGAAGCTTTCCTTCGCTTATCCTCCAAGTTGTAGTTTGGGGCGTTAGACTTGTATTATTGGAAATTATTTCTGCTCTCTTTTTGACTACTTCCTTTAGCAATCTATGCGGATTGCAATGCATAAATAAGGGGGCTAATTTACTGTCATTTTCAAAACCGCCCTCTATCAAAACCCCGTGTTTAATCGACTCTAGATTTTTAGGTAATAACTCACTTGATCTCAAGGCAGAATGAAGATCGATCAGGTCTAGCTTTCTAGAACACCATTTGATGGTATCAGCAAGCCGTTTATCAAAAGTAAGTCTTTCATTCCCAAATATCATTAGCACTCGCTTTATAAATATTGATCTGGTAAATCATTTTCCATTAATTTCACTGTGTTAGCTTTATTGCACAAAAAATCTTTCACTGCGCCTCGTCCAACTAATTGTGTCACTCTTTTGCCTCTGTGCAAGTCATCCGAGGCAAAATATAAAATAATTTTCTGGAAAGGCACATTTTTAATGACCACCACTATGTGACCTTTAGCTACTCTAATTTGAATGGCAGGCAAATAAATAGATTATCAGCAGCCATTATCTCTATAGTTGTCGGCATAACAATTAAGAGCTGGGCTAAACCTGGCAAAATTTAAATGAGAGCAGGATCTTGCTAAGAGCAAGAAAAGTAACTTTATAGGTACTGATCGGGTAGATCATTTTCCATTAATACTACTGTGTTAACTTTATTGCGTAAAAACTCTTGCACTTTGGCTCGCCCAGCTAATTGGATTACTCTTTCGGCACTGTAACCGCTAGAAAAAATACCCTCTTTCATGGCATTAAGATTATTAGAATTACCCACAAGTACAATCTCATCACAGATATTTGCAGCAAGAGAACCAATTTCTTTGTGGATTTCCACAGCTTTATCGCCCAATTCCACAATGCCCGGCGTGACTAACACTTTGGTCCCCTCAAATTGCTTTAGAGTATCCAGAGCTTCGCGAAAGCCGCTAGGGTTACTGCTATAAGTATCATCTAAGATTGTCATTCCTGCCATAGATTTGAGCTCTAGCCTATGTGGGATTTGTTTAACTTTGCTTGCTCGCTCGATTACATCATCTACAGTTTGACCACATGAAAGTCCTACAGCAATTGCTGCCAAAATGTTTGAAAGATGCCCTTTACCTATGAGAGATGTTGTTACTGTGTAGCTTCTGTCTTTATAAGGAAGTTCAAATATTGATTTTCCATTTTCGATACGCCAGCTCTTGATTGCAATTAGCTCTTTGCAGTATTGGCTGGTATGGCCGTTGACTGAATAGCCGATTAAATATATACGCTTCCCTTCTAGGGTCTCTTTAAAGCGATGCAGATTATTTTTTACCAAATCATTGTCTAAATTCACAATGCCTGTTCCACCGGAAGATAGCGTAGTTAGAATCTCAAACTTAGCTTGAATAGTATTTTCAATCGAGCCAAATCTTTCTAAATGTTGCTCATTGATTCCGGTTAAAACCCCAATGTCAGGACTCACTAATTCACAAAACTCTTTTACATCCCCGCGTCTGTAGGCACCCATCTCGCAAACAAAAAATTTATAACGTTTATTCAATTCGTAGTCAATTGTTTTGAATATGCCAAACATAGTATTGTATGACTTCGGCGTAACATGACACTTGGGGAGTATTTGTCCAATGACCAGTTTGCTCGATGTTTTACCAAAACTGCCGGTAATACCAATGACGGTCAGATGATGCAGCTCTTTTAAACGCTTGATCTTATTTTTTATTTGCTGCTTGACTCGCATTCGATTTAATATTTCGTATGGCTTGATTGCGGCAAGAGCTAATATCAGACAAAGATAAATGTTGAACCACAAAATCACTATTATTGCAGCTGCCATAAACATACTTAATGTGCAGAGCGCGCAAATAGAAATGCCTATAAAAATTAAAATAGCTAACCAATAGAGTTGTTTGGCTTTAGCTGTCCATACGGGCTGTTTGGCGGGCTCTGGCTTAAGATCAGCATAGTGTTTAGCTATCCAGCGCATAAAGCGCATAACTCGATAAGCTTCTAACTGAAAAATCAATAAATAGTGTTTTAAATACATTGTTGGCTATTTCGATACCAGAGTCTTTACCGGCTGCTGACTTTCTAGTTCAGTAAGAAAGTCTTTGACTATCTCCGCTAATTCTAGCGGAGCATCTATATGCAGATGATGACCGCCGCCCCAAATAATTTTTATGTATGAATCGGCAATTAACTTCTGAAAGATTTTCGATTGTTCAAAAGATAAGGTTTTATCTTCACTGCCCCAGACAATAAGTGTAGGTATATTTAATTTAGGCAATATATCGAATAACTTGTAATTAACCACTTTAACCATTGTGGCCCGCAAAGGGCCCGCTTCTTGATAGTCGCGCGAGCCGAGCTTCTTGCGGTAATTATCTAAAATATCTTCACCCCTTTTTCCTAGGGGGCGTACCAATATTTTCATTGTTTTGAACCATAATATTTTGAGCCTTACTTTAAGGCTAGGCATATCTACTCCACCGCTAGCAACTAAAACCAAAGCACGGCAATTATCATTTTGGATAGCTAACTTGCTAATAATTCTGCCACCATGTGAATGACCTAAAAGAACCGGCTTTTCTATATCCAACTCTTTAATAAATCCATTTATAATTTGGGCATAGTCTTCCACGCCCCAAACACAAGGTGGCGAATCGCTACCGCCAAATCCTGGCAAGTCAACCAGCAAGACCTGGTATTTATCCGATAAATCTTGGGCAAAAGTGTACCATGAATCCGATCTATCTCCCCAGCCGTGGAGAACGACGATAGGCAGCCCACTGCCATATACTTGAAAATTTATATTGAGGTTATTTACTGAGACTTGCATATTTATTTAGCACTCAGAGTTCTAAGTTAATGTACTGGGTGTGAGCTGGCTTGCCATGGCGCCAATTCATTTTGACTGAATTCTCCTAATATTTTCCATTCTGGATGTAATTTGATGGTAAAGCTACTGTAAACACATTCCTGCATGCGAAGAAGTAAGTCTGTTACGTCCTTTGACGTGGCAGTGCCTAGATTAATAACGAAATTGGCATGCAAGGCAGAAACCGCGGCTTGACCACAGGTAAGCCCCTTGGCTCCTGATTGTTCGAGCAAAAAACCAGCGCTTCTTTTTGGTTCAGGATTGACAAATGTACTGCCGGCATTAGGAAAACCAATAGGTTGTGTTCTTAACCTATATTCTTCATTAGCCTTAATTTTTGCTTCAATCTCGGCTTTATTCCCTGGGTGCAATTTTAGGCGAGCCGATACTACAACTTGAGTGACCGGATTAATTTTCGATCGACGATATGTAAAAGACAAATCTTCTTTGCTGAAAGTTAGCAGTTTATTTTCTTTGCAGTCAAATACAACTGCTGATTCCACAATGTCTGCCATACAACTGCCGTGCGCTCCAGCATTCATTACTATTGCACCACCCACAGTGCCAGGAATGCCAACCGAAAACTCTAGACCCGATAAATTCAAACTACCCGCTTGGCGAGCCAAATGAGGTAACCTTACTCCTGCCAATGCCTCGATTGTATCAGGCGCTACCTGTTTAACCTCTGTCATTTGAGCAGTTCTAATGACATTCCCCTTTACGCCGGCAGAAGATATTAGTAAATTGGAGCCACCGCCCAAAATGTACCAGGGCTCATCTTTCTGTTCTAAGCGCTTGACCAAGGATACTAGTTCTTCAACGCTATGCGGCTGGAAGAGATAGTCAGCTTCACCGCCAATCCTCAAAGTTGTATAGCGCGCCAACGGTTCGTTCGCATTTTCTTCCATATCTAACTACGCAGCAGTTGTAATAATTGGGGTCCAATGTTGGTGATATCACCAGCGCCAATAGTTATTACTAAGTCATTCGGTTGAAGAAGAGCCTTGATTCTAGTAGGCAATTCCGAAGTTGGTCCAGAGAGGTAATGGCTATTGGGATGATCTACTTCCTGAGAAAACCTTTTACTATCTATGCCAGCTATCGCTCCGCCACGTGCAATATAAACATCGGCTACCAAAAGCAAATCACAAGCTTTAAAGGCTTCGCAAAACTCTTTCCAGAAATCCCGTAGTCTACCTGGTTGATGCGGTTGAAATATTGCCACTATGCGATGAGCGGCGAATTTGCCTTGCCCAGCATATTGTTGCGCGGCTTGCAATAGGGCCACCACTTCTGTAGGATGGTGGGCATAGTCATCGACCACTAGAATGTTATTTTCTAAACCCAAGATTTGAAAGCGACGATCAACACCATTATAATCAGCAAGTGACCGAG
Organism: Candidatus Melainabacteria bacterium; assembly: GCA_963845445.1. Lineage (GTDB taxonomy): Bacteria > Cyanobacteriota > Vampirovibrionia > Obscuribacterales > Obscuribacteraceae > JABDBL01. Next base: position 41,816 of record CAWJSE010000001.1, on the reverse strand, counting down.
CAATCGTTTCAAAATCTATTCCTGATTCCATCGCTGTAGCGATTGTTGCTAAGGCATTATACTGATTGTGAATACCAGGCACTGATAAATTGATTGTGCCCAGGACTTTATTCTTCTTATAAACCTTCATAGCCGAACTTGAAGCATCCGAGATGTTCTTAAACTCATAGGTGCTTTTAATGCTGCTCTCTTCAGATTCTTTCTTTCTTAAGCCGTAACCGATTGTTTTGCTTTTGAGGTGCGGAATAATTTTTTTGCACCCCGCATCGTCGGTGCATATAACAACTTTTGTGGCCTTATCTGCAAACAATTTCATAGTATCTAGAATTTGTTTCATGCCGGTAGGATAGTTTTCTAAATGGTCAGCCTCAATATTTGTTATGACAGCAATTTCGGCTGGCAATGTTACGTGCGTGCCGTCGCTTTCGTCCGCCTCAGCAATAAAGTAATCACTATCTCCAACTCGACAATTAGACTGCAATTGAGGTAAAATGCCTCCGATTACAATGCTTGGGTCTAAATTCGCGTCAATAAAGATTTTGCCGATCATAGCAGTAGTAGTGGTTTTGCCGTGCGTGCCTGTAATGGCTATTAGTTTCTTTTTCGCGGAGAGGGCAGCTAAAACTTCGGATCTATGCCACACTGGCAATTTATTTGCTCGAGCCCAGTTCAGCTCTGGATTGTCGCTAGTAATAGCGGTTGATACCACTATGCCTGCTGCGCCACTTGCGTTGCTGGCAGCATGTCCGGTGTAAATCAGTGCACCGGATTTAATTAATTCGTCGGTAATTTTATTGCCCTGTTTATCCGAACCACTGACAGGTATGCCACGGCTCAAAATTAAACGAGCAAGGGCGGACATCCCTATGCCACCTATGCCAATGAAGTGTAAACGTCCGTTTAATTTATCTAAATCGCATGGACCACCGCCCAAAACGCCCGCCGCAGTATCTTTGTTTTCCATTGCAGTGGTTTTAGCTTCCAATGTTCTTCTTTGCCTTGCGAGTATAAGATTTTACAGCACTCAAACCAGTATCATCGCCCGAAGGCTGATAACTTCGAAAGTAAATATAACCTTAAACGGCAATTAAAACAACGCTATTTTTTCTTCTTGCTTACAGCAACGGCATTGACGGCTTTGGCTAAGCTCGATTTTCGTCTAGCAGCAGCGTTTTTATGCAAAATACCTTTGCTTACTGCCATATCGATCACTTTGTAAGCTTTATTCAGTGCTGTTTGAGAATCTTCTTTATTTTTACTAGTAGTTGAAGCGGACACTTCAGTGCGGGCTGAACGAATAGACGTTCTCCAGCTGCGGTTTTTAACCCGGTTTCTTTCCGCCACTTTGACTCTTTTTATAGCTGATTTGATATTAGGCACGGCTAATTTCTCTTGAAAATATATTTGATGACAACAGCTTTGAAGTATAACATCTGCTCACTTGGAGAAGCATTTACCTTCTGAATGCTTTAACTAATGTATACCTGCTCCTAAGTTGAGCTCTCTCAAATTGCAGTCTGGATAATCTCTAATTGCCTTGGTCCTCGCCTTTTGCTCCCGCTTTTCGTGTCACATGCCAGGAAAACACATAGCGTATTTGAATAAATTCCGGCGCTCCTTTTGGCAAGGCTGCCAAAGGAGAAGCTATTTTGAGAGCGGCAAGAGCACTTTGGTCTACTGCTTGGCTACCGCTGCTCTCTATTATTCTTTCGTCTTCAATACTACCATTTGATTTAACTGCAAACACTACTACCACATTCCTGTCTTGAAACCCTTTCTCGGGTTGCCACTTGCTTGCGATATACTTTTTAGCTTTTTCTACATAATCAAGTAATTCTGCTTGTGAGCAGTTTTGTTCATCAATATCTGCTGGTGTACTGCCATTTATAATATTCGGACTGGCAGCTATTGTGCTCAGCGATAAATTAGTGAAAATATAAAAGATGCAAATTGCCGCAAAGCTATTGCCAAGCCATTTAATCAAAAAGTGCTTCGATAAATAATTCTGGTTCAAAATCTTGTAAATCATCAATTTTTTCACCTAGCCCAATTAGTTTAACGGGTATTTTTAACTCGTTGGCAATACCAAAAACGATACCACCTTTTGCGCTGCCATCTAGTTTAGTGAGAATAACCCCTGTAAGGGGGCATACTTCTGCAAACAAGCGAGCTTGCTGAATGCCGTTTTGCCCGGTAGAGGCATCAAGCACAAGTAGAGCCTCAAAATTGGCGCCAGCCGAATTTTTATCGATCACAGATTGAATTTTCCGTAATTCGGCCATTAAGTTAGCCTTATTATGCAAACGTCCAGCTGTATCTATTACTAATATATCGTAGCTTTCTTCTTTAGCCTTTTTTACTGCTTGATAGACCACCGCTCCTGGATCAGAACCGCTAGCTAGACGTAATAGATCACAATTTGATCTCTGTGCCCAAATTTCAAGTTGAGATTCTGCAGCGGCTCTAAATGTGTCGCCAGCCGCGATTAAAACTTTTTTGTTTGAACTTTGCAGCCTCCTACACAGCTTGCCAATGCTGGTAGTCTTGCCTGTGCCATTAACACCAACCACTAGAATAATGTTCAAAACATTTTCTTTAATATTGAGCTTATGATTAGGAGCGGCAGCGAGCATTTTGCTAAATTCATTCTTGAGGAAAGACTGAACATCGTGTCCTGTCCATTCTTTCGATTTAGAAGACTGCCGCAGATGATCCATCAGAGTATCAACCGTGGCCAATCCTGAGATCTGCTCTAATCAATTTGTCTTCTAGATCATCTAGATAATCAGAATTTATAACTACGGCACGATCGAGTAAATCTGTACTGGCAGAAGTCGCTGGTGCAGCACTTATAGAGAGACTGGCCTTATTCTCATTGCTTGTATTCTCTTCCAGTTCTATAGCCGCTGGCGCTAATAGATCCGCATGCTCAGTGTCCTTATCGGTCAAAACCGAATCAACCACTGCCTCTTTTGTTTTCGAAAGAGCAGATTTCAGCTTGGTGAAAGTATTTCCCCAGAAGCCTTTAGATTTTTGATTGCTTGCTTGTGACATCGCATTCTCTCAATTTAATAGCCTCTTCGCTCAAATCGGCTAGTACGCCATTTATGAATTTAGCTGCTTTTTCGTCCGCGAATCGGTGGCATAGTTCTACAGCTTCGTTGATCGCTACTGCAATTGGAATATCAGGCATAAAAAAGGCTTCAGCACAAGCAAGACGTAAAATGTCCAAGTCAATATTGACCATACGACTCACTTCCCATTTTGTACTCGCTTGTTTGATGAAGTTGTCAATATCTTCTTGGTGCTCTATGTAGGTATTGATCAAACGTAAAAGAAAGTCTTTTACTTCCGATTTTGTTTCACTGCGGCTTTGCAAGACCAAAAGAGGTATATCAAGAGCTTCGTTTACAAGACTATAGGCTCGCTTAAGATTACCCAGTTGGTCTCTAATGTCTTCTGTATTTACTTTTACTGGTAGTAATTGAGCGATAGATCTGACATTTGTTGGATGTTCAATCTCAATATCAGTAATCTCTCCATACGTTTTGCTCAATAAACCTTCAACTTCGGCTAAATTCTCTTTAGCATATTCATGAAGCATCACTACAGCTTTAGAGACCAATTCGTCTAACTCTGTTTTATCTAACTTATTAGTATTTTTCGGTAGCTGTGACAAAAGTATTACAGCAAGCTCACGAGCTATTTGTCTAGCACTCAAATCTTCACCTTTCTTAAGCGCTGCCTCGGCTTCACTTGGTTCGCCTCAACGCGCGTATCCTGCTTCGTTTCTCTTCCGCCGCCTCACCGGCGCCGTACGTTCCACTCCCTCATCTCATCCTTTTTTAAAGCGCTGCCTCGCCTTCGTTCCACTTGGCTCAACGCGCGTTTCCTTATTCGCTCTCCTGCGGAAGGCTCACCGCCTTTCCTTGCTTCGCTTCCTCTCCTTTCGTACTCAGCGCTGCCTCGGCTTCACTTAGTTCGCCACAACGCGCGTATCCCCTGCGGCGTAACTCAACGCCTTGTGTTTCTAATCCGCCGCCTCACTCCCTCATTTTATTTTTTATATAAGGAATTCATAGAAACTACAGGTAGCCTTACATGTTACCATGGGCTTTAGCAGCTCAGGATAGCTTAATCCTCAATTAACAGCTTCAGTTTACAGTCGAAAGTGCGTGTAGCGAGAATATAGAAATGAAAATTACTGGCGGTGAGGCTTCTGGACGCTCAATTGATATACCAGCCCATCCTGGTGTGCGCCCGACGGGCTCGTTGATGCGTGAAGCATTATTCAATATTCTCGGCAAATTAGTGGAAAATTCTAATTTTTTAGATTTGTTTGCTGGCAGCGGGCTGATCGGATTTGAGGCTCTCAGTCGTGGAGCTAGCTTCCTCACCTCAGTCGAGAAGACCCTGGTATGTGTTGATACCATAAGAACAAATGCCGAAAAATTAGGATATGAAGAGAAAACTAAGATTATCCATACGGACTTTCGCAAAGCCATTAGTAGCTTGAATGCCGATCAATTCAATATCATTTTTGCAGATCCGCCCTATATGAGCGATCACTGTAAATTAGTTACCAAGCTGGTTGCTGAAAAGAAGCTCTTGAAAGTGGATGGACTCCTGATAGTAGAACATAGCAAAGATGTGTCGGTTGAACCTGAAGATAAAAATCTAAGATTACTTGAATGCCGTCCATACGGTCAGTCGGCCTTTTCGTTCTTCGTGCAAAAAGAACCCAGAGAGCCTAGAGAAAATACAGAACTTCGAGAACGTCTGCAACCAGCTGGAGAAGCAGGGAGTCCTCGCCGGTCTAGAGAGTCAGCAGATTTAAGAGCCCCCAGCGGAAATAGAGATTCCGGAAGTAGAAGAGAAGCTTCGAATTCAAGAGTGCCAAGAGAAAGCGGCGATAGTCGAGATGCCAGAGGGCCAAGAAACTTTGGAGATAATCGCGGACCAAGAAAGCCACGAGAGGGCGGCGATAGCCGAGATGCCAGAGGACCACGAGTATTTGGAGATGATAGAGGTCCAAGAAAACCAAGAGAAGGTGGCGATAGTCGAGATGCCAGAGGGCCAAGAAACTTTGGAGATAATCGCGGACCAAGAAAGCCACGAGAGGGCGGCGATAGCCGAGATGCCAGAGGACCACGAGCATTTGGAGATGATAGAGGTCCAAGAAAACCAAAAGAAGGTGGCGATAGTCGAGATGCCAGAGGGCCAAGAAACTTTGGAGATAATCGCGGACCAAGAAAGCCACGAGAGGGCGGCGATAGCCGAGATGCCAGAGGACCACGAGCATTTGGAGATGATAGAGGTCCAAGAAAACCAAGAGAAGGTGGCGATAGTCGAGATGCCAGAGGGCCAAGAAACTTTGGAGATGACAGAGGTCCAAGAAAACCGAGAGAAGGCGGCGATAGCCGAGACGCCAGAGGACCACGAGCATTTGGAGATGATAGAGGTCCAAGAAAACCAAGAGAAGGTGGCGATAGTCGAAATGCCAGAGGGCCAAGAAACTTTGGAGATAATCGCGGTCCAAGAAAACCAAGAGAAGGTGGCGATAGCCGAGACGCCAGAGGGCCAAGAAACTTTGGAGATGACAGAGGTCCAAGAAAACCGAGAGAGGGTGGCGATAGCCGAGACGCCAGAGGGCCAAGAAACTTTGGAGATGATAGAGGTCCAAGAAAACCGAGAGAAGGCGGCGATAGCCGAGACGCCAGAGGGCCAAGAAACTTTGGAGATGACAGAGGTCCAAGAAAACCGAGAGAAGGTGGCGATAGCCGAGACGCCAGAGGGCCAAGAAACTTTGGAGATAATCGCGGACCCAGAAAACCCAAAGAAGAAGGAGAGAATAAAGATCCAAGAGGTTCAAGAGCGTTTGGAAATAGTACGCAATCAAGAGGTCCGCGAACATTTGGCGATAACAGAGGGGCTAGAGGAAGCGGGTTCAATCGAAATCCTCGAGGACCAAAGAAACCATAGCCAATATGTCATTTGATTTGATCATTTTCGATTGCGATGGAGTACTCATTAACAGTGAGCCAATATCTTGCCGTATTCTAGTCGAAGCGCTTGCTGAATTGGGACTCAAAATGACTCACGATGAAGCGATCAGTGCCTTCGTTGGCAAATCAATCCCTACTAATAAACGTTATATTGAAGAGCGCATTGGCAAGCCGCTGTCAGCCGACTTTGGTAGCAGTTTGCAAAGTCGTGTTTTGCAAGTATTCCAGGCGGAGCTGCTGCCTATAGAGGGAATTCACCAGGCATTGGAAAGCATTACTCAGCCAGTATGTGTAGCATCAAGTAGTAATAAAGAATGGATCGAGTCAGCTTTGAAAATTGTTGATCTACTGCCGCGTTTTGAAAATGGCATTTTTAGTGCGTCGCAGGTTAAGCACGGAAAACCGGCACCAGATATTTATTTATATGCTGCAGAACAGATGGGCGTACCGCAGTCGAGATGCGCTGTCATAGAAGATTCTCCCACCGGCGTGCAAGCTGGCGCTAGCGCAGGAATGACAGTTTTTGCTTATACAGGTACTTTCGCTGCCGAAGAACTATCTAAAGCAGGTGCTCACCACATTTTTAGTGAGATGCATCATTTATCCCAATTACTGGAAGATAAGGCTTTCAATTTGGGTTTGGCTCAAGCTTGAAGTCGAATCATTGGCTTCACAGAATATTCTTACGTCTTAGAAATTAAGTGTTATGGGGTGTCACCGGCTGCGGTGGCATAGGCATATGTCCGGTGGTGGTGGTTGGGTATTTTGGTCTATAGTGATGCAAATCCCGCCAGACTTTGGCAAAAGCATTCTTAACTTGTTGTAATTCTTTGTAGGTCAATGTTGATTGATTCAATTGTCCGTCTTGCCAGCGATTCTCTAATACTTTAGTCAAAGCCTCATCAACTTCTTCTTGACTGGGATTCTCCATGCTGTGGGTAACGGCTTCTGATACATCCGCAAGCATAACAATGGCTGTCTCTTTTGAATGTGGTTTGGGACCAGGATAACGATAAAATTCCGGATCTACATTATCTATACCGTCTCTCACACAAGCTTTATGATAAAAATAAGCCATTAAAGAGGTGCCTTGATGCATGGGAATAAAATCTCTAATGGCCTTGGGTAAATTGTGTTTTACAGCCAAATCAATACCATTTTTTACATGATTGAGTACTTTTTCTCTACTTTCTTCAGGTGATATATCATCATGAGGATTTTTTTCACCCAATTGATTTTCAATAAAATATTTTGGATCTGCTGATTTACCCAGGTCATGATAAAGAGCTCCTGCTCTAACCAGATTGGCATCAGCGCCTATTGCTCTTGCTCCGGCTTCTGCTAAATTAGCTACAGCCAGACTATGCTGGTAAGTGCCAGGGGCTTGTGTTTCTAATTTTCTTAGCAACGGTTGTTCAGCATTAGTCAGTTCAGCCAGGCTGAAAGGAGTAAGCAAACCGAATAGGTTTTCTAGAAATGGCAAACTACCAGTTGAAATAATTGCAGATGCCAATCCTCCTATATATTCGAGTACCACCAACTTGCCTAGTGCAGCAATGCCAGAAATGGGTTGAGCAAAAGCGAGCGAAGCCAAAAATCCCATGGCCTGTGCAATTCCCACTACCAATCCAGTAACTACTAAATCATGTCTTTTCTTCGAATAAGATATTATTGCTGCGCAACAGCCGGCGCCAAGAGCAAATAAATTATTGATACTTATTGTGCCTTCTACAGTGAGTAGGATAAGTAAAGGAAAGGTGACTATAAAGGCTAGCGAGCGCCCAAAAAAGATAGTTAGAATCAATGCCAAGGCTGGCAATGGAATAAAATGTTGAAAGTTTTTGCTTAAGGGGAAAGCCAGAGCACACACAATAATGCTGGTAGTAAAGATTAGGCCTAAAGCGGGTAAAGAAAATAGATATCGGCGCCTAAAGGTATAGAGGTAGACTCCCACTAAAGTACAACTTGCTACCAGGGATAATACCAGCATAAAAATCAACGGCCAACGAGTTTGTCCAGTGGCGCCAGCTGCTTCTAAAAGCTTGATATTATCTTCGCTGACTAATTCACCTTTTCTGAGCAGTACTGTGCCTGGCGCTACATGTCGAATTACTGGCTGCACAGCTGTATTTAATTGTTCTGCTTTTAAGAGGGTCGCACCTTCATCAATCATAAGATTGGGGCTGAGGAAACGACAAATTAAAAATGCAGATTGCTTCTTTAAATCAGCGCTCCAGCTATCAGGTAAAAATTCTTCCACCGCAGTATACCAGAAGGAGGAGTGTTCAACAGAAAATCTTGGCAAAGCTCTATTGACCTTTTCAGCGCACAGGCTGAGCTGAGCAGCAAAAGTATCAAATTGTTTGGCTGGAACCGCTTCTGCAATATAAACTTCATAGTACTCAGCTGCTCTGTCATTGGCAGTAGATTGAGAATGTTTCATGCCACTATGCAATTTACTCTGTAGAATTTTTATATTGTCTAATTCGGCTTGTATATCTTGTGCAAATTTTTCATACTGCACTTTGGCAGGTTTGAAAATTGGCACAACTGAATTTCTAGCCTTTAAGCGTGCTTGTTTTGTTGCTTCTTCGTCCTCCATTTGAACATTTTTTGTGGCCTTTAAATCTTGGTTTGCAATATCACCAATTTTTGATTCTGGATAGAACAAGGGCTGGGTAACAAAGCAAAAAATTAAGCCAGACATACCTATAAAACAGGTCAAAATCCAGATTAACAATTTCTGGCCGGAAGGCAGTACATCCTCCTCCCAGTCTAAGGCTTGGGAAATTTTATGGGGGGCGTTATTCTGGCTGATATTATTTTTTTCGATATTAGAGGGCGATAGTTTTTTCAATTGACTTTCCTTGCTAATCAAGAATCAGTCTAGCTCAAAACTAAACATTTTTAGTACCCGACTGTTTATATTTGGCTATCGGTATTTAAAGCCGATTTGACCTTATAGATTCGTTTGTTTTGCGATTCATGGTATGTGCGCATCATAATTTCTGCCAAAATACCCATAAGCATAAATTGAATACTAACAACAAAAAACATGGCTACCAGAATCGGTAGGGGAGTTTCTACAAACGTGGTGTTATAGAAATACTTGAGCACTACCATCCAGGCAAAAGCAGCCAGCGATATTCCTAGACAGAGAAATCCTGCCATGCCAAAAACATATATCGGTTTAGTAAAATAACTAGACAGGAATTTTACTGTAAACATATCTAATACAACTTTAAATGTACGCGATATGCCATATTTAGATTTTCCGAAGCGGCGTGCATAGTGCGTGATAGGTATTTCAGTAACTTTGGCGCCTTCCCAGCTGGCATAGATAGGCACAAAGCGATGCATTTCACCGTAGAGTTTGACGTCCTGTATCACTTCCCTACGATAAACTTTTAATGAACAGCCATAGTCGTGCAATTGAACGCCGCTGATTATAGATATAATTTTGTTAGCTACCCAGGAAGGGATTAATCTGGTTATGAATTCATCATGGCGCTCTTTTCGCCAACCACTAACCACATCATAACCTTCGTCTAGTTTGTCTAAAAGTTTGCCTATATCAGCAGGATCGTTTTGTAAGTCTGCATCCATGGGAATGATGATTTCTCCCTTGGCAAAATCAATACCAGCAGCTAAGGCAGCTGTTTGACCAAAGTTACGTACAAAACGGATTACTTTTAAACTCGACTGGCCGTAGGCAATTTCCTCTAGCTTTTCGTAAGAAGTATCAGTCGAGCCGTCATCTATAAAAATAATCTCCCAAGGATGTCCCAACTGATTTAAGGACGAAATGGTTTTGCTGCATAAGGCTTCGATATTGTCTTCTTCATTGAAAACAGGTATGACAACACTCAAGCTCTTGCTTGCAATTGTTTTTGCTTTTTCTTTAGTTTTAGCTGTGGTCAGAACTGCCAATTTTGTTGACCTTGATTCTCAAGTGCTATATTAAATTTTACTCTAATGGTCTGGATGCAAAGAACATTATGACTGATTATTTATCGATTGCACCTTGAGTTCTTTTCATCAAATAATTTGTCGCAACTAAACACATAAAGCTTTGCGATAATAGTAAACATGACTATTGTGCCGAACGAACAGGACAAAAACCAAGAATCGGCTGAAAGTTCGCCTGATTCTTTAAAATCTACTGAAATAAAATCTATAAAAGATACTGAATCCAAAGGTGAGCTTAAGCGTACTCGCCAAACTGTGCTTTCGTCCCAAGAAAACCCAGGGGACAAGGCTGTTGAATCCAGCTTAAGACCAAAATCTCTGCATGAATATATTGGTCAAGAAAAGTTAAAAGAATGGCTTAACGTTTCCATTAAAGCAGCTAAAGCTCGTGGGGACGCCTTGGATCATGTACTTTTCTATGGCCCCCCAGGCTTAGGTAAAACTACTTTGGCTCGCATAGTCGCTAATGAAATGGGAGCGCGTATGTATGCCACTTCCGGACCTGCTTTTGAACGTCCGAGAGATATACTTGGATTGGTTCATCAATTGCAGCAAAATGATGTGTTGTTTATAGATGAAATTCATCGTTTAAGTCGCGTGGCCGAGGAATTGCTTTATCCGGCGCTAGAAGACTTTGTAATTGATCTCAATGCCGGTAAAGGAGCTGCTACGCGTACAATGCGCTTACCTTTACCAAAGTTTACTTTGGTAGGGGCCACCACCAAGGCCGGATCAATTGCCAATGCTTTGCGTGATCGCTTTGGTTTTATTTGTCGTTTAGAGTTTTATACGCAAGAAGAATTGGGGGAAATTATTAGCCGCAGCGCGTCACTAATGAATTTGAGCCTTGAGGATGCAGCGGTAAAATTGATCGCTATTCGTGCCCGCGGTACCCCTCGGATAGCCAACCGGCTTATTCGCTTGGTGAGAGATTATGGCCAATACAAAGGTTTCCAAACGTTAACATCGGCTTTAACCGAAGAGGCTTTGAACATTTATCAAGTCGATGAATTGGGTCTAGATCTAACCGATCGAAAACTTTTGGAAATTTTGATTGACCAATATGACGGCGGTCCGGCTGGACTGGAAACATTGGCCGCCACCCTAGGCGAAGACAGTGCAACTGTAGAAGAGGTTTGCGAGCCATTTCTTATTCAGCAAGGATTTCTGCAACGTACAGCTCGAGGCAGAGTAGCTACTCCCATGGCTTATAGACATATGAATAGAGAGCTTAAATCTGACGGATCACAATTGTTATTTTTTTCGGACATGCCGAGCGAACAGGATATTTAATAAGTGCAATCAATTACACTTTTATTCTTTCTTCTTGCCGTTTTTTGGATTTCACACTCGCCGGCACAAGCAATTTCTCCAGATTCAAAATCATCAGCCTCCCAAGAGCAAGCTATCAATTTTAAAGAAGACTTTGTTGTCGGTAGAGTTTTAAGTGTTACAGAGCCAACCATTAACAGCAGTTTGTTGAATGGTGCGGGTTTGGTCAGTAAACAGCAAACTGCCAAAGTGAAAGTGCTCGAAGGGGACTATAAGAATTTAGTGACTAGTGTCACTAACGAGATCACCGATAATCCCGCCTACAACATAGATCTCAAACCTAATGCCGAAGTAATTCTTTCTATAACTTCATCAGGAAATAAGCCAGAAGTCAATATTTCAGACTATCATCGGGCGCCTGCAATATACGCTTTGCTATTGATTTTTCTAGCGGTGTTTCTAATCCTAGGGGGAAAAACAGGTTTAAAAGCATTAGCCGGATTGGTAATAACCGTCCTACTAATTGCCTATGTTCTATTGCCTTTGAGCATTGCTGGCGTTTACCCATTGATCACTGCTATCTGCATTTGCTTTATTGCCACTGTTGCGAGCATGTTGTTTATTTGCGGGCTAACGCGTAAGGCAGCGGCTGCTATCCTTGGCACTGTTGGTGGCGTTTTGATTGCAGGCATCGTCGCATCGCTGGTGATTAAATATGCGCCATTAACTGGCTTGTCTAGCGAAGAGGCACAGATCTTGCGTGGTTCTATGCTTATCGCAGGACAAAAGCCAGCTTTCTATAGAGGACTTTTAGCGGCAGGTATGCTTATAGGAGCTTTGGGTGTAATTATGGATGTGGCGATATCGATTGCCTCTTCTGTTTACGAAATGGCAAGAGTGAATAAAGAACTTACAGCAGTAGAACTTTATAAATCTGGCATGAATATTGGACGAGATATCATGGGTACAATGACCAATACCCTTATTCTTGCCTATACTGGTAGTGCTTTACCCTTATTATTATTGGTCAGTCAAATGCCAGTTAATAAGTTAGTTAATCTGGATTTATTGGCTACCGAAATAGCTTCAGCCTTAAGTGGCGGGCTGGGTCTGATTTTGACTATTCCGCTGACAGCATTTGCCTCTTCTCGTCTTATGACAAAAAGACCTAACAAAATGGCTGCCAAGTGAAGGACTGTTTTACTCTTTTGCTCAAGGCAAGCTGCCCAAAAAACGGACTTTCGGTTATCCTTATTAGCTATTAATAGATTGCTGGATAATCGTCAGTAAAAATGAAGCGTCTTATTTACGGCTGGACTTTATTTTTTATCGCCATAATTGGCATTATAGTGGGTGGCGTGCTGTTTGCTGCTTTGCTTGGTACTGCTTGTTTTATTGCTGGGCAGGAATTTATTGCCATTGCCCGTGCGAAAGGATTCAGACCGTCTGTTCGTATAATTCTTGGCATGATAATTGCCTTCTTTGTGGTGGCTTCTTTGCCTTCTCTTCCAGGGGTAGACCTGCCTTGGAATTTTTCTTTGGAGCACTTTCCGATAGTATTTACAGTCGGACTTTGCATAGCCTTTTTCCGTCTTTTATTTCGTAATGAGCAACCACCTGCCACCATTGCTGATATTGCTACTACAATTCTTGGCGTTATATATGTTGGTTGGCTTCCTAGTCATCTTGTTTTATTGCGTAATCTTTGCCCGCCTGGAGTTGAAAAAATGGCTAATCCTTTGCAACAGCCAGGTTTAGCCTATGTTTGGGTGAGCTTATTTATAATTTGGGCAACTGATGTTTTTGCATATTATGTCGGCAAGAAGTTTGGTAAGCATTTGTTGTTTCCTCAAATAAGCCCCAAAAAGACTATCGAAGGCGCTGTCGCTGGGCTTATAGCTGCCACGTTCTTTGCTACCTTAGTTGTTTACTTGTCAGACAATTGGCTCTTTGCCATTCCGCCTTTTCACCATAAATTATTACAGGCACCGCTTATGGGCATATTGGGATCTTTAGCCGGGCAACTAGGAGATCTTTGTGAATCATTACTTAAACGAGATGCTGGACTAAAGGACTCTGGTTCAGCCATTCCTGGCCATGGTGGTTTTCTTGATCGCGGCGATAGTCTTATCTTTTGTGCGCCAATTTCCTTTTATTGGATTTGTATTGTAGTTCTTGGTTTGTTGTAAATTTGGATAAGCTATTTGTTCCATTGCTGAAAAGAGTGGTTCTTTTTAATCATTTGGTCTAACAGCTAAGACAACCGTTAATAAAGCAACCCAAACCAACTCAAGAAATTATGAATTTGAATTGTATATAGTGAGCTCTATGCTTGTTGGCATGCTATAGTTTTTTATCTATATGACTCTTGCCAATGGTTAAGCGTCATTGAACTTGGAGAGGTGGCTGAGTGGTCGAAAGCGGCTTCCTGCTAAGAAGTTATACGGTCAAAAGCTGTATCCAGGGTTCAAATCCCTGCCTCTCCGCCACTATTCTTATATGAAAATCATTTCTTTGTTTTTTATATCCGTGTTTTTTATATCGACATGTGGAACTGCAGCGGCTGTCGACCGGCAAAAGCTTACAAAAAACATACAGCTAGGACGATATAAATTCACCGAACATTTTTATCAGGAAGATCCTTCAGAAATCAAATTGCAGTCTTTCACAGTATCCTTAAATGGAAAAGTGGTGCTTAGGCGTTCTCTTAAACAAAGTGATCAAGATGATGGTAATCTGTTCGGATTTATAGATGCACAGCGCAGTCAGACACGTAATCAGATCTATGAAGATGGTTATAATATATCACCTTATCCGATAGCCAAAGACATTAATGGTGATGGACTGCCAGAGATTATTTTGGTGCGTTCTCTGGGCGGTAATAGTAATAACTATCAGTACAGCATTTTTACCTTAGCCTCCCAAGGTCCTAGAAAAATATTCGAAATCTCAGATCATATTGGCCCGATTGTTTTTGTAAGGTCAGATCAAGCTAGTAAGAAAGCTCAATATGTCATTAAAGTGGGCGACAACAACGATGGCTATTTATATTGGGAGTGTCTGACTACCGCCAATGTATACCGTCCTAACCCTGAGGTGACACTAAGATGGAATGGCCAATCATTTGTTCCCTCCCTTCAAGACATGCGTAAACCCCCGTTATCATCCGCTGCTTTAGCTTCTCTTGCGGCAAAATTAAATAGTCAAATTCTGTCTCAAAATGATCCTGTATATCTTAAGCATGAAGGCAACAAACAGGCAGTCTTCCCAGCCGTCGTAGAGAATATGTTGGAGCTTGTATATTCAGGAAATGCCCCTTCGGCAAAAAAACTATTGGAATTGATCTATCCTGGGAAAATTCAATTGCAAACAATAAACCATCAGTCAGGGGAAGTTGAATGGCAACCTACAAAAGAAGAATTCTGGAAACAGTTTTTAGACACAATTAGAGAGAGTGAATATATGCCGTTGCTGAAGAAATTGAATGCCGGTGTATTCTAATCGCATTTTCTCACTTGTAAAATTCCTTTTGCAAACCCGATATCTATATAGAGGAATGCCAGCCTAAAAAACCTGTATGAGTGTCTACTCTTTAGGCTGAGATTCCTTTGAATAATTTTGTTCGAAAATCCTAACGTGATCGTCCGATTCTATTACCAGTTAACCGTTCCAGCTGCCGTTGAACAATTATTAAATCAAATGCCAACTTTATAAAATTCACATAGTCTACACAGGCAGGCTGATATAACGGTAATTAGGACGTTAATAAGAAACATATTGTTGCCATCGCTCTAGTAACTTGAACTAGTAGCTTATAACCGCAACTCTAATGCAATAAATTATCTGATTCGGAGGATAAGACAATGAGGACTAAATTCCAGCTATCTGCAATTACTGTTATCAGTATTCTCCTGGCAGGTTCTTTGCCATTAGTTGCGCAAGCAAGAGGAGGCGGTCACGGTGGCGGCGGGCATGCTGCACCGCACTATAATTCCGGAGGGCATGGAGGTGGCGGCCATGGCGGCGGTGAACGGCGATACGAGAGCAATAGCGATCACAGTTGGGGTCATGGTGGAGAAGAACGTCGTGAGAATTTTCATAGTGGTGGCGGTGGCCGACGTAACGGAGGAGGCGGCGGACATAATGGAAACAATGTGGGTGCTGCCGGTTTTAGACGTGAAGGTCAATCTGCAAATGGTGGCACATCTTATCACTATGAAGGCGCTCAAAACTCGAGAAACTCCCATGTTCAAGAATTTAATTGGGGACATAATTCAGGCTTGGCCAATAGCAGTACTCTAGCCGGAGCTCAAAACTATCAAGCCTCAGCCAATAATATTGGCTATGCCGGACGTGGTCTGGGATCGGTGAGACAAAATATTGGGGCTGATCGCCGCAATATCGGGCAGAACGAAAGAAATATTGGCCAAGAAAGAAATAATATCGGACAGAACGAAAGAAATATCGGGCAGGAGAGAAATAATATTGGTCAAAACGAAAGAAATATGGCTCGCACCGAGCAAAACATGCAGCATTTAGAACGCAATATTAACAAGGGAAAGGGCAATGTTAGCCAAGAAGAGCAGCGGCTGACGAATGACCAAAGCAATGTAGCTAAAGACAAGCAAAATATTGCTAGCGATAAAAAAACTATCGGTAAAGACAAACAAAACATTGCCAGCGACAGAAAGACTATCGGTAGCGACAAACAAAATATTCGAAGCGATCGACGTAGTATAGGTCAAGACAGGCGAGACATTGGCAGCAATTTACGCAATGACTTCGGGCATGCCGGAGGCAATATAGGTAAAAACGAAAGAAATATCGGAGCCGATCGCCGCAATATCGGGCAGAACGAAAGAAATATTGGCCAAGATAGAAACAATATCGGTAAAAATGAAAGAAATATTGGTAAGAACCAACAAAATATCGGTCAAAACGAAAGAAATATGGCCAATACTCAGAAAAATATGCAGAAATTGGAGAGCAATATTAAAGCCGGAAAGGGCAATGTTAACCAAGAAAAGCAACAGTTGGCGAAAGATCAAAGCAATATAGCTAAAGACAAACAAAATATTGCAAATGACAAAAAGAATATTGGCAATGACCAGAAGAATATAGCTAATGACAGAAAAAATATTGGTCAAGACAAGAAAAACATCCACAATGACGAAAAGAATATTGGCCAAGACAGACGAAATATTGGGCGCGATTTACGCAATGGTGGTGGTCTTGGAGGTCATGGTGGCTTAGGCGGCAAAGGCGGCGCAGCAGGTAAAGGTGGCGCAGGAGCTAGCGGAGCCCCGGCTGGACTTGGAGGCAAAGGTGCAGCCGGAGCTAACGGAACTCAAGGCGCTCCCGGAGGAAAAGGAGGACAAGGCGCGGCAGCATCTAGTGGTGCTCAAGGTACTCCTGGATCTAGCGGAGCTTCCACAGGTGGAAATGCAGGGCAAGGCGGAGGTAGCATGCCTGGCAGTTCTGGTCAAGGTTCTAATAACTCAGCCCCGAATTCTAATCAAAATGATGGAGCAACTTTAAGCCCCCCATCATCTTCCAGCTCCAGTCAAGGCAGCGATCCTGGCTATACCAATCCCAATCAAACCTCCGATCCTAATCCGTATGGTGGCAATACAATGACAACGCCTAGCCAGACTCAGACCCAGGATCAATGAGAAGACTGAGAGACTACTGATGACTAAGGTTGTATAATAATAGCAATATAGAGATCAAAGCCTTCCAAATTAGGGATTCCTCTCATTTATTCAGAATATGCAATTAATTGAGTGTGTTCCTAATATTAGTGAAGGT
This sequence comes from Candidatus Melainabacteria bacterium, assembly GCA_963845445.1. Classification (GTDB taxonomy): domain Bacteria; phylum Cyanobacteriota; class Vampirovibrionia; order Obscuribacterales; family Obscuribacteraceae; genus JABDBL01. The sequence continues at coordinate 24,762 of CAWJSE010000001.1, read as the reverse complement.
AGAGATAAAGCGATAATTGATCAAATTGTATGTTCTGTCGCCGGTACAAATAATGCTTATATTTTGCACCAGGACAGCGGAGCTGATGTAAACCGCACTGTGCTAACTATGGTTGCCTCACCAGTGACCGTTTGCGAAGCTGCTTTTAAGCTTATAGCTAAAACAATTGAGCTTATTGATATGCGGACGCATAAAGGATCGCATCCGCGTATAGGGGCTGTTGATGTTTGTCCATTGGTGCCTCTAGCTAATATTGAAATGTCTGAGTGTATTGAGCTGAGCAAACAGTTGGCCCATCGAGTAGGAAGTGAGTTGGGACTGCCAGTCTACCTCTATGCAGAATCAGCACGGTTACCGGAGAGAAAATCATTGTCTTATATTCGTGCTGGAGAATACGAAAATCTATTTTTACGAATTGACGAACTACTATTCAAGCCAGATTTTGGACCGGTAGCCTGCAATGCAAAATCCGGTGCCACCGCTATTGGTGCACGAAAAATCTTGGTAGCCTATAATATTAACTTAAATACTCAAGATGTAAATATTGCCAAAGCCATTGCTCAAGCAATTCGCGATCGCAGACAACACTATCAACAAATTGTCTCTCACTATAAAGAAGTCCAAGCGCAGCAAGAGATTGGCATGTGGCAAGAAATACAAGCGATAGGCTGGTATGTAAAAGGATATGGATGCTGCCAAGTTTCGCTTAATTTGCTTGACTATAGAACAACTTCCTTGCACCAAGCCTATCTTGGAGTGTCAAGGTTGGCAAGTGAGCTTGGAGTTTCTGTAAGTGGTAGCGAGATTATAGGGCTAGTACCATTAGCCGCGCTATTAGATGCAGGCAGTTTTGTCTGGAAGACCGACGGAAAATCCGACGAAAGCTTAGCTAGCGAGACGGATCTCATAAATTCAGCAATTCAATTTCTAAAGCTTGATTCCATTCATACCTTTAAGCCAAAGGAAAAAGTATTAGAATATCAATTAGAGAAATTTGGTCTCATTCCCCCAAAGGCTGTAAATTAAAAATGGTCCATAAATCTGTTCAAACGCCAATGCAAAACGAATGGGAAAACGAAGATTTTCTTATGGCTCAAAGTCGTTTGCTCAGTACGGCGAAGCGTCTTGGACTGGATGATAATGTAATAAGTCCGCTTAAACAGCCAAAGAGATCGATAGCAGTAGTTTTACCGATAAATCTGGACAAGGGTGATGTCAAGTCATATTGGGGCTACAGAGTTCAATACGATTTAGCCCTGGGCCTGGGGCAGGCGGCATTAGATTTCATCCAGGAGTAAATTTGGGTTCGGTGGCAGCCATGGCCATGCTTATGACTTGGAAATGCTCACTTATGAATATTCCATTTGGTGGTGCTCATGGTGGCATAAGAGTGGATGCGAAGACTTTAAGCCTGAGAGAAAATGAACGATTGACCAGGCGCTATGTGTCTGAGATGATCCCCTTTCTTGGTCCAAATCAAGATATCACAGGTCCGGATCTGAATACCAGTGAGCAAACTATGGCTTGGGTCATGGACACATTTAGCATGAACGTTGGTTATACGGTACCATCCGTGGTTACTGGCAAGCCCAAATCCATAGGCGGTTCTGTTAGCCTGATCGAGGCAACCGGGCTTGGGGTAGCTTTGTGTACTTTGGAAGCAGTTAAGCGCCTCAAGATAGGGGGCAAAGTTCCAAGCGTCATTATTCAAGGTTTCGGGAGCGTGGGTTCTGCCGCTGCAAAAATTTTGCACGACCATGGTTACAAGATTCTGGGCATAGCTGACAGCAGTGGTGCGATATTCAATGAGAAGGGTATTGACTGGGATAAGCTTATGAAGGCTGATGGAACGGCAGTCAGCTTAAAAGATTATACTGAGGCGCAGCGGATTACTAACGAGGAATTATTAGAGAAAGAATGTGATGTTCTTATTCCTTGTGCCATACCCAACCAGATTAATATTGAAAATGCGCGGCGATTAAGATGTAAATTAGTTGTTGAGGGAGCTAATGCTCCGACTACTCCTGAAGCTGATGTCATTTTGCAAGAAAGAAGGATTCTGTTAGTACCAGATATATTGGCTAATGCGGCGGGATTGTCTATTGCTTATTACGAATGGGTGCAAGGAATCATAAGACTTTTATGGACTGAGGAAGAAACTTTGCAGCGTCTTAAGGATCTAGTTGTCGAAACTTGCAATCATGTTTTCGATTTGGCTAACAATAATGGTCTTTCTTTGCGTGATGCTGCTATGCAAATAGCTCTTACTAGAGTGATTGAGGCTCGACATATACGGGGACTCTATCCTTAATTTAGTTTTTAGCTGAAGAGCTAGGATTTATAACGAATAACAAATTACCGTCATTTGTTTGTGAAAAAAGAAGCTGGCTTGAATAACCAGAATAACTTATGTGACCTGCCTGACGTGACATCGCATCGTCGACCGCCCTGAAATAGGCGTCGTACTCTGCCTTTTGATCTTGATCAGTCGACGGTATTGGTTTGCCTAAGGCGTCATAGGCTAAATTTAAACAAAGCGTCGCCGCCAGTCGTTTACCAATATCGTCAGCGATTCCTAGTTTGACAAGCAGCGATTCGCCTGTCATTTTTCCATTTTCAGTCGTTATAGTTAATCCGCCAGCAAAGCCGGGATCAGCTGACCCTATCTTACTGTCTGTAACTACCGAAAAATGATGATAGATTTTGGCATTTTTCTTTTCTGTATTTAGATAAGTGAAATGGCTTGCCATTTTTTGTCTGAACTTATCTATTGAATCACCAAATTTTGCTTGTGCAATATTCATTGACCAAAACTGCCCTATAATCAGAATCAATACAAAACTATAAACATTAATCATTCGCCTTCTAGCCAATGATTGTTTGCACGCTTTGATCCTTAGGTAATTTAGAAATATATTTTGGCATCTCGTTGGCAGTAAAAAGTCCATTTTCGGTAATTAGCCCAGTAACGTAATCGAATGGTATTAACTCAAACTGTCTGTTTAAGATAGTAACTCCAGGCGGTGCATCTTCCCAAACTTCTATACCGGGACGCTGATGATTTTCGAACTCAAAAAAGCGCTCTTCGTCAATGAATTTTGTGGTGTCACAAAGAGCATACAAAGGTATGTTCATTTCATGACAGGCCAAAGCGAGTAAAAGCGAACCAGATTTATTTACTATGCCAGGGCTGCTTATGGCATCACAGCCCATGAAGGCAATACTACAAGTAGGTAGAATCATGCCCATAGCTGAGTCGACTGTCAAAATCACTTCTATGCCACCAGAAGCCAGATGGCTAGCTAATTTGTGTCCCTCCATGCTAGGACGAGATTCAGAACAAGCCACTCGGAAATACCGACCTTTGGCCCGAGCATTCAATAGACAGCTGACGACGGTGGAACTAAAGGAATAAGCGAATACCATTTCACCGGGCGGCAAAAGACTTAAGGCGGTTTCAGCTATCTTTGCAACGCTGTCACATAATACTTTTTCAAATAGATTCAGTGCTGTCAGGCAATCTTGTTTAATTTGATCGGCGGAGTTGGCTTTATTTGCAGCAGCCAAAACCACATTGGCCAAATTTACTAATGAAGCCATTGCCGGCTGCGCCTCAATCAGTTTTAAACCTGTCAGCTTAAGATTCTCTCTTAACTCTTTAACCTCAGTATTTTGATTAAAGGAAAGAACAGTTTTGAATACCACTATTGCCTGTAAAGCAATTTCTGCTGCACCAGACAGCAGATCATTGCGGATAGGTGCAACCAACCGCTCTATAAATTTTTCGTTCTCATTTGTATTGTCTGAAACCATATGTTTGCCTAGACTAATTCCGGACGTTTTAAAAGGTTTCGTTGGACTTTGCAGAATCGCCCCAAAATCAAAGATAAATAGACGATCTAAAGGGCAAGCGCTCTACACTACTATGCTAGCGCAAAGTCCCTTATAACACCAGATTTTTCATTAATAACTGCTTGGCAATTAATGAGGAGAGTATTAAGCGATTGCTACTTATTTGTCAAGCTGATCTCAGCTTGCTTGTTTATGAGGCAAATAGCGCTGCCAGCCAGCATCTAGCTGCGAGAAGAACTCATGAGCGGCAAGCACATCGTCAAAAGAAATAGGTGGCAAGTTGCAAAAACGATTGGCGTCTTTTCGCGTCCAGTCAGTAGGTAACTTTCTTTCTTTTTTAACCTGATTATTGGCAGCGCCGACAATTGCTACTCCTAAAGGATGTCCGCAGGATTGACAGGTTACTCTCACTACGAATACACCAGGCTCTTCTCTCAATAACTGAATACCATCAGCAGAAAACTGATTCGCGCAATAACGGCACGATTTTTGCTGGAAGTATTCTTGAATAGCCTGAAAACTTCCTCCAGGGACGTGTCTCACAATTAGCCATCTTTTCTAGGTTCTCAAATATTTGGTGGGGATAAACGAATTTAGTAACGATATTTTGTAAATTTGTCCTGTATATTTCTGTTTTATGTGGAAGTCCAGCATTTAATAGTGGAGATCCCTATGGGCAGGATTATACTTAAAATTGCTCTAATTTGCAGTAAAATTTTTTGTTTAGCATTAAATTTGCGATAAAGTCTGACACTGCCAATTACTTATCGAATAGCTATCAAACCTAAAGCGGAGTGTATATGAATCAAATTGAAGAAGTATCAGCATTGGAAATCCTTGATTCTAGAGGAAATCCAACAATTGAGGTAACAATAGTTTTAGATGATGGTACTACTGGTAGAGCAGCCGCTCCTTCCGGTGCTTCGACAGGAAGGTTTGAAGCTATTGAATTAAGAGACAAAGATTCTAGCCGTTATCTAGGTAAAGGGGTGCGTATTGCCGTTAGCAATGTTGAAGAAATAATAGCCAAAGCCGTTATTGGCATGAATGTTTTTGACCAGAGTTCATTGGATGCTCACTTAATTTCTGTAGATGGTACCAAAGAAAAATCCAGATTAGGTGCTAATGCCATATTGGCAGTTAGTTTGGCGGCTGCCAAAGCTGCAGCAAATTCTCTCAATATTCCACTCTACCGCTATATAGGTGGAATAGCAGTAAACGTTTTGCCTGTTCCTTTGATGAATATCGTAAATGGTGGCAAACATGCAGAGGATGGAGTTGACTTCCAAGAGTTTATGATTGTTCCGCACGGTGCTAAATCATTTTCGGAAGCCTTACGATGGGGTGCAGAAGTCTATCATTCGCTTCAACAGGTCCTTAAAAAGCGGGGACTAAGTTGTGGTGTTGGTGATGAAGGTGGTTTTGCTCCTTCGCTAGATACTAATGAAGAAGCCTTATCTTTGATTGTAGAAGCCATCGAATCGACAGGTAGGAAAGCCGGTCAGGAAATAGGATTGGCCTTAGACCCGGCCTCCTCTGAATTTTATGTTGATGGCAAGTACCAACTAAGTAGGGAAAAGCAGGCTCTCAGCAGCGAAGAGATGGTCGCTTATTACGAAAAATTGGTTCAAAAATATCCTATTGTGAGTATTGAGGACGGATTGGCTGAAGAAGATTGGAGCGGATGGACTTATTTGACCAAGCAATTAGGGGATAAAATTCAATTGGTAGGAGACGATTTGTTCGTTACCAACACCTCTCGCATTGAACGCGGTATTGAGATTGGTGTGGCTAATGCTGTACTAATCAAACCAAATCAAATTGGCACACTAACCGAAACACTGGCTGCCATAAATTTAGCAAAGGCAAATAATTATGCAAATGTCTTGAGTCATCGTTCTGGTGAGACCGAAGATACAACCATATCTGATATCGCGGTAGCGGTAGGATGCGGACAGATCAAAACCGGTGCCCCTTGCCGTGGAGAACGTACGGCGAAATATAATCAGTTGCTGCGTATCGAGCGCGATCTGGGAGAGTGTGCAACATATGGTGGTATAGGTGTTTTTAAACAACAACAAAAATTGCGACAATCTGCTGTTGCAGCTGTTCATTAGACTCCGGACAAAAAAGAATTATGAGGAAAGATAAAATGCAAAATACATTGACATCATCATCTGAAGTTAAGGATCTAAATTTGGCTGGGGCGGGGCGAAATAGGATAGAGTGGGCATCCACAGATATGCCTGTTTTGGGTTTAATTGCCAAACGCTTTAAAAAGAAACACCTTTTAAAGGGCTCAAAGTATCTGTTTGTGCACATGTCACTTGTGAAACGGCCAATTTAGTATTAGCCATTGCCGCCGGTGGCGCAGACTGTTTGTTGATCGCTTCCAATCCTTTGAGCACACAGGACGATGTTGCTGCTGCCTTAGTAAAAGAATATGGCTTGAAAGTCTACGCTATAAAAGGCGAGTCGATGGAGACTTATCATCGCCATATAACAGTTGCTCTAGATCACAATCCCCAATTCATTATTGATGATGGTTGCGATCTTGTTGCCACCTTAGTGCAGCAAAGAAGTAGCCAAGTGTCAGAAATAATAGGTACAACTGAAGAGACTACCACTGGTGTCAATCGTTTATTGGCAATGCAAGAAGCTGGTCAATTGAAGTTTCCTGCTATTGCTATCAATGATTCTCAAACCAAGCATTTATTCGACAATCGTTACGGTACAGGACAATCAACTTTGGATGGTATCATCCGAGCGACGAATCGTCTGATATCTGGACGCACAATTGTAGTAGTTGGTTATGGATATTGTGGCAAAGGTTGTGCGATGAGGGCACGTGGACTTGGTGCCCGGGTAATTGTCACCGAAATAAATCCAGTAAGAGCTTTAGAGGCTATTATGGATGGCTATGAAGTAATGCCTATCGCGGATGCCGCTAAACTCGGAGATATTTTCATTACTGTCACCGGGAACAAGCATGTTATTGACGGTCCACATTTTGAATCAATGAAAGATGGTGCGATTGTTTGTAATTCCGGACACTTCGATCTGGAATTAAATCTAGTAGCTTTAGAAAAGATCACCCAAGCAAAACGCGAAGCCCGCCCTCTGATGGAAGAATACAAAATGAAAAATGGGCGTAATATTTATGTATTGGCTCAAGGTAGATTGGTAAACCTTTCTTGCGCAGAAGGGCATCCTGCTAGCGTTATGGATATGAGCTTTGCCAATCAGGCACTAGGTCTTGAATATTTGGTCAAACACAAAGGATCTCTAAGCCCTGGTGTATTAACCCTGCCCGAAGTTATTGATCAAGAAATTGCTCAACTTAAATTAAAGTCTCTATCTATAAATATAGATGAACTAACCAAAGAAATGAAAGCCTATATGAGTTCGTGGCAAATGGATTCATAATATAAGCGCTGCTTCGGCTTCGTCCCTCGCCTCATACGCGCGTATCCTTAACCGCTTCGCTGCAACCGCCTCACCGGCGCTTTTGCTCGCTCAAATGTTTATATCCTTGGCGCTGCTTCGGCTTCGTCCCTCGCCTCATACGCGCGTATCCTTAACCGCTTCGCGAGGCTACAATAGTACGCAGCAAAACTTATATGCTGGCGTACTATTGCATCGGCGCTTTTGCTCGCTCAAATGTTTATATATATATAAGCGCATCTATATATAAGGCTGCGGATCGATTTATTGCCTAGCGATTAATTGATCTTTTGGAACATATAGCCGATGCCACGGGCAGTCAGGATTAAATCTGGATTGGAAGAATCTTCTTCAAGTTTTGAACGCAATCTACTTATATGTACGTCAACCACTCTGGTGTCAATTCTGTGATCAGGTGGATAAGCCCAAACTTGCTGCAGTATCTCTCCGCGCGAATAAGGCTTGCCTGAATTGGTCACTAGCAATTCAAGTAAACTGAATTCCATGCCTGTCAAGCGTATTCGTTCATTTTTGCGGGTCACTTGGCGCTTATTTAAGTCTATTTTAAGGTTGCCAATGGTTATTACGTTTGTACTTTTTGTTTGTCCTGTTTCTTGCTGCCTTTCGACTGTTCTGCGTAAGACTGCCTTGATTCTGGCCTCTAGCTCGCTGGGGCTGAATGGTTTAACCACATAATCGTCAGCTCCGATTTCCAAACCCTGGATTCGATTGGATACATCAGCTACAGCAGTAAGCATGATTATTGGAGTGTCTGCGGTTTTTCTAATTTCTCTGCAGACTTCATAGCCGTCCATTTTTGGCAGCATGACATCTAAAATGACTAAATCTGGCTGAAAACCGTGAAACTGCTCCAGAGCTTCCTGACCGTCCCCTGCCGTTACCACGTTATATCCGGCAAGTTTCAATCTCGTTTCCAAGATGCGTCTTATGGAAGCTTCATCATCTACTACTAGTACTTTGTCTTGTTCATTATTATTTTCAACCACGGCTTCTTTAATTTCTCCCTGCTCTGTAATTCTTAGTTAGCGGAATATTTTTGCACGCTAGCGCTATACATTCTATGATCCCGCTAAATTTATATTTGATTTATATTTGCACTAGATAATAAGTTCACCATATAAAGCCAAGCAAACAATATCTAGAAGGATGCTTCTGAGTATATAACATTTCTTCGGCTTAAATTGTAGATTTACCTAAGCTTCCAAGAAAATTTTTTGGCCGGACAAATACAGTGGTTTGGCCTTTCTGACAGTTTTGAAAACTTATCTGCCGAAGTTTTACGACCAATTTCATCAGCCATTTAACTATGGCACTAAATAGGGTATCGCTTCAAAACTTTTCAGCTTCCCCTACATTTAATGTAAGCAGTGTTGTATTCGGTGCACTTAATTTCTGTGGTGCTTTTGCCAGATTGGTGCAAGGCACTGCGAGTGATATCAATATATACGCATCAAGAAAATTGAGGCGGACTAGGACGATGATGCTCGTTAAATTGGTGCATAGACGGACACTGTCCGAGAAGCAGTGCTGCACCAGATGCGGTTGTCATGAATACCCGTGACCTTGCGGGTAGTATTGACCCCGTTAATGGTGCCGATGATATATAATTCCGCATTTGGTGCGCAGAAGAAATGATAAAATGCTGGCGCAATTAATTATCCAATGTTAAAGTAGTGAAAAATTTTTTTTGGTTGGTTCTCATGTTTATCTAAATTTTTTCATTAATTCATGTATAGTATTTAGGTGCCTTTCAAATTTTTAATTTTGACGCTAAATGTGGTGGTAGCAAAAATCATTAAATACGGTGCTAAATCATCAAAGTTTGAACAGTATTAAGAACAACCTTCATAGCGCGGGTAGCAAATGTGGGTTTGATAAAAGGGAGAAGAGGAAAAAGTAATGATTAAAACCCGTGTATGCTTAGCATTAAGCCTATCCTTGCTACTAATGCCGGCATCTGCGCTTAGTACTATGGCTGCTCAGGTTGAAACGGCGAATGATAATAATTCATCGTCTCATCCATTTAAGAGTAATAGTCCACAAAAAGGACATTCCTTATTTTTATTAGGACCTGGCGACTCTACTATTGAAGATAAGCTTGGTTCACCAGCTGCGGTATTAACCATTCACCCTTCAATCGAATATACAGATAAAGCTCTCATTGCTAACCGTCCGGGAAGTACAAAGAGAAAACACCAGCCTTTGGTAACGCAAATGGCCCCTGATCAGATGCTTGCCCAAGGGAGCCCTGATTATTTGGGAGCAACCGTTATCCCTCCTGTGGTCTCTGGTACAGTAGATCTTGAGGAGCTCAAGACTTCGAACGTAATAGAACTTAAAATATCTCAATCGCGCACTTTTAAGTTAAAAAACAAAATTGTGAGAATTTCCATCAGCGATCCCAATATTGCTGAACCTATTCTTGTCACTGAAAATCAATTGGTTTTACTGGGACACAATTCTGGGGGAGCGACACTCGTTCTTTGGGATGATGCAGGTAATTCCGCTACTATCGATATAAGAGTTACCCGTGATTTTTCTCAATTGCAAGCTGCCTTAAGAGAGGTAGATCCACGCATAATTGTGAAACCCATTTTTGCTGGCGGAACAGACAGAATTATTCTTCTTGGTGACGTAGACCACCCAGAATCCGTTATAAGAGCCTTTGGTTCATCAAACGTATTTATGGATGATCGCGGTATGAATATCCAAATTGCAAACGGCAGACTTATTACGGCCAGAATTGGTGAAATGATGGCTCAAGGTGGTGGTGGACAAACCGGTGGCGGCGGCTCCAGTAGTGGAGCGCTTGCTCAGTTAGGGCAAGTAGATCGTTATACATTTTTTCCTAACTTGCCAAATAACATAAGTAAGGCGCAAGTAATTACTAGTGACGGTGGCAGGGTCACAAGCTTGATCCGCGTTAGAAAAGTACCGATGATCGTATTGCATTGTACTTTTATGGAAATGAATTCAATTGCCGCTAGAGAATTGGGTGTGCAATTAGGTTTAGCATACACCGGCAGAAATTTTACCTTTGGTGTGGGTGGTAATAACTCTAATATAGGTAGTACCGGTAATGTTAGTATTGTTAACGGTGTCACGCCCTATTTCAATCAAACCGCTTTACCTGGTGGTATACCCGGTCCTCAAATTGTGGGTCCTGTATCTTTCGTATCTAATACGACTGTGCAGTCAGCATTTACAGGTGGTCAGGTCACTGGTGGCTTAGCTGGAATTGGTCAAGCCGTAGTTAATCAACCGCCCGGTACTCTGTTGCCAACCTCGGTGCTGCTCGGTGCCCCAGGTGGAGCTCAGTTTGGAACTTCTAATTTGCAGAACATTTTTACCTCTCTGTCTAACATAAACCGCGGTCTTGGTGTATCAGGTGCTCTGTCTATAAACCCCACCATACAGGGTATTATTTCCAGAAATAGAGCGAGAATTCTTGCCGAACCAACTTTGGTCACTATATCTGGTGAAAGAGCCGCTTTCTTAGCTGGTGGTGAAATCCCGGTCATTGAGTCTTCGGCTTCAGCAGGTACAACCGGACAATCCGTTGTGTTCGAACCATTTGGCTTGCGTTTGAATATAATTCCTGTGTTAATGGAAAATGGCAATATAAATCTAGAGATATCGCCGGAAGAGCGTTTAATATCAAACGTTATATCTTTCCAGCCCTCTTCATTGAGCACTGCTATTCCAGGCTTTACCACCCGGAAGGCCCAGACAATTGTTGAAATGAAACCGGGACAAGAACTGTTTATAGCCGGTTTAATTACAAGCAATAGCGGTAGAGACATAATCAAAACTCCAATTTTGGGAGAAATACCGGTTTTGGGAGCTCTTTACCGTTCCAAAGCCTTTAGCAAGAACGAGAGCGAATTAGTTGTCGCTGTGCGTCCAGAGATTATCTTGCCTGGTACACCTGGTCAGTTGAAGTTGCCTGAAGAGATAAGCAGAGTTGAGGCTCCACGCGACACAAACATGTTCCAAGTTGAGCCTACAGTCATAGACGAACGTTATATGACTTCTGGTCGATCTGAGCGTTACCAAAAAACGACTCCGACTTTGCCTGAAGGTTCACCTATACCGGAGAATGAATAGGAGTTTGATAAATGGAAAAGACTCTTGCTAGGATGAATGGTGTGTTAAATATGGAGAATTTTATGTCACGGTATAGTTTGAGTTTAAGTTTGAGCGTAAGTCTTCTCTTTGGACAGGGACTTGCTTTAGCTTCTACAGGCAAGCCCGTTCAAAAGATGCGTCCAATAATAAGGGTGATTCTATACTTTTGGCACAGGCAAAATCTGGAAGTGTAGTAGCATCTCCTATACCACCGATAGTTTCTGGGTCTCTTGATCTAGAAGAGTTTAAGCCAAGCAATATCATTGATTTAAAAGTCTCTCAATCCAGAACTTTCAGAACGAAGAACAAAATTATTAGGACTCACATTAGTGACACCAGTATTGCTGAACCCGTTATTATCACTGAAAATCAATTTGTTCTGCTCGGCAAAAGCCCTGGTATTGCCACTATGCTGCTCTGGGATGATGCTGGTAATTCAGTAGCTGTAGATTTGAGGGTAAATCGTGATTTTGGACAATTACAATCTACGCTCAGAGAAATAGATCCTCGCATTATTGTCAAAACCTATAACGTAGCTGGCACCGATAGAGTGGTTTTGTTGGGGGATGTTGATTATCCCGAATCAATCATTCGCGCCTTCGCGGCCGCTAATGTTTTTATGGACGATCGAGGATGTAATATCCTGGTAGCGAATAATCGCCTTATTACTGCCAGAATTGGTGAAATGATGGCTCGAGGTGGTGGTGCTGGTGGTGGTGGTGCTGCTGGCGGCGGCGGTGGTGGTAGTGCCTCAAACCTTGCTCAGTTAGCCCAAGTCGATAAATATACATATTTCCCTAATTTGCCAAATAATATTGGTCGCGCTCAGCTAGTATCAAGTGACGGCGGCCGAGTGACTAGTATGATCAGGGTTAGAAAAGTGCCCTTAATAGTTCTGCATTGCACTTTTTTGGAAATGAATACTGCAACTGCTAGAGCTCTTGGCATTCAATTAGGTATAAATTTTACTACTCATAACTTTGGCTTTGGTATTGGTGGTTCTGCTAATCCGAGCATTGGTAACCAAAGCCCGGTTTCTTTCCCTGGTTTGCAGGTGAATGGGGGTAATTCTGGTTTCTCCAGTCTTAATAGTGTCGGCTTTGGATATGGTTCGCAAGTTATTTTTCCAACCGGCTTGACACAAAATGTTGCCGGTATCGGTCAGCCGATTTTATCTTCAGCTCCGCCGTCGCTTCTACCCACCGCTGCTCTATTTGGAACTCCAGGTGGTGCAACATTTTCTAGCGCCGCTACCAGCTTGGCTAACTTGTTTACTGGTACAAATGCTTTTGCATTAGGGCACGGCAGTATGTCTATTTCGCCTATTATTCAAGGCGCTATAGAACAAAGTCGAGCGCGCATTTTATCTGAACCCACATTAGTTACGGTATCAGGGGAACGGGCATCATTCTTAGCTGGTGGTGAAGTACCTATTCAACAACAGTTAGCTACTGCTGGTGTTTCTTTGCAATCAATTACGTTCGAGCCATTCGGATTAAGACTAAACATAATTCCTATTTTGCAGGAAAATGGAGTTATTAATTTAGAAATATCTCCAGAAGAGCGTGTTTTAAGTTCTGCTAACGCCTTAGAGTTTGTCGGATCTTCTACACCGATTGATTCATTCACTACTAGAAAAACTCAAACTATTGTCGAACTTAAGCCAGGCCAGGAATTATTCATAGCAGGCTTAGTTACGTCGAACGTCGGTAGAGAATTAGATATGAATCCAGTTTTGGGAGAAGTGCCAGTGCTGGGTGCGCTATATCGATCAAAGGCATTTTCAAAGAACGAAAGTGAATTGGTTATCTCAGTTCGTCCGGAAATTATCTTACCTGGTACGCCTGGACAGCTAAAACTGCCGGAAGAATTGGGTAGAGTTGAAGGACCGCGCGATACCAATATGTTCCAAGTTGAACCATCGGTTGTCGATGAACGGTACTATTCATCTGGTCGCTCTGAGCGTTTCCAAAAAACTACGCCTACTTTACCAGAAGGATCTCCGATACCAGATAACTTCTAGATCCCTCATATTAGCTTTCTTAGCAATCGGTCTATGGATGCAGCCTTTGTTTTATCCTATGACTATGCCGAGGAGAAGCGATGTCTAATATAGGAAAGCCAGTCGTGTTTTTAGACCGGGATGGCACCCTCAATTTCGAAAAGGGTTATTTGCGCAATTTGGACGATTTGGTCTTGATTCCAGGCGCGGCAAGATCTGTTAAACGTCTAAACGATGCAGGAATAATTGCTGTTCTGGTCACTAATCAGTCTGGTGCTGCTCGAAAGTATTATCCGGAATCCCATATTCAGGATTTACATAAACGCCTGGAATCTCTATTAGGGGAGGAAGGCGCTTTTCTGGATGCTGTTTATTATTGCCCTCATTTGCCCGATGGCAGTGAAGCGCGACTTGCTAAAGTTTGTAACTGCAGAAAACCAGCTACAGGACTTATTGATCGTGCCTATGATGAAATTTCTGGTTTAAACAAAGACAAATCTTTTATGGTCGGAGATAAAGAAGCTGATATTGGCCTTGCTATCAATGCCAAACTCCGTTCAATAATAGTGAGAACTGGCTACGGAGAGGAAACGCTTAGAATGCTCACGTTTCGGAATATCAAACCAGATTTCGTTGCCGCTGATATCAATCAAGGCGTGGATTGGATTCTCAAAGAATTAGCGCAATAATAAGCTAACTTCATTAAGAAGAATAGCCATATCAAATGGTTTAGGCAAATATAGGTCTGCTCCCGCCTCTAAAGCGAGTGATTGATCGGGATGCGAGGTGACCATAACCAAACAAATCTCGCGCAATTGCTCATCGTCTTTAAGGCTACGGCATAGTTTCCAACCATCCATTTGTCTATCTACTAGATTTGATTCCATTAAAATTAAATCTGGTCCGTGCGTCGCTATTTATGAGTTCAAAGGCATCGTCAGCCGAATTAGTAACTTGGACAAAATAACCTTCTAGAGATAAGGTTTCTTGTAGTAAACAAGCCATTGCACCATCTGGTTCTATAACCAAAATGCGCGGAGCTTTCTTCTCTTGAATATTATTTGAGTGCACAGGAACTTGCTTTTCCTGGGAAAGCGAACCGTCGCTTACCCAGCTTGAGCCAGATTGTTTCTTAGCCAGATAACGATAGTCTCTTGAAGTTGTCAGCACATCTACATAACTTTGAAAACGTCGGCTGCTGGATGAGACTATACCCACGGCAATTGAAATAAGTGGAATGCGTCTTCTGATGCCGCCCCGTCCAGTGGAAATTAAATAGCCTCTTTCGATATCCCCCCGTGGATAAAAGCGATTGCTTATATGATCAAATTGTTGGCATATCCGTTCCGCTTTCTTTTCTGGGTGTTTTGATTTAGTTATAAGCAAAAAATCATCCGCCTCAATATGACCAACGAAATCTTCTTCTTCGGCTATATCAACTAAGATGGCTCCCAGGGCTTTTATTAGTTGATCGCCAGCTAAATCACCGTATGTTTCGTTATAAACACGTATTTTGTTTAAATCTACTGATATTGCGGACCAGGCCTTATCTGATACCAGACTTTGTTCAAGCATCCGTTTGATTAAATTGGGTCCAGGCAATTGTGTGAGCGAATTTGAAAATTCCTCCTGTCTCCGTCGCAAATGCGCCATTACTCGGAAAGCAAGTTCTTTCTTATCGATGCCATCCTGAAGTACGTCATCAGCACCAAAACGGAATAAGCTAATGCGTTCGGATATGTCGCTTGAGCCTTGCAACAAAACCAAAACTGGCCGCGGTTGCACAAGTGTGGCTCTAATCTGTTGCCCATAGAGGTGTCCTTCACCATCTGGCATATTAGTGGCAAGAATAATTAAATCTGGATGCAAGAAAGACAATAATTCATTCGCTTGCTGTAATGAGGTCACAGCATGCACTTTTGCTCCGGTTTTTTCAAGAATTTTTCCATAGCCGTGCGCCCGCTCGGCTTGATGAATGATTAGAATAATTGGTGTTGGAAGCATATTACCCTCTGCCTCTAGCGGCTTGCTCCTCTAGGCTGGTAGCTGGCAAATGTACAGTAAATGTCGTTTGTCCCGGTTTACTGTTTACTTCTATCTGTCCACCCAAAGCAAGAACAAGCGAGCGGGTAATATAAAGTCCCAATCCAGTTCCTTCTGTTTGGCGAATGAGTGGATTATCCAGACGTCCAAATTTAGTAAATATTTTTGGTAGGTGTTCATGAGGTATGCCCACACCTTGGTCTGTGATTGTAAATTCAATCGATTCAGGATGTGCACATAATTCTCGTGCAGCAATTGTTACCGACGTGCCAGCGGGAGAATATTTAATTGCGTTGTCAATAAGATTGGTTAGTATTTGTTCGACGCGATCAGCATCTGCCCATATTGGTGGGAGGCTAGCTGGCAAATCGGTAACGATTCTATGATTTCCAGCTTTGTCGCCCAAATTGCGTAAAACTCGCTCGATTGCTTCGCGCAAATCAATTGCTCGCATAGTGAGCTGCAATTTCTTCGATTCTAGCCTGGAGACGGCCAGCAGATCCTCGACTAAGCGTGTTAGTCTGTCAGCTTGGTCTTTAATAATACCTATATAACGTCGTTGTTGCGCTTTGTCTAACTTTTCTCCAGCACGCAAAATCGTATCAGCAAAACCCTTAATACTGGTAAGGGGTGTTCTTAATTCATGGCTTACGGTGCTGACAAACTCGGTTTGGGCTTGCTGAACAGAATGAGCTTGAATGATGTGTATTATGGAAAGGTAACCAACAATTTTGTTGTCGTTATTCAGAATTTCACAATGAGTGGCGGGCATATTTAAATCAAAACCACCACGATTTTTAACTGAAACTATCTTTGGCTTGCAAACATTAAGTAGGCCAAGAATTTTCAGAATCATCTTTTTTGCCGTTATGCTCGTTTGATTCACTGCACGTTGTAACACCATCAGTAGTATCAGAGAATTCGCTCTCTTCAAATTTGATAAACTGAGAGAGTGCACTGCCCACTATTTTATCTGTCGAACTACCAACAATATTTGCAAAAGATTGATTGCAAATCTGAATAAGGCCGTCAGAGCCACTCACAAGCAATCCGTCAGCCAAATTCTCTACTAAAGATCTGACAAATTAAATCTGAACTAATCACCGCTTGCTTATCGTATTCCTGAAGCCGATATCCAAATTTAAATTATCACTAGAATGCTCTTGAAAGCCATATTAAAACTTATCCTTAAGATTTGCCTCTTAATTATTGCTTTTTGGGGCATTAATAATGATCAATTCCTGCAATCGGCCGAAATCGGTCAGATAGAGGTAGCCAAGTAAAACTTCGTAAGCAGTCGATTTTCTGGAAGTAATTTGCCCTGTTTTACGGTAATTATTAGCTTTTAAATTTAAAGCTCTACGTACCAATTCAAGTTCGGTATCGCTAAGAAACTGCATAATTTTATCTAAATCTTCAGCTTGGGTCTGGGCATTCACGCGCTTTTTACTGTGTTCATGCATTTGTTTGGCAGAATGAGTGCTGGCAATAGCGCGTTCGCGCTCAATCAGACTGCATACAGCGTCTCCCAAAGTGGCTAGCAGCCGTAAGGGCAATGTGTCAATTTGGTCAATCTTTTGTTTGAAAAACATATGGCAGAAAGTATAAGCAAGACTCTAGTCTATTCGCTTTTGCGATTATTTAATAGCTTGTTGCGTAAAAATTCAATCATTACCTGGCAGGCGAATTTTGGTAAAGTCTTGCTCATACGTTTGAGGCGCCAAGGTTCGCTCACTAATCGATAAAACCATTCCAGATGGCAATTTTGCCATATTCTTGGGGCTCGCCGCACTTTACCCGCCCAAACATCAAAGCTCCCTCCCACCCCGATGCAAACCCTATGGTGAGCATTTATTTGTGCCTGCTCGATGAGATACTCTTGTCTAGGTACTCCCATAGCTATAAGCACGAGCTGAGCATTAGACTGGTTTAGATCTGCTATAACCTTTTCTTGTTGCGCGGCGTCAAAATAACCATCCTGGCTAAAAACAAGTCTTAAGCCTGGAAACTGCTGCGGCAAGGCGCCCCGCAAATAATCGAGAACTTGCCGATCAGCTCCGATTAGGGCAACCGGAATATCGTTCTGAGTAGCCAATTGTAAGGCGCCATGGGCTAATTCAATTCCTGGCACTCTGGATGCCTTAAAACCTTGCAATTTCAGGGCCAGTATTACACCAGCTCCATCAGGAATGACTAAATTAGCATGCTGAATAATGCGGTCCAATTTCTTATCATTTTGAGCAGATATAATCATTTCAGCATTTAAAGTGACGACATGCAAATCTGTTTTACTTTGCCAACAATCTTTTATAACTGCCAAAGCCTGTGCTTGGTTGCATAAATCCACCGGATAACCCAAAACAGACTGGCGAGAGAGCAGTTTTTGTGCCATCATAGGTAGTGCTATCCTCTCAATGTATTAGCTAATTGTATTGCGTTCTGCTGCGCTAATTGCTCAGCAACTAGTAGTTTATCTTTTGAACTCTGATTGAAGTTATTGTTTTCTGATTCTTTTATAGTTTTGAGCCAGGCACCCTTTACCCGTTCTTTATCATGATCTTCGAGTAACAGTACAGGCTGATTGAAGTCTTTCAAAAGAATAGTTACTTTTGGATCATAGGCAATTCCTATTACTGGGCGGGATGCTCTCAGAGCCATAAGCAGCGCGTGCAGACGCATACCAATTACTAAATCAAGCTTCTCCATTAAACTGAGCCAGTAACTTGGCTTACTCATTAAAGACGAATCCAGAATAGAAGTTTTTAGCCCTAATTCCCTCAAATATTTGTCTGCCTGTCTGAGCAACGGCAGGTCTTGATTTTGTTGCAGAGGCAAAAGTAGAACACAACTATGAGGATAAGTTGCCGCAATGGATTCTGCTAAATATTTCAAATGATAATCTTTAAGGGCAGGATCCTCTCTTAAAGAGAGTCCTATCATTTTATTTTCTCCATCTTTCAGACTGTCAAGTACTCCAACCACTAAGTCCGGTAACGGAGAAGGTGATAGAGCCCAAACTGGATCCGCCGTTAATTTTCCCTCCAATCCCCAAGATTTGAGCATGGCAATTGAATTACTATCTCGCAATGTAATTGCATCGGCAAAACTAAATGCAAGACGTGTCAATAAGCGAGCAAACAGGGTTTTCAAAGGTCCTAAACCTTGAGCATAGATAAATACTTTTGCTCCAAATAATTTGGCCATAAAAATTTGTCCAGCATAAAAAATAACCGAGCGCGGTCCGGTGCGATCTTGAAATAAACCACCCCCTCCACTCACAAGAAGAGAGGCATTGCTAAACAGTTTGATATATTCAGGCCACTTCCAGCGATTAACGCTTTTGATCCCGTATAAGGCTGTTGTTCTTTCAGGATGGTTAGAAAGAACGACAATATGATCCTTACTGCATATGGAGCTAACTTCATGCAATAATTCTTCCAAAATAGCTTCGTCTCCCAGATTGTCAAATCCATAATAGCCGGTGATAATTACCAAGCAACGATGCTCATTTTGATTGACGTCTGCTGAATAGTTACTTTTGGAGAACGGCATTTATATAAAGTGGGTTGGGAAATATACCGAAGCATATTATCGAGCATTGTCTAATGTCAAGCAATAATAGTTACAGCCTCAGTAAAAGTATCTCTCAACTTGCATTAGTGGAAGAGATTAACACTCTCATGAAATCAAACAAAATAATTATTCCTTTTGATAAGGATTATTTCTCGTGTTATTCACTTTCTGCGGCAGAAAATATAGCTTATTTGGATTTGGCCAATTATAGTGAAGTTGAAGAATATTCTTCACAAGACCAATTAGTTACCGTTCAAACCGGTATAAAAATCAAAACCTTGCAGAATTTTCTACTTAAGGAACAAAAGTGGTTTCCAGTTGGTTATTACAACGATGAGACAAGTTTGCTCGATTTAATTCTAAGCAACGAGACTGGTCCGCAAGAACTATTGCTTGGCGGCTTGAGTAGGCACATTCTAGGATTAGACAGCATTCTAGGTAATGGACAATTAATACACTCTGGAGGCAAAGTGGTTAAAAATGTGTCTGGTTACGATCTGACAAGGTTTTTTATTGGCAGTTATGGTTATTTTGCTTTGCCAATTAGAGCGCACATAAGGCTCTATTCCATCCCATCGCATAATTTGACATTTTTAATTCAAAGTGATGACTGGCAGCAATTAATCCAAACTGCTAAACAAATATCTAATTCTACTGCCCCTTTAGCTTATATCGAATTGCTTAATCAAAGATTGGTAAAAATATCAATTTTAGAAAAGCAATTTGGACTGGAGAAAAAATTTCTGCTGGCAGTGCGAATATATGGTTATGAGTCAACTATGGACGCAATAGCGCAGTCGATAAAAAATATTCTATCCAATAACACAATTTGTTCAATTATTGCTGAGCCTGATGATCAAGACCGCATATTGCAAGAATTAAGCCAAATTAGTTGGTTTACCAATAAGTCGCCTTTTCCCAGACAAAAAAGATCCAAAATATTAGATGTGTCCATTAAAATTTCTGATTTAATCGACCTGCTGCGCGAAGAAAAAATTTCATGTTTCCCCTTTGTCTACAAAGTAGCTTCCAATCGGATGCGTTTTTGTTTGGACTCTAGCGCAGAGCAAAATATGTTTTTGAATCATTTAAAAGACTTTGCTCTGCTCAATAAAACAGTTTTGCCAGTTGCTTATGGTGACCACAGTTACATACGCAGAGTAAGCAATTTGGGTTATGATACTAGCAATGGTGATCAATTGCTGGTGATTAGAAAGCAATTGAAAGCAAAATTCGATCCTCATGGTTCATTTAATCCATATGTAGAGTTGTAGTTATAGCGAGTTATGGAAGACAAATCACCGAGCACTTTCCAGCCACAGTTGATTGATCAAGATCTACTAAATGCCTGTATACATTGCGGTCTTTGTTTGCCAGCATGTCCCACTTATTTAGCTACCGGTCGTGAGTTAGAATCTCCACGCGGACGCATTTACCTTTTGAACTTATGGCAACAAAAAAAAGAACCATTTTCCAAAAGAATGTCAGAGCATTTAGATTCCTGCTTAGGATGCTTTGGCTGCCAAACAGCGTGTCCTTCAGGAGTTAACTATGAAGCTATTTTTAATCAAGCTAAGGTGCAGGTAAATGCTGCAGCGCCGTTTTGGATAAAGATTCCCAGATATTTGGCTTTTAAATGGCTGCTTCCTAATGACCTGTTGCTAAAACTAGTTGGCAAATGTCTGAGGACTTGGCAGCAAATTAAGGCAGATGGAGCTTTGAATTCCATTCTCTCTCCCTTCGTTAAAATTTGGGCGATAAAGGAAATTTTGCGTTGGCAATCTTTAATGCCAACAGTCCCGGTGCATCAGCACTTACCCTTGTCGAAAAAGGGCAGTGACGAAACGGCTGCAGCTGTGTACTTATTCAAAGGTTGTATCATGGATATATTCTATAACCAGGTAAACCGAGAAAGTATTGCACTGATAGCCTTGTCTGCGTCTTCAGTTCTGGTGCCAGAACAAACGTGTTGCGGAGCCCTTGCTCTTCATTCTGGTGAAAAAGAATTGGCTCGGCAGCTTGCTCAGGACAATATAAACAAATTTGCCGATAGTTCGGGTGCGGTAGTGGTCACTGCCTCGGGGTGCGCAGCTATGCTAAAGGGTTATGCGGAACTCTTTGCTAAGGATGATCCCTGGCATGATAAAGCAAAAGCCTTTGGTAGCCGCATTAAGGACCTGCCAGAATTTCTTGCTGAGCACGATTTGTTCGCTATTAATAAGAATGTGAACAATTTAACTGAGCCCATGTCGATTGGCTATCATGCTGCCTGTCACTTATCTCATGCTCAGGGTATTAGACTGGCCCCGAAATCGTTATTAGATAACTTTGCCCAAGCCATAAATTCCGTTGCTGGTAAACAAATGATTAAGCTACTTCCTTTAATGGAGGAGGAGCATTGTTGCGGTAGTGCAGGTATATATAACCTTGGCCATCCTGTTTTAAGCGAAACAATTTTAAACAGAAAGATTGAGATGATCAAAAGCAGCGGCGTTAGCACGATTGTTACGACTAATCCAGGTTGTATGTTGCAATTAGAAGCCGGTATAAAGCAGCAAGCGCTTGATATAAAGGTACTCCATTTAGCTAGCCTGCTGTCTAAAGCTTATTTAAACAGTTTTTGAATTTGTAAGTGTCCACCAATTCTTCTTCTTGACGTAAACTAACAAGTACAACTAATTACCAGTTGTTGGGTCCCAATGGATTCAGCCGATTATTGATGAGGAGAGCTTCTTGGGCATCGAAATTACCACCACATCCACTAAAATTAAAATATTCAATGACGACCTTGATCAAGAACTTTTGCAGCATTTCCTGAAGCAGGAATTTGTCACTGTTGATACAGAAACACGAGGTTTGATCGTTCCGAGAGATAGACTTTGTCTTGTTCAAATTGCAGCTCCAGATGGAACAATTGCTTTAGTACGCTTTTCTAAAGATTCTAAGATACCGACCACTGCTAAAAGCAATTTGAAGTCGTTGCTGGAAGACCCAAATTTGCTGAAAGTTTTCCACTATGCCCGTTTTGATGTTGCAGTTCTAAAGTATTATCTTTCAGCGTCGGTGCACCCTATTTGGTGCACTAAGATTGCTTCCAAGCTAGTGAGAACATATGCCGATAGACACAGCTTGCGCGATTTGGCCTTGGAACTATTAGGGGTCGAGATGGACAAAAGCAATCAGATGAGTGATTGGGCCAGAGAGGATTTGTCTCACTCACAATTGGAATATGCTGCCAATGATGTAAAGCTACTAGTGCCTATCTATAAGAAAATGAAAATACTGCTTGAACGGGAAAATCTCACTGTTCTTGCAGATAAGCTATTTGCATTTATTAGCACTATAAGTGAACTGGACTTGAAAGGTTGGAAAGGTATATTTGAGCATTAGAGTAATTGAAAAAATTAGGTCAAATCGAATAAGGGGAAATGCCGGAAACTATGCAAGAACTAATTTACCAAAAGTCAAAATCAGGAAGACAAGCAATAACCGTACCGAAGCTGGATGTTGATCAAAAAGAAAACTTAATTCCCAGCGAATATGTGCGTTCTGTACCTCCGGCATTGGCAGAAATAAGTGAGCTTGAATTAATGCGGCACTTCGTGAACTTGTCACAGCTGAACCATTGCATTGACAAAGGTTTCTATCCTTTGGGTTCTTGCACAATGAAATATAATCCAAAAGTAAATGATAGTTTAGCTGCCCTTGAGGGTTTTAAAGAACTTCATCCTTTGCAACCGCTTGAACAAGTGCAAGGTGCCTTGGAATTGATGTGGAATTTGCAAGAAGCTATAGCGGTTATTACCGGGCTGCCAGCGGTCACCTTGCAACCTGCTGCTGGTGCGCATGGTGAATTGACTGGTTTACTTTTAATCAAAGCTTATTTTAGAGATAAAGGTCAAACACGCCGAAATAAAATTATTGTTCCTGATACTGCCCATGGTACTAACCCAGCAACCGCCACTATGGCGGGTTTTGAGGTTATTGAAATAAAATCAAATGAAAAAGGATTGGTTGATTTAGCTGCTCTTAAAGCGGTGCTTGGTCCTGATACAGCTGCCCTTATGCTGACTAACCCCAATACATTGGGTCTTTTCGAAGAAGAGATTCAATCGATTCAGAAACTGGTGCATGAAGCAGGGGGCTTACTCTATTATGATGGAGCTAATTTAAATGCCATACTGGGCTTCATAAGACCGGGAGATATGGGATTTGATGTTTGCCAGCTAAATTTACATAAAACTTTTTCCACGCCACATGGTGGCGGTGGCCCTGGGGGTTGCGCTGTTGCTGTAAAGACTATTTTGGAACCATATTTGCCAAAGCCAGTTGTTACCAGACAAGGTAGAAAATATATTTTCGATACTGAGCGGCCTAAGTCTATCGGTAAAATAAAAGGTTTTTACGGTAATTTTGGTATTTTAGTTCGTGCTTATGCCTATATTTTGGCTTTGGGTGGCGACGGTTTAGCACAAGTTTCAAAGGATGCTATTCTATCTGCTAATTATTTAAGATCTAAACTGAGCAACCGCTATCTTGTAACCCATAAGCAGCCATGCATGCATGAATTTGTATTATCAGCTTCACGCCAGAAAGAAAGAGGAGTTAACGCAGGACAAGTAGTTAAACGCTTATTGGACTTTGGTGTACACTCACCGACTGTGTATTTTCCGATGATAGTGCCTGAGGCTATGATGATTGAGCCAACCGAAACTGAAACAAAGGCTACATTAGATAATTTTGCTTCTGTGATGATTGCTATTGATGATGAAACAAAAACAAATCCAGAAATAGTGCTTAACGCGCCAATTACAACTGTAGTGCGTAAATTGGATGAAGCCCTTGCGGCCCGCAAACCGGATTTGCGTTGGCGTCCCTAGAGCTGTAGTGATATAGATGCTGTCAATCAATCCGAAAATCTCCGATTTATGGCGTTTTGACGGAAGATTAAGTCGAGCAATATATGTGTTTTGGGGCTCTGTATTGTTTCTTATAAAATTTGCTCTGGATTCTTTTGTTGCCCGAAACATATTTCACCAGCACTGGACAATTTGGCGATATTTCACACCTAGTCAATCCAAAGAACTCTTCCATTTATCGTTACATG
This sequence comes from Candidatus Melainabacteria bacterium, assembly GCA_963845445.1. Classification (GTDB taxonomy): domain Bacteria; phylum Cyanobacteriota; class Vampirovibrionia; order Obscuribacterales; family Obscuribacteraceae; genus JABDBL01. The sequence continues at coordinate 592 of CAWJSE010000001.1, read as the reverse complement.
ACCGCATTTTCTTCTTAGCTCTGATTGTTATTGCTTTGCCTTTCATTTGGTCTGGAATGGTTTTAACTATACGCCGGCTGCGAGACAGCGGCATGCCGTTAGCTCTAGCCGCTTTATTTTTTGTACCTTCCATCAATCTTGTTCTGTTTTTTGTTCTCTCCATTCTGCACAGTAAAACGATCAAAGATTCGTCTTTAGGTGAAGCACAAACTACCACAAGTCAGAACGGTGGAATTTCAAGCAAAAAAACTATTCAAGAAGATGCGCTCTATACTCTTGCTATCACGGTGCCAATGAGCTTAGTTATTGTGTGGTATGGCACTGTTCTTCTACATGCTTACGGATGGGGACTTTTTATAGGAGTGCCATTCGTATTGGGCATGATGTCTGCTTATCTTTTTGGTAAGAACGAACCGAAGAGTTTTCTGAGTTCTGTTGGCATTGCTCTAATTGCTACTTGGCTCTTGGGTATGGGCATTTTTCTTTTTAGCTTGGGAAGGATTCATTTGTCTTCTTATGGCGTCCCCGATTGCTTTGTTCTTAGCATTTATGGGATCGATCCTTGGACATGCAATGCAAAAACGCGGAGGTT